>OY760686.1:7500-3156400 GCA_963663865.1 Spirochaetota bacterium
CTCATCCGAAAATTTTTCAACATTTACCGGTTCGGTCCTCCACAGAGTCTTACCTCTGCTTCAACCTGGCCATGGCTAGATCACTCGGTTTCGGGTCTACTCCATAAAACTATTCGCCCTATTCAGACTCGCTTTCGCTGCGGCTACATGACTACTATCACTTAACCTCGCTCTATAGAGTAACTCGCCGGCTCATTCTACAAAAGGCACGCTGTCAGGCTTTCATGCATAGCCCTCCAACACCTTGTAAGCATACGGTTTCAGGTTCTATTTCACTTCCCTCTCGGGGTTCTTTTCACCTTTCCCTCACGGTACTTGTTCACTATCGGTCACTGGGTAGTATTTAGCCTTACGAGGTGGTCCTCGCTAATTCACACAGGATTTCTCGTGTCCCGCGCTACTCAGGTTAACAATCCAGGAAGGCATTATCCTTTAACTTACGGGGCTATCACCCTCTTTGGCCCTCTTTCCAGCGGGTTCAGATAAAATAATGCTTTGTAACTTCCCGAGTGCTCCAGAACGCACTCCAACTGCTACCTATTACCCCGGCATCACAGCGCTCCTGGGCTGTAACGTGATAACCGGTTTAGGCTCTTCCCCGTTCGCTCGCCACTACTTAGGGAATCACTTTTGTTTTCTCTTCCTCAGGGTACTTAGATGTTTCAGTTCCCCTGGTCTTGCCACTGCCACCTATGTATTCAGTGACAGCCTCTATGGCTTTACCATAGACGGTTTTCCGATTCGGTAATCCCCGGATCAACGGATGTTTGCTCCTACCCGAGGCTTTTCGCAGCTTACCACGACCTTCATCGCCTCCCAGTGCCAAGGCATCCACCGTATGCCCTTATTCGCTTGACCATATTATTATATCTACCTGCGCGAATACACAGATAAACACATTATTTACGTCACGCTCGATCAAATCTTGTCTTAAACAAAAACTGATTACTCGATGAAATTGCTAAACCTTCTTAGATACTTATCCTCTTAATTAGGCTTAACCGTTTTAAAAGATCTAGTGAATAGTTCCCTATCCACATCTGGAGGTGATCAGGTTCGAACTGACGACCTACTGCGTGCAAGGCAGTTGCTCTCCCAACTGAGCTACACCCCCCTATGTACTTCCCTTAACAATTGGGCCTGAGTGGAATCGAACCACCGACCTTACGATTATCAGTCGTACGCTCTAGCCATCTGAGCTACAGGCCCCAAAGATTCGATTAACATCTCAAGACTTATCTTTCAGAACCAATCATTAAGTCTGACATAGTTCTCTCAAAACTGAGTAGTATACAAAGACAATTGCAAACTTTTCTTCCTTAAAAAGGAGGTGATCCAGCCGCACCTTCCGATACGGCTACCTTGTTACGACTTCACCCTCTTCACTAACTTCACCTTAGTAACCTTCCCCCCTTGCGGGTTAGATCAGCCACTTCGGGTGCTGCCAACTCAGATGGTGTGACGGGCGGTGTGTACAAGGCCCGGGAACGTATTCACCGTGGCGTGCTGATCCACGATTACTAGCGATTCCAACTTCACGGAGTCGAGTTGCAGACTCCGATCCGAACTGAGACCGGTTTTTTGAGATTCGCTCCACCTCGCGGTATCGCTGCTCATTGTACCGGCCATTGTAGCACGTGTGTAGCCCTGGACATAAGGGCCGTGCTGACTTGACGTCATCCCCACCTTCCTCCGGTTTGTCACCGGCAGTTCCTCCAGAGTGCCCAGCATTACCTGATAGCAACAAGAGGTAGGGGTTGCGCTCGTTGCGGGACTTAACCCAACATCTCACGACACGAGCTGACGACAGCCATGCAGCACCTCTGTACATGCCCGAAGGAGAGTGTATCTCTACACCTGTCATGCACAGTTCAAGCCCAGGTAAGGTTCTTCGCGTATCATCGAATTAAACCACATGCTCCACCGCTTGTGCGGGCCCCCGTCAATTTCTTTGAGTTTCAGTCTTGCGACCGTACTCCCCAGGCGGTATACTTAATGCGTTTGCTGCGGCACTAGCACTTAAAGCGCTAACACCTAGTATACAACGTTTACAGCGTGGACTACCGGGGTATCTAATCCCGTTTGCTACCCACGCTTTCGCGCTTCAGCGTCAGTCCTAGGCCAGAGAGCCGCCTTCGCCACCGGTGTTCCTCCTGATATCTACGCATTTCACCGCTACACCAGGAATTCCGCTCTCCTCTCCCGAACTCAAGAAAATCAGTTTTGGATGCAATTTACGGGTTGAGCCCGTAGATTTCACAACCAACTTAACTTCCAGCCTAGACGCCCTTTACGCCCAATAATTCCGAACAACGCTCGCCCCATACGTATTACCGCGGCTGCTGGCACGTAGTTAGCCGGGGCTTTAGGCAGGTACCGTCATCACAATGAATATTACCCATCGCTTATTCTTCCCTGCTTATCGGACTTTACAACCCGAAGGCCTTCATCATCCACGCGGCGTCGCTGCGTCAGGATTGCTCCCATTGCGCAAGATTCTTAACTGCTGCCTCCCGTAGGAGTCTGGGCCGTGTCTCAGTCCCAATGTGGCCGTTCACCCTCTCAGGCCGGCTACCCATCGTCGCCTTGGTGGGCCTTTACCCCGCCAACTAGCTAATGGGCCGCGGACTCATCTCCAAGCGGTAGGCCCGAAGGTCCCCACCTTTCATGTTCTCCACCTGTGTGAAAAACACCTCATCCGGTATTAGCAGCCGTTTCCAGCTGTTGTCCCCAACTCAGAGGCAGATTATCCACGTGTTACTCACCCGTTCGCCACTTTCCCCTCAAAGCAAGCTCCAAGGTTCTCGTTCGACTTGCATGTTTAAAACGCGCCGCCAGCGTTCGTTCTGAGCCAGAATCAAACTCTCCGTAATAATCTATTACTCGTTTAATTCATCGCTAAATTAAATAAAAAAATCAACTTCAGACGTTCGCACTGTCTTTGCTTATTACTACTCAGTTTTCAAAGAACTATCTCAACTACCACTTCAATAAGGGATAAAAAAAATCCCTCGCAGGCTAAATCAGGCCTCTACTTCAAACCCAATCTCTCACTCCCGGGATTCTGACACTTTACTCGGTAAACTTCGCAGCTTATGCAGTAGTTATCAAAAACTTACACCCGCACAGCACCACCGTCGAGTGTAGAATCAATTTAATTTGCCCCATCAGAGGCGTCAACTAAAAATGAAAAATAAATGAATATTTTCTGTTTTCTGCGGAAGGAACTTCTAATCAGCAGAACAAGTAACACATTATTTATTACGGCATTTCCGTCAAGAAAATTAAGCCCCTTCCAGGTTTTTTTCGCAGAGCCTCTTATTTTTTTCCGGTTTTGATCCCGGCAATAAAAATTCCCGCAATATCTACCTTAACAGTTTTTCTGAGAGGTATCTTATCAAAAATTTTTTCGTCGCACATCAGGTCCATAATCTGAGACCCGATCTTAGCTTTGACAAGCGGCACCTTGCGTATTTTGTAAACCTTCGGAATCGACTCAATGACCGACCGCGGAAGGTTCGCGTTATCAAGTTTATCCTTTCTCTTCTCAAGCACAAGAATTGTGGTAGTCACCTTGTGCTGATCAACCATGGACTGTTGATCCGACATTCTTTTTTTAACTTTCTTTCTAATAAAAACAAATCCCGCCGTAAGAGCCGCTACAGCCGCGGCGAGAATCGCGTAAAGATGCCACCATTCCATATAGTTTCCCCCAAATAAATGGTATTCCTATAACAGCCCGTCCTAATACGTCAAGTCAATATCAACACCGTGCCCCTTTTCCCACAATTGAATTCAATTCGGGCGTCTCCCCCGGCGGGACCTGAAAGAGTGCGGACAGATCATTCAAGAGAAACATTTCAACCCCGGGCCGCGCTTTCGCCTTAAAAACCCGCCTCACGGCGGGTTTCCGGCTCAATCGCTGACGCGGGAACTTATGATCAACTGAACAACAAATAATCAGATCCGCTATTTTTCAATCACAACAAGATCACGAAATTCAATCTCGCTCCAGGCGCCAACCATGCTCATCTCGTCAGTATCCATTTGTATGAAGATATTTACAGGATTGTGTTTTTCTCCATATTCAACATCTATTGTTACAAAATCGTAAACACCTTCATCATAGTCTTTCCACTCGAGATATGTGTCGTATATTTTTTGGAATATTCCATCAATTGAATCCTCATACACTCCATTGCCATGATAGTCTTCCAAATATTCAACAGAAACACACTCACCATTTTCAACAGTGCATTTAATCGGATCGCCTGGTACATAAAGATATTCCTGGACGAAACTGTAATTCTGAATATTCAGTTCTTCCCATGCAGCTTTTTGTGAAGTGAACTCAGTCAAGTCAAAGTTGATTTTGAATTCTGAAGCAGTGGGTTCAGAATCGTCCCCATCATCACATGCTGATATTACAGTAAAAAGCAATACACAAATGATAACTCTTAGCACTTTTGAACTCTTCATATAAATCCCCCTATCTTGAAATATTTGTAAGAATCGTAACATTAAGATCGTAATATGATGAAGCCGTTCCGGTTGGAGCATCTGGGAAATAAAGATAATCAGGATGAGGAACGTTTCTGGTATCAAACACTCCATCTCTATAATACCCATTACAACTACCGTTCCAACCCAGGTTGCAATGAACATAATCAGCAGTCACCAGAACCGGAACCACATATCCGTTAACTTTCATATTACAGCTCATATTAGCGTATCCGTCTACAACCCAGGCATGGCCAACATTTTTTTCTTTATTAACGTTATAATACCATCCCCATATCATAACAGGGCTATCTTGTTGAATTGACACTTGAATCGAAGCATAATTGTATTCTTCTGATTCGTTTGGTGCGATATAACCCATAGCATTGAAGCATGGAATATAGTAAGCAGGAGCTGCACCACTTCCAAGAATAGTATAATTCATATTGACATTAACGCCAATTTCACGCATTAGTGTTGCTATGGCATTTCTGGCATCGACCATGTCATATGGCAAATTCGAAGCTTTTCGCTCCGACTTCATTTCAGACCAGACATATTCAACTTCTTCATAACCTTCGAGATTACTCCAGGTCGGCCATTCATGATAAGCCATTATTTGCGCAATTGCAGTTGCCACACATCCGACGGGATAGCTTTCCCCATCACCGATCTCTTCATTAACTACTGTATTATACGGCCAACCCTGCCCCCACCACGTGCGATAGCTCAAATCCACTGCATCGCCTGAATTATAGATCCAGTTAGCAAACTCCAATCCGACAGTGCCATCTCTAGTCAATGCCTGAGAACCCCCATCCTGAGCAATTGACGTCTTTATATCTTTAACTTCTTCATCAGTCACTCCGTTATATATATCAACTGTCTCAGCTACATATTCCGAGAGCTTTGAATAAAACAGGTTTTGAAATTCCGGGATTTCTTCAAGATGCCCTGTCTCCGCAATTGCGATAATATTACCTACCCGCACATCTCCACAGGTCAGTGCAAAGCCGGTATCCCCTGTCTCTGGATTCTCAAGAGTAAACTCATAGAATGGGATTTCTGGACTATCTTCGGACGGGAGTTGAGCGTTTTTATTCAGACCGAATTTTTCTTTAAATCCGGTTTTCGGAACACAGGTTACATCTTTAACTTCGGTAATCTGAGGAAGAACAACTGATGAGCCTTTTGTGAGAGGTTTTTGTGCCGCAAGGAAGTCTGTGACCATCCCTTTGAGGCTTTCAACGTCGGTACGGTGATCTTCAACAAGATGGCACATGGTCAGATAATGCTTTCGGGCTTCATAAGAATCATTCGCCTGGTTAGCTGAGTTTGTTTCTTCGCCATTACAGCCAAATAGAAATGCAGTAAGCAGCAAGAGAGAGAGAGAGAGAGAGAGAGAGAGGCAGCTTCAAAAACAGTTTCATTGAATATCCTCCTGAGGTTGTATTATAACATAATTGATTCACTTTGAAAACACGAAGTCAATGTTTAATCTGCCTCAAGACTCCTGATTATTGATATCAGCTTTTAGGAATTCTGTTGTTGTGAATTAATCTATAAAACCGGCGGCAGGGCCCCGCGCTTTCGCCTTAAAAACCCGCCTCTCGGCGGGTTGATAAGATAAAAACAAAGTACCAGTTCAAATAGTTATTATTCATCCAAAAGATGAAGACCGAAAGGATCGAAACTTGCTATCCCAACGCTTCTGGATAACAGCCCCTTTTCATCTCCATAGTACACACAGATATCAACCGACCATGGGAAATTGTATTCGGTATCATAATTCACTTCTATAAAAAGTTTTTCATCAACGCCCTCCGGCCTGGGTGCAGTAAACCAGTACAGATACTCTTTCAATATAAAATCATAGATTTCATCTACTGATTTAAAAAATAATTTTTCTCCATTCACCTCAGGCTTGCCTTCTTTTATAAGCATCCCGTAGAAACTGCCGTATTCAACACCAACTACGGTTCTCGTGTTATTTTCTTCAAATCCGTCAATCTTATGATAAGTGAGATCAAATGAGTAAGTATTAATTCCGTTCCTTTCCCACGCGGCCCTGTTGTTCAAATAATCCTCAAGAGAAAAAACTACACTAAATTTTCCTGTAACAACTGTGTTGTCACCATCATCGTCACTGCTGTCATTGATGTCACTGCTATCACATGCAGTAAATGCGAGCAGCGAAAAAGAACAAAGGATTACAACTTTGCAAATTCTTAGACTCATTTAATCCCTCATATAAGCATTTATATTATGCATCACGTCTTTTCAGTAAACTGATATTTCCAACATAAGGCAATCGTCTAAACGAATATTCAAACAATATTCCGGGAAACACCGCTGCACCTTGACTACTGCAATCAATATTTATGCCAAATTATATTTCAAGTTTTTTTAGTCAAATATCCTTGAAATAAAAACAGCATTTCTGATACTTGATTTATTGTATTGTTATTATAAACTGTAATTGCGCTGGGGCCAGGCGATATCCCCCTCAAAATGAAAACACCCGGAGGCTGAAGGTGAACGAAGAAACTAAAATCATACTACTCGGAACAGGAGCAGTCGGAAGCTACTTCTGCGGCAGGCTCTCGAAGACCGGCGTTAAAGTCTGCGCTGTCTGCAGGTCAGACTTTGATGAAGTCAGTCACAGCGGGATACATATCAGGAGCGTGGAAGGCGATTTTACGTTTACTCCGGATGAAACCGTCCGGCATGCGAAGGACTGTTCATTTGACGCGGACTACATTGTAATCGCAACCAAGGCACTGCCTGATATAGACCTGCCGTCCCTGATCAATCCTGCTGTTAAACCGAATACGGCCATAGTCCTTATTCAGAACGGCATAGACATAGAAGAACCGCTCTACAAAGCGTTTCCTGAAAATGAGATAATAAGCGGTATCGCCTTTATTGCCGTCAGCCGTGAAAGCTACGGAACAGTCAATCACATGGACTTCGGAAGAATCACCCTGGGCAGCTTTCCTGCAGGCGTCAGCGATAAAACAAAAAAGCTCGGTTCGCTCTTTGAGTATGCCGGCGTTCCGTGCATACTCGATGAGAACATCAGGTCTGCAAGATGGAAAAAACTGATATGGAACATTCCTTACAACCCAATCTCAGTTCTTGCAGGACAGGTAACAACAGAAGACATGATGGCAACGCCTGAAAACGTAGAAACCATACGCAGAGTCATGAAAGAGGTCACTGCGGCAGCCGCTTCAGACGGATGTCCTCTGAGCGATGATATTATTGAGAAGAACCTCTCTGACACTGCCGGCATGCCACCATATAAACCGAGCATGCTTCTCGACTATGAGAACCGCCGTCCGATGGAGGTAGAAGCAATTGTCGGCAATGCCCTGAGAATAGCGGAAAAAAACGGAGTCGAAACTCCGCTCATCTCTTTCATATATTCTCTGCTTTTAATCGCCGACAGAACCAACGCAAAACGGTGATACGATACTCAACGATGTCTCTTCTTGAAACGGGCCCTTGTTATCATGCCGGAAGTGTTTAGCAGAAGAACAAGCATAATAAGCACAATAGCCGTCCCGTACTGGATGTGCCTTGTCTCCTGAATATATGTCCCGGCAGTGGCCATTACATAGATGTGATACGGCAAAGCCATAACCTCATCAAAGACCGTCTCCGCCAGGTCTGGCGTAAAGTAAGCAGCAGCGGTAAACATTATAGGCGCTGTTTCTCCTGCTGCCCTTCCGAGCGACAGTATCACTCCGGTCATTATGCCCGGCAGCGCGTTGGGAAGCACTATCTTCCTTATGGTCTGCCACTTTGTAGCGCCCAGAGAAAGCGAAGCCGCTCTGTATGTGTTCGGCACAGTCATCAGAGCCTCTTCAGTTGAGCGTATGATTACCGGCATATTGAGTATGCCAAGGGTCAGCGAGCCCGCAAGTATAGAAGTACCGAAGTCGAGGAAAACAACGAACAGGCTCAGTCCGAACAGGCCGAAGACAACTGAAGGGACGCCTGCGAGATTGTTCACCCCAAGCCTGATAATCTTCACTGCCTTAGGGCTTGTCGCGTATTCATTGAGATAGATTGCTGTAATTATACCGACCGGTATTGACACAAGGCTGGCTCCGATCATAAGGTATAGAGTCCCCATAATCGCGGGGAATATCCCCCCCTTTGTCATTTCATCGTATGGAGCAGATGATATAAATTCCCACGAGAGCGCCGAAAAACCGCTCTTAATGATATATCCAAGCATGAAGATTAGGAAAAGTATTACCGAAAAGGACAGCACCCTGAGAAGAGTGAACATGACCTTTTCGTATAAGTCTGCGTATTTTCTTTTCATTTTTATTTCCGTTTCCTGCAGTCTAATGGGTTTTAAACTTGTATCTATTTGACAGATAGTCCGCTATCAGATTAAAAACAAAGGTTATAACAAAGAGCACAATTGCTATCGCGAAAAGAGCATGGTAGTGAGCGCCCCCGACCTCTGCCTCAGCCATCTCAGCCGCGATGTTTGAGGTTAGCGGTCTTACCGCGGAAAAGATCGAATCCGGCATAATAGAAGCCCCTCCCGCAACCATAAGTACAACCATCGTCTCGCCTATCACCCTTGATATCCCCAGAATAATAGATGTCCATATTCCCGAGAGAGAAGCTGGCAGTGTCACGTGAAATATAGTCTGCCACCTGTTTGCTCCCAGCGCGTATGAAGCCTCCTTGAGAGAAATAGGAACAGAAGAAATCGCGTCTTCAGATATACTCGCTATTGTCGGTATTGCCATAAACGCAAGCATAAGGGAGGCATTGAACAGGTTAAGTCCCGTATCGATTCCAAAGGTATTTTGAAGAAACGGAGCGACAACAACCATACCGAAAAAACCGATTATTACGGACGGTATTGATGCGATAAGCTCAATTGTCGGCTTGATCACCTCTCTTACAGAAGGCCTCGCAATTTCAGAGAGATAGATAGCGACGGCAAGACTCAGCGGGACGGCTATAATTGATGCAAGAAGCGTCACAGACATCGATGCGACTATGAGTGTCAGAATACCGAATCTTGGATTATCGCTTGTGGGATACCACTCTGTACCAGTGATAAAATCCCTTACGGACACAGTTTCGAATATGGGGATTCCTTCCTTGAACAGAAACAGCATTATCAGCAAAAGCAGCGAAATGCAGCTGAAAGCGATCAACAGAAACATTTTGCTTACTATTGCATCAAGTATTATGCTTCTATGCGGCTTGACGGCCTTCATTTTTTTTGTAACTTTCTGTTTTAATGTCATTACTATTACCTGTTTTTCTTCATTGCACCGGATTATTAACTACCGACCATAGCTTAAATCATAGCTCAGCTTTCTATCTTTACTAAAAACACCGTTCCGCCGGGTTGTGATGAGCTGACAACAATTTTCCAGCCCATAAGCTCTACCGCGTGTTTTACTATTGAAAGCCCCAGCCCGGTTCCTCCGGTGGCTCTCGACCTGCTCTTGTCTACCCTGAAGAACCTTTCGAATACACGGTCAAGAGAATCCTCAGGTATCCCTATTCCGTCGTCCCTGACTCTTAATATTGTCGTCGAACCTTCTTTTTCTGAACTCACCTCAACAACGCCGCCGGGACGATTGTAGTTTATTGCGTTGTCTATCAGGTTAAAGAATATCTCTTCAGCCAGAAACGCACTTCCCTTCACCTTCAGAACATCCTGTCCGAGATTTACTGACAGCTTTACGTTTTTTCTTGATGCCTTATGAGCAAGAAGGTCGGCACATCCCTTCACCGTAGCGGCAAGATCAACATTTTCAAACTCTACATCACCCGATGTCTCAAGCATGTTGAGCTTCAGAATATCATTTACCAGAGCGTTCTGCCTGTCAGCGTTTTCTATTGCCTTTACAATGAAATCTCTGGCCATGTCCGAATCGTTTATGTTTTCATAAATTGTCTCAAGATAGCCCTTCATTATGGTAATTGGCGTTTTGAGCTCATGTGACATGTTTGCGACCAGATCGACCTTTAACTGCTCAATTTTTTTCTTTTCAGTGATGTCCCGCAGAACAACAAGTATACCCATCAGTGTTCCTTCTTCAGATATTGGTTTGATGGATATATCACACAGAACACCCGACACAAGCCTTTCCTCGAATTGTACAGCCTTGCCTCCTGTGACAGCATATTCAATTTTCGCGTTGAGAAGCCTGCTCCGTATTACTTCGAAAAACAGAAATCCGACCGGATCACGCCGATACTCAAAAAGTCCGTTAAACGCGCTGTTAGAGATAATAATTCTTCTGTCCGTTCCGATTACGGCAATACCCGAACTAATCGTTTCAAGCGTTATCTTAAGCTTATTCTGTTCAAACACAAGGCTGTTTATTTTTTCCACTATCGTATCAGCAAGCCTGTTAAGAGACATCTGAAGAATTCCTATTTCATCATCGCTGTAATTCATTATACGGCTTTCGGTATCTCCCTCCGCGAATCGTCTCGCGAAAAGAATAGCGGTATTAATTGACGCTGTAACCCTCCGAGACAGAAACACGATGAGCAAAATGCCCGCGGCGGCTGTAACCAGCCCGACAATGGTTATCCGCCCGTTAATTGAATTTAAATTTTCCTTTATTTGATTTATTGGTTTAGCAAGCCTGAGGACAACATTGCCATTCACCGAGGCCATGTACAGCAGGTCCTTCTTCAGGGTTTGACTGTACCTCTCTGAGTACCCTTCGCCGGAAGATATTGCATCTCGGATCTCCTGCCTGTATAGATGGTTTTCCATTAACTCGGGCTTTTCAACATCAGAGTCGGCTATGACCCGCCCATTCATGTCAACCACCGTCACCCTTAGCCCGGTCATTCTTGAGATATCGTAAACAAGCTTTTTCTTTTTACCGAAGGACCGCCAGTCTCCGCTTTCCCACCTGTCTATGGACAATCTGATTAGATTAAGCTTGGAGTGCATTTCTTCCTTGATTAGTTCCATGTGATTCTGATTAACGATTCCATGAAGCAGAAGAACAAGCGGCATTATCATCGCTATGATGAGAATTGAAAAATATGCTATAATCTTGTGGCTGAGCCGGGTGAACATGTTCCGCTCCTATTCTCTAAAACCGTAACCGACACCGGAAAATGTCGATATTGTCGACTTATACGGGCCGAGCTTTTTTCTCAGGTTCATAATGTGCACGTCAATTGTCCGGTCGACAACGTAAACGTCGTGGCCCTTAATGCTGTCTATAATGTTATCGCGTGTAAATATTTTACCTGGATTTCTCATAAAAAGCGCAAGAATCTCAAATTCTGTTTTGGTAAGTCGTATGTCTGAACCATCAACCCTGAGTCCGTAGCTTTCATAGTTAAGCTCGATTCCTTTATACCGAAGAACACTTTCCCTGGCTGTTTCCTGAGCTGAAGCTCCGCACCTTCTTAAAATCGCCTTCACCCTTGACTTGAGCTCCTTGATACCAAAGGGCTTTGTCATGTAGTCATCAGCTCCGAGTTCAAGACCGAGAACCTTGTCAAACTCTTCGGTCTTTGCTGAAAGAAAAAGTATGGGGACTGAACTGAACTCGTCAGAAGCTCTCAACTTTCTGCAGAACTCATACCCGTCAATGCCTTCCATCATTATATCCAGCACTATCAAATCGGGCAATTCCCTCGGATTCATGGCCTTCAGCGCGGTCTCTCCTGAGCTGAAGGCCGTAACGTCGTAGCCTTCGTTCTGGAGATTGACCCTGAGGATATCCTGAATGTCCTTTTCGTCATCTATTACGAATACACTTTTCTTCATGCGTTCCTTTTATTCAGTTCTTCCGTTTATTCGTCGCTGTGTCTGACGTCCTCACCCTTTATGAAGTATATGGCTCGTTCGGCTATGTTCGTAGCGTGATCTCCAATCCGCTCCAACCCTTTAGCAACCATTATAAGACCGAGTCCCTGGGAAAGCGTCCTGGGATTCTCCGCCATATATGAGAACAGTTCCCTGTAAACCTGCAAATTAAGACGGTCAATCTCTTCATCACGTTCGATTACCTCCATCGCCGAGCTGACGCTTCTGTCGGTTATTGACTGAAAGGCATCTTTAAGCATCTCGATGCAGATGCTCGTCATCCTCGGTATGTCAATTAGAGGTTTTATCAGAGGCTTTCCGGCGCACGCTATTGCCTCCCTTGCTATGTTGGTTGCAATGTCGCCAATCCGTTCAAGGTCAGTGTTTATTTTTAGTACTGAAAGGATGAAACGCATGTCAGCGGCAGCGGGCTGCCTCGTAACAAGAAGCTTAACACACTCGTCGTCAAGCTCCATCTCAATGCGGTCGAGAACGCTGTCGTTCTCAATGACCTTCCTCGCAAGATCGGAATCGCCGTTTTTCAGTGAATCCACAGAAAGTGTTATTGATTCAATCGCAAGATCGGCCATCTCAAATATTTTAGCCTTTATTCCATCTATTTCCATTTCAAGATGAGTTCTCATGTCATTTTCCTCCGGGTATAAATCTTATCGTTCATTCCTTCTCAGCCGAACTTTCCTGTTATATAGTTCTCAGTCATTTCGAGATCCGGGTTTGTGAATATCTTCTCCGTAAGGTTCATTTCAATGAGGTCACCGAGGTAAAAGAAGGCAGTGTAGTTGCTCACCCTCGCCGCCTGCTGCATGTTATGCGTTACTATCACAATGGTATATCTCGATTTAAGGTCCTGAATAAGCTCTTCAATTTTATGGGTAGATATCGGATCAAGGGCGGATGCAGGTTCATCCATCAGAATTATCTCGGGCTGAATCGCTATTGTCCTGGCAATACATAGACGCTGCTGCTGGCCACCTGAAAGGCCGAGTGCCGAATCCTTAAGCCTGTCCTTTACCTCGTCCCAGAGGGCCGTGCTCTTAAGAGAACTCTCGACAATGCTTTCAATCTCGTATCTGTCCTTTATACCATTAATTCGCAAACCGTAGGCAATGTTTTCGTAGATTGACTTCGGAAAAGGATTGGACTTCTGAAAAACCATTCCCACCCTTCTCCTGAGGCTGGTAATGTCATAACCCGGCCTGTAAATAGAATCACCGTCTATAGCTATTTCACCCTCAACCCTTGTGTTGGGAATTATATCGTTCATCCTGTTAATACATCGCAGAAATGTCGACTTCCCGCAGCCGGATGGTCCTATGAGGGCAAGCACGCTGTTCTGCTCTACAGAGAGATTTATTTTTTTTACAGCCGCTGCTGTTCCATAATAGAAGCTAAGGTCTTTAACTGAGATTTTTTCCATTTCGGACATCCGTATGTAAAGTTTGAATAATATGACAGGCCTAAAAAAGATCGGCCTGAATACTTATTGAATAACACCCTGCCAGGTCTTGATTTTATAAGTATTTTATGAAGATTTTGTTAATATTAATATTTTATGAATATCTCCAATTTGGAGCCCTCAACTGACCATTTTAGCACACATTATATTCGTTTTTATAATATCTTCAAGCAGAAATAGTACAAAACCAGCCCGCAACGTTATTCTGACGATTCCTACATATACGTAAATGATTGCTGCCGCAGTTCCTGACAAATCATTGCAGGAATAAAACTGCTGCCCGAAAGAAATATACATAAACATAAATTTTTCTTTATATTTTCTTAACTCCGGCTTACAATATTCACTTTGACCAGAGGTCATAAAAACTATCCATTCATTATGGAGGAATAAAAATGGACAAAAAATTCTCAAAGGCGCTAATCCTTGTCGTTGCCGCAGCAACGGCGCTCTCAATGGCATCATGCACAAAAAAGTCTAAGGACAAGGTTGTTATCAAAGGATCAACTACGGTTCTTCCCATAACACAGAAAGCCGCAGAGGAATTCAGAAAAGTTGAAGATGTCAGCATATCTATAGAAGGAAGCGGATCGGGCAACGGTATAAAGGCCCTCCTTGATTCAAGCTGTGACATTGCAAACGCTTCAAGAGCAATGAAGGGAAAAGAACTGACAGCAGCAAAAGAAAAAGGCCTGGAGATAAAAGAAATCACCGTCGCTTATGACATGATTGTTCCTGTAGTTCACCCGTCAAATCCTGTAAAAAACCTGACGCTAACACAGCTCAAAGCTATCTACGACGGACAGGTAAGCAATTGGAAAGACCTCGGCGGAAAGGACGAAAACATAGTAATCATTTCACGCGATACCAGCTCAGGAACATATGAGGTATGGCATGAACTTGTAATGAAGAAGGCAGATGTGCGAAAAGATGCTCTACTTCTTGCATCCAATGGCGCCATTGTAAACTCTGTTTCCAACAACCCGAAAGCCATAGGCTACGTAGGATTCGGATATCTCAACAACACAATTAAGCCTCTTAACGTAGACAAAGTTGAGCCAACACTCGACAATGGAAAATCAGGGAAATACCCTGTTTCAAGAAAGTTATTCATGTATGTTAACGAAAAAACACTAAAGCCAAGCGCGAAACAGTTTATCGATTATATTCTGAGCGCGAAAGGCCAGGCGTTTGTAAAAGAAGTCGGATTTATACCCGTCGATTAAACCTTACTCCTTATTAAACTGTTAGACAAAGGGGTTGTCCTGAGAGGCAGTCCCTTTGTTTTTTTACAGCGGTCATTTTACGGCGATATTCACAGGCATGGATAATGCAAACAGTCTTCTCAAGGAGATTTTGCTGATCGAAAACCTCTCAGGTTATATGCCTTTATGATGTCTTTATTTTTTTTCTACCTGTTGCACTTCACTGTTGAATTCAGGGAGTTCATCCCAAAAACCCCTAAAAAATGCTTTGACACGGCATATTTAAGATTAGTCTTGACATTAAACTGCCGATAATTTAAACAATCGGTAAAAGGTTAAATATACATCCTGTTATTTACGAAATCAGACAGCAGGGGCCTTGCTCTGTGACTACCGGTAAATAATCAGCTAAAGGCAGATAATGGGAATAAATCCGTTTAAAGACTCCAACCTTGACGACCTCCAGCAGAACATTTCGGGGTTCCTGTATTCACGCTTCGGGGGACTGCTTCGCTCTTTAAGAGAGAAAAGACGCCGTTTCACAGCCAAGGGCAAGGAACGGATCACGGTCATGTTCATCCCTCACACTGAAAAAAAGATTATAAATTTTCATATTTCTATTTTTGCTATATCCTTCTTTGTTGGAACGCTAATTCTGACCATCGTGATTACTTCCATTTTTATCGTAAACCACTCATCAACAATCAAACAGGTTTCGAAGCTGAAGACTTACGGAACGAATTCAAAGCTGCAGGTGCAGAAGTATAAGGAAGAAATAGGCCGTTTTCACTCCATCTTTCAGACCTTCAAGCCGGAAATAACCCATCTCTACTCGCTGACGCCAGGCAGCAACATAGACTCTCTGTGGGCCAGAGGCGGCGTTCACAGCGATGAAGCTGCTCGCGAATCAGGAGAACTTACACCTCCGATGGAGCTTCTGGACTTTCAGCAGATTGAAACCGAGCTTAAAACATCGAGAGAGATTATCGGACAGATAAAGGAGTTTCTGAGCTACAGAAAGAAGATAATCGAAAACACTCCTTCAATCTGGCCCGTTGACGGTTACATAATCTCAAGGTTCGGCAACAGAAACTCACCCTACACCTTCAGGCCGGAATACCACGCTGGGATAGACATAGAGGCTTTCCCCGGTTCCGAGATACGCGCCACCGCGCCAGGCAAAGTTGAGGATATATTCTGGGATTCAAACCTTGGACTTACCGTTACGGTCAGGCACAAGTACGGGTTTACGACGCATTACTCACACTGTGAGAGGGTAACCGTTGAGAAAGACCAGAAGATTTCCAAGGGTGAAGTTGTAGGTTACGTAGGCAGAACCGGCAAGACAACCAGGTATATGTGCTATTATCAGATTAAAATCGGAACAGAGTTCGTTGACCCCATCCCTTATCTTAACAGAATCGTTCACTAATAGCTGGTGGAATCCTCAATCCCAACAGGTGTGACACGCCTGTTCATTTCATAAAAGCCCCTTAATCAACTGAAATACATCGAGTCTGCTTGCCTGTGTGGCAGCGGGATTCTCAGAACTCATCTTCCCGCCTGCTTGCCGCGAGGAGCTCATCAGGGACATCGGTAATCATCTCACCGATTTTTACAGCTACCCTGCTTGCGACAAGGCCGGGACGGCACTTGAATTTCTTGCGGCCGCCTATCTTCAGTATCATATCATCGCCAATCTTCGTCTCAGGAAGCTTTATTACGTCGCCCACCGTAAGGCTCAGGACGTCCTGTACAACTATCTGCGCCTCGCCTATTTCAGCGATTACGGGCAGAGTTACTGTTTCCAGCCTGCTCTGAATGATAGCAAGGTTTTCATCAGTCGCGCCCTTCCTGATGCTCGAATACATGTACTGCGCGGAAAGCTTTGATATTATCGGCTCAATTGATATGTAAGGAATACAGAGATTAGTCATTCCCTCAACATCTCCGACCTTTGTTTCAAGCGTAATAAGAACAACCATGTCGTTAGGGGGAACTATCTGCGCAAACTGAGGGTTTGTCTCAATGTTGCCAAGCCTGGGTCTGAGGTCTATTACGTTCGACCACGCTTCACGCAGATTGCCGAGAATCCTTACGATAATGCCTTCCATTACTGAAAGCTCTATGTCGGTAAGCTCCCTGCTGATTTTTGAAGCCTCGCCCATCCCTCCGAACAGCTTGTCAATAATCGTGAAGGTGATAGACGGGTCTATTTCGAGTACCGCTGAACCCTTAAGCGGATCCATGTTGACTACAGCAAGTGTCGTTGGGTTTGGGATGGATCTGATAAACTCCTCATATGTAAGCTGGTCTACGGACGCCACGTGAACGCTCACAAGCGCCCTGAGCTGGGCGGAAAGCGCTGTGGTTGTCAGACGCGCGAATGTTTCGTGCATCATCTGAATTGTTCGGATATGATCCTTTGAAAACTTGTCCGGACGGCGGAAGTCGTATATCTTGACTTTTTTCTGTTCTCTGGCGGCGGAATAGTCTGTAGTGTCGACGTCTCCCGTAGAGATAGCTGTCAACAGGGCATCAATCTCTTCCTGTGAAAGTATGTCTGTCATCTTTTCATCCCACCTTTAACGATCGAGGCTTCGAGGCTATTAATCTGCCACATTCCTTCATTTTTTTCCAGCAAATATCTGTATCTGTATCTCACATTCCGTATCGCGCCGAATCTTCCCACATCGGCATTAACGTAGGCAAATCGCCTGTCCGAAGCATAATCTGTACCAAGCACTTCAAAGTCTATAAGATAGTCATCTCTCTCCCTTGAGAGGAACCTGATGAAACGCTCCCTGATCTCTGCCCTCTCATGTGTGCCGGCAGAGGAGTATTGTTTAAAATAGTCTGGATATGAGCCTATCAGTTCCTCGAGGTTTAGATACTTCACCATGTTTTCCCAGTTACCGTTCTTCTCCGCAGTAAGCGCCAGCAGCACTATCTCAGACGGACTTATCTCACGGCTGTATCCGCCATCCTTGCGGCCTGAAACCTGTTCCTTTACTGAATACAGCGAAAACTCCAGCTCATTCTCGCTGTAAATCACCTGCGGAATGGAGAGATCGGGCAAAAAGTAGCACTTGACCCTGTACTCGCTGTCAGGACGCATTTTGTACAGCTTCGTCAGGTCTACCGGGTAGATAAAGCCCTCACCCGGGTTCAGCTGAATAGTCCTCCGGGAGCATTCCGCGGCAGCTTCAACAGTAGTCTTCCCTGCCATTCTGTATGGCACAATTGACTCAATTTCACGTCCCTGCATGTCAAACACGACTGGCTGAAATGTAGTATAGTCCGGACCATCCTTGCAGCCTTCATATACAGTAAAAGATGCCTTCTCATTCGACCTGTTTTTTATATGCACGCGAAGCGTCACATCTTCAGCTTCAGTGAAGCGTATCTTATCCATTCTGAGGATTGCATGCAGGCCCTGAACCGGGCCGGTAGAATCCGCTTTCACGCTGACCTGGCTTCCGGCAGCCAGGATACAGCATAACAATATTGTAATATAGCCTTTATACATAATTACAGCTCACCTGATACACTAAGTGCATAGAGTCCTGCTTCCTACATAATAAATCGGTCAAAACAGCGATTTTTTACAGCAATAAATCATGATTTACTCTTTTCAGGACGGCATTCCACTGCATAACATGCAAATAAATCCGGGGCAGGCTGTTCCTGTCAGTACTTGAATCGAAGGATCTCGCCTCTTGCGAGGCAGTCGCAACGCTCATTTTCAGGATGTCCGGTATGACCCCTTACCCAGTTCCACTGAATCTTTTTCCCCGAAGTCAGGCTTAAAAGCTCCTTCCAGAGATCCTGGTTCTTTACCGGCGCCTTTGAAGCCGTTTTCCAGTTATTCTTCTGCCAGTTGAATATCCACTTTGTGATACCGTCTTTCACATAAACTGAATCTGTGGTAATGGTGATTGCCGCGTCTACAGCTCCGGTGTATTTCAATGCCTCAATGACTGCCATGAGCTCCATGCGGTTATTGGTAGTCTGCCCCTCGCCGCCTGAGAGCTCCCTCTCAGTGCCGTCATCATTTACTATCACGGCGCCCCAGCCTCCGGGACCAGGATTACCGCTGCATGCCCCGTCTGTGAATATCCTTATTCCGCTCATCATATCCCCCCTCAAATTATGCATTAACAGTGAAACTGTATTGGTTCAATTCGATCTCAATAATGTCACCCATTTTTCAGGGTTTGTTTTTAAACTCTCCAACGAATACGCGGTTTTTTAACTTTTTCTATTGACGAACTTAACCATGATACACGACAATAGAAAAAAGATGTCTTATCGAGAGTGGTGGAGGGACTGGCCCCGGGAAACCACGGCAACCGTTTCAAAAGGAACAGGTGCCAAGTCCAGCGGAAGTATCCGGAAGATGAGACAGCAGCATTCATGCCATTAAGCAGATTAGCCGCTGTCCGAAGCTGGAAGCGGTGACACTCCAGCCGTCATACTTCTCGCATATACAAACCTATTGCAGGATAAGAACGCATGAACAGGGAAATTCCTGCCGATTCAGTCGGCCTGGTAAAAACAAAATACTTCACTTTCGGCTCAGAAGCAAAACCGCTGAATCTTGACTCGGGACGAGAACTCGGCCCGGTAACCCTGGCCTATGAGACATACGGCCGCCTGAACCGCAAAAAAACGAACGCGGTGCTTATACTGCACGCGCTTTCAGGGAGCGCTCACGCTGCAGGATATCACTCTCCTGACGACAAGTACCCGGGGTGGTGGGAAACATACATTGGTCCGGGCAAAGCATTTGATACCGAAAAGTACTTTATCATTTGTTCAAATGTGATCGGAGGCTGTTCCGGTTCCACCGGCCCGGCATCGGAAAACCCGTTAACCGGCAAACCCTACGCTCTCGATTTTCCTCTCGTAACGGTTGACGACATGGTACGGGCCCAGAAGGAGCTTGTAGACAGCCTTGGCATTGAAAAGCTGCTGTCAGTTGCCGGCGGTTCGATGGGAGGGATGCAGGCTCTTTCGTGGTCAATACAGTACCCTGAAATGGTTAACTCCGTAATCGCTGTAGCCACCTCAGGCCTTGTGTCCGCACAGGCTATAGCCTTTAACGAAGTCGGCAGGCAGGCGATTGTAACAGACCCCAACTGGAACGGCGGAAGCTACTATGGAGACAGCATACCGGCTACAGGCCTCTCTATAGCCCGCATGATAGGACACATCACCTATTTAAGCGAACAAAACCTACATGATCGATTCGGACGTAACTTTCAGGACGCCGACCCGGACGCATTTTCTTTCAATACTCAATACATGGTGGGTTCATACCTGAGGCATCAGGGAGACAAGTTTGTAGACCGCTTTGACGCCAACTCATATCTCTATATTACCAGAGCGATTGACATGTACGACCTGAAGAAGAGTCACGGCAACAGCCTCATTGAGGCTTTTGAGAAGGTAACCTCAGACTACATGATTATAAGCTTCACTTCCGACTGGCTTTTCCCGAGCGGGATGTCGCGCGATATAGTCAAAGCTCTCAGGTCTAACGGCAAGAATGTTGCCTATACAGATATCGAGACGGATAAGGGCCATGATTCATTTCTTCTACCAAGTGATACAATGGAAGACATCATCAGAAATTTTTTAAAAAGCGAGTTTAACAGGATAAATGCAAGACATGACAAGCAGCAATAACTACGAACGCATAGGATATGATATCATTTACGGTCTGATACCGACAGGATCAAGAATACTCGACCTCGGATGCGGGGACGGGACTCTGCTCTATCAGCTACAAAAAGAAAAGGGCGTCAGCGGCTATGGAGTTGAAATCTCCGAAAAGGGGGTCAGCAAGTGCGTAGAAAAAGGGCTCTTCTGCTATCAGGCCGATATTGACGACGGTCTGGCCGACTACCGCGACAACTCATTCGACTACGTAATAATGAATCAGACAATCCAGAGCATAAAAAAGCCCGAGTTTGTCATCAGGGAAACACTGCGAATAGCCCACAGGGTAATAGTCAGCTTTCCTAACTTCGCTCACGTTTCCATACGCCTGCAGTTCTCGCTGCGCGGAGAGATGCCAAGGTCAGATATTATCCCCTACGAATGGCACGATTCGCCCAATATTCACATGCTCACAATAAGGGATTTTCATAACTTCTGCACCGAGAGAGAATATCCAATTCTGAGCGAGCACCACTTCAACATGTCAGGAGAGAGCTCGAAGAGGGTGTTTTTACTGCCTAATCTGAGGGCCCATTACGGGTTCTTTCTGCTGAATGGAGACCGGTTCCCCGGTTAAACTACGCCGTAAGAATCTCGAAGCCGTCTTCTGTTACAAGCACGGTATGCTCCCACTGGGCCGACAGGGAACCATCGACTGTAACGGCTGTCCAGTCATCATCAAGGAGTCTGGTCTCATATCTGCCGGAATTGATCATTGGTTCGATTGTAAAGGTCATATTTGGGAACATCTTGATGCCCCGGTTTTTTGGACCATAATGATGGACATGCGGCTCTTCATGAAACTTAAGCCCTATCCCATGACCGCCATAATCCCTGACAACTGAAAAGCCGCTGTTCTTAGCGTGCTTCTCAATGGCGTGCCCAATCTCCCCCATATCATGGTAAGGCATTACCTGTTCAATACCGATTTCCATACACTCACGGGCTACATTAACAAGCTTAACAGCTTCAGGAGAGGCCTCGCCGATTACGAACATCCTGCTCGCGTCTCCGTAGTAGCCGTCAAGGATAGTGGTAATGTCTACATTAATAATATCGCCGTTTTTCAGTATTGTCTCATCTGGAATGCCATGACAGATTACGTTGTTCAACGAGGTGCAAACGCTCTTCGGGAAGCCGTTGTAGTTCAGGGGCGCCGGCACCGCTCCATTTTGAACAATATATTCATGCACCCATGTGTTTATTTCCTCTGTTGTGACGCCTTCCTTTATTCTGTCAGCGACCATATCAAGAGTTTTCCTGGTCAAGATACAGCTCTTTCGTATTCCTTCTATCTGCGTATCAGTTTTAATTATAACACCGGGGTTTGGCCTCATAGCAGGAAGCTCACCCTTGTTGTTTAGCATATCTGACTCCATATGACATTTTTTGTATTTTTTCCCGCTTCCGCACCAGCACGGGTCATTTCTTGACAACTTTCTCATTTAACGCTCCATACCCCCCCCAAGGGGACAGCCTCAATACTTTGACAGTAATAATAAATTCAGCTCTCTGTCAAGCAATTGGCTGCGCTTGCTGATACCGCCTAAAGAAGAGCCCCTTTCGGGGCCCAATGAGAAAGTGATTATTTGAAGGGGTTGATATGAATAATAGCTGATTTTACTACACCTACAGAAGCCTTTCCCGTTTCGCCAGTTTTCTTAGTTTCATGGCTTCTTTCATGTTTCTCAAAACAAGGTCGTAGTAGGTACTCACCTTGTTGATCTCAAAAACATTGGATACTTCATTTGCGTAACGAAGCCGGTTATACTTTAGATCCACTTCCATATTCCTTTCCGCACATGCAAGATCACTCAACAGTTTTCGTGCTTCCATAGTCACTCTCCTGTAATAAAATAGTTGCGCGGCAGATAATTGAGAAGAGTGTAGCACACTGGTATAATTAATCAATCAGGCAGAATCCTAATTAATTTGTAAGAAAAAATGCCTACATGATTGTAGGGTTATAGTGCAGAAATATCTTGACGAATAATACTTTTATAGGAATAATCAGGTCAGGTAAAACTATGACAGATATTGATAAAGCTAAAGAATACTTCAGAAAACTAAAGGTTCTGGAAAAGCACTGCGACGGGAACACCAGAATGGCCAAGATGATTCTCGACGGCGATCTAAAGGATGTCGTTGTGCTGAAAGGAAGGTTTAAGGATATTGACGATGAAACCTACGGTCTCATTACCGTTTTCATCAACAAAATACTACCCGAAATAACCCATACTGAAGCGGTAGTTTCGCACCTGGCTTCAATATATCAGAGAAAACCGCTTGAGTACTGGCTTGATTTCTACAAGTCTATTATACGCGAAAAGCAGGAAGCAGAATACAACGAAGGAACCACGACTCAACTTTCAAACGCTCTTAAACGCTTCGTTGAAATCAAAGGACTTCCTAAGATTCTCGAATGGATTGAAAAGAACCAGATCAAGGAGCTCACAGATCTTTTCAGAGAAATAATTCACAGCATCCTCTCGATTGATGACAGCACTCTTCTGATTGATTTTGAACTCACGTCCTCAATAGAACTCTACGAGAAAACATCGCTGGACTTAGAAGAATAGAAACACAGCAGCTGTTATAAAACAATGCCGCAATCCTTCCGGTTGCGGACGACCTCTGAACGCAAAAAAAGCCGGCCTTCTTAAGAAGGCCGGCTTTTATGCATCCCCGAGGGGATTCGAACCCCTGTTGCCGGGATGAAAACCCGGTGTCCTGGACCCCTAGACGACGGGGACATCTTTACAAGCTGAGACTATTGAGTCGCCTGGGACTCGAACCCAGGACCCACGGCTTAAAAGGCCGTTGCTCTACCGACTGAGCTAGCGACTCCCATGCTGATAAATAACCGATAACTTATGACACCCAACCGTGTCAACTGAATTTAAAATTTCACCTGAAATTTTTTAACTAAATGTAGCTGTTAATCAAAAAACTTTATATTCACTCACCTGGCATCCCTGTAAAAAGTTGCTTCTCGTCCCGGCCCCACAGAAACAATTGTTACAGGCACTCCTGTCAGCTTTTCCAGAGCGGATATGTAATTCTTTGCGGCAGCGGGAAGGCTCTCAATCGAAGTGCACTTTGATATATCCTCATCCCATCCGTCAAACTCTTCATAAATGGGACTCACCTCATCAAGCCGAGCCGAGGGGAACCCGTTGATTCTCTTTCCTGCAATCTCATATCCGACAGCTACTTTTATTTTCTTGAATCCGGTAAGCACGTCAAGCTTGGTCAGAGCCATTGAAGAAAGCCCGTTGACTCTCCTGGCCTGGCGGATAAGCTCTACGTCGAACCAGCCGCATCTGCGCGGCCTTCCCGTAGTAGAACCGAACTCCTTGCCATTAACACGGAGACGGTCGCCCTCGTCACAGGTATCCTCTGTCGGAAATGGGCCCTCTCCAACTCTTGTTACGTATGCCTTGGTTATTCCTATAACTTCATTTATATTAAAGGTATTGAGTCCCGTCCCAAGAAGCGCCCCGCCAATCGTCGGATTCGACGATGTCACAAACGGGTATGTCCCGTGATCTATATCGAGAGCAAAACCCTGGGCCCCCTCAAGAAGGACATTTTTACCGTCTTCAAGATAATCGTGAAGCAACGTCTGTGAATCTTTTATCATGTCTCCGGCTTTTTCCCTGAAATCATCAAGAATCAGCATAATCTCATCAACAGTAAAAGCCCTTCTCGAATAAAGCTTCTCGAACATGGGATTTTTAACAGCGAGCGCGTGCTCGACCTTCTCACGCAGAGTATCGCGGTCAAAGACATCACCTGCCCTTATACCGATACGAAGACACTTGTCAGCGTAGCAGGGACCTATTCCTCTGTGCGTTGTGCCGATTTTCTTCTGTCTCAGGTCTTCCATGGCTGCATCAAGCTCTTTGTGGTACGGAAGTATAAGGTGAACACAGTCGGAAACGACAAACCTGTCTCTAACATCAATGCCTTCCCCTTCAAGCTGCTCTATTTCATTAAGCAGCTGCACTGGATCTATTACGAGGCCGTTCCCTACAACGCATACCTTTTCCCCGTGAAGAATTCCTGACGGAACAAGGTGAAAAATATGCTTTTCTCCGCCAACCACTACAGTATGGCCCGCGTTGGCTCCCCCCTGGTACCTTACCACGACATCGGCGTCCTTGGCAAGAAAGTCAATCATCTTGGCTTTACCCTCATCACCCCACTGGGTGCCAATTGCTACCATACAGCTCATTTGTTTCCTCTTTTTTTCTCATAATCACGCACAGTCTGGCATTTTATTTCCAGATACTAAAATAACAAGTTTTTTTCTCAGACACGCACTTAAAAATCATTTACATTTTTTTTGGCCTAAACAATAAACCCCCGCCTGCCGATATTATGATTAAGGAGCACTGTGCTCAAAAAAGGGGTCTCTTGAAGCTGAAACTATTTACAACGACTGTTCAACTGCTGCTGTTTTGCTCCATTATTGCCGGTTACCCGGTACAGGATGGCGTAGAATGCGGAACCCTTAATGCCGGGACTTATAGAAAGCCGGCGCGAATCCACATAGTGAAAAACGGCGAGACCCTTTACTCAATCTCACGCCGCTACGGATTAAAACCCCAGGAACTCTGCGCGTTCAATAAAATCAGCATGGACAGCACCCTGTATGCCGGTACGAAGCTGAAAATTCCGCCAACCGGGAACTTTTCACCAGGAAAGCCCGCGCATGGCCGGCCTCTGTTCATCTGGCCCGTCAAAAACCCCATATCGTGTAAAAAAGACGGTTCTGACGGCGTTAAATCTATCGGCATTGTGATTCAATCACGTCCTGCGTCTCAGGTTTTTTCCTCAGCCAGCGGGATTGTGCGAAAGATAGGCTTTATGCGGGGCTTCGGCAAATATGTCATGGTTACTCACAGCGACAGGTATGTTACAGTATATTCAAACCTGGAGCGGATTATGGTAAAAAGCGGTAAAACTGTCAGGACAGGTGAAACTATCGGAATAGCTGACGCAAGTACAGGGAAGGTTCACTTCCAGATTGACAGAGCGGGACGCCCGGCAGATCCACTTAAGCTGCTTCCCGCGAGAGGCTGATTTTTTCTGAAACCTATTTAAACCTGAGAACTCTATAGACTATGTCTGTTGTTGACCCCTGCCGCCCTTTGCGGCGGGGTTTTCTTTGCAAAAAATCACTGACGGCGTCCCACCAAACGCCGCCTTAAAGGAGACATCAATGTCCGGCAAGCACATCCTCAGACTGAATACAGTTTTTTTAATACTGTTTGCTGCAGGCGCCCTCAGCGCCGAAGGAATCGGATTAACGGCACCGACAGGACCAGTCACCGTTCCCGCGGGAACGAAAGCGGTTCTGCCGGTTAAAGTCAATACCCCCCCCCGAAGTCATTTTTATGGAAACCCGAAAGGGCCCGGAACAGGAAAGCCGGTTGAGATTACTGTAAAGGCCGATACACCACTGCTGGCCGGGGAAATCAGGATTACCCGCCCCGCCAGATATACCGCAAAAAGCAGCTCTGAGCATGTCTGGATTCACGAGAACGGGGCCGTTATATTCGTCACTGTTGAGGTTCCGAATGACGCAAAAGCCGCCGAGTACTCCTTAAGAGTGGATATTGATGCCCTTCTGTGCACGGACACGTCGTGCATCCCGCAGCGCACCGGAATTGATATTCCCTTAAAGATCCCGTCCGGGGCGGCCGGAGCTTACCGATTGACACCGCGGCTTAAGAAATTGCTGGCTGACTCCCAGGTGATAGGCAGCCATTCAGCACATGCAAAGTCTGCTTCGTATTCAGATGCCGGGGAAAAAAGCAGCACATCCTTCTCACCGGAATACATAGGCGGCAGCTCTGTCAGCGGAATACTTCAGGCAATTATCCTCGGACTTATTGCCGGCTTCATCCTTAACTTCATGCCGTGCGTTCTCCCGGTTGTCAGCCTCAAGCTTATGTCATTCGCACGGAACGCCGGCAGCAGCCGGCCAAAGCTTATTAAGCTCGGATTGTCTTTTTCCGCTGGCATTGTAGCGAGTTTTACAGTTCTCGCGGCGCTTGCGGCCTTTTTCGGTTACAGCTGGGGCGGGCTCTTCCAGCACCGTGCTTTTTTAACCGCCATGACAGCTGTTGTTTTCGCGCTGGCGATGTCTCTCTTTGGCCTTTTCTCTGTAAATATACCTTCATTCGCAGGGAAACAGCAAAACACAAAATCGGGATATGGAGACGCGTTCGGGAAAGGGCTTCTTGCTACGCTTCTGGCGACTCCATGCAGCGGGCCCTTTCTCGGAGGCACACTTGCCTGGACGCTCAACCAGCATCCGGCGGTTATCTTTGCCGTATTCATATCGATAGGAGCAGGAATGTCAATACCCTATCTGCTCATGACTGCGGCTCCGTCATTTATGCGCTTTATCCCCAAACCGGGGCCATGGCTTGGAGTTTTTGAGAAAGCTATGGGCTTTTTGCTGGTACTGACTACAGTTTATCTTATTTCGCTTTTTGAACCGGCTGATATTATGCCTGTAATACTGTTCCTTGCCCTTCTTACTCCGGCTCTATGGCTTTACGGGAAGTACGGCTCTCCCATCAACCCGAAAAAACAGAGAACTATTGCGTCATCAGCTGCAGTAATAATAGCTATAGCCGCATGGTTTATATCGTTCATCCTTATATTCTCCCCTTCAGCTGAAAAAACAGAGATACGCAGCGTAGTTAAATCTAAATTTTCAATTGAACGCCTCGGTAAAAATGCTTCGGAGGGCCGTATAAGCTTTGTGAAGTTTACGGCAGACTGGTGTCCGAACTGCAAGGTAGTTGAGCGTATCTCACTCAATGACAGCCGGGTTCAGGAAGCCATTGCAAAATCGGGGGCTGAGCTTCTAACAGCTGACATCACACGTCCTTATCCTGATGCCGAGAAACTGCTGAAGCAGCTCGGCAGCAGGTCTATCCCATTCCTTGCGGTATTCCCGCCCGGAGACGAATTCGCCAGGCCGGTTTGCCTGCGGGACATGTACTCGGCATCAGACGTGGTTGAGGCCCTTAAAAGCGCTGAGCGGCGGATAAAGCCTTCAGGAGAGAATTTCCCGGTCAAGGAGATCGAGGACTTCGGGCATCAATGAAGCTATTGATTGCATCTCATCGCGGCTGAATTCGGAGAGAACATAATCGGCCACAGGAACCCTGGAGTCCTCGGGACGGCCTACGCCAAACCTGAGACGGCTGAAATCAGGGTTCCCTGCCTGCTGAATAATCGACCTTATTCCGTTATGACCCCTGTGCCCGCCGCCCTTCTTTATCTCGAAACGCCCGAACACAAAATCAATCTCGTCATGGACAGCAACGAGCGATGAGGTTTCAAGCTTATAAAAGCTCATTGCCTGTGAAACCGACTCACCGCTCCGGTTCATATAGGTGTGAGGGACGAGAACACAGACATCCGTGTTTCCGACCTTGCCGGTTCCGTAAAACCCGCCAAATCCCTTCTGAGAGCACCTGATTCCATGCCTCTCCGCAAAATGCTCTCCGATTATAAACCCGATATTATGCCGTGTTTTACTGTATCTCTTTCCGGGATTGCCTAAAAAAACAACCAGTTTCATTTATCCATCCGTGCTGTCTGGTTCATCCGGCAATAAAGTCCAGCGCCGAAGCGGTGTTTATGAACATATTTATACGGTCATAAAGCCCCGTCACTCTGAGCATTTCCTCAACCTCCCGGCTGACTTTCACGAGAACGAACTTCTTTCCGTCGCCTTCAAACCTGTTGTGATATTTAATGATAATTCCAAGCGCGGAGCTGTCAACGTATTCCAGCCCTGACACGTCAAGAATGACATTTGAACCAGATTCATAGATATCGTCAAGCACAGACTGAAAGTTCAAAACATACTCTGACGAGAGCGATCCCTCGATATTTATAACGGGTGTACCCATGATACTGCAGGTTGATATTTTCATATACGCACCAGCCTGAAATATTTTTGCGCGTCAGGAGTGCAGCTTGAGTAAATTTTCCCATATATGTATCGGTTTATGCCGGACTTAACTTAAGCGGAATCCGCTATTTTTTCTGCGCTCGTCCATTTTTTTATGCAAAATCAAATTCAAGCTTGCCCCAAACCGCTCAATGCTGAAGATTAGCCTCATACGGCATCGCTGGTGCTGCCGCATCGATATCGGGGCATTATTCACCGCAGTGGATAGCGCTTGTAATCTAAACAGACGAATTTCCTGAAGGTTTTCTTTAATATGCATAGATATATATCAGCTATTTCACTAATTCTGATACTGATACCGCTGTCAACCAGGGGGGCCGCGTTCAGCGGAAAGGGACTTTACGGTCTGGGAAACTCCCCTTCAGCAGCCGGCCGGGGTTCGACAGCTGTTTCCTCATCCGGGTTTGAATACTTCATGTACAACCCGGCATCTGCTGCCGGCTCCGACAGGGGAGGGGTTTCACTGATGTACGCCTTCCCGGCTTCGGGTTTCCACTACCCCGGAGTTGCTTTCGGATTCCCGACAGCCTACGGAACTCTGGCAGGCTCCTTCAGACACCTTACAATAGGCAACCCTGAGGACATTTCGACCGCATGGGCGTTTTCGCTCGGCGGAGGTAAAAACATAACCCCGAAAATGGCCTTCGGAGCGGGATTGAATATCATTGCAGGTACATCAAGCGAAGGAGAAAGCTTTTATTACCCCGGCGTAACCCTTGGCAGCAGATATTGCTTCTCAGGCATGCCGAGAACAATGGGCCTGGGCATCTTCTCGCCTTCAGTTGGAGCTGCTCTCAGCGCCGGTTTTCCCGGAGGAAGCATCGATTCCGGCGAAGGCTTTAACGGCATTACAGCAGGATATGAATTCAGCTTTTTCAGGCATGCTCTCTTTGAACTTTGCTGGCATAACGATATCACCCTTTTTAACTACAATGAAGGTTTCCCTATAAAAGCCGGCATTGAGTCGGAGTTCCGGAACGGCCTTATCCTGCGCACGGGGGCAATACTGTTCAACGAATACGGGTGCAGTTCAATAACTGCCGGCGCCGGATACAGATTCAAAACAGCAGCTTTTACAGGTTCCGTAGACTATACAGCAAGCTACGGAGCCGGAAGCGTTGTCCACTTCGTCGGCATTACCGCCAGCTACGGCTCACCCGACAGAGAACCGCCTAAGGCAGAGATATCACCGGAAACGGCATATATTTCGCCTAACCACGACGGAACGCGGGATTACATCGAATTCAGCCTTAACGTTACAGACAGGAGCCTGATTAAAGGATGGCGCCTTCAGATTCTCGGTGAGAACTCGTCGGGTATCAGAGAGTTTCGAATGAGCGAGCGGGACATCATTAAGCCGTTGACCCCTTCTCTCTTCGTGAAGCGGATTTTTTCAAGCAGCATTTCGCTCGACGTTCCACGGACTATTATCTGGGATGGAACCAATCCTGATGGAAGCACGGCAAAGGACGGGGTGTACACATATTCATTCTCCGTCTGGGATGAGCACGACAACATGGCACCAAAAAAGACCGGAACAATTATCCTCGACAACACCCCTCCGGCGGTACAACTTAAGGATCACACTGCAATGTTCTCTCCCAACAGCGACGGACGCAAAGACCTGTTCAGGACAAAACTCGAGAGTTCCACATCGCCCTCGGATATCTGGACCGCGTCAATAAAGGACAGCCTCGGAAATACGGTTAAGGAATTCACCTGGCAAGGGGCCTCGCTTCCCTCTGAACTTATATGGGACGGGCTAACCGATGCGGGCTTAGAAGCTCCTGATGGAGTTTACAGCCTGACGATAAGCGCTTCCGACATGGCAGGAAATACATCATCCGCAGAGATTAATGACATTGTGCTGACACGAAGCTATCAGGCTGCCGACATCCGCATTGAGAGTCTGTATTTATCCCATAGAATTTCTAATTCACTCAGGATGTTCCCGTCATTGTCTTCTACCAGCGGCCTTGAAAGCTACAGCGCAGTCATTTCCGATAATGACGGTGACCCTGTAAAGGAGATTTCCGGCACTGCTCCGCTTCCGGCAGTTATAAGCTGGAGCTGTACTGACAACAATAACGAGAAGCTCAAGGACGGCACATACAGTGTTAAATTGACGGCGGCCTTTAACAGCGGGAACACGCCTTCCAGCTTTCCGAAAAAACTCATAGTCGACAGTACCCCGCCGAACTTGAAAGTAACCCACAGCCCGGAACGATTTTCTCCCGACAACGACGGGGAAAACGATATACTGACAATAAAACCTGATTGTTATGATAAAAGCCCTGTTGACTCATGGGCCGTAAGGATTGTCAGCCCTGCCGGAACCATCTTTAAAACTTTTACGGGCAAAGGTGCTCCGCCGGCAGAAATCAAATGGGACGGCCTGGGGGACAACCTGGACATTGTCGAATCCGCTGCCGATTACGGAATAGAGTTTTCGGCCACAGACGCTGCCGGCAACACATCTACGGTTACGGGGAAACCAATTAAGGTGGATATTCTGGTTGTTGTTACTGAGAGGGGCCTGAAAATGCGGATAAGCAATATTCAGTTTGCCTTCGACAGCGATGTCCTCCGTCCTTCGGGAATGAGGGTTCTCGACAGGGTAATCGACATTCTCAACAGCTATCAGAATTACGACATCGTTATAGAAGGACACACCGACGATATCGGCGAAGATTCATACAATCTTACCCTTTCGGAAAAGCGGGCTAAATCGGTATACGACTATCTGTCAAAGAAAGGAATCTCCCGTGAACGGCTGGATTTTATCGGACTGGGTGAAACAGTTCCGCAATATCCGAACACTAACGAGGAAAACAGAAGAAGAAACAGACGCGTTGAGTTCCTTCTGATGAAAATACATAAATAAGCAATATAGACTAAAGACTCAGGAATTTTTTTTGACACCAGAGCGAAGCTGATTATTCTTGTTCTGTAGAGGAGATACGTATTATGGATTCACTATTGGAACTTATAAGGTCACTTTTCAGACTGCTTGGCAGGTTGACAGAATTTCTGTTAGACCGTTTTATGGAGCTTAATTTCTTCGACAGGCTCCTGATTATTTGCGTTATCCCTTCATTTGCGGCTGTGATGCTGCCGGTTGGGAAGTTTTATATCTTTGAAAACTGGTATTCGCTGAACAATCCGCTGGCAATATACCTGATAGGAATATCTATTGTCATTTTTGCCAGCTTCATCATCCGGCCTTTATACAGGATGCTTATTAGAGTAATGTGCGCTGGAGCTTATCTGTTAAATCTGCTTTATATTCATTTCGGCGATGGTTTCGCGCGGACTGAATATGAGCTTTCTGCCGGGTTCTATTTGAACATAGCCGTGCCGATCCTCATTGCCGCATTTTCAGCTCTTAGCTATTACGCTTATGGCAGAGAAAACTAATGGCTGTTCTCATTACACAATAAAAAAAGCGGCCTAACCTCATTTGGCCGACACCAACTTGCTAAACAGGAGGCAACAAATATGACCAAACACAAATTTCAGACAGAGGTTAATCAGCTTCTGCATCTGATCATCCATTCGCTGTACTCCCACAAGGAGATATTCCTGAGGGAGCTGGTTTCCAACGCTTCGGACGCTCTTGACAAGCTGAAGTACCTCACTCTTACAGATGAGAGCTACAAGAAGCTTAACTTTGAACCCAGAATTGACATCCGATTCGATGGTGAAAACAGCGAGATACTCTCAATCACTGACACCGGCATCGGCATGAACATGCAGGACCTCGAAGAAAACCTTGGAACAATCGCCCGTTCAGGTACAAAGAGCTTTCTTTCAAACCTTACAGGAGACGCTAAAAAGGACTCCAACCTCATTGGACAGTTCGGAGTTGGATTCTACTCATCATTCATGATAGCGGACAAGGTAGAGGTCGTTACCCAAAAGGCAGGTGAGGATAAGGCCTTTAAATGGGTAAGCGACGGCAAGGGAGAATACGAGATATCTGAGGTTCCGGCAGGCAGCATCGGAACCACCGTCACGCTCTTTCTGAACGATGAGGGCAAAGAGTACGCTGACCGATGGAGTATTCAGGGCCTAATCAGAAAATACTCGAACCATATTCCATTCCCGATATACCTCCATTACATTGAAACTAAAACCGAGGGTGAAGGAGACAAGAAGAAGGAAATCAAAGAACCCAAAACCGAGCAGATAAACTCGGCTGCGGCAATCTGGAAGCGTCCGAAAAGTGAACTTAAAGACGAAGATTACAATGAGTTCTACAAGTCGATATCCCACGACTATGAAGACCCAATGCTGACAATACACACACGGGCAGAAGGGACGCTTGACTACACCACTCTTTTCTTCGTACCTTCAAAGGCGCCGATGGACCTCTTCCGCGCTGACTACACACCCGGAGTTAAACTGTACGTAAAGCGGGTATTCATAACAGACGATGACAAGGAGCTCATGCCTGTATATCTCCGTTTCCTCAAGGGTATCATTGATACAGAGGACCTTCCGCTCAACGTGAGCCGCGAGATTTTACAGCAGAACAAGGTCCTTGCAAAGATAAGGTCCTCATCGGTGAAGAAGATACTCAGCGAACTGGAGGGGCTCCAGAAAAATGACCGTGAAAAGTACGCCAGCTTCTACAAAGAGTACGGCATTCCTCTGAAAGAAGGCCTTTACCAGGATTACGAGAACAGGGACAAGCTGACTGAGCTCGTCATGTTCAAATCCACAATGTCAGAGGGATATACGACATTCAGCGAGTATGTCAGCCGGATGAAGGAGGACCAGAAAGTCATATATTACATCACCGGCTCAAAAGAGGCAAATCTGAGAAACTCTCCTCTTCTCGAGATGTACAGAAACAGGGGCATTGAGGTACTTCTGCTGGATGACGAAATCGACGAGATTGTCATAAGCTCGCTCTTTAAATACAAGGACTATGACCTCAAATCCGTTAACCGCAGTGACGCTGCAGACGACCTCAAGACCGATGAGGATAAAGCGAAAGAAAAAGAGATAGAGCCCTTTATTGAGAAGGTAAAAAAAGCGCTTGAAGACCGTGTAAAGGACGTCAAAGCAAGCTCAAGGCTAAGCGATTCACCTTCATGCGTTGTAGCAGACGAGAACGACCCTACCGTCAAGATGCACCAGCTGCTGAAAGCAATGGGCCAGTCAGAGATGGCTGAGTTCAAACCGGTCCTTGAGATAAATCCGGGCCATCCAATAGTTGAAAAGCTTAAAAACTCGGAGGATGAAATCCTTATCAGGGACATCAGCTTTCTGCTGCTGGAACAGGCAATGTTAATTGAGGGTATGGAGCTCAAAAGCCCCACCGAGTTTGTGAACAGACTGAACAGGGTGATGCAAAGAGCTGTTTAACAGCTGTCAATCTGAAACAGCTGCATCGTTTGGTGCAGCTGTTTTTATATTAACCCTCATGTTCCCACAACTTCCTTTAATCTGATTCATTCTGTATTCAGACGGCGATTTGCCGATTACTTTTTTGAATGCCCTGTTGAAGGTAGCTTTGGAGTTGAAGCCTGCAATAAGCGATATTTCCAAAATATTTTCACCGGATCCGCTTTCCATCATAGCAATTGCACGGTCTATTCTTAAACTGTTTATGTAATCGTAATAACTCATTTTGTACATTCTATTGACCGATTGAGAAAGATTATGACGAGAAACATTGATTCGGGCAGCCACTTCCTCCATGTTAGTTACAGAATCAATCAATTCTATTGATTGCTCGAAATAACTCTCCAGCCTGTTGATTATATCAGCAACCTGAACTTCAGAAAGAAAGGACTTTTGATACTTTTCGTTTGAATCATTTTTTTCGTTTTCCGGAGTAAGTATTACCTCTTTAATATTTTTGACGGTGTGAGCTAAGTAGTAAAGTATCACAAGAGAAACAAGCTGTACCGACATAATTATCATTACCCAATTCTTTACTTGATAATACCTCAATACATAGGCTGCAAATCGTACTACAACAAGATGAAATAAAAAATTTGCGAAAATAGTCATAATTACTCGGCCATATTTTTTCACTACATGATTTTTCATAATAATTCGCGAAGACAAAATCAAGTAGATTATCCCTTGGGCAAGAAATCCATTTCTTAGTAATCTATATATTTTATTATTAGGATCATAATTATTTTCAAAAAAAACCATATAAAGATTAATCATAAGGACTACGATGCAGGGTATCAGATGAACAATTATTTTATTAGCTTTTTCATTGAAACCGAGACAGATGTTCTTTACAATTAAATACATGAGTGGGTATATGCAATATATCGGTGAAATAGTGGCTATTGGACATACAACCTGTCCGCTGTTGCTGAAAAATATCAAATAGATTAACCGATTAAGGATAGGAATAGTACAAATAAATAAAAGGTAATTTATAGTTATTTTACTAAACTTTTCTCTTTTAAGGGACCCCGAATCGTAATATTTGATGGAGAATAATCCCATAGTCATCAATATTAAAGCCGTTGAAACAGTAACCTGAGAATACAATCTTTCAAATTCACCAAAAACCATAGATACCAGACCAACATAATTTTATAAATAATAATAATTTCTCTCGATATGAGCACATGCTACATCTTATAATCAAGCCTTACAGCATCAACCGTTATTTAGAGTACGACCTTTTATATCGCGCATCGGTTCCATAATTTATTTGATTTATTTTATAAGATGGTATTATTATTTCTCTTATTCTATCCTCCTGTATTGTTTTATAGTTCGTTTTATTAAATAGAATATAATATACCAAATTTAGCAATATATATAACATATTTGTTCTTGCGAATTTAATGTCCTTACATCTCACATCCCTGTAGAAAATTTCTGTCAGCAAGCCATGTTTTCCTTCCTCGATATTTCCAACAACATCCATACAATATTTTTTCAATCTTTCTCTGACAGACCTCGTTGCGACATGATTTATTTCATTTTGAACATTTTCACACTTAAAGACCCTGAAGATTCCTAACCATGTCATAAATTTTTCGATAGAATCAAACTGATTACAATCAGTTCCTATTTCTGAAATAATGTTTTCAGCAATTCTCTTGTTTACTCCTGGAATAGAAATAAGGTTTTCAATGTGATTTTTGACAAAAAACGACTGTGCTTCAATCCTCTTCATAATCCTTTCAATAATTTTTTGATAATTGTTCTCTTCCTCTATCATAATTCTCAATGAAAAATCAATATTGTATGCTTTGATTTTTGAGAATGTGTCCGGTAGTGAATGATATATCATTTCCGGATTTGTCATATCTGACAGTGATTTATTACAGGGCGGCATTGACATCTGGTGGGTTTTAATGATTTTTGACTTTAGAGAAAAGAGTTTGATCATAATGTCTTCACGACATCTCGTTAACTCTCTTAATTCAAAAATTTTGCTATAATTCATTCGTCTTGAACTCAGTCTATTCTGAATAAACATTGACAAAATAATCTTTGTAGTAAGGGTTTCTGATGATAGCGATACAGAGCTCTTCTGTACTGTTATGATTTCATACTGGACTCCATAGTAGCACCACAGAAACCGCCATGAAGCAGTATCAACAACAACAATGATTGAAGTAATTCTTTTTTCTTTATAAAGCTTACTTATGGTTTTTAAATTTGAATTCTTATAATCAAAAACTTCTGTCTCTATTACGTTAGTAAAATTTTTATTAAAATATGAAACTTCAATCATATTATTGCTTACAAGTATTGCTGAAATTCTTTTACCGACTTCAAGTCTCATCACATTTACCAATTCAGAGTCATTATTCCTCTATCCTTTCGCTATTATAGATAAAAGAGTACTGGAATGTTTAAAAACAACATACTATTCTTTTCTATATTTTCTTTTACTTATAATAAGAGGGGGCGGAAACAGCCCCCTCTTATTATGATATTTATATTTTAGTAAGTAAGGCTTGTGCCATATTCAAAAAGCTGGTTAGCTTCATCGTTGAACAAGTCCTCATAAGCCGCTTCAACATCTTCGTCGCTTGCTGGAATACAGAACGGAAGCTTGGCTGAAGGCTTGAATCCGTCAGTTCCATATATGAACTCAAGAAGCTGCTCATCATAGATCCCGAACTCAACAATAAGAGCATCGATTTTTGATACATCAATGTCAGCATCAAAAACAAAGGATCTTGGTGCAAACACACATAGGATCAGCTTAGCACCTGATTTCTTTGCAGAAATTGCATCTTTTATCAGCTGTGCTTGTGCTATCGATGCGGCCTGAGTTGAATCGCTGACTAGATATGAATCGGTTCCTGTTGCTTCATTTTCAGCAGCTGTATAATGTCTCCACTCATCATAGTTGTATGAGTAAACATTTGCCTCAAATGAAAGAGGAACTCCTCCTGCAATACCTGAATACGTGCCATGACGTCCAGTAACACGTAGAATGATATAATCTGCTTCAGACATGGTTGTCGTAGTCGTGCCAGCAAATGAATCAATCAATCCATCTTCTACTCCATTAAAGTAGACCGTTCCTGATGTTGCAGATAGAGGTAATACATTTTCATTTTTTACAAGTACAGTTGTTTCTTTCATTATCTGTTTTCTTGCATCTGCATTAGCTGTGATAATAGCATTTGCAGCAGAAGCATCTCTGTAAGGATTTTCAAAAACACCAAGCTTAAACATCATCTCAAGAACTTTCCCTGCCGGGTAATCCAGATCTGCTTCTGAAATGAAGTTATGATCGATAGCATTAAGCCACATTGTATAACTTCCATTCCCGACCTGATGTCCGCCTGCCTGCAGATACTTGTATATTAGGTAGCTCTGATGTTGAGGTATGGAATAAACCAAGTTACCTCTTCTATCGTAGCCCTCAGTAACTGACCACTCCGTAAAAGCAGGTGCCCCATCAGGAATATCTGTTGGTCCTGTGTAAGATGGATCAGAAAGATCGGTATCTGCCTCAACCGTTGTCACCCCAAAGTCTGAAAGAAGAAGACCATACGCTGAACTTCCAAGCACACCCCAGTCAGAGCTTATCACTCCATCCCATTCGCACTCCTCTCGCAAGTAATCCCACATAAGAGTCATCTCGTAACTGGAGGCTACTTCCTCGAATTGTGTATTAAAAGTTCTTGTTGTTTCATCCCAGTTTGTCATGTAAATGCTGTAGCACGGCATACATCCAAGCGGACCAGCTTCAAATGTTTTCTTGTATGATTCAACAAAGGCATCAAAATTTCCGCCTTTAAACAAGGCATATCTTCCTGCAGATTTATGGCTATCCATTCCTCCCATATTTGTACCGCCACCTGGGAAGTGTTTAAGTACTGCAGCTACTCCCGGAACAAGCTGTCCGGACGCACCATTTTCAGTTTGCTGAAGCCCTTGAACATAAGCTTTTGCAAATTTACCAGCTTTTACAGGATCAGCTCCGAGTGTGTCATATGAGCGGGCCCATCTGAGTTCACCTATCGGGTCACTCTGCGGTCCAAGCAGCATTCTAAAACCGCATGCTTTATACTCTTCAGCATGCATACTTGCAATTTCCCTAACCTTGTCTGTCTCATTTTCATCAAGAGCTGCAAGCCCAAGCATGAATGGCCAGTCACCCATTGGTGCCATATCATTTTTTTTGGCATACCCTGCATCGGCTCCTGCCGCACTAAAACCTGTACCTGTAGAAGGATCACAGCAGAAAACGAAAGGAATTCCAAGTCCCTGCGATTCAACGTATGCCTGAACCTTATTGATATACGTTGTCATATCAGCTGCGGAATAAGCAGTTCCTGGATTACGGAAAAGAGCCACTCTTGCCTGAGAGGTTGCAAGTGATGTTTTCAAATCATCTGTAATGTCAACATCTGAGATACTACCGGCAAAGCTGGTCTCATAGAGAAGCCCAGCTTTTTGTTCTTTGCTCATTTTAGCAAGCAGATCTGCCGCCCTTTCTTCAACCGGCAGAGTCCAGTCCTCATAAGCATCAACCTCACCGTTAGCGTTGAGGTCTCTATACTGTTTATCATCGACTGTCAGAATACTTTTCCCTGAACCGTCAGCGACTTGAACCGAAGGCTGAACATCTTCACCATCGACACAGTAAATTCCTTTACCCTCACAGCTTTTGTCTTTCTCATCATCTCCGCAAGCCGTAAAGGCAGCAAAGAGAGAGAGACTTAGTAGTAAAACAAGAATTTGTTTCATAAAACAAATCTCCTCCTGAAATAGTTGTTTTAAATATTATAAAAATATGCATTTACTTGCATATGTTTACCAAAACGCCATTGCCGTTGTCTTAGCTTGTCTAAATTTTGTCCGCAGACAACCGCGGGAGCAGTTGGATAAGTAAATTATTGTTTCATATTTATCATAAAATAAATATGAAATCGACTCACCCGACCGGTTGAGCCTACTTTTTTGATTAATACATCATTTTGCATTGTTAATTAAAAGTGCTCTTGAGTTGGCTTTGCAATTATCACTTTAATTATAAATAGATTATTTCCACTCGTGTATGCCTTAAACCATTCAGTGGAAATTTGTTGATATGTGGCCAATCAAAGCTCAACGTAAGGTTCAACCAGAATTCAACGAACCCAACTTCAAGTTTGAAGTGCAACGACAAGATTCGAAATTCCTCTTGACGTTATAGAACGGGTAAAAATAGATATCTCCATTATGTCTAACAAGAGCAAAGAAACAGACGGCAGGAACCGTGAGATTATCCGCAACAAGAAGGCCCGCTTCGACTACGAGATCATAGAGGTATTCGAGGCAGGCATGGTTCTGCGCGGAACCGAGGTCAAATCGCTAAGACAGAAAAAGGTAAGCATTCAGGAATCTTATGCGCTCGTCAAGAGCGGCGAGGTATTTGTCACCGGACTTACCATTTCTCATTACGATATGGGCAACCGGTTCAACCACGAAACTGACCGCGACAGAAAACTTCTGCTGCACCGTCACGAGATTAAGCGTCTCATAGGCAAGCTGAAGGAAAAGGGTTACACCCTCGTGCCGCTTTCCCTTTACTTCAAGGAAGGAAGGGTAAAGATGGAACTGGGCCTCGCGAAGGGCAAGGCCGTCTACGACAAGCGCAAGACCATTCAGAAACGCGATATGGACCGGGAGCTCAGGCGCGATATCAAACGGTACACTTAATCACCTGACAAGCTCGTTTCTAGCTTTCAAAGCTTCTCTTTCATCGGCAGCTGCCATGACCAGGTCAGACATCTTTCCTTCGAGAAACATCTCTACAATGCCGCAAAGCCTGTCTCCAGCCAGGACCCTCGGCATGAAGACATAGAACGCGCCTTCTGAGTACATATTGAGCGCCCTCTCTACGCTTTCGGCGGTCACGATAATCCTGGCGTGCGGAGATATCTCCTTCATGTGCCTGAGTATTTTAAGATTATCCGTACCGACAAGTATGGCATCGGGGATTGTCGAGATTACAAGCTTTGCCTCATGTATTCCCGCGTGATGCAGCGTGTCCGGATGGCTGATGTCCCCGTAGACCGCCCGCACGCCGAGTCCCTTCAGCTGCACATGTATTTCCGGATTAAAATCGACTACCACAATCTTCTCTTTTAGTCCCAGCGAATGGTTTTGTTCATCGAGCCTGAGCATCCCGTCCAGGAGAGAACTGGCAGTCCTGTAAAATCCCAGCAGAGCAATCTCGTTACGAGGGTCATCATCATCCCCTTCCGAATTGGAATGGACCTCTGTCATTCCGCTTTTTTTCATAAGGGTGGATAGAGCTCTCTGTATCGGGTCGCTGTACTTGACCATGTACGTTGAGGTTATGGAGGTGATTACGAAAGTGAAAATTATTACAGCCATGGTATCCTGAGAGATATGGCCGGCGGCAAGACCAAGCGACGCGATAACAAGAGAAAACTCGCTTATCTGAGACAGGTTGATCGAAGTCAGCAGACTGACCCGCAGACCGTTCCTGAGCGAGTAAAGTACTGGAAAGACTGTCAGAAAACGGGACAGGATGAGAAAGCCAGCCATAATACCGGCTGTCGCCACGATGCCTGTATTATCGAGAGGGTTCGGAATCTTCATTCCGAGTGAAACAAAGAAAAGAGTTATAAAAAAGTCCCTTATATTTACAACTTTAGCGATTACGTCGAGGTTGTAAGGGAATGTGGATATTGCGATACCTGCTATCAGGGCGCCCATCTCAAGCGAGAGGCCCAGCAGCGACGCGCCGCCGCAAACGAAGAAACACCATCCTAAAGACGATATCAGCACCAGCTCCGGGACCCTTGCCACCTTTTTGAACATCGGCGGCAGCACGAAGCGGCTGATCAGCATGCTCGCCGCGACAAGAAGACCGCCCTTGCCGAACGACAGCAGAATACGCACAATGTCAGGATTGGCCAGATTGGGCTGTATTCCAAGTACTATAATCGCCCAGATATCCTGAAATACCAGAATACCCAGTGTTATACGCCCGGCAAGGGTATCGAGTTCGAATTTCCCGTAAAGAAGCTTAACGACTATGGCTGTACTGCTGAGTCCGCAGCAGACTGCCAGGTAGATACCGTCATAGCCTCCATCCCCGAACGTATAGCCGAGCAGCATCGCGAAACCCAGTCCGGCAGCAACAGTCAGGGGGAACTGTGTCAGTCCGCTCATCACAAGGGACTTTCCCGACTCCTTCAGCTTCTTGATGTCAATTTCAAGCCCGATAAGAAAGAGAAGCAGAATCAGCCCAAACTCCGAGATGGTCTCAATATGTTCCATGTTCTCAATCAGCCCGAGGCCTATGCGGGGACCAATAACAATTCCGGCAGCAAGATAGGCAAGCAGAAGCGGCTGTTTCAGGAAGTGACCAATATATGCCATCACCGTCGCCGCTAATATAGCAATCCCTACACCGCTGACAACACCGTGCCCGCCGCCTTCCGCAAAAAGCTCGGAGGATGCCAGCAACACTGCCGCCGAAATCATAACTATTCGCGAAGATCTGTTTTTCAGGTATTTATGAAGCATATTGACCGCCGTTAAATATTTGCCGCTGAACACGGCTCTTTTAAGGGTATGCTGGATAAGAGGGGCTGTACATCAAGAACTTTTATGAAATACCGGGCTATCGTGTCACGAAAACCATGACAGTCGATATGAAAGCGCTAAAGAATACGAATACGGCAAGCAGCTGAAGCATTAGCCTCAGCCGGTCTGACTTTGTCAACAGACGGTAGTTCTGCACTGAATACCGCAACTCATAAAGAAACGATATAAACCATCTCCTTATTGATGAAAGCTTCATCCTTTCCGAACGGCTCTGAACACCCCGGGTTTTCTTTTTTCGGCCCTTTCCCGCTCCCAGATCAAAGCGCCCGTCCCTGTAGAGCAGCGGGTCGTCAGGGTCGGCGACAAAGGAGTGCCCGCATCCGCACCTGACAAGTATTTTGCCCCTGTCAATCGGGAAACGGAGCGCCTTTGTGCAGTAAGGGCAGTTCTTGATAAAGTACATTCCCTTTAGATGATTTCCTTAGCCTGCCGTATAAATTCAGGGATGGAGGTAAAAGTCTTTTCAAGGTCTTCGGCCGTGAAGCCTATTTTTTCAAGGGCCTCTGCGTTCAGTTCATGGAAAAGCCCGTCGCTTCCTATGCCCACACCGGCCATGAGAGCAAGGCTGTTGGCCACGTGTACAACGCAAACTTCGTAGCGGTGTTCCTCAGGCGAGTGCATGGGATCCTGATAGAAGCGGACTATGGATTTAAGCACGGGCGGGAACTGCCACTTGGCCAGAATCTTCTCACCGACCTCCTGATGCGAAAAGCCCATAATACTGCGTTCTGCATCGCTGAAGGTCATCCCCTGCTCCTGAACAGCACGCATAATATCTGCGAAAGTGCTCTGAACAAAGAGCGCCAGAACGACCTTTCCTACATTGTGGATTATCCCGCCGGTAAAGACAACATCGGCGACATCCTTTCTGCCCTTGTCCAACGCCATCTTTTTACACACAGTCGCCACGATCACTCCATGCTTCCAGAGCTCTCCCTTGGCGAGGTCATAGCCTATTACGAACCTGTCAAGAACAGGCTTGGCGGCCAGAATCATTACGATGTCCTTAACCTCTTTGAGGCCGAGAGTGACGATTGCCCTCTCTATTGAAGTTATCTCCTTGCCTTTGCTGAAAAAGGCTGAATTACACAGTTTAAGTATGTTTGTGGTCATGGCCTGGTCGCGCGATATCTCATCAGCGATATGCTTAAAAGAGACGTCAGGATCATTAACCATGTTAATGATTTTACTCGCGACCTCCGGTATTGAAGGAAGCTGGTCAAGGTTGTTTATTATTGATTCAATTCTCTGTTTAATATGTGCGTGCATAGTTATCTCCAGCGCTCCATCTACACTTTGTAATACATCTTTTCCTGACCGGCGGCCTTGACCTTCAGGTGTCCGTCATTGAGGAAAAAATCTATTACTCTCCCTGTATTGCCACCGACATCCTTTTCAAGAACGGGAATTCCCAGTTTCTCCAGCACCTTAAGCGTTTCTTCCACATTTCGGTCGCCTATCTGTCCGAGAGAGACAGTCGGGCTGAACTTAAACATTGAAGCTCCGCCTGCAATCTTCGCCGACATAAACTCCTTTCTTGCGCCGTCTTTGATAAGTCTTTCAACAAGAAGGGGTATGGCCGTATCGGCATACTTTTCGGGGAATTTCCCCCCGGTATTGTCGCTCGGGAGAAGAATATGGGCGAGACCGCCGATCTTCTTCATGCGGTCATATACACATATCCCAACACAGCTTCCAAGAATGGTGCGCAGAACGGATGGGCTCTGCCCGAACCTGACCTGGGCGACACCAACATTTATAAGAGGTTCGTTCATTTTCTAACTTCTGCCCTGTAATATTATCATTATGCCAGCCCGGTTAATAAGCCGCCGCGCTGTCCCCGTTTTTACCAATATCTTTAAAAATATGATCTGCAACGAAACAATAATTTATCGTAACAGTCCCTTGTTATTTTGTCAAGGTTTATAGGAGCAGCCGGAAGTTATTTGCCAAATCCCGGCACAATCTGTCAGATCCTCAAGGATGGAAGCAGTCAGGCCCCAGACATCATAGCCGAGGTAGCGGTAATGGCGAAAAACCTTTTCAGCGCCGTCTATCGAATGTTTTTGTTCTTCCGCGTTCTCCCTGCGGCTGAAAAGCGCCAGAGGCACCTCAAGGCCCGATTCGATTTCAGGGGGATTAAAGCTGTACTGATAAGGCCATGCTATTGAAGAAACAAATACTGAAACCACGGAACCGTCTTTTGCAAAGTAATCATTGAAACGGCCAAGGTATCGGGCATCTTCAGGACGGATGCCTGTTTCCTCATAAGTTTCCCGGCTGGCCGTCTCAAACGCTGTTTTGTCTTCAGGATGGGAGCGTCCTCCCGGCAGAGAGACCTCTCCCCTGTGCGACGAAAGCGTCATTGCCCTCCGTGTCAGGAGGACGGAGGGGACTCCTACGGCGTCCATCAGCACAACCATTACGGCAGCCGCCGCGGGATTTGCGTTTTCACTGAAAAAAAGCTGTCTTGCCGTCAGAGAGCTCCTGAAAGCTTCACAGACTGCGCTGAAGTCAGCTTCCAAAGCCCGCCGCCTGCTCGTAAAGGTCGCCTCCGTCAGGCCCGTTTATCACAACGACAGGAAAGTCCTCTACCACAAGGCGATAAACAGCCTCAGGCCCAAGGTCGTGAAAGGCAACCGGCTCTGACTCCTTTATGCGGACCGCCAGGTAGGCCCCCGCGCCGCCGTAACTGCTGAAGTACACAGCTCCAAACTTCGCAATCAGCTCTCTGACCTCGGGGCTTCGCCTGCCCTTGCCGATCATGGCTGTAACGCCCACCTCAAGCATCTTCCCGGTAAAAACGTCCATTCTCGAAGATGTAGTCGGACCGGCTGCCCCTATCACCCTGCCGGGCGGCGAGGGGCTTGGCCCCATATAGTATATCACCTGGCCTGACAGCTCAACAGGGAGGCCGCCGCCGGCCTCCATAATCTCGACAAGCCGCTGATGGGCCTTGTCGCGCGCGGAGTATATAGTTCCGCTTATGAGACACCTGTCGCCGGGAAGAAGGCCGGCGGCGGCCTCCCGGCTCAGCGGAGCGCTTAGTTTCTTCCACTGCATATCATCCTCCAATGACCCTTGTTCTGAAACGCGTCGAATGGCAGCTCATGTTTACGGCCACAGGCAGCGACGCGATATGCGCCGGGGCCGGTTTAATGTAGACACCCGCAACAGTCGATATCCCCCCAAAGCCTAACGCGCCGACATTTGACTTGTTGAGTCTTTCCTCAATCAGCTTCTCAAGTCCGGCATAATATGGATCGGGATTTGGTTCTTCACCGCGCAGAACAGCCTTCTTTGAATTCAGCGCCGCCTCATCCGCCGTGCCTCCTATGCCGATTCCAAGAAATAGGGGCGGACAGGGATTGGGCCCTGCGGCAACCACAGTATTAACAATGTATTCAACAACATCTTCAGCGGAAGAGGTCGGCGTAAACATCTTCAGAGCGCTCATGTTCTCAGAACCGCCGCCCTTCAGGTAGACCGTCAGCCTGATCTGGTCCCCCTCGACAATTGATGTGTGGACGAATGCCGGCGCGTTGGTGCCGGTATTGTTTCGTCTCAGCGGATCGCCCACGATTGACTTCCTCAGATAACAGCTTCGATAGGCTTCTTCGACCGCAGCTTCGATCTGAGCGCCCAGGAAGGCGCCTTCGAGAGTTACATTCTGACCTATCTCCAGAAAGACGATTACAGCACCGCAGTCCTGACAGAGCGGCAGCCTCTCGGTCTTTGCCAGCTCGGCATTCTCAAGCAAAACTCTCATGGTTTCAACTGCTGCCTCATCTTTTTCGGATGCTGCCATCTCCCTGAATCTGCGTAGAACATATTCAGGCAGCTCAAAGCTCGCCTCCTCTATCATCTCAATCAGATTGAGCCGTAATGTTTCAGTATTTACTGTCGTATTCGCCATTGCCTTCCTCATTTTTAGTTATGTTGACATTCAGCCTTTATCAGCTCAAGAATTTTTTACCTTGCCTCGCATAATCTTTATGTTGACCCTTGCCGCAATATCTCTTATAATGCTTAAACACTCAGTGATACAATTTATGAAGAAGAAAAACAAGACAGCGCTTATCCTTCTCAGACACAGTTCGCCTGACTCCGACAGCGTTCCGGCTTCAGTCAGGACTGTTCCAGGTGCCGATCTGAAGCGATATCCCACCCCTGAGGATATTATTGATTCAGCGGGCTCTCCTGAAATACTGATTGTTTATCCTGACGACTATGACATGACTCCTCTGAATAACTATCTCCGAAAAACATCCGGGACAAGAGGCGGGCTGGCGACCAGCGATTTTGAGGAGAGGGTCTACGAAGGAATCAAGAAGGAAGAATTCGTGCTCTACTACCAACCCATTATCGAAACGGCGTCAGGCAGACTTTTCGGCTTTGAATCGCTAATCAGGTGGAATCACCCCGAAAGAGGCCTCCTGACTCCAGAGGTCTTTATCCCCGAGGCTGAGAAGACCGGCGCCATTATAAAGCTTGGGGAGTGGATTACTGAGACCGCCATGAAACAGTCAGCGGAGTGGGCGGGCCTTTTCCCCAATCTCCCGCTCCGGCTCGGGATTAATCTGTCCGCCAGACAGTTTATTGACAGCGGCCTCAGCAAAAGCATTCTCATGCTGTCTGAGAAACACGGAATTGTTAAGGAAAACATTGCGTTTGAGATCACTGAGAGCGCGTTCATGGAAGACATGGACAAGGCCAACATCATCCTTCTTACTCTGAGGGCCTTCAACTATCCGATTTACCTCGACGACTTCGGAACGGGATTCGCGTCACTTTCGTATCTGCTCCACTTTCCCGTAGACACAATAAAAATTGACCGTTCCTTCGTCGAATGGATGCACATTGACGATCAGAGCGCTGAAATTGTCCGCTCGGTCTCTACACTCGCTCACAACCTGAAGATGAAGGTCGTTGCGGAAGGCATTGAGACATCAGACCACCTTGAGCTTGCACGCGAATTCGGGTGCGACTACACGCAGGGCTATTTCTTCTCCAGGCCCCTCTCTCCGCAGGACGCGGAGGAGTATATCAAAAGCTCTATATGAATTTCCTATATGGATGATATAGTCTTTTTAGAAAATCTCTGTACCGGAATCAGTTCAGACACGATAGCGTCGAAGGCAGCCGCAGTTCTGAGAATGCCGCCTGTAGACCATAAAATCGCGATGCTTGCCGCTTCGGGGCTGAGAGTTGCTGCTCCGGCCGCGCTCTACTCCGTCCTCATTCCGCCATCTTCAGAGCTTTTAAACCGGCTGCCTGAAGAGCTTAGAACAGTTTCTCTTTTCCCGTTTATTCTCACTGCCGGCAGGGAGGCTTCGGAATGGGCCGCTTCGTTTAATGATATAGCTGAACAGCTCTACGCGGGCGAGATACTGAACTGCATTCTATCATCAGCGCTTGATGCCCTCGCCTGTTCATCAGCCTCCGCCGCTGGTACCGGCCCGCTTTCTGAACTCTGCCCCGGCACAGGGACTTTGCCCTTAAGCCTTCAGGCAGATTTGTTTGCATTTTTCGGTCCGCGTACCGGTGATCTGGGAGTAAGGCTCAACAGCTCACACGTAATTGAACCCGCCTTCAGTGTTGCGGGCTTTTTGTGTAATGAGACTATAACTCAGGGATGCCGAAACTGTTCGGTTAGAAGCTGCATGGAAGCGGGCGGTAGGTGCTGGAGGTCAACGTTAGAATGTTAAATTGATGCTCTCCTGGCTACCAGAGCTCCTTGTACAATTGAGTCTACGCTTCCGCCATTTTCTTTAACATTTGATATTCCTTTCATAAACTCACTTGGAGTCAGCCCTATATGCCTTTTAAACGCTCTATTGAAAGAAGGCTTGGAATTGAATCCAACTTTCATCGCAAGGTTCAAAAAATTAAAATTAGTTTCGTTTTTCATAATCTCAATAAATTCATTGATTCTAAGGTTGTTTAAATACTCTGGCACACTCATCCCGGTAGCTGTATTTATCACCTGAGACAGATAGTTTTTATTTATGTTTAGACGCTTTGCAAGCTCATCCACTTTAAATTCCGGATCAGCATAGAGCTTCTCATTCCTGATAATCTGAGAGGTTGCTTCCATAATCTCATTTATTTCACTTAGTTTTAGAGGAGAGGTCCTATACTTAGCCAACCCCTCAGCCCTTCTCAAATTAGCCCTAAGGGAATATAACAACTCTGGTTTAACAACGGCATAGTAAAAAAGCAGCAATAACACAGTAGTTGAAACAACCGGCACCATTATAAAATCAACGTCTTGCAATATTGATGGCTTGCTGGAATAATACTTTATATATATAATATTTATTATATGGGCACAACACAAAACAGAAAATAACGTTGTTATTAATCCAAGCCACTTACAGGCCCCAATATTTTCTATTGAATTAAGATTCATTTTGTATTCTCTTATTTTGGACTTGATAAACATCATGTAGCCAAAAATAATCAGAAAAAAGGTTATTTTTATAATCACCATGATATGACTGGTTAAATATTGCGAGACATCTTGATAAACTCTCATATAAGCGTAATAGGGAGCATAAGAGATTGCAACAAACAGAGGCGGAACAATAAATTGAATATTATATCTTTTCGTATATCTAAACTCTGGGTAAAGAAGAGACATGCTATACAATATCAGAAGAGGGCCTTTGAGCAATAGAATAAAAAATGTAAGCTGAGTAACATGAACAGTATTTGAATTACTAACCGGCATTCCCGTAACTGTATATTGATTCAGGAGCAGGTTTATCAGCACACAGACACCCGCGCATAGAAAATAGAGGGAGAGAAATCTGTTTGCATACTTATTCTTACTGAGCCTCAACAGAACAAACGCAAACAAAAAGCTTTCTACGACACCGACGACGCTAAGTGCAATAAATAATGTATTCAAATGCCCCCACCATATTCAACAGTCAATACAGGACCACTAATCATTTGTCAAACTAATATGAATCTATTGTTCAACTATTTTACAATAATTTTTTTTACCAGGTAAAAATATACCATTAATAAATTCATCCGGCACTTCTGAATATGTTACATCACTAACCAATATATTATATATTAATTTAAGAATAATATATTCCATATTTATCCTCGCGTAACCGGCATCGAACTTTAATTGATCACTGTCAAGCTTTGTCTTCAGCCTGCAATCTTTCATGTCTGGAACAACAAGAACAGCATCACAAATATTTTTTCTTATTCTATTTTTTGAACCTGTACTAAGATTTGCTTGTTGAAAACGGAGTGTTATTTTATCTAATGACCTGAATAAACCCAGCCAGGAAATAAAATCATCTGCATCAGCAAACCGTTCCAGATTTAACCCTGTTTCAAACAGAATATTCTCTGCGACCACCCTGTTTACACCTGGAATTTCCGTTATACGCTGTAACTTTTCTTCATATCGGGAAGATTTTGCTTTAATGCTCTCCTCCAAAAAGGCAATCTTGCTGCGAGCCTCTTTTAAATCATTAAACAATGATGTTAAAATTATAGATGTGTTATCATCAACGATGGAGCTGATTCTCTGATCCCAATTATTAGAGGAATATATGTGTTCAATTTCATTTTCCAAATTTGGATAGAACTCAGGTTTTATGCATATCATAGTGCTTTTTAAAATAATTCCAATTTTAGACTTGATAGCACGATGATTTTCAATAATCTCATCTCTGTATCTTGACAAATCTCTCAGTTCTCTAACCAAACGCGGTGGAATATAGGTTGCTTTAAGCCTATCGGATTGAAAAAGCTCTACTAACAGCTCTGTTATCCTGCTTTGCTTGCCGGCTTCTCTGCTGTTGTGTGTAAACACGAGATGCATATTACATTGATCTTCGAATTCTCTCCAAAGAAACTGCCATGAATCACTTTCCCCGGCTATGACAATGTTCGAGACAAGATTATTTTTAATCTCATTTTTTATCCTCAACAACTCATAATCGTCAAAGTAGTTCTTTGTAGTTATCTTTCTGGCAGCCTTATCGGCTGATTCTCTGTGAAATGTTGTCTCGATGTATCTTCCACGAAGGTACATCGCGCAGGCATTATTTTTATTTTTTGTTTCCATCGAATATCTAAATCAATATTTATCGCAACAATAAAACTCGTACCGTGCCATTAACCACTGTTCGTTACAAATATAATCTCTTTATTACGCTCATTACTATTTTTCAGCATAATATATGGAATGAACAGGACACCCTGATGCTGCCCTGTTCATTTTTCCATTACATCAAAATCAAATCTCTAATAAGCATCCTTAACAATTACCAGGTCAACCCTGTACCAAAAGTAAATGTGGGATTTACCTCATCATTGTAAAGGTCTTCTGTTGCATCTTCAACACTCTGCTCTGAGCTTGGAATACTGAAAGGCAAATGAGCTTCAGGAGCATATCCATCTACAGCGAATAGTACGTCGAAAAGCAACGGATTAAACAATCCGAATTCAACGACCAGCGCATCAATCTCAGCTGCCACAGCAGGTTCAAGAACAAATGGGCGGAAGGCAAAAACGACAACTATCAGCCGAGCTCCCGTTGCATTCTTAACGGCTATTGCATTTGTCAGCTTTGCATACTCATTTACAGCACTCGACATTTGATTATCATTTACGATATAGCCACCTGATGAATAGTCAACACCATCAACCTCAGTCGTACCAGCTCCATTATCTGATCCTTCGGGTCCGGCTGTTGAGTTGACCAGCGCGACATGTTCATCCCATGTATAGTGTCTCCACGCATCATAATTGTACCTTAGAACTGGAGCTGTCCACGAAAGAGGCACTCCTCCGGCAATACCGGTATGCTGTCCCTGCCTACCAGCAATTCGAAGCACTATGATGTCCGCTTCATTAATATCTGTTGTGTACTGCATTGCATTGTTAGTACCAACGAATGTTGCCATTTCACTTTCATCGACAGTCGCATCTCCTACAGAATCAACGTAGATTGTAGCGTCCGTTGAAAGGCTCAGCGGAAGGACTTCACCTTCATTCTTAACAAGAACACATGCCCTCTTCATCGCCTCTTCTGCCGCAGGCCTGTTGCTTTCTACTACCTGTGCAGCAGCTGCTACATCGATGTAAGGGTTTTCAAACAGTCCAAGTCTGAACATAACCTCAAGAACCTTAGCTGCAGCTTCATTAACGTCATTGTTTGTGACCTGTCCGTCAGATACTGCATTAATCCACATTTCTTCATTTCCGGCACCTATCTGGTGTCCACCTGCGCGAGCATATCTTCGCACACGGTAGCTTTCATACGGATAAGCTTCCGCTGAACCAAGCGTTGCCTCTTCTACACCCGCAAGATCGTCTGAGTAGAGGCCATAAGCTGCCTGAAATATCCAATAGGTTTCTCCATACAAAACACCCCAGTCTGAAGTAACCATGCCGTCCCACTCGCAGTAATCCCTGAGAAGATCCCACATAATTTTACTGTCATAGGAAGACCCAACATGTTCATCGAAAGCGAACTCTTCTCCAACTCCCGAGTTTACCCAGCTGTCCGTTCCGGGCCAACCTGATTCACCGGTTACAAAGATGCTGTAGCAAGGCATTACAGCAAGAGGTCCCGCTTCAAAAGCTGTTCGGAAGTTATCGAGGTGAGACTGAAAATTTCCTCCGGGGAACATAGCAAAGCGGCCAATATAATTATGGCTGTCCATTCCTCCGTTGTTAGTACCGGCTCCAGGGAAGTGTTTGAGAGTCGCGGCAACACCGCCTGTCAAAGCTCTTCCGCTAAAACCATCTTCAGCGCCCTGTAATCCTCGAATATAAGCCCTCGCCATTTCACCAGCCAGACCGTTTGCACCAGTAGCACCAAATGTGTCATGCGATCTTGCCCATCTCGGCTCTCCGAGCGGGTCGCACATTGGCCCGAGGAGAAAGTTAATTCCAGCAGCTTTATACTCAGCTCTGTGAAGGGCTGCGATTTCTTCCATGTATTCAGGATCGCCAATAGCAGCAAATCCCAGGTTGAAGGGCCAATTCCCAATGTTATTCATGTTGTTTCTTTTTTCAAAAACAGACGATGACCTGTTACTTCCTGTTCCAGTGGAAGGGTCGCAGTTATACAAGTAAGGAATACCCAGAGCCGCACTTTCACAGGCTGCCTGAAGATTGTTAGCATATGTAGCCCTTGTAGTAGCGTCCATATTGTTCGTTCCAGACATTGAGGAACGAGTAAAACCTGTTGTTCCATTGATGTCAGCGATACGAGCCGCGTTCAAGGTTCCATCCGCATTAGCTCCACCCCCCAGATAGAAGTTATAAAGCAAGCCGCCTTTGACAAGCAAAGGATTAACTTCATCTAATGGATCCAAAGCATCAATCAACTCAATCAGATTATCTATCCTGTCCTGAAGAGACAATCTCCAGTCCTCGTAAGGATCAACAGTTCCGTTAGCGTTGAGGTCTCTGAACTGCAGGGTATAACTTTCCCCGCTTTCGGCTACAGCAGTTTCCTCAATTATGCTCTTGCCGCTCCCCTCATGTACAGCGACATCCGGTATTACAATCTTTCCGTCTACGCAGTACAGACTTGCCTCATCAACGCAATCCAACTCTGACGACAGTACAGGTGGCGGCGGCTCCGTTCTGCTTTCATCATCACCACAAGCTGTAAAGACCAGACCATATCCTGTAACAGCAAGCAGGAGCAGCAACATTGATAGAATCTTTTTCATTAAGATCCTCCTCCTAAAAATAGTGTTTTATCATAAAACCATCTCGGACCACTGCTTGCCCCTCCTTTGAAGACGAAACAAGCCCTGTGAGACGATCTTATATCCCGAGATTGTGCTACATTAAGCCGTACCCAATTGAGTCAGTTTTCCATGATTAATTATTAGAGGTTTAACCGCAATCAGTCGTCTCATTTTACAAAACGATACCCATTTGCCAATAATGGCATTACTTCCTGATCACAGCTGCCTCACAACAGCACCTTCATCATTAATATCTAAAACTGACCTGTTTGAAATTTAGCATTGGAGGATAGCTATATCCGGTATGATGTTTTACCTACATGGATACGGGGGCTTCATTAACAATTTGTGGTGGGAACCTATATACGATTCAGTATTAGCTTTTCACAGTTTTTCTCAGAGGGGATATGGTCCTGCACCCCAAAAGGTAAACCAGTTTGAAAGAGAGATGCTCTTTTGTTAAATTATCTAACAGGAGAGATGCCATGGGAAAGAGAGTCAAGAATCATTCACCTGAATTTAAATTCAAGGTGGTCCTTGAAAGCTTTATCAAGGACAACGTAGCTGAGGTATCCCGTCAATACGGGATAAATGCCAACCAGTTATCTTTATGGCGGAAACATTTTATTTCACAGGGTCATCATGCTTTTCAGTCTGAATCGTCCAAGGAAGAAATGAAATACCGCAAGAAGATAGAACAACTGGAAAATATGATTGGGAAGAAAGAAGTCGAAATATCGATTTTAAAGAATTATCTGGATTTTTACGTACCTCTCGATGGCAAATAGCTGAATATGCCCGGTCAGTTGTTGCCAGCGGGAGATCTGGAGTAAATCGAATCTGTCGAGTAATGGGCATAAGCAAGAAGACGTACTATTACAGTATGGATTTTTGTGAAAGAATAGAAAAGCGTTATGGCCGCATAAAAGACTGGGTTAAGGAAATAATCGAAGACAACCCGGCATATGGCTATCGCCGGATCAAGAAAGCCCTGTTTGAAAAGTATGACGAAATCGTTAACCATAAGGCACTTTTGGTAATATTAAGGGCCTGGGGGCTTGAATTGAAGCGGAAAATACGTCCTTTGCGCAGGAGTTGGATTGTTAAAATTCTGGATTATCTTCAGCTTCGAGCAAATCTTGTGTGGTTTTTGAGTAAATCCGGTTTGATAAAGAACTGCTTTCAGGTAATTGTTTCAGATACTACTGAGCTTTTGTATCGTGGCGCTAAAGCATATTTATGTGTGCATCTTGATATATTTGGCAAGATGATTTACGGCTATAAGCTTTCAATGAAGCCTGATAGTCAAATGTTACTTCATTCGTTTAGAAATGCCGTTAAGACAATAACTGGGGAATTCGGCATCCAGATTAGTGGAATGATTTTTCATCAGGATCGTGGAAGCATAAATACCGGATCAGAATATGTTTCTGCAGTTTTGGGGAACGAAGCCAGATTAAGTTATTCCCGCAGAGGTGAACCTGGCGACAATGCCGTCAATGAATCATTTTTCTCAAGATTCAAGGATGAATGGCGGGATGTTTTTATTGAGGCTAAAACTTTTGGAGAACTTGAATCCATGGTGAAAAAAGCGATTGAGTATTACAACAGCAGAAGATATCATTCAACGATTGGATTAGAAGTGCCGGAAGTGTTTACGATGAAACAATCGGAGCATCTAATAAATCAATCAAGAGTGGTTTCCTGAAAAGGGTGCAGGACCTATACACCTATTTTTTAAATTGGAGATGTTACGTTAAAGTACAATTTGTTTTCAAGAAACATAGCCTACATTTTCCTTTAAGTGTGCTGTTTCAATGAAAATATTATCAACAATTTCCCAATATGATCTATTTTCTAAAATAATCTTATAAACCATCATAAGAATCACATACTCGACAGAAGCCCTGGCTATACCAACGCTGAATTCCGATGCAATTAAAGCATATTTATGCGATAAACTGCTATTTTCGTTCTTGATTACAGACAATACGACAGCAGGAATTACTTGCTTCAGACATGAATCTCTATCTTCGTTATTTGACCTTTTCTTTTGCCCTGAAGAAAGACCGAAAGTCTCCCCCGCCCAATCCACAAAATCAGAATAATCCTGAAATCTTGTTAAATCTACTCCTATTTCCCCTATTATAGCCTCAGCAAAACGCCGATGTATCCCCGGGATGGTACACAGGCGGCATATTTGTTCTTGAACGTTCCTGGTTTTTTTCCTTATTTTCGTGTTGAGCTTTTTCACAAGGGCGTACAGACTTTCGCATTCCCTGTCATAAAGCTTTAGTATGAATTCCTGATTCTGAACGTAACTTTTTGCTGTCTTTGTAATTTCTTTGTTTTTTTTCAGTGTTAGAATACTCCCAAGCATACTTTTCATAAATGAGTTTAATTCATATTTATAAAAATATTTGCAGCAGGATTTATTGACTATACTGTTGCGCTCTCTTTCCAGGTTAGTTATTTTTCGAATTAGAATTTCACGAGTTCTCGTAAGCTCCCTCAATTCACGAAATGCATTGGACCGAACATGCTGCTTTTTCAGGAGACCGCATTTCAACAGTTCTGCCAGCCATTCTGTTTCCTGTTTATAGATATTCGGTGGAAGTTTATGCATGCAGCGCTGATCTGCTATATGCAAATCGAAATTGACTTGCAGCATTGACAATACAGACATCCAGCTTTCGCCATCGCCCATAATTGCAACATCTACTGTATTTTTTCCCTTAAGATATTTGATTATATTATTAACACCACCATATGTGCAGTCATCTTTAACAGCAGAAACACGGGTATCGCCATCCTCTGAAACTGTTTTGACTGTGCCGATGATTCCATTATCAGTGATTATTAAACCGCAGAAGGATCGATATTTAACTTTTAAGTTTGTCTCATTCATGCATTCCAGTTCATCCGATATATTATTTTTTATTCCTGATGGAAGTACTCCCGCCTACTCCTGGAAGAACACTAAATGATGGTACACATTCGAATTAAACACGTCGTCTCATTTTAGAAAACGATACCATGGACTCCTATCAGCTTAAATGTTAAATAATCATCACTGCCAGTTGAACTATTATTCTTCATCTTTCATCACAGGTCACCACTAAAATCATATGTAAACTGAAGTTGGGTTGCACTTATTTACAACGAGGCAGAGTAAATGGGATGTACAGGCTCTCATCCCCGGACATCGACATAGCATGATAAAAAATGAGCTTTTAGATTAAGTCTTTGCGGGACAGTGTTCCATCGATATCGCGACCAGACTCAGGCAAGACTCCACCGGCAGTATCGCACCAGTAGATTGAACAAGGGCAAGAAAGAGTGTAATATTACATTAGAAATGACAGCGTTTTCCACTGGATACAAAGAAGCTTTCTATGAAATACCGTATGTTGATCAGATATCTTTACGATAAAAGACGCACCAATCAGAAGAAAGATTGATCAATTGTTGTAATAGTCTGGAGGATCTTTGCTGGTAATTTAAAGAAGAGTTTAAAAATCCTGGCGGCGTCCTGCTCTCCCACACAGTGACCCGTGCAGTACCATCGGCGATGAGAGGCTTAACTACTGTGTTCGGGATGGGAACAGGTGTGGCCCTCTCTCTATTGCAGCCAGGAATTACATTAAGCACTTACAGATAAAATCTGTCAACGAAATATTTTTAAAAATCAGTTTTGCTGTATTTATTTTAATCGGGCCGTTTTTTTAGCGCCCATACATTGCCGGCAATATACACCAGAAGCCCCGTGACAATTATTGCCGTCCATATCGGATGAACAGCGCCTTTTACGGCAAATCCAATAAGCATCAAGATCGCAAACGGCTTATAGGCTATCTGTATCTTTAAAAGCATCGTTCCGCTTTCAGTGTCAGAAAGCGCTCTCGCGGCAAAAACTGCCATGATGACATAAAGCGGAACTACCAGGCTAATCACGACAGGATTACCGCCTTCCGGCCATGAGAAAGACGTCCTGAGATCCGGAAAGAACTTCATCACCGCAATAAGTACAGCGAAGCCTCCCGTAACAAAGATATTGTACCAGTACATCACACGCAGCCTGAAAGCCCTGTCGTTCATAACAACCTCCTCCGATAATATGTCTAACACCCCCGCAAGGACAGTAGCAGGCTATTTCAAAGAATCCTCAATCGTCCCGTCCGGTAGCATCCAATCCGGATGATATTCTCCATTTTCTTCCATTTTATACCTCACGCAACACCTAAAATCCCCCATGCAGTATTCTTTAATCCATCTCCCCGCGATCCGGCCCTCTGCATAAAACTGATTCATTGGGCAGACTTTATACCATTTGCATTCATTGTTTTTTACGTACGACATCATATTCAAGACTTTTCGCTAAAACCTTCGAGATTGATACAATTCTTACAACATCAAGTTTATCCTCAATTTCGGCCTTAATGAGCTCATCATCATCCAATTATAATCCAGCATAAATTGCAATGACTAGATAGCAACCTGCCGCATATATAAATAATTCCGGGGCGTAGAACCTCTCGTACCAAAATTATCACCATTACCTACAGTATATGGGATATCCGCGTTGGATTCAAGGCATATTCCCATCAAATTATTACCTGTGTCGCACTTCAATATTGGATTTCAGCACATCCCCCGGAGAATGGAGCAAAAGCATCTTTAAATATTCGAGACAACTCTGTCGCGGCCTCCGTTTTTTGCGGCGTATAGATTTTCATCCGCGCGGGCTATAAAGTGTTCATAATCTTCCGGATGTTCAGGAACGCCGCTGAAAACCCCGATGCTGACCGTATACGAAATCGGAACTTTTGCCTGGACTATCCGTTCTTTAACTGACAGCCTGATTCTCTCGGCTATATCATCAACGCATTGATTTGAGCACATAAGAAGTATACAGAACTCCTCTCCGCCTATTCTGCCAAAAAGGTCATAGTCCCTCACCAATTCAGATACGAGGCCTGAAAAATCCTGAAGTACCATATCTCCCGCAGCATGTCCATAGCTGTCATTTATGGTCTTAAAATGATCAAGATCAAGCATCAGAAGCGATACAGACGACTCTGTCCTGACCGCAAGCTTCATCATCGGTAATATACGCTCATAAAAAGCCCTCCGGTTGAGTACTCCGGTCAGAGGGTCAGTTGAGGCAGCTGATTCCAGCATCCTGTCAGCCTCCTGCTTTAACAGAAGAACCTGTCCGAATCCGCTTGTGTACATCAGGCCAAAAATAGAATAAAAGGCGAGCGCGTTTACTACGGTGGAAGAAAATATTCCCGCTTCCCCTCCTGAAGCAAAGGCGAAAAAAGACCTCAGAGCCAGAACAGAACAAAAAAAGGCCAACAGTACCAGAATTGCTCTATGCAGCAAACTCTTCTGCCTGAGCATAAGAATATGCAGGCAGGCTGTTCCATATATTACACAGCCGACAGCGCTTGCCACGGCTACCCTCATGCCGGGGGAATCTCCCAAGACCCAGTAGATTCCCGCTCCAGAGACAGCTAAGAATGATATAACCACAATGAAAACGATGTTCCTGCCTGACAGACATATAAAACCAAGCACATCAAGAGCAAACCCGGCGAAAAGAACCACATTCCCCGTATACGCCGACACAACATCCGGAATCTGCCCTCGCATCGCGAGCAGAATCCATGCGACAGCCTGAAAAAACCTCCCCAGAAGAAACAGAAAACTCGGGATTTTAGTCTGCCTGCCTCCGTACCCTACAAGCAGAACAATCGACAGAACATTTCCTATCGATAACAGGTACAAAACTGTTTTAATATCTATTTCAAACATAGGCCTCTGATGATGTTTTCCTCTGGAGTATTAAACAACTGAAAATCAGGCGCGAATTCAAAACATTTGCCTGCATAAATCATATCCAATGGGACTATCAGCAAAATGTCAACACTATCCCGGCGCTCCCGTCAAATTACATGCTTGACACTTCCCGCCAATGCCTAAGTCTGATTTATAACTGATTCAGACACCGCCGGCATCTGAGGGCGCTGTCTTTAATAAAACGCATTTTTTTAGAATTACCGGGGATATTCACATGAAGGACATTACCAACACAAAGGAAATGAACTACCCGACGGAGATTACCTTCAAGGCTATATTCAGAAACAGAAGCTGCACCATGGACAGCATAAGAGGCATCCTCGCTGAAGAGGAGCTCTCCGCTGCCGTCACCTCGACACCGAGCAGCGGCGGCAAGTTTATATCATACACCACTACGGCTGTCTTTGCGTCTGAAGAGAGCCTTCAGAGGGTCTGCGGCAGAATATCGTCTCTCGAAGGATACATGACAATGTTTTAAAAAAAGCTGACAGTCCCGACGGACAAGAACGGGACTGCAGCGTAAAAGGAATTTGAACACATCGAAGTTAGTGACAACTAACCTCTCCTCCCTGTCAAGTCTTAGTCTGTTTTTTTGCTTTTTTTATGTCACTGCTAAAGGCTGCTGCCGCCAACAAGGCCGGAAATAATAGCTTTTCCCCATATTTTGTGCCAATATTTTCATAACAATTCCGTCATAATAAACATCAGGAACTGATTAAGGCTGAAAGGTAACGGTTGGATGCAGATTAGCGAATTCTTCAAAGCTGAGTACGTAAAAATGACTTCGTTTGTCAAAAAACGCATCAAGGATAGTGCTCTCAACGACAGTGAGGACATCGTTCAGGAGGTTTTTACGTCACTCTTCGACGCGGCCGATATTTCAGCTCCGATTGAGAACCTCTCGGCCTACATCTACAGAGCGCTGAGAAACAGGATTACGGATATCCTCAGAAAAAAACCGGAGCCGGACTCCATATCCGAAGAGCATGCGGACTCCGGCTTCAGTCCGGAGGGGGAATACTTAACAACGGAGCTTAACGCTGTCATTTACGAGGCAGTTGACTGTCTTCCAGAAGCGGAACGGGAAGTCTTTGTCCGGACTGTTTTTGACGGGCATTCCTTTCGCGAAATCGCAGAGGAAACCGGGATTCCAATCGGCACGCTTCTGTGGAGGAAATCCCAGGCTGTGAAGAAAATGAGACAAATGCTTGAAAGGTACGGGCCCTTTGACTAAGGCGCGGCCGGTTATTACACCAATATTGATTATTCATGGAGGCAGATTATGTACTTTAAGGAAACAGACTCAATCCCGCTGAGAGCGCTCAAGATTATCGGGGCAACGCTGCTGGGGATCGCGGGCGCGGTTGTTCTCGCGGGAATCTTCGGCTTCGGCGTTAAATACCTGTGGAACTGGCTGATGCCGGACATCTTCGGGCTGAGGACGATTAACTTTTGGGAGGCTTTCGGCCTTGTGGTGCTGGCAAGGCTTCTGGTCGGAGGCTGGAGACACCCACACTCAGCGCACACGTCGCCCAGGCGGCACATTCACGAATTTACTCACACGCCCCGCGGGCGCAGAAAGCCCGAAGGCGTACAGGCTCCTGAGACGGAATATTCCGGCTCTGATGATGTTAACAACTGATCATAGAGCCGTAACGTCAGGCCGGGCAAATTCTCCGGCCTGACCGCCGCCGACCCTGGTATTGAAACATTGTACGGCGTTCAGCCCTCGTTCTTTCTCTTGAACTCGCGCATAATCCGCTTCATCTCCCCTTTGCTTCCGAACATATTCCTGATCTTTTCGTTCTCTATCTGCCGCGCGTTGAGCAGGCCATATGCCGCCTCGCGTGAAAGCTTGAGCCAGCTTTCGAGCCGTTCAGCGGCAAGAGTGCCCTTCTCCACCGCGTCCCTTACAGAGCAGCCCGGTTCCGTTAGATGTGTGCAGTCCTTGAAGCGGCAGTGCCGGGCAAGCTCTGCTATGTCAGCAAAGGCGTCCGAGAGATCAGCGTCTGAAAGCCTGAACTCACGCATTCCCGGCGTGTCGAGCACGAGTCCTCCGCCCGGCAGCATCATCAGCTCACGGCTTGTCGTAGTGTGCCGGCCCTTGCCGTCTCGGCGCGTTCCGTTCACCGCGGCGACATCCTTCCCCGCGAGGCGGTTGATAAGAGTTGACTTCCCGACACCTGAAGACCCGACAAACGCGCATGTACATCCTTCCCTTATGAATGACATGACCGGCAGAGGTTCTTCCTCTTCCAGGGCCGAAGTGACAATCAAGGATACATTCCGAGTGACGGGCTCAAGCTCCCCGAGTTTCTCCTCGACATCATCTACCAGGTCGGCCTTTGTCAGTATAACAACGGGCTTTGCGCCCGACGCGCAAGCCGCGCTCAGGTAGCGCTCAATCCGCCGTGGATTGAAGTCTTCCGTTAGAGACATGCAGATGAAAATGACATCGATGTTGGCGGCTATCAGCTGTCTCTGCCCCCCTCCTGCCGATGTCCTGCCAAAGGCGGTCTTGCGCGGCAGTACCGCGTGAATCACACAAAAGCGTGTTTCAGGGTCAGCCGCGCTATGCATGACCCAGTCGCCGACAGCGGGGTACTCGGAAGGGCTTTCCGCCATGTGCATGAAACGGCCCGAAACAGAAGCGGTCATTTCGCCTTCTGACGTTATAAGGCTGTATATATCGTGATGCTGCCCCGTTATACGAGCGGGATCGAACTCAGGGCAAAGAAGAGCGGCGGCTTTGAAGTAATCATCAAAGCCGTATTTTGATAAGTCTGTATTCCTGTTCATTGTTTCCTCCGGTAATATTATCAACGGAATCCGGAGGGGAGAAGTCCGCTATTTCCCCTCCGGGGAAACAACACTCTCCAAAAATAATTGTGTTTTCAAAAAAACTCCTTTTTAGACATTATCAGGGGAATTCTTCAGGAAGGCAAGAAGAAATATGAAATATTTCTTCATAAGAGGGGCAGAGCGCACAGCGCCGGCCCCTTACTATGATGTTTTAATCAATCAACGTTTTCTGTTTTTTTGCTGAAAAAAGTCTCTTTAACAAAGATTACGGCAAAAACTGCCGAAAGGAAAATGCACACTGCCAACCATGCATTTTTACTGAGATGAAGCGTGCCGTATGACCCGCTGAAATAGACCGAATAAGCTATAAAAACAAGACAGAATGCGATTACGCCTGTAGCGCTCATGTTAACCTCTCAGGTTGATAATGTAAAATTTCCACGCCCATAGAAGCGCGGCGATTAGTTTTTATCAACCCGGTCAGGTAAAGACTCCTCTGCTCCACACCGGGAACTTTGAGGATAGATGAACTGTTTCAAAAATGTTACCGAAAGTTAAATGACGACTGGACGGAGACAATTCCCACAATTCAGATAGTGCATGAAATTTCATCTCCAGCCTGATCTTGCCTGAAACACAACCTGAAGATGTTTGAGATTCGCAGATACATGAAGAGTCCTGCTGCTTTATGGGCTCCGCGCTGACCTGATTCAGGCTGGCCGCGAGCAAATAAGCAGTCACTGCGAAAAGAATCACCGCTGTAAATATTCGTTTACGATGAATCATCATTTACCCCTAAACGGAGTACAGATCGGCGAAGGCTTCCAAAACAGCAAGCATATTTCGTTCAATTTTTGCGGAAAAACCCGGCGGTATATCCATAATTATTTAAATTTTTGGAACTGACTAAAGTTTTTAGTTGACTTTACTTAGACGTCTAACTATTTTGAATTCATGATTTTATTGAAAACATTGACAACCATTGCGGCCATACACGAAGCTGCCAATCACTACATAATTCAGGAAATGGAAAAGCGCGGCATCAAAGGCCTTGTTCCTTCACATGGCGCCATTTTAAATGCACTTTATTCGAAGGGTTCCATGACAATGAAGGAAATAGCGGAAGCTATAAAGAGGAAACAGTCCACAGTTACTGTCTTAACAGAAAAACTTGTTCAGAACGGATATGTAAAAAAGGAGAAGGATTCTGAAGACAGCAGGGTATGGAATATCATCCTTACGACAAAAGGTCTGGAGTTTCAGCTCGATTTCGTGGAGATATCTCAAAACCTTAATAAAAAGATACACGCGGGAATGAGCAATAACGAGATTAATACTCTTACCGCTTTCCTTGAAAAGATTGAATTGAACTTTTAGTTTTTCGCGGATATATATTTAGACGTCTAAGTATATATCCGCGAGACATCTAAACGATACTCAAGAAAATCATGAAGTCAATAGAAAGGAGGACTCAATGAAAACAACATTAAGGATTGCATCACTACCCCTTATCCTGGGTCTGGCTTTATTTGCCTGTAAAAGCCATGACAAAAAAGAGGCAGTAGTATCTCTGCTTAAATCCATCGAAACAGGGGACACAAAACCTGTAGCTCTCATTAACCCGGACAAGTATATTCAGCACAATCTCTCTGCAGCTGACGGCCTTGCCGGATTTGGAGAACTGCTATCACAGCTGCCTCCCAACTCAGCGAAAGTAAATACTGTCAGGGTGTTTCAGGACGGAGAATATGTATTTGCACACACTGAATATAATTTCTTCGGACCGAAAATAGGGTTCGATATTTTCAGGTTTGAAAACGGAAAGATTGTTGAACACTGGGACAATCTTCAGGAAATACAGGGACCAAATCCCAGCGGCCGTACAATGACAGACGGTCCGGTTAAAGCAAAAGACAGGGATAAAACCGAACAGAATAAGCAATTTGTAAAAGCTTTCGTCAGCGATATTCTCGTAAACAGCAAAATTGATAAAATATCCCATTATATCGACGCCGATAACTATATCCAGCATAACCCTGTGATCGCGGATGGGCTTTCAGGGCTCGATAAAGCGCTTAAAGCAATGGCCAAACAGGGCATTATCATGAAATATGAAAAAATCCATAAAGTTCTCGGAGAGAGCAATTTCGTCCTGACCGTAAGCGAGGGCTCATTCGGCGGAAAGCATACATCCTTTTATGACCTGTTTCGAGTTGAAAACGGCAAAATTGTTGAACACTGGGACGTAATCGAAACGATTCTGCCGAAAGAGCAGTGGAAAAACAGCAACGGAAAGTTTTAGTTTCACCTCCTGTGCTCCTATAATAGTGGAGCACAGTTTAAACCTATAATAAATGAGGATATAAAATGAATCAAGTACTCAACTTTATCAATAACAGCCCTGTTCAGTATTTTGCCACTGTGGGCCTGGACGAGAAACCAAAGGTAAGACCTTTCCAGTTCATGCTTGAGGATAATGGTAAACTGTACTTTTGCACCTCAAATCAAAAAAACGTATATCGGGAAATGTCAGCCAATCCCTACGTCGAGATGTGCTGCTCAGGTGAGAACTTTTCCTGGATGAGATTGAGCGGTAAGGCGGTTTTTTCTAAGGATATTTCACTGAAACAAAAGGTCCTTGAAACAAGCCCTCTGGTAAAGTCAATATATCAGACCCCCGAAAACCCCGAATTTGAGATATTCTATCTTGAGCAGGCAGTCGCGGTGATATCGGACTTCAGCGGCAATCCTCCGTCAACACACAGGCTATAGCTTAACCTTTTAGCATCGGCATTCCGGCTATTCCATGCCGGAATGCGCTTTTTAAAATCCACCGCTTATCAGCCAAAAAAACAGCCCTCCCAATTTGGGCGGTTAACTTTATAATTTTTTATGGCTTTAACGTATCAACCAGAGCGGCATAAGGCTGATATCCAAAAGTAAAAAATCCTTGCATCAGCTCCCCCTTTTTTGGTAGAATCAGTCCCTTTCGTTTAACGATGGAGGCAGATTGTGATTGATATTGAAGGTAAGTACAACACCGCTCATATTATGATTGATGATATCGACCCCTTTACGCGCGAACAGATTCAGCGGATGATGGACAACCCCGCGTTCAGCGGCAGCCGGGTAGCGGTCATGCCAGACTGTCATGCCGGCGTCGGAGCTGTCATAGGCTTCACCATGAAGATGAACGATTACATTATTCCCAATATCGTTGGGGTGGATATAGGCTGCGGCATGCTCAGCGCCTGTTTCGGGGAAATCGATATTGACCCTGCCGAACTCGACAGCTTCATAAAAAAGAGAATTCCCTCATCAACCGGAATAAACCGTCAGACGGAAGACGGCCTGGGCCAGCTCGCGGAAGAGACCGCACAGGTCTGCGAAACAATAGGCATTGAGGCGGATAAGGCCCTGAGAGCAATCGGCTCTCTGAGCGGAGGCAACCACTTCATCGAAGCAGGGCGCGGCACTGACGGAAGGCTGTGGATAACCATTCACTCGGGAAGCCGCAACTTCGGCCTCCAGGTTGCCATGTTCAGCCAGAGAAAGGCTAAGGAGAAGCACAGAGACAGGCCTGACAATGTTCCAGGGCTTGAGTCTCTTGAAACAGACAGCCGGGACGGGCGTGAATACCTTAAGCACCTCAGAACAGCTCAACTCTTTGCCGCCATGAACCGCCGCGTTATGATGTCCCGCATATCGGAGATTGCCGGAGATCCGATCGAGACACATGAGTCAGTGCACAACTTTATTGGAGACGATGACATCATCAGAAAGGGTGCGACCCCCGCGAGAGACGGAGAAACCGTCATTCTGCCGTTCAACATGAGGGACGGCATAGCCCTCTGCCGCGGCAAGGGATCGGCTGAGTATAACTACTCTGCACCGCACGGAGCCGGACGTGTGCTCAGCCGCACTCAGGCAAAGGCAAGCCTTGACCTCAGCGAGCTCCAGAACCAGATGAAGCAGGCGGGAATTTACACCACAACGGCCACCAGAGGCACCCTTGACGAGGCTCCGGCAGCCTATAAGGACAGAGAGCTAATACTCAAAAATATATCTGCCACCGTTGAAGTGATAGACTTCATCAAGCCCTTTTACAACTTCAAGGCTTCAGGATAAAGCCAAACGTGCCTTTTTATTTTAGAAATTTTGACACAAAGGGTGACGTTTCCCCTCTCCTCATAAAGTGTCCTGAAGGTCCCTCTCCAAGAAACTCGGAAAACCACGATTCATGCTCAATCTCTTCGTTCAGTATCGCCAGTGCGAGATCATATGTCCTGTGGTCCTTGCCGGCTGTTAAATCGCATATATGCGAATAGCCTCTGACTGCGCACCTTTCCGCTTCGACTAGAACTCTCAACATATCTTTTACATTCTGAGGATTTTTTGGAAGATTTGCCGGCGGGCAGGCCGAAAGATCGTGAAATTCTTTCATGCAATCGGGCAGGTTTCCACCAAGCTCGTATATGCGTGGAACAAGAGCTTCAAAATGATTCCGGTCTTCCACTCTTGCGACCTCGGCAATTTCCTTAATGCCCTCTCCCTCAAGCCCAATTAAGTTCACCCTCAAGATAGTGTAATAGTAGTAGGTGGTTAATTCAGCGGAAGCATTTTTCACTAAAAGTTGAAGCAACTCCTTAAGGTCAACTCCGGCTTTCTCAACAACATCTCGCGCTACCTTTGCCATACGACCCTCCTCCCTGACAATATTTTGTTCATACCCAAATGAAGGTTACTATTAAACCAGGATTAAATCAAATTATCTGGAACTTATTATTTGAATTTTATCTCAGTTTATCCTTTACATCTCCACTCAATAACATGTATGATTTTGAGCTTCTACCGTGAATAAAACCTTTTACTTGAAAAATAAGTCCTGTGATTATATTACTTTTTTCATGGAGCGCACGATTGCACAGAATTACTGAATTCTTCCTGAAACACAGCATGTTAGTGAATGTGCTTGTCGTTGCCGTAATAGGCCTCGGCATTAAGAGTCTTCTTGAAATAAAAAAAGAGGGCTTTCCGGAGATATCGCTCAACAGGGTCATTATACAGACCGTCTATCCGGGCGCTGCCGCGTCTGACGTTGAACGTAACGTTACGCTCCGCATTGAAGAGGCCCTTGAAGAGGTAGAGGGCATAAAGGAGGTGCTTTCCGTTTCCGACGAAAGCATCTCCCGAATAGAGGTTCACGCGGACGACAGCGCCTCAGCCGTGGAATTCAAAAAGCTTTACGACGATGTCGATTCCGCGCTCTCTTCTATTGATGATCTCCCATCCGATATTGAAAACAAGCCGTCAATCAGCGAATTCACCTCTTCGGATATACCGATTATGGAGATCGCCCTAACCGGCGAATTCAGCGTTTTAAAGCCCTTTGCCGACAGGCTTGGAAACCAGATCCGGAAGCTCCCCGGGGTTGGCGGTGTCACGGTTGTCGGGCTGCCCGACGAGGAATTCCAGGTGCTCGTCGACCCTGCGAGAGCAGCGGCCTCCAGGGTCGATCTCAGGATGATTTACAACGCCCTGAGCCGCAGAAACGTCGAAGGCTCGGGCGGAACCCTCAACTCACCGAAGGGGGAAAAGAAGGTTGTATTCCAGGACAAGTACGCAAAAGCCACGGACGCGGCTGAAACCCTCATTCTCAGTAACACGGACGGATTCGGCGTCAGGCTCAGCGACGTCGCGGAGATACGAAAGGCTCCCGAGGACATGGGCCTGATAGTGAGAAGCAACGGCAAGAGGGGCGCCGCCCTCTCTGTCAGGAAAACCGGCTCAAGCGACCTTTTAAAGACGGTTGACTCAATAAACAAACTGCTTAGCGCCACAGAGCTTCCCGATGGCGCCGGAATGAAGGTGATACTCGACCAGTCCCGCCTTACCCGTGACAGGCTGAGCCTGCTGGCAGGAAACGCCGTAATCGGATTCCTGCTCGTTGCCGCCGTGCTCTTTCTGATATTCAACTTCAAGACAGCCCTCTGGACTGCATTCGGCATACCCTTCTCTCTTCTGGGGATGTTCATCTTCCTTAAGATTACAGGGATGTCTCTCAATCTGATATCCCTCGGCGGCTTTATTATCATCATCGGGATGCTTGTCGATGACGCAATTGTCGTTTCAGAAGAGTTCAACAGCAACCGCGAATCCGGGCTGTCCCCTCACGAGTCCGCCGTTATGGCGGTTAAAAGGATGTGGCTTCCTGTCGCGGCTTCCTGCCTGACTACTATTGTGGCTTTTTCTCCCATTTTCGCGGTGGGCGGATTCCCCGGAAAGTTCATCTGGGCAATCCCGCTGATGGTCATTGTCGGCCTATCAATCTCGCTGATTGAAAGCTACGTTATTCTTCCCGTTCACCTGACCCATGGCAGGCACAGGGCTTCCTCATCCAAACACAGCTATGTAGTAAAGCTGGAGGCCGTCTACAAAAGGGCGCTCTCCAGGGCAATTCGGCTGAGGTTCCCTGTCCTGGGCGCGGCGCTGCTGCTGCTTTTCGCCTCATTCATTGTGCTCGGCAAAGTCGTCAAGAAAGACCCGTTCCCGCAGGACGCCGCCGAAGGCTTCAGTGTAACCCTTACACTTCCGCCGGGAAGCTCAGCCGCCCGGACTGAGAGGGCAACCGCTGAAATAGAGAGCCTTATCCTCGGGCTTGGAGAAAATGAGCTTGTAGGTCTGAGTACCCGGATTGGGACGCACAGCCTGCTGAGCGCCACGGAACGCGGCACTCAGAACAATCTCGCGGCCATTTTCGTCTACCTGACGCCCTACTCGAAAAGGGACCGTACCGCAGATGAGCTCATTACCCACGTAACCGCCGGCATGAAGGCCCTTGAGCCGCTCAGAAAATCTGACTTTAAGGTTGAGCTGACCCGCCTTGGCCCGCCCATGGGCAAGCCTTTCGAAATACGAGTAATATCCAACGATGACGCACTCAGAAGAAAGCGTGTTGAGGAAATAACTTCATTCCTTTCACAGGTTCCTGGCGTCTACGACATTGAAGACGACGAGCTTGAGGGGAAAAACGAGTTGGCGCTGAATATCGACCACGCCACTCTTGCCCGCACCGGCCTCACTTCGCAGGACGTCATAACGGCGCTGCGTTTGGCCTTTGACGGCATGAAAGCTACTGACATAACGACACTTGAGGGTACGACTGAGTTCAGGGTCATGCTGAACGACAAAGCCCGCGCAAACACCCGTTTCCTCGAAACTCTGCCCATAGCCAACAGCAGAGGCAACCTGATAAACCTCTCAATGTTCACTGCACTTTCAGAGAAGCCATCCTTTGCCGGGATAAGGCACATAGACGGCGACAGGGCAACAACTGTTTCCGGAAGCGCTGTCCTCAAGACCATATCGCCCGTCGAGGTCATGAATATAGTCAGAGGCAAATTCCCCTCGGACGACAAAGCGAGAATTGATTACTCCGGTCAGCCCGTAGAGACCGAAAAGATAATGGCCGGCCTATCATCAGCCGCGATAGCCGCGCTGCTTGGCATATTTCTTCTCATGGCGCTGATACTCAACTCTTTCAAGAGGCCCCTGGTAATCATGTCGGCGATCCCCTTCCTCGCGGTAGGCTTTGCCTTCGTTCTTGTTACGCACGGCATCCCCGCTTCAATGATGACCGGAGTCGCCATGGTCGGACTCATGGGCGTTATTGTGAACAACTCAATCGTTATGGTACACACCATCAGGGGTGAGGCCGGCAGCATTATCACCGAAAATGCCATTATCAACGGAGCTGTACAGAGGCTGAGGCCAGTACTGCTCACTACCATAACCACTGTTCTCGGGGTCCTTCCTACCGGCTACGGCATCGGAGGTTCAGATCCGTTCCTTTCGCACATGTCTCTTGCCATGGCCTACGGGCTTCTCTTCGGCACGCTGATTACCCTTTTCGCGGTGCCCATACTGCTGAGAATCGGCCTGGATATCGGGAAAATCCGGCAGGCGTGAAATCAGAAAAGCCTGCCCGCGAGAAGCGGCACGGCTGTCTCAACGCGAAGTATGCGGCCGCCCAATGACACCGGGGTAAAACCTGCCGCCCGAAGCATATGGACCTCGTAGGGGATGAAACCGCCCTCAGGCCCTATCGCAAGTGTCACCATTTCCTTTACGCCCCTGGGGCATTCTTCTTCGGCGGCGGGATGCGCGGCAAGGGCAAGCGTGCCCCCGGCTATTTCAGGAAGCTCATCTTCGACAAAGGGCTTAAAGCGTGTGCGGATATGAACCTCAGGAACCACAGTGTCCCGGCCCTGTTCAAGGCCCGCGATGAGGTGTTCAGCGACATGTGTTTCGTCAAGCACAGGGCTTCCCCAGTAACTCTTCTCAACGCGCCAGGTCTTGATAATATACATCTCCTTTACGCCCATTGCCGCGGCGTGCTGAAGAACACGCCCTAACACCTTGGGCCTCGGCATGGCAAGGATGAGCTTCATCGGGAGCGGCGCGGGAGGCTCCTCTGTCAGGTTGAGCTCAAGCTCAAGGGCTTTGGCATCAATACGCCTGACAAGCCCGCTTCCCATCGGACCGTTGATGAGCCCGGCCTTCAGCGTATCGCCCTCGGACGGTTTGATGCAGGTCAGGACATGTTCAAGTCTGCGCCCTCTGACGAGGGCAGTTGTTCCGCTGATGTCATCATCATACAGAAGAATAATGTTCATATCTTATGACACCCTTTTTCGCCGGATCATCATCCCCACCCTTAAAAAGAGACGTGAGATAAATGGCCTCCTCTTTTCTGTAATCCCACCTTTTAAAAAACCGTAAACCGCGGCTGCGGCCTCCGGACACCTGAGATAGCCGTAAAGCTTGTGGTGGTTCGGGACGCCTTCGTACTCATAGTTGTTCAGCACAATTCGGTCATCGGGAGCAATGCCGCTTGAATTGGGGATATAGTCTTCCTTCAGTCTGTAGATCATGGCGACTTTGTCGTCAAGATCGGAGAGGTTTATCCACCGGCCGGTAATGTTCCCGGGAACCGGGGCCTTTCTGTTTTTATAGGGATCCCGGCCCGCCGTCTGATTGTTCTTCTTGATAATTACGGGAAGCCCCAGCGGAGCGCCTGCCGTGATGAATGTATCGACTTTCAGCGACGGGTTCTGCATCATAACATCGTAGGATATTATCGTACCCATGGAGTGCGCAATCAGCATTATACGTTTTCTGCGGTGTTTTCTGAGAGTCTGCTCAAGCCGCCCCTGAATATGTTTTTTCGCGGGGATACCCCTGTATTGTGGTACCGAGCTTTCACCGTTATAGTAAAGATGCATGTCGTAGTAAAGCTTTCGTATGATGATATCGGCAATGCGCCCGAAGTCGACAAATCCGTTGTTCCCTAAAAATATCCGGTCAAGTGCATCATCAAGGAAGTCAAGAAATCTTCGTTTAAACTCACGGGGACGAAAACCCCGATAGGCCTCTGGATTGCCGGGAACATAGGGTTCCTCCATATAAAATTGGCTCTCAGGGTTTTTCTCGCCGGGGTGCTGAGGCCGCTCATAGAATATGTCAGCCCAGTAAACCGATTCAAATCTGAAACGGACATCAGGATATCCGGCGGAGGCCAGACCTTCCCTGATTGAGTCTATCCACCACCTTTTAAAAAGCCTCTCTTCCGGCTTATTGGCGAGTCCGTGTATACCGATGATGATCTTTCTTTGAAAGAGAGATTTGATAAGTTTCATGCGCTTGCGGCGTCCTTGCCCGGCGTAATGCCGAACATCCTTTTGTACTCCCTGTTAAACTGGGACGGGCTTTCATATCCGACATGTATGGCTGCGTTGTAGGCGTTTATACCGTCCTCAAGCATGAGCATGCGCGCCTTATGAAGCCTGACGCTCTTTATGTACTGGAGCGGCGATATATTGGTCACAGCCTTGAAGCTGGCATGAAACGCGGAAATGCTCATTCCCGTTTCAGTAGCCAGAGAATTAAGATCAAGCCTCTTGTTGTAAGAAGTATGTATTTTATCGAGGATTCTCGCAATCTGGAAAAAGCGCTGATTTCTGTAAGCAAGGGCCCTCAGCGCGTCGCCATTCTCTCCGCAAAGGACTCTGTAGATTATTTCCCGCACAATCATGGGCCCCAGAAAGCCCGCGTCGGCTGGTGTAGACAAAGCCTCTAAAAGCCTGACTGCCGCGTCAGTCATCTGCCCGTTGAGCCGCGCGGAATACACTCCGCCCGGGAGTAAAATCTGACTCTGACGCGGACTGTCCATTGTCAGAAGAATTTCCGCTACCTCAGCTGCATCGACCCTGATTTTCACCCCGAGCAGTGGTTTCGCCGGGTTTGCATCCGTATCACATTCAAGAGGAACCGGCACGGAAAGAACGAGGTAGTTCATAGGATCATATACATAGGCCTTATCGCCGATAAATATTCTCTTTTTCCCCTGTGCCAGAATTATTATCCCGGGCTCATAGCTTTGCGGCTTCCGGGTTGACGGTTCCGATATCCGGAACAGGTGCACTTTGCCGTCAACAAGCTCAACAAGCCCGTCTGCCGGAACAAGTTCTTCCAGGAGTTCAACCATTCTGTTTTCTGTCATTCTTTTGTCCAGTTCGGCAATACCATCCCTTCGGGGATGGTATTGCCTGTTATCTTCAGCATACCCTGACATTTTTCAAGTATTATAATAACCCAAATACATTTTTACAACATTTAAGCCTTATTTTTACCTTTTTCAACCCGGCCATGTAGAATCAGGCAATTTATAAGAGAATCTGATATTTACTTCTCCTCATCACGGCAGTAAATTCACATTGTATAAACATTCCATAACAGGAGCAAATCATGGGAAAACTTCATTTTTCGGTTATTGTACTGACGGTATTTCCAATCAACACTTGCGAGGCAAAAATATGAAAAAATCAAACATCATTCTTTTGTCATTAATTACACTGTTTTTTTCCGCATCAACATTATTTTCTAAGGAGAACGCTTTGGAAGCACAGAACAAGAAGCAAAGGATACTCATCGTCTACTATTCATGGGGCGGTAACACGCAAAGCATAGCGCAGCAAATCCAGAAGACAACCGGAGGGGATATATTCGAAATTGAAACGGTTAAACCTTACTCAAGAGATTACCATACATGTACTCAGGAGGCGAAAATTGACCTTCAAAAGCAGGCACGCCCTGCTCTCAAAAAAGATAAGGTTGATATGACTAAATACGATATTGTTCTTCTCGGATATCCGAACTGGTGGTCTTCGATACCAATGCCTGTGGCTTCATTTCTGGAGAAAAACAACTTCTCCGGCAAGAGAGTAATTCCTTTCTGCAGCCATGGCGGCGGAGGGCTGGCAAAAACCGTCTCTGCGGTCAAGGCGCTTCTGCCCTCCGCTAATATTGGAGAAGCTCTTTCGGTCAGATCGTCTGGCGGCAGTTCGCTTCAGGGAGACATTGACGGATGGCTGCGCAAAAACGGACTTTCCGGTAAATAGCTCTCCACAGCGATTTGCAAATTAATGAATGATTATTTTGAATAAATCCAAATAGTCCCTGTTATAATACTCAAACAAAGGAGATCACATATGAACATTGAATTTCAGAACCCGACCCGCCTGATATTCGGAGCAGGCGGACTTAAAAAACTTGGCGAGGTGACCTCAACATGGGGCAAAAAGGCCCTTATAGTCACCGGAGGCGGCAGCGTAAAACGTAACGGCACATTTGACCGTGCAGTCGAAAGCCTCAAAGCCGCCGGAATTGACTATGCTGAATGCAGCGGGGTAGAACCCAATCCGAGAATCTCCTCGGTAAGGCGCGGAGCTGAAACAGCCCGCAAAGAAGGATGCGATGTTGTAATAGCTCTCGGAGGCGGAAGCGCGATGGATGCTTCGAAGGTCATGGCGGCTGCATTCTACTACGACGGCGACCCGTGGGACATGATACTGCATGGACAGCCCAGACCGCATGTACCGTCAAAAGCTCTACCTGTCATTACGGTCCCCACCCTCGCGGCAACCGGCTCAGAGATGAATATGGGCGCGGTAATATCCAACGAAGAGACACAGGAAAAATCTTTTGTTATGTCACCGTGCCTCTATCCGAAGACCGCTCTGGTTGACCCGGAGCTGACATTAACGGTCCCGAAAGACCAGACAGCCTACGGCGTTTGCGACCTTATAACTCACGTTACGGAAGGGTACTTCAACGGCGTTGACGGCACCCCGATCCAGGACAGGTTTGCGGAGGGGGTTATTCTCACCGCAATGGAATGGGGCCCGAAGGCCATCGCCGACGGCAACGACCTTGAAGCGCGCGCCCAGGTCCAGTGGGCTTCGATTGTCGCTCTCAATGGATGGGTAAACGCCGGCACCAATGGCGGTTCTCCAGTGCACATGATTGAGCACACACTTTCAGCCTACCACGATATAACACACGCGGCCGGACTTGCGGTGATAAATCCCTCTTGGATGCGCTTCGCTGCCCGTCACAGGGCAGAGAAGTTTGTACAGTTCGCTGAACGCGTGTTCGGCCTGAAGGCAAAAGGGAGTGACGATCTCGACTGCGCGCTTGAGGGCATTGACCGCTTCGAAGAATTTCTAAAAAGCATCGGCTGCCCTACACATCTCTCAGAACTTAAGATTGACGACAGCCAGTTCAAGCGATACGCACAGGACACACTCCGCGTCATGCACGATGCGGACGGCAAACTCTTTGGACGCCCTCCGATGTCAGAAGAGGACATTATTGCGGTACTCCGAGCTGCGCTGTAATAGATTTGCCAATCTGACGGCGGTTTGCCCCCCCGCTGATAGCGGGGGCTACAAATAGGGGGCTACAAACAGCGGGGGAGCTGCAAAAGATTGCCTCGTCGATGGCAGATGAATATCAAAATGATTTGACCTCTTGAAACGATTCGAGTATATCACCCGGTTGCTAATCCAACAGGAGAATCCCCATGAATATTCGAAGCCTGACCCTTTTGCTTTTAGCTGCCATGGCTATAAGCCTTACGTCCTGCAGCTGCTCGTCTGGTTCAGGCATAGACGATAAACCGGACTTGTCAACAACGGGAGGAATCGATAACCCGAACTGGGCCGAGACAGCCCTTACAGCCACTTCGCTCCCCCCGGCTCAGATTAACCCGGCGACAGCCAGCCAGTGCTGGATGTTCGCCAACACCATTCGCGCGAACGAGGCCTGGATTTTAAGCAGCGAAGAGCTCAGTTCATCTAAAGCGGCGGACCTCGCCAATGACATAGAGATGCGGGAAGACGGATGGCCGGCTAAACTGCCCGAAGGATGCTACATGCGGCTCAGCAATGCCGGATATCCCACATCAGCTGATTCATCAACATGGCTTCACGGAGTCTGGGTCCTGACCTGGGAAGGCACCGGGTCTGTCGAGCTCCAGACATCAGTGAACAACGGAGAGGGCGAAACTACGCTGCTCTCAGAAGAAGGCCGTGTTATCAAGCTCATAACCACACCGCTCAAGTATCCGATTATATTCGTCCATTCATCCGACCCAGGCGATCCGGTCCACAATGTATGCCTGTGGGCCCCTGAATATGACGGAGCAGGCCTGCACCTGACGGCATCATCCTCCCTTGAACCGGGACAGGTCGAGGGCAGCCTTGAGCCCGCTCCGGGAGAAACAGCGCCCCTCTTCCATCCTGCATATCTGGCCCACTTAAAAGAACCCGGCTCCGGGATTCCCCTGAGGATGATGGACTTCCTCAGGATCAACCTTGCCGAAGATGAGTGGCCGGACAGAAAGCTCAACTGGGACGACAGGGGGGACGCGTCATACAGCTTCTCGTCTCTTTCCGTGACCGACTCATCATGGACCCGGCACAATATATCGGGGTACCGGCAGACACTGGGCATGCCTTACGAGTGGCTGATTGAGCTCTGCAACCAAACTGACAATGACCTGTGGATACAGGTCCCTCACACATGCTCGGAAGACCTCATCCGCGGACTTGCCAGGCTGATTGCCGGGAAGGAGTCTCATGAAGGTCTGAAAAGCACGCTGAGGGTGTGGTTCGAGTACTCAAACGAGATTTGGAACGGAGCCGGCGTCTATCTGCCTCAGTACAACTTCGCTGGATCGGTTGCCTCCGAAGAGTTCGGGGTTTCCGAATCGGAGCTCACGACTGCGCAGAGGGGATGGGCAGCCGGCTATCTTCAGGGCTGGGCTTTGGCGGTCTTTGAAAACGAGTGGGCTAAATGCGGGCAGACAGATGAGCGCCTGATCAATGTCGTCGCGGGCTTTGCCATGTCAGACGCCTACAACCTTGCGCAGATACAGGCAGTAAAAGAGATCAACCCCTGCCTTCCGGAGACGCTCGCTATATCGAACTACTTCGGACACAGCGCCACATCCGAGATTTACGCTCTGCACGACTGGGCCGCCTCTGACGGCATCAGCTGGCCTGAAAGCCTCATATCTCAAAGCAAGGCAGCACTCCAGAGAAACCTGTACGACACATACGCTTCATGGCAGGCCAACGCCCGGATGGCCTCGTCCGAAGGCGTTCATCTCGTGTCCTATGAAGGCGGACAGCACCTTACTCCGGTGGGCCTCGGACACAGCGACGACACTGACTTCCAGAAGTTCATGGGATTTCTGTCCATGCTTCAGACACACAGCGTCATGTATGAACTTTATACCGAGCATTACGCGCTATGGACAGCCGCAGGCGGTCGCACTGTAAGTCTTTTTGTGGATATCGGCCCGCACAGCTACTGGGGCTACTGGGGCGCGAAAAAGCTCGTCACGGATACAGCCGCCGACTCGGTCAAATGGAAGTCCTTTATCGACTGGCTTGATACCATGCGGGGAGTCAGGGCGCTTAACGACGCGAAGGGCACATCTCCATCCCTGCCTGATGTCACGTTCAGGGCTGAAGCCGGCATTCCCTTCAGCGCTCAGATAACTCCCGAAAGCGGAGACGGAACTGTGACTGTTGAGCTTATCGGCGGAGAGCTTCCTGCGGGCATTAGCTTTATCAGCGGACAGGGATCGGCGTCCATCACAGGAACGCCGGCATCATCCTCATTTTCGAGATTCGCCGTTAGGGCGCTCGACGCTGATGGAGACCCCGACTACATGGTCTTCTCGTTGACTGTCGATCCTGCCGGCATGAGCGCCAATGCCATTGTCCGATTCAACGGTGAGGACATCCCATCCACCGTTCATGCAGACGGCTCTACCAATGGCAGGTACGACCCGTCGCGAGATTCTGAGTATATAGGAGAATACGGAGAGACACTCTGCGTTCCCTTTACAGTCGAAGAAGGAACCTGGCTCTTCGGAGACGAGTACACTGACAGCTCTACGGCCGGCGGAGGCTTCATATCGCCGGAAAGCGGCTGCAACATGTACGGAGGATGGAGCGTCACCCAGACATCAGGCCCATCCATTGAATCATGCCAGACATCGTACACATCACTCAGACAGAACAGGTTTATAAGCTGGAGCGGCGCCAACTTCGACGGCATCGGAGCGCCAACCGAGCTCAACGTATTCCTTGCATGGAAAAAAGAGCAGTTCAACTCCTTCACCGGCAGCGAGGTGTACGCCTTCGGGGACAGCCCGGAGACATCGACTTTGAGGATTGACTTCACTGACCTGATAAGCGACGGCAGCAATGAGATCCGCTTCGCAGTCCTCAACCGGGAAAACGGCTCCGATGTATGGTACGTATCAGAGGCCTCATACGATGAAAGCTACATCGGTGACGGCTATATTGAGGTAAGCGGCTTTAACGGCTCTTCGGAGGAAGGCAAGCGATGGGCCCCAATTAGCCCCGAACCGTACTCCTTTGGAATCCCCGATTCCGATGAGCTGGCATTCGGCCCGAAGAGCTTTGACGACATTCAGGCCGTAGGGATAATGTACAGAGGTTCAAGAGCGGGCTATCACTACAGCTTCGGCTTCAACAGGTTCGCTGCCCTGGCAGCTATAAAGTAGACAACACGGGCAGCTTTCTCCCCGCCGGGGATAAGCTGCTCTTCATTACAGGTACGTTTTCCTGTGGATAATTATCCTCAGGTTATTACCCTATGTTTTCAAGCTGTGTTCGAAGTGAAAATCATCTTAAAAAGGATATGCTATGGATTTAAAAAACAGAATTCCCGCAGCGCTGCTGATTACAGAGCTCTTTATGCTCACCGCCTCCCTTATCCTCGCCCGCGAAAAGCTGACCTGGATACTTGAGGTATTCCCCATAATCGCGGGCCTGCCGATACTCATTTTCACCTACAGACGGTTCAGGCTCACGTCGTTTCTATATGTACTATTGCTGTTGCATTCTCTTATCCTCATAACGGGGGGATATATACTTACGCGGAGGTTCCACTCGGCTTCTGGATGCAGGACTGCTTCGGCTTCGTCCGCAATCACTACGACCGAATAGGGCACTTCGCTCAGGGCTTCTTCCCCGCGATTCTGATTAGAGAGTTTCTGCTCAGGAAGTCGCCTCTCAAACGCGGCCGGCTTCTCGCTTTCATTACTTTATCAATATGCCTTGCCATAAGCGCAGCCTATGAGCTCCTGGAGTTCGGATACACACTTTCAATCGGAGAATCCGCGGAAAGCTTTCTTGGCACCCAGGGTGATGTCTGGGACGCACAGTGGGACATGCTCTTCGCGTCCGTCGGGGCTGTGTGTTCTCTTGCGTTATTATCAGGGATACATGACAGGTTTTTGCGGAATACTGACTGAGGCGCTCTGGATGCTGATGCAAAATAAAACCCCGGGAGTTACATCCCCGGGGCATGCTGCTATTAGCCTGAAATTTTCAAGCTGTTATCTCTTTTGCAAGAATTGCCATTTTAAGCCTTCGACCTCAGGCGACATGGAATTCATAAGCTTTGTTTCTGTTGAGGATGTATTCTCATCAATGAACCATGACCATCCCGCAGGAAACAGAATATTATCGGCGGTGAATGTTCTTGCTTCTGTTTCAATGGCAACCTTATAAAACTCCTCAGCTTCTTCTACTGTACCGTCAACTCTAAAGTCGCTGGTGGAGTACATCAGCACTGCATTCCTGGCAGGATATGTGAGTTCGCCCTCATCGTTGTAAACAGCGTCAGTGTATTGTACACTTGTTGCAGTATTGTTTGCAGAATCATATATCCTGAAGGATACCCTATTTTTAGTCTCAAATGTTATCGAGGTATAAACATCGCCCGTCTGAGTGAGAGAGAAAGTGGACCACTCATCGGCAGTATTCTGGACAAGGTTACCCTGCTCGACAGACTCAAGCAGTGTGAGCGTAAATGACCCGTCCGATGAAATCTCGACTTTATCAGTAATCGTGACAGTCGGGGCAATCACTTTAGACAAATCCGAATAATTGTAATATAAAGCGACGATGTAAAAGGTTTCATCGATTGCGGCAGACTTTGTTTCATAGGACGTGTACGACGCGAGAAAATCGCTCCAGCCTTCTATTGTGCCGCTGATAGTGTTAAAAGCCGGCCTCTCGGCATTCGATACAGTAACAGTATAAACCGCTGTAGTTCCATCCTCTGCGGTTACGGTAAACGATACCGGAGAGCTGAAATCAGTTACAGACGCCGGATCAGGATTAATTGAAACCCCATTGTGCGACACTGACGGGGTTACAGATGACAGCTCTGTACCGTAAGGAAACACCACAGAAATTGATGTTCCATCGATTGTAATTTCCGCCCCATCAATCGAAAAAGACGTAATTTCTTTTGAACTTTCCGTTTGCGGAACAGTCGAACCTTCATCAGAGTCATCACATGAAATGAAAGACAAAACAAGGAAAAGCCCTGCGAACGCTGCGTAAAATTTTTTCATACGTTTAATACACCTCTTGGTTGATATAATTGTCTATAATATATTATGTAGAAATCCGACTATTGGATGTCAAACATAAATATCTTTAATAGTGCTATTTATTACATTTTTGACATTTTATTAACATGTTTTTAACATTATTGTTAAATTTCGCATGTTTTTTCCAAACGTCGCCACTGATTGTCTACGTTATAAGGAATCAGACAGAGTACGTGCTCAAGGCAGGAGTTTAGAGGTATGATTTACAAACCACGAAATGCACTAAATTCACGAAGCAATTCCCGTTTTCATTTTCGTGTCCTTCCGTGTCTTCCGTAGTTCAAATCTTCACCAATTTATTGCATGCTTCTGTTGTAATTTCTCTAACCAGGAAAGACTCAAAATTCACAAAATGATTTCCCTCTCCCCTTTTCGTGTCCTTTCGTGTTTTTCGTGGCTCATATTTTTAGATTCTCTATTTTTTCCCAGGTTTTCCGTGACTTTCCGTTGTTCAACTCTTCTCAGATTTCAAGTCAACTCCCGGGAGCTAATTTTTTTTATAAACTCTGTTGGGGTCATTCCAGTATGCTTTTTAAAAGCCCTGTTAAATGAAGCTTTGGAATTAAAGCCGACTTTATAGGCAGCGTTGAGCAAATTTATTCCTGAATCTTCCCTAAATATCTCAATTATTGACCTGACTCGATGCTCATTAACATATTCAATAAATTTCTTTTTGATTATTGAGTTAAGCAAAAATGACAGTACATTTTTATTTACTGAAAGATACTCCGACATCATCTCCATAGTAAGCTCAGAATCAGTGTAGATTTTATCAACGCTCATCAGCTTTTCAAGACGGGCGATAATCAAATCAGCCTTTTCCTTAGAAATTTTAATGTGACTGTATTTATCAATTTTACCGGTTTCTCCTGATATTAATCTGTCTGCACTGTAATATATTTCCGGTTGAAACATCACCTTGTATCCCAAAAATACTATTACAAAGGAATAAATGTTTCCGCTAAAAAAATTGTCTGGATCTATTTTTAAATGCATATTGATATTGAACAGCTTAATAATTACAATATTTAACATCAATGCCAGAAAAGCAGCAAACATGATATTTGCCGAATATTTAATCCACTTTAAATTCATCATCTGTTTTTTTGTAATTGCACAACTCCTCTTTCGCCGTAAAAGAATCATGATTTTTATGTAATACACTATTCCAACAGTATGAATTAAATTTAGTATTATAATCAATATGTATTTATGATCAAATTCCAGAGTCATGAAGTGAATTTTTTTGCCGTCTGCAACCAGCTGATATGACGCAATATAGGCTTCATATGCAGGATAAAGAAGCACAAAAAAAGCAGCTATCCCGGGAATCAGATGCTTCAATGAATAATTTCGCAATCCGGTCTTTTCGGAATATATGTTTACCGCATAGATATAGAGCGCAGGAAAGATCATTAAACTAAACGAAAGATCCGGGCAGACAGCCAGAATCAGCAATGGATTACTGGTTATAAATCCAATTCTGACAAGGCCATTGCACAGTACAACGACTGATATTATCAGCATAAACAATGACAGGTAAAGATTCGCATTAACATTTTTTCTTTTTTTAAAGAAAAGAAACGCGAACAGAAATCCCTGAATCATTCCGAGAAAGCTGATTGATACTCCCAAATATCTACCAGGCATATGACATCCTCTTTCTTTGGCGGGATTGTACAAAGGAAAAAAAACGATCTGGTTAATAATATCAAAAAAACTCCCCGCACATTGCCGGGAGTTTTTTATAAACTCAATAACTAAGAAAATTTACTTTTAAAATCTAATCTTGATATGTTGACCCTGTACCGGCTTCATAAGAAGGTTTAAGCGTATCGTCTGCAACTTCTTCAAATGAAGCTTCTATAAACTCATTTGAAGAAGGAATTTCAAACGGCATAATTCCCGTTGGCTTTAAACCATCCTTGCTAAACAGAATATCCAGCAGGGCATTATCAGTACATCCAAACGAATAGAACAGAGCGTCAATCTCAGCAATATACTCGCTTACAACAGACGGAGAACTATTGACAACAACCACTATTTTAGTAGAAGAACCGGCATTGTCAATTGCAATTCTTGCATTCTGAATTTTTTCAAGTGTACTTGAAATATTTGAAGCAACCTGAACCCCGTTATAGACATTACCCATTGGATCGGTATAGTCGGCAGGAATTACGCCAAACTCTACATCAGGATTGGTGTCAATGTACTGAAGAGACCTGCTCTGTGCGCCTCCAAATCCGCCTTCCCCTGGATATGAGGAGAAACTTGGAGCTGACAATCTGAAAACCGCGAAATCGGCCAGCTCTGGAGACGCGACAGATGTTGCTCCATACTCAGCTAACAATGGAGCTCCCTCTGGATCAGTGGATTTTATACTCCCATCATAGTACACAGATGAAGAAGCCGGAATTGGAAGAACTGGATAATTAATCGTTGTCCAACCGCTTTGAACTGAGGTTCCGTTTTTAAGGCAAACTATGGATTTGTGCATTGCATCAAAACCAGCTTCCTCATTTTCCGCACTGTTGCAAATGCTTACGGCCTTGCTCGCATCAATATAGGGATTTTCAAATATACCCAGAGCAAAATACTGCTTCAGAATATTATTACACGCCCTATCCAACGCGTCTTCTGCAAGATATCCATCAGTAACAGCCGCAAGGATATCATCAATAGTACCATGGTTGCCAAGCTGATCCAGACCGGCTCCAACAGCCTTGCCGATTCTCTGTTTAAGAGAGAATCCTTCAACACCCCAGTCCATGCCGCTTGCGGTAGCGTTAAAAAGTCCCCAGTCGGCGGTATAAAAGCCTTCAAATCCAAGTTCATCCCGGCCCAGCTCGGTCATAATATCTTTATTATAGCCGGCGCCAACCATCTCAAAATCCATGTTCACGTAAATACCATAACATGGCATACAGGCTGCGGCATGAGCTTCAGAAAAAGCCCTTCTGAAAGGAAGAAGATGATCCTCAAACGTTTTATCAGAAACTACAATATTCCGTCCCATTCTTCCATGAGCGTCATATCCTTTCCATTCAGCCCCATGACCGGGAAAGTGTTTAACAGCGCAAATAACGCCCTGAGGAGTAAGCTTATCACCGCCCTGGAAGCCCTTAATGTATTGAACAACATTTTCGGCAGCCACATCTTTGTTTGATCCGAACGTTCCCGTTACCCTGCTCCAGCGGAGTTCTGTTGCAATATCAGCCATTGGTGAAAGAGTCATTCTGATACCGTTAGCCTTTAGCTCCTCTCTTGCAATCTCGGCAAAATCCCTTGTTATTTTTGGATCGTTTATGGCTCCAAAACCAATCTGATTCGGCCATAATGACAGGTTGCCGGTTGTATTTGAATTGCTTCCATGAAGAGGATCGGCGCTAACAACATAAGGAATTCCAAGGCCAGTTGACCCGTCATCCCTAAGAGCCCCTTCGCATATCTGCTGCAGGCTGTTCGTAAAAGTTGCTGTCTGCTCTGGGCCGGAGCTCAATCTGATTAATCCATATCGCCTGTGAAGGGTTGTGATAGCGATGTAATCATTGTGTGTCTCCGGTATAAGTCCGTCAGCCGTAACAGAGCCTGAAAGTCCGGGAGCATTAATAAACCCGACTTTCTCGTTAAGGTTCATTTTTCCAACAAGGTCTTCGGCCCTTTCACTAATTGAGAGCCTCCAGTCCTCGTACGCATCCAGCGAGCCGTTACCATTTGAATCCTTAAAGTTATAACCTTCGACAGTAATAACTGATTTCCCGGTTCCTTCCCGCACCCCGATAACCGGCTGAACCAGATTGCCAGCCTCATCGCAATAAATGCTCTCGCAACCGGCTGCGGCCTCATCTTTTTTCCCCTCATCATCTCCACACGCGTAGAAAGCAGAAACGATAAAGAGTAATGTCAGAATTTTTTTCATAAAAAAATTCCTCCTCCTAAAATAGTTTTTATAAATACGCTTCACTGAATCCACGATTGTTATCCTGGAAATATATCAGATATTAGCGGATTTATTCCTTAACTCTAACTGCCTGAAGAAATATGATTATCTTTACCTTCTGGAATGAAGAAGTAATAATCATTATCATTAGATTTGCGCTGATATGTTCTCACAAGATCACTGGAAACTTCGCCGTAACCAGCATTGCTGATCACGATTTTATATATCAGCCACAGTATTGAGTATTCAACCTGCCACATAGCTCTTCTCGAACCGTATCGAATTCGATGTTTCCTGAAGATTTGTACCAGTTCAGCATTCTCGAAATGCAGCACTGACATCGCCGCACTTGACAGAGCTCTCTTCAACCACCTGTTTCCGCTTTTGCCAATAACACCGTCATCAATTTCATCATCAGTTGCGGAGAAGGGCCAGACACCAGTCCATGCGGCCAGCATTCCGATCGAAGTGAATCTTGTAAGGTTAAAACCTATCTCAGCGAGTATGTTCTCCGCGGATCTCCTGAATAACCCGGGAATTCGCATTACAGGAAAAACTATTTCCCTGTAATAATTCAGATTATCATTTTTATTCTTTTCTATCTGATCCATAACATGGCGCATTCGTTTTTGTGATTCTTTTATCTCAGATAGTATGGTCTCGAGGATGAACCTCTGATGATTTGAAAAACTCCAGCCCAATAAATTATTGCTTAATAATCTCTTTGTATAAAATGTATTCCCGGTCATCTCTGCCCATATCTGATCAATGTTACTGTAAGCTGAAGGTTTAACACCGCATTCAGCTAAAAAAGTTTGGAACCTGTTGGTCTGCACAGCCAGCAGATCACATATACTTTCACGCAAGCGGGTTAAATCTCTCAATTCCCTGGTAAACGCGTCAGGTACATATCGCTTTTTAAGCTGTCCATACTGATGCATCTCACTCAGACAATCAGAGATATTCACGGGTTCTCTCGTACCCAGCTTTTTCAAAAGATCGTCTTTATTTGTAAGAAGAAGATCATATTCTTTTTCGAGTCTGTCCCATATTGGCCTCCACGACAAACCATCAGATACAACAGCTATCTGATCAATCTTATGCATCTTAAGCGATTTGCTTATTCCTTTTACAGCTTCAGGGATTAATGAGTAATGATATGTTTCTTTGAACAAAGATCCATCATCGGACATCTTTCTGATCGTTGCCATAACACCGGCCTTCTCAATGCTCAGACCGCACACTGATCTGTTAACAACTTCCATAACCTGTGTTCCTAATAACGTATGGACTTTCATGATTTTCTGGCCGAGAATACTCTCAACTTTCGCACTTGTCGCCTCATCCTATGTTTTAATACCATGTTTATGGATGTTTTGTTGTGTTGGAATATTTACTGCACAATTCGGCGGGTTGAGGATGGTGAAAAATGAGGGGATTACATCGACACCTGTGACAAAGGAAGATTATCGTGTCAGAAACATCGTCTGTACCGCTGATTAAACTGATTTAATAATTTCAGATATTTTATTCTTCGCTAATTGCCGTTGGGAATGAAAATCGGCACAACAAATTATTTTACTACTGATCCCGTTATTTCAATATCCAGGCTTTGCTACAACGAATTGTTTCAAACATCGTATCGAGGGTAATATGAAGTTTTGTAGATTGACCAATGCTACGATAAAGATTTTCTCCAGCTGTTTCCGGGACTCGACTCTTCACCAATTTATAGCAAGCTATTGCTGTAATTTCTCTAACCACGAAAAACACCAAACTCACGAAATGATTCCCTTTTTTATTTTCGTGTCCTTTCGTGTTTTTTGTGGTTCAACTCTTCTCCGATAACTCATCAAAGCTAAAACAAACACCCTCATTTCATTTTATCAACTACTTTTCAGAACAGCTTTAAACAACAGCGCCATAAGCGGCGGGTGCTTTACAAACAACATTCAACAAGAAATTTTATTTGACTCTATCCCCCCATGCAGAAAATTATTTCATGCAAGTTGTCTCAGAATAAGAGCATATATTGATTTCATAGTATTGACTAATATAGTTACAATTGGGGAATTAAAGCCGAATGACAGTCACCCTTCTGGTACCATTTTTGATCCTCTCGGCCTCCCTGCATCTGGCCCTCGGCTTCCTGTCGCTGAACCGCCGCTTTCCCTATTCGCGCTACGCGTTCATGGTTCTGTCCTCAATTGCCGTCTATCAATTAGGCTACAGCCTTGAGATATTATCCCCTGAGCTCCAGGAGAAGCTGTTCTGGTCAAAGGTCCAGTATATCGGCATACCTCTTATTCTGCTTTCCCTGTCTTTCTTCGTTACAGGATTCTCAAATATCGACAGAAAACCTTTTCCCGTATATGCCAAAATCCTGTGGATAATCCCGGTCTCAGTAACACTGCTCCGTTGGACCGACGAATGGCATGGCCTTGTGTACAGCAGCGTTAGGCTGATAGAATGGCAGGGCCATGATTTACTCGATATCGAACCGGGCCCGGTTTACTGGTTCCAGATATGCATGCATTATTTCAACTCCCTTTTCTCCAGCTTTCTCATGTTCCGTTTTCTTAAAAAAAGCACCGGCGATCTTCTTAAAGGCAGCATTCTGCTGACTGCAATGACGCTGCTTCCATTTCTTGGCCTCTTCGCCTATGTCTTCCGCATAGGCCCCGTTGACCCTTCGCCCTTTACTCTCGCTCTGGCCGGGCCTCTCTTCGCACGTGCGCTCTTCCAGCTCAGGCTCTTCTCCATCAGCCCGGTCGCCCGCGACACCGTGCTCGAGACCCTTGAAACCGGGGTGCTGGTCCTTGATAAAAAGCACAAAATTACTGACTTCAACCGCGCGTGGGAATCCATGCTTCCGTCAGCGCCAAAGTACCTGCTTGGCTCATCAATTGACCTTGTAATGCCGGAGCTGTCCGGACTGTTGTCCAATCACGATAACAGCAACAAGCCGGCATCCACCATCAAGATAAGTGGAAGACATTTTGACCTCGCGGTAAACACCCTTCCCAATGGCACGGGAAAGACAATCGCTTTCTATGAAACCACTCAACGCAAGGAACTCGAAAAGCGGCTGAGGTACCTGAGCTTTCACGATGCTCTCACCGGACTCTACAACCGCGCCTTTTTTAACGAAGAGCTGGACCGTGCACGCAAAAGCAGATCCTTCCCGGTAGGTTTCCTGGTTATCGATTTGAATGGGCTTAAGTCAGTCAATGACTCAAAAGGTCATGCCGCGGGTGACATCCTGATTCAGAAAGCCGCGGAGGCGATACGAGCCCCTCTTCGCAGCCACGAGCTGGTAGCAAGGACGGGAGGCGACGAATTTCAGGTAATGATCCCCAACTGCACCGAATCAGCGCTGGCAGCGATTCAGGAACGCATCTGTACCGATCTGTGCAGCTCAGCTGTCAGCGCCTCTTGCGGGGCCGCTATCGCTGTGAGCGAAGACGAAATTCCTGATGCCCTTGCGCTGGCTGACGCCAGGATGTACGAGGACAAGAACAGGGGAAGAGAAATACCTGAAGTACGCTTATAGTCCAGTATAGCTCCTATTATAGTCCTATTGTAGTCCTATCGTGGTCCTATCTCAATCCAGCGGGATGCACATTCCGACCGCTTTTCCCCGGTCTTGTCTGTGGGGTTATTTTTAGCACACTTTTTTGTCTGATATCGCGCAGCAGATATGCGCGCTACCAATGCTATTGCTGTCGAGGTTGATATAATTCATTCAGTACCCCCATATTATTCCACACTTACAATACGGTCAGTTTTGATTCAATCAGATCATTTGCCTGACCTTTTCCCACCGGCCAGGCGGCTGTTCGGTCGCGCCCGGAAGTCTTTGCCTCGTACAGGGCAGCATCGGCCGCGGCCTGCATCTGCTCCATGTCAGAGAAGGATGAGTCATTCCAGCAGATTCCGATACTCACTGTAATTCTGACATCCTGGTACGGGGCTTCAAATCGCATAATCCTTACCTTCTCCCTGATTCTGCCTGCAGCGTCCGTCAGGGTTTCCCGTGTGACCCCTGACATAAACAGGACAAACTCCTCGCCTCCGTACCTTGCCAGTCGATCCAGTGAGCGCAGCGACTGCTGAATGGTGGCGGCCGTCTTCGCGATAGCTGTATCTCCAAACTGATGTCCGTAGGTATCATTTATCGGCTTGAAATGGTCGATATCGATCATCATCACGCCGTCCCCCTTCATGATACGTGACGGGCACACCTTCGAGAACCACCGCCTGTTGCCAATCCCGGTCAGCACGTCGGTTTCCGAGGCCACTCTAAGCCGCTCCTCGATCCTGTCTTTGACCACCCCGTATGTGTAGATTATCATTAAAAAGTTGATAAACAGCTGAAGCGTAAAGCCGTACTTAAGCGCGTTTACATATGAATCGGCAAATATAAGGTGCCCTGCCACCAGAAGAAAGGCCGCTGAACCCGAGGCAAGTACTATTGACAGCACCAGACGCGATGGAACTGGATCAAGGCGGCGGTTATAAAAAAGAGCCACAGAAGATAAAAGCAGGGAAACCCCCGCTGTAATGTGGAACACGGCTGAGCGTACCCTGTCATTAAGCCATATTTCAGTAAACAGTGAAACCGCCGTAACTGCCAGAAATAGAACGGCAATCAGATGAATGCTGTAACGGGTACGTTTAAGCGCCAACCCCCTGAAGCCGATTACGAGAAGAGGATAGCCCGTTACTCCGAGAAACATCGTGACAACAGTCCAATGGGCATGAGACAGCTTCTGGTGCATCCCCATCCCCGCAACAACTGAACCAATTCCTATAAAAAAATAAGATGCAGCGAGCTGACGCAGTGCTGTTCGTTCAACAGCACGTACCGAAAGCTGGAGAAAGAGGACAACACCCGCCAAAAGGACGGTGTAGTATATTGATACTATGGTCGGCAGATGCAATTCATTCCCCCTTAAAACAGTCAATGCTGTCATTTCCTGCGTTTCAATCCGTGCTCTAAGATTTTGTTTATACGAAATTTTTATTAACAAAAAATAGCATAAAAAAACAATAATTATTCCTGCTGCTCAAAAAAAACTCATGCCTCACATGTTAGCTGCAACTCCCAAAATTTTTCTTGATATTTAGCTTATATTGTGTTCATAATGCAGTTACTGTAGTAGTTCATGACAGCCTTCTCTCGATACATAATTCGGAAAGGGATATATGACTGAGATGACGGAAAGCGCCGACCCAAACTCACTGCCCGGCACGGGGTTCTTCCGCGTGTCAGGATGGCCGCCCGGAGGCCCGGCCTGTTTCCAATGCCGGCATCATCCTCAGGTTATGCGCGCCCTTCCCCTGCTCCGCCGGCCGGCGGCTTTACGAAAATGCCAGACTTCTCCTCAGAGCCATTATCCACCCCACAAATGCACATCAACCTGCGGACCCGGAGACGGACAGCCCGTTCAGCAATACCGTGTCCGCCGCTTAAGCAATACGCCGCAGCTCAATAAAACAATCAACAGGGGGTTTATATGATAAGACCGGTCGTGCAGGAGGACATTCAAAGCATATGTGACATCTATAACTACTATGTGAAGAACACGGCTGTGACCTTCGAGGAGTCAGAGGTGACTCCGTCTGAGATGGAAGAGCGGATTAAAAAGGTTACCCCGGCTCTTCCCTGGCTTGTCTATGAAAAAGACGGCAGCGTTGCCGCTTTCGCCTATGCGGACAGGTGGAAGGGACGTTCAGCGTACAGGTTCTCTGCCGAATCTACCGTCTATGTAGCAAAGGAGCTTACCGGCAACGGAATAGGAACAGAGCTTTTCAGCAACCTCATCAAAGAGCTGAAAAAAACCGGAACCCACGCCGTTATAGCAGGCCTTTCACTCCCTAATGAAAAAAGCCAGAAAATGCACGAAAAGCTCGGATTCAAAAAGGTAGCTCATTTCAATGAGGTCGGATTCAAATTCAACAAGTGGTTCGACCTCGGCTACTGGCAGGCTGTAATAAATAATTGAACTGTCCGCCGCTGGCAATACGGCGGACACAATCGGCTGAGTCGGGACTGCCCTACTGCCAGGCTCCGATACTCCAGCCTCCTGCGCCAGCGGCCGGCCTGGCGTTTCCGCCAAGATCCATGGGAATGTCTGTGGCTTCATCTCTTGGGAATTCCGGCCAGCCAGCGTCCAGGCCGTTAATGCCGCCTGACAAAGCAGATTCAGGCGAGTTTTCCGTAAGCATATAGCTTTCACCTGTCAGCACAGGATCCGCAGCGATGTTGCCTGAAATCTCTGTACCGCCATTTTGATAGGCGCCGGTCTCCATTGACTCAATATCGCTCCAATCCTCACCGGTGCTGTTATGGTAAAGCACCAGGGCATTGTGAAAGATATTGTTCTTCACAGCTACCGGGTCGTCGCCGGTGTAAGAGCCCTCGTATATGCCATATGTTGAAGCCCCGCCGGTGAAATAAAAAATGTTGTTATAAAGCTCAGGTCCCTTTGTATATGCCGTTGTGACTCCGTACACCGTGTTAACTGCTCCAAGAACGAATGTGTTATTAGCCACCATCGGGGAGTAAACGCTCCCGAGCCCTATTGCTGTAGGGGCATCAGAAGAATTCGCTATAATCAGATTATTGTACAGGTATACATTTCCTGAGCCGTTTTGAGCGGAGATTCCAGTATTCGATCCAGTCCCGCCAGTAGTCTCTACGGTACACCCTTCGACTAATACCGAAACAGCACCAGATATTTTCATGCCCATGGAGTACTGAGTGTTCCCCCCGTACACCTCACAGTGTACTATCCTTGGACTGCCCCCCGTGATTGAGAGGCCATAAGCGGTATTCGAGGCATTCCCGCCGCCCAGGACACAGTCCCGAATTACTGGCGATCCCGATGTTGTTATAGATGTGGATATTGTCACGCCGGAATCGGATGCCCCGTTTATCTCAAGTCCATCTATTACAGTTGATGATGTGGCCGTCGAAGGAATAGTGACAGCCGCCTTTGGAGTCATTGGGCCCATGACTCCCCCCTCTGTGCTTGTATCGGTCAGGACTGACCTGTATTGATTTCTGTCTCGTGACCAGTCAGAGGAATAACCTCCAAAAAGAGAAACGCCGTTATCGGGCATCGTGATTCCCATAGTAGTATACCGACCCTGAGCAATCCTTATACTAACGCCTGAAACAGCCTTCGATACAGCGAAATCAATCGTAGCAAATGGACTGTCCGATTCACCTGTGCCGCCGGCATCATCACCCAGAGTGGAAACAAAAATATCACCTGTCACAAGAAGTATTCCGCCTGTTTTTAATATATCGGTTGAAACCTCGCCATAAGAAGCGTTCACGCTTACCTTCCCTTCAGTTGTTCCTGCTATTACGGTCCCGGGAGCAGCTCCTGTCTCAGCGTTTCCTGATACAGTCCAGACAGCAGAATCAGTTACGTCCTCTTTCGTCCCATCAGTGTGGCTGACTACCGCTCTGAACTTGTACTCTCTCCCAAAGGATACAGCTGCCTCTGAAGGGATTACGCTGAGAACAGAACCCTCAGGAAGCACGCCTGAATCATCATCGTCAGCCGGTGTCGTTCCGTCTGTATTGTCCTCAACAACCGGCGGTTCCGGGAAAATCTCATTTCTCTCACAGCCGAACAGAAAGACTGAAGAGATTATCATCATTACAAGAGCAACTTTTTTCATCAGTTAGACCTGCTATTCATCATGGATTATGAAACTCAATCTCTGTTAAATATATATAAAAAACATTAACCCGGAAAGCTTTTTCAGCGCTTTTATAATGCCATTAAAGTATACATATTCATCCCTTTTAAAAAAAACTCTTCTCAAACTCGTGTTAAAGCATTATAATCCGTACCATACAGAGTCGGGACCTGTAATAGACCATTCACGGAGACGACAATGAAATTCTCATTCAGAAACATGAAACTGGCCAACAGACTGATTTTTTCTCAGGCAGCTTTCACAATAGTACTGCTGACTCTACTCGCGTTTCTCGCCGGCCAACTTATTAAACACCGATTCACCAGCCAGGGTGTTAAGGAAATGACGGACCTCAATAGACGAATAATTGACATGATTGATGTCTACAATATGAAGCTCAAGGAACACGCTGAATCTCTGGGCAATGTGTTCATTAATTACGGAGTAAGAGAGACCGAAAACCGCGAAGTTCTTCAGACGGCCATCGACAGATACACCCGTTCAACAGGGGCGGTCGCGACATTTTTCGTCAGGCGTGGAGACGACTTTCTCAGAGTCAGCACATCGCTGAGGAAACAGGACGGGACAAGAGCCGTAGGCACACTGCTTGACAGAAAGCATCCAGGTTACGCTAACGTCCTGGCGGGATTAAGCTATACAGGCCCCGCAGTTCTCTTCGGCAGAAACTATATGACACACTACCTGCCGGTTAAAAACAAAACAGGAATAGCCGGCATATATTTCATAGGAATTGACTTTACCGAAGGCGTAAGAAACCTGAAGGATAAAATCAGAACGATTGAGGTAGCATCGACAGGATTTATCAGCATAATAGAAGGCCCCGGCAGCGACAATGCCGGCAGCTGCATTGTCCACAAGTCAAAAGATCTGGAAGGTACCAATCTATCCCATTTACGCGATATCGATGGAGAGGAATACATCAAGACCATGATCGGCAAAAAAAACGGCACACTGCAGCTTCAACTTAACAGAAACGAAACAGACCGGATAGCAGGGAACGTAATAACCGCTTTCAACTACTATGAACCTTGGAACTGGGTTATTGCTTCAAACGCCGAGGAATCCAGACTGATTGCTTCAGGGACTACACTCCGTGATTTTATTTTCGCTGGTTTTCTCATCTGCTGCTGCCTGCTTCTCATGGTGTTGTTAATATCGGTTAAAAGGATTATAATCGTCCGATTCAGAAAGTTGATCAAGATGGCTGAGAATTTGGGCGCCGGCGCCGGTGACCTCACTGTCCGTCTTGATGAAGCCGGCAGCGACGAAATCGCTGAGATGTCCGCCGGCTTTAACCGGTTTCTCGAAGGATTCGAGCATATGGTTAAGGATATTCTGGCCGAATCCCGAAGTCTCGTCCGCTCAGTTGAAGCAATCAATCAGGGAAATCAGAGCCTGTCGCAGCGCACAACCGAGCAGTCCTCCAGCCTTGAAGAGATTGCCTCCACCATTGAAGACACGCTAAGCTCACTCACAAAAATGACCGAAAGCGCTTCAACCGCTAATAAGTTCATGTCAGAACAGGTTGAACGTGCTGAGGAAGGCAACTCTGTAGCTGCAGCGGCTGTAGAAGCAATCAATGAGATAAATACTTCCAGCAGTAAAATAATGGAGATTCTGAACCTGATCAGAGAGATTACATTTCAAACGAACCTTCTGTCCCTTAACGCGGCGGTAGAAGCCGCCCGGGCCGGTGAACACGGGAGAGGTTTCGCTATAGTCGCCGGAGAAGTTCGCAACCTCGCGCACCGCTCCGCAACAGCCGCCTCCGACATCGAAAAAATTATTAGCGACTCAATTGAAAAAATCAGCATTGGCACCACCATGATCCAAAAAACATCAGAAGCTCTCACCACCATAGCGGCTTCCGTTAAGGAGATATCAGGCATCATTTCTGAAGTCAGCAGGACATCCTCCGAACAGAAACAGGAGATGGCCCAGATCAACTCGGGAGTATCGGAGATAGACAAAACAACCCAGCAAAACGCGGCCCTGGTCGAAGAAACCGCGTCACTGTCTGAAGAGATGTTCGAAAGGGCAAAAAAGCTTATGAATATGCTGGAATCTTTCCATGTGAGCGCGGGGTGAGATATTTCCCCCCGCCCCGCTTACTGAGATATCTACACCTGCCCTGAAGTTATCTCTCCGGCAGGAAGCTTTGATTTAGAATCACTCAACTCAGGGATTTCATTCATCGCGAGGGTAGCTCCCACAGTCGCGATGATCGACGTGAAACCGGCAAGCATAACTCCGATAAAAGGAATCATCAGGGTAAATGAGAATATCATCCCGTTAGCGACAGCCACACCCCTGTTTTTGCTTACTATCCTTACACTCTCTCTGACAGAAAGGCCTTTTCTCTCACAGGTATAGTACATGTTCGTAAAGCCGTAGTAGTACGATGTAATCAGAAAATATAGTATAAAGGTCACAGGGCTTATCAGCTGCCCTATCAACGGGAGCAGCGTGACAATAAAAATGAGTATTGTTACTCCGAACTGGACAAGCATATTTCGCACTGTAATCAGTATACCTCGCCAGATATCGACAAGGAGCTTTGAAAAGCTGAATGGATAGTCGACCCCTTTTACTATAGCCTCAGTTCTCTCACTCACCCACGCAAAAACCGGTGCAAGAATAATTAGAAGTATATAGCCGCTTACATAAGCAAAGATGAAAAAATAGATAATCTTCAGGAAAAACTGCACAAGCCCGCCAACAAGACCGAGCAGGAACCCGATCAGCCATGACTGATCCGGGCTGAAAAGGAAGGAGTCAATCTTTCCGCTGATCATCTCACCGACATAGCCGATCAGAGAAAAGCCCGCGTAATACAACCCCACGCTCAGGAAAAGCGGGATCAGAAAAACCCACCAGATATTATTTCTAAAGATAAAGGGTATCGCCTTGAAAAAGCTGTTAAACCCGCTGGAAAACCCGTTAAAGTATTTCATTATAAACCCCGTTTTCTGTTTTGGTATAATATCACTGGCAAGCTAATCACAATCAGCATTTAAATCGCAAGAAAATTTTCTTTCTGAGCAAGCGGACGGTTCTCGTTATTCCACCCGACGGTTCTCGTTATTAGACGGGCCGGTCTCGTAACACGCGGTAATACATTATTTCAGCGGCAAGCATTATCACGGAGGGAATGAAGACAACAGCAAATATTATTATCCCAGAGGATAGAAGCAAAAGTTCCAGCAGGATAAATATTCCGGAATATATAATCGAGGGGATCAGCGCCCATCGTTTTCCAAGAAATATCATGATGGTTGCAATGAGCATAAAGACACAGAGAGGCAAATAGACGGCGGCAGCAACCGCAATCAGGATGCCGGCCATTATCCCCATTTCGCCGGCAATAAAACCCTCAAAGCTGAGCTTGACCAGAAGGGCAAAGAAAACCAGCATGACTAAAGACTTAAAAACAGCTGAAGCATAAACCACAAGCCTCAGCCGCCTGACATGAAAATTCATTCACTACATCTCCAGGATTTATCCAGACAGACTGGCTGACCGCTCCGGAATCCATAAAACCTGTACCGTTTTACACAGAAATGCACCGTCACACAAACTCCTTGCATTACGGTCAAAAGGCCAGGTCTCTCATATGACATAAAGCTGCCGCACAGCCCCCCCCGATGGCAGATCTGCGCGGTCACTTAGCAATTAACCGAAAGAGGCAAGAATCCCCGCGACCCTCGCTGTTTCACCGGGAAACAGATCAGCAGGAACATTCGCCGAGCCTGCTGCCAGAAACACCTGATGCCGAGCGCATCCCGAGCAATCGCCCAGACAGTACTTGTCCTTGAGCATTTGTGCTGTCGAGGGCAGACCGGACATCCGGTCATTAAAGAAAGGACAATTGGGTAGACATTCACATTCTGCCATATCCGCCTCCGTAAAGATTTATTTAATACGGATGCCGCAGGGAAGTGTCTGAACCGGCCTCTTCAGTTATTTTGCGCACTCGCTGTAGCATTTCTCCTTGGCGGCCTGACAGGCAGCTTTTTTCACTTCACTGTCACCGGCCTTGTTCATGCAGTCTTTGCAAGCCTCGTCGCAGCCGGCACGGCATGCCATGACCTTAGGATCAACTGAAGCGCAACCCGTTAGTGATAGCAAAAGTCCCAGAGTAAAGAGAGAAAAAAGTAACCTTTTCATAAAAATCCTCCGTTTTTGGTATTCATGGAAAACTCCACGCTTATTGTTACACAAATGCATTATAATGTCAAGAAAGATGCCCTGTTTAAAATGAAACAATAAATGATTCAATTTTATTCTTGTTACATTTCAAGTTACCCTCTATAATCCAATACGCAGTTAAATTTCGACATAATAATTAGCGAAATCGCACGGCTGCACATTTTTTGCTCACTTTCTCTTCTCATACGCAATAGAACAGAGGATAAAGATGATCATTTATTTACCAGATGACGACCCCATCCTAAACGAAAAAATAAAAAAAGAAATCGAGCTGAAGCTTTCGAAGGCATCTTTTTACGGGGATGTTACTGAAGACATGCATCTTCCAAAATATGAAAACATCCATCTCAGGGGACTTTTTGATAATATGCTTAATGGTGTCGCACTTTGTAAAATGATTTTTGACAACGGCAAACCGGTTGACTATATCCATCTCGATGTAAATAACAGCTATTATAGACTCACAGGCCTTAAAGATGTTATCGGGAAGAAAGCTTCCGAGCTTCTTCCCGATCTGGCCAAGACAGACACCGAACTCCTTAATCTCTACGGCCGTGTCGCCTCAAGCGGCGTCCCGGCAAAATTTGAAAGATACGTCGAAAGCATGAAAATGTGGTTCTCCGTGTCTACCTACTCTCCTGAAAAAGACTATTTCGTATCAATTTTTGACATAACAAATGAAAAAAAGACCATTCAGGAAACTCTCATCAGCACAGAAGCCAGATACTTCTCTTTGTACAACAGCATGATTGACGGGATAGTCGGAACAGACATGGAAGGAAGAATTCTGGAATTCAATGAAGTATTCCGAAGTATGCTTGGATACGAAAAAGATGAACTCCTTCAAATGACTTACAAGGACATAACCCCGGCAGTCTGGTCTGATTTTGAAGACGATATAGTCGCAAACCAGATAATTACAAGAGGCTATTCTGATGTCTATGAAAAGGAATATCTCAAAAAGGATGGAACAAAATTCCCTGTTGAATTGAGGACATCCCTGATCCGAGATCAAACCGGCCAGCCTGAAATGATGTGGGCAATAGTCCGAGATATTACTGAACGCAAGAGAAACGAGACTCAACTTCGTGAAAGTGAAAACCGTTTCAGATCAACTATTGAGCGAATGATTGAAGGCTGTCAAATAATAGGCTTCGACTGGAATTATATCTACATAAACCCCGCCGCAGAGATTCACAACCGAAGGCCGAAAGAAGAACTAATCGGCCGCAACTATGTCGAATCATGGCCGGGGATTGAACATACAGCCGTTTACTCTCTAATTAAGGAAAGTATGGACAAACGAATACATCTCGAAATGAAGAACGTCTTCACATATCCTGATGGAGACACTGGCCTTTTCCAGATTCATGTTTTCCCGGTCCCTGAAGGAGTTTTTATTCAGTCTCTCGACATTACTGAAAACCGCAAACTTCAGGAACAGATAATCCAGGCACAAAAAAATCAGAGCATTGGAACTCTTGCCTCTGGCATAGCACATGACTTCAACAACATTCTTGAAATAATCTATGGTTATACAACATTGATAGAAAAGAATCCCTGCAACACAGGAATGATTGATGAATATACTGCCAACATTGAACGTACCGTCACCAGGGGCTCAGAGCTTGTTAAGCAGATTCTGACCTTTGCGCGGCAGACAGATTCAGTATTCAGCCCGGTTTACCTCAACATCATTCTGCAGGATCTGATTTCCATGTTAAGACAGACCTTTCCTAAAGTTATAAAGATATTTTTTCATTCATCCCCTGACCTTAAACCCATCAATGGAGAGCGATCTCAGCTCCATCAAATAATGCTTAATCTGAGTGTAAACGCCCGTGACGCTATGCCCGATGGAGGAAGCCTCTCTTTTAAATTAGACATGGTCAATGGCAAGGAACTCATTCAAATGTTCCCGACAGCGGAACCAATTCAATACGCACGTATAACAGTCACAGATACCGGAACAGGCATGGATGAAGACACAAAAAACCGTATATTCGACCCCTTTTTCACAACAAAAGAAAAAGGTAAAGGAACCGGGCTCGGCCTGGCAGTTGTTTATGGAGTTATAAAATCACATCGGGGCCTTATTGATATTACAACAGCTCCAGGAAAAGGAACAACTTTCAGGATATACTTCCCAGTCACCGAAGATTCAACAGAAGAACGCAATGTCCTTCCAACCATAGAGCCATTGGCCGTTCAAGACTTTTCTGGAAAAACCATTCTCTATATCGAAGACGAGGACGACCTCATTGACATAATGACAGATTATTTCGATGCCGCCGGTTTTCATATTATCGTGGCCAAAAACGGAACAGATGGAGTCAGGCTGTATCGTGAAAATCTCAATAGAATTGACCTTGTATTAAGCGATATGGGACTCCCAGAAATGACAGGTGATGAGGTCTTTTCTGAAATTATGAGAATAAATCCCAGTGCCGTAGTCATTTTGGCAAGCGGTTACTTCGAACCGGGGGCTAAACAAAAACTCGTCGGAGTTCGCGCATTCCTCGATAAGCCTTACAACCCGGGACATGCACTTGATACAATACGGAAGGTTCTGTCGGAGCGACCTGGTTCCACCCGACGGCATTGATTATAAAGCTGAGGAATTTCCCGCGATAGCCCCGCTGCTCCAGGCGAACTGAAGATTGTAGCCGCCGCTGTCACCGTCTATATTTAAAAGCTCCCCGGTAATATAAAGCCCGTCAGCGATTCGGGACATCATCGTCTCCGGATCAACTTCAGCGGTGTCGACTCCGCCCGCTGCGGCTACAGCCTCATGGAAACCCCTCGGCTTGCCCGGCTCAAGCTCCATCCTTTTGAGCGCGGAAAGCAGCGCTTTGTGCTCAGCCGCGCTGAGAGACTCGACTCGCTTCTCACCGTCTACACCGGCGTAAAAGCAGACAAACTCCGGAAGACGGTCCCTCAGTATTCCGGCAAGGCTGAAGACGGCCTTTTTCCTTCCGTCCTTCCAGATGTCTTCAGCCATGCGGGCAAGCTCTTCGCTGGTCCTGTCCGGGAAAAGGTCAACGCATATCCTCACATCGCCGCCGCGGTTTTCATTTACAGTCCTTGACGCGGCCAGCGACACCGGCCCTGAGATACCATATGAGGTAAAGAGGATTTCACCTTCAAAGCGGCCTGCCTGTTTCCCGCCGACCTCAACGGCAAGCGACACATCGCGCTTAATACCCTCAAGCTGATGAAGCCTCTTCAGAGCAATGTTTATAGGCTGGATAACCGGCGCCGGTTCAATAATTTTGTGACCCAGCTTCTCCGCCAGCTCATATCCCATTCTGCTGCCCCCCAGATTGGGAAAAGCGCAGCTTCCGCACGCGAGAATAACAGCATCGCAGTCTGCGCTCTCGCCGGGCGTCATTACCTGAAAGCCCTTTCCGGCTGGAACAATATCCACCGCTTTACGGTTGAGCCTGAGTTCAATTCCGCGCCTCTTGATTTCGTATTGGAATATCTTTGTAACTGAGGAGGCCTGCAGCGAGGCGGGAAAGAGCCTGCCGCCCTCCTCTACAAATGGAAGCCCTATGTTGTAAAAAAAAGCAGCGGTGTCAGCCGGAGTGAACAGCTGAAGCACTCTTTCTGCGAACAGCCGGTCTCCATGAAAGTTATGGGGGGATATGGACGTATTGGAGATATTGCACCGTCCGTTTCCGGTAGCGGCAAGTTTTCGTCCAATTTTGCTTTCCTTTTCGAAGATTGTTACGACAGCGCCTTTTTCAGCGGCAGCGCATGCCGCCATAAGGCCGGATGCGCCGGCCCCTATAACCGCTACACGTTTCAAAATACGCTCCTATTTCTTTCGAGCTTCCCACGAGGAGAGAGCGCCGGCTTCGCTGAATGTCCCTTTAATGGTCATGCCGTCAGCGGTAAACTCTCCCCTGTAGACCTGCCTGTAAAGCCTGCTCGCCCCGAGCTCATTCATCTCTTTCGCGTTGTTGACGCTTCTTTCAAAGTATATCAGCCTGTTTCTGATACTCAGCTTTTTCATTTCCTCAGGCCTTCCTTTGCCAAGCGATGCAAATTGTATCGTTCCGGAGTACGCTCCGTCTCTCTTAACTATCCGCAGCACCCCTTCGAATTTGCCCACTGTCACATAGTACTCAGTCGTTTTGCTTTCAGACGCAGCCTCTTCATCGGGCGTACCACTTTCGGTCTCCTTCACAGGATTGTCCGGATCGGGGATGTCAATATCCGGTGAATCGGGCTTTTCCTGCGCAGTTTTACAGAAAGGCGACCACAGAACCGCGGACACCAGCATAAACAATGCCAGCTTTTTTTTCATATCAGGCCTCCTCAAGATTATACAACTACAATCGTCAGGAAGCCTGTGTTTCTTTTGCTTTATTTATCAATCCGGCATAGAATAGAAGAAGAATGCCAACCCCTGACCAGACAAAGGTCCTGAGTCTTCTGATGATGCCAAGCGATAACCCGAGGGCCGGGTCGTAACCCAACATAGAGAGCGCCAGGGAATACGACCCCTCGCTTGACCCCAGATTGGCCGGCATAAAAAACATGGCGCTTGTAAGAATAAACCCGAATATGTAGACAAACATTGCGTGTAAAATGCTGAAATTTCCTGCCGCACCGCTGAACTTAACAATGAGGTATATTTCAAAAGTTGAAACTGTCAGGGTTATAAAGTAATGTATCAGAAGGGATGCTATAAATCGCCTCCTGTTTTTGCCCTTCAGCAGCAGGCCAAGTTCTTCGTCCAGCATCTTGATTTTTTCGCGCCTGCTGTCCGTCAGAAGCTTATCCCTGAGGCGGCGCGGCAGCTTTGACACGAAAAACGCAAGAAAACCCTTTTTCTGCTGATGGAGAATCAGCGCCATAAGCGCCATCGCCCCGGCCATCGCCGCCAGACTGATTACAGAGAAGAGAACCGGAAGGTCCAGCACAAAGAGGGCGGTTATTATCCCCGTTAAAAAGATGAAGATAGCTGATATGGAATGTATCGTTCTGTCCAGAACGACCGAGGCCAGTCCCGTCTTGAGAGGAACGATGTCCCTGACATAGAGCGCTTTAATCGGCTCACCCGCGACAGCGCCGAGGGCGTTGATTGAAGCGGTTGCGTCTCCGGCCACTCGCGCGGCGAAAAGCCTGAGTGAATTCCCGAGGCCCTTTGGACAGGGAAGAAACAGGCCCCACGCAAGGGCCATCCCGCCATTGCTTATTATGTGAATAAGGACAACCGGAGCGAAATACCATCCGAGGCTCTTCATGTGGTCTACTGTAGATGCGGCTCCGAATGTCTTAAAGAGGACTGCCAGAATAACAACACCCGCGGCGAGAAATATATACTTTGTCTTTTTCACAGGAAGCTCCGGGAAGGCCCTGAATCAGAGTCTCACCGCGCAAACGGTAAAGTCGTCTCTGTGATCTTCAGCGATAGTGCTTCTGCGGGCCAAATCATTTAGTTGCCTGATGAAACCATCAAGGCTATCATTCAGAAATGACGCAGCCGTTTCAGCAAGCCTTTTTTCACCGGCGAATATATCAAGGTCCTTCTCGCCAAGGCACTCCACCACGCCGTCAGTGTACATTACAAGCATATCGCCGGTGCAGTAGCTGACCGTGCACTGTTCGTAGTCAACGCCCGGGATTATACCGAGGGGCTTACCTCTTGAGCCGAGGGAGACAACCCCGCTCCCGTCCATTCTAACGAGAAGCTGGTCGTTGTGCCCTGCGCTTCCATAAGTAATTGTACGCGCGGCGGTGTCGACTACCGCGTAAAAAACTGTGACAAACATCCCGTATTCGGATTCCTGATAAACCGAGTCATTGCTTTTCGAAAGAACGGCTGAGGGGCTGAAATCAACCTCTTTGTGGGCCCTTATTATGTTTCTGACGGCGCCCATAAAAAGCGCGGCCGGTATACCTTTTCCGGAAATGTCCGCGATCAGAATGCCGTATCTATCATCATCGAACCTGAAAAAATCGTAGAAGTCCCCGCCGATCTCCTTTGCCGGCTTGTTGTAGGCGGCGATGCTGCAGCCTCCGAAGGTCTCAGGCATCCCCTTGAGAAACTTCCTCTGTACCTGGGCAGCAATCTCCATGTCGCGTTCAATCTGCTTCTGCTTCTCGAGCCTTACCCTGTTGAGGCTCCCGAGATAGGCTTCCGCAATCTGCACAGCTGCTGCCGTAAGCACCCTGAGGTCGAATGAATCAAACTGACTCCCCGATACCTTGTCGGTAAGATTCAGCACGCCTATCACCGTGCTCTTGTAGAACAAAGGCATTGATATGAACGAGAAAGTGCGGTAACGCCTGCCATTATTCACGGGATAATGAGCGTCATTTTTCTTAATATCAGCGGCTATAATCGGGTTGCCGGTCTCAAAGACACGCTTTGAAACTGAATCGTCACCGGCAGTAAAATCCGTACCGGGGAGCCCGTAGGCCCCCTTGATTTCAAGCCTACGCTTCGCCGTGTCGTATATCATGACTGAAGCCCGCTCAACCCTCATTGATGAAGCAAGCGATTCTATCAACATCTGTAAAATATCCTCGTGAGCTCCCGCCCTTGATATTGAGCTTGATATCTCGTACAGTGCGGAGAGCTCATCAACCCGTCTGCGGAGATCATCATGAAGCATTCTGTTTGTGAGAGCAAGAGCGGCCTGTTCTGCGACGTAACGGGCCATTTCGAGGTCGTCTGCCGTAAAGCCCTCTTCCTTATTGAGCGAGTTTACGACCTCCAGCACCCCTACAAGCTCGTCCATCATGAGCATGGGCACGGCTATCAGATTTCTCGTTACGAAGCCGGACTTAAGGTCAATATCACCGTAAAACCTTCCGTCATTCCTGGGATCATTTACGATGTACGACTGCCTGGTTTCCGCGGCCCTCCCGGCGATACCGACACCCCTCGGCACCCTCTCTCCGGTAATTATCTCGCCGCTGTCCCCGATGACAACATCAAATATCAGGTCGCCTGTCTCCCTGTCATGCAGCAGCACCGACGACGACTCAGCCCGGGCTATCTCACGGGCGACCTGAAGGATCTTCTCCATAAGCTCGGAGAGTCTCATTCTTGAGGATATCGACTTGTTTATGCCCCGCAGCAGGCCTATATCTACTTCTCTTGTTTTTTCCACATTGCTTACCAGTTCATTTTTTGCTTCCCGATCTTAACACTTGACACTCATATCATCAAGCTAAAAACACGGCGCTTTTTTTCTTTATTACAACGGCCATAAAACCGATATTCTGTACAAGCGAAAAAGCGTTGACCTGTTTTTCAGTTTCACCGCAATATGAGACATAACTTATCCGCTCATCGAACCCGGGGAGGTCCAGTGAAAAAGACAATTATGATTATCGGCGGGGGACTGCTTCAGCTCCCGGTAATCAATACCGCAAAGAGAATGGGACTTCAGGTCATAGTAACCGACTATAACCCAAACGCAATCGGTATGAAGGACGCCGATATCCCACTGGTAATGAGCACAAAGGACATCGAGGGCTCAGTACGCGCCGCCAGGGCCCAGAACGAGATAACTCCCATCAGCGCCGTGCTCACCGTTGGAACGGACGCCTCCATGGCTGTTGCCGCTGTCGCGAACGCGCTTAAGCTGCCGGGCATAAAGTTTGACGATGCCGAAGCGGCCACAAACAAGATAAAGATGAGAATGCGCTTTAAGGAACACGGAGTGCCCTCGCCTGATTTTTTACCTGTATGGTCCCTATCTGACGCCAAAAAAGCATGCAAAGTAATCAAATTTCCGGTTGTGATAAAGCCGTCAGACAATATGGGAGCAAGAGGCGTATCCCGCGTTAACAACATGAACGAACTCAAGGAAGCCTTTGAATTCGCGAAAAGCGCCTCACCAAGCGGCGAACTGATTCTTGAAGAGATGATGGAAGGCCCCGAGCTTTCTATCGACGCGATTATCTACAACGGCGATGTAACCTTCACGGGTATTGCGGACCGGATAATCAAATATCCGCCCTTCTTTGTTGAGATAGGGCACAATATGCCCTCGGCAATGCCCGATAGCGTTATAGAATCTGCCTGTGACGTTATGAAACAGGGCATCAGGGCGCTCGGGCTGACACTCGGCGCTGCAAAGGGCGATATCAAGATTACCTCTCAGGGCCCGATGATCGGGGAGCTTGCCGGCAGGCTTTCAGGCGGCTTCATGTCTGCCTATACCTATCCGCTCTCGACGGGTGTTGACCTGATGAAAGCAGCCATCGAGGTTGCTCTCGGACAGGAACCGGGCAACCTCGAACCCGTTTTAAGCAAGGTCTCGATTGAACGCTCTATCATATCCGCCCCTGGATACGTTAAAAGGATATCGGGACTTGAAGAAGCTTTAAAAGTACCCGGTATTAAAGAAATATTTATTGATGTCAAGGTTGGAGACAAGATTTCTCCTCCCCGCTCCAACGTTGAGAAGACCGGACATATAATCGCCGCGGCCGACACCCTCGAGGAAGCCGAGGCAGCGTTCAATGACTGTATGTCGCTTTTAAAAATAGAGATCCTTGAAGAACCTGCTCTGACGATGGACGCTATCAATCTTTCCGCGCGGGAAAAGTTCAAGAAGATATGCTATGTATGTAAAAACTGCGACGGCAAGGACTGCCCGACAGGCGTCCCGGGAATGGGCGGTACCGGAACCGGTGCGTCTTTTCGCAGAAACATTGAATCACTCAGGGCATTTTCGGTGACAACAAGACTGGTTCACGACATCTCAAGCCCGGACATATCCGCCTCATTTTTAGGCACAAGGATATCGCTCCCGGTAATGGCTGCGCCGATTACCGGGGCGGTAACGAATATGGGCGGTGCCATTGATGAGCTTGACTACAACATCGCCGTTCTAAAAGGCTGCTCTGATGCCGGAACAATTGCCTTTGTCGGCGACGGCGCTTCTCCTGAAAAGTACCGTATTGGTCTTCAGGCCGTGCAGGAAACCGGCGCAAAGGCTGTCGCTATCTTTAAGCCTCGCAGCGACAACAGCGACATCATAACCCGGATAAGGGCCGCGGAAGAAGCCGGGGTGCTTGGCGTAGGGGTCGATATTGACGCAGTCGTGTTCAAGACCATGGCCATGAAGAACCAGGCAGTCGGGCCTAAAGGGCTGAAAAGCCTCAAGGAGCTGATATCATCAACCGATCTTCCTTTTATCCTCAAGGGCATTATGAATCCGGAAGACGCGTTAAGATGCGCTGAAGCCGGCGCAGCCGGCATTATCGTCTCGAATCATGGCGGAAGGGTCATGGATGACATGCCGGGCGGCATGGATGTCCTGCAGGAGATAACGGAATCCCTCGAAGGCAGGCTCACAGTGCTCGTTGACGGCGGGTTCCGGCTCGGTGTTGATGTAATCAAGGCGATGTCGCTCGGCGCTGACGCTGTACTTGTCGGACGCCCCATAGCTATAGCGGCAGTTGGCATGGGATCGCAGGGGGTTTCATTCTATCTTGATACCTTCGCGGCGGACCTCCGAAAGTCAATGATACTTACCGGATGCGCAGACACGGGTTCATTTACAGGGAATCTGGTTAGAAAGTTTTGATGCTGGCCGTTTGAATGGATCATACTGCTGCGCAATCCAAGCCCCGGCGGGCTAAAAATATCTTGCTTTTATCATGACCAGATTTTAACTTAGCTGGATGTCGGTACAGTGATGCGTGCTGATTAAGCAATTTCAGCGCACTCTTATAAACAGGAGACTCGTTAAATGCAGATCAAATTGTGGGGTGTCAGAGGATCCCTTCCCGCTCCATTGACAAATAGAGAATACCGTCAAAAGCTTTTCCGTGTGCTGTCGCTTGCCTCGGATTACGGCCTCGAAGGAAAAGAAGCTGTATCTGATTTTATGAATTCACTGCCTCGTGAATTGGCGCGTATTTCAGGCGGAGACACAACCTGCGTTCAGGTTACTTCAGACAGCGGGAAAATATATATACTCGACTGCGGCACAGGGATTAGGAACCTGGGCAATGTTCTAATGAGGGGAGAATTCGGCAAGGGAGCCGGAGAAGCAAATATTCTCCTGACACACAATCACTGGGACCACATACAGGGCCTTCCCTTCTTCAAGCCGCTCTACGTTCCCGGGAATAAACTGAACTTCTATTCTCCATACAAAAATCAGGAAGCCATGCTCTCAAGGCAGATGGAGGCTCCTCATTTTCCGGCCTCTTTTGAGAACACCCTTTCAACTAAAAGCTTTAACTATGTTGATCCATTTTCAGGAGAACCCTATGAGCTCGAAGAAGGCCTCCTGGTTGACATGTATCCGCTGACTCACCCCAACGGCAGCTTCGGATACCGTTTCAGACAGGGAGGAAAGACCTTCGTTTTTGCTACCGATGCGGAGTTCACGGGAGAGACGCTCGAAAAGCAGGGTTCAGACATTGAATTTTTCAAAAACGCGGATGTCCTTGTACTTGACTCACAGTACACCCTTGAAGAATCTTTTATGAAAATAGACTGGGGACATACGAGCTACACGATGGCCGTCAACTGCGCGCTTCGATGGAATGTGAGAAACCTTGTACTGACTCACCACGAACCGGATTACGACGACAGGAAGCTTTTTGAAAACTACCGCATGGCACTCCGCCACTCCGCGGACAGCGGCGAAAACTCTCTAAGAATTTACCTTGCCGCGGAAGGGATGTCATTCAGGCTATAGGGCCCATGACTCTTTTACCTATAAAAATTCAGAGAACCACCTTCGCAATCACGGCGCTCATGGCTGCCGTGTTTATCTGCGCGAATCCCGTTGATCTGTGGGCACAGAGAACAAAGTCCAGCCTTAAGGCCGGTGAACAGCGCAATGCCCAGAAGGGACTCAAAGACAACCAGACTTTCTTCCACTTCATAAACAGCTCAGTGACCAACACCGGAAACGATGAGCAGAAAAAGATTTTCAGAGAAGCAGTACAGCGCGACATGATAGCCAGAATACTGTACATGAAGTTTGCATTTCACGAATCCTGGACAGAGATAAGGAGATCTCAAAGCCTCCTTATAGATCTCTACCGAATTACGCTCAATAAGGATATATCCTCAGCGAGAACCCTTCTCGCCGGCTTCGCACCGCCGGTGATAACCGCAGGCAACCACCGTTCAAAGCACTATCTCCGTCTTGGCTACAGAAACGCCGTCGAGGCAGAACAGTTCATGGCAATGGGCGACAGCTTCACGGAGAGACTCTACTCAATGCGCCTTTATAAATACACCCACGCCATAAAAAAGGCCAAGCTCTCCAGACGTTACGCCTTTCTTGCCGCGCTTGAACAAAACGGTGCCGGGAAAAACCCCGACGAGATACGCATAAAAATTGACCAGATATATACGCGAATGCACACCTCAGGAGAGGAAAAGACAAAGGAGCTCCGAAAAGAGCTTTCAGCAGCCCGAAAAGAGCTTGTCGACGCTAACATGGAACTCGGCCACCTCGGGTTCAGCGCTCTTAAAGACATGATATCAGAGCTTCCGGGAGCAGCTGAATCAAACTACACTACCTATCACTACGACAACTACTACCGCACACCGGACGGGGGCACCCTTTTTGATAAAGTCTGGGACAACCCTCAGCTTGACAGCATTCCGGAATACGCGGAATATCTTAAAAAACATTGATGGAGACCGGCATATTATGTTCAGATTCATTATGCTTACAGCATTTACACTGTTAACACTGTCCTGCTCAACCGCGAAAGGAGATTCGACTAAAACAGCTTCAATCGGCTTCTATTCAACACCTCCCGTGATAATACAAACATTAAAGGACGTAAAGGATAAGACCCCCGCAGCACACTTCATGCTTGCGCTTGCGTACAATGAGGAAAAGCAGTACAAAGCCGCGATCAGACACTTTGCTGAGTCCGCATTCAAATACAAAAGGGCTGACGACCTGAGGCTTTTTCCCTTCCCCGTGTACAGCCATCTTGACGGCTTCCACATAAAAAGCGATTACTACGACGACGCCGTAAACGAAATAGCTTCAATTTTTCAGAGACACTACGGAGAAAACAGCTACGCGCTGAAAATTGCCGAGCTTCAATCGGGAGACAGCGTAAGAATTGATGTTGAAGCCGCTTCAACAGAGGCAGACGCGCTTTCATCGTTAAAAAGATACAGCGACGCTGTTAATAAACTAAACAGCAGGATCAGTCGCTACAAAGACTCGCTCCCGCTTTCAGCGCTTTATTTCAAACGCGCTTCAGTTTATGAAAAAGCGGACAGGCACAAAGACGCAGCGTCGGATTACCTGGCTGTAATCAGCCTTGACCGGGACGGCTGGCGGTCTGATCTGGCCGCGGTTCAGATATATCGAATGGTGAAGGGACAAAAGCTCTCCCTTAAAATAGATGAGCTTGTGACAACGGCCGCCACGCTTCTGGATTCCAGGAAGGACAGCGAGGCGTCTGAATTAACAGCATCAATTAAACCAGAGCAGTTTAAGAAAAGCTACGAATGCGCTGAACTGATGGTCAGAGAAGCCGCCGCCCGGAAAAAGATCCGCGAAGCCGAATCCCTCATAAAAAATTACGGGGAAAATGAGATCAAGCTACGCTACGCGCTGGCCCGTGAACTCTGGAAACGAAGAGCAAAGGGAGCAGCCCTGGGCATATACAGAGACATCGCAGCAAAGTCGGAGCACAACGAGAGGATGCCCGCTGTTTACAGACTTGCCGAGTTCATGGAAAGCAATAACAGAAGCGAATACATGCACTGGATAAATGACTACCTTGAAAATGGCGATGATCCGTCCAAAAAGCAGACACTTCTCTGGCTTATAGCAAGAAGAGCTATTGAGAACGACCCCGAAAAAGCGGTTACTCTGCTGAAAAAAGCGCTGTCTCAGACCGATCACGGTCCATACTCTGACAGAATCAGATTCTGGCTTTTCAAGCTCTCTTCAGCATCGCCGGCAGAGTCTGAGCAATATTTGAGAGGCCTCATAACCGGGCATCCTTCATCCACTTACACCTGGTCTGCTCTCGATTCATTGCCGGAATCGCTGTCGCGGGACAAGCTTCACGGGCTTTTGAGCAAATCAGTAGCAGATAACAATAACAGTGATATTCTCTATTACTTCACTCTCTTGAGCTTTCTGGGAGAGGATACAAAGAACTTTGGCACAGCGCTTGCCTCTATTCCGGCCGATGTCATCACCCCTTACAAAGAAATAGAATCCCTGATAGAGAAAGCCCCCTTCGGACGGTTCAGGGAGCTCGAAAAGTACTTCGCCGCCGGTTCAGCAGACTATGTCAGGAGATCCTCTTACTTTATACCTGCCTCAACGAAGGAAAGCAAGGTTGAACTTGAAGCCTCCATGACATCGCTTGCGTTGAAATACGGAAACCACACATTAGCCGCCTACGGGATTCTAAATCTGCTGAATGCATCCGGAGTTGAAGAGAACATCGCCTTGATGGGAGAGAATTCGGTCAGAGCGCTTCTGCCCTACGCCTACAGGAGTATTGTAGACAGTGCGTCTAAGGAATACAAAGTAAATCCCTTCCTTGTGTTATCCGTCATTAAGGCAGAATCCTTTTTCAATCATGAAGCGGTATCTTCCGCCGGAGCGGCAGGCCTCATGCAGCTCATGCCCTCAACCGCGCGCGGACTTGCCCGGCAGATGGGCCTGAAAGATGACGCTTACAGCCTGAAGGATCCAGCTGACTCGATTAGCTTCGGAGCTAAATACCTTTCATGGCTTGACCGCTATTTCACCGGCAATTTACCCTTCATGGTCGCAGGCTATAATGCCGGACCCGGCAATGTAAACAAGTGGAAGAAACGCCTGAACACTCAGGATATGGATTATTTTACCGAGTTCGTTCCGTTCGATGAAACCAATTACTATATTGTCAGAACCGGAAAGTATTTAAAACAGTACAGGTTGATATATGGCCGCAAGACCGGCAAAAATACGGACTAAAACACAGATTATCCTGTTGGGGATGGTGCTTTCAGCGCAATTCGCGTGTCTGATGAGCTCCAAACCTGAACTTCTTCGTGAACCTGCACTGCTCTCAGAGATCAAGTCAGGGCTTTCCTCCTCTGACTGGAACGAAAGGCTTAAGTCTGTGCGGAAGCTCATTTCCACCGAGGGTTTTAGCCGTTTCGATGAATCAGAAAAGATGATCCTTGCCGTCAGCTATGACACCCACTCCCTTATCCGTGTTGAGGCTGCGTCAGGGCTTTCAACTCTTCCAGGCAAAGCGGCTCTTCAGCGTCTGGTCTACATGGCCCTGAATGATGAGAGTGATAATGTCCGGTGGTATTCCCTTTGCTCACTTTCAGGAAGAAATGGCGAGGAGGTGTTTGATGCCTTTCTGCAGTCAGCCGACAGCGAAGACACCCTGATCAGAGAGGCCGCCTTCCGGGGAATAAACCGCCATCCTGACATTGAGCTTAAGAGAAAAAATCTTAAGACAATACTCAGGGGGATTACCGACGGGGCCGCGCAGGTAAGAATTGCGGCCATGACGGATATTGGATTTCAATCGGAAGAGATTTACAGGTCCCTGAAGAACAATCTGAAAATGAAAGGTCAGAGCAGCCGTCATATTGCAGCAGCTCTGCACGCCCTTGCAGGTTACAGCTTCGACAACGACACAAGAGAATATATCATAAACATTCTTACCGGGAAAAACCCTGAGCTCAGACTGGCCGCGCTCAGGGTTCTTAAATCAGAAAAAAGGCTGGATTAGTAATCAGTTCTGCTTTTCCCTGGATACATATACCCTGTTCTTGTTGTCCTCTATATCCCTCTTATACTGATCCATAAGCTGTTTCTTTTCTTTTGGATCCATATCGATATTATCAAAAACAACGAATGCGTTTTCTTTCGCTCTGCGATAGTAGTAAATCGCTGTCAGCAATGGCCTTGCAGAAGCTGAAGTGGCATTAATATATCTATCAAAGTAGTCATTGGCCTTCTGTACAGAAAACTTGGCACTATCAAGATACTTTTCAGCATACTGATCTGGTTTTTTCCCTTCAAGCCCTTTCTCGAGGGTATCCCTGATACTCATCTTCATCGCGTCGTTTAAAAGCTTTTCAGAGTCTTCTTTGTATTTCTTCGCAAGCTCCTGAGAAACCTTTAGCATCGCTTTTTCGTTCTCAACAAACTTATCTGCCGCCTCCGGGACCCTGTTCTGGAAGTAAAGAGCGCTTGCCTCTGAATACTGATCAACAAGCCTGTCGATCTCAGCCTCGCCTCCGCCGTAATTAAGAACCGCGGCTTGCATAAGCTTTAGATTGCGGAAATTCTCGTAACTCAGGCGTTTTACCGTTAATTGAGGATTTGATTTCCTCTTTGGCGGGCCATAGGCGGGGTCGTAATCAAGCGACTGAGCGGTTGTGCTTACCGGAAAATATAAAACAATGGCCAGCGCCGCTGCTATAAAAGAAAATCCTTTTTGCATATCGCAACTCCTGTAATCATGTTCTGCTGTGTTAAGCAAAGTATTATAAGCATGAACGGTCTTAGAAGCAACCGAATAAAGAATAATAATCCTCAGATTGATAAAGTCAATAAAAAATTGTCGGTTTTATCGAGCATTATTCAACATCAAATCAACCGGCATTCCGCATCCCACACTTACTTCTTGCCCATAAAGATTCCCAACGATCAATATTTTTTCAGATTCCCCATCGCGCATTTAAGAAGATTGACATTTTCAGCATTGAGTTCTCAAATAGTTTATTAAGCCTCAAATCATTCAGGAGACCGACATTTGAAAGAAAAGATAATAATCGTCTACTCAACGCGAACAGGCTCCACAGAGAATATCGCATTAAAGATCAAAGAAATATTCGAAAGAAAAAACTTTGAATGCGACCTTCGTCTGGCTGATGAGATAAAAAGCCTGGACGGATACAGTGCCGCTGTCATAGGCAGCCCCATCAGGGCTGGAAGGCTTTCCCGCGATATCATGCGCTTTTCGTCAAAATTCAGAAACGCCCTCACGAGGATCCCAACTGCCGCGTTCGCAGTCTGCATAACCCTGCGGGAAGACACAGAAGAAAACCGCCGACAGGTGGGAAGCTGTCTCAACCCACTGCGTCTCTACATAAACACCCTCGACGATGAATGCTTTGCGGGTAAAATGGACTACTCTAAATTGGGGATATTCGCACGTTTCATTGTAAAAAAACTGGTTAAAGTACCTGAGGGAGACTATATAAACTACAGCCAGGTTGAAAAATGGGCCACAGAACTTTCGGACAGAATTGCAAGTGAGAATAGACGCTAACCCAACTTCAAGTTTGAAGTGCAACGGCAAGGTTAAAAAAACTTCATAAGGAGTCCGATAATCTAAAGATTTCCGGGGTCGATTATTAATTTTTCTGACAGCTTCGTCTACTTCATTTTGTGATATGTTACTAAAATCACAGTCCTTTGGGAAAAATCTTCTGAGTATGCCATTGGTATGTTCATTTCTTCCTCTTTGCCATGAACTGTATGGGTCTGCGAAATAAGTTGAACATTCTAAAGCTTCTACAAGGATGCTATGCTGATAAAATTCTGTCCCGTTATCGAACGTTATTGTTTTAATAAGTTCGTTCTCAATATCACCGAAAGCTTCCAATATAGCCCGATTACATGTTTCCGGTTTTTTATTTTCCATTAATGATGCTGCAAGATAATAGCTTTTTCTTTCAACCAAAGTCACTATGTATCCGGACCGTCCCTTGCCTACAACGGTATCTCCTTCCCAGTGCCCCATAGTTTGTCTTTGCTCAATTTCTTCAGGGCGGTCATGAATGCTGACTCTGTTCGGTATTTTACACCGGGAATGACGCCTATTGGCACGTTTTCTCCTCTTTTTAGCACCTCGGACTAAATACTTATACACATCACTGCCCTTGGTAATCTGCTCATATATCCATTGATAGATTGCTTCATGGCTAATACGCATTGTTGATTTCATAAGCTTAAGCCTGCCTGCAATGATATCAGGAGATTTCTTATCCTTTAATTCGTTGAGAATATATTCTTTTAATTCAGGATTTGTATCAATAAGTCGTTTTTTGGCATTCTTTTTCCTGCTTTCAGCTGTTTTCTGCGCCTCATGTGGATTGTACCAGAAGCTGCTCCGATTTCGGTCTAGTTCTCTTTTGATGGTACTGGGAGCTCTACTTAAGAATCTGCCAATTTCACGAAGGCTTTTCCCTTCTACTAACTTTTTTTGATGACTTTTCTTTCAGCTTCATTTAATTGTTCATAGGACATCATAGGGCTTCTCCAGGAGATTTTGTTGGTCGCAAACCTCTTAGATTAAATGCCTTATGATGTCTTTATTTTTTTCTACCTGTTGCACTTCACTGTTGAATTCAGGCTAATCAGCCTTTTTAAGGGCGAAATATTTCTTGCTAAAATCCTCTGTTTTCCCGATATTGTAATGATGCTGACAATTCCATATCCCTCTTTAACCATTCGGGGATAATCTCCTTCAGCATCGGAATAATTCTGCTTGAAAGCTGCTGCTGGAAAGCACGGCTAAGTGACAGGGTACAATGAGAACAGGCGAACACATACACATTTTGAAGAAGAAGGCCGGCAGACTGCTCGACTCCTTCATGGCAAAGGGCCACGAGAAGATGACCATAATGTTCATCCCTCACAATGAAAAGAAGATCTTTAACTTTCAGATATCACGATTCACAATATCCTTCTTTATTTTGCTTTTCCTGGTAGTGCTCGTCACATCGTCGTATGCCTACATCAAAAACAACGCGGTCAAACGGGAAGAGCAGAGACTGATGATGACGTATCAGGACATTCGATCGCATCTGCTGCGCTTCGAAAAGCTTACAAACAGCACTGAGCAGATTATCACCGATATGAAACCAGACATTGAAGAGCTCTACGCCCTCGCCGCCGGAACCGACAATGCGGCAAATCTCTGGGACATGAGCGACTACGATGTCAAATCGCTCGAAGAGCTTAAGAAAATCAAAAACCAGCTTCCATCCGAGATATTCACAATAAGAGAACTCGAGAATGAGCTGATAGCCACAACAAACACAATAAAGACAGTTAAGAACTTCATAGATGTGCGCAGCAAGGTTATTAAAGACACCCCCTCAATTGTCAGCAATCCCGGTCACATCACATCGCTTTTCGGCTGGAGACGCTCGCCGTTTGGACATGGCCGCGACTTCCACACCGGAATTGACATAGCCGCTCCGAGCGGGACCGAAATCAGGGCTACAGCCCCTGGAACTGTCATGGCCTCGGGTTGGAACGGAGGCTACGGCAACATGGTCCGTGTGAATCACAAATACGGCTTCGAGACGATCTACGGCCACTGTAAGGCTGTCGCCGTCAATCCGGGACAGTACGTCAAGAAGGGCCAGCTCATCGGCTGGGTCGGGCAGACAGGCAACGCCACGGGAAATCACTGCCACTACGAAATCAGGCTTGGCGGAATTCCAATCAATCCATACCCATACATGAGCCGGGTCTGGTAACAGCTCCGGCATAACATCCCTCAAATCCACAAAGGCGCGATATCAATTTTAGTTGCGCGCATGTGATATATCTGTATTCTATAGCCCGGCTGACGGGACAAACCTTTAATGCCCATGGGCCGGACTCTCTTTTACTGATTACAGACGCCGGGAAAAATGCTGAACAGAATTCTAAAATTAATTAAATATATTGCCTTATCGGCTGTAATTGCCGTTCCCGCGCTTTCTATATCAGGCAATGTAAGCTACAGGGGCATACTTGAGGCCCTGAACACCTCTTTCGCGGGGAACACAGCTCCTGTCAGCAGCGCAAACGAGCCCTCCTACAGGCCCGGAGACTGGGAGAAATACATTGTCTCACCTCAGTCAGCTAATTACGCCAGAACCTCCAACGGCAGCATATTCAGCTACGGCGATTCATCCGGGTTCAGCTCTTACGGCTCAATGAACCTCAAAATGAGCTATGGCGGTTCTTTTTTCACTGACAGCAAATACAGGAACTCTGACACAGACAGGGCTTCATCCTCCCTTGTTTCACAGGGCTTTTCACTCTCGCAGGAACTAAAAGTCCACATGGAAGGCCGCATAGGCGAACGACTCAAAGTCTACGTTGACCATGACAGCGGCAGAGAAGACAACCGATACCTTATCAATTACAAAGCAGCACGTGAAGATGAGCTCCTCCGTGAGATAAATGCCGGTGAGATTGATCTGAAGTTCGGAAGCTCGAAATATGCCGTTTACGATGACAACAGCGCTAAAGGTCTCGGTGTGGATTTCACTGTCAGAAAAGGAGATTTTAGATTAAGGGCCTTCGGCAGCATCAAGGAAGGCGAGACGGTAACCGAAACCTTCACAGGCAGCTCAACGCAGCACAGTGTATCGCTGAAGGAGTATCAGTACGAGAAGCTCAGATACTACCAGCTTGAACCGTTTAAACGCTATGACGGCCTGACATCCGTGCCGGCGGCTTCATCAGCCCTGTACGAATCGCTGAACACCTTTACCTCCGCGGCAACATCTTTCTCGCCCAACAACGTGGGAATAGATCCGTCAGGTTTCGCCCTCTACATGGACGATCAGAACAGCCTTAACGATTCGGGCGCGATTACACTTGAACTTGACGGCGGCAAGTATACACTGCTCGTATCTGGAACCGATTATACAATAAATCACAGCACTGGACTGATAACATTTCTAAGCTCAGTACCGGCTAAATCACGAATCTTTGCCGTTTATAACCTGCTTTCAGGATCTACTACTGACCCCTCGGCGAGGACTGACATCTACCCCGGCAGGAATTTCGTGTTTATCAAATACGGTTATTCCATTGATGAGGACAGCAACAGAGACTTCGCGCTTGCCTCTTCAGAAGACCGCAACGGAGACGGGAAGCTCAATCTCGACATCTATGAAGTCCGTTCTGCCTATTACCTGGGGTACAGACAGATCGAGCAGGACAACTTCACCATATCATTTCTTCGTGAAAACTCTCTTCTCACAAAGGACAATGCGGATAGAGCCGGCAAATACAGCATTGATTACGAAAACGGAATTCTGTTTTTTAACAAGAGAGAGCCGTTCAGAGAACTCCTCACCGATGATCAGACCGACAGGATTTACGCAGAATCCACAGACTCTTCCGCAGCCACCAGTTCCAGAATAAGCATTAAAGCAGACTACATGCACAATTCAAGAAACTACCAGCTGAAATACAGTAACTTACTGGAAGGCAGCGTAAAGATCAAGGTTGATGAAAGAACTGTAGCCTCATCACTCTACTCAGTTGACTACACCTCAGGCTATATCGCCTTCAATGATGAAAACAATCCGTTTATATCGCCCGAGTCAAAGGTGGAAATCAAGTACGAGTACCTTCCCGCGGGCGCGCAAAGCTCCGACTTCATCGGTGGCGCAAGGGCAGATTATGACCTTTCGCGTGATATCACTCTCGGCGGAACAGTCCTCTTCAGCGGTTCAACCGGCGGCGGGACCATCCCCGACATAAGCTCTTCCCCTGACCAGACAATGGTTCTCGAGGGGGATATCAGCCTGGATCTGTCAGGCAGAAGGCTCGCTGATCTGGCTGAAGGCGTTACAGGCAGCAAGGTCGGCACAGTGCCGGCGAGGATACGCGCATACGGTGAAATCGCGCGAAGCTACAGGAAAGTAAACTCATTCGGAAAAGCCCTGATAGACAGCATGGAGTCAAGCGGAGAGATAACGGCCATATCCCTCTCCGAAAAAGACTGGATACTCTCTTCCATGCCATGGCAGAACGGTACAGCTGAGCCGCAAAGCGCCAGGGGCATACTAAATTATTTATACTATAGAAACCCGTCCAGTCCCGGAACACTGAGGGGCCTGTCCTTCACCCCTTACAGCGTTGACTATTCCGTGAAACCCGGCCCTTACAATGTTGCCGCAGGCCATATCGAATCCTCGATACAGGAACAGTCATCACAGAGATCGCTTGTTCTCGACTACGACTTCACTTCAGGGAACACAGTTGCCATTGCGACCAGAAAGCTTTCGTCAGACGCGCTCGACTTTTCTTCCATTCAGTACATTGAATTCACGTACAGGCTTGACGGAGCTTCATCTGACAGCGTCAATCTCTTCATCGATGTCGGAACAATTAACGAGGATTCCGACGGAGACGGAATCCTCGACACAGAAGACAGCAATCTTAACGGAGTGCTCGACTCTGACCCATCACGCAATTATTCAGAGGACAGCGGATACAGTTTTAACGGCAACACCCCGACCTTCATCGGCAGCGGGCCGGGGTTAAGCAGCTCCACATCTGGCGACGGAATTCTTACAAGCGAGGACTTAAACGGAAACGGCTATCTGGATACCAGCGGCTATTTCATGACGTTCCCTGGCGCTTCCTCCGCTGAGAGCCTATTCACCGTTACTCAGACGTCTGAATGGAAAACAGGAAGAATCTACATTGATTCATCATCATTCACAGACTCAGATACTGAAAAACTGAAAACTGCAACCGCCGTTAGAATGTATCTCAGGAGGAACAGCGGCAGCTCCGGCAGGCTTTACATTGACTCTCTTAAATTCGTGTCTTCAAACTGGGTTAATCCTTCGCTTGACGGCAGTCAGGTCGTGGGGCCCGACCAGCTCAGTCTCAGCTTTGTGAACACCCTTACCGATGCTGACTACAGGGCTGCTTCGTTTGTACGCTCAGAGAGTTCAGCCTACAAATCACTTTACGGCGACCTTTCAGAAGATGAGCTTGACCATGAATCTGAATCTTCACTCCAGCTTTCGTACAATATCAGCGGAGGAGATGAGGTTACTGTTACAAGGCGGTTCAGCAAGACTATAGACCTGAGGCACTACAAAACGCTGAATATATGGCTCAATCCGAGGTCATATCAGCAGGGCAATGAATTCAGAGTCTACCTGGGCTCAAGCGATAACGATTTCATCGAATATCATTCTGAAATTTCCGAAAGAGATTACTGGAAAAACCTCGCTCTTGTCCTGCAGGAAGGTTCAACCGGAACTGTTAAGCCTTTTTCAACAACGGGCAATCCTGACATGAAAAGGATATCCTGGATAAAGATAGGCATCTACGGCCCCGGAAGCAGCGGCAAGCTATGGGTCAACGAGATATACACCTCTGAAGCAGAGACTATCGCCGACACTGCTCACTGGATTGAAACGGATTTGTCATTCACTAAGCCTCTGTACGTAACGGATGGCGGAACTCCGGTTATGTCTGACCTCAGCCTGAAGTTCCTGAGCAGGGGGCATGGCTCAGGGTTCTCAAGCGTTGGCAAGGAGAACAACGAGCTTTCGGAGGCCACAGGCGGGTTCTATTCATCAGCCACAATCGTCCCCGGCTGGAAGGCTGTATTTGACTTCACCAGAGAAAAAAGCTCTACCGACGCACTCAACGATATGGTAGCCGAAACCCTCAGGGGAAGAACAGTCATCAACACAATAAGCACTTCAACATCATACACACCCGCTGACAGTATTATACCCGGAATACATCTTTCATATCGAGGGGAATCACTCGAAAACAGAAGAACTAAAGACATTTCAGGAATCAGCGTAGACTCCGCGACAGAAACAGAAAAGCATGTGCCGGAACTTTTGATTACTGACAGCTTCAGCAATTTCCTCTGGGGCAAGCTTGAGACAAAATTCAATCTGGGGATGGTCCTGAAGAACAACTCGGTCAAAAATAACTCCACTGAAACCGATGAGGCATCTCTTTCACTTATAACAGCGCCTCAGGAGTCCGAAAAAAGAGAGCGTACAGAAACATCCCTCATTCTCGATTACAGCACCTCCTGTTTTTATATACGCCCTCATCTTTCCCTCACGAGCGAAGAGATTGTTGAGCTTACAGGAAGCACATACTCAACAGACACGTCAGTTCTGAATGACGTAAGCGGCGGATACCACCTTCCCTTTCAGTACGGCAGCGACATGAGATTCGTCGAGCGGACAAACCGCCTGCAGTTTGCTGCAGGCATAATGGACACATGGCTAATTGCGCCGAGATATGATACAGTTCTGAGCTACTCGGAAAACGGCTTCTCTGACTACGATGACTCAAATCTCAGCAAATCCGGAAGCTTTCGCCGTGAAAAGGACGGACGAAGTATTGTCGATACCGGAATAACCATACCCTTCAGCACACAGAGGCTTTCAGGGACATCACTCGCGTTCATTAAAAACCTGAACCTTGCTTACAACCGATCAATAACTCTTTACGAAACGTCAGCCCCTTATGAAGGCGAGGGTACTGATTATTTCGATGAACAGTATGGTATCAGCCGCAGCCTTGCGGGCCTCATGAACGAGGGCATGAACATCTTCAACTACTATCCGGGTTATTTTCTGGGTGGCGGAGGCCATTCAGAAAGAACAAGGGAGTACATTAATTCTCGGTTTAACAGCGGCATAAGCTTCCCCGACGGATCGGCTGTTTCAGATTATGAAAACCAGCTCAAACTTATCGAATCATTCTCATTAAGCTGGCTTATGGAGTTCGCATCATTCAACAACAGCACAACCGCTGGCATTAACCAGGTCACAGAGAGGCTGACTATTAACTCGCTTCCTCAGCAGGTAATCTCATGGGAGATATCAACACAGTTCAACTTCGACATGATGAAGCTGTTCCGTTTCGGGTTCTTCCGGCCCAACTCGCCTGAGTCACCGCGACACGACTCAAGCTTTGATATCGGGTACTCTCTCAGGAACAATATGCTCATTACACAAAATATATACGAGCACACCCACTCACCTCTTATTGGAGTCACGTTCAAATGGGACCGTTCATACATTTCGATTAGCGGCGGCGTTGAATTAAGAAACAGATCCTACAGTGAGTACATCAGTCAGAACGATGAGCTGTACTTCAGCAACATATCAACTTCAGCAGAACTCGGGGAATTTGACGCCGGATATACATTCTCTACAGTGTACGAAACCGATGTAAAGTGGCTCCACAGATTTTTTGAGCAGTTTCATGCTCTGACTGCGCTTCCGATTTTCACACTCGAATACCGTATGGCGTTCAACCGCTACGACTACGACATTTCGGCATCACCCGAACCCTATGACATGTTTCTGCTTAACGCTAAACTTACACTTGACCTTCACAGACATATACAGGGCGGCATCAGCGCGACCTTTGCCCTCGAACAGTACCGCAACAGAGACACCGAAGCAATCACTTCGAGAATAGTATCATACGAGGGGGCAGCCAGCCTCACTCTTCTATTTTGACTTCACTTTGAAAATATTGATAATGCTGCGCTTGATCCGCTTTGCTTTGATCGACCGTCCCATAATATCACGCTTCTTTTTAAGCTTCTCGAAAGTGGCCCTCTTTACAATATCCCAGAGCTCGGCACAATCTGAACACTCAGAAAAGTAATCGAGATTCACCTGATATGCCCCTTTATACTTACGGCCCCCCCCTTCGGGCGATATACTTTTAATGATCTCAGAAAGCGATAACGACGCATCGGCGGTCCTCATAGACGCATCAAGGTTCAGCCTTGAATTCTTCTTCCTGATTAGCGCAAATACCGTTACGACTGATGCTCTTGTCCTCGTTAAAAGAAAATCAGCTATCAGGGCTATAACATCTCTTTCATGCTCATCAATATAGCCTATTCCCGCCATGAGCCAGTCCTTGTGAATGGACTGGTTCTCAGCAGCAATTTCGAGATATTCGCCTATCCGTACATCTATCCCCTTACCGGCAATTGTTTTTAGCAGCAGGCTGTCAGATAGCTTTGTCAGAAAATTGATAGCTTTCAAATCAATCTTTCCTGCTCTGCTGTATTTATCCGTGTCCGTTTGGATTCCGTATAAAAGCGCCGTGTAAAGACGCTTTCTATTCTCTTCTGAAACACCGGCCAATCTGTTTCCCCTCAGCATGAGGGCCAGAATTGTGCAGGTTGCACCTGCGTCCTGGCGTATCAACCTGAAGTTTACATCTGTGGTAGAATCGACCCTGTCATGGTGGTCAATATGCGCCGCGCAGGGAATAATGCCGGTAATGCCTTCAACTGCCGGAGCAGGATGATCGACAACTACATATGCGTCGAATTTCTTGATGTCGATTTTGCCGCACTCCTCCTTCAACGGAATATTCAGCAGGTTGACAAAAGCCGAATTTTGAGGCAGGGAGAGAACGCCCTCACAGCATATCTCAGTCTGGATATCCATAGTCTCGCATATCATGTGAATTGCAAAAGCGGATGCGATAGCGTCCGGATCAGGTGAGCCTTTAACGTAGACAAGAATAGATCTGTATTTACCAAGCGCCTTAACAAGCGCATAATATTCATTTTTTAAAAGCTCATTTGCAGGATAACTCATACCGCCTCCGATATAAATTTTAACCAAGCTCCGCAATATTGCAAGCAAAAGAAATTCTCCTTGAAAATATACCGGCTTGTTTTATCAGCTTGAACTATCGGCTGCGGATTCAACACCCGGCCATAAAAGCTATTGAACCGTCTTTTACATTTGTGGCAATTCCGGGCATTGTTAAAACAACCCGCTTTACAGCTAAGCGGTTACAATACGCAAAACATAAGCAGGATTATTATGCCTTTCATAAAAATTGAAGGCGTTACAGGAAAGGTCTTTGTCCCCGAGAGCGGCCCGGCAACCCCGAAGAAACACAACTGCCCGGACTGTCATTCCTGCGCCTTCTGCAGCGATGAAAGATGTTCACTCTGCCTTGGTAAAAAAACAAAGAAGGAGCCTTGCAAATGTCCAAATTCGAACCCATCAAACCATCAGAAATAACACCTGATCCGTTCAGTTTAATAGGCGAAAACTGGGGCCTGGTGACGGCCGGAACAGAGGAAAATGCCAATACCATGACTGTTTCCTGGGGCTCTCTGGGCTTTTTGTGGAATATGCCGATATGCAACATCTACATAAGGCCTGAACGCTACACATATCAGTTCACTGAATCAGAGAATCTTTTCACATTATCCTTTCTGCCGTCTGAATTCCGGAAAGCCCTTCAGTTCTGCGGATCTGAAACAGGAAGAGGCCGAAACAAGATTTCAGACGCCGGTCTAAGTGCGATTAAACTTGAAAATGGTGGCATTGGAATCACTCAGGCAAACCTGATAATAGAATGTGAAAAGATCTACTACAACGACCTTATTCCGGACAATTTTCTCTCCAGCGATATAAACAAATTCTATGAGAGTCATGGCATTCACAGAATGTACACCGGAAGAATTTTGAGCTGTTTAAGGGCCACTCATTGAGCATCGGACAGCCCATTTCACAGGCGTCACGGCATCAGGCTGGCTCATACAGACGTGACCTTGGTCTTACGGGTGCAACAGCTATCGTTATTGGGCGGATAATCGGTTCCGGGATATTCAGAACCCCCGCCCCCATCATGGCTCTTGTCGGAGCAACATCGCTGTTTGGGCTTGTATGGGTTATAGGCGGGCTTGTTACGATCTTCGGCGCGGTATGTTACGCTGAACTGGTAGCTATGATGCCTGAATCAGGAGGGCCCTACGTCTACCTCAGAGAGGCGTACCATCCAGTCTGGGCCTTCCTGCGTGGGTGGGCCATGTTCTTTGTCTCAGAAACCGCCGCTATAGCCGCGGTGGCCATAGTCTTCGCCGAGTACACAGGCTCCCTGCTTCAGCTATCGACAGGAACGGCGCTCCCGGGCTGGGCAATAACAGCGCTTGCCCTCTTCGCCATATGGATGCTTACCGCAATCAACCTTTTCGGTGTTGCTCTCAGCGGACGATTTCAAACGGTGATAAGTTCATTCAAGGTCCTCGCCCTCGGAGCTATAGTCGGCATTGCATTCTGCTCCGATGGAAGCACATCAAACTTCAGTTCACCTTTCTGGCCTGACAGCTTCGGCTGGGAAACAATACTCGCGGTAGGCGCCGCGCTTCGCTATTCATTCTTCGCTTTCAGCGGCTGGGAAGGAGCGACATATGTTGCGGAAGAGGTAAAAAACCCGTCAAAAAACCTGCCCCTCTCGCTCTTTCTCGGAATAGGCGGAGTTATGCTTCTCTATGCCGGCGTCAACTCGGCATACATTTACCTCCTGCCGCCTGACCAGATTGCCGTCTCAGAGCGTGTCGCGTCAAGGGCTATGGATACAGCAATCGGCGCCACGGGAGGCATTCTGATATCCGCGGCCATTATCATAAATACATTCGGTAACGTCAGCACACAGATTCTCTGCAAGGCCAGAACCTGGCAGGCAATGGCAAGAGACGGGGCCTTTTTCAAAAAACTCGCTCCTCTTCATCCCGAGTACGGGACGCCAAATAACGCGCTGATCGCACAGGCCGCATGGGCAACAATCCTTCTCATTTTCGCGTCTACTCGTTCGGACACCTACGAAACAATAATATCATTTTTCGCGGCAACCGGCACAGTCTTCAATATCTTGACCTTCATGTCAGTGTTTGTACTCAGAAAGAAGTACCCGCATCTGCACCGGCCTTACCGGGCATGGCTCTATCCGTACAGCCTCATAGCAGTCAGCCTGTTATACGCTGCGTTTCTCATATTGACATTGTTCACTGCGCTGCTTCCGTCGCTGCTTGGAATTGCAATAACATCTACCGGACTGATATATTATTACCGGTTCAAAATCAGAGAGGTTTTCAAATAATTTTTTTGGGGGATGATATCAACCCGAACAGCAAGTCTATTCGCATGCTCTGCACCTCACATGCCGTGATGAATTCTTTTGACAATGCATATCAAATTCAACACAACAAAAAAGGTCCCGGAAACCCGGAACCTTTTTTAATAATCCAAAAAGCTATTTAATCAAGCAGGCAGTCTCTTACAGAAACCGCTTCTATTTAGCAACTTTTTCAACCGATACAATCTCCACAGGTTCAATCGGAACGTTCTGATGGAACCCTACTGTGTCTGTAGGAACCTGACGAATTGCATCAACAACATCCATCCCGCCGGTAACCTCTCCGAACACGCAGTAACCGAAATCCCTCTTTCCATTATCAAGAAAAGGATTATCCACCACATTAATAAAAAACTGGGAAGTCGCGCTGTCGACCTGCTGTGTTCTCGCCATTGCAAGCGTTCCGCGGCGGTTTTTAAGGCCGTTTTCAGCTTCGTTTTTTATAGGCGCGGCTGTTTGTTTCTGCATCATTTCAGCGGTAAAGCCTCCGCCCTGCACCATGAAATTCGGTATCACCCTGTGAAAAATAGTCCCATTATAAAAACCGCTTTCCGCGTATGACAGAAAATTCTTCACAGTAATCGGAGACTCATTGTCAAACAGCTCAACATAGATATCTCCCTTAGTTGTTTTAATTACAACATTAGTGTTGTTCTTCTTGCAAGCAGACAATGACATCAGCAGCACTCCCGCAATAATTAGTAATTTCTTCATCATTCAACTCCAGGGATTGGTCTAGAGCCGGACCGACCGGCAGCGGCCTCCAGAAGACAGGGCCGGCAATTGAGCTATTCAATACAAGCCGGCAATTTTAGTCAATAAAATTCAGCATTATTTTTTAAGCTTTGTACGGAACGCTTATTGAGTGTTTTCTCTCCGGCAGGCTTATCTTTCCGGCGGATAAAGCCTGTAATCTGACCCGGCACATCCGCCTTCACTTGCGCCCGACGACATTGGAAGCCTGAGAACTCTCACTTGAACTTCATGGACAGATCAAACGCTTTTACTGAATGAGTAAGCGCCCCCGAAGAAATGTAATCCACCTCAAGGCTTCTCAACTCATCAATGCTCCTGGCATCGACGTTGCCCGAAATCTCAATCTTTGCCCTGCCGGCAATATTCTCCGCGGCCAGACTCATTTGGGCGTTGTCCATATTGTCCAGCATAATTATTGATGCGCCGGCGTCGGCAGCTTCTGATGCCTCTTCCGGGGTTGCTGTCTCAACCTCAATTGTATACCTGTTGCCGTATTTCTCTCTGACCATGTCCACGGCTTTTGATATTGAACCTGCCGCCTTTATATGATTGTCCTTTATCATTACCATATCGAACAGGCCCATTCTGTGATTTGTTCCGCCTCCGCATTTAACAGCGTACTTGTCAAGCGCTCTGAATCCGGGAACCGTCTTGCGGGTATCAAGTATTCTTATACGCGTACCCTGAAGATGCATCACCATTACATTCGCCTTCGTGGCTATTCCAGACATCCTCTGCATGAAGTTCAACACTATTCTCTCACCCATGAGGACAGACCTGGTAGCCCCTGATATGCTCATAATTATGTCCCCCGGAGAAACCTCCGCACCGTCCTCCTGAAAGGGAATAATTCTCACCTGCGGATCAATCCGGGCATAAACCGCGGCCGCGACATCTACACCGCAGATTATCCCTCTGTCCTTTGATTCAATATATGCCTCTGATCTATGCTCCTCAGAGAAAATAGCTTCAGAAGTAATATCCCCCGAAGAAATATCCTCTTCAAGTGCAAGTGAAATCAGTTCATTCAGTCTCGGAGAAACCTTATGCAGGTCAGTCATCTTTTCCTTCCTTTTCCGGCTTTTTTCAGCAGATTAAGCCTCTTTTCAACATCAACCATCTGGTCTCTAAGTGCGGCAGCTTTTTCAAACTCCATCTCACCCGCAGCCGCGAGCATGTCTTCCTTGAGCCTGCTCCTGAGAGCCTCAAGGTCTTCGGCAGAACCGGTTCTGTATTCGGATGTGTATTCCGCGACATTGCTTATGTAGCTGTTCTCAGCGATATACTCCCGCTCAAGAATATCCTTTATTTCCTTCACAATAGATTCAGGTACAATGCCGTGCTTCAGATTATGCTCTTCCTGTATTTTACGGCGCCTGTTGGTTTCGTCAATCGCCTTTTGCATCGATTCAGTTATCTTATCGGCATACATTATTACGCGCCCTTCAACATTTCTTGCGGCACGTCCGGCTGTCTGAATCAGAGAGCGTTCCGACCGCAGGAAACCTTCCTTATCCGCGTCGAGAATCGCTACGAGCGAAACCTCAGGAATATCAAGGCCTTCACGCAGAAGGTTAATCCCGACAAGGCATTCGAACTCGCCCTTTCTGAGATCCTTGATAATTTCAACCCTCTCAATCGTATTTATCTCAGAGTGAAGGTACCGGGCCTTGACCCCGGCATTGTTAAGGTAATCGGTAAGATCTTCGGCCATCTTCTTGGTCAATGTTGTCACAAGAGTTCTCCGGCCTTTCAAGGCCTCAGCTGAGGTCTCCGCGATCAGGTCATCAACCTGTGTTCTGGCCGGCCTGACTTCAATCTGCGGATCGAGCAGTCCCGTAGGCCTGATTACCTGCTCAACTACTGTGGAAGACTTTTTCATTTCGTAATCAGCCGGTGTGGCTGAAACAAAGACTGCCTGCTTGATTATATTCTCGAACTCTTCGAAATAGAGAGGCCTGTTATCCAGGGCCGAAGGCAGACGGAACCCATACTCAACCAGATTTTCCTTCCGTGACCTGTCTCCCGCGAACATTCCTCTGACCTGAGGTAAAGTGACATGAGACTCATCCACAAAGAGCACAAAATCCCCTCTGAAGTAGTCGAAAAGGCATGCTGGACGCTCTCCGGGCTTTCTCCTTGCGATTATTCTCGAGTAGTTTTCAATACCGTTGCAGTAACCTGCCTCCATCAGCATATCAATGTCATAGCGGGTTTTTGTTTCAAGCCTCTGTGCTTCAAGGAGCCTGCCAGCTGACCTGAAGTATTCCAGCCTCTCCTGAAGCTCCTCGTCAATGAGCCTGACGGTCTCCTCCATCTCTTCAGGAGAAGACACAAAGTGTTTGGCCGGATACACAAAGCAATCTTCTATACCCTTTATTGTGTTTCCAGAAACGGGATCAATTACAGATATCCTTTCGATCTCATCTCCGAAAAACTCAATCCTCAGGGCCTCATGCTGCAGATACGCCGGATAAATATCAACGGTGTCACCCCGAACCCGGAAGGTTCCCCTCGTGAAGGATACGCTGTTTCTCTCATAGTAAATGCCTACAAGTTTTCTAAGAAGCTCATCGCGGTCAAATTCATCGCCCGCCCTTAATCTGATATGCCTCTTCTCAAAATCTCCAGGAGTACCAAGGCCATAAATACAGGAAACCGATGAAACAACAATGACATCATCTCTTTCAAGAATCGACGAGGTTGCTTTAAGACGAAGCCTCTCAATCTCATCGTTAATCGATGCGTCCTTTTCAATGTAAATATCTGAAGATACGACATACGCCTCGGGCTGATAGTAATCGTAATAGGAGACAAAGTATTCTACGGCATTTTCAGGAAAGAATTCGCTGAACTCACGGTAAAGCTGAGCCGCAAGTGTCTTATTGTGAGTTAAAATCAGTGCGGGTTTACCGATCTTTTCGATCGATTTGGCCATTGTATAGGTTTTACCCGAACCCGTGACTCCCACGAGTGTCACCCTGCTTTCTCCAGAAATAAGGCTGGAAGAAATCCTTTCAATGGCCTGTGCCTGATCGCCAGCCGGCTTATATGATGATACTACCTTGAATTCGCTCATGCTAACAGAGAATAAAGAAGAACCTACCTGCCAAGTATTTTTTTCTTTATGCCGGGCTCTCTGAATTCAATAATTACTTCGCAAATCCCGGTTTCGGCATCATAGGTTTTCTTTAACTCGGTCCCATTCCTGATTGTTCCGGAAAATGACGAACCAGCTTCATTTTTTTCTGCAGTTACCGAATCTGATGCCGCATCCTGACCACCGCCATGGCTCATAACGTGCCCCAGGGCGGCAAGCTTCGCCGCGGCGCAGGCGGATTCATGTCTCTGGATCTCATTCATCTGCGAACCGTCACCCTTAGCCCTGCCATACGCCTTCACACGGTAGATATCATCCCCAACAAAATCGCCCGAAGGTTCAAGTCCTCTCCCGGATAGGTTTCTGTCATTCGCGCAAAAGATTAACACTCCCGAGGCAAGCAAAATCATAACAATCGCAATTCCTTTCAGTTTCATAATATCTCTCCAATTGGTTTATGAGCTGGTTACGCGGTTTCTTCCGGCTCCCTTCGATTCGTACAGGGCTTTATCTGCCAGATCAATCATCTCAATAACATCAGCAGGATTTGACTCGGGATATGACGCGACTCCAACAGAAACAGTAACTTTAAAAGACTCTCCGCTGAAAACAACGGGCATTGCTTCGATACGCTGCCTCAGCCTCTCGGCGAATGCGGCCGCGTCCGATGCCCCTGTTTCAGGTAGAATTACCGCAAACTCCTCTCCTCCATATCGGCAGGGGATATCGGCCGCCCTGCAGGTAGTTCGAATGCAGTCAGCCACCGCGCAGATTACCGCGTCTCCAGCCTGATGTCCGTAGTCATCATTAAACTTCTTGAAAAAGTCGATATCCGCCATTACGAGGGAAAGCCCCCTGTTAAACCTTCTGCACCTTTCAAACTCTTCAGACAGCCTTTCTCTGAAGTATTTATGTATGTATAGCCTGGTCATACCGTCTCTAATAGCCATGTTATAGAGCTCTGCATTTTTGATAGCAATCGCGGACTGTGTGGAAATGTACTGCATTATCCTGAGATCAAACGCGTCAAATTGACCGTTCCTTTTGTTTATTCCTTCGATGACTCCGATAATCTCGTCATCAACGCTCAGAGGAACAGCAATAATTGAGTTTGTGACAACATTTGAGCGCACATCGGCTTTGTTAGAAAATCTCGGGTCTGCTGCCGGATCGCTTACAATCAGAGGAGTCCCGTTTGCCCATACAGATCCGGCTATTCCTTCGCCCTTTCTGAGTCCGGTACCCTTCAGCATCCCGGCCTCCTCCTCGCGGCTTAACACAGCGAACTTTAAAAGAGAGTCATCTTTATCGACCAGAAGCATACTGCTTCTTTCACAGTTAAGAAGATCACGGGTCTGCTGAAGAATCCGCTCGAGAACTTCAGTTTTTTCGAGAGAATTGGTTATATAGGTGTTTATACTGATTACTCTGTCGAGCTTATCTATAGACTGATTGAGCTCAAGTATAAGCCGTCTGTACTGTTCAATAAGACTGCATTCGCTGTCGGGCGTAACTCCGTCAGACCGGGAAATAACGCCCGCAAAGAGCTGTCTAACCGGCTGAATACCTGATGTGTTAAGATATTTCTTTTTCATTTTGAGCCTATCGGTTAAATATAGATAAATTTTTCTATTCGTCAACAGAAAAGACAAATTATCCTCTCTATTCCAGCATAGTCTTTCTACACCGGATGACAAATTTTATTTTTATTTATTATTTATTATTTATTTATGATTTTTGTTGACAGATTCCAGCAACTCAAATTATATGACATTCATTGGATGAAATGATTCCTGGCTGCAATAGAGAGAGGGCCACACCTGTTCCCATCCCGAACACAGTAGTTAAGCCTCTCATCGCCGATGGTACTGCACGGGTCACTGTGTGGGAGAGCAGGACGCCGCCAGGTTTTTATATATATCAGGGCTCACGCCCTTGCAATCATCTTTTTTACGGGCTTAGGCCCTTCTTTGAAACGATTCCTGGCCGCAATAGAGAGAGGGCCACACCTGTTCCCATCCCGAACACAGTAGTTAAGCCTCTCATCGCCGATGGTACTGCACGGGTCACTGTGTGGGAGAGCAGGACGCCGCCAGGTTTTTATATATATTTAAAAGGGCATACGCCCTCGACATCTATCATAATATCATATATAACAAAAAAAGAACCCATTCAGGGTTCTTTTTTTATTGATACCGTCTGGTGAAATTCAATTGAATTTCATTTACTCAGGGAATTACTCCCAGCTTGCTGCCTGTACCTTCTTCTTCAGGCCATTAGCTTTTACTTCATAGATAATTTCACAGTTATCTTCAGCATCATAGGTTACTTTTGTAACTGATCCGCCTTTAACAACACCCTGTACTTCCTGAGCAACAGCCATTCCTGTCATTTCAAAGTCAGACATTCCGGCAGCTCCTTCAATTTTTGAGCCTTTGAACTTCTCAAGGACCTGGTACTGAGCGTTAAGAATTGCAGCTCTCTTTGCGCTCTCTCTTCTCTGGATCTTGTTTGTTAGAGTTCTCTTTGGAACGCCGGCAGCGGCTATTCTGTAAGTGTTCTCATCAATCCAGCCCTCTGTTTTATAACTCTGGCCCTCAACTGTTCCGCCTATCCTGCTTCCACCGCAAGATGAAAGTGTCATTGCCAGTACGGCTGAAAGTACAACAGCAAACGCAAGAAACTTTTTCATTAAGAATCCTCCTGATGTATTAAAAAAGTTTGTAGAATAGTAATGAAAAAATAAATAAGCATGATAAAATCATGCTCTATTTCTGCTATTTTTTCATTTCTCGGTATCGCTGAACATATTACCCACATTTCCGGGCAGCGTCAACACTAAATTCCTTTTTTTTACTCTGAACGCCCTCTAAAATATCATGGTGTTAATGGTTTACCACACCTCCCGAAAGTTTGTATTTTGATGATCCTGGCTGTTAACCAAAATAAAATACAAGCGCCTTTATTAATTTTTCCCAGATATTGACATAATCTCCGAAATGTTATTGTACTCACACAGAAGCCCGGCTATAGTCCATGAGACTCGAAGCCGCTCAAAATTGGAGGTATTCAATGAATGCAGCAAAGACATTAATCCTGACAGCCCTTCTGGCAGGCCTTGCATTATCCTGCAAAACGGCTGAACCCGTGGAAGTCAAGCCAGCAGAGTCAGCCCCTGAGGCTGAACCAGCCCCCGAGCAGATAAAAACGGGATGGTCAGATGAAAATACATACACTGTATCAGCGACCGGATCTGACAGCTACAGTGCCAGAAGAGCAGCAGAGCACCGTATATTGAAGGACATTGTCAATGTCCGTGTGCGCAACAACAGCCGGTTCACTGACATCACAAGGATAAGAGACGAATTCAGCAAACCCCTGAGAGATGGAATTATCCTGCGTGAAGAAAAAATCAGCGATGGTGTAAAAATATACTTCCAGATAACAGATGAAGGACTGAAGCAGAAGTTTCAGAGGAAATAAATACCGGGGATTAGACGACAATGACTCTTCGGCCTTCCACCCTCAGTCTGTCTTCACAGAAGAGCCTGACTGCCTCAGGAAGTATCCTGTGCTCTTCATTGAGTATCTTTGCCGCCAGTGTCCTCTCGGTATCGTCAGAGGACACCGCCACCGCTCCCTGAGCAATAATCGGGCCGGTATCGGTTCCCTCATCTATAAAATGGGCGGTGCACCCGGCGACCTTCACGCCGTATTCGACCGCCTGTTTCTGGGCGTTGACTCCCGGAAATGATGGAAGCAGGGCCGGATGGATGTTGATAATCCTGTCGCGGAAATGCCTTACGAAACGAGGAGTCAAAATCCTCATATAACCGGCAGCGACAACAAGATTGGTCCCCGCTTCTTCAAGAACCTCAATCATCCGCTCCTCGTGCTCGTCCCTTGACGGGTACTCGCGGGGGTCAATACAAAGCGCTCTGACTCCGATTCTTGCCGCAAGCTCAAGCGCGCCCGCATTCGGCTTATCTGAAATCAGGATTCCGGTTACGGCATTGATTTTCCCGCGCTGAATTTCTCCGGCAACCGCTTTAAAATTTGATCCTCTACCGGAAACCAGAAAAGAAACAGTCTTCTGAGGCAGTCCGGCGTTTCTCTTAAAAAATCCCATTTTCAGCTCCGTACTGTCTGAAATATTCCCTGATACGTTCCATCATTTCATCATCTATAATAACTTTTCCGTCAATCTCCCGGTTGTACAGATACTCAACGACTTCTTTTACGGTCACAACGGGCAGAACCCTGATATTGAATTCCTTCTCAATCTCGCTAACGGCAGAAAGCTCGCCGGTCCCCCTCTCCATTCGGTCCACTGAAATCACAATTGCTTTAATATCGGTACATCCCGCGGCGTTTATTACCGGAACGCTCTCTCTGACAGATGTGCCCGCCGTTACAACGTCCTCGACGATAACAGTCCTAGTACCCGCGGCAGGCTTCATCCCAATAAGATCACCGCCCTCTCCGTGGTCCTTTGTCTCCTTCCTGTTGAAGCAAAATCCCTTTTCAAGGCCGTAAAGCCGGCTGAGAGAGGAAGCCGCTGCGACGGCAAGGGGAATCCCCTTGTAGGCCGGGCCGTATAGAAGATCGAACCCGTCACCGAGGCTTGTATAGATGCATTCGGCATAGAAGTCCCCCAGCCTTGAAATTTGGCTGCCCGTCCTGTAGTTTCCAGTGTTTATGAAAAAAGGTGTTTTCCGCCCGCTCTTCGTCACAAAGTCTCCAAAAGTCAACACGCCTGATTCAACCATGAACTCGATGAATTTCTGTTTATAGCTCATTTTACAAACTCCTGTCCTGTCTTATATTCTCAGTCGATTGAGCTCAGTATCTGATATGGGGGATACAGCCTTCAATGTTTCAAGCAGCTTACCGTCTCTGAAAACTCCTACCATTCCCCCGTCAAGCTCGTGTTTTCCGTATCTCGCTGCAACAGCTACAATCAACTCTTTAAGCTCTTCGCGACCCTCACCGGCCGCAAGAATAACCGGCCCGGGGAACTCCGGCTCAAAAACAATGTATTCCGTCCCGGCATGACTTTGAAGGATACTGTTTTCATCCTCATTCCTGCCCACAATTATCCTCACCTGACTTGAAAACCTGAAATGCCTGCCCACTGACGCGAGAAATATATCGGTCTCTGAGCATCGGCCTCCGCTTGCGAGCAAATCCCTGATTCTCTTCGAAATATTAGGATCAGTAAAGAGACACCCGCCTGCCGGACTTGAAAAGCTCTTTATCCCGTATTCCGCTGCAAGCTCTAACTGCCTTGAACGTCCCCTTCCGCTGATAGCGTGCAGCTTTTCCCTGTCGACAAGCCCCTCTCTTTCGGGAATTGTCTCGGGCAGGATTCGGGCTGACAGCGGCCTCAAGAGCCTTCCTTCCAATCCCGACTCCTTGATAATATGAAGCAGGGTGTTCTTAAGCTGCGACATCGGCCTCTGCCCAACCACCTCTCCCGTTGCTATAAAACGAGCTCCGGTCTCGCGCATGTATTCCGCCGCCTTCTTCAAAAAGAATATGTGGCAATCTATGCAGGGGTTGATATTCTTCCCATAACCATGCGGCGGATTCTTCAACATCTCAATATACTCTTCACCGCAGCGGTGAAAAACAAGATCCAGTCCGATCTCCTTCGCGAAAGCGGCTATTTCTGTCTGAGTGCAGTCAGCCTGCGGAGATACGAAGGGCAAGACACAGTGAAAACCCGCTATTTTGAGCCCCTGATCAATCAAAATCCTGGCGGCAAGTAGACTGTCCAGACCGCCTGAATAAAGTAAAATTCCATCGTAATTTCCCATTACTGTAAAAAGCAAACAGCGTACACCTGATGTCAACAATATTTGCCGTCATACCCACGCAACACCGATCTTCAGACGCACATCCCGCAAAAAGAATGTTCATTATAAATTTTATAGATTTTTTGCAGAATAACAGAATACTGACATTATTTTCCTTGTCAAATTAGAGTTTTATTGTAACTTATAAGGTGTGATCGGCCCACAATTAACAATAACATAGGGATGGTAGTATGAATACAAATATGACCACTGAGAGCAAATACAAAACAAGATATGTAGACCACGAGGTCCTCTCGCAGGATGTACTTGATGATCAAAAGGAATCTGAGTTCTTCAATGAAATCAGGTTGAGAATTCGTGAAGTTCGCAAAGAGCTCAAAATGACACAGAGAGAGTTTGGAGAAACCGCTGGTATTGACAGACGCTATGTAGCAAAGGTCGAATGCGGCTCACAGAATCCTTCTTTCAAATTTCTAAGAAGCATTTCAATTAAGCATAAGATTTCGCTGGATTGGATTCTTTATGGAGTCGGCGAGAAGTACGTAGCCGTTAACGAAGAAAACTATGGACAGGAGCTTGTCGTTTTCAAAAAGCTTCTTGATAACGCCTCTCAGGATGATATTGACGTTATCGTAAAGATGGTGAAGAAAATCGTAGGTTAACAGCATTGAGGCATACGCATAAAAGCGTATGCCTTTTTTATATCAGTGCTCCACAATCATCTCAATACTGAGATTGCTCCTCAAGTCCTTTAGACTCTCCAGAGACATAGCCTGCCAGGTAATATATCTTGAGCCCATAACCTTGATTGGTCGGAGGTCCTCCTTGGACTTTACCAGGAACATGCCCAACGCGGCGATTCCTGAACTGTTGAGAGTCTCAAGCCTTGTCAGATCAAGATGAAACTCGCCTCCCGATCTTTTGAAAGCATCGGTCACAAAGTTTACTATTTCGTCATAGCTGTATACACTATCCAGCCTGAGGTTCCCTCTGATTACCAGCTTTGAATCATCCGGGAAAAAACTGAGACTGTACCCGTCGCCATTCATCTCATTATTCATAGTGTTTCCTGCCGCCGCCATTTATTATCCAAATTATATCTCATCCGCCATTGAATCCACAAGAAGCTTTAAATCCCTCAGCTCTTCCGCCACCCTGAGCCTGTCGTACCCTACACCCGCTACTGCCGCCATATGATATTTTTGTCTCAGGGAATCAAGGCCCTTTTGAATCAGCTCAATTTCACCGTCAAGCTCCATGTAACCGCCCGAATCGCTGTAGTCAATAAAATCAGACTTCATTGTTTCAATATCCACAATCTCTCCCCAGACCGGAACACGTGCATCAAATCCGTAATGTTCCCTGATCGAATCCCTCAACGAGGCAGAGGACTTCTCTTCGCCGTGCACAATAAAGAGCTTAAGCGAATCATTCTTGATATTCCCTATCCACCTGAGAAGGTCGTCCCTGTCCGCATGGCCTGAAAACCCGCCAAGAGTATGAATTGAAGCCTTAACAGCCACATCCTCGCCGTAAAGCCTCACCTGCTCGGCGCCGTCGACTATTCGCCGTCCCAATGTCCCCTCTGCCTGATACCCCGCAAAAACTACAGCTGATTCCGGATTGTACAGATTGTTCTGAAGGTGATATTTTATTCTTCCGCCTGTACACATCCCGCTTGCCGAGATTATTATTGCCCCGCGGGCATTCCTATTCAGCCCCTTTGACTCCTCAGTCGTCCTCACATAGTGCAGCCCGTCAAAGCCAAGCGGATTCTGGCCGGAATTTATCATAGCCCATGTTTCTTCGTCAAGACAATCACGGTTTTCCAGAAAAATTCCCGTCGCGGATACGGCCATCGGCGAATCAATATAGACATCTGTGGGCGGAATCTCGCCGGTTCTTATCATCTTTCCTATAGCGTAGATTATTTCCTGTGTCCTCTCAACCGCAAAAGCAGGAATGACTATGTTGCCCCTTTTCCCCGAAGAGCTGTTTATAATGTCTCTCAGCTCAATGTAAGTTTCGTCTCTTCCTCTGTGAAGACGGTCGCCGTAAGTTGACTCAAGCAGAAGCACGTCAGCTTCCTCAACTATATCAGGATCGCGAACGAGGGCCTGTCCCCCCGGCCCCAGGTCGCCTGAAAATACCAGCTTGGTCTCTCTGCCCTTTTCCTGAACCCACATCTCAATTATGGCCGAACCGAGAATATGCCCCGCGTCAAGGAATCGGGCCTTTACCCGGGGATGAATTTGGATAACTTCATTGTACGGAACCGGCGCAAAGTTTTTCAGGCAGTTCTCCGCTTCCTCTGATGAATAAAGCGGCTTTACCGGTTCGCGGTCCAGGCGCTTGTTCCTTCGGTTAATGAACGCGGCATCGAGTTCCTGTATATGGCCGCTGTCTGGCAGCATTAAGGCGCAGAGATCAGCTGTGGGCCTGGTAGAATAGATATTGCCGTAAAACCCGTCCCGCACCAGTTTGGGGATAAGCCCGCTGTGATCGATATGCGCGTGAGTCAAAAGGAGGGCATCAATCCTGGAAGGCGCATAGAATACATCAAGACTGTTTCTTGCCCTTATCTCATGACGGCCCTGAAACATTCCGCAATCAACCATAATACAGAAATCATCATCCTTTACAATAAAAGACGAACCTGTAACTGTACCGGCGCCTCCGGCAAATTCTATCTTCATCGGATTTCTCCCTCGTTCGTACACGCAGCGTGAGAGGGCTGACAATATCCCCTTCAACTGCCTTTTGAGTCATTAAAATGAGAAATAACAGCAACAGCGCTTATTATCAATTGTTTTTTTACTAAGGGGAAAATTCGAAACCCCCGATCATAATAATAGCTCAAGCCTCGCACTTTTTATTGAAACATACCCCTTTTGATATGATTATAGCCGATATTAGCCATAATTTCGATATATTTACACTTATCAGCCTCTTAACGGGTTCAACTACTGACATGCGCTAACCGATGAATTACTTGAACAGCAAGGATGCTGTAAGGCCGGCAGGGACGCTGGCTGTTTGATTCACGGAGGAATCAAATGATTATCAACCACAACATGTCGGCTATTAATACTAATCGTGTGCTCAAATTTCAGCACTGGGATTACGACAAATCACTCGAACAGCTCTCCTCCGGAATGAGAATCAACAGGGCCGGCGATGACGCCTCAGGCCTGGCAGTCTCCGAAAAAATGCGTTCACAGGTACAGGGCCTCCGTCAGGCTGAAAGGAATACCGAAGATGGTATGAGTTTCGTCCAGACAACAGAGGGGTATCTCGACCAGACGCACTCGATTATTCAACGTATCAGAGTGCTTGCCGTCCAGTCCGCAAACGGAATCTATACCGCTGAGGACAGACAGCTTATACAGGTTGAGGTTTCAGCGCTGGTTGATGAGGTCGACAGAATCGCTTCACAGGCTGAGTTCAACAAGATGAAGCTACTTCTCGGGGATTTCGCGAGAATCAACCCCAATGCTTCCATGTGGTTTCACATGGGTGCAAATATGCACCAGAGAGAACGAATCTTCATACAGACGATGACGGCGCTTTCTCTCGGGCTGAAGGACATAGTCGGAAGGCCGATTACGCTGTCTACTCCTGAACACTCTAACAGGAATCTCGGGGTTATGGATAACGCCCTGCACCTGATAGCCAAACAGCGGGCCGATCTGGGCGCATATTACAACAGACTCGAACACGCCGCAAAGGGGCTTATGAATGCTTATGAGAACATTCAGGCTTCCGAGAGCCGCATAAGAGACGCGGATATGGCTGAAACAACAGTAAGCCTTACCAGATCTCAGATACTTGTGCAGTCGGGCACCTCAATGCTGGCGCACGCGAATCAAAAATCACAGAATATCTTACAGCTGCTCCGGTAGCTTAAGAATATAGAAGCTCTTTGAAAACAGCGTTCCTGTAAGCATGGCAGTCCGGACCGACCGGGACTGGCATGGTTGCTGAAACGCAACACGGTATTCCCTACACAAATAAAAAGTATAACCTGGTATTAAATGCCTGATATGGAGATCAGGTGAAAAAACAAAGGAGTGTTTTATCATGATTATTAATCACAACATGAGCGCGATCAACGCGAACAAAGTTCTCAAATTCAAGCAGTGGGATGTGAACAGCTCCATGGAGAAACTCGCATCCGGTCTCAGAATCAACAAAGCCGGCGATGACGCTTCCGGACTTGCTGTTTCAGAAAAAATGAGAACTCAGATTCAGGGCCTTCGTCAGGCAGAAAGAAATACTGAAGACGGTATGTCTTTCGTTCAGACTGCTGAAGGATATCTCGACCAGACAGCCTCCATCCTCCAGAGGATCAGAGTACTTGCTGTTCAGTCATCCAACGGTATCTATACCCAGGAAGACAGGCAGCTTATTCAGGTTGAGGTTTCTGCCCTTATAGATGAAGTCGACAGAACTGCTTCACAGGCTGAATTCAACAAATTCAAGCTTCTGCTCGGCGATTTCTCAAGGACAAATCCGAAAGGCAGCATGTGGTTCCACATGGGAGCGAATATGCACCAAAGGGAGAGAGTGTATATCGGTACCATGACATCACAGGGACTAAACCTGACCGAGAAAACCGGACGTTTCCTTGCCAATCTGAGTACTGCTGACGGTGCAAACAGAGCAATCGGCGTTATAGATGACGCTCTGCACAAGATTGCCAAGCAGAGAGCTGACCTCGGCGCTTACTACAACAGACTTGAGTATGCAGCCAAGGGACTTATGACCGCTTATGAAAATATCCAGGCCTCTGAAAGTCGAATCAGAGACGCTGATATGGCGGAAACACTTGTTGACATGACCAAGGATAATATCCTTGTCCAGAGTGGTACTGCGATGCTGGCTCAGGCTAACATGAAAACAAGATCAGTATTACAGCTGCTTGGAAGCTGACATATAAAAAATGATTTCTTAAAGGGAATACGCAAAAATACCCGCCCAACAGGGCGGGTTTTTTTGTAAAAAAAATTTGCCTTATCCACCCCCTCTTTTTAACTTGGTCAGATAGACTAATAAATTATTTAGACTATATAATTTATAATACTATCACGGTAACAACATGCTTGTACGTAAAACACAGATTTCCAAGCTTCTCAAAAAAGAAAAGCAGAAGGAACGAAAGGTTTGTCAGAAGGAGAGCGAACTCCGCATCATGACCATAAAAAAGCAGATGGCAGATGAGTTTTCCAAGGAGATACGATCTCTTAAAAGGAAATTCGGCATGCAGGTTAAGTCTCTTGAAAAGGAGAATGACAAGCTGAAGAAGGAAATGCTGAGCAATTACGCCCTTTACCAGACCATTAGAAGACGTGAAGAAGCGCTTGAGCAGCTCAGTTCCGAAATTGAGGAAGTCATGAATACCATGACGGTGAAGATTCAGGAGTCTCTACAGCCCTTCTACAGGACGAGAGCAAAGATTGAGTCCACAAAGAGAAAGTCTGACAGAAAACACGAAAAGACAGAGAACATACTTAGAGCGGTTAAGTAAGGGTTAACTTCTTTTAAGTTTTAAGTAGCAATAGCGGTATTTTAAGGAAAGGCGCGGCAGGACCGCGCCTTATTTTTTTTACCAGTCGCTTCCGCCGCCAAGCGGGAAAGTAACTCCGGCTCTGACAATGAAGCCGGACATGTCAAGCTCCGCGTCATTCAAAGTAACACCGTTATACTCAATATCAGTTTTGAGATCTGTTCCTCTGTAACCGCCTTCGAGGAAGAGCTTCATGTGGCTTGCCTGCTCTCCCATATCGTAGTTAATTCCAGCTACCGCCTGATAGGTAAAGCCGCTAAAGGTATAGCTCTCTTCGAACAAATCGCTGTCATAGATTGTCCAGGAATATCCCGCTCCGGCTGAAATGAAGAAAGAAACAGGAGAGTACTCTCCCATAGGTAAGTTCAATGTAAACATCGCCAAAAGTGGAATTGAGTAATAGTTTGTGGTGAACTTTTCGGTTACTGTCGCTCCCTCAAGTTCTATTCCACCGGCACCAGCTTCTTCAAGCTTAATCCATCCGAAGCCACTCTCTATGCCTACCTTAAAAAAGTCATTAACTGCTACATCAAAAGCTACCTCACTGTCAAAAGCAACCTTGTCAGGATCTGAAGGATAGCTAATCCCTGCTCCAATCCCGATTTCAGGGCCCTGTGCGCTTGCATAGTTGACCGTAAACACAAGAGCGAGTGCTGAGACAAACATGGTAATCTTTTTCATCAGTTTAAATCTCCTTATTAAAAATTTATTACGAATACAATAATACTCTATTTTGAGACAAAGTCAAGTCAAACACGCTTTTTTTGGAAGCAAATCAGGCCAGTGAGCTGAAAAGAATCCCGGGCTGATATGATGGAATATAAGAGGCAACTGTACCCCTGTCGGTGTAGGTGGAATTCCTTGTGAGTGAATATTCAGATATAATTCTCTCTCTGAGCTCTTCGGGAGCCCTTGAGATGTAATAACCTTCCGGATTTTCCTTCTTAACAGGGGCTATTCTTGCGACAGGCCTGTCACTCAGCCCCGGCCACGTATATACCCTGGCCGTTTTGCCGGATGAGGAGTGAACCGTGAAGTCAGATACTAATCCTGAAATATTCATACTTTCTTTTCGGCACGGGCACCTCCAAAGTTTACCCTCATTTTAAAAATTACTTGCCAATATCCGCCATCGGAAAAGAATTTTACCACTACAGGTTAATGGAGGAATACAATGGGACTCACTGCTGCTTACAAGATTCTAAAGGACCACCTTGCTGACGGCCAGCTTGTTGCAGGCAATGATATTGGAATCAAAATTGATCAGACGCTTACACAGGATGCAACCGGCACGATGGCCTACCTCCAGTTCGAAGCCATGGGTATTCCCCGCGTTAAGACAGACATCTCTGTTTCTTACGTTGACCACAACACCCTTCAGATGGGGTTTGAAAACGCGGACGACCACAGATATCTCCAGACAATGAATTCAAACTACGGCATCCACTACTCGAGGGCCGGAAACGGCATCTGCCACCAGGTACACCTGGAACGCTTCGCGAAGCCCGGAGGGACACTGCTGGGTTCCGACAGCCACACCCCCACCGGAGGCGGAATGGGAATGCTTTCAATCGGAGCGGGCGGACTTGATGTAGCAATTGCTATGGGTGGAGGCGCCTTTTACCTGACAGCTCCGAAAATGATGAAGATTGAGCTCTCAGGGAAACTGCGCCCCTGGGTGACAGCAAAGGACATCATCCTCCATGTCCTGGGCATACTCACCACCAAAGGCAATGTCGGCTGGGTAGCCGAGTACGCCGGCGAAGGCCTAAATCACCTCAGTGTTCCGGAAAGGGCAACGATAACAAATATGGGAACCGAGCTTGGCGTAACAACATCGCTGTTCCCGAGCGACAGCATTACCCGTTCCTTCCTGAAGGCGCAGGGCAGAGCTGATGACTGGAAAGAACTAAAGGCCGATGAAGACGCAGTCTACGACAAGACGATTAAAATTGACCTCTCAACCCTTGAACCAATGATTGCCTGCCCACATTCACCTGACAACATCAAAAAAATTTCGGAGATAAAGGGCCTTAAGATAGATCAGGTTGCGATAGGAAGCTGCACAAACGCGTCCTACAAAGACCTTGTCACTGTCGCAAAGGTGCTCAAAGGGAAGAAAGTTCATCCTGAAGTGAGCCTTATTGTGGCGCCCGGTTCAAAACAGGTTCTTGAGATGATCTCCAGAGAAGGCTATCTTGCTGATATTGTAGCAAGCGGCGCCCGAATTATGGAATCAGCGTGCGGCTTCTGCATCGGCGCCGGCCAGGCTCCGGTAACAAACGGCATTTCGCTTCGCACAAACAACAGAAACTTTGAAGGCCGGTCGGGCACCTCATCCGGCCAGGTTTACCTCGTCAGCCCGGAGACGGCGGCCCTGTCAGCAATTGCGGGTGTTCTTGTAAATCCGCTGGACTATCCGGAAAAAGATTATCCGTCAATCAAGGTGCCATCGAAGTTTGTGATTGATGATTCAATGATAATTCCGCCCTCAGACATCAAGACTGAAGTTTTCAGAGGGCCAAACATTGGAGATCCCCCATATACAGATCCTCTTTCAGACTCAATTAACGGCGTCATAGGACTGAAGGTAGGCGACAAGATAACAACGGACCACATTATGCCAGCCGGGCAGAGGCTCAAGTTCAGGTCTAACATCCCTGCGTATGCGCGTTACGTATTCGAAAACGTTGATTCGGATTTTTCCCGAAGGGCCCTTGAAGACAAGGCCAAGGGGCTCTACACGGCAATAGTCGCAGGTCAAAGCTACGGACAGGGTTCGAGCAGGGAGCATGCGGCTATATGTCCGATGTATCTCGGCACAAGATTTGTAATAGCTAAATCCTTTGAAAGAATTCACAAAGGCAATCTTGTAAACTTTGGAATAGTACCGCTGGTTTTTGCAGAAGAAAGCGATTATGACAACATTGAGCAGGGTGCAGATTTCAGCATTTCCGGGCTGCGAGAGCTTGTCTCATCAGCTTCATCAATACCGTTGACTATCGGAGGGAAACCCATCGAACTGCTGCTTGAGCTATCGGCAAGACAACGCGAGATACTGCTCGATGGCGGGCTTCTTAACTACACAAAAAACCGTTCAGTCTGATGTCTATCCGCGGCAAAGGCGCGTGAATACAACAAAGGCGGCGTCAATCCGGTTGGAGTGATGGCCGCCTTTTTTACACTTTAGCAAAAGAATTTAGAAACATCTTTTGTTTAATATCAGCGGTTGTTTTTCTTCACCGCAAGCCAGGTCCTGTTGTTCTTGTCAGTTTTAAGCTTAATCTTTCCGTTAACGATGAGACTGTTAATCGTTGTCATCACGGCGCTTCTGTCAATTCCTCCAGCTCTTCCAGAACCGAGAAAGTCATCAAGCTTCAAAAGCACCCAGGCCCCGCTTCCGTCTGTCTTGCCTTTTGAGATCATTTCAGCCAGAATATCAATGTAAAGATTATTAGTCTCATCCCGTTCGGAGAAAAATGCGAGCTGATCGGTCGTATCCCTAAGCCTCGTGGAAAGAAACTCTATAACACTTTTCGCGAACTGCCTGTTCTTTTCGATAGTCCTGTAGAAGGACTCTCTGTCCATCTTTATAAGCTGGCAGTCTACTATTGCAACCGCATCGGCCGATCTGGGCAGCGAGTTGATAATGGCCATCTCCCCGACGAACTCGCCCTCTTCAAGAATCTGTACAAGCTTCTCTGTTCCGCCGGAATGCTTTGTTATTTTGACCTTTCCTTTGTGGATAAGGTAGAGAACATCCGCCTCGTCGCCTTCAGAAAATACATACTCGCCCTGCGGGACAAATATGCCGTAGTTTCGGTATAATCTGCTCATTTCCCGCTCCCGGTTTAAAATGTAAACGGCGGATACTTATCAACAAGTCCGGTCATGTAAGCCATGACTCTCGCCATATACTGATAATATCCGCACAGCGCGTTGAATAAAAACGACGGCCACCTTGCTGTCAGTATCACGGAAATAATCCCGCAGATGTATAGAAACGGAACAGCCAGTCCGGCCACAAGCAGAATAAGAATATGCGGCAGCGACAACAGCACTATGCCGGCGACTGAAAGCCTCATAAAGGCAAGGAACCTCGAATAGCCGAGCGGATATGTCACGTTAAGCTGCATCGGGAAGTCAAGGTCCCTTCTTCCCCCGAATACCGGCAGCTCTTCCACAATACCCACTGTTGATGTCTTGATGGATAAGAATTGCCTGATTGTTTTTTCAATTATTTCAGAAAAATCATCCATTCTCTGCCTTGTCGCAAGGGCCATAATATTGTTAATAACTCCGAGAACCGCCGAAAGAGCGGTGTAAACAGCAAGCACTATAAAGTGAGGTACAAGAGCAATCATAAAAAGCCCAGTCAACCTCGCCAGAGCTCCTAACCTTGAATAGCGCAGTGTGTAATCAACAGAGAGCGTAACGCTGCCTGAGCTTTCATATTCAAGGGCGTTTATGTACTCAGGCCTGTCATCAACGGAATCAAGCGTCTCGTCAAGATCATAATCAAGCGGCTTTTGACGCCGAACCGCAGCGGCAGGAACAGGCTCGGCATATTCTTCAAACTCTATATCTTCCAGATCAGATTCATCATCAAGCTCGAGGTTAACCTCATCAATATCAATATCAGGAATGTCATCATCCCCCGCCTCGATAGTGTGATAATCTTCATCAACAAAGTGCTCGTCAGATGTATCGTCAACCACAGCAGAAATCTCGTCTCCGGCAAGCTCGTCGAGAGTAAGGCCGGCATCCGCGAGTGTCAGCTTCTCATCCTCTTCAAGTTCAATGCCCTGACTTATCTCGCTGGATTCGACAATGGGAATGTCGAGAGTATCCAAGTCGAGGGTTATGCTTTCATCTATGTCCTCTTCAACGGGCTCAGCGGATTCCTCAGCAATATCTATATCAAGCGAATCAAGGTCGAGTGTTATCGCCTCGTCCTCTTCATCATCCGCATCAGGCAGACCCGCCTCTTCTGAGGCAGGCTCGCCGATATCAGATATGTCTATATCAAGCGTGTCAAGGTCTATGGTGACACTTTCATCTTCCATATCTTCCGCCTCTTGATACCTTTCACTGAAAAACTCCTCTTCTGCCGCTGAATCATCGGAAGCGGGCCCAGCCGGCTTCGTTACCACCGCAGCTGATTCGGGAGCGTCAAAAAAGATGCCTACATCCTCCGCCGTCAGCTCAGCGTCCTCAGGAAAAAATTCATCGCCAGCTGATAGCACCGAATCAGGCTCATCGGCTTTCTCCGCCTCTGACTCAGGCTCAGGCTCGTCAAAGCCTTCAAGGTCAAAGCCTTCCAGATCGGCTTCAAAGTCAATCTCAGACTCTTCTTTTTTTTCTTCCCGGGGATAATGGCCTTCTGCCGCAGGGATATCTTCTTCTTCCAACCCGCCTTCTTCCAGGTCAATGTCCAGATCGAAAGCCTCATCTTCGGAGACTTCCGGCTCTTCCACCGCAGCAGCTTTATGAGCGGGTTCTTCTGAAGCGCTTATCTCTGATTCAAAGTCAAAATCGTCCATATCGGAAAAGTCATCCGCCCCTCCACCGTCAGGGTTTTCATTTGCGGGAATCGGGCTCTCTTCAACGGCACTATCATCATTAAGATTGTTGTCAAATGATGATAAAATATCCTCTTCCTGCACGGCCCTGTTATCGATTATGTTTTCAGTCTGACACTTTGGACAGGTGAAACCGAACTTTTTATTTTCCACCCTGGCATCTTCTACGGCAAAGGATGATTCACAGTTTTTACAGCGGACAATCATTTCCCTCTCCTGAATGGCTATCTGCCCGAATAATATTTTTCGTTGACGTTGTGCTGAATAATAATGGGTGCAATAGGTAGAAAAAGCACCGCGTACCACTTCACATCACGGCCATTCATCATTTCCGATCTCTGAAGGTATTTCAGGTTGAGATAAACAGCCCAGATGCCCCCCGTAAAAACGGTTAGCATAATATTCACAGCCGGGTCATCATTAAAGACCTTGCTGATTCGGGCCAGCCACCAGAAATAATAGAGAAATCCGGTAAGAAACATCAGAAGAAGCAATACCACAAGATTGTTCTCCGGGACATATTCTTCGTTCATCTTAAACTCCAAGATTTTTGTGTTACAGCAACCCTTCATATAATTTAACGGAAAAAAACAGAATAATCTTGAATAATATTGCTTCCTGATATTATTTCCTTCATCTGCGGGTTTTTTAGAATTTTCTGTTGACCCTGATAATTATTCAATACTATCTTGATGTTTGCAATCAAAATTCCAATGGATGCTTCAATTGTACACTAAATATCTTTCGGGGAACCCCTTGCCGTGGCTGCTTTCAGAATGTGGAACACCTGTCAGCTATCTCACAGCCCGGGATATCTCAGATTCAGGCCAATCTCCTGATTATAACGGCCTTGCCTCATCAATGGAGGCCAGGCGCCTGCTGTTCAAGCTGAAAAACCTTCTAAAAGCCGGCAAGCCCGGATTTGAGCTTCCTGATTCCGGTCTAACCTGGCTGTTCGCCGCCGCGGTTGAACACGGCCTTGACCGCAGGAGCCCCGAAGTAGCGCAAGCCGCGGAGCGAATTGTTGAAGCAACCCGGCAGCCCGACGGCGACTTCTCCCTTTCGTGGAAGCCCGCTGTATCCGTTGCCTGCCGTACCGGAGACATGGCACGATACCTTATACTATCAGGCTGCTGCACAGAGTCAGCAGATACCGCGATTAACTGGATAACAGACCATCAAAGACATGACGGAGGCTGGCTTCACTGCCCCCTGGGCGGGACATGCGACGCCCTGAAGCTTTTCCTTTTCAACAGGAGTGGAAGGGGCATTGAGAGGGAAAATTCTCTATCCGTATCAAGCTGCATTTATGCCTCAGCGGCGTGTTCCCATGCGCTCTCCCTCAGCGGTTCCCAAGATAAAACAGTCAGGTTCCGCGCGGCAGAGTACTTTCTGAAAAGAAACCTGTACCTTTCACTTTCCGGAGGAGAAATGCGCCCGGCCCGCTCCTGGAACTGCGGCTTCCTTAAACCCGGATATCCTGTTCTTTCTCAGTATGATATTCTTTACGGCTTGCTGATAACTGCCAGACTCGGCTTCGCAGACGATGAGCGCAATGTCCCGGCTTTCAACAGGCTTATGAGCCTTCAGAACTCTGATGGGACCTGGAATCTTGACAACACCGGCCCTGGAATGATAAACAAAAGCGAATTTGGAGCAACAGCCGGAAAACGAAGCCCATGGGTTACGCTTAACGCGCTCAGGCTGCTGAGCATACTCCAGCGGATTCAGTAGAAGAACAAAACACTTTAATGAGAGAATGCATATCCTGCAGAAAAGATGAAGCTGTAGCTGTAAATCCTGGAATCACGACCGCCTGGGAAAAAAGCAAGCCCTTCCCTCTCGAGTGTAAATCCTCCGCCAAAATCGAGAAACCTTACCTGCCAGTCAAATCCAAAGGTGATATACAGCCCGCCGCTGAAATAGCCGGTAAAATTCAGCTCTGCCCCTGCAGCATAGGTGCTGACGTCTTTCGGCTGTCCGGCATCGTAATCCGCAATGAGCTTTTTAGCTATAGGAGTCGGGGTATAGTCGGCCATAACATACCCGATGAAAGGTGTGAGAGTAAAGTCCCACCTCTTCCTTGTAGTTGCGTGAAGTGAAGGCCCTACCAGAATTGAGTACTCATCGTACAGAATTTCACGCCAGTTTTCATACTCAGACCCGAACCTCGTGCGCTGGACGAGGAACATCCGCCCCAGACGCGCCTTTACTCCAAGATAGTCGATGGGCATGTATTCGTAGGAAGCACCGTATGAAAACGAGAGATGAGAAACCCAGAGAAGCTTGTAAATATCATCTGAAATCTCATAGCTGTAATCCTTTACAAAGTCATTCTCTGCATCAAGGACTTTCCCCTGAGGATACCCCATGGAGAAATAGCCTCCGAGAAGCATCTGCCCCTTTCGCGCGCCCTCCGGGGGCTTGTCAAGCTCCTCGAATTTGGACGAATGGCCCGCCATCGCAGAAACAAGAATCAGACAAACTGTCAACACGGCTCTAATCATACGAAATTAATATCTTAACACCCGCATAGTGTCAATTCAATTATGAACGCAGACTCATGAATAACTTGACAGCGCTATAAATTGGTGCTATATGTTGTTAATCAGGAATTGATGCCTCAGGGCCATGCTAAGCCCGACATTAACCGATATACTACAAATTACATGGAGCACGAGATGCCAAAAAGCGTAATATCCGATATGGATGGGGTAATTTACAGGGGAGCGCAGATAATCGACGGAGCACAGGAGTTCATCGAAAGGATGATTGAGACGAAAACCCAGTTTCTATTCCTCACAAACAACTCCGAACAGACACCTGTCGATCTGAAAAAAAAGCTGGAATCAAAGGGAATTTACGGAGTTGAAGAAGAAAACTTCATTACCTCGGCAATGGCTACAGCCCTCTTTCTGAAGGCGCAGAGGCCGAACGGCACCGTATACGCGATTGGCGGAGGCGGGCTTATAAATGAACTGTACAACGCCGGTTTTTCAATCTCCGAGTCAAATCCCGACTACGTTGTTGTAGGAAAAACATCCAACTTCAACTACGATGTCATGAAGAAGGCAAGCAATCTGATAAACGGCGGGGCCAGGTTCATAGGAACAAATCCGGATGTAATTGATCCGATCGCGGGAGGCATGGAACCCGCTTGCGGCGCGATACTTGCAGGCATTGAAGTCGCTACCGGCAAAAAGCCTTACATTGTCGGCAAACCCAATTCACTCATGATGACAATTGCAACCAGAAAACTTGGAGTGCATGCATCTGACGCAGTCATGATCGGCGACCGTATGGACACAGACATCGTCGGAGGACTTGAAGCCGGTATGACAACATGCCTTGTACTCTCCGGAGTAACTTCGCCGGACATGATTGACCAATTCCCCTACAAACCGGACCACATTTTCCGGAATGTCGGCGAAATTCACCCCGAAAAGCTTTAATCTATTAACATATTATATATCAGGAGAACCACAATGGAAATTATTGTTCCGTCTTTGTTAAGAATCAAACCAAACGCTCTTCATAAAATCGGAAAATATCTGAGAACCGGCAGGCACACAGAGGTTGCAGTCATATACGGAGAAGGCATCAAGGATCTTTTTAATCAGGTCATTGAAATTTCATTCGCATCATCTGAAATAAAGATCGTTTACGAAGACATAGCCAGAACCAACATCCTGGATGAGGCATTCAACGCCGCCAAAAAGCTTCCTCAGAACACAAAGGCCATAGTAGCAATAGGAGGCGGAAAGGCAATCGACTTCTGCAAATACATGGCTCTCATTACACAGCTGCCTGTTATTTCAGTACCTACTGTCATATCTAACGACGGCTTTGCGTCGCCGCTTTCCAGCATGGATGTGAACGGCAGAAGACGCACTGTTAAAACAAAAATCCCTGAGGGCGTCATAGTTGACACACAGATTCTGCGTAACGCACCTCAGAAATTCATGTACTCCGGAATCGGCGACCTTTTCTGCAAAATCACCTCAATATTCGACTGGAAGCTCGCATACAAAAAAACCGGCGAATACGTCAACGATTTTGCATCTACAATCTGCCGCAATGCCGTTGAGACCTTTATTCAGTACAGGGATAAGGACCTGAGCAGCACAGACTACCTGGGCATAATTGTCGGATCGCTTTTGATGACGGGAATCTCAATGGAGATTGCCGGTTCATCCCGGCCTGCCAGCGGCTCTGAACACCTTATAAGCCACGCTTATGACAAACTTGCGAAAAAACCTACGCTTCACGGCCTGCAGACAGGGGTTGCCTGTTATCCGATAAGCTACCTTCAGGGAGACACACACGAGATTGTAAAGAAAGTCATTGTTGAATCCGGTTTTGTCGACTTTATCGAAAAAGAACCTCTATCCCGCGAGGACTTCATAACCGCTGTCAGACATGCCCCGGAGATTAAGGAGAACTATTATACAATACTTTCAGAGAAGGACAGCCTTGAAAAGCTCATCGCATTTACGGAATCAGATGAACTGATGAAAAGAATGCTTGCCTGAGAGCAGCCCGGCTTCACGCCGGGCGACATATTACTCCGGGAGAACAGGCTGTATGGAAAATTCAACATTGAATTACTGGATTGAAAACAAGCAGAGCCTGCTTAAAGAATACAACAACAACTCAACCGCTTACAGTAAAACTCTGGCCAGCCTTGTTTCTGAAATCGAGTCTTCGCTAAAAAGCGTACGCCGTGACCCGCTTGTGAAGGGCCGCGTTAAAAACTTTACGGCTTTCTTCAGAAAGGTCCTCTCCCGTTGTGGAGTTAACGGATATGACAATCCCTTTGAGACCATAACCGATATCATCGGAATAAGAATTGTTGTCCCGTTCCTTGAAGATATAAATACAGTATACAGGGTGCTTGAACAGCATTACAGTATTCTCGAATTTGACCAGAAATCGAGAGAGCTCTCAGTGAAGGAATTCGGTTATGATTCTCTTCATCTCCTTATAAGAATTCCGGACGAGCTTCAAAACAGCTTCAATCCAGGACTTGCGAGCTGCGAGATTCAGCTTAGAACAATCCTTCAGGACGCCTGGGCGGAAGTAGAACACGAACTTGTCTACAAAACAAGCTTTGACAAGGTTGAAGATTCAATCCGCAGGAAGCTCACCGCTCTTAACGCGACCCTGTCATTGGCGGATATAACCTTTCAAGAAATACGCGATTATCAAAAAAAACGCTACTCAGACCTTCAGGAAAAACAGAAGCTTCTGCTTAAATCCGTGTCGATACAGACAGAACACGACAGCAAGCTAAACAATTTACAGCCAACAACTCTAACAGATACTTATGACAACTCTGCTTTTAATATTCATGAAGCTGACCTTAATGAGATATTCATGGAGGCCCTTAACGCCCACCTTGCCGGAAATCTGAACAAGGCCCTTGAGCTTTACACACATCTTATATTAATTTCACCAAACCACTACCTTTACAACCACCGCGGCCTCGTCAACCTTTCACTTTCAAACTACGACGCTGCGCTTAAAGACTTTACAATGGCAATTTCAATAGAGCCCAATGACATCAGGTCTTACACAAACCGAGGGCTGACCAACAGAATGCTGAAACGCTTTCAAAGCGCTCTGGACGATTTCGATCAAACAATAAAGATTAATCCTCTATGGGCAGATGCCTTTTATGGGAAGTCGCTGACCCACTATGACATGGGGGACATCAAGGCCGCCATTGAAGACTGCGATCACGCAATTGCAATTAATGAATCATTTACACAGGCACTCAAGTTTAAGCAATTTCTCCTGAACCGCGACATTTGATCTTATATTGCTTGTTCTTAAATATTATATACAAAGGGATGTAATTTTTTAGCGGGACTATCGCATTAAACAACTCTATCTCAAGATAAATCCGGACTCTTCAATATTCACTTGAATTGTTTCATGATATTCTATTCCCTTGTTACGCAGTAAGGTAAATAAAAAATAAGGAGGAAACGATCATGAAAATCATAGTCCCGCTTGCCCCCGGTTTTGAGGAAATTGAGGCAATTACAATAATTGACATCCTGCGACGCGCTGGCATTGAGGTAACAACCGCGTCAACTGGGGACATTTCTGTCACCGGCTCCCACAACATAACGGTTAAAGGAGACACAGAGCTAAGCTCTGTCAACAAGTCCGACTTCACAGGCATTGTAATTCCGGGCGGTTTGCCGGGCAGCACCAACCTGAGGGACGATGAGCGTGTTATTGATCTCGTACGCTATTTCAACTCGGCAGGCAAAACAGTTGCAGCCATCTGTGCGGCCCCCATTGTACTTGCAAAAGCCGGAATACTGACCGGGAAAAAAGCCTGCTGCTACCCCGGAAATGAGAAAGACCTCACTGGCGCGGATATTTCCATGGACGGGGTCGTGATCGACGGCAATATCATCACCTCAAGAGGAATAGGATTCGCGATACCATTCGCTCTGAAAATTGCAGAAATACTCAGAGGTGAGGACACAGCTCAGAGGATATCAACCGGAATACTATTTCAGGGATAATAAGCCTGCCGGGGCAATTCGCACGAGTAGCTACGGCCTCTAAATCGGAAAGTATGATCCTGGCAATTTACACAATCAGAACGCCCGTGATGAGCAATAATAATTGACGCGTTCTGGCCAATGTGAATAAGTTGTAATGCTACTTTTCGATAAACAACGGGGGTTCCGTATGAAATACAGCATGGTGAAGCAGTTTTCAAATGCCGCGCTTGACAATATTTTCAGCTTTTTTTTCAAATGGGTTGATTTCGCGAAGGTTCTTTATGAAGCGCTTCTGGCTTTTTTGGAAATCTGGTATGCCTTTGCCATGATTTTTGTTAACGCCTTCATGTATGTCTACTACCTGTTTTTGTTCATAATTGACCAGGGAGCCGACTCCGGTCAGTCCGCAAGGCCCTGGAAGAAGGGTGTCAGAAGAAGTACAGCGGGTCCTAAGATTCATATCCCCAAAGGGCCCAACCCGGTTCCGGCTATTTACGGCGTGAAGTCAGCCGCTTCAAGCGCCTTATCGACAGCAGCGTCAGCTATACCTTCCGCAAGAGCAGCTTCATCTAAAACACGCGGCAAGCGTCAAATCGGGAAGACCATTCTCGAGTTCTTCTCTTCCATCTTTTATGGGATAAAAGCTGTAATCACAAAGCCCTTCATAGCGATAGGGAACTTCTTCACAGGAAAGCTCAAGCCGGTCAGAGAAAAGGATTCCCACCCTGCAGAACCGGCAAAGAGGAGCCTCATCGACGAATACATCAAGGAATACGAAAAGAAGAGACTGAAATAGGCCGGCAAAACCGGCCTGTTTTTTAATGCCTGAAAGCTCTCTGTCCGGTGAAAACCATTGAAACCTTTGGGTTTGCCTCATTACAGGCCTCAATGGCCTCGAAGTCCCTTAAAGAGCCGCCGGGCTGCACTATCGCCCTCACACCCTGCCTTATGCACACATCAACCCCATCCCTGAAGGGGAAAAAAGCGTCAGATACGGCACATGATCCTTTAAGTCCGCCTTTTTCGCTCTCTGCAGCCTCATCTATTTCAGCCTTTTCCGCTGACTTCCTGTTGCCGGTTGCGATCTCAAGCTCAAGCTCTTTGTATGAGATTCCGTATTTATCAAAGCACATAAGATCCCTGAACTTTGTGTATGCCTTGTAGACGGCGATTTCAGCAACGCCTACCCTGTCCTGCTCACCTGTTCCGATTCCTGCCGTTACACCGTCTTTAACGAAAAGCACTGAATTTGAGGTAACTCCCTGTTCAACAGACCATCCAAACAGCAGATCGCTGTATTCATCTTCAGTCGGCGTCCTGTCAATGCGGTACGCCTTCCCCCTGTACTCGGTTTCAGCGGGTTTAAGGTCTGTCGCTGTTCTGACAATATTCAGTGGTGACTGCTGAACAATAATTCCCCCGTCTATCAGAGATTTGAAATCGACAAACCTCGAATCTCTAAACTTTTCCAGCCTGCCCATATCCGATATTTTTACAATTCTCAAATTCTTCTTTTTCCTGAGGATATCGACTGCTGCCCCGGAATAATCAGGGGCTGCGACTACCTCAAGGTACTGCTGTGCAATAAGTTCTGCGGTTTCCTCATCGACCGTGCGGTTGAGGGCAACACAGCCACCGAAAGCTGCTATTCTGTCTGCCCTGAAAGCGCGGCTGAACGATTCTGCGGCAGTGCTGCCGTACGCGGCACCGCTCGGATTATTGTGCTTAACAACTACGGCAGCCGGACTATCAGTCAGGTATTTCAGAATATTAAGAGAATTATCAATATCTGTGATGTTCGTCTTGCCCGGATGCTTTCCGAACTGCAGCATCATCTCCTCGTTAATTCCGCTCGCCAGCGAGTTGCCAGGTGCAATAAATTCGCAATCTCCCAGCACAAGATTACCATTTATCAGCTCGTACATAGCCGCTTCCTGCCCTGGGTTTTCGCCGTATCTCAAGCCATTTTCTACAAGACTGTCTCCATCCTGAATTCTCCATGTCCTTTTTCTGTAGACAAGGCTCTGCTCTCCAAATGAAATAGTCATCTTGTCAGGGAAATGATCGCTCATCACCGTTTTATATGCCTGTTTTAAATCCTTCATAAGGTACTCCTTCTTTTGTATATTAGCTCGAAAAAACTGTTCCGTCATAATGACGGCATATTCATTGTTCCCGCATAAACGTCCTCGTTAAAAACGGGAAATTATTCTATAACAAGTGCTCCCTCTTCCAGAATAATATCAAATATATACTCTGAGCGAAGCGTGTTTAAAGGCGTATAGGCGGCCAGTTGCCCTCTGAATTCAAATACTGATCCTTCCTTTATACCCGTTGCAGAGTCTTCATTGTTCAGAAAGACATAATATCTTAAACCGAGATTGTACTTTTGAGAAGCTTCATCAACCGCTGTAATTCTGAACTGCTTCCTGTATCTGCCGGCCTTTTCCACCTTAACAACCCGTCCCCTGCCGGAAACCATGCCGTTCATCATACTTTCAAGCTGTGAGTCCCTGCTGATCAACGGCGATCTGGCGAATTCATAGAAGAACTGCCTGGTAAAAGACAGCCCTTTATTATCTTCTCCATTAGCGAAAGAGATAAAGATGAGCAATGCACTAAGAGTTACTGCAGCTCTATTAATGATCCGTACTGTCATTGCCGCCCCATTTTTTATTGAATTCGAACATCATTGAATTTCTTTCAAAAGCTACATGATAGATTCTGTAATTATATCTTTCAGCAACTCTTACAAAATCGTCAAGTGTTTGAACTCTTTTCCTATTAATTCCCGAAAGGGTGTCCCCCTTTTTCAGGTCTCCCGAAAAGCTGCCCGGATACACATTTGTTATTACAGGTCTCCCGTCCGCGGAATCCTCATCCACTTCAATACCGTAACTTCTGAATATCCTTTCAAGCGCCCTGCTCAATCTGTTATAATGCTCTTTTTCACGCAGAACCAGCTTGATTTTATACAAATTCCTGTCGCGTAGAAATTCAACAGCAATTCGCGAGCCTACCGGTTTTTTACCAACTATTGTTAATAATGAATTCAAACTCATAACGTGGTTTCCATCAATAGTTCGGATTATATCGCCGGCTTTTAGTCCGGCAGCCTGCGCCGGAGAATTTTTTACTACAGACATAATCTCAACGGAATCAGTATTTGAATCGGTACCTGAGGGCACCTCTTTTGCGATAATGCCGAGCCACCCCCGTCTCACCTTTCCGTATCGTATTAGCTCCGAAGAAACATGCCTGACTATGGATACAGGTATGGCAAAGCTGATCCCCTGGAACCCACCGGAAACAGTCCTTATTGCCGAATTCAGACCGACCATTTCGCCTTTAAGGTTTACAAGAGGACCGCCGGAATTGCCCGGATTAATCGATACATCAGACTGAATAAAATCCTCTATATCCGCGAAACCGATGTTGTTTCTGCCGGTTGAAGAGACTATTCCACCTGTTATTGACTGTCTTAATCCGTAAGGATTGCCGATCGCAAGCACCCACTCTCCCTCACGGAGCCCTTCCTGGTCAGCGAACGTGACGGGCTTAAAATATTTTTCGTAGCCCGAATTAGCAATTTTAAGAACTGCGATGTCAGTTTTAAAATCCGCGTAGTAAAATCCATTACCGTTTATTCTCTCAAGTTCTACAGACCTGTTGTTAAAGAGGACTGCCCTGTAGTAATCGCCTTTTTCTACAACATGGCAATTGGTAACTATATGACCCGCTGTGGTAATTATAGTTCCAGTCCCGTCGGCCGTCTTCTTATATGTTTTACCCGGCCCTGTCCCCTCTGACAAGTAAACTGAAATATTGACTACTGAAGGCCTTGCCCTTTCAGCCGCGGCAATAAATGTTCTGTTTATGGATTCGGAATCCACCTCAGAATAGGCTATTCTGCTCAGCGGCACTCCAGCAAGAATCAAAGCAATGAAAAGAATGCTTTTTTTCATTCCGTCACCTGATCGAAATAGTATTCTTTTGACGTGATACGGTACTTTTCCAGATCTATCCGGCTGCCCCTCGGCTGTGCCGGAAATCCTCTGTCTCTTACTTTCAGCCCGGCAAAGAGCGAATAAATACCTACAGCTATCCCCTCGGCTATCTCCTGCCGGTGTTTTTGTAATATCATTCTGTCAAAACGTCTACTGAAATATCCAAGTTCAATAAACGGATTTACAGCATTTACGTGAATGGGCATTATCCAGGTAGAGACATAGGGTTTCCCGGGAATCATCTTCTTGTTGTCAACTCCCTTCATCCTCAGTGAATATTGAATAAACCGTATGATTTCGTACGAGCTGTAGGCATTATCCCCCCCGAAACCCTCCTGCCCGCCGTCGCGTCTATATGATTCATAAACAGAACGCTCACGTTCCCAGAATCGGTTTTGAGGTTTAAATGACTTTATATTCGATGAATACGCCGTGCCGGACGGATGATTTTTTGCGGCTGCCTCCCAGCCCACACTGTCTCTGTAAGCCCAGTCTACCATGTTGTAGCGATACCCTTGAAAATCGTTTAAATCCGCTTGTCCTGATTTTTTTAGAGGATATCCTGTAAAATAGGCAGAGGAATCGTTCAAAAACCATCTGTAAGGCGATCTTGTCATCTTCTCGACAAACCAGTGTTTCAAGCCTTTTTCGTTACTGAATCCCGTTGATGAAATCTCGCCGCGAAGATAACGAAATCCCTTTTCAAGAAGCCGGTACGGAGCAGCGAGAACCGGGCTCATGCCGGGGTAGTCGGCTGGCGCGGCGCTTGCCATGTGAATGGATACGACCAGATGCGGCCTCTGCCGATTGATACGGCTCAACCTTCCATGTTTCATCTCGCCGGTTTTTCTGTCAGGGTAATCGAAGAAACGGAACTCGGCATTAGGATCTGCCATTCCTTCTGCTTCATCTTTTGGAATGCAGGGGCCCCTGCTGATAGACGTATTTAGAGTGACTCGCCTCCCGTCTGAGACTCCATAGCGGCTCAATACCTTTTGAAATTTTCCAAAATCACCGTGATTACCACAGTCTTTCAGAATCTCAACGGCTCTGCGTGCAATATCGTATGCGATAACGCTTTCCCGCATTCCGTGTGTCTCGGCCCCCGGCCGATAGAAATCAAGATATGAACATGTAATAGAATCGTAGCGGTCTCCGTGCATGCCAACAGGAAGCTTCAAAACCCCGCCATGCCCCGGATCAAGAACAACCCTGTATTCCGGGAATTCATGCTCTGCAAGCTTTTCAGGAATAAAAAAAAGCAAAATCGCGGCAAACGCCGCAGTAAAAGAAAAAATCTGTTTTGTACCAATCTTCATAACTGTTCTAATTAAACTCTATATATAACAAAAAAGGGAGGCATGCCCCCCTTTTCAGTCACTGTTGTATATCGGATATTATTCGCCGGCTTTAACAGCTGTATCCGGATTGAGAATTCTGTTTAAATTGTCAGCCTTATGAACCTTGTACTTGTCCTCGACTGCCTTGATTTCGTCAGGCTTGGACAGTCCCTCTACAATCTTGATACCGTATGTCTTGGCGACACGAGTGTGATAGATCGAAGTCTCATACTCCTTGTTGACTGCCGCTTCCATAGCATCGTCAAGCTGTCCGTAGGCTATTCTCAGTCTCATCTGATTATGATGTAATTCCCTGTTTTTATTAGGATCTGAGCGGGTCTTTTCATCAAGATGTAAAAGCATCACTCTTGTGGCACAATCAGATAGAAGATCGTTTGCAGCTTTTGTGTAATCATCACTGATTTTCTTCATGAGATCGGAGATGTCCTTCTTGTTCGTCTCAAATTCAACTCTTGCATAGATGATGTTTCTTTTGTAAAAGAGCTCCATCGCCTTTTTATAGCCTGCATAGCACTTCTGATAGTCGCCTTCCCATCCCTTATCCTTAAAATTGGACACAATAACTTTAAGAAGGTAAATCTGCTCAAGATTTTTCTTCATAAGCTTTTCAACGACATCGTGGGCATGGAACTTGGCGAGATATGAATCCTCAGGCCTGCTTGCCTCATCATACTTGGTTGAGCTGTAACTGCCGTCAGGATTCTTTGTTACCTCTTCCTGTTTTTCCTGGGCTGGCTGCGCCTGCTGAGCTGAAACAGTTACGCTGATGGAGAATGCCGCGATAAGTAATAATGAGAATACCTTTATCCCCTTACTGATCTTCATAATCCGACTCCTGATATTGACATAGTTGTACCGATTGGGCTTCCATGCCCTGATACGCAATTATTAGTGATATTATAAATTATCAATTAGATATAAGCAACTGATTTTTTCTTTGTTTACAAAATTAATAGTTAAAAAAACTCTCAGGAGGTCTTCTTCATCATTATAGCTATGAGAAATGACATAATCACACATCCGCCCCCCATTATTGCTGCGCCGAGATAGTCGCCCAGAATCAGACTGCCCGTGCCAAAAAGAGCTGCGTACACAAGGGCAATCCCTGAAATCCAGCATACAAGAAGGTAGGGAATCGTTGATTTACCCTCGCTGATACAGAGCCTTCTGCGTATTCTCGACCATCCCGGCCCCTCGGGCCTGACTCTGAGATAGAAAGAAGCGAGTATATTATCCGAGACAGGTTTAGTAACAAGCATAGCCGATATCCAGCATATCGTAGTAAACGCCACCACAAAGAAAAAGCGTTCGGGGAATTCCATTCCAAAAAGAAACGTGGCAGCCGCAAAACCTGCCGCAGGAGCAATCATGGATACAATCTCGGCCCAGGCGTTAATACGCCACCAGTACCAGCGTAAAATCAGCACAAGGCCCATACCCGCACCGCATTCTATTAGAAATGACCAGGCCCCCGAGATCGACTCAATTACAAAAATCAGCATACTCGATAGAGCGACAAGAAGCATTGTTACAAGCCTTGAAACCCTCACATAGTGCCTTTCGTCAGCATCAGGCTTCACGAACCTCCTGTACAGGTCGTTTACAATATATGAGCTTCCCCAGTTAAGATGAGTCGATATGGTTGACATATACGCCGCGAGAAAGGCGGCAACAAGAAGGCCAAGCAGTCCGGACGGGAGATGGTCTCTCATTGCCATTACAAATCCCGCCTTCCTGTCGGCCCCTTCAAGCCCCGGATACAAGACAAGCGCCGCAAGAGCGACAAGTATCCATGGCCATGGCCTTAAAGCGTAGTGTGCTATCGAGAACCAGAGCACTGACAGCCTGGCGTGTTTTTCGTCCTTTGCTGACATCATCTTCTGAGCCACATACCCGCCGCCTCCGGGCTCCGCTCCCGGATAATATGACGCCCACCACTGCACCGCGATATGCGCGATGAAGGCCGAGAAAGACAGGGACAGCAAGCCTGCCGCCGCACTGCCTCCCGACAGATCAGGGAAAAATGAGAATGTCTCGGGAGGCAGCGCGGCTTTCAGCCCGGATACGCCTCCTACCTCAGGCAGTCCAAGCACAATGACCGCAAGAGCGATGCAGCCGCCCATGGCGATAATGAACTGGAAAGCGTCAGTGAGGACAATCCCCCACTGTCCCGCAAGCGCCGAGTAGAGTCCCACGAACAGCATCGCCCCTATTATGATAAAAAAAAGCAGCGTACCTTCTACGCCGAATATAACCTTAAGGATTTCCGCAAGGGCTACATTAACCCAGCCCATTATGAGGCAGTTCATAAAGACGCCCAGATAGACGGCCTTAAACCCCCGCAAAAATGCGGCCGGCTTACCGGAATACCTGATTTCAATAAATTCAACGTCGGTCATAATATCAGCCCGGCGCCACAGCGCGGCGAAAAAGAAAACGGTGAGGATATTGCCCGCAAGCATATTCCACCAGAGCCAGTTCCCGGCAATGCCCCCCGAGGCGACAAGCTCTGTGACTGCAAGAGGCGTGTCGGCGGCAAATGTAGTAGCGACCATTGCCGTACCCGCGATCCACCAGGGCAGCTTTCGGCCGGAGAGAAAAAACTCCTCTCTGCTCCTTCCGGCGCGTTTTGTCATGAGAAGGCCTATTGTCAGGCTTATGAGAAAATACAGTCCTATGACCGCTGAATCAAGCAGGCTCATGGCTTCTCCCGGATAATGTTATTTTAGGAAACGAGGCTCAGCGTTCCCTGTAATAGAGATCGACGTCGAAGCCGCCAAAGCTTGAAAGAAAAGACACATTTATGTTATCGTAGAGTGCCTTCATCGAAATAGGGTCTTCATTGTACTCGGGAGGGGAAAGCGTTATGTCATGGTTGTAGTATTGAAGCTGATTGGCGAATGTTCCAGTAATGAGGTTGGCAATCTCGCCGGCAACATCTCCGTAGTGGCTCTTCAGGCTTCCCTTGCCGGAGCCGCCCACGAACTTTTTGGTTATCAGGTTGAGTGTATTTTTGGGAAGATTGATGATTATTTCACCGCTGAGCGTTCCATCAATCTCAACTGCAACCTGATGAGCGTCTACGTCAGACTGCGACTCGTAGACCTCTTCAACAGATGTATCGTCAAGGAATCTCTTGAAAATATGGTTCACTGACCGCACTATGAATTTTGAATATTTGTCTTCAATTCCCATTCTATTCCCTCAAAATGCAGCTTGTATAGCCCGCTCTTGCTGAAATTCAAGCACATTTTATGTCACATAATCATATTTTTAGGGATGGGGGGATAATGACCCGCCCCGCAAATCAGCTCACCGCGTTTTCTACAAAACCCTCTGCCGCCTGAAGCGCCCCGGATATGCCGGCAGGATTCTTACCGCCGGCCTGCGCCATGTCCGGCCTGCCGCCGCCTCCGCCTCCGACAAGAGCCGCTGTCTGCTTCATCGCCTTGCCGCAGTCAAATCCGGCTTTTACCGCGCTTGACGTGGCAGCATAAACCAGAATGGCCTTCCCGTCATACTCTGAACCAAGGCATACTACTGAATCCGGAAGCTTCTCTCTGACCGCGTCAGCAAGAGACTTCAATTCGTTCCCGTCCGCGCCGGATAAGGCCTGAGATACAAACTTCACCGGGCCTATACTCTTCGCCGAAGCAATAAGCGAATCAGCCGCTGACGCAGCGTCGTTGCCCTTCAGCTTCTTAATTTCCTTTTCGAGGCCTCTCAGCCTTTCCTGAATCTCCGCTATCCTCTTAAGCGCGTCCCTTTCTGAAATGTTAAGCGCGGAACATATCTCTTCCGAGAAGCGCTCTCTTTCCTTGTAACGCTCAAGAACTCCTCTGAGGGTAGCAGCCTCTATCCTTCTTACGCCGGCGCCCGGAGACATCTCTCTCAGGATTGAGAATACTCCGATTTTACCTGTATTTGAGACGTGAGTCCCGCCGCAGAGCTCCTTGCTGAAACCTTCGACCGAAACGACCCTTACTGTGTCCTCATATTTTTCGTCAAAGACCGCCATTGCTCCGCTCTCGACGGCTTTTTCAAGAGGCATTATCTCAGTGCCTACTTCCCTGTTCTCCCAGATCTTTCTGTTAACCAGCTCTTCCACTCTGTATATTTCTTCATCCGTCATTGCCGAAAAGTGTGAAAAGTCAAAGCGCATCTTCTCAGAATCAACGATTGAACCGGCCTGTTTAACATGCTCACCGAGAACCTTTCTCAGCGCCGCCTGAAGAAGATGCGTGGCTGTGTGGTTTGCCCTTATCAGGTTTCTGTTTACTGAGTCAATTTCCGCTGTAACCTGCTGCCCTTTTTTTAACTTACCCGACTCAAGCTCTCCAAGATGGATGACAGTGCGATGATTTTTCTTCGTGTCGAGTACCCTGAATCTGGCGCCGTCAGCCGCGATTACGCCGATATCCCCCACCTGACCACCGGACTCGCCATAGAAAGGAGTCCTGTCAAGAACGAGAAATGCCCTTCGTCCCGGCTCAATGATATCTGAAGCTCCGTCTTCGGTATAGATCGCGGATATTTTAGATTGCGCCGTTTCATCAGCATAGCCTGTAAAGACGGTATCTCCGCACTGTTTTGCGGCCTCGTCGAAAAAGCGTTCGAGCCCCTCGTCACCGGCCTTCCAGCTTTGACGGCCGCGCTCCCTCTGGCTTTCCATCTCAGCTTCGAAGCCTTCGCGGTCGACCGGAACTCCCCTTTCAGCAGCTATCTCGGCAGTCATCTCATAAGGGAAGCCAAAGGTGTCATAGAGCACAAATGCGTCTCTGCCGGAAAGCCTTGAACCAGAGCCCGGCTCTATCCCCGAAAGGATCGAATCAAGACGCGACATCCCGTTCTCAATCGTATCGAGAAACCTCTTCTCCTCCGATTCGATTACCGACTTGATATTACTTGCCGACTGAGCCAGTTCAGGATAGAATTCTCCCATTATGCTGACAACAGGGTCTACAATCCTGTAGATAAACGGTTCTTTAATGCCAAGCTGTCTGCTGTACCTGAGGGCGCGCCTGAGAATTCTTCTGAGAACATAGCCCCTTCCTTCATTCGAAGGATATATCCCGTCAGTCATCGCGAAGGACAATGACCGCGCGTGTTCTGCCATTACCCTCATCGGCACAACAGCATCGCCTTCATACTTTATGCCGGACTCCGAAGCAATGAACTCGGTCAGAGTCTTAAACTCGTCAGTTTCGTAGACTGAATCGACACCCTGAAGCAGCGTCGCAAGCCGCTCAAGCCCCATGCCGGTATCAATTCCTGTTCGAGGCAGGGGGTTGAGGTTTCCGTTTATATCCTGATTGAACTGATTAAACACGAGGTTCCAGTACTCCATGAAACGCTCACACTCGCAGCCGGGCTTGCAGTCATCGAAACCGCACCCGAATTCGGGCCCCCTGTCAATGTAAAGCTCCGAACAGGGACCGCAGGCCCCGCTGTCGCCGGCAGGACCCCAGAAGTTATCTGCCTTCCCGAGCCGAACGATTTTATGTTCAGGTACGCCAATATCATTTTTCCAAATCCCGAAGGCCTCATCATCATCTTCATATATTGAAACCCAGATTTTTTCGCTGTTAATACCCATAACTGAGGTCGAAAAATCCCACGCAAATTCAATGGCCTCTTTTTTAAAGTAATCTCCGAAGGAGAAATTCCCGAGCATTTCAAAGAAAGTAAGGTGCCTCTTTGTTTTACCGACATTTTCAAGATCGCTTGTGCGGAGGCATTTTTGAACCGAGGCCGCCCTTGTGTACTCAAGCTCAACCGTACCTGCGAACATCGGCTTAAACTGGACCATCCCCGCTGTAGTAAACAGAAGAGTGGGATCATCCTTCGGCAAAAGAGAACTCGACGGCACAATTTTATGGCCTTTCTCTTTAAAGTATTCCACAAAAGACTTTCTCAAATCCATAACAGTCAGCATTGATTATTACCTCATTATATTCCATCCGCTGGCTGTTCACGACGTTTCTGCGAGACTGCCGCGGCGGCGTTTATTGCTATTTTTTCATCCGTCCCTGACACGGGCATTTAATCTTCGGATGAGCTTGATTTCATCTCAGAGCTGATGCGGTTTACGGCCCTGTTAACATCATCAGGCTTAAAGCCTCTCTGGAAAAGATACATCCGCAGGCTCTGTAAAGGGTCCTTTTTACGCGCGTACAGCCTGAGCCGTTTTTCAGCCAGGGCACGTATTATTTCCTGCTCATCGCTTGTTGATGCTATAAGGTCAAGCACCCCGGTAATTATGGCGCTATCGATGCCCTTTTGCTGAAGCTCCATCCTTACCCTGACAGGGCCGACAGATTTTGAGAGGATTTTCACCTCGGCGTAACGTTTGGCGAACTCGTAATCGTCGAGATATCCGGCCTTCTTCAGCTTTTCAACAACTTGCGATGATATTTCCAGTCTGAATCCCTTTCTCTGGAAGTAGTCATTCATCTCCTTAACCGACCTCGACCGGAAAGAGAGAAAACGCATACCTGCCGAGAGGCATTTAAGGCTTTCAGATTCGTCCTGAAGCGCTCCCAGCATCGAGAGGTCAACTGCCGAGCCTCTGGTCAGTCCGAGCGCATTTACAGCCTCTGGCCTGACCCTGAACTCCTCACCGGAGTCCAGCTTCACTGAGGCGCTCGACGAAGTGCAGGTTATTTCAGATACAGCGAAACATGCGCCCGAAGATTGATCTTCCATGGCTTATAGACGTCATTATCGCTTTTTATGTCAATTTATTTTCAGGCCGGGGATATGCTGACGGGAACAGGCGGCAAAGCCCTGTCGGTAATAGGGCTAAATCCGGAACGCCGCTTTCCACGGCGGACCGGATTTGATGCAGCTTTAGTTTCTGCCCTGCTCTGCAAGCTCAAGGGCTTTAGATTTTGTAATGTCATCACCCTCAATCGTGTAAACATATGAGGCTACATGACCGAATTTGACGCTTTTATTCATTAAATAGACAATCTTCTGCTCAACGCCTTCATTAACCTGTGAATAGGCAAGCGGAGTCACATTGAAAGTCCCGGCTCCAACCGTAATCCTTGAAGGAATTTCAAGTTTGCTTTTTTCAGCGGCAGTCAGACTTGTCGGCTTAAGATATGACACGTCGCCAGGAGCAGCCACCTTGAGCGGTGTCCTTTCGGCTCCGTCAACCAGAAACGCGCTTGATACGTTACCCGCCCTGTCTGCGTTCATCTCAAATGTAACCTTGCCCATTTCACCAATTCCGGGAATTATTACACCGGTTTCAATTCTGATAACGTACAGACTGCCTTTTTTCGAAACTATAGAGTATTTTGCGTAGGACTGCTGCTCATCACCGCCTTTCAGCAGCGCGTAGTCGCCCACACGCGGATTCGAATGCAATACGATTTTGTTCGCTACCGGCGTGTCCTTCACAGCGCTCTTGATAATGGCGCTTAAGCAGCCCGTCCCGAATAGAAATGCTGAAATCAGCACAGCACAAGAGATTTTTTTCATGCTTCTCTCCTCTTTTTATTTTTTGATATACTCTTTATTAAGCACATACACTGATTTTGACAACCATATAACGCACTCCGGGCCAAAAAAAAGGGCGCCATTCGGCGCCCCTTTTGCTGTTTCTTTTGTAATTGATTAACGTTTTGAGAACTGGAATTTCTTTCTTGCCTTTTTTTGACCGGGCTTCTTTCTTTCGACCTTTCTTGCATCCCTTGTCAGGAATCCTCCGGTACGGAGCGCCTTTTTGTCGTTTTCGTTAGCCAGTACAAGGCATCTCGCGATTCCCATTCGAACCGCTCCCGCCTGTCCCGACCAGCCGCCGCCGCAGACATTAACCGCGACATCATAATTTTCAAGCTTGCCGACATATTCAAGAGGCTGGCGTACGATTAGCCCCAGAGTTCCTCTTCTGAAGTACTCATCAGCGGGAAGCTTATTTATAGTTATATTACCGTTTCCCGGCTTAAGCCATACTCTGGCAACAGATGTCTTTCTTCTTCCGGTAGCGTATAGTTGTTCAGCCATTTTTATCTTCTCCTCTGATTAGCTCAAACGTTCTTTTCTTCAGGCTTCTGAGCGGCGTGCGGATGCTCAGTGCCGGCATATATCTTCAGGTTCCCCAGCTGCTTTCTTCCAAGCCTTGTTTTGGGAAGCATTCCCTTAACGGCATGCTGTATTACAAACTCGGGTTTTTCAGCCATAATCTTGCGGATATTGGTAAATCTGATACCGCCGGGGTAATTGGTATAGCTGAAGTAGTCTTTATCGAGCGGCTTTTTGCCTGTAAGAACAACCTTTTCAGCGTTTATTACTATAACATTGTCTCCCATGTCCATTGAGGGAGTGAATTGAGGCTTGTTTTTGCCGCGCAGAATTGTCGCAATCTCGGTAGCAAGACGACCCAGGATTTTTCCTTCAGCGTCTACGACTACCCATTTTTTATCTACTTCGGCTTTCTTTATAGAAAAGCTCTTCTGGACAATCATGTAAGATCCTCACTTGTAACTTGTTTGATTTATACGAAAATGATTGGGTCATCGAAGTATAATTCAGAGCTGACTATCCCATTTTGGCCCCAAAATTGTCAATAAATTAATTCCTGAAGAGCCCGGTTTTTGCAGCCACCTGATCATTGAACCCTGCTCATACCTGGCTTTTCCTGATGATGTCCGTAAAGAAGGTCACAACACCTAATATTATTATATGTGAAAATCAAAAATTATATGATTTTTCATGGTAAATTACAAGCATAATTATTTGACTTTTCCTAACTCTTATATATTGTTATTCTATGCTAATCAATATCCTGGAGGTGATTATGTGGTTATCAAAAGTCTTTGCGATATTTGTTTTATGTATTTCTATATTCTTTATTGCATGTAATTCCTCTGATGATTCAGCAACAGCTTCAACACGTTCTACTTTGAATGATACTATCCAATTAGCGAATGATTATTATTATACCGATGTTGTTTTCCCAGGTGAATTAATGGGAGTTTATGGGGATTGGATCCCCCTTAATGCTTGCGGAGGCGATTTGGTTGCAAATTGCGAAGATATCAACGATGATTATGATTATTTGAGAATTGAGGAAAATGGAATTTTCAAGTTATTTAAAAATAACCAAATAGTAATGTATGGGAAAATAATATTTTTCTATAAGGAAACAGGTGATGAAAACACTGGATCACTGCCCTATGTAATATTTTCACCGGATTCAAGCTTAGGTTGTGATGATTTAGAAACAGTTTATGGGGAGGAAGTCTGCATGCAAATTGGCGACTTGCATACTCCTTATGTTTATACTGAAATTCGTCTATCAGAAAATGGTAGTTTTTTAGTATTTTATTATCCTGCCATATCCTGGTCAGTCGCTTATGAAAAAATTGAATAAATAATAATTAATTATCTGAAAGAATCAGAATCCGGCCTGAGTACGGCCGCGCTATGCCGCAAATACGGCATAAGTGTAAACACTTGTAATTGACTTCTTTGTTAAAATATGATACACCCAATATAAGCTTTATGACCGTTTAAGGAGGGATTATATGGAAATAAAACGCTTTTTAATTATTTTCTTAATAGCTTTGACAATGTCGGCTTGCGATTTCTCCAACAGTTCCAGCACAAAAGAATTTAATGATTCAAAACTATTATCTCAAGATTTCTACTACGACGAGGACAATATCCCGGAAGAATTTCAAGGCATCTATGGCGACTGGATCCCAAGTAGTTATTCATTTGGCGACTTGCCAGGTACAACTGAGTCACTTTCCCCATCCGATGGCACTCTATTAAGAATTGAGAAAAATGGCATTTTCAAATCTTTTGTTGATTATGAGATAATTATGTATGGTCCATTTAATATTATCCTTAAGGATAGCGGTATTGAGAGTTATCCTTACATCCCGCTGTCACTTTTTTCTCTAGACGAAAGTTATCCTTGTGATGACCAGAAAACCATTGATCATATCGATGTATGTTTACAAAGCGGTGAGATATATGCTCCATATATCTTATACCGAATAAGTTTTTCAGATGACGGAAACAGTATATGCTTTATCGATGATTCATTATCAGCAACCATGTGTTACAGTAGAGCTAAGTAGAATTAATAAATCTATAGCACGATTTTTCAATCTCCTTTTATTGAAAAGTTTTGAATGAAAAATCGTGCAGGATTCATGTATCTGTTAAATGCCTGAGTTTTCGCTGCATCAGTTATGTTGCGTCCTTCAGAAGTACCTTATTAAGCACTCCGTTCCTAACTAAATCCTGTACTGTATTTCATATTTACCTCCTCCTGTTGAGTCGACAACTATGTTGACACAGAGGGAAACCTTTTGCTTGCAATTTCTTTGCTTCTATCATATTCCGCTCCTTTTTGTCCATAAGGGTTTCTCCTCTCCGATGAAGTCGTGGTTGTCTCCATCATGAGGTTGAAACCCTTATTGGTATACAAATTTTAGCGGCAAATTCTCATCGGTGTTTTCCGGCAATTCTATATCGGTGATGACAACTGGAACACAATGGCAGAATAAAGATACTGCAGGCACACTACCTCAACAACGCAACCAGTGCGATTTTCATGGATGAAAATCGCCCGGGCGCCATTCTATCAGGATGATATTAATGGCGCTGCAATAGTTTGCCAAATGCAATAGCTAAGCCCCGACGGCGCCTAAAAGATATTGGCCGAAAAGCAGGATGCTTAAGTGTCGACAGCCGACAGGAGGTCGAAATAGCCGTCGACCCCTTTCGCCCGGACGAAAGTGACGAAGAAAAGGTCTCACACTCCCAGTGTGAAAATGTACGGCAGGCTCCCTGCCTGAAGAAAAGCAAGTCGCGCAGCTGAGCGAGTTAAAGGCTGCGGCAACACACCTTTTTGGCCGCTCAAAAAGCGGCAAAAGAAGTGCCACGCTCTCAGCGTGAAAATGGATGACAGACTCCCTGCCTAAAATTGAGCTGAAGAATTTGATAGAGTAACTTTTAAATGAAACTCTATTCTGTTATTGATATAACATTTTGTGTTCCATGAATAACAGAGAGGACATCAATCCGATCTGAATTGATATAATAAATGATTCGATACGGACCCTCGATAACTTCTCTGATTTCTTCATTTTCGTATTCGGGAACAAATCTCCCGGAATATGGGAAATTTGCGATTTGTATTGATCTTCGAGTCAGACGGTCAATCATTCGTTTAGCATAAAACTCTGAATGCTGTGAAATAAAATCATAAATTGAATCGAGATTTTTTTCAGCTGTAGAGGTCCAATAGACTTTATGCATTAAAGTTTAAATTTTTTTCTAATATCTTGCACATCTTTTAAACGACCAGCTTTGTGGTCATCTAATCCCGATTCAATGGCCTGTCTGACATAAATCTCATACATAATGTCATCCCAGGTGGCATCATTAGGCATTTTTTCAATCATTGTTTTTGCTTCATCTTTAATCACTGATCTTTCTGAATTCTCCATAAACGGACTCTCCGATAAAGTAATATATATCGAAATGAATATCAATTGATAAATTATGTCCACAAATAATTCATTATATAATTGTCATTTTACAGGGCATTCTAACTTTTCACGAGCGAGTTGCGTAGACCAGATGGATAATTTGAATATTATGGAACGGGCTCGACCGCTCCCTGCGTAAAGATGTTTATTATCCCCAGTGAGGTAGAGCCGCCCAATTTGAGCGGCTCTACCGGGGGCCTGAGCCTAATACCTGTTAAATCAATATGATTACGTAATATGACCAAAATGTATAATCACTCGAGCGCAGCAGGGCCCTGCACTCTCCGGCTCCGAAGGCACGGCTTTTTACCGCCGCTTTTTGGATTAAAAAAAGAAAGGAACAGGCCTTTCAAAACCCGCAGCGGGAGCATCTCCTTGCCAGGCTGATAGACGAATACACGGCTTTGGAAAGGGCTTTTCCAGCTCCGGATTTCACCATCCATTGAAAAGGCCTCATCTGAGGCAGCAAGAGCAGAATCTGTTGAATAACCTCACCTCCGAAGAGACATTCACCTTCCTTTCCAAGCATGTGGACCTCTTTCTTCAAATCTTCGTATGAAATTGATTCACCCGCTGAAAATTCATAATCCTGAAAAGAGACAGCTTCAATTTCCCGATATTTGTCAAACCTCCTCAAATGAGCAGCAAACCTGGAACACAGCGCACATTCAGCATCGTAAAGAAGTATCCAGTATCCTTCCGCTTCTGTGTCATATCTGTTATTCAAATAAATCCTTCCGGCAGAAAATGTATCAGTTCATTGTTCATCTGAAATATTTTTTTAATCATTTTCCGTAGCATAAAAATATCAACTGTCAATAGAATTATTCACCGTAAATTGCCGGCGAAAATGCCATCGGCTGGTACATCATGGTAGAGTTAAAGAATCAATTTCTTTGGGCAATCAGAGAATTACTTTCTCAAGCGCAGCAGGACGCTGCGCTTTCCGGCTCCGAAGGAGCCTGACATAATAAAGCTGTCACTCCTTGGAATATTTCACAGTGACTAATTCTTTGGACATGGATGTCCCATCGCCCCCCGCGCAGGGGAGCCCTTTTTCTTTGGTTACTTTCTTTTTTGGCTTTAAAAAAGAAAGTAACGAAAAAAGGTCTCACGCTCTCAGCGTGAAAATGTACAGCAGGCTCCCTGCCAGAATAATTGCGCCTCGCGAAGCAAGGCAGAATAAAACCCCGCGACAGCACACCTTTTTGGCTCAAAAAAAGAAAGTAACGAAAAAGGTCTCACACTCCCAGTGTGAAAATGCATGGCAGGCTCCCTGCCAGAAGAAAAAACAAGTCGCGCAGCTCAGTAGCGAAAGAAATGCCCGTGCGCTCCGCTCAATAAACTATAGAGAATGCTCGATATCGTAACCGACAAAGTGCCCATGTTTTTACTCCGTCATCGGCCTATCCGGTAAACTTCTGACTGAAGATGTTCTTGGATGCTTCAACAGTCCCTGCTGTTTCTCCGTATGGAGTGTAGTTCATTCGGGTGACGATTTCACCCTCGGAATCTGTAAGATAGGCTACACTTCCCAGGTGGTCCGGGTGAAAGTAGTATGTGCCTGTTGTCGGAAGGCCTGACTCATCGTAGTTGGGAAGAGGTGTCTGGCCTGTTGCGGGACTGCCTCCACCTGTTGTATCATCACTACCACCGGCACCTGGTCCCGTTGTGCTGTCTGCATTATCCTCTGCAACTGGTTGATCGTTCCTGGCTTCAACCTTATCGTCGCAAGCTGTCAGAAACAGCATTGAAAATAAGGCTGTGACCAGGACAGATGACAGCGCTTTTTTTAAAGCAGGAGTACCCAACCGAAAACAACGAGTTTAATAAGACCAGACCTCAGCTTCAACACATACAATCCCGTTTGGCTCATTTGTTGTTGATTCAGATTTTAAAACATCATCAGCATATATTCGAGCAGTGATAGATGAAGAATCAGACAAGAGTTTTGTCACACAAAAACTTACAGAAGTCTTAGCTTTATCATCTGTCCAGATATCACCATTTATTGTATACTCATAGATCCATGGAAGCTCTGAATAATTTCTGCTAATTTCTTCATTTTCTGTTTTATTATTACCTCCCAAATCAGAACAATCCACATAAAATGACGTTGCATCTCCAATTATTTCTAATTTGATCTTTACATGATGACCATCAGCACAACTGAAGAAATTGCTAAAAACAAATGCCACCAGTATAGCGTTTAATGTTTTTTTATTGCCTACCATATCAACACCTCTAAAAAAATGATTAAAAGAACGACCATGTCGAAATATCCCTAAACCTATCATACCAGGTATGTTGCCTTTTTTTCCATGGTTTTGAAGAAGATGATGAATCATCACCGCTCAAACCTTCTATTGGGGTATCAGCCAACCCCCAATATTCAAGACAATGATCATCACCTCCCTTATCAAGTGCAATTAATAACTTATGAGAAGCCCCTGTCATTTGATCAATTTCCATAGCTACTCCAAGACTAAAGGAAACAGCTGCTGTAATATTCTGAAACAAAAGAAGTGCTTGATAGAGGTCTCCATAATTAAGATAAGATGCTAAAGAAAATGAGAGTGTAAAAAGATTTGTGTAAATAGCTATATTATTACTCAATAGATAAGGAGAAAAAATATGGCTATGGACAAAGATGCAATAATTAATGAATTGCTGGAAGATGTGGATTTTAAAGCACTGACACCTGAACAGATTACCGGGAAAGACGGCCTTATTCAGCAATTAACCAAGAGGATTATCGAAACAGCGATGAATGCTGAGATGACAGAACATCTTGGCTACGACAAAAATGAAAGATCAGCAGGTAAAAGCACCAACGCTCGTAATGGTCGAAGTAGCAAGAAGGTGCTAACAAACAATGGAGAAGTCCTAATTGATATTCCCCGAGATCGTAATGCTGAATTCGAACCCAGAATAGTAAAGAAGCATCAAAAACGATTTGAGCTCTTTGACGAGAAAATCATATCGATGTACGGGTTGGGGATGACAACCAGAGATATTCAGGGCCATCTTGAAGATATCTATGGAGTAGAGGTTTCGCCTGACCTGATCAGCACCGTTACCAATGAGATAATAAAAGATGTTCTGGAATGGCAATCCCGCCCACTTGATCCTGTGTACCCTATAGTGTATTTTGACGCTATCGTGGTCAAAGGCCGAACTGACGGCAAAGTATCAAATAAATCAGTGTATACGGCTATTGGGGTCAATATGCAGGGCAAAAAAGAAGTTCTAGGCTTATGGATTGGCGATTCAGAAGGAGCTAAATTTTGGCTTCAGGTTGTAAATGAACTTAAAAATCGAGGAATCGAAGATGTCTTCATCGCTTGCATGGATGGACTGAAAGGGTTTCCAGATGCGGTTAATGCCGTATTCCCAGAGACCAGGATTCAGCTGTGCATAGTTCATATGATACGCAATTCAATAAAATATGTATCATGGAAAGAACGAAAGGCGATATGTACCGATCTGAAAAGCATATATTCTGCCCCTTCCGAAAAGGCTGGTTTGGCTTCGCTTGATGAATTTTCTAAAAAGTGGGATGGTAAATATCCGATGATTTCAAAGTCATGGCGAGCCAATTGGGAAAACCTCAACGAATTTTTCGCTTATCCGGCAGATATTCGAAAAGCAATTTATACTACCAACGCAATTGAATCCTTGAATTCAAGCCTACGGAAAGTAACCCAGAAAAGAGCGGCATTTCCTACAGATGATTCAATCTTTAAGGTGCTGTATTTGGCATTGACGAAAGCCGAGAAAAAATGGACTATGCCAATCAGAGATTGGGGTGCTGCTATCAACCAGTTCGCAGTATATTTTGGAGACAGAGTACCATTATAATCAAAGGCTATTTACACAAAAGATCTGATACTCTCAAGAAAATCCAAAGGCAGAAACAGCACCTATTCCTAATCCTACAAGGACATGGGTCCCATTATGCTTAAAAGCTTCGGAATTAAAGTCATCTGTTTCTTCATCATAACCAATATTATAAATCGGCCCGGCAAAAAAGGATCCGAGCCCCCGTCTTGAAATCTCTGAAAAGCCAAGGGATGCTCCAATACAGGCCCCGTTTATTGCACCCGTAACCGCTCCAACTGAATTTCCTGTTATATAACCAGTTGTGCTATATTTAACCATGTACCAGGACATTCCAAGTGCATTGTTGAATCCCATTGTAGCTCCAACAGCCCCGCCAGCTACGCCACCAACCACTGCACCGGTAATTGCTCCGGCTACAACTCCTTCAGGCCCGTATTGGGCGCCGGCAAGAGCTCCGACATAGGCACCTGCCGCTGCTCCAGCAATTGAACCGCCCACGGCCGAAACAATCTTTGTTGTTACTCCTTTAACCGACCAGTGCCCATTTCTGTCTATAAACATCAACGGGTTGTTATTTACGTATGAATAACGGTTAAAAGGCCGAAGCCTTTTCGCACTTCCTGTGCGGCTTCGGCACTAGCGCATCCTGCGCGTCGCCTGCGAATTATTTTCATCAGGTAGCAGCGTATCCGGTGTAAAAAACCTCCCAATAACCGGGTCATAGAACCTTGCATTGTAGTACAACAGCCCGGTTTTTACACCGTCATCGACCTGCCCAGTAAACTTCTGACTGAAGATGTTCTTCGACGGTTTTACTGTACCTGCTGTTTCTCCGTATGGGGTGTAGGAATTTACACTTATTCCTATTACCCATCAGAACAGTGAAAGCTGATAAGCAATATAAAAACTAACTCCGAAGGAATGAAAAGATGTATTATCTGAATTATAAATTAAAAGATAGTTTTCAAAATCTAATTTAGTATATAAATAATTAAAATCTATACCCCAATACAGATTATTGATTTTCTCAGGCAACATTATCGAGATTCCTGCTGAGAACCCAAGGCAATGACCATTAACTCCAGAAGAATAGTCCTCTTCATCAAATTCAAAACCAGCATCGCGAAGTGCCGGAACACCGCTAATACTGCCATTAAAAACTTTCCCTCCCATTAAGGAGAAGTTGAGTCTCATTTCATTAATTCCGCCATAACCAAAATTATATAGTAGTATACTGGCGGTGGGCCCAAAGGTCATTGTCCTGAATGATAGAATATCACCAGAATAAATATTATCATAACTTGTATCTCCTAAAAAATTTGCTCCTTCATAATCAGTTCGCACATCGTGTTCAAAAGAAAATGATAAATATGAAATTCTTAATCCAAACTGTATTGTTGAATAGTTATACAAAAGGGAAAGACTCAAATTCAGACTATAGCCAGACAAACCGGTCTCGTAATCTCCACCATCTTCTTTCATGAAACTGTAATATTCATTATTATTCTTTATTATTGAACTCTCTTTATCAACCAAATCTCCCATAGCATCTACATATCCTGAGATAGAAGGTTCAAGTCTGACAACAAGTCCATTCTCTGCCATTGCAATATTGACGCAGCATATGATTATAGCAATGATTATTGTCTTGATTTTCATTATTCCGTCCGGTAATTATTATTAAATATTCATTTATAAATCCGATACTATTTTTTTTAATAATTTTCACTATATTAAACATAGGGCAGCTGCAAGCGTACTCCAGGTCATCATATCCCTTCCTCTGTCATATGCATGTGAATCAAACTGATCTCTTCCAAAAAAACGATCCTTCGAAAATGCTTTCGAGAGAAATATATCTCTACTTATTCCTTGATTGAAAAATGGGGGGGATTACAAGAATCAACTCATTAAAACTTTAATACATCAAAGATTATTTGAAAACCAACTTCTGTATAATTGAAATCCATCTTAGCACTTGTGCCATAATTTCTTTCTACAAACAATCCTATTCGTACTGACTTCACAATATTGTTTCTATCCGTACTGAAATGTGAATATTTCTCGTAATTTTTTGAATCACCCGCATCATCTGCAAACTTCTTAGTATAGGACAAGCAACACTTAGCAGACAATCCTGTGTCGGTATATTCAGAGAAATAGACTTGGTTAACTCCTAATCCCGTGTGGAATTGCAGGCTGTTATAATTATTGTTAAAAAAAACAATGCCAGGGCTTAAGCATCCTGAGAACTTAACAATATTAAATTTACTCGGCATATGGTTTACATCCTCAGACAGACCACCAGTAAACGCATACCCCAATGAAACATCTGCTTTAAAATTTAACCAGTTAAATGGTTTATAAACACAATCTGCCAATAATGTTACTGCGACAAATCCCTGGGTGACGTTATACTCATCTTCATCGGCATCAAGATTTTCATTTAATCTATCTCTCGCTTCTTTTAAGTACATAAACATTTCATCAGAAACATTAATAATACCTATTGAATACCCTAAACCGAGGCAATACTTATTGGTCAAATTATCAATTTCAAGTTCCTGTTTTTTATCAGCATAAATTTCATTTAGACTAAAAAGCATAATTATTAGCAGCAAAATTAAATATTTTTTTTTCATACAAATACCGTAACTTTAAATATTTATCCCCATCCAGACTATTTAAAAAAATGACCAGGTTGAAATATCTCTAAACCTGTCAAACCAAGCATGCTTTCTTTCCTCAGGTGGTTTGGTTGAGGACGAAGAGTCATCTCCCGTTAATCCTTCAATTGGTTCAAAACCAAACAGATCTGTCAAACCCCAATATGTAATCTTTCCATCATCTCCTCCGATATGCAACGCCATCATTGCTTTATGTGATGCACCTGTTATCTGATCCACTTCCATGGTTAGACCGATTACGAAAGAAAATAGAGAAACATTTTCCATGAAGCTAAATCCGTCAAATCCAACTCCGCAAGCGACTAATCCAGCAGAAAGACTTAGACCAAGGAGGGTGTGAATTAAATTGTGCTCACAAAATGCGTCTTTATTCCATTTGCCACTATCTTCATCATATCCCTTGTTATAAATCGGCCCGGCAAAAAAGGATCCGAGTCCCCGTCTTGAAATCTCTGAAAAGCCAAGTGATGCTCCAATACAGGCCCCGTTTATTGCTCCTGTAACCGCTCCAACTGAATTTCCTGTTATATAACCAGTTGTGCTATATTGAACCATGTACCAGGACATTCCAAAAGCATTGTTGAATCCCATTGTAGCTCCAACAGCCCCGCCGGCTACGCCACCAACCACTGCACCGGTAATTGCTCCGGCTACAACACCTTCTGGTCCATATTGTGCTCCTGCGAGAGCTCCGACATAGGCACCTGCCGCTGCACCAGCGATTGAACCGCCCACGGCCGAAACAATCTTTGTTGTTACTCCTTTAACCGACCAGTGCCCATTCCTGTCGATGAACATCAACGGATTGTTATTTACGTATGAATACCTGTTAAAGGCCTGTGTGTTCACTACCCCCGGGACAATGCTGTCCGCAGACAAAAACCTCCCAACAACAGGATCATAGAACCTTGCCTTGTAGTACAACAGCCCGGTTTTTACACCATCATCTGCCTGCCCTGTAAACTTCTGACTGAAGATGTTTTTGGATGCTTCAACAGTCCCTGTTGTTTCTCCGTATGGGGTGTAGTTCATGCGGGTTACTATTTTACCCGCTGAATCTGTCAGGCAGGCTATGCTTCCGAGATGGTCCGGGTGAAAGTAGTATGTGCCTGTTGTCGGAAGGCCTGACTCGTCGTAGTTGGGAAGAGGTGTCTGGCCTGTTGTCCCGCATTCTGGTGTTGTATCATCACCAGCTGCATCACCTCCCGTTGTGCTGTCTACATTGTCCTCTACAGCTGGTTGATCGTTCCTTGCTTCAACCTTATCGTCGCAAGCAGTCAGAAAGATCATAGAAAATAATGCTGTAACCATGACAGAAGAAACGGCTTTCTTGGAATAGGAATACCCGGCTGGTCTGAGCCCTTTGAATCTGCGTTTAACACCAGTGACTACAATAGACCCAGCCAGAGCCAAAGCAAGAAATAGAATTAATGCAATATTGATATACCTGATATTCTTCACAGAACCGGTAAAATTTTCAAGCCCTATTAGACCTCTGGCAAAGTACTTTATTAAGCCGCTTCCGCCATAGCCGTTATCATACGACCATCCGTTTTTATCACATGCGGCTATGAGAGTTGGAGCGGTAGTCGTAACCTGTGCGGCAATATCTCCTTCCATGCCGTAAATGAATTTTGTATGCTGATCAATTCTCGCTTTTGCCTTTACAACCTGATATATTCCATTGATGTTATATATCGTAGTGCCGTCCTGACGCACCTGCTTTATGCGGTGGCCTGTATAATCGTAGAAATTCTTCTGAACAATGCCCCCGCTTTTTAGTACACTAATAAGGCGGTTATTTGTATCGTACAAGTACTCATTATCTCTGCCTTTAACCATGTTCCCGGCATAGTCATAGCTGTAATGGTTTCCATGTCCGTCAAAGGTAACAGCATTTGGATGAGCCGGATCATCATACATGAGAGTCCCATGGGAGTTATGTGTAAGATTCCCTCCCGGTGAATATGAGTAATTTTCTTCACCGTAAATACCTCTGGCATATACGAGTCTTTTCAGGCTGTCATATTTAAAACTCTGGGATATGTCGCTCACTGCCTTCAGAGAATCATTAATCGCTGTAATATTCCCTGCTTTATCGTATGTATACGAGTTGTTTTCGAGGGTTTCGCCTTTGCTGTTGTAGCTTGCGAGATTGACCGGCTGCATTGTCGCCGGATTGTAATCAATTATCGTCTCCGTAGAATCGCCTGTTATTCTGAAGACACTGTTTACAGCGGAGCTGCCAGAAGGATTAAGACCGTATTGAATATAAGCCCCTCCATCTTCTGCATTCGTGACGCTTTGCAAATATCCGGGTTCAGCGTAATTCCTTTCAATTCTGGTATTATCAGGAAATATTATTGATGTCATTTTCCCGGCTAAATTGTATTCCATCATGAAAACGTAATTTGTCGAATCTACCCGTTTTCGTGTATAAACAGTATTTCCATTTTCATCATAAGAGTATTTTGTAATGCAATTAGCCTCTTCAACAGCGGTCAACCTGCCAATTCCATTGGAAGCTGATGCTTCGTCGTAAGTAAACGTAACATCCGATGTTGCATCTTCGTCGTCATAATCTATAGCCGTTTTTCTGCCTATTGCATCATAGCTGTAATTTACTATTCTATCATTTGCGTCTAATTTGCCCGTCATTCTTCCACACGCATCATAGGTAAAATATGTGATACCTGAATTGGGTTCTGTAATGGAAGTCCTCTGTCCAAGAGAATCATAGTTTATTGAAGTTATATTGTTATCCGCGTCAATTACAGAGATAAGCCTATCAGCCGCGTCATATTGATATGAAATTGATGCAAGACCTCCTTCCCGTTTCGCTATAAGGCGGTTCCGTGAATCATAGTCTGACACAGTAACAGAGCCAGAGGGATCAGTTTGCGTGACCGTGAAAATACCGGAACTGCCTGAATAGGCTGTTGCATAGGTAACATTTTCGGTTTCACTAATTGGTCGTGTTTCACGCACTACCCTGCCCAGATAGTCATAGCTGAATTTGCGATAGAGAGATACCTGTTTCCCCATAATATATGGAAGACTTTTTCGAATTATTTGACCGGCAGAATTATATTCTGTCTCTTCTACCCGCCAAATTGATTCTCCGTTTATTTCACCGGCGCTTGTCCACTTCCTGTATTCTCTGTTGAATGGATCCACATAGGATTTGGTTATTACACAGCTGCCGTAAACATCAATATAGTTAATCGTTTTAATACACCGCAAAAGTGATCCTGTGTGGCTATCATCATAATCAATTTCTTTCTTTAAATCACCATTTGCATCATAAACTGCGATTTCCCGTCCCCTTTCATCATATTGTGTCTCTGTTGTGTTCCCGGCAGCATCTGTCTTATAAACAGCTTTTCCAAACACGGGCTCATACTCAGTTTCAACCTTTTGACCAAGGGCATTAGTAATAGAAATAGGAAAGGCCCTGTAATTACCGTCATATTCTATACTGGTTACATTTCCCATCGCATCAGTTACAGAAATAATATTACCGCATTCGTCATAGCTGAATTTTTCAACCCTGGTTTTGCCGGATTCAAAGCCTGATGTAATGGAGATTAAATTGTCATCATGGTATTCATATATTTTCTTTTCGACAACAAGAGGACCTGAGTATTTTTTCACAGAATACGGTCTCCCGAATATCCAGCTGTCCGAATCACTGTTGTATGTTATATCAGTAACGACATCAGGAGTTCCTGTTGATGAATCTACAATTTTTAGAGGATTTCCCATTATATCATATGTGTATCTTTTGCTTTTAGTATAAACTGGAATGCCGGATTCGTACGAAGCGGAATTTATACTTAGCACATTAACCGCATGCGTTCCAGCAAAAAAGGTCGATGAATCTGAACTATATGAGTAACTGTCTACTTTTTGAACAACATCCTGAAAAAGACTACCCCGGATATAAGTCGTTACAACTTCAGGTTTACCAGCATACCACTCCTCTTGATAGTAGTCTGTTACCGTCTTAGACCCTGTTGCAACATCTGTCACTGTTATCGTTTTAAAACCAAGGTTCTGTTTTTCAGATGGGGCCCCCATATATATTTTAGCATCATAATAACTGTAGTCTGAACCGAACTCATTACCGGCATCATCATGCTGCCGTATAGAAGTTACGAGCATTCTTGGGGAAGTGTTGGATGTATATGGATAATTTGATGAAGTGGAAACAATTGCACCTGGAACTCGCGTAGCATTAGTATAGGTTACAGATATTGTCACCCCCGAATATAAAGAAATTTCGTTTATTCTGGCACCTGCAGGATTGCCAGAATAATACTGGATATCAATAATACCATCCTCATGATTGCTATAACCTATATCACATATTCCATCGCCATTAAAGTCTCCGGTAATTATCCTGTCATCCTGGTCGACATCTTTTGAAACACAATCCCATGTAAAATCGTAAGTTGTTGAATCAGACGTTGTATACCTGTAAAACAGTCCTGTAAAGAATCTGTCATCATTATAGTCACTGTACAGTATATCGTCATAGCCGTCACCGTCAGCATCTATTGCATAAGCATAGTCGTTGTGATCAATGTCTGCATACATAGACGGTCTTGAAACACTTTCAAACCAGAATCCATTTCCAAATGAATATGAAAAGCCAACATGAATGCAGTTTTCACTTTCACTGCTGTCTCCAAAAGCAATGTCAGTTCTACCGTCACCATTGAAATCTCCGGAAAATAGCTGTTCTTCCTTTCTTAAACCTAATCGGGTATCACTTGACCAGTCAAACCCGGAACCGGTTGACAAACCGATATAGATCAGATCTTTTTCAGGACACGCATAACAGATATCTGACTTGCCATCTCCATTAAAATCTCCGGCAGTAACCTGTTCATCCTGTCGAATATCTGTATCTGGAGTCCTCTCTATAAAATACCATTTGAAGGAATTTTCAGTAGAAATACCGATTACTATCCTGTTATCATCAAAATCACTATAGAAAATATCAGATAAACCATCACCGTTTATATCTATTGAAAAAACACTGTCCTCGTCATCTATAGAATCAGATGTTTTCCTCTCTATTTGTTTCCATGAAAATGATCTTCCGGTAGAATATCCAATCCACAGACAGTCTTTGGAATCATTGCTGTCACTATAAGCAATATCAGTTTTGCCGTCCCCATTGAAGTCCCCGGTAAATGGAATTTCGGACCCTGAAATATTACTTTTCAGGCTTCTTGTGAAATTATACCAGATAAACGTTTTATAGCTGGTTGCGTAACCAACATGCATCACATCACTTTCATAATCACTGTAACAAATATCTGTATAGCCATCTCCATCAAAGTCACCGGTTATTACTTTATCATCCTCATCCGGAGCATAAAGAAGAGATGACCACGAATAACCGCCTTCAGCTGAATCCCAGGAAAAGGATTGAGAATCAACAAGCCGTCCACGGCTGCTGTATTTTGCATAACTGGACAACAGGCTTTCCCGTGAACCCGAGCTGTTATCATATTTGTAATCTAATTCATATGTGTAAACAGTATCTCCAATGAGCCATGAGGGAATCAGAAAACCTCCAGGCATACATCTGTCAATACTGACTTCTATTGAAGACAATCGATATCTGGTCGCTACTGTTGTGGCGTATGTGTACTTATCAGAATAATCGGTTCTATGTTCATAATCAAAGTCAATTATCCTGTAGCTGGAAATCCCGTTCCCCTGGGTATAAACAATTCTTTTTGGATAGTATTCACCCCGGTCCTGCATATACTCCACGGTATAATAATTACCGTGAACATCTTCAACTTTTGACAAAGCCCAGACCCGTATAAAGCTGTTTATATGAGATGTAGCTACATTGGCGCTATCTGAGTCGGAATCATATTTCCCATAGTAATACTTTGTTCCATCTTTTAGGGTTTCAATCCAGTATTCCGGCGATTTGTCTGAATATCTTGAACCACAGGCCTGTATACGCGAATAGTTCTCATTCTCATAGTGATAGGTACCATCCGCCTGCCGCATAAGCCTGCCGCCGTTAGTGCCAACATAACTGTCACTTTCTGTATAGGTAATTTCCGATGTTGTATCGCGTGTAATATATGGTAGTCCTGAAAGGCTCCATCCCTTTCCTATAATGCCGTTTGGTCCTTCAGAACTATACGTAAGAGCCAATTTGGGACTCATCCCCATTGTCCCTGGAGGAAGCTGAAGGTCAATAGAGTGAGACAAAAAGCCATTAATATCAGCTTCAGCTGCGGATAAAATAATCGGAGCTGATAAAAACAAAAAATGTATTATAAAGATTGTAAAAATATGTTTCATAAACAGCTCCATATCATTTTCATATTAAACAGTTAATAACTTATAATTATTACACTATAAATAGAAAAACAACTCCCGTTTTTGTCCAACAGTCCAGTAGAGCTCAATCCATTGTCACGGTCAAGAAATAATTCCCTATTAGTGCTATATTGCTCCAATCCCACTATAATTATCAGTGACTGTTAAGACACATAAAACAGAACCCTGGAGCATTACACACTAATGACGAATTTCGATTGACTTTTTTGCACCATTAAACAGTCTGTCTGGATTTTATTTTTTGGGAGGAAACCATGAAGAAATTAAAAGCTTTAACTATGCTGCTGTTCACGGCAGCAATTCTTGCAGCATGCGACTCTTCGGATTCATCAGATTCTGACTACGGAGCAACGTACGGCGGATGGGTTTATGACGTTACCACCGGTTCGCAGATCACAGATTATGAAATATTCATTGATACAGCGAATCAGCGCTACAAAGGTTCAGTAAACAAAGAAGGAAAGTTCTCTATTGACGGTGTTCCATATAACGCAGACTACCGTGTAACTGTATCGGCCGATAATTACACCACATTCTATTCAACAAACCTCAAGAGCGACACAGAAGTTTATGATGCAGAGGATAACGATTCAGGAGAGGTTTATTCAGAATCAGTTCAAAATAACAGCTGGGAAATTAATCTCAGATATGTGCCAATGGTTCCAGCAACTGTAACGAGCACAGCCTTTACAGCGAATATTTATGACCAGACAACAGGAAACAGAATATCATCGGGAAATTACAAGCTTGTAAGAGGAGACCTGTCCTCAAACATAAGCAGCATCGGGGGAAGCTCATCAATAGGAACCTGGACTCAGGACGCCAATATTGTAGGCGGTTCTTTTACAGAAGGCACAATAACTGTCAATCAGGGAGAGCTTCTGTATGGATATAAATATAGTATTCAGATTTTCAACTCAACCGGCTATTATGACAATCTGACATCTACAACTTTTGATCCTATGACATATAATTCAAACTCACCTTACAGCATTACGCTAACTCCAATCAATGAAGACATCAGTGTTTCATTAATTGCAGTGAATGTGCTTGATGCAGACCTTGAACCTGTTGAACTGAGCTTAACCCGTCAGGTCATCTTTACTTTTAATCAAAGCATTAGCATTCTTCCAGACTGGGGAATTGACACTCATGGCAATCCTGAAACATATCTTGATGGTCAAACATTTCTTACAATATCCTCAACAACGAACACTGACAATGACGGTTCAACAATTACCATGTCAGCAGAGGGAAATACCGCCTCTGGAGTTTCTCAGTGGATAACACCAACCGTATCAGGCAATCAATTGATTATTACAATAGCATCTGATACTACAATTCTTGACACAAACGATACAGACGACGACCTTACCTACAGTTTGCAGGGGCTTGCCAATCTGTACTTAGCCCCGGCCGGAGGAGCATCTTTAAGCTCAAGTTCAAACTACGTAACTCTTGAATCACTGTTAAATACATTCTCCGGTTTAAATACTCTTCCGATTATCATAAGGAACACTTCAGAGGATTAATGGCCTTATCATTGATAAGTCGACCTCAATCCTGTTAAAGTCCTGATAAAAATGCCCCGTTCCCGGGGCATTTTTTATTGTAGATTTTTATATTTAACTGTTATATTAAGCTGTCATACTACACCGGCAGCAAGCATCGCTCTTGCCACCTTTACAAAACCGGCAATGTTCGCGCCCATGACATAATCGCCTTTCTTTCCATATACTTCAGATGCGTCGAGACATGACTTGTGAATTGACTTCATGATGCCCTGCAGCCTGGCGTCCACCTCTTCACGCGTCCAGGAAAGCCTCATGCTGTTCTGACTCATTTCCAGACCGGATGTAGCCACTCCACCGGCGTTTGCGGCCTTGCCGGGACCGTAGAGAATTCCGCTGCTCTGATATATCTCGATCGCTTCGGGCATTGAAGGCATGTTAGCTCCCTCAGATACGCAGTAGCATCCATTGGAAATCATTGCCTGGGCATGCCCGCCGTTAATCTCGTTCTGAGTCGCAGACGGGAATGCAGCGTCAAACTTGATTGACTGCTCCTTCTGAACATCCCATACGCTTTTGCCTTCGAAGTATTGCGCTCCAAATTTGTCAGCGTATTCCTTAACCCGGCCCCTCTTAACATTTTTAAGCTCCATTATAAACTCAAGCTTCGCTGCATCTATGCCCTTCTCGTCAATAACAGTGCCGCTTGAATCGCTGACGGATATTGCCTTTCCGCCTAACGCGTTGATCTTTTCGATAGTGTACTGCGCGACATTACCCGATCCGCTGACGATGCATGTCTTACCGCTGAAGTCCTTTCCCTGAGTTGCAAGCATTTCGGCAGCGAAATAAACCGCACCATAACCGGTAGCTTCCGGACGAATAAGACTTCCGCCGTATTCGAGACCCTTTCCAGTAAGAACACCGGTGTGCTCGTTCGCAAGCTTCTTGTAGTAACCGAACATATAGCCAATTTCGCGTCCGCCTACGCCTATATCTCCGGCAGGAACATCGGTGTCCTGGCCGATATGTCTGTAAAGCTCGCGCATGAAAGCCTGCGTAAATCGCATTACTTCCATATCCGACTTCCCTTTTGGATCAAAGTCAGATCCGCCTTTTCCGCCTCCCATTGGAAGCGTTGTCAGAGAGTTTTTAAATATCTGCTCAAACCCGAGAAACTTGATGATTCCAAGATTAACCGATGGGTGGAACCTGAGGCCGCCCTTGTATGGACCGATAGCGTTGTTAAACTGAACTCGAAACCCTCTATTAACCTGCACATTCCCCTTATCGTCGACCCAGGGCACCCTGAAAACAATCGCCCTGTCAGGCTCAATAATCCTCTCATAGATGCCGGCTTTTACGAATTCCGGGTGTCGGTCGACTGTAGGCTCAAGCGTCTCAAGCACCTCTTCGACTGCCTGCTGGAATTCCTTCTGCTCAGGGTCTCTTTTTTTTACTTTATCAATAACCTCGTTAATTAAAGACATAAAAACCTCTCGTAGTTATGGTTTGAAAAACAATCCATAGTGGAGACCGCAAGAGACATTGGTAAAGACATATTTGTATCATATTTCGGCCATATTCGTTTATTTTACATGTTTGTAACATTTCATTGCTACGTTTATGTAAATTTTTCATCTCCCAGTTTTTCAGTCATACAGCATTTTTTCAACTTTTCAGACTCAACAGCACTGTTCTTTCATGATAGCGTCCTATGAGGTTTATTTAAAATACAGTTTCAGCCGCCAGAAATAAACCAGTAAACACGGTCTCTCCTCTAATGAGACATAAAATATTATTGACATATACTCCGTTAATGATCATGCTATAATAAAGTATATTCTGCTTTGCGGGCCCCTGGGCCGGCGCATATTCATCTAACCTCATGGAGACCGATATGATCCTAAATATCGTTACCCTGGCAGCCTGTCTGACACTTCTTATGATATTCAGACATATGGACAGGTCAAATTCCGGAATGACAAAGATCCGCCGTTACGCGGGCAAGATGTTTGATGACTTCAGGCGGCTGGCTGAAACAGAGAAGCGTAAATTCAGAGACGCCACCATTGAAATGGACATTCTCATAAAAAAGTCCGGAACTCTCACGGAAAACCTTTCACAGTCGATCAAAGAAATCGAGTCGAAACTCTCCGGCCTTGAAACCGAGAAGTCCGGGTTAAAGAAGGTTGAAGAAGACCTGAAAGTCGTGTCATCATCGGCGAGGGATGTAAACAGACAGATCGAGTACATCGCCGCGGCAAGACAGGACTTCAACGACATGACAAAACAGGTCGCGTCTCTTCAGGAAAACATCACCTCTCTGCGGGGAGAATCGCAAACAATCGTTAACACTTTCAATTCAAAGATAAGGGAACGTTCCAGAGAGCTCGTTGAGGAGTTTACTTCTACTATAAACCACCACAGAGAATCGTTTGAGGAGAAAGAGGAAAGGGTTCACAGCCTCAAGGCTACAATTGACGACCTGGAAAACACGGCATTTGCCGATATTCGTGACAGGTCAACCGACCTCAAGGAGTCTGTCAGGACGGCTGTCAGCCAGTTCGAAGGGCTCAGAAGCGGAATGTTCGAGAAACTCGACAACGACATGGACAGAGCCTATGACCGGCTCCGCGACGTCGAAACTACCGTAGATGATTACAAGAAAAACCTCATAGGCACCTTTGAAGATGAAGTCTCCAAAATCAGAACCGAAATTGACAAGCTGAATCTCCATTCTATCGCCAAGAAGGATGAACTCGTTCAGGCGACAAGAAGGGAAGCTGAAGAAATCAGAGTTAAGCTTGAAGAGTTCCATGAGCAGGTTATGGAGCAGGAGAAACGGCTGATGAAGTCCGCTGAAAGCAAGATGGAGCTTCTTGACTCGGAATACCAATCCGTTGACGAGAAGTTCAGCCTCCTCTCGGAGAGGATTAAAAACGACTTCAGCAATATGGAAACAAGGCTGAAAGACATGAAAGATGAGATTATATCCTACGAGCAGGAGAACAGGGTTTTCAGCAGAAGCGATGAAATGATATCATCCGTAGAGGAGTCTCTTTCAAGGCTTTCCGGGCTCCTTGAAACATCTCAGGGCGAAGCCCGCCACCTTGAGAAGTTCATCGAGGAATTTGATGAGCTGAAAGAGCTAAAGAAAAACGTCAGCAGCGAGATACGGGCGTATCAGGCAAGAAAAGAGAAGCTCGACGAAGTTGAGAAGAACATTCACTCACTGCTTGAACTGAGCGACCTGGCCCTTAACAGAAGCGATACAATGCAGGAAAACATAAGCAAGATAGACGTTGTCAACGCCAGAATGGACGCCCTTGCCAGAAGCTACAGCGATCTGGAATCGAGGATTGAAGAGCTGAAAGAGTATGAAGACCTGATAGCGAAAAACATATCCACCGCGAACCGGTCAGAGGTAATCATGAAGTCCTTTGAGAACAAGCTGGGCTCTTATCAGAAGATCATGGAGCGCTCAGACAAGCGCGTGGAAAAAATCACAAAGCATCTCCAGGAAATAGAGGAGCAGACGGTAATTCTTAAAACACGCAAAAACGAGATTCAGGAGCTGAAGGACAAGTTTGAGGAGATTGACGGACTATCTGTGGTAATGGAGAAGAGGGTTGATCAGATTTATGCCATGTTCAAGAAAGTTGAAACCCTTCGCACCGAAATTGATGCGACGGACAGCAGACTTCAGGACATGTTTACCAGGACGGACGAGAAGATGCGCGAATTCGCTGATTTCATTCAGGCCGTCGATGCCGGAAATCCCATTCTCAAGCAGGTGAATAAAAACATTTCGCCGGCAAAGAACATTAATGAAAATACGATTAAAACCGTCCGGGAGCTTTCAGACAGAGGCTGGGCGCCGGCAGAAATCGCGAAGAAGATGCTGATTGACGAGAACTCCGTCAGGTTTATTATAAATACTGCGTCGCTGTAAGAAGCACGGCCGCTGTTTCTGCAGCGGCCTTTTCCATTTTCTTAACTGCCTTCCTTCATTCTTTCTCTCAGCTGTTTTATTATCTCTTCATCTGAGAGGCTCTTTCTTAAAACGACCCTGTACTTGACGTCAAATTTGGTTGGATATACTGTTTTATTGGAGGGCGATTTAAACTCCCATCGCTGAAGGTCCTGCAGTATTACCTCGTCAATCTCCACAAGATAGGTGGGCTGCTGGGGCCTTATTTTGCTAATACGCCCCGAATCCGGATAGAGCCAGACAGAGTAAACTCCCTCTCTCTGCTCCTCGATTGTATCAAATTTTTTTATCTCCGACGAGATGTACCTGTCTCCGCCGTCATCCTTCTTGCGCTCGATTGTATCAGCACTTCCCATTTGAGCGACTATGTAGTTGTCAGAGGTTAGAAGTACATGATACAAATCTTTTGACTTGCTGTCGGGATTAAGAAACGCGGCATTCTCGCTGTTTTCCGGGTCCCACACGGGCCTTTTCTCAGGGGCCGTCTTACAGCCTGCCGCTATTATAACCGCGGCGAAAGAAATAATAACCGCCCTCGCCATCCACACCTTTCTCTTCATCTTACTCTTCCTCCGGAGTTTCGTCTTCAGTTTGGGACTCTTCAAACTGTTCGGGACTTGTCCCCTTTTTTGAATCTTCAATAAAGTTACCAAGCCTGTCGACAGCATCCTTGAGTTCCGCGTATTCGTGGACTTGAAGAGTTACGCCTTTCTGTGTAGGCTTGTAAGTTACATCTCCGCTGGAATTGTCAATTGAAGGATACCAAATCCTTATGTTAATAAGATCACGCCCCTGGAACTCCGAAACCTCAACGCGTATAATCTCATTATTGCTCTTTTTTATATCCTTAATTATTACGCCCATTTTGCCTCCTGTAATAAATAATCCTCATTTTATATATCATTTTCGCGGCGAAGCTGTCAATTAATAATCGTTTTCAGCACAAGAGTCCGCTCTTCATCTGATGAATATGGATCGTTCTGCTCCAACCATGTTCAAGTATATTGCTTACATAGAAAAGGGCTTCAACGTGGGTTTTTACACCTGGTTATAATGAGCTATATCGTGTCCCCGGGGGATGTTCATATACGGATTTTCTTTTTGCGTAACAGGCCGTAGCGTAATTACATATATATCACTGCATAATGCAAAACTGTTCTTTATATAAATGGGATTTTTTTTTAAATCCTTTAATGTTTTGCAATTATTTGACTAATTGTATTACCGGGAAATAACAAAACAGACAACATTCTGTTGAGTACATTTCTTTTATAAATAGAAGATTGGAAATAGCAAACATTATTCAATATTAAGTAATAGATTTTGTAGGGTAACAAAGCTCTTTTTTAACTCACTGCTGTTCGGCTTTTCGCTGTTCCATAGTAGACTTGATAATTCCTGTTCGTAAGTGTATTCCAGCGATTTCCATATTTTATCAAAGTTTCTGAATATAGGAGCTTCAGAAATCGGCCTGTTCAGCCATTCCCCTGAAAAAGTTGAATTGTTTCTGTCGTCATTAATTGCTAATCTAAGAGTATCACCAATGCTTTCAGGTGAATCAATTGTCTTCATTATCTGAGCAATGTCATAAAAATGTCTTATTTTCCCCTTTAACTTATCCGGTCCTTCGTAAGACAGTCTGGCAAGCGAAAGTATCTTTTCACAGAAAGTTCGTTCGATAGACAGAGTTAAAACACTGAAGGGCTGAAGCTCATATTTTTCAATATTTTCATCAAAGCTGTTGTCCTTCATAAATCGGTATATGAAGCTTTCAATCTCCATATACTCTACAGGGGAAGGGTGGGTGAAGGTATTTATTTCCAGCTGGATTACTCTCTTGATAGGTATATAAATGTTGTCGGTTTCAAGCAAAGGGTATTCATAGAAGGTTTTCCTGTTTCTTCCCTTTTTCTCTGTTCCTGGGTGATCTTCAATTGTTTTCAGACCGGCTGTCAGAGTCTTTTCAATACTCTTCATCAGCGATTTTCGTTTGCTGTCTCCAATCTCCGGTTCTCTGATTGCCAGATATACATCCTCTGAAAATCGCTCAAGACATTTGTAGGCTTTAGTCAGGGAAGTTCCGCCCTTGAAAACCACCTTATCCGAGTAATCACTTAAGGAAAGATTTTTCAACAAAAATACAACCCAGTAGTCCTTCTCTATGAAGGTTTCTGGAATACTCATATACTTAAGTGTTCCCCTTATAAGTGATAAAAAACTGCCCGGGTCTTCGTGCAGTTTCATCTTATTTTCCATTTATATTTATTTGGAAGTACAGTATCAGTTATACCGATATTGTAAGAAGAGAAGGGGTTGAGTGAATCAGAAAGTTTCTGAATGTCAATATCCGGTGAAGTGAGTTCAACTATTGCACATACAAGTGCCCTGGTTGAAGGGGTGTATTCCATGGCTGCATCAACAAGTTCTATCTTTTGACTTTCAGGCAATTTTTGTATAATGCTCTTGATTATTATAAGTGCCTCATTCGGTTCTGTATCAGGAATCTTTTTTATTGCTCTGAGAGCGTCAAGCAGCTGAAGAACCTCTGCAGAATAATTCCCGGTTTTTAATATCGAGCGTCTGTATCTGACAGTTAATCCGCCTATTTTTCTTGGCTTTCTGTATGAGTTGGCTGCTATTACTATTGTTGACGGTATCTGTGTTGTAATACCGAACCTGTTAAAGGCCGATGTTCCGGTCACGTAAGCCTGTTTATTCACCAGTATGTCATTGATTACAAGACTGCTTTTAGGAAGCAGGGAGCCGTATTCCGTTATTTCCGGTTTGTAGTAAAGACCTCTCTCTAAACGTTCAATATAACCTTTCTTTACAAGTCTGCTAAGAGCCTTTGCTGCGGCTAGGTCTTTTCCTGCAGGAATCTGAATATCTCGTTGCCGTAAAAGCGATCCTGGTGGTAGAACGTCTATCTTCTGTTTGATTGTTTCAGCTATTGATTTCATGTACTCAATATACATTAAATGTTTTGGTTGTGTCAAGTAAATATATGCACTTAGTTGACACATTTAAACGTCTATCTATATCAAATATAATATATGTAAAATTCCGATAATATATTTTATGTCGCATGTTGCTATATAACTATTCAACAGAACATCACATCCTTAACACTAAAAACTTAAGTTAGGCTTGATTTCTTATCGGAATTATGGATTTTGAAATATGTACTTCTTCCATTTTTACTATTTTTAAAAATAAACTAAGTGCATGTTCTTCATTTATTGGATTTTTTCCAGGTCCAATTTTTATGTGTTTAAATGGATGACTATTCTTTGTACTAAGAATTATTTTTGTATATTCAATAAAATTATTTTTAACTACTCTTACGTCTCTTTCTCCATCGATTAATATTATTCTCCATTCTCGCTCATCACAATAACCTTCATGTTTTAATAATGGTGAAAACTCGGCCATAATTCTTTTAAAAATGGTAATCATATAGTCAATAAATTCTATTGAATTTTCCTTAGGTGCTTCGTTAAATATTAATGACAATGAATTAATTGAGTCATTTAAAAGCTTAGAAACAATTTGAATTTGTTTCTTTTTATCATAAACAACCTTCGAAATGCTAAAAGGAGAAGAGCTTGTTATGCCAAGGCTATCAAGCCAACTATATGATAATCCAATTGCAAAACCATTGCAATTATCAGCATAATTTCTCCATTGACCTAATAAATCTCCGTTTTCAGATAAACATTCTATGTATGTAGATGGCTCTAAAAAAAAATCATCAATGTTTCTTATCGCCATCCATAATATAGCCTTAAAATCATCAACAGTTTCAACATTTTTAGGATCAACTTTTGGTAATTGTAATAAATGTTGCGAAGCAATTTCTTTTGAAATTATTTCAAATAATTTATTTTCTGTTGGGTCATTTACGTAATTGAATTGAGTTGCATATATAGTTTTTGAATCAATAATACGTTTCAGTGAATTTGCATTTGTATAATGCCATAGAGTTGTTGGCAAATCAGCTTCTTTATCAGGTCGTATAGTCTCTAAACCTGCTGATATTATCTTATTTATAAATTCATTTGCTTTATCCATTAGTTCTTTAGGTAACATACTATTAACCTCAATATCATACTGTTTTTAGCATTCACTTAGTTGAGTCCTGGATGATAAAGCAATTGGGGCGCCATGGTGCTTCTTCTTGTTATTTCAACCCCTCTCTTTCAACCTTAACGCATACAGCTTAATCTGATTCTCAAAGTGAAATAAAGCCTCAGCGATATATTCAGCATCTTCGCTGCTTTCGCATTCTATAACACAGCTTCCGCTTTCCTGATTAACAGAATACTGAATTGTTTTAACCTTCTTCTCTGTCTGCTTTTTCTCCTGGTTCTTTTTACTTTCTTTTTCAACAAGTTCTTCAATGGCAGGTATTGTCAGGTTCTTTTCTATTGCTGCTTTTTCAACCTTGTCTCTAAATTCAGTGTCAGTTATCTCGCTTATCAGTTTAGATTTCTTTGTTCCCATACTTGCTTTTTCAAACTCAACGTTGTTGTATAGCCACATGTATTCAAAAGCCATACGCTTTCCGAAACCGAGAGAGTCTTTGAAATTTTCGATCCAGGCATTGAAAGAAGTAAATTCAGGCTTCCTATCCTCAGCTTCGCCTTTTGAACTCCACTTGTTGAGGTCTGTTTCAATTCTTATAGTATAGCTAAGGTTGAATACTTCGTTGAGCTTAGTAAGCGCGTATTATCTGCGAAATATCAACAAAATTTTTAAATATAGTAATTGAAAATGGATCAAATAGCAATTGTTTCACCTCTTATACTTTTTCATCATTCCTTCGTAAACCGTGTCGTAACTGCTCGAAGAGTTCCAGAATAGATAGCCTTTTCCGTTGTTGTCGTCTACAGCCTTTATCTGACTGAGGTTGTAGTCTGCTTCGTAGCAGGTCGTCTCGCACGTTCTGTGCTCGACTTTCCGGACGCGCTTCCTGCGCTCCGGTTCAACGTCGCCGGATTAAGAAACCTTTCTGAAGCAGTTTACTTCTTCTCGCTCACTCCTTCCAGCTCTGCTTCAATCTCCTCAATAGACGGAAGACTTCTTCTGTACTCCTCCGGAAGAGACTCTGTTAGTTTATATTCCGAAATACCGATAGGCTTGTTAATGTCACTCAAGGCATATTCAGCTACAAGCCTGTCTCTTTTCTTACAGATAATAATTCCGATAGTGGGGGGGCTGTTTCAGTTTTATATTTTTCATCTACTGCCTTAATGTAAAAGTTCAGTTTTCCCGCGTGTTAAGGTTCAAACCTGGTTGTTTTAAGTTCTATAACAACATAGCAGTGAAGCTTAATGTGATAAAACAGTAGATCAATGAAGAAGTCACTATCTCCCACTTGAATAGGGACTTGTCTTCCTATGTAGGCAAAGCCTGCACCAGGTTCGAGAAGATACTTTGAATCGTGCTCGACAAGGCTTTTCTCCAAGTCAAGTTCTGTATATTCAGAATCAAGAGTAAGGAAATCAAAAATATAAGGGGCTTTAATTGCCTGCTGAGCAAGCTCTGAAACAGGTTTAGGCAGTTTCTCTGGAAAGTTTATGAAGCTTTAAACCTGTTTATCAGCTTCAATTCACCATGTATTTTTTTCTTCTCTTCCTCCAGGTCGTAATCATCCTGAATACCCATCCAAAACTGTGGGGAGTTTCCAAAAAACTCCGACAATCTCAATGCAGTATCTGCGGTTATTCGTCTTTTCCCTTTAATTATCTGTGATATGCGTGTTTGAGATATTTTTATCTCCCTGGACAATTTATAAGCACTCACTCCAAAAGGATCTAAAAACTCCTCCTTTAGTATTACTCCCGGATGTATATTAGGCAATCTTTCCATATTTTCACCTCTTAATGGTAATCAATAATTTCTACATTGAACGCGTTTCCATTTTCCCACTTAAAACAAACTCGCCATTGGAAATTAATTCTTATACTATAAAAGCCCTCTCTATCCCCTTTTAGAGCTTCTAATCTATTGTTTGGCGGTATTCGCAGATCGTTTAAATCTCTGGCATTATTCAACATCCTCAACTTCTTTCTTGCCGCAAATTGTATATCTTGAGGTAATTTTAACGATTTGAGACCAGCCCATATCTTTTCAGTTTCTTTTGACCCGAATTCTATGATCATATGCTTATACTAACGCATTTGTTTAGTATCGTCATGCGTTATTGTTGTTTTAATATTTCACAACTTTCGCACCAGAACACTTACACGGCTGAAATTGAATATTTAGCTCTTTTATACATTATGGCATACAATCAAAACTGCGTTCCTGTTAAACAGGAATCGTCCACTCCCGTATCGCCTTCTCAATAGTTTCTTTATCCAGATAGGTGATCCTGCATATTTCTTCTGTTGAATATCCATGCTTAGACAATCTATATGCAACATGCTCCATGCTCTCGCCAATTTCGATCATATTGTTGTCATAGTCATAAAACCTGACTACCAGCTGCTTCCAGGGCTGTTCGACTGCTTCATGAACAAACTCGAGCCCCAGATCCCTTATCTTTTTGACAACATCATCTAAATCATCATGCTCGAAATATAGCTCAAAATTATTTGACTTCTCTTTTATCTCGGTACAGCCTGTTACCGATTTAAAATGCTCTTTCAGATGAATCGCGAAACCGCCTTCAAACAGAATATTTTCACCATAATCGGCTTTAACAGCCTGGCATAGAACGTTTTCGTAAAATTCCCGAGATCGCCTGATGTCACTCACGACTACCAATGGGCAAATGAACTTCATCTGATTTCTCCTGTATATTTTTGAGCGTTGTTTTTTAGTTTATGCTATACTTTCTCTCCAACAAAACCGTCATAACAAAGTGCCGATAGCCGGAGAATGTCCCCGCTTGCCACCTCAAGGAATAATTCAGTATTCTATAATATATTTAAGCAGCTGAAAGTAAAATAAGAAAAATCATAATTTACTTTCATTCTTCATTTTCCATCTTCACAGTGTCCACAATCACCAGCAGAAAAACCAGCATGTTTTCCCGGGGATGATCCTGTTGCTGCTTCTCACAACCGGCTATTCAAAACAAATTACCTTTTTACACCACTTTTATGAGCAGAGAGTCATTTGATATTCATTCTGCCCCTCAATTCCGGCTTGATTTAAATAGTCGCGCTTTTCATTCTTTCAAAATAAAGTTTGCTTGTCAAAAAACGAGTCAGTGAAGTTCACTGTAAAAAAAGCGTACTTCCGGAGGGCAGGAATGGGACTTACATACATGGATTCAGGGGTCAATGTTGAAGGCGGCAACAGGTTTGTTAAGAAAATTGCTCCTTTTGTAAAAGACACCTTTTCAGAAAGGGTCATTACGGACATCGGGGGATTTGGCGCGCTTTTTTCCGCGGCCTTTCCTGAGATGAAGGAACCTGTCCTCGTTTCGGGCACCGACGGAGTGGGAACAAAACTTCAAATTGCCCGTATGCTCAAAAAGCATGACACCATCGGCATTGACGCGGTTGCCATGTGCGTTAACGATATCGTCGTATCAGGCGCGGCGCCGCTGTTCTTCCTCGACTATATATCCTGCGGCCGTCTACAGGAAGATGTCCTGGTTGACGTAGTCAAAGGCATCGCTGACGGCTGCAAGATTTCGGGATGCAGCCTTGTCGGAGGCGAAACCGCCGAGCATCCCGGTGTAATGCCGGACAACGACTACGACATTGCCGGCTTCGCGGTAGGCGTTGTAGACAGGCAAAAGATCATCAACGGCTCTGCCATTAAACCCGGAAACGCAGTCATTGGGATAGCGTCAAGCGGCATTCATTCAAACGGCTACTCAATGGTCAGAAAGCTTTTTCTTGAACTCAGGAAGACCGACCTCTCTTCGGTTCCGGCCGGATGGGACAGAAATCTTGGCGAGACGCTTCTTGCGCCTACCCGCATTTATGTTAAGAGCATTCTGAATGCTCTGTCCGAAAAAGTCCAGATCAACGGCCTTGTTCACATAACAGGAGGCGGATTCTATGAGAACATTCCCCGGGTACTTCCGGACGGGATATCGGTGAGGATAAATACTGAATCATTTTCGATGCCGGGGGTGTTTAAGCTTATTCAGTCAGAGGGCGGCATAAGCGACAGAGAAATGTACACCACCTTCAACATGGGCATCGGCATGATGGCTTTTGTTCCCGCGGAGCAGGCTGACACGGCGCTTGAATCGTTCAGGGCTTCAGGCGAAGAGGCCTTCCTCATCGGGGAAACAGTTGCGGGCGCTGACGAAAGGGTCATCCTTCACAAATAGCTTCATGAGAATCTGCGGGCGATTGCATCTGCTGCCCGAATTCCGTCTGTCGCGGAACTTACAATTCCGCCCGCGTACCCGGAGCCTTCTCCTGCCGGATAGAGCCCTGAGATCGAACATGACTCCAGGGCTTCGTTTCTTACAACCCTTACGGGCGAGGATGTACGTGTCTCCGCTCCAATCAGTACAGCCTCGCTGCTTATGAATCCGCGCATTTTCCTGTTAAAAGCCGTAAGCGCCATTTTCAGCTCAGCGGCCATCCATTTCGGCAGAAAAGTCATTTCCGATTCAGCGGTTCCAGGCCTGTACGTGTTTTCCGGCAGCCCTGCGCCGTACTTGCCTGACAGAAAGCTGCTGACCCTCGCCGCGGGGGCCCTGTAATTGCCGCCCCCCTGATTGTATGCCTCAGTCTCTATTTTCCTTTGCAGCTCAATCCCGGCCAGAACATCATCCCCCAGATCTTCAGGATGGACTGTGACCACAATGGCCGAGTTGGAATATTCGCCGGCCCTGTCAGAAAAGCTCATGCCGTTGACACAGAGCATCCTGTTCTCCGACGAGGAGTTTATGACTCTGCCGCCCGGGCACATGCAGAACGAGTACACTCCCCTGCCGCTTTTCACGTTTCTATATGTCAGAGAGTATTCGGCGGGCGGCAATATATTCCTGTAAGAGCTGCGCCCGTACTGTATGTCACGAATGAGCTCAGCGGGATGCTCAATCCTCACACCGGCAGCAAACCCTTTCTTTTCAAGACGCACATTCAGCTTCCGCAGCATTGCGAAAACATCTCTCGCTGAATGTCCTGCCGCCAGAACAACGCTCTCTGCCTTAATCTCAGCTCCGGACGACAACCTTACTCCACGGACAGCTCCATTACAGACAAGAATATCATCCACCCTTGAATTAAAATGAATCTCAGAGCCGGAATCAACAATGTGAGTTCTTATACGCTGTACTATTTGTGAAAGAACATCGGTTCCGATATGGGGCTTTGCCTCATACGCGATTGAAGAAGGGGCGCCGAACTGAATCATCCTGCTGAAAAACCATGCGCTCTCGGTACGCCGTGCCCTCGCTGTCAGCTTCCCGTCTGAGTAAGTTCCGGCACCGCCTTCTCCAAAAAGAACATTGCTTTCGGTGTTTAATATGCCGCCGCTCTCAAGCTGCCTGATATCAAGACTCCTCTCTTCAACCGGCCTGCCTCTTTCAAACACTATGACTTTCAGCCCGGCTTCAATGAGGCGCAAAGCGCAGAAGAGTCCCGCGGGCCCCGCTCCGACAACAACTACAGGCGCACGGCTCGCCGCTTTCGGAGCTTCGGAAAGCTCCTCCTCTGCAGCCGGTTCCACACCGGCAGTACCGGGTTTATAATCCGACTCTTTCATTTCGACAGTCACTGTGCAGACATAGTGTATATCGCCTTTGTCGCGGGCGTCGAGTGACTTCCTGATCATTTTCAGATTCGAGAACCATGCCCCGTCAAGACGCTCTCTTACTGTATTCCGTATTTCTTCCTCTCCCTTATCGGGCGGAAGCTTTAATCCGGACAACTTAACTAACATTGATGCCCACCTTTCTATCAGACCTGGGGCATGCCCCGGTCTGGATATCATATTTGAGAGCCGCCCGATATCAATCACAATTATTCGGATATCTTCTCTCAGTTCCACGGTTAAATATTGACAAATCCCCGACTAATATCGTAGAAATTAAGTATAGATGGTTTACATATTATCAGCATTTTTCTTTCTGCCTGTAGTTCGATAATCGATTTGCAGGATCGGACATTACGGCGGAATTATTACTGGACAAAAATATCCTGTATTAGATTTAGGAAGTTCAACTGGAGGCAAAAAATGAAACAAATTGGAATAATACTTGGAAGCGATTCAGACCTTCCTAAAATTAAAAACTGCTTCACTATACTCGAAGAGTTCGGTGTGGAGTTTGATCTTATAGTATCGTCTGCGCACAGAACACCTGAAAAGACGGTCGAATGGGTATCATCGGCAAGGGAGCGAGGCCTGAAGGTAATAATCGCCGGAGCAGGCGGAGCCGCCCATCTTCCGGGTGTTGTAGCGGCACACACGACATTGCCGGTCCTCGGAATACCGATTGAGACCAAAATTGCTGGAGGCCTTGACTCAATGCTCTCCATCATTCAGATGCCAGCGGGGATTCCAGTAGCAGCCATGCCCGCTGGGAGCGCCGGAGGCGCAAACGCGGCCCTTTTCGCCCTCAGCATCCTCTCCGTTGCCGACAGCGGAATCGCCGAAAAGCTTTCACGTTACAGGAAGTCCATGGCAGAAAAGATAGCAGCAAAAAACGACGAGCTCAACAGCCTTGGTTACAAAGAATATATAAGCAGATTAGAAGGCGGAAAATGATAGAACATAATATCGATATACCTTCAGAGCGCATAATCATACTTGATTTCGGTTCTCAGTACACCCAGCTTATAGCGAGACGTATTCGCGAAGAGAAGGTCTATGCTGAAATAGTCCCGTTCAACCATCCGGTCGCGGAGATCAGAAAGGAAAAGCCAGCCGGGATCATTCTGTCAGGCGGACCGTCCTCAATTTATGAGAGCGGAGCCCCTCAGGTCTCTGATGAGATTTTCAATCTCGGTGTTCCGGTGCTCGGAATATGCTACGGTCTATACGTTGTCGTAAACAACTTCAAGGGCTCAATTGAAAAGGCCGCTTCGAGAGAATACGGCCCGGCAACCATCTCAATAACAGGTTCATCCCCCCTGTTCAAAGGGCTTAAAATGAAGGAAAAGGTCTGGATGAGCCATGGGGACAAGGTAACAAAGCTCCCGTCCGGATTTAACATCGCGGGGGCCTCCGGCAACGCCGAAATAGCCGCGATTGAAAATGAGAAAAAAAAGGTATACGGTGTTCAGTTCCATCCGGAAGTCCATCACACTACTAATGGGAAGAAACTGCTGAAAAACTTCGTTTTCAACATCTGCGGCCTGAAGCCTACCTGGACCATGAAGTCTTTTATAGACTCTTCAGTTGAATCCATCAGGAAAGAGGTAGGCGGCGGGACAGTGCTTCTGGGACTGTCCGGCGGAGTTGATTCCTCAGTAACGGCCATGCTCCTCCAGAAGGCCATCGGGGACAGGCTCTACTGTGTTTTTGTAAACAACGGCGTTCTCCGCAAAGACGAGGCCCGTCAGGTCGTAGACCGCTACTCAAAGCACATGAAGCTCAATCTGATTTACGTTGACGCGTCTGCGAGGTTTCTTAAAAAACTGCGCCGCGTACAGAACCCTGAGAAGAAGCGGCGTATAATAGGCAGGGAGTTCATCAAGGTATTCATGGAAGAAGCGGGCAAAATGGGACGCTTTGACTTTTTGGCGCAGGGAACGCTATATCCGGATGTCATCGAGTCGGTTTCAACCAAGGGCCCGTCTGAAACAATAAAGAGCCATCACAACAGGGTCCCCGAGGTCATGAAGCTCATCAGCACCGGAAAGGTCATTGAGCCGCTCAAAGAGCTGTTCAAAGACGAAGTCCGGGAGCTTGGGAAAACCATGGGCATGCCCGAAGAGCTCATCCGCCGTCAGCCCTTCCCCGGCCCCGGCCTGGCTATAAGGATTATCGGCGATGTAACCGCAGAAAGAGTGCGGATTCTTCAGGAGGCCGACGACATTGTTGTAAGCGAGATAAAGAAGGAGGGACTCTACAACGAGCTCTGGCAGGTATTCGCCGTATTCCTTCCAGTAAAGTCAGTCGGCGTAATGGGAGACCAGAGGACCTATGAGAACGTCATAGCAGTCAGGGCCGTAACCTCAGTCGACGCCATGACGGCAGACTGGGCCTATTTGCCCGAGGAGCTGCTTCGCCGGATTTCGAACCGCATAATTAATGAGATCAAAGGAGTTAACAGGGTCGTGCTCGACATTTCATCGAAGCCGCCTTCAACGATTGAGTGGGAATAAAGATTTAATGTTTCGGAATGTGATTATATCATTTCCGCTAACATGTCTTCTCGTATTTTCATGCTCTGGGAGTCGGGATAACATCAAACCCATGCCGCAGGGGCCTTACTGGGAAAAGTGCCCTCTCTGCAAAGGGACCGGCCGGGTTACGGAAACAAAAACTGTTCCGGATGCAGGTGACTACGATCTCGAAAAGGAAACCAGTCCTGTCGCAGAGGCAATCTCTCAGGCTTGCTGCCTGCTCTGGTTTCTCGCCGCTCTCGGGGAGCCCGATGAAAAGAATGACGAAAACATCTTCAAACAGGCCCGGAAGGACAAACACGGCATGCTCAATCCCGACGACAAGTTTTACCCCATGAGCGGCACGGACTACAATCTGTATAAATCGTCGGCGGTACCGCCGAGGTCCTCATCGACAAAGAAGGTCAGGTGCCCATGCTGCAACGGGACAGGCTGGGTTGACAACAGCCCGCCCCGTACTCCGCTAATCTTCGACAGAAAGGCCAGAGGCAGCTCAATCTCAGTACCGGAAAGTCTTTTTTTTCAAAACGGACATTGATTTTTTTGGCGGGGGGATAATGACCTTCCGCCTCCTCATTGCCCGCCGCTTACCCGGCCCTTCTGTTCAGTTTACAGGCAGGTTGACTTGTGGCACGAGTCATCATCGTCTTCACCGGGCTTTTTTTTGCCCTGCATCGTTCCAATCATCATTACAATTATACAGATGAATATCACCTGTATAATAAGCGGCCTGTTGACGGTCTCCATCGCGTATTGTGCAGGAAGCGACACAAACAGCAGTACAGTGATAAGCCCCCTTGGCGCGACAAACAGGAAGGGATAAACCGGTATCCTCAGCGCCTTGAGCGATATCCACCTTATTAGGAACATGAGGGCGGAAAGGCCGAAAGCCCATATAAGAGTTGATGTATTGAACAGCTCTGAAACATCAATTATGTAGCCGAACATAATAAAGAAAAGTGTCCTTATGATGAAAGTACCCTCGACTACGATTTCCCTGAAGCGCTCAGTTTCGGCCTCTATCAGATCAGGCCTGAAATATCGGAGCATCTTCATCTTCTTCAGACTTCCGATATTCCCAAGAAAAAGGCCAAGCAGCAGAATGTAAATCAGAGCGGGCAGGTGTATCTCCTTAAACAGAGTATATGTCAGAATAATGAGCACCATCATCGGGATGTACTTTATATGGTGCTCAATCCTTCGGAGAAATAGCATGAGCATGAGGGCCGCTATCGGCGACAGCAGAATAACCGCTATGACCTGAAGGCTGAAGTCACCAAATCCGGCAAGTCCAGAGGCAGAATTTACGAGGAGATAGTTGAAGAACACTACTCCGAGAATATCCGAAAAGCTGGTCTCATAGGTCACGAATTCCCTTTCAACCCTCTTCAGGTTTTTAACGCTCGGAATGGCCACCGCACTGCTGATTACCGCAAGAGGAATCGCGTTAAGCAGCGAGGTTCTCAGGTCGTAGGCCGCGTTGTAATTAAGTATTACCGCGGCGGCGGCGCAAAAAAGAGCCATAGGCAGTACTGCCTGAAGAAACGACTTCTTTACGAGAGTAAGCCTGTTTCGATTAATCTCCAGGTCCATTGCCCCTTCAAGAACGATAAGTATAAGGCCTACCGTTCCCGTAACGGGAAGTATATTGGTCAAATCTATCGTCTGAAACCCGAAAAAGACCGTGAGGTGCTTAAACAGAATACCAAGGGCAAGAAGAAGAATAACCGAAGGTATTCTCGTCTTTGAAGCCGTCAGATCAAAAAAATACGCGGCAAGCAAAAGTACGCAAAGCGCAATAATTATCGCTGAAGTCATTATCAACCATTTCTTCTTTCAGAATCAATACTGCGAATCATATCTACAACCTTTCTGACATCCTGCGCCCGGTCCTTTGACATCACGAGTATCTCACCGCCGGCCTCAACAACCGTCACATTTTCAAGTCCGAGAACTGTGATCCTCGACGACTCGGAAAACACCGAACAGTCCGACGAATCCACAAACAGGGCCTTTCCCGGCTCCGGTGAACGGTTCCCGCCGGAGTCTCCCTCAAGAATGCTGTCAATTGACGGCCAGCTCCCAAGGTCGGTCCATCCAAAATCAGCGGGAACAAGCGACCGGTCAGCCGCCTTTTCAAGAATCCCATAGTCAATTGAGATTGATTCTATTGAGCTGAATATTTCCTTTTTCAGTTCGGCTGAGGGGCCTGATACGGCCTTAATCTCCTCACGCCCGAGCTCCATCAATCCCCTGAATCTGTCCATGTGCCCGGGCATGAGCTCCTCAAAGTGTTTGAGTATTGTCGAGACCTTCCAGACGAATATGCCGCTGTTCCAGAAAAAGCTGCCTGATGCAACATACTCACGGGCCTTCACAATATCAGGCTTCTCGACAAAGCGTTCAACCGGAAGAACCGAGCCGCTGCTTCCTTCATTTGCCTTTATGTATCCGAATCCAGTATCCGGATACGCGGGTTTCAGCCCTATCGTGACAAGCCCGCCCTTCTCAGCCTCAGCAACAGCTGTTTTCAGCGCGCCGGCATACGATTCTCTGTTACGTATATAGTGGTCTGCCGGCAAAACGACCATTACAGCGTCATCCTCAAACGAGTTGATGTACACTGCAGCGTACAGGACGGCGGCAGCTGTGTTCTTCGGCTGCGGCTCGCAGAGTACCGAGCCTTCAATACCGTTTTTTTTGAGCTCATCCTCAGTGATGCTTCCATGCTTCTCTGAGGTTACAACCACTGTGTGTTCAGGATTAAGCGGCTGAAGCCTCCTTACTGTTTCAGCGAGAAGCGAACCTTCTCCGGAGAGGTTGTGAAACTGCTTCGGCTTATCATCACGGCTCATCGGCCAGAGACGTGTGCCGGCCCCGCCGGCCATTATGACAGGAATTGTCTTCATCATAAGCTGAAATCCCCCGACTCGTTAAACAGGAGCTTAAGCGGTTCCTTCTTGATTGAAGCGGGAAACTGTACCTGTGATTCGCCCTTCAGCCGGTAGCTGCCCTTGCCTTTTTTAAACGCGCTCAGAACTGACTTTGTCATGGAAAGAGTGCTGAACTCGCTTCTGACAGTAAGAACCGAGACACCGGCCTTTCTGCTTATCTCTTTAGTCGTCCCGTTGATAAGCTTTGTGCCGTTGACATCGAAATTGTAGTTAAGACTTTTAAAGTTGAACTCTGCCGCCGTGTCGTTTTTCATCTCGATATTGAACATCACACTGAGCTTCAGATCGAGATCGTCAGGACTTATAACCTTCTTCGGCGTTTTCCCGGATATGATGTCGCTAAACATGCCCCTGATTTTTGAGGGACTCACAGCCTTCTCTCCGGCCTCTTTCAATGCCTGTGCTATTTCCTTCTCGCTCGGAAGGTTCACCTTGAAGCCCGTAATTTTAATCGAGGGCCTGATAACTGGAATACGCTTTGTGAGCCTGTAATCAAAGCTCACTTTGTCTGAGAGCCCCGGTATTTTCGGAAGCGGTATGGTTATTTTCGTGTCAACCTGGCACAACAGGCTGTCTTTTTTCGTGTAATCTTTGACTATACCCGCGATATCAGAATACGACATGACGAGCCTCAGCGGTGTTCGTGCCGTGCCGCGTGATTTGACTTCGAGCCCCTTCGCTGCTGAGGTCTTCAGAAGGGGCTTATTCTCAAGAGACACATCGAATGCAACCGAATCAAGCTTCAGCGAAACCGGATACGGGTTGGATATCTCTACGTCAAAAAGGAGTGTAATATCCTTCATGGATATGGATTCAATGTCAAAGGATGCAATTCTTGCGCTGGGCTTCTGTGTCAGTTTAAGCGACTGACAGGATATGCCTCCAAAAACAAGAACAAGCGCCGGCAGTAACACAAGTTTTTTCATCTGCTGTCTCCACTTATTAGTTATGATTCAGGTCTGTAATTTTGCGTGGTTAACAGGGTTTTCTGGTGCGCCATTAGAGCCGCAGCTTTCATCCCCCCGCGATAAATACGCATGCGAAGAACATAACGAAACAGCCGTAAAAGCGTCAAGAATAATCAGTCAGCCCGTCAATTGTTCAGAGCGGCCCGCAGAATATCATCCCTGCTTATCATGCCGCGGAAAAAACCGACTGAGTCAACAACAGGTATGCGTTTCATTGAATGTGAAGCCATTGTCTGAACAGCCGTCTCAACAGTCTCATCGGGGGAAATCACTATAGCGTCTTTTATCATAACATCCGAGGCCCTTTTGCCCATCAGCGCTGAATCAGGCGACAGACTCCCCTGAAGGCCCCTCTTGCTGAAATACCGCCTGATGCCGCTGTTTCTGTCAGAGAATACCCCGATGAGGCTCCTGTCAGTTATCAGCCCGAGGAAGTGGCCATTATTGTCAGTGACAGCAACCCTCTGTGCCGAGTCTTCCGACATTATTCTCAGAACGGTTTCAACCGGGGTATCGGGCCTTGCAGTTCTCTGACTTTTAAGCATAATGTCGCCGACCCTGCAGCCCGGCTTTGCCGTAATTCCATCGCCCTCTAAAAGTTTGAAGCTGCCCGACTCCGAATTCACGGAGCAGATAATGTCGTATCGGGAAAGCATTCCGCTCACCCTTCCATCGGAAGACGTCACCGGCAGACGCTTGAGTCCAGACCTCAGCATAATATCTACCGCGCTTCCAAGCCTTATATTCTCATCTACGCATATTGGCGGGCTGCTCATTACCTCCTCAGCGGTCTTCTTCTCGACAAAGCCCGCGGCGCCACCATTCTGAAGACTTTCGATCTCAGCGAGAAGCCCAAGCCTGACAGGCATACCGGCCCTGACAATTAAATCGGACTGTGTAATTATACCGAGAGGGAAGCCCTTTTTGTCGACGACGGGAACTCCGTTAAACGGGGAATTAAGAAGAAGTTCAAGCACATCAGAGGCCTCTGCTTCGGGAGTAACTGTTACGGGATTTCCGGTCATGACATCCCTCACCAGCATTCTTCGCGGAATAAGCCTGCTGTCTGCGCGGTGAGAGACCACATTGAGCTCTCTTACAGACACAATGCCGTCTGACACTATCGAAGCAAGCTGCTCCACAAGACTTTCAGTGCTGCCGGAAGGTATTATTATCTCAATTTTCAGGGGCATGTTGTGAGACAACACCTCAAGCCTTCCAGCTGATGCCTCGCCGTTTTCGTAGAGGGCAGCGCTCCCGGTATAGACTGTACATCTGCCGGCTGATCCGAGCTCCCTCACCCTTTTCATAATGACATCCTGCAGAGGCTGTCCCTCAACGCGGGCCTCCTGCGACGAGAAAACCTCAATCATGGTATAGGACAAGGGCATATCACCACCTCGGTCAGATGTATTTCCCCGCGGCGTGCCCGGCAATGACAAGGGCAATGCCGGCGCCGTTGTTAAGCAGAATATTGACAAGGGCGGAAAGATGAACCCCCCCGCCTCCGGGATTTGCTGTTTCAAGCGCAAATGTTGAGAATGTGGTCAAAGCGCCCAGATATCCGGTTATGAAGAACATTCTGAATGCAGGACTCAACATGCCCCGTTCAACTCCCAGAGAGAACAGGAACCCAATCAGAAAGCATCCGGCAAGATTCACTGCAAGCGTCCCGTACGGGAAGGCCGTTCCAAGCAGTCTTGCCGCCGCCATGGAAACGCCGTAGCGTGAAACGGCACCCAGTCCGCCTCCGATGAAAATCAGCGCCAATCTTTCCAAACTCGCAACCTTCCGTGTTTTTCAGCTACCTGCCATGTACAAATAGCCAGGCACTCTAAAACAGCACTGTCAGCGTCAAAGCGCAAGCTTTTTTTAAGAGCATCGCCTTCGCGGTAAACTCACTGCCAATTCAGATGAGAGGCCTGTCCGGGCCTTTGCTTTTCCGGTAATTCGATGGGCTTGTGGCAAGGTATTTCGAGAATGTCCGGTTAAAGGTGTTTTTGGAATTGAATCCCGATTTAAACGCGACTGAGATCATCTTTTCTTCAGACTCCTCAGAGATTATTCTCCTGGCCTCTTCTACTCTGAATTTATTCACAAAATCATAGAAGTTGCATCCGGAATGCTTGTTGATAATCTCTGAAAGGTGGTTTCGGGGGATATCGACCCTTTCAGCAAGGGAACCCAGGGTAAGCTCCGGATCAAGATAGTACTTCTGTGTCTTCATAGAGTGAAGCAGCCCCCGATAAAGCTTCTCTGATTCCTCCGCGGATAGTGACGATTTTTTATACTTTGCATCTCTGTCCTGTCCCCCGGATGGCTGCAGCAGATCATTGTTTGCCGCGTACAATTCCGGGTTCATGAGGAGCTTAAAGCCTATTATAAAGACAATCATTGAAACCATCGGCTTATACAGCCCAAAATGGAAGGGATGAACATCAAGACTGAATCCAAAAAAGGAAGCCACATATGTCGACCATATCATTCCGGCGAGGAAGATATAGTTTATAGTTATTACATAGAGCAGATATTTGGCCCAGGACAGGTTCACCTTCTCATGGTTTGAATTATGGTGTACGCTTCTCCTGGTGTAACGCGATAAAAGCCGATGAGTCAGGGCGATATAGACAAGCACCTGAACAAGAAATATATTGGCGTTATGCTCAATTCTGAAATGATAGGCCGGATCATTTGTGCCGGTGCTGACTCCATGGAAAAATGCCTCCGGATTTTCAGGCGTAATAAAGTATATTGGAAACAACATAGCCAGAGGTATTATGATGTTTAAAAGATGCAGAAAGTCTTTCCTGTCAAATTGAATTCTCGGTTCAGACACATACTTTATATACAGGTAGAGAAGCGGGCCGACAAGATACTCGACAGTCATATCAGTGCACTTTAAAAATGAGGCCCCGAAGTACAATATGAACGGAACAAGCCCCATCAAGAGCATGTGATAGCTGAAAAAAAGCAGGAAGAGACCGAGAAGTATATTGTTGACTCTTGTTCCCCGTTTGATTTTAAAAAGCAACGCGCTAATAAAGAAACAAAAGATGATAGCTACAAAACAAACAATCGAATGAATCTCAAACTCCATGTTCATCCCCCGAAATAAAGCAGTGATATCCATCTGCTGAGGATATCACTGCGTTTTCATAAATTGCTTATTGAGATACGACCGTAAAGCTGTATGATCCGGAACCGACACTGAAACGGCGGTAGCCGTCAACGGCGTCGAGCTCAGTGACTCCTTCTGAATCAGCCGCCGGGACACAGCCTTCGGTTACTGAATCATTTCCGTCTCCGGGCACACAAACCGTGGCTGTCGTATTTGGCGGAACAGTTACTGAGAGAGAAAAGCCGCTGGCGGTTTCAGCCCACTCGCTTGATATTAGGCCGTAAACCGATTCGAATGTACCCTTCGCAGAGGTCAGTCCGCCGCCAGGCCTCGGCATGATAGTGAGCTCACGGAATCCCGGGCTGTCCGCCCTGATGCCCGCTATGTTCCTGTACATCCAGTCGCCGACAGCTCCATAGGCGTAGTGGTTGAAAGAGGTCATGTCCGTGGTCTGATATGAGCCGTCCTCTTTCCGCGAGTCCCATCGCTCCCACATTGTCGTAGCCCCGACAGTAACAGGATAGAGCCATGAAGGATAATCTTCAAGCAATAAAAGATCATAAGCCTCTTCAAGGTAGCCGTTATCACTCAGCGCCGGCAAGAGGCAGGGCGTTCCAAGAAATCCGGTACTAAGATGCCCGCCGTTATTTGCAAGACGGAATTTGAGATTCAAAACAGCGCTCTGCTTCCTGCTCTCCTCAAGTATTCCAGTCGCGAGAGGAAGAGCGTAGGCAGTCTGGCTTCCAGTGCTTATAGTGCCGTCCGGGGCCACATAGTCCCGGCTGAAAGCATTCTTAACGGCGGCTGACAGTTCAGACATTGTCTGAGAATCAGCCTCTTCTCCAACAGCGGCGGCCATTTCAGACATAAGCCCTGTAACGTAGGCGTAATATGCCGTTTTCAACATTGTTTTGTCTGTCTCATCGTCAAGATTAAGATGGTCGCCCCAGGCGTAGTAGCTGTCACCCGGTATGCAGTCCACTGCGACCGCGGAAACACTGTCAATGTAATCCATCATGGCCTGATAGTTTTCCGTTATAACATCAGTCTGGCCGTATCTCTGCCAGAGTACGTACGGCACAATAATGACAGCGTCAGCCCATCCAACCCTTCCCCACTTGACATTCCATTCATTTGTTCCCGGTGTCAAATTGGTATCAGGCACAATATTCGGAATTTCGCCTGTTTCGCTGTTCTGAGCGTCCCTCATGTCCTGCATCCACTTGTCACCGAGAAAAGCGTAAGCGTCGACAAGGTATGTCGCGCTCGGAGAGAAAAGCTGAGCGTCAGCGGTCCATCCGGCACGCTCGTCCCGCTGCGGGCAGTCTGTAGGAACGCTGAAGAAGTTGCTCCTGAGGCTCCACTCGATATTGCTCTGAAGCTGATTCACGAGCTCATTCGACGTTGTAAATGTGCCTGTGACCGGCGTATTTGTTGTCATTACAAGTCCTGTTATTGTGTCCTTCGAAGGAGACGAAGAGAGCCCGGTCGCCTCGACATATCTGAAGCCGTGATATGTGAAGCGGGGAACATAGACTTCTGTACCCTCGCCCTTAAGCGTATAGATATCCGTCGCGTCGGCGGTCCTGAGATTCCCGACGTATATATCGTTTGCGGCGGCGCCGGCCGGATCTTTACCATACGAAGGCTGAAGAACCTCAGCGTGCCTTAACGTGACAGTCTGGCCTGCTTCTCCTTTGACTTTAAGCCTTACTTTTCCGGCAAAATTCTGGCCGAGGTCAAAGATATAAACCCCGGGCTTGGAACCTGATTCCCAGAAGTCAACCGGTTCAATCTCCTTTATGACCTGTACCGGCTGGTCCTTTTGAGCGGCTATGGCGCCGCTGTAGCTGAAGGTGGATGGAGTGCCCCATGCGGAGTCATCATATCCGGGTTTGTCCCACCCTGTAAGCTCCTTTCTTGCGTCATAAGTCTCGCCGTCAAAGTTGCTTGTAGAGCGTATTGGGCCGTCAGCCGTGGCCTTCCATGTGCTGTCGGTCACCATAGTTTCAGATGTTCCGTCTTTATACTCAATCTTCAGCTGGGCAAGAAGACATGGATTGTCTCCGTAGACCCTCAAATGGCCGAGATTCATCGCGTGCTCTCCGGTGTACCATCCGGCGCCGAGGATTCCGCCGATAGCATTATCCCCCTTTTTCAAAAGAGACGTAACATCATAGGTCTGGTACTGAACCCTTTTGTTATAGTCCGTGAAACCTGGAGCCATTTCATCCTTTCCGGCCTTCTCACCGTTGATGTACATCTCGTACACGCCAAGGGCCGTGCAATAGAGATACGCCCTGCTGACCTCTCCACTTAAGGAAAACTCCTTCCGAAGATAAGGGCTGGGATAAACATCCGGAACCTGAACAAGTCCTATCCACTGTCCCTGCCACTCCGACTGATCGACAATTCCGGTATGAAAGAATGCAGCGTCGGTCCAGTCAAGCTCCATGTCATTCTGATCCCAGAGCTTAACCTTCCAGTAATAAGTCTTCTGCGGCTCAAGCGCCGGGCCCGTGTACTTAACGCCCAGTGCTTGAGCGGACGGGATTTTTCCGCTGTCCCAGACATCCCCGGCTCCACCTGAAAGTATGTCTTCACTTGAAGCCACTATGACTCTGCAGGCAGACTGGAACTGTCCCCTTCCCTCAGACTTCATCTTCCAGCTCAGCCGGGGCGTAAGCGTCCCTGTACTCATGGGATTTACCCTGTGTTCCACGGTCAATCCGGTTGCCACCGTAGTATTGGAGCTTGCTCCTCCCTTATCGTCGCCGCATGCCGTAAACCCGGCGGCAAGGAGAACGGCGGAAACAACCATTGAGACCTTATATAGCTTTAAACCCCTGAAGGTCTTTTTTTCTTTCATCATTCTACTCCTGAATGGCGATACCGGGATGAATAATCAGCCCGGTATCTTGATAATCACTAAAGTAACTGTCTAAAATCAGCGGACTTTTTAGTCGTAATATCCGCCGCCGCCTCCGTCATCAGAGCTTGCAGCCCAGCTCATACCTGAACCTATTTTGAATGTTGGTGTCTGGGTATCCGCCGGGACGTCCTCGCTCTGGTTGCTTACCTCATAGTCAGACGCGGGGATTTCCATTGGAAGTTTTGCAGTCGGTACAAAGTTGTTCTTGGCAAAAAGGACATCAAGAACAGCCTGGTCTGTGGCTCCGAAATCAACAAGGAACCCGTCAATATCTCCAATAAATGACGATACAATTCCCGGCCTTCTGGCGTACATTACTACAACGATCTTGAGGTTGGGATTAGTGGCCCTTGCGTCAATGGCAGCCTGCACCCTTGCAAGTTCGGCAAGAGCCGCTGTTCTGTTGCTGTCCATAGCCTCAGGCATAAAAGTGCCGTCCGGAAGAGCAGTTAATCCGTCAAATGAGAGAGGCTCGGATCCGCACATTCCAAATGCGAAGTAGGCAGAAGTTCTTGCCCTTATTCTTATTACCGCCAGTTCGGCGCTGGCAAGATCTGAGACAAACTCTACGTCACCGCCTCCGTAGTTTGCTGCAAGGGCTGCCGTATTGGCCTGTCCGCTGTCAGCATCGGCTACCATGCTGTCAAAGTAAACCTTGACCGAACCGTCCTCATCCACATCGCTGTTCTCAGCATTTACAGGAAGATACGCTCCATCAACAGCGGAATCATGGTCTTCATTTTTCAGAAGCACGATTGACCTTCTCATCGCGTCAAGGCCTGCCGCGGCGTTCTCAGCGCTGTTTACAATTGAAGCAGCCGCTGTTTCATCAACATAGGGGTTCTCAAAGTATCCCATATCGAAAAGCGGCGGAAGAACATGACTTGCGGCGTAGTTAACGTCATCATCTGTCAGATAGCCCGATGTGTACGCCTCAGTTATTACATCCGTATTGCTAATCATCAGCGACTGATGAGTCCCGGCAATAATGTGGGTTGCCATTCTCTCCGCGGCCGTCAGCGGTTCAACTCCCCAGACCATCATGCTTGTTATACCCGCATCGGATACAGCCCAGCCGTTCCAGCCGATGTCATCTATCAGGAGGTCCTGCATCTGCTCAGCGCTGAACGCGGTACCAACCTTCTCAGAGAAATATCCGCTTAAATTGATGCTATAGCAGGGCATTACTCCGGCAGGATTGGCCTTAAAGCACTCTCTGAATACACCGAGATGCTCCTCAAAGTTGTTTCCGGGGAAAACAGTGAATCTGCCCGGATTGTTATGTCCATCAATACCGTCAATCTGAGGGCCATGGCCGGGGAAATGCTTAAGGACGCTTGCGATACCGCCCGGAACCAGTTTGTCTCCGTTCTGAAGTCCGCGTATCAGCTCAGGAACATTGGCTTTTGCGATTCTGGAGTCCTCTCCGAATGTAGCAGCAACCCTTGTCCATCTGGGCTCAGTAGCAAGGTCAGCCATTGGACCAAGGTAGCAGTTCCTGCCAACAGCCTTGAACTCCCGACGCACTACATCGCCGAACTGGCGTGTAAGCTCAGGATCGTTGATGGCAGCAAGCCCCTCGGGCTGCGGCCACATTGACCAGCATGTTGAAGCGTTTGATGAACCGTCCGCGTGGTGGCAGGGGTCTGACTTGCACAGATAAGGCACACCGAGTTCCTGCGCTTCGCACAGCTCCTGAATATTGTTGAAGAACTTCGCGGCAGTAGCCGGAGGGGTGCTTGAATCAGTAGAGCCTCCAAACCTCATCTTCAGGTTAACAATAACATTGGCCGTGCTGGTATACTGAGTCGTGTCAGTTATAAGATTTCCCGACGCATCGTACATTCCGGGAACACCGGCATCAACTCCGTTTGAAGTCACCGGACTGTTTGGGCCTCCGCCACTGACTAGACAGGCAAGCTTGAACTCAATGTCCATCTTGCTGACAAGGTCGGCAACCCTGTCTTCTGTGGCAAGCCGCCAGTCCTCGTACGCGTCTAAAGAGCCGTTGCCGTTTGAGTCTTTAAACTGATAGCCGTCAACCGTAATAGCAGTTCTTGACCTCACGCCGATTTCAGGCTGTACAAGCTGTCCGTCGACACAGTAAACGCTTTCACAGCCATTCTCTTCCGGGACTTCGCCTGACTTGTCGTCACCGTCATCCCCGCAGGCAGCGAACAAAAGCAGCATACCCGAGAGAAGAAAAACAAAAAATTTGTTCATGAAACTCCTCCTGATACTGTTAATAGTAGTGTTATTTAAACATCATCTCAATTCAACCAGAGATTATGTTTTTTGCAGAGCTTCAGTGACCGCTTTTTTGGGGCGGCCTGAATCCTTCGATTCGGCTATGTAATTTTAGAATATAAAATATATCAGTAAGCAGGTTGTGCTGGGCATCTTCAAGCGCCGCGGCTTTGCCCGCGCATAAAGCTTTGGGCATATATTCAAGGACTATCGGGTTTTGTTTTCTCGAAACGGCCATGGTCCAGACACAGTCTGAGAGAATTTCCCTGAAGAAAGAATTTGTCCGGGCTGAAGACCTCTTTCTATTTCTGCGGCCGGCGACCCTGTGAATACCGGACCATGATATGAAACGATGAGCCGAATCGAAGCTGAAAAGCATCTCACCGGCCTCGTAGACAATGGACTCGGCAAAGTGGAGAGGGACCCCCAATCTGTGATGTATTCTCTTTACCGTGTCCTTACAAAATGATGACAATAATTTGATTTCAGCTTCAATCTGGACGAGAGAAAGGCCGGGCATTCTGATACGGCTGCACAAAAGCGACAGGGTTAATCGAGCCGCCGGCGGGATTGCTGCTCTGCTATTCAGCAAAAATCTATCGACGAGAGCCTTTATGCTCTGAATATCAGCGGTTACAGCTTCAGGCTGATTGAGAGTATCTTCTTTGCCTGTTATTCCCATGATATCGCAGAAGCATCTAATTGATTCGTTATCTAGCCCCGCTTCCTTGAGAATGCTGAGAGCCCTGTTTTGGCAGGAAAGCCTCTCTTTGACGAGCTCGAATCTGTACCTGTTCAACTCCCTGAGAACGCGGCGATTATACCGAAGCTCTTCATCCTCTGATTCTGAGGCTGACAGGCATGCGGCAGAACCCCATTCCACGCCCATGTACGGCGCTACTGATTCGATCAGAGTTCTGACCCTTCCCGAGAGAGAATGCGCAGCAGAACGCCTGGAACGAAGCTGATCGAAGAAGTCTCCGTTCAGGCGATTTACGGTCCGGGGCTCAAACATCTCACGGCCGATTCTTTCCGATTTTAATATGGAATCCGCAGTCTTCATGACGGCAGGAAAGCACAAAAAAAATCAGGAGTCGCCCCTGCCTATCCGCTGGTGCTATTTTTTATGCTTTTATGGCGGGTTTTCTGCTTTTTCTTCGCGATAACGAGCCTGGACACCTACTCAGAGAATATTATTACGAATGGACGTATCATTTGTATATAACTTCAAAAACATAGTCTCCCGAGCCTGCCTCAAACAGCGCCGCGTTGTCTTCCCGCTTAAAGCGGCTTACGCCGTCGGCACCTTCAGCCGGAACACCGCCCTCAAGGATCGTATCGCCTTCTCCGCACGGAAGCCGAACCTCGGCCGTTGTATTATAAGGAACTGACAGCTCCATTCTGAATCTTTCCGGGCCGCTTTGCCAGCTGCACTTAATTTCACCGCAGGGGCAGCGGTATGAAGACTCAGCCGATTTGATATCGCCTCCCGGCATTGGCGCCGCGTAAAAGCTTTTAAATCCCGGTTCTGCAGGATATAGACCCGCGATATTACGGAACATCCAGTTTCCGACTGAGCCTAAAGCGTAATGGTTAAAGGAGTTCATGGCAGCGGACTGATATGAGCCGTCCGGTTTCACGGAGTCCCACCTCTCCCAGACAGATGTGGCCCCTGAATTCACCTGATACAGCCACGACGGGCACTCCTCCTGAAGCAGCAGCGAATAGGCTGTATCAGTGTATCCGTTCGAAGACAGTGCATCGAGAACAAAGGCAGTACCCTGAAATCCGGTAGTAAGCCGGTTACCGTTCAGGCGGACTGCTTCGTCAAGCCGGGCTGCCGCTAATTGCCTCAGGTGTTCATCGGCGATAAGGCCCATTCCCAGCGCAAGGGCATAGGCCGTCTGGCTTCCCGAATCGACAGTGCCGTCTGAGGCGATATATTTTTCACATATCGCCTCAGACGCGTTGAGACTATAAGCGGTGTTCTCTGAGGATACATCCTCCATTCCGACAGCGGCCGCCATCCCGGCAAACAGCCTGACGGTGTAAGCGTGATAGGCCGAGTCAATGAAGCGCTGCCCTGTCTCATCCAGCGAAAGCCAGTCTCCCCATGCCCAGTAATCATCGTCTACAAGGTAGTCCGTTGCTGCGGATTTAACAAAATCGATGTAGGCCCGCATTGCCTCGAAGTTCTCTTCGATAATCCGCGTGTCACCATAGAACTTCCACAGCGTATAGGGAACAATTATCATCGCGTCGGCCCATGCCGCGCGTCCCCACTTCTGAGTGCTGTGGTGGGTCGATTCGGGGAAGATTGAATCAGGCGCGACATTGGGCACCTGCCCGTCGCTGTTCTGCCCGTCTCTCAGGTCTTTGAGCCACTTCAGTCCCAAAAAGCCCGCGCAGTCGAGGTTCCAGACGGCAGCCTGCACGAACGCCGCTATATCCCCCGTCCAACCGTTACGCTCGTCACGCTGCGGGCAGTCAGTCGGAACGCTTACGAAGTTGCTCCTCTGGGTCCGCACAATGTTCTCGTGCAATATGTTCAGCTTTTCATTGGAAGTCCTCATACTGCCGATGCGTTCAATACCGCTGGATAACACCTGAGCTGTCAGCTCCGAGCCGTCGGGCGTACCGCTCAGCCCGGTAACCTCTGCATATCGAAAGCCGTGATACGTGAACCGGGGCGTGAACTCCTCAACACCGCCTCCCTTCATGACATATACATCTGTTGCGGCCGCCGTTCTCAGGTTTGCCGTATAGATATCGTCGCCGCCCGCGTCCAGAGGCACCCTGCCGGCTGCCGGCTGAAGCACCTCCGCGTGACGAATTGTGACAGTCTGCCCCGGGCTTCCCTGTGCGCGCAGAGTGACCCTGCCGGCGATATTGACCCCGAAATCGAAGATATAGACACCGGGCTTCGTGGATGACTCCCACACGCTGACAGGCTTAAGCTCATCAACAACTCTCACCGGCTCATCGGGCTGAGCCGAGAGCTCTTCCTCTCCGGGAGAGTACCAGATCGCGTCACTCCAGGCGCTGTCATCAAAGCCGGCCTCATCCCACCCCGAAAGATTCTTACGGGCGTCATGGGTTTCTCCAAGAAAAAGCGACGAGCTTAAAACCGGCCCGTCCGTAAAGGACTTCCACTTCCCGTCGCTCACAACAGTCTCGAAAGTCCCGTCCTCATATTCGATTTCAAGCCGGGCAAGCAGCAGAAGCTCATCGCCGTAGATGCATGTTCCCGCGGTCATCCCTATCTCGCCGGCGTACCACCCGGGTGCCAGGACGGCGCCGATGGCGTTACCACCGCTTTTAACAAGGCCGGTAACGTCGCAGACCTGATACTGAAACCGCTTTCGGTAGTCAGTCCATCCGGGAGAGAGAGCGCCGGTCCCCGCCCTCACACCGTTTATGCTTATCTCGTAAAGCCCGCAGGCGGTGCTGAAGAGCCTTGCGCTCTTAACTCCGTTGCCGGCAGAGAATTCCCTTCGCAGTACGGGCAAGGCCGTGCCGCAACCGCCATCCGGGGCGCCAATCCACTTCGCGTCCCAGTCATCACGGCTGAACAGCCCCGTGCTGAAAAAGGCCGGGTCACTCCACCGGCTTTCCCTTCCCCGGCTGTCGCGGGTTTTAACCTTCCAGTAATATTTTCGGGAGGATATCAACGGTTTGCCAGCGTACCTTGCCCCTGCTGAAAGCCCGCTTTTAACCATGCCGGAATCCCACATGTCGCCGCTGCCGGATGCGAGCAGTTGCAAATCATTTGCAACTAAGATTCTAAAGGCGCTCTGGCTGAGGCCCCTTTCGTTTGACTCAGCCCTCCAGGACAAAGAAGGGGATGCGGAGTCGATCCCTTCGGGGTTTATCCTGTAATCGGTCTTCAAATCCATAAGAACGGTGCCTTCCGCTAACCCTGCCTCGTTCCCGCCGCCGCAGCCGGCGAACAGGGAGAGAACAGCGCCGGAAGCGGCTATAAAGCTCAGAAATGTTTTGAATTTCACACAGTCCCCCGAAAAACCACTCTGTAAGTTGTGATAGTTTTTCACATTGAATAGATAATTCAACCGAATTATTTCGATTTATCCGGCTAACCAGTAGAGGGGTTGAAAAGCCCCTTGATTTTGACTTAGCACAGGAAGAGAATCACCTGCAAGCATTGGCCTGCGTTTAGATTTGCCCGCCCCCTTTCCTCCTGCCAGGACCATTTTTTGAAACTGAAGCTAATTAATGATGGAAATAAAACCTTTTGTGAGCTAAAATTATCGGATCAGAACTCAACGCTTAAAATGGCAAGAAGCTTATACTGACAGGAAACGGATTCATACTGAACAGGTATTGGGAAGCACATTTTCTGACTGAACAGCCGTTAGATAATGGGGCGAAGACAAAAAGACCTTGACTTCTTTAGTATTTTATAATTATCTTATTTAAGATAATCAGCTTTTAATAAATTCATTGAATCTTATTTTTCAAGTTGATCTATATATTAAAACTCCGGAGGTCTTTATGACAGGAAGAACCGTTATTGTTGGAGGGGTCGCGGGCGGCGCGAGCACAGCGGCCAGATTGAGACGTATTGATGAAAACGCGGAAATTATAATGCTGGAGAGGGGCCCCTATGTCTCGTTCGCAAACTGCGGGCTCCCGTACTATGTAGGCAATGTTATTACCGAACAGAGCGCCCTTGAGCTGATGACACCGGAGCTTTTTTTCAACCGATTCAAGGTCGATGTCAGAGTCAGCAACGAGGCTCTGAAAATAGACAGAGCGAAGAAGAAAATTGAGGTTCTTAACCACAGCACCGGGAAAAAGTACGAGCTTGAATATGACACTCTGGTGCTCTCGCCCGGAGCCTCCCCCATAAAACCGCCCATACCCGGCTCAAATGAAGTCGACCTGTTCACAGTGAGAACAATCCCTGACTCGGCGGAAATAAAGAAGTACATAGGCGGAAAGAACGTCAGGAGGGCTGTTGTAATAGGCGGAGGCTTCATCGGCATAGAAATGGCTGAGAATATGCATCATCTTGGAATAAAAACCACGCTCGTTGAAGCTGCCGATCAGGTGATGCTTCCATTCGACCGCGAGATGGCCCAGTTCCTTCACCAGGAGATTCTGTTTAACGGAGTCGACCTCATCCTCGACGATCCCGTCGACTCGTTCGCCAGAATTGGCGGCGTTCAGACGGTAAAGACCAAATCGGGCGTCCGGATTGAAACCGACATGATTATTCTGGCAATCGGCGTAAGCCCTGACACATCGCTTGCGAAGGACGCCGGACTTGAGCTCGGCCCCAGGGGGCACATTATAGTAAACGACCAGATGAAAACTTCCGACCCGTCAATATTCGCAGTCGGAGACGCGATACTGTCCAAAAACTTCATAACCGGAGACAGCACGGCAGTGCCGCTTGCCGGCCCCGCCAACAGACAGGGCCGTGTCGCGGCTGACAATATCGCGGGAAGAAAATCATCCTTCAAGGGGATAATGGGGACCTCGGTGGTCAAGATTTTCGGACTCGGCGCTGCCTGCACCGGCCTCAACGAAAAGTCTCTCGCCCTCGCCGGGGATAAGGAGTATGAGAAGGTCTATATCCACCCCAATCAACACGCCGGATATTACCCCGGAGCAACGCCGCTTACAATTAAGCTTTTGTTCAACAAAAAGAGCGGCAGGGTCCTCGGGGCGCAGGCTATCGGGGCAAACGGCGCTGACAAGCGTATTGACGTAATATCGGCCCTCATTCAAAAGGGCGGCACAGTTTACGACATGGAAGAGATTGAGCTGGCTTACGCTCCGCCTTACGGATCTGCGAAAGACCCGGTCAACATGGCGGGCTTTGTAGCGGCCAACACCATCAAAGGCGATGTAAAAATAACGCACTGGTCAGAGGTCGCCGACCTTCGCGAAAAGGGGGCCTTCTTTCTCGACACAAGGCAGCCGGAGGAATACGACCTCGGCCGCATTCAGGGATCAGTCAATATCCCCGACACGGAACTCAGACAGAGACTCGCGGAAGTCCCCAAGGACAAGACTGTTCTTGTCTACTGTCAGGTCGGCTTCAGAGGATACCTCGCCGCAAGGGTGCTTATGCAGAACGGCTACAGCGATGTAAGAAACCTCACCGGAGGATTTAAGCTCTACCACATAGCGACCTCGCCTCTCTCAGCGTTCAGCCTCGGAGCCCAGGAGGTCACATCAGAGAAAGAACAGATGCTCGGGCGCCCGCTTGACGACATTATTCATCCGTCAATACCGGCTGTCAAAGCGAGCCTTGACTGTTCAGGACTGCAGTGCCCAGGCCCGATCATGAAGCTTGCCGCGAAGATGAAGGAGCTGCCTCAGGGCTCAGAGCTGAGCATCTCTGCCACCGATCCGGGCTTCGCTTCAGACCTGCCGGCATGGTGCCGCAGCACCGGGAACGAGCTTGTGTTCCTCGAAAAACGGGGCGAGAAGTTCGAGGGAGCTGTCAGAAAAACGGGTGCAGCGCCCAGACAGGCGTCAGCCGCCGCGGGCCAGCTGCCCAACGACAAGGCAATCATTCTCTTCAGCGGCTCATTAGATAAGGCTCTCGCCGCGTTTATAATAGCTAACGGGGCCGCGGCGATGGGCAGAAATGTTACACTCTTCGCGACGTTCTGGGGGCTGAATGTTCTCAAGAAGGACAAGAAGCCGCGCGGCCTGAAGAAGAAGTTTATCGAGAAGATGTTCGGAAGAATGCTTCCGCGCGGTTCTAAAAAGCTCATTCTTTCTCAAATGCACATGCACGGAATGGGCACATCCATGATAAAGGGCATCATGAAGAAGAAAAACGTCGACAGCCTTCCTATTATGATAGACGCGGCTATTAAGGCCGGCGTCAACATAGTCGCCTGCCAGATGAGCATGGACCTCATGGGCGTGAAGAAAGAGGAGCTGCTTGACGGCGTTCAGATAGGCGGAGTCGCCGCGTTCCTCGAAGCCGCTGAGCATTCAGATACGAGTTTGTTTGTGGGGTAAAATACAGTAGGGGGCGGCTCTGGCTGCCCCTTTTTTTCTGTACCGTAAGATTAGCCCTACCCCGCTTCTGTGCAATTAATGAATATGCGGATATGGTTCCCTGTAAAACCTTGATAAAGCTTTAAAAAAGCAATTGCTCAAAAAGCTTCTTCATAATACCATAATTCAGCTTCCTTACAGTTTTTCTCCAACTACAATATAAACTTACATCAGAGGCTATCTACATGTTCAGAAATATAAGCAATCACCATAATCAGTACATGAACCTCGCGGACGGTACATGGGCCGAAAGTCGTACCGGTAAATATCTTACCATAAATTCGCCTGTTGATGATTCAGTGATTGGAGGCGTGCCGGCGATGACGTCGGATGAGGTTGACTTCGCCGTTGCATCGGCAAAAGCCGCTCAGAAATTGTGGAAGAAAAATACCATAGATAAAAAGGCCGCAATACTTTACCGTGCGGCCGATATACTGCTGCAGCATAAAACAGAGATAGCTGAGCTTATGATGAGGGAAATTGCCAAGGACCGCAAAGGCAGCCTCTCCGAAATCGAGCGGACAGCTGACTTAATCCGTTTCACAGCGGACACCGGGAAAAACATTTCCGGAGAAACCCTTCCGGGCGACAGTTTCCCCGGCGGCAAGAGCACAAAGATATCAATAGTCAAACGGGAGCCGCTTGGTGTCGTCCTTGCCATATCTCCGTTCAACTATCCGGTAAACCTTGCTGCGTCAAAAATTGCCCCGGCACTCATGGCTGGCAATTCTGTTGTCTTCAAGCCGGCGTCGCAGGGAAGTCTTTGCGGCCTCTATCTGGCGAGGGTCTTTCAGGAGGCCGGTGTGCCTGCCGGAGTTCTGAATACCGTAACAGGAAAAGGAAGCGAAATCGGAGACTATATCACAACCCATAAAAACATCAACTTTATCAACTTTACCGGAAGCACCCCGGTCGGCACGCATATTTCCAGAATTACCAGTATGGTTCCCCTGCTGATGGAACTCGGCGGGAAAGACGCGGCCATTGTCCTGGCTGATGCCGATCTGGATCTGGCGGCAGAGAATATTGTTGCCGGAGGATTCTCCTACTCGGGACAGCGCTGTACAGCTCTCAAGCGTGTGCTTGTTGTAAACGAAGCAGCAGACCGCCTCGTGGAAAAAATCAGCGCTAAAGTACGGAGTCTCACCGCCGGCAACCCGTTAGAGAGGGATGTCGATATCGTCCCATTGATTAATACAAAGGCAGCCGATTTTGTTATGGAGCTGATTGAAGATGCCAGAGCCAGAGGCGCGAAGTTAATAACAGGCGGCACCCGTACCGGCAACCTGATTGAAGCCACATTGTTTGATAATGTCACAACAGAGATGCGGCTAGCCTGGGAGGAACCCTTCGGCCCGGTGCTTCCGGTTATTAGGGTAAAGGATAAGGATGAGGCTATAGAAATTGCCAATGCTTCTGAGTACGGCCTTCAGTCAGCCGTATTTACTGAAAATATTAACGGGGCCTTTTACGTTGCCGATAAACTTGAAGTCGGCACAGTGCAGGTTAACAACAAGACAGAAAGAGGACCGGACCACTTTCCGTTCCTTGGAGTAAAATCCTCAGGGATAGGGACTCAGGGAATAAGATATTCTATAGAGTCGATGTCGAGGCCGAAGGCGACAGTTATAAATCTGGCACATCAGGAAACAGACAAAGAATAAATGTCCAACATCAGCACTGAACTTCTACGTTAATGAAGTCTTAAATGATACTCTCCATGTTATCTACTTATCAGGAGTTTACCATGGCCAGTAAGTACTGTGTAAATTGCGACCGCGTTGTTGAAGCAAAAAGGATTGTTGGAGCCGGGTCATTAATCATGGTTCTCTGTACTCTCGGCTGGTGGATTCTGGCTATACCGTTTTACTCGAAAAGATGTCCTATCTGTAAAGGGACGTCTTTTGGAGAAAAGACGATACAGCAGGTTGAAGCCGAAGCGACTTTGCCGCAAGCAGTCACTGCTTCGACAGAGCCTGATCCGCTGGAGAAGCTTCAAAAACTTCAGGAACTTAAAAATGCCGGGACTATAACAACCGATGAGTTTAACGAGTACAAAAACAGAATTCTGGCATCGGTTAAAGTGAACACGCTTTGAGCCGGCGGAACGCTGAAGAGCTTACATAAACAACCAGCGGATAATAGCTTAAAAAAACAAAACTTTAAAGTCTAACTTCAAAATAAATTTTTTAATTAATTATCAATCATACCATGACAGATTCTGTCTGGGGGGATTATGAACAGGCAAGCAAGTAAAGCATCAACAGTAATTGAGATGAGAAGACAAATCAACTCGGATTACATGGACATGCTTATAGACCTTAACAGGGAACTCCAGAGCTGCCAAAACGAAATAAAGAAACTCGTTGCTAAATCCATTGAATATGAAATGGGTATAGAAGCAAGTGACCGATGGCTGGCGGCAGACAGACGCAATGACACAGAGGGCTTTGAGTCCGCCTCAAGAACGATTGGCAACCTGAATAAACTTGAAAAAGATTTTACCTGTCTCCTCAAAAATTCGCGCAGCAGCTTTTCAGGCTTTACCCTTAAGAAAAGAACAAAGCCATGTAACTATCTTCTTGCCGCAAAAACAAGTCCACTTCCCAAAAAAGATACTGCCAGACCCAAAAGAGGCAAGGTAATTGCCGTAGATTTCAAAGGTAGAGAGAGCGCCATCATAGACCTGACACGCAATTATCTGAATGACATAGAATCCCGCATATACATGTCAGCGATAAATCTTGCCTGTTCAAGTGCATGGCGTGAGTGGAACGAAAGCATGCCTGCCGGATCTATAGTTGACTTTGCTCCGGAGGCCCTATTTAATACCGGAGATGAGAATGTTACCTGTCTGATGAAACTCTGGGAGATTGTAACTGCCTGCATTGACAATTTTGACCACCGGACTGATTTGTGATAATACAGAAACCGGCAGTTGAGCAATATGAGCATCTGAGACACCATTCTAAACCATATGGGAAATGAGTGACATCAACACATGAGATACCTGGGCTTAATACAATGCAAAAAATGCAACTACAGGAAGATGTTCACTCTCGGCATTGGCTTTATGGATTCAAGTATTGAGAACATCCTTGATTCGACTATAAGATCCAGGCAATCACGTGAATGCATCAAAAGAATTCTGAAAGATGAAACAGTAAATAACATAGACTATTCCCGTGTGATTATGCGCTGTGAAAGATGCAACAGGCTTTACGCGCGGTTATCTCTCAAAATTGAGCATCAGAGTGGAACATATATCCAGCTGTACAGATGTCCAAAATGCAAAGGACAGTTGAATGAGCTTCCAGAGTGTAAAAATAATACAAAAGAAGTACCTTGCCCTGATTGCGGCAAACCAGCCCTTGTGATAGAGGATTGCGGGTTTTGGGATTAGGTTAAATAAAATGCTTTCCTTTTACTGCCGGTGAGATATGAGTTTGTTAACATCCGCATTCGTGGCATGATGGAGCGGAGAAGAGTATTCTACAGCTGATGAACTGAATAGGAAGGAAGAAGTCGTTTATTGACGTAAATCTTGAGAGCTATTCTGTATCTGTCGGCATTGAGAATGACTGCAATACCTGTGCAATTCTTGATGTCAAACGCGAACCGGGATTAAGTTCATGTTGATCTGTCAGTCTAAGCTGTATCGGAAAAGTGTTCCTGATATTGATCTGAGATTTAATGGTGATAGGGATATTGAGCTTTTGAATCTAGGGAGCTTTTCGGAGAAGTATGAGGTTGGGAATGTGGCAGAAAGTTAGAAGAATAAAATGTTAATCCAGGATTAGTAATATGCCATTGCCCCGCCCCCTGTGGGAATAAAAATTCATTTTTAAAGGAGGAAAGGTATGTTGAAAAAAATCGCTATGGTCGTTTTGCTAATTACGTTTTCGGGGCTCTCAATTGCAGCAGATACCGTTAAGAAAGATAACGGCAATCAGCCATGGGTGGTCGACATCGAAAATCTGACAGTAAAAAATGAAAATTTCCGCTCCTCGCAGTGGACGGGTAGCAACCTTCAGATGACCGTCATGTCGCTTAAGCCAGGTGAGGAGATAGGATTAGAGAAGCATGACAAGAACGATCAGTTCATCCGTGTTGAAAAAGGGAATGCCCGTGTTGTGATGGGCGTTTCGAAAGATAAAATGACTTTCGACAAAAAAGTTTCAGATGATTGGGCCATTTTTATCCCAGCCGGTTTCTGGCACAATATTATCAACGAAGGGGATAAACCGCTCAAGGTTTACGTTATTTATGCTCCTCCGGAGCACCCCGCTGGAACATTGCACAAAACTTTCAAGGAATCGGAAGCCGCTCATGGTCATTGACCGGAGAGGAGAGGACAGCCATTGAGGAAAAGCACAGGCAGTATTCTTAATTTTTTTGCTGAGATGTCATAAATATTAATCTGAGGGTAATAACTGTTCAAATATTCGAATTTCCATGAGGCCACATCTATGAGCAAAAACTCAATATTTAAGATGATCTGTTACATGAACGATTACACCCTGTGGGATGAGACGATTCATGATAACGTGCTCAGGTTTCATAAATCGTATTCGATCTATCCCAACATCATGCTTGCATCAAAGAATACATGGGATAAAATAGATGAATTCGCCAATCTCCTTCATCCGGATTCCATTATAGATTCTGATGATTATATCTTCGACGAAGACATGGACGACCACGCGATTAAGCCCATCTCTTCCTTTGAGTCAGATGACTATACTCTTCATTTCTGTGTCGATGAAAAGGCGAATGAGAATTACTTTTTTCTGGTCTTCGATGAAACTCCAATTTTTGACGGTGAACCATACGAATATGATGACGGAGAAGATGCAGTGATTTATAGAAGAATAGCCTGAGTTGTTCTTGTAGCCTTTTTTAATAGATTTTTATTTAACGGAGATGATATGAAACTAGAAGGATTTGGGATATTTGTAAAGGATATGCCCGTGATGGTTCGTTTTTACAGAGACGTGTTAGGATTTGATATTAAAGAAGATGAAAATACAACCAATGTTTATTTGGTAAAAGACGGAACGCTGTTCCTGCTTTATAGAAGAACTGATTTCGAAAAAATGGTAAATCATGGTTTTGAGTATGTGAAAAACCTAAACGGTCATTCTGAAATAGCTTTAAGTGTTGAAAATTATAGTGCTGTCGATAGAACATTTAATGAAGTAATTGGGAAAGGGGCTGTATCAGTTCTGGAACCAACAACAGAATCCTGGGGTCAACGGACATGCTATATCGCAGACCCTGAAGGGAATTTAATTGAAATAGGATCATTCCAAAAGGATTGAACGATTAAAATGGGAACGACGCCTCAGTTTATAGAATTTGTTATCGATCAGATTGATCATCGTTGGAACAAAAGATACAGAAAGATGTTCGGTGAATATATGGTTTATGTAAATGATAAGCCAATACTGCTTGTATGTGATAATACCGTTTATGCAAAAAGGGCTTCTCTGTAGAGAGTTTTGAAACTGAACCTTCTACGGAAGGCAATGGATCAAAAAACGGGGATATGTTTCTGATTTTTGGAAAACTAAGATTTGGGAAAATTCTGGGTGATTAACCAGTCGAGCAATATCTATGAACTTTTTAATCCGTTTTCGATAATTTTATGTAATTTCGTTGAATCTGCTAATTGGACGCAGTCAATTGATGCCTGGATATATTCATTAGGAGCTGCAACTGAATAATCAATAAATTCATACCCATTATATGTTGAAATCATATCAAAGAAAAGCCGTGTTATTCTCCCATTTAGTTCATAAAATGGATGGAGTGCAATTAACTCGCCTTGATAATATGCTAACTTTTTTGAAAATTCAATTCTATTTCGAGAATTAAAACTACGTAAATAGTTATCTTTTTCAAGATTCGAAAATATTATTTGAGAATTCCTTTTTACAAATGCCCCCTGACAAAATCGGCTATTCCCTTTAGTCATATTGAAGGTTCTGTATTCCCCTGCCCATTCATACAGAGATTCAAATGTTCTTTTATGCATCGATTTGAAATAATTTTCATCGAAGATGGTGTCTTCTTCAAGTTCATCATAAAATATCAGATACGCATCTTCCAGAAGAGTGCGTTCTAATTCATGAATTTCGTCAGGATCGGTTATGTCTAATTTATTTTTGGGAATGCTTGTGCCGGGGAGGTAGATTGAACTACTTACCAGATGATACTTTGATTCCATGCTCTTTTTTTAATTTTATAATTTTATCTTGAACCGGTTTGTCAGCAACAATATACCCTTCAATTGCTTGAGTTGTCCTTATAGTCTTTTTTAATAATTTTTTATTAATTGGTTTTTTATTCATATTTTCTAACCCACTTATATCTCAATAATAAGCAGCATTTGACAATTGTCAAGATATAATCATATTCTGGAAAAATTGGTGTTCACTCCCCATATACCGCGGCAAGCTCACTAATTCTGCGCTTCATTTCAGTGCGGACATGCAGCGGTTCCAGACACTCGCATCTGCTCCCGAAGCTGAGAAGAATATTGTAGTAGTAGTCGTTCTCTATAAAAGGGAAATTAACAATGTAGTGCCCGTCACCATCCTGCGAAAAATCTTCATAGGAACAGTAATCGAGAACGGTATCCATGACAGAGCGGTGAATACGGATCTTGATGGTGGTCTGCATGCTTGTCAGAACATCAGAGATGTCGAGCTGGGGTTTCTGATATTCACGCGGACTAAAGGATTCCTCTTCTATTTGCAGGTTTGATATGCGGGAGAGCTTGAAGAGGCGGAAGTCGTTTCGCGTACGGCAGTATCCCTGCCAGTACCAGTGACTGCTTTTCAGTACAAGCTGATACGGCTCGGCAGTACGAGAGGTCCTGTTCCCGTGGCGGTCGGTATAGTCGAATGAAAGAAGCCGATATCCCCCCAAAGCCGTTTTGATAATTTCCAGATACGGCTGAATGTTCCTGTTGCCCATCCATGGATGCAGATCAATATGTATCTGGTTCACCTTCAGTTCAATGTCATTGGACCTCTCGGCGGGGATGAGACTCTTAACCTTCGCGAGGGCGTTTGCCAGCTCGTCGCCACGCATAACGCTGGATAGGCCGGAAAGCCCTGTCAGGATAGCGGAGAGGTCGGCGGATGAAAAGACATTCCTGTCAATCTTGTATCCCGGCATGATCTCAAAGCCGCCGCCGACTCCCGGAGTTGAACGGACGGGAATCCCGGCCATGTTGATGGAGTCAATGTCGCGGTAGATGGTCCGCGGTGAAACCTCAAACTTATCCGCCAGCTCATGCGCGCTGATACGCTTTTTGTCGAGAAGTATCATGATGATGCTGACAAGCCTGTCGATCTTCATGTTATACCCCCCGTGTGAAATTGCTGCCGCTGCGCTGGAGGCTCCTTCAGCCTGCATTAAAGAAAGCTGGCGAAGAGATAAATATTCAATACGGTAACCAGTGCTCCTGTCAGATACAGAACTGCTGCGTTGGCCTTTGAATTTTTGTACTCTCCCATTACCCTTCCGGAGGATGTCAGATAAACCTGCAGAAACACGGTAAAGGGCAGCTGAATACTGAGCATCATCTGGGATATTATCAGTCCCCTGAACGGGTCAGTTATGAGAAAGATTATGCCCAGTGCCGCCACAAACGACAGAAGGATTCCGGTTTTTGAGTGTACATCCTTTATGTCATACGGCTCTTTAAATATTCCGGAAAATATTGAGCCTGCCGCCATTCCTGATGTAATGGTCGACGCCACGCCAGCGAAAAGAAGCGCAATTGCGAATATAAACGCGGAATGGCCGCCAAGAAGGGGAGAGAGAAGACCCTGCGCCTGCTGAAGCTCGGTTACCTTAACCCCGGCGGCGTAAAAGCCGGATGCTGCAAGCAGAATCATGGCGCTGTTTATCCCCCAGCCGATCAGCATTGAAAAGAGGGTGTCAAAGAATTCATACCTGAGTTTTTTTCTGATGACATCCTTATTCTCAAGGTTCCACTGACGGCTTTGAATTATCTCTGAATGAAGAAACAGGTTGTGGGGCATTACGACAGCTCCGAGAACGCTCATTACAACCACTATGGAACCCTCAGGCATTGACGGTGTAACCCAGGCTTTTCCGGCCGCGGCCCAGTCTATTTTTACAAGCGAGAGCTCATATAGAAACGACAGTCCTATGACCGACACAAAGGCTATTATCCACTTTTCAATCATGCGGTATGAGTTGGTAAAGAGCATGATGATAACAAAGACTGTCACGAGAACTGCTCCTGCTCTTATGGGAATATTGAAGAGCATGTTCAGGGCGATTGCCCCGCCAAGAATCTCGGCAAGCGAGGTCGAAACCGAAGCCAGAACGGCTGATCCGAGAAGCGGCACCGACCAGCGCCTTTTCAGGTAGGTTGTCGCTGCTTCGGCCAGGCACAGGCCGGTTACTATTCCGAGGTGGGCAACATTGTGCTGAAGCAGAATGAGCATTACAGTTGAAAGGGTAACCACCCAGAGAAGGGCGTATCCGTAATCGGCTCCTGAGGCAAGGTTTGATGCCCAGTTGCCCGGGTCTATGAAGCCCACCGTAACGAGAAGACCCGGTCCCAGATATTTGAGAATCTCAAGGCCGCCCAACCGGGGATTGTGATGGGCTGAATCATATCTCTTTTTGATATAGCCGAATAATCTGATCATCAAACACCTCTTACTGGTATAACTCCAAATAATTCACATTATAAAAACTTCTCATAATTTTCTGAGATGATTTTGAATTGTTGCCATGCAGATGTCAACAATTACAGGATATATTAAACACGTAAATAAAGCAATCTGCCGGATAGGAGGAACATATGCAGGATAAAGCGCTGGTCGTTATCGATATACAAAACGACATCACAAAGAATTACAGGGATATTATCAGCAATATCAATAAGGCTATTGATTGGGCTGTTAATGAGAATATTCATGTTGTTTACATAAGGCATGAAAATCTGTCAGCCGGTACGAGGACTTTCAAACCCGGAACGCGCGGGGCAGAACTGGTACCGGAGTTGAAAATTGTATCAAAGAATGTCTTCACCAAGTACAAGGGAAACGCATTAACCAGCGATGGCTTTGCCGAGTTTCTCGCAAAAAACAGGATACGTGAGTTCTACATAGCCGGGGCAGATGCTGTTGCCTGTGTAAAATCAACCTGCTTCAATCTGCGTAAGACGGATTACAGCGTCAGCGTTCTGTCGGACTGCATCACCAGTTATGACAAGAGGAAAATCGACGAGATGCTCAGGTATTATGAGAGCAAGGGGTGTGAGGTAGTGTGTTTGGAGGAGCTGGGAGTGTGAGGAGTTTTTATGATGGGCTGTTAAACGGAGGGGATGTGCCTCGTCGTTTTTTTGTTGGGGAGAATGGGGCTGGAAGGATTGAATTGAAGATGAAGGAATTGGACGAGACGGGAAGATGAAAAAAGTGAATTGCTGATAAAAAAGCAGACGAACTGAAAGTGAGGAAGATTGCATTGAATACCAAGGATGGGAGGAACTAAAAATTTGGGAAGATTGGAACAGGAAAAAATTTCTTGCAAAAGTGGAAGATATGGTGGAGGGATTGGGGTAAAATGAAATGATTTATCGGGCAGCAGATGAGTTAGATGCTGGATTAATCGGAATTGGCTTTTTGCCGGAGCTGCCAATGTGATTTTTGATGTCAGTGATTGTTGGAGTGTTGCTGGGAAGTATGTTGTGGGGAAGGATATTATATTATATTCGTAAAATGATAGTTATGTGCAATTTTAATACTAGGTAACTTATGAATTCTTCAACAGATATTCTTGAATTTAAAAATATTGTAAATCTTATACTTCATTATTTTGATCATGGAATTATAAAAAAGGATCAAATTGCCAAGAGACATATAATAGAAAAATTATCACTTCCTTATCTTGACGATGAATTAATTTTAAATCCAATTGTCATGTGCCAATTTTTGGTTACTCAGTTTATAGGTCTTTACTCTTCTCTTGATGCGGAAACAAGGAGTCTATTTGATAGCGTCTATTCTCGATTTAACAGTTATGAGTTATTTCTTAGAATACGATCCTTTGATCCTAACCATGGTCTTTATTACCCACATAAATTTGAAACATCAGATTGTTCATATTTTATAGACCGAAACAAGCCTTATTTGATAACAATTACTTCCAAAAAATGGCTTGAAGAGGAAAAACTAGGTGGTAATGAACTGGGTTGGATTATTAGACCTGAGATCAAAGCATTGTCAGCAATGTCATTTTCTTTAAAAAGGTTTTATTGTGTGTTTTGTTTAAATAATAATCCTATAGATATACCACTAAATTTTATAACTGACCAAAATAAGCTATCTCCTGAAATAACAGAAAAAATGAAATCAATTCTATATGTTTTACATTTAATTGATTTCAAAAATAATTATGACAAAGAGATACATGATGATATTAGATTTAATTTTCGTAGCTATCAATTTGTTGATATCGATAGGTCATATGAGCTTTACAATAATTTTAATATCAATGACAGCCTTACTTTAAGAACATCATTTTTATTCTTATAAGCTGCAATGCTTTTTCATCAGAGTAGAATTTTTGGTGAAGAAGCTTTGCAGAACTTTTATTTTGGTATTGAAGGTTGTTTACGAGTTATTTATTATAAGCATCATACTAATGGTAATTTTAAAATAAATGAAGTTGAAAAAATAATTGATGAAATTTTTCCATTAGATGGATATTCTGAATCACTAAGTTCATTTTATGAAAATCGGATTAAGTTAGTTCATCCAGAATCAAGGTTCGACTCAGATTGGAGCCCAAAGTTTTCTGCAGATGAATTTATGGATAATTATGAGTGGATTTTAAAATTACTTTATTATGCAATATCTGGTATTGTTTATGAGGATAAGCTAATGTAGTTATTTTAAAACTGCGCCCAACAAAGATTGGCTGCTCCGGGCGCTCCTCGCAAGCTTTGGCGCGTCCTCGGCCCTTTGGGCACATTGCATTCTTTCACGTTTTTTGCATGTGAAAAAATGCAATTTCAGACACGCTGTGATGTTATAGACAATACCTAACGAACATTGGTTGAGAATGTGATGTAAATAAACAATAAGCGGTCTTCAAATCCCCGTGCCCAAGAGAGCCCTACGACCGTGTGGCACAAATAAATGGAAAGGGAATATATGAATATTAACTGGCATAACATAAGACCAATAAACGGTGATCAAAAAGAAGGTTTTGAAGAATTTATTACACAATTAGCACGTAAAGAGTTAATTCCAAATCAATTTAAATTTATACGTAAAGGAAAACCAGATGCTGGTGTCGAATGCTTTTGGATTCTGGAAGATAATTCAGAATGGGCTTGGCAAGCAAAATATTTCACATCAAGTTTTGGTGATAGTCAATGGAATCAATTAGATGAATCAATAAAGACTATAATTGAAAAACATACAAATGTAGTTAAATATTTTATTGCTATACCAATAGATCCGCCTGATGCGAGAATCGATGGTCAAAAATCACTGCTTCAACGATGGGATGAACATGTACAAAAGTGGAAAGATTGGTCAAATAATAAGATCGATTTTGTTCCATGGTGGCACTCTGACTTAATAGAACGAATACAAAAACCAGAAAATTCCGGTTTTTTACTGTTTTGGTTTGATAAAGAACAATTTACCAATGATTGGTTTAAACAAAAAATCCAACTATCTATCGCTAACTTAGGGAATAGATATACCCCGGAAATTAACTTTGAATTAGATATTGTAAAAATATTTGATGGAATTGCTCGTGACAGTAAGTATTCTAAACAATTATACGAAAAGTTTGATGATCTTCTTATCAATCTAAAGAAATCTATACCAAGATATGAGGACAGTGAATTATCAAAGCAAATAGAAAAAATAAATCATTGTTGTAATTTTCTTAGCCAAGAGTATAATGATATAATTTCAATCGATGATAAAGAATATGATTTTGATAAATTAGAATCTAAAGTAACTGAAGTATCCACAATTATTAATAATATTGAAAACCGAATTGATGAATTAATCAAGATAGTTGATAAGGAAGAAAAAGAAAGACTCAATCACACTAAATACTATATAAGAAATACTTATGCACCTATAAGAAATTTTCAATCTTTTATTAATAACACAACAATAAAATTATTTAATAAACCATATCTTCTATTGGATGGCGAAGCGGGGATTGGCAAATCACATCTCCTTGCAGATATTGCTAATATCCGAATTAAAGAAGATAAATATTCATTATTGCTCCTGGGACAACATTTCAATAATACTGAAAGTCCTCAGAAACAAATATTAGATCAATTAGATTTAAATTGCAAGTTTGAAGAATTTCTTGAAGCATTAAATTGTAAAGCCCAAATATCAGGAACAAGAATAATAATATTCATTGACGCAATCAATGAAGGTGCTGGTAAATTCTTTTGGCCAGATTACTTCAACGGTTTTATTATTAATATTTCCAAGTTCAGCTGGTTAGGTTTAGTTTTTTCAATTCGGACATCGTATCTCAAACTTCTTGATAATAATATAAATCATTTGTCGAATGAACTAATTAAACACACTCATTATGGATTTAGAAATGTTGAGTATGAAGCATCAAAATTATTCTTTAAAAATTACAACATTGAATTACCAAGTGTTCCGCTGTTACATCCTGAATTTCAGAACCCACTGTTTTTAAAGCTTTTCTGTGATGGCCTGGATAAGGCAGGATATACAAAAATCCCAGATGGAATCAACGGTATCACCAAGATTTTTGATTTTTTTATTGATAGCATTAACATAAAACTATCTTCACCAAAATTTTTTAATTATTCATCTGGTGTTAATATTGTTGAGAAAGTAATACATCAGCTAACAAAGTATAAATTAATTAACGATTTATATTATATACCAATTGATATTGCAGTAAAAAATGTAAGTGACATTCAAAATACCTATAATATTTCAGGAAATTTAACTGATGCTTTGATTTCTGAAGGGATTCTTTCGAAGAATTTATTCTGGAAAGAAAAAGAAAATTCTGAAGAAGGTATATATATATCATATGAACGTTTTGAAGATCATTTAGTTGTTTCGGAAATTTTAGATGATATTTCAAGTGATAAAATCCGCAAGGAATTTGAAGATGAAGGTGCTTTATTTAAATTTATTAAAGATGAATATGCAATCAATTGGCATAAAGGTATCATCGAAGCACTTTCAATTCAATTGCCTGAAAAATACAGCATTGAATTATATCAATTATTAGATGATAAAAATAATTATGAGATAGCAGAAGCATTTGTTAGCAGTTTGTTGTGGAGGAGAAACGACTTAGAAATTGATGAACAAGTGATTGAATATATAAATAGTACAGTTCTTAAATTTCAAGGGACACATGATTATTTTTGGGATATAGTAATTGCGGTTTCTAGTAACCCGAATCACTTTTTTAATGGAAATAAAACTCATGAAATACTCAGCAAGTATTCATTATCTGACCGTGATGCATGGTGGACTCAATTAATTCATTATTGGTATAATGATGAAACTTCAGTAAAAAGATTGATAGACTGGGCTTGGTCAATAGAAGATAAAAGGCATATATCTGATGATTCTATTGAGCTTGCTTCAATAATGTTATCATGGTTTCTTGCTAGCACAAATCGTAGATTAAGAGACTCTGCGACAAAAGCACTAATATGTTTACTTGAAAATAGAATACATATTTTGAAAAAATTGCTAATAAAATTTGAAAACGTAAATGATCCATATATATATGAACGTGTATTTGCTGTGGCATATGGGTGCACTTTGCGAACTAAAATAACTGGAAGTCTGCCAGAGTTAAGTCAATACATCTATGACAGAATATTCAATAAAGATAAAGTATATCCGCATGTCTTATTAAGAGATTATGCACGTGGTGTTATTGAATACACGCTGCATTTAGGTTTTGATTTACCTTTGGATATTACTAAGGTTAGACCTCCATACAAAAGCGATTTTCCTCCTACACCTACAGATGCAGAGATAAATAAATACAAAATTGACTACAATAGCCGGGATTCTCATGATCATGATTGGAGTGTTAATTCAATACTCAGATCAATGGAAATTGAATATACCAGAAATGGTAGAGCAGCTGGATATGGTGATTTTGGAAGATATGTCTTTCAAAGTAATTTTTATGACTGGGATAATATTAGTCCAGTTGATCTAAAAAATATTGCAATAAAAAGAATTTTTGATTTAGGATATGATTCAAAAAAACATGGTGATTTTGATAAAATGATTCCATACCATGGACGTCATTATCATACGCAAGAAAGAATAGGGAAAAAATATCAATGGATAGCTATGCACGAATTATTAGCACAAGTTTCAGATAATTACAAAATGAAAGCATCTTGGCGAAACTGGGGAGAAGACAATACTATGGTTGATTTCTGTGGTCCATGGGAACCCTTTTTAAGAGATATTGACCCATCAACTATTCAAAGAAACAATAAACTTGCTATTGTTAATATTCAGCCAAAAATAACATATATGAATTGGGATATGGATAACAATCAATGGTTAAATGATATTTCCGATCTTCCAGAACCTAAGATTATTATTGAAGATGAGACCAAGGAATGGGTAATGCTTGAAGGACATTATGATTTAAATGAGGAAAAAATATTAGGTAATGAGATATATTCAATTCCTCAAAAACAATTTTGGTACCTTATTAAAAGTTATTTCGTTCCGTCAGATCAATACGATGTAATATATAAATGGTTGTCAGATAAAAATTTCATGAACAGGTGGATGCCAGAGTCACATAATAGTTATGAGATGTTTAATAGAGAATATTACTGGTCACCAGCTTATAATTATTTTAAAAAGGAATATTATGGCGGAGAGCAAATTAGCAAAATTTATGACCGTGAAAATGATAACGAAATTGGTGATGTAATAGTTACTACTGAATCATACTCGTGGGAAGCAGAATATGATTTATCAAAAGAAGAAACATTTAGATTTTACAAACCATGCTCAAAGCTTGTTAAGGAATTAAGGCTTTTCTATGGAAATAATGAGAGTTATATGTATTCGGATAATGGGGAACTAATATGCTTTGATAACTCAGAAGGAAACTCAGGTTATCCATGCTTGTTTTTTAAAAAATCAGTTTTAAAAGAATTTTTAGAAAAGCATAATTTTAAAATGATTTGGACTGTTCTAGGTGAGAAAAACATAATAGGTGGGCATGGTCGTGATAATTATGGGAGATGGCCAATTGTTTCAGGTATATATTCAATGATAAACGATGAAATATCAGGTAATATAAAACTGTATGAATAACCGCCTCCGCACGTCCTGTGCTGCGGCGGGTGCGCGGGGATTTTAAGAAACTGGTAACCGTGAGAGTGTGGTATTGCCTATAACAAGAAAAATATAGTTGCGAACGATATCGGGACAATATTTTTCTTAAGCAAGGAGTAATTACAAAATGTGAGATTGGCCCTGTTCCACGTGCCCCCTCCGGGGGGCAGAAAAGATCAGTTCACATAATACCAGTAAAAATCATTCATCGCCTTTTGCAGTGATTCTGAATTAACTTTTTCCTGTTCTATATAATTTGATAATGTCAAATATGCTTCACGGAAGTTTCCATTATCAAACTGTTTCCTAAAAACTTCCAAATTATCTTTATGTTTAAAATCTAAGTTGTTAAGTTCTTTTACAAGATTATTGTAATATTCTTTATTTATCATTTTTTTAACTCAAAAAGTTGAAAGTTATTAATAAATTTAGACGTAACAGCTTGAGTACCACCACCTTTTCCCCATTGAGGCATGGTTTTGCATATTGGTTCAAGATTAAATCCGGTTCCCCATTTACCTTTCGGAATAGTGATATTATTAATTATTTGTAGGGTATCAAATTTGCCATAGTGAGAAGGAGAGCTAGGCAGTTGAAGTAAATTTTTAACTTCATTCCTATTAAATCTACTTAAATCATTAAATGTGAAGTATGTAGTTTCACCTTTTGACATTATATTCCCTTTTAATGCACTATCAATCGCAGGTTGATTTAATGCCCTATACCCAGTCGACGGCACAACATCCCCATTAGGTTTAACATAAAAGTCTGCTTTAGGTTTTGCAATACTTTTATTGTGTTTTATACCCTTGCCACCACCTCTCCCGGCCCGACTCCAGCTAATCCCTCCAACAAACATCATCTCCCGGAATTCGCTGAGGTTCTTCGGAGCCACAAGAAGAGCAGCTTTGGAAACGCCGGCACTGGCCGCGTGATAAATGGTCTTCAGACAGTTCGAAGTCTTAAACGAATTAATGGTCTGCTCGGAGTGGTACCTGTCGTTGTACTCCAAAGCCTCCCTTACAGTCATAATCGACCGGTCAGCGATTTGCTCAACGTCTATATTCCCGCTCGGATCCCCGAATCCCACCGGATTATTCCGGCAGTACGAGTAACGGTTCCAGCTCTGGGTGTCGTCCTCGTAGGGAACAACCGAGTCAGCGGTCACAAAGCGGCACAGGCCGGCGTCGTAGTGGCGCGCGTTGAAAAAGATCAGGCCGCTTTCGCGGTCGGTTTCCTGCGAATTGAACTTAGGCCGGTATTTCGCAGCGCCTTCAGAGAACCAGCTGCCTCCGAAGGGCAGGTATTCGGTCTTCGAAACGGGCAGGCCGTTATCATCTACTACAAGTTTAACAGAATCGAGATGATCAGTCAAATAAAACCGTGCGTCCCCGTTGGCGGCAACTGCAGCAATGCGGATGCCGTTCAGATATAGGTGGTTCACGGAACACATCGTTCCCGGCGAGTCGTGAAGTCCGTCCGGAACGCTCTGTTCAAGCGCGAAGTACATTGACGGGCTGAGCACTTCCATGTGCGGAGACTTTCCGGCGGTGTCCGTTATCAGTTTCCTGATACGGAAGCCCTGCTCGTCGTAATGGTATTCACCCGCGGCGATGCCCGATGAGTCGTCTATGACCTTCCGTATCCGGCTGGACGCGTCGTACTCAAGACGCCTGGTCCCATCCCCCGCAGATGACTGGTAGACCATGTTGCCGGAGGCGTCGTAGCGCATAACGCTCCCGCCCGTAGCGGAGGATATTTCCGTCAGAGCGTGGCCGCCTCCCGAATAGCTGCAGGTCATCTCTTCATGCCGGGTGCCTTCCGGCCCGCTTGCCGAGGCGCTCCGCGAGATCATGTTTCCGTTGGCCGTATAGCCGTAGCTGTGCGAGTATTTTCGAGCCTCAAGGCTATCGGATGATTTTAGAACACCCTCGCCCGCGACGAGCCGGTTCAGTCCGTCGTATGAGTAGCGGTGTGAGACTTGAGTGCCGGCAGCTCCGCCCGGCCGGAGCTCCGAGAAGTTTACTATTGAGGCGACGCTGTTGTCGTTCCTGAGCGTGTAGTTCACGTCCTCGAGTTTCCGTGTCATGCCGTTCGATTCTGTCGTGCTCAATATGCCGGTCAGCCTTCCGCGCGCGTCGTATGAGTATGTGCTTTCGGTGCCGTTGCCGCGTTCTATCGATTCGAGCTGACCGTCTTCGCTGTACGCTATGCGTTCAATCACGTCTCTTTTTTTACCGGAGGATATTACTCTCACCGACTCGGCGCCCGCCGATCCGAGAGTGTACTCGGCGCGTATTCCCGAGGCAGTGCGCGGGTCTCGCGGATAGTCAACTGCCGTGAGCCGGCCCTGCAGGTCATACTCAAAGCGGGTGGTGAAACTCAATCCAGGCTGGTCGCCTGATAACGGGTCGGTGAAGGTGCGCGTCTCGCGGATGACCCTGCCTGTTTCGTCGTAGCAGAAGTCCTTTCTCTGGAAGGGGCCTATGATTGCAGCGAGGCGCCCGGCCGTGTTCCCCGGACTCTCAGCTCCGCCGTAGATGAATCGGGTAGTCTCAATAACGTCAGTCCCTGCGTGAGAAGGCGCGCGGCTTTCTGTTACGCGCCCAAGGCAGTCGTAGTCCATCTCGCTGCGAAGGCCGCGTGCGTCTATTACAGCCGAGTTCTCTCCGTAGGCGTTGTACTCGAAGCGTGTATATCCGGTGTCAGGACAGCTCGTCTCAACGGGCCGTCCGAATCCGTCGTATCTCCACTGGGAGATGCAGTTCCCTGAGCTGTCCCGCGCGCCCGCGGCAAAGAGCGATGGTTCAACTTGAGCACTCATCGCCGCACCGTTCAGGTCCATTCTCTTTATGCGCCGTCCAGCCTGATCGTAAGCAAATCCCATTGAGGCCTCGACAAACCTTCCGTCGTCGCCCGTTCCCGAATCGGTGACGTATAGCAGAAGGCCGCGGCTGTTCGTAACGGTTTTGCGGGTGCGCCTTCCGGTGCGTTCGGTGACAGCCCACGGATTGCCGTAGATGTACTCAAATGAGGTGACGGCCGGGCCATCTTCGGGTGATGTCTCCGGAAGGGTGATCTTCACCGCGCGTCCGGCGTAGTCGTATTCTGTAAGCGTAGGGTGCTTTTCGCCTCTATGGGGATGATACTCTTCCAGTTCATCTGCGCTGCACCAGTCAGCGCGGCTCCTCCGTGTTACTCGGCCGAGTGCGTCATAGGTAGTAAGTCCGCTTTTCACATGCCGGCCGTTGCCTGCGCTTTTCACCGAGTGAAGCACTCGTCCGCAGCCGTCACCGTACACGGCCTTTTCTATGTCCGGGTCTCCCGATCCGGTGAAGAGCGTAACGTGAGCTGACAGCGGAAAGGCATCGTGCCGGTAGACAAACTCCGAGAGTCTGCGCTTCTCTTCGGAGATGACCTCGCACTGCGAGCATATCCTCCCCTGAGAATCATAAGCAGTAAACGACTGCTGAGAGCCCGGCCCGGAGGCGGACATGACCTTTCCGAATGCGCTGCCGTAATCGTACTCGAAGCGGGTAATGAGCGGCTCGGGTGCAAAGAGCTTTTTTGATGTGACGAACTGGTGAAGCTCACTGTCGTATTCTATCGCAGTTTTTCGTTCAGGGCTGCCGCTCCGGTCTGTCTCGGAGATCATGTTTCCGTAGATGTCGTACTCCCGGAATATCCGGCGCGGAGCGGGCTCTTGAAGAACGCCGCCGGTGTATTCGGTCTCTTCACTAACCGGATTGAAGTTGAAGTCGTATGTGAATCGGGCAGTGGTTTCGTTTTCAGAGCCGGCGTGCTCTTTTCTGAGTTTAACAACTTGAGTGTTGGTCGTCTCATCGGTCTCAAATTCGGTAATGTTTGTATCAGTACTCTGAGAGCGGACTCCGTCCGCAAAGCGGTCGACACTTCGTTCGGTTTTTGAGATAAGAGCATACCCAGTCTCAGCGAACTGCATCTCCGATTCGGATGACTCAAAGAGCACCCTGTCGCGGAAGGTGTCGACGCATGAGTTCTCTGCAACGCAGCTTTTCTGATGCTGTCCGCTCTCTCCGAGCTCGTGTATCCGGTAGCTGTAATCCTGTCTGCGGTACTCAACGCCGTCCGCTCCGGTGAATACTGTCTGTTTAACCGCTCCGGCGAGGGCACGGTTCCAGAGAAAGTTGCCGTATGGTGTGTTGTGATAGTAAGAAGTCTGCTTCCCGCCCAGGGCATCGGTGACGGTGAAGTTTGAGAACCCGAAAAAGTCCGTTTCGCGGAAACCGCCGATGAATCGCGAGAAGGCATATCCCCCGCTGTAGCCGTATTTTGTGACAACCTCGTTGCCGGCGCCGTCTGATACGGTCATCTTCGTGCAGACCCTGTAGTTTACCGGAAGGTCGGGGACGCCGTCGCCGCCGGTGTTGTCAAAGCCCGATGAGTTTGCGTACTCGAACCGGTAGACTCCGCCGGTTCCGTTCGAGACCCTAACAGGCAGGTCGGGCACCGTGCCGGTACTCAGAGCAAAGTGCCACTCGGGGTCGGTGATACTGAAAATTCCGATGTCGGTCTTGCCGTCTCCGTTGTAGTCGCCCTGTATCCACTGGTAGGGATAGAACTCCTTGTAGAGACCGGGCCGGCTGAAATCTAGTTCACTTAACACTGCAGGCTCAGCGCGGAAGTCTGCAAGCTTCAGAAGCGTGCCGCCGCTATGCAGGATGGGACTCCCCGTGTGATCGAACTCGCCGCGGAACTCCTGCCCGTCAGAGAGAGTGTATGAGCCGGTGAGGCTGAGCGAGGTGAATCCGAAGCTGTTCCCGATAACGATCTGCCGCAGCGTATCTCCAGCTCTGTACCAGAAACCGTCCGTGCACGGATAGTACTCTCCGTCGTAGCTGTAATCGAGACCAGCATCCGATGAACATTGAGAGAAACTTATTCCAGTACTTCCGGCGGAGTAAATGCTTTCTTCAATCACGGCCCTGTGCCAGAGCTGTGCGTCCTCCCGGCTGTCACATACGAAAAGTGATGAGATACCGGATGAGCTCTTCGCAGTAAAGAAGTACAACCCGCCTGACTCGCGGAAATCTTCAGCTGTCAGCGAACCGGTGCTGTCAATCTCAAGGCGGCGGGGCTCTGACTCCGATGAACAGAGGACAAAGGCGGGCACGTCATCGCTGCCGTTGTCAAGCATCAGAATCTCATTATGCCAATCAGAGTTCCCGTAGAACTTTCCGGTCTGATAAACAGATGAGCCGATTTCGAAAGAGGGAATCTCTTCCTCAGAAAGCGAGGCGATGTTTTCTTTAATAACCTGCGAGTCACGGACTGACAGGCTCAGAAAGCAGTGTGATTCTCCCGAGTGTTCGTATAATAAGAGGCAGTCCCCGCCTTCTCCGTGCAGAGCACGCCCGCGGTTTAGTACAGTGAATCTGTCGAGGTCGATGCCGGAGTCTCCGAGATAGCGTGCCTCTCCGCCGGAGCTCTGCAAATAGAAGCCTGATTGGAGAGCTCCGGCGGAGTTCCGTCTCCAGCAGAGAATTTCGGGCACTCCTGATGAAGAAAACGAGCCGGCAAAGGCTCTTTCGCCGCGCCCGGGCCATGTGTTTGAGTCGTAGACATAGTCTACTTTATAAGTCTTTTCCGTGCCTGGAATTACGGCCGTGCCGCTCCTTATGATAACCTCATCTGCCGGACAGGGCGCGGCGGTGAGCTTTTCTATTCCGGGGCAGTTTGAACCGTCACTGTAGATTCTGTACCTGAAACCGTCCGGAGCAGCTTCGCCCACCCAGAGCTTGTTGTCGGCCGCGGAAAAGAAGCCTATGTCAGTTCGGCCGTCTCCGTTGAAGTCTCCCTGTACAAAGCGGGTGATGTCCCTGAACTGAGGCGACCTCGAGAATGTCCTGAAACTGATGCTGCCGTCGCCTGTTTCGCCAAGTGTCCATGTCCCGCTTGAGCGGTCAAAGAGCAGGAAGTCAGCGCGTCCATCGCTGTTGAAGTCGCCGTAGAAGCGGTCATTTGACAGGAGCATGTTTTCAGGAGCCGTAAATCTTTTGAATAGTTTCCAGCTCAGAATGAAGCTGCCGTCCGCATCCCTGAACGTTTCACCGACATACCATGATCCGGACCGGCTGTCGTAGATCGAAATGTCAGACCTTCCGCTGCCGGTGAAATCCCCCTGAAAGAAATGCACTCTGTTTCGGGAAAGACCTGTTTCACTTGAGTCGAATGTCGAATCACAGTTAAGGCCCGGGCCGGGACTGTAGTCGCTTCTGAAGAGGTTCCTGAAGCAGCGGGCCACTTTGAGAAATTCAAAGCATCCGCCTTTGTTGAGCATCAGCGTCCACTCTCCGGCCGGTTCGTAAAACAGCAGTGCGTCTGAGAGCCCGTTGCCGTCATAGTCTCCTGTGAACCACTCGCAGGCCATTATATTTTTAACGGGGGATATCAACCTTCCGTATTTTTTGAACTCGAAGATCTTTCCGTTATGTTCAGCAACGACGAAATCTCCTGTGCCAGGAAGAAAGAAGGCAATGTCGCTCCGGCCGTCGCCGTTGTAGTCGCCGGTTACGTTTCCCCTGAAGAACTGTATCTCTGAATCAGTGTCAAAGCCGCGGTAAGCCTCGCCGTAAACAGGAAAGCTGTATCCGCCCCCGCGCCTTGCCTCGGCTGCTCTCCAGAGCCCGGTGTCCGGGTCAAAGAAAACCATATCGGAAAGGGCGTCACCGTTGAAGTCGCCCTCGAAGTATTTTACCTTCGCGGCATTTTCAGGCTGCAGCACAAAGCTGTTTGCCGCCTGCTTCCATAAAAGGCTGTGTTCCGCACTGCTGTATGTGAACTCAGGGGCGGTGTCTGTTCTGTCGGATTCAACCGTGAGGAGAAGGGGGCGGCACGAGTCTTTGCCTGTTTCGTAGATCATTCTGTAATGCCAGAGGCTTTCATCTCCTGAGAGTCCGTCCCATCCGACTGAAATTTTATCGAGAAGGCGCGACATCGTCATTGTAAAGCCGGGTGCGCTCGATGTGTAAGGTTCGGTGCGTTCGGTGTAGCTGAAGCGTACCCACTGCCGGGGCTCTGTGCCGCTCGGCTCATGACCTGTGTAACGCAGCTCCCTCAGATACAGCACACGGTCAAGTTCGCGGAGTTTGCTGTCGTAGACTGCCTGAATGTAGTTGCCGTTAAGGTCCTGACTCAAAGAGAAGTTCCAACTGAAGGTCTTCTTTTTATCATGGGGGGGATATATACGGGACGAATGGTCTTTGCCGAAAATGCTTAAGCACCCGGTAGAGTCACGAAGCTTCCAGACTCCGCCCTCAGCGCTGTCAGAGAGAGTAAAGAGCGACAGGTCATCTCCTGTCTCAAGGCGGTAATCTCCGTCCTCTCCTTCTCCGGATGTAATCTTTACAAGCCGCTTGCCGTTAAAGCTGAAGATATCGCCGGGTCCGTAAACGGGCTGGCCGCTGCGTGCTGACCGTGTGATTGCACCTCCGCCGGCAGCCAGCGTCCACCCTACTCCGCAGAGTCCGTCGCCCTTTGCGGAAGAGCACGATAAGGTTACCTGCGGTGTAAGGCCGGCGCGGCCCTCGGGTATCTCCAGCGGATATGAGAAGCTTACTATTCCGTAGTTGTTTACCGCTGGAGTTTTAATGAAGGCCGCGCCGGCCCACGGATCTGCCTGCGCATCAGGAGCTTCGGCCCCCGGCTTCCTGTTAGTTGAAGAGGAAAGAGCGTCTCCACCGGACGGGTCCGCGTCTGAAGGAAAGCCGGGGGCCGTGTTAAAGGACGTGAGGTTTCCGCCGGGACCGCATGAGAAGAGAATTGAGCACAAAAAAATGAAGAAGAATCTGTCAGTGGTTTTCGGCATCCCACCCCTCCGCTGTTTCTATGTTTGTAGAATCAACGGACGGGCAGAATAAAAGGTGTGAAATTTTCAGCTATACGCTACAATTCATTCTCCTGTATTTATACTTTTATTCATCTTTTCCATGAGCTTATTGTACTCTTCGAAAATGTCAGAAGTGTATTCAGTGTAGTATTTTTGAATAATGTTTTGAAAATGGTCATACGTGGTTGTTTTATCTATCATTTTATTTAAGGTACAAATCATTTCAGCGTCTCTTATGCAATTTTCATCATCCCCAAGAATCTCAGACATTGTTTTTGTTATGGTTTCAGTGTTTGTTTCAAGAGATTCAGTATCCTTATATGTTACTGTGAGAGTAAAGGTTGATGATGAATCAACTTCTGAATCAGCATTAAAGACTTCATAAAAGTACTGCTTGGTATTATAAGAAAAATTTGTAGAAGAAACTTCGGATTCATCCTGTGAAGACTCTTCACTCGCAGTTGAAATATGAGTCATCTCTTCAGGAAACTCAAGTTTAAACTTAACATCACGAGCAGCGACCGATAATAGAGAAATAAATCTTTCATTGAAAGCCCTGTTTGCATCGGTTTTTGTATACATCGTAAAATATGCTCCTTTCCCAGCCTCAGTCAAAATATCAAGGAAGGATTCATTATAATCCATGCCGACCCCGATACCGGAAAAATATATCCCTTCCATGTTATTCAGTTCGGTATGCTGTGATATGTTCTCAGGATCAATCTCACCGGTATTGGCATAAGCATCTGTCAGCAAAACAACTCTGTTCATTTTGTTTTTATCATAAGATTTAATAGCTTCTTCATATCCAAGCTCAATTCCAGCGTTAAGATTTGTCGAGCCTTCAGTATTGAGATTCCATATTTCAGGTAGTATCTTTGAATCATATAATGAATATGGTGCCGCACTTAAAACGGTTTTTGCATCTTCAGAGAAGGTAACAAGATTAATAATATCACCTTCTTTAAGGGACTCCTTCAGGTTGCCAAGTGCGTATTTTACAAGTTCAAGGCGGGATAGTTCAGATTCACTTTCCAAAACCCTTGAATCCATTGAGCCTGATATATCTATGATAAATGTTATAACAGCATTTTTGCGTTCTGCTCTGGTTATTACAGGTGATGCAAAGTAGACTCCCAGTCTGTATTCATTTATGGTATCATTTTCAATGGAAGGTCTTTCCCATAAACCCATTGAATATTTGAAAATACCGATTTCCTCAGTTGATTCCGGAGTAAAAGTCTCATAGTTTAGAAATTCCCATGGACGTGATAAACTCTCAGGAATGGGTTCCCCGTTATATATATAATATTTTGCAAGCTCAACAGCTGCCGTACTGGCAGAATCGTCATAAGAAAAGTAGAAATAATTTGCCGGATCATCCTCATTTGCTTCTGTTTCAGTTGAATATGGAGTACTGTCATCAAAGTCACCATTTGAGGGAACTGAGGCATTCTTATCAGAATATGAATCTGAACACCCGGTGAATAAAAAAACTATACAAGACAGAGAAAAAAGGAATATGATTTTTTTTAAGTAGAACATCTGGTCCCCCTTTTGCATCATTTAATATCTGCTGGAATCTTATTAAGCTTCACAACAGAACAATTCAGCACTATGTTAGTACGTGTGAGTTTTCAAATAAAAAAGACACAAAATTTTAGAAAAATAAAAATAATCTAATAATTCCCCTTTCTAGAAAAGATAATGAGAAAAACCGAACTTTTTCCCATAAAATATATCTTGATTTATATTAATATATAATTTAGCATATTGTCATTCTTTGAATGCAATTTTGTGGATCTGACAACAGTAGAAAGATTCCCCTGTAAGCTTCTCTCGACGAAATATAATCAATTAATAGGTACTAAATTATTAAGTTGTTATAAGTCAGTTCATAGTTTTGATCTATAGATTAATAGGAGAGGCAGCAATGAAGAAATCTGTCAATGGTTCATATCCATTATTTCTGACATCCTTATTATTATTTATCAGCGTACCATTTCATATCAATGCAAATGTTGTAGACAAAAGCTTTGGAGTAAAAGCCGACTTCGAAGTTCCCACACCGATAAGATATGGATCAAAACTTGCGGGGATTGCCAGCCACAGCTATTATTTGAGCTTCATGAATGGGGGAAGCAATAAAAGCGTAGATTATATTGAGTTTGGTTTTAACGCAACTGCTATAGAATATCAGGGTTCTGGTAGTCTGTCAAGAGGTTATGGGCTGCTTTTCGGGTGGACTCCTTTACCCCTACCGGAAATGGTTTTTTTGATAACAAAAAAAAATTACGATATGTATTCTTCTGCTACAATCTTTGTCGCGTTTACACGTATTTATAAAGTTTCAAATATTTTTTCTTATTCATTGTCTGCAAATATTGGCCCTGAATACGTGAAAAAAATTTCCATTCCGGGAAATGAAGATGAATATGATCCAGATATGAATTATGATGATTTGCTTGAGGCATATTCCAGTATGCACGATATAGACGGAAATTGGGGATGCAGGGTAAATACAAAGATTAAATTTTTTCTAATTCCTTTATCGGATATGACCCTATGGTCAGTGATTCTGGGTTATACGCATCATGTATTTCGCAATAATCACTTTAACACATTCGACATAGGTTTAAACTTTTCATTCTTTTTTTAGGGATTTCTGCTCTACCCCCCCCTGAAGGTTTTTCTTTGAGAGTTCATCCTTTGCAATTATTGTTATAGTATTTCTGTCATCTTCGATTCCTGCATATTGAAGCTCTCAAGTGCTTTTGGCCGGGCAGATCTTTGGCAAACTGTTTGAATCCCTTCGTTGTTTCTGTTTATAAAGATTAAGCGGACGGCAGGATTGGAAGGTGTGAAGTTTTTCAGTCTCTATGTTGCAGGCGGTGTTTGTTTGGGAAATAATTAGAATTTATAAAATTATTTTCCACATTCCCTCAGGAATATCGTATAATATATGGTTTTGAATCAGGCGGCAAAGCGGAAAAGCCGCCAGAGACGCAAGATTTTGCGTCTCTTCAATTGGCTATTATATGCGTCTCTTCAATTCTACGCGTCTCTTCTATTATACGTGTCTCTTCTAACTTGCAGGCTTTACAGCCTCAATTGACGCTGAAACAACATAATCGGTAATCGGATTTTGAGGAGCCCATTCCCGTATAAATGCTTTGCTTTCATCTTTCGGGGCAATTCTAATCTGTTCAAATCCGGCATTTTTCAGCATTAGCTTAATTTCGTCTACATTTGCCGCTCCCGCAATGCAGCCTGTATAGAGAGCCATATCGCTTTTAACTTCCTCTGGAATCTCAACCATCGCAACAACATCCGAGACTGCCAGCCGTCCTCCCTTTTTTAGAACCCGAAAAGTTTCTGTAAATACACGCTGCTTGTCAGAGGACAGATTAATAACGCAATTGGATATAATCACATCAACCGATTCATCTTCAACGGGTAAATCCTCAATTTCTCCAGAGCGGAATTCCACATTGCTATAACCGCCCTTTTTGGCGTTTTCTTTTGCCTTCGAAATCATTTCAGGTGTCATATCCACGCCAATCACATGTCCGGATTGACCAGCCTTTTTTGATGCAAGAAAACAGTCGAATCCGCCTCCTGAACCCAGATCAAGTACGGTTTCCCCTTCCCTGATTCCTGCCATAATATGCGGATTACCGCAGCCCAGTCCCAGATTTGCACCCTGGGGAACAGCGTTTACATCATCCCCTGAATAACCGAGAATCTCTGCCATCTCAAGAGTATTGTCAGATTTACCGCAACAGGAAGCTGAACAGGAACAGCCGGCAGCCTTAGACTGCGCTGTTCTGCCGTAAGTTTCACGTACTGCTTTTCTAATTATTTCTGACTCGGAATTACCCACTGGAACCTCCATTTCAATTCGGTGTGTTGGCATCGTAAAACACAAAACACGTACAACCGAAGAGACGCAAGATTTTGCGTCTCTTCAGTTGTACGCGTCTCTTCAATTGTACGTGTCTCTTCAATTGTACGTGTCTCTTCAATTGTACGTGTCTCTTCAATTGTACGTGTCTATTGATTCTCCGTACTCTTCCCCCAGCTCTCTCTCAAGAACAATCATCTGATCAATGAACACAGGGTCTTCGAGATCGTTAGCCCGGAATTCAATATCGAGAGTTTTGTAGCCGGTTAAATAAAATGACAGCGTCACAGCCCTGATGTAGCAGTTATAGTCTTTATCCCCGAGAATATTCAAGTCATAGGCTGTATCGGCCTCAATGGTCACTCCAAAATTGCCCTCTGCATCAGTGAACTCAGTATGCCCCACAAAGTCCCATGCGGGGTGATTTTCTGTAGCCTCAACAGCCGTAATGGTTATCTCCACTCCTGGAAGGGGCAGCCCTTCCTCGTCTGTCACAACGCCTTCCACTACGAAGTTATTGTTAAGCTCTCCTGAGCAGGCGCTACAACAAAGCGCCACGACAGATATCAAAGCAGATGTAATATAATGTCTCACTTCGCATATCCCCACAATCCAGGTTTCCGTCTCATCCGGCTGGCCTCTTTTTTTGGAACGCCCGAACAATCCTGCGCAAGATCAGGCTTCCATCGAGAATGTTCCTGATAAAAATCAAATAGTCTTCGGATTAAATATAACAAGCTGCTGTCAAACGGCAAGAGCGTGTATGTTAAAATTTAGTAAAACTTTTATCAGAAATACCTCATAGCAACATAGCAGCGTGCAGGCGCAAATTACGGCTCCCTTTATGACAATACTCACTCTTCTTCAGTGCTTTCGCCGACGGATGCCTCTCCTTCGGTCCACACAGCGCCGCCGTCTGAGGAAACAAGAAGCCTGCCGGAATAGTCCGCGAGGACGAGCACAGAGCCGTCAGAGGAACAGGCAATGTCATACCATGCCGAGGTTCCTGCAGCAGTCAATTCGGCCCATGTTGCACCTCCGTCAGCGGAGGTTAAGACAGCTCCATCATAAACAGCAGCGGCCAGAAAAGAGCCGTCAGCAGATCCCGCTATCGAAGACCAGTACCGCAATTCGGAGGCCGTCTGAATAGTCCATGCCGAGCCTCCGTCGGTTGAGGTATGAATATACACTCCCCATGGAGCGGAGGCAATGAGCGAACCGTTTGATGATACGTAAATGCTCTTCCAGTTATTTACAAGCTCTCCAGCGGCACCCGACCTCTCCGTCCAGGTTACACCGGCGTCTGTAGAAGTATATATGTAGCCTGCGGTCACGGCCGCTGCCATAAGCGACCCGTCAGCTGATACCGCGACATCGCGCCAGAGCCTTTCCCCCGAGGCAGTCTGCTCTGTCCAGGTACTGCCTCCGTCAGCAGAGGTGTAGATAAAGCCGTTCCGTGCCGCAGCAGCCATAATGCCTGCATCGGAGCTCATCGAAACAGCATACCATTGCTTTTCACCCGAGTCGTCCTGCTCCCTCCAGCTGGAGCCTCCGTCGGTGGACGTGTAAATGTATCCTCCATTTACAGCTGCCGCCATAATACTTCCGTCAGAGGACACTGCTATGGACGACCAGTATCTCTGTCCCGCAGATTCGCGCTCCTGCCAGGTTGCCCCTCCGTCATCCGAGATGTATATTGAATTCTTCATGGCAGCGGCGGCAAGAACGGTTCCATCAGCTGAAGAGGCTACAGCTTCCCACATTCTTTCCCCTGATTCTGAATCATCGCTACTGCATGAGTAGATCAGAAACACTGCCAGCATTATCGTATAAATTGAATATCTCATAGTTGGTACCCGGCACTCGTGGTAACAGATTTAATGTTCTTTGGCAAGCCCATTTTAAATACCGGCAAGAAATGATAAACTATTTCTGACTAACTCCGCTGTTTTCTAATCAGCTGTTCAGCTGTTGCCGGTCTGACACAGAACACCTGCAACATGCCTTGTTCTGCCAATGCATGTCAGCAATCAGGATGCTTTCCCCAATTTCTCAGTAATATAGCTATTAACCATCTCAGTAGTCTCAACAAAGAACGGAATTTCTTCCTTGCCGGGAATTGTCCTGCTGTATTGTTCCATTGTACATATTTCCTGAAATCCATTCATGTACAGCAGCCTTTTCTCAAGTTCAGGGTCCAGCTCTTCTTTTACCTTAATGGACTCAACGAGGTCAACGAGGGTATGGTTGTACGGCATAAAGTTAATTTTAATAAATAAAGCCATGAAAAACTTCTCAATACTCATTGCACACAGGTTATATATAATCTCAGGGCTGAACTTCTCTGAATTCATACTTCCTTTTGCGGTTCTCAGAAAATCCGTCCCTTCTTTATAAAAATCCTGCCAGGTGCTTTCTACGTATGCCATTATCGGCCTCCGGTTATATTACATAGATTAGGGGAGCAGGAGAAATCGTCATTGGCGAGCATTTTATATTCTGAATCGCGAATTTAACATTCAGGAAATATTACGTTAATCCGTCCTGCCTCATGAGGCCTGCTTTAACGATGGTCAGCCCCATTGTCCGGAAGGCTTTCTATTTGCAGGAGATGTTTCTTCAGCGTTGGATCAGGCGAATAATGCCCAGTACTTCCGTCAGCCTTTATTACGCGGTGGCATGGTACAATTACAGGGAAGCGGTTTCGGGCCATGCAGCTCCCGACAAAACGGGCCGCGCCCTTTAGCCCTGCCCTTTCAGCGAGCCCGCCGTATGAAATGGTGGTACCGTACCGGACCTCCATGAGCGAACTGTAAACAGCAAGAGCCGCCGGAGAGAAGCCGGCCATATCCAGCCTCAATTCCATAATACCGTCTGACTTCGACATATTCCCGAACGAAGCAATGCGCTCATGATTTTTGAAAAACAAAACTCTGAATTCCTTAAGAGGGTCATTCCCCTGGAAAAAAGAGGTAAGAAAACGGGATACGGCCTCATCATTCGACTGGGCAGAGACAGACAAACTGGAGCCATCGCCCTGAAAAGAGATTCCTTTTATCAGTTGATCACCTAACCGAATTGAATACACGCCAAACGGCGTTACACAGTGATGATCAGCAGATGCATTTACTGCCTGATCTTTCTTTTCGTATTCGTAAATCATCCGAGAAAACCTCGTTTGCTTTTTACGCTTTTGTCAGCCTGCTGCTGACACATCGGCTGCATCAGGGGAGGATGTTCCCGTACAAAACAGCTTCCCTTTTCAGGGAAGCTGCCTGAGGGCGAAGAACTCAGGCTGAGAGGTACATCTATCCCAGCTTGAAGTGAACCGGTTAAAAACAAGCTTGAGAAATTTCACTGTTAAGTTCGGCTCCGCACTTCGTTTATTGCTCAACGCATCACTCAATGATCACCTCATACGATAAAGCCTTTCTCTTTTATATTAACCAGTCTAATCAATAATGATACTTGCAAGATGCAATGAGGATAACGTCTTTCTCAACTTTATATACAAGGCGGTGTTGAGAAGTAATTCGTCGAGACCAGTATGAAAAAAGCTCATGCTTTAAGGGTTCCGGCTTCCCAATACCACGGAAAGGCTCCCTGTCGATCGCTTTAATAATCTCATTTATTTTTGAAAATATCTTTTTATCAGATATTGCCCAATCCTGGTAATCTTTAAAAGCGTCAGCATGAAAAGAAATTCTTCTCATCAAGCAATAGAGACCTCAACCCGATTTTTCCCTTCTTCAAGCTCTTTAACCGCCTTAAGGAGATGATCTCGATTTTGCTGATCTTTGAGCAGGTATTCAGTCTCATCTTCTACAGCAATTACTGTTAACTCAATATCCTTATCATGATACATGTTCTGTATTGACTTTATCAAATCAGCATTGAGCTCTTTTGAGTTTAAACGATATATTGTCTGCATAACAGCACCTCTTAAATAAGGATATAGAAAAAATAGTATGATTGTCAAGATTTAAAAAATGTCCCTCTCCCTCAGCCTGCTGCTGACACATCGGCTGCATCAGGGGAGTTTCTTCTCGTGCTGAAAAGCTTCCATATCAAGGAGAGCTGTTCAGCGCAGAGTGAATGAGAGCTACATCCTACAAACCGCGGCTTTGCAGAAAGCTCCTTGCCTGAATCTCATCCGCGGCAAGCACCTCTTTCAGCTCGGAAGGCCCGCTGAATCTGCGCACCGGCCGTATCCAGCCGCAAAACTCCACCTTCAAAACCGTACCGTATATGTCTCTGTTGAAATCGAAGATATTCACCTCAAGCGTGCGCCCTGGACAGCCGAAAGTAGGGTTGCTGCCGATGCTCATCATCCCCCCGAAGATTTCTCCGCTTTCAAGCACAACCCTTACGGCGTACACGCCTTCGGGCGGAACCACCTTGTCCCGGTCGACCGGATCAACATTGGCAGTTGGATAGCCGAGAGTCCTTCCCCGTCCCGCGCCCCTGACTACTCGCCCTTTCAGACTGTAGGGCCTGCCGAGAAGGTGAAGGGCCTCCGAAACATTTCCGGAAAGAATCTCGGCGCGGATCCAGGTCGATGAGACAGTCCTTTCTCCTTCAAGTTCAGCGGGCACCCTGACAACCCCGATCCCGGTGGATGGGCTCAGCTTTTCCAAAAACTCCGCGTTGCCCCTTCGGTCATGGCCAAAGGCGTGGTCGTACCCGATTACTATTGACGAGGCTCCGAGCTTGCCTTCAACAAAAGCGTAGTAGAATTCCCCGGCGTCGAGCATCACCGTATCATCTGTAAAGGCCAAGACCACGACCGAGCTCACTCCCATTTCGAGAAAGAGCTCCGTCTTTTCGTCAGCTGTCGTTAGTATCTTAAGTTCTCTCTCGGGGTGCAGGACCTTCTGCGGGTGCCTGTCGAGGGTTATAATGACAGAATCCCTGTTGTCGCGCCGGGCTGTTTCAAGCAGAGCACTTATTATCTTCTGGTGCCCGTGATGGACTCCGTCAAAATTGCCTACCGTAACAACCGGCGATACCGGATTCTGTTTTCCGAAAATATGGTATTCTGGAAGCATTTTATTCCGCGGTCTGGGCCGCTCCTTTTATCTTTTTAAGGCTTCGTTCATGCGGATACAATCCAGCACGACAAGCGCCGCCATCGATTCAATGACCGGTATTATCCTCGGGACAATGCAGGGGTCATGCCTCCCTTCGACGATAATTTCCGTATTGTCACCTGAAGCCGTCTGAGTCTTTTGTTCCTTGAGGATTGACGGGGTCGGCTTCACCGCTATCCGCATAAGAATATCCGCGCCGCTGCTCATCCCGCCGAGGACTCCGCCCGCGTGGTTTGACAGAAAAACACCGTCTGCCATTTCGTCGTTATTTTCACTTCCCCTGACACGGGCAGCCTCAAATCCGTCTCCGAACTCAACACCCTTTACCGCGCCGATGGAGACCATTGCCGCCGCCAGCCTTGCGTCGAGCTTTCCGAAAACAGGATCGCCTAATCCGGCAGGAGCATTCTTAATAATAAGCCTGACGATCCCTCCAACGGAGTCGTGCTCCATTTTGGCCCTGACAATGGCCTCTTCCATAAGCGCGGACGCCTTTTGGTCCGCTGCGCGGACGCTGTTCGTCTCAATAATATTGAGATCAACCGTCTCACACTTGATACCGGCAATCTCCTCGGCGTAAGCTGTTATCATGATCCCGGCATCTTCGAGGATTTTCCTGGCAATTGCACCGGCCATCACCCTTCCGGCAGTCTCACGTCCTGATGAACGCCCGCCCCCCCTGTGGTCACGAAGCCCGTACTTCTTCCAGAACGTGAGGTCGGCATGTCCCGGCCTGAAAACATCACGCAAATAATCGTACCTCGCCGAGTCCTGGTCTTCGTTATATATCAGCATGCATATCGGGGTTCCGGTTGCCTTTCCTTCAAAAACACCCGAAAGAATACGCACTGCGTCCTTCTCGTTGCGTGCCGTCGCTACCTTGCTCTGCCCCGGACGCCGCCTGTCGAGCTGCCTCTGAATATCCGCCTCATCAACAGGGGTCCCGGGCTTTATCCCGTCGAGAACAGCCCCGACGGCCTTTCCATGACTTTCTCCAAAGGTTGTCACTCTGATGATGTTTCCGAATGTGTTGGGGGATGATGATCCAAGCTGGAGATGCGCTTCAACAAGTCCGGCAAGCGTATTATGCAGCGATGCTTCATGGTCGCTTTCGACGGTGAGCACTATGTCAGCAAGGTGCTCAACCGCTTCATAAAGCCGCACATTCCTCAGCGCATGTACAGACCGGCCGTCCTCTCCCGCTAAAAACGGCGGAAGGCCGCCCTGCTTTATTCTGCCCCATAACAGATCGTCCTCTGCTTTAAACAGCACCAGCAGCGAATTCTCTCTAAGAGCGGCGCGCGACCCTGGATTGAGCATTGTCGACCCGCCGGTGGAGATAACGCACCAGTCCTTATCCGAAATAGACGCGATTGCTTCCTTTTCGAGAGTGCGGAAAAAGGCCTCACCCTCGACGGTGTATATTTCACGGCAGCTGAGCTTTTGCCCCTTCCTGCCGGCATATATCTCTTCAATTACTTCATCTGTTTCAATAAATGGTATATCGGTCAGACGGGCAAATCTGGCGCCCACAGTGCTCTTGCCCGATCCCTTCGGCCCCGTTATTACTATCCTCATTTCCTCTCCGGAATGTGAAGTTGTGCGGAGAACGCTGGAGAAACGCCCCCTTATTTATTAAAACTAAAAGGGTTAAAAGCCGGAATACGTCAAGGTTAAAATCCTGGCGGGCACAGAGGCAAGCTTACGAAACCAATCACTCGCCCTCAAATTCAATCAGTGTATCAACGTGAAAACCTTCTTCAAGAAGCCTGCTTTTACCGCCAAGATCGGGAAGATCGACAATGAAAGAACAAGAAACAACCTCGCCGCCGAGGCGCCTGACAAGCTTGCTGGCCGCAACAGCCGTTCCGCCGGTCGCGATAAGATCATCCACAATGAGCACTCTCTGCCCCGGCGTTATAGCGTCCTCGTGGACCTCAAGCGTCTCAGTTCCATACTCAAGGGTGTAGGACTCAGATATGGTCTTTGAGGGAAGTTTCCCCGGCTTGCGGATAAGCACAAATCCGGCGCCGAGCTTTTCGGCCAGAAGAGAGCCTGTTATAAATCCGCGCGACTCAATTCCTGCCACAATATCAATATTGCTTCCCGAGTAGCGTGAAAAAAGAAGCTGAACGGCGTATTTCAGAGCCAGCTTGTCTCTGAACAGTGTCGACACATCGCGAAACATTATCCCCTGCTTTGGGAAGTCAGGTATTGTCCTGATGCTGTCCTTTATGTAAGCGAGGCGGTTCCGTGATTCAACCGGCAAAAGAATCAGCATTCCTGAAACCAGGCGGAAGGAATTAATTGAAGCGGCATGAAGGACCTCGCTGAAGCTTACAGCGGCTTCCTCGTCAGCCCTGTCCGAAATAGTCCTGATGATAAGGTGAGGCACCGAATTCATCTCACAGACCTGTGCGACTGCAGCGCCCTCCATCTCAACACAGTCGCCGCCCAGAGCTTCATGCAGGTCTTTGACTCTGGCAGAATCTGAAATAAACTGATCTCCCGAAAGCACGCGTCCCACATAAAAAGGAAGCCCTGCCGATCTGGCGGCCTCCTGAGCGACTTCCCCCAGCATAATATCCGATTCAAATATGTGCAGGTCTGAAAAAGGAATTTGCCCCCTTGAGAATCCAAGCTGTGAGGCGTCAATATCGTGCTGCATGCTGTCCCTGGAAATGACAATGTCGAGGACTTTCAACGCAGGGTTCACTCCGCCGGCTACCCCCGTATAGATTATCCTTGTAACATCATAGAGGTTTACCAGCATCTGCGCGCATATCGCCGCGTTGACCTTGCCGACACCTGACCTCACAAGCACAACCTCATGTCCGTGCAGAAATCCCCTGTGAAACGTGGTCCTTGAAAACACTCTTGATGACTTCTCCTCAAGAACCTCAAGATAGGCTTCCAGCTCCTCATCCATCGCGCTTATGATACCTATTAACACCTTACAGACCGCCTGTAGTTTTATTTATGCACGTCTTCCAGCGCGCCAGAATATCATTTACCTTGACAGAAGGCAGTGTCTACTTCTTTTTAGATAAATGCTGATTTACAGTTTCCTTGCCGTAGCGGCAAACCCCCGGCATAATGGTCAGCCTCATCCTTGAAGTGGAGAAGAAACATGAAAAACATCGACATGGAGAACTGGCCGAGGCGAGACCACTTCGACTTTTTCATGAGAGCCGAATATCCTCAATACAATGTATGCTTCAATCTTGACATCACCGAATTTCACGGAAAGATTAGAAAGGCCGGACTCCCTTTTTACCATACGGTAATCTATTTCACCACGGCCGCCGCAAACTCAATTCCAGAGTTCAGGTATCGCATTCGCGGAGAAAGCGTTGTTGAACACGACATCCTTCACCCCTCATTTACGCACATGCGCCCGGGCGAAGATATTTTCAGGATGATAACCGTTGACATGACCGGCACTCTTGATGAATTTCTCAAAGCAGCCTCTGAAAAATCATCAAAGCAGAATATCTTCATTGAGGCAGATAAGCTCGCCGGCAGAGATGACTTTCTGTACATAACATCACTGCCCTGGGTGTCCTTCACCAGCATATCCCACACAATACGCCTGAACCGGGACGACGCTGTGCCGCGCCTGTCTTGGGGAAAGTTCTTTGAGCAGGGAGGCCGAATTCTGCTTCCCTACTCCGTCCACGTACATCACGGTTTTGTCGACGGGTACCACATAGGGCTTTTTGAAAATCGGCTGGCGGAACTTCTTAACAAAGCAGAAATTTAAGACCAAAGGATCAGAAACTATTGCCAAACTGTGGTCAATAGTTGAAAACTCTGAAAAAGAAGTTACATCGGTTCTGAATGAAAACGAACAGGAAATTTTTTCAACATGCCGCTGAAAATCAAAAACAAATGTGCCGAGCTGATTTGATCGGAAGCCTATGACTGATTCGCATGCTTATCTTCTGTGAATTGTCTTCCTACCTTTTCAACAAATGACATATATCGACTTCTGTAATTTTTTTGTTGAATAATCATCCACAATATGGCAAAAAATATAGACACACACAGGGCATTTAACACTACTTGACTGTCAGGCTCTTTCCCGGTTTTCAACTGAGATTAGCCAGTTGATTATTAATGATTTTTACAAACGGTACAAAATGGATATTACAATAAAGCGGACTAATAAAATAGTCCTTACCACTAACTGGATACTCGACACCTTTCTGCTGCTCGGATACATATCAGAGTACATCAAAGGCGGACGCCCGCTTGAATATGTCCTGACCTTCCTTCTGCTTCTGCTTGTCCCGATGGTATCAGCTCAGGTTATTTACAAAAATAAAAACGACAGCGCGGCAATCAAGTACATCACCATTGTGGGATTCTTCATCCTCTATTCGTTCGCTCTGTTTACAACTACCAGGGTGCTTGTTTTCGTCTATATCATTCCTATAATACTTAACTATCTTTTGTATTTCAACCTCCGCTTCATAACAGTATCCGTTATAACCGTCGTAGTTCTAAACCTTCTGCGAGTTCTGCAAATGTATTTTATTCACGGCATCAATGACAGATCAACGACAACGGACTACACCATTCAGATGGCCTGTGTCATCCTGGTTGCTATCGCTCTTTATGTAACGACTAAACTCTCAAATCTATTTAATGCGGAAAAGATTTCAAAGATACAGGAAGAAAAGGAAAACAAGGATCGTGTATCCCGCCAGATACAGGAACAGACCGGGGTACTTTTCAACCTCGTCGACCTTCAGAACAACCTCATCCTTACCTTTAATGAGAAGCTTCAAAACCAGGCCGCAAGCTTTGTTCTGATGAAGGAGTCCCTTGAAACACTTCTCTTTAAAGCCGAAAATATACGAAATATTTCGGGCGACCAGTTAGGCAGCAACGAGATAATTGAAAGCTCAATATCCGAGTACACCGGCATTCAGCTCAATACCAAGAAAAGCCTTAACAGCACGCTTGACGAGATGGAAGAGGCACTCGGCAACTCGGCCGCCATGGAGAAAAAGCTGCTTCAGGTGGAAAACACCGTTTCCGACTTCAGGGAGCAAAGCGAAAGAATTCAGCATACCGTAACCATTATCGTAGAAATTGCGGACAAGATAAACCTCCTGTCGCTCAACGCAAGCATTGAAGCGGCAAGGGCCGGCGATGCCGGCCGGGGTTTTGCCGTCGTAGCAGACGAGATAGGCAAGCTCGCGGTTCAAACATCAGAAAGCATCGGGGAGATAAACTCGGTTTTGACAATAAACGCGCGCTCAACCGAAGAAGGCGTATCCGTTATAAAGGACACAGCGTCGATGGTTAAGCAATTGCTGGGGTCAATGCACGAAAGCTCAAAGAAGATCGGAGAACTTCAGGAAAGCATACTTAACGAAGAAAAGCACATCAGCCGTATAATTGAGGCCATGAAGAAAAACATGGAGTTGGCCGACATGATCGGCGCGGAAACAGACGAGCAGAAGAGCTCCATCAACACCTCATCAGAACTGATACAGCAGCTAAGCTCCGCGCTGCAGGACATGGGCGAACAGATGGAAACGCTTTCCTCCACCTCGCAGGAGATTTACAACACGGCCAACGAGGTAATCAGCAACACCCAGGGTTAAGCCTTCAGGACAGGGCCTTTTTCATTTCATAACAATCTTTCTCTTCATCGTTCCGTAAAGGGCAACCGCGTCCTCATGCCTGTAGACTACGAGGCTTATGGAGTGCAGGACCTTATTGAGAAAAGATGCAGGGTTACTTCATGTCAATCCTTACTGTACAGTGAGGTGGTACTATTATAACAAACGGATCACGCAAATTGCTCAATTCTGAGCTTATTGCAACATTCCCGTTTGTCTCATTATCTGACGCAAGATCATTTCTGGCTTTTTTCAAACTCATGCTTTAATGATTAAAGCTTTTATATGTCAAAGAATATGCACATCCTGAGCGAACCTGATTATTATGTATTTTTAAAAATATTGCCGTATCATGAAGATGGGGCTGCAGGTCACGAAGGGACGGGCCTGGACAAGAAATAAACAATTAAGAGAGCCAAAGTCTTAGAGCATGGACGCCGGAGTCCCGAAGCTTCATGTATTTGCAGATTTTCAATATTTAACTTCAAAACTTCCTATCATCGTATTACTGTCTTCAACATCCGAAGATGGGCCCACATAAAGCTGATACTCAATTTGTTCCACTAGCCAGGAATTTGTGCCAGTATCATAATAGGCCAGATCCTCAACAGATAAAGAGAGTTCCACGCTGACCGTTTCTCCTGGTGCAAGTGACACTCGTTTAAAATCCTTCAACTCTTTTACTGGCCGGCCTATACCGTCACTCACCAGGGTGTTAGTAAAGCCAACATAGAGCTGCACTATCTCATCTCCGGCCATTGCACCGGCATTGGTAATATCAACTGTAACCCAAATGAACCCGCTATCATCAACTATGGGGGGTTCCACAATTAGGTTGGAATATTCATAAGTAGTGTAGCTCAACCCGAAACCGAAAGGGTAGCGTGGTTTTATTGCGTACTTGTCCAGATACCGATACCCGTGATAATAATTATATGTTACTTTTGAGGAAGTGTTATTAAATGCGGGATAATCATTTTCGGAGACAGGAAATGCCTGTGGAAGTTTTCCTGAAGGGTTAACATCCCCAAAAAGAATTTCACCAATAGCAAGCCCTCCCTGCATACCAGGATACCAGGCCATCAGCACCGCTTTAAGATTTTCATGGTTGGGGTCATCATCAGCCCAGGCTTTCATATCTATAGCGCCGCCTGACTCAAGCACAACAATGACATTGGAATTACAGGCCATAGCCTCCTGGATGGAAGTGACTTCATCATCGGGCAATGACATACTGCGTCTGTCAATGGAAAATGGTTTTCCTTCTCCCTCTTCTCTTTGTCCATAAGCGCATATAACTATTACGCAGTCTGCATCGCTAACCGTTTCAGTGTTTTCGTTAACTGTTTTCTGAAATTCAACATTGATATCTTCTCCAGCAGCTGATTTAATCCCTTCATAGGGACTGATTCCTGTTGAAGAAACAGACTCACTGCTTCCTAAATCACCGGTTCGCACAGTGTCGCCGTACTCACCAATCACAATAATTTTGGAAACCATGGATCTGTTTACAGGCAGAATATTTCCTTCATTTTTCAGAAGTACAATACTTTTTTCAGCTGTTTCAAGAGCAAGCGCAATGTTTCCCGGTGTTTCCAGCATAGTTTTGTCTGTAAGTGGCATTTCCCCTTTTTTCAGATCATAATAGTCCAGGTTGTACTGCAGTTTCCGCCTTAGTATCCGCTTTGCCGCATCGTCTATCGGAGCCCTGTCGACCTCACCGTTCTCAATATACTTTATAATGTCGTCATAATAATTATTTTCAAAAAAAACATACGTAGGATTATCAAAAAAACTATAAGGGTGTTCCAGATCAAGCCCGGCAACAATGGAATCAACAGTGGAATGCATTGCACCAAAATCAGATATCACAAACCCCTGAAAGTCCCATTCATTTTTCAGTATTTCTCTCAATAAATGATAATTCTGACAGCAATAGCTTCCGTTCAGCTGGGTATAGGCACCCATGACTGCAGCTACATCAGCCTTCTGCACGGCATTTTTAAATGCGGGCAAATACACCTCCCGCAGGGTGCGCTCATCCATCTGCGCATTCACAAAGAACCTCGTGTCCTCTATATTATTTGCGGCGAAGTGCTTTACGCAGGCCAGTACGGGATTCTCCCCTAATTCAGGAGTCTGCTGCATGGACTTGATGTATGCCACACCAAATGCACTTAAAAGGCAGGAATCTTCACCATAGGTTTCCTGCGCTCGCCCCCAGCGTGGATGCATCAGCTGGTTAATACAGGGAGAGAAAGTCATATTGTAACCCCAGGCCCGTGCCTCACTAGCGATTACTGCCGCAACCCTAGCTTCTAGGTCAATGTCCCATGAAGCGGCCCGAGCCATAGCCACAGGAAAGGTTGTTGCATTTTGAGAAGAATAACGGGCAGACATGCCCCTGGTCCCATTACACTGAATAAATCCGGGGATTTGCAAGCGGTCATTATTAGGGGTTTTGAAATTAAAATCATCACCCCAAGCATAATTACCACCCTGCATCTGTTCAATTTTTTCTTCGATGGTCATTGAAGCAAGGAGCTCATTAAGCCGGTCATCTAAACTGGAATCTCTGGTGTTGCTGCAGGTGGTCACTGAAAGAATACCGAATATATTTATTGCAGAAACAAATAACGCGCTGCTGTACCAGCACTTAATAGACCTGAGTACCATGGAAATCAGGTTAAAATATTTGTTTTGCGCTTGTTTGAAAAAAACCGATGATATTCCAAAACAATACTTTTTCATAAAATGACTCCCTGATTGTTTTTATGTTTTGTTTTCAATTTTGCCAGGAATTAAGCTTTTTTATTTAATAGACAAACATATTCTCATAAGTTGGGATAGTTATTCCTACCTGCAGCCATGCATTGCGTACCTGAGTGTATTGCCAAATATCTTCAGGATCATAGTAGTCATAGGGATTACCATCCAATTCTACGGCCGCACATCCCCATGCACACGCAGCATCGTAGAAACCGCTATTTAGTGTCTTATGAATCAGGGTGCCATCCAGTACAACCTTGCCGGCGGCTTCAATGCCAAGTTGCAGTGTAAGCAAGTAAAAGGCGTGAGAAACTACAGTTGAATTGATATGAGTATAATCACCATCAGTATCAGCCCAGTATGTGCCATGATAATATGATGGATTATGAGTTCGATTTGGATCTTTATAGTCTCTTATTGAATAAAAAGATAATGGATTCAAATGTATATCTTCACCCGTCATCCAGTCGGAATAACCATGGGTGAAGTTTGGATGCTGGGATAATCCATTAGGTTGTGCCCAGTATTCAACCAGAAAGGAAAATATGTCAGCAAATGCCTCACAATAGGCACCAGATTCATTTTTTTGTGTTGTAATACCCACATCGGAATATTGGATTGCATGGCCATATTCATGGGCAACACATTCCAAAACATGGTAAGCGGAGTTTCCATCATAAGCACCCCCAAAATAAAAGCTATGATCATATGTACTAAAAAAAGCTGAACCTGCTTCTGTAAATAACATATTGATAATGATGGGTGAATTTGCGTAATTATCATCCCAGCCTTTTCTGCCCATTTCTTTGCCAACATATTCCTGTGTTTTTGATATATTATAGGCAGCAGACATAACATCAGGTCTTGAACTTCCTATACTCAGTGGATCGCTCGTGAATAAAAATCTATTCACAACATATGCGTAGTGTGCATCCCATACTTCGAACTTTCCAGTACTCCAACCGCTGTTATTAAAAATATATTTTGCCATAGTATAATGGTCATAATAAGCGCAAACATCATGACAAGGATAATAGTAACCACAGGATGCTTGATCAGTTATCACATTGACGCTTTGCCCCCCTTCGATGTTCATAATATTCCCTGTAAACACGAACTCACTGTAATTTATGGTTCCATTGTAATAATGGATAATACTGCCATCATTGGCATTAACCAGAAAATGTAGATTTATTTCCAAATCATTTTCGATATAGCTGATTCTTAATTCATAAATCAGTTGTGAATTAAATATAGCCAGCCTTGGTTCCTCTGTAACAGATAAATCCTCTTTATCATCATATTCAGATGAAATTATCTTTTTTACATCTGCAGCTTTTATAACCGGTTTGACTGAAAATTCAGTGTTAGAGAAATACTCGCCAGTCAGAGAGTACATATTTCCATTTTGATCAAAATGCTCAATCAACTCGCCATCAAGCACTTTAATCCCTTTAAAGTACTGCTGAAAGCGTTTATGAATGTTTCCACTTTTATCTTTTTTGTTTTTCTTTAATTCTAATTCAGAATAAACAGTGTCCATTAAATCTGAAACAAGACTTGGATTGATTTCATTATTTTGAGTTGATTTATTTGACATAAACCATGTTGAGTCGGAGGTAAGGATCGGAGGGTAGAAAAATCTGTTAATGCGTTTATACCCATCTTTAAAACTTGCTTCTCTAAATGCTTCTTGATCCTTATCAGTAGTCGAAATATTACTTGTCTGGTTGTGATCATTACAACTCAACAAGACAAAGAATGATAATGCTGAAAAAAAATATAATCGTTTCATTAAACCTCCTTCCCCCAATATAATAGTATTTACAGATGTATTATGTTTTAGCTTTACAAGATACAATTATACTAACTGAAGGAAGTTAAGAAAATGAACATATAACATGCTCAATGATGAATAATAATAATATTAACTGCCATCTCAATCCAATTACTGGCATGTCAGAAATTGCATTATATATTATTCTGGCTATCGGTATATGTGCTGTAATCTATATTTTAGTGAAGTAATAGATGAAGAGATGGTTTTACTCCAAGTTTTTTGGAGAAACATTATTTATACAATGTTGATATCGAAAAAAATTGATTAAAAGATGTGAAAAAAATGTTTTTACTGATGCCTCATGGTTTCAGTTAAAATTAAAATGGTATTGATACATAAAGTGTTTTAAAACTATGAAGTTGGTCCGAGAGTGTAAAAAGATTTGTGTAAATAGCTATATTATTACTCAATAGATAAGGAGAAAAAATATGGCTATGGACAAAGATGCAATAATTAATGAATTGCTGGAAGATGTGGATTTCATAGCACTGACACTAAACAAATTACCGGGAAAAACGGCCTTATTCAGCAGTTACCCAAAAGGATTATCGAAACAGCGATGAATGCTGAAATGGGAGAACATCTTAACTACTTTACTGGTGGAACTTGTACGCTGATTGATGAATATCTGCCAACATGGCAATATGAAACCATTTTCTGGGCTTTCCCCGGATATCATTGTTTCTCCTATAAACTCAAGGCAATTTGATTATTATCTAAGGAGATTTTTTTAAATGCTGAGCACCCCGGATACAAATATACAAAAATTGATTACTTCTGTGCTACGCCTTGCACTTATTCATGTCTGTCTATCAATTCCCACTGCATGGGAAAAGATCATTTCATAACAATCTCACTCTTCATCGCTCCGTAAAGGGCAACCGCGTCCTCATGCCTGTAGACCACCCGGCATCTGGGGAGTGAACCAATAAACCTTTTCCCGTAGGGCTTGGAGTACAGCCTTGAGTCAAGCACGGCAACAATCCCCACATCAGTGCTGCTGCGAATAAGACGCCCGAAGCCCTGCTTGAACTTTATCACCGCCTCTGGAATCTGGAAGTGAGCGAATGAGTTCAGGCCCTTCGCGGCTATCTGCTCCATCTTTGCCTGAACCGGCGGCGAGTCCGGTACCGCAAAAGGCAGGCGCATCATTATTACCCCGCGCACAAGGTCGCCGGGAAGGTCGATGCCCTGCCAGAACGAATGAGTGCCCATCAAAACAGAGTTATCATCCGAGAGATAGGCCTCAACCGCTTCACCCGGAGTCATATCCCCCTGAGAATAGATACGGTGGTCTACCATGCCGCCAAGCTCGCGCCTGACATCCTCAAGCATTCTGTATGAGGTAAAGAGGAGCAGGCAGTTCCCGTTAAGACTTTTGATGATGTCCGCCGAAGCCATGGCAGCCTGCTTCGCAAAGCCCGGGACATTCGGCTCCGGGATATCCTTGCCGATATAAAGGACCGCCTGTTTCATGTAGTCAAACGGAGACGGAAGAGCAATATCCTGATTTCTGTCAATACCGAGCCGGTTTCCGATAAAGGTAAAATTTTTATCGACGGCAAGCGTTGCAGAAACAAGCAAAGAGGACTCGTAAGAGTGAAAAACCTCTTTCCTCATTTTTTCAGCTATCGCCACAGGCTGTGCTCGCAAAGTACAGTCGGTCAAAAGGCCGTCCGGCGCGGACTCAAGCCAGTAGACATAGTCATCCTTTTCCATCTCAGTAAAGATGCCAAGCCCTTCAAGGAAGCCTCCTATCCGGCTCATCCCCATGTCGTATTCCATTCGCATGTACTCGTCCTGAAAGTCTTCTTCGGTTTTCCTGAGGATATCGACAAACTCTGACAACGGGGCAAGCAGCTCCGCGCCGAACTGGAGAGGCCTTCTGAGACGCAGCTGGTTTGTCGCGTTAGGAACAAGCGCGGCAGCCTTTGCGAAAAACTTCGAGCCCTCCGCAATAATTTTACCTGCCGCCTCAACTGCCCGGACCCTCGTTTTTTCACCGGATATGTTGTTTATGAGATTGTTTTTTCGGTGCTTTCTGTAAAATCGGTCTATCGCGTCGGTGAGGAGCCTGTTGCTCAGGAAGAAACCCAGCTGAGATGACGCAATATCCTCAATAGAGTGAGCCTCGTCAAAGATAACTGCGTCGGAGCGCGGCAGATAGGTCTTCGCGGATGCAATATTAGTAAAAAAGAGATAGTGATTCATCACAAGAATATCGGCGGCCGCCCACTGCCTCTTAGCCTTCTGATAAGGGCACTCTCCCGAATATGGGCACCTGTAGCCTCCGCAAATCTCGGGCTCCCTGTTCACCTGCGCCCACAGCCTGTTTGAAATCCGCAAATCGAATCGGGTAAAGAGGCGCTCTGCCTCGAAAAGCTTCGCGAGCGGCCTGAGTGATTTCAGCTCTTCCTGCTCAAACTTGCCCTTCTGTACCGCTATTTCAAAGCGCCGGCGGCAGGCATAGTTAGCGCTGCCGAGACACAGGGCGTAGGAGAACCTGTCCTTCATTGTGTTTAGAAAAAAGTCACGGACCAGAGGAAGGTCCTTATCCATAAGCTGCTTCTGAAGGGCCTTTGTTTCGGTGCTTATCGCTATCTTTTTGCCGGTCTCAAGTGCATAGAGAACAGCTGGAATAAGATACGCGAGAGTCTTGCCGGTGCCGGTACCGGCCTCAATCATTCCGTTTTCGGTATCAGCAAGGCGCGCGCTGACAAAGGACGCCATCTGGCCCTGTTCAGCCCGGAACTCATATCCGGGCACATATCCAGCCAGCATGCCGTCCTTTGAAAAAATCTTGTCTATTAATGAATCCGATTTGTAGTTCATTCCGTTATCGAAGAAAGCCTTTTTTTAAGTCCTCCTCACCTGCTGACTGGAGAGCCCTTCCTGACAGTCAACCCGCTAAAGAATGTAATTAATATTCCAGCAGGAATACAAGTCAATTATTTCTGAAGACTTTCCGGAAGATAAAACGCACAAGAGGCCCCACAAAGAAAATCTGTAGAAATATTGCAAACGGAAAGTTGAATACCAGCTTATTGAGCCAGTCAGAGAAGAAATTCACCGTAAATCCATTATAGAACACCGTCGCAGCAAAGCTCATGGAAGGACACATAATACAGACAGTCATGCATGTTATAGTCAGCATGACAAACACCGGCCTGTCCTTTGCAGGGTCAACTATTCTGAAAGCGAGCTTCTGCGAAAGCCTGAAGGCGATAAGGGCTTCAATCAGAAAGGCCGTAATAAACTCCAGAGGGACTTCTTTAACAGCAAGCAGAAATACGTCTTTGCTGATTCCCCCGCTGTTGATGGAGACATTATAAACTGTGAAAGAGGCAACAGAAAAGAAAACGGTAAGCGACATAAAAAAGTACTTCTGAAATACGGTCTTAGGCATACGGAAAACTCCTTACATGTAATCCTGGTACCGTAATCAGATTTACTCGCTATGCGATACATGTGTCGTTTTCCAGCTATTGTCATGTTCTGGATTTAAGCGTTTGTAGTCAACTATAATGAAAAAGCATTTCCCATGAAATCGCATTCTCAAAAAACGAACTTCACAAGATAAGCGATATAATCCTAATTCATACGATAATAATCTTGACTCATACACTTTATATCTTATAGACATAAAAAAAGATTTCTTGAGACCCAATGCGAATAACAGTCTTTATAATACTATCATCATTTGCCCTTCTCTCGTGCGGGAGAGAATGTCTCTTTCCGCTTTGTTCAGCCAGCCCTGTTTTTATCGGTTCATCAACTTATGGTTTTAAAATAATTGGCGAATATCCAATTAAGCCTTCAGAGGCATATGAGGCAGCAAAACCATACCTTGAACAGTCATACACACTACGCAACAGGGGAAGGAACTTTCCAAAAGACAGACTTAATATGAACGACTACATGCTTTTCAAGGGCGGATATTACTATATATCCAGGGATAACTATCCTTACAAATCCTACTGGGCATATTTAAAACACGCGGTAAAAGTCAACGCTGACACAGGAAGGGTAATCCCTCCTGACGCTGAATAGCCTGGATTCTATCTAAGAAGCCCGGCGAGTCGCTCTTTTTCAAGACCGTCATTCAGTGAATACACAATTTCTCCTTCTTTTATGCTGTAAAGCTCCGTTATCGGTGAAGGAGGAATATTGTTTTCTTTCTGAAATTCATTAATTACCGGATAAACTTTCATCAGGCCAATAATAATTGATATTTTCGATACATACGGGAAACGGACTATATGAGATTCATTTTCAGGAATTTCGGCAATCTTGTAATTCTTCCCCTTAAGATCTTCAACTTTGCTGTAATCATTGGGCTCAATCACACAGCCAAGAACTGCCCTCAGTTTGCTCTTTTCAACGTTTTCAGGATCATCAAAGTAGATACCTATACCTCTGAAAGTCTCAATCTTCTCGCTTTCAAGAAGAGAATAATACAGTTTGTTCATAACCTTTCCAGATTCAGAGTAATCTCCTGTATGCACAGCATAAACAATTTTCATTTCCTCAAGTTTGTGTTTTTCGACGGTTATTGTTGAAAAGGCCCCATGGAAGGCTGCAACTGAAACAATACCCGCCAGAATAAGCAGTGAAACAATCAATATGACCTTTTTGTTCATTTTCTTTGCTCCCTAATATCAGTTTCTGATAAACAAATAACATGTTATAGTTAAGGTGATTAAAGCGGAAAAAGCAATTATTTTTCTTAAGGCGCTCATATATCCCTCCCAAATAGAAAAAGGAGGAGAGATTTCTGCATATTTAGTTGACACGGAAACCATTTCTCTGCATATTGTTTCCATGGAAACTACACACAAAAACAGTGACATTGCATCTGTAATAATAGGCAAACTGATGAGTATCAGCGGGATTTTAAAGCGCGAATCAAACAGACTTCTTGAACCCTTTGGCCTCAATCATCAGCAATTTTCAATACTATTTGAAATCGCAAAAGCTGGAAGAATCCGCCAGAAAGATACTACCAATCGTCTTTCACTTGAGAAGGCTCACGTCTCAAAGGTTGTCAGCAAACTCAATTCCATGGGACTCATCAGCATTAATTCATCCGAAGAGGATAAAAGGTCGGCCTACCTTTCGGTCACAGAGAAAGGAGAGCAAACTGTTAAACGATGCCGGAAAGTAATCAACAGCTGGAAAACAAACAAACTGGGACATCTTAATGAAGCTGATCTTTCTGCAGTTTTAGACAGCATCAGCCTTCTGCAAAATGCCTTTCTGAATCAATAAAAGCTTAAAATTTCCAGCTTCAAAATAAATTAAGGATGGCTTATGACATGAAAATTGAACAAGTGACTACCGTTTTTTTCTCACCGACAGGAACTACAGAAGCAATTGTTAAATCTGTTGCGGATGGCTTCGGACATAGCAAGGTCATAAACATCGATATAACAGACAAAAGCAGGCGAAATGCAGTGCTGCAACTTGAAAGAAATAACATCCTCATCGCCGGAGTCCCGGTGTATATGGGAAGGGTGCCCGCGATAGCGGCTGACTTTCTTAAAAAGATTCAGGCCGATAATACACCGGCTATTGCAGTAGCCGTTTATGGAAACCGGGCGTATGAAAACTCACTTCTTGAACTCTCCGATATACTTGAAGAGGCCGGGTGCTTTACTCTTGCAGCTGCATCTTTCATTGGCGAACATTCCTTTTCAAGCGCTGATACACCTATAGCTGAAGGCAGGCCTGATATCTCTGACCTGAAAACAGCCGAAGGATTAGGCCGCAGTGCAGCAGAAAAGCTCATATTGACGGAATCTACCTTAGTAAAAAAAGTTTTTATTCCCGGAACACGCCCCTATGGCGGCGTCACAAAAATCTGGGACGAGGACTTTATTGACATAGATGAATCATGCAGTGCTTGCGGGCTCTGTGCGTCAGTCTGCCCAACAGACGCAATCGCCCATAATAACATCAGGAGTATCGACCCGGTTAAATGTATTAGCTGCTGCGCCTGCATCAAAAGCTGTCCGGCAGGGGCAAGGTCGATAAAACCGGGCAAAGTAAAGGATGCTTCTTTGAGGCTCAATAGTCTCTTCAGCGAACCCAAAATGCCTGAGCTTTACATTTAGTTCATTTAGTATTTTATTTACTTGGAATATCAATTATTTATTGACCGGCATGTTAATTTAATTTTTAATATTCCATAGCATTTGGAATAAATACATAAACAGCTGGAAGTATCGCTTATGCAATTCTTTAGCAGGAAAACCACCCCATCAAAATCCGATACGGAGACAGTAGATATTAACGAAATAGTAGAACCATCAGCGCCCGTTGAATTCATAAAAACAATCGTACTAACATCTAATTCCATAGGCGATGACGCTTCAGCAGCACTTCTGAATTTCAAAGGCGAGGAACCCGGTCTTGTAATAGGTTACGTCTCACCTTTTACGGATATAAAAAAGGCCTCATCACAGGTTACAGGACTTATCCCTCCTGAGACCCCTCTCCTCATGTGCACGACTGCCGGAGAACTATGCTCGGGGGATGACCGAAACGGGATATACATAGACGCCGTTGAAGGCCGCAATACCGTTGTGCTTCAAATCTTCAGCCGTTCACTTATCGCTGGAGTTCACATTGAAGCAGTACCGCTTTTCTCCGAAGACGTAAGGTCAGGGAAGCCAATCCTGAACGTTCAGGAACGGATAGCTCGAATAGCGGAGCGTCTTGGAAGAATACGTATACCTTTTAAGATCCGTCATGAAGACACAATTGCTTTCACAATTATTGACGGACTTTCAAACAGCGAAAGTTTTTTCATGGAGGCAGTTTACCAGTCAGGGCTGTTCCCCTGCCTTTTCACTGGAGGCTCCGCAGGCGGAAAACTTGATTTCAGGAATACATACATATACACTCAGGGTAAAATATTCGAAAACCATGCAGTCGTTGCTTTTATCAAGCTGAATCCAGGAATGAAATTTGGCATATTTAAATCACAAAACTTTGAAAAAACCGGCAAGAGCTTTATGATTCTGGAATCAGACATGGTAATGCGCTATGTTAAAACCGTTTTCGACCCGGATACTCAGGAGATTACGGGGATTGTTGATGAGCTCTGCAAATTTTTCAAGTGCAGACCGGTAGAACTTGAAAAAAAGCTGAACGACTACACCTTCGGTATTGAAATCAACGGGGAGCTTTACGTCCGCTCCGTTTCGGGGATAGATATTACGAATAACCGTATAAACTTCTACTGCGACATTTCAAAGGGCGATGAGCTGCTTCTCATTAAAAAAACCGGTTTCACTGATTCGACACTGAGCGGCGTCAACAGCTACCTGAAGTCCAAAGAAGATTACGCTGTTCCGGTGGGAGCAATCCTGAACGACTGTATTCTCAGAAGGCTTAATAACCTCAACGAAATTAAAACCCTAAACTACTGCAGTTCAATACCGGCTGCCGGATTTTCAACATTCGGCGAACTTCTCGGCGTCAACATTAACCAGACTCTGACCGGAGTATTCTTTTTCAAAGAAACGGTACCAGGTAAATTTTACGACTATTATGTTGATAATTTCGTCCATCACTATTCCGCTTTTAAGGACTACTATAACAGCAGGCGCATAAATCAGATGACGCAGATCAATAATCTGAGAAACAAAATGTTTCACGTAGTTGAGAACAGAATGTCTGTTGTTCAGGATACTATGAATAACTTCAGAAGGATTATCGGTTTTTCCCAACAGGTCAATACCGACCTGCTTAAGGTAAACGACCGATTCAGCGAGTTTATGAACAGAATATCTTCAAGCGCCGGCATGTTCGCTTCACTGAACGAGAATGCAGAGAAAATGGAAAAATCTGCCGAGGAAATCAAGGCCATTCTTGACGGCATTGACGAACTTGCAGACCAGACAAACATGCTGGCCCTGAACGCGGCGATTGAAGCCGCGAGAGCCGGAGACCATGGCCGGGGATTCGCTGTAGTCGCAAACGAGGTAAAAAAACTGGCAGACGGCACACAAAACCAGCTTAAGGAGAGCATACATATTGCCGGAGGAATAACCGGACAAATCGGCTCTCTATCTCATAAAATTTCTGATTTAAGAAAAGAGATGAATTCTGTCATCAACGGATCCGGCGAGATTGACAGAGCAATAGGTTCAGTTGTGGCCAGCTCTCTTAATGTTCAATCAGACTCGGCCCTCATAGAAAGATTCCTTGACAGTATCCTCAGCCTTATCAGCGAAATGGAACACATGAAAAGACTTGAGTCAGAGCTTGGGGGTTCTTAAAGAGACTTTTATTGGGAAGAAGACAAATGAGTTTTTGTCTGGACATGAACTAAACTCATCTGTTGTCAGCTTGATCTGTTCTAAGCCGCATCAACACTACATCTGGGGCAACGAAATGAAACTGATAGGTGAAATAAGAAAGCGGAATCTGTCTTTGAGCTTTATTCTTATTATTTCGATCATTTTTCTAATTGGCGTCTATACAATCCACGGTTTATCTGATTTAAGCAGTTATACAAGGACCATTTACAACCACCCTCTTGTTGTTTCAAACGGTTCGTTAAAAGCCGCACTTAACATTACTAAAATGCACCGAAACATGAAAGACGTTGTCCTCTCCAATACCGTGAAAGAGATGAATACTGCGATTGAACTTGTTACGGAGAACGAGATCAAAGTCTACACCCAGCTTGACCTTATTAAGGAAAACATACTTGGAATTGAAGGACAAAAACTCCAGGCTGAAACAAGAAATCTTTTTATCAGCTGGAAACCTATAAGGGAGGAGGTCATCAAGCTTTATACAAAAGGCAGGAAAGCTGAAGCAATTAGCATAACAAAAGAGAATGGGGCAAGACATGTAAATACACTGGAAGCAAAAATGCTTGAATTGATGAATTACGCAAGAACAAAAGCCACTTCTTTTCTTAAAGAAGCTGAACAAAAGGAATTATTTCTTGAACATACAATTATTATTCTTATAGCAATAAGTCTCCTGCTTTCCATTTTAGTTGCTGTTATTACAACCAGCAAAGTTAAAAAATCAGAGAGAACCCTTCAGCAGGAAAAGGAAAAGCTTCAGGAAGCGCTGAGTGAGATTAAAACACTGCAGGGTATTATCCCCATATGCTCCTATTGCAAGCAGATAAGAGACGATGAAGGTCTCTGGAATGCTCTGGAAGAATATATTCGCCAGCGTTCAGAAGCTGTATTCTCACACAGTATATGCCCTGACTGCCTTAGAAAGCATTTTCCTGAGCTTGCAGAAAAGAAAAAAACAAAGCCCTAAAATTTATACAACCCGCTCAAAAAAACGTCCTGTTTTTCAAAATCAGGACGCCCCAACAGAGTCTTTTCAATATCATAGTAACAGTACTTCAATCTGCAGACAATATGTCTGAGAAGGAAGTCTGGTTTTGTTTTTTGCCATTTTCAGATTGATGCTATTATGTATTTTTACATCCAAAATTATAACACTGGAGACACCAAACCAATGAGTAAAATTCTGTCCTTATTTTTCCTTATCATACTTTTTTTAGGAAGCGGATGCGGAAGCGCATCAGATTCCGGTTCAATTTTTGATCCCGATTCTGAAGAAACATTAGATCCGTCTGACCCGGTACAGGAAGAAGAGGATGAGTCTGATGACCGAGAAAATATTGTCCGTGAAAATGACGAATCGGGTCTTCCGCAATGGGAAGTGGAAGGCCTTTTTCCGGCAAAAGACTATAGTTCAACCAGGTACAGTTCTCAAATGCTTAAAAAATCGTCAATACATTCAGGAACTAAAGCCCTTATAGCCGATGCAGAGAGCAACGATAATCCCCTTGGGAGCACGGAATACCTCATGAAACGGTCGGAATTTTTTATTTCCGGTGTTGAGCTCAAGGAGCAGGATACTGATACAGCCTACATTTCTGAGACAAGGGCCAAGAACTGGATGTCTGCTGTTTTTCAGGACAAAAGTGCAGATTCCGGTAAATTCTATATTTCAGACAGATACAACGGCGAAGGCAGCGGATGGGACTGCCCGAAAAAGTCTGTTGGAGCTGACGTAGACGGAGACGGCCGTGAAGAGATTATCATGGCCCTCTTTGACGGAGATCGACGAAAGTTGAGAATGATAAACAGCAATGATGAAGATAAAACTGTCTCCTCACATGAGGTCTTGAATATCGCTGCCTACACCGACTGGGAACCGGACAATAAGCTTGTGTACAACGATTCCGACGGCGAATTCCAGAGAGCGTACATGGCAACAGATATCGCGGCGGGAGATATTGATGATGACGGCAGAGATGAAATAATTTTCTGCTCCGGAAGAGAGCTGTATATCCGTAATGACTCGAAAAGAGACTTTAGCAAGATATACGGTAAGAAATTTGACATCTTCGATGACAATGACAGAAGTTACTATTACATGCGTCTCGCTACTGCCGACTTCAATCTGGACGGTCATGATGAACTCGTTGTGGTCGTCGGCAACGATAAGCCCAACACTGCAGAGTATTATATCTATGACTTCTCAAAATCATCTTCAAACCCTTCTGTGATGAAACACGCTAAAGTCTCAATGTCCTATAATGGAGATACGTATAGCCTGAGAGCGGCAGACATTGCCACAGGAGATTTTGACCGTGATGGTTTACCTGAAATAGCCTTTGGGGGCCGCTACAGCGGATCAACACTGCCTGACAATTCAGACTATAAATCTACAGAAAGATGGTTTTTTATAGTTCTGAATACTGAGATTGACAATGATGGTGAACCTGAATTCAAATTTTATAGCGCACTGGCTCAAAGCAGTTCCTATGACAGCACAAAAGACAGGACAAACATTATACCGCCGCTGAATTCAGGCGACATTGACGGCGATGGATATCCGGAAATAGTGGCCGGCAAGCAGATTCTCTACCTTTCAGGAATAACTGCCGCAGAAAACACTGCCGCTCTTTCCCGGATGTGGTCAGGCGGCAGCCCCAACAGCAATACCCCCAGCACGAATGATGTTATCGTTGATGAAGGAGACGGCAAAATGGCACTGTACGACATTGTTGCCGTGGGTGACTATACTAAAGACGGCAAGGATGATATCGCCTTTGTAACAAGAGATGAAAAATATATTAACATTCTGTCCGATAAAAACGGCAAAAGGTCAGCCAGAAGGATTGAACTTAACAGAGCCTACGATGTTGAGGATAATGACACGAGAGACTATTTCCCTGTCATCTCGGCTGTAGATTTCGACGAAGACAGTCTCAGAGTTAGATATATTCAGCATGAAGTTATTTATTCCAAAGTCGACGTTGTTGCCGTTCTCGATTCACCGCCTTACTGGGAAGGCTTTAACGGACCAGACGAGGGTTATGAAGGCGGAACAACCTACGAAGACAGCCACTCAGAAACAGAAGAGATATCCAGGATACATTCAATCTCGGTCGGAGCCACCGTCGGTTTTAAAGTGGGAGAAGAGGATGTAGCCGATGTTGAAACAAAGATTACCGCAACACACTGCTGGTCATGGGGCTGGTCAAAGACTACAGAGCTTACAAATGCCTGGGGATTTACAGCAAACCTCGGGGAAGCAAAAGTCTACATGATCCGTGTTCCTTACGATGTATACTACTACGAAATACTGATGTCCAATAACCAAAACGAGATCGGCGATGTTGTTACAATAAGGGTCCCCAGAACAATTGAAAATGCCTTTGTTTCTCTTGATTATTATAATCAAAGTGTCGAAAATTATAATTCATCTATAACAACTTACAACACCCTGAATAATTCCTTCTATTCGACATTATCCAGGATAGAGATTGGACACGAGTTTGGGGATCCTGCAAGCTATTCCTCTTCTTCAGATTTGACCCTGCTTAAAAATAACTGCAATAGCGAGGCCGACGACGCCGGCTACGACCCGGTGTTCCTCTATTCAACCGCCCAGAACACTGTAGGAAGAGGAGACGGCACGAGTTATCAGTCAATGTCAACCTCATCATCAGAGTTTGACATTCAGGCGAGCACGTGGACAGGATCACTTGCTGTTGAAGCTGAAATTGGGTGGGCTATATTGGGATTTGAGGTTTCTTATTCGAATGAATACACGGTTTCGACCGGTTTTACTGACAGTACCACAGTCACGGGGGAAGTTCCGGACATCCCAAACAGTTTAGCTCCGTCATACGAATACAACTGGGGCCTCATGATGTATACAAAAGGTGTCGATCGGAGTATCCTTTTAAATGATACTACAATAACCGGAAAAGATTCCTACCTGTATGTGACCTACTGGACAGATACAGAGTAATTTCCACGGAGGATTCCGCATAAGACCGGAATCCTCCTCCATCTATACGTAAATAATCCCACATTATTTTCCAGCGATCAGGCTTAAGTACTCCGTGTGTCTCTTTACATTCAAAAATTGCTAAAATATTTCTTGACCTTTTCGGTTAAAGCTCTGGTTTATTATCAATAAAAATTAATATATTTGGTATTTGAATAAATAGTGGACGAGATAATTGGCTATACCCTGTTTGCCCTGGGAGTAATTCTGTTACTCAGCTCCGTTCTTCAGCTGACGACAAGGAATAAAACCCGCATAAATTACCAGATGTCCTTTATGTTCATCCTTTTTTCATACTTCCTATTCTACGACTGGCTATCTCATATAAATATTCTCGAAAAGTTCCCGAAGCTTATGTATAGCGACATACCTGTTTCCTTAATACTCGGCCCGGCTATTTATCTTTTTACCAGAAACATAACCGGAGGGGAGCCTTCAGCGAGGGGGAAACTGATACTATTATTCACACCCGGGGTTCTGGTAAGTTTTTGTCTGCTGCTGTTTAATCCGGGCGGAGATATCCTCAAGGCGGGCTCACTGTTCCCGAATGGGCACAGAACCCATTTAATTATTTTTGTAGTCAGTATGATTTCTGACATACAGTTGTTCCTGTATATCCTGGCTTCTACGCTCTCCACCAGGAAAGCAATTACCCTTAAAACACCTGACTATACAGGACTTAAAAGGCTAATAATCTTTTATTATATTTTACTGAGCAGTTTCCTGCTCTTCTTTTCTGCCTATATCATATATGATGAACGTTTAATCGGCATTGGTCTCATCATAGATGGAATAAATGCGGTTTATCTTTTCCTGCTGACCTACCGTTATCCCGAACTCACAAAAGAATCAAGTAAAACTCCGAGGCAAAAGAACCGAAGCCAGATAAGCGGATCAGTGGAAGTAGCAGAAATTATCGAAAAGCTTAACTACCTGATGGCTACGGAAAAAATATACAGACATCAAGATCTTACCTCGCAGGCCCTCAGCAATTCGCTTGGGATAAAAAACCACCAGCTCTCAATAATCCTTAACAATTACATGAATACAACTTTCAGAGGGCTTGTAAATTCCCATCGCCTTGACGAGGCAAAAACCCTTCTGCTTGAGGACCGGACAAAATCAATACTTGAAATCGGATACTGTGTCGGTTTTAATTCCAAATCGGCCTTTAATCACTGCTTTCAGAAAGAAGCAGGGATGTCGCCGAAGGAATACAGGAACGGAGGAACAAAAACAGTTCCGCCCCTTAATTGCAAGTCAGACGGAACTGAATAATCTCTAATTGTTCTTTTGAGGCATCAGGCTGTACAGCAATTGCGCGAAACCCTTCAGGTCGCGTGTCTGCAGCCAGACCTTTCCCGGCCCCGAAAACTCGCAGACTAGCCCCTCACCGGATGCAAGTGATGAGAATATACCCTTCGAAGCTTTTTTGATTTTGTAGGTGACGGATTCTTCAAAAGCTACCATGTTTCCGGTATCAACAATATAAGATTCACCGGCCGCAAGTTCCTTAAGAATAATTGCTCCGTACGAATTAAGAAAAACCTTTCCTGTTCCCGACAATTTCTGGAGAAACAGCCCTTCACCTGAAATCATTGCTTTTAGCGATCCCTGTGTTGAAAGCGTTACGCTCCCCTCCCCTGCCAGAAAAGCCCCGCTCTGGGCAAACACCGTGTTACCGGAAAGATTAAGGTCGATAATATCTCCCGGCGATGAAGGGGCAAGTACTACCTCACCAGGGCCATTCGAAGCGGTGTACTCTGACATGAACAGACCTTCACCGCCAATGGCAGCTTTGAAAATACCGCCGATCCCTTTCCCCGCAGTTTTTGCCTTCAATTCAATGTTGGGAGACATTGAAATCATTGCTCCGCCTTCAGCCTTAATCGTCTCCCCGTTATCCAGCTTCACCCTGAGCGACGTAAATACCGGCTGGTTTTCAATTTTAAAATCCATGTTCACCTCCTGAATAATTCAACAGAACCAATCTGGTCCTTATACATAGAAGTTAAGATAGCTCCATATCTTATATCAAGCAATAAACTGGGAAAGTCGGTATGTCAGAGCCGGTCAATATCAAATGCGTTGGAGTATCACAGTCTTTAGAAAACCCTGTCAAAAAAAAAAGGGACTGCCCTTTGGACAGCCCCCTTTTTCAAATCAATCTGAAAGCAATATTCTGTTTTTTATGCTCAGATTTAAATTAATTACAATATCAATAAAGCTCAGAACCGAAATCTTCGGTGTCACCGCCCCCCGAGGAATCGTCCCCATTATCACCCTCATCACTGCCTTCTGAACCGCCGTCATCCGGCATTTCATCACCTGATCCTTCATCTCCGGACATGTCGTCTCCAGAGTCGCCATTATCAGTTTCCTCTTCACCTGATGTCAGGATGATTGATAAATCCATCTGATTCGAAAGACCTTCCGCGCTGCTGCTGATACTCATAAAAGGCATAATGCTGAGTAAACTTACACCGATAAAATACAAGCATCTTCTCATTGTTTGTTCTCCTTTTCCATTGTGGAAATAAAATTATGTGTGATAAAGCTTTAAAACAATCGTCTCTTTAGGCCTTCCTCCCGGTTATTAACTCAGATTTAAGTGTATTTCAATTTACACCTGAAAACATCAGCCTTAACGCAATGACGTCGATTCGGAATCGAATTAGTCGATAAGGTTACATAAAAGTAAATACTAAAATCATGAGCTAAGAATATTTTTTCATTTTTCATTGCTCCGGGCCCTTCATTTCTTTTTTCTGAAGCAGTCTCTATTATTAAACCGCAAAAAAACAGCAATCCGGCTGAATCCGGCAAAACTTCTTGAAAGCTCGCTTTTTTTATGTAATAATATATGTTGAACATACATGAGGAGGATAACAGCCATGAATATACCCCTTCATCAGGATTACATTGACTTCATCTCCCTGCTAAACAGACACAGATGCTCGTACGCCATTATCGGCTCCTATGCCATGGCCCTATACGGATATCAGAGGATGAGCGGCAACTTCGACATACTCGTTGAACAGAACGAAAAGAATATCAGTTCCGTCTTCAAAGCCCTCCAGGAATTCGGCGCCCCTCTGCGCGGACTCACCCCCGAAGAGATGATGGAACCTGGCTTTATTTTTCAAATAGGCGTAGCGCCCGTAAGAATCGACATGTACACATCAATCGACGGAGTAGAAACCACAGACGCCCTCGCAGAGGCTGTCAGAGAAAAAATTGCTGGCCGGCAAATGCCCTTTCTGTCTCTCCAGAACATAATCAAGAGCAAGAGCTCAACAGGCCGCCCTCGCGACCTTGAAGATGTTAGAGAACTCAACCGTATAATGCAGGAGGACGTGGAGCAGCAGGCCTGAAAATAAATTCTTTACAAAAAAGCACCTCAAGACCTCAATCACAGAGGCTTGCCCGTGTTAGAATGCGGATATACCTTCACGTATAACAAAGCCGGTCAAGCCTGGAAATCCCCCGCGAAATGAGGTGCTATGTTTTTTATCGATAAACCCTACATATCTGAGCTTTTCAAAGAAACGCTTCGCATAAACAAACTTCCTGTTGCCGGAACCGGCCAGGCTCTGTCAATGCTTAATGACGAGGGCTACAATATTATAGATGAAGCTCGGGCCGTGAATTGGTTAACATCCAATCCCGCGACCCCCATATACCTTACATCCGAAAACGCCCTTGAATGGATTTCCGGCAACCTGGGTTCAACCACGTATCCATCACACATAAAATACTTTAAGGACAAGTCAGAGTTCAGAGAGCTAACCTCTTCAATTTTTCCCGGTTTCTTTTTCAGAAGGGTTTCCCTCAATCGGCTTGAGGATATTGACCTTTCGGAGATACCCTTCCCGTGCGTGATAAAGCCGGCTGTCGGGTTTTTCAGTATCGGAGTGCGGACTGTTCTGTCCGAAGCGGAATGGCAAAAAGCTGTTGAAGAGATATCCTCCGCCATATCTCAAAACCACAACTACCCGCCTGAGGTTTGCGACACAGACACATTCATCATTGAAGAATATATTGAGGGAGAAGAGTTCGCAGTCGACGCCTACTTCGACAGTGGCGGCGAGCCTGTTATTCTCGGTATATACCGCCATGTTTTTTCATCAAAGTCGGATGTAAGCGACAGGGTCTACGTTACATCCAGAGATATCATCCTTCAGAACCTCGAACAGTTCACCTCCCTTTTGCGGGAGATAGGAAAGCTTTCCGGACTGAAACAGTTCCCGATGCACCTTGAACTCAGAAGGAAGGATGACAGAATCACTCCAATAGAAATCAATCCGATGCGTTTCGGAGGATGGTGCACAACCGCCGACATGACGCTAACAGCGTTTGGTGTAAATCCGTACATGGAATACTATAATCAGACGGCGCCCGACTGGAGCAGCGTACTTTCAGAGGCGCCGGAAGACTCGTTCTGTATTGTTGTTCTGGACAACTCAACCGGCATTGACAGCCAGAGCATCACAGGCTTCGACTACGACAGGCTTCAGTCACATTTTGCAAGTCCCCTTGAGCTGCGCAGGATCGACCACAGAGAGCACAATATATTCGGCTTCTTGTTCGTCCAAACTGAGTCAGAGCATTCAGAAGAGATTCAGGGAATTTTGAAGTCCGACCTGAGAGATTACATCGAAACATGAGTAAACCCTATCTGTTTGAATACCGCACTTTTTGAAGATAAGTCACATGTTTTAGTAATCTGCATTACGAATTGTACTGTTCCACAGATCAGAATATGTAATGAATATTTCCTTAAAAGTTTGTTGTTTTTCACTGAGAATTTACTCATAGTATTTATAAATCCCTGATTCATCGGGGCAATAATGGAGGTATCCTGAAATGAGATTCCTTTCTTTACTCCTTGCCTTTATGTTTTTTTCCTGCAGCGGAGATTCATCCAGCAATGAAACTGCTGATACTCCGGAAGTCTACGATGAATATGACAGAGATATATCAAGCCTGGTTTCACCTAACGGTGTGACCTTCGACGAAGAGTTCAACAGCTACTGCACGAACATATACAATGAGGTCATGACAGAAAATGGAGAAACGAATTTTATGTTTTCCCCGTTTTCAGCAGCGGTTGCTCTGGCGATGACGGCAAATGGGGCCGGCGGCGAAACGCTGGACTCTATGCTCAATGTGCTTGGCTTTGGCGGCCTGTCCCTTGCGGACATGAACGGCTATTTGAGCAGTGTTACTTTATCTCTTTCTGATGAAAACAGCTCGTTTGAAGCCGCGAACAGCATCTGGTGCAGGGAAGATTTCACTCCGCTCAAGAGGTCATTTTACGAAATAGTAACAGATTACTATCTTGCAGATATCTATCTGCTTCAATCATACGAGCTCATCAATAGCTGGGTCAACGACAAGACCCACGGGAAAATTCCTGAACTTGTCAAAAAAGATATTGAAGGTGCGGCAATGGCCCTTGTGAACGCAATTTACTTCAAGGGGGATTGGACTTACCAATTTGAGGAAGACAACACGTCTTCGAAGAGTTTTACAACCCCTGCTGGTGAAGTACTTGTAGACATGATGTATCAGAGTGCTGAACTCCAATATAAAAAAGGTGAAAACTATCAAGCTGTCGTGCTCAATTATTACGCTGAATGGAACGGACCAGCTTCAAGATTTTCCATGTACGTCTATCTCCCCGATGACGCGGCTTCTCTCAGCGACTTTTACAGGCTGATGAATGGAGGGGAGACCGGTCACTACATGCCAGCGTATGTTGATGAAGCATGGAAATTCAGCTGGGAGGACAAAGATACAGATATTTTCTCTGACTTCACCAGCGCAACCGTCAGGCTTCATCTGCCGAAGTTTAAATCCGAAACAACAATCGATTTGAAAGAGATTTTAACAAATATGGGGATGGGTTCTGCGTTTGACATAAATATCGCAGATTTTACCAACTTCTGGGATGGGAAAGAACTCTATATATCAAATGTTTTACAGAAAACATTCATTGAAGTAAATGAAACGGGAACAGAAGCCGCGGCAGCAACAGTGATCGTAGGTGACGACTGTGACGCACCTGAAGAGATTCCTCCACTTGTAGTTGATGTTAATGTCAACCGTCCTTTTTTCTACTGCATACGCGAAAACAAAACCGGGACGAACCTTTTTATGGGACAGGTCCTTAATCCCAATGAATAATCACATTTAAAACTCACCGACTATGCCGCCAGTTGTGCTGAATTGTGCAGCCGGCGGCTCTTCTTTGTCATCTGTCAATAAGGATGATACTTCTTACAATAATTTTACCTGACCTCCTGGAACAAAAAAACTACATATACTTGAATGTATATCAGAACTATAAACCAAATCAGCCATATCACAGCAAGTGCTTACCACTATTCTACATAATCTGCACCAGCACAATATTAGCACCGACAAGCTTACATTCGGAATTGGACAAATGTTCAGAATTGACGAAAATCACGTCTTCAATAAGCTCAGTGACGCCATGATCGGGTTTTTGGAGATTTATTATGACTATCTGGAAGCGTTGCAGAAAAGGATTGTATAGCTATAGATTAACTTCCTTTAGGAGATTGAGGAGTTTGTGAAAAAAGATGTGGGAAAACGATAGAAGTAATATTTTCCGCCTACCTTTTTAAGTGTGGTCTGTTTTTTACCACATTAAGCTTGACAACAACAATCTGTGGTATTATATTAACCACATTGTTTATTGATACAAATATTGAGGGAGAAGGAGGATAAATTTATGAACGCTTTTTCTGCTTTTTTTAAAGAAATGCGTCAAAAGAAGGGAATCAGCTTAAGGCAATTTTGTTTGGAAAATCATTTTGACCCAAGCAATACTTCAAAGATGGAGAGGGGACTAATAAATCCACCGAATGAAGAATTATTAAAAAAATACGCCTTAGCTCTCGAAATAAGCCTGTCATCACGAGAATGGGAAACAATGAGAGATTTAGCTCATGTTGCTAGACAAACAATCCCACCAGAAGTGTTAACAGATGAGCAGGTCGCAGCCAGATTGCCTTTGTTTTTTAGAAGTGCCCGAGGAGAAAAACTTACAGAAGAAGAGTTAAAAGAATTACTGAGCATTATTAAAAAATCATAAGAGGGATAATCTATGGGTAATTACTATCTAAAATTTCAGCAATTAAAGGACAAAGCAAATGAATTGATATCAATGAATACAGAGTTATTTTCAAGAATACCCGTTGATATTGATTCTTTTGCTGAATTTTTAGGTTTAACTATTATTCCATCCCCTGGGTTCAAAAACACTGTAGCGAGGGATGCTTTTTTATCTCCATGCACAAAAGAGATATATGTTGATCAAGATTTACTATTAAACACAAGATTAGAATGTAAATATAGATTTGCAATTTCTCACGAAATTGCCCATTATCATTTACACACAGACTATTATAACTCAATTATTACCAAGTCCCACTCTTGTGAAGATTGGATAAGGATTTATCAAAATATTCCGGAAGAAAATTTCAGCCTCTTTGAGTATCAGGCAAATGCTGTTGGGGCCTGTATATTAATCCCAGATCATCATCTTGATAATTACTTTGACGATACATTAAAACTTTTTGAAAAACAGATAACAAATGCCAAAACAGGCGGGATTGATAGAGATTCATATTTAGAATATGTTATAGACGGAATAGCGAATAGGATTTCGTCAAAGTTTAATGTGTCTGTGCAAGCAATGACTTTGCGATTTAATGATTATAAGTATAAGAAAAGAATTCCATAATCAATGTAATGAATCATTTATTTAGGAAGTAACTAATTTTCAAGCATTCTCCTATAATTCTACTGACGCCTTATTGAAAAGGACAGGCCGAAATGAACATTATTGAACTGCGCTTTTTTTGACATCGTAACAGCTCAAGCCACACCAAACACGCATTATTGCGACTATGGCAAATTGTCAATTACACCATTGTACTGCCATCGATGCCGCAGCCCCGTACTGCTTTTGTTAGATAATGATTCGACGAGCTTCCGTTAATAATCTCCTGAAGTCCACATGAGCTTCATCGCACTTTGACCATCAATATGCAACGAAGCTCACTTCGATGTAACATTGCCCGGCAAACCACCCACCCGGTTACTTCACCACTATCTGATCGGGATCAAAGGAATCATATTCCTCACCGGCACTACTGTAATCTATATTCTGCCAGACTTCATTTTTAAAATAGCCCACAGATGCTTTATAGTATGGCATTTCAGTCCAGTCAGTCCACTCGCCTGAATAGCCCAGCACGTAGTAATCTTCACCACAGACAGACATTGACGTTATACGAAAGTTCTCTCCGTATGATGTCGAAAGCCCCTTCCACTGTCCGTTCACAAAGCAGCCAGCCTTTCTAACCTGATCGTACTGTACAGCAGCTACAACTGAACCGCCCTCCGTCACTCCTATACCTTTAATGACGGCATACTCAATTGCCCCCTCTGGCGCAAGCTCAACCCACTCTCCGTTTTTCCAGTAACCGATAGATGAAATATCATTTTCATCCCAGGCGCTGCCCGCAAAATAAACATCACTGCCCTTTATACAGCTTGACATGACCTGCCCAGAGGACGCCCCGTTTGGAAGGGATAACTCATGAAGCTCCCCGTTTAGCCAGTATGCAGGTTTAGCATCGACCCAACCTCCAATATAAATATTATTGTCATCTATCTGTATTGTACAGGCAAATGTATCTCTGCCCATCAGTCTCACTGCACTCTGATTTTCTCCAACAACATCAATCTGATATGCGACACCACCTGCTGTTGCAACAGCATATACATAAGAGTCCTTAACACTGAGATCCTGTACCCTCAGATAATCTCGCGAAACCAGACTGTTCAGCCAGACAAATCCTTCAGGCCCTGAAAAGCCTCCATATTTGCGGCTATATAACCCCAGATATACGCTGGGGCCTTCAACGAAAAGGCACTCTGCACCCACTACATCAACATTCTCAGGATTAGGTATAACCGTCCATTCTCCGTTAATCTGGTATGCACCATTGCATTTTACGGTAAAACCTACCTCAGATATAATAGTACCCCCTATAATGATCCCCTTCACATCCTCCGCAGTCTGCTCAGGTAGATTTTCATCCTTTGTTCCATCTGAACATGAAGCGAGGAACAAAAAAGCTGTTAACATATATTTGAAATTCATTCAGGCCTCCTAAACCTCATATATCGATTTAAACTTTTCATAACCAAAAAGAATTATCATAGAAAATTAATCCCGAACTCCCCTCCGGATGTGTTTATTTCAAAAGCTGGGCAGCAACCAACTGCAGCCCAGGCATCAGCAACAGAGAAAAAGCCGTTAAGATCAATCAAACCCGCTCTGTAGTATTCACAAGCAGCAAGAATCCACCCTCTTGCCGAATCAATAAAACAAGAATGGGGGGTGCAGTAATAGATACAGGCCCTCATAGCGATTCTTCCGGCAGTTTGAACACCCAGTCCATTAACTGAATAGAATACCGGGCTCACTCCCTCTGGAACTCCATAATTATATCCCGTCCCCCCCTCGCTGAGAAGGTAGAAAGCATAAGTTTGAACAGTGCCCATTGAATAGGAATTTTGTGTATCCCAGTTTATTCCTTCATAAAACATCGCATAACCGTTATCTTCCACTGGATTTCTAATATTCCTATATGGATTGCCTGATTCAGTACAGGAATCCTCACCAATATACCAGTCAAAATGACCAGCGATTCTGTCAGGACACCCAGTGCCATCAGGCTGATAGTAGTTCTCAACCATCAGAGAGAATATATCAGCATACGATTCATTTAATGCGTTTGGCTCACATCCCATCTTTGGATTTCCAGCAACACTATAATCTACTAATTGCGATGTAAAATTAATTATTGCATGCCCAAACTCATGTGCTATAATATCCAAAGCTACCTGGTCGGTCCTAGTACTCCCATCCCCTGCACCGAAAAGAAATGTTCCGGGAGGGAGTTTGTAATATTTATAATTGTAAGAAGAAAAGGCTTCGTAACATGCGGATTTTTTCCGTACACCTTCATGATCAACAAACAAAACAGCCGTTGCATATTTTGGAACTATTCCAGACTTTGAATTTGTATGATTAAAACTTTTCCTGCCAAGAATGCTGTAGTTGTAATCCATTACTCTTGAAATATTGTACGCTGCTGAAATCTTATCTTCATCAAAGTTGCCATTTGTCGATGTAAAGATTGTTCCTGCCGTTAAATATTCAACATAATCCTCATAATAACTTGCCGGTCTACCTAGATAAAGATCATCATAACGGAGTTGATTTGAAGTTCTAATTTGCCACTTTCTGTAATCAGGACCGATGCTTCTGAGAGAATAGCTTTCAGATCCAGGTATTATATAATCACCATAACCCCCACTGGTATACTCCACCCAGAAAGATCTGGTAGCGTTAAAGATTACAGTCCCTCCGCCCTCTCCTTCAAGGCAATTCCCTGAAATAGAACTTGTTTCAAAAACTTCTTCAGCGCCGGAAGTCATTTTAATAATACCTACAATTTCACCGTTATGCGCACTTGCGTGAATAGAAACAAACTCACCACTGCCATCTTGCATTACAGCGTTAATTTCATAGCAAAGGGTACCGCCCGCAATCACAAGACGGGGTTCAATGTCATGCATCAAAACAGTTATCTCTTCGGAAGATTGCTCAATTACACTGACAACATCTTCTAAAGAAATTCTCGGCTCAGTTGAAAAATTTTCATCTTCAATAATTTTTCCATTAATAAGATAAATAGACCCATCCGGATTTCGGTGTTCAACAAGTTCTCCTCCAATGACCTTTATACCATCGTAGAACTGCTGATATCTTGTGTGTGTACAGCCAAGAATGTCTTTTTCTGAAAATAATTTCTCATAATTAGAAAAACTGATTTCAGCAATATTTTGAATCATGGTTGTATTTTTGAAGCCTGATTCAAGCATAGTTTTTTCTGTTATTGAACGTTTCGGACTTTTCATACTGCATAAACCCGTTGAAGATATCCAGACATCAGTTTGAGAGCATGAAACATTTTTCCCATCTGCTGCCTTAGCAGAATCATTCATAGATTGTAAGTCCTGACCTGGAGAACTACAATTGGCGTGAGAGATAAGAAGCAGAAATATAATTATGAGACCTGAGACCTGAGACCTGAGACATAAGCACTACCTCTCTGGTTAAACATTTTTATTAAGTTTATATATGATATACAATTTAAAAGTCAAGATTTTTTCAGGCAATTACATTCTCTGCCTTTATCATCTCCATTTATGATATCCTCCAAACTCCAAACAGTAAAAACACAAACATTATTGCAAAAAAACACATGCCGTATAGAGTTGCATTAACATCAAAATTCAGAAAGAGGAAACGGGCCATAACGCCCGGATAAAAGCAATGAAACTCATCTCCTGGAACGTTAACGGCATACGGGCAGTACTTAAAAAGGGTTTTATGGACTTCATCGAAGAACACGACCCGGACATTCTCTGCCTTCAGGAAACCAAAGCCACCCCCGATCAGGTTGAGCTTGATCTTCCTCAGTACCCGTATAAGCTCTGGAACTCAGCCGAGAAAAAAGGGTATTCCGGCACGGCAGTTTTTTCCAAGGTGCAGCCTGTCACGACAGTAAACGGCATTAACACCCCTGAACACGATTCGGAAGGCCGAGTTATAACGGCCGAGTATCCTGATTTTTTTCTCGTGAATGTCTACACGCCCAACTCCAAACGGGGCCTTGAGCGCCTGCCATACCGTCAGGAAGAGTGGGACCCGGCATTTCTTAATTACGTGAAGGCGCTGGAAAAAACCAGGCCGGTCATCTTCTGCGGCGACCTCAATGTTGCACACAAAGAGATCGACCTTGCCCGCCCGGCTGACAACAGACGCAACGCCGGTTTCACCGACGAGGAGCGCGCAGGTTTCGACAACATTGTGAACGCCGGCTTTATCGACACCTTCCGGGAATTCGAAAAAGAAGGCGGACACTACTCGTGGTGGAGCTATATGGCAAATGCCAGAGAGAAGAACATCGGATGGCGCATTGACTACTTTTGCGTCTCATCTGCTCTCAGGCCAAGACTGAAGGGGGCCTCAATTCTTGCCAATATCATGGGCTCAGACCACGCGCCGGTTGTTCTCGAAATAGAATAAAAGCAGACTGATTACTGGAGAATATCATTGACAAGTTAGGAATAAATAACTTCCTTGTGTGATTATAACTTTTGCTTTACTTACAAATGTTATCTTATTATAGGAATTTCAATTTAATTATGATTAATCATATTATCAGGCTTTTAATCGTTGTTCTCATAATTGCAACAATCGGATTCAACAGTCAGCATACTGTTTTGGGAACATCGTTTGGATATTCCGAAACCAAACCTGCCGGCCATAAATTGGGGAGCATTCAGAAAACCGCTGACGGCTCCCTTATTATTTCTACCGCCGATCTTGCGGCGCCTATTCGAGGATACGCAGGAAATATTCCGCTAAAAATTTACGTTAGAGACGGACTTATCACCCGGATTGAACCCCTCGAAAACTCTGAGACCCCTTCGTTCATGAAGTTCATTACGCGCAAGGGTTTTTTCGGCAGCTGGAATGGACTCACACTTGAGGAAGCATCAACAAGAGAAGTGGATACCATAACCGGAGCCACAATGTCTACAGACGCCATCATACAGTCAGTCAGGCTCGCGTCGCGGCACGCGCTCGGAAAAAACACATCAGAAACCGGCAGCCCCTTCTTTCAGTTGAAAACCCTTCTGATTGTGCTGGTCATTCTTGCCGGATTATGCCTGCCGCTCTTCTTTCGGTCGAAAAAGTACCGTACATTACAGCTTGCTCTGAACGTTGCCGTTCTTGGATTCTGGGGCGGCACTTTTGTTTCTCTTTCCATGCTGACAGGTTTTTTCAGCAGCCCGTTTAGTATTGCACTGTCAGCGATACCGGTGCTTCTGATAATAGCGGCCCTCATTATGCCGCTCGCCGGGAAAAGAAGTCATTACTGTTTCTGGTTATGCCCCATGGGTTCGGCACAGGAACTTATTGGTAGAATCCCTGTCAAAAAAATCCGCCCATCAGCCAAGACCCTCAGAAAGCTGACCCTGTTCAGGGAAGCGCTCTGGTTCACGCTTATGCTCATCATGCTGTGCGGTACCGGGTTGCAGATTATGGATTATGAAATTTTCCCGGCTTTTCTTTTCAGCTCTGCCTCCCTGCCCGTGCTGATTGCAGCTGGTATATTTCTGCTTCTTTCCCTTTTTATCAACAGGCCCTACTGTCGATTCGTCTGCCCCACGGGAACGCTGTTAAAGCTTATTGACCGGGATAAGGAGAAAAAGACTTTGCCGCATGTATAAAACATGGTATAAATAAAAACTAAAGGAGGAACGTGCGAGCACTACTCCCCGGAGAATAGATGCCGCCCCAAACATCATGAATAAAACAAATCTGCTTACACTGCTTTTAGCCGCTGCTCTGCTCATTGTAACTGTCAGAGCAGCTCTTTTCAGGATGGAATCAAAAGAGGAAGAGAAAATGACAACTTCAAACAGCGAGTTAATAATCGAAGCAATAAAAGCAAGGACCAGCATAAGGTCATACCAGAACAAAAAAATCGAACAGGAAAAGATTACTGAAATCCTTAAAGCTGCCATGTCCGCCCCTTCCGCCCGCAACAGGCAGCCCTGGCTCTTCATTGTCATTGATGATAAAGCTGTCCTCAAAGAGCTTGGAGACGCGCTTCCGAATGCAGCTATGACAGCCAGTGCTCCCCTGGCGATAGCGGTGTGCGGCGACCTGTCAAAGACTCTTGAGGGCGAGTCATCTGAGTACTGGATACAGGACACATCTGCCGCCACAGAGAACCTTCTTCTGGCTGCAAGCGCGATGGGCCTTGGAGCTGTCTGGACTGGCGTTTATCCGGACAAAGGCAGAATAGGTACTCTTCGTAAGATACTCAACATACCTGAAAACATCATTCCTCTGAACCTTATTCCGATAGGCTATCCTGAGGGCAGCTCGAAACCCAAAAACAAATGGGATGAGGCCAACATACATAAAAACAGATGGTAACAGCCATGAATCCTTTTTTCTTCCAGTCACCGGTGAAGGCGTTTATGGGGTATGAATTCGCTCCTCTTCTAAAGCAGCTCTCGGCCCCTTACAGCCGCATAGCTGTCATCACCGGCCAAACGTCTGCCGTAAAATCTGGATTTATCGACGCGATCAAACCCGCCCTAAAGGACAAAGACCTTCTCTATTTCAGCGAAATCGAAGAGAACCCGTCCATCGAAACCGTAACGAGGGGCGCTGGAGAGGTCAGAAAATTTAACCCCGACTGTATCCTCGCGTTCGGCGGCGGCAGCCCTCTTGATGCGGCAAAGGCAATCGGCCTCATGTCGGCGAACCCGCTTCCCTTCGGGGAGCTCATGACTTCTGACGCGCCAATATCCCCCCCTCCGATAATAGCAGTCCCGGGAACCTGCGGCACCGGAAGCGAGATGAACGCCTACTCCATCATAACCGACACGGCTAAAATGGACAAGCTCAACCTTACCAGAGAGAACATGTTCCCACGCTTCGCTGTTCTCGAACCCTGTTTTCTGAATTCCCTGAGCGACGATACGAGGTTCTCAACCCTGTTTGACGCCTTCTCTCATGCATTCGAAGGCTTTGTATCAAAACGTGCGAATCCCTTTTCCGATGCACTGGCCCTTCACGCCATTGAAATCATTTTTTCAATTATAGCCGATTACAGCAAAGATATGGGCTTCCACACAGAGCGAGCGCTCTACGCGTCAGCCGTAGCCGGTGCAGTCATACTGCATACGGGAACGACCATTCTTCACTCACTTGGATACTACCTGACCAACAGGAGGGGCGTTCATCACGGCAAGGCAAACGCGCTCCTTCTCGAAGGCTATATGAGCATGCTGCAGGACGGAGGAGCGTCAAAACTCGGAAAAATCCGCGAAATGGAGCGCTCCGCAGGCATAGACATTTGCAGATTTATCAGGGATTTCTATGGGTCCTCGGGCCTTGAAGGCTACGTCGACGCAGACGACTTTGATGATTTCGCCTCGTACTCGTTGAGCAAATCAAACGCAGCGTCTACACCGGTAGCGCTGTCACCCGAGGTTTTAAAAAAGCATTACGCTGATTAAAACTTCTTTTCTGCGGGGGGATAATGACCTCAAAACCCCCTCAGCCTGTCTGCTCAATACGTGAACCTGTCTGCGACTTGACAACCCTGATCTGAGAGGGGATGCGGTTTCTCAACTCCTGAACATGCGAGATGATCCCTACCATTCGTCCGCAGCGCACTTCGTCAAGTATCGAAAGGGCCCGGTCAAGAGACGCCTCGTCAAGGGTCCCGAAACCCTCATCAATAAAGACAGAATCAAGCTCGATTTCACCCGCCCTTGACTGAATAACATCGGCCAACCCCAGAGAAAGCGAGATGGAAGCAAGAAACTTCTCGCCGCCGGAAAGGGACTTAACGCTGCGCGGGCGCCCGCTGAACGAGTCAAACACCTCAAGTTCAAGGCCAGCCTGAGAACGTCCATCCTCAATCTCAGTGCTCACTGACATTGAATAGCGCCCCTCAGTCATCCGGTTAAAGCGAAGGTTTGCAGCGGAGGCAACCTCGCTGAGGTAAGCGCTCAGCACGAAGTTCTGAAAGTTTATCCTCCTGGGGTTTTCGCCGTTGAGGTCTCCGGCAATTTCATCAATACGGACAAGTTCATCCTGAAGACGGGCGGACTCGGCAGAGACTCGAGTGTATTCCGTGATGAGCCCCTGCAGCCTGTCGATTCTGGAGGCCGCTTCACGCACCTCGCGATCAGCGTCTTTTTTCTTCAGGTTCAAGGCTTCAACTGCCTCTCCAAGAACGCACATAACAGGTTCAGTTTTACCCTTCAGGTTTTCTTCAGATTGATGAAGCCTTATTTCAGCCTCCCGCAGGCTGTCGCGGAAGCGCTGTACCTTCTCCTGCTGTTCTTTAATCACGCTCTCAGGCCGGAAGTACCGTTCAGCTTCAGACGCCGAGTCAAACCCTTCTTTAGAACTGCCTTTTTCCGCTTTCTCGACGGCCTTTTCAACCGACACCCTCAGCCTGGCTGCCGCTTCAGAGAGCTCCCCTTCCCGGCCCTGAATCCGCTTAAGCTCAAGTCCCGCATTGTTCAGCTCAGCATCTATACTTTTAATTTCAACACCGGCCGCTTTCACCTTTTCTTCTGTTTCCAGAATGCGGTTCTGGATATTGCCAATCCCCTCGAGGTCAGCTTCAAGAGCCAGAGCTGAGGCCTCGGCAGAAGCCAGCCGGCTTTCAGCCGAAGATATTTTATCCTTCAAAAGGCCAAGCCTGGCTGCAGACTCGTTCAGTTGCACATCCTTTTCATCAAGACGGTGTCTCGCATCGGCTGCCAGGGAGCTTTTCTCTTCAAGAGCTTCAACTTCATGCTTTAGCTTTTCGAGCTGAACCTTCGCCTCATCCAGCCTGTCATCTTCATCAAGACCAAGCGCAGCGACAGCACCGTCGACCTCCAGAATCAGCGACTCAGCCTTCCTGAGCCTTTCTTCCGCCGCGGCAGCCGCCGCGACACTGCCCGCTATATTCTCCCGGACTGCGGCAAGCCTTTCGTCGTCGGTAAAAACACCTGCTCCGTCAGCCGGTGCAGGATGCGACAGAGAGCCGCAGACCGGGCATGGCCTTCCTTCCTCAAGGCCGGCCGCCAGGCCGGCAGCCGCGGCGGCCTCCTTCCTCGCGGTTAGTGCAGCCTCATCGGACCTGTTGACATCCAACACCTTATTAATACGCGCTATATCTTCCCTTGCCCCGTCAGCTTCCGAAACATAGGATTTCCTCTTATCAAGCGCTGTTTCCCGTGCGGCTAAGCTTTCAAACAGTTTTTCCACCTTCACAAGCTCGTTGCGCTTTTCCCGCATTTCCTCAGGCGGGACTGAATTCTGAGTTATCAAAGCTCTCAGGGAAGCTGCCTCGGCGCAAAGCGCCTCATACTCATGCGAAGCCTTATCTGACTCTCCTCTAACGCTTTCAGCAACCGCCTTAAGCTCTGCGGCCTCCTTTCGCTTCTCAATGAGCGCGGACGATTTTGCGAGGAGCGGCCTCAGCCTGCCGAGCTCTGAGTTCCCTTCCGAAACGGCTTTCTCCAGCTTCGGCCGACGGGCTGAGGCTGCATCTGCCGCCTCGGACCTCCTGACAGCGGCGGCCTTTTCCTTTTCAAGCTCTGCAAGCCTTGATTCTGTCTCCACAAGCTCCTTTTTCAGCCTTGCGGCATCTTCGATAACCGGCCTCAGTTTTTCAGCCCTGATAACCCTCTGCAGCGCTGTCTCAATCTTTTCTATTTCAGGAATTTTTTCTCTAAGAACAGCAACTGCGTCAGCTCTGGCCTTTTTTTCTTCAAAGGCATTCTGAAGCGACCTTCCCTTTTCAAGCTCTATGAGCGCCACATCGTATTTTAGCTGTATTTGCGCTGCGGCATCTTCCTTTTCCTTCAGCTGAAGCTTCAGCCCTTCAAGCTCCTCAGCGCTCCTTTCCGGGTTCAACTCTGATCCAAGCCTCTTTAAATCCGCAAGCTTCGAGTTAAGTGCAGCGCGTCCAGAATTTCTGAGCTCTCTCGCGCGATTCGAAATTTCCTCATGCGCTCTGACCGGGAAGAGCTTCATGAGGATGGCCCTTTTCTGATCGGTTGGAGCCACAAGAAAATTCTGAAACTCTCCCTGCGGAAGAAGTACTATTCTCGAAAACTCATCCTTTGAAAGATGAAGAAGCCTTTCAACCTCGGCGTTGATCTCCGTCACCTTCCCTTCCACGGGAGCCCAGCCTCCGTCTCTGAAACGGAAAAAGCTGACGTTCTCAGGCTGCTCAACGGTCCCGCTGCCCCGCCTGGCCGGCCTGTCATGTCTCGGGACTCTCTTTATCTTGTATCGCGATCCTCTGATAGCGAAAGTAAACTCGGAGAATGGCTCGCTGTATTCAGGCATGTACCCTGAAACCGCGGAAGCAGGGTTTCTGGTCCCTGTAAGCGAACCATAAAGGGCAAACAGAATCGCGTCAAAAACCGTCGTCTTCCCGGAGCCGGTAGGCCCTGTAATCAGGAAGAAGTCGGCTTCGTTTCTAAATGAAACCGTCTGTTCGGCAGAAAAGGGGCCGAATCGGCATACTCTCAGACACTCAGGCCTCATAGCTCTTCCTCCTTTTTAAGGCTGCGGAAAAGCTCAACCCTCTCCTGACTCGGCTTTTTTCCGTATAGATATTCATGAAAGCTGCCGAAGTCTTCTTCTATCGTCCGAATATCACTGCCAGTATTTATCCTTATGCTTTCCTTTTTTGCCGCCTGAACCGCCTGCTGCCTGACAGACAGGATACCGGGAAACCTGTTTCTGAGAAGCTCAATTGGATTCATGACAAGCCCGCCGTCGGTGAGCTCGGCCTCCACATAGCAGTCCGTAAATTCCGCAAACTCCGGCGAGTTCAGAAGATCATGAAATGCCGCCCTGAGCCGTTTCATTTTGCGGACGGGTTTCAGAGGAATTCTTTCAACTTCCGCCGCACCCTTCTTAACTTCCACCGACAGAAAGCACTTCTCGTCGGACTCCTCTGAAAATGAATACTGAAGAATTGATCCTGAATAGTGCACTCTGTCTCCAGACCTCTGAGGCCTGTGCAGATGTCCCAGCGCTGTGTAGTCAAAGGGAGAGAACGCATCTGAATTCACCATACCGGAGCCTCCGACAAAGACCCTCTCGGAATCAGTGGTCTCGCCCCCCTGAGTAAAGAGATGAGCAGCACAAATATTTACAGCCGATGGATCGCAGGCGGCCTGTACCCTTTTTACTGCTTCCCGCAAAATATCATCCTGCGACAGAGCCGGTGTTTCCTCGTCTTCAGAGTGAGCTGAAAAAGCTCCGCTTCCGAAAAACGGAAAAAGATAAAAATGATTGTTCTCAATAACTACAGGTTTGACAATATCTTCATAGCGTGTGCGGATATAGACCCGTCCCAGCTTCATAATCTCCGCTCCGAACGACAGCCTTACAGCGTTGTCGTGGTTGCCTGGAATTATCAGCAGCGGGATATCCGTTGCTGACCGCAGGTCATCAAGAAAACAGCTGAAGAGCTCCACTGCCTCGGGAGAAGGAATGCTTCTGTCATAGATATCGCCGGCAATAACCATGGCGCCGTAACCGCCTGAAGCGGCATTATCAATAATTTGAGAGAGAACAGCTTTCTGATCTTCAATCAGGCTTCTTTCATAAATAATCTTTCCAAGATGCCAGTCAGAGGTGTGCAGTATTTTCATATATTTATTACCCGCGAAATTTCAATTCTCATCAGCGGCTGTGTCAAGCATGAAAACTGATTGACAGCGTCTGTAGATGCGCATAGACTCAATACAACTATTAGCCAGATTCTCCGACTTTAATAACGATTTTTAATGAAAACAATTGAAATTAAATCTTCAAAACGATCAGAACTCATAGACATCACAGCAAAGGTTGCGGAACACGTTTCCGGAAGCGGAAACGGTATGTGTATTGTCTATACCCCACATACAACGGCCGCAGTAACAATAAATGAGAATGCTGACCCTGATGTAAAATCCGATATAGTCAAAGGCCTTGACGCCCTCTCTATTAACCGGATCAGCTACGAACACGCGGAGGGCAACTCACCGGCCCACATCAAATCGTCCCTGCTCGGATGCTCTGAGCTGATTCCAATCGAAAACGGAAAACTCTGCCTGGGAACATGGCAGGGAATATACTTCTGTGAATTCGACGGCCCGAGGCAGCGCAGGGTTTATGTACAAATAATAGCCGGCTGATTAAACAGCAATTCAACATATTTTACGGAGAAGCAAATGAAAATTTCATCGGCATTTCAAAAGTGCCATATGCTTATTTTTTTCACCCTGCTTTGCTCATGCGCGACTATTAAAGGCGCAGACATAAGCGAAGAGGGCCTTGATCAGCTGCGTGCCGAGAACAGCCTTATGAAAAGCACTATATCACTTTTAAAAAGAGATAACAGCGTCACAAGGAAGGAAAATCTTGAATACCGCCGTCAGCTTGAGGAGCTCAAAGCTTCAGTCGAGAAGCTTAACTCTGACATAGAATCTCTTAAGGAAAATCACAGGAAAGAAATCGCCCTGAAAAACAGCGCTTACCGCGCACTCGAAAACCAGAATAAAATACTTCAGTCTGAAAGCTCTGCCCGGCTTTCGGCCCTTATGAAATCGAGCAAAGAAAACGAGTCTAAACTCCGCGAACAGATTACAACCCTCAACAGGGAGAAGCTCGAACTTGAATCGGCTTTCAACTCCGAAAGAGAAGCTTTAAAAAAGCAGTTTTCTGAAAAGGAGTACGAGTTCACCCGTTCACTCGAACAGATAAACTCTTCACTCTCAGCGGCAGAAAATGAGGTTAAAATTCTCAGAAAAAAAATTCAGGAAACTGAAGAGACCAACAGCGCTCTGCGTAGTGAGATCAACTCCCTCCGGACCCGTCTTGGACTTCCAGAGTTAGAGGCGTTGGAAGAAAAGCAAGCACCGGCAGATGAAGCCACTGACATGAATACAGGCAAAACTGAAAGCCCGAGTCCTCCGGATGACAGCAGCCCTCTTGAAGAAAACCCGGAAGCGGAGACAAAGTCGAATCAATGAAAACCAGTCATTATCTGAAATACATAATTGCAGCCTCAACCCTGCTGCTGTTGGGCGCCTCTGATTCAACAAATGAGCCCGCCATCATATCGCTGCTGCTATCATCCAACCTCCAGGGGCGTTTTACATCAACTGAGAAGGATCAGGATATCAGCGATCCAATGCTCACAACCGCACAGACAATTATTGCCGCCAGAGAGACCAGGCAGCCAGACGTCTATATTGATCTTGGGAATTCCTTCGCGCCCGGCGAGCTCTCCCGCTTCAGCCATGGACTCCTCATGTCAGAGTATTTCGCTTTTCTCGGCTGCGACGCGACGCTCCTTTCATCGTTTGACATCTCTCTTGGAGTAGATACCCTAACATACCTTCAGACTGTCAGCAGGACATCTTTCCTCTCCGCCAATATCAGAAAAAAGAACAAAAAGCCGTTTGCAGAATACATTATAAAAAAGATCGGCGGTCACTCAATCGCATTCATAGGGCTTTCATCGGACAGTATAATCTTCAGCGCCGCTGAAAAGGAGCTGTACGACGCCAACCTCGAAGTAATGGAAGACGCCATTGAATATTCCGCGGAACAGGCAAAAGCTGAAGGCGCAGACCACATTGTACTCGTCACAGGGCTCAGCCTTCAGGACACCCTCAGAATGCTCAGAGACTTCACAGACATCTCTCTTGCCATTTGCGGGGGCGACAACACGGCCAGAGTTCCAGGCGGAACGCTCACAAGAGTGGACCTCCCTGACGGCAGAAGCATTGTTATGATGCCGGAAAACCTTAAACTTGAACTTCTTAAGCTAAGGGCCGGCAAGATGCTTACACTTGAGTCCTATGAGGAAATTCCGGTTTCACATCACAGAGTCTCAAGCCCTCTATACGGCCAGTACAGCAGAAGGCTCGCTCTCTGGAAACGCCAATTTATGGAAGAGGAGGACATCGTTGTAGGAAAAACACCCCCTCAGGGCGGACTTGTAATAGACAGAACCTTTGCTGATTTTCTGCGAAACAGGTTCAACGCTGAAGCCGCTGTGCTCGAACCGGGCACAATCAATCCGGCGGGCTTCAAAGGATCTGTGAAAGGCTATGAACTTCTTGCGCTTACATCCTCCGACCAATTCTTGTTCACCTTTGACCTAACAGGAGCGCAGCTTCTACAGTTAGCGTCAAACTCAAGGGGACTTGTGATATCAGGCATAAAGGACAAAAAGATACAGGGCTACCCGGTCCTTCCTTTCCGGACCTACAGAGTAGTCTCAACTCAGCCGGCAATTAATACGGTTTCTTCCATAGTTGGAGAGCAGCTAAAAACAACTAACTCATGGCAAAAGATGACTGAAGTCATGAGAGACGACCTTGTAAACTCCGGCACCCTTTTTTATGACAACGCGGAGATCTCAGACAGACGGTTCAGAACAACAATCGATATTTTTCTCTCAAACTTTATCGACCGTTCAAAGGTACGCAATGAGAACGACGAGACTCCCCCCGCCGGTATGCCGGAAGACAGCTACACAAGATGGGGACTCGAAAACAGGATTAACATAGCCATATACAACTCGTATCACCAGTTTATAATTAACCCTTACCTCTTCTACGACAAACAGGGAGAAGACTATCTGAAAAACCGGGCCGGAGGGGCTTTCATCTATAACTATAACTTTTCGGAGAACATCAAGCCTTACCAGAAGTCACAGATGGATACACAGGTGGCATCAGTTGACGGCCTGAGGCCGTTTATTCTCAGAGAAACGGTCGGAGCTATACTTGACGCTCCCTGGGAGATTAACAGCAAAAAGGTCATTTCGACAAAGTGGGGCGTTGGCCTCGAAAAGCAGCTGTCCGGCCCTGAGGAACAGATGCTTTACGGTCTTGAAACAATAATCAACATCAGGCTGCCATTTCTTTCATACTTTACAATGTTTTCAAACACAAACTCGTTTTTAGCCTATCAGAGATCCGGCGAGAGTTCAAAAAACATTCGCATTGAAACTGAAAACGGAATCAGCGCTGCGATCAACAGCCACCTCTCAGCCGCGGTCAAGCATCGTTACTACTACAGATTCAGGGGCTCCGACAAACACCTCTACACCGATTCCCAGCTCATCACATCCATAGACCTGAAAGCTGATTTTAAGATTTGGTAGGATGGAGCCGTATGGAAAAAGTTTATATAGCATCACCTCTCGGCTTTTCTGAATCAGGTACAGCCTTCCTCGAAAGCCGGATAATCCCGGCCGTAAAAAGTGCAGGCTTCATTCCCGTCAACCCGTGGGATGAAGCCCCGGAAGCGATGCTGCTTTCTGCGAAAACAATGCCGCCGGGAGAAGACAGGCACAGAGCGTGGAGGGATATCTGCCGTGTAATAGGCCGAACAAACGAAGAACTGATCTCCGCATGCGGCATTATGTTAGCCGTGCTCGACGGACCCGATGTCGACAGCGGCACTGCTTCAGAGATAGGCTACGCGTCGGCTCAAGGCAAACCAGTCATCGGTTACCGAAGCGATTTCAGACAGGCCGGAGACAATGAGGGTTCAACGGTAAACCTGCAGGTTGAGCATTTCATCTACAGAAATGGGGGCTTCCTGATTAGCTGCTGCGATGATATACCTGAAGCATTGAGTAAAATCCGATTGTTGTAAGGGCATTGTTCTCTTTAGCATTCTACCATCGCCGGACTATCAAAATATAATTGACATTAATCATACAATAATCCACTATTTCTAATCACCAAAAAGGGGTTTTCCAATGAAGACACGAAATTCTCTTTTTCTTGCTGCTCTGTTCTTTTTCGCTGCATTTACTGAAATCGGCTGCGACAATTCTGACTCGTCGGACACTCAAGCGGCAAGCACTACTGAAAACCTGAAAGACACCGTACAGCTGCCTCAGAACTACTATTACGATGATGAACTATTCCCCGATGAGCTTTCAGGAATATACGGCGACTGGATTCCATACAGCGCCTGCTCAGGAGACATGGCTGTAGTATGTACAGACCTCACGATTGAAGAGAATAAACTTGATTATGATTTTCTGAGAATAGAGAGAAATGGAAAGTTCAAACTCTTCAAGGAGAACGAACTCATAATGTACGGGAAGATATATCTTTACCGGACAAACGAGAATGAAGAGCCGGCAACCTACAGCATTTTATTCTCTCCGGACAGCAGCCTCGGCTGCGATTCTGCTCCTGTAACTGAAGAAGAAGTATGTCCGCAGGTAAACGGTGTCACGACACCTCACATCTCATTCGATTGGGTCAGAATAACTGACAACTCTCTGGTTTTCTACTTTCCCCACCTTTACGAAATGGGCTACATCAGGGCTGATTAACTTGCAGAGAAGTCTATCAGGTTTAACAAACAGCCTGATAGACTTCACTTATTTCCACACATCATTTATTAAACAGCGCCTATCTGCAATCATCGCACGGCTCTTCTACATCGGCATTCCTTGCCATCTCAGGGTGAGGAGCGTTGGTACAGAAAGGAAGGTTTAAGCTTGCCGATCTATTAAATGCCTTATTACTATTGTTCATGGTTTCCCTCCTTGAATCCTCATAATGATCAACTTTCGTAATCTTCATCGTTCTGATTATTAAGTGTGTAATAATCAGAAGTTGTTACAGAAAAGTTCTTGAACATTATTCTCTCTGTAAACGTAATCAGTCATTAATTCACAAACACAGGGAATGGCGATGGATATTTTTACTCTTAATATTTTCTCAAAAGGCGGCTTCATGATTTTTCCGATTATTCTCGGATCAATCGCCGCTCTCGGACTCACCATTGAACGGGCTATCTATTTTAGAAGACTTCGCTGCAATACCTCTGCATTCTCGAAGGAGATTCTTGGCCTTGTTGAGAACAATCAAAACTCTGAAGCGGTAACGCGATGCAATACCGAATTACATCCTCTTGCCCCTGTTTTTGCAGCCGGCATAAATAGTATCGCCAGTGGGCCGGGAGTCATGGAGCGCGAAATGGAACGCGAAGGAGCCCTTCAGGTAACATTGCTCGAAAAGAACCTGCCGGCGCTCATTACCATAGTTGGTATTGAACCAATGATGGGATTTCTGGGAACAATTATTGGACTCATCAAGGCTTTCATGAATTGGGAGAAATACGGAACTAGCGTCACGGTTGAGCAGCTCGCCTCAGGCATCTACCAGGCCATGGTCACGACAGCGGCTGGACTGGCTGTAGCGATTCCATTCTACGTTGCCTACAACCTCTATACAGCACGTGTAAACAGAATAGCCTCTGAGCTCAACTACTTCGGAGACGCTTTGATAAGCGCTGCAGACAAAGGCGGATCAATCAGGTGAAGATTAAAACTCGTTTGAAAAGCAGCGGCACGCTTGATTCTGTCGCCATGACAGACATCATCATGAATCTCTTTATTTTCTTTTTTGTCAGCTTCAGCCTGCTATACACCTTCAATCCTTACAGCGAGTCCAAAATCAAGATCAGCCTTCCCAGGGGAACAACACAGGTAAAGCCGGAGCAGGACGGGCCCGTAATCGTAAGTATTGATTCAGGAAATCAGATATACATTAGCGGTGAGCAAATATCTCCAGAGAAACTCATTGAATCGCTGAAGACAAAAGCTGAAACCCTCCAGCGTCACGGGGTAATTGTCAGAGCTGACAAGTCGGCAATGGTCGACTTTTTCGTTAAAGTTCTTGATGCCTCAAAACAGGCCGGGGTTGAAAAAATAGCAATCTCAATAGAACTTGATGAAAAATAGCTGCTACTCGCCGGATGGGCTTTCAAACAGCGATGGGGAATCCTCTCCGGAGAAGTTATATTCTCTGCCGATATGTGCATAAGCAGCTGGAGTTGCCATCCTACCGCGGGGAGTCCTCTTGATAAAGCCTATCTGAACGAGAAAAGGCTCATAGTAATCTTCAATCGTGTCTGTTTCCTCTCCAACCGAGATAGCTATCGTCTTCACTCCTGCCGGGCCGCCGCTGTATTTATCAATAAGTGTGCTCAAAATTTTCCTGTCCATTCTGTCAAGGCCCATCTCATCAATCTCGAGTCTCTCAAGCGCGAATCGTGTAACCTCAAGATCAATTCTGTCCATTTTTCTGACTATGCTGAAATCTGCCACCCTCTTCACAAGCCTGTTGACAATACGAGGCGTTCTTCTTGACCTCTGAGCTATCTCAAGGGCGGCATCTGAATCAATCCCGCGTCCCAGAATGCCGGATGACCTCTCAGCTATTATTTTCAGCTCTTCGGTGTTGTAGTAGTCAAAGCGCAGAGGAATACCGAACCTGTCCCTCAATGCCGAAGTTAAAAGCCCCGTCCTTGTAGTCGCCCCGATAAGTGTAAAGGGAGCCAAGCCGATCTTGATGCTCTTGGCGCCTACGCCCTGCCCGACCAGGATATCTATAGAACGGTCTTCCATTGCCGGATACAGTATTTCTTCAAGAGCCGGCGAGAGGCGGTGAATTTCATCTATAAAGAGCACATCATTTTCTTCAAGTCCTGTCAAGATTGAAGCAAGGTCACCGGCTTTGTCGATCACGGGAGCGGAAGTAGCCCTTAGATTAACCCCCATTTCTCTTGCTACAATAAGAGCGAGGGTTGTTTTCCCAAGCCCGGGAGGCCCTGCTAAAAGTATATGATCCAGAGCCTGCTTTCTAATTTTAGCTGACTCAATAAATACTTTTAGATTATCTGTAATCTGCTTTTGACCGATAAACTGGCTGAGGTCCTGAGGCCGTAAAGATTTTTCGACAGGATTACAGTCTTCATCAATTTTTCCGGGACTTACTATGCGCGAGTTATTTTCCATTATTAAATGCCGTGTTATCTACTGCTGCTGCTCTTTCAGGGCCTTGAGCACGGCAGAGGCCGTTTTGAGTTTTAAGAGCTCCTCTCTGAATGAGCCGTCGCTCATAATCTTTGCTATACTCGCGAGTGTCTTGATATGCTGGGCGAATCTGCTTTTTGGGACAATCAGCAAAATTGCAATCCTTACAGGCGCGTTGTCAACAGCGTCAAAATCAATCCCGTCGCTGTTCATTGCAAGCATGATGACAACTTCGCTCACATCCTCGGTGGTGCAGTGAGGTATAGCCACGCTGTTGCCTATACCTGTACTCATGGACTTTTCTCTTTCCACCAGAGACTTTTTTACGGATTTTCTCTTATCCGGATGGATATCTTTATTCTTTACAGCTATATCCAGCATCTCTTCAATGAGAGCCCATCTGTCCTTCGACTTTGCTTTGAGAATAATATTGTTCTTCTTTAATCCGTCGGCAAGCAGCATTGATAGAGAAACTCCGGTATATTTTTAGCTTCTCATGATATTTTATTTGAAGGCGGCATTTTAGTCAAGGTAAACTCATTCTACCAAGTTCCAAAGTTTACTTTTTGTTAAATAGCAAGGAGCAGTAATATGACACCGTATAGCGGTAAAAATCAGCTCCAACCTGCTGATACACTCTTAAAAAGAAACAATTATAAACCTTGTATATGTAAAATCAATGGCTAAAAACCGGCTCATCGTTTGATCTGAACGGGTTTTGGCACTTTGAGCCTTAAAGCAACAATGTCGCTGAATTTATTCATCAGGTCGCTGCTGCTGTATTCAAGAAATCTGTACATCGTTGTCCCTTTTATCTTTTCATGGAACAAATCCTTTTCGTTCTCGAATTGTGAGTCATAGTGTTTTTTTGAGTGACCATGAGCAGCCTTTACCACTCCAAGCCTTCTTATATCTCCATTGAAGTCAGGACTGATATGGTAAAGTTCATGAAAGATCACCCTGAGTTTTTCCTCTGGAGGAAGGTCAAAAAATCTCGGCATGTAGAAGTATATTATGTACTTCTGTTCAATTCCATTGTAAATCACGGGAGGAATTCTGAACCACCTTCCATAGTGGAGGATTTTTTCCGCGCCTCCCTTAAAACGGGAAGGAACGACCTTGGCAAAGGTACACCCGCCGGAACCAGCCCTGTTGGTACTCAAACAGACAAGCGTTTTTGACGGGTCAATGTGAGAAAATCCTGGCACAGATTCTGTAATCTCCCTGATAATGCGCGATAGATTTTCTGTTAGATCAATTTTTTCAGGTGAAGGCCTGTTCATACGGAAGTTCGGACCGTTTGATTCTCAGAAATTCTCACCATTTCCTCTGCATGTTGAAGAGATAGCTCAGTGATAGTTTCGCCGGCCAGCATTCTGGCGATTTCTCTGACCTTGTCTTTCCGTGAAAGCTTTTTTACAGCTGTTGTTACCCTTTCACCGCTCTTCGCCTTCTGAATATAGAAATGTGTATCCGACATGGATGCTATTTGAGGAAGATGCGTAATAAGCAGCACCTGTCTTTTTGCTGACAACAGCTTCAGCTTCTTTCCGACTACATCAGCAGTCTTACCGCCGACACCGGCATCAACCTCGTCAAAAATAAGGGTATCAACAATATCGGAACTCAGGATTACATTTTTTATCGCTAACATTATCCTCGACATCTCACCCCCGGAAGCCACCTTGTTCAGCGGCTTTAAATCCTCGCCTTCGTTCGCGGCAATCATAAATTCAATTCTGTCAAGGCCGTGAGGATAGAGCATATATCTTTTGCCTTCCGACTCCACTTCGCCGGATTCACTGATCTCCCGCTTAATCGAAACCTTAAAAAGCGTGCCTCCCATACCCAGGTCCGTAAGCTCAGACATTACTTTTTTTTCTAAAACTGAGGCGGCAGACATCCTTCTTTCTGACAGTTCAAGGGCTTTGTCCCGGGCCTGTAATACGACACGTCTTTCATCCTCTTTCAAGCGCTCAATCTCTTCATCGCTTGATGTTATAGCATGAAGCTCTCGTCTTGCTTTGTCAGCATATTCCAGAATCTCTTCTATACTGTTCCCGTATTTTTTCCTGAGGCTTGAAATCAAAGAGAGTCTTTCCTCAATGAAGTTGACCCTTTCCGGTGAAAAATCAATTCTTTCATTATAGCTTCTCAGAAATTGGGCAGCATCTTCCAGGCTGAAGTAAGACTCTGTCACAGACTCCAGAATGTTTGATATATCGTTATCAAATTCAGAAGCCGAAGAAAGATTCTGCTCTGCCTTTTTTAAAAGCTGTAGAACCGCTCCTTCGCCATTGAGCAGCTCTGAAGCCGTGCTTACGGATTTGAAAAGCTTTTCTGCGTTGGCAAGCATGTTTGCTTCATTTTTAAGCTCAACCTCTTCAGAGATGTTCAGTCCCGCGTCTTCTATTTCCTTGATCGCAAACGAATTAAACTCAATTCTTCTCAGTTTCTCTCGCTCATCTATTTCGAATGAAGAAAGCTTTTCCCGGATACTGTTCAGATGTTCGTGAATTTTCCTCATCCCGGAAACCGAATCCTGAAACCCGCCGAAAGAATCGAGAAGGTCTCTGTGCTTTGATATTCTTGCGATTTCCTGGTGTTCGTTCTGGCCGTGAATATCAATCAGATACTGCGAGATTTCTCGGACCTTGGCCAATGGGACCTGTACGGCATTAACAAAGCACCGTCCCTTGCCGCTTGAGTATAGCTCTCTCCTCATAATCAGCGTGTCATCATATTCTATTCCTGCGTCATTGAGTAGGCCGGCAACTTCGGGCAACCCGGATACATCGAAAACCCCCTCGAGAGTTGCCTTTTCGAAACCCGTGCGAATCATATCCGTAGTCATCTTTTCGCCAAGAATTCCCGAAATAGCGTCTATCAGAATGGATTTTCCCGCGCCGGTCTCACCGGTAAGGACATTCATTCCATCGCTGAATTCCATTGACAGGTCTTCGATTATAACAAAGTTCTTAATCCTGAGTTCAAGAAGCATATAACTATCGTCCCCAGTTGAGTTTTTCTCGGAGTATTGTGTAGAAGCTTTTTTCGGGATGTGATACAAGGCTGACGCTTTTATCGGTCAGCCGGAAGACTACCTCGTCTCTGCTGTCAATATCGATAGCAACCTGACCGTCAATTGTCAATAATAAATTGTTGGCCTCAGATACTATCCTGGCCAGCAGATTTGACGATGAAGGAAGAACCATCGGCCTTGTTCCAAGAGAATGCGGGCAGACAGGGTTCATCAAGAAAACATCAGTCGCGTCAGGTGAAATAATAGGTCCGCCTGCCGACAGCGAATATGCAGTCGAGCCGGTAGCTGTTGAAATTATAAGCCCATCGCCATAGTACGAATTCAGAAAGTTGCCGTTAAGCTCCAGTTCAAGTTTGATTGCCCTAGAAAATGAACCCTTTGAAAGAACACCGTCATTGACAAAGTACTGCCTGCTTAACTGTTTCCCCTTTCTGTAGAGAATTGCCTCAAGCACGGATCTTCGTACAATATTGAAACAGCCGGAAAGGAGATCAGGCAGATATTTTTTAAACTCTTCAGGGCTGAATTCAGTTAGAAATCCCAGCCTTCCTCTGTTAACTCCGAGAATGGGCTTTTCGTTTTCGACAAACATCCGCGCTGTACGCAAAAAAGTCCCATCCCCCCCTATTGAAAAAACCAGATCGGCTCCCTGCACAAATTCACCCGAGCAGACAATATGCTTTTTCAGCTTTCCTGAACGGACAATATCATAGTCCGGAAGCTGAATAGAGATGCCTCTCTCTTCAGCCGCTCGGATCAGGTCATTTATTATAATTACAGATATTTCGTCGTCAGGTTTCAGGTTGACAGAAACTGTCTTAATCATTGCGTTCCGACCTTTCTATTCTTCATCCGGATATCTGGACTGTATCGCCCTGATTTCTTCAAGGCTTTCAAAAAATATTTCCACAAGAGCCGGGTCAAACTTCTTCCCCTTTAGCAGTCTGATCTCCTGAAGAACATCATCCTCGTTCCATGCTTCCTTATAAACCCTTTTAGACGACAGAGCGTCAAAAACGTCCGCGAGCGCGACAATCCTTCCAAACAGAGGAATCTCTTCTCCCTTAAGCGGAAGGGGCTTTTCGTCCTCACCTGCTTCAAGAGTCTCCCCTGTCATGGGGTCTATTTTCCCTGGATATCCGGTTCCATCCCAATTTTCATGATGAGTCAGGGCAACCTCTGCGGCCACATCGTCAAGGATGGACTGTCTGTCTCTGAAAAGCCTGGCTCCAAGGTAGGTATGGGCCTTCATTATTTCATACTCTTCATCGGTAAAGCGGGCCTTCTTTTTCAAAATGGTGTCTGAAATAGCAACTTTGCCCGCGTCATGCAGCATCGATGCCATTCTGAGAACATCCCTTGAAAGCATTACTTCCTTTTCCGGCAGGCCGGCCTTCTGCGCCCACTTTTCGTACAGAACAACCGAATATGAAGCAACCCTGTTAACATGCGCTCCTGTCTCCCGGGGGTCTCTCAGCTCAGCCATGAGAATCATTCTCAGGAGCAGCGTTCTGGTAAGTATCGCACGCTGAAGAACCATGCTTGCGCTACCGGCAAAATGCGAAATGTACATCTCGTCTACCGCGCTGAATGTCTTTATTTTGCCCTTTTGGTTTTTTGCGTTTATTATCTGAATTACACCGAGTATCTCACCGTTTACATTTTTTAACGGAACAGTCAGCATCGAAGAGGTCCGGTATCCTGATTTTACATCATAAGTCGGATCAAAGCGGTAAGGTGCTTCACTGCTGATCGAATACACATCGGGGATGTTGAGCGGTTTTCCTGTGACAGCGACATACCCTGCTATGGAACCCTTGTTTATGGGTATCGTAAACAACGAGTATATGAGCTTTTTGCCGGGAGCAAGCTTTTTCTGCTGCGTCTCGTTCTGTGTATTGGAGAATACAAGCTGATCGCCATCCCTGCTGTAAATAGTCCCGGCATCTGCTGACGCGAACTTTCTTGCCTCCAGCAGAATCCTTTCAAGAAGGATATCAACGTCCTGAACCGTGTGCAGTTCGGAGCCAAGCCTGATTATCTCCTTTAATTTCTGGTTCTCATTCATCTTAAACCTGAATCCGTCTAATCTCTTGTCAATACTAGAATCCGTACCGTTACTGCTGTCAAGATATAAAGATATGCTTACTCCTGAACTGCTGTTAATAAATAACGTAAAAACCTGATAATTAATTCAGTATTATTTTTTACGAAGAATTTAACTTTTCGTAATTATTACATAAAATCACCATAAGTTATTGATTAGAGTTCTTCATTATATGATAATGGTAAAAAAACTGGGCTGGTATATTATGTCAGGTATTTTCGGCAAACATGATTTTGATTTTTTTCTTTCGATTATTGAATCAGCAGGAGAGCTGGCGCACAGCTATCAGAAGAAGGGTTTTAATATTGAGGAGAAAGCGGACTCTACCATCGTAACAGAAGCCGACTTCAAGGTCCAGGAGCTCATAGTAGAGAGAATATCCTCAAATTATCCGGATGTGAACTTTGTACATGAAGAAAACTTTGACACATCAGTCAACCGTATCAACCCTGACACTCTAACTGTTATAATTGATCCAATTGACGGAACCTCCGTTTTTAGCATGTACCTGCCAATGTGGTGTATTTCAATAGGTGTTTTTGAAGGATATAACCCTCTCTACGGATTTGTCTATTCCCCCGGCAGCGGATTCCTTTTTTACAACGACAATGACAGAGCCTATCTCAACGGCAAGGAGCTGGAAGCCGTATATGGCACCCGGGTAAATACCGAAACAAGCTTTTTCTGTGCTTCAGAGATTAGCAACATGATTCTCCCGGAATTTCCCGGGAAGATAAGAAATCTTGGTTCTACTGCAATGCACGCATGTTTGACTGCGGATAATGCCCGCAACAGATCCCTTGCTTTCATAGGACAGTCTTACCTGTGGGATTGGGCCGGAGCCATCCCGGTACTGCTGAAAGCAGGGGTAAAGCTTAATCATCTTAATGGCGAAGAACCGGATTACAAAAAAATTGCGGAAAACGGCTATTATATTCCAGAACCTCTCATAGCCCATACAGCGGAAAACTTCGAGGACATAAAGAAGTACCTCAAGAAATGAGCTATTTCCCTATGCAGAAACGGCTGAATATTGAGCCCAAGACATCGTCCGGGGTTATTTCGCCGGTAATATCCGAAAGCTGATCTATCGCCGTCTGAAGTTCAAAGGCAATGATCTCTGCCGATTCACCGGTTCTGGCCAGGTCAGCCGCTCTTTTTACTGAGGATATCGCTTCACCGGCAAGACTTCGCATTCGGGCATCGGCGATAAAAAAATTATCATTCACGTCGATTCCCTTCGAAAGAACCTCCTTCATGGCTCTTTCAAGTTCGCCAAGACCTTCCCCTTTGCGTGCTGAAACCTTAACGGCAGCTGTTCCGAGTTCTTTTTCTATCCCAGAAACGATATCATGATCAGCAATGTCGCATTTATTTATTATGTAAATCTTCTCTCTTCCGCCAAGTTCGCAAATGATCTTTCTGTCTGCTGATGTCAGCCCTTCAGCTCCATCAATGACAACGAGAATAACGGATGCCCGCTCAATACTCTTTCTGCTTAGCTCAATGCCCTGTCTTTCGATCTCGTCCCGCGGATCATCTATTCCGGCAGTATCAGAGATATTTACAGGTACTCCGCCAATATGAACCGATTCGCTTATTATATCCCTGGTTGTCCCTGGAATATTGGAAACAATGGCTCTCTCACGGTTTAGAATAGCGTTCAGAAGGCTCGACTTGCCAACATTAGGCCTCCCGGCGATTGTAACATCAACCCCCTGGGATATCTTCGCGCCAAGCAGGCATCTTTTTAAAAATTCGGTTAGCTGAAATATAATCTCATCAGCTTTTTTTTCCGCATTGTCTCTGCTTATGAACTCTATATCCTCTTCATAAAAATCAATAGCGGATTCAATGTCTGCCTTGAGCTCGGTCAGCATCTCTTTAATCGATTCAACACGCTGCTTCATAGAGCCGTGCATTTGCACAATTGCAGAAGCAATTTCCCAATCGCTATTAGCGTTGATCACACCATTAATTGCCTCAGCCCCTGTCAGGTCAATTTTACCGTTTATAAAGGCCCTTCTGCTGAACTCCCCAGGAAGAGCTGCTCTTGCGCCCCGTGATAAAAGCAGTAAGATAATTTTTGATGTAATAAGCGGATTGCCGTGACAGAAGATTTCAACCATATCCTCCCCGGTAAAGCTCGCAGGAGAAAAATACGGCAGGAAAATCACATCATCGACGGTTTTACCTTCATCAAGAATGGAACCGTACACGGCTTTTCTATCGGCAATGTCGCCCGGGCGGGAAAAAAAGGATGCAGCCAGCCGGATACAGCCCGGGCCGCTTACTCTTATAATAGCAAGCGGTGACCTCACCGGGGCTGTAGCCGGAGCACATATTATATCGTCTATCATATTAAAGCTGTGAGTCTTTCGGCATAACTTTTATTTTACGGTATATTCCCTGGCCTTCACTTTTAGTCATTACACGGCTGTCGTTTTGGAGGGCCAGGTGTATCAAACGTCTCTCAAAAGGATTCATGGGCTCAAGTGTCCATGGCTTTCCCGTTCTAACAACCTTCAACGCGATTTCTTTAGAGAGTTTTCTCAGAGCCTTTTCCCGTTTATCTCTGTAATCTTCAATATCGAGAATAATCTTTTTTTCAGTACCTGTACGGTTCCCAACTATGAGATTGACCATAAACTGTAGAGCTTCAAGGGTTTTCCCCTTCCGTCCTATTACGATTCCAGAACTTTCACTGCTTTCGAGCTCAACATAGACTTTTGACTCAATCTCTCTGGTCTCCTTGATAGTGGTATTTAGTCCCATTCTGCTGAGAATCTCTGATATTACTTCCTTTGTTACAGAAGCAATCTCGGCTGTGTCCTGGCTTAGAAAAGCTCTTATCTTTGCCTGCTTTGAGACTCCAAATCCGAAAAGCCCGCTTTTCCCCTGTTCGAGAACCTCAACTCTGATCGCGGAAGGATCTTTGACACCAAAGTTTTCCATAGCCTTTTTTGTTGCTTCATCAACCGATTTCCCTTCGACTTCAATCACTTTCATCCGGCTTCCTCCGTATGTAGTATGAAACTCAACTGTTCGATTTTCCGAATTTATTGACAATCAGCTGATGCGCTATCTGGAATACGTTCTGCAGTGTCCAATACAACACAAGCCCTGAAGGCATTGACCAGAAAATGAAGATAAACACAAGCGGCATCGCCATCATCATAAACTTCTGCTGCCCGCCCTGTCCGGTATCAACCATGCTGATTTTCTGTTGAATAAATGTCGTTATCGTCATAACAATGGGGAGAATATTGACATTGAACCCTGAAAGTGTAGCGACAGTATCAGGCATGGAAAGGTCATTAATCCACAGAATAAAAGGAGCATTCCATAGATCCATACTGTTGATCAGGGCGCTGTAAAGCGCAAAGAAGAAAGGCATCTGGAGCAGTATAGGAAGACATCCGCCCATTGGATTGACCTTGTTTTCCTTATACAGCTCCATCATTTTCTTCTGCATAACATCAGGCTTATCCTTATACTTAGCTTTAAGCTCGTTGATTTTTGGAGTAAGCTTCTGCATTTTTTTCATTGAGTCAGTTGATTTTTTTGTCAGCGGCATGAAGACAATTTTTGTCAGTATGGAAAAGACAACAAGCGCCCATCCCATATTTCCAAAGAGTTTGTTTATATTAAGAAGACACCACATTACAAAATAGCGAATCGGCTCAATCCACTTGCTCACATCGGCTGCATCTTTCAGCCCGGGGTCAACAGCCTCAAGTCTCGACTTTTCCTTTTCTCCAACGTAAACTCTAAACTCTCGGACTGCCTCCTCTCCGGGTTTAAGGCTGTTCAGAGCAACCTTCATCCCTGTACGAAAGCCCTTGTTTGTACGGTTGTCAAAGACTATACCGGTTCCGGTAAAATTAACCGGCTTCATGATGGCAAGAAGATAACGGCTTGTTACTCCCACCCAGTCAGTTGAACCATCCTCTGATTTCAGGTCTCCCGCTTTTGAGAAGAATCCGCTGCCCTTGTGTTCAAGAGTAAAATCACCGGCGATTGAAAAGATACCAGCCGGCATATTGTAGTTGTTGGAATAATCAAGCTCCGGGCCGGTAAGATCTGTAGGTGAGAAAATTATGCTGGAATCGGGGAAAAAAACCTCTGTTCGTCCAGTGTTTTTAAAGCTGTAATAAACATTGAAAGCATCTCCCTTTTCGGGTACAGTATAGCGCTTTGTTACATTTATCGTGCCTCCGTTAAGGGAGACTGACGCTGTGTATTCCTGCGCTCCGTCATTGCGTTGAAAATGCCGCCAATTTATTGAATCAAGCGATCCTGTACCGAGAAATTCTCCCTTGCTGAAATGCACAGCGAAATCAAGACTGCCTTTAGCAGCAAAAGGATTCTCGCCCGCTGTTGCCTTTATATCCCTGTCCTTTAGTCTCATTTTCTTGACTGAAGCGCCAAGTGTTGAGATTTCCATTTCAAACTGGGAGCTTTGAAGGCTGACAACTGACTCCTTTACTCCTGAAGCCGCTGTAAGCGCTTTTACAAGAACTTCCTGTGTCCGGGAGGGGGCATCAGAGGCCTTCACCTGTTCAGGGTTGCTGTTGCTTGTCTGTTCAGCTATTTTTGCTGGCGGCTGGCTTTGTTTTGTATCATCTGCAGGATTGAATATATAAAACCATGCAATCCACACAGCGGCAGTTAAAACAACCGCCAATAAAGTTCTTTTTTCCATTACCTTCTCCCGGTGAATAATTAATAATAGGGTATTAAAGACCTTGATTCAAGCGAAAAGGCATGGAAATGACTATGAAGAGAGGGTTTACTTCTTGTTATACTGAAAGCGGTATGAAAATTTTTCCGGTACTGGATCATATCCGCCTTCAAAAAAACGATTACACCGCAAAATCCTCATCACAGAAAGCCAAAGCCCTCGAAGAAGTCCGAATCTTTTTAAAGATTCCGCGGCATAAGCAGAACAGGTCGGATAAAATCTACACGACGCAGGAAGAAGCACCGAAATAAAAACCTTATATAGAGCAATAATCACCACAAGAATATTTGCCGGAAGCCGCCCTAAAAAACTCATTGCTTTTCTTGTATAGGACACTCGTCAAAAACTCCGTTTTTTTTAAGGGCAAACCTTATTAGACGCTCAATCTCCTGATAACTCATTCCCTTGCTGACCTCATAAAAGCGAATCAGAACATGGCAATCCTTCTTCATTCCGGAGATCATCCCCCTAACAATAGACCTTGCCATTCTTTTCGTGTGATTTCTCTCAAAAGCCTTACCAAACCTTCTTTCAAACGAAAAGCCGATTTTCGGGACATCGCTCTCCTGAACAGAAAGAATATAGAAAAGCATTCCCTTTGTTCTGAACCTGTAACCGCTTTTAAATAGTTCCTGAAATCCTCTTCTGCCTTTTAATGAATAAAGCCTTTTCACCCGGCCTGCTGCTTATTTCGGCAGTCTTTTCTCGTCAGAAACAGTCAGTTTCTTTCTTCCCTTCAGTCTTCTTCTTTTTAGCACCTTACGTCCTTCAGCAGTGCTCATCCTGCTTAAAAAACCATGTGTTCTGTTTCTTTTCAGCCTGCTTGGTTGAAATGTTCTTTTCATGAAAAATGACTCCTTTATAGCTAATAGTCTGGAATAATCGCTTCAAATTACGAGAGGGTTCTCGAAAGCCTTAACGCCCCATTAGAGCGGAAATAGACTCACGTTCTCAAAAGAAATAAATGCGACGGGGTTGTTTTTTTGTCAATAATATTAATTCATTCATCCAACTCAAGAACTCCATCAAGGGTTTTTGAGCTGATTTTTTCTATTAGAGTGTTCTCGTCCTTGATTATTTTGAAATACTTCTTAACTCCCGTGATATCGAGCAGGCCTCTAATAGATTCATTAGTGTTCATCATGTACAGCTGGACGCCCTTAGACGAAAGATCCTGCATGATTTTTACAAGGAGGGATAGCGCTGAGCTGTTAATAAATGGAACTTTTGCAAAGTTTAATATAACCTGGACTTTATCGGCAGCAAGCTCAGTGGAGATAAACTCTTCAATACGCTTCGAATCTTCAAAGGATATTTCACCTACTATATCAATTATATCGTATCCGAATTTCTTTCTATGAGTGAGCATCAGTTTTTCTTCCATTAAGGTCCCCTCTCGCATAAACTTCCCATGAAAACAACGCTATGTCAACTCAATTATTGACACGCGAAATACATCACCAACCGTTATAAAGGAAAGGAAACAGCACTACTAAAATATCGGCATCTTCCAGTGCTTAATTAACTCATTATTGTGACTGCGAGGCTATCCAACTGGCCCGTTAGTGTCATTCATCATTTATTTGTTATTGAGCACCCGGAATGAGATCTAATAACCACTTTTCTTATGCCCCTTCAGTCGTCAACTAGTATGTTCCTTTTTTTCTTAACCTTTTTTTTCATTATGTAATCTACAAATACGTTACACTTACATAACAGGAGGTAAAAAATGATAAAATCATCAACCCGCCTTTATGCGGTTTTAGCCCTTTTCTTATTACTCGTCTCATGCTCAGATCAAATACCCGATACAAGCCAGGTTTCTACGAATACCGAAAACAGCACGCCTTTGCCCGGGACTCAAAGCGGAAGTGAAAATAGCGAACCAGATGTAAATGACAGCCATGATACCGGAGGAGATGTAATTACTCCAGAACAATCCCCGATTTCTACATTAAAAGCCATTTCTTCATCAGGTATTCTTTCTCCGTCCTTTTTACCGGAAACACACGAATACACAATTCTTCTGATCAATAGCGATCCGGTTTTCTTTCTCGAGTTTGACAAAGAAGATGAAAAATCCTCAGCGGTACTTTCCGTTGATGGCGAGGAAAAACCATGTTCAGAAAATCATATTCAAATTAACAAAGTCGTTTCATTTGTAACAATCATTATTACATCTGAAGACGGCAATTCGACTACCGAATACCGCTTTAATATTTCCAGTCCGGAAAACCTGATTGATAACTTCTCGTTTGAGCAGTTATCTGATGAATCACTCCCAATAGCATGGCAAATGAACAGCAGCGGAGGATATGTTATATCTTCTGAAAATGCCTTTGATGGTGATCTTGCATTTTCCTTCGATAGTCTGACCCAGTCGATTTCAGGAAGAGAACTTGTTTCCGGCCCCTGTCCTCTCACAGGGGATAAAAGCTGCATACGGCTGTCAGCCTCATTTTTTCTCCCATTTGACTCCGTATCTGACAACACCCAGAGGGTACTCTTCAGCCTCAAACTCTATTTTTATGCTGATATTGAATGCACCACTCCTGCATCCACAGCATACAGAACAATGAAATCAACGGGTGTTTCTGAAGAGGCCGTCTGGACGGAGCTTTCGTTTGACATTAATGAAGTGCCGGATGATTGCATAGCAGTCAAGGCTGCTGTCAGAGCCTGCTACAACCCGGGTTTAGGCTCGCGTGAAACAGCCCACTTCATTGACTCGGTATCCCTTATTGAGTATTAGAGACGAGTCAATTCAGCAAAGCATTGATACATACTTCTTGTAGCCGCAAAGTCCATCATTTAAAGAGACAGGAGAACCCCGTGGTGGATTTTCCTGTCTCCCCCTTTGACACGGGAAGGTTATCCAATTTACCCATTTATCCATTCAAAGAAAATAACTTTACTTATAGCACCACAACCCCTTTATGATATACAGTCAATTATGACAAATCTTATTGGAGTTAAACAGCATGCCAACATCACTGGAGAACAACTACCTTTCTTTACAGAAAAATCCATATCCCGGACGAGGCATTATCTGCGGTATCAATTCTGATGCGGATAAGTTCTTTCAAATATACTGGATAATGGGAAGAAGCGCAAACAGCAGAAACAGGGTTTTTGCGTTAAACGAAGACGGCTCAGTCAGGACAAAAGCATTTGACGAATCAAAGCTCGAAGACCCTTCTTTAATTATATATAATCCGGCAAGAAACGTTGAAAAAAACCACATTATGACCAACGGAGATCAAACCGACACTATTTATGAATACATCAAAAAAGGCAATACATTTGAGGAAGCAATCAAAAGCAGGGAGTTCGAGCCGGACAACCCGAATTACACTCCGCGAATATCCGCTATAACAAAAGAGGATTTCAGCTGTATTTTATCTATCAATAAAACACTAAACAACAATCCAGATTATCCAGCCGTTTATTTCTACCACTTCAAAAACTTTGCCCCTGGAACAGGCCGAATGATCACAACTTATGCTGGAGATGGAAATCCTCTTCCATCCTTCATGGGAGAACCGGTTCCTGTGCCCGTAAAGGACAGCCTCGCTGAGAATTTAGATTATTACTGGCAGGCTTTGAACCAGGAGAACAGGGTTTCCCTTCTTGTTAAAGAAATAGACATGAAATCAGCTCTATTCAATACAAAAATTGTGAACTCTCACTCTTGATTTCATCCCAGGGAATCCTTTTCCGGATTCCCTTATATCAAAAATACTTTACAATCCTGTATATTGCCGTTACATTTATTGACAGGACAAAATTATACTGGTAACAATGTCTCAAGATAATTCATTTTTGAAAATTCTCAATGGGAAAGCTGCGTGCTTCTTTCTGTTTAATTTGCAGTTTTTCAAAACAAGACCATACCAAGGAGCCGGCAATGTACAGAAACAAGATATTCAACATTCTTTTCTTCTCAACAATTCTTTTTTTGGCCGGATGTGAACTCGACGTCCCAATCAATGAGATGTCCAGAGCCCACAGCCTGATAACCAGAGCAGATGAAGTCTCAGCAAAAAAATATGCTGATGAGAGCTACAGCAAATCTGTTGCGCTTCTTATTCAGGCTCAGAAAGATATCAGCGAAGAGAAAACGGACGAAGCAAAATCAAATGCTGAAAAGGCATCAGATCTCGCTCAAAAAGCAATAGATGATTCCCTTCCACTACTTTCCACTGACTCTTTGGAATTAGCGAAATCAGCATTAACTAAAGCTGAAAATCTTAACTCTGATTCATACGCAGCTGAGCAATATAACAACGCTAAATCACTTTATTCCTCAGCTGAAAAACAAAACAATGAGAAAAACTTCTGGGAATCTCACCTCTCGTCCTTAGCGGCCATTTCCGCGGCTGAATCTGCCGCGGATAAATCGAGGACACGAATCCCTGAACTTATTGAGAAACTGCGCAAAATTGAAACCGATGTCAAAACACTATCTCAACAAAAAGTAGACAATCCTGAATACACAAACCTTGTTTCAAAGACCGCAGAGCTTCTTAAAGACGCTGATTCCCAAATCACTTCAGGCGACCTGAAAAAAGCACTGGTGTCAATCGTCAACGCTGAAAAAACCGTTCAACAGGCGGACCTTATCGCACGCCTGGAAACACAGCAAAAGCGTATGAATTCCGCTTCGGTTCGTCTGGAAGAGCAAAAAGCAAGACCTGAGTCGAAACATGCCTCTGATCTTCTGGAAAAGGCAGCGGACCATTTGAATACCGCAAAAAGCCACATTGAAGCCTCCGATCCAGAAAAAGCCGCAGTAGAAACGGAATCAGCTGAAAAGCTTATTGATCAGTCAGCACTTTCAATGCAGAAAGGTTCAGCAGAAGAAAGGCTGAAATCCCTCGAAAGCAAAATCGCATCGGTCAGCGCTGAAGCGCCCGACGGACAGTTTATTGACGAAATAAATTCAATTAACAGCCACCTTGCCGCAAGCCGTTCAAGCATAGCTGATAACAATTTCACTAACGCGTCCGGCAGCATGGACAAAGCCGATGCTGAAATAAGCAGGCTTGAAAGCAGTATTTCTGAGTACGCTGCCGCACGCCAGAGAGAAGCCGAAGAGGCAAAAAAAGCTGCTGAAGCCGAGTCACCCAGAGAACCTGAAATAGAACCGGTATATTATGTTGTTCAATACAACCCTAAAAACAGGGACTGCCTCTGGAAGATCGCGGGCAGACATTACAAAAATCCTGCGCTCTGGCCACTTATTTACATAGCCAACAAAAACCAGATAAAGGATCCCGATCTCATTTTCCCCGGGCAGAAGTTTCTGATTCCGCCGGAAAAGAAAGATGAAGAGATTCTTAATGAAGCAGAAAGCTCCACGGAAGCAACTGTAGATAAACAATAAAATCCAGACATTGTTATATTCGGCCATGAAAATATTCAGTCCAATACGGGCGGCTTTTTACGCCGCCCTTTTCTTCTTCTTTAGCTTAATACCTACAACATTGCACTCCAGGTATATAGACCTTGACTCAATCTATATCAAAGATTGCAGCATGTTTAACGATCTGCAAGCAAACCGGCTTCTTTCTTACAGAAAATGCGGATCTGCTCTGGTTTCTCCGTCGGCTGTGTTTTCACAATGGGTTGATGGAGATAAAATAGCTTTCATTTCGGAGAAAGGCCCGGTCTCTATAGTAAACATGTACAGCAGAAAAGAGAAACGCTCAGTTGAATTATACCGCTTTTCGGGAACTACAACATGCGCATTATTATCCGGCAACAGGCGATATCTATTTATAAAATCTGTCACAACTGGAAGAAGTGGTGTCCCATTGTCGCATTTTTACAGCCTCGGACTTTCAGATTCATCATTGATCAAATATAAATCATCATATCCTTTTCTGGACTTCTCTGTTTTAACCGCCACAGAAAACTATATTACTGCTGCCGCAACAGGCTTGTCGCTACACAGCCCGGAATCAACCAGGAAGGAAGGGATTGCAATATCAGAGAAAGAAAAGGAATTCCTTCGAAACTCAGAATCCAACATTCTCTGTCTAATCTCGCCAAACAGACGCAATCGCTTGCTGATGTCAGGAAGCGGCGGTTATTACAAGGCCCTCATAGCCAAGGATGGGTCATTACGCAACATCACAGGAATTATCGGTTCATCCGCAGAAACCCACTGGCTTGACAACCGCGTAATAATAACAAGGACAGGATCCCCGGGACATCTTTCAGCGGAACTAATTGACGCTCACACGGGAACCCGGAGAAGCCTTATTGGAAGTTCTTTCAATACCGGGATAACTTACTCCCCCTACCCGGGCATTGTATCAATTCTGGACAATCAGATAATCAGGCTTTATTATCATCCTTCCGGCAGAGCCCTTAATACTGGACTTGAAGGAGAAGATGTCTTTTTTTCTCCGGACGGGCTTCACTTCACAAGCATAATCTCCGGAAAATTGTATGTTACCAGACTCCAAAAAACCGTCCTTAACCGCTCTGAGCTTGTATCGATGTCTCAAAAACAGATACGGCTGTATAACAGACTCCTTCAGAAAAAAAAACTATGGCAGAACCAATTTACCGGAGATTACATCCAAAGCAAGATAAGCTCATACCGCAATTTCATCAATCAGGCAGATTAGCTTCTTTTCCAACAGCACAAACTTCATATTTATCAATCCCCCTGATTCTCTCCTCAGCAATATTTTTTTCCTTTCTGAAAATAAGGTATGGAATAATATCCTCATTTTTCAAACCGGAAGTCCCGTCATATTCGATAGTTACGATTGGAATCCCTGTTACCCTTTCAATCTCCCCGGCCATTGCCTCGGTTACAAGCGATGGGCAGCAGAACGCCGGGTTTAACTGTACAAATAGGCTGATATCTTTATTGTGTGAAGCCAGAGAATATAGCTTAAGGATGTTCTCAACAGATTCACCGCTTTGCTCGATTCTAACGTTAAACTTTTTCAGCACATCAACAGGATTCATTGAAAATTCCTGCGCGGGTTCCTTAAGGATACGATAGAAATACTTGTAATAACGGTTTTCAAACAGGCTGATCGCCTTTAAAAGCACTTTCGATGTAACAACCTCAAGATAGTTTCCTTCCTTAACCCATTTCTTAAGGTATGGCGCGGCTATGATCTTAATAAGCTCGCTATACGGCGTTGTAATGACCTCGCCGCCGTTATTTTCTATAACCCTGATAATATCCTGGTTCATCACCCTGTTGTCTCTAACATAGAAATCTCCAAAAATTGCGACCCTCGGTCTCTTTCCGGGGATAATTTTTATTGTTTCGAAATCTTTTATTATGTTCTCCAGCACCGCAGTAAAGTCACTGCCTTTTTTGAAAGCTTCCTCCAGCTTCGAAGCAGACGCTTCAATTACACCGTCAGTTGTTCCAGTGACAGCCTCATAAGGCCTGATACGGCAGCCCATGAGCCTGAGATAGCCGCTAAACATAAAAGCGAGATACATGTTGATAGAAGCCCTTACCGGCATTTCATAGAAACTAATAGCGCCCGCGTATACGTCAATTTTCTCATTACCATCACCATAATCTTCAAGCAGTGTCTTTGCGTAATAAGGAAACATTCCCAGGTTACATGAAATTCTTGATTCAATATTCCAGAGAACAGTTTTTTCCGGGTCAAGACTGTACTTTCTAACGTATTCAACACACTCATGCACAATAATATTAAGGGGAATACACTGTCCGCTGTTTGTGCTCAGACTGCGGTGTATCATTGCCTCGTCCTCTTCGAGAAGCCTGGCATCGACCCCCTCCCTTTGCAGATTCGCAGTCATAAATCTTCCGAGAATATCATCCCAATTTGCCAGCAGCAGAGTTTTCCCCGCCAGGGCTTTTCTTCCTCTCTTGACAACTGGAACTACTCCAGATTTTGCAAAGCTCGTTTTCTTTTGTTCTTTTTCATACAAATGATTCCTGAAAGACCTGATTCCAGCTTCAATTCTCGTCTCATATCCGACGTTTGAATCGTGTTCATCAATCTGTAGAACAAGGTAAGGCTTGCCCGCTTCATCCATTATTTTTTTGAAATAATCAACAGCGTAAGCATCAGGTGTGCACTTAAAGGATGTAATTAATACGGGATAAACACCTTCTGTCCGGGAGGCGTATGAAGCATATTCTATGATCTTCGCAGCATAGTTCCAGTGAAATGCTGAAAGGAGACCTTTTACATCAGCAATGCTCTTTGCCCTGCTTTCCACCATGTCCATATAGAAGACCCTGACACCAAGTCTTGCGAAAATGTCAGGAATGCCCTTATTCATACCCTTCGAAAGAATTGTGTATGGCCTTCCAAGTAGAATAACATTCAACCCTTCTCTATCTCTGTTCTTATCATAAATGTCGATAAGGCTTTTCTTTACTTTTTCTGAAAACTTCTCTGCTGCTTTTAATGCTTTGAATATCTGGCGAAAACTCACCTTTCCCCCGGTAATCTGATTCACTGCGTCATACAGTTCCTTTAACATAAAAAATCCGGGATTAAGTGAATATAGAAGCGGGCTGATAATTTTCGCTCCCCCCATGCAACCAGCCTCTTCAACAAGAGACGAGATAAACTGTGTATAATAGCAGTATTGTCTTCTGTTTTTCCTGCTAGCCCTCCTGTCTCTTCTCTCAAGATATGTTGGAATAAAAATATAATCTGCCCTTTCCGACAGATACCTGACATGACCGTGCATTTCAGAAACGGGGGCACAAAACTCCGCTCCGCTTAATCTCTTTCCCGTTTTTACTGCATCTCTGAGTCCTTCACTGGTCAGAGTTTTGATTCCGAGTTCTTTGAAAAAAAACTTCCACATTGGAATATCTTCAAAAAGATGCAGCGCTGCCGGAAGACCAACTACTACCTGCTGTTTACCATCAGAAAGAGGACTTACAGTACTAACTCTGCTTCTTTCCTTGAAAAGATCAAAACCGCTTGTGTTGGTATTTATAAACTTCCTGGTATCGTAGTCACGACCACATAGAAAACCGAATGCTACAGTCTGGCTCCCAACTTCAGCAATTTTAATTTTACAATGATTTGTACACAAGTCACAGATCTCTGTTTTTACAGGTATTGTTTCGCTATAGATTCCGATACCTCTAAAGGCTGTTGTCTCTAACCTCATTTCCTGAAGGCATAGCGCGACCCCAAGAGCTCCCGTCAAATGGCAGTAAGGAGATACCATTATTGGTTTCTTAAGACGCTGCTCAAAAGCGGCTACAAGCGCCCTGTTTCTGGCTGTAGCTCCCTGAAAGAAAATCTTCTTCCCGATATTTTTTTCAACCGCAACCTTTGTCAGATAATTATCTCTGACGGAGTGGAGCACAGAGGCAAGTATCTCATCAACATCAAAACCTTCTGTCAGAAAGGAGTTCAGGTCTCTTTCCATAAAGACTGTGCACCTGTCACTCGACAGCGGAGCCTCTCGCCCCTCAGCCCTTTTAGAATACTCCGAAAGCGGGCAACCCAGCTTCCTCGCCTGTTCTTCAATGAAGCTTCCGGTTCCAGCAGCGCAAACATTGTTCATTATTGAGAAGGTCACCATACCATTTTTAAGTGTAGTAAACTTCGCATCCTGTCCGCCAATCTCAATGATAGTATCGACCTCGGGATCAAGCTGTGCTGCAGCCCGCGCATGGGCCGTAATCTCATCTAATTCCAGGTCTGCTCCTATTATTCTGCCAATGAGCTTTCTGCCGGATCCGGTTGTACCTGCTCCGCAAGTTACAAATTTAATTCCTTTCTTTTCTTCGATATCGGCTACCGCTTCAAATATTGTCTGAACGGCCGCAACCGGTCTCCCTGATGTTCGAGTGTATAGCCCTGCAATTACCTCACTATTTGTATTCGTAATAACTGCTTTTGTGCTCGTTGAACCTATGTCAATGCCAAGAAAAACTTCTTCCGACTGACCCGCTTGAAGAGCCATGTAAATATCAACCTCTACGGGTGTAGAACCTGGGTTTTTTATTGAATTAAAGTTATATTTCTCAAAGCTTGAAAATTCCGGATAGTTGGAGAGCTCTAACTTTAAAGGTTTATAGTAATACTTTTTCTCTTTACTTTCCTTTCTTAAAAGCTCTCGCGGAAAAACATTTTCGGCAAGTTGTTTCGAAGAACTGTCTCCCAGCATGCAAAGAACCGCACCGAGAGCTCCGTATAGATGTGACATCTCTTCAACTTCAAGCTCAACTCCAATAAGTTTTTCAAGGTGTTGTGTAACGGCAGGGTTTTTTGAAACACCACCGGTCATTATAAGCGGAAGAACCGGATTTGAATTATCGAAAAGGGTATCGACTATATTTTTTGCCAGACCAAAGCAAAGGCCATCACATATTTCATCAAGGGAGTAACCTTCCTGCTGTGCATGAATTAGGTCCGTCTTTGCAAAAACGGCGCAACGCGAAGCAATCTTCGGGATATCCCCCTTATTGGTAAACGCAGTTTCACTGAATTCCTGGATTGTTTTCAGATTAAGCCTTCTGGCCTGCTGATCCAGGAAACTTCCCGTTCCAGCAGCGCATGAGCTGTTAGATCTGTAGTTAAGATAATTACCCTCTTCATCGAAGGTCACAACGCCGAACTTCTCCCCTCCGACAATAAGCAATGTTCCGGGTTTTCTCCCGTCACGGCACGCTGAACGGATAAAACATACTCTGCTGTCATAGATGTTGGCTGATTCAATGATGTCAGGCGTAGAAGATGTTATTCCAATCGCCTGGATTTCTCCGGGTTTATACTCTTCTATAAATTTTTCGACTTTTGTTCTTATGTCTCCTTCGTGAAAATAATATTCCCATCGGAGAATCCGGCCTTCTTCGTCAACAAGAACAGCCGCAACAGCGATAGATCCTGCATCTATTCCAAGGTACTTTTTTTTGTCTTTAGTGCTCACTCTGTTACCCCTTTTACCATTAATAAACCGGAGAGTCTCTTAGTTACTTTTACGTTATCCGCCTTTCAGAAAGCAGTCATACTGCCTAAGCCTGTCACAGCTTTTAATGTCCTGTTTCAGAGAGGATATTTTCAATGCGGAACAAAACTTGTCGGTCTATAAATTAGAACTTTGTATTATAACAATAGCGGGTTATTGACATCGGGTCGACCGGAATTATAATTCCGGAATAATTTCGTTTTGTAGATTAGATCTGAAGCGCGCCGGAGACTTGCCTGTACTGCGGGTAAAAACATCATAAAATACTGACTTGGAGTTAAAACCTGAGGACAGCGCTATGTCAAGAAGTGACCTCTGGGGATTATCCTTCATCTGACTGATTGCCTCTTTTACGCGATACTCATTGATATAGGAATTAAAGTTGCTGTGCATGTAACTGTTTAAAAACGCGGAGAGCTGGTGCGGAGAAACATCAAGCATCGTGGAAAGACGGGACAGGCTGAGATCCTCATCACAGTATATCCTCTCCTCCTCCATCAGGAGTGTTATTCGCAACTTGAGCATCTCAGGATTCTTAACAGAAGATTCGTTCTCCCTGCCCTTTTTTTCACGCTTACTTCCCTTTTTCAGGTCGTGAAAAATGTAAGGATACTTCTGCCCCATAATAAACCAGAAAAGCATAAATGAACTGATAAGGAACATTGTCGCTCTTGCGTATCGCGGGTTGTGAAACAGATAGGTAGCCGTCAATGCCACCATAATAGCAAGAAGCCAGGCCGTTGCCGCGGCAGCGACCATAGTTGTCTTTCCTACACTATGCCTGGAAGGCAGAGAAAGCAAGTCCAGCTGAAAAAAAATTGCGGATAGATATATAAGCCCGGAAACAATACCAAAGGAATGGAAAAGCCTTACAAGCTGTTCTTTGATCTGAGGTTCCGAGAATAATGAAACAAATCCCGATCTTTCGGAGAGTACAATCGCGAGAACAAGTAGAAAAGCGCAAAGTGCTGGAATATAATGTATGAGAGTTTTATTAGCAAAGCTAAACTTTTTATTAAATACCGTACAGTAAAATATATACAATGATGGTCCAAGTACGAACTGGGCCAGCATTACCGGATGATCTCCAACCCTGACAACTCCATTGCCTCCTGCCATTAAAAAATACTGCTGCAGCTGTATAATCGCAATACTGGAAAAAATAATGAACAGCATGTAGTTCTTCACACCGCGTTTTTCCCTGACGAACTGCGAAACGGCAAACAGGAATGCCAGAAATCCGCCAAAAAGAATATACGAGTCTGCTAAGTTGAGAACCATTGATACACCGTCCAGTTTTCAATATAATCTCATTCTTATGAAATCTGTCACCAACATTTTTCCATCTTTTATAACTGAGCCCCTACTTCGTTTTCTAAAATACTCTAAAGACAGAGGCACATAACCGATATAAAGAGAAAGATTGTGAATGATTGGCAATTTTTAGCTGAGATAAAATCAGATAAAGAACGGTTCCATATGAAAACCATAAATAAAATATTTCTTATAACTGTCATTGCGGCTCTATCTCATCACGCTGTCCATGCAGGCAACTTTGTTAAAATCAAATCTGTCGACAGCAGGAACTCCTATCCTTCTATAGTTGTAAACATATCCGCGGGCGGGCCGGACTTTTCTGCTCTCACAGGCCTCTCGGAAGAAAATATTCAGATATTTGAAGACGGCTATCTTGTTAACTATTTCAAAGTTATCCCTCTTGATGAGACATTTACTGTCCAGTCAGTCATTGTTTTTGACTCAAGCAGAAGCATAAGCTCATCTGACTTTTCTCTAATGAAAAAAGCCGTTAACTCATTTCTTCAATGTTGCGGCAGCAATGTAAACGCAGCCTTGATCCGGTTTAACGGGAAAAAACACATACTCAGCGGCTTCACAGAAAAACACTCCGAGATAATGGACGGAATAAACACCATTCACCCGGAGGGAAAGATGACGCTTCTTTTTGATACCCTCTACGATGCCGTCAAACTTCTTCAGTCGGACGCCGGACACAAAAAGACAATTTTCCTTGTAACAGACGGGAAAGATGAGGGAAGCAGCATCAAGCCGGATGATATCATTCAATCAGCAGTCAATTCGGGAGTGAGAATATACACTCTGATTATTGGGAGGCCGCACAGCGCCAGGGAAACAGTCCGTATATCCAGCCTGTCGGGAGGGAAATCCGTATATTTGTCCGAGCCTGAAGAGATGACAGCATTTTTTCGGCACATCAGCTCTCCATCACACAAAAAATACCGCCTTGAGTATAAAACCGATATAACTTCAGAAAACAACAAACACACGCTTGAAGTCAGGCTCAAAAAGAATACATTGATGGACCGAGACTTTTCAGAGTTTACCATCAGTTCAAGATCAGCTTCACTAAAACGATTTCTTGAATCGAGGTTCCTTTTCCCGGCCATGGCCGTTGTTTTCGTCCTGATTGTCCTTATGATTATATTAAGGATTGTTAAATCGGTCAAAAGTCACAGAAAAACTAAAAATGATAAAGATAAATTCATCTTTCAGAGGTCCCGAGAGGATTCATTTAAAGACAACGGCATTGTCAATAATCCGGAGATTAGCCCCTGCGCTCAGGCGGAAACAACCCCAGTAACACCAGACGAAATAAAAACTGAAAGTCAATATATTAAAGCCTGGCTCATTGCGAGAGATTCAGATTCCGGACAAAAGTATATTATTCAGTCCGATGAAACTACGATGGGCTCTTCCAGAGACAATGACATTCCTCTTGATGATGATTACGTATCAGAGTATCATTCAAAAATAAAGAGAGTAAACACTGTGTTTTTTCTTTTTGATCTCGTCAGTGAAAACGGAACATTTCTCAACGGAAAGAAACTGCTGCGGCCTAAACAACTCCATGATTGGGATGAAATTCAAATGGGGAAATCCTTTCTCATTTTCCGCGGATCAAACTTGTCATAGAAGCGACTGGCCAATCGGCTGAATATTCCTTGACGATGGCAATATCCCTGTGTAATAATAAATTTTCTTTACATCTCATCTTACGGAAGAACAATAAATGGCATACGGTCAGAATTTAAATATCAGGTTCGGCGGACCAGTGACCCCCATGGTTAAAAGGCTGCTTATAATCAATGCATCAGTTTTCCTTCTTCAACAGATACTATCTCTAATGGCTCCCGGTACAATCGAATCAATTTTTGGACTATCTCACGACGGGCTGACAAGCAGCTTCAGGTTCTGGCAAATTTTCACGTACATGTTTCTTCATGGCGGATGGCTGCACATAATATTTAATCTCCTCGCCTTGTGGATGTTCGCAGGAGAGCTGGAACGTCTCTGGGGCAGCGTTTTTTTCCTTAAGTATTATCTTTATTCAGGAATTGGCGCTGGTCTTTTTATCGCCGGTATGAACACCTACCTGTTCCATATGACTGGCGCTTCTCCTGTAACTCTCGGAGCTTCCGGTGCTATCTATGCCCTGCTCCTGGCATACGGCATCAACTGGCCCAACAGGGAAGTTCTCCTTTACTTCCTTATCCCGGTTAAGATCAAGTACCTTCTTGTTGTTTTTGGACTCATTGAATTCTTCGGAACCATCTCAACTGCTTCGAGCGGCGGCAAAGGGATAAGCCATATCGGTCATCTTGGCGGGCTTATTACCGGTCTTGTCATACTTTATTTCAGGTCAGGACGAATCCCTATATTTAAAAATATCAACTTCGCCTCCAGGCTGCTTAAGAAACTCCGGCTTAAGAAAAAAAAGAAACAGATAGACAAGCGCATTAAAGCAAAGGTAATCATTGACCAGCTTCTCGAAAAAATAGCAAGAAGCGGAATGCAGTCCCTTTCATCTGAGGAAAAAAAACAGCTTGAATGGGCAAGACGTCATTATTACCCGGACAAGAAAAACACCTTTCACTGATTATATCATTAACTGTTAAACCAAATCTTAAATCCTTTCGATAATAATAATAGATTATCGGAAGGACGCCAGAATGAAGAACACGCCCCGTCGCCACTACCTGAAGCGGCACAGTCAGTATATTGAAAACCGCTTATCAGTAATAAAACAACTCCTTGATTCGCTTCATTCCCCGGAAAGAGACAACACACTTATAGACATCATGTCCTTTTTTATGTCACATAACACACTCCCAGTTTCAGCTGAAACACTCACTCCTGCAGCCCAAAGCATTTCTGAAATAAAGGAGCTGATTAAACGATGGGACATAGTTTCCAATGGAGATATATTGGGATACATTTATCAGAAATTAAAGTGCAGCGCCGGGAAAAAAAAGATAGGCCAATTCTTCACGCCTGGAGACATAGTCTCTCATTTAACTGAGAGTGCGATCAGAATCACAGAAAATCCCTCTTCTGTGATTCTTGATCCGGCATGCGGCTCAGGTCAATTTCTCATGAGCGCGTACATATTTCTTCATGAACAGCTTTCAACCTCACAACGTGAAAATCCAGAAACGATAATAAGTAAATATATATACGGTATCGACACCGACCCTGTTGCTGTTCAAATCTGTAAGTTCAATCTATCCAGAATTTCCGGGGTAGAAGAAAGCAAAATCAACATTGTTTGCTCAAATTTCCTTGGGGATGATAACTTAATAGAGGGTATAAAACCTGACATCATTATCGGAAACCCGCCCTGGGGAGGAATGCTCACAAAAGAAGAAAAGAAGCGTTTCAGGAACAAATTTATTTCTTCGCAGTCAGGGATAAACACTTTCACACTTTTTCTCGAACAAGCATTCAGAATAACAAACGGAAACGGCATAGTTGCTTTTCTAATCCCTGAGGCATATCTAAACATCAAAGCACACAGAGAATCGCGGAAGTTCGTTCTCAAGCACGCATCTATTAAAGAGATAGCACTATGGGGCGAAAGGTTCAAGGGCGTTTTTGCCCCAGCGGCTTCTATAATAGCAAAAAAAGAAAGTAACCAGTCAATTATATCACGAAACATAGTTTGCATCAAGGACACAAAAGATACATTCCATCAGACAGCCTCCCGGCTTGTCCCTCAGGATTCATTCAAAAAAACTCCAGACAATATTTTTAACATAAACTATTCCAGAAAATGCGTGAATATTATTGAAACCATAAGCGATAACGCAGGGCTTACTCTTAAAAACAGATCTGTTTTTTTTCTCGGAATAGTCAGCGGAGATAATACGAGACACATAAGCCCCACCAAAACCCAGAAACACATGGACCCCATACTTATTGGCAAGGATTTATCAAAATACCATATCAATTTCAGCGGCCATTATTTTCACTACAACCCGGAAGACCTTCAGCAGGTAGCACCACAACATTTGTACCAGCAGAAGAACAAGGTTCTGTACAGGTTCATTGGCAAGAAACTGACTTTCGCCATTGACCGTTCCGGATATTACACTCTTAACAACATCAACGGATTTATTCCTTCGATTGAAGAGCTCAATACTGAAACAATTGTCTCATTATTAAACTCAGACCTTATACAATACTATTACGAGAATAATTTTTTTACAGTGAAGGTTCTTAAGGGAAACCTGGAGAGGCTCCCTTTAAAACGTATATCCCGGGAGAATCAGGAAAAGATTAAAACATACTATTCTGATCTCGAAAATGGCTGCGGAAACGCCGACTATTTAAAAGCCAATATTGATGATATAATTTTTCATGAGTATGGAATAAAAGACAGAGAGGCATATCTTACTGCAGCAGTTTAGAGCCGGACTACTTTCCGGCCTAAAAAGCTTCCGAATCTCTTTTAATTATCGGATACCTTCTCGGATACAAGCCTGCTGTTTTTTTAACCTTCTCAAAAACAAGACCATAACGAGAAAGATTATCCGCATTCTCACTTGCAGGTTCAAGACCGAGTCTAACGGCATGCTTAATTACTCCGGAAGGCAGCTCGTCAAACGTGAGCTTTGAATAAACAAACAGCCTCCCTGTGACTTTCAGAAAGGGAGCGGCCATTTCAAGTACCACATATACTTCAGCAAAAGCCCTGGACAGAACAAGATCATACTCTCCCCTGAGCATCTTTTCCCGTCCGGCCTCCTCTATTCTCACCTTACTGGCGGAGACATTATCTACCTTTAGCTCACCAAGCGTTCTATTGATAAAATCAATCTTCTTGCCATTAGAATCAAAGAGAACCCCCTCAACGCCGGGAAAGCATATCGCGAAAGGTATGCCGGGGACTCCCGCCCCCGTTCCGAGATCCGCAAATTTTGTTCCACGTGGAACATTCTCTCCAACAAAAGGAACAAGGCTTTTAACTACGAGCTCAGACTCTATTTGCTCAATGGTTTTAAATCCGGTCAGATTAAACATACCGGAAGCCTCTGATACCATTGCCGCATATTGCTTCAATTTACTGACTATCTCGTTGTCTTTAAACCCGGCAGCTGCTGCCCACTCTTCAATTGTCACAAGTTCCACGTGGAACATCCCCCTTTTGTCTTGCGTTGTTTTCCAGATGATATATCAACACGGAAATATGTGAAGGGTCAACGCCGGATATCCTTGAGGCCTGACCAACGGTCGCAGGTCGGATTTTCATCAACTTATCAAGCGCTTCTCTTTTGATTCCATTGATAGACGAATAGTCAAAATCAGAGGGGATGCTGAACAACTCCATCTTTTCAATTTTAGCGATCTTTTCCTCAGCCCTTTTTATATACCCTTCATACTTAATCTCCATTTCGACAACTGAAGCTGTAATTTCATCGATCACAAGGCCAGTCAAAGGGATAACCTTTGAGGCTTCGATTCCGGGACGTTTAAGAAGCCTGCCGCAGTTTATTCTACCCGGAGCAAGTCCTCCGGTGTACTCACCAGGAAGACCGCTAATAAACGTACTGTCGATTGTCACTGACGATGCGTTTAATCTCTCAACACATTCATCAATCTTTCGATATTTTTCGAGCATCATTTCATAGCTTTCTTTTCTCAAAAGCCCTGTTTCAACCCCATACTTCATCAGCCGTCTGTCGCAGTTGTCCTGTCTTAGCATCAGCCTGTGTTCAGCACGGGAAGTAAACATCCTGTATGGTTCATTCGTGCCCTTTGTTACAAGGTCATCAATGAGAACACCTATGTAGGCTTCTGATCTTTTCAAAACAAGCGGCTTTTTCCCTTTTATCAAGTTGCTTGCGTTGATTGCTGCTATCAGGCCCTGCGCGGCAGCTTCTTCATAACCTGAAGTTCCATTGATCTGTCCGGCGTGAAAAAGCCCTCTAACTCTTTTCGTTTCAAGGGATGGATAAAGCTCTGTTGGAGGAACAAAGTCATATTCTATCGCGTAGGCTGGACGCATAACAACCGCACTCTCAAGTCCGGGAATAGTCTTCATCATTTTAAGCTGTACATCTTCAGGAAGAGAGCTTGAAAATCCGTTAATGTAAAACTCATTTGTATTTAGTCCTTCAGGCTCAAGAAAGAGCTGATGCCGATCCTTTCCGGAAAACCTTACAACCTTATCTTCTATTGAAGGACAATACCTGGCTCCGGTTCCTTTTATCGCTCCGCCGTAAAGAGGAGACCTGTCAAGACTGCCTTTAATTATTTTGTGTGTTTCTTCGTTGGTATATGTAATCCAGCAAGGTACCTGAGTATTGTTTATTTTTTCTGTAGAATATGAAAACGGAACAGGAATTTCATCCGGATGCTGAATCTCACATCTTGAGAAATCAATACTTGAGCCGTTTACTCTTGGAGGAGTTCCTGTCTTTAACCTGAAAATGGGAAACCCTATTTTTTCAAGAGATTGGCTTAGCTTTTCAGAAGCAAAATCAGCAAGCCTCCCCGCTCTCTCCTGATATTCACCAATATGGATTAACCCTCTTAAAAATGTTCCTGTGCAGATTATTACCGTTTTTGATTCAAACTCAATACCCCTGGATGTTCTGATTCCTCTTACAACAGAATCTTCAACCAGTATTTCGTCGGCAATGTCTTGAAAGAGATGAAGGTTTTCTCGATCTTCAAGTTTTTTCTTGGCAAGTTCCTGGTAGCGTTTTTTGTCTGCCTGTGCTCTGGGAGACCACACCGCAGCACCCCTGCTCCTGTTAAGCATTTTAAAATGAATACCTGTTTCATCAATAATACGTCCCATTACGCCGCCAAGCGCGTCTATTTCCTTAACGAGATGGCCCTTGGCTAAACCTCCAATCGCTGGATTACAGCTCATCTGAGCAATTGTATCAAGATTACCCGTTATTAAAAGAGTCGACATGCCCATTCCGGCTGCCCCCATAGCCGCCTCTACTCCGGCATGCCCTCCCCCGATAATTATAACATCATACATTTCAACACCTCTTGTTTGATTAATGTCCTATAACTGTTTCCGGGTTTGAGGTGCAAACATTAATTAAAATATTTTTAGGTCATTCAATAATGCCGGCTGGTAAATTACTTTTTCTCTGGAGGGGTTGATGCTATATTTGTTAATTATTCAACTCTGCAAAATTTCTCAGCTTGATGAGTCCTATTACTAGCCTAATATAATTGTTTAATATTTTTTGTTTTTCGATTTGAAACATACTAATGAAGTGAGCCTTATCTGACATAATCTATGAATTCACTAAAAATTAAAACCCATCCAACTTCATAATAACTGACAACGCTTTTTGCAGGTTGTCAATATCCTTTACTAACAAATCATATGCGTCTTTTACTTCGTTTTCAGATGCAGCTGCGGAAGCTTTTTCCAGCATCAATGCCGAGTTGTACGCGGATTCACATGAAAAGTTTGAAATTGAGCCCTTTAATGTATGTGCTGTTTTTCGAAGCATTGGGAAATCAGAGTTATCAATGTTTGTTTTTATCAACTTCATAAGCCTTGCGGAGTCCTCAATAAACAACTCGGCAAGTTCACGAAAAAGATCAAAATCATAATCAAGGCGTGAAGCAATGTCTTTCATGTCAATAATTCTTGAAGCCTCTGCTCTATCCATTCCTCTGCTCCTTTAAAACTCTATTGATAAAAAAGCTATGTCATCATCTCTTTCGTCTATTGCGGTAAATGATTTTACATCATTAAGTATTGCTTCATTAAATGACTTCGCTGACAGAGCATGGTTCTTTTTTATTGATGCTGCAAGACGGCCAACTCCATACTCTTCCTTATCTCTGCCCTTTAGTTCCGTCACGCCGTCCGTGTATAACAGTAGTCTATCTCCCTCTGCTACAGCTATTGATTTCTGCTCATATTCGACATCATCTGCTATTCCAACAAACAGTCCGTATGCGTCCAGAGCCAGCACATTGCCGCTGGCTTTTCGGTAATATAGGGCCTTTGTATGTCCGGCATTAGAAAAAGTAATTCTCCCGGTCTCCTTATTATATATAACGTAAAAAGCCGTGATATACTGTCCGCCAATTAGAAATTTCAGCATTTCATTATTAATTACTGAAAAGAATTCACTCGTCTGCGTGTACCGTGGGGCATAAAGACTGAAGAGCATTTTCGACATTGACATTATTAATGCAGCTGGAATCCCGTGCCCGGTAACATCGGCTATCAGAAATCCTGTTGTATAACTGTTAATTTCATAACAGTCATAATAATCTCCGCCAATATCCTCAATAGGAAGATAGGTGCCTGTAATATGAGGATATGTAACTCCAGGAAAGTCAACAGGGACTATAAACTTTTGTATCTGCTTGGCTATGTCGAGTTCGAACTCAATAAGTTTATTTTTTTCATAAAGTTCATCATGAAGATATTTAAGCCTCAAAAGAGATTGAACCCTTGCGACAAGCTCCTTTTCATTGAGAGGTTTGAGAAGATAATCATCTGCTCCTATTTGGAGCCCCTTAATCTTGGAGTTTAAATCATCGCTTCCGGTCATAAGTATAACTGGAATAAATCTCTCAGCGGAAATTTTTTTAAATCTTTGAAGAAATCCAAAACCGTCCAGCCTCGGCATTATAATATCGAGCAGAACAAGATCGAATTGTTTTTTTGATAAAAGCTCAAGGGCCTCAATTCCATCCCCGGCTTCATCAACGCTTAGATTAAGTTGAGCGAGAGTTTTTATAACCATTGCTCTGTTCAACTTGCTGTCATCAACGACAAGAACGTTCCAGTCGGAATTCAGGTAGCTTAAATCCATAATATCATCCGTTATTGGTTTAAAATTACTCTTATGCTTTTCTCTCGTCTCTTGTAAAACAGTGAATGGTTATTGTTAATATCGGCATTTGACTATTTCTACAATAGTATCTACGGCGTAATAAAGCAACAATTATAGTCAGGCAGTTTTACGCGTTATAAGGGTATAATATCGAGGTTGGTTTTATTTCCGCTTTTTGGGAATTGGTGTGTAGTACTATTTATTACGGTAATCCATAAAGTTAATATTAAGTTTCTTAATTTTGTAATTGAGTATTCTCTTGGTTGTTCCCAGTCTCTGTGCGGCTTTTGTAATATTACCGGAAGTAATTTTAAGATTATCAATTATGATATCCTTAATATACTGGTTTTCTATCTCATCAAGGGTCATGTTCCTCTGACTCACAGACTCAGCAATCTGCAGGGATGGAGGCAGATGAGTACTTCGTATAACATTCTCCTCGTTTATAATAACAGCCCTCTGAATGCAGTTTTCAAGCTCCCGAACATTGCCGGGCCAGTGATAGCTTACAAGCATATTTATGGCCTCCGAGCTAATTCTGTTAATCCGTTTTTTAAGTTCTGCACTGTACTTTTCGAGAAAGTAATCAGCCAAAAGCATTATATCAGCTTTTCGTTCACGAAGAGGAGGAGAATAGATTTGAAACACGTTCAGCCTGTAGTAAAGATCAAGCCTGAAATTTCCTTCTTCAACTTTCTTTTCAAGATTCTGGTGAGTTGCGGCAATTATTCTAACATCAAGCGGTATTGTCTTTGTTCCGCCAATTCTCTCTATGCTTTTTTCCTGAAGGACTCTAAGAAGCTTAACCTGCCCCTGCAGATTCAAGTCACCTATTTCATCCAGAAATATTGTTCCGCCATTAGCAAGTTCGAACCTCCCCTTCTTCTGTGAATGTGCGCCGGTAAAGGCCCCTTTTTCATGTCCGAAGAGTTCACTTTCAATCAAGTTATCCGGAAGAGCGGCAATATTAACCTTAACATAGGGCATACCCTTTCTGTCGCTGTTCTCATAGACTTCATCAGCGATTATCTCCTTACCTGTTCCGCTTTCGCCGTTAATTAGAACTGTCGATTTTGTCGGTGCGACTAAAAGAATTTTCTCATATATATCTCTCATAAGCTGGGAATTTCCGATAAGCTTTCCGGATGATTTCGACCTGTTAAGCTTTATCTTTAAAAGCCTGTTCTCTTCCTTAAGCTCCTCTTCCCTCATTAATGCATGTCTTCTTTCGTCAACGGCCGTAGCAATCATGATGGCTACCGTTGATAGAATATTTAATTCCTCAAGAAAACTCTCAGAATACTGTTTTTCCTTGTCTATAGATATTGTTCCAATAACACTTCCCTTTGTTTCAATTGGTACGCAAATAAAGACACAGTTGCCCTGTCCTCTGCCCTTTCTTGCACCGGTTTTATTCAAAAACAACGGCTCATTGTCTATCGAAGGTACCACTATGGGTTTACCAGTCTTAAACACTGTACCAATAACGCCCTCTCCTGGCTTATACATTCCCTTTTTTACTTCTTCACTTGTGTAGCCATATGAGGAATCAATATATATTCTTTCCTGCTGTTCGTTATAAACATTAATGGCTCCCCTTATTACTGAAAGCCTTTTCGCAAGCTGCTCCATAACCTGGTTAAGCATTGAGACAAGATCTTCTCCGGCAGAAAAAATTCTGCCAATCTTGTATATCAGATCAGTAGATTCAATTTCCTTCTGAATTCGTTCGTAGAGTTCTTCGTTTAAGCTTTCTAAAACAGTGCCGCTCATATTATCCCGCCGAATTTATAATACTTATTTATTTGCTAAGACTGTAATAGTCTTCTGCTTTATATTAAAGTAAACAGTGCCTGTTAAGTATAACGGTATTATGGTTGAGATGTCAGAAAAGGGGTATAAAATTATTGCTATGCCGGATATTTAAGATGATATTTTACATAATTGTAACTAAAAAGGCTCTATCCACCCTCCAAAAAACAGAAACAGGGCGTCAAACAGCCCTGTTTCATGCTTGAGGCTTTATGAGACTATATCGAACAGGATACACCGAATGTGGCATAGAACCTGTTGATATCCTTTTTATCGTTCAGATCATAATAGTAATCCTTCGACGGAACCACAACATAATGGAAACCGGCGCTGTAAGTAATGATCCCGCTGGTCACAGCAAAGTCTGCAGAAAAGTTTATATCGCTTATTCCAGCTGTATCGAATGCAGCGCTTTTGTAATAACCAGCCATAACACCAAGGTCAAGAGAGGCTGCATCCTTAACCAGTTCAAAGGAATGACTTCCTCCGGCCTGAATGTAGAAGTCCTTGCCCTTATCAATGCCTTCACCAATATCTCCTGTGTAGTAATCATGGTTGTAAACTACTGTTGGAGACAGCGGAAGAGTATCGAAAGTTAAAGAAACCGTTCCGGTAGCAAAAGAATAATCATTTTCCCAAAGCATGTAGTACCACACGCTTGCTCCCAGAGTAACAGCATCAGCGAAGGTGTATGAATAATCTGCTCCAAAGTCAGTTGCCTGAAGGTCCTTAACGGAATCACCGACATTGACACCATCAAAAAGATAATCCTCTGAAAACTCGCCGCTTACAGTTAGCGAAAGGCCGCTTCCCATTACATCGAAGGACGCACTTGGGAAAAAAGCTCCGTCATTCTGAAACCAGTAAGAACCTCTCCACAGGTAGTTGCTCATATAATCCACGCCTACCGTAATTCCCAGAGAATTATCCTCTTGTGCACTCGCTGAAACTGCTGTCATTGAGATTGAGGCTACAGCTAAAAGACTCATAAAATAAACTTTAACTTTTTTCATTTTTTTCTCCTTTGTTTACGGTAAGGGAGTAACTCCCTTACCGTTGTATTTTTAACCTATAGCGATTTCGCCCTCTTCGCCTGTTCTTATCCTTATACATCTCGTCAGTTCAGTTATAAATATCTTACCATCACCAATATTGCCTGTTCTGGCACCTTTAATAATAGCATCGATAGTCTTCTGAACAAAATCTTCATTTACCGCTACTTCGATGCGAACTTTTTTTATCAGATTTACTTCAGTATCAACACCTCTGTAAGTCTCAATATATCCACCCTGCTGACCGCAGCCAAGAGAGTTTGTTACTGACATCTTTTTTATGTCCGCCCTGAATAAAGCCTCTTTAACATCAGTAAGCTTTTCCGGTTGTATATAAGCTGTAATAAGTTTCATTATGCACCTCCTTACTGAACATTAAATATCTGGAATGAAGAATAAGCTTCGCTTCCATGCTCTTCAACATCAAGGCCGCGTAATTCTTCTTCTCTGGATACTCTGAGTCCAACAGTCTTCTTAATCACCAGGAATACAATTCCCATTGTCAAAGTAGCCCACAGGAATACTGAACCTACACCAAGAGCCTGTACTCCAAGAAGTCCGAATCCGCCGTCATTGATAAGCCCTTTTACTCCCTCGCCTGCAAATTTTGGATCAGCAAAAACTCCGACAAGAATTGTTCCGACTGCGCCGCATACGCCATGAACTGAAATTGCACCAACCGGATCATCAATCTTTAATTTGAAATCGATGAACTCAACCGACAGTACAACAATAACTCCCGATATTGCGCCAATTGCGATAGCGCTTAGCGGCGAAACAGAAGCGCATCCGGCTGTTATTCCAACAAGTCCCGCAAGAGCTCCATTAAGTGTCATTGACACATCCGGCTTACCGGATTTAATCCAAATAGTAATCATTGCCATCACAGCTCCTGCTGCTGCTGCAAGGCTGGTATTCATGGATATAAATCCTATAGACAGGGATTCTCCAGATACCGTACTACCCGCGTTAAAGCCGAACCATCCAAACCAGAGTATAAAAACACCAAGCGCTGCAAGCGGCAAGTTGTGTCCTGGAATAGCCTTAGGTTTACCATCAGGTCCATATTTACCCGTTCTTGGACCGAGAACCAGAGCACCTACAAGGGCCGCCCATCCTCCAACCGAGTGAACAACAGTTGAACCGGCAAAATCCACAAACCCTTTCTCAGAAAGCCATCCGCCACCCCATATCCAGTGGCCGGATATCGGATACACTACGGCAGATATCACAAGACTATACAGCAGATAGGAAACGAATTTTGTTCTTTCTGCCATAGCACCTGATACAATGGTTGCTGCTGTTGCAGCAAAGACTGCCTGAAAAAGCCAGTATGCGTACTGCCACAGGCCGTCCGGATTTCCGGGATCACCAGAAGATACCATAAAATTTGACCAGCCAAAGAGGCCGTTTACGGTATCTCCATACATCAAGGCGTAACCTATAACAAAGAAAACAAGTGATCCTACTGAAAAATCCATCACATTCTTCATTATGATATTACCCGCATTCTTCGCCCTGGTAAAACCAACCTCAACCATTGCGAAACCGGCCTGCATAAAGAAAACAAGAAATGCCGCGACCAGTGTCCAAACTACATTGATTGCCTTCACCGACGAGGCTGTTTCAGACGCTGCTTCCTGCGCAAACAGAGGAGCAGCAATTGCGATCAGCAGTCCCGCGATGATAAATCTTTTAGACGTTCTCATAAAACCTCCTTAAAAAAGTTACTCTTTACCTGTAGTTAAAGCAGGTTCCGTGCCAGGTTTTATAAATATGTATTTAAATATTCTTTTTATTATTGTTCAGTGAAGGATATCCTGATTTTTGACACCTTTTAACATGCACGCAACATTAATAAGTTCAAAAAAGGAACATATAGATTCTAAAGAAGAAGTTGAAATTGAAGGAAAGATTAAAGCACCTATAATTTGATACATTTATGTGTCATTTGCAATAATATAATACATATTTGTATTATATTATTGCAGAGAATAATCTGACTCTTTATACTACGCATTGTGCTAAATTTAAAGTTGTTTTTGATGGTTCAATAATAAAATAACCCCCTTTTTTTGAAGGAGGTTATAATAAAATCATTTAGGACGCTTTTTTGTTACATTTTTGTCATTCTTCAATTCTGTGATCATCCGGCAACTTGTTAACAGTGGATTTCATTGCGAAAACAATGCCAAAGAATATTGACGCTATATATAATACCGCGCCATACAACAGGTTGATATCAATAAAGAAAAAATATATACATCCGCCCAGAGAAAGAACTGAAAAAAGAAGAAGCAGTTTATCCATTTCACACCTCAATATTTCGGTCCGTTGAAATGAAACAACGGACAAATTCTCAATCAGATATTACAGCAAAATCCGATACTGAATCATCATCACCAATTCCAAGAAGCTTAATGCCGGCAGCAGTTCTTCCCTGAGTGGAAATATCGCTGCTAAGAAGCCTTATAGTCATTCCGCTTTTTGAAATAATAATTATCTCATCATCAGGAAAAACAGAGCGTATACCGGCTGATAGACCATGCTTTTCAGTTTTTACATATGTCATTCCTTTTCCGCCGCGGCCCTTATTGATAAAGTTATCGTATTTTACCTTCTTTCCATATCCGTTATCGGTAATTACGAAAAGTTCAGAATTCTCCTTCACTACATCCATTCCGATTATACAATCACCTTCTTCTAATCGCATACCGATAATTCCGGCAGCGGAGCGTCCCATTGAGCGCATCTTCAGTAGATTTGTTCTGAGTATAAGCCCATGCCTGGAGGCAATAACTATATCATCTCCCTTCGATACGACCTTAACATCTACAAGCTCATCATCTTTCTTGAGGCTTATGGCTATTATTCCGCCTTTTCTTGTGTTGACAAACTCTGTTACATCTGTTTTCTTTAGAATACCGTTTTTAGTTACCATACAAAGATATACGTCCGTCGATGAATCATCAATTGAACATATCTCAGTTATCACTTCTCCTGATGCAAGGTTGATTATTCCTTTCATCGACTTTCCCCGGCTGGTTTTTGACGCAACCGGTACCTCGTACGCTTTCATGGCAAAAATCTTTCCTTTATTTGAAAAGAAAAATAGAGTATCGTGAGTAGAGGCAATTGTCATCATTCTGACAAAATCTTCCTTCTTGTTGCTTGCACCAATAACACCTTTTCCGCCTCTCCTCTGTTTTTTATATGTGTCAATAGGCATTCGGCGAATGAATCCGTCATTGGTCAGGGATATTACCATATCCTCATCTGCTATTAAGTCCTCGGCGTTAAACTCAGTCGAGTCGTTGCCGCCTTCCTGTATCTGAGTTCTTCTCGAATCGTTGAATTTTTCCTTAACATCGATAAGCTCTTTTTTAATTATGTTAAGAATTTTGGTTTCGCTTTTAAGAATAGATTTATATTCCTCTATGAGCTTCAAAAGCAACTTCAGTTCATCAACAATCTTTTTTACTTCAAGGCTCGTCAGTCTCTGAAGCCTCATCTCAAGTATTGCCTTGGCCTGAATCTCAGATAAACTGAAAGTTTTTATAAGAGTTTTAGATGCCTCGTCAGGAGTTTTCGAAGATTTTATTATTCTTATTACTTCATCAATATTATCGAGGGCGATCTTTAGCCCTTCTAAAATATGAGCCCTTTCCTCGGCTTTCTTAAGCTCATACTGTGTTCTTCTATATACTACTTCGCGCCTGTGTAATATATAGTGATTGAGTATTGATTTAATGTCGAGTATCTTCGGAACTCCGTCTACTATAGACAGCATTATGATTCCGTAAGATGTCTGAAGCGATGTGTTTTTATAAAGCTGGTTTATAATGATACTACTGTTGGCATCCTTTTTAAGACCAATATAAATTCTCATGCCCGTACGGTCAGACTCGTCTCTTAGCTCTGAAATTCCATCTATTACCTTGTTATTTACGAGTTCTGCGATTCTCTGAACAAGAGTGGCTTTATTAACCTGATATGGAATTTCAGTAATTATAATACACTCACGCCCCCGCTTGGTCTCTTCAATTGTGAGGTTACCTCGGACCTTAATGCTTCCTCTTCCGGTCGTGTAGGCCTTTATAATCCCCTCAGAACCCATTATTGTAGCTCCGGTTGGGAAATCAGGGCCCTTAATATGCCGCATAAGCTGCTTAACAGTTATTTCCGGATTATCAATTAAAGCTATCGTTCCGTCGACTATCTCTCCCAGATTATGCGGCGGTATCTTTGTCGCCATGCCAACTGCAATACCGTCCGAGCCGTTTACCAGAAGATTTGGATACGCGGCCGGAAGAACTACAGGCTCCTTCCGCGTATCATCAAAGTTAGGCGTAAAGTTAACAGTTTCCTTGTCAATATCCCTTAATAATTCCTCAGCAAACTTATTAAGCCTTGCCTCTGTATATCGGTAAGCAGCTGCGGGGTCACCGTCAACAGAGCCAAAGTTTCCCTGGCCGTCTATGATTGGCATTCTCATTGAGAAATCCTGAGCCATCCTTACCATCGTATCATAAACAGCAGTATCTCCGTGCGGGTGGAAATTACCAATAACCTCACCAACAATCTTCGCTGACTTAACAAAGGGCCTGTCGCTTCTCCATGCCCTCTCATTCATCGCATGAAGGATTCTTCTGTGAACTGGCTTCAAACCGTCTCTAATATCTGGAAGAGCTCTTCCTATGATTACGCTCATTGCGTAATCGAGATATGCTCCTCTCATCTGGTCTTCTATTTCAACATCGAGGACCTTTTCAAACAGGTCGCCTGATTCGTTTCCATCATTTGTTTTCTTTGGCACTTTTTTACTCCGTATGATCCTAATCTTAAATTGTTAATTTAATTTTTGCACATAAGCTACATACATATTATAAATCATTCAGAATCAAAGATCCAGATTCTGAACGTTTTTTGCGTTCTCTTCAATAAACTTTCTTCTTGGCTCAACAACATCTCCCATCAGCACTGAGAAGACATTTTCCGCTTCAATATCGTCATCTATTTTTACCTTCAGCATTGTTCTACGCGCCGGATCCATTGTTGTTTCCCAGAGTTGTTCTGGATTCATTTCTCCAAGTCCTTTATACCGCTGTATACCTATGTTTTTCCCCTTATGCTGATTAATAATTTTATCTCTCTCCGCATCAGAATACGCATAGAAAGACTCCTTTCCCACTTTTATGCTATATAGAGGAGGTTGAGCAATGTACAGATATCCATTGTCAATAAGGCCTTTTAAGTATCTAAAGAAAAAGGTCAACATTAGAGTCCGAATATGAGCTCCATCAACATCAGCGTCAGTCATGATGACAATTTTGTGATATCTGGCTTTAGAGATATCAAATTCCTCATCTCCAATTCCGGTCCCAAATGCTGTTATCATTGACCTGATTTCTTCATTTGAGAGCATTTTATCAAGACGAGCCTTTTCAACATTGAGTATTTTTCCTCTCAAAGGCAAAATCGCCTGAAAAGTTCTATCCCGACCCATCTTTGCTGAACCGCCGGCTGAATTTCCCTCAACAATAAACAGCTCGCACTTTTCAGGCTCACTGCTTGAGCAGTCTGCCAGTTTTCCCGGGAGTGAATTGCTTTCCAGAGCGTTCTTCCGCCTCGTAAGATCTTTGGCTTTTTTTGCAGCTATTCTTGCCAATGCGCTCTGCATGCATTTCTCAATTATCTTTTTTGCTTCCTGAGGGTTTTCCTCCATGTAGAAACCAAGGTTCTCATTTGTTGCGGATTCAACTATTCCTTTAACCTCGCTGTTACCGAGCTTCATCTTAGTCTGACCCTCAAACTGAGGATTGGGAATTTTAACGCTGATTACCGCAACAAGTCCTTCTCTAACATCGTCTCCTGAAAGCTGACTGATATTTTTATCCATCTTATTTTTTTTCAGCGCATCATTTATAACTCGAGTTAAGGCCGCTCTGAAACCAATCAGGTGAGTACCTCCCTCACGGGTGTTAATGTTGTTTGCGTATGTGAAAACGGTTTCAGAGTACGAATCTATATACTGCATTGCTATTTCAATTTCAATATTATCTCGGTTTGTTCTGAAGAATATAGGCTTTTTAACAATAGCTGTTTTTGTTTCGTTGAGATGTTCAACAAAGGATATTATACCGCCTTTAAAATGAAAAATGCTTTCGTTTTCTTTTCCGGCCTTTTTCTTGTCATCTCTTTCATCAGTCAGAATTATAGTAATTCCTGCATTTAGAAATGCCAGTTCCCTGAGTCTTTTTGCAAGTGTATCAAAATTAAACTCGGTTTCTTCAAAAATCTCTGCGTCAGGCCAGAAATGAATATTTGTTCCTGTTTTAGCAGTTTTCCCAGTCTCTTTCATCGGAGCTACCGGAATGCCTTTTTTATAGCTTTGTGAAAAAACTTTGCCTTCCCTTAAAACCTCGACTCTCATATCGGTTGAAAGCGCATTAACAACTGAGACTCCTACTCCGTGAAGGCCTCCCGATACCTTGTAAGAGTTATTATCAAACTTTCCACCGGCGTGAAGTTTTGTTAATACAACCTCAAGTGCTGAAACTTTATATACTGAGTGTGTTTCTGTAGGAATTCCCCGGCCATTATCCCTTACCTCTATGGAATTATCCTTATGTATAATCACTTTAATATCTGTGCAATGTCCAGCAAGGGCTTCATCTATTGAGTTATCCACAATCTCATAAACAAGATGATGGAGTCCATGTGTATCTGTTGAACCAATATACATGGCCGGTCTTTTTCTTACCGCCTCCAGGCCTTCAAGAACCTGAATATTATCTGCGTTGTATTTTTTTGTCATTCTTTAGTCTCCAGATTGTATCTGATTATTATTTAGCTTTAAAAAATTAAAGACCTGCTTACATTGTAATAAAATCTTTGCTTAATGAATTATCATTTCAATTCATTACATTACATTACGGTCCCATGATTTCAATACATAATGATATTTATCTGTTATTTCTGCTAATAACAGTGAAGGGGCTGACTTTGCTGGTTATTAGAGATCCATCTCTTCGTACAACAACTGTTTTTACATTTTCCTCGATAGAATCTACGATTTCACGATTAAGCTCACTTTCACGAAGAATTTGAGCATTGAAAATACCGACTAGATTTCTATCTGAAACAATTTTTCCTTCTCCTACGTGAATGTACATTTTTACCCTTTGTTTTTCCTGAACGGTGAGGGGGTCTTCTTTAATTCCGTCCTTATATTTTTTACTAAACTTCCGCCTGCCAGCCTGTTAATCTCATCAATCAAACGTGATGTAGACATGTTTATTTCGTTGGAGTACACCGGGTGATCTGATTTAACAAAAAGCGTCTTTTTAAAAATTCTGTCAGGTTCAGTATGAACCGCAAGAATAGCTCCTGCAATCTCCTTCCATTTTGACTTTATTTCTTCTATCTGCATCGGCGCAGACAGACTGTATTGATCAGATATCGCGGCAAGCAAATCAGAAAAATTGCTCATATTGCCGATTCTTTTTTCTTTAAATATGAATTTCATTCCGGTATGAATCTTTATAATTTGAGGTATCTAATCTAATAATTAGATCATAAGGATTTTATCCTTGCGGCATTTTTTTTGTCAAGTTATTGAAACCATTAAGGTATTTATTTTTGGTATGTAGTCAAATTTTCATCAATATAAAATTTTTTAACATTACTAAATACTTCCTGATCAAGTCCGCTGTCAGAAACCATTGTAAATATAACCTGATTTCCACCAGACAGAAGTCTAACCATATTATTTTTTCTCTTTTGATCAAGTTCAGAAAAGATATCGTCTACAAGTAAAACTGATTTTTCAGTGTATGTTTTTTCGATTATTTCTGATTCAGCAATTTTAAGAGATATAGATGCTGTACGTCTCTGACCTTGAGATGCATAAGAATCAAAACTAATAGCTTTGCTTTTCATTAAGAGATAGTCATCCCTTTGAGGACCAAAGCTTGTAGATGAAATAGCAATATCTTTTCTTCTCACACTCTGCAATGTCGACAATATATCACTATAATCTGAGTTATCAGCTGAATTTGCGTATTCTATAACAGGGGGGGAATCATTCTCTGAAATTGATAAATATGATTCAATAAAAACCTGATTGAATTTTTCAATAAATGCTGCTCTCTTTTTAATTATCTTTGATGCTTTATCGGCAAACATTTGATCCCAGATATCAAGTTCATTAAAGTTTGATGAACTCTTCTCTCGTATGCTCTTGAGTAAACGATTTCTTGATATAAGTACTTTCTTGAATGAATTTAACAATTCAATATAAGGAGGATCAACCTTTGATATTACGCTGTCAAAAAATCTTCTTCTTAAATCTGGAGAACCGTTAATAAGATTAATATCTGATGGTAGAAATACAACTGCCAAAAACTTTCCAAAAAAATCAGATGCTTTTTTTACTTCATGTCCGTCAATCTTTACTTTTTTCCGTATTTTCCCTGCTTCATTAGAACATCCTATCTCAAAAAGGCTGTTTACAGAGCCGAAGATTTCACCGGAACAAAAATATGAAGAAGCTCCCCATCTTATCATATCACTGTCAGACGCATTTCTAAAAGACCTTAGAACCGAAAGCAAGGAAACTGCTTCAATTATATTCGTTTTTCCAGATCCGTTATTACCTAAAATGAAGTTTATTTTTGGAGAGAAATCAACGCAAAGGGATTCATAGTTTCTAAAACCCTTTGCGGTAATCCTTTTTATATACATAAATAATACTTAACCCGTTTCTAAATCTGTCAACACTGGAATTAAATTATTCAACTCCCGCAGATTTAATCTGGATCGGCATAATAACTGAGACGTAATTCACATCGTCTTCAGGCGACAGGGTAACAGGACTCATATTTCCGGTTATCCCACACTTTATAGAGAAGGAATCCATTTCTCTGAGGGCATCAACAAGAAATTGAGCATTTAAACCAAGCGTCATTTCTTCATCACTGTTTGATTCAATTTCAATCTCTTCTTCGGCATGACCAAGATCAGGTGTATTTGCCTCAATAATAAGTCTGTTTTTTGTAAAATGAAGTATAATTTTATTAGCAGGTTCCTTTGTAAAAATCATTACTCTTCTGACTGAATCAAGTAGAAGCTTTGTTTCTATTGAAGTTTCAATAATATATTCTTTTGGGATAACATGCCTGTAATTTGGAAACTGCCCATCAACAATTCGCGAAATAATCTCAGTTTTGCTTGTCTTAAAAAAACACTGATTGCTGTTATACGAAAGCATGCAGTTTCCACTGCTTTCAAGCTGTTTATAAATCTCACCAACTGTTTTTATAGGAAGGATAAAACCTTCATTTTCTTCTGCTTTTCCTTTGAAATCAATTGCTCTATGAATCATGGCCAATCTTCTTGAGTCTGTAGATACTGCCGTAATTCCATTTCCTTTTTCAATTAGAATATATATACCATTAAATACGGGTTTTATTGTATCATGTGAAGCGGCATAGATTACTTTTCTGAACATTTCCCTGAGAACAGACTGCTCAATCTCTATAGAGCCTGTTTCTTCAAATTCAGGTATATCCGGATAATCTTCCGCGTCAGCGGCTATAAGCGAAAAATTACCTTTAATATTCTTTGCGTTCATTGACATATCAATAGTCAATTTTTCGCTTATATTAAGCTGCAGCTCTCCTGAGGGAAGCTCTTTTAGTATACTGCTTAACTTTTTACCGTTAGCTATGAATGACATGGAAGAATCTGAAACTGCATCAACCCTTGTTCTTATTGCTATCTCATTATCAGTCGATATTATCTCTATTTCATCTCTTGCTATATTAAAAAGACAATTTGATAAAGTAGTATTAAGGTTTTTAGAAGAAATACCTGATTCAGCAATATTAACAGCTTTATAGAAATCCTCTTTATCTATTGAAAGTTTCATTTAAATAACCCGTTTATTTATTATAATTATAGTGAAAATATTGTAGTTTAGCTTTTTAATTCAACAGTAATATCATCCAGCAGCTCTTTGAACTCATAATCTTTTTTAAGCAAATCTTCTATTTTGTTTACCGCGTTAACCACTGTAGAGTGATCGCGGTCACCAAATTCCCTCCCGATATCAGAAGTCGTTAACTCTGTAAGCTTTCTGGCCAGATACATTGAAGTAAATCTTGGAAGCACTATTCTGCTGTGTCTGCTATTGGACTTTAATTCTTCCGGAGTAACGTTGTACCTTGCCCCTACTCTTTCCATTATGTCTGTAATTGTAACCTTTTTAGCTGCATCTACATCAAACAATTCTTTTAAATGGAGCTTGCAATGCTCAATTGTTATAGGCTCGCTGTGAAAGGTTGAAACCAGTTTAAGTCTGTTAACGGCAGCCTCCAGCGACCTTATATTTGATTTAATTCTTCTTGCTATATAATTATAAGCATCTTCGGTAATGTCTATGTTTACCATTTCAGCTTTATTTCTAAGAATAGCTTCCCTTGTTTCAAGGTTGGGAGTTTGTACGTCTGTAATCATTCCTCCCTGGAAGCGTGTGCGTAGCCTGTCTGTAAGGTTAGCTATCTGTTTTGGCGGTCTGTCGCAAGATATTACTATCTGCTTCTGATTTTTGTGAAGCTCATTGAAAGTGTGGAAAAATTCTGCCTGGTTTTCCTCTTTTCCCTCAAGAAACTGTATATCGTCTATGAGAAGAACATCAACCTCTCTGTATTTTATCTTAAAACTTGCCTGTGTCCTTGTAAGAATTGAATTAATGAATTCATTGATAAACTGTTCTGTTGTAACAAAAAGAATTTTAAGATAAGGTTTGTGTTCGCTAATATAATTACCAATCGCCTGAAGCAAATGTGTTTTTCCAAGTCCGGAATTCCCATATATAAAAAGCGGGTTTATTTGACGTCCTGGCTGCTGAGCTACAGAAAAAGCCGCAGCATGAGCAAACTGATTATTCGGGCCTATCACAAAGTTTGCAAAAGTATAATTTGGATTAAGTATAGTTCCTCTCTGAATATCAGATGCAGGTTTTGCAAAGCTTTTCTGGAAAATATTCTGATTGGATGATACCTGATTTGAAACAGGCGAATTGTCTTTATCGAAACCATTCTCAGTAACAAGTTCACAGAGATACTTTTGTCCCGATATTTTCTCAAGGGCCTCTTCGATTTTATTAATGTACTGTTCAGAAATATGCTTTCTGGCTACTTCGTCAATAACCTTGACTTTTATATTATTGCTGTCAAAGGACACGGGATGTGTATCCTTTAACCACATATTGAATGATTGTCTGTTTATCTCACCTTCGAGAATAGATAAAACTTTATTCCACATAGTAATAACGCTTCCTGAAAAAATTTATCAACATTTGTTGATAACTTTGTTTATAAGTATATCTTTGTTCAGTAATAATAAAAAAATAACCGTAATATAATACCGAAAAAAAAACAGAGAAAAACATTGAAGTTAAAAACAAGGGATAACAGCCTTTGCTGATATACCTATGTTAATATTTCAGGGAATATATTTGGCAATCAATTAATCAGGTGTGATATTTTAAACTCCAAAAAAAATAATTTTTATTGATAACTGCGGGATAAGCTGTTAACAACTTCTTTTTGCTGTTGATAAAGCACAAATAATTGTTGTTAATAATTTAATATGTGTTATTTGTTAACATGATTCCAAAATGGAGCAATTTGGTTTTAGACGAATATCTAAAATAACTAATATTTGAGGGGTTATAAATATGAATTTTAACAGAATTTGTATAGTTTTGCTTATTGTTTTAGTCTCACAAAATGTATATTCGATCCAAAAAGAGTTTATTGGCAAAATTGGAACATCCTACGCAAACAAACTTGATAATGCCGGACTTGATATTTCAGTAAATTATGTTTATGACTTCGATCCATACTTTGTCGCTGGTTTTGAAGGATCTTTTTTCTGGCTTCCATGGGAAAAAACACTTGGATATGATAGAACTGGTGAAATAACAAAGAGAATTGTAGCAAATTCCAATACATATTCTTTCCCATTATTTTTTAATGCTCAGGTTAGACTGCCTTTTCTTGTTGAGAAGATTTATGTTAAACCTTTTTTTAATATTGGTATTGGATATACGGGTATGATTTTAACTTATGACAGCCCTGAAATAAATGATGGAACTGAGATTTATCCTGAAGAATCTGTAACTGATTTTTATCACGGTTTTTCATGGCAGTTATTAGCAGGGGTAAATTTTAAACCTGCACCCAGCTCAAATATAGAATTCACCGGTGAATTTGGATACAGATCGATTAATACAAAAAAATCTAATCAGTCGGTTGATCTGTCAGGTTTACTCCTGAGATTTGGAGTTATATTTAAGATATAAAAACTATAGAATTATGTTCAAATAACTGCATGTGAATTTAATAGAAGTAGACTATTAATACTATTAATCTGTTTTTATATTATTAGTAATAGTAGTAGTCATGGCTGTTATGTTGATAAATCAGTTAACTGTTGAATAAATGAAGAGTTAGCTGATTTATCGTTGTTGATATTAATTTTATTTATGATGATTAAAACAAATAACATATCAACACAGTTTAAATCGGTGAAAAAGAGAGTAAGTTATCAACAACAGTTTAGAAATTATTAACAATAATTCTATATACTAATATTGAGTTAAAACTACTCTTTTAGTGCCTTATATACTGTTTTATAGTTACCAGCAGCATGCCAGAAAATGTATCCGTTTGACCCGCCTTCCTTCGCGCCTTTTGTCTGATTGGTTATATACCCTGTCCCGAAAGTAGGTGATAGCATTTTAAATGCCTGAAGATAGGGTCTGATGACTGAAGAACTATATGATAATATTTCAGCTCTGCGTGCTCCGTCTCTTATAATATGATAAGGTCTTATGTTATGAGGATAGCGTTCATAAAAATTTCTACCAAAATGGGATGGATAAACCATCGGTGAAATGGCATCAACAATTAGAGAAAACTCCTGCATATCCTGACCTATTGAGTTGCCGAAGCTGTACCAGGAATTAAAACCGTAAATATCCACAGAGACTGGTATTCCAAGGCTGGCCTTTGCTTTAATTAGAAAATCACACAGAATTTCAGATTTGTAGGTATCAATGTCTTTATTATAAGAATAAAAACAGTTTTTAACAGGACCGTCTGAAGGGAATCTTATATAGTCAAACTGAATCTCGTCGAACCCCTTAGCCTCAAGCTCTTTAGCAATACCTAAATTGTAATTCTGAACAAAATCTGAATATGGGTCCACCCAGTATTCACCAGGCGAACCTTTCCAGGGTTTCCTGTTATCTTGTCTCTTGATTGAATACCTGTTGCCGTAGGCAAGATATAAAGCTTTGTCTTTGAAGGTAACAATTCGGGCGATAGTGTACAAGCCATGCCGCCTGGCTGTTTTAAGAATACTATCTATATCTACTGGTCCTCTTACAGAGCCTATATCTGAAGCGGTTTTAAGAGCTGATTTATAACGAATCCAGCCGAAATCATCTTTCATATCAATAACTAACGCGTTTAATCCGGCAGATTTAATTCCACTGAGAACGTCATCTGGATTTTTTCTCAAAGAAGGAATACTCTGGTAAACCGCTTTTATGTCAGACGCTCTTTCATCGAATTTTTTTTGAGGACCGGCTTTGTTTAACTTAACATTAAGGGAAGTTTTCAACGAAGAATTATTAACTAAAAGCATCACCGGTTTTGATGGAAGATCATAATTCTTATCAGCATAGTTTTGTCTCAGCCATTTTTCGTTCTTTTTTGTGAAAATAGAGGAGGCTGCCGATACAGCTATTCCTGTGTCGGAAAATGTTATATCATCGGTTGAGTAAAGTTCTTCATTTATACCGGGTAAGTTGACTTTTTCCCACTTATTGCTTTTTTTTTCGAGAGAGTATAATCCTCCCCCAAAATAAAAACCAGAGTATAAATTTCCGCCCAGGTTTTTAATCAAGGACATCTCTTCAGTAAAACGCAGATTACCAGAATACTTTTCTCCGGGAAGACCATTGTTTTTGTTTCTGAAGCGGCTTCCCTGTTTTTCAAAGAAGCCGTTAAATGAAGTCCCGACTGCTATGTTGTTTCCTGACAATCCGAGCGCGGTAATGTAATTGCGCGGATGAATTCCATTTAATAAAACGGTTTTCCATGTTGTTCCGGAGTTTGAGGATATGAATACACTGTGTTTGGTAGCAACAGCAATATGCTCTCCATCAGATGCAAATGCAGATATCTTTCTGTATACACCTCTTTCTAGGAAGGATGTTCTTCTTTTGAAGTCACTGTGACTTATGTTTTCCCAAAAGGATTCTCCTTTTTTCAGCCTGAATAGCCCGTCTGAAAAAGTAGTAATAAAATAATAATTTTCAGTTTCATGTATTTCCAGGGGAAGAGAAATCAAGGGTAGACCGCTACCAAGCCTTCTCCAGTTTTCTCCTTCATCATTGGATATATATGGGCCATGCCTCTCTGTGAGCGCTACAATAAGCTGAGAAGAAGCGATTGATCCGGTTTTTGAAGGAAGGCATGAGCATAGAAAAACAGCGAGTAGTATTGTTTTTTTCATTTTTTCACTCTTATTTTTTTTGATATGATGAGCAAATTTGCAGGTAGAGTCGTTTTTTTATAATTAAGTCCAACTATAATTAAAAATGAGCGTTGAACATCTCTTCGTTGAATATTTCATACGAATAACCCTGTTCAGTTAGAAAGAGCTGTCTGTTGTGTGTAAACTTTTCTTCAACCGTATTAGCCGAAATTATTGTATAAAAATGGGCCTGATTTTCTCCTGGTTTTGGACGGAGGACGCGCCCAAGTCGTTGGGCTTCCTCTTGCCTTGAACCGAAAGTACCAGAGACCTGGATCGCAATATTTGCATCCGGGAGGTCTATTGAAAAGTTGGCTACTTTGGAGACAACGAGGGTATTGATTTTGCCTGTCCTGAAAGCCTTGTAAAGCTCTTCTCTTTCAGGAACCGGGGTAACTCCTGTAATCAGAGGAAGTTTAAACTGTGATGATATCTGCTTGAGCTGAGAAATGTACTGGCCAATAATGAGGATGTTAGAGCCTTCGTGTTTTTTTAACAGGCTTGCAACTACAGCTATTTTGCGGACATTTTCAGAGGCTATTCTGAACTTTTCACGGTCCTTTGAGACTGAGTACTGTATTCTCTGTTCATCCGGAAGGTTTATTCTGATTTCAGTGCAGAGAGCCTTGGCAATCCAGTTGGATTTCTCCAGCAGCTTCCAGGGAATATCAAACTTCTTTGGTCCAATAAGGCTGAAAACATCCGTTTCGAGTCCGTCTTCTCTTATCAGGGTTGCTGTAAGCCCGAGTCGTCTTTTTGACTGTATTTCGGAGGTCATTCTGAACACTGGCGCTGGAAGAAGGTGTACCTCGTCATAGACAATGAGTCCCCAGTTTTTTTTACCGAAAATATCAAAATGAATAAAAGGCCCCTTTTTGTTTTTTCTATAGGTTAAAATATTGTAAGTTGCTATAGTTACCGGCTTTATTTCTTTTTTATCACCTGAAAATTCTCCAATCATATCCGACTGAAGATCAGTTTTATCAAGAATTTCATCTCTCCATTGACGAAGCGCAATTGTATTGGTGACAAGAATGAGTGTAGCGGTTTTGTGAATAGCCATTGCCCCGATTCCAACAATTGTTTTCCCGGCGCCGCAGGGCATGACGATGACACCGCTTCCACCTTCCGGGCCGCCGCCCTTGTAGAAGGAGTTAACGGCATCTTGCTGATAATCCCTGATGACGAAATCACGCCCGGAAAGGGTTGTTTCTCTTGTGTTGATACTGCAGGGTTCTCCCTCTTCGTAACCCGCTACATCCTCGACGGGAAAACCAATCTTTATAAGGGCCTGTTTGATGTGACCGCGGAATTGAGCCTTTACTTTTATGGTGCTGTCATCAATTCTTGTCTCTATATATTCCTGCATTTTTCTATGATACATTATCTCATTGAGGAGAATTGAATCAGAAGAAACAAGAAATAGTCCTTTCTCGGTTTTTTTAAGCTTCAACAGGCCATATCGCTGCATTTGTTCACGAACTGTTACCAGAACTACTTCGGGGATTTCATATCTGGAGTAGTTCTTAATTGTATCCATAATGTGTTCTGTTGTAAGTCCTGAGGCGGCTGCGTTCCAAAGAGAAAGCGGGGTTATTCGGTATGTATGTATGTGTTCGGGACTTTTTTCAAGCTCAGCGAAGGAAAGGATGTCATCACGGGCGGATTCAAACTCTTCGTTGTCAACTTCAAGCAACAGCGTATTATCGCTTTGTACGATCAAAGGTTTTGTCATTGGCAGGATTTATCCAGTTGTTGTTATTTTGTGACTTTTTTGACAAAAATGAGCTAATTGTCAAGAATGTTTTAGTTTTAGGGGAGGATGATGCTTTCAATAATCAGTTTACAGACCCTCCCGGGAAGAGGTATTTCTCTGTTTCAATAATTGACAGAAACATGTTTACCGGTTCCTCATAAATATCAATCTCTGAGGCTGAATTATCAGTTGAATTGGAAGGTATTTCAGTGATGGTCAGCTTGTAATGAGCAGCCTGTATCCACATCTGAAGAAGAACACCGTGAGTATAATCCGTCAGCTCAAGGAGCTTTATTGCTTCAATTTTCAGAGCAAGAGTGGATGAAAGAGGATCGCTTGTATTGATAGAGCTGTTAACATCGCTCAGAGCTCCGGAGATAGTTGAAATTATTTCCGATGTTTGTGTGTTGATATTTGCAAAAAAGTTTCCATCAATGAATCTGCTTGCAGAGACGATATCATAGCCATAATTTATTGAATCCATCAAAACGGCAATATCCTCGCGTGGAGACTGGTTAGCCGGATCGAGAAAAACAGCTGTTTCATATCCTATATGGGAAGCATATTCACAACCGCTTATAAATGAAGCCCCGTATCCCATTTCAAGTTCCTTCTTGATCACTGTAATTCCCTCATAGCTTTCGGCAATCTCAAGGGATCTGTCTTCAGAAGCATCGTCAATAATTAGTATGTCAAAACCGCTGAGTGATAATATCTCCTGGAGAGTTTTTGTTAACTCGGAGGCGTTGTTTGAAACTGGAATGATTATAAGGTTTTTATTTTTCATGACACGGTTCTCTTATTTATTAGTATTTGGATATGGATTAATAATGACATTATATTTCAAGCTTTTATGATAAAAGCATTCAATTTAGGCTGAAAATGGCGAGTTTAAAAAAATATTGACAAATGCCGGCTTGAAATGAGTCTCAATAGTGATCATTCTGCCTCCGCCTTCCCGATTGCGGCAGAAATGTAGGATTCTCAAGCTGTAATTTCAATCCAACGAGGAAAAAATGGACTATTCTAAAACTGTTAATTTGCCTACAACAGACTTTCCGATGAGGGCCAATCTGCCTGTCAGAGAACCGGAACTGCTTGAGCTATGGGAAAAAGAAGGTCTGTATAAGAAAATTCAGGAGTCCAGAAAAGACGCCGAGCTTTACATCCTCCACGACGGTCCGCCTTACGCAAACGGGAACATCCACCTTGGTCATGCATTAAACAAGATTTTGAAAGATATCATTATTAAGCATAAAACCATGATGGGTTTTCGTGTTCCTTATGTTCCAGGATGGGACTGCCATGGGCTTCCAATTGAGCTTAACGTAACGAAAGAGCTTGGTGATAAAGCCAGAACGGCATCAAAGGACGAAATTAGAAAAGGATGCCGTGAATACGCCGCCAGATTTGTTACACTTCAAAGGGATCAATTTAAAAGACTGGGGGTTCTGGCTGACTACGCGAATCCATATCTGACAATGAGCGGAGACTATGAAGCAAAGATTGTGGAGGTCTTCGCGGATATACTGGAAAAGGGCTATATCTACAGAAGCAAAAAGCCCATATACTGGTGCCCAAACTGCGTTACGGCTCTTGCTGAGGCAGAAGTTGAATATGAGAATCACACATCTTCATCCATCTACGTGAAGTTTCCTGTCCGGAAAGAGAGCGCTGCTTATATTGGAGAGAGCGGCGAAAACGTATCAGTTATAATATGGACAACAACTCCATGGACTATTCCTGCTAACCTGGCTGTATGCTTTCATCCTGATTTCGATTATGCCGCTTATAAATTCGGCAGCGAATACTATGTTCTTGCCAGGGGTCTTGTTGAGCAGTTTGCTGCTGCGGTAGGTCAGACGCCCGAGAAAGAGGTCCTGCTTTCAATCGAGCAGGTCGAAAACCTGACAGTAGATCATCCCTTTATAGAAAGGGAGTCAAAGGTGATATTTGGCGATCATGTAACCCTTGAACAGGGAACGGGAATTGTTCACACTGCTCCCGGTCATGGACAGGAAGACTATCTCGTTGGTTTAAAATACGGACTGGAGGCTTTCTGTCCGGTTGACGATAATGGCTGCTACACTGAAGATTTCGCGCCCATGAAAGGAGTTCATGTTTTCAAGGCAAACGGCCCCGTAATCGACATTATGAAGAATAACGGGACGCTGATAAAAAGCGAGTCTTTTGAACACTCATATCCTCACTGCTGGAGATGTAAGAAGCCCCTGATTTTCCGCGCAACCGAGCAGTGGTTTTTCAGCATAGATCATGACAATATCAGAGAAAAAGCCCTTGATACAATAGAAAAAACCAAATGGGTTCCTTCCTGGGGGGAAATGAGATTCAGGGGAATGGCGGAGACTCGTCCCGACTGGTGTCTTTCAAGACAGCGCTCATGGGGGGTGCCAATTCCTTCTTTCCGCTGTGAAAAGTGCGGTAACAATATGATGTCTGCTGAATCGGTTAAGCATTTCGCCCGTCTTTCAAGGGAAAGGAGCATTGATATATGGTACACAGAGGATATAAAATCTTTGATTCCGGATGGGACAAAGTGCAGCTGCGGTAGTGATAGTTTTGTTAAAGAGTATGATATCCTTGATGTCTGGTTTGATTCCGGGGTTTCACATTTTGCCGTACTGGACAACAGAGCCGATCACCGTTGGCCGGCGGATATGTACCTTGAGGGGAGCGACCAGCATCGCGGTTGGTTTCAATCCTCACTCTGGCCGGCACTGGCAATAAAAGGACGCGCACCGTATAGCACCGTTCTTACTCACGGCTTTGTCCTTGATGAGAAGGGAAAGGCGATGAGCAAATCGATGGGAAATGTTATTGCTCCAGAGAAGCTAATCAGCCAGTTCGGTGCCGATATTCTCAGAATGTGGGTTTCTTCAGAGGATTACAGAAATGATGTGAGAATCGGTATGGACATGGTAAAACAGGCTGCCGATTCATACAGGCGTATCAGAAATACCTTCAAGTTTATTATTGGAAATATTCACGGTTTTTCCGCAGAGGACAGGGTCAATTACAGCGATATGAGCGATATTGACAGATGGATGCTTCACGAGCTGTCGATTCTGTCGGATAAAGTTATAGCACATTATGAAAACTATGAATTTCATATGGTTTATAAAAGGCTTCAAAACTTCTGTGCTGTCGAGTTGTCGTCAATCTACTTCGATATTTCAAAGGATATTCTCTATGTCGAAGAGAAAAATGACATAAAGAGAAGAGCGAACCTGACTGTGCAGCAGGAGATATTTAATGTTCTGGTAAGGCTTACAGCTCCGCTTCTTGCTTTTACCTCTGAGGAAGTCTGGAAGTTTGAAGGGGGAACAGGTTCTATTCATGAACAGCATTATTACAGGCTTGACACAAAGTATAACAACTCTGAAGTCAAGGCTTCAATTGACAGGATTGTCGATATAAAAAAAGATGTTTTAAAATCACTTGAGGTTTTAAGAAGAGACAAGACTATCAGGGGGTCCCTTGAGGCAGATATTAAGATATTTGTGAATGATGAATCTGCCAGGAAGAAGATTGAGATGATGGGTGGAGACTTTAAACGGTTCCTTCAGGTTGCAGCTGTGGAACTTGTTGACAGCTCTGATGAAAGCTTTACTAAATACGAAAAATGTTCAATATACGTTTCTAAAACTCAGGGAAAAAAATGCGCAAGGTGTTGGAACTATTTCAGCGAGCTGGGTTCTGATTCAGGGCATCCGGAGTTATGTGCAAGATGTACGGATATTGTAAAAAAAATTGGAGAGGTTTCTGAATGAAAAAGACCATTACAATGGGGGCAGTTTTCCTGGCCACTTTAGCTCTTGATATCTTTACCAAGTATATGGTCGTTTACAGCCTTGGAAGAGGAAACAGACTCGACTATGCCGGCGGGTTTTTCAGAATAAACCTTGTTTATAACGAAGGCGGTGTTTTTGGTATTCTTCAGGGATACAAGACGCTTTTTCTGGTGGTTTCAGTTTGTGTTCTTGTTTTAATGCTTGTTTACTACTATCTCGAAAATAATAAAACCTGGCTTTTCAGCATATCAATGTCGCTTGTAATTTCCGGCGCGATTGGTAATATTATTGATAGACTTGTTCCGGGCAGGGCCGGAGTCGTTGATTTTATCTCGGTAGGCGTGGACGGTGTTTACAGGTGGCCTTCATTCAATATCGCGGATTCGTGCATTGTTGTTGGGGCAGCGTTTCTTGTTGTTGTTTTTTACCAGCAGGAAAAGGCCCGTAAAAAAGCACAACAGCATTAAAATCCGCGATTTTTTCAGGAAGTTATAAAGAGAATAAACAGGACAAGGATTGGTAAAAGAAAATAAGCCCAATCCCACATAAGACGGTTAACGATTTCTTTCATTTTTTTAAACTCCGAGTTGGTTCCTTCTGCACTTGAAGGATGCGGGGAATATAACGCGGAAGAACTCCAAAGTCAAGAAAAAAACACGCCCGGGCGGGATATAATTATTTTTCTATATCAATTATCATCAGAAATTATAATATCTGATGATGTTAAGATTCTGTCCTGATCTGAAATCTGAACAGAGTATTTGCCAGGATTGTAGAACGACAGGTCAGTAACAGTAAAGTTATCGCCTTCTTTAACGGTAAGAGTGCTGGTTTCAATGTTTTTTTTAAGCCCGTCTTTTTGGCCAAAGACTTTCAATTCAAGGGTTTTCGAGCTGAATGGCTGTCTGGTTTTGATAACGGCTGTCAAATCACCTGTTGAAAAAACAGTTCCACAGTTGACCCCCTTTCCTTCAGGGGTTATTCCCTCACAGAAGGACAGCTCTCTGTCTTTCTTACACGATATAAAGGCAACGATAAGAACAATTAACGTAAGTGAGGCTTTTCGATTTACGCTTAGTCTGGTCATGAAAAGAAGAACCTCTCTTATTTTTTACACAAAGCTTGATAAAGAGCCTGAAGCGCGATATCAGCCTGATAGTTTTGAACTCCGAAGTGAAAGCTGAACTGCGCAGGCCCCTGGTCAATAATTTCGATGTTGATATTTTTTTCCTTAAGAGCGGCGGAAGCGGCTGCAATTACTCCCGGGCAGTCTTTCATGCCTATGCCAACCGGAGAAAGGAAGGTAATATTGTAGTTTAGTTCTATCTTTTCGGGTTGGAGTTCTTTGAATATAGAATCTTTAAGATCATCCTCAAACCCTTTCAGGTCCGATTGGTTGAAAATTACAGAAATATCATCCTTGTCGGTCGGATAGTGATAAGTCTCTATTCCAAAGTCCTTCATTATACGAAGCAGGTTGCTTACAAAACCGAGTGTCTCACCGGCTCCGTCTTTTTCTATGTAAAGGTAAGCTATGTCATCTCTTCGGGCAATACCGACAACGGTTTCTTCAGGGATTCGCTCGGATACAATCATCGTGCCCGGAGCGGACGGATTATTCGTGTTCCTGATGTTGATCGGGATATGTCTTTTTTTGCAGTTAATCATAGCGTCGAAATGGAAGATGTTGAAACCTTTTGAAGAAAGAAGGCGAATCTCTTTATATGTAAGCCTTGGAATTACCTCGCAGTCCGGAATAATTCTGGGATCTACCTGAAAGACTCCATCAGTGTCTGTCCAGTTTTCGTAAAGAGACGCGTTTACAGCATAGGCAACCTCACCTCCTGTAAGGTCCGAGCCTCCTCTGGAAAAAACAGCAATATCTCCTGATTCTGTCACCCCATAGTAACCGGGAATAACAGATACTTTGTCTGAATCAGCAAGCTTTGCAAAGTTTTTATACGTTGCCGGGATTACGCGGGCGTTAGAGAAGTTGTCTGTGACCAGAAAGCCCTTTTCTTCCGGAAGTACGAGTTCTGATGGTATGCCCTGTTTGGCGAAGTGGCGGGCTATAATCTTTGCATTGTAATGTTCGCCTCTGGAGGCATAGAAGTCAGTTTTTTTTGGATCGGGAAGACTTTTTTTTAAATCGTCAGACAGGTCGGCAATAATGTCATTTCCTTCAATACCAAGATCGTCGATTAGGCGCTTGAATTTGCCAACAACCGCGGTAAAGCTTTCCTCAGGGGTAATGTTCTTCTTCATGTCTCTGAAGTGTGTGCCGCCAGTGGCTATATTGAAAAGATGGTCGGTTATTTTTTCTCTGTCTGTTTTATCCTTGCCGGGAGCAGAAACAACAATATATTTTCTATTTGGATTTGATTTTACAATGTCGGTTACCTTGGAAATCTGTTCAGCGTTTGCGACTGAACTGCCTCCGAATTTTGCAACAATATGCCCTTCCATCCTGAATCTCCATTTTGAATTGATCTTCTACACTATAGCCAGAAAAGTCATTTAGCTTCTGTTTTGCCAGAAATATAGACACTTATAAGATTATCAAGAAAATTATTTTGTAAAATGACTTACCTATATCAGAGAACCCTGAATATCCTCATCATCATCTATGCTACCGGTTTCCGTATCGACACCGACCTTTACTTTTTTTAAAGATCCGGACCTGGTTTTTTGAAGAATCTCAATCTTCTGTTCCGCTTCTTCAAGGCGGGCGTGACAGTAGGCTGCGTGTTTCATCCCTTTTTCGAATTCAATTATAGACTCATCGAGACCCAGTTCGGCAGACTCAAGCCTTTCCGCTATTAACTCGAGTTTTTTTAGGGAATCTTCAAATGTTTCGGTCTGTTTTTTCTTTTCCATTGCGGTTACTCCCTGGTTATTCTGTTTACTGTACATCCAAGGACTCCGTCTGAAAGCCTGACGTCAACGGAATCTCCCGGTGTTGTGCTATTAACGCTTTTTAATATGCTCCCTTCTCGGCTGACGATAGCGTATCCCCGTTTCATCGTGTTCAGAGGGGAAAGCTTGTCCAATGATTGCAGAGTAAGATTGTATCTATAAGTGCAATTTTCTAAAACTGTTCTAACAGATTTTGTTAGATCGGGAACAGCTAAAAGGCGGTTTCTGTTTTGCATGATGATATCCTTCATTCCTGAATATATTGTCGTTTCCGCGTCTGTGAGCCTTCGGCTTGCTGGTGAAAGAATATCCGCAGGGAATTTAAAAATCCTTCTCGCTAAAACTGAGTTTAGGCGGTTCTCAAGGCGGGAAATCAGATTATTAAGCGATATATCAATTCTGGCCGACATCATGTTGATGTCATCTAAAAGATCGCGTTTAACCGGGAAAGCAAGCTCAGCTGCAGCTGATGGTGTAGGCGCGAAGGCGTCTGCGGCATCATCGGTCAGAGGGTGGTCGATCTGATGTCCGACAGCTGAAATTATAGGGACGCCTGATTCCGCGTATGCCCGGACAACGCCTTCATCATTGAAAGCGAGAAGGTCTTCAAAGGACCCGCCTCCCCGTCCGGCAATTATGAGATCTACACCGTATTCAGGCCTGTTAAGAACCTCAATGGCCCTTATAATCGCAGAAGGCGCATCATCCCCCTGGACCTTTGCCGGAGCGATAAGGATATGTGCATCAGGGAAACGCTTGAGTGCGACTTTTATTATGTCCTGAACAGCGGCGCCGGTTGGAGAAGTAACAATCCCGACGGTACGCGGCAAAAAAGGAAGTTCACGCTTTCTGCCCTGATCGAAAATTCCTTCCAGAAAAAGCTTCTTTCTCAGTTCATCAATTTTTTTCTGTATATCCCCAATTCCCTCCGGCTGAAGAGACTGGATGTTGATATTGTAGGTCCCTCTTTTTTCAAAGAGGCTAAGACTTCCGAAGGCAAAGACGCTCATTCCGTCTGTAAGCCTGGTTTTAAGAAACCTGTTAGCGAATTTGAAAAAAGTAGCCTGAATGACCGCATTGTCGTCTTTCAGTGTGAAATAAATGTGACCTGAGGAGTGGTAAGTAAGGTTGGTTATCTCTCCCTTGACCCAAATACTGGAAAACTCCGGCGCAGTTTCAAGGCTGCGTTTTATTTCCTTTGTTAAAGCGCTAACCGTGTAATAATTGTTATCGGATAGAGTTATCATGACTGTAGGTTGGAAGAACAGAGGGATTTTGGCAATAACAAAATCAGTACATGGCGCCTACGCCGATTTGGAAACAGATCTCAATATTACTGCTGCTTTTGTAGCCTACTTCTGAGATGATTTTCTGGTAAAGATACAGATAAGGCATAATCTGTTCATCGATTCTGAGCGTGATTTCTGAGCCCATTGACTGTACGCCGCTGAAAGGAGAACCTTCAAACCACTTCGAAAAGTTCATGCCGAAAAAGCCCTGCCCGTTTGGCAGAATGGAATACGGGTCTTCATTGTTAATATCCTGAAGATAAAATCTCTGCCTGTACTCAATAGTGAAAGCCCATGCGAAAGACTTGTTCAGAATAGATATTTTGCCGAGAGAGACGCCGAGCCCAATATCATAAACACCGAAATAATTTGACATTACATTATCGTGGTCAAAAAAATAAAAGTCTCTAAAGGAGAAAATGGAGTAGTATTTCAGGTCTCTTTCTGACGAGTAGTAGGCGTATGACATATCGATTTTATCCGCGTCCATCGTAATTCCTGTGTGAGACTTTCCATCGTGCGGTAAAAGCCTGGGGTAAATGGAAAGAGAGAACTCGGACTGTTTTTCCCTGTATCCGAAAATGAAGCCGGTTTTAAAATCTGACTCCTTGATTTTAAGACCGGAGTTGATTACGCTTTCGTGATGTGAGAGCAGGAAGCCTATCCCCAGACGGAAACCACCGATAGAATAGACTGATTCAAGGCTCTCTTCATGGGTCAGCAGGTTGGGAGCCATCAAACCGAGCCTCGGGTTGGAAGCGTTCAGAGTAAAATTCCAGGCTTCAATGGGAGTGTATCTCGCGTTTAAGCTTTCCGGAAGATCGACAATTAGACCTGTGTCTTTTATGTACTTAAAACTGCTGTCTTCAAAGAAATAGCCGGTCCTGAAAGAGAAGTCGGCGGATGCGTACAGAACAGCTCTTTTCTCTGGTTTCTTCTCTTCAGCGGATTGCTGACCTTTCTGGCCGGATGAGTCCTTTTGTAGACCAAGCCTGCTCTCCTTCTCCTGCTGAAGTTTTTTCATATATGCGTCGGAAAGCCATTTAGGGACTTCTTTGTTATCAGGCTGAATTTTGAGCACCTTTTCTCCGGTGTCAACCGCCTTGATGTAGTCTCCGGTCTGGTAGTAGAGATAACCCAGCTTTTCGCCGGTTATCGCCTGCTGATGATTTCTTCTGAAAGCTTCTTCGTAGTTTTCAATGGCCTCCTTCACCTTTCCCTGGAGTTCAAGGGCCCATCCTCTGTTGTGATATGCCATTGCGGACGATTTATCATATTCAGTGATAGCTTTATCAAAGACGTTTATTGCCTCATCGTAGCGCTTCTGTTTGCCGAGTTCAGCTCCTCTCGTGTTCAATTCGCCCGGTGACTGTGAGAAGGAAGTCACGGTTGATGTAAGAGTCATGATGATTGCGGTGGCGGATATCAGCTTCAGCATATTATTCTCTTGGATAAAGATTTTTACCTGATGATTATCTCTCAAAGAAACAGGAACTGTCTTTAATGTGTTTACGGAGTTCAACTTCGTATGAATTAAATATAGACATTCCAATTTTACTCTAGAGTAAGAGTAATCGTTATAATGCACAATACATTTCTCTTATTTTCGGCAAAATCTGTTGACTAATTCAATATAAAAGGGTGAATTATATCGGGAGATATCTACTATGTCCAGGCTTTCAATGCGCGCAATTCTGGGAGATATAACGCTCCAGGATACTGATGCTATAGTCAATGCGGCGAATACCTCGCTGCTTGGAGGCGGCGGAGTTGACGGCGCTATTCACAGGGCTGCCGGAAAAGGACTCCTGGACGAATGCAGAAGACTTGGCGGATGTCCTGCCGGGGAGGCGAGAATTACCGGCGCTTACAATCTCAAGTGCCGCTATGTGATACATACACCCGGCCCGGTTTACCGGGGAGGCAGTTTAGGAGAAGAGGCCATTCTAAAGTCCTCTTATGTTAACTCCATGAATCTGGTCATGCGCCACTCTCTCAGGTCGGTTTCTTTCCCCGCTATTTCTACAGGGGTTTATGCTTATCCGAAGGCGGAGGCATGTGACATTGCAATTGAGACTGTTGCGGGTTTTATTCTTGAGAATAATTATGACGTTGAAGTTTATTTTGTTCTATTTGACAGGGAATCATACGGTCTGTATCTGGAAAAGTTAAAATCAGTAATGTGAAAATTGTATAAGGATTGGACGGAAAAATGAATTATATCGAATTGTTAAAAGAATCGGCCAGAAAAAGCGGCAGCATTGTCTGTCTTGGACTGGATCCGATTGTTGAAGAAATACCTGAGTCAGGTATGCCGGGAGAAGCAATCCTGAGATTCTACGAAAATATCCTCAATAAGATAATAAGCAGAGGAATTTTTCCCGGCGCGGCTAAGCCGAACTTTGCCTTTTACTCGAGGTACGGGTTTGAAGGTCTGGAGTCAATGTTGAAGATTATCGAACTGTACCGTGAAGCGGGAATTCCGGTTATTCTTGACGTTAAGCGCGGGGATATCGGGAAAACCGCAGAGGCTTACGCGGATGAGTCTTTTGGTTTTTACGGCGCCGATGCTGTTACTCTTTCACCATACATGGGGTTTGACTCGGTTGAACCTTTTATGACGAAGTATCCCGGGAAGGGGTACTACGTTCTCACCAAGACGTCAAACAGCAGCTCGGGAGAGATACAGGATATCAGCTGCGGGAAATCAAAGCTGTACAGGTATGTTGCTGAAAAGATTATTGACTGGTATGCTCCGGGAATAGGCTCGGTTGTCGGAGCAACCTATCCGGGTCAGCTTGCTGAAATCTCTGAAGTCTTTACGGCTTCCGGCAGGGAAATCCCTCTTCTGATTCCGGGGGTAGGAACTCAGGGTGGCAGCCTCGCGGAGGTAATGAAAGCGCTTAAAGCCTGCCCTGATTTTACAATACACAGAATTAACTCTTCAAGCGCGATTAATTACGCTTACAAAAAGAAACCCGGCATGGGGTACGCGGAGGCTGCTGTAGAGGCGCTTGACTCTCTTAACACGGAAATAGGCGGATATGCTTGATAAATCTTTTCAATGAAAACCGCAATATCGTCCTTGTTCTTGCCATAGATGAGGCAATTATAAATGGAATAAAGGAAGCTTTAACGTCCGAGTGGTCTCTTCAGTTCGCAGCCAGCATGGCTGAGGCTCTTGCGGTAATTACCATTCGGCAGCCCTCGCTTATTATTTCCGAGCTTAACGGCAACAGCAGTGACTGCATTGAGCTTTTGACAAGGCTGCGTGGGTCTGCGAAGAACAGCTTTATGCCTTTTATTGTGATAGCTGCAGATAACACACTTGCCGTAAGACTGGAGGTTATCGAGAAAGGGGCCGATGCATATCTCTCAGTTCCGTTTGCTCCTGAAGAGCTGAAGGTCCTTGTAAGGTCTAAAGTAAAGTCTTTCAAGGATTTTTATCTTTTATCTATTACGGATGAGCTTACAAGATTGTACAACAGACGGGAGCTTCTAAAAAAATTCAATGAAGAGATTGATTCGAATGAGTTTGAATATATAAGTCTTGCGATTATCGATATTGACTATTTTAAACAGATAAACGATGTTTACGGCCATCAGACCGGCGATGCTGTTTTGAAAAAATTAGCCTCAATCTTAATAGATAAAATGGCCCGGAGTTTTTTCCCTGCCCGATTTGGTGGAGAAGAGTTTGTTGTAATAATGCCGGGCTTGAAGGCAAAGGAAGCCCGGGACGCCATATTGGACATACTGAAGAACTTTGCGAAAACAGAGTTTTCAGGCGACAGAGGAATTTTTCATGTGACCTTCAGCGGAGGTATAGCTGAATATCCAGCGATGGCTTCAAATATATCGGAGCTGCTTTCGCGCGCTGACAGGGCACTTTATGCAGCGAAAGAGGACGGGCGCAACCGAATTTATCAGTACACTCCAATAATGGGAAGAAATGATTCCTTCTGGGAATATCTGCGTATAGCAAGGGGGAGCTTTGTTGATTCAAGGGGGCATGATTCCATTACCGGGCTTCCGTACATCCCGCTTCTTCTTGAAAATATGTCGCAGCTTCCATACACAATCAAATGCGTAGGTGTCCTTTTTCTTCGTTTCTCTCATCTGTTCGATTTGGACCTTTTTGCCGGTGAGAGATGTATAGGATATGATATTGAGAATATAGGGCATATAATTGAGAAGGCAAGCAGTCTTATTTTCCCTACAGACACCTTTGCTGGTATTTCCGATCTATATGAGAACGAGTTTGTGTTGCTCTACCCCAGCCCGGTAGATTTCACAATGAATTATTTGAAGTTTGAAGAGATATGCAGTGAAATATGCGTTACTGTTGAGTTCTCAATATTCGATTATCCTTTTCAGGCGGCTTGTTCACAGGGAATAATATACTATAACGAATCTGATCCGAGAGAGATTCTTCAGGCAATTAAAAAGCAGAGGAAAGGCATAGTCACTCAGACGGACAGATGGGCACGCTTTGAACACTTGAAAACACTGTTTGTTCCCGGTGAGAAGAAACGGGTTAATACAGGCATTATAAAGCCCATTTACTATCATTCGCTGGCTGAGGGCTTCAGTCAGGAGTTTACAGGGCTTTCGCTGTCCGCGGAAGATGCCCGCCCCTACATGCTTGAAGGAATTCTGAACAGCACGTTAAAGGATGAAGCAATTCTCAGGTGTTTCTTTGCTGGTCTGAGGGATGAGGTGAAGGGTGAAATCAAAGGCACTCTGCTGTTGCCATATCTTGAGGGTATAAGGCTTGACTATTTTCTTGATGCAGTTCTTGAGTTTTTCCCAGACGAACAGATTGCAGTTTTGTTCAATGAAAAGCTGGTTTCTAAAAAGGGCCCTGAGCTTTTCATGGAAATTGAGCAGAGACAGAATCCTCGTTTAAAGGGCGGAATTGACAACTGCTATATTGGCAACAGCATTCTCAGCGTCCTTTCCGCGTACGATGTTGGAGTTGTGCTTTTCGCTGAAAGCGCTACCAGAAACCTTAACCGTTACAAGGATAGAATCAAGGTCATTCGAGGCCTGACTGTTTTTCTTGAGCAGCTCTCGATTCCACGCATTGTGAAGAATATCCACTTTGAAGAGGATCTCTCTGTAGCCTATGGACTCAGAATGAGCCATGGGGCTGGAAGATATATTTACGAAAATGGGGCTCCCGGTTCAGCCACAACAGTTAAGTTTTAATCTTCAATTCTTTCGCATAAATCCGCCGCATATCAAGAAAAAAATCAGTATAGCTTTTTTGCATGTAGTCGGGATAGGTCCACGGCCAGAAAAGGTATTCACCGGAGCTGTAGCGGTATTCGCTTTCGAGGTAAACTCCGTCCCTGAGGTATATGCGGTGGCTGTAGTCCTTGCATGATGCAAGAAAAACATTGGCCAGAGTCATGTAGCCGGGGTCAATATTTACTTTTCTTTTTCCGGAATTTGAAGAGGCAAGCTCAATTTTATTAGCAGTAAGCTTGGCTGACACAATGCTTTCGCGGTCGATAAGCTTCTGGAAGGATACAAATCTTCTGAAAAGAGGATATCCTATTTCCCTGTAGTAACCTGTGTTGGCGAAAGGGATTTCGGAGCTCTCAAGGTCAATATTACCGAAAACGAGGACAAGAGCAGAGACCGATTCGATATATATATCTGAAGTGGGATAAAGAAGCCCAGTGAACAGCTTTGCCGGTTGCGGAAAAAGGGGCTCAGCCATTGCAGAGCTCCTCTGCCGTTATCTGAGCGAGCCTGTAATCGGTTAATGTAGTAATCTTGAAGTTTACAGGGCTGCCTTTGACAACTGCCGGCTTAACGCCCGATGCAATGAGCATTGTGATATCGTCGGTGTAGGCCTTGCCTTCCGAGTTGGCGGACTCATGGGCTTCTTTAATAAGCTCAAAACGGAAACCCTGCGGAGTCTGTGCGCAGAAGAGACTGTCTCTCGGCGGCGCCGATATGACCTTGCCCTCTTTAACTATTGCCGGAGTGTCGGTTATTGGCATATACGTTCCGGCAGCCCCGTTTCCCGCAGAGGCCGCTGCACACTCTTCAATAATTCTGCCGTCTACGAACGGCCTTGCCATGTCGTGGAAAAGCAGAATATCGTTCTTCTCGAAATGCCCGGATATCAGGGCGTTGTAGACGGATTGCTGCCTCGTGTGTCCGCCTTCAACGAGTCTTGAGGGTTTATCCACAGAAGACTGATTTATAATTGAAGCTATATCTTCAAGAAAATCCGGATGAGAAACCACTATTATCTCATCAACAACGGAACATTGAGAAAAAGCATGTAGAGACCATGCGAATACGGGCCTCCCGCCCAGAGGAAGAAGCTGTTTTGGTATATCCGCACCCAGCCTGCTGCCTGTGCCGCCGCCTAAAAGTACGGCGAAAACCCTGCCCTTTGTTCTGCTTTCCATGAAGATGCCCCTATTATTTACTTGTTTCAGAGGGAATGCTTTCAGTCGGTAATGTCAATGACATAAAGGCCCCCATTAGAGACCCATGAACTTCTTGACAGGATAACATTAAGAGCAATAGAGTCAACAATTCCGGCGTATGTTGATTAAAATATCCGGAAAAACCCAAAACAGTGAAATTAAATGAAAAACGCCATAACAATATATGAGCCGCAGATGAGAGCGCGCCTTGGCATGGCCCAGGTCTGGGTCTCTATGCTGAAAAATGTTATCCGTTCACGGGACCTTCTTGTTCAGCTTTTCAGGAGGGATTTCTTTGCGGTATATAAAAAATCGCTCATGGGGCGGACCTGGATTTTTATTTCGCCGGTTCTTGGAATCGTCTCATGGGTCCTTATGAACTCTGCGGGAGTACTTCAGCCCGGCGATGTGGGAATCCCCTACCCCGCCTATGTTCTGATAAGCACATCCATCTGGGGACTGTTTATGGGCTTTTATGAATCGTCATCAGAGACACTCAATTCCGGCGCAGGATTTATTCAGCAGGTTAACTTCCCTCATGAGGTGCTTCTGTTTAAGCAGACAGCGCAGCATCTCGCGGTTTTTATTTTAAGCTTTATCGTGAACATAGCAGTGCTTTTTGCCTTCCAGGTAATACCGAGCTGGAAGATTGTTTTCTTTCCGCTTATGGCTTTACCGATGTTTTTTCTCGGCGGGGGGATAGGGCTTGTTATATCAGCTTTGAGTGTTGCCGCGGAAGATATCAAAAAGGGCTTTAAAATACTGATGACGCTTCTTATGTATGTAACTCCTGTGATCTACGCGCCTGGAACAGGGGGCGAACTGCTTCAGAAGGTCATCAAGTGGAACCCCCTCACCTACCTTGTCGGAGAAGCTCGCAACGTAATAATTTACGGGAAGCTGGAAAATCCGGTTTTCTATTCAGCCTCTTGCCTGCTTGCCTTCATAATCTTTATGCTTTCATGGCGCTTTTTCTTCATCGCAGAAGAAAAGGTAATAGAAAAGATGGTCTGAGTCCTCCTGAGAATGAAAAGAGCGATGAAATCTACAAAGCCGATATCCCCCCTCAATATGCCGGATGAGGTTGTGCTGAAGGTTGAGAACCTTTCAAAGAAGTTCTGCCGGACGCTGAGACGAAGCATGTTTTACGGAACAGCCGACGTGCTTCGCAGCATGTTCGGAATCCCCTTCTCTACCGACAGAACGAGGAAGGATGAGTTCTGGGCGCTTGACGATATCAGCTTTGAGCTGAAGAGGGGCGATACGCTGGGGATTGTCGGAGTGAACGGTTCAGGCAAGTCGACCCTGCTTCGGCTCATAACAGGAATATTTCCCCCCGACAGAGGGCGCATCAGTTTCAGGGGGCGCATAGGCGCGCTTATCGCGGTAGGCGCGGGCTTTCACCCGAACATGACTGGACGTGAAAATATATACCTCAACGGTACTATTCTGGGAATGACCAGAAAAGAGGTTGAAGCCCGCTTTGATGCCATTGTGGACTTTGCGGAAGTAGGGGAGTTTTTAGAAGCGCCGGTAAGCACATATTCGAGCGGAATGAGAGTTAGGCTCGGTTTTGCTGTTGCCATTCACTGTGAGCCTGAGCTGCTGCTTGTCGATGAGGTTCTTGCTGTCGGAGATGCCGGGTTTCAATTGAAGTGCTTTAATAAAATGGGAGAACTTCGCGCAAGGGGAGTGACTACGATTCTCGTGTCTCACAACCTCCACCACATGTCTTCTTTTTGCAACAGGATTATGGTTATGGAGAAGGGCAGGCTCATCCATTTCGGCGATGTTGAAGAGGGACTTGCCGTATATAAGTCGAAAATTTCAATGCTGAAAAGCTCTGGCGAAATAGAGAAAATCAACACCGGGACTGAAGATTTTATCGTAGAGTCGGTTGAGTTTTCTCCGCCTGTTTTGAATGACCGGATAGTATTAGAGGCCGGCCAAAACCTTTCTGTTGTCATCCGCTATGAAGCGGCGCGCGATTTCGATGACATGGACCTTGACATTGTCCTGAGGCTTCCAATGCCGTCCGCCTCTGATTACTTTCAGGCAACCAACCACGCATTCGGCCAAACAATATCTATTAAAAAAGGCCGGGGGATATTGGCTGCTGAAATTGAGGGCATCAATCTTAACAATATTACTGCCCATTTGATCGTAACCCTATGGACTAAGAACAGGGAAGAGATTGTTCTCTGGTGGCGCAATATTCCTGTCTCTGCCAGAGGAGAAAACCTTCAGTCAGGATGGGCAAGACATACGGTAAAATACTCTGTCAGGGGAAATGAGTAGAATGGCCTTTTGTTTGAATCGTAAACGGAATGATTACACAGCTGAAGAGATTGAGCAGGTGTACAAAAGGGAGTCGTCAGCCAATACGGAGCTTGTGCATGAGATAATGGATTTTGACTGCGGCTGCGTAGACTTTATTGCCGAAGAAGAAAGGGCGTTTCCTGGCAATCCGGAATTTGTTAAATCGGGTTATTGCAACACAATGCTGAAGCGGTATTTTTTTGCCGGGGCTGTTTTTTGCAAAGGCAAGAGGATTCTTGACAGCTGCAGCGGATTAGGGTGGGGGACGTATATCCTTTCAAAGTATGCGGACAAGGTGACCGCTTTTGATATTGAACGTGAGGCTGTAGATTTTTGCTCCAGGTCCTGGAAGGCAGGCAATACTGAATGGAAGCAGGGCAGCGCCCTTGACCTTTCCTTTCTGGGAGAGACTCTTTTTGATACAGCCTGCGCAATGGAAACAATCGAACATTTCACAAAAGAAGACGGAGAAAAGTACATCGCTGGGCTGTCATCCAGATTGAAACGGAAGGGAGTCCTGATCGGGTCGTCATATTTCCCGGAGACCAGGGAAGAGGCTGACCGCGTCTGTTCGACAAATCCATATCATCTCTATATCTTTACGGAGAAAGAGATGAGTGATATACTGAAACGTTATTTCAGAAAAAGTATTATTATTAATCGCTGGATTTTTATTGCGGTCAGATAATGTTCTTCTGTCAATCGAGGCAATGTGAATTATAAAAAATTGGACAGATACTTAAATAATCTCTATTTGGGAAAAGATAACGGATACAGGTTTTCGATGCAATCGGAAAGTACACTGCTCAGCACGGACTTTGCAGTGATGTGCCGTTTTCTCATGGGACAAAACCTGGAAGCTGATCAGGAATCACATGGGCTCATCGATGCGATTCTGAAGCATAAGGAGGTTGATGGAAGGTTCATTGACAACACTTTCGATATTTCCATAGAGAGGCGGCATAAACCCGACTACACAATTAATCAGTTTACTTTTTTTACACTTACATCACTTGATCACCTGGGAGTCAGATTTAATAAGCTTCCATTTATGGAAGAGCTGCTTCCGGTTGGAAAAATAAGTTGTTGGCTTGAATCTCTTAACTGGGCGACATTCTGGTACGAGTCGAATAAGATCATGTTTGTCATGTTTTTCTGCGCGTATCTCATTGAATACGGGGAAGGTAGTCTGCCTGAAAGGGCGCAGGACTGCATTGATGAGATTTTCAAAGCGCTGGATAAAAGGCAGGACCGTGAAACCGGCTTCTGGGGAACTGATTTAAACAACCGTGACCTGCTCGATGGAGCTTGTGGAGCCGCGCATATTTTCCTTTTCTATGATTTCTTTGACAGGGAGATAAAATATCCTGAAAAGATAATCGAAAGCACCATTTGTCAGCACGCGGACAATGGTTTGTTGATAAACAGAGAGGGCGGGGCTTGCGAGGATTATGATGCGGTCGAAATCTATCTGCGGCTGATGAGGCAGACCGAGTACCGAAAAACAGATATCAATGAAATTCTCACCAGAATGAAGAAGACAATTGAGCGGGGTCAAATGTCCGATGGAGGTTTCCCGTATAAGATTGCTGAAAAAAAGTTTGGACTTTTCAGAGAAAAAAAGTCACAAATGTATGAGTACAGCAGCTGGGAGAGAATGAGGACTGATATGTACAAATCTGACAGTTGGGGAACTTTTTTCAGAGTGCTCACTTTAGCGGCTATAGATATAGTTGCAGGTACTGATTCCCCCTCCTGCCGGGGATATCGCCTTCCCGGATGGGGATACCTGGGGAAGTCATAGAAATCATTTTTCTTCAAAAACCAATATAAACTACAATGGAACAGTAGTTCTCTTTCCCACGTTAATTAGAATTGTAAAAAAAATCAGAGTGTGGTTAATTGAAAAAAATAGGTTACATAATTAATTCCGGAATTATTTCAGGTGGGATAAATGTGGTTTTTGAACATGCTTCAGCCATAAAGGCAGCCGGGTTTGATGTTTACATTTTATCTGAAAATGAAATTCTTAAAGAAGATGTAAGTTGGCATCATAAATCGTCTAATCTGAAATTTATAACTTTCAAAGCAGCTCAGTCAAAATTATTTTCAATTGTTTTTGCTACATGGTGGGGTACTGTATTTGATTTGGGAAAGGTTAACGCCGAGAGATATGGTTTCTTTTGTCAGTCAATAGAATCAAGGTTTTACAACCATGAAGATATTGTCTCTAAGTATCTCAATGAGTTTACATACCGGCTCCCTTTATATATTTATACTGAAGCAGATTGGATTAGAGATTACCTGAAAGAAAATTATAATAAAGAAGTACCGGTAATCCCTAATGGTCTGGATAAAGGCATTTTTACTTTAAAAGGTGAAACATATGAACCGCGCAATCCTGATAAGATCAGAGTCCTTGTTGAAGGTTCTTTTAATGCACCGTTTAAGCAAACGGCCAGATCAATTGAGTTGTGTAAAAAAGCTGGCATAGATGATATCTGGCTTCTAACTTCAACAGAGATGAGATACTATCCAGGGGTGTGCAGAGTGTACTCTCAAATTGCAATTGAGAATGTACCAAAGGTATATAGGTCTTGTGATGTTCTTTTGAAGTTAAGCAAAGTAGAGGGGATGTTCGGCCCACCATTGGAGATGATGCATTCAGGTGGAACGGCAATAACCTATGATGTAACTGGCAGTGAAATGTATATGAAAAATAATTATAATGGGATTGTGGTTCCTATGGGGGATGAGTCTCAAATCATTAGGGCTTTAAAACTCTTAAAAAATGATAAGCAATATCTGGAATCATTAAAAAAAGGAGCAATAGAAACAGCATCGAATTGGCCGTCATGGCATCAAGTGTCAAAAAAACTCATTCGTTTCATAAATAAAACACTCTCAGATGACTTAACAGTTTATCGAAGGAATTCAAGTCTTGAAATGATTAAGGCAGGAAATTATCTTATGGGGCCTCTGTATTGCGAGGTTATGAAAAAACATCAGGGGGGAATAAAACATGCAGCCAAAATTCTAATTTATGATTTCATTAATCTTCTTAAAATTATAAGGAACAAGGTATTATCTAAAAATGCGTTGTTAAAGAAGGATTGAAAATACAATATGCAACAAATTAGAATAATTGCAGATATTGATAAGTATAGTGGAATAATTCCCCGGCGAAAAATTTTTAAAAAGGCATATCCTCAGGCACATGTTCAATATACTGATATTAATTCAGATCAAAATATAAGTAACACAGATAATATTATAGCTTATCTTGAAGATAAAGAGCAAATAGAAAGAATAATAAAAAATTGTCAGATAAAAAATAAAGTAATTATTGTTGATTTAAGAAATACTATTTCAAAGAGTCCTGGATTATTAAAAAATTATAAAGGCAGTGTAATTGTTTTTTCTCGAGACAAAGCCTTAATGGAGTATAAGGGGTGTGAATACGAATTCTTTTTCCCAATACCAGAAGATACTGAAACATTATTTGAAGAAAGGCAACGGGGAACGGATATCTGTATTTATAATTATGGCAAAGAAGAAAAATCTTTTTTTGAATTACAGAATAAGTATAAATGTTTATTTTTAAATCCGACTACTATATCGTGGGAAGAGCAATCAAAAATTATCAGAAACTCTAAAGTAACTTTAAATTTAAATAAAAATAATAATTTAATTAACTTTGCATTTATGTTAAGGGATATGAGGCTGGGCTGTATTACGATTAGAAATAATTTTGATGACTCCGAAGGTTTTTTTGCTGATGATCATTATATCAGCTGTAATGTACGGACTGATATTGAAAAGAAAATTGATGAAGTCTTTTTCAGCTTTGAGAAGTATAATGTCGTTAGAAGAAATGGGTTTAAAAAGGCTTATGTCTATAATCAAGAAAGTAATGTTAAGAAATTTATGCTTTATTTAGACTAATGAGGCCCCTCTTTTTTGCTTGTTGAATCAAAGAGAATGAACAAAAAGACATGTTAAATTGAAAGATATTGCAGCTGGGAGTTAATTGAACTAACATCTTTTAACCTGATAACTCGAAAACTATTTTAGAATGCTATCTCTGCCTGGAACTATGTCACAGATCATGCAATTCTAAAAAATAATATCAAACGAAAAAACACGGTTGGGGATGACTCTCAAGCTGCATTACAGGATATAGATATATGCCAAAAGTAAGTATAATTATTCCCTTATACAATCTGGGAGAGTACCTTGATGAAGCCGTTTATTCGGTTTTGAATCAAACTTATCATGATTTTGAAATTATCATAGTAAATGATGGCTCTACCGATGAATATACAATAAATCTGTTAAAAGAATACAATAAACCTAAAACAAAAATCTACCATACAAAAAATCAAGGTCTGCCCGCAACACGCAATTACGGAATAGAACGTGCAAATGGTGAGTATATTTGCTGCCTGGATGCAGACGATAAATATCATCCGAACTTTATCGATAAGTGTGTTTCTGTTTTAGAAAACGATAACCAGCTTGAATATGGCATTGTAACGACTTACTTTAAATTATTCGAAAACGGCAATGATGTTATCAAAGTAATAGACTTTAATCCCTTTATTCAAGCCGTTGAGAATAGACTTCACGTAGCTTCGCTTTTTAGAAAAAAATGCTGGGATGAAGTTGGCGGGTATTCGACTAATTTATCTGGATATCAAGATTGGGATTTTTGGATAGCAATAATTGCAAAAGGGTATAAATGGTTTACGATAAAGGACATTTTATTCTTTTATCGTAAAAGAACCGGCTCAATGCTTAGTAATTCAGATAAAAATAAATGGAAATTAATAAGTCAGATAGTTTTGAATAATTATGATTTTTATTCAGTAAATTTTCATGAAATTATCAATGCTTATGTAAATATTAATGGCACATTTATCCAGAATTATCAAATCAATCAGGAATTTATCACACAATATGATAATATCTTAAAAGATTATCAAAACATTAAGAAAGAATATAATACAATACGTGACTCAATAGCATGGAAAATAACCAAAAAAATAATTAAACTTACTAATGTTTTGTTTCCCCCTAAATCATCACAAAGAAAAATTATTAGAAAGTTTTTTAAGAAATCGATCAATATAGGAAAAAACAAAAACAAAATACTAAAAAGAGTAAATAGACTTATACATACCAACAATATGTCATACACGGAATGGGCTCCAGATGTCCCTTTAGTTTCTGTTATAATACCCTGTTATAACTATGGCTTATATGTTGAAGAAGCCATAGATTCTGTTCTCAGTCAAACATTTCAAAATTATGAAATAATTGTTGTTGATGGGGGCTCAACAGATAACTATACTCATTCTGTATTAAAAAAGATAGATAAGCCAAAAACAAAAATATATTTTCGAGATGGTCGACACTTAGTTGGAGACAATAGGAATTTTGGCATCGAACTTGCTCGGGGGAAATATATTTGCTGCCTGGATGCTGATGATTTGATTGAATCAACATATCTTGAAAAGGCTCTTTTTTTTCTTGAAGCTTATAATTATGATGTTGTATATCCAAGCGTGCAATGTTTTGGAGATAAAAACAGCATATGGGAAGCAGTCCCCACAGTTTTTTCCAGAATGATAAAAGAAGGTAATTTTGTTTCAACAGTTTCTTTATTCAAAAAAAAGGCATGGGAAAATGCGGGAAAATATAAAGATTGGCCAGTTGGAAAAGATCATGTACCTGAAGACTGGGAGTTTTGGACCAGAATGATGGGTTATGGATACAGATTTAAACCACTACCTGAACCATTGATGCTTTACCGTGTTCATGGCGCTGGATTAACTGGTCAGTGTGGATCAACAAAAGAAGAACAGGCCAAAGTTATTTACAATGAAAATAAATATTTGTTTAACAAGACATTTAAGAAGTTAAGAAAAAGAAATAATCATTTCTATCTTGTTAATAATAGATTCATAAATTTAAGACGAAAGACAAATAAAAAAACAATTCTATTGGTTCTCCCTTTTATGATAATGGGGGGGGCTGATTCTATATTGATAAGGATATTTAATTTTTTAAAAAAATACTATGATGTTGTAATTATTACTACTATGAAATCTCCTTTAGAATATGGAGATAATACCCCAGAATATAAAAAAATTACAAAAGAAGTATATCACCTTGAAGAATTTTTGTTGGATAGTACTGAAAAAAAAGATTTTATTGATTACTTAATTACCACCAGAAGTATTAAATGTATTTTTAATGTCGGGAGTGAATTCTTATATAAAATTATACCAGATATCAAGAAAAGAGATAAAACCGTAATTGTAATTGATCAATTGTTTAATGAATTTGGGCATATTAAAAACAACAGAAAAAATAATAAGAGTATTGATTTAAGTATAGTTGCGAATACAAAAATCCAGGAAATTTTATTAAACAGATTTAAGGAAGATAGAAGCAAAGTTAAAGTCATTATTCATGGTGTTGATGTCGAAGAAGAATATAATCCAGATATAGTATCCAAGAAATATAATCTCACAAAAAGGAATAAGTCAAAATTAACAATATCATATTTTGGAAGATTTTCTCATGAAAAATCCCCGGATTTATTTGTTGAGATAGTTAATAGGTTAGATAACAAAAATTTTGATGTTGTAATGACCGGAAATGGACCAGCTTTTAGTGAAACACTAAAACTAATTGAAAAATATGGATTAGCAGATCGAATAAAAACTCCTGGTATTGTTGATGATATTATTCAGTACCATGTTCAAACAGATATTCTTGTTGTACCGTCCAGAATCGAAGGTTTACCTATTGTTATTCTTGAAGCATTATCTCTTGGTATCCCGGTAATAGCCTCAAATATTGGAGGAATTCCAACTGTTATTAATAGTGGATATAATGGGTATACTTGTGAAGTAGGAGATATAGATGACTTTGCAGAAAAGATAAATTTTCTAGAAAGGGATCGAAGCTTGCTTGAAAAGATGAAAAAAAATGCTCGTGCTTTTGCAGTTGAAAATATCAGTGAAGAAAAAATGAACAGTGAATATTTTGAAAGCATTAAGAATCTCATAGGAGTAGGCAATTAATGGATTTAAACGGTAAAAATGTCTTAGTAACCGGTTCAGAAGGCTTTATTGGAAGTCATCTGGTTGAAGAACTGTTAAAGTATGATATTAACTTAAGGGCCTTTGTACTTTATAATTCATTCAACACATGGGGGTGGCTTGATTCCTTTAGTAAAGAACAAAAGGATAAATTTGAAATTTTTACCGGTGATGTTCGAGATCCAAATGGTGTTCGTACGGCAATGAAAAATATTGATGTGGTTTTTCATCTTGCCGCACTGATTGCTATTCCTTATAGCTATCATTCTCCAGACAGTTATGTTGATACAAATATCAAAGGGACTCTTAATATTTTACAGGCTGCAAAAGATGAAAAATGTGAAAAGGTTTTAGTGACCTCAACATCAGAGGTTTATGGAACTGCACAGTATGTTCCAATCGATGAAAAACATCCTTTTCAGGGACAATCTCCTTATTCTGCCACAAAAATAGGAGCTGACAGAATGGCTGAATCTTTTTATCGGAGCTTTAATCTTCCAGTGGTTACTGTCAGGCCTTTTAACACCTTTGGTCCCCGGCAATCAGCAAGGGCTGTTATACCTACGATAATTACTCAATTACTTGATGGAAAAAAAGAAATTCAACTTGGCTCTTTGCATCCTACAAGAGATTTACTTTATGTTAAGGATACAGCAAAAGGTTTTATTGAGTTGGCTATGTCGAATGAAACAATCGGTGAAGAAGTCAATATTGCAACTAACTCAGAAATTAGTATTGGCGATCTCGCTCAAAAAATTATCGACTTAATTAATCCTGAGGCAAAAATTAAAACAGATGAAATTAGATTGAGACCAGAGAAAAGTGAAGTTGAAAGATTGTTTGGGTCTAATGAAAAAATTCAAAAATTAACAAATTGGAAACCAGAATGGAATCTTGAGTCTGGTCTAAAAGAGACGATTGCATGGTTTAGTGATGAAATAAATCTTAAAAAATACAAATCAGATATTTACAATATTTAATTAGGGAAAAGAAATGAGAGCTGTTATTCTTGCCGGAGGTCTCGGCACAAGGCTAAGACCGTATACAACATTAATTCCCAAACCCCTTGTTCCTATCGGGAATGAGAAGTCAATTTTAGAAATAATAATTAAACAACTGGCTGATAGTGGTTTCAAACATATAACTATCACTGTTAATCATTTGTCAAATTTAATAATGGCATTTATTGGCGATGGATCCAGGTGGAATATTAAGATTGATTATTCACTTGAAGATAAACCATTAAGTACAATTGGCCCCTTAACATTAATTGATGATTTGCCAGATAATTTTTTAGTTATGAACGGGGATATTTTATGTAATCTTAATTATAGCGACTTTTTAAGGTATCATATCTCAAACGATAATAAAGTCAGTGTGGCAACATATAAAAGAGATTCGAAAATTGACTTCGGCGTACTTGAGTATAATGAGAAAAATGAAATTTCAGAGTTTAAAGAAAAACCGATTTATCATTTTGATGTAAGTATGGGTATTTATACTATACATAGATCTGTTATAGAAGCAATTCCAAAGGGACAAAAATATGGTTTTGACAACCTAATGATAGATGGGCTTAACGGGAATAAAAATTATAAGGTTTACCCGTTCAATGGTTTCTGGCTTGATATTGGTCGACCTGAGGATTATGATTATTGTAATGAAAATTATGATAAGATAAAGGAAAAACTGAACTTTTAATGAAAAAAATACTGATAACGGGAGCTTCAGGAGCATCTGGTACTGCTTTAATAGAAAAACTTAGAACCGAGGACTCCAATAATAATTTGAGTTTGTGTGATATACAAAATCCTAATGGGCAAACCAATGAAGAAAAATTTTATGAATTAGATTTAACAGATTTTAGTCAAGTTGATTCAATAATAAAAAAAATACAACCTGAAGTAATCTATAATCTAGCTGGTTCTTTTACAAATAATTATGAGATTGACTATAAAATAAATGTAGATATTCCAAGAAATCTCATTGATTCAGTAATTATTAATAACTTATCGACAAGAATTTTATTGATTGGCAGTGCTGCGGAATATGGAGAAATTTTGAAAAATCCGGTTTCTGAATCAGATCCCCTGAGGCCAATAACAGTTTATGGTTTAACAAAAGTATATCAAACACAGATGATGAATTACTATTTTAAGGTAAAAAAAATTGATGTATTGATGGCCAGACCCTTTAATCTCTTATCTAAAGGTATATCTAAAAATCTATTTATCGGAAGGCTGTATCATCAGATTGAACTGTATCAGAGAGGAGAAATACAAAAGATTCAATTGGGGAATCTGGCAAATAAACGAGATTACATAAGTATACATGAAGCTGTTGAAATGTATCGGTGTATTATGGATAAGGGAAAGTCTGGAGAAGTTTACAATGTTGGAAGTGGTAAATCCATAAGGATACAGGAACTATTGATCGACATTCTGAATTCAAAAGGATTAACTATGGATATTATTGAATCAAAAAAATTTTCAAGTAAATTTGATGTAGAAGAAATCTATGCGGACTTGAATAAATATAATAGTTTGTAGTTTTTCTTTAAAAATGATTGGCTTGTATTTAATTTTAAGATTTCCTTAGCTAACCCACACAATGAATAAAGTAATCATTATATCAAACAGTCCCCTTGAACAATTATCCAGAGATTTTATTCTTAATCTAAGAGTTATATCTAACATTGATTCTCCATCAATAAAGAATTCCTATGATGTTATTATAAGAGACTTGAACAGTCTGAAACTTAAAGATCTGCGCGATGCTTCCGTGATTGTTTTCAATAGAGCTGCTTTTTTCAGCAAAGCTGTTTTCCCTCTGTTGAAAGCGGCAGACAAACTGGAAATAGGTATTGTATTTGATATAGATGACTATTTGCTGGAGGTTCCAGATTACTCTGCTTCAAATTCTGCCTACCGTTCAAAAATGAGTCTTTTCGCGAAGAACATGAAATTTGCGGATGTGGTCACAGTTTCTACAGCTGATCTTGCCTCCGAGATGAATTCTTACAGCAGCAATACAATTGTTGTTCCAAATACTCTCGAGTTAGGGAAGCTTCCCAAAAGAAAGGACTCCGCAACAAAACCTGTCAGAATTCTGCTTTCTTCCGGCGACAATCTGAAGATACGAAGTTTCAGAGAGGATTTTTTTAAAGTAATCTCAGATGTAAAAACACGCTATAAAAACCGTGTCGAGTTTATCCTTGTGGGACGATTTGATAATTTGATGTTAAAAGAAGGTATATTTGATAAAACCTTCCCTCATATGAAACATGAAGAATACGGGAGATTTCTCAATAACTTAGGTGCGGATATAGCCCTTGTTCCGTTGGGTGGGAAAGAGGATCCTGAGACTTATAGAATGCACAGATGCAAGTCCAATATCAAGTTTCTGGAAAACGCCCAGTACGGGATTTGTGGAATCTATTCACAAGTGGAACCTTACTTTTCAGCAGAGAACATGGTTGACGGTCTGGTCGTTGAGAACAGCTATGCATCATGGTTTGAGGCACTTTGTTTGCTCATTGACAACGACAGACTAATAGAGAAAATACGGACAAACGCTTATATAAAGGCGGTGTCATCTTTCAGTAAAGAGGTTTCTCAACGCGCCTGGCTGCAGCTGCTTGAAAAAGCAGTTAAGAAAGGAAATCAGAAGTGTTGTTTCTCAAGCAGGTTGATATCATCACACCTATGCTTTTTGCAATATAAAAGTTATATTTTTACGAAGAAAACTATTCGTTTTTTCCTCTCCCTAGAATAATCTGGCATAATCTATCGAGATCAGCCTTCTGTCTCTTTGCAATCTCATGCTGCCGTTGTTTGCCGAGAATAGCGTATTTTTCATGTATGTCTCTGTCTGTATGAATCATAATCAGACGGTTTTTTATCTCATCCTTTGAAAATGGGTTAAAATAGATAACGCTGTCTCCGCAGACCTCCATTGTTGAGGATATTGCCGAGCAAAGCACGGGTGTCCCGTGCCGCATGGCCTCAACAGGGGGATATCCAAAGCCTTCATTTAGTGTTGGATAAATAAAGGCGTACGTGTGTTTGTAGAGAGCCTCGAGCTCCCATGATTCAAGATAGCCTGTTTTAATGAACTGATCAGGGTTCTTAATTTTATACCCCCGCAAAGGCTTTTTTGGCATTCCAGCTATAACTGTTTTTTTTCTGAATCCGGGATTTTCAGAGTAAAGTTCATCAAGGGCCCTGATTGCCCTGTATGCGTTTTTGATCCACCTGTCGGCAGAGATTATGAGGTAGTAGCTTTTAGAAGAAACTGATATTGCGTTCAGAAATTCTGATTCGTTGGCGCTTTCTATTTTCGTTACAGTTTTTTCAGGAGGATAAAGTACAGTAATATCTCTTTGTGTTATAAAAGGAAAAAAAGACAGCATGGAAAACATTGAATGTTTAGATACTGTAATGATCTCTGTTTTATCCGAGTATATAGATAACAGTGATTTCATTCTTTTAGTCTGTAGATGTTTGTAGAAATTCGGCAGCTTTGATTTTATAAAAACCCTGATTCGCTTTTTTATGTTTCTTGAATAGCGCCACTCTTCAGAGTCGGAGGGCATTTCAAGATCGCGAAGTCCGTGTACCGTGAAAATAAAATCTGTTTCAAACTTGCAATCATGATATCTGTACGCGAGAGCTGAATAGAATCTTGAATATTTATCTGATTGTAGGAGCGATTCAATATTGCCAGTAGTTGTTACTGGAATTAATTCAACATTGTTTTCACCGGCGAGTTTCAGGAAATCCGGATGTATCCAGCTTTTTGGGTCGTATATACATGATATTGTTTCATGCTTCTTGAGTTCAATGAGTCGTGAAAAAACAGTCCAGGCATATTCGCCGGCTCCGTGGTATTTACCCTGACTGGGCTGAAGAGCAGTTGCATCGAATAGTATTCTCATTTGTTTCTCCTTATGGCTTTTGATATAATAACTAAAAAAGCCCTGAATGACTTCTTATGTATTGTCCTCCAAAAGGCCCTGGAAAATCTGAAGAACAGAGGTAATGCTGCAAATGGTCCCATATGCTTGAAGTAAAAACGTATTGCGCCTCTCGCGGTGTGAATATCCCGGAAGTTTGAATTGGTGAGGTTAACTCTGTTTGTGCTTGAATTGTGTTTGTGGAGAACGGTGCTATCTTCTGCAACAGCAAGATGGTATCCTTTCTTTTTAGCTCTAACACAGAAATCAGTATCTTCCCAGTACATAAAGAAGTTTTCATCAAGCAAACCGACCTCCTTGAATGCCGCGGCCGGAACAAGAAGACTGGCTGCTGTCAGATAGTCAAATTTCCCCTTATGTTTTAGAGAATATGAGTTTCCGGTAATATAGCTGAATCGGCCTCCGCCATAAGCCTGGATTTGATCCGGGCGATCGTAAAAGTAGAGAACAGATCCTACGAGCACCTTGCTCCTCTCCAGTTTAATGGCTTTTCTTATGAGAGCATGGAGCGAATCAGGAAAAACAATTGTATCGTTGTTGAGTATCCAGATATAGCTGCAGCCCGAGTTAAGAGCGGATTTTATGCCGATATTATTTCCGCTGGCAAAGCCCTGGTTTTGAGAATTTTTTATTAGTGTGATCTGAAAATCTGCGTGGAACTCGGCTTTTTTTTCATTTAGAATATCTGATTCTGTATTGTTTATGTACTGGTAATTCAGTGGCTTTTTGCTGAGTGGAAGGCTCTGGCTGTCAAAATGATATTTGCCTTTTCCCTCCTCAAGCCATTCATTTATCCTGATAACGGATTCGTCTTCTGAATTGTTGTCGACAATAATAATTGTATATTCAAAAGCTAAGTCTGCCGGTACGTAAATTTTCAGTAAACTTTCAATACATTGTATTGTGTCTATATATCCATTGTAGTTAAGCAGGACAATTCCTATTTTGTTAATCTTCATTGTGTATTTACCGATGATTTTTATTAAAAGACTAGAAAAAAAATAAATAGCTCAAAGCTGCTTTTATTCGAATTATGGATGATAATCTATTTGAGATTAGGTTTGCAATATTTTTAAAAATTTATTCATGCTGGCGGTTAAATTATATTGAATATTAAAAAATAATAAAATCGATTGATGTATAGGCAAAATAACATATACGAGCAGTTTGTGAGGAGAATATTGCTGATATAGCATTTACATTATCTCCCTGTTTTATGAGTTCAAGTTTTTCGTTCTTGTCATTAAATGCATTTTTTTTATTTTGTGCTATACTTCTTAGTAGGATATTATATTTTTATTGACGCTGTATGCCTTTGGGAAGAAAAGAGTTCATTTCAAGGGTCTTGTCCTTGTTAAGCAAATTATCGGTTTTTAACAGGAAATTTGATGCAAAACAAAGTATATACCGCACCAGCGGACGAAGGGCGGATGTTCAGCGCAGGGTCATTTCTGAGCCGGAACGTTGCGTCCAGATATCGCAGCAGGTCAAAGCAGAAGAGTCCTGTTATTGCTATTATTTTTCCCAAGGATTCCGAGTCCGTTTTCAATAATTCACAGAAAACATTTGGCGGGGCCACTGTTCAGCTCTACAACTACGCCTCTGAGCTTGCAAAAAGCTATGATGTCCACGGCCTGATAAACATATACGACGATATTGATCCTGCCGCACATACAAACTTTAAACTTGATTTTACCTTCAGAAGATCCGATTATTTTATCTTTAAAATCTTCCGTTTTTACCGTGTGCTAAGAAAAATTAAACCGGATGTTATCATTCAGAGGGGGCTCACATATATGTCTCCCCTTCTGGCGTGTTTATGCAGATTGTGCGGAATCAGGTTTATTTTCATGTATGCGCATGACCGCGAGGCCCGGGGGAGATTTCAGCGTACAGATATGCTGAATATTTTATATCCGCTTCTGCTCAGGTTTTCCCATGCCCTCATTGTGCAGAACGGATATCAACAGGGATTGATAAAAGAAAAGTATTCCGCCAAAACACATAAGATAAGAAATGGTTTCAAAATAGAGGAAGCTGATGAGTCGGTTAAACAGTCTGTTCTGTGGGTAAGCCGGCTTGAGCCCTGGAAAAGGCCTGAGGTCTTTATTGAGCTTGCTGAAAGAATGCCTGAACGGAACTTTATCATGATAGCTCCCAGGGTCAACGGCTTTGAAGAATACGCTCAATCGATATATCAGAAGGCAGAGAAGGTCGGAAATATTGATCTGCATCGGTTTGTTCATTTTGATGATATTGATTATTTCTTCCGGCAGGCCCGGGTTTTCGTTAACACTTCAATGGAGGAGGGTTTTCCGAACACGTTTATTCAATCCTGCAAACATAGAACTTCAATAGTGTCCCTGTGCGTCAACCCGGATGGGTTTATTGATAACAGCAACGTAGGCTTCTCATGCAACAACGACAAAGAGCATCTCTTTGAATGCGTTAACAGGATATTTACAGACCGCCAGCTTGCGGAAAAATTCGCGGAAGGGGCATATCTCTATGCCAAAAACAACCACAATATTGAAGTAAACGTTAAGCTTCTGCAGGAACTTTTTTAATACTTTAATAAAGCCCTCCCTATGATTAATTGTTTTTTTCTTGCGGAAAGAACACCAGTCTGAGAAAAAAAGTATGCGTCATATTTCAGTATAAACTGATTATTATTTTAATGCTTCCTGGTTCCCGGAGCTCGTATTGCGGTATAAGAGAAGGGGGTTTCACGGGCCGGGGGCGATAAGATATAAATATTATCAGCTGTTGGTAATCAATTTGAAAAAAACTGTAATACTAATCTCAATTCTCTGTCTTCTGGTGGGCTTCATCTTCTTTTTGAATCATGATTTAATGACCCCCTATGTTTCCATTAAGGACGCGAGAGAAACTGGGGGCGAGTATGTCCAGATTGTCGGGCGTCTTGACAGATCCAGAAGGATAAGGACACATAAGGACGGCAGCTATTCCTTTACTGTCGGGGATCATGAAGGTGAAAGAATGCAAATCCGGGCCGTGGGAGAGAAGCCTGAAAAAATGGAGCTCTTTGAGCAGTTCGTTATTATGGGAAGATATGATAAAAAGAAAAAGCTTTTTAAAGCGGATAAAGTAATCACGAACGATACTCTAAAAACAACGGATAAAACCAGAGACTAATCAAAGAGTTGAAGAGGTTTTTCTTTTCACAGGAAAGCTTGATAATGGTACAAATAAGAAATCTGAGTAAATACTATTCCGGCAAAAAAGGCGGTTTTTTGCAAAAACCGTCTGTTGTCAGAGCGCTTGACGGCATCAGTCTGGATATCGCAAAAGGAACGACTATGGGCCTTGTAGGAGAAAGCGGAAGCGGCAAAACGACTGCCGCGAGGTCTATTCTCAGGCTGATTGAGCCGGATAATGGCTCTGTTCTTCTTGACGGAACTGATGTGCTTTCCCTCAAAAGAGAAGAGCTCAGAGCTTTCCGTAAAAAAGTACAGATAGTGTTTCAGGACCCTTACAGCTCTCTTAATCCCAGACTGACGGTTGAGAAGATAATTGCCGAACCGTTAAAAATTCATACCAACCTTTCGAAAGAGGACATTCAAGAAAGAGTCCGGGAACTTCTGAAAATTACAGGTCTGAAGGAAGAACATGCAGTCCGTTATCCCCACGAGTTTAGCGGCGGTCAGAGGCAGAGGATCGGCATTGCAAGAGCAATTGCTTTAAATCCTTTATTTATTATACTGGATGAGCCAGTTTCAGCCCTGGATGTCTCTATTCAGGCACAGATATTGAATCTCCTGATGGATCTGCAGAAACGGCTTGATATTACATATCTCTTTGTTGCTCATGATCTGGCGGTTGTTGAGCATGTCAGCGACAGAGTCGCTGTAATGTATCTTGGTAAGATCGTAGAGGAAAATTCCGCATCAGGATTGTATAGTGAGCCTCTTCATCCCTATACTTCGCTGCTTCTTAAATCAGTCCCCGAGGTAAGGCCTTCAAGGCACGGGTTTTCAGTCCCACCCGGAGAAATACCCTCTCCAGAAAATCCTCCGGCAGGCTGTCATTTTCATCCGAGATGTCCCAGGGCGATGGATATTTGCAGCAAGGAGTACCCGGAATTCCGTTATGTTGGTTCTTGCAGAGTCGCGTGTCATCTTTATTCGTCAGATTAGTTATTAGACTATTCCTTATTAAGTAACCGGAGTTTTGTGTGGATATTGTTTCAATTTTGGTCATTTCTGTCGCTCTGGCAATGGATGCTTTTTCGGTTTCTATATCGTGCGGTTTGACAATTGAGAAGCCCGTCCTGGGCCATTACATGAGGCTTGCTCTGTATTTTGGCGGATTCCAGTTTATAATGCCTCTAATTGGTTCATTTGCCGGGAAGCATGCCGGCAACTTGATCTCAAATTACGCGAAATGGACGGCTTCAGGCCTTTTGATTATAATAGCAGGCAAGATGATCTATGAAGGGTTGAGAGGGGAATCCGAAGAGAAAAGAGTATCATGCCCAGACCCTTCAAGAGGGTTGACTGTAATAGGCCTGGCTGTCGCGACAAGCATTGACGCGCTGGCGGTCGGTTTTAGCTTTGGTATTCTCAGAAGGGATGTTTTGCTTCCAGCTGCCATAATTGGTTTAACGTGCGCTATTTTTTCCGCCGCAGGACTCGCTCTGGGGGATAGAGCAAGTAGATACTTCAGTCGTGGTGGAGAGATTCTTGGCGGAATTATGCTTATGCTTCTTGGTTTAAAAATTGCTGTCCAATCGATTTAAGCTAAAATCCTCATTGAATAAATCCCATAAAATATGGAACCTGAAGGGGGTTGACGGGTCTTACCGACAAAGGCCGGCAGGAACTTTACAACCAGGGAGAAAAATAAAAATGGAAAAATCAGTAAAAAAACCTATATTTATCGCGATGATATTTTTTTTATCATCGGCTGCTTTGTTCGCAGGTAACCATAGAGGACCGGCGGGCTGGGGAGAGCCCGGAGAACGTCCGGAAATGAGACACTCAATGCCTAAAATGGGGCCTATGGGGCCGCCAATGTTTTTTGGAAATCCTGAAAGGATGCAGGAGGATCTTAGTCTGTCAGACAGTCAGGTTGACAGAATCAGTAAGATTAACGTTGAGTACAGAGGCAGGTTTGTAAAGATTCTCGACAGCCTCGAACCTCTGCACATTGAGCTTTCAAGGTTGATTACAGCTGAAAAGCCCCAATTAGATAGCATTCGCAAAAAGCTTAAAGAAATATCCGGATATGAAATTGAAATGAAGCTGCTTCAGATTAGTCACAGAATAGATCTGGAGAAGATTTTAACAGCAGAACAGCTTAAAAAGCTTGCAGAGGAAAGAAAGGAGCGCCGTAAAATGCACAAAGAGGGTAGACGCTGAAGATGAATGAAAAAGAGTTTGAACTGATTGTCAGAGACACAAAAGCAGTGGTTCTGACGGCTATTCAAAAAAACCTCAATAGCGAATTCTATCACTCGATTGACGATGTGGCCCAGGAGACTTATCTCCGGGCCTATCGTGGTCTAATGCAGAATAAGTTCAGGGGAGAAAGCACTTTAAGCACCTGGCTCTACGCTATCGCGAGAAACGAAGCAAGGCGAATGAACGAAAAGCTTATAAGAGAAGAAAGAAAATCCAGGAAAAAAGCTGAGCGAATTGAAGATGAGAAGATGAATCTCCCGGAATATTCCGAAGAAGACCTTTCTATTATGAATGACGCGATTAAAGAATTACCAGATAAGTACAGAGGGGTCCTTGAGCTTTCAGCGGAAGGCCTTTCGGTGGAGGAAATTTCTAAAAAGCTGGAAATTAGATCCGGCACGGTCAAATCAAGGGCATTTCGCGGGAGAAACATGCTAAAGGTTATTATGGGAGGTTATTCAAATGAACAGTGAAACAATGAAACATGAGATCCGCCAGAGGATGGAAAGTTCTTCATGGGACGCTATGATAACATCCTCGGTTTTTTCCCGGAGAGCGGCTTTTAGAAAAAACGTGGCCAGAATCTCGGGAATCGGAATCTCCACAGCCGCGGCATTGACGATTGTTTTTTCGAGTATATTTTACAGCAACAATGGGGATACGATTAACTACAGCAGCATGATTTCTGCACAGATTGAAAAGGTCTTTGATGGGGGATATTCAGAGTCTTTTGCGGAGAAAAAAACATTGGAGTCTGAAACTTCCATTCTTGTCTTTTCCGACGATACTTCAGGGATAATAGAGGATGCTTTAATCGCAAGAGCGCAGTAGCGGTTAGGTACCCTGTGCATGATGCCGATAAAACATTATGATAATGAAAATGCTTAAACTTAAGGTTGCATTGACTCTGGTTCTATCGGTGATAGTCATGTCGGGTATAGGTCTCCAGGCCCGGGAGATGTCTGAGGCAGAGATGTTAAAGCATTTGATTGAAAGAGGATATAATCCTGTTGAGGAAAGTATACCGTCTGAGAAAATATATTACACTGAGGGCGCGCTTTTTTGTACTGGAAGCTCCGAAGCAGCAGTGGCGAATAATCTTGCCGCTGAACTCATGCTTAAAGGCAATTATGAGGATGCACTGAAGAAGCTTCGGTCTTCAATTAAAAGAGCACCGCTGTTTTATCCATTTAGGTACAACGCCGGGAAGAGCTGCATTCACCTGTATCTCTATCCCGAATCGGTAATGCACCTGCAAAAGGCCGTTTCACTTGTCCCGGAATACTGGCGAACATACATTGAGCTTGGTGATCTTTATGCCCGGATGGGAAGTGAAAACTATGCCATAGACTCCTTTAGAAAGGCTGTCAGCCTGAACAGAAAAGACATGAGCGCCATTATTAGAATTGGAGATATCTTTTTTAACAGGAATCAGCTGGAAGTTGCCTCGAAATACTATGAATCGGTTTTGGAGCTTGATCCCAGGCATCCTGACGGGCTTCTGGGAAAGGCAAAGATAATGTACAGGCGTGAAAAGTACTTAAAAGCTCTTAATACAATAAAGGCAATCAGGGAAAAGGGACAGTATGACCGTTCTCTCCACTTTTATCAAGCGGAATGCCTTTACAACCTCAAAGAATACAGCGGCGCAGCGGATCAGTACGAAAAGTTACTGAGCTTTCCGGGCGACAGGTTTTTCCTGACAACAGCCGTTTCGCTCATTCGTCACAAGCTCGACATGAGCCGCAGGCTTTCATCCGTTGAGCAGTAATCGCGATTTCAGTCTATTATTAACCTGGATATCTCAACTTTATATGTGTTATAGACGTTTAAAGTCATTTTTCTGACGTTTTTTATGAGCTCTCTGTCTGTTGAACGCCTCTGAACATACTTTTCAATTTCTTCGAGCTGTTCGGCGATCCTGATGCCAATATTCTCAAGATCTCTGGAGACGCTTATTGATGAGGACGGGAGAATTCGCCTTTTCAGTCTTTTCAGCTCGTGTTCAATATTTTCTTCGTATTTTTCTTTTTGCTCTTTGTCCTTAATAAAACTGTTAACCATTGCCTCTGCTTCGTAAAGGAGGTTCGTTGTGTTCAACACTTCATACCGGGGTAATGGAGGCGAATATGGAAGAAATAAAAGTTCCGAAATTGGCTTCAGTGAATACACTCCGATAATGCTTGCGGAGGTATCAGGCTGAATAATGGTCTTTTTATCGAGAGGGAGCGACATCGTGTTTGCGAGGCGGTGGTGATTATAGTCTACTATTTCATCTCCAGCAAAGAAAGCGGTATCAGAGATAAGTTGGAAGGTTATTTCTGCATCTCTGCAGCTAAGCCTGTAGGCCTTTCTCGTTTCAAAATGCTCCAGTATTTCAATAGAAGATACAACTGCTCTGAGAGGATCATCGTAATATGTAAGAATTTTAGATTCAGTATAGGCTGAGATTGATCCGCCATTCTTATTGACAATGCCATAAATAGTTGCTTTCAGATTGAGACTGTCATCAATCTTTTCTGAGGGATATAGATACTGTTTTGAAGAAAAGTTTGTATCAATAATCATCAGAAAGGTTTCCTTCTTCAAAAAGGTTTCTTCGAAAGCGTCTCTGGATTGAACGTCTTCAGTATCAGGCTGTTCGAATTTTTTAAACAGATTCACAATGAAGGAGTTGATTTCAATCAGATCATCAGAGGGCACTTTAGCAATTGCATATGTAATATCTTTAGAAAGACCGTACTCCTGTTTGAGAAGCGAGATGAGGAAAAAGGAATACTCGAGGGATTGGAGCCCTTCAAGAATTATAAGAATATCCCTCTGAACTGAACGGTTTTTTATCACGAGCATGTCCCGTATCATCTTCAATGCTTCGTTGTCGCCCAGCTTAATCAGATACAGACAGGAGTAGATTCTTACGCGGATACTTGAGTCCTTCAGGTACTCTTTAAGGTATCTGATGACGGTACGCTTGTTGAAATCAGCTATTCTGGTGAGGATTTCACCGATGGCTTTAACGCAGTTTTCCTTCATTTGGGAATCGGAGCTTGCGTGAAAAAAATCGTTGATAGTCTCTATCTCCGTCTCAAGTCCGCATTTCCCGAGTGCGGTAATTGCTTCAGCTACTATCCGGTTGTCTTTGTTGTTTTCAAGAACCTTCATTATAATCCGAAGAGCATTTGAGCTGTTTCTTATATCCCTTCCGCCTACAATCTGAATCGCTCTTTCCAGTGCTTCTCCATGAAGTGAAGAATTGGCGTTTATAAACTCAAGCAGGATATTAATGGATCTCTGGTCTGTGAATATGGAAATGAGATCAAGCGCTCGTTTTGTATCGTCGGGGTCGGGTGTAGAAATAAGAAGCTCAATCTCTCCGAGCATATATGAATAGTTTAGTTCCGAAAGGGTATTGACAATAGAAGACATTATTTTTTGATCAGGGTATTTTTTAAGATAGTTATAAATGTTGACCAGGGCGGATGCGGCGTCATTGATTTTTAGTTTTGCTATGATATGCGAAAGCCTGATAATTCTGTCCCTGAGGTAGCGCTTTTCAAAATCAATATCGTCGATCCTTAATGCGGAGTTCTCACGTGATTTTCTGTCGTTATCAAAAAGAAGTTCTAAAAGTTTTTCAAGGCTCTTCTTATCTTCCTGTTCGATATGAGGCATGTATTTATTAAGCATTTCGATAGTATGCCTTATCGAAGTAGAGTCTTCGCTGTTCAGTACATAAACCAGGTGCTTTTTAATCTCCGGGTTGAGCTTCTCAAGGATGAAAGAGCGTACGATTCTAAAGTTCTCAGGAAAGCTCTTTTCAACAACATCTTTTATCATGAACTCGCGTCTGTAAGTCTCGAAATAGGATTCAAGGGTTACAACCATATAGCCGTAGAGCTTGTCCTTGAGAATATGATTTGTCCTGTTGTCACCCATCTTACCGAAGTACCTGACAAAAATATCCGCCAAAAGTCTGCTGTCATCTGTTGATTCAAGAGTCATCATTATGAGGGTTCTGAAGAGCTTATCCGGATCTTTTATCTTTTCAATATTCTGATATAGTGTTAAAAGCGTCATGTTAACAAGTTCTCTGTTGCCTGAAGTAAGAGCTCTTGTTATATAAATGATGGCTTCTCTGTGATTTGTTGTTATCATGCAGGCTATATAGATGTTTTTTGTTCTATTGGAAAATATATCAAATCTGGGGGATGTTTTTCCTAACAAAACTCTTATGTCGAGAATGAGCTTTTCTTCTGACTGTCCGGTCTGACCCTGTAGTGTTGATGAAACTGAAATCAGGCGTTTGTTTAAATTGTAAAGCGATATCAGCGCATTGTATGACAGAATGTCATTTCCTGATTTTAAAATGTCTTCATAAATAGACACAGTATTGAAAGAGGATAGGGCCTTAATTGCACAGGACTTAAATGTGTCGGGATATTCATCTGATCCGATAATTCCAAGAAGAAAATCGAGGACTTCGCCGGAACGGAAGCCAACTTCACGCAGGGCAGTAAAGGCGGAGTCCAGAATAACTGGACTTGTCTGGCCCGGGTCAAGCTTAATAATAAAATCAATGATTTCCGTAATGAGTTCCGGAGTTCCGAATCTGGAAATATGCCCCATTATAGAAACTGTTTCTGTTTCACACGGGTCTTTTTTGAGAATAGGAACAAGCTTATTTGTTATCTCCGGAAGGTCAAAACCTGTTAGAATATTAACCGCGCTTGCTCTGACAGGGCCTGTTTTATGAAGTTCTTTCTCGAGGACCGAGACAGAAGCGTTTGTTTTGTTCAGAGCCAGTACATTGTGCATAGCTATACGTTCATATGATTGCAGCTTGAAATTCTTGCTGATTTCGAGCTTGATTGTCTGTAAAAAATCCCTGTTTTGCACTTGAAAACTCCAGTAGTTATTATCATTCATTTTGAATATAGCATTACTCGAAAAGCAAGAAATTTATTGCAGGAAGAACTATTGACATTGTTAGAATAAGTATCAATATATGGCCTGAATTCAATCAGGTGAAAAGCAATTGACTAATACGCTGGAATATGCACTAATACCCTAACTATGCTCTTAATTAGCCCTTTAGACCTGAGGGTGCGTAAGGGACTAACCATAATGGAAAGCGAGGTTTAATGATGAAAAAAACAGCTGTATTACCGCTTCTACTTGCTGCCGGGCTCATGGCCGTTTCGTGCGGCGGAGGGAAGCAGGTCAAAGACTCATCAAAGGGGGCTTCGAGTGCGCCTTCAAACAGAGGTCAGGCGACGGGATATGCCACTATCTATGATAATGATACTGCACTTGCGAGGGACCGTGCAACTCATGACGCAAAAAACAAACTGGTAATAAAGATTCTGGGTGAAACGGTAAAAGGAACCAGCGTCATGGAAAACTATGAGCTTGTATCCAACATAGTTGAGGCCAAGTCAGTCGGTCTCGTAAAAAATGATACTATCATCAAACACTGGCAGGAAGGGAATGTCTATAACGTCACCCTTGAAGGGACTGTTGAGGTAGCGGCCGTAGAAGATGCGATTCAGGATATATTGAATACTTATGGAAGACCCAAGTTCATGGTGCTCATTCAGGAGAAGTTTGAGGGTAAAAACAATACACCCGGCATGACAGAGACTGAAATGATTATTCAGGAAATCATGGGAAATTCCGGTTTTGAGTTTGTGGACGCCGCTATGACTCAGAGCCTTATCAGCAAAGAGCGCACAAAAATGAACAAAGCCATAAGCGGTAATGTGGATGAAGGTGTCCAGGAGATGCTGCTCAACGATGTCGGGGCTGAGGTTATTGTTGTGGGTACTGCGGAAACTATGGATCAATCTTCCGCGATGAGCGCCTATGCGAAGAATATGAAATCGAAATCAGCAATCGTTAGACTAAAGGCCATTGATGTTTATACAGGAAAGATTATCGCATCAATAAGCAGAAACGCTCCGGGAATCCACATTGAGAGCACAACCGCGTCAAAAAAAGCGATAGAAAATGTATTTAAACAGATTCTGGGTAAAACAGATGCCGACAGCGGAGAGTTCAAGATGGGACCCTTCATGTCAACAATTACCAACAAATTTGTTAAAGCCGCCAATGAAAGGCAAATCAACGTGCTTATCAGCGGACTTGATTACACAGGACTTAAGGATTTCAGGAATGCCGTTCAGCAGCGTATAAGAGGAGTCAAATCGGTTAACTCTAAAGGTCAGGCCGGTAAGCTTTCGAAAGTAGAGATATACTTTGCCGGAAAGACAAATGATCTTGCTGATGAGCTTCTTGCAAAAGCTGAAAATCTCGGTTTTGCAATCAAGGTAAATGAAAGCTATCCTAACAAGCTTATTCTGGATGTAAAAAAGAAGTAGATAAAAGGACTATAATTTGAAGGCCCCGGATTGGCCGGGGCCTTCATCATTCCGGACTGAGTTTTCAATGTTTTTGACCCGTACGAAATAGAGACTTGCCTTTGTTTTGATCATGTGTTATCTTTTTTCCGAACTTTCACAGTGCTTACGATCCAGTGTGAAAAAATGCCGTGGGCAGGTTTATATGAGGAGAAGAGAAGGGAAAAGGGTTTCGTTTCATGTTCAGGCCGCTGTTGACTTTTCAGGAAAAAACCTTTTGTGTGAGGTTGGCAATATCAGCACGAGAGGGATGTTTATCCTTTCCAGCGAACGAATTCCACTGAACAGCGTTCTTGATATTTCAATTCTTCTTTCCGGTGATACCTCGGTGTCTGAGGTTAATCTCCACGGAATTGTGATAAGAAAGGAGTCAGAAGGTATCGCTGTTCTTTTTACCCGGACTGATCTTGAAACATTCGTTTTTCTGAAAAACATTGTGGCTTTCAACGAGGATAGCTCTGTTCAGGATCAACAGAGTCATTTTGATGATATTACAGTGTAGCAGGCGGTTTTTGATAAAGGGGTATGTATGCTCAGGAGCATGATAGAAGATGTATTCAAAGCTGTTGTCAAAGCAAATCTTCGTGAAGATAGAGAAGCGATTCCTCACTCAGACGCATTTTTTAAGCGTTACACCGCTTCAACCGGGATAGATCAGGATTCACTTTCACAGATAATATCCATTCTGAAAGAATCTCACAAAATACTCGCCTTTGAAATTCAGAAAGAAGATCGCAACAAGAATATGCCAAAGATAGAAGGTTATGTTGATGCTGATGTGACCACGGTTAGAAAGCTTCTCGTCTTCTTTCAGACCCTTCTTGTTGATCTCTATGAAGAGGAGTCCGGACGCCGCCAGATGCCTCACCTTGTAATAAAAGAGCTTTTCCCCAGAATACACATGATAAGCAATACGCCTCTGGGTCATATCGCCAACAAGGCTATTATGCTCGACGAGTATGAGAAATTGCTTCAGAAGAACTTCAATGAGTTCAGCGAGGAATGGAAGGAAAAGAAGCTGAAAGTACTTATTGAAGAGCGCGGCGATACTATTAACTCTAACAGGCAGAAGAAAGAAGCGGAAGCAAGGGCTGAAAGGGAAAAGAGGGAAGAAGAGGAGAAGGAAAAGGAAAAATCAAGGCGGGCTGTTGATTCCGCGCAGTTTAAGGATTACAGCGACAAGAAGGCCGATCTTCCTGTGGAAAGGCTTTTAAATATTTACGGTGTGGAGTTTTTTTTAAGAGTACATTTGAGAAAATACGACTTTGTAATGATAAAGGATATCATAGAAAAAGGTATTATCAGAAAAAAGGAAGACCTGCAAATGGTTAAAGCTATGATTCAGAAGATCAGAAACAATGTTGAAAATGATACTGGAATCACCGATCATCTTTCAGATCTGTACCGTCTCGACCGGGTAGTCTCGCTTTATATGCATTCGTCAGTAAGATGACAGAACATAAGGGTTGCGTGCCTGCAGCGGTTAATATCCCCCCCAAAAAAAGAATAAAAAGAAAATAATTTGACACAATTGCGGACTGCTGTGATTTCTAACACAGCAGTAAAATATTAACTAAAAGAACGTGAGAACGGATCCGGCATTCTTAACGAACCAGCCTCCGTAATAGATAAGGGAAATGAATATGGAAGACACAAACTCATTGATCAAAATCCGAATGGATAAATTAAAAGAGATTCGCGAATCTGGAGTAAATCCATATCCCTACAGGTTTGATGTAACTCATTACTCCGATGTTATAAAAACCAGTTACGAAAGTCTTTTTGAATCGGCAGAGAGGGTTTCAGTCGCTGGACGTATTATGGCTCATCGGATAATGGGAAAGGCGAGCTTCTGCACGATACAGGACATGAAGGGAAGAATTCAGCTTTATATTGCGGAAAAAGCGATTGGCCCGGAGATGTATTCTCTATTTAAAAAACTTGATCTCGGTGATATTGTTGGCGTCAGCGGAATAGTAAAAAAAACACAGGTTGGTGAGATAACCGTCTATATCGACAATCTGACTCTTCTGTGTAAGAACATCAGACCGCTTCCAGTTGTTAAAGAAAAGGATGGAGAGGTCTTTGACGCGTTTGCAGATACTGAATTGCGTTACCGAAACAGACATGTTGATCTTATTGTAACCCCCGGTGTGAAAGACACCTTTGAAAAGAGAATCAAGATAATACGGAGCATTAAACGTATTCTTGATTCAAAAAACTTCTATGAGGTTGAGACTCCGGTTCTACAGCCTATATACGGGGGGGCCGCGGCTTCACCTTTTACAACGCATCATAATGCCCTGGATATGAAGCTGTACATGCGGATTTCTCTCGAGCCGTATCTGAAACGGCTTATTGTAGGGGGCTTCGACCGTGTCTTTGAGATTGGAAAGTGTTTCAGGAACGAAGGAATTGACAGGACTCACAACCCGGAGTTTACGCTGCTTGAACTATATCAGGCCTATGCTGATTATGAGGACATGATGAAACTCACTGAAGAGCTCTTTGAAAAGACCTCACTTGAGATAAATGGTACAACCCGGGTTGTTTTTAACGGAAAAGAAGTGGATATTAAAACCCCATGGAGACGAATGAAGGTTGTCGATGGTTTGAAGGAATATGCTTCTATTGATGTCGAAACAATGTCTGATTCAGAACTCGCCGGAGCAGTCACTGAACATGGCGGGCAGATTAAGGGTGATTTCTCGAGAGGTCTCGCTATTGATGCGCTTTTTCAGCTGCTTGTGGAGGATAAGCTCGATGGGCCGGTTTTTGTCACGCATCAGCCTGTTGAGACAACTCCTCTGTGTAAGCCGGATTACGAAGATGATCGATATCTCCAGCGTTTTGAGGTCTTTATCGCCGGGACAGAGTTTGCAAATGCTTACAGTGAGTCAAATGATCCAGTTTTTCAGAGAAAAACCCTTTATGAGCAGTCTCTTCGAAGAGATGTTGATGATGAAGCCCCGCCGATGGACGAGAACTTTGTTCAGGCAATTGAAACCGGAATGCCCCCGACAGGAGGGCTTGGTATCGGCGTTGACAGGTTTGTAATGCTTATGACTGGTGAGTCTTCAATCAGGGATGTCCTGCTGTTTCCTACAATGCGGATTGGGCAGCAGCAATTCGGTGAATGAAGCTTGAAGTTATTCATGCTTTGAATGAGACGTACTTTTTTGCTATCTGAAGAATGTCATCATACTCAAGATCCATCTGGTTTACCAGAATGGTGCTTACGAACTCATTCATCTCGTGGGTCTGGCCCGCATTTTTTAGCGAAGAGATGGTCAGCCCGATAAGGTGTGAAGAAACAGCCATCTCCGGAAGCTTGCATGCTGGTTTTTTCATGATGTAACCTCCGTTTGGGTGCCGTGCTTAATCTGGGTAATATGCCCATAAATCAGAAGTATAGTAACCGATATTTCTGATCAGTCAACCATTAATCTTTTGTTTTTATGTGTTTATATAAATTTGAGTCAAATGTGTTTCTGTGAGCATTCTGTTTCTCCTAACTTATAAGCAGCAGGAGTGAAGAAATGAGAATTGAATTAGAAGAAAATGGACCCTTTCAGGTAAATACCTATCTTGTGATGAATGAGGAAAGGGGAGAATGCGTTGTAATTGATCCAGGTTTTGCTTTTCCCAGGCTGGTAAAAATAATAGAGGAAGAAAAGCTTAAGCTTTCTGCGATTATATCGACTCACGGACATATCGACCACATTGAAGGAGTCTCAGCGTTAAAAAAACAGACCGGAGCAGCCTATTACGCGCCTCTTGGAGACGAGTATCTGATTCGGTCGGCTGGCGAACAGGCGAGGCTTTTTGGTTTAAAGAAGCCGGAAGTGATAATGCCGGATTATGATCTCAAAGACGGCGATGAATTAAATCTTGCCGGGTTTGAGATAAGGGTGCTTCATACACCGGGGCATTCCAGGGGCTCTGTGTCTCTGGTTATTGGTTCCAACGTGTTTACCGGAGATGTTCTATTCATGGACTCAATCGGTAGAACGGACCTGCCTGGCGGGGATTACCATTGTTTGAACCGAACCATAATAGAGAAGCTGTTTTCACTTGATCCTAAAACCAGGGTATTTCCCGGGCACGGCCCGGCGACAACAATTGGGCGGGAAAAGGAGCACAATCCTTTTTTTAATATGCCGCTGTACTGAATAATTAAAAATCCCGTACAGCTGAATCTACCGTATCGTATGTTTTTATGACTGATGATACTTTTGTAAGTTCGAGTATGTTTATTATTTCCAGACAGGCACCCGCAATTCTCACCCGGCTTTTTAAAAGCTGGCTCAAGCTTAGAAAAATGCCTATTCCGGAGCTGGTTATCATGGAAACCGGGGAAAGATCAAGAACCAGCTTCGTAATCTGATTTTCGTTTACAGCATCAATCAGCTTTTCCTTAAGTTCCGGGATATCAAGGGTTTGAATCTCACGGGAAACTATTTTTATAATGTAAAGGCCTTTGCCCCTGTCGATTAGTTCAAGCATTGTTCCTCCCGAAAGATGGTGTTTTTGTTATTAACCGATATTAGAACAGGTAATCCCCGTAAATTCTTCCAGTGTATTCTTCAATTGAAATGGACTGAATATTTCCATAAAACCGTATTAGACTTGGATTTGCTTTCAGTGCGTTCACGTAGGCTTCTGTTTCCTGCCTGGAATCGGTATTAAGAAGTACCTCAACCGTACCATCGGGAAGGTTCGAAGCTGCGCCATGAATTCCTGCGGCTCTTGCGTACATGGAGCAGTACCCTCTGCAGCATACACCCTGTACTCTGCCCCTCAATATTAGCTTTTTCGGCATAAATATCCCTGAATATTAAATGAAATATGATCAGAATACAATGAATATAAAGAAAGAGAAGATTTCAACGAGTAAAAAAAGAAAATTAAATTAGCTGCAATTATTTATTATTCCTGATTCAATTTTTAGAATAGAACAGTTTACAGTTAATAATTGGTCAGGCAATTTAGAAAATAGCTTTACACGGGGTTGTTTGATGAAAAGAAATATTTTCAGAGTGAAAAAATGAAGCATTCAATTCTATTGCTATTAATAATACCGGAACTGCTTTTTGGCGGCGTTCTTTCATGCCGTACAGGCCTTGAGCGATATGCTCATGAGAGAATCGAAGGTTTTTATGAAGGCCGTCTGAGGGTCATAGGCAGATATAAGACAGATTATTATTCTGACAGTGAAAATAATGTAGAACATAAGATGCAGGAGCTCTTAAGGGCAAGGGCAGTAAAAATTATTATTGGGCATATCCAGACGCATTATCAGAGCATTATTAATCCATCGGAGATTGAAAAAACAATTATCAGTGCGGTCGATTCCGGTAGAATTGTCTATATAGTTTCGCTGGGAGAGGATTTTGAAGGGGCTATGGATATTGACGTGAGCGAGGTTCTGAAAAGCCTTGAAGACCAATCAAGTTCAGTTTCGGAGTTAATAAATGGTGGATAATACCCAAAACCGGAAAGTCATTACTGGTGACGGTTCAGTTTCTGTATATATGGGTGAATATGGCGAAACAATGCACACGACCTCGGGGGCATACGAGGAGGCATACAGAAAGCATATTTTACCATCTGGGATTTTATCTGTAGAAAAGCCTGTGGTTAGAGTTCTTGATGTCGGTTTTGGGCTGGGTTATAACACGCTTTGTCTAATCGAAGAGATGCGTAAGCTGAAACGAAAGACTGGTATTGAAATAGTCGGCCTTGAATACGACAGGTCATATTCTGATATTATCAACAGTATATCCTTCAGTGATTCCAGAGAAACAATTTACAGAAGTATTAAGAGCTTATTCGTAGACGGTTATGTTGAGGATGATAACTGGTCGGCAGTGATTGTGTTTGAAGACGCGAGAAAGAGTGTTCATACTTTAGAAGGTCAGCTTTTTGACGCAGTATTTCACGATCCTTTTTCCCCTTCGAAGAATCCCGAACTATGGACTGTAGAATTTTTCAGAAAGATTGCTTCTATGATGAATGATAACGCGGTCTTGACCACTTACTCAAGCGCTTTTCAGATAAGAAGGGCCATGTTTGAGGCTGGTCTCAATATAGGCAGGGCGCCGTCTTCCGGGCCTAAAAAGGAGGGGACAGCGGCGTCGAAATCCACACTGAAGGACCAGTTTGCTGAGCCTGAAATTATTAGCCTGCTTTCTGAAATCAAGTCCACGCCCTACAGAGATACAGAGTTTTCGGATAGCAGAGAAAGCATTCTTGCCCGAAGGCTCGCGGAGATGGCGGAGCAAAGGGCTATAGCAGGTCTTCAAGCTCATCGAAAATAGTTTTGTCAGCGGTGTCGTCCGCGGGGCTGTCCTGTCCGGTTCTTTCCTGTACGGCCTTTTCTATAACGGCCTTCTCTTCATCGTTGCTTTTTTCAAGGGAGCCGTATAGGTCACCTCCGGGTGAAAGCCTGTAGATAAAGGCGGCGGCATAGGCTGCAGTGTCGGCAAGGGCTTCATATATTTTTGTGCCTGCCATCTTCTTCTTGCCCTCAATGTTGTCTTCAAATTCAAGAACATCCTGCGGGTTCGAGATGTACTTCTGTGACGTGTCCATGTCGTTGATGAGTTCCTGAAGAGCGGCAAGAAGCATAGCCATAAAGCTGTATACGGAATTTCTGGCGGTTTTAGCCGCAGAAACCTTTCTGTCATTCAGCTCTTTAAGCCTTTGAGTGTAGGAGATGTATTGGCCGCTGTTAAGCGGTTTTTCGCCTTTGGCCTTTTCGTAATCCCTGTAGATGTCCGAGTAGTCTTTAAGCGTATCCCACGGCTTACGCATCATGTTGTACATGTCCTGAAGTCTCTGTCTGAAGCCGGTTTTGTCGCCTCTTGAATAATCCGGATTAAAAGTAATTTTGTTTGTTGTTAGTATAAAAGAGTATTCTTTTTCAAATTCTGAAAAAAGAAGAAAACAGAGATAAACTTTGTCGGATATGTCGATTCCTTCAAACTGTTTAGACCTGTCATACTCCTGCTTAAGAGATCTGTAATCGAGACGGTACATTAACTGCAGGCCGCGCTTTACATCGGGATCGAGCTGGTCTTCTTCTTCCACTGACTCGGAAGGTGAAACGGCGGGGTCAGGCGACTGAGATTCGGATTCCTGCTGCTTCAGTTGAGCGGTCCGTTTGCCTGGTTTTGCCTCTTCAGAGATGCCCAGGATGTCATAAACAAATTTTAAAATGAGTGGTGAAGTATTTCCTTCATACCGGCAGAGCAGCCAGAGGAGTTTTGGATAAAGCTTGTTGAAAATAATGAAGAGGTCTTTTTTGACCTTTTTTTTGTTTGAAGAGGATTCAGAACCTTTTTTCTTTTCGATGGAATCCAGAAAATTAAGGGCTTTAATGTATGAATTGAGTATCGTATTCTCATAGGGCTTTAGAACGGCAAGTTTTTTTAGTACCGTCATTAGCGGTTCTCTAAACTCGCTAAGCCGCTTTGGCACGTCAGGGAATTGCTGATAAGGTTCGACAATGCGGTCAATCAGCATTTTATCATAAACATCGCCGGTCATCTGCAGGAGTTCATAGAATAAAGGATTTTGCTTATCCAGCCTGTTAATTACACGCCTTGATGTGTCAGTGTTTCGTACGAATACGTCCATGAAGATGATTTGAAGTTCCATCAAGGCTGGCTTATACACATTCAGAAAGTGATTGAGAAATACAGGATTAAGGTACTTTCCTCCTCCGCGGGCAATTTTCATAAACCGCAGGTGGAGGGAGATGCTGATTTTTTCCCAGAATCCGGCTTTGCCGGTTCCTGCCTGTTGCGTGGTCATTGTACTGTTGGCTTTACGTGAGGTTTTATCAGTATTCGCCTCGGCACGCTGCCGTCGCTGGTGCTCCTCAATTCGCCTCGTGTAGCTTGTCTGTTTATCGCGGTCAATTATCAGGGCCTTTCTACGGGTTTTTGAGGGAGATATTACCTCGCCGCCTGCGGACACAAAGTCATTGAAGAGTTTTTTTCTGCTCTCTTCATCTATCCTGTCAACACGGATATTCTCTTTCGTTTTATCGACTTCACCCATTGTAACCAACTCTTAATGCAATATTACTCCAAGCTAAAAAAAACATCTTGTTGACTGTAAAAGTATCAGGCCCCGGGTTATCAACGCTGCAAAATCCAGGCAAATTCATGCTCACATTAGAGGAGATAACCGTCAATCAAAGCCCATGTAATAATTTAGGTAATTAATGCGCAGTGTGTCAATTAAATATGGAGTAATTAAAGGGGTTTTATTTTTTTTTGCAAACCCGCCCGGGCTGATTATTGTCTGGGAGAAATAATTCTCTTACAATAATCTGGAAGCAGTGGTTGTTTAATGTATTATTTTATCGGTGCCGTGATTCAATCCTTGCGTCCTTGATCGAATAGACCACAGAGGAAGACTTAACAAGCCTGCTGTCATGTGTAGCAGCGACGGTAGTAATTCCGCGTTCTTCTTTAAGGCGGATAAAAAGGTCAATAATATCTTTTGCCGTTTTGAGATCCAGATTGCCGGTGGGCTCATCGGCAAGAATAATTTTAGGCTTATTTATAACAGCTCTTGCAATGGCAACTCTCTGTCTTTCTCCGCCGGACAGGGTTGCAGGAAGCTGGTTGATGATAGGGCGTATCCCCAGCAAATCTATTAATTCTTCAATTTCCTTTTTAATCTGTTTTCCGGAGTGTATGTTGAGAGACGCAGGATATAAAATGTTCTGATACGCCGTCATCTCCGGGAAGAGATTAAAAAACTGAAAAACAAAGCCAATGGTCCGGTTTCTGAATCTTGCTCTCTTCAAATCGCCCCACCTGGAAATGTCTTTGCCCTCGTATAATACACTTCCGCACATGGGCTTTAAAAGCCCGGATACAATGCCAAGAAGAGTGCTTTTGCCGGAGCCTGATTTTCCGGTTATGGATATTAACTGGTTTTCGGCAATATCGAAGGAAACGCTGTCGAGAATTGTTCTGTTACCGTACTTTACAGTGATGTCCTTAAGGTTAAACATAAAAAACTCCGGATGAATTATTTCCCAATACTTTTAAACAGATTTTTATTTGATGCAAACAGAGCAGGCAGAAAAGCTGATGCCATTGAGATTCCGATGGATAATATTGCCGCATAAACAAATAATCCTTCTGCCTGAGGTTTCAACACGATTTCCTTGAGAGAGGGAACCCATTCTCCTAATGTCGAAGAAAAGAAAGAGGTCAGCTTAAGCCCGGCAAAGTATCCGGCTGAGCCGTGGACGGCGCCGATTAACGCGGCTTCAAACAGAAAGGACAGGACAATTCTGAATTTTGAAACTCCAATAACCCTTTTAAGGGAGATATCATAAGTACGGTTGTACACAATGACAAGGTAGGAATTGAAAATCGATATCACTGTCAGGAGCAGAAGAACAGCTCCAACGGCAATAGACATGCCGTCAATAATTGACATCGCCCTGTTGGTTTTATCAGAGACATCGCTTTGAGACTCAACATCAAGTCCAAGTTTCTTTATTCTCGCAGTTACCTCCGGAAGCTTCTTTATATCCTTAACCTCCGCGTAAAGTCTTATGTAAGAAAAGCCCGATCCGCCGCCTGGTCGTGATACTGAATTTTTCTTCTCGAATGAGGTAATGAAGTCCATGGGTACAATCAACCCCGGAACATCAAGGTCTCCCGTAACAGCATGAAGGGTTGCGCTTATTGGCAGACGTTTCTCGTCTTTGCTGTTTTCATTCTCTGTTGTGACAAGTATTGTTCCCGGAAGCCCCCGAAGGGTTTTGGGAGCGAACTGAGGCAGACCGATCTGTGAGGCATAGTTGTTGAGCAGTTGAAGGCCGAACTGAGGCAGTATTATCGGAAGTGGGTACCGGTCTGAGAATACCTTCCAGTTGTCGATCCTTCCGCGGAAGAAAGACCTGTCCGCGGCATAGACGGGTATTCGTCTTGTCTGAGATTTACCCAGCATCGAGACCCTGAGGCGTGTAGTGTAGTTCATGACGGCAATACGCTGAACAGACGAAACTTCGCTCATATTGCGTACGGTATTATACTGCCTCCATGAAATAATGTTACCTGAATGTTCGCCGTATGTGAAAGCACCCGTTTTCTTGGCCGCTGCCGGGTTAATAATTATTTCATTGATAGCGAGTTTGCCGAAAAGGTTCTCGCCAATGTATTGCTTGACTCCTTCGCGGAGAGAGATATATAGAACAGTGAAGGCTATCAGAAACATAATGCCGAAACTTGAAAAAAGGGCTTTAACTATGTTTCTGGAAATGTCATGTGCCGTAAAATATATATTTCTTAGGATGTATCGGATCATGGCTGTCTCCGTGGATGGGGCATTTTTGTCTCTTCTTTCCTTTCAAAGGAAGCCAATATAGAGAGCAGTCAACAATTTTTTAGAGTCAGATTTCGGCTTATTCGAGACTGGGCATTAGGACATTAAACTGAAGAGAAAATTGCTTGATTAAGATATTTTAAAGTAAAGAAATAAAGGATATAAATATCGTTATATATCAGTGCTGTCTGATATATCGAAAACAGGAGAAAACATGACAGGTTTATCATATATATCACAGTTGCTAATCGTCACGCTGGGCCTTTTCGGCGGTGAGCCCGGTCCTAAGAAGCTTGTGATATCCAGCCCGGCTGAAATATCACCTGATGTCATGCCGATTTCTGAAAAAATGATTCTTGAGTCGCAGAAGGACAGGGCTGATCATGTCAGAATCACTTCCCTGCCTGAGAATACCGTTCTCAGGCACAGAGAAAACTATTCTGAGTACCAGCTTGCACGGAAAAACGGAAGAACGCATAGCGTAATAACTGTCAATTCGGCGAACAGTTTTAAGCAAATATTCACCTGTAGAGAAGATGGGATGTCAGGCCTATCGTTCAAAATTGACGGCTCAGGTCGGGACAGCGGGCTTTTTGTGTTCAGACTTACAGACTCGATCGGAGGAAACACTGTTTACCATGAAGTATTCAAAGCGCATGGGGCTCCAGGGGGGACAGTTAGCTTTTATTTCACGCCGCAGCTTCAATCGGAGGACAGAAGCTACACTGCTGAGATAGAGGCATCAAAGCTTAATCCCGAAGCGGAGATATATGTTCGCTACTCGTATGGGAATACAAGCGGAGCAAGGCTCAGTTCGGGGTCAAAGTTTGTTCAAGGGTCGGCGCTTATGAGCATTCAGTACCTTGAAGAAGTTAAGTTTTACACAGAAACGTCTGGTGAGAGGAGCGAAGGTATTGATGTCAGCACTGAGTATGTCCTGTTGAACGGAGTCAAGCCGGGTAGCAGCAGCATATCAAGAATGCTTTTGTATTCGGTGGATAAAGGCAGACCTGTTTACGCCTGCGATATAAAGACGCTGACAGAGAGCGATGCGAACAAATCTCTTTGCGGAATGATGGGAATTATTTCAGGATATGCCTCAGGAGCATCCTTCCCCGGAATAGGGTCTGTTCAGGCTTCATCAGGCGACTCAGCAGGCGATGTTTTTATAACATGGAAAGCAGAATCGGATTCAGATTTCAGCTGTATTCTTTACAGGTCGTCATCTTTCGACGGACCTTATGAGGCGATTGGAAGCAGCACTTCTTCGAGTTATATAGACAGGTCGGCAGGCAGCGGAAAATGCTGGTGGTATAGGATTCAGCCGATACGGGGAAGTGTTTCGGGAAACCCGGCTGGCCCATTCCTGGGTTACGCCAATATTATCCCCAAAAAAACAATAACTCTCGATGGGATTATATCAGAAAAAAATAAAAAACCATCCGTTCCGGAGTCGGAAATAGAAAGGCGCAGAGAAAAAAGGATGATTAGTTTTCTCAATGAGTACCTTTTCGGCAGCATAAAAATGAGAATACTCATGTTTACAGCCTCACCATACCTTTCCAGACCTGAAGCCATAATTGTGAAGGGGGATGATGACTTCACTCTGGACTTTAACTCCCGGACTGTGCAGTTTAAAACTCCGGACCAGAGTGTTCTCGTGTTTCATTCAAAAAAGCTGTTTTCTTTGATTAATAAGGCATCTTCTCTCAATGAAGTGAAGGAAAAAATAACATTCGGACATAAGGGCAATTTTGCCTCGTTTGAAGCATCAGGCTGGCGTTCCGGGGGGCCTTCATTCAGCTATGTGGAAAAAAGTTCGGCTGTAATTAAAGTCCCTCTCAGGAAAAGGTACACAAGCCTGACCGGGGAAATAGAATTGATTCCTAACGGAAATCCACTGATTGCTGCCTCTTTTCTCTCTATCAGCATTAATGGCAGGGTTGTAGAGGACTTGCGGGTGTTCGGAAAGAACAGGATTCGATTTACTGTTAACGGCTTGGCCGATGAAGAAGCCCTTTTACTTGAGTTTGGCTTTGACAAAAAGGCTCTTGCCGCGGGGCACAAACCGGTAAAGGTTAGAACCCTTTCTCTTATAAGCACTTTAAATGATGAACCTCTAATTAAACGGCTGATCGCCAACGGTTTTTTCTTCGGAATTCACGAGGGGTATATTCAGGAACCACAGGAGGGGGGAACTCTTAATCTGTTACCTGTAATAAAATCCGCGGGTCTTGTCACCCAGTTTTACAGGGATTCGAAAGAGTGGAGATCGGAAGCTCTGGTTTTTAGCTCCGGAGATAAAGAACTTGTTAAAAAGTTGAAAAAGATGAAGGAGGACAACTGATCAACTTTTTCTTACCCGGCTGAAGAATATTTCTTTTGTCTGAAAATCCTGTAGTTGTAGAAAAGCCTTCCGAGACAGGCTGCCTGAACAGCGAATTTGGAAAGGGTCAAAGAAAAAACCGTTTTTACGGTCAGGTCAGACAAAAGACCTTTATTTATAATAAGAATGTGCATAGAGTTTTCAGCCCAGTCGAGCAGCATTCCAATAAAGGGAAGTGCCAGAAAGATATAATCAGTCCGGTTGGGAGAAAAGTCAGGGCTTTTTCTTTTAGCGTAGTGTGCTGTAGCTGTTGCAAAAAGCAGCGCCAGGAAAAAGGCAAGGAAAAAGTCTATACGCAGGACCCTGAAATAAAGATCTGTTCCTGTTCGGCCCCAGGTTTCCAGAATATGAGCAAAGCTTGATGAAGAATGCGCCAGAAGCAGGTTTATCGAATTAAGCCCTCCGGAGAAGTCCTGCTCAATCCTTGAAGTGAGAAAGAAGCCCGCAGCGGTTCCCGCGAGAGATGCTACCACGGCATGGAGAGAGGACATGTTGAGGTAAAGCCTTTTAAGATTCATTTTAACCTCATTCAGCGGCCGAATCGCCAAGCCTGATGTCGTAAGCCGACTTGTTAATTGGAAGCGGAATCACTTCACCCTGCTCCTCTTCCATCTGGTTTTTGGGCGATTGAGGTTTGTCAGGGATAAGAGCCCCGTCCTTCCTGCCTGTGATGGAAAGAAGGCGTTCTCTGATGTTAGCGTCATTAGGATCTTCTATGGCGGCCTTCTCGTAACACGATATGGCTTCGTAAGTCCTTCCGAGCTTTTCATAAGCCATTCCCAGATAGAGATAAAGCGCCGCTGATCGTTCATTTGCCTGGATGGCCTGATTCAGGTAGTCAACGGATTTTTCGGTTTCTCCCATGGAGAAGAAGAGCACTCCCATTTGGAAGAGTACTTTTGGGTGATTGTTTTTGAGTTTCATAGCCTTCTGAAGGTATAGAAAGGAGTTGTCGAGTTCCTGGAGAGTCAGAGAAAGTATTCCGAGACGATAATTAGCGTCAAAATTATCCGGGTTTATCTTTAAAATGGCTTTGTAGATTGTTTTAGCGCTTTCCCAATTACGGCTTCGTTCCAGTTCAACGGCGGTTTCGTAGTAATACTGCTCCTTCGACTTAAGCAGAGAATCAAGATACAGCCTGAGGTCTGCTCTGTAGGATGAGTATTTCTTCAGGTCAAAAAGCAGCGATGTTTCAGCTTCATAGTCTTCAGCCGCCTCTGAGTATTCAGCTCTTTTTACTGTCGAGTACATGTCTGGGTAAGAGGCTATATCTCTCTGGAGGTATTGGAGGGAATAATAATCCTCCTTGCTAATTGTTTCAAGGAAAACAGAATTAGCTGTGAAATAATTATTGAGCTGAGTTTCTGACAACAGCTGTTTATTGTCTGAAGGCTCAGATATGTAAATTCTCTGCCCGACATTTTCTGTTCCGTCAGAGATGGTTTCAAGCTTTGAAGACCAGAAATGACTTAACATATGATTTGGATGAAAGAACAGTGTCTTGAAAAAATCATCTGAGTTTATTATTTGATTTAAATAGTTAAGCCGGTCGGGTGTTACCGCAAGAGAATCCGGGGAGTCGGAGCAAAGAATGAGAATTGTATCGGAAAAAACGTAAACAGAGTGGTGAGTGAAAAGCTGTGAAAGCGATTGAACCGCGGAGTCGAGGAAGCCTTTCCTCACGAATAATGTATTCAGCGTAAGGGCGAAAATGCCGTCTTTTTTTATGCGGCTTTTAACGAGGGACAGATAATTCCTGGAAAACTTGAATTGGTTAATAGACTGGTCGAGAAGGTTTGGACATTCAATAATAGTCCTGTATCTTGTCCTGTTGTTGAGCAGATAGAAAAAAGCATCATGGTTCTCACAGGCGTAAAAGCGTTCTCCGCTTATGGGCAGACTTCTGAAATCGGTGAATGCCGGCGCCAGCGGCTGTATGCAGTAACTTGACTTAAACAGCGGAATGGCGGGATTCCGAAGGAAACTGCCGTTCCCGTCTACTATCAATACTTTTTCCTGTGAGTCTTCATTTAGCATCAATACCGGAATATATGATCTTACCATATTTTTGACGGTGCTGTCAGAGAGCTTGAAAGCAGGAATCCCGTCAATTTTAATCAGAGAGCGGTTGGAAATATAGCGTGCGTTGAAATTCGTACTCTGGAGATCCTGAAAGTTTTCTGCTCTCATTATGAAAGGTGTATTCTCGGCGGATAGACTGAGGTAAATGTGAGAAAAGACCGCTGACGGAACAAGGAGCATCGCGTAAATGACAAACCCGGCTTTTCGGAACCTGTGTACTTTTCCTGAAAAAGCGTAAAGGCCCGGCAGGATAATATTGATGCAAATAATGCCGTACAGTAAAAGTACAAACATGAGGTTAGTGAGTTCAAGAAAGGAGAGAGCTGCCCCGAGAGGGAACGGCATAATCAGAAAAGCAATATCGAGTATTTCATACCTTTTATTGTGTTTGAATCTGGAAATAACGACTCGTGTTATCTGCGATAGAATGTAGCCGAAAAACATAAATAGCGGGGCTATAAAAAGCAACCCGTGGAACACGCTGATTTTTTCTCCTAACAGCAGCAGCGTATGTTTGTACGCAAGGAAAAGCGGCGGAATTGCCAGAAGGGAAAGGACATGAGAAAATCGCAATCTGGGAATCTTGCCGATAAAAAAACCGATTGCGGAAGCAATAATTGCAATAACAGTAAAAAGGGTCTTTGTATAAAAAATCTTGCCAAACGACTTCATGAAAACTGAATAGGTTAGAAAGGAGTATATCACTATAAGGGCTATTCCAAGATAAATGAATAGGATGCTGTCATTTGCCTTTTCTTTTTCCTCAACGCCGGGGAGAGTGTCTTCGTACCTGTGAGCAATCATTATTTGCGGATTATAGCTGAGTTTGATGAAGGGGATGGAAACTAAAACCGTGAAGGCCGATATCGCGGCGGCAATTCTAATTGATGACGATGCGTCCAAAAATTGAGGAAGATACTGACCCGCGCCTGTCAGCAAGCCTGCCGATAAGCCTGCTGCGGTAAGAAATAGAAAGCCGCTGAGGGGCTGCCTGTCGTCGATGAAATTACCGCTTGAGACTTTCAGGAAGTAATTTGCCTTTATTCCAAGGCAGAAGAACGTGATAAATAGAACCGCCGCAGGGAAAAATCGAGAATAGCTGTACATTGAGATCAGCGGATCTGTGTCTGCCGGAAAAACCCAGGCCCGGAGAATCAGCAGGAGTGCGGTTGAGGCGGCAACAAAATCCGAGGCGATATAGACGGCTCTGAAGGACCGCTTTCCTTTCAGCAGAAATCTGCCGGCAATATTGCCGAGGAATAGGGCCCCTGCGAATATAAGAATTAGCCTTTGAAGAACAGGTTCATATATAGCATAATACTTGATGGAGGCAGCCAGATCGGTAAGAATAAATCCAACCGCGAGAGAAGAGAAAAAGGCGTTGAAGTATATAAGCCTCCGCTGCATTATATTTGAATAGCTGAATTCCTGCAAAAAAGTCATCAATTTAGCTCCATAGAAAGTACTTGTATTTAATCTTTCCTTATCGCAAATAATTACAACAATTTTTCATTATTTATTTTCAAATAGGCGAAATATTAACATAAAGATGCGATGTATTCCATGATTATACAGCGCTATGATTCTGCAAAGGCTTAAAAAAGATATTTTTATAAAGGGGTGGATAAAGCCGCTTGCTGGCTCTGGAGTGTCAGGGATTTCAGAGTCTGTTTTTATCTAAAACCGGGGCCATAAGCAGCCGATCAGTGACAGGGGTGGCTAAATTGAAAAAATATATTCTGCTTTTTGCTCTGTCTTTGATTACAGTTGCAGCAATATCTCAGGACTATAAGGGGCTTATTCAGACAGGTGACTACTCGGGAGCTCTGAAGATAATCAATTCAAGGCTGAAGGAATACTATGAGTTGAATATTGAGTACAGAAAGCTTCCTTCACCTTTCATTTCTGATAGAGAGAATATAACGCTTCCTGACTTGAAAAAGCTGTTTCGTGAAAGAAAAGTCAGGCCTTTCTTTATAGAGGAAAAACCTGAAATAGCTGAGCTTCACCTTGAGGCAGGCAGGTGCAGTATCGCGATCAAGCAATACAGAAGCGCTGTTTCCCATTTGATACAGTCGTTAAGATACAGAGCGATTGAACCAGGCAGAGACGATGTTGTTTTTGCGGAACTCGCCAGGGCGCATGCTCTGTCAGGAAACATCAGAGGACAGGTAGACGCGCTTGAGGCCGCTTTTTCCCTTGCACCGGATAAATACAATTACTCGCTTGAATTAGCCGGTATTCTTTCGCGCGGCGTTGACAGGAAGAGGGCAATATTTCACCTTGAAAGGTATATCTCATCGCTTTCAGGCGATGTTGATCCTGAGCTGTACATAAAGCTTGCCGGTCTACACGAAGCGGAAGGAGGCTACCTTGATGCTGAAGCTTCCTATGTCAAATATCTTGAAAAGAAAACCCGGGACGGCGGAGTCCACTTTGCTCTGGGAGTAATAAGCTGCCGCAGGACCGGAAATTTCGCTCTGGCCCGAAGATCTTTCACCAGTGCACTGGAGCTGCTTCCGGAAGAAGACTATTTCCGCAGGTCGAAGAGCTATGAACATATCGCAGATATGTTCATGAAGGACGTTGAGTATCGAAAAGCTATTGAAGCATATCTCAGGACTGTAGATTTTCAGAATAATATGCTAAAAAAGGTTGCTGATTCCAGCAAAAGAATAGACGAGCTGTCAGAACGAATAAGGTTAATAAAGGCGGAGCTTGTAAATAAGCGTAATTATGACAGATATATGGAGTATGAAGATATCTCTGCTGAAAAGGGCAGACTTGAAGTTGTTCACGAAAGACTGAAGCACGAATATCAGAAGCTCAACCCTGGCGCCGTGCGGTGGAATTTGGCGCGGGCTTACGAAAGCACTGGACAGCTTGAAGATGCAGTCAGGATGTACCGGGATTCTCTTTCGCTCGGATATAATTCGGCAAAATCAAGAGAGAACATGGAAAAATTACGATTGAAAATAAAAAGGGGATATTGAATCATTGTTTTAGTCGGAATCCCGTAATAAACAATCAAACGAGAAAGCAATGGAGGTGTACCCATGTCCGGACACTCAAAATGGGCCACTATCAAAAGAAAAAAAGGCGCGTTGGATGCCAAACGCGGCGCTATGTTTACCAAGATAATTCGTGAAATCACCGTTGCTGCTAAAAACGGCGGTGAGGATATTGACGCTAATCCGAGGCTCAGGACCGCGGTCAACAAGGCCAAGGCCGCGAATATGCCTAATGACAATATCGAGAGAGCAATTAAAAAAGGTGCCGGTACTCTTGATGGGGTTGTTTACGAGGAAGTAAGATACGAAGGATACGGTCCGGGCGGTGTCGCAATAATGGTAGACTGCCTTACGGACAATAAAAACAGAACAACCCCAGAGATAAGGACTATCTTTAACAAGAACGGCGGCAACCTTGGAGAAAATGGCTCTGTGAGCTACATGTTTGACCGCAAGGGGATGATTATCATCGAATCCGAACAGACAACAGAAGATGATGTCATGGAAATGCTCATTGATTTTGATATTGAGGATATCAAAACAGAGGGAGATAGCATTGTCGTAACAACCGGCCCTGACGCCTTCCAGGATGTATCTGATTTTATGCAGAAAAGCGAATTGTCACTTTCAATGAACCAGCTTACTCTTGTTGCAAAAACCACTGTACCTCTTGATGAGAAGAAGGGTGCGCAATGCCTGAGAATTATTGAGCTGCTTGAGGATCAGGATGACGTTCAGGATGTTTATTCAAATGAGGATATCCCTGATGATATAATGCTGAAGCTTACTGAGGGGCAGTGAGGATACTCGGAATAGACCCGGGATATGGGATTCTCGGGTGGTCTGTTGTTGAGGACAGTCTAAAGCTTGTTGATTTTGGTGTAATTGAAACATCAGCGCGTTCGGCCCTGCCAGAAAGGCTCTGCGAAATATATGAGGGCATGAAGAAGATTATTGAGCACTACAGGCCCGGGTCCGCTGCGATAGAAAAGCTTTATTTTTCACGCAATACTACTACCGCTCTTGATGTGGCACGCTGTCTTGGTGTGGTAATTCTGGCCTTGAAGCAGTCAGATATAGAGTACTCGGAGTACAGCCCCTCGCAGGTTAAGCTTGCTGTTTCCGGCTACGGAAAAGCTGGAAAGGGGCAGATGCAGACCGCCGTGAAGATGCTCTTCGGTATCAGCGATGTCCCCCGGCCTGACGACGCGGCAGACGCCGCTGCCGTGGCAGCCTGCCACTGCCTGAGCCTGCCTTCAGCCGGAATGAGAAAGTCAGGTTTTTAACAGCAGCTGTATCTCTACAGTGTTGCGGTTCCCGCTTCTCGAATAGCTGACATTGTCGGCAAGCTTTCGAATCATGTAAATTCCAAGACCGCGTTTTTTGCCTGAAGCGGCATGCACATTGATATCGGGCAGATTAACCCTGGTAAGGTCGAAGCTGTCTCCCCGAAAGGATACCTTTACTGTAAGCTTTTCACTATCGACAAAGCTTTCTACAGAAGCCTCTTCACCCCGGTGACCTTCGGGGATGTGCTCAACAGCGTTAACAAGAAGCTCATAAACTGCAAGTTCTGCCTTTGAAGCTGTGATCTCTGAAACCCCGTTAGCAAGTGCGAATTCAGAAATGCGGGAGCGAAATTGATCTGCTCCGCTTAAGCTGAGTATAATCCGGTAAGAGTCGCTGACTGGTTTCAAAATGAATCCATAGCCTCGCCGTCGGTTTCATATATTTTGAAGATTGAAGTGAATCCGAGGAGTTTGAAGATCTTCTGGATTTTTGGGTTAAGGGATGAAAGCTTCAATCCTCCGCCGCGGGCGTTCAATGTTTCATTAATGCTTATTAGTACACCCAGGCCGGCACTTGCAATATAATCGAGCTGCGGCATACTGCATACAATCCTGTAGGCCCCGCGGCCGATCTCTTCCTCCATCTTTTTCGCGAAGCGGGGGGCGTTTTCAGCATCAAGGCTGCCCCCAATTTTGATGAGGACTACGCTGTCGTGTTTTGATGATGAATACTGAAGAGTTGCCATATAAAAATTCCTGGGATCAAGATTCTGGCCTGATGCTGTCAAAAAAAGCAACGGCCAGGTCTGCTGTATCGTAAATGCCTACAAAGTCTGTAATGCCTACAATGTCCATAACACGAATAAAATGCCCGGAAAGGCCGACAAACGCAATTCTCCCATCCATCTCGTTCATTCTCTGGATTATTGTAATCAGCGTGGCGATGCCGGATGAGTTCAGATAGCTTGTCAGCTTGAAGTCGAAAATTACCATGTTTTTTTTGTAGCGGTGCAGCATGGTACTGAAGACCCTTTTTACATCTTCATCTGCCTCAGAAGTTAAATCGCCCTCTATCGCTATTAGTGGGTAGCCTGAATACTCTTCCGGCCGTATTTTGTGAGAATATTTCATAAAATGTCCATGCTTAACATTAAATTTAACAACGCAGGAAGCGTTTCCATGAAGCTGGATCCGGGCTGCCCGAACTTAAGTCTATTTAAGAATCACGCGTATTAATACAATATGTTATTATGATATTGGAGTTTTTCAAAGTGTCAAGAAAAATATACGATGTACTCTTTCATCCTTAATTTCAGCTTTTTTTTATGAGAGTCAGCAGGTTGAGAAAGGAAAGAATAAGATGTGGTAATGACTTTTGTGCTTTAATATTTGACAAATAATACTCTGTGGAGTTTCGTTTTTATATTCAGCACAATAAAAATAATTATAAACGGGAATAATATATATGGAGAACAGAATCGGACATAGAATCAGGCGGATAAGGGAAGGCCTGGATATTTCGAGGGAGCAGCTTGCTGAAAGGTCTTCACTCTCCCTGCTCCAGGTAGAGAAAATTGAATCGGATGAGCTAATACCCTCGCTCACGCCGCTCATAAGAATATCAAGGGCGCTGGGAGTCAGGCTGGGAACATTTATGGATGACTGTGAAAGCGAAGGCCCTTCTGTTTTCAGGGGAGAGGGGAGGGCGAGCGGGATCAACTTCTCCAATGAATCATCTCAAAGCCGGACTGCGATGACATACTTTCCTCTTGCGGCGGATAAAGCCGGACGGCACATGGAGCCTTTCGTTATCGATATCGCCGGAGGCAGCGATGAGCACATTCTATCGACTCATGAAGGCGAGGAGTTTATATACGTGCTTGCAGGAGAGATTGAGATTGAATACGGGAAGGATGTCTACAGTCTTTCAGCCGGCGATTCTATTTACTATGACTCAATTGTACCTCACCATGTACACGCTAAAAACGGAGTCGACGCTAAAATAATCGCAGTAGTATATGTGCCGGTGTGACATTATGAATAACATGATCGAAAAGACTATTGGACAGATTCTTGAGGAAAATGCGCAAAACTATCCTGACAGGGACTTTGTTGTTTACTCAGATAGAGATCTTCACTTTACGTACCGTGAATTTAACAAAAGGGCAGACCTGTTTGCAAAGGGCCTTTTGGCTCTTGGGGTTAAGAAGGGAGATCATGTCGGGATATGGGCGACCAATGTTCCTGACTGGCTGACCGTTGCCTTTGCAACGGCAAAGATCGGGGTAGTCATGGTTACGGTAAACACAAACTACAAAAGCCATGAGCTTGCCTACCTTATGCAGAATTCCGACCTGCATACAATCTTCATTATTGATGGATTCAGGGACAGTGACTATGTAAGCATAATAAACGAAGTTGTACCGGAACTGAAGACCAGGCAGAGAGGCGATCTCGTATCAAAGGAATTTCCAGGTCTAAAAAACGTAATCTTCCTGGGCCCTCAAAAACACAGGGGAATGTACAATACTGGCGAGCTGCTGCTGCTCGGCAGTCAGACAGGCGATGATGAGTACACCGCGGCATGTTCAGGGCATGACTGTCACGACGTAATCAATATGCAGTACACGTCCGGGACTACGGGTTTTCCCAAGGGCGTAATGCTTACACATCACAATATCCTCAATAACGGGTTCTGGATTGGTGAATGTCAGAAGTTCACTGAAAATGAAAGGGTGTGTTTGCCCGTTCCTCTGTTTCACTGTTTTGGAATTGTTCTGGGGATAATGGCCGTGGTGTCACACGCGGCTACGGCTGTGCTTATCGAGAGCTTTGACCCTCTCATGGTACTCGCGTCAGTCCAGAAGGAGAAGTGCACGGCTCTATACGGGGTTCCAACGATGTTTATTGCCGAGCTTCATCATCCTATGTTTAATATGTTTGATTTGAGTTCCCTCAGAACGGGGATAATGGCCGGGTCACCCTGTCCTATTGATGTCATGAGGCAGGTTATTGAAAAAATGAACATGAAGGATGTTACGATAGCCTACGGCCTGACGGAAAGCTCTCCGGTAATGACTCAAACCCGCACTGATGATCCTATTGAGGCAAGGGTTTCTACGGTGGGCAAGGAACTGCCATTCGTGGAAGTCAGGATAGTCAATCCTGAAACCGGAGAAGAATGCGCTGTGAATGAACAGGGAGAGGTTTGTTGCAGAGGATATCTCGTGATGAAGGGGTATTACAATAATCCTGAAGCTACAGCTGAGGCTATTGACCAGGATGGCTGGCTTCATTCGGGGGATTTGGGCGTAAAAACCCTTGAGGGGTATTATAAGATAACCGGACGCATAAAAGATATGATAATCCGGGGGGGAGAAAATATTTACCCTCGGGAGATCGAGGAGTTTCTCTACTCGATGCCTGGAATTAAGGACGTCCAGGTTGCGGGTATCCCTTCCCCAAAGTACGGTGAACAGGCCGGTGCCTTCATCATTCGTCAACCTGGCACTGAATTTACCGAGGAAGATGTCATAGATTTCTGCCGTGGAAAGATATCAAGGTTTAAGATTCCGAGATATGTCTTCTTCGTTGACGGTTATCCAATGACAGCTTCCGGTAAAATTCAGAAGTACAAGCTCGGCGACGTAGCTCTGAATATACTTAAGGAAAAGGGTGTCGAGGTAATTTAATACAACCGCTTTTCGGGGGCGGGCTTATTTCTGCTGCCCGCATCCCCTGTGACTTTATTCCCGCACAGGGACAGGCTCCCTGAACAGACATCGCCTTCATCTTTCTGCATAAGGCTTTTCAACTCGGCTATTCGGAGCTTGTTGAGTCTGGAAATGTACACAGCCCTGCACATTGATTTGGCCGAATAAGCCTCGTCCTGCGGATACAGGAGTTCTGTCATTGAATCTCTGTATCTCACCCATTCGGTATGAGCGGATCTTAACAGGGCTAAATATTCCATATTATGCCTGTAGTGATGATAAAGCTCAGCCATGAGCGATTTTAGCTCCTGCTCCGACCGGGAAACCTCATCAGAGGCTTTCTGATTTTCAGTGAGCTGCGAAGATGGGTACAGCGATACAGGTGCCGTTAAAAGCATCCCCGAGATACAAAGACACTTGAAAAGTAATTGAAATGTCTGTTTTTGTTTCATTTTGCCGGTTTTCCTGAAAATACTTTTAACAGCGCGTAGCCCGCAATCCCTGCCGTAAGCGATGCGGTTAGAATTGCGAAGATAGAGTTTTCAATTATTGTCTTAGAGTCGAAAGCGAGATTGGAAATGAATATTGACATTGTAAAGCCGATTCCGCCAAGAAAGCCTACTGCTGCTATTTGGCTCCACCTGACACCCGCTGGCAGGCTGGTAAGGCCGAGGATTACCGCAAGACCTGTAAAGAGCATGATTCCGACCGGTTTCCCGAGTACCAGGCCTGCGATAATTCCCAGTGAGTTTGATGATGCCAGAGTTGAAAAGCTGTCCATTCCCAGGACGAGGGCTGTATTAGCAATGGCGAATAAGGGCAGAATTATAAAAGCTACCGGCTTATGCAGGCCATGCAGAAGGTTTTCAGACGGGCAATGATTATTCCTCGTGAATGGAATGGCAAATGCCAACAGGACGCCCGCGATGGTGGCATGGACTCCTGATTTCAGCATAAGGTACCACATCACAAGTCCAGCTAATATATAGATAAAAAGCCGGTGAACCTTTAGCCTGTTCAGGAGAATCAAAAAGATGAACACTCCGAGGGCTCCTGCCAGATAAGCGATTGAAAGCCCTTTTGAATAGAAGATTGCAATCACTGTAACCGCTCCGAGATCGTCAATTATCGCCAGAGCCGTTAAAAAAACTTTCAGCTGAACCGGCACCCTTTTTCCGAGCAATGTCAACACTGCCAGTGCGAAGGCGATGTCGGTCGCCATAGGGATAGCGATTCCGGATTGATAATCTGTTCCAATGTTAAGGGCGAGGTGAATTGCCGCAGGAATCGCCATTCCGCCAATGGCGGCGAAAACAGGCAGGAGAGCCTTGCGGATGTCGGAGAGTTCTCCAGAATAGAGTTCCCTTTCAATTTCTAGGCCAACCATAAGGAAGAAGACCGCCATTAATCCGTCATTAATCCAATGTTGAATGGAAAAGTCAATGTTGATAAAAAAGAAAGAAAAGTCGAGATGTCTGTGCCAGAAATGCGAATAAACGTCTCCCCAGAGGGAGTTCGCTGCTAACAGGGAAAAAATCGTACACAGAATCAGAATAATACCGGCGGATTTTTCGCTGTTTACGAAGTCATTGAACATTCTGCTTAATCCGTTTTTCATTTTTCTGCAGCCCCCTGAGATATGTTATTTATGGTCTTTAAGCTTAAATATCCTCATTTTGTTTTCATTACCAATCAATCTGTACTTATTCATAACGAAGCTGTTGATTTCAGGAACATCCTTTAATGCTATGCTGAAGGTTGAAAGCCCGTTTCCAGACGTGTCAACAAACAGCAGCGGCATTTTGTTTTTCAGTCTGCTGAGGAAGAGCGATTGTTCTTCTTCTGCTTTTTGGACCTCAGCAGTATTCTCCGATTTCAGGCCTGTCGATATGCGGTGCAGGGTGTTCTTGGGCCAGAGCGTATATGCTCCCATTCTTCTTCCAGAAAAGTAGTAGAGATATGGACCGTCTCCCCACACGAAGATGCGGTCTTCGGGTTCAGAGTTTTGTTTAATAAAATTCACAGCTTCTGCATAGTCACTGTGCGGAAGAAGGTAGTCATCGAAAGTGCCAACGAGAACCGCTCGCGTCCAGTAGAGGAAGGGGCCTTCGTTATGGAAGCAGCCGGGAGCAAAGTGCTTAATCGCAATGTCCTTGACGTTCCAGGCAAGGAAGAAGGCAGCCGGGATCAATAAAAGGGTACCGGCTTTTTTGCCGTACCGCTGAAGAAGGCTGCTGTCAGTCAGAACAAATCCGGCAAGTACAGCTCCAGCGGTATAAGGAACCATGAAGTAGTGGAAGTACATTCTTGCGCCGCCGGCAAATATGAGCGCATAAGAGACAAGAAAGAATACAGCTACGGAAGACTCCGCCGGTGTGGAAGAGCGGAATCCTTTTCTGATGAACCTGAATGCGTAGGTTGCGGCCGGGATCCACAGTACGCCATGCCAGAGGACGAGCATTCCCTGCCGGTGTATGTACCTTATGAACAGGTCAAAAATGGAAAAGCCACGCACCTCAGCGGCGGAATAGGAAAACTTTGCAGGCAGATCCAGAGCCTCCCATATACGGGGTGCGGCAAGGCCTGTCACGAAAAAGTCGAAGAGAAGGAAGGCCGCCGCGGCCCCTGCAATAAAAAGAGAGGTTTTTATGCCTTTATAGTAGTAGGGGATGTAAAGAAAAATCAGTACGGCAATGAATATGGCGAATATCAACCCCTGGAACTTTATTCCAAACGCAAGAAAGGCCGAGATGGCCGCTGCCGCAAACCATATCAGTCTTGACCTTCCTGAAGAAACGAGCATCGATACTATTGCAAAAAGACCCATCGCTATTGGCAGGTTGTATACTATCTCTCCATTGGTGGCCATAAACTGGCGGTTGAAAGATGAAATCAGGACACCGTAAAAAAGTGCCGCAATAATGCCGGCTCTCTGGTTTTTCAGCTTTTTGCATGTGAGATACAGGAAAACGGAGGTCAGAAAGACAATGAGTATTGTTGAGGCGTGAACAATAACCCAGCCATAATCCTGAGTCAGTGAATAAGCGCCTTTAAATATTAGATGATACAGAAAGTGCTTGTTTTCAGAAAAATCTGTTCCGGGGACTCCGCCGGCGAGAAATTCCTTTGTTTGAGCGATTGTAGCGAGTACGTCAACGTCCCAGTAATCATTGAACAATGTCGGCAGGCGTAGAAGAAGAATCGCGCCGAAGAGCAGAAGAATAAAAAGCTTTTTGTTTTTTTCTAACTCATTGATTAATCGGGAAAAGGCCATTCAATACTCATCTCCTTGCTAATATAGGTTGTCAATCCAGATTGGAGCCCGGCTTTCCGGATATCTCTCTGATTGATCTCACATCCGCCTCGCTGCCCTCTGCGGTAAAAAGGGAGCCCTGTTCAACCCGGTCAGTATACAATATCCCGTTAAGGTGATCAACCTCGTGCTGTATGCAGCGGGCTGTAAATCCCTCCGCTTCAATCTCAAATTCATTGCCCTTTCTGTCAAAGGCTTTTACCCTGACGATGTCAGCCCTCTTAACAATGCCATAGTAACCTCTGACCGAAAGGCAGCCCTCTTCTCCTGTCTGCTCCCCTTCCTTCGAAAGGATTTCAGGATTGATGAGCTCCGCGGGCCCGTCACCGCAGTCAATAACGACAATTCTCTTCGAGATGCCTATCTGCGGTGCGGCAAGACCGGCGCCGCCGTCCTTTGAGTAGAGTATATCATACATGTCGTCAACCAGTTTAGCGAGCTTTTTGTGAAACACGGTAACCGGAACTGCCGGTGTCCTTAAAACAGGGTCGCCCGCCTGGATGATTTTATATCGTGCCATTTTCCCTCCTCGCCCTTTATAAAAAAGAGTCTGTATTGATAAGTGTACTTTTCATAGTATTTGTTCTTGATTTAAAACAAAAAAAGCCATATAAATAAGCTGGAGACAGGGTAATTGTGTCATTGTAATCTGTGTTCAAGAACATTATACTGTTTCAGCACATTGATAATTGTAACTAATTCGATTGCCGGTGCATCTTAAGGCAATAAGTTTTTACGGTAAAGAAAATAAAACTTTTATAGATGAAATAAAACTCGGAGGGGAAAATGCACAGGCTTGTATTGCTAAGACATGGCGAGAGTACGTGGAATAAGGAGAACAGGTTCACCGGATGGACAGATGTTGACCTTTCTGAAAAGGGTATTGAGGAAGCCCGAACAGCCGGTGATCTGTTAAAGAAAGAAGGCTATACGTTTGACATAGCCTATAATTCCGTGCTTAAGAGGGCTATCAGGACATTATGGCTTGTACTCGACGAGATGGACCTGCTCTGGCTGCCGATAATCAAGTCCTGGAGGCTGAACGAAAGGCATTACGGCGCGCTTCAGGGCCTTAACAAGGCAGAAACTGCCGCGAAATATGGTGACGACCAGGTGAAGGTCTGGAGAAGGAGCTACGACACTCCTCCGCCAGCGCTGGAAAAAAACGACGAAAGATATCCAGGGAATGACAGCAGGTACAGCGGCCTTTCCGAATCAGAGCTTCCTCTGACAGAATGCCTGAAAGATACGGTTGCCAGGTTCATGCCTCTGTGGCACGAATCAATCGCGCCTGACATTAAAAGCGGCAAGCGGGTAATAATTGCAGCCCACGGCAACAGCCTGAGGGCCCTTGTCATGTATCTTGACGGCGTAAGTGAAGAGGACATTGTTAACCTGAATATTCCAACGGGAATTCCACTTGTATATGAGCTTGATGATAACCTGAGACCTTTGAAGAGCTACTATCTCGGCGATCCAGAGGCGATCAGGAAGGCGCAGGAGAGCGTTGCCAACCAGGGGAAGTCAGGCAAGTAGGCTAAGGACGGTTGGGCGCCGAGGGGTCAGAGTCGTACCATCTGAAATAGGACTCGGCCCCGAGCCTGCCTGATTCTACGAGTGCTTCTTTTTTACTCCCGCTTATCCCGAAATCGGTTGTCTTGACTCCAAGTGTATCTATGTAGATTGTTCGTGCCCAGTCGTCGCTGTGAAGGTGCGAGTTCTGCTGCGCCTCAATCACAGTGTTAATGAGGGCTCCTGTGAAGTCAAAGAATCCGTCTATATCCCTATGGACAGGTTCCTGTCCGTCTCTGAACACTGAGATTTCCTCTTTCGTGTCAAGGCGGAAGCCAAGCGTCTCCCGATTGAAAACATACTCCGTCCCGGGGCCTCTGTCGTCAGGAAGCAGGCTGTTGTCTTTGAAGTAGTAATCGGTTTCAGTGTAGTTGCCTGATTCAATGTATCTGAGCCTGTCAAAGAGCTTCACCGGATAGTTGTTCAGCATTCCCCCGTCGACAAGAACGTCGTTCCTGCTGTTTCTTACTGCGGTGAAGAAAAGTGGAATAGACATGGAGATTCGGACGGCATCCGCTACAGGAAGTTGAGGAGCAGTCTCAGCCGAGTATATTTCGGCGAAGCCGGTTGAGAGATTGGTGCCGATGAAGAACATTGATTTGAATCCGCGGGATTTGGCCTTTGTCTCAATATCGAAAAAGGTGGTTTCAGGACTGCCCGTTTTGTCCGAAATAATACCGGCTATCCATTTCTTGAAGAATTCGCCTTTGTACCAGCCGTATCTGCTGATCAGCCTTTCAGCGTCCCTGATAATTCCCCAGCTGTCATCCAGGAATTTGTTGAAGTCGAGATCCCAGAGAATCTCCATCACCTCATCAGGCGTGCAGCCGAGCCCGGTGAGAAGCGCGTTTATCGCTCCCGCTGAAGTGCCTCCGACACGTCTGACGCGCTGAAGAATATCGCGTTCTTCAAGGGCCTTCATCGCGCCGGCATAGGCGATTCCCTTGACGCCTCCACCTTCGAAGACAAGATTCTTAAAGTGATAGTTCATTCGGGCCTCACATTGTATCAGTTGAAGACTCTATCCCCCTGCTTTCATTTATGAACATTCCCGCAAAAAAAGCAATGCAAAAAAAGAGTGCGCAGATTATGATTGAATCTTTGAGTCCAAAGAGCGCCTGAAAGAGTCCGATCATCATGAGTCCCGTTACTGCCGCAAGCCTTGACGAAGTCCCCCAGAGGCCGAAGAATTCGCCGGCCCTTGAAGGGGGGCAAAACAGCCCGACGAGGGTACGGCTCGCCGATTGAAGGGAGCCGAGGCCAAGTCCGGCAAGAGAGCCGGCTCCAAGAAAGACCGTTTCGACTGAAAGGGCGAGGCCGGTGAGCTTATTGAGCAGAACCGTTATGGCTTCAACCCGGAAAATCATTAGTATGACCGCTATCCAGAGAACGAGTATCATAAGATATGTCTTCGTTGGGCTCCATCTGTCCTGAATCCAGCCGAAGGCAAAAGACCCCGCGGCCGCAGATATCTGAGTGAGCACGAACATCAGCGCTTGAGTCTCTGATGACCAGGAGATAATCTGGTCTCCATAGATAAAGGCGAAGCTTATGACAATTGAAAGGCCGGCGTAGGAGGCGAAAAAGGACAGAAGCAGAATTGCCAGGTCCTTTCTTCTTTTTATTGAGGCAAGGCCTTTCCGGAGACTCAGCTCTCTCTGGGCAGATGCTGCTGCTGTTGTACAGGGCTCTTTCAGCCAGAGGAATGCAGGTACGGAGGCGACAGCGAAAAAAAGCGCTGTGACAGGGCCGGTGAGACGGAGACTTTCAAAGTTTGCAAAGCTCATATCTCCGACAATGTACAGTACTACTGCAGTTGAAATCAGTCCTCCGAAATAGCCTATCCCCCAGCCGATCCCTGATATTTTGCCGAGTTTTTCTGAAGGCCCTAATGAGGGCAGAAAGGAGGCTGCAAGGCTTTCGCCGACCGAGAAACCGGTACTTGAAATAACAATTAGAATAATGCCGGCTGCGGCACAGCCCGGAGAAACGAAGTACAGGGAAGCTGTCGCTGAAATCGTAATGATGGCGCTTAACGCAAGATAGGATTTTTTACGCGTTTTTTTATCTGCGACTTTTCCGGCGGCAGGGGCGGCGAAAACTGCTATGACATAGCTGATGGAAAGCGCGAGACTCCACAGGAAATTTCCGGTTTTGAAATCGGGCGCGTCTCCGACAATGAAGCGTGGGAAAATAACGCTGTACACAACGGTAATGATAACAGTCGTGTAAGAAGAGTTGGCGAAATCGAACATTGCCCAGCCGAATATCTCTTTTTTCCGGGAGGATGATGCCGTTTGTTCCAGCTTGCCTTTGCTCATTGCCGGTTATCCTTTCTTCGTTCTTTGTTCGCGTAAAGAATATGCTGTAAGTATGATCATTAGAATTGAAAAGGCAAGGAACATTGCCGGTATGCCGGCTTCGTCAGCAATAATACCGGCGAGCGGTGCCAAAACAAGTACGCCCGCAGATTTGGTCTGTGACTCAATGGAAAGTACCGTGGCCTGTTCTCCGTCCTCTGTGCAGTCATCGTATTGTGTGACAATAAGCGGGCTCCATATATTGTGCAGCATGTAGTAGACGATAAATCCCCCGATCGCGACTGCAGCTGATTCGTAGAAAGTCGCTGCTGAAAGCACGATCAGCAATACAGCCGCAGATAAAACCAGAAGAGCTGTTGCTTTTCCCGGGCTGCCTGCCCTGTCCGCGACGAGATGAGCCTTTCTTGCCGCGACTGCGGAGAGTAAATATATTACAAAGTATACCGCTCCCGATGCCGCAGCAACATTAGTCTGTTCGGAGGCGAAAAAGCCGGCGAGTAAAAGTCCTGCCTGTGCTTTTAAAACTGGTTGAAGGAAGTTGCCTGTAACGTCAAAAACGCTGTTGAATCCCGTACTCTGCACGATGAGTCTTCGAAGTTCTTTTTTTCGGATGGATGATTTTAGAACTCTGAACAGATAAGCGAAAAGGTCCCTGATGGAAGTTTTTTCAAGAACCCTTGTATTAAGATATGATGGATATGTGGCTATGTTCCAGATTCCAAACAGGTATGGAACTATTGAGAAGATGAACACCCATTGATATTCTCTGAAGAATATAACAATTGCCGCAGCTATAACAGCTGAAAGCGCGCTTCCGGTCTGGGACCATGAACGTGTAAATCCGTAGACCTTCGTTTTCGCGCCGATTTTTCCGTTTTTGGAAAGCCAGCTGAAAATCATCGCTTTATGCGTGCCGGTTCTGAAGGCCTCGCCGACAGCGAAGAAGGCCATTGCGGGAAACAGCGGAAGAAGCGAGCTGCTCATGGCAAAGAGGATGAACGAAGCGATGTAGGAAAGGAGGGAGAGTATCATAGCGTTCTTTCGTCCGTAGAGATCGGACAGGGCTCCGCTCGGTATTTCGAGCACGTTAATCAGAACGGCCCTGAATGACACAAGCAGGCCTATGTCGAGATAGCTGAGGCCTATTTCAAGGAAGTAAAGAATCATAAAAGGCTCAAAGAAGCGGAGGTTCTTTAAAAATCCGTAGGCGGAAAATTTCCAGAGCATGTTCATCCTGAGGCCTATTCCCCGCTGGTGATTCTTTTAATATTCTGTGTGATTTCTTCAGAAAGGGGGTCGAGCTTGTGTGCCTGACGGTAGAAGCGCAGGGCCTTTTCTTTTTGGCCCATCTTTTCAAGAACACAGGCAAGAGTGTCACAGTATGACGCGCATTTCGGGTTGCCCTTATAGGCTGTTCCAGCGTGATGAAGGGCCTCTTTCAGCTTGCCCTTTGAGCGGCAGAGAAGCCAGGCAAGAGAGTTGTGCGCGTTTAGATCGCCTGGCTTTTCAGTGAGTATCTTTCTGTAGACTGACTCAGCGTCCGATATCCGGCCGGTTTTTTCCAGAATATACCCCTTCATTCCCAGAGCGGGGACTGATTCAGGAAACAGGTGCAGTTCCCTGTTAATAATGGTTTCAGCCTCTTTGTATTCGCCCAGAGAAAGCAGAACAAAGCAGTGTATCTTTCTGAGGGAAGATGAGTCAACAAAGCCTGTATCCAGGTCGTGAAGCCTGTCAAAATATGAAAGCGCTGTCCGGTGAAGGCCGAGGCGGGCGTAGTTTACCCCGAGATTATAGAGGATTTCAGGGTTTGTGTGATCAAGCGCTTCAGCGGCTTTCAAATCCCTGACAGCTTCATTATAGTCGCTTACCATGAAGTGTTCAAGGGAGCTTTCTATGAGTGAAGTGATTCTTATGTTGTGAGGCGGATCAATCATGACGTTGACACGGTAAGGTCTGTATCAGTTTGATACCGCTTCCGGCTCTCTGAGCTTTTCAAGGGAAGTGTAATCGGTACAGTCGATTGAAATAGGCGTAATAGATACATATCCGCTTTGAAGAGCCCCGTAGTCGGTTTCGCCATTGCCGACCGAGTGAACTACGCCCCTCAGCTGGAATGTCATCTCAGCTTCATCGGAATCAGTCCTGTGGTAGCTGTCCCGGTAGATTCTGCGGCAGTGGTTTGTGTACATTATCCCGTTTACGCTGTCTTCGGGAATGTCCGGATAGTTGATGTTAAGAAAAACGGGGTTTTCCCTGAGGCCCGGGTTGCCGTCAACGTGGTTTGCTATAAAGCGGGCTGCCTCGTCAAGCCGTTCCTCTGAGGGCGTGTGCGAATCGAGAGATACGGCTATGCCCGTTTTCCCGAAAATAAAGGCTGTCCTTGCTCCGGCGACAGTGCCGGAGAAGAATATATCGTCGCCTATGTTGGGCCCGTGATTTATTCCGGATATTATAATGTCAATGTCGGGTATAAAGTCGCCGTGAATGCCAATATTAGAGCAGTCCGCCGGATATCCCGTTATGGAATAGCGGTTGCTGTCATGACGCCTGATTTTTATTGGATTATGAATAGTGAAGGCGTTTGAGCAGCCGCTTCGTTCTCCATCAGGGGCAATGATGTAGGTCTCATGTCTTTTTGAGAGGGCTTTGTAGAGAGCGTTTATTCCGTATGCATCAATTCCGTCATCATTTGTAAGAAGTATTTTCATGGTCACCTTTTTTTGCGGGGATATGTTCAAGTCATCCGATCAATTCGCGGACCTGCTCAACTATCTCGTTGTTGCTGAACGGCTTGGTCAGAACCCTGTCTGCGCCTATTTTTCGTGCTATGTTGAGGTAGTCGTCACCGGATATGCGTCCGCCGCCGGAAATGGCAATAATCTTGAGGTCACGGAAGTTTGATTTCAATTCGAGAATTGTCTCAATACCTTCCTTGCCGGGCATTATGATGTCGGTAATAATAAGATGATAGGGCTCCTGCTTTTGAAGGCGCATCCCTCTGGTGCCGTCTTCGGCTATATCGGCGTGGTAACCGGCCGACTCCATCACCTCTCTGAGAATATCCCGGATATCCTCATCGTCATCAATTATCAGTATTCTTTTAATCCTGTTACCCATAATGACTGCTTTATTGCTCAGGTTTCTCCTGATTGACAGGATAAGTTTATGAAACGTTCAGGAAAAAGCAAGCTGTTTATTTAAACAGGCGGAACGACTCTGTTCCTTCCCTCTCTTTTTGCCCTGTACAGGTTGTCGTCTGCTCTTTTAATCCACTCTGCGAGGTTTTGTTCGTTTGAATGCTTTTCGGATATCCCGCAGCTTATTGTAATTTGACTGCCGCTGCTGAAGGAGTACTGCTCAATTTTAAGCCTGATATTTTCGGCCACGCGTGCGGCATCAATCAGTCCCGTCGACGGAAGAATCACTTGTCTTATTTAGCTGGCTGTATAGTTTTTGCCTATGATAGTGTTTTACAATCCTGTTGTCTGTATTTACGGCCTGATTCATCGTTGTAAGAATTGCTGGTCTGTCGATGACAAGCTGAAAAACACCTCTCGACATGCTTGAGTAGACATCTACTGTTATGGCGTATTTTCTGGCAAGGTCCTTCGTGTTTGCCGAATAAATACCTTGAATTGTCTGGTTGTGAGAATAGTAGAAAAAGCCGTATGAAATCGATAGCAGAAGAACAAGTGAAGCAATGAGAAGAATCTTTATAATGAGCGTTTTTTTTTGGAATGATGTTTTCAGCTTCATCACTGTGTACCGGTTTTTCCCTTAGAGTTGGGCGCTGTATCCCGGGAATATCAAAGTCGGCTGAAAAAAAAGAAGAAGGAACTTTCCACTTTGTCGTCAGCCTGATACACTCCGGAAGCTGATGTTATATCAGATGTTTATTTGAATCAAGAAAAAGATAAAAAATGTAAATAATATAGAGCTTTAATAAAAGAACAAAATTATACACTGTTCGTTATAGGCAGGCCATATCGAACAAAAAAAACGGATATATAAAAAGCATTTGATAAATTGCGGACAGGTTGAAGTTTTAGAGGGTTCAGATGGAGTGATTACTAACTGCGAAAGGAAGAGGATTTATGGGGAACAGGGGACTATATCTTGTTGTGGCAGTCTGGCTTTGCCTATGCGCATGCTCTGATGATAATGACAAAGCTTCGGAGCAGCAAAAATTTGAAAGCTATGTTGAGGAAAGAGCGCTGGAGCTCCTTTCAGATATGACGCTTCAGGAAAAGGTCGACCAGATGAGCGGAGGGCGTCACAGCGATGAGACTATCTCAATAATGACTCAGGTATATAACAGCAGACTCGGGATTCCTTCAAATGTATACAATGATGGTCCAAGAGGAGCCCGCTCAAACACATCGTCCATTCTGAATACGACGGCATTCCCCGTTGAGTCCCTCAGGGCGTCTTCTTTTAACACAGAACGGGAATTCAGAATCGGAGAGATTTGCGGTAATGAAACCCGTGCTCTCGGGAATTACGTCATGCTTTCACCCTGTATAAATCAGGTTATCAATCCGAGATGGGGCAGGGCTCAGGACTCCTACGGAGAGGACACATTCCTTCTGGGCACGATGGGCGCGGCGTTCGCGAAGGGTATTCAGTACGCCGGGGCCCTTGACGCAGACGGGAACATGGAGCCTGATACTGACGGCAATGGAATGCCGATTTTTTACGACAGCCGGGGCAGACGTTCGTACCGTGTTCAGTCGATGATTAAGCACATGGCAATGAGCAATGTTGAAAATAGCAAACGTGATTTCAACGCGGTCGTTGATGAACGGACGCTTAGAGAGGTGTTCCTGCCTCATTTCAAAAAGTGCATTGATGAGGCTGACCCTTCATCAGTGATGAGCGAGTACAACATGATAAACGGCGTTTATTGCTCAGAGAACTCACATCTGCTCAGAGACATCCTGTACGGAGAATGGGGCTTTGACGGTTACGTGGTTTCAGACTGGTACGCGCGTGCCTACTCCGCTGCCGACGCTGTCTATGCCGGTCTTTCGGTTGAGATGCCCTACAGTGACGGGGTTCCGGGCTACGAGTACCACATATATGGAAGCAGGCTCTACAACCTTGTCGCGGCTGGTGAAATAGCTGAAGGCGATATCGACCGCATAGTTCTCAGAATACTCAAAAAAAAGATTGCCTTCGGCACGCTCGATTACGGACGGGATTTTACAAAGGAAGTTGCTTCTCATGAGGACATGGCGGCTTACAGAGAGCCCTCGGCCATTGAAACCGAAGAGCACATAAATGAGGCGCTCGTCTCAGCCAGAGAGGGAATAGTACTCCTGAAGGACGGGGACAGGACTGCTTCCTCGGCAGGAAGTGCGGCGAATTTGCCTCTCAATCCTTCCCTGGTGACAGGTGATTCTCCGATGGTTTTAATCGGAAGATATGCTAACGGTCACGCGATTAGCGGTCTGGCTCACATGGGCGATGCCGGGAGTTCAAATTGTGTTCCGTCTGATTCGGTAAATATTTACAGGGGAATGCTTGAGTATCTTGGGGGGGATATTGACAGGGTGAGGTACTTTACCGGCAAGACTGATTCGAATGCAGGCGGAGATTTTTTGCCTGTCGGACATTCTGATTATCCTGATGTTGAAGCCCTTACAGCGCTCAAAAGCGCTTCAATCGCGGTTTGTGTAACCGGATTTGTGCCGGCCGCTCTGATGTACGATCCTATGCAGGAGGAGGGCGAAGACCACGACAGGGATTCATCGGTACTTCCTGAGAGGGATTACGGGAATATTCAAACGGCGATAGAGGTGAAAACCAATACGGGAAGCGAGTACTACAATCCAGAGTTAAAGATAATAGTCCTTATACAGTCGGGAAGCTCTGTTATCGTTGATCCGTGGTTCGAAGATGTGGACGTTATTGTTCAAACCTGGTATGCCGGTATGTGCGGAGGGCAGGCCGCGGCAGAGCTTCTGTTCGGCATGACAATGGACCGGAATATAATTACAGACGAAGCTCTTCAGCCCGGGCCGATATCATTCAGCGGAAAAACCTGCCTTACGTTTCACAGGTCAGAGCAACAGCTTCCCTACTATCCTGAGAAGAGGGAACCCCTTGCGCTTGAGTACAACTACTACCACGGATACCGTTATTTTGAAAAAAACCTGTCTAAGACTGAAGAAAAAAAGCCTCGTTACTGGTTCGGCTACGGCTTGAGCTACAACACATACAGATACAGTAATTTATCTATTGATAATCGTTATAAGGATGAACGCGGCAGACCGCTTATTAAAGTTACTTTAAACGTCACGAATGAAGGGCTTTACGATTCAGAAGAAATAGTGCAGGCCTATGTCGGTTTTGAGAATACTCTTGTCAATGACAGGTGGGGAAGGCCGGTGAAGCAGCTCTTTGCGTTCAGCCGTGTTCACGCCGGTGCCGGTGAAACGGTATTTGCAGAGATGTTCATTGACCCTGAAAACCTTAAGTACTGGAACCCGGAAACGGGAAATATGGAGCTTGAGGACATAGAGTACAATCTGTATGTTGCAGGAAGTGCTGACCCTGAAGAGACAGGGTTGGAGGAGGGTTTCCATATTGACTGATTACGATTGAGAAGATTTTTCGTGTACGGTTCTGTTTCGGCCTTCGGCTTTTGCCCTGTAAAGCAACTGGTCAGCTGTCCGGAGAGTTTCGTCGAAGGTAGCCTCAATATTATCTGTCAGCCCGCAGCTGAGGGTTATGCTGATACTGTTATTATCAAAAACAAAACATGTCTTTTCAGCTAATTTTCTTATTTTTTCAATTATTTTAAACGATTCTCCGCTTCCGGTCATTATCATAATAATACAGAATTCTTCACCGCCGTAGCGGGCAACAATATCGCTTTTCCGGAGGTTTTTTTTAAAGATGCTGCTGACAGAGCTGAGTATATGGTCTCCTGCAGCATGACCAAAGGTATCGTTTACCTTTTTAAAGTGGTCGATGTCGATCATGGCCGTGGACAGCCTCAGGTTTGACCTTTTGGCGTTATTAAAAAGCGCGATCCCCGCTTCAAAGAGGTATCTTCTGCTGTACAGGCCCGTCAGGAAATCAGTATTGGCCATGCTGGCAATCTGTTTTTTTTGTTCTTCAAGCTCTGTAATATCATCAACTGTAATGACGGCAAGGTTTTCATTTTTATAAAGGATTTTACGTGACTTTATCCTGAAATGCTTTTCTACCGGAGTACTACCAATATAGAAAACCCTTGAGATATATGTCTTTTTAACAGAATCATCCCCGCTCAGGCTGCCAGAAATGCATTCCCTGAGAGTGCACGTTGAACATTTTGATGTTGTCCCGCACGGCTTGTTCTCTTCAACCGCGAATGCGCATCCGAGCGAATTCCCACAGAGTTGATTGATAATATCATTTTCTTCTTTACCAAGAAGGCTTTTAAGACTTTCGTTGACTGCTTTAACACTGAATTCGCTGTCAACGAGAAATACAGCAGTTGTGATATTGTTGAGCAGGAACTCATAAAATTCCGTCGAGTTGTACAGGTTTTCAAGCATCGCAGTTTCCCACTGTAAATGTAATTTGCGATCAAGAGGATTCTCTGATAATACACCGTGATGAAGAAAAAAGCAATAAAAATACAAAATTGTAACACGGGAACGTTGACAAATGTTTAAGTCAGTTAAAAACTTTTTCGACAGGTTTCTATTGCTTCAAAAGGCCGGAGTTCCTTTTCTATTCGTAATAGATTTTGATATTATTAACCCCTTGATTTTTACTTTCGATGAGGCTTCATCTCTCGGTGTTATTTTTGATATTAATGGTGTTTCGAACACGGCTAAGGATGAGTCTTATCATAGGCCGGAAGAAGTTGTTTTCAGCAGAAACCCGCCGTCATTTACCGAATATTTGCGTTCATACGAAATAGTTAGAAATAATCTAAGAAAAGGGAACTCATACCTGGTAAATCTGACCTGCAGTACAGAGCTTATGACAAACCTGAAACCCATTGACTTTTTCATGATGGCGGAAGCTCCATACCGTCTGCTTCTGGGGGATATCGCAGTTTTTTCTCCGGAGCCCTTTGTAAAGGTATCCAATGGAGAGATGTCAACATGCCCAATGAAGGGAACTATCAGTGCTGCGATTTCAGCGGCAGCGGAGAGATTGATGGAAAACGAAAAGGAGCTTGCGGAGCATGTCACAGTAGTTGATCTTCTCAGAAATGACCTTGCGATGGTTGCTGACAGGGTCCGGGTTGAAAGATTCAGATATGTGGAAAGGGTTAAAACCGCCTCGGGTGACCTCTTTCAGACGAGCAGTCTGATAAAAGGTGAGCTGAAAAAAGAATACAGGGACAATCTGGGGCGAATGCTTTTAAAGCTACTTCCGGCCGGTTCGGTTACGGGAGCTCCGAAAAGAAAAACGGTGGAAATTATTCGCAGCGCTGAGACTCATGAAAGAGGTTATTATACCGGGGTTTTCGGATATTGCTGCGGCGATTATCTTGACAGCGCTGTGATGATTCGCTTTGTTGAAGAGAGGGACGGAAAAATCTGGTACAAGAGCGGCGGCGGGATAACAGCTTACAGTAGCCCTGAAGAAGAATACACGGAGATGTGTGAGAAGATTTATGTGCCGTTTTATTGAAACAGTCCGGATTGAGAATGGCCAGATAAAACTGGGGCTTCTTCATAACCTCAGAATCACGAGAGTATTTGAGGATTTTTTCCCGTCGAATAAGCCTTTTTCAGTGACCGATGTATTTCGTCCAGGCAGCGTGAAGCAGGGGAGATATAAGCTTCGAATTGAGTACGGCAGAAAAATTCTTCTCACAGAAATGTCAGAGTATGTCCGCCGAACTGTTAACAGGGTGAAGGCTGTGAGATGCGACAGCATCGATTATAAATACAAGTACCTTGACAGAAGCGCCTTAAACCGTCTAAATTCAGGTACCAGTGATGAGGCGGTTGTCATAATCAGGAACGGCTTTGTTACGGATTCAACATTTTCCAACATTGCTCTTTTTGACGGTTCTGAATGGGTAACGCCCGATACCTGGCTCCTGAACGGGGTCATGCGGCAGCACCTGATCGCAGCAGGCTTTTTAAGGGAAAAGACTGTCAGGCTGGAGGATTTGTCGAAGTATAAAACAATCAGTTTTATCAACGCCATGCTTGATCTGGGAGAGCTTGCTGTTTGTATGAAGAGTATGGTGATTTAATAATTGCATCCTTGTCATATGAGATAAGATTTAAACGAATTGATGTATGTGAAACTTGATTCAGTTAATTCAGCTTTTCAGTCCTCACACAAAATATTTAACCCTATCATTCAATGTTTTTTGATCCTTCCTAATTCGCACTGTGGCAACACATGAAAAAATATAATGAATTTTTTGATATATCAGTACGCTGAAAGACACAACAAAAAAATAAGGCCTATATGAGTGGCTGCATTCAGTAAAATAATTTTTATTTTAGGAGGAGTCTTACTTATGAAAAAAACAAAAGGTTTTTTTCTTGTCCTGGCCACCTTGATGGTTTTTGTCTCTTGCGGAGAAGATTCAAAAGATTCAGCGAAGTGGCCTCAGAGTGTCTATTCTGAACAGCCTCATATCGGAGTATATCAGGATTACGCAGTTGGAAATCAGGGTCAGGCCGGAATTGATGCAATAGTCAATGTCAATCCAAACTGCTCGGTTAAAACGATAATTACGATCGACGGTTTACAGTTTAAGGATTCAAATGGTGACGGAGAGTTGCAGCCATATGAGGATTGGCGATTGTCTCCAGAGGAGAGGGCGGCAAATCTGGTTAGCCTGATGCCCGTTGAAAGAAAAATCCCCTTGCTGATCCATGCAGGCGGACCAGGAAACCCCACCGGGACTGATTCCACTGTTATAAATGGTCTTGCTGATGACGGTACTGTTGACGAAACTTCAAATCCTCATCCGTTTGGCTATGATGTTTACAGAACAGCATATTATTTGGTAAACTACGGGGTTCGTTATGGTTTACGCAATGGTTATGGTTATGATACAGCTGTTTATTACAACAATGTTCAGGGACTTTGTGAAAGGTCTCCATGGGGAATTCCGCATACAATAAGTGTTGATCCCTATCATGATACAGCTTATAATGCAAATTCTGCTACAACAAATTCTCTGTGGCCATTTATGATGGGCTTTGGTGCTATTTCAAACCCTGATGACGCAAAAAGAATAGCAAGGAGGTTTGGAGAAGTTCATGGACAGGAATTGAGGATGTCCGGCGTTACCATGCTGTTGGGGCCAATGGCGGATATTGCCACAGAACCCAGGTGGGCTAGAATTCAGCATTGCATTAGCTCTGATCCTGATGTTGTTGCCGAACTTGTCGCTGAAGTTATAGCTGGAATGCAGGGAAGTGAGAATGGGCTTGTTCCCGGTGGCCAGGCATGCGTGGTTAAGCATTTCCCCGGATCTGGATCAGATGAAGAAGGGATGGACAGCCATTCCCCTCATGGACGTTATCAGGTATTCCCAGGAAACCTTTTTGAAGAACACCTTAGGCCTTTTGATGCGGCTTTTAAGGTAGGAGTAGCCGGAGTAATGCCATGCTATGGTATTTTTGAGACAAATAATTTCGAGCAAGTAGGATCGGCATTTACCTCAGATATTATGGTCGATTTGTTGCGTGATCGGTTTGGTTTCAACGGTTATATTGTCTCTGACTGGTATATTGATACTCACATGCCGTGGGGGCTTGAAGATCTGACAAAATATGAATTAGTCGGAAGGTGGTTGAAGGCTGGAACTCATCAGCATGGTGGGAATCAGGATGTCGCGAGTGTTATGCGGTCTTATGAAGAAGGGTACATAACTGTTGAAGACATTGATTTTGCGGTGCAAAGTAATCTTAAAGTGGTGTTTCAGCAGGGTCTTTTTGAGAATCCGTATGTTAATCTTGCGGAGGCTCAGGAATTCTGGCGTTCTAATGGATCTGCGTTTGTTGACAGATCAATAGCAGCAGAAGAAGCTCAGAAGAAGGCAATGGTTCTTTGTAAAAATAACAGTTCGTTTTTGCCTGTTAAGCCAGACGGGGAAAAGTATGACACTAACGGGAATGGGGTAGTAGAAATATTTTTTGATAGCAATATTTCTCAGGCGGACAGCGGTGAATTACAAACCGTTGCAAGAAGTGAAGAGTACTCAGGTTTTACTTTTGTTGATAATATTAATAATGCTGATATTGCAATCGTTCGTATGTTTTCCAGAGGAGGAGAGTACTGGTCTGCTTTAGGTGGAATACCTCTTTCATATGATGGTATAACATATGTTTGGGATCATGAGGCAAAATCCTATACAGACATTCCGGCTCCAACAACAAGTATGGGAATTCAGGGCGGTGGTGATACAACAAAAAACTCTGGAGGATATAGAACCGTTGGAGGATCTCTTGACAATTATCAGAGAGTCTTTAATGCAATTGGAGCAAGGGACGGAGGGGATGTAAATGGAGATGGCACTATTGATGGTGATGGTACGAATCCAACTTTAAAGATAGTGGTTGGAATGACAGCGTCTCGTCCTGGTATTGTTGCTCCATTCCTCGGAGATGTACATTCTCTGATAGTAGATTTTGGCGCGACAGATAGTAGCTTTTTAGACGTGGTTTTTAATGCTGATGGTTCGGCTCCTACTGGCAATCTCCCTGTTGAAATACCGGCAAATGATGAATCAGTCAATGCTCAGTTTGAAGATGTCCCTTGTGATACTGTAGAACCAACATTTAAATACGGATTTGGATTGAGGTACATGTCAGAATAAGATTATTTTCAATATGTAGTTTGACAAATAATTTTATTTTTTTGATGTAATAATGTGTGTGGATTAACTTCCCCCGGAGAAGCAGGTTGTACGGGGGAAGTTATATGGGAAACGAGTAAGAAGCAGTGATTTTATGAAGATTTGGCAAGAGTAATATGAAATTTTATTACGGAATAATATCAAAGTTTATTTTATTAATCCTGTTAATTCTGTCATGCAGTAACTCCCCCCAAAAAAAAGAGACGAGTATACTATTAATAATCCACCAGGATAATATTTCTGATGATGAATATGGGTTTTTCAACCAATTGAAGGATTATACATTAATGGCTGCTTACGATTTGCAGGTGAGTGTTGAGTGTTTGGGGTTCACCAGCAATGATAAAACGATACGAGAAAGATTTATTAAAATAGTCAGTAAAAAAAAGCCCGATGGAATTATTCTCGCCGGAGGGTATGGTTTTTTATATCCTATTGTTGAAATTTCAAACAAGCTAAAAATTCCATTTATTAATATTAATAATAAATTTGATCCAAAGTTTAATATGGGAAAACCAAGAGAAAAATTTAAATATTGGATTGGAGAAGTAATACCTGATGATGAACAAGCGGGATATTTGTTAGCAAAAATATTATCAGAAAATGCTCCTGTTGATAAAAGTGGTGTTGTAAGAATGATAGCGTTTATAGGGTATAAATACGATTTCGCTTCGCTTGAACGCTTGAAAGGTTTAATGAGGTATTTGAGCGAGAACAAAAATGTAATCTTGCAACAGGTATTTGAAACTAAATATAATGAAGCTTCAGCATATAAAAAATTCTATCTGTCAAAACAAAATCGGTATCCGAAAACAACAGCTGTGTGGACAGTAAGCGACGGTCTTGCAGCGGGTTCGTCTCAAGCAGCTAAAGATTTGAAGTTAACATTTGGAAAAGATTATATCGTTGGAGGAATTGATTGGACGGAGAAGGGTATACGAGATGTTAAAGCCGAACAGAGCTATGTTTCAGTTGGTGGCCATGTATTGGAAGGTGTCTGGGCCTTAATTCTTATCCATGATTATTTGAAAGAAATAGATTTTATATCCGAATCTGTAGAATTTATGACCCAGATGAAATCAATAAGCGTTGATGATAATTATTGCTTTATAAAGTTCCTTTTGAATGAACAATCAATTAAAATTGATTTTAGGACATATTCGAAATATCATAATAAAACATTAAAAAAATATGATTTTGACATTTCAGGGAAAATTAAAAAATGTCTACGCGAATAATTAAAAAAATACGCATTGTGGATATAGTATTAATTATTATAGTAATATTCTTTTTTGCTAACGGTGTTTTTTTTCTGATGAAAAAGATCAAGGAAGATCGCCGGCTGAAAATGAAAGCAGAAAGACTGTACAGCAAAATAATCGAGGATAACTGCATATATTTTATGTACTCTTCTTCGGAGAAAGTTTTTAATGTTCAGATTGACGACGAAGATGTAGTGGAATTATCAGTAAAGAATTATTTTGATGAGACTGTATTTAACTATTCAAGTCAATATAATATATATCCAAGTGAGGTTGTTTTTAACAAGAACATCGAATTTAATGATAGGGTTTTTGGAGAAATACATATTCGGATGATAAGATCATCGTTCTATAGAGAAATGGAAAAAATAGCAGCTGTGTTATTGGCAGAAAATGCTGATGCGTTATGGGAGTATGATCTGCGTGAGCTTGAGAAAAACATTGGAAGGTATTTATACAGGGACGATATTTACGGAATTTCAATTAGAGATATAAACAAAAACTACCTCGTTCATTTAAAAAAAGACGAAAGTGTTGATGAAAAGAAATTGATAACAATAAAAAAAGATTTTAATCAAAACGGTAAATTCTGTGGCAATATAGAAATAGTTACATATAATAACCGGTCGGATTTGCTTTTTGCAAAGACAACATTCTTTTCAGTAATGGCTTTATTCTTCTTGATTATCGTAGGTGTACGAAAAAAATTCTACTGGAACATGGTTGAAACAGATTTTCAGGAAAAATGGAAAATCTCAAGGAGTACTGAAATCAAAATGAAGAAAGCAATTGGATATATATATGAAAACTATACTGAACCAATCTCAAGGGAAGAGCTTGCAAGCTATGTGAACATTAATGCTGATAATCTTGGAAGATTTTTTAAAATCTTTACAGGAGTCAAGATTAACGATTATATTAATCAATTGCGAATAGATAAAGCAAAAAAACTATTAATAGAAACAGATGACAGTATTATAAGAATTGCTTTAGAAGTTGGATTTGAAAGCTTAAACACTTTTTACGTTCTTTTCCAAAAAAAAAACGGACTCTCTCCTTCGGCTTACAGGCGAAGTTATGAGGAAAGGCGTGAGTTGGTATAACAGAGATGGCGCTGTATGCTATGTTTCCTTTCGCGCTCTGTAAAGGCAGTCTATTGCCGTCTCTGTCTCACCCTTGAAGAGGTGACACAGACTAAGGGAGATGAGGTTGCTTCCGGTCGATTCCCTGTTCTGCAGTGTGCTTATCTTTTCATCAATTGTCCCGTACTTGTCCGTGAGAATATCAACGGGAACTGATTTAATGAATTCATTATAGTAGAGGTAGCCTTCGGTTTTTTTCGAAAGGCTCTTTATCTCGTCAGCTGAGGCCGTGAACCTTCCGCTTTTAATCAACGCGGCCGAACGAATCTCTTTGATGTGGCTGTTCACAGTGTGCGCTTTGATAAGCCTGTTGAGCAGAGACAGGGCCTCTGCGTACTGCTGCCTGTTGTAGTATATAATTGAGAGTGCAGTGAGCGCGGCTCTGTTGTCGGGCTGAACTTCGAGGACTTCCCTGAAGTTCTTTTCTGCCGCTTTTATGTTGTTCATTCTGCTGTAACAGAGGCCAATAACCAGGGGCGCCATCCCTGAAGACCTGTCGACCAATCTTGCCCTTTCAAAGCTAATGACTGCTTTTTTGTAGCTGCCGGCTCGGTAGTGGGCCGTCCCGAGGTTGAAAAATGATACATAGTCCCGCTGTATCTTGACAGCTTTTTCGAAGCACAGAGCTGCCCTGTCGTGTATGTTTGTTCTGGAGTAAATTGAACCCAGCCTGAAAAGAGCTTCACGGCATGAAGGATCGTTTTTGAGGATGGTTATGCAGGTCTCTGCAGCGCCCGTAAGGTCTCCGTTTGCCTCAAGCTTCTTAACTGTTGAGAACATATCCATTTTGTGAGATTTATCTTTCATTTATGCCTGTATTTTCGGGGAATGTGCCACAACCCGGTTTTTGCCGGTTCTCTTAGCCTTGTAAAGAGCTGTATCTGCTCTTTCAATGAAGGATGTCTTGTTTCTGTCAACTGACGGCAAAAATTCAGCAACACCAACGCTTATTGTAACGTGAAGCGGTTTCGGCTGTCCCTCAAATTCGCACATCTCGATTGTTCGTCTGATTCGCGTAGCGATCTCGACAGCGGCGGAGAGGGGGGCGGAAGGTAGTATAACCGCAAACTCTTCGCCGCCATAGCGGGCTGCTATGTCTTCGTTCCGCACAAGTTTTTTTATGATTTTAGCGCTTTCCTTAAGTATGATATCTCCCTGCTGGTGGCCGTAGGTATCGTTTACGGATTTAAAGTTATCAATATCGCAAATAATCATGCTTAGCGGCGTGCGGGTTCTCTCGGCCCTTTTTATCTCTTCTTCAATTCTGTCCTGGAAGTAGTGGTGGATGTAAAGCCGGGTCATTCTGTCGAGCGTTGCCATTCTGTACAGCCTTGAGTTCTCAACAGCAATTGCGGCGAATTTGGACAGATCGGAAAGGAACTCCTTTTCCCTGTCACAGCAGGGCTCTCCTGTCATCTTGCGCCCGAGAAGAATAATTCCATTCAGGGTATTCTTCGATTTCAGAGGAACAATTGTTTCAGGGTCAAGGGATGATAACTTCATCAAGTCATCTTCGAGTCCCTTAATCTGTCTCAGCTCTTCGAGAGTAACCGGGGACGGATGGCTGTTGATGTGTTTTATAAGAGCTGAATCCTCACCTAAAAAAATGTCTGCGCTTGAATAGGATTCGTCATAGCCCTTTGTCATGTGAATATACATATCGTTTTCATCAATGTCGGTCTGCAGAAGGATGGCTACCCTGTCGACAAACATCTGCCCGATACAGCTGTATAGTATCGACTCGACAAGGCTTTCAAAGTCAAGCTTGGAAGAAAGGCTTATCCCGAGGGAAATCAGGTTTTTCAGGTCGTAGATGCGCCGCTCCTGGTCCTGAATCTTGATTTCGTACATCCGAAGGCCTTCAGGCAGCTGTTCAAACTCACACTTTTCCAAAGCTACACCCCGTCACGCTGAATAGTCTACAGTCAATTATCGGACATAAAAGCCATTGTGCAAAGAAAAAAGTCGATGTACTCCAATTGTGCGTCACACCGTGCGTGTCTATAGAGCTGATCCGTTGCGTTCGAGCTTTTATAATTTGTAATACAATTGAGCGGGAAGGTCAAGTTAAATAAATTTCTTATGTGTCAAGCAGGAATATATTCCAAAAGTAAAAATATCTTTACAAGAGAGATTCAGAAAGTAAAAATTGGCGAAGCAAGTTTTTAGGATACAAAAATACAAAACAAAACAATAAACATTTAGAGGGGTTAATCTGATGATTAAACGGGTTTATGTTTTTGGAGGCGGAAAATCGGAAGGTAGGGCTGATATGCGGAACCTGTTGGGAGGTAAAGGAGCCAATCTGGCCGAGATGTCAAATCTCGGAATTCCTGTTCCTGCCGGGTTCACAATTACGACCGAAGTCTGCACAGAGTATTATCAAAACAACAAACAATTTCCTAATGAACTTGAAGCAGAGGTGATGGAGGCGTTAAAATCGGTTGAGAAGGTGATGGGAGCCGACTTTAACAATCCGTCTAATCCACTTCTGGTGTCAGTCAGGTCGGGGGCCAGGGTCTCAATGCCCGGAATGATGGACACCGTTCTCAACCTCGGGCTTAACGATGAAACCGTAAAAGGGATTATCGCCAAGTCCGGGAATGAAAGATTCGGCTGGGATTCTTACAGGCGTTTCATTCAGATGTATGGCGATGTCGTTATGGATATGAAGCCGGAAAACAAGAACGACATCGATCCCTTCGAAGAGATTATCGAGGAACTTAAAAAGAAGCGGGGTATTGTTTCCGATCTGGAAATGTCAGTGGATGACCTTAAATCGCTTGTTTTGAAGTTCAAAGAGGTGATCAAAAAGAAGAAGGGGGTGGAGTTCCCGTCGGATCCAATTGAGCAGCTCTGGGGTGCGATAGGGGCTGTTTTTGCATCCTGGCAGAACGAAAGAGCGATTCTGTACAGGAAGATGCACGGTTATGATGATGATTGGGGAACGGCAGTAAACGTTCAGGCCATGGTATTTGGAAACATGGGAGACGATTGTGCCACCGGGGTTGCATTTACCAGAAACCCGTCCACCGGCGAGAAGAAATTCTACGGAGAATTCCTTGTCAATGCCCAGGGTGAAGACGTTGTTGCTGGAACAAGAACTCCGAACCAGGTAACCATCGAAGGGTCGAAAAGGTGGGCGGCCGAGGCAGGGCTGTCAGAGGATGAGAGGAAGAAAACGCCATCTCTTGAAGAGCTTATCCCTGAAGCGTATAAAGATCTGGTTTCAGTCTACGAAAAGCTGGAAAGCCACTACAGGGACATGCAGGACATCGAATTTACCATTCAAAACAGGAAGCTGTGGATGCTTCAGACCCGTAACGGCAAAAGGACAGCGCTTGCGGCCATGAACATAGCGGTTGATATGGTGAATGAAGGACTTATCGACAAGAAAACCGCTGTTACCAGGGTTGAGCCGGCATCTCTCGATCAGCTTCTTCATCCGACATTTGATCCTTCAGCATCCAAAAATGTTATCGCAAAAGGGCTTGCCGCTTCGCCGGGTGCAGCCTGCGGCCGGGCTGTCTTCCATGCAGATGACGCTGATGAGTGGAACAGGCGGGGAGAGAAGGTCATCCTGGTGAGGATTGAAACATCGCCTGAAGACCTCAAGGGAATGTCAGCTGCTCAGGGAATTCTTACCCAGCGGGGCGGACAAACTTCGCATGCCGCTGTTGTCGCAAGAGGCATGGGGAAATGCTGCGTTTCCGGATGCGGCGCTCTTGAGATCAGCTACGCCGCAAAGACCATGAAGGCGGGAGGCGTCGTAGTTAAAGAGGGAGACTACATCTCTCTCGACGGTTCAACTGGTCAGGTAATGCTCGGTGAGGTTCCTACAGTGGAAGCCATACTGACTGGCAATTTTGAACTGCTCATGAAGTGGGCCGACGAGTTTAGAAGGCTTAAGATTAGAACAAATGCCGATACTCCTCATGACGCTGAGCTGGCGAGAACCTTTGGAGCTGAGGGAATTGGGCTCTGCCGCACTGAGCATATGTTCTTTGAAGGCGACAGAATTAAGGCCGTAAGAGAGATGATTCTCTCCAATACCCTTGAAGGCCGCAAAAAGGCCCTTGCAAAACTTCTTCCAATGCAGCGTGGAGATTTCTACGGAATGCTGAAGGCGATGCAGGGTATGGGTGTTACGATCAGGCTTCTTGATCCTCCTCTGCACGAGTTTGTACCTCATGAAGAGGACCAGCAGAAAGAGATGGCTAAGGAAATGGGGCTCTCTGTCGAAGAGGTTAAGGCCAAGGTCAACTCGCTTCACGAGTTCAATCCCATGCTTGGACACAGGGGATGCCGACTCGGGGTAACATATCCCGAGATTACCGAGATGCAGGCGAGAGCCATCTTCGAAGCGGCGTGCCAGCTTAAAAGCGAGGGAGTTGATGTTAAGCCCGAGGTTATGGTTCCGCTTGTAGGGACAGTCAAAGAGTTTGTGCTACAGAAGTCGGTGATTGTCAACACGGCCGAAACAGTTATGCAGGAGAAAGGGGTGAATGTATCGTATCTTGTCGGTACGATGATTGAGATTCCGAGGGCGGCTCTTATCGCGGATAAAATAGCAGAACATGCGGAGTTTTTCTCTTTCGGAACAAATGACCTGACCCAGATGACTTTCGGCTATAGCCGCGACGATTCCGGATCATTTTTGCCTGAATATGTTGACAAAAAAATACTGTCATCTGATCCTTTCTGCGAGCTTGACCGGGAAGGTGTGGGACAGCTTGTTAAATTTGCAGTTGAAAGGGGCCGCATTGCCAGGCCGAGTCTCAAACTCGGGATTTGCGGAGAGCATGGCGGAGACCCGAAGTCAATAGAGTTCTGTCACATGACGGGGCTTGACTATGTGAGCTGCTCACCCTTCAGGGTGCCGGTTGCCCGTCTCGCGGCGGCGCAGGCGGCTATTCAGAATGGATGAGGACGTAGAAATCTTCTGCTCAGGTTGCCGCGGGGAAGAGTTTCCGGGGCGGCTTCTTCAGAAGGGTAGTATTGTTTGATGTGTTTCAAAGATCTCTGAATTAATTTGCACGGGCCGTGGCGCTTGCCGGGGCCCGTATCCTGAAAACTGATTTGCTGAATTTTTGTAAGCCGGCCCTGTCCGGGTCGGATATGGCCGGCTTGCTTTTTTATTACCAGAGAGTTGGGGAGTATAATGAAAAAAATAATTACGTCAGCCGCCATTTTTGCGGCAATAACGGTCCCTCTTTACGCTTCATACGAGGATGCCCTGAGGCTTTTTCAGCAGGGAAAATATTCAGAATCGGTGAAAATGATCGCCGACGAGCTTGAAGTCGGCCGCGATTTTGAGCCCGGTTCGCCCAACTACAGCCTCAGGTATCTGGCGGCGCATAACCACTGGAAACTTGGAACCGCAAAATCTCCGGCAGCCCATTTCAAAAGGTGTATGGAAATAAAAAAAGATGAAGTCGAACCCTACATAGATCTTTCTCTGTATTATATTGATATCAAAAAGTATAATGATGCCGAATCTACGGCTCGAAAAGGCCTTGAAATAGAGGAGTCAGCCATGTTATATTATGCACTGGGCAAGGCGGCTCTTCAAAACAGGAATTACTGGAGAGCAAAGGAGTATTTCGAGAAGGCCAATTCTTTAGACAATGAAATATTTATATCTTACAATGGTCTGGGGATGGCGCTGATGAACCTTGGCCGCTATCCTGAGGCCAACGTGGCATTCAGCGTTGCTTCCGCGCTTAATCCGGAAAGTGCAGAATTATTAAACAACCTTGCTTTGAGCTGTGAGCAGATGAAGAAGTACGGTGATGCGTTAAAGTATTTGCAGAAGGCTGCCGGGAAAAATCCTGAAAACAGGGTAATTGCCGAGAACCTGGAACGGGCTGGAAAGCAGCTGGAAAAGAAGTGAGTCCGGACGTAAAACTGTGAAGAAAACAATCACCCCTGTGAAAAACAGGGGTTTTATATTAAAACAATATCATAAGCAATTAAGAGGTGTTTATGCCAGTTTCGGAATACATCACAGAAGCGGTTAAAAAATCATCCTGGATAAGAAAGATGTTCGAAGAAGGAACTCGCCTGAAGGCAATTCATGGAGAGGACAATGTTTTTGACTTCAGCATTGGTAATCCGGATGCTGATCCTCCAGAAGATTTTTTCAGAGAGTTTGAAAGCGCGTCGCGTTCAAGAGAAAAGGGTGTTCACGGCTACATGCCCAATGCAGGTTTCAACGAGGTGAGGTCGCAGATTGCTTCAATGGTAACCCGTGATCACGGGATAGACATTGCCTCAGATTCCATCATCATGACCTGCGGCGCTGCAGGGGGGCTGAATGTTCTTTTCAAGACTATACTAAATCCGGGAGATGAAATAATCGTTCCGGCTCCTTACTTTGTTGAGTACGGTTTTTACACGGCCAATCACGGAGGGGTCCTGAAGCCGGTAAAAACTGATCCGGATTTCAGCCTGAATGTTGGAAATATTATCAACGCTGTTACGGATAAAACCGCGGCGGTTCTTATAAACTCTCCCAACAACCCTACAGGAAGAATCTATTCAGAAGAGGCTGTAACCGAACTCTCCTCAGCTCTGAGAGCAAAAAGCGCGGGCAAGAGGAGCATATATCTTATATCAGATGAGCCGTATCGTGACATAGTATTTACCGACACGAAGGTTCCGAGTATTCTTAAACATTACGAGCATTCAATAGTCGCGACATCCTATTCTAAGACATTGTCTCTTCCAGGGGAGAGAATAGGCTATCTTGCGGTGAATCCCGCCTGCGATGACTTTAGCAGGCTAATGTCCGGGCTTGTTTTTTCAAACCGCATTCTTGGATTTGTAAACGCTCCGGCCCTCATGCAGCGTATCGTGGGCAAGCTGTCAAGCGCGAGGGTCGATATCAACCTTTACAGAAAAAGACGCGATATGCTTGTAGACGTTCTTAAAAGGGCGGGATACAGCTTTCCTGATCCTGAGGGAGCTTTTTATATATTCTGCAGCTGTCCTTCGGATGACGATGTAGACTTTGTCAGCCATCTGCAGAAATACAACATACTGGCCGTTCCGGGATCAGGCTTTGGTTGTCCGGGAAATTTCAGGCTGACCTTTTGTGTTTCGGAGAAGACAATAGCAGGATCCTTCAGCGCTTTCAAAGAGGCTCTTGAGACCTATAAAGCCCGCTGACCGGGCGAACTGGAGAAAACAATATGCCTGACAGACAGGGAAAGGTAAAAAAAATGGAGACTACTCTCCAAATCCCGGAGGGCATGGTTATTCGCGTCTACAGAAAGGGGTTCGGCTATTCGATTATCACTGTGCTGGGAAATAATCAGCACTTCCTTGCAGCTCTCTGCGATGAAGATTTTTTCACATCAACCGGAGACGGCGAGACCGTTGACGCCTATCTGTGGCAGGAGGGTGTAGCCTCTTACGAATTTCCGCTTGTGATCATCGGGCGTACTACCAGAGGGACGCGTATTTTGCTGTTCTCTCATACTGAAAGGATCAACTCGAGCGTAAACCGGAAGTGTCTGATGGCAAAGGTTGATATCCCCGCTGTTTTCTTTAGTTCGCCGCTTAATCCTGATGGTCAGATATTCTCTTCTGAAAAACTAACTCACCGCTCCGGTGTCGTAGTTATGATGAGCGATCGGGAAATTATTCTCCAGTATGACGCTGAGATGCCCCGGGGGGAGCTGTTTTACGGAAAAATTAACATTGATGAAGAAATAGAGCTGATCGGTGTTGTTGAAGGAAAGGTAGAGGCTGGATACACTATACTCCTTAGCGGGATTCCTGAGAGGACTCGTCAGCTTCTTCTCGATTACGTCTTCCGGTTTTACAGAGAGTAGATTCTTGAGTCTGCAAAGAAAAAGGCCGGCCAATCAGCTATCAACATAATTGCCGGTATCGTTTAGCTTGTTATTGTTTGACTCTGGACTTTATAGCTTCCTCCGCATTTTTTGAATAATGATAGAGAAACAATAAAGCATATCCGATAATTTAAATGAGAACCATTATCTTGGGGGACAGCTAATGAACAGGATTTATATTTCAGCTGTATTGGTCCTATCAGCAGTAACTCTTCTCTATTCTCAGGAGAAGCAGGAACAGCAGGGAAAGGACCCTGTGCCGGTTCAGGCTCAGTACAGCGATGAGATACGCGTAAAAGGAGTCAATTTTAACAAGAAAATAGACCTCACCGGGAAAGGCGAGGTTCTTGAGACAGAGTTTATCATTGAGAACATGACAGATGATCCCATCGAGCTCTATGTCTTCACCCTTGCTTCTTATGAAAAGTTCATCAGAAACGAAACCAGCTTTGACAGGCCTATGCCGCCTGAAGAGAGAATGAAAAACTTTTCCGCGTTTCCAGGGAGCAAAGACAACTTCAAATATATTGTACGTGAAAACGACGGTAAGCCGAAGAAGGACGGCGACGGCCATGAAGTCTATGAGTATCTAAAGCATCCTATTGATTTCAAAAAGGGAGTTAACCCTGATACGGGCTCCGTTTACAGGCTGACCGACCGGCTTGTGCTCAGACATGAGCATCTCAGCCCCTACCGCAACAATTACTTTTACTTTAACGAGGCAGCGGTACTGATTTTTGATTCAAAAGGCCGGCTTCTATTCCGCCAGCTTTACGACCTTCGGAGCTGGAGGCGGTAGTGTCTATGCAGACAGCGTATATCCAGTTCTGACGGAGATATACGCTGACCCATATCTCATAAAAAACCTTTAATCTGATTTTTGTATCCGCCCCTCTATTTACTGATTGTCATAATTAGTCCGTTTCAGTACTTTGTAATAGAGGTGCCTGTATGCCGGACAAAATCAAGAAAGCTATCCTTCTAATAGTAATGTTTTGTTTTTCCAATCAGTCGATGGCGGAGGTATCCAGGCCTTCACAAGACTCATACCCGTATCCGGATAAAAATTACTATCTTTCCGAATCAGTAAATATCAGGAATGTTAACGGTAAATTTTACGCGTACATAGTTCTACTTTTCAGCGAAAATCCTCACTTTGTAAATATTATCGAGAAAGACAGCATTCCTCTCAAGCTGATCGGCAATGAAGGCTTTCATGTCAATGCCTACAAAAAGTACACAAGAACCGTCAGTTCTACGCATATCCGAAGCCTTGCCGCCGGGCTGCTGGCAGTGTACCTTGAACCTACAAAGGTAACGGAAGAAGAGCTGAGGGATTACGAAAACAAACTGGAGTCGTACAATATAATCCTGAGGTTTTCGAGAGACAGAAATGTCAGAATGAATAAAATCGTCCTTGATTACTGTATTTACGGAAAAAGATCAGAAATTACAATAAAACATCCTCTGATGCAACAGAAGGAGCGGATTTACAACATCCAGCCCTATATCTACTATGACGAGATTTCAACCAGCAACTCAACTTTCTATTATGACATGATCTATATTAACATGGAAGAGGTCATGAATGACACAGTCATAGCAAGAAAGGTTATGAACAATGAGAATGTCGGGCAAATGTTCTTTGTCGGATCAAGGGTCACTGAAGATATAAAATACAGTCTCAAGCGGTATTTCTCCACATCCGGCAGCGACATAAGAAAACACATTTGGGAGATGTTCGTGGTTCATGAACTTACGCATAAGCTTGTGAACAATCAGTATAACTATTTCGATCAAGTGAACGGAGAGGAGCTGTCGCTTATGAGTACAATCTACGACAAGCCCTATCTTGGCCTCTCTGTTCTGTATGCTTATCTCAATTACAATTCAATAAATCCTCACAGGATCGCCGTTCTCAGATTTTTAAAGTTCACTTCAGAAAAAACCGGCAGGAAAGATATCTACGACAATCCCGGTTTGCTTAAGCACATGACGGAAACAGAGCTGAGACAGCTGGCCCTGGATTACTTCAATCTTATTATCTCAAAGCTAAAATAAAAGCCGTTAGTATCTCATGCTTACAGGTTCTTTGTGAACCATGTCATGGTAACCTGCTTCGGCTGATGCGGTGAACGCGTTTTGCGGGATCAATAAACCCATGTCCAAAGGCCGGCTTGTGAAAAGGGACTCTTCGATTGCCGTCCAGGCCTCGGCGGTCATCTCAGCCGCTGTTTTGACCAGATCGTCAATTGACTCATATCGGTTGCCCGTCTCTGTCGGTGACTGCCATCTGCCCCTGTGTATATTCAGAAGGTCCGCGTTGAGACGTCTCGGGTGCGGCCGTTGAAGAAAGATACCTGAACTGAAAAAACCTTTTCTGTAGAGGATTTCAATTATTGAAATGATGGGGCCCGGCATACCCTGCCTTATTTTTTCCACTTTTTCTAAAAAGAACGGAGCGTAGTCAACGGCATTGAGCCATGGCAATTCCCCATCTTTTTTTTGGGGGGGGATAAAGCTCATCGCTGCAAGGTTTTCCGGGAACGATTTTTTCAGTGCTTCTTTGATCAGAGCGCTGACGGGAGCTGCGAGTCTGATTTTTTTATCCTCAACAGGGTAATTGTCTTTCCTGAGCGAGTCTTTCTTTTCGTGTCTGTAAAGGTAATAGCTGTCGATATTATACTGAAATAGAATGTTCTGTTCGCGGTATCTTTTTATTTCAGGGGCGATGAAGCTGTCCGGAAAACCGCTGAAGAAGAATACGAAGGGATAGATCACAGAATCCGCGATAATGTGGGAAAGGAAGCCGTACAGGTAAGCCCGCTGCATTGATTTCCATTCGGTGTTCATGTCTCCGTCAGATAAGGCGATTGAAGAGAGATTTGCCGTAAACCCGCCGGGATCACCGTTGTGGATAGAGAAGGAGATGTCTCTTCCGTGACAGTTAAACTTTGACGGAGATGGCAGTGATTCAAATATATCAGGGCCGGCGGAACCGAAGAGGCCGGCGGTCATGTTGGCCGGAGTGGAAAAAAGAGCGGCTACTGGGCCAGAGGCAAAGGTTTTCTTTTTACCGGCAGTGAGCAAGTCGAGCGCATCAAGAAAAACTCTATTGTGCGTAAATATTCCTGGCATCTTAGACCCCGTTTATTGCTGTTATATAAATAACCGGCCTTGAATGGAGCTGTCAAGCACAAAGGAGACGGCGAAACTATTTCAGTGTAAGCGAGTACTTGTCGAGCATCATTTCCGGATGATATGACTTCTTTGCCTGGCGAAGCTGGGGGCTTCCCATGTCCTGCTCAAAGTTAAAATATTTGTATGAATGCTTCAGGCCAGAGGAGGCGTGGCTGTACATGTACTGGTAAATCCCCTTGTAGTCCCTCAGCCCCTTAACAAAGTGAAGCGCGAAGAAATCAGAGGAAAGCTCCTCGCCCATCACAAAGCCGGCGGGTTCGCCGTCAATTATAAAGATACAGCCGCAGATTTGAAGCTGCTCCCGCAGTTGGAGCGCCTCAAGCGCGGGATAGTAGTCTGTTTCCTCTGGTTCCTGCTTCGATTCATCCTGCCACATCTTCAGTATCTCAACCGCAATGTCAGCGCTGTCGGAGGTCAGAGGTATTATCTCGGGAACATAGCTTCTCGTGAATTGATTGAAGAGGTTGCGTTTTTTATGCATCTTCTTTCCCGGATAGTTTTCAAGCTTTTCGGTGCTGTGAATATAGTCGGATTCGTCGATATCATAAGTCAGTAACCACTGATCTGACATAAACGGCGTTGTCCATTCCTCCGGAATCGGGTATATCATTTGATGATTTTTTATTACCTGTGTAATCTCTTCCATCGGAATTGTCCTCAGGTCTTCGGTAGGCATAGCAAAAGGCATCCCCTTGCGCGTGTTTCCGGTTATCCATATTCTGCCGTTTTGGCATTCCGTAACCATGTAGGAGTGTTCACGTCTGAACAGATACAGGTTGGTAAAGCTGTATTCGGATAGTCCAGTGAAACAGCTGGACAGCCTGTTTCTCAAAAGGTCTGTGTGATCAAGGGAAATGGGTTCATTTGTCATATTGTTGTTCTGGTTAAAGCCCTTTTGTGATTTTTTCGGAGAGTCCGGCGGCAATGTCGATATAAGCCTTTTTTACCATTAGCCTGGATGGGCTTACATGAATGGGTTTTGCTTTCTTGCCGTTTATGACAGTTGTTACGTTAATGCCTCTTAGACCTGAGCGTCGGCAGTAACCTGTTGTGCAGTGTCTGCAGTATGAAAATAATACTGAAAGCTGAATATTTACATCCTTCTTTTCGCCGGCCCATTTGCCGAGCAGACCGGCAGTCTCATCGATAAGATTTTTCAGGTATTCCGGCATGTTTTCGTCAGATTCGGCTGACGAATATTCGAGCTTAATTACAATATTATCGGAAACAACGCTTCTGGTATAGCTATCAACGGGTAGACCATACGGGGTTTTACCGTCCATGTCCTGCCTTACGCGAGTTCCGCTTGATGTTGTGACAGTGATAGATCCATCGCTGTTGTACTCTATGGGACCCGGCAGTATGGGGGAAGCGAATAAGAGAGAAAAGAATACCAGCGAGATTGTTACAGAAAGTAATTTCATTGCCACCTCATCTGTTCATCGCGCGGTGCGCGATATCTTTACGGTAAAATGAATCTCTGAAGCTTATGCGCGAAACAGCGCTGTAAACTTTTCTTCGGGCTTCTTCAAGCGTGGTTCCGGTCGCTGTAACGTTGAGAACGCGTCCTCCGGCGGTCAATGTCCTGCCGTCCTTTTCAGAGGTGCCCGCGTGGAATACAGTCGCTCCCTCCGCTTCGGCCTCAGCGATGCCCGATATCTCAATGCCCTTCTCATAGGAACCGGGATATCCGCCGGATGCCATTACCACGGTAAGTGCATGCAGTCCATTTGACTCAATCTCTATCTCATCCATTTTCCCTTCAATTGAAGCTATAATGATGTCTCCAAGCTTCCCTTTCAGCAGAGGCAGTATAACCTGGGTTTCCGGATCACCAAAGCGTGCGTTGAATTCAAGAACGCGTATATCTTCACCGGAAATCATGAGCCCGGCATAAAGAACGCCTTTAAAGGGGATGCCTTCGGAATTCATGGCATCAACAGTTTTTTGAAGGATGCCGCGGCTTGCTTTTTCCATGATCTGCTGAGTCACAACGGGTGCTGGTGCGTAAGCACCCATTCCCCCGGTATTGGGGCCGGTGTCGCCGTCAAAAGCTCTCTTGTGGTCCTGGGCCGCGATGAAGCATTTCACTGTTTTGCCGTCAGATATTCCCAGAATGGAGGCTTCCTCTCCGTCCAGGTAATCTTCGACAAAAACCTTTGTGTCCGATGACACGTTTGACTCAATGAACTCAAGAGCCTCGTCGTAGTTTTCGGGTATGCCTACCCCTTTGCCGGCAGCGAGGCCGTCAAGTTTGATAACTATGGGCCATGACGGACAGATTTTTATATATTCAAGCAGCTCTTCCTTTCCGTTAAAGCTGTGATGGTATGCTGTCGGTATGCCGTAACGGTCCATTATTTCCTTCGCGAAAAGCTTGCTTCCCTCAAGCATGGCGGCCTTCTTTGACGGGCCGAAGGCTTTTATTCCCTGTTCCTGGAGGTAATCGACAATTCCGCCGGCGAGGGGTGCCTCGGGGCCCACGATAGCCGCGTCAATTTTTTTATCTTTACAAAACGCCGCGATTGAGGGATAATCATCCTGTGCGATATCAATTCGGTATTCGGCGGGGATGCCTCCGTTCCCAGGAGCGCAATAGACGTTTTTAGCGCTGCCGTCGTTTCGCAGTCTCCAGAAAATTGCGTGTTCCCGGCCCCCCGAGCCTATGACAAGAAAGTTCATGTTTCCTCCGGATGTTTCTCCCGCTGCTGATTGCTGAAAGTAAGCCTTTGAGCGGATGATGTCTGTCTATAGTTTTACTTGATGTGTAAAAGTCAACAAAATCAGATGATTATTCCCAAAAGGCGTTACTGTGCATATTGGAACGTTTTTGAAGTGTAAAACATTTCAGGATCACTTTGATTCTGAAGAGATGAAATATTTGCCCCAACGTGGAGGATCAGGTGGAAGATGTTTTTGTTTTTGGCGACAATGGAGACGTCAAAGAGGCAATTCTCTTTCTGACCGCGAAACTGCCTGAAGATTTGTCGAGAAGGCTTATGGAAGAGTGCATTGTAGTTGTTGTAAGCGGCACATTAAACGGCTTCTACCTGCCTTCCGAGATAGTAAACGGAAGAGGAGTAATCGCGCTCAACTACAGTCTCTATTCAAAAAGCTATGACAGGTTCATAAGGACATTTTTCCACGAGGCGGCGCATCATATTCTGGGACATTCAGTTTTATTTGGAAAAAACAGCCCGCTTGAAAAAAGGCAGGAGGCTGAGGCAGAGGCGCTCGTTTCCAGCTGGTTATTGCGGGCTGATTAGGCCCTGTTTTTGACTTAATAAATGGGCGTATTACAGAAGATCTGAAGCAAGTCCGGCCAGATGAGACCTCTCTCCCTTCTCCATGGTGATATGTGCGTAGATGTCCTGACCCTTCATCTTGTCGATAAGGTATGTTAATCCGTTGCTTCGTGAATCAAGGTACGGTGTATCGATCTGGTAAGGGTCTCCTGTGAAAACAACCTTTGTTCCCTCTCCTGCCCTTGTTATGATAGTCTTAACCTCGTGCGGTGTCAGGTTCTGGGCCTCATCAACGATGAAGTAAACGCTTGGAAGGCTGCGTCCGCGAATGTAGGCAAGCGCTGTTATGAGAAGCTTTTTCGTATTAATCATCTCCGCAATCCGGCTGTACTCTGTGCTGTCATCTCGATACTGGTTCTGTATGACCGACAGATTGTCGTAGAGAGGCTGCATGTACGGCTGAAGCTTTTCATGTACCTCACCGGGCAGATATCCCAAATCCCTGTTTGAAAGGGGGATAACCGGACGTGCCAGAAGAATTTGACGGTAAGCCTTTCGCCTTTCGAGAGACGCCGCAAGAGCCATAAGCGTTTTGCCGGTTCCAGCCTTTCCTGAAAGTGTTACCAGGGATATATCCGTGTCCATGAGGGCGTTAAGCGCAAAATTCTGTTCGGCGTTTCTCGGGGAAATTCCGTAGGCTCTTCGTTTTTCAACGTAGCGAAGAACGCTTTCCTTCGCGCAGTATGTCGCGAGCATGCTCTGGTTATCGTTGCGGAGAATAAAGTTTTCGTTCGGGAAGGGAGTAATGTCTTTACCCAAATCCGATATAGGGATAAAGCCAATTCGAAATATCTCGCTGAGAAGATCGTGATCCACGCCTTCAATAAGGTTTTTGCCTGTGTACAGCTCATCAATGTTTTTTACTTTGCCGGTTTCATAGTCCTCTGAAGTCAGGCCGATACTTTTAGCCTTCATTCGCAGATTGATGTCCTTTGTCACAAGTACCACAGATTCCCTGCCGTGCTCTCTCGCGCTGTTGTAGGCTACAGCGAGTATTCGGTGGTCAGGGGTGTCTTCCCAGAAGATTTCCTTGAAATACTGGTCTTTTCTGAAATCTGTTTTAATGCTAAGAATGCCGCCGGTTTCAAGTCTGACTCCATCGATAAGCTGCCGGTCGCCGACAAGCGAATCAAGTTCGCGTGTAAACTCTCTGGCGTTGAAGTTTATTATCTCATTGCCGCGTTTGAACTTATCAATTTCCTCAAGAAGTGTTATGGGGATGATGATGTTGTGCCCCGCAAAGGAGTATATGCACCTGTAGTCATACAGGACTACGTTGGTGTCGAGGACAAAGTATTTTAAATCGTCTGCCTGTTCCATGGCTGTATCCCCGGCCGAAAAGAAGGCCTCGGAGCATAATGATAAAAAAGACAGGGCTTTATCAAGTTATTTTTACCGAAACAGGGATTTCTCCTTATCTGCGTCAGGAAATAAGCTGAGAAACAAAAAAAATTCTGTATAAGATCTTATTGCTTCATATATATGTATATATCAGCATTGCTGAGTGAAGACTTTTTTACTTGAAACATCAGTCTGATTTGAGGATACTGAGTATAGTGGTTGTCATTTGTTTAATCTGATTGACACAGATGATGGCCGAAAATTATTTCAGGAGATCACATGACTTTTAACCTTAAACGATTTATTGTATCAATTCTGGTCTTGGCGGTTTTTCTTATTGCGGTTGTTTTTTCTGAAGATATTCTGTCGTGCTGAATTCTAGAATCATGTCAGAAAAATTCATATCCTGAACCCATTCCCGGGTTCTGCAGCTTGGCCGTTTGTTCTGTCAGTTGAGCCTGCTGTCTATCTGATTTCTGTTATTATCTTCACTTCTCTCCAAAACGTTTTTCGCGTTATACGGCCTTTAGTGTAAGACTCTATCAGCGATTTAACCTCCGGAGGAAATACCTGCCAGTACTTGTTCTGCCATCCATGGGGCAGGCCCTGGCCGCATGAAGGGGGCTCCCTCCCTTCAAGGTCGGTTATGTAGTGGAGTACCATTGTCTGAAGTACTTCCGGTGGTAGCTTTGCTGCCGCCCTTGCGTAGCCTGAGCCTGGAACCATCTCGCTTATAAGTGCTTCAAGCTCAGCGTCCGTTATATTCGGCTTATGCTGTTTTGCCAGCTGAATGACAAGGCTCACTGCGGTCTGCTTGATATTCTCTGTAGTAATACCGAGCTGTTCCTGTATTTTTTGGGCCATCTGCTTTGCCTGCGGACCGAAGGGGCTGTTTGCGCGAGGCAGGGCTTTCCCCGCGCAAGATTCCCGGCTTTCGAGAAGCGCAAGGAGTTCTCTTCGCTCTTCCGGGGATGCTGTTTTCAAATATTCACTCAGTATTTTTTCTCTGGTTTGGTCTCTATCCATCACTTATCTCCGAAGAGGGCCGATACGGCTTCCCTGAGATTTGATATGCCGATAAGGCGTCCTTCGAAGCCGGACAGCTTTGCGTCTTTCATGTTCGCCTCCGGGAGCACGACCGTGTCAAAGCCGGCAGATTTGAATTCAACGACACGTCTTGGCGCCTGAGATACCGGCCTGATTTCACCGGAAAGCGTAATCTCACCGAAAATGCCTGTTCTTTCAGGGACAGAGCGGTTATATGCGCTCGAAGCGATTGCTGCCGCTACGGCGAGGTCCGCGGCGGTTTCATTAATTGTAAATCCGCCGGAAAGATTTATAAATACGTCGAATGAGGAGAGCTTCAGGCCGGTGTGCTTTTCCAGGACGGCATTGAGGAGAATCAGCCTGTTAAGATCAAAGCCGTCCGACATTCTTCGCGGATTGGGAGCTGTGGTGAAATTGACGAGGGACTGGACTTCAAAAAGCATGCATCTTGTGCCTTCTATGGCTGCGGAGACTGAGTTGCCAGGCGACGAAATCTCAGAGGGGTTGGTGAAAATCAGGTTGCGGTCGGTTACCTCCTGAAGGCCTGACTTCTCCATCCTGAATATTCCTATCTCATTGACGGAGCCGTAGCGGTTTTTAAACGCCCTGAGAATTCGGAAATCCCTGCTGTAGTCGCCCTCAAAATATAAAACTGTATCCACAAGGTGTTCGAGGACCTTCGGGCCTGCTATCGAGCCGTCCTTGGTAATGTGGCCGATCAGGATTATGGGAATCCCCGTTTTTTTTGCCGAATCAACAAGCATTGACGCCGATTCCCTTATCTGCCCGACGGATCCGGCCGCTCCGGGAGATGATGCTGTCCGTAAAGTCTGTATTGAGTCAATGATAACGCACTGGGGTTTCAGAGATTCGATTAGATATGAGATGTCTTCTGTAACACAGTCGACAGAGATGTTGATCTTTTCCGGGTTGATGCCGAGCCTGTCAGCCCTGTGGCGTATTTGGACCGCGGACTCTTCGCCCGAGATATAGAGCGTGTTGAGAGCTGAAGCTATCTGAAGGGCGATTGTGGATTTGCCGATGCCCGGTTCACCGCCGATCAGAATGACCGAGCCGGGGACAATGCCGCCGCCGCATGCAAGGTCAAACTCGCCGATCCCGGTTGCCATTCTTTTCAGTTCGCCGGGTTCAATCTTTGACAGCCTGAACGATTCCGGCTTATGCTTCCCTGAACCTCCGGAGCTTTGAGGTTCAGCTTCGACAATGGTATTCCATTCTGCACACTCAGGGCATTGACCTGACCATTTTGCCGTAGTATTTCCGCATGATGTACAGTAAAACTGTTTCTTTTGCTTAGCCATAGAGATAATCTTATTTCTGTTTAAAAAACAGCTTTGAGGGGTCTTTCTTTAGTTCCTCGAAGAGATATTTTGCGGAGGAAGAGGCATCTTTGATGTTTTCGTATACATCCTCCTCTACCAGGAGTTTGCCGAGAGAACCGCGTCCCTTTTCAAGGCGGAAAACAATCTTGTTGAGGTTCTGTGAAAGTTCAGACAGGTTTTTTAGAGTGATGGTTACTTCCTCTTTGTTCTTTTCAGAGATGTAGGCCATGTTTGCAGTCAGCCTGTTCAGCTGGTCAGTGAGCACAAGCGTCCTTTCCGCGAGAGTGCTGAACATTCCCTTCGCCGAGAGAACAGACTGCCTTATGTCATACCGGTTCTCCTGAGCAATGCCGTTAAGGTTCTCCATGAACTTTTTGGAGTTCTGGAAAATCTGCGCAAGCATCTCTCCGCCGCTTTCATCCTGCATGAAGCTCTGAAAGACAAGCATCATCTGGTCGAAGCTTGCCGGGTCAATGGCGTAAACAATATCGCCGTCAGAGTAAAACTCTGTCACTGTCGCGGAAGGAGGAATGAAGACGTTGATGTACTTCTCGCCGATGAGTCCGGTGGTAAATATCGCGAATCGTGCAGTTTTTAGAAGTGTGTACTTCCGGTCAATCCAGACAGTCACCTCGGTTTTTTCCGCAGACTGCTTGATTTCAGCGACGTGGCCGATGGTAACCCCGCCGGCAATTTTTACAGGCGCGTTAACCGAAAGACCGTTAAGAAATCCGAAATAAAGTCTGAGATTATATCCTGACTGGGAGACATTGAACCTTGCAAGCATGGCAACGAGCGCGACGAAAATTGTGAAACAGGCGGTTACCATAAGCCCGACTTTAGCTTCAGTGTTGATCTTCATAAGGATAATCCTTCTGAATTATTGCAGGCGCTTCAGAAGAAAATTAATCTCCTCTTCATTGCCTGATTTCTGCATGAGCAGAGAACGTCTCACTCTTTCGACTGAAGACTGTATTTGTTCTACAGTGCTACTGTTTCCGTCTTTTTGAGTTTTTTCGCAATAATTCTTGTTTATGTTGTCTTTGAGTGTATCCATTTTTATCCCGGCGAATAGTGTTGAGGCGTTTTTTCAGGGCCGCCGCAGACTGCGGTTAATCGGCAGAATAGGTTGACAGATTACTGAAAAAACAGTATCGACAAATATCATTATTCGGAAAACCTGTAAAGCCGAAAACGCCATGAAGCGGGCTTATTTAGTAAAAATGACCGTACTTGAGGCCGCAGGGGTCATTCGCAGGGGAATTTTGTATAAACATAGCGATATCCACCCGGTCAGGCGGGATATTTCCTTTTTTATTCTTTGGGGGTTTACAATGATTGGCAAGCTAAGAGGCAGGGTCGATGATCTCAAGCCAACAGGTCTAATCGTTGATGCTGGCGGTGTTGGATATTCGGTTTCAATACCCTTTTCAACGTATGAAGCTATTTCGGGAAACGCGGAGGTGTCGCTTTATATTTATACAATTCATAAAGAAGATCAGTTCAAGCTGTACGGATTTCATGAGGAGCGCGGGCGGGAGCTGTTCTCCTTGCTTCTCGGGGTAAGCGGTGTGGGGCCGTCCATGGCTTTAGCGCTGCTTTCAAAGATGAGTCCGGAAGAGCTTGCAGATGTGGTAAAAAACGATGATTCATCGCATTTGATGAAAGTTCCCGGTATCGGGAAGTCAAAGGCGGAAAAGCTTATTTTTGAGCTTAAGCGAAAGCTTAAAAAACTTGCAGAGCTGGCGCCCGGAGCAGAAAGCAGCATCGGGCGATCTTCATCGTCCGATGCCGTTGAAGCTCTGATGTCACTCGGTTTCGATGAGAAGAAGTCAACGTCTATTGTTAACGAAATCAGGTCTGAAGCCCCTGAGTCTTCTCTTGAAGATATAATAAAGGGAGCGCTCCGGCGGCTGTGATTCAAAGGGGAGAATAATGCTCAAGTCATAAAAAGGCCCCGGAATCCGGGGCCTTTTGAGTTACGTGATAATATCTTTGCTTATTTTCTCGGCATTACCGCTTTTGTGCCGCTGAAAACGAGGCCCATGTTTCCATTTACTGTGACAATTGTGCCGCTTTTGAGAATTTCAGTAGCGTCAATTGCTCCGACAAGCACTGGAATTTCAAGGGCTTTAGCTACAATGGCTTCAGGAGAATCCTCTGAATCGTTTTCTGTTACGATCGCGGAGGCGTGTTTGATTGCCTGAAGTATCTCTTCGCTGCTGTTTCTCATTACGATGATGTCACCGCTGTTGAAGTTTTTCAGCATTCCGTCCTTTGAGTCAACAACGCAGAGATTGCCTGTTGCGACGTGTTTGTTAAGGCTCTTCGCCTCAAGCAGAACATCGCCAACAATATGGACTTTAAGTGTGTTTGTGGTTCCGCTGATGCCTGCAGGCATTCCACCGGTTATAACAATCAGGTCGCCGTTTTTGATCTGACCGGTGTTTGTCGCGATATCTATCGCCTGCTCGAAGATTTCATCGGTTGTTTCTTTCATGTCGCTGAGCACGGGCTTGACTCCCCAGATAAGGGCGAGCTGCCTGTAGACTTTCTTTGAAACGGTTGTTCCAATTACCTGGCATGCCGGTCTGTATTTCGCGACCATCCTTGCTGAGTGGCCTGACTTCGTGACCGAGATGATCGCAGAGGCGTTGAGGTTGTGAGCCGTTTCACATGTAGCGTGACAGATGGCGTTTGTAACATTTTTGTTGATGGGGGAGTTCATCGTCTTGAGGCGTTTTTTATAATCTATGTTTTTCTCGGTTTCTATCGCGATCTTAGACATAGCCTTAACTGCTTCTATCGGATATTTACCGACTGAAGTCTCGCCTGAAAGCATAATCGCGCTCGTGTTGTCGTAGATAGCGTTTGCGATGTCAGTAATCTCCGCTCTTGTCGGACGCGGGTTGCGTATCATTGAGTCGAGCATCTGAGTCGCAGTGATAGCCGGTTTTCCCGCGATGTAACATTTATGCAGAATGCTTTTCTGGACAGCAGGAAGCTCTTCGAAGGGGATCTCGACACCCATGTCTCCACGGGCAACCATGATTCCGTTTGACACCTGGATTATTTCATCAATGTTTTCGACGCCTTCACGGTTTTCTATTTTTGCTATGATTTTTGTTTCGAGCCCGCCGTTTTCAGCGAGAACCTTACGAAGTTCTTTTATGTCTGCGGCTGTCCTTACGAAGGAGGCGGCAATGTAGTCAATGTCGTGTTTTATTCCGAAAATGATGTCGCTGCGGTCTTTTTCGCTGACGAAGGGAAGCTTTACTTTAACGCCGGGAACGTTGACGCCTTTATTGTTGCTGATTGCTCCTCCGTTGGTGACTTCGCATTCTACGTCTGTGTCTGAAACAGAGAGAACGGTGAGACCTATCAGGCCGTCATCAAGAAGAATGGCGTCGCCTTTTTTAACATCGCCGGGGAGGCCGTCATAGGTTACGGCAACACATGTCTCATCACCCATAATGTCCCGCGTCGTGAGTGTGAATTTCTGGTCCTGCTTCAGCTCAACCTTTTCGTTTTTAAATTGTTTGACCCTTATCTCCGGTCCCTTCGTGTCAAGAAGAATGGCGACAGGAAGCCCAAGCTCCTTTCTCAACTTTTTAACCATTTCCATGCGGCCGAGATGTTCCTGGTGTGAACCGTGAGAAAAATTGCACCTGACCACGTTCATACCATTTATCATTAGCTGCCTTAAAACACCGTCCTTGTCCGTTGCAGGCCCGAGTGTGCACACTATCTTGGTTTTTCTTACGCTCATGACGACTCCTTAGTTTATTTATTTCTCAATTTCCTGGGATGATAGTCCCTAAATGAATATCCGATTATCAGCCCATTTCCAGGACCGTAAAAGTTCAAGAACCAGAACAAAACAGCCATTTTCCGGCAGGCCAGCAAGACGGCCCTACTCAGAGTGAAAGAGAAAAAAAGGGGCCTATTTTGTCAATCAAAACCCGTAAAAATCTTTAAAAGAGCCTCTGATTTTATATTATCTTAACCCGCTTACATTCAGACTATTGTCAAATGTTACGGCTATAGTGTAAGTTATCTCCTTTTTCTCTCCCGGTTTTAGATTGAGCCTCCACTTTCGCACTCCCTGTTGATACTCTGTTGTTTTCTCTGTCAGGGTGTCCTTTATGAAAGGCAGTGACATGCCAGTGATTTCAACAGCTATTTTCTCGTTTCGGCTTACCGGCACTGAACTGTTGACCAGAACCGTTTCAGCTGACGGCATTTTGTTTTCAATGGTTATTTTGTAGCTGTAGTTGATTCTTCTGTTGCCTCCGAAAACACCTGAACTGTCCTCAAATTTCTTAACAAGCTCCTGCGTCCCCTTAATCCTGTTTTCAATACCGAGGATGAGCTTTTCTGAAGACATAATCGGAGTGAATGGGAGCGCAGCCTTTCCCATGAATTCGTTGTCCAGAAAAATCTGCGCGTCGCCGGAAAGCCACGGAAGCGTTGTGCTGTTCAGAGCTTCAGTTTTAAGGTAGGCTGAATCAGAGAATAAAGGATAAAGCTCGTAATAGAAATCCGGGCCTTCCTTTCCTCCGAGAGCGTATTCCGCGATCAGCTTTTTCTGCGACTTTGACGAAGACTCAACTGTCTGTTCGACCGGGAACTGAATTTCCACGTTCGGCCCCTTTTCAGAAATTACGCTTTCAGGAAGAGCTTCCTTTTCCATCTCCTCGACTGCTGGAGGAGCGCCTGCCGCCATGGCCTCGTCCATATCCGCCTTTTTTGACCTCATATAGAGAGAACTGCTTCTGGAGGGCGTATACACGTCAAGATACCATGGAGAGATTGACGGGGCGGCGATTGAGTTTACCGGCATTCCGGTTGAAAGGTGAAGCCTTATATTCTGCCAGTCTTCGCCCGTATTCTGGTAGATGTCGGAGTACACGGAGACAGAGAGCTTCCTGGAGGCTATACCGGCCCTGATGTCGTAGAGCATCTTCCAGGATGTACCCGGTATTATATAGCTCAAAGTGATCTCAGTTTCCCTGTCGGCAGAGGAGTAAATGGATATAACGAGCTGTTTTTCCACGTCGACCGGGGTGTCAGGCGATTCAAGCAGGCGTGATTTAAGAGCGTATTTATCAACGATGGAATTAAAGCTTTGAACCGACATCGCAGCCTTGTTTTGAATGGCGGCCTGGCTGATCAGGTTGTAGCTGCTGAAGTATCGGTCTCCGGCAATCTGTGAGAGCTCAAATTCCCACTTTTGAATCTCCTTGCCGATCTGTTCTCTTGCCTTTTCGGTCTGCCTTCTTTTGGAGAGAAGGTCTCTGTACTTTTTATGCGACCAGGAGGAGGTGTTTTCCCAGTTCTTTACCGGTGCGGTTCCTCCTGTGAGTTCACGGGCAATAGCCGTGCTGTTGAAATCATTAACAGACTGGAGAAATTTCTCCTGGGCGGTAATAGCTTTGAGGTCGTCAAGAAGAGCAGAGTCCTTGTCGCGAAGAGCCGTAAGCCTGTCCTCTATATCGGTAATTGCTGCTCTTCTCTTAGTAAGAAGGGCTTTCTGTTCGACTTCAATTGAAAGAAGCCGCGCGCTGCGTTTGTCTGAAACAGCGCCCCTGACTGACCAGTCGTAAAGGAGCCGCGGGAGGCCTTTTACTACCACAGTGTTTGTTCCCTTTTGCAGGCGAACAGAGGCATTCCTTGTTATCTCTGCCTGGTTTCTGTAAAGCTTGACCGAGCTTATCGTGCTGAGTGTGTCAGTTTTTTGTTGAGAATGCCCATCAGCCGGGAATGTTGCAATGAGAGCAGCAAACACAAACGCAGAATAAAAAGCACTTTTTTTCATCATTTAGCCTTCTTCTAAATCTTTTTCAGTACAAACAGTTGGAAACCTATTTTGCGAGTTTTATAGCACCTGTGTCAATTTTTTTCAAGACAATTTCTGACACTTTTTTCGTGTTTCCAGAGCCTGTTCCGCGCTGTGTAAATGATACGAGTATGAGGGCAGAGGGTATGGAAGGAACTTTGAACGTTATTATGTTCCACCCATGCGTTTTGTATCTGTTCCCCAGAATTGTAGCTGTTCCTGTCTTTCCGCCTAATATTTTGACCGAAGCAAGCCCGGTTCCTATTCCCGTTAATGTGCCTCTTTCAACTGTTTCAGCAAGGAAGCCTCTGATCAGGGAGAGGGTTGTCATACTGAAGGGCGCTGCTTTTAAGCTTATTCTGGTACATGGCGGGCTGAAGGGCAGTGGAATGCTTCCGCCGTTGTAGAAGGCTGCGTATCTTGCCGCCGCTTCAGCAGGGGTTGTTTGAATAAGCCCGCCTTCGCCGATAGCTGACGCGGCAAGCATGAGCTGTGTAGGCTTTTCTGCCGGCTCCGGCGCGGATGGGCTGAGGCTCCATCCGGCGCACAATTTAGCATATAATTCACCGGGAGAGCGGGTTGAGCAGCGTAGAAAGAAAACATTGCATGATTTGACTATTGCGTCTCTAAGGTCAGTATTGCCGTGACCCTGCGCAACCGGACATTTAAAATATTTCTTCCCTGACGGGTCTGCTGGAAGGTTAAAGAGCCTGCTGTCGGCAGGCAAAAAGTCTTTTTCAGAGGGGGGATAAAACTTTCCGGAGCACTCTATCGTGGAATCCGGAACGAACGTTCCTCTGTTTTCAAGAAAAACAGCGGCAGCCCAGGGTTTTGCGATTGATCCCGGAGGGTAAATGCCTGATAATAGTGATGTTCTTCCGCCCCTGTACAGTATTTCTCCGGTTGATGAGTCCATAATCAGGCAGGCGGAAGATTCGCCAGGTACCGGCTGAAGAAATAACAGCCCTCTTTCTCCCTGAACCGAAGAAAGCAACCCGGTAAGAATAATTATCAAAGCGGCAATGGATTGTTTGAGTTTCATATATAATATGTATTATAAATATTAGAGTTAATGTTTTGAAGGCCTTTTTTTTATAGGACAAATTTTCAATTAGAGATGAATTATTCGGTCTAATAGCTGAAAGTAAATCTTATCCGGTTATATTGTTATTTGCAATAATAAAAAATTATTGCATTAATCCAGTTTATTTTTATGTTTGAATTAATTATGATAATAGGTTACATTAGCAGGTCTATATAGAGTTTAATGTCTGATTTAAGGCGGCTTTGCAGCGGACAGTATTCCTGTCCAAAATGCGCAAAAACTGATAAATCAGAAATTTACAGGACTATATTTTAAGCATTGTTATAATTATAGTGAGAAAATTTAAACCGGATACCTTCTGGTTGTAAATTTATAGAAAACAATTAAATAATTTTAGGAGGAGATAATGAGGAAAATATTATTTTTGTCATTACTCATTATGACAGGTTTCTTCTTTGCCTGCGGTGATTCTGGCGGAGGCGGAACTGTTGTCATAGGTGATTGCGACGGAGCTCCGACTTTCGATGAGGCGAATCTTCCGGCAGTCGCTGCGACCGACGAGACTTTAATCGGTACTTTTAAGGCCTATGTAAACACAAAGGACGAAAGTGATAACGATGTAACTGTATGTATGGATGTGAAATACAAGGACATCAACAGAAGCGGTTCAATGGACACCTATGAGGACTGGACAAAGACAGCTGAAGAAAGGGTAGCGGCTCTTGTGGCCGATACAGCTTTCACGACAGAAATGAAAGCCGGTCTACTGGTCAATGTCGATGTGACTGATCATGCTTTAACAGGTGTTCTTTCAACGGAACAGACAGCGGCTGTAACTGCCGGAGTGAGAATGTTCAGAACAACGACTAACGAAATCTCAGCAAGAAGCCGCGGTCTGTTCGCTAACAGCCTCCAGGCTGCTGCAGAGACTGGCGCTATCGCAATTCCGGTTCTTCTTACTTCCAATTTCTTGCCGTCATATCCTAACACTGCCAACGGAATGAGCCTATTCCCGGGAATGCCTGGGGTTGGAGCCGCTACGGTTGATGATCTTGATCTTGCCACTGGTATTGGCTCGGATGTCGCACAGGATCTAAGAGCAATAGGAGTCGGCCTTGTGTTTGGACCTCAGGCAGACCTTGCTACTGAGCTCAGATGGTGGGGATCAACAAACCTTCTTGGAGAGGATGCTGCTACTGTTGGTTCACAGGTTGCCGCTATAGTAAAAGGCCTTCAGGGTGGAGACTCTCTCGCTTCAACAGGTGTTGCAGCGGTTGTTAACTACTTCCCGGGAGCGGGACCACAGAAGAACGGTCTGGATTCAAGGGATGCTAATTCAACTCACATGATAGCATACGGCTCAGATGCCAATCTGGATTATCACATTCAGCCTTTCGAGAATGCTATTACAGCTGGCGCATGCGGAATCATGGCAGCACATGGAGCTCCTGAGGGAACAAGCGCGGCAGAGATATCTGTTTCTTACAACGAAGATCTTCTTACTACGAGACTTAAGGGAACAATGGAATACACTGGACTTGTTTTCTCGGATTGGGGAGCTCTTGATACAACAGCCGCTGTTGGCGTAACGGCTTCTACAACAGCAGAAAAGATTAATGCTATGATCGCTGCCGGCTGCGATGTTATTACTGGTGTTTCTGACGCAGAAGCTTCAACAGCGCTTGATACAGTTAAAGCTCTTGATTCAGCTGTGATTGATGCTGACGCTGAAAAGGTTTTGCTGATGATGTTTAAGCTTGGTCTTTTCGAAAATCCTTATCTGCTTAATTTTGACGGAGAGATTGACGGTACAGTAGCTCGAGATAATGTGGGGCTGGGAGCGAATGGTACCGAAGCTATGTCAAAACAGGTGGTTGTTCTTAAAAACACAGAAAAAAGTGGAGCGAAGGCATTCTTGCCCATGGATCCGGGCGTACCTTATGTGACACCGGGATCTAACCATTACTGGATAGATGACTCTGAGCTGTTTTCTTATGATGAGGCCGAGGTAGATTCAGCCGGATACTCAAAAGACACAAACTCACTGGTTCTTTGGGGAAACTATTCTGGTGGAACCTTCTCTGACCTGAGCGATTCAGACAATGGTTATACAAGGTTCAGTGACACTGAGCCAGACTATCTTCTCACTAAAGCACGAAAGCTGTACGCACAGTATATAACTCACTTTATTGATGCTCCAAGGAAGGATGTGGACGACGCTGGAACATCTGACCCTGATGGCCTGCTCAGCTACTACTATGACCTTGATGAAGGAGTCAGCGGCCAGGAGGCGGCTGATAACGCCTCAGTTCTAGCCAAGGTTAGAGAGAATTCAGATCTTGTGAACGGCTGGGACGGAACAATTTACGTTGTAATTGTTAATATGGAAAGGCCTGGTTATGTACTCAATGAGATATACAACTTGGCTGATTGTGTAATACTTCACTGGGGTTCTAATACCAAGTATCTCTTTGACACTCTTCACAATGTCGATGCAAAGCTAACAGAAGGTAGGCTGCCGGTTTCTCTTCCTGCTACAAACGTGGAAGTTGAAGGCGGAGATTCAGCTGTGCCTACTGATGTTGATTCTGTTTCTGACACATGGAGAAAAAGAGGTCACCAGATAATCCTTACTCCTCTTAGTGAGAGATAACAAGTTAGTCACACAATTGAAAACTATAAAAAGCCGCCCTCGGGCGGCTTTTTATATTAATTTGCTTGATCAATCTATTCTACTCAATGGCTATTATGCCCTACTGGCCTCAATTATCAGAGGAAGTCTGCCCCCGGCCGGTTCTTTCTTCCACGAACCATAAATTCCATTAATCGTAAACCCCGATTCCTTCAGAAGACCTGCCAGTTCAGCGGAACGGAGAGGGTAGAGTGTTATAGCAGAAGAGGTTTTTCCTGCTGAGGTTTCAATCACTGCTGTGAATTCCAGAGTGTTTTTGTCAATAAATCTGTATAGTCTGCGGAAAACAACTTTTTCAGTCTGTATGATCGGCAGTTCATTTATGTTATTCTGATATATATAATCATAGTCTAAAATCTGGAGAAGAAGCTTCCCTCCCGGTTTTGTAATGCTGAAAGCGGAGTTAAGAAATACAGCAAGGGGTGGTAAACCGGCCTTGTCGGTAGAGTGCGCAGGAAGGTGGGTTATGGTATTTCCTGTTGATATTACAGCATCATAGTTCTTTCCCTCTTTAACAGGTGGAATCTCCATAATACAATCAAGATCGGCTTTGTAAAAGGAGATAGGCAGCTCCGGATTTATTTGCTTAAGTATATTTGAAGCCTTGATCATGCTTATATCCGAGTCTACTCCGTCCGAGGAAAAACCACGCCTGGCCAGCTCGAGAGTCAAAAGACCAGTGCCGCTGCCCGCGTCGAGAAGAAGCGGGCTTTGTTTCCCGGAAAGCATATCCTCGATATAATCGACTGTGTCCATATTAACCGGGAAAAAGGAGTTATAGTACTCCGCAAGATGCTCATAGAATTGCATATTCTTACCTCACTTTGTTCAGATTTTTTCCCATGATTCAACCGGGCCCTCTATAACGTAAAAAAGGTCATGATGACGGGGTATGCCAACTTCTGTAAGCAGCGGCATTCTTGAAGGGTCGCGTTTCGCAAGTTTTCTTAAAAGGTGTTTTTTTTCATAGAGCAGTTGTCCTGACGTGACAGGGATTCTATCTAAAAAAGCGGCGGGCGGGGCGGAGATTTTTGAACCGCTGAAGCGATATCCCCGGGAAAGAGACTCTGAGTAGACAACATGGAGATATTGGACTATATAGAGAGCCGGGTCTGCGCTGCGTATAAACCTTAAAAGCTGGGGATGGTTCCGGTATCCGCGTGTCTTGCCGAGAATTACTGCCTGGGCGAGCAGAGCTTCGCGCCAGAGGGCGGTCAGTCCTTTGACGTCCAGATATTCGGGGCTAATGGACCAGAGTCTCATAAAGCCGCCGCTGAGATAAAAATTCTCGCAGAAAGAACGATATAAACCAGCGCTACGGCGAGCTTGAGTATGGTGTCCGCCCTGCTTGAGCCTGATCTGAATGTTGAAGTCAGGGCTGAGGCGCCAAGCGACAGGGCAGAAAAAACAGTCAGAGCGGAGATCATAAAAATAATGCCAAAAGCCGATATTTGGACAGCGGCAGGCGAATAGCCTGGAGAAACGAACTGAGGCAGATAGGCCAGGAAGAAAAGTGTTACCTTCGGGTTCGTTATATTCATGACTATTCCTCTGAGGTATAGTGACCTGGCCGATTTAGGAGTGGTTTTTTGCTCCGGTTCAGAAGGCTGCGGGAAAAGAATTGCTTTAACAGAAATGGCAGACAGATAGAGGAGGTAGGCACCTCCAAGAAGTGTAATCAGCTTCAGGAGTCCTGGTGAAGCTTTTAAAATGGCTGCTAATCCTAAAGCAGCAGCAGCGGTGTGAAAGATAAGGCCGGTGCAGAGTCCCAGAGTTACCAGAACTCCAGTTTTCCAACCGTGCGCGGCTGACTGGGCAAGCACGAAGATGTTATCAGGGCCGGGGGCTGCAGCCAACAGCAGCGATGAGCCAAAGAATAAAACTGCATTTTGAGGATCAATTATCATATCTGAACCTGAAGTAAGTTATTGGAAAGATTTTAGATTGAAATTCCATTTAGTCAAGGTAAAGAAAAATATACTGTTTTTTCCCAAGAATGATCAATGCTTTGGTGTGAATGGAGGAAGAAAAAAATCATTTAATTTCATTTTTTTTGTTAAAAAGAATTAGAAAATGACACTTAAACAATATAAAGAAGATGTAATGGAGAAGTGCTATGAAAAACATAATTCTGACAAGTTTTTGTATAATTGCTTTGCTGTCACTTTCAGCTTGTTTTGACAGCGAGAAGGTTTATCCTGAAATGAGTGATGGAGTCAGTGTTTCACCGGAATGTGAAGGTGTAGAAGTACCTAATGAAAAATCAATACCACTGGTTATCGCCTCAGATGAAAATCTGGTGCAGTATTACAGCATATTGGGTAGCGACGGCGAAACAGTCTGCGGGAAAATTCCTTATAAGGATATCAACCGGAATGGAGAGATGGACATCTACGAGGACTGGAGGCTTTCTGCCGATGAGAGGGCTGAAGCTCTTGTTTCGGATGAGATTTTTAATAAAGATATGAAAGCAGCTCTCATGATCAATGTAAATTTGTACGGTCCGATCTGGTGGGAGACTGTCTGGAAAATCGAAGGAAACGCTGTCGATATGGGTATTAGGCTTTTCAAGACACAAGAAAACAAAGTGTACCCGATTGACCATGTATACCCGGCTGACAGGGGAGATTATTATAACAGCCTGCAGGTCGCGGCCGAAAGTGCGCAGTTGGCACTGCCGGCCCTTGTGTCTTCCGAGATGCTGCCGGCATATCCAAATACGGCAAAGGGAATGACAGAGTTTCCCGGAATGCCCGGGCTCGGTGCAGCTTCATACAGCAATTTGCCTCTGGCAAAGCAGATGGCGGGAGATATAGCAGCTGATCTTTCTGCAGTAGGCGTGAGGCTTGTATTTGGGCCCCAGGCGGACCTGGCAACAGAGCTGAGATGGAAAGAGGCAGAGAACCTTCTCGGAGAAGATCCTGATATGGTCGCGGATCAGATATACGAAATGGTAGAAGGCTTTCAGGGAGGTACGACTCTTAAAAAGTCAGGGGTTGCTGCGGCGGTAAAGTCCTTCCCCGGAGCAGGGCCTCAGAAGAACGGGATAGATTCAAGGAGTGCCATGTCAACACATAGACTGGCGTACGGCACAACGGATAAGCTCAGTTCCCACATGAAGCCGTTTGAGTTGGCAATATCAGCCGGTGCTTCAGCAATAGTCGCCGCGCATGGCATCCCTGAGTGCCCTGGAATTGAAGATGTGCCGGTTTCATACAATGAATATCTCCTGAAGGATGTTCTGCGGGAAGATCTCGGATTTGACGGGCTGGTTTTTTCAGACCGGGACGCGCTTGAGTCTGGAACTGAGATGGGTGTGACGGCAGGAAGTCGCGCGGAAAAAGCATCCGCAATGGTACTGGCCGGCTGTGATGTAATAAACGGCGTAAGGCTAATGCCGGAAGGTGTTGAGGTAGAATCGGATGATGAAATTCAGCCTGAAGTCAGCGATATTATCTCTGCAATTGGAGCCCTTGATTCTGATCTTGTGGATGCCTCAGCGAAAAGAATTATCAAAGTAATGATACAGCTGGGTCTCTTTGAAAATCCGTATATTGTCGATTCTCACAACGAAATAAATGGAACAAGCGCAAGGATTTATACAGGAAGAGGTATATACGGTTACCTTGCCATGCAGCAGCAGCTCGTGCTTCTGAAGAATACTAAAAAGACTGGATTGGCGTCTCTTCCTCTTGATCCCGGAGTTCCTTATGAGAGGATGAGTACTTTATTCTACGTGCAGGATGATTCCGAAAGCTTTGATTTCGACTACGAAAACCCTGAAGTTGTTTCTTATTCGATGGGGACATGGAATTCGCAGGTATGGGGAAACTATGATGATGTTGATGGTGAGTATTCAAATCTGCAAACTACGGAAGGTGATGGCCTGACGAAGTTTGAAGGCGAACAGCTTGAAGATGCTCAAAAGCTTTTTTCGAATGTAATTTTGCATTTTGTAGACGCGCCTGAATCGGCTGAAGATGAAGCTTCTTCCGGTACAGCTGGGATTTTAAGCTATTACTACGATCTTGACGCCGGGGTAAGCGGCGGGTCCTCTGCCGAAAACGCCGCGATTTTGGAGAAGGTAAGGTATAACGCCGAGCTTGTCAGCGGGTCAGAGGATACATTGTATGTTGTTCTTGTTTCGATGAAGAAACCGGCATATGTTCTTGATGAAATATACGATTTAGCCGACGCGGTTATACTGCACTGGGGGACGACTACTGAGGATTTGCTTACCGTCTTATTTAATGACGGGTATAAAAACACATCGGGCAGCCTGGCTGTGGGGCTCCCGAGTTCGAATCAGGAGGTCGAAGAGGGTGATTCCGCATTGCCTTCATTCTATGATCCGGAGAGAGACGAACCCTGGAAGGCAAGGGGATATGTTGATTATATGACCTCGCTTCCGCGTTAAATCAGGCCGCCTTCGGGCGGCTTTTTTTTGATTTCAGCACAATCCATCAACCCACTAAAAAAGCTTTACCGATCAGAATAATCAATTTATAATTTTCTACGTGACCGGGGAATAAGAAGCAGGGACTTCTGCAGATTAGATACGCTTGCACTGTTCCTTTAAGAACAGTAAAAACAGGAGGATTTGAGCAATTCTTCAAAAAAAAAGTGTACACTTTCTCTGTGTTTATTATTTAATGCTGTTGAACTGTTAAATGATGTTCAGCTTTTCAATTATGTGATTCAGTTGCGAATTGAGTCAATGTAAAAACTGCTCTGGTTCTTGACAGGCATAAAACGGAATCGTATAAATCAGTCAATGGATGATGGTATGAAGATACTAATAATTAACTATGAGTTTCCGCCGCTGGGCGGGGGGGGCGGTGTTGCTTCATTCGACCTCGCGCTTGAGTGGGCGAAGCATGGACAGGTCGATGTGCTGACTTCCACTTTCGGGGATCTCCCGGCGTTTGAAACGGTTGAAGGTATAAATATTCACAGAGTTAAAGTCCTTTTCCGTAAGTCCAGGGATGCCGCTTCCTTCCCATCAATGCTTTCATATCTATTCACGGGTTTTGCAGCAGGACTTCGCCTGATGCGCGCTAACAGATACGACGTGATAAACACACATTTCGCTGTCCCTTCAGGCCCGCTTGGGTATATTCTCGGAAAAATGTTCAAGGTTCCTAATGTCCTTTCGATTCATGGGGGGGATATATACGATCCGAGTAAGAAAACTTCTCCCCACAGAAGCCGTATATTCCGTGCTGTTGTCCGGTTTATTCTAAAGCGCGCGGATGAGGTAGTAGCTCAGTCTTCAAACACACGCGACAATGCTGTGAAGTACTATCAGCCTCCAAAAGAGGTAATGATTATACCGCTGGCTTTTCATCCGCCGAAGATCAAAAAGGCAGGTCGGAAAGGGCTTGAACTGAGAGACGATGAATTTATTATGATTACGGTAGGGCGTCTTGTAAAAAGAAAAGCAGTTGATGTTCAAATAGAGGCATTGTCAAAACTAAAGAGCAAAGATATCAGGCTCATTGTTATGGGAGACGGTCCGGAAATGGACTATCTAATTGAAAAAAGCCTTGAACTTGGCGTAAGCGACAGAATCACATTTACCGGATATTTGTCCGATAAAGAGAAGTTTTCATATCTTTCAGCAGCAGATCTCTTTGTAATGACATCGCTGCATGAAGGCTTTGGCATTGTTTTTATGGAGGCTATGAACTACGGGCTGCCCATTGTTTCAACCAATCATGGCGGACAGGTGGATTTTCTAACGCATGAAGAAAACGCTCTCCTGATAAATGTCGGCGATGTTGAAGGCTGCGCGGAATCAATAAGCAGGTTTATGTCAGACAGTGTTCTTTACAGGAAATGTTCCAAAAACAACATGGCAAAAGTTAAACAGTTTTATGCTGAAGCTGTAGCGGGCAGATACAGCGATGTTTTCATGTCACTGGCTGAAAAAAGAAGAGGAAAAGGAAAGAGACAGTAAATGCCGATAGCCATTCTCTCAGCAAGCAATGAGTTCATTGAGGACATAAGAAATAACCTCGAAACAGGCTCTTTTCAGATTTTCAGAGGCGTTGACTCGCTGAAGGGGGAGAGCGTTCACGCGGTTGTAGTAGATGTAGATGTCCTGGAAGCCCCTGATTCCATACAGTTTTATCTTTCCAAGCTCAGGAAAAAAATTCATGACAGGCCTGTACTCATTGTCTTGAGGGTTAAGGACCTTGACTCGTTAAGCCGCGAGTGGTTTATGAATGATTTTATACTCTATCCTTTCAGAAAAGGGGAGCTTCAGGCAAGGCTCAGGTTACTGACAGGAGATGTTGAAGGAGAGAATGAAGATATTGCTGAAGGAAATATTCGGATAAATCTTGCCGAGTATTCTGTCTACCTCAATGATGAGAAGCTGGAGCTGACTTATAAAGAATTTGAACTTCTTCGTTTGTTTTTTACTAACAGGGGTGTTGTTTTCTCACGCAAGGAGATTCTTAACCGTATATGGGGAGTCGAGTATATCGGAGGAACACGGACGGTTGACGTACACATAAGAAGGCTCAGAGTAAAACTTGGCGAAGGTTTTGACAATGTGATTGAGACTGTGAGAAATGTCGGCTACCGCTGCCGCCAGGAAGCTCTAAAAAATAACTTGCCATAAAACGGGCTGGTGGAATAATGCCGGCATGCTGTTCAACTTCCCCTGAACAGTTTACCACTACGCGAGGTTTTTAAATGAACCAGGAAAAAAAGATCGAGAAGATTCTCGATATAGCCATGACTGAAGAGCTTAACGAATATGAGGATCTTCTGAAAGTTCTGAAAAAAAGACTGCCCTTCATTGGAAGGACAAAACGAATTGCTGCTGCTGTTCTTAAGGAACACCTCGGAAGCATATCGAGACTTGATATCTCCTCTTTCACGAGAACTGACAGGACTGAGACAGGCAAAATCGTTTTCGAAGACATCAAGGACGGAAGAGCAAGACTATTCATCAACGTCGGTAAAAACCAGCGTATTTCCACAGGGGATCTTATTAGAGAAATTGTTAAAAGATCCGGTATTGACGGTAAGACTATTGGAAAGATCGATGTCCATGGAACCTACTCATTTTTTGAAGTCCCGGAACAGTATGCCGAACTTGTGTATCATTCATTCGATGACGCCAAAATCCGCGGTATGAATGTTGTAGTTGAACCGGCCAAAAGGCGTAAATAGTGTTATGGCCGCCTCTGTCGTCTGCCCGGTTTGCGGCTCAGACAGAGTTGCTGTCTCCGGCGGGAATGTCTATTTCTGCCGGAAATGCCGTACTGCTGTAAATACCGCCCACCAGATTCTGCCGTACAGCGCTGAGTATTTTACCACCGAGTACAGTGCCCAATACGGTCTTACATACGAAGAAGACTTTCCGAATATCTACAGAGCCTCCAGAACACGCATTGACCGGATAAAAGCCACATTGGGCGTTTCTTCTCTGAAGGGTAAGTCTGTGCTTGATTTGGGTTCGGCGCTGGGATTTTTTCTGAAAGCAGCAGCTGACAGCGGTGCAGAAAAGGTAACAGGGGTTGAGGTTTCAAAGTATGCATCGGCTTTTGCCAGAGACAGACTCGGTATAAAAACTATTAACACCGTGTTTGAACAGACTGACTTTAATGATAAATTTGATATTGTTACCGCATGGTATTTCATTGAGCACTGCGCTGACACTGTTGGAATTATAAGTAAAATCTCAGGGCTGCTCAAGCCTGGCGGAATTTTAGCTTTCTCTGTACCTTCGGTTTTCGGGCCGCAGTTCTTGCTTAACCGTGAGAAGTGGCTCAGGGAAAGGCCTGTTGATCATAAGATTGATCTCTCGCCCCGGTCAGCCGCGATTCTTCTGAAGAATGCCGGTTTTCACCGAATCAGGACTTATCCGTCGGGAATGCACCCGGACAGGGTGTTTAACAGCAGGGGATTCTTGTTCAGACCTCTGTCGGCAGTTTACAGGCTGTTTTCCCGGATGACAGGTTTTTCAGATACAATTGAGGTCTACGCTGTTAAGAGGTCCGGGAAAAGTTAAATAAATATTTCCCGTGGTTTGCTTCCCTGCTGAGGGCCAACGTATCCGCGGTCTTCCATCTGCTCAATTATTCTCGCAGCGCGGTTGTATCCTATACTCAGCCGCCTCTGAAGATATGACGCGGAGGCTTTCCGTGTTTCTTCAACGATTTTCAGCGCTTCAACGAAAAGCTCATCATCCCCCTCATCTTCCTGTCTCTGCTGCTCTGCCGCAAAGAGGCACTCTTCTATATCAATGTAATCAGGCCTGGCGTATTTTTTCAGGTGTTCTACTACGCTAATGCTCTCGTCCTCAGAGATGAACGCTCCCTGTACCCTTACCGGGAATGAACTCATTGGAGACTGATAGAGCATGTCGCCCTTCCCCAGGAGCTTTTCGGCTCCGTTCTGGTCAATAATGGTGCGCGAGTCGGTTTTTTGAGCGACTTGAAAGGCAATGCGGGCAGGGACATTGGCCTTGATTATTCCCGTCAGAACATCGACCGACGGCCTCTGCGTAGCGAGAACGAGGTGAATACCTATTGCCCTCGCTTTTTGAGCAAGCCGTGTTATATAGCCTTCGACCTCCTTGCTGGCAACCATCATGAGGTCTGCAAGCTCGTCAATTATAACGACTATGTAGGGCAGGTTTTCAAGCGAACCGCTCTGAGAAGCTTTCTCGTTATAGCGCTCAATGTCGCGCGTGTTTACGGCTGAAAGCAGCCGGTATCTCCTGTCCATTTCGTAGATGGCCCATTTCAGCGCCATTGGGGCCGCGTGAGGCTCAGTTATAACTGGAGTGAGAAGATGAGGCATGCCGTCGTATATCTGAAGTTCAACCATTTTCGGGTCAACCATGATGAATCTGACATAGTTCGGATCGTAGTTGTATACGAGGCTTGATATGATAGCGTTAACACATACTGATTTACCTGAGCCTGTGGCACCGGCGATGAGGAGATGTGGAAGCCGCTTCAGGTCGAGGGTTAACGGTTTACCGAGTATGTCTTTCCCGAGAGCTACTTTCAGGCAGCCCGGCTTTGTCAGGTACTCGTCTGAGGTAATAATGTCACCGACAGTGACCATCTCTCTGATCTTATTGGGAACTTCAACTCCTATAGCAGACTTGCCCGGAATAGGGGCGACTATTCTTACGCGCGACGCTGCAAGTGCCATGGCAATGTCGTCGGAAAGGCTCACTATTCGATTTACCTTTATGCCGGGTGCGATCTGAAGCTCATACAATGTTATTACCGGGCCTCTGTTTACGTTTACAACCTTTGATTCTATACTGAAGTCAGCAAGAGTGTTGACGAGCAATGCCGAGTATTTTTTAATCTCGTTCTGCCAGCTCTCAGTGTCCGCGGGCGTAGAAGAGGTTAAGAAGCCGGTTGGAATAATATAGTCATTGTTGATCGGGATTTCGTCAAAGAGCTGTTCTACTGCTTCCGCTGAACTGTCTGCAATGCTCTCGGGAGTATTTCCCTTGCCGATGTGATCATCGTTATCTAAAAATTCATCAATGTGAGATGGAGATTCAGAAGCGACTTGTTCTTCGAGTCCAATCGATATAATCCTGTTGCGCGAGATTGTATCATCAAGTTTTGACGACTGGTTCTCAGAGTTGCCCTGTTTTTTTGATGCAGAGTGTAATTCAACCGCTTCCGTAAAATCAGGCGTCAATGGGGCTTGTTCATCAGTATAATCATATTCTTCAATATCTTCAGAAATATTTTCTTCAGATATATCGGATGAGTCTATGGTAATTATTTCAAGCCCTTCATCCTGTGAGATGTCGTCGGGAGAAACGATTGTGTCATCTTCATCTATGAAGCTCCATTCCGGGGTTTCATTGCTGTCGAATGAAGACGTTTGTAAACCGCTGTTTCCGATGATTTCCTGAACCCTCGGCTCTTTCAATGACTCGCGTATCATTTCGTGCACTGAACCGGAACTTGAGAGTATGCTGCCGGCAGCTTCAGTGACTGAGAGTTGAAGGTATTTTGCGGAATTATCCGGCTGAGCGGCAGGATGATTTACCGGAATAGTTTTTTTGACAATCCAGGGCATTCTCTTTTTGCCGCTTTTTTTCAGGTCTTCCTGAATAGAATTGAGCGGTATTGTATCACTGTATTTTTTCGAAGCGAAAAGTCCGCCGAAAAAACGGATTTTATCGGCGGAATGACGGCGGTCGAGGAAGTCTGCCACAACTCTGGAAAAGGAAACAAGGCCAAGAAGAGAAAGAGCTATCAGATTTAACACTACTTCAACAATCAAAGAGCCGGCGCTGCCGAGTAGTGAAAGCAGCATAGCGTTGAGATATGAGCCGACAATTCCACCGGAGAGCTGCACCGCGGTGTCATAGACAGCTGAGATGAATATTGACAGCGTTATTGAAAAGAAGATAAGCGAGAATACCTTTTCGAGTACAGGCCTCGGGGAGCCGCTGCGGACCATGCTGAATCCGCAGATGCATATAGCCGCAGCGATTATATATGCGGTGAGGCCGAAAGCCGTCCGGAAAACATGCGCTATCCATGCCCCGACAGGGCCAATAATGTTGGATATGACGCCTCCGCCCGCAAGAACCCTGTAGTCTTCATGGCTGTATGACGCGAGCGCGAGAACAATGAGCACTGAAACCAGGATAACAGCAATGCCAAGTATCTCCTGGCCTTTCCCTCTGAACAACTCTGAGCCTCCATGCTATTTTACAAGGTGAATAATGGCCAGTCCGCAAACCCCGGCCGCAATAGTATAGTAGCCGAAGATGTCCAGTCTCACCCTTTTTACCGCTGCCAGGAGTAATTTAATCGCGAAAACAGCGACCAATGTCGCTACCGCGAAGGAAATTCCCAGCGGCAGAAATATCTCCGGCTTGACTGAACCCTGAGCCGCCTTGATGCCCTCCATGAGGCCGGCTCCCGCTATGACGGGCACAGCCATCAGAAAAGAGAACCTGGCCGATTCAAGAGGGGCAAGACCCGCAAGCATGCCGCCTGCTATTGTCATTCCTGACCGGGATATTCCTGGCAAAATTGCCAGAGCCTGGAACAGCCCAACGACGAATGAGCGGAAAAGGCCTATCTCACTTATTTGTCGGCTTTTCAGAGGAATTTTCTTAGTCAGTATGAGCGCAATTCCGTTGATTATGAGGAGAATAAGCGTGAGCGTCACTATTCCGTATATTGATTCAAACGCATCGTTCAGGGCTATGCCGATGGCTCCGGCAGGCACAGAGGCAACGAGAATGTTCAAAGCGGAACGGAATCCGGGATCAGTGAAGTCTCTGGTCCGCAATCCTCTGAAGAAACCCGCGATAATATCGACGATGTCTTTTCTCAGAAGTATGAGTACTGCAAGCAATGTCGCTACATGGAGAGCGACATTGACGAACAGGTTGATATCTTCCCCCAGATTTTCTATAAAAGCGGAAAACTGGGGTATGCTTTGAAATATGACGAGGTGTCCCGATGATGAAATCGGAAGAAACTCGGCAATACCCTGTACAACTGCAAGAGTAAGAAGAACGGTCAACAGGTTCATCGATTATACCTCAATAATCTTAACAATAACAATAGAGTTGCGGCGGGTAAGCTTGTAGATATGGCTCTTGAGACTTGTTTTGATCGAGCCTTCAATTTCCGCCGGATTCGAAGTCTTGTGCAGCATCTTTGTAAGTTTCTTTTCAGTATCCTTCCGTATGGTTTCAATGATGTGGCGGCTGGAATCTCCAACAACACCGCGGGTTACAATCTCCGGTTCACGCAGCAGCATGCCCTGTGAGATGACCGCAGTTAGCATTACTATTCCCTCGCTGGACATCGCGTTTCTGTCGGTTATGACACTGCTTGTTGTATCTCCAGTCTCTGAACCGTCGACGTATATCTGCGCGAGATTGAGTGTGTTAATCCGTTTGAATGAATTATTCGAAAGCTCAAGAACATCTCCGCATTTTGCTATGCGCGCATGAGACGGCTTTATTCCCAGAGTCTCAGCTATTTCGACGTGAGCTTTCATGTGCCGGTATTCTCCATGGATGGGCAGAAAGAACCTGGGTTTGGTGATTGAGAGCATAAGCTTAAGCTCTTTCGAAGATCCATGCCCGGAAACGTGAATGGCTTCGTCCTGATCGTAATACACCGAGGCGCCGAGCGACATAAGGGAATTGATTACATTGGTTACAAACCTTTCGTTTCCTGGAATTACCGACGCCGTTATGACGACAGTATCTCCCTTCTCAGCTTTGAAATGTCTGTGAGTTCCGTTTGCCATTCTTGAAAGCGCGGACATGGGTTCCCCCTGGGTTCCGGTTCCTATGACAACGAGTTTTTTATGGGGGAGCGAGTTTGCCTGTTCAACGTTAACTATAAGGTCGTCTTTTACTGTCAAAAAGCCGAGGGTTCGTGAAATATCAATGTTCTTCTGCATGCTCATGCCAGAGATGGCCACCTTCCTGTTGAAGCGCTGAGCAACATCCATAACCTGCTGAATTCTGTGAATGTTGGAAGCGAATGTGGCGACAATTATTCGGCCTTTAGCTTCCGCGAATACGTCTATGAGCTTGTCCACGAGTATGGACTCTGACTTCGTGAAGCCCGATTTTGTCGCGTTCGTGCTGTCAGACATGAGTAAAAGCACGCCTTTTTCCCCGTAGTCCGCGAAGCGGTATATGTCTGTTACCGCTCCGTCAACCGGCGAGAAGTCAATCTTGAAGTCTCCGGTGTGAATTATCGTTCCTATGTCGGTGTTTATGGCTAGGCCGACGCCGCCGATTATCGAGTGATTCACATGGATAAACTCAATGCTGAAAGGGCCGATCTTGCGGGTTTCACGCGGCTTGATTTCAATTAGATGAGGCTTGTTTTTCGGCGGCCGCTCCTCAAGCCGGCTTTGTATGAGGCCGAGAGTGAGTTTTGTGCCATAGACAGGCGCATTTACGATGTTAAGCAGAAATGGCACCGCGCCAATGTGGTCTTCATGGCCGTGTGTTATTACGATACCCATTACCTTCTTCTTATTCTGCGTGATATAGGTAAAGTCGGGTATAATAAAGTCTATGCCAGGTGTCTCCTCTGTGGGGAAGCTGATGCCACAGTCGACTATGAGTATTTCATCTTTGTACTCGAAAAGGGTAATGTTTTTCCCTATGTATCCGAGTCCGCCGAGCGGTATTATCTTTACCGAGGGCGATGAGCCCGCTTTTCCAGGGCGCCTATTTTTTTGTACTGTTTGCTGTTTCATATTCCGGTATGTCCGAAACCTCCTTCGTTTCTTTTTGTTGCATTCAATTCTTCGGCCGGAACAAAATCTCCACGGAACACTCTTGCGAGGACAAGCTGTGCTATCCTCATTCCAGGTTCGATGGAGAAGGGGCTTTGCCCTGCGTTTAGAAGAATGACTTTAATTTCACCCCGGTAGTCTGAATCAATGGTTCCCGGCGAGTTAGGAAGGATAATGCCGTGCTCAATCGCCAGACCGCTTCTCGGCCTGATCTGAGCTTCATAGCCTTCCGGAATCTCAAGGAAAAATCCAGTTGGAACAAGTGTCCTTTCACCTGGGTTTAATATTACTGCTTTATTCAGAAACGCCCTGACATCGGCACCTGCCGAACCCGGCGTTCTGTATTCGGGGACGCTTGCCCCGGGTTTTGTTCTGATTTTAATGTTAATCATGAGGAACCTGAGTTAAATATACTTCTTTATCTCTCTTATGAGGCAGGCCTCTTCTGATTCGCACTTGCCGCATTGCGGGTCGTTTTCATCAAAGTCTTCCGGCACGCATAATTTGCTGCTGGAATCAGTTTCGTGCATAATTCTCATGTATTGAATCAGCTGGTAATCGTCGTCTGAAAGTGAATCAAAGCCCTTTGTTTTAAGCTTTTTGAGTATGTCGGTAAGCCTGGATTTGTCCGAGGAAACCTGTTTCAGTGAAACAGAAGCGGGCTTTAACGCCTCAACTCTTTTCTTTACAGCCGCTTTTTTTGCACGGAGATTGCGGGCTATGGTCAGAAAATAGATTATTCCGAAAAGGAGACCGCCGACGTGGCCGACGTGAGAGATTCCGCTGCCACCTCCGCTTGAGAAGAGCGAGTAAAGCTCGAAAGCTCCGTAAAGGATTACGAGATACTTTGCTTTTATCGGCAATACAAAGAAAAGCAGTATCACTGATTCAGGGAACAGAACTCCAAACGCGAGAAGTATTCCAAAAACAGCGCCGGACGCGCCTATCGTGGGAACCGCGGAAAGAGCCCCTCCGAAAAAGAAATAGTTAATAATAAATATGCAAATTCCAGCGCCTATGCCTGTGAAGAAGTAGTACTGCAGAAAACGCCTGCTTCCCCACGTCCTTTCTATCTCAATGCCGAATATCAGGAGCGCGTACATGTTAACAAAAAGATGGAAAAAATTACCGTGGAAGAACATGTACGTGACGATTTGCCAGATGAAGCCCTTCTCTGCAACAAGCTGAGGTATCAGCCCGAAGTAATAGATGTTAATAAAAGGGCCGGCCAGGAAGACCACCGCGTTTATTATGATAAGCTTTATTACAACATTTTTCATTAACAAAAACCCGATATTGTATTGCGAAAATCCGTTTTTACGGAAAACACACTCTTTAAGGCATTAAGCTTTTAAGGAAGTTATCAGTCAAAGACTTTTTCTGAACGCTCCTGTTGAAACCTCTCTATGATATCGGCAAATTTTGAGTGAGACAGGAGGCATTGTCTGTAAAGGCCCGCCTCAGTTTTGGGAGGATGGAGCTCAGCAATGCACTTCTCAGCCGCATATTTAAGGGTGTTAATCGAAATGTCTGATATTACGCCAAGGTTGCTTGCAGGTAGCCCAGAGGCTTCACAGAGCGAAGAATGGTACTGGGTCGGATTGAGGGCGATAAGACCGCAGCCTGCCGCAAGTCCTTCGTAAAGCATTATGCCGAAATGTGAGATTACTGCTTTTGAGGACAGGAGTATGCTGCCATGGGACAGCCCGTCAAGGCGGGAAAGGCAGCCATCCCTGTAAAGCAGGGGATGCTGTCCCCCGAGAAGGACTGCAGACATGGCTTTGCCGCAGATCTGGCGGGCAATCTCCTCACGTTCGGACTGCTCCAGAGCGAGGTATATACAGAAGTCAAAATCTCTATAAACAGGTGACTCATCTTCTGGGGCTAACCCTGTAAGGAAGTTGTGCCCGTACAGGAAAGCATCGGGTCTATAATCAGGCGCCGGGTTAACCCGGCTGATAACCGGAAGAAGGTCAACAGCCAAATCTGCCAGAGAGCGGCCTGAACCGGCGTCGTCGATAGCGATAACGGGAGCGCTGCGCCGGAGTTCAGCCATCTCGCCGAGGCTGGAATCGCGCATGTCTCTTATTATGAATGCCGTTTCAGGCGGGATGAGCCTGTTCTGAAACGATGTTATTCCCTGATCTTCTTTACTTTCCAGCTTTATAAGCGAAGCGCTTATTGCGGTGTATCTGTTCAGGTAATCCGCCAGGCTGAGCATTCTCTGGAGATGTCCTCTTCCGAGCTCTGCGCTTTCAGAGGTAATTATTGCGGCACGCTGTTTCATCCGGCAGAATGCGTCATCGGCCTTTGCTCGACAGAGCTGTTTATTGAAACAAGGCCGGGATTGTCTTTCAGATAGCTGAGTATATCCTTTAATGAATACGGTTTGCCCCTGTAGAGGGCTTCAGAAAGCGCAGCAGCGAGTTCAAAGTCTTCAGCAGTGTCAACGGTCAGGCGGAGATTTGAAGCCTCCTTGTCCAGGCCTGACTCTTTGCGCAGGACACTGAACCTTTCGGGATGCTCCTTGATATATGGCGATACATGCTCTCTCTGATGGGGTTCTGCCGCCTCTATGTACGCGGCTTCGAGCGAGCGCATTGAGATGATTTCAACACCTGTTCCGAGCGGGAGGCCCGTAAGGCCGAAGTTGTCTGCATCAGCCTCTATTGCCTCGCGTAATGAAATGGATGCGTAGTCCGCATCTGTGAAAGGATTGTCTCCGGTAACCCTGACTACACAGCCGCAGCTGTGGGGAAGAGCTGCAAGGTAGTATCTTGCGAGGACGTCGTCAGGAGAGCCTCTGAAGAAATCGATTCGGCATTTCTTTGCTGTCTCTTCAAGCACGTCGTTCTCAGCTGTATCGGGAATTGCGAGGATGACCGCGGAAAGCCCGTCAATAGCCGCAGCTCTTTCTATGACGTGTTCAATTAATGGTTTACCGGCAAGATTGAGCAGGGATTTGCCAGGCAGTCTGGTTGATTCCATTCTTGCCTGAATTACCGCTACTGCTTTTGAATTGTTCATAGTCAGGCCTGTCAGAAATTAAATGTGTACCACTCGTCGCAGCTCCTGCAGTCAGGCGCAACCGGGTATTCCTGGCGGCTGTTTGTCCCGAAATCGGAGATGGATTTCATATAGATTTCTTTTATAGAATCCTTATTGAGGTCGCCGCGGGAATTGAGGCAATTTATATCCTGCTTGCAGAATGGAACCCGGCCGTCAGCGAGAACGAAGAGGTCGCGGGCGAGATGCCAGCAGGGTGTCCGTTCAAGAGGCGTCAGGTCGGAATAGCGCCTGTCTTCTATGAGTCCGAAATACGTATTCTGTTTTTGAAGTATTATCGAATATCCCTTCTCCTCCCAGTAGTCGTAATAGGAGTCGAGGGTCTCTTCGGTTTCGTTGATCTTCATTACCTGTAGAAAGAGGCTGCCCTTTCTGTCTTTGAGGGGGGATATGAGCTCAAGATTGGACATGACCCGTTCAAAAAAGTCGGCTCCATGCATCTGTTGATATCCCGCCGAAGAAAAGGCGTTGATGTTTACGATAGCGACTATTTTGCCGGAATCGTCATCGTTTAATAGCTTTGCGGTTCTTTCGGTTATATCCGCTGCTGATGTTTCAATTATAACGCGCTCAACGAGCGGATCGGCGCACGATATTTTTATAAATGATTCGAAATCAGCATGCAGAAGGGGTTCGCCTGAGCCTCCGAAACAGACCGTGTATGGAAGGCCGAATTCGCGCATGTCATTGATGACGCGTTTGAACAGCTGAGGGGCCATGTCGCCTCTCGGCTGTTCAAGTGATTTTCTGTAGCAGAAGAGGCAGTCAAGCGAACACCTTCCGGTGATCTCAATCTCGAGGTATGAAGGGCCTTGGCAGAGGACTGACGGGTTTGCGTCGATAAGTCCCTTAAGCTCTGAATAGCGCGGAATTGTCCCGGCGATTGAATGGATGGCGGACATCTGGGCAGCGCATCTTTTATGTGAGAGCCTGAACGACATTCGGCGGTCGCGTATATCGGGTCCTCTGTAATACAGCTCAACATCGAATTGATTGATATTGGACCGTATCACCTTCGAGAGAGGCAGAGTTTCCACGTCGGTGTCGGGTATGAGGTCAAAAAGCTTTGATGAGTAAATCTCGGCACCAAGGCCCTCGGGCAGGTTTTCCGAATAGGTGAACTCGGCAAGATTGTCCCGGTGAACCGAGAGCATGTCTCTGACCACCTCAGCGTCGATAAACGGAGAGTCTGCGTATATCCTTACGATGTCATCGTATTGTGTCTTTTTGAAGAGCTGTTTCCAGAATGCGGCGTGATCGTATGACGGGCGTTTGTCGGCGTTTTCGGAATTCAGCCTGCCGTTGTAGGATTCCGGAATGGAAATGATGATGTCGCCGATTCCGGAAAGCCGCTCAGCTAACATGGCCGGTGTAAAGGATTCGGCGAAGATAAGGTCATTATCTGTCAGCCCGTCTTCAACATATAGGAGAATGGCAGTTTTCAATCTCGCCTCCTGATAAAGTTCGGCTCTATGCGGCTTTGAGAGAATAACTCTGTTTTAATAAGCCTATTCAGTTGTATATTATTATTTCGGATTCTTTTTTACGCTGTTCAATCCATTTACTGAACTGTGCTGTCATGTTTTCGTAATAAAGCCTGTTCATTATCATGTTTTTTACGCGGTCATACGTTATCTGCTTTCTTCCGAGATACTTAATAACGTGGTATCCGAAGGAAGACTTGATAACAGGCGATATTTCGCCGTATTTTTTCATCTGGAAAACGGCTGACGCGAAAAGGGGATCAAGCTCAGCCAGCATGACCCAGCCCAGATCGCCGCCGTTCCCACGCGAGCCCGGATCTTCTGAGTGCTTTGCCGCAAGGGCCTCGAATGATTCACCTGCAAGCGCCCTTTTTCTGAGGTTTTCAAGCTCGACGCTTGCGTCTCTCTGAGCCTTGAAAGAGTTGCCGGAAGGCCTTATCAGAATATGCTTAACATGTACCTCATAGCCCAACTTGCTCCTGTTGGCGTTGTACCATGCCATTGCTTCCTTCTCAGAAGGTGGAGAGGCGCCTATAGCGATTGACATGAGCTGTTCGCGCTTCATGCCGTTTCGGAGCTCTTCGATGTAGCTGTCAAAGTCCATCTTTTCATTTTTCTGGACATGAAGAGCGAAGGATTTAAGGTTTTCGTTGGATATTCTGTTAACATCAACATAGCCGTATTTTTCTTTGAGAGAAAATATCGCTGATACTGCCTTTTTGGTTTCAGATTCTCTCTCAGCTGCTGAGTTAATTGTACGGGCAAGGAATTGCTCAACAGTTGATTTCAGGTGTTCAGAGAGTTTCTTGTCGCTTATGATTATTGACATCTCCTCGGAGCGTTCCGCTACAAGCGCGTCTTCTATGTGTTTTTCGATGAGTTTATCTCTTTCCGTTTTTTCCTGGGCAGGAGAAAGCCTGCGGCTTTCCTTTATGTAATTCAGCCGCGATTCGATTTCACTCTGTATGATCGGGCGGTTGTTGACTACCGCAATTACCCTGTCATAAGGCTCCCATGACTGCGCTTCAGCTGGTGATAGTATCGTCGCAAAGAGCAGTATCGTAAGCGTCTTGTTTAATATCATATTCATCTCTTTCACCTATATGACCAGTTTAGTGAGCCTGGCGGTGTTTATTCCGAAAAATTTTTCTTTTAAAAGCTGCATTGATTCTGTCAGATCGGAGGCGTAAAGCTCTACCGTCCCGGGTTCGTCTGAATTTCTGAAGATTTGTCTCTCCTGCAGGATGCTGCTTACTTCATGGGCAATCTCTTCTCCTGTATCGACAAGGTCAATATCCGGATATACCGTTTTTATGGATTTTTTCAGGAGCGGGAAATGTGTACATCCCAGAATAAGCGTCCTGACACCGGAGACGTACATGCCTTCCAGGTATTCACGGGCCGCAAGCCTGGCGATTTCTGTTTGGGTAAGGCCTTCCTCAGCAAGGGAGACAAACAGAGTTGCCTGCTGCTGAATCACCGCTGAATCAGGCCTTATGCGGCGTATAGCTTTGACATATGAACCGCTGTTGACGGTTGCTCTCGTCCCAATGACGCCTATGGGCCCGTTCTGCGATCTCGCGCATGCGGCGCGCGCGCCCGCTTCGATTACTCCGATGACAGGCACCGAGCACTCTGTTCTGAGCGTTTCAAGCGCGGCAGCAGATGCTGTGTTGCAGGCGATTACTATCATCTTGACATTTCTCGATGTCAGGTATTCTGTTATTTCGCGTGAATATCTGATAATGGTATCCTGCGATCTTGTCCCGTATGGGAACCTGGCTGTATCGCCGAAATAGACTATGTTTTCCGAAGGAAGGAGGTCGCGTACAGCTCTGCACACAGTAAGCCCTCCAATCCCGGAGTCGAATATTCCAATTGGTCTCTCTGACATTTATTTCCCGGATTATTTTTCTGATTCATGTTTTTTAAAGAGCATGTACTCAATGCTGTCAACAAGCGCTAACCATGAGGCTTCTATTATGTTGGATGATACGCCCACTGTTCCCCAGTTGAAGGAGTCTGTTTTCTGGTCCATAAGAACCCTGACCCGCGATGCCGTGCCTTCTTTGCCGTTGAGAACGCGCACCTTGTAGTCGGTGAGCTGTATCTCCGATATCTCGGGGAAGAATTTGCTTAGCGCCTTTCTGAGCGCACGGTCGAGCGCGTCTATGGGGCCGTTGCCCATGGCCGCGGTATGTTCAATCCGTCCGTCGACTTCGACCTTGATTGTAGCCTCGCACTCCATCTCGCCGATTTCAGACATCTCTGTTATGACTCTGAACCCTTTCAGGGTAAAAAATGGAGTGTACTCGCCTGACTCTGCTCTGAAGATCAGCTCATAGGAGCCGTCCGCGGCTTCGAATTGATAGCCCTCTTCTTCGAGCTTCTTAATGCGAGCGAGTATGGATTTAGCTTTTTCCTGGTTCTTTGACAGGTCAATTCCGAGCTCTCTGGCTTTAAACTCTATATTGCCTCTTCCGGAAAGTTCGGATATAAGAACCTGTCTCTGGTTACCAACAAGAGACGGGTCAATGTGCTCGTATGTTCTCGTGTCTTTTTGGAGCGCTGAGACGTGAATTCCGCCTTTATGAGCAAAGGCATTTTCTCCAACATAGGGGAGTCTTGCATTGTGAATAATGTTCGCTGTTTCGCTCACAAACCTGCTTGTTTCTGTTAGAATATCGAGTTTAGCGGAAGCAGCGCAGGTATAGTCCATCTTCAGCGTGATATTGGGAATCAGCGTCATCAGATCGCAGTTGCCGCATCTTTCCCCGAGGCCGTTTATAGTCCCCTGTACCGAAACCGCACCCGCAAGTACAGAGGATATTGAGTTGGCTACGGCAACCCCTGTGTCATTGTGAAAGTGGACTCCAAGGGGTGTTTTAATCGAGTTAGCGGTATCTGAGGTAATCTGAGATACCTCATGAGGCAGCGTGCCCCCGTTTGTGTCGCAAAGAACGATCATGTCGGCGCCTGCGGCGCAGGCGGCTTCGATTGACGCAAGCGAATACTCGGGGTTGGATTTGAACCCGTCGAAGTAGTGTTCCGCGTCGAGGAATACGGAGAATCCCCTGTCCTTCAGGTACTCGACTGTTTCTTTGATAAGGGTGAGGTTTTCATTAAGGCTGATGCCGAGCGCCTTTTCAACCTGGAAGTCCCATCCCTTGGCCACCACAGTAATGACGTCTGCGCGGGAGTTCACAAGGGCCTGCAGGAAGTGGTCTTCGTGCACAGTCATGTTTCGGCGCTTTGTTGATCCGAAAGCTGCTATCTTCGAGTGTTCGATTTTTTCCCGGCGGATAAGCTCGAAAAACTCTTCATCTTTCGGATTTGAACCGGGCCATCCGCCCTCAATGTAGTCAATACGCATTCTGTCGAGGGCCACGGCTACTCTGAGCTTGTCCTGCAGGGAAAAGCTGATGCCTCGCGTCTGAGCGCCGTCGCGAAGGGTGGTATCATATATTGATATCTGTTTTTTAGTCATAGTCATTACAGTATCGGCATCGTGTTCTTGCGTGACTGTTATTTCAAGTATTTTTTAAAGAGCCGTAATTATAATATTCTTGACTCTTTGGTCTTGAAAAGGTTTCATTTAATGTTCAGCATCAGTAATAAATTATAAAACAGGATAAGCGTACTGCACCGGGCTGTTGCTGGCATTATCAGCGCCAACTATTTACGGGGATGAGGCGGTTGTGACATATCTACTGATCGCAATGATTGTTATCGCTGTTGCCGTTTCAGCGTTTTTCTTTAAAAGTACGCGTCTTTCTTCGAGAATACGGCGCGCGGAAGATGCTTTCGCGGAAGAGGATTATACCCGCGCCGGAGAAATAGTTAAAGATATACTCGACAAAAACCACGATTATCCCCCTGCCAGATATCTGAAGGCCAGGCTTCTGATACACCAGAACCAGTATGTTATGGCAATATATGAGCTGAATTCCATACTGACCCTTCCCGACTTTAGAACTTACGCGAGTGAGTATGAGCTGAGAAGTCAACTTGCCCACCTGTACAGCGAGACCAAGAATTGGGATAAAGAAATAGAAGAGTACAAGATGATTCTGATGATTCAGCCCGACGATGTAAACGCCAATTACAGATTAGGTCACGCTCTTTACTCTATGAAAAACTATCACTCAGCTTTTACTTATCTGCAGAAGTCCTTTGAGGCTGATCCCACAAAGACGGAAAACCTTCTTCCTCTTGGGGTTTGTTACTTTCATGTCGGAGATCATGAAAAATCTGAACTCAACCTGCTCAGAGCTCTCGAAACTGGAAATGCCGGAGAGGAAGCCCGGTTCTACCTGGGATCCATATATTTTTCAAAGAAAAAGTACGAGGAAGCCGCCGCGTTGCTTGAGATTTCCAGAAAGGACAGGCGATATTTCGTCAAAAGTCTTTTTCTGCTTGCGAAGATATTCTATGAACAGGAAAACTACGAAAGGGCGGTTGAGATACTTGAGGAGGGGCTGGGAAACCTTAAGGAAAAAACCGATGAGGCATATGAGTACAGGTATCTGCTCGCGGAGTGCTATGAAATGCTTAACAGGCTGAAGGAAGCGATACATCACTGGGAAAAGATTTATTCAGACAATCCGTCTTACAGGGCTGTAAAGGTCAAGCTTGACACCTATAACGCGATTCTTCAGGATGATACGCTGACAATGGTCTATCAGTCCTCTATTGAGGAGCTGCAGCCTCTGATTGTGGAGATGATATCTGGGCTTCAGTACAATATTATAGCCCGCGAAAGGATCAACTCAAATGAATACCAGTACAGGGCTTTTAATATAAAGCGGATAAATGAACCTCCGATTCTCATATACTTCAACCGGAGCATCCGGGAGATTACAGAAAATCAGATCGCTCAGTTTCAGGATAAGCTGAATAGTGAAAAATGCAGAAGCGGAATATATATTACCACAAACAAGTACAGCCTGAGGGCAAAAGCGACAGCGGCATCCAGACAGATTGAGCTATACGACCGGGAGCTTGTGTCAAGGGTGCTTGAAAAGACGAGAATAAAGAAAAAGTATCAAACAGGCAGGGGGAATTGATTTTGTTGTACAGTAGAATTATAACAGCTGCGGCATGTTTGCTTGCCGTGATAGGTACAGGCGCCTGCACAGAAACACCGGCAGAGAAGCTCATGTCCGATACTGCGGCGTACGGAAGGGGAGAGTCGATAGAGGTAAGGACGCTTGAAAAAGACCTTCTGGAGGTGTGTAAATCCGCTGAGATGCCCGCTTCTACCGCTGTGTTCAGAACATGCGCGGTGGATTTCAAAGGCATAACAGCAGAGATTGTACATCCCTTTAAGCTTAAAATAGAGCTTCAGGATGAGAAGATGAATGCTTTTGCAGCCGTTTCTGATACACTCGCGGTTTTCAGCGACGGTTATTCCGTGTCGGTTTACAACCGCGAAGGAGTTTCCCTTGCCGACAAAAAGCTGGCAGAAAAGAAAAGCCCAATAAAGGCTATCACCGTTTCAGGGGAAACTATCTATTACTACTCTGACATGAGGGTGCATTCATTTGACTATAAAGCTGATAAAGCAATGCCTGTAACGGAGCAGCGATTCAGCCCACCATACTCAAAATACTATCATGCTGAGCTTTATCCGGATGGAAATAATCTTGGTGTGCTGGCCGGTGCGGCAGGAGATTACTATTTCAGTGTTATTGATCTTGCCGATGGAAGTCCGGTTTTGTCCAATGTTGGGTGCGCATCTTCAAAGCTTGATTTTACAGGCGGCAGGCTGCTCTATATATCATCAACAAGGTCTGGCTGGCTTCTTCAGGAATACACACTTTCTCCCAAGAAAAAGAATCTGCTTCAGCGTATTGGCGACATCAAGGACATAGAGCTCTTCAGCGACTGCTTTTACATGGAAGGAGTTATGGGGTTTTTCCTTCACAGGCTTAATGAACGGGTTCTTTTGATTCCGTTCAGCTTTACCCTGGCCGGTTCATCGGCCGGCTCAGTCCTTATTGAATATGAGGATAAAATATATCCGTGTCCGCCAAGAAAGCTGATGAACTTTATGGTGACCATGAGGGATTCCGCTCCGGAGCTGTTTAACGGTGAGTGAGGCCTCATCTTGAGAGAGAAGGATTTAGCAGAATTCTAAAGCTGCAGTCGACGGTTTCAGTGATTATTATGTTTCCGTCGCTGACTTTCACCCGAGCCGAGCATGGTATCTCTGAGCCTGCGGTTATCTTCGCGGCAAGCGCTGGCGATACTCCGCAAAACTGTTCAAGCAGGGTTCCGGCAAGGGAAAAGCCGTGAATTCTGTTATCTGTAATGTCGACTCTTTCCGCGGGGAATGCGCTGCCGTCCGATGGATTAATGAACTCAACTTTTACAGTCTCCGATCTCGGTTCTTTCGCGAGAAGGAAGCTGAAGCATACCGTATCACCCTGAAAGTATATCTCATTGAACAGGTCTCTGTTTGTGAGCGGGCCTGCCGGAGCGCTGAGCCCGAAATCCAGCGAATGACGGCTGACGGCACCATTGCTGTCAAGAGAAGAGCCTGAAGCTGATTCCAGGACCTTCTGAGGCTGTTGGGTGCATGAAAGAACAGCCAGCAGGCAGGCCAGAGCGGCTGTCGACATTGACTGCTTCATTATTTACTTCCGGTTTCGAACTTCCACCAGCCCTTTAGGGCAAGCTCATCGTCCCGTACAAGCGTGAATCTGCCAAAGTAGTCCGCGAGAACATCTCTGAAGCCCCGGCTGAGCTGCAGGGAGCCTTTTATGTAAGAGAGTGATTCGCCGTGATACTCTTCAATACAATCCGTGTTAATAAGACCGGCCAGGTTTCTGTGCCTGGAGTAAATGTAAAGGAATAGGGGCTCGAATATTGAGCAGGCAAGGTCAATTTCGGTATCAACGGGATTAAGCACATTAAGCGCGGCGGAAAAAAGGTCATAACTTATGAATGGAAAAAGATTGAAAGATATACGGTAGAGCTCTTCGCCGGCCATGGCTGAAAGCTTTCTCGAAATCTCGCTTTCGTTAAGTTCTTCAAAAAGTGCGTAAGTGTGAAAATACTGGTCAGACTCAATGTGATCGGTTTCTCTGAGCTTAATCGGAAATATTGTGCCGTTAGTGCCCCGGTTTAAAGTCAGTTCGGGGATGAGCCTTGACTTGAAGAAAACCTTGGAGGTGCTGTACGACGGGAAAAAGTCGGAACCGCCGCTTTCAATGATATCCCCGTATCCCGATTGAAATTTAAAGTCTATTCGGAAGATATGCGTTAAATCTATCAACGTGCCTTTCATTTTTTTAATGAAGTGAAGAGAGTGTTGATCGGAGGCAGGCATCCTTTTTTGAAGGAGTTTGTGGTCTGCAAGGTACTCCGGGATATAATTCTTGATTGACGCGACAATGCTCTCTCCGAGGCTGTAGTCCAGTTCGCTCGCGTGAATGCGGGGAATAACGATCTCACTGTCGAGCAGTAAAAACTCGTTTTTCCTGATATCGAGATATGTTCCCGATATCCTGTTTGAGCTCTCTGTGGAAATGGAAGAAAGCAGTCTGTCGATTGGGGATAGGCTCATTCGATGCGGATACCCTTCAGTAATATTGTGCTTCCCATCTGAAACCTGAAATGCCATTCCTGTCAACGGATATTTACCCGCAGAATAAAATCAGTCGGAGATTCCGAGCTTGCGCATTACCTGGTCGAGCTTCTTAAAGACATCCTGAAAGCTGTCGTTAATTCTGAGCTTCTTAACAGATACCCGTTTCCCTTCTAAGATGTCGTCAAAGTACTTTTCAAGCAGAAGCATCTGACCCGAAATGCCAGCCGTCTGTTTAAGAACAAGCAGGATGAGGGCGATACCGGAAAGCAAAGCGAGCGCGGCAATGATCAAAACAGACCAGACGGTAGAGCCCCTGAGCCCGGAGATTTTCTCAGCGGTTGTCTTCACCATTTTTGAATAATGCTCCATTTCAAGCCTGAGCTTTTCTTCAGAGGTGCGCAGTTCAGAGTCAGGGTTGGCGGAGACATGTAAAAGGGTTTTATATAGTTCCTGTTGTATGTCATGATATGCCTGCTGCTCTTCTTCAACCTGTTTCAGGGTAAGATTATCCGAGACGGAAGTCCAGACAGTGTACGCCGCCGCTGAGGCCGTTACGATTAAAACAGCCGCCGCTGCCTGAACGGCTCTGGGGAACTGATAGCTCTTGTTTATTAGCAGTTTTCTTCGGGGCAGCATGGCGGTCTCCTGGTATAGGTGATGAATATCATTAACCCGGCTTAAAATGGAGTAAGACGTATCAAGGGATATCTAATTCCCACTAATGACGGCGACACTTTATCAAAAGAGAAGGAAAAAGTCAAAAATAATCGTTTTATTGAGTAAGTATTTTCACCAGCTCATCTGCTCCGTTGTGCCTGGATTTAGTCCTTTTACAGTTTGAAACTCGCCAGAACTGATCTTCAAACTGGCGCCTGAAGGGAATGAAAATAGCGTTTGTAGCGAGCCGACGGTTTTCCCAGAAGAAGTTATAACCCGCTCCCCCGACTATAAGGTCGAAGGCCCTGAAGTAGTCCATGGCTGGAAATATACCGTCAAGGAGGCCGTTGGAAGAAAAGACACTGTAACCCTCATTCTCAAGACCCGGTCTGTGCCTCATAATCTCTTCGAATTCGCCCTCTTTCCCTGAGGCGCAGATAAGGCAGTTCCTGTCACCGCGGTTCAGGCCGAGTCTTTCAGAGGCGTCCGCACGGGAGAGAACCTCATCCTGGTTTCTTATCGTAAATGGATTCAGCTTTATTGTTGAGAAGGAGAAGCCCCAGGGTTCAGTCTCAATTATTTCATCAAAGCACTGTGTGTCTAAAACGAAACTTAATTCAGGGATTGATATTTTGAAAAAGGATGGATTAACCTGGCGGAGCAGAAGGAGCTTCCTGCCTGGAAGGGAGGAAGCCATATTCTGTAAAGAGAACCAGAGCAAATCAATAAGTATAATATCTGGAGCAAGAGCGGCCAGTTCTCGGAAGAGAATGGATTTTTCAAAGTTTTCTCTGGTGAAGGTGCTTAGTGGTTCAGCCGGTATGAAGGTGTGAGTTATTCCTGCAAGCTCAGCAGGCCTGACGTTTTCTGAAGAGCTCAATATTGTGAATTCACAATCAATACCGGCCCGCTTAAGGGCATTGCCGACGGAAATGCCCTTGACCAGACGGCCGATTCCAGTTAGACCCGATGTTACATACGCAACTTTCAAATGAATGACTTAATATTAGCAATAAAAATAGAATATGCAAGATTCATTATCGTATACTGTGAATCCAGTTCCATCAATGTCGTTTATTGATACAATTCTGTCTGTTCCATTAATCATATCCTCTTCATCGATGAAAAGTATTTCATCGGGCCTGACAGCAAGAAAACGCTTTGGACCATAGAGAACAGTATCACCGGTTGGGGCATATTCACCTGTAAAGGACATGTTTTGAGAGTTTAGCTGTACAATTCGGTTATACGTAGTTTCACCGTTACCTAAATCGGAAATGTAGATTGAAGCGTCCTGATACATCACATCAGTCGGATCGTTTAGATTAGAATATGTAGAGACGACTGTCTCGGTTGACGGATTATACTTAATTGCCCGATGCGAGGGAGCATTATTGTTAATTACGATGTACAGGATTGAGTCGTTATCAGCGGCGATGCCGGAAATTGTGTCGTTTTGAGGATCGAATCCATTTATGTTGTAATCGAGCGTTATTTCTTCAGTTGATATATTGTAGCTGTTAAGCGTTGAGCCAGTTGAGAAGTAGAGAATACCTGAGTTTCTGTCAACAGCGATAGCGCTCATGGCTGAATAAGTCAGATCGCCCAGATTCAGCATTGTGCCGGCTGAGCTTATGCTGTTGAGACAGTATATGGCACTTCCTGTCTGGTATAGTGAAAGATAGTAGGTTTCATCTGTAGAAACGTATATCCTGCCTATCATATCATAGTCAACATCATGGGGGTAGAAATAGTAACTATTAGTCAAATCTGGGGTGAATGTGGTTGTATCAGATGAAATCACGTCCGTGCCAGTCATATCGCTAATCATGTACAGGTCATAATTAAAATGATCAGGAAATACAATCTTTGTACTCTCCAGCGCCATGCTTATTGTGACGTCGGTGTATGCGTCGGCTTCAAGATCGGCGGTTGCGCTTCCGTAATAGGAAGCGGCGGCGGCATATGTATTGTAGGAAGCAGGAATGGCTGTGAGCTCGAAGAGTCTTGATGTGCCTGAAGGCACTGTTACGTTGACAGTATCTCCATCCAGCTCATAGGCGGAAAATGTCTTTTCAACAGGCTCCATGTCTTCCGCGCTGATTCTGAGTGTGTATGTTGCTATGTCAGGAACTGTCTCAGCCATGAACTTCGAAGGCAGGCTGATCCTTACTGTTGAATCTGAGGTATTCTCAGAAGAGCACGAAAGGGCTGTTAGCAGGGCGCATGTTAAAGCTGCTGAAATTATTAGTCTGTTCATCTTGATTCCTCTTCGCAAAGTTTTCAATGGCGGCCTCAGTGATGGCCGCTTATTCGTAGTATTTCATCGACCAGAGTTCTTCACCCGTGTCGCTGTCTTCATGAGCAAAGTATAAGGTATTTCCAATCATTATAGTGTGGTAAAAGCTCAGGTTGTAGGGGAGCTCATGCATTTCGCCTCCTGACTCAGGGCTGTAAATAAATGCGTAATCGCCTGAGGCGATTTCCGACCCTCCTGTCTCTGAACTGCTGTAGATATACAGGTTGAGGAAATAATTGGATCCTGCTGAAAGGGTTGAGTTGATGTAAACGTCGTAGTATGCTCCGGAAGTTCCGGCGTATGTTGCGAGAATATCCACTGTGTTTTCCGCCGGGTCATAGGCCGCGACGTATATCTCAGTATCCTGAGTAGCGAGGATCCTTGACAGCGTCAGGAAAAGCCTTTCGCCATTTTCAGGGCAGGAGTTTTCGATGCTGGATTCCCCGAAGTTAAGTGTCATATCGTCAAGGGGAGCCTGTACAACAGCGGTGAGGCCGGAGTTATACCTGAAGAGCTGTGTCTCAGAATATGCGCTCTGCTGCATTGTTACATCCGCTGAGACAAGCAGGTATTCACCGCACTGAATTATGTCGCGGATATTGATCTGCGACATGCCTTCAACGGAAGGCTGGACAGAGAGCGGCTCAGCGGAAAGGTCTGAGCCTGATTGAACTATTCTGGACAGCTCATATGACTCTGTTGTCGTGTCAAAAAGTCTGAGGATAATCTCATCATTAAAGGCAACAAGAGTTGAATTGTTGATTGAATAGCCGTCGGGGATTGACAGCTCATTCATGATTCCGTCAGCAGATATATACATAACTCTATATGTATAGCTGTAAGAATCGTAATAGCTGAAAACTGATAATCCGTTGAAGTTAAAGGGGCCGGAATCGACGCCGTAAGTGGTAAGGGCTGCCGGATTTGACGATGAGTCAACTGCCTGTTCAGATGTGCCCGATTCAGTGTCAACGATATATGGAATCGAATAGTACGCAGAGTTTGTCACATTACGGTAGGTGATGAAAGTGATAAGGCTGCTGCCGTTAAGGAACATGCTTCCAAAGTACGGGGCATCTAATTCGAGTTCAAATGTATGAAGTGTTTCATAAGTCCCGCTTCCGTCGTAGGTAAAAACGTTGAGATTGCCGGAGCTGTCTGAACCCGTGAAATAGAGAGTGCTTTTGTCGGCATCTGTTAGAATAAGATTTGAAGATATATTAAACTGGTATGAATCCTGAGAAGAAACTGCTATCTGAGAAGCTTCACCTGATCCATCGTATTCAAAAAAGCCCCGGTTTTCGAGAGAGTCAGCGGTAGCAGTGAAAACAAGCTTCCCGTCAAGCTCCCTGAAGTTTTCAGGGCCTGAAGAGATAGGGCCATATTCATCAGTTCCGGGAAGAACGTCAGCTTCGATTTTTACAGTATAGTCCATCTGTATGGAAACCCGCTCGCTTGATCCTGCTGCAACGTTAACCGGTTCGGAGGTGGTGCCCGCGAATGGAGCGTGACCTCCGGCGTCAAAGCCTGCCGCAGTTATTCTGAGGTCAGTATCTGAGGGAACTTCAAGGCTTATATATTCAGGAAAAGGGCTTCTGACAGTAACGGGTGCTGTTTCTTCTGTACCGCCTTCCACGTAAATTTTTACCGTCTGAACTGAATCAAGCAGACCCATTGCAGCCGCTTTGGATGTTAGGTTCAGACGGAGCTTAACCTCTCCGGAGGAAACAGCGCTGTCCTCTCCAGAACAGGAAAACAGAATAAGTGAAAGGAGAAGTGATATGGCTGTAATTGCAGATTTCATAGTAGTCTCCATAATTATCATAAATATTTCGGCTGGATCAGCCGTGACTGTCCATCAAAATTCTAATAAAACACAAAAGCATAAACATCTAAAAAAGAATAGACATTTACTGTGACACGGTTGAAAAAAATAAAAAGCACTCTCCAGACAAAAAAAATACACGAATCTGTTGAAATGCTATATATTGATAATATATAAAAAAGAGCACAAAAGGTGCATTATTTTTAAAAAAAAGCGTTTTTTCTTTATCCTTTGCGGGATATTCTTTTGGCCTATTACGCAGGGGAAATTATTCTTTCTGGAGAACATACTATGAAAATCAGGGTGTTGATTGCGGGATTGGCGGTTATAACAGCCGCAGTGTCAGCTTCTGCCGCTATTACTGTTGTTTCAGTCAAGGGGACGGCAGCCTATAAACAGGGCAGAAACTGGGTCCCTCTTACCGCGAAGATGAAGCTGAATGACGGAGTGAGGGTGAGTACCGGTGTGAGGTCAACAGTAGTCCTTGACCTTGATGGTAATTCTGTAACCATTAAACCGCTGACAATGATGAAGGTGTATGAAAACTCATTGAAAGCAGGAACCAGGCAGACAAAAATCGGGCTCAAGCGCGGTTCTCTCAGGGCCAGTATAACCAGGGGGACAAGGGTTAAAACCGTTTTTAAGGTCGCTACCCCGGTAGCAACATCGAGTGTCAGAGGGACGGTCGAGGATGTAGTTACGGGACCATACGGAACAAGGTTCACCGCCCCTGAAGGATCGTTCGATGTGCAGCCGAGGCATGGGCAGCCCCGAATCATAACCGGCAGGTTCGTCTTCTCAATGCCTTTTGGAAGCCAGAGGCCCAGCGTTCTTCTAAGAAGCAATGTCACTTATACCGGCGATCCCAATGCCACAGATGAGGAACAGCAGTCCCATGAGAACTTCGGAGGAGATTCTCCTGAGGGAGGCCTCGGGCTTGGAGATTCTATAATCGGGGGAACAGATTCTCCTGGCGGAGGCGATGGACACAGTGATCCGTCTTCCGTGGATGTTGATCTTCAGTGGCCGGAAAACAGCGATTCAGGCGTGAACATCGGTGTAGAGTGGCCGGTAAAATAACACAATCACAATTAAAACCGAGGAGAATTACATGAAATATAATCTGCTACTTGCGGCGATTCTGCTCCTTGCAGGGTTTCCCGCGGCCGCTCAGGACGCGGGTTCACTGGCTTTTGTCAATCAGCTGGACGATAAGGCTTCGGCGACCTGGGGCGACGCGGTGAGATTTTTCGTTCTTACAATGGGCGGTCAGTCTGCCGGATTCCGTAAGGACATCCAGTTTTTGAACAGCCGCGGCATCTCAACGAATATCGGCCTCGCTGAAGGCGATACGCTTCGGAAGGGAGCAGCGGCCCTCATGGTCGCGAGATATCTCAAGCTGAGCGATTCTCTCTGGTACAGCATCTTCGGAACCCAGCGCTATGCCTTCAGGGCCTGCGCATCGGCGGGGATAATGCCCGCGAACGGCAGCGAACGCGATATCATCAGCGGTCCTGAACTGATAGAGATAATGCGAATAACAGGCGAGATGAGCGGAGGGGACCGATGAAGTTAATGTCTATAAAGAGGATTGCAGCAATATCTGTGTTTCTTGTTTCTGCTGTGACCGTTTCTGCTCAGGAGACGGATTCACTCTTTCCCGAGTTCTCACCGGATGTGGACATGAAGAGCTCTGTTCCTGAAAACAGCTTTTCAAACAGAGGAATCCAGTTTGGAGGCTGGACGGTTCCGGTTTATTTCTCCGACTCATCCTCAGATTCCTCAACATTTGCGAACACCCTCAGGCTCTGGGGAAGGGCCTGGCTTTGGGAAAACAGCTCAATTTATATCAGAGGAAAATACACGTATACGAGAACCGATGCCGGCGAAGTTGAGTCCGACAATATCATCGATCTTGACCTTGGGTATCTGCAGGCGGGGTTTGCTGATAATGCTCTGCGGTTTTCTGCCGGCAGGAAGTACTTTACGTTAGGCAACGGCTTCATCCTTAACGGAAGAGGCGATGGAGGCGAGATTGAGCTTACAGGCAGAATAGCTGACGTTAAGCTGCTGGCTTCGTACACCGGATTGCTCAAGAAGGACGATAACCCGTATAATCTGAGCAGTAAGGACTATTCGGACGGAGCAAAGCGTCTCTTCGCCGGCGGGTCAATATCACACACTATTTTTAACCAGACAATTTATCTGATGGGGCTCTATCAGAAGGATTATGCCGATGAGACTGAGGTTTCAAAAAGGTACGACTCGCAGTATTATGGCGTCGGGTTAAAGGGGGTTTTCCCCGCGGGTATTATGTACTACGGTGAAATGTTTATTGAGAAGGGCAGCACCTTCTCTTACAGTTCAGTCGGAAATAATTTGACTGTCAATGAGGAGGATATCGACGCAATAGCTGCCGTAGCGGGTATTAACTGGAACATCGGCTCGGTCTTCAAGCCCCAGCTTATTCTACAGTACTCTTACGGGTCCGCCGACTCTGACAGGACAGATTACTCAACACCGTATGGAAACACTGCCTCTACGGATGGGGGCTTTATTCCCTTCGGGACGTATCTTGCCGGGTACGGCCTCAGGCCTCAGATAGGGAATATGCACGCTTTCAGAGCGGGCATCTCCTTTGCGCCTCTGGATATGTCACAGTCAGTTTTTCTGAACAGGATGACTGTTATTGCCAAGTATTCTTATTACCTAAAGGCCGACAAAGACGCTGCAGTCGATACCGGCTACGGAGCGGAACAGGTCCCGGGCGAAGCATTTGTGGGACACGGTATCGATGCAGGACTCAGATGGCGGATTTTTTCGGATCTGGCTTTATTTGCCAATTATGGCGTTTTTCTTCCCGGAGAGGCATTTGCTTCAGAAGCCGAAAAGAACCACTTCTTTATGACCGGAATGAATCTCGGGTTTTAGGGGTTTACTTGCGAAGCGCATTGCCTTTCAGGCGTTGCGCTTCGGTCCCCATATGTCAAAGTAGGCGCTGTCATTATCCAGCATTTCTTTCATTTTTACAAGGATATCCTCAAGCAGCTCAAGCTGCTCCTCTGAAAGCCTGTCCAGCTTCTGTGTAATCGCTTTGTTGATAGCGGTTTTGCCCTTTTTCAGTATTGAATTTCCAGCAGCGGTGAGCGAAACGTGAATCACCCTTCTGTCATCAGGATCGTTCTCTCTTATAGCGAATCCTTTCTCGATGAGCTTGTTTATCAGAGTGGTCACATTGGGTTTGGACATGGACAGCGCCTTGCTTATCTGCGTCATCGTGGCGCGTTTTTTGTGCATAATAAAAATCATAGCGTGTACGTCTGAAGGGGAGAGCACATTCGGCAGCGCGTTGTGCGGCGGCCTGAAGTAGTGGTTCATGAAAGTTGGCGGATAGAACAGCATATCCTTGAGATTTTTGATTGATTCAGAACGTGTCATGTTATTCCTCTTACTGGCGCGCCGCGGGTCCGCGGCGCTTTTTTTATTTTTCGGATCAGCCTTTCTTTTTCTTTGCGGCATTTTCCGGTTTTCTTACAATAATTCTGGCTTCCGTGGCCGATCTGAACCTGTCGATGTACCCGAAGACCGCAGGAACTGCCACAAGCGTCACCAGCGTTGAAATGACGATCCCGCCGATAATCGAAATACCCATCGACTGGCGCATTTGAGCCGCCTTGCCTATCCCCATAGCAAGAGGAACCATTCCGGCAATCATGGCAAAAGTTGTCATGAGAATCGGCCTGAGCCGCCTTATTCCTGCCTGCAGAATCGCCTCCTTACGGTCCAGTCCGGAGTTGATTCCCTGAACGGCATTGTCAACAAGGAGGATTGAATTCTTTGTCACAAGCCCCACAAGCATAATCATGCCTATCATGCTGAATATATCAAGCATAAAACCTGTTATATACAGCGAGAAAAAAGCTCCGGTTATTGCTGGAGGAATCGCGAGAAGTATCGTGAACGGCGTCACAAATGATTCGTAAAGGCTTGCCAGGACAAGATATATGAACAAAATCGCCATTAGCAGGGCGAAAACTATGCTGTCTGCCGTTTCCGCGAAGTTTTCAGAAGAGCCGCTGTAGCTGTAAGCTACGCCTTCAGGCAGCTTTATTTTGCTTTCGACAAGCTTTTGTACCTTTTCCATGGCGCTTCCAACGCCTTCTCCGGCAGCAAGGTTAGCTGTTATTTTGACAATGTATGCCTTGTTCCTTCTGTTTATTTCGGCAGAGCCTGTTGTCATCTCAGCAGCGGCGATTGAGCTCAGGTTTATCATCTTGCCGGAAACGTTCGGCACCTGCATTGAGTAGAATAGCTTTCTGAGGTCTCTCTGCTCCGGCCTAAGGCGGGCCCTTATGTCGTAGTTATAGCTGTTTTCCTTAAAAGTACCGACTACAGCTCCTGTAATGTTATATCGCATCTCAATTCCGGCGCTTGTATTAGCTACTCCGAGGGCCTGCATCCTGTGAGGGTTGAAGTTGACTCTGAGTTCAGGGCTGCCCGGCTTCATGCTTGAGTCGATGTCGATAAGGCCCGGCACAGTTTTTATGGCTTCCAGTATCTTCCCTGCGCTGTCTTCAACAGTGAGCAGGTCGTTTCCAGAGACAATCATGATGAATGGAGCTCCCCTTTTGCTGCTTCCGGCATCGTCAACCGAAGGCCGGGCGTAGTCGAATTCCTTCATGAAGGATCGGACTTTCAGCATATTGTCGTCTGTGTCGTGCTTGCGTTCATCTTTCAGGACAATGTTGATTGAGCCTTTGGCTGCTTCGCCCGCAGAGTTGCCCACTGACACACTGTAGTATTCCAGGTCCCGCAGGGTCCTGATTTTATCTTCAATTTTTTCAAGGGTTTCCCTTGTACCCTGAAGGCTTGTTCCAGGAGGCATTTCAATGTTTACTGAAAACTGTCCTCTGTCTCCTCTCGGGAAAAAGGTCTTTTTTACCCCTCCGAGCAGAATGATGCCGCAGAAAAAGACGAGCACTGTCGCTGTAATTACTACAATTGGATGTCTCAGAGAAAGGTGCATCAGCTTTTCGTACCAGATGTCGAACCTGTCCTGAAGCTTCATAAAGACACGTATAACCGGGTTTGCGGACTTCTCTCCGCTGCCAGCGAAGTAAGCGCTCAGGAACGGCGCAACTGTAAGGGCGTCAAATGTGCTTATCATCATCGCGAATATTACGGTAAAACCAAACTGCTTGAACATCTTTCCAACTGCCCCGCTGAGCATGCCTATTGGGAAGAAAACGGCGATAATTGCAAGCGTTGTCGCAATTACCGCAAGCATGACCTCTGTTGTTCCTATTTCGGCAGCTTTGTGAGAGTCCATACCGGTTTCAAGTTTTCGAAAAATATTTTCTCTTACGACAATGGCGTCATCGACGAGAAGACCTACAACAAGTGAAAGCGCCATGAGCGTCATAATATTGAAGCTGTAACCCATAAAGTTCATTACGATTACCGCTCCGAGGAGGCTGTTAGGTATGGCGACAGCGGTAATAATTGTAGACCTTACATTTCCGAGGAAAAGGTAGACTACAAACACGGCCAGTATTATCCCCAGGACAATTGACAATATGGCTTCATCAACGTTAGTCCTTATCCATTCGGACTGGTCGTGGGTCACGAAAAGGCTTGAATTGCCATCCTGACCTTTGAGCTGTTCGTTGATATCCTTTATCTTCTCCCGAACGCCGTCAGTAACAGTGACGGTGTTTTTTCCGGACTGTTTTACCACAGAAAGATAAACGCATGACTGAATGCCTCTTGCAGATGAGGTCTTTTTATCAGGGAAGTATATGTATCCTTCACTGGTTACATCTTCGAGGCCGTCCTTGACCTCGCCCAGTGTGTCCACGCTGACGGAGTTTCCGAGGTCACCGGAAAAAGCCAGCAGAGTTTTGCCTATATCATTGATTCTCGTGTAGTCGCCCATTGAACGGAAAACAGTCTGGGTAGAACCATGCTCCTTCTTCCCAATAGGTACATTTTCACCGGAGCTTTTAATCTGTGACACAACGGATGTCATCGACATGTCATAATCGCGAAGTTTGCGCTGGTCTATTTCCACCTGAATTTCACGTTTTGTTCCGCCGGTGATGGTTACATTTCCCACGTCTTTTAGCCTGGCGAGCTGGGGCTTTATCACCTCGTTCGCAAGGTCGTAGATTTTTGCCTTCGGCAGATCAGAAGTAAGTGCGAGAGTGATTACAGCTGTGGCGTCCGGGTCAAACTTCATGACGACCGGATCGTTTTCAAGGTCGTCTGGCAGATTGTTCATGGCGGTGTCAATCTTGTCGCGGACGTCCTGCGCAGCTTTGTCAACATCAATATCCATATTAAACTCAAGCGTTATGGAGGAATAGCTCTCGATATTTGTTGAGTTAATATGCTTGAGACCTTCAAGGGAGCCAAGCTCATCTTCAAGGGGCTTCGTGATCAGTGTTTCTATTTCGGTGGGCGATGCGCCTGAATACACAGTCGTAACTCCCACTGTTGGAAAAGAAACATCCGGGAAAAGTTCGAGAGGAATTGTTCTGTACGATATTGCGCCTATAATGATGATTATCAGGACAATACATGTTATGAATATCGGTCTTTTTATTGCGAGTTTCGCGGGATTCATTATTGTCTCCTTTTGTTGTTATCCGTAAGTGATTTCATGATGCCAGGCTTTTAAATTACGGTGTCGATATAGTCGATGTAATTTGTTATGAGCTGATATTTCAGTTTTACTATTTCTGTTTTTGCGGATGCGATGGAATTCTGTGTCTGTATAAGATATGAAAGATTAAGCCTGCCGCGCGAGTATTTTCTTTTTTCAGCCGCAAGCTGCCTGTTAAGAGTGTTGAGGTACTCTGTTTTTTTATCAATCATCTGCTTAAGCGCTCTCGCTGATTCTGAGAGGGTCAGGACTGTTTTTGTGTATGTGTTGACTGCTGCTTCTTTTTCGTATTGAAGCGATTTGAGCTGAATATTAACCGAGTCGAGCCCGCTTTCAGCCTCATTGTTGCCAAGTTTGTATTCAAACTCAAATCCAAGGTTCCAGTCTCTGTAGGGGAGATCAGAAAAGGCGTCATCCTTGCTCCCGCTTAGGTTTTTTTGCGTCACTCCGGCAGTGATGTTCAGTTCCGGGAGCAGCCTGTTTTCGTAGACACCTTTCGAGTAACGGAGCTGTTCAAGCGCGAGTGAAAGTATTTTTGCTGTAGTCGTCTGTTCAAAGCCGATAATACTGTATTCGGAGGTATAGGCTTTTTGATACCATTCATCAAACTCTGTATCAGATGGGCTGATGTCCCTGCTTCCAAGGTAGACGTAGAGGCTGTTGATCAGGTTGTTCAGTGAAGCTCTGTTGTCTTCAAGAGAGCGCTGATATTCCAGAACAGTGGCTGCTGTTTTCTGATAGTCATCTTCGTCGGCGAGGCCGTTCTGATAGTTCCGTTTGACCTGACTGCGCTGTATGATTGAGTTGGCAAGCTCCTTTTCTGTGTTGTCGAGCTGCTTAATGAAAAAAATCCACTGGAAGTACAGCTTTTTGTAAGAGTTAAGTGTTGATTTGTTTGATTCGAGTATTTTGACCTTCTCTATTTCAACCTGCATGGCGGTGTTGTTCTCAGTAAATCTGTCAATCTTTCCAAGAAAGTTGTAAAGAATAGGCTGTTTTACTGTGATGCCTACTGCTGGTGTGTACGTGTTGCGCGATTCAAAAGCGGAAAAGCCTTCCATTCCGCTTCTGGAATAGCCGAGATCAACCTGTACGTCTGTTCCGGTGGATGTGAACTTTTTAGCGAGTCCTGCAGTAAGCTCCGAACTTATACTATTTCCTGCTTCGTTGCCCAGGTAGGCAAGGACCTGGCTTGATGAGCTGTATGCTCCGGATGAGGTAAGGCTGATATCGCTCAGGGAACGGGCGCTTTTGAGGGCGTTTATCTGTGTGAGCAGGTCAATCCCGTTGGCCTTAATCTCAGGCATGTTGGATGTCACTGTTTCCAGATACAGTTTGAAATCAAGGGATTTGGCTTTCTCTGAGACATCCGCACTGAAAGCAGATGTTGAGCAAAGCAATAAGGCTGTCAAGAGTGCTGATTTTCTCATTGGATACCATCCATATATTATAAATAATAAATATTATACTAATAAAAAAGGCCATGTTTCTATCCCGTTAAGATTAGTCAATATTTAAAACTAATAAACTATGAAAGGTTAAAAAGCGAAATGGTTCCGCAGGAAAGTAAAAACGTGATAACTTTACAAATAATCAATATTTTTCTAAAAAAATCAACAATCAATAATGTTCTTTACTTAATTGGAATAATAGACTAAACTTACTCATGCTGAGTTGCATAAGTAGTTATTTATATGAATGTCCCGAACGGGACAAGCGCCCATTTTAAGCCCGGTGGATGGATTTCCTGGCATGATATTCAGAATACTTACAGCCTTTCTTTTGCTAACAGTCGTGTCAGTCTTAGCCGCTGCGGGCAACGCAGTGATGTCTCTCTCTTCAGAGGAGACTCAGTGGCTTGATGAGCACAAGGGAAGGATAAACCTGGCTTTTGATCCGAATTTCCCGCCCCTCGAATATGTCGATAACGAAGGAAACTACAGAGGTTTTTCGGCTGATCTCATCAGGGCTCTTGAAAAAAAAATTGGATTCAGGTTTAACAGGTCAATTTATACCTCGTGGAAAGACGTTCTGGACGGAGCGAGACGGGGTGAGGTTGATGTTGTTACAATGCTTTCAGAAACACCTGAGCGCCGAGGGTATCTTTTATTCACCCGCCCCTACATAAGCATTCCGTTTGTTATTGTTTCAACATCGAAACTGAAAGGAAATGCTGACTTCGAAAACCTGAAGGGGAAAAAGGTCGGTGTTGTCCATTCGTATACCATTCACGAGATAGTCATGAGAGAACATCCTGCTATCGATATTGTCCCGGTTGATAATGAACGATCCGGTCTGCTGAAGCTTTCGGCAGGTGAGTTGGATGCAATGGTCATGTATGTCTCAACAGCTTCCTATTTCATCAGGAATCTGGGGCTTACGGACATGAGGATTTCAGATGTTGTTAAATACAGGTACGGATTTAGCATTGGTGTCAGCAATAAGTATCCTATACTGAGGGACATTCTTCAAAGGGCCCTTGATGAAATCGGCAAAGAAGAGATTGATACCTACTACGACCGATGGGTAAAAATCAGCACAATATTTTTTTATGAAAGCCCCCGATTCTGGCGTACGGCAGGAGTCGTTCTGGGAGCGATTGCGGTTTTTTTACTCCTAATAGTCTACTATAACAGGAGGCTTAAGGACCAGGTAACAAAAAAAACAAATGAATACATCATGGCCCGCAACAATCTCATCACTGTTTTCAACTCGATTCAGTCTGCCCTGTTTATCGTTTCAAACAGTGGGGCTATAACCCAGATGAATGTTTCAGCTGTTGAGCTGCTTGAAAATACCGGCAATATTGATTCGGCAGGGGGATTGTTCTGGGAGGCCGTTCCAGAGCTCAAGTTATACAGGAGCGACTTCGACGGGGTAATCAGAACGCTGAAGCCAAGGAACATCCACAGAATTGATATCGGGCAGAATGAAAGGCGGTACACAGTCAATGTTTTCTTCATACCAGTGTCATTTGAGGAGGACTCGGGAGCAATTATCCGGATAGATGATATATCTGAGCTCGAAAAAAAAGAAAAGCTTCTTCGTGACGCCCAAAAAATGGAAATAATTGGGACGCTTGCCGGCGGAATTGCTCATGATTTCAACAATATCCTGGGCGGAATAATCGGGTTTGTATCTATAATGAAGATAAAACTTGAAAAGGGGGAGAGTATTCCCGAGGAGAGACTGAAAAAATATCTGACGATGCTGGACGAATCGGGTCACAGAGCGGCGGAACTCGTACAGCAGCTGCTTCTTCTCGGGAAAAAACGGGACCTTGATGCTGTTCCGATTGATCTGAACAGGAAGCTCGAATATATTGTTGATGTATGCAGAAATTCCTTCGATAAAAGCATTGTAATAAAACCTGGCTTCTATGATTCGCCGGTAATGATTAGCGGGGATCCTGGACAGATTGAGCAGGCCCTGCTTAATATTTTTATCAATGCTTCACATGCCATGACAATAATGAGGGCTGAAGATGAGAAGCAGGGCGGTGAGCTGGGATTCTACTTTGACAGGTATACCGCGGACGGATATGAGTTTCATCACGACCTGAGTCCGGGTGATTACTGGGTTCTGTCGATATATGATTCAGGAGTCGGGATGACCGGCAGCGATGCGGCCAGGATATTCGATCCATTTTTTTCTACCAAGCCGAAGGGACAGGGAACAGGACTGGGCTTAACAATGGTATATAATATAATTACCGGTCATGGCGGCTTTGTGAATGTGTATTCGGAACGAGGCGTGGGAACGACATTCAAGATCTATCTGCCGGTGCTTGAGTCAGCTGATAACAACAGCGTAGAGGCTTCAGTCAGCAAAGAGGTGCCGACGGGTGAGGGCTGTATTCTCGTTGTTGATGATGAGCAGGTCATCAGAGAAATTGCCGGCTCGATACTGACTGAATGCGGATATGACGTAGTCACCGCCGAAAACGGATTTGAGGCGCTGAATATTTTCAGGGAAAGGGCAGCTGAGATTAAACTTGTCTTACTTGATATGGCCATGCCCGGTATGTCTGGACTCGAGGTATTTGTTGAGCTTCAAAAAATGGATACAGAGGTGCGCGTTCTTCTGTCATCGGGCTTCCGAATGGACGAAAGGGTGCAAAAGGCCATTGGACTCGGGGTTAAGGGGTTTGTCCAAAAGCCCTATAACTTCCGAAAGCTGGCTGAAGAGGTCGCCTCCGTTATTTCTATGGTGTAGTATGATTAAGCCGGTCTTATGCTGAATAATTCACTCAACGCTGCCTGCCGCAAAGCGTAAATATCCCCCCCCCTGAAAAAAGAGTAGAATTCTTTTCTTGACTCAATGGATTGGCGGCAAATATTGACATAAACCTAAACAGGGAAAGATCATGAGCGATATAAATCACGAAATTAAGCGAAGACGCACTTTCGCTATAATATCACATCCGGATGCTGGAAAGACCACTTTGACGGAAAAGCTGCTTCTGTATGGGGGGGCGCTTGAGCTTGCGGGTTCTGTTACCGCCAAGAAGAAGCAGCGGGACACATCGTCAGACTGGATGGAGCTTGAAAAGAAAAGAGGGATCTCAATATCTTCGACGCTGCTTCAGTTTGAGTACAGGGGATTCAGAATGAACCTGCTTGACACTCCGGGGCACAGAGACTTCTCTGAGGACACTTACCGGGTGCTTATGGCGGTTGACGCTGTTATCATGGTAATCGACGCCGGTAAGGGAATTGAAAGCCAGACGCGGAAGCTGTTTGAAATTTGCCGCAGGCGGGGAATACCCATCTTTACCTTTATGAATAAGCTTGACCGACCGGCCATGCAGCCGCTTGAACTTATTGATCAGCTTGAGAAAGTTCTTAACATTCACGCGTTTCCTGTCAACTGGCCGCTTGAAAGCGGCCCTTATTTCAAGGGCGTTTATGACCGGCTGCAGAAAAAAGTACACATGTACGAAAAGGTACCAGGAGGCGCTTACCGGGCCCCTGTGTCCATTCGCGGAATAGATGATCCTCTGGTCAGAGAAGTACTTCCTCCTCAGTCATATGAGCAGATCGTCGAGGAGATCGAGATGCTCGATATCGCGCAGGGCGGCTTTGACGACAGGGCAGTTTTTGCCGGAGAGACTACTCCGGTTTTTTTCGGCAGCGCGGCCAACAACTTCGGTATTGAGCTGATGCTTGAAGGCTTTCTTAATCATTCGGGAGGACCGGCGTCCCGTCTGTCGGGCGGGATTGAGGTCCCGCTTGAGGGGCCGGCTTTTTCGGGCTTTGTTTTTAAGATACAGACGAACATGAACCGCCAGCACAGAGACAGAATGGTATTTGTAAGAATCTGTTCCGGAAGGTTTACGAGGGACATGACGGCTGTTAACAAGAGGACCGGTAAGGAGGTCAGGCTTTCAAGCTCTCACAGTATGTTCGGGAGGGACCGGGAAACAATTGACGAGGCATTCGCGGGAGATATTCTCGGATTTATAACCAATGCGGATTTCAGAATCGGGGACACCGTAACTACTGACCAGTCTGTTTCATTTAGCGAAATCCCGCGTTTTGCTCCCGAGTGTTTCGCCTATATTCAGAATACAACGGTTTCGAATTATAAATCGTTCAGAAAAGGACTTGATCATCTTTTAGCGGAGGATATTGTCCAGGCGTTTAACCTTGAGAGTCATGTGAGTCCCGTACCGCTGCTCGGGGCTGTCGGCCCGCTGCAGTTTGAGGTAATGCAGTACCGGCTTAGCGATGAATACAATGTTGAGTCGAGACTTGATACAAAGCAGTGGGAATTGCTAAGGTGGCTGCCATCCGGTGAATCCGCGGCTGATTACAGAGACAGGTTGCCTATGAACTGCGCATTCGGCGCTGATGACAGAGGCCGTTCGGTGCTTCTGTTCCCGAATGAATGGACTATGAACTTTTTCAGGGAAAAAAATCCTGAAACAGTTCTTCTGGATTCACCGGATGCCGGGTGATTCCAGCGCTACAGTGAAAAATATTGTTGCGCTTTGCGAAGCCGGGTGTATGATAGATGTATTATAATAGCATAAACTGATATTATTGGAGGTCGATATGCCGATATACAATAGAATTCTTGTTCCGGTCAATCTTGACGCGGATGAGTTGCCCTCGCTGGACTCAGCATTGGATTTCGCTGTTCACTTTAAGGCCAGTGTACACTTTTTTTATGTAAATGATGACGCGGCCGGTTACAGACATCCGGCTGATGGACCTGAGGCGGTTTCACTTAGAGTGAAGGAAGCTGTTCCAGGCGATCTGCTGGAAAAGGTTTCGCCTGTTTATGCAGTATCAAAGGGCAATGTCGGCGATGAGGTAAAAAAGTATGCGAATGAAAATGCAATCGATCTTGTCATCACAACGCATACACATCACATGAAGTTTATCGCTTCAATAACCGACAGCACAAGCGATAAAATCGTCAATTCTGTTGATCTGCCGGTTCTTGTGCTTCCTGATTCAGAATAGATTATAGAAGAACTGAAAGCTCAAGCACAGTTGTTTGTGCCGGTATTTATGATTACTGAAGGCCCATACATGAGAATGAATGGTCCTTCTTTATGAAATAATCTGAGGATGTGCTTTGAGACTGAAGCTCAGTAGGTTCTCTCATATTCAGTGACTCTGTTAACTTTAACCTCTTCGCCTCTCGGGTCGGTCTCTGTTCCCTCCTTATATCCAATAACGAACCTCTTGCCCTTCTGGGAGGTGTTCATCGCTGGCAAACCAGATTCGCTGTCCAGTTCAAAGAAGTCCTTATCAGGCATCGAGTCAAACCTGAAAAGCGCGGTCTTTCCGTCGTCTCCCTTCAGCGTTATATAAAAACCGTCACCCTCGAATCCTGTTCTTGCTGAGATAAAAATCCCTTCAAACAGCATGCTATCGGTATTTCGACTTGCGGCCTCAGCAATCTCTCGGACAGCCTTCATTGTCTGTTCTTTGTTCAACGGACCAATTCCGGGTTTAGTATATTTACACCCTTTTGAGAGGAGATATTCCGTAATGGCAGCATGCCCGAAATCAACAGCATATCGTATTGGCGGGTCTCCGCCAAGATCATTCCTGTCGAGTGGAAGGGCATTCAATGATATTTCTTTTAGAATTCTTATGTCAGGATTCTTTTCTCTCTGGAGCAGGGAATGAAGAGCCTCAGATCCAGAGGGCATTTTTGCTCCCTTTGAGAAGAGCAGCTTCACTGTCTCGTAAGAATTGGCTGTTACTGCCGCTTCAACCGCAGTCTTTGCGTTGTAATCAGGATTATCCTGGTCATGGTTTGGATCGCTTGAGTTGACGTTTGCTCCTCTGTCAAGCAGCGATTTCACAAGAGCGGTGTTTCCTTCAGCAGCAGCTTGAAAAAGCTGTGAATCAAGAGACGAGTCGGACTTTTGTGCTGATACAGTTTCTCCTGTCTGAGTACTGGTCTTTTCAGGAGCGTTTTTTTTGCATTTGCATCCCATACCTGCAAGAAGGACGAGCATGATGATCAGGAGTTGTTTAAACCTGTTTTTCATATTTACCTCTGATGAGTTGTAATGATATATTTGAAAGCAATAGTGGACATCAGCATGAGAACGCACAGATAATAATTATATTTCGTGCGCTGCATAGGCCCAGCTTGCTATAGAATGTTAACCAGAAACAGCTATATTATGGTGCAGTCAATTGATTTTATTCAATTGCGGCCGCGTTAAGCATCATTATATGACTGATGACCGCTTCAGCAGTAATGTGATGCGCCTCAGCTGTCATGTGAATGCCGTCGTCGAGTAAAAGCTCCTTGAGGGATGACTGCTCAGCCATCGCAGACAGGATTATCAGGCTGTTTGACTGTGCATTTTGACTCTATATTTACTTCTTGACTGAGCGCCGCGAATATATATCAATTATCCGTTAGGAACAAATCAATATTATTTTATCGCGATGATGGGCATTTTGATACCGACTGCTGCCGGCTAGACGGACGACCAGCAGGCTCAGTTGAATCCGTAATTACAGGAGTGTAAAATGATCAGAAAAATTCTCTCTGCTGTTTCTGAAGCGGTTGCCGGGGGCAAATATTCAGGTTTGATAGTGGGATGTATCTCTTTTCTGCTGGTATTTGCTGCCGGTCACAGTGAAATCTACAAGAGGTTTAATCTGAACCTCTATGACATAGCGTTTACATTCAAGCCTTCTGTGCAGGAATGGGACAGATTGTCTTTTATCGATATTGATGATAACAGCACGGACACACTCGGCCAGTTTCCCTGGCCAAGGCATGTGTATGGATACGGCCTTGATGTCATGAAACAGGCCGGTGTTGATCTCGCTGTTCTTGATATTATGTTTCCCAACAGGTCGCCACTTCATGTTGTGCCGGAAAAGGCAGATGTACTGAAGAAAAAAGCCGTCAAAAGGCAGCCTATATCTCCTGAGGAGCTGCAGGAGGCAGTGATCGACAATGACCTTGAATTTGCGTCTTCTGTTAGCGCGATGGGGAGGGTTGTAATTTCATACAATCTGAGTCCGGAACCTGCTGTTCACGACGTGGTTGAATTCCAGAAAACGGCGGCTTTTCAAAAAGCCCGGAGAAGATTCGAAGAAAGGGCCTCTATTGCAGTAAGTCCGGAGATGAAGAGCCGCTTCGCGGGACTTGAAGATGACAAGACAAAAAGCCTGTCGTATCCTATTCCGGAGTTAATGGAGTCAGCAAAGCTTTTTGGTTTCGTAAACCGCGATACGGACATCGACGGCGCAGTGAGAAAAGTGCGGCTTGTTCAGATGTTCAACGACAGGTTATATTTTAATCTTGCACTTGTTATGTTGATGAATATCTGCGGAATCGACGCCGCGTCGGTCAATATTCATCCGGGGGACGGAATTATTCTCGAAGGCGGATTCAATCCTGTTACGGGAAAGGCAGGCAACATTAAGATTCCCGTTGATGAAAAGGGAATGATGTATGTCAACTGGGCCGGTGAGGGGAAGAGGGAAGAGACCTTCAATATATTGTCGTATTATTCCCTGATGGAGTATGATCAGTTTTCAGATTCAGTCCATGACTATCTTGACGGACAGGCAGGCCCCGCAGCGGCGGTGAAGCTTTCAGCTATCAACAAGTCAATAGAGCAGGGACTAAAGGGTTTCAGGAAAGCCGTTTCAGGACCTGAAAAGGAAAAGCTATGGAAGCAGGTAGAGGCTCTCAGAATGGAAAAGGCAGAGATTAAGAACCAGCTTGTAAAGCCTCTGCAGGAAGAAATCGCGAGCATAGAGGGCATGCTTCGCGGTAAGGAGGACGCTGAAACGAGGAAGTACCTTGAAGAGCTGAAAAACGATGAGAAGGCTGTAAAGATGGTCATGTCCGTTGATAATCTATCGGGCCACACGGCCATTACCGGTCTCACCGCGACCGGTACTATCGATATCGGACAGACGCCGCTTTCAAACGAGTATGCCATGGTAGGGGCCTATCACAACACAGTAAACACAGTGCTTCAGGGAGCTTACATCGGGATTGCCGACAGAATGTTCAATCTTGTATTGATGTTTGCGTTAGCACTCGCGATCGGAATAGCTGTGCATAAGATGAACGCGCGGTATGGTATTTTGACAGTTGCAGTGTCATTTATTGCGGCAAATATCTGTGCCATAGGAACCTTTTCTCTATTCAATTTCTGGATAGATCAGCTTGGCGTCTCTTTGTCGCTTCTTCTTCCGTCTGTATCTATAGTCTCTCTAAAGTTCATGAAAGAAGAGAATCAGAAGAAGTTTATAAAGGGGGCTTTTTCGCGATATCTGGCGCCGAGCATAATTGACCAGATTATTGCAAACCCTAAATCGCTTGAGCTGGGTGGAGAGGAGAGGGAGATAACAATCTTTTTTTCCGATGTAGCGAAGTTTTCGACCATATCGGAGAAGCTCACACCGCCTGAACTTGTCAAACTCCTGAACGAGTACCTGTCAGCTATGACAGAGATAATACTTGCCCACGGCGGAACGGTTGACAAATATGAAGGGGATGCCGTTATGGCTTTTTTTGGAGCGCCGCTTTATCAGGAAGATCATGCTGTCAGGGCCTGTCTCGCGGCAATCGACCAGAACAGGAGGCTTAAAGAGCTTCAGGAACACTGGCGTGATACGGGCCAGGACCAGCTTTCTGTGAGGATGGGAATGAATACAGGTAAAGCCGTCGTCGGGAACATGGGATCGGCAAGCAAGATGGATTACACAGCAATGGGGGATTCCGTTAATCTCGCTTCAAGGCTTGAAGGGGCAAACAAGTACTACGGCAGCCACAGCATGATAAGCGAAGCGACGTACGAGGCCGCGTCAGATTTTATTGATGTGCGCAAGCTCGATATAATCAGGGTTGTGGGCAAGGAGCAGCCTATAACAATCTATGAGCTTCTCGGAAGAAAGGGCACCCTGCCAGGGTATATGTACGAGATGATGGAGCGCTATAACAGGGGGATTGAGCAGTTCAGCAACCGGCAGTGGAAAAGAGCGAAACAGTACTTTAATGAGGCGCTTGAGGTTGTTCCCGATGACGGGCCAAGTCAGACCTATGTACAGAGATGTGAAGAATTCGCCAAAAAGCCTCCATCAAAGAACTGGGACGGAGTCTACAGAATGAAATCAAAATAGGGGCAGAGCTTCCTGCTCTTACGGGATTAATTATTGACAATTTACCGCTTCAGCAGGTTTGATAGGGTATACAATCAAGGAGAATCAAATGTTTAAAAAGATGAAAGAAAGGAGTACTCATTTCCTGGCCATAGCCTTCGTTCTTGGACTGTTTATGGGAGTTAATGTTTCATTCCTTGCCTCAGCCGAAGAACCGGCGCATAAATATCTGGATTATTTTCACAGGATTTATCAGATCCTCCGCAATGAATATGTAGACCAGACTGATAATAAGGAGCTTTTCTACGGAGCGATGAGAGGTATGATAAAGTCTCTCGACGATCCTTTTTCAAGATTTCTCGATGAGGAGTCCTATGAAGAGCTTAGAGAAATGACAAGCGGCAAGTTCGTCGGCGTAGGAATCGAGATCACTACCAAAGATGATGAAGTCGTTGTCATTTCTCCTATCGAAGACTCGCCCGCGATGAAAGCTGGTATTCACGCGGGGGATATTATCACAAAGGTGAATGATACACGCGTTAAGGGGATGAAGCTCAGCGAAATAGTAAAGCTTATCAAGGGGCTTCCGAAGACACGTGTTAATCTTCAGATATCGAGAGAAGGCTATGACGAGCCAATAGATGTTTCAATGGAGAGGGCATCAATAAAAATAAGAAGCGTAGACTACGGAGTTATTGAAGGCCATGACGCCGGCTATATCAGAATAATGAATTTCGGTAACGATACACCTTCAGATGTTTCAAAGGCGCTCAAGTTCTTTAACCAGAAGAAGATAGACAGGCTTATTCTTGACTTGAGGTATAACCCGGGAGGGCTGCTCTCCGCTGCTGTTGAAATCTCAGATATGTTTCTGGAACCAGCAAAAGTGATTGTGTCGACAAGGGGGCGGGACGGAGTTAATCCGGAAAGAGTGTTTAAATCTGAGAACGATCCGATAGCTCGCGAAAAGCTTGTCGTACTTGTCAATAAAGGAAGCGCTTCTGCATCTGAGATACTGGCCGGAGCCATAAGAGACAACAAGAGAGGCACGCTTGTCGGCGAGAAAACCTTCGGAAAGGGGTCAGTTCAAAAGTCCTATGACCTCGGCGATGACGTTGGTGTTGCCATTACAATAGCTAAATACTTCACGCCATCCGGAGAGTGCATTCATAAAGTGGGTATTGAGCCGGATGAAAAGGTTGAACCGTACAAATTCCTCAAGGACGAAATGAAATACATCAATCAGATGACAAAGGACAATATTGCTGAAGAATACATTAAAAAAGATATGGAATACAGCGAAAGCTCGCGAATTGCTTTCAGGTCATATCTTAAGTCAAAAGATATACAAATTTCTGACAGGTCTTCTGATATGATTCTCTATAACAGCATTAACAGATATAGAAAAAAGCCGCTTTATAGTATTGAATTTGACGACCAACTTGCACGAGGACTGGAGATTTTGAAAAAGTGAGTTCCAGTTTATATTTAAATAGTATAACAGGACTTGGGCTTGAGAGTTCCTGTGATGAGACGGCTGCTTCAGTAGTGAAGGATGGCACCAGTATCCTTTCGAATGAGATCAACAGCCAGATTGATCTGCACAGGGAGTACTTTGGTGTAGTACCGGAAATAGCTTCGAGGTCTCATCTCGAAACCATTAACGGCCTGGTTGAGAGGGCTCTTGACAGAGCTGGAATTGGCTTTGCTGATCTTCATTATGTCGCTGCCACCTCCCGCCCCGGTCTTGTGGGGTCGCTTCTTATTGCACTTCAATGCGCGAAGACGATATCGTTTGTAAGAAAGATTCCGCTGATAGCGGTCAATCACCTTGAGGCTCATCTCTATGCGCCGTTTCTTGAAGGACATCAATTGCGATACCCTTTTATAGGGCTCCTTGTGTCCGGCGGCAATACGGTGATTTATGAAGTTCAAGGGATCGGGCAAATGGAGAAGCTCTCAAGAACGGTAGATGATGCAGCGGGAGAGGCTTTTGACAAAGTTGCAAAGTATCTTGATCTTGGATATCCTGGCGGGCCTGTAATAGAGAAGCTTGCCAGAGAGGCTGTAAAAAAGGAGAAGATTTTCCCGAAAATTCTAACCGATCCGGGTGACAGCCGCTTTTCTTACAGCGGAATTAAGACCGCAGTCGTTAACTATATAAAGGCGAACCCTGATGCCGAAAAAGCCGAGGTTGTATACAGCTTCCAGGAAAGAGCGCTGGAAATACTGGCTCGCCGGGTTTTCGCGGCTGCGAGGGTGCGGGGGATCAGAGATATCGTTGTTGCCGGAGGGGTAGCGTCGAACGGAAGGCTGAGGGATATCCTTTATTCTGAGAAGAAAAAGGATGAAAATGTAATTGTAGCTTCTCCTGGCCTCTGCACCGACAATGCCGCGATGGTTGCCGGACTCGCATACAGATATTATGAGGCGGGCCGCTTTGATGATCTTCGCGTTGATGTGTGTGCAAGGGTATAAATTTCTTTACAGGACTTTCTTATGAGAGCTGTTAAAAACCGCAGTTATAATAATCTCATCGACTTCTGCATAAATTGTGAAGAAAATCCCGAAATGGCGGGCAAACCGCGTGAGATATTCCGCGTGCTGCTCTCAGAGTGCTTTTTTAGCGAAGAGGCGTCTCAAAGCAAATCCTTTCAGAGGATACTTGAGGGAGTCGAACTGCCTTCTTTTCTCGATGAAAAGCCGAGTATTCTGAAGGTTGACGTCGATGAGCTTGAGCAGTGGATTAATGGGGACATCCTCGCTGATTCACTTTGCGGTAAGCTGATGTTTTCCAGGGAATATCTGAATGCTTTCTACCATGACCATCCGCCATCATTTTCGAAGCTGCCAGACGGAGTTAGGGAAGCATTGGCTGCTGAGGCAAAAGTAAGAAATGCCGCAATTGTCGAGGCGTTCAGAAAAATTGAACACGATATTGAGGCGGACAGGAAACGAAAAGTAATCAATCTTGTCGCGCTTATCATAAAAAATGTTCAACTTCGCTCGGGACATCCTACAATTAACCCTGCTGAACCTGCTTCAAAGATTATTTCTACGATATTCAAGACCAATGATGAGGTCTTCACCGCTAAACAATCACAGATGAGCGAACTGGCAGACGACACAAGGATAAAGAGCCTTATAAAAAGCTTTTTCAGGATAAGGATGTTTTCCGAAATAACGGATTTAACACGATTATATCATAAGGAACTTGATCGATATAAGAAAAGAGCAGTCCGGGCTTCAACGTAATATCGGGGTATAGATAATGGACTTTGTTGAGGAAAAAACACCAGCGGGAAATACAGTCAAGATAATGCTGAAAAAATGGCAATACCTTGTATTTACACGTAAGGGCGAATCTATTTATGGCGGTGAGGGTGGAAAAAGCCTTCTTCACAATGTCCCGAGAATCCTTTTCGCGGGGACATCGTTTGCGCCCAAAAGAAATTATCTAAAAAAATATTATCTTCTAAGAGCCAGCAAAGGAAGAATAATTGTCCCCTATGAGGATATTATTGCAAAGAGAACTAAATACTTCTTCATTGATTACGAGACTGATGTTGATGCTGTTCCAGCAAGGATATTTCATGTATCCAATATTGCATCCATGATCAGGGAGATTGATATAAAACAAAAACCTGATTATGTTATTATTGATCATACAATTACGGACAACGATACTGTAATTATAAAGGGCAGGTATAAGGTTGAACATGTTCTCAGGGTTGAGAAGGAAACTCTCAGAATGGAAGATGACAGGGAAAAACTTCTAAATTTAAATATGATGTCCAACAATGCAGTATTCCTTTCCCGTATTCATATGCGTAATATGGAACTTTCCAAAATTAATCAGCTTCTGTTGGACTTCGAGCTTACAGCCCTTGATACTGAGTACATTTTGAATCTCATAGAAAAACAACTGAGAAGTGAGGATGCCTCTTCTCGAGACAAAAGCAGGCCTATGCTCGAGGAGCTCAGCAACTCTTTCAGGTTTTACAGGTATCTTCTTATGAGGGATGATGAGGGAGTCAGGTCGATGATTGAATCGCAGACGGACGCCAGGAAGATGACTCCGTTCAGCACCCTTATTTCGAAAGTTAAATCAATCTATCCCAACAGGGAAGAACAGATTCTGTACACTGAATATGAACAGATTGTTGCAGAGAAAATCAGAGAGCTTACTGGAGGACAGGAAACTCAATCCCTGACCGAACCGGAATCAGATGAATATCCGGAAAATACTTTTGAAGAGCATGCTCGTGAAAATAATAGTCAGAGCGATGAAAACAATAAAGCTGAAGATGAAACAGATAAACCTGTTTCAGAAAAATACGAAGAATTAACATCGCAGACCGATGAAGGATTCAATGACGATGATGTTTACAGCGGTTACTTTGAAAAAGAGAACTTTGAGGGAGAACAACTTGAGGATTAAAGTTTGCCTTTTTTTCAGCATAATAATTGCTTTTTCAGCTAATCATCTTCCGGCTAATGAGGGCTGGTGGTCTGTTTACTTTACGAGCCCGGGTAAAGCCCAGGAATCGACAAAACAGCCTGAAGATGCACTTATAAGCGAAATTGACAGAACAAAAACGGAGATAAACGGGGCATTTTTTGATATCAGTTCAAAGAAGATAGCTGACGCTTTTCTGAGGGCAAAAGCCAGGGGGGTACTTGTCAGACTTGTCACTGACAATATGCACTATTCGAACCCTCAGGTATCAAGGTTAATCAGCGGCGGTATTCAAGTTATAACGGACAATCGAAGAGCTTTTATGCACAACAAATTTGCTGTTTTTGATGGAAACACGGTATGGACCGGTTCGATGAATATAACCGACAACGGTGTCAGGCTTAATAACAACAATTCTCTTCTGATAAAGTCTTCCGCTCTTGCATCAATCTACAACTCAGAATTTAGAGAAATGTTCAGCGAGCGCGTATTCGGTAACAGGAGGGAGCCCGGCATACTGCCCTCTCTCGGGAACAGATATCACGTAAAAATTGGGGATACTGATATTAATGCCTATTTTTCACCGGAAAATAACATTGAAGATATCATAGTCAAGAGAATTCGCGGTGCAAAAAAGTCTATACACTTCATGGCATTCTCCTTTACCAGCGGTAGAATCGGCGAGGAAATGACAAGGGCGGCGAGGCGAGGGGTTAAGGTATTCGGACTTTTTGAAAAGAGGGGAGCCGGTTCAAAATACTCTCAGTTCACAAAGATGAAAGTTGAAGGGATTGGTGTTAAAAAAGACACAAATCCCAGAGCAATGCACCATAAGGTCATTATTATTGACGGACAAAGGCTGATAACCGGATCGTATAACTTTTCAAAAAACGCCGCGAAGAAGAATGATGAAAATGTTTTGATGATAGATAATAAAAGTATTTGCGATGAGTACATAAAAGAATTCTACAGGCTCTACAGATAAGATTTCCTCCAGTCAAATAAAATTTAAGATCAATAAACTTCCCCTCAGGCTCAAGAAATTCATTAGTAGGAATCCTGTTAAATCAGATTTTATTAATATATTTCGACAATAATAATATGAAAAAGCAGAAAGCATTACTAAATCGAACTGTATAGTTTGAATATAAGACAAAATAGAAAATATATTATTTACTTCTTAAAAAAAGATTTTAGTGAAGTGTGTCTCCAGGCGTTTCATTTTTGGAGAATAACAGATGATTAAGAAGAATTTAACAATGCCGATCCAGAGATGCATAGCCGGAGAAGAGATTAAAAACCTTTCAGATTCAGAGCTCCTTGCCGTGATTATAGGGACTGGGGCGAAAGGAAATGGAGTAATTGAGGTATCAAACTCTGCGGTAAAGGCATTTGGGGGATTACCGGGCATGTATGCGGCGGGAATCAGAGAGCTTGCCGCCCGGTGCGGAATCGGACTGACAAAGGCTGTGAAAATCCACAGCGCCTTTGAAATGGGCAGGAGAATACTTTCTGACAGAAGAGAGCTGGAGCAGATATCATCACCTGAGGCTGTATGGAAGTTCTTCATATCAGAGACGGCGGGGCTGGTGCGCGAGGAATTCAGGGTGCTTATTTTGAACAATAAGAACAGGCTGATTAAGAGGTCAGTAATATCGGTTGGCACTGTTTCAGAAGCGCTTGTACATCCGCGCGAAGTATATAGGGAGGCGATAAGGGAAGGAGGGTCGGCAATAATTGTTGTACACAACCATCCTTCAGGTTTTTTGGCCCCATCATCGGAGGATATTAAGGTAACAGAGAGGCTCAGGGACGCTGGCAAGCTAATTGGAATCACGCTGCTTGATCATGTTATTGTATCTGATCAGGGATATCTCAGCCTGAAGGAGGAAGGGGTCTTATAGAAAGCTGGGGCAAGATTAATCGATTTCCATAGAGTGATGAATGAATCGAGATATAAAGAAGAGGACGCCTTTCGGCGCCCTCTTTGAAGTCAAATAAGTACTAATTCGTATGAATTAGTAAGAGAGGCTTGTACCGTACTCGAAGAGCTGGTTAGCTTCGTCGTTGTACAGGTCCTCATATGCGGCTTCAACATCAGCGTCGCTTGCAGGAATACAGAACGGAAGTTTTCCTGAAGGTTTGAATCCGTCTGTTCCGTAGATGAACTCAAGAAGCTGCTCATCGTAGATACCGAACTCAACGATAAGGGCATCGATTTTTGATACATCGATGTCAGCATCGAAGAGGAAAGGCCTTGGAGCAAAGACTGAGAGGATTAGTTTGGCGCCGGCTTTTTTAGCAGCAATAGCGTCTTTAATTTTCTGAGCCTGAGCGATAGAGGCCTCTTGAGTATTGTCATTAACTCTTTCATAACCTGCTTCGGATGGTGTGTAATGTCTCCATTCATCATAGTTGTAGTTAGCAACATCAGCCTGGAATGACAGTGGAATACCGCCGGCAATACCGGAGTAATTTCCATGACGGCCCGTTACTCTTACTATAATGTAGTCAGCAGCTGCCATGTCTGTTGTGCTCGTACCGGCGAAGCTGTCAATGACTCCGTCATCAACACCGTCGAAGTATACGGTACCAGATGTTGAAGAAAGAGGAAGAACGCTCTCATTCTTGACAAGAACAGTAGCTTTCTTCATAATCTCTTTAGCTTTTGCCAGGTTTGTAGTTCTTACTGCATTGGCTTTTGAAGCGTCTCTGTAAGGATTTTCGAAGACTCCAAGCTTGAACATCATCTCGAGTACTTTCCCAGCGGGGTAGTCGAGATCAGACTCAGCAAGGAAATTATTTTCTACAGCATTTAACCACATAGTGTAGCTACCGTTTCCAACCTGGTGTCCGCCTGCCTGAAGATACTTGTAAATGAGGTAACTCTCATGCTCAACAGCAACATACGTAGTTCCACCCCAACCTTGTCTTGCTTCAATAGTCCAATCTGCAAATGCCGGCACACCAACAGGAAGGTCTGCTGGGGGTGTGTATGAAGGATCTGAAAGGTCTGTATCAAGTGAAAGGTTTGTTACGCCAAAATCAGACATTAGAAGTCCATACGCTGAACCTGCAAGAACGCCCCAGTCTGATGTGACCATTCCGTCCCATCCACACTCATCTCTGAGTACGTCCCACATGAGCGTCATCTCATAACTTGAACCAACCTCTTCGAACTCAGTGTTGAATGTTCTTGTAGTCGGATCCCAGTTTGTCATGTAGATGCTGTAGCACGGCATCACACAGAGAGGACCAGATTTAAAAGCTTCTTTGAACGCGTTAAGTGAAGCATCCATGTTTCCGCCTTTAAACAGAGCATACCTGCCCTGCTCTCTATGGCTGTCCATACCGGCCATATTTGTTCCAGCTCCGGGGAAGTGTTTGAGAGTTGCTGCAATTCCAGGAACAAGCTGGCCTTTAGAGCCATCATCTGTTTGCTGAAGTCCCTGGATGTATGCTTTGGCAAATTTACCGGCTTTTTTAGGATCAGTGCCGAATGTGTCATAGGCGCGTGCCCATCGGGGATCACCAAGAGGGTCACACATTGGACCGAGAAGCATTCTGAAACCGCATGCCTTGTACTCCTCAGCATGCATTGATCCGATTTCCTTGATGGTGTCCTCGTCTGTAAGTGCAGAAAGACCAAGGCTGAACGGCCAGTCTCCCATCGGTTCCATGGTGTTTTTCTTGGCATATCCACCTGAAGCATCTAAGCCGGTCCCTGTTGAAGGGTCACAGCAGAATACGAAAGGAATACCAAGAGGCTGTGATTCAACATAGGCCTGAACTTCATTGGTGTAATTGATCATTTGTTCAGCAGAAACTCCATCGCCCGGGTCACGGAACAAAGCCACTCTCACCTGAGAGGTCACCATGCCGGCCTTAACGTTGTCAGTAAGAGAACCGTCGCTTATTCTTCCTGAGAATCCACCCTCATAAAGAAGTCCAGCTTTCTGTTCCTTGCTCATTTTAGTAAGCAGATCTGCTACTCTTTCTTCAACAGGAAGAGTCCAGTTTTCATATGCATCAACTGTTCCATTCCCATTGAGGTCTCTGTACTGCTTTCCTTCTACATCAGTGATGATTGACTTTCCTGAAGCACTGTCAACTTTTACTTCAGGCTGAACGTCTTTCCCGTCTACACAGTAAACTCCCTTATCTTTACAGGGATCACCGTCGTCATCGCTACAAGCCGCAAAGCCTATCAATGACAGGAGAAGCGCTAAACCAAGAATTTTTTTCATAAAAAATTCTCCTCCTTAAAATAATAATGTGTGGGTTGAATTATGTAAAACTGCCCTGCTATTTGAGCAAGGAAGCAGTTTTATGCTAATTATCCCCGCTGAAGAAGGGGTCTGAATAGTAATGCTGAACTCCTTGTATGACTACCTCCGAAAACGAAGAGAAGGATCTATTAAAACGTCTTAAAAAAGTATAATATCAATATTTAGCAGGTATCTGTATGTAAGTCAACACAAAAGCTGGGATATGACAAAAAAAAGCATATTCCTACTATCTTAACCGGGATTATAACCACGATTTCAAATCCTGAAAAAGTGAAATGATTTGAATGATATTATTAATTATTCAGTTAAAAAGTTAGAGAAAAGTTGATTTAAGTTCTGGGAAAATGAAAAAAAATTTAAGAATTTATCTAAACAATATGGTTAAAGAAGGCCAATTTCAGCAGGATGAAAATTTTTGATGAAAATGTGTGAATATCAACTTCATAATGCAGTTCAAAGCTTGACGCAGGAGTTGATATCCCCGGGTTATAAAGATTGATCATTTATTCCTTGCAAAATATGACTGTTTAAAAATAATCTTCTGAAAACGTATTTTAAACAGGCGGTTGAGATGAAAAAGCTCTGTTTCACAATAGTTCTGCTTCTTTTAACCTTTTCCGGATGTACGAGCACGCATGGGGCGTACACGTTTAAGGGGACAGTAAAACTTGGCACCTGGCTGCGAAATCACAGTGTATCATACACGCATGAGGGGAAAACGCACTCCGAATCAATTCAGATATACTTCCCTAAAAGGTATGTCAAGGGAGCCAACATGAGAACCCTTGTGGTGCTTCACGGATACGACGGAACAATGCGTGACTGGGAGATAAACAGCCGGATTGAAGACTACGCTGATGAATACAACTGTGTTCTTGTTTGCCCTGCCATGAAGAAGAGCATTTACGAGACAGCGTACTATTCTGAGACGGTTACAAAGTGGTCTGCGATGCCGGGCGGCAGATATGTAATAGAGGTACTTATCCCGCATCTCAGAACAACCTTTGCCCTGGCTCATGACAGAGACCGAACAGGCATTATGGGGCTTTCGACCGGTGGAAGGGGGGCGCTGCTTCTCTCAGCCAGCCATCCTTCTTTTTTTGCCGCGGCGGCGGGCCTTTCGGGCGACTATGATCCGCTCTCAATGACAAGAGACAGGCTTCTCAGCGCTGTTTACGGTAAATACGACCAGAACAGGCAGCGTTGGGAGAATGATGACAATATTATGAAGCTGGCAGTGAACCTTAAGGGTGTACCAGTTTTTCTGACACATGGTGGAAAGGACTTCATCGTAGATCCCAAACAGAGTGAGATTCTTGCGATTAAGCTGAAATCGCTTGAAAAGGAAGATTCATCTTATTCGGTAACCTATAAAAGCTACAGCAGGAGCCTTCATGACTGGTCATACTGGAGAAAGGCGCTTCCCGAGGTCATGGCGTTCTTTGATGCCCGCCTGGAGAAGAACAATTAGGATTTCTTCCTGAAAAGCTTCTCCCAGAAGGATACCTCTTCCGGAGACAGCCTGGGGTCTGTCTCCTTTTCAACGCATTTTTTCTCCGACAAAACAGCCTCGTCTTCTTCAATGGCAGCGGAGACGGTTTTGGCGAAGTCCTCGCTTTTAATTATTCCCGGTTTAAAGCGGTTGATATAGAATATTATCCCTTTGTCTGATGTGACAACAGTAGCCATTCTGGGATTAGGGTCCTTTTTAATGAATTCTTTAATCAAGTGGTCGGCAGAGAACTCCTGCGAATAGTAGACGTCAATGCCTGAGCGTGTTTTTTCTCTGCGGGCTGAATCTCCCATGGCCCTCTTGCCGTCGAAGACGACCCTGATTTTGGCTTTTTTTATTTTACTGAATCTGGACAGCAGTTCGAGAAGTCCGCGACGCGCTTCGTCAAGATTGCCTGCGTACATGTGCTCTTCGAGCTCTGGAAACTTGTATATCAGGTTGAAGCCGTCAATCAGATACGCCACTACAGCTCCCTGACATATTCCGCGATGCGGTCAAGTGCGTTGGTGATGTTTTCCATTGATGTGGCGTATGAGCATCTGATGTATCCTTCTCCGACTGCACCGAAGGCGGTTCCCGGAACTACGGCTACCTTCTTGCTCTTCAGAAGCCCGAGAGCAAAGTCGCGCGAAGTCATTCCGCATGAGGATATCTCAGGAAAAACGTAGAAAGCTCCGTCGGGATAGTGGCACTTCAGACCGGCATCGTTGAACCGGGTGACAATATAGTTTCGGCGTTTGAAATATTCGTTCTTCATCGACCTTACGTCCTTCTCTCCTTTCTCAATGGCCTCAATCGCCGCGTACTGGGCCATTGTCGGAGCGCAGAGCGCGGTGTATTGATGTATCTTGAGCATCGGAGCAATAAGATAGTCAGGAGCCATAACATAGCCTAACCGCCAACCAGTCATAGCATGAGATTTTGAAAAGCCGTTCAGGTACACTGTCCGCTCCTTCATGCCGGGCAGGGCCGCGATTGACAGGTGTTCGTTCTCATAGGTAATAGCGGAATAGATCTCGTCTGAGAGAACAAGCAGATTGTTCTCGACGGCAACAGCGGAGATTTTTTCGAGCGCATGCCTGTCAAGCGATGCCCCAGTGGGATTTGAAGGGTAGTTTAATAGTATGGCCTTTGTCTTTTTGGTTACAGCAGCCCGTATCTTTTCCGGGTCGATTCGAAAGCCGTCAGACGGATCGGCCTGAACAGCGACCGGTACTCCGTGAAGTATAGAGATGTTTGCCTTATATGAGACGTAGCAGGGCTCGACTATGATTATCTCGTCACCGGGGTTTATGATGCTTCTGAGCGCGAGGTCAAGTGCCTGGCTTACACCGAGTGTTATAATTATCTCATCTTCGGGGCTGTAACCGATGCCAAAGCGCGATTCAAAGCCGGAAGTGATGAGCTTTCTAAGCTCAAGGAGCCCCTTGTTTGAGGTGTAGTGAGTGTTTCCGTCCTTGATGGAGTATATCCCGCTGTCTGAAATGCGCCAGGGAGTGTTGAAGTCAGGTTCCCCGACGCCGAGTGAAATGCAGTCAGGCATGCTGTAGACAATATCGAAGAACTCCCTTATCGCGGAAGGAGGGACTTCCCTTGCTGTCGTGGAGATTAGTGATTCCGGTGATTTTGTGTTTTTCAAGGCGCCCTCCAGTATCCATCTGCCGGAAGCTTCCGGCTCAGATTTTGAGACACATTTCAGCCCTGGTCTTCCGGATTGTAAAGCCTATTTTTTCGAGAGTTGCCGGCTCACGAAGGTCTTCGTTGTCTGCAAGAAAAAACAGCGTATGGGCTCCTGCCTTGCCAGCTTCTTTTATGATTCTTGAGGCAAGAAGCTCTGTGAGACCGCTGCCCTTAAGCGGCGTAATAACGCCCATAGTTACAATCTCGGCCGTCCGGCCTTCAATCCTCGCCCCGGCTAAGCCCAGCAGCTTTTTTTTTCGGAATGCTCCGATGACAATGCCGTCATTTTCGATCCACAGGTCCGCGAGTATCCCGGGGGTCCATCTCCAGGGGGGGATAATGACTTCCCAGTCGTCGGAGTTTCCGGCTTCGTATATGAGCTTGAGCTCGGCAATCTCCGGTACACGGAGCTGTATGCCTCTGTTAAGCACGGTGGTCGAGCCTCCGAAGCTCCGGGAGGAGGCCGTTTCGCAGAATAACGTTTACCGGTTCAGCCGATGACTCCGGATGGTCGGTGTTGTAGTGAAGGCCGATGCTGTCGGATCTGGCCATGGCCCCGGTAATAATAAGCTCCGCTATAGTCGCGAGGTTTCTTAGCTCAATCATTCGTGAAGAAAGGGTGCTCTTCCTGTAAACCTCGTGAATCTCATCTGTCAGGATGCGCATCCGTCTCGCTGCCATTTCAAGGCGCGTGTCGCAGCGGACTATGCCGACAAAGTCCCACATCAGCCGCTTGATGTGTTCCATATTGTGCTGAACAAGAATCCACTCATCGAGGTCGAATGTACCCTCCTTGTCCCACGATGGGAATTCCGGCGCTCTGGAGCCTGATATGCTCTTTACGATTTCGGCGGCATCGACAAAGGCCCTGTTTGAAAAGACAACCGCCTCAAGCAGGGAGTTGCTCGCGAGCCTGTTGGCTCCGTGTACGCCGGTGCAGGCCGATTCGCCTGCCGCGTAAAGTCGCTTTATCGCTGTCCGGCCGTTGAGGTCTGTGACAACACCGCCGCAGAGGTAGTGTGCAGCCGGCACTACCGGGATCGGGTCACGCGACATGTCGATTCCCTCGTCGAGGCAGTGGACAAATATCTGAGGGAAGCGGTTCTGAAGGTACTCCCTGTCACGGTGAGTAATGTCGAGGAAAACGCTCTCTTCGCCGCTTGCCTTAAGCTCCCGGTCAATGGCACGTGCAACAACATCGCGCGGAGCGAGGTCGGCGAGGGGGTGAATGCCCTCCATGAAGCGCTTGCCTCGCGAGTTGAGAAGCACAGCTCCTTCGCCCCGCACTGCCTCGCTTATGAGAAAGGCCGGTCCGTCGACATCCTTCTTGGAATAGAACGATGTCGGGTGAAACTGTATAAACTCCATATCGGCGATGGCAGCTCCCGATAGATAGGCCATCGCGATGCCGTCGCCAGTCGCGATTTCGGGATTTGTCGTGTGAAGATAGACCTGGCCTACGCCGCCGCTCGCGAGGAGTGTTACCTTCGCCCTGAATGTGATGACTTCGCCGCTGCTGTTGTTAAGGATGTAGGCGCCGTAGCAGGTGGGGCAGCCGTCTTCGGGCTCTGTGCCGAGCTGATGTTCGGTCAGCAGGTCTATTGCCGTGTGATCCTCGTGGATTTTTACGTTCGGCATTGATGCTATGCGCGCGAGCAGGGCCTTTTCGACTGTTTGGCCTGTAAGGTCTGCAGAGTGTACTATGCGGTTGTGTGAGTGGCCGCCTTCCTTGCCGAGGGAGAGGACCTTCTCGCCGCGGGCATTGTATTCCATGCTGAAACGGGCGCCCCAGTCAAGAAGTTCCGCTATCGCGGAAGGGCCCTCATGGACGAGGAGCTCAACCGACTTAATATCATTGAGATAGGCTCCCGCCTTAAGGGTATCCTGAATGTGATTGTCAAATGAATCGGACGGGTCCAGGACTGAAGCTATTCCGCCCTGGGCCCGGTTTGTGCTTGATTCCGACTCCTTCTTTTTAGTTACGATGTTTACCGTGCCTGTTTCCGCCGCCCTTATAGCGAACGAAAGGCCGGCGATTCCGCTGCCGATAATAAGATAGTCGGAGTCAAGTACTGTGCTCATTTTGAGGGTCTCCTTAAAGCGCTGAAGTTATTCTGAATCTGTTCGGCCAGCTCCTCAAGGGGCTGCTTTCTCAGTTTCGCCAGGTATTCATAGGTATGAATCACGTGTGAAGGCCTGTTTGGCTTTCCTCTGAGCGGCACCGGTGACAGGTATGGAGCGTCCGTTTCTGCGAGGATGCGGTCTGTCGGGACGTACTGTGCTGCCTCGTGTATCTCAAGCGCCTTTTTAAAGGTAGCATTTCCCGCGAATGAGATGTAAAATCCCATATCGAGGGCCTCCCGGGCGGCTTTTTTGCCTCCCGGAAAACAGTGCATTATGCCTCTGCCTGAGGATAGAGACCTCAGCACGGCCGCAGTGTCATCCCAGGCATCCCGTGAGTGTACAATGAGCGGCAGATTGCGGCGGTTTGCCAGGTCGATCTGAAACTCAAAGTATTTCAGCTGAATATTGCGGTCCGGCCCGTCGTCGTAGTGATAATCAAGACCGCACTCGCCTATTCCGAAGATAAGCTCTGCGGCATGTCCGGACAATGTTTCCGAGACAAAGCGGTCAAGTTCCGGAAGGTCATTATCCCCCCCCGAATGAGAAGGATGTATTCCCGCGCTGAACAGTATTCCTTCGGAGCGATGAGCAAGGGCGATCGAACGCGAGTATTCAAGATTGGAAGTCCCAGTGGATATCTGAACCGCGGCCGTGACGCCGGCATGCTTCATCTCTGAAATTATATCAGTCAGAGAGTCAGAGCTGTTTTCTGACATTAAATCGAAGTGTGTGTGTGAATCAATGTACATTTTTTCCCCCGCATCAGTCTTTTAAAACATGGGGTATTCTGCAAGAAATTAATTTCAGGATAATCAGCATTTTAGTTTGACAGAATTCCCGCTACAGGTGATAATCAGTTTTAATATGAACTCACTAAAGCGTAAAGACCTGCTTGACATACAGTCGCTCACGACTGAAGAAATCATGCTGATATGCAATTCCGCAAAGTACTTTAAGGAAATATTTACCCGTTCAGTTAAGAGCGTGCCCGTTCTCAGGGGAAAGACCGTTTGCACGCTTTTCTACGAGAACTCCACGAGAACGAGGCTGAGCTTTGATCTGGCGGCCAAGAGGCTTTCAGCCGATGTTATCAATGTCGCCGTATCTACGTCGAGTGTCGCCAAGGGCGAATCGCTCATTGATACCGTGCACACACTTGAGGCAATGAAAGCCGACTATATCGTTATGAGGCACGGGGCATCGCTCGCGCCTCATTTTTTATCGAAGAATATCAAAGCCTCGGTTATTAACGCGGGGGACGGCAACCACGCTCATCCGACGCAGGCGCTGCTTGACACATATTCGATTATGGAGAGGCGCGGTTCTCTCGAGGGCCTCAGAATCGGTATCGTGGGGGATATCCTGCACAGCAGGGTGGCCCGTTCGGACATTGAGGCTTTCAAGCGCCTGGGGGCCAGCGTTGTTCTCTGCGGCCCTCCGACTCTCGTGCCCGATGAGTTCAAGAGCTACGGCGTCGATATCTGTTACAACCTTGATGAGATTCTTCCTGAGCTTGATGTCATAAACATGCTTAGAATACAGCGGGAGAGACAGTCGGGAGCGTTTTTTCCTTCAATACGTGAATACAACCGGCAGTTTGCCCTGACAGGCGCGAGGCTGGGCCGGTGCAAGACGGATATTATTGTTATGCACCCGGGGCCGGCGAACCGCGGTGTTGAGATGAGTAATGAGGTCTTTGACAGCCCGAACCTGATAATGAATGAACAGGTAACCAACGGAGTTGCCGTTAGAATGGCCATTTTCTACCTGCTGGCCGGAGCGGCCCCGCTTGAAGACATGAAAGAGGCGCAATGAAAATAGTAATAAAAAACGGAAGGCTTATCGACCCTGAGTCGGGAACCGATTCGCCCCAGAACCTTCTGCTTGAAGACGGTGTCATAGCCAGGAGAACGGCGGATCCGATTGAAGAGGGAGGCGCCGAGGTGATTGACGCCTCGGGCTGCATCGTTACTCCCGGGCTTATCGATATGCACGTTCACTTTCGAGAGCCGGGACGCGAAGACGTTGAAACGATAATCGGCGGTTCGAAGGTGGCAGCCAAGAGCGGATATACATCAGTATGCACAATGCCCAATACTGACCCTCCGATTGACAACCAGGCCCTTGTGAGGTTTATAAAGCTTGAGGCGGAAAAGGGCCCGATTAACGTTTACCCCGCGGCGAAGATCACCAGAAACGACGGCGTGCTTCTTTCGGAGATGGGCGAGCTCATAAATGCCGGAGCTGTTGCCTTTACTGATGACGGACTTCCAGTAAAAAGCTCTGTGGTTATGAGGCGCGCGCTTGAGTATTCGAGGATGTTCGATGTGCCGCTGCTGACTCATTCAGAGGATCTTGAACTGACCGGCGGCGGGCTCATGAATGAAGGCGTGAATTCAATCCTTCTCGGACTGTGCGGAATACCCCGTGAGTCGGAAGAGGTCATGATAGCAAGAGACGTTCTTCTGACGAGGCTTACACAGGGAAGGCTTCATGTGTGTCATGTTTCATCCGCGGGATCGGCCGAGATAATAAGGCTGGCCAGAAATCATGGAATACGCGTTACAGCTGAAACGGCGCCTCATTACTTTTCCCTTACGGATGATGCAGTTGCGGAGCATATGTCAATGGCCAAGATGAAGCCCCCGCTTCGTACGGACGAGGACAGGCGCGCGATGATTGAGGCGCTCAGGGAGGGCCTTATCGAGGTCATAGCGACAGACCACGCGCCTCACTCCGGAAATGAGAAGATGCAGGAGATGGAGTATGCTCCGTTCGGCATTATCGGGCTTGAGACGGCGGTACCCCTGATTATAACCGTTCTTGTCAAACAGAACAGGTTTTCCTATTTGCAGGCTTTCGAGAAGGTGACGATAAACCCGGCACGCATACTCAGGCTCAATGCCGGCACTCTTTCAGAAGGCAGCCCGGCTGATGTGACCGTAATTGATCCAGAGAAGGAAGTCCTTATTGATGAGGATTTTATACTCTCTCATTGCAAGAATACGCCCTTTATGGGAATGAGGCTTAATGGCTCGGTGGAGTACACTATCTGCGGTGGCAGAGTTGTGTATTCCAGGCAATGATAAGGATGGTCTTATTTCCATAAAAAATTATTTAAAACTTGACTTTCATATAGAATCGCTTTAAAGAATGCCATTCCCGGTTAGGCGTGATCAGCCAGGGTTCTGTTTATGATTCACCGGGGCGTTGTATCCGGATGCTAAAAACAAGGACTTTTCAATAAAGATTTTGCTAATAAAAAAATAAATGAGGAGGAATGCCGATTTAAAAATCAAACATAATGAATAATATAAGAAGGTAATTTGATAATTACCTCTTATTATTATAAAAAACATAAAATTATAGGAGGAGGATTTTTTATGAAAAAAATTCTTTCGTATCTTATTCTCATGCTTGCCGTGTGCGCCCTGACGTTCACAGCCTGCGGGGATGATGACAAAGATGACCCAACACCAACGCCGGGGCCGTTCGATGATGGGACTGCATGTGAAACGGGCGAGAGCATTTACTGTGTTGACGGTGTCTACTCTCAGCCGAAGATAGTCATTGGTGATGGTGTTGAAAAGACAACCCTTTCAGTAGAAGTTACTGATGCGCAGGGGAACCCTGTTACTTACACTTTCAAGGACTCTGACGGCGACGGTGCCCTTGACAAGTATGAAGACTGGAGACTCAGCGTAAGCGACAGGGCTGATGATCTTATCTCCCAGCTTTCAAATGATCAAAAAGGCGCTTTCCTCTATGAGACTTTCTGGATGAACAAAAATGTCGGGGCCCCTACGGCCAATGCGGAAGTCAGCGAGACTGTTAAAGGCTATATCGACAACTGGCAGCTGAGATTTTCTCTTGCTGGTGAAAATACCGATTATACCCACAATCTGCAGACGCAATATCATAATAATATTCAGAAACTCTGTGAAGCCGCTGATTTCGGGGTTCCTATGATGCTCTGTGTTGACCCGGCTACAGGATGGGGAATCAATCAGGATGTCTCCGGTTATGAAGCTAAAAACAACCACAAGGTGGTAGGCCGCTGGTGTTACAATCTCGGATTGGGAGCAATAAACGATCCGGATTACGTAAAAGAAGTAGCTGGTTACCATGCTCAGGCTTACAAGGCTCATGGAATCAACATGCTTCTTGGGCCAATGTGCGACGTTATTGGCGAACCGAGATGGGCTCGTGTCTATGACACAATGGGCTCTGACCCGGAAATAGTAGGTAACAACGTTAAGGCTTACATCCAGGGACTGCAGGGCAGCGATGATGGAACTGGAGTTATTACTGTCGCAGCCACAATTAAGCACTTTCCCGGAGGCGGAGCAAACGAGGACGGTATGGACAGCCATACATGGCCGGGAAGGTATGCGGCTAATGCCGGAAACAACTTCGAAGCGCATGTAGGGGCATTTGCCACAGCTCTCGAAGCCAATCCTGCCTGCCTTATGCCTTGCTACAGCATTTTCCATAACGCAGTGTACAAGGGAACAGCGGTTGAAGAGCTGAAAACCTCTCACCATGTTGAAGAGATCATGATTGATATTCTCAGAGAAGACCTTGGATGGGATGGAATGGTTACCTCTGACTGGGGAGCTGTTACTGGAAACTATGCAGGTGCTGCTTATTTCGCTGTTGGTGGTTCTTGCTACGGTTTCCCGACAGATGTCACAACTAACGATGTTGTCAAGTCATACGCTGACTGCGGCGGTCACCAGATTGGTATGGGCGGCTACGACGAGTGGCTTAAAGCCCTTGCTGACGGTTTTATTACTCAGGAACAATATGACAACGCGGCCAAGAAATGTGTAGAAGTAACATTTAAAGTCGGCGCGTTTGAGAATCCATATGTGGATGAGGATAATGTTGATGCATTCTTCCAGGGCCTTGAAGACAAAATCGCTGAGGTTACGAAGAAGGCTATGGTACTCGTGAAAAACGAAGACAGCACCCTTCCTGTTGCAAGCGGGAAAAAGGTTTACTTTGATGGTGTTGATGACTCAGTTCTCAGTTACTTTACGGATGTCACCGTAACAAGTTCTCTTGAAGACGCAGATATAGCGATTATCAGGATCGCAGCTCGTAAGGGAGAATATTTCGGAATGCAGTCACAATATACGATACAGGAAGGAGATCCTGAAAGATATGGAGCTGTAGGTTCCGGCTTTCTTGGAGGCGGAGTTCCTATCGGGTTTCTTGATGTAATTAAAACATATTACCCTGATGCCGATCCGGGCAGTGAAGACAATACCCGCGGTGAGCCATATCTGGATAATAACAGCAATATGGCTGCCAGCAATGGAAATCACAATCCATATCAGGTACGCCATCAGGCATGGGATGGCATCAAAAAGCTTCAGAGGGCAATTGCGGCACGCGATACAGGTGGAGCTGCTGAGTCGGCCCCTCAAGAAGGAACCAATGGAACTTACTGGGACACAGATGCGATGAATCCGATTGACTGCGATACAAATGGAGATGGTGATTACGACGATGCCGGATTTGTCGCAAACAGCAATCTGAAGATCGTAGCCTGTGTATTCGGCGTAAGACCTTTTGAGTACAGAACAGAATTTGACAGCATTGACGCCATGGTTGTTGACTTTGGTATTAATGATGAGAACCTTCTCGGTGCTCTTCTCGGCGAAGATGACTTCTCATTTTCATCAAAGCTTCCATATGGACTTCCGGCAAACAACACTGTTGTTGAAGAAGCCAAAGAGGATCTCTTTGAGGATGAGGCAAGCATCCCTGTAGTTAGAGGCACTGGAATTCAGGGCTGGTAATTACATCAATAACAGAATATGATGTTAATAAAAGTGGGCGTCCTTACGGCGCCCTCTTTTTTTTTGCGGCCGTCATGCTTGTTTGCCTTTAGGCGGGTAACAGGGATATCGCCATGTTAATAAATCTATCTCTTCAAAATAAAAAATCATTTGACCAAAATATTATCCGGTATTGTACTCTGATTTCTGGATTTAAACTGGCTTGCGGGGGAATGCGTGAAAGATAGACAGATTCTCATAATGTCAGCAATATGCGCTCTGTTTTTTGTTATGGCTGGAAGTTATCAGCCAAAGTTTTTATTTTATCATGCCTTGAATTTCCACGCCGCTCTTTTTTTCTTCGTTATAGGTTGTGGGAGAGGGCTTTCTGAAAGAAGTATATCTATAGTCGGTGAATTGGCTTCATTGCTGAAAAAAAGGCTGGGTGGTTTCTATCTTAACAATCTGATATTTGCCGTCCTGACAATAATTGTTGTAAGCGCTGGTATCGGTTCAGGAAATCCGGCTCCCGCATTCGGTTCAATGTCAGAAACCCTGGATTCAATAGGAAACTTTTTTACTGATCCTTTTCTGGCCGGTGACCAGTATCCCCTTTTCGCTACAGCTTGGCTTTTTATTCAATTGTTTATTGTGCAGTTTCTTTTTCTCTTGCTGCGTTTTTCTGACAAGCTTCCATATCTTGGAGGTCTTCTGCTTTTTTCGGTTATCTTCGCTCTGGTACAGGCCGATGGAGCTCCCAAAAAACCTGCGGGAGCTGATCTTGTTTTGATACGTACTTCCTTCGCTTTTATGTTCTATCTCGCCGGATACATTATTGCGAGTCTTCCTGACGATATCAGGCAAAGACTTATTTCTCCTGTTGCGATTGTCTGCAGCTTTATTCTCATAAATGTTATTCAGGCATTTTTTGGAGAGACGCATTATTTTATAAAACAGGGCGTTATTCCGAACAGCAGCTACGGGGCCGTCTTTCTGTCCACCTTTTTGATAGTGGTGATGGTCTACCAGCTATCTCATTACATCGCTGCTGTTGTCAGGGAAAACAGCCTGATTCTTAAGCTGGGAGAGCACTTCGAACAGGTGCTCATCTGGCATCCCACGGTGTTCTTTGTAATCAATTTGATTTTGGTTGCGTTCGGTTTGATGCAGGCAGAGGAGCTCCTGAAGGGAGGGGTTTCCCATGCTATACACAAGACATGGCTTATCTATGTAGTTTCTGCGGTTGCTGTCCCTGCCGTAGCAGCGGCGGCATTCGTAAAATTAAAAAAACGCGTATGCGGCGTGAGCTGAACGCAGTGTTTTCCGATTATGTGACTGTTTCCGGGGGGTTAAGGTGCGCAATAAACATATTGATATAATGCTCGGGTTTGGAATTATTATGGTTGTAATGGGACACCGCTATCAGCCTGAGAATTTGTTCTATCCGGCCTATACATTTCACATGGCGCTTTTCTTTTTTATCTCAGGATATCTTGCTACCATTAAGAATGGAGTTAAGGATAAGCTGAGTTTTATTTATAGAAAAACTAAATCTCAGCTTTTTAAGTATTACGCTTATAACCTCCTTTTCGGAGTTATCACCTTTTTGCTTGCCCTTGCCGGTCTTAAAATGGGCTATCAGGTCCCCGCATTCGGGTCTGGCGCCGAAACCCTTGATACTATAAGAAACTTCTTTGTTATTCCTCTGCAGGATGGGCACCACTACCACCTTTACCTCGCTGCTTGGTTTATTCTGCAGCTGTATATTGTGCATCTGGTGTTTCAGCTTATATTCTTCAGCGACGACAAACGCTTGGTCTACGCCGTTTTTATTGTCCTTATTCCGGTGACACTGTTTCTGATGAAGAAAGGCCTCGTGAACTATACAGACTTCAGACTGACCGGTGTAAGGACCTCATTCGCGCTTCTCTTCTATCTGGCGGGTTATATCGTCAAACGCGAGGAGGAGAGGATCGGCTGGCTGCTGAGGTCTCCATGGACACTGCTTGTATGCTTTGCTTCTGTCGATGTGCTCAGCATCAATTTTGGAAACGTGAATTACAACATAGTACTCGGAAATATTGCTAATGAAAACGTCGCTGTTCCTGTTATCACAACATTAATAATTGTCATCATTGTGTATCAGCTTTCGTACTATGCTGCCAGGTTTATCAGTGATTCTTCCATACTCCTCACAATAGGGAAATCTACGCTGACGATTTTAATCTGGCACTTTACCGTATTTTTCCTGATAAACGCTGTTCTATACGCCCTTGGCCTGATAACAAAGGAGAACCTTGCCAACAACTGGTTTGTGTTTGAAGATAAGAAGACCTGGCTTCTGTATATTCCGGCGGGAATCATGGTACCGCTTTATCTGAAGTATTTATATCAGAGATATGTGAAGAAAAGCCCGGTTACCGGCAAACTCTATGCGGGATGAAAGCCTGGAGTCCTCGGCCCGTGTCAGTAGGGCGCTTGAACGCCGCGTAAAGCGGCACGTCATTTCACCGGAGCACGAATTTTTCGCCGTTGTGCAGCCCGGCTTTGAAAAAACGCTTTCAGAAGAGCTTGTTTCTCTTGGCCTCAAGGTCACAGGAATTGATGAAGGCGGTGTTCTTTTCAAATCGCAACTTGCAGGCTGCTATACTGCAAATCTCTGTTCGAGGGGCGCTTCAAGGATTTTGATGAGGATAAAGGCCTTCAGGGCGCCGAATGCCCAGTCCCTGTACGAGAAGTCGTCTTCCATTCCGTGGGAACTCTACCTGTCGGGAAGGCCGTCATTTTCGGTTAAATGCAGAAAGTCAGCTCTCATTCATACCGGCCTGGTTGAAGAGACAGTGCTTTCCGCGATGAGGGACAGAGAGGAGTTTGCCGCATTTTACGAAAATCACACACCCGATCAAACCGTATATATTCGCATGAACAGTGATGAGTGCACCATCAGCATTGACTCAAGCGGTGAGCCTCTCTACAGGAGGGGGATAAAGCTCAATACCGGGAGGGCCCCGCTGCGGGAGACGCTCGCCTCCCTGATTCTTCTTGAAGCGCGATGTGGGGAATACAGCGCTGTTCTTGACCCTATGTGCGGAACAGGAACATTCGGCATTGAAGCCGCGGGGTTACTCTCCGCGCAGCCGGCCGGGTTGCGCAGGCCGTTCGCGTTTGAGTCATGGCCGGCCTTCCGGCCTGCCGCGTTTAATCACCTTAAAAAGGGGCTGGCCTCTGTACCTGAAGAAAGAAAAAGCTATAAAATTCATATGTCGGACATTGACCCTGATGCGGTTAAAACGGCCTCTGAAAATACGAAAAGGCTCGGCCTGCCTGTTGAAATTACTGTGTCTGATTTTTTTGAAACCAGGCCCGGACTGAACAGTCCTGACACGCTGCTTGTCATAAATCCGCCATACGGTGGAAGGATTAAGACCGGCGATATTGCAGGGTTTTACCGGAGTATCAGCGCGAAGATAAAAAGCTGCTTCGATCTCTGCGGTTTCGCACTGATAGTTCCGGAAGAGGTGCAATCGGGGAAGCTTGATCTGCCGTTTGACAGGATTATAGCCTTCAGAAATGGCGGGCTAAATGTTTCAGTGCTGATTAAGTTCTCATCAAAAATCTGCCGTTAAGAGCTCAGATTAACAAAAAAGCAGCGTTCTTTTTTCGGATCAAACGTGACGACGCTGCTTTATTTTGTATTTACCCTCTCAATTTTAAGTATAATTATTGACTTAATAAAAATAAGCTGTAAGAAGTAGCTGTAACAGTATTTAGTGTTAAAGCCGAGGACTTCCCGTTCCCGGTGTGGTTTCGGCTGTTTCGCCGCTATTTGATCGGACGTATTTCCCTATTATCTTCAGGGAGTAGGATATATGAAGGTTCTGGTCAGACTTGCAGTAAAATATCCCGTAAAAACGCTGTCTCTCATAGCGCTTCTCACTGTGCTTTTCGGCGCAGGTGCATACCTGAACTTTAGCATTGAGACTAATCCAGCCAAAAGTTTTTCAAGAAATCTTGATGTGGTGAAGTTTCACAACATAACATCAAGAAAGTTCAAAACGAGAGATTACATCCTCATCGGAGTTGAAGAGAGGAAGAGTGGTGTTTTCAGCGTTCCGGTCCTCCGTTACGTTGAAGGGCTTGTTGGGCGTTTGCAGAATCTAAAGCTTGATAAAAAAGTGTTCAATTCAGCTGACGGCAAGTACATTGACATCAGCATACCGGCGGCAATTGACCCGGGCGGGATTCTCAGCTATGTCAATGCCGATGACGTAACAGTTGACAGGGGGACAGGTACCGTAGTAACCGGGACGCTTACGGAAAGAGCCGAGAGGGCTGCCGGCATAGTCAGAAAAAGCGAGGCTTTGCTGCCACCTGAAGATGAATCTCTCAAAAAGATTATTCCTGAACTGAAATCATTGATACTTGAAAGCGCTATATATTCAGGAACGCTTGTTTCACCTGACAGCAGCGCCTGTGCGGTAATGGTACCGGTCGAGAGCAAAACCGACGGAAAGCTAAGAGTTATAAGGCGTGAAATATTCACACTAATTGACCCGCTGTTCCTGAAAGACAGTTTTGAAAGCAGGGGGATGCCGCATTTAACAGGAAAAAAAGGTATTGATTTCAACGCAAAAGCCTCTTCAAACTATGAAGCGCTGTCGGTTTTTTTCAGAGAGCTTTTTGCTGACCTCGGAGCCGGCAGGGGCTTCGAAGAGGCGGCAGGCGGGGCTGAAGGCAGCCTGTTTATTGAGAGGATGCTTTCGCTTCTTGAGAATGATGAGGCTTACAGAAACGACAATGTCAATATATCCTATGATGACGCGGTTGACAGGTTGTACGAGTTTGTTGTTTCAAGGATGGATCGAGCCGGTCTTGAGCGCCTTGAAGCGTCTGTTTACAGCATAAAGGACATCACCGATACCGGCGTTTTATATGACAGCCTTATTGCTCTTGCTGATGAGGGCAGGCCGGATGGCGTCAAGGTCTATGTCGCCGGGCGTCTTGCTGCTGAGGCCCTGATTGAAAGGTTTGTACTTAATGATATGTCGCTGTTTCTGGGGCTGACATCAATCATAATTATTCTGGTGCTATATTTGAGCTTCAGGTCAAAACGCGGTGTCCTGCTGCCGCTGTCGACGGTGCTTATTTCAGCTGTCTGGATATTCGGGGCCATGCTGAGTCTGGGCATCAAGATATCCTCCGGGACGATAGCGCTGCCTACGATTCTCATCGCCGTGGGAAGCGCCTATGTAATACACTTCCTTTCGAGGTACTACGATGAAGCCCGTGCCGGAAAGCCCCGTAAGGACGATGCTGTTTTTGCGGCATATCAAAAGGTCAATATCCCCCTTAACCTTTCGGCTGTTACAACTATTAGCGCTTTTTTGTCCATAATCGCTTCTGCCGGTGTTATAGATGTGCGTAACCTCGGAATTCTAACCGCGGCCGGAGTTGCAGTAAACCTTTTTCTTACTTACACGTTTGTTCCAGCCCTTCTCTCCATCATGCCTCTACCGCCAGTTCAGCTAAAGGACAATGAAGACCTTGTAACCAGGTGGATGGAGCGCGCGGCGGGTTTTACGATAAAACACCCCGGAGGGGTATTTTTCGCGGGCATTGTGCTGAGTCTGGCTGCTGTCCCAGGCATCTTCGCTCTTCGCACCGAAAGCAGTGTGACGTATTTCTTTAAGGAAGATAATCCAATCCGTGTTTCGAGCAGCTTTATCGACAAACATCTTACGGGAACAGGGGAAATAAGCGCTGTTTTCAGCCTCAGGGATAGGGTCTGCCTCAAGTCGTCTGATTCGAGGAGGAGGCTCGCCTCCCTGATAGACGGATATCACGGAGCTTTTGAAAAGCTCGCCAACGGAAGGATAAGTTCAAATCAGCGTGAGCTCTATAACTATTTCGCGTCCGGAATCAGCGGGATGAAGGTCGACCTTCTGGAGTTTCAGGATGAGCTGGAGAGGCGAATTGGTATTATGAGAGATATTCTGAACGAGGGGTATTCCCCGGCTTCGATGGACAGTGCTGAAAAGAGGGTTACGGCGATAAAGGGAATAGCTGACATCTCTGATCTTGCGGAAAACGCCTCTTATGACAATAGTACGGGGGTCGCTGTTGATTCGGGTTTACTTGATATTGAGAAGAGAATAGGCAAAGAGGCGGTAGGGGCTGATACGGCCGGATTTGTCAGGGAGATAAGAAAGACCTCAGAAAGCCCGGTGGGTAAGGCCTTCAGGCGGGAGTTTTTCAGGCTGTCGGATTATATGACCGCCGGAATAACACAGCCTGAGGTGCTCAGAAAGCTGGATCGGCTGACTTCCGAGCTGAAGGCGCTTGAGACTCCGGCAGCGGATATCGACGGGACGAAGGTTAAGCCCGTCGGAAAAATCCTCAGCATAAGCGATCTTGTGAAGATGATTTACCGTGTTTTTTACCACGATGATAATCCGGACTACGATAAAATTCCCGATGTCAGGAATGACAATCTGGCGGATGAGACTCTGACAGACAGGCAGGCCGCTGCGGTTTGTCTCAGCCAGCTGAGAGGTTCTCAGCCGGACACTTACGGAAGCCTAGTTTCCGGGGACGGGAGCATGATTCAATACATGGTCTATGTCAGGAGCGACAGGGCCGGGTTTTTAAGTTCTTTCAGCCGGGAGTTCTACAGGCTTGCAGGCAATCTTTTCCCTTTTGATGATCCCTATGTAGAGAAGGCTGTTCTTTCCGGACTGCCGGCAATAAACATGACAATGAACAGGCTGCTCTTTGATCAGCAGTTTCAGTCAGTACTGATTACCATGGCAATTGTATTCCTCTGTTGCGTGTTTATTTTCATGTCTTTTGCGGGCGGGCTTTTCTCGATAATCCCTATCGGAATAACACTCGCTGTGAACATGGGATTGATGGGCTGGCTTGAATTTCCTATAAATTACAGCACCGTCATTATCGCTTCAATAGCGGTCGGCACCGGCATCGACTATACCATTCACTTTATTGACAGGTTCAAATATGAGCACATCTCGAATTCAAGGCCTGCGGGCGATGCGTATTTGACCACTGTCAGGACTATCGGGCGCTCGATAATGACAAACGCCCTCTCAATGGCAGGAGGCTTCTCAGTGATGGCTTTTTCCGAGTTCAAAATGCTTTCCGTTTCCGGTTTGATGATATCACTCGCTATGCTCATCAGTTCGACCGCGGCGATTACTGTGCTGCCGGCCATGATAATCTGGATGAAGCCTTCTTTCGTGACCAGGGCGCGGAGCGGTGAAATCATGAGCGAGGGAGTCAACAGCAAAGAGATGAGGTAATTATAATCCAGGGAGGAACTATGAATCCAAGGTTTTCAGTACTGCTTCTGATCGCGTTTTTGCCGGCACATACACTTTTAGCTGAGACTCCTGAAGCGAAGGGACTCAGGCTCGCTTCTCAGGTGGATTCCCAGCCCAAGTTCGAAAAGGCCAAGGCTGAACTGGTTTTGAATATTTACAGCAGCAGCGGAGTTCTCAGCTTCAGCAAAAAGATGATTATCGGACAGTACACGGCAAACATGGGAACGTCCCGGGAAAAGGAATGCTCAATTTCCTATGTCATGGAGCCGGCGGCCGACAGAGGTAACAGCTATCTTGCCTTTAACTATAAAAACCGCGCTGATGACAAGTATATATATCTTCGCGGACTCAGGAAGGCCAAGAAGGTTGCCGGGGACACAAAGAAGATGAGCTTTTTCGGAAGCGACTTCTCAAACGATGATATGGGATTTCCGGATATCAACATATCTGATTACAGGTATATCGGAAACAGCAGGGTGATGTTCAAGGGCAGGGAGTTTGATTGCACGGCCGTCGAAGCTGTTCCGAAAACCGAAGCCTTAAAAAACGAATCGGGGTACGGGAAAAAGGTCTTTTATTACTACCCGGCAGACGACAGGTCGCTTCTCACGCTTAAGGTTGATTACTATGACGTGAATATGCGACGTTACAAGGAACTCCTGCTTGACTCGTTTCTGAAGGAGAAGAACCAGCGGGGTGAAACCGTTTTCTACACAACGGGGCTTACAATGAAGAATGTCCAGACAGGTTCGTTTACGGAAATGAGAATGCGTAATGTGAAACACGGGAACAAGTCCGGCCTGAGAAGCGATATCTTCACTGAAGAGTATATGACGAGGCGGTGGTGGTGATATCATGAAGATACGGATCGCGCTTATTTTTGCAACAGCCATGTTTCTCACTATCCGCTTGGCAGCAGAGCCGGCTGATATAGCCGAGCTTGCTGACAAAGGCTCCGCGTCTGCAGGCGGCAGCAGTTTGTCCACGTCTGGTTTCAATCTGCATGGATGGGCAAGGGCAAATTTCGCGGCCCTGAAAAGCGACAGGGAGTTCAACAGTGATTTCAGCGACCCTCTCATGGGTGCGGCTCTCCAGCTTCAGCTTGAAGGCAACTCCGGGAACAGGGCACATTTCTACTCTGCGGTAAACATGGAATATAATTCTTATAACAAAGAAAGCCCCGACGATGCGGAGGTCAGGCCATATCTCAAAATGATTGAGACCTACCTTGATTTCTATCCAGTCGACTGGTTAAGTTTAAGGGCCGGTCATCAGCTTGTAACATGGGGAGAGGTAGAAGGTATTGAGGCCCCGACAGATATAGTCTGTCCCTGGGACTATGACATAAAGACAACCGTTTTTGAGGAATACAAAATTGGAGTTACTGCGCTTAAGGCTGCATTCAGAATGCCGGCTGGGTTGAAGGCCGACCTGGTCTGGATACCCGTTTTTCAGCCTTCGATTCTTCCTCCGGAAGAGGTTTCAAACAAGGGTGCGGTCTATAACGCGGAGCCTGACATTGTGCGTCCTGATAACAGCCTTGGAAACGGCGAATATGCCGCGAGGATTTCCGGAGAAGCGGGAGGGGCCAGGTTCGCAGGAGGTTTCATGTACGGCTATGATGATTTGCCCGACACAGACGTCTATCCGAATTTTGATGAGGGCGGCTTCAATGTTGATCTTGTATATGACCGGGTGAAGTCGGTGACGGGTGATCTGGCTTATGACTGCGGCAATTTTTCCGTCAAGGCATCAGGAATATTAAAGGTTACGGGCGATCATGGAGGAGAGAATATCTACAAAAGAAACTCAAGCATGCAGTATCTTGCCGGTATTGAGTCGGTTAACATAGGCTTTGACACCTACTTCGCCCTCTACGCCGGGCAGATGAGGGTAATAAACTACAGCAGGCCTGAGGGAATGTATGAGGAGGCAATCGCTGAGGGATTTGACCAGAGCTTTAAGTACAGATGGCTTCTTTCCGGGGTGATTCAGAGGAGCTTTCTCAGCGGGGACTTGCTTGAAGCCTCGCTGCGTTATTTCCTGAGCTCAAGCCCGGAGACGGATGAGATTGACTACACTGTAAACATGAACTTCGGCTATAAGTACACGGATGAAGTCAGCTCAACTCTCGGATTTGTTATAGCGGACAGAATAGGTGTAATCAGAAATATGGTAATTCTCGAGATGAAGTACGCGTTTTAGCCCGAAAGGGACGATTAATAAATTCTGGAGGATCTAAATGAAAGGTTTTTGTGTTCTTGCGAATGTAGTCTTGTGTTTATTCATCGCGATTGGGTGTTCTGATGACAGTGACGGTGATAATGGCAATGAAACATTTTCCATTACACTGTATAACGGGACGTCTGATACGTTAACCATCGTCAGCGCTGTTAATACTCCTATTTCAGGCGTTCCGTTTGTCCTTGTCGGTGAAGGGGGGTTGTTGTCCTCTATTCCCATTTTACAGGGCGCTCAGTTTGGTCCTAACACGAACACAACCGGCACCTTCAGCGTTGAATGGTATGAATTCAATACAGCGACCGCGGGAGATTACAGTGAAATTGAACCCTGTTCAAAAAGCGCGAACCTTGAAGGCGGAAAGAACTACGTTGCCACATTTACCGATGGGTGCAATGCTGATTTCGTAGAGGAATAGCGCATTCTGATGTCCGCCGGAATAATGCCGGCGGACAAAAAAGTTAAAAATAGCGTCTCGTTTTTTTCTTGTATCTGGTATAATCATCTCCAAACCTGTTTTCGAGAAAGGCCTCTTCCGCAAGGATGATACGGTGATGTCCGACAAAGGACAGAAGAGCGGCCCCCGCGATTACGGGATTAGCTGTAAAAATAACTGACGATACAGAGATCAGATGGAAACCGAGGTAGAGTGGATTTCTGCTGACGGAAAAGATGCCGCTGCTTTTAAGCACCGTGGCCGCCAGCGGAAGCCCCATCGTGTTGGCCTCTCCGAGCTTGATGTACGCGAAAAAGATGAAAAGCACCCCGGTTATCTCGAAGGTCAGAGCGATGAGCTGTGTGTACAGATTCAGCTCAACGAATCTGAGGTTGTTGCCCGCTGATTGAAATAAAAGCCCCATCCAGGTCACGAGCATTCCAATCTTTGCCGCTGCAAAAAGCAGCCTGTTAACCGGGAGGCTCCCCCTGGTGTCAATTCCCGCTCTGTGGAATTTTCTCTCCTGAATAAAGTTTAAGAAGACAAGGAAGACGATTCCTGAGAAAACCAGAATATTGATTATTACAAATATGTTCATAATCAGCTCCGAATATTTCGTTTAATGTGTCATTGTGACCCGCGAAATAAATATTACAAGTCAAATAACTGGTATTGGGATGGGTTTCAGCGGGTGATTTGCGGTCCCTGTAACGGGCCTATGCTCAGTAGCTCTCTGAGAGCGCGGGATATTCCGCAGATGTTGTCAGCCAGGAAGCTGTAGTTCAGAGTGTCCGCTGTGTCTTTATCTGTGTGATAGTTACTGTTTCGGTAGTGTCCTGAGTCTGAGAGCATTACTGCCGGATAGCCCCTTTCAATGAAGGAGCGGTGATCCGAGAGGTCCATGCCCGGAATAGAGGCAGGCCCTGTAACATTAAAGGTCTTCCTTGCCGAGTGCCGGTTGTAAATCGTTTTCCAGAGTTCAGTGTACCACTCGCATGAGGGAAGTGAAAAAACGCCAAGATAGTTTCCAAATTGCGGGGTATGCTTTCTGATGTCCTCAAAGGGAATGGTCTGGCGGTATTTTCTGCCGGCATATCCTATCATTTCAAGACATATCATAAGCTCAATGTTTTCGTTCCTTGCCCGGCACCCTTTTGCGTGTAAGGCGCTCCCCATGAGCTCAGTTCCAAAGAAGGGAGGCTCTTCGAGTGTAAAAGCAACAAGTCTCAGCGTTTTTCTGAATCTGAATCGGGCAAGAATCCTTGCTATCTCGAGAAGTCCGGCTATTGAGCTGGCATTATCATCGGCGCCCGGCGAGCCTTCAACTGTATCGTAGTGGGCGCCTATAAGTACAATCTCTTGAGGCATATCAAAGCCCGGAATCTCGGCAATAATGTTGGACACCTCAACACCGCCGGCCTCATAGGGCTCAAGCCGCGGCTCCAGGCCGACGTGAGAGAGCCAGTCGAAAATATACGACCCGGCACGCTGAAGATTGTCCGGATTTCCCGGATTACGTTCACCGATTTCCGAGGCCAGTACCTGGATGTGTTCTCTTGCGTTTGTATATACACGGTTTCTCTCCCTTTTCCGTTCCCAGTAAGCGGAAGAAAAAAGCCGTACTCTATCAGGCTCATGTATCAACATGAGTTTATTTTCTTTCATCGCTGTTCTGTTTGCAATAAGTTTTTGAGGACTGGAGCAATAATTCAGCCCGGAGAGTTACGCATTAAAGGAATTATAATTCTTGACTGAAAAGAGTCTCAGGTGGTATCATACGGGTGAATTGATTTTATGAGAGGTTCTCTATGGAGATTTTTGACGGATTCATTTCCGCGGTGGCGCATGAATTCAAAATACGTTTTCACAAAGATGAAAAGGGCGGATATACCACTAATATCGAATTCGAAGGCGACAGGTCTCAGGAAATACTCATAACCCTGACAAGGGACGAGTCGGGGGACCGCATAATAAATTACTACTCGGTAATCGGCAGGCTGAAGAAGGATCTTTGCGAGCTTTACAAGTTTTGTCTACAGCACAACACTTCGCTTGATTACGGCTCAATTGCGCTTCTTGATGATACGCTTATTCTGAGAAATTCGACTCTTCTACTGGACTGTGATCCGCACAGGTTTATGAAGACACTTACCTATGTTGCGGCAAAGGCTGATGAGCTTGAGGAGATGTTTGTTAAAGACAACCTGTATTAAATATTAAAAAACCGGCCCTTACGGGCCGGCTTGATGTTTGCTTATTCTATTTCTATTCCTTTATCATGAAGCTTGAGGCATATTCAGGATGTCTGTGGACGTTTTTGAGCAGTCCAACTGCCTCATCCCTTGTCGGAACAGGCCCGACTTTGACTCTGTAGTAACTCTTTCCTTTGACATTTGCTTTGTCGATAAATGTCTCAAAGTGCATTGCTTTGAGTTCTTTAAGCTGCTTCTCGGCTTTAGTTCTTGTGTCAAATGCCCCGACCTGTACGGAAAAACCGCTCCTAATGACTTTTGACGATGTTTTTTCGGGTTTGCTGACTCGGGAGCTGACCTCAACAACCTTTGTGTCCTCTTTCTTCCGCGATTTTTTTGCTGATGCCCGTGAAGTATCTTTTTTCATTTGGACCTTCTTCTCAGCCTGAGCGGTTTTTTTCTCTGAAGGCTGTGTGTTTTTCGAAAGTGACGGCGGGATGATTGTTTCGATGTTGTCAGCCGTCAGGATATCTGCGCCTTTCGATGAGCCTTTCTCCGCTGTGTTATCTCCAATGAGCGCTTGAGCAGAAGCTCCGTCAAGGGGCGATGCCGGCGGTGTTTCTGAAAAGAGAGCTGAAGCTTCTCCGGTATGCGGAGGAGCCGGAATTGCGGATGTATCTATTCCCGGAATTTTTTCCGGGCTGAAAAGCATGCTATTCTGTGAGGCGTCTGCAACGGCTTTCGGGCCGTCGGAGCTGCGGTTCATTCCGATCAGAAAGGCTATAATAACAAGCCCGACTATTACGGAAGAAAGTATAATTATGCGGGGCGCGTCCAGGTGGAGAAGATATACGCTTTTCTCTTTTACCGGGGCCCTGTTTGGTTCAAAATGTTCCATAGTTCTGAGACCTGCCTTTCTGTGTTTTCGATGGAAAACGAATTATCAATTACATAATCGGCGAGTCCTATTTTTTCATTGAGCGGAATTTGATGTTTTATCCGCGCGAGGGCCTCTTTTTCTGTCATACCGTCGCGTGCCATTCCTCTTGTAACCGCCTGTCCGGTTTCAGATATGACTACTACGTTAAAGTCCATATACAGGTCAAAGCCTGTTTCGTAAAGAAGGGGTACATTCACCGCGTAAATTACGCCTTCAGCCGAAGTCCGTTTCAGGACCTCCTCAAGTATGATGGGGTGGGTTATCGCGTTAAGCTTTTCGAGCAATGCGCTTTCCTTGAAGACTTTCGAAGCTAAAAGGCTTCTGTCTAAAGAACCGTCAGCTTTAATAAAGCCGCTTCCGAAGGTATCCTCTATGAGATCGAGCCCCTTTGTTCCCGGTTCCACTATTTCTCTGGCGATTATGTCTGTGTCGATGACGCGGGCGCCTCTTTTTTCAAGCATGGAGCAAACAGTCCCCTTTCCGGAAGCGTAGATGCCTGTTACACCGACTTTCACCGCTCAGCCTCCTCCAGAAAGCGCTTTATGAGTTCTTCCGCCTTTTTTCTGCGGGGGGATAATGGCGTGGATGCTTCCGCGACGCTTTCGGCGGCACCTCGGCCTGAAAGCGCCGACCTTACTGCATCTGCGGCTATCGTGAAACCGGGGTCTTCCGGTTTTTTAAAAAAACCGCGTGTTACCGCGTCGGCGCCGCAGTCAGGATTTAATTCCGCTATGAACTCATCGGGAAGCACGCGCGGAGCGTTCCTGAGCGGAAGCCCCTTATCAGAAAGGTGAACGGCCTTCAGTCCGTCAAGCTGTGAAAGCAGGCTGTCAGTGCGGTCACGGTACGACTCGAAGGACTTGCGCGTAAACGCCCCGTCTATTCGATACCTGCCCGACGATTTGAATATGTACCGGGCGTTCGAAGTCTCTGCCGGATTAAGCCTGTTCTGAAAAATCGAGGTGTAGCGTCTCTGGTATGATCCGCCCCGGCTGTAGGTTTCATAGCGCGGGAAGGAGAAATCGAGCCCGGCGAGGGCAAGCCTCCTTATACCGGCATAGTACGCGAGGGATATCGCGTCTCCCGCAACCGAGCCGCTTCTTGAATCGATTGTGCCTATTATTCCAGGATACATATCGTCGAGCAGCTGAGACAGTGGATGCGTGTTGAGCGATACGAAGGGGACTGTGTCTGCAAGGGTCAATATTCCCCCGAAGGATGTTAATGAGCAAACCAGCAGCGATTGGCGTGTTGAGACCCCCGAGAAGTGTTCTGTGACGCATGACTGAGGGTCAATCGTGACGATTATGTCCGGAGTCAGGCCGCGGCTCTGAAGCACTGAAGCCGCGGAGTCGACGGCGATGAGGCAGACGCTTTTTCTTCGTGACGCGATGGCGTCAAGCGCCGCATAGAGTCCGGGCCCTGAGCCGGCCACGACTCCCGGAAGGCCACGGTAGGCGTCTTTGAGCTGTGAGACGTGACGAAGCCCGTGAAGCGCATTTATAAATGTGAGCGCGTTTCTGACGTAGGCTGTGCTGAAGCGGCTGATGGTTGCCGCGTCTGAAGCCTTCCGGTTGATCGCTGAAACTGCCGAGGCCTTATACGCGTTATAGTATTCCGGCATTGCCCTGAATGACGCCGGGTGCTCAATGACGGTAATGAACTTTAATGCCTCAATATCTATAAGCGATGAAAGCTCAGCCTCAACTGCTTCTGGAGCGAGTCCGGTCAGAAAAAGAACAGACGGTGAATTAAGAAGAAACGAGGCGTGCGGGTTTTCCGAGAGACGGTTTTCAATTCCGGGCAGAGCGTCAACGCAGATGACCATGCTCAGCCTGTCCATATGCTTTTCGATATTCAGCAGGTGGTATCCGAGTCCAGTGCCGAGGACGATGAGGCAGGTTCCGTATTTGGGAGGGCTTTGAAGCGCCTCTATTGACAACTGTTCCCGCATTGGATTGACCGCGCTGTGAATGCGGAGCTTTCTGCCGCCTGACGTAACTGTCAGCGAGGGGAGTCCGTTCGGGAGGATGTCGATTTCGTAGGTGGGTTTATCAGGCATTGTCGGATCACATCCTCCAGCTAATTTTCAATGCTGTCTGTAAATTCTGTGTTGAAGGTTCTTTGAGGTCTTTGCCAATACTCTCATTGGGCCCTTTCAGATCAGAAGTTTATCCCGGCTCTCAGAGAGTAGTATGTTTCCTTCTGTAAGCTGCCCGGTATGTTAAGGGATGATATCTCCGGAATTACTACGGGCTTCTCGTATTCGTAGGTATGTATTTTGTAGTCTGCATCGCCCGAATAGGCATGAACAAGTTCGGCAATCTTGACTGCCGCGAGGGCGCCTATTGAAAAGAGCGGGATATTGCCGCTGCCGCGGTTGTATACCGCGGTTCCGGCAAGGGCCATTTCGGTGAGATAATACGCCCATCCCGCAGTCCTTTTTCCCTTGTACATGAGGCCGGTACCCGGAAAAATCAGAGAGAGTGCGAGCGCTGTCTCGTCGCGGTAGAGGTAGAAGGGCGGTAATGTGTCGTTGTTCCGGTAGAGGACTGCCAGCTGGTCGAAGTAGGCTGCCGTAATTGTCAGAGGCAGCGTTGACCACAGAAATACGTGCAGGTCTTTCTGTCTGTCAGACTTGTCGCTGTCCTGAATCCACGGGAAGAAGTTCATAGAAAAGCCGGACGCGGCCGGGAGTGCCGCAAGCTGGCCGGTGATCAGGGCGGTGGAAAAGAGCACTCCTGGTACGTCGGCCTTTTTGTTCTTAAAGCCGAGATAACCAGAAGCTAAAAACGATCCGTATCCCGGCAGGCAGATATTTGCTCCCGGGTTGATGATGCAGATACTTTCCACGAAGCGTTTTTCCGAGTCGCTGTTTTTGAGTAGTGTCGATTCAGGGCCGAACTGGCTGTTTATATTGCGCTGTATCCGCCTGCCGATTTCCTCAATGGCGTTTTTAGTATCGGGATATATGTCTATGCTTATTCTGCCGGCCGCCACCGCGCCCGGAAGGCCGGTTATCACGGAATGATATCTTCCGGCGCTGATTACATTAAAAGGCCTGGCCGCGGCACTGTAGCTCCCTTCGGTGATTCCGTGCCACTGTCCGGCTTTGACGGTCAGTGTGCCTTCGGAAGCTGATATAATATCGGCTATAACCGGGAGGCCTTCGTGCAGATGTACCGTTTCGAGGGCAAACCTGAGGGGTACATTCGACAATATTCTTGTTTTGAAGCTGACTGTTCTGCCGAGCTGTTGAAGTGTCTTTTCCACCGGGACGAACTTCATGTCGCCTATTACGGCCGCTCCGTATGGACGGACGGTTATAAGGATATACGCCTTCAGCCCGAGGGCCGAAGCGGCTTTTGCGGCCGATTCTGTCCCGGTGACAGCTCCATTCGCGGCCGTGTAGTCCCTCAGCCTGCCGGGTTCAACCGGCAGCATGCGGCCCAGCTCTGAAAGCGTTGTGTAGATTGAGCGTTCTGATTCAAGCATGACAGCATTCAGCTGCGGAGATGCGCCGGGAATACTGAAAACGGCAATGTCCCCGCGTATCAAAGGCAGCTCCGCCGAAAAAAGCGGGCCGCTCATGGCGCAGATGAATGCTGTCAGTACTATTGCTTTGAGTGTATTACACATGGCTGGAGGTAAGGTTATTGTTCAGCGCCTGCAAGTCAACGAAATAATTAAGGAGGCAGCGGGATGGGTGAGAGTCTCACGTTTAATTTATTTTCCGCTGAGCCTGATATAAAAATCGCCAACAGGCCATGCTCTGGGCTCAGAAAATAGCTTGACCATGACCCGGTATCCCGGAACTTTTACCTTTAGCAGTGGCCCGGCAGGAATAAGCGAATTGCTGGCGCTGAATTTATCAAAAGAAGCACATTAATGAGGAGTACACATGGCTTTACAGATAGGCATAGTCGGCCTTCCGAACGTAGGCAAGTCGACGCTTTTTAATTCACTTAGCAAGGCTGCTAAGGCGGAGGCGGCTAATTATCCCTTTTGCACCATAGAGCCGAACAGCGCGATAGTTCCAGTTCCTGACGAGAGGCTTGATAAGTTGGCTGAGATAGTAAAACCTCAGAAGGTTTTAAACGCAACCGTTGAGTTTACCGACATTGCCGGACTGGTAAGGGGCGCCTCAAAGGGAGAGGGCCTTGGAAACCAGTTCTTATCGCATATCCGCGAAACCTCGGCTATCGTTCATGTAGTCAGGTGTTTTGACGATGAGAATGTTATTCATGTTGACGGTTCTGTCGATCCGCTGAGGGATATTGATGTTATCAATACGGAGCTTTTGCTTGCCGACATTCAGACTCTGGAAAACAGGGTCGTAAAGCTGGAAAAACAGGCCCGTGGAGACAAGAAGGTGCAGCCGCTTGTTGACATGACGCGCTCAATGATTGAACACCTGAACAGCGGTGAACCGGCCAGGACATTCAGGGATCACGGCAGCGATGTCTACGAGGCCTTTGCTTCGGAGGTTCGTCTGTTAACCGATAAGCCTGTAATCTTCGCGGCCAACGTGGATGAGAATTCACTTGCCGGGGGCAACAGCTATGTTGAGGCGGTTAGAACAAGGGCCGCTGACAGCGGCAGTGAGGTGGTTGTAGTCTGCGCGAACGTCGAGGAAGAGCTTGTTGATATGGAAGAAAGCGACCGGATGGAGTATCTCGAAAGCCTTGGGGCAGACGGTGAGAGCGGGCTTCATAAAATAATAAGCAAGGGATATGCCGCTCTGGGCCTCATCAGCTACTTTACGGCCGGTGTAAAGGAAGTCAGGGCATGGACAATAGAGAATGGCTGGAAGGCGCCGAAAGCGGCATCTGTCATTCATAACGACTTTGAGCGCGGTTTCATCCGTGCTGAGGTTATTTCTTACGCTGATTTTGTTGAGTATAAGGGCGAGGCCGGAGCCAAAGCCGCAGGAAAAATGCGGACTGAGGGCAAGGGATATACCGTCCAGGACGGCGACGTTATGCATTTTCTTTTTAATGTGTAAGACGGCACTGCGTTTAATCGGGACGGTTTAGACTGTCCCCTGCCATTGCGCTGTGCGGAGCGCTTTTTTGGCAGGGAGCCTGCCGTCTATTTTCACACTGGGAGTGTGAGATTCTTTTTTTCGTCACTTTCGTCCGGGCGAAAGTGGTCGACGGCTATTTCGACCTCCTGTCGGCCGTCGACACTTAAGCATCCTGCTTTTCGACCAATGTCTTTTGGCGCCGGAAAGGCTTGGCTTTTGTTGTTACTCGACTGTTGCAGCGCCGTTATCATCATCCTGATGAAACGGCGCCCGGGCGATTTACTTCCGTGAAAATCGCACTTATTGAATTGTTGAGGCAGTAAGCCTATAGTTTCATAATTCTGCCACTGTGTTCCATCCCGCCGATGGGACATCCATGTCCTAAGAATTAGTCACTGTGAATTATTCCAAAGTGAGATAGCTTTATTATGTCAGGCTCCTTCGGAGCCGGAAAGCGCAGCGTCCTGCTGCGCTTGAGTGATTATGCATTTTGTCATATTACGTTATCATATTGATATAACCGTCATTAGGTTCTGGTACCCGGTAGAGCCGGCCAATTTGGACGGCTCTACCTCACCGTGAAACGCAGCATCCCGCGGATGACAAGATGAATCGGGAAGCCCAAGGCCGGAACATTGGCGGCAGGTTTTTTTAACCACTTTTTTTATGAAAGAAAAGTAGCGAATAATTTCTTTGACAGTAATAGTGAAATATAGATAGGCAATCGGGATTGCATATCATTTTCTTGTACTGTCGATTATTTTATTATGACCATTATCGAAAAAATGATAAAAAGGCTATCGAAGTATTATTCGTGTGAGTCTCAAAGTTGTAAGTGAATAAGCATGTCCTGTGCGTAAAAATAATAGAAAAGGAAAATTTGATAGTAATGACTAAAACGACACCTATTATTATCATCATAGCTATTTTCTTAAATGCATGTTCTTTACAAATACATGGAAGTAAATGCGAAAAGCCGAAGATCACAAGAATTGGGAATTATACGAAGAACAGTAAAAGTAACATCATTCGCCATATTGATGATAGTGAGTACAATAAATACGATATTATAGCTCAATATGAATACAGCAAGATAATCCCTATTAAATTATACTTTAACAGGACCTTGATTGATTTTATAAACAGAGAAGTCGAACAGTCAAAAATGGCAGCCCGTAGTCTTGGGGGTGACGCTCTTTACATGCATGGGTACAAGAAGGAATCTGGTTCAGTATATATCGAGCCAAAGATAGAAAAAGGGAAAATATTCTTTAAATTTGATGTCTTAAAACACAGGTTTATGACTCATAAGTAAGTAGAAATTGAGAATTAATATCTAAGAGGACTCAATGAAAAAAGCTGTGTTTTTAATAATAATCTTTCACATATTTTTGGGTTGCGACGGCGGACTTTTTGATAATAAGGATGACCGACCTGAAGATATTTCACTGATTGATGGCATGGTAATTGCCGGCAAATTTGTTCCTAAACCTCAATACCCCCAGTTAAATGGGGTTACTGCTTATAGTTATAACAACATGTGGACTTTTTCTTATGACGATGAATTCCGTACAAATCCGCGCGTTCTTTGTGCTTCAGCAAATGGTGAAGATATATATCTTGGCGGGGGCTATGCCAGTGGGCAGAATGGATACTGGAAAAACGGGAACTTTATTGAAATAGATAATGTCCAGTTTGGATTTGTTCGTGATATTCTTTTCAGCAATACTGTAATGTTCGCTGTGGCAGATGTAGAAAACTGGTATACTCAAATTATACGCAATGCAGGGGTATACCTTTTTTCCTTTCAGTCCGGGAATGACGAGCTATTAGAAATTAAGAGATGTGGAGAATTGACCGATGCAGGGTGTATTGTATTAAATGGGAAAGACATTCTGGTTGGGGGAAGGATTGCGGGAGCCCCGGCATACTGGGACAAAGATGAAATCCATAATATGAGCATTACTGACAGAGAGTCAATTTCAGGAATGATTTTGACAATGGCGGTTTATGAGGATGATGTATATGCCGGGGGCATAGTACTGGATCATGACGACAATCCTCTTTGCGGTTATTGGAAGAATTCTGAATGGGTGCCGCTTGAAACTCCCGTGGGAGGATATGTACAATCTATTTCTGTTAATGATGATGGCCTGTTCGTTGGGATAAAATACGATTCAAATAAAAAGTCTGGCTATTGGTTTAACGATATCTGGTATGATTTGGATGATCCTTATGGAAATTATTTCAGTATGACTTCTATGGCAGTTGATGGCACCGATGTATATGTTTCAGGTTATTCAGCTATATGGGACGAAAGCGTTTCAGAAGCCAATGAATGCAGAGGAGGATATTTCAAAAATAGTGAATGGAATGAATTGAGCAGTGAAGTTGCAGGTGAGGAGTATGAATACTTTTATCCTGCGGAAATAATTGTGAAGTAAATTCATTTTGCCACTTTTTTGTAGCGCCCAAAAACACGATTGGTTTTTTACGGCAGGGAGCCTGCATCCATTTTCACACTGAGAGCGTGGCGCTGCGTTTAATCGGGACGGTCTCGACCGTTCCCCTGTCACTGTTTTCTGTGCAGAGCGCACGGGCATTTCTTTTGCCACTGCGCTGCGTGACTCGCTTTTCTTTTAGCAGTGAGCCTGTTGTCTATTTTTACGCCTCGCTTGAAAAACCTCAGCCATTGCGAGAAAACATAGTCTTGAATAGTATCGTGTTCTCGTCATTTAGTATTATTGGCTGCTTTGACGCTTACAGTGTAACTGTTTAATTTTAATCTGAGAATACCCTCCCTGTCTTTCTTCTTATCCCTCGAAAATTATTCAAACGACAAATAATTTATGTAATTTCTTCTACCCTTGTCGGGAAGGACGACAGCCCGGGAAGGGTGTGATATTTTTCCTTAAAGTTTAGGTTTTGTGTGAACAGGTGTAAACCCTTTCTGTGGCGCGGTTCGTCGTGATTGATTTTGGCTTATAATTAAGTCGTTGAGGGAGGTTATATGCAATCAGCTAATCATCAGATTGATGTCTTTCCGGATGTAGTAGTAAACCCGGCGGGTGCGGTTGTTATTAATAAAGACAACATTGAAACTTCAATAAGATTTATAGCTAATGATGGAAAAATAAAAGTAATCTCAAAAGTCTTCCCGCGTCTAACAGCTATTACAAAAGAGATCAAAAAATGGCTTAATAATAACATGGTAAAAGATGTTGCTGTTCAAGGAGGCGGATGTAGCTGGAAGATGATCTGGAATAGTTTTGAAGATTCATTTAACCTTCATCTTACTCACTTCAATGATCAAGTGTCCATGCCAGAAACTCCTCACCAAAAAAAAAGCGAATCTGAAAAAATATCCGAGCTACTTCAGTATGGCTTATTAAAAATAAAATTTATCCCTGACAGACTTACAAGAGAGTTGCGGGATCTTACAAGAATGCGGGAGGGCTTGATTGAAAGAAAATCAGTGCTGGGATGCAGAATTCAGTCAATTCTGGAAGAAGTCGGTATAACACCTGCGTCTTTAAGGAGCTATAATAATAGACCAATTTATAGAAAGGCTGGTTGGCATAGTGTAGTTGAAAATCTGATAGAAATTTGTGATTCCAGTCCTGTTTCAGAGCACAGTAAATACATTTTGGATATTCTTGCATCTGATTATAAGAAGGCTGATAAGAGTATTATGCGGCTTTCAGCCAGGATAGCTCTTATGAGTGGAAGATATGAAAAACAGATTTCAGGACTTATGCAAATACCAGGCCTCTCAAGAAGGTACGCAGAGAGGATATTGGCCGAGACAGGAACTGATTACGATCGTTTTGATTCGCATAAAGCTCTGTTGGCGTGGGGTGGTATGTTTCCCCCACCTGCTCATGGTGATGGGGAAAGAACTATGGGGAAAAACGGAAAGGAATGGTTTAAACGTGCAATTGCCGATTCCGCCATTGCTGCCGCAAATGCTGCAAACTCAACACTTGCAAGAAAGTATACCATGCTTGAATCTGAATATGGTATCAGAAAAGCTATGTCAGTTATTAAGCAGGACGTGGTCTATCTGATTTACAATATTATCAGGGAAGGAAAGAGCTATAGTGAATTAAGAGACTTTATCGAATTTAGTGAAGATACACATACATTATCAAAACCATATAAAATATGGGATGCCTCAATACCATGATATCATGAATATAAATTCAGTTTCAGACAGCGCATTGAGATACAAATTCCCTATGTTCGAGGGTATTTTTCTTAATTTAAACAACAGCGGAGTCTGTGCTGATTATATATATTTTTATTAAACTATTTTAGGAGGATTTTTTTGATGAAAAAAATTCTGGTACTTTTAAGTCTCTCCTGCGCCTTTTTCTTTGGCTGCGGGGATGACGGGGACGATTCGAAGAAAGTGGATGATGACACGTGTGTAAGTGTCTACTGTGATGAATCGGGATTACTCGAACAGCCAGCGATTGGAGTCAGAGACGGAAGCGGGAAAACGGTTATTACGGTCGATGGTTACCAGTTTAAGGATTCTAATGGTAACGGAACTCTGGATGCCTACGAGGATTGGAGGCTTTCCGTCTCGGAGAGGGCAGAAGACTTGGTTGCAAGAATGACGGCTAATGAAAAGGCAGGATTTATAAATGCTCCCAGCGCGAGTGGAATGACAACAACAACAGGATCTCTTAAGAACGATGATGGTACCTGGATCGAAACAAATTCAGGATATACATCTATTACGACTCTTTTTAGAAGATTCGGAATGATCACTTTGTCATCCTCGGATCAACCGGCACGGATTGCAACTTATAATAATAGTTTAAATGAAATCTGTGAAGGAGTATTGCGGGAGGATGGTTCAACTGGACTTGGAATTCCATTTGTCACCTGCACCAATCCGACTCATGGAACCAACTCTAACTCAACAAGTTTAATTTCTGCCTGGCCGTATGCAATTGGTCTTGGCGCTATTACAGATTCTTCTGTTATTGAAAAATATGCTTCAACAGTGAGGGCTGAGTTGACGGCGCTGGGAATCCGTTCTTATTACGGACCGCTCGCAGATGTTGCAACCGAGCCAAGGTGGGGCCGACAGAATGAAACTTTTGGATCAAGCCCTGAAAGGGTGGCATCTTTTTCAACGATTGTGGTAAGAGCCCTTCAGGGAGGGAATTCTCTCAAGCCGGGAGGCATTGTATGCGCGATCAAGCATTTCCCTGGGCATGGAGCTCAGTGGCGGGGTTATGACTCACATTACAAAATGGGTCAATATGTTGTCAACCCAGGAGACAACTTCGATATGCATATTGCTCCGTTTGAGAAGGTATTCAGAGAAGTTGCTCCGGCTGCATGTATGCCGTGTTACGCAATTTACCAGGATCAGCCTTTTGAGAAGGTATCTCCAGGTTACAACGCAGAAATTATGAATGATCTGGGACGCGATCAACTTGGTTTTACTGGTTATTACACTTCAGACTGGGGGATTTTCGGAATGGGTGGAAGCCTTACTGCACCTCCTAGTACCGCAACTTTTGCAGCATGGGGTGTTGAGGGGTTGAGTTTAGAAGAAAAATTAGGCAAAGCCATGGATGCCGGAATGGATCAGCTTGGTGGCCATGGAAGTATAATGGATATAATAAGTGCGTTAAGTTACGGTAATCTTTCCGAAGAGACTCTGGACAGGGCGTGTGTCAATATCCTGAAAGGATATTTCACAATGGGTCTTTTTGAGAATCCCTATGTTGATGTGGATGCCGCTACGGATATTTGTAATACTGCAGAAAGTCAGGCTGCAGGACTGGATGCAATGCACAAATCTATTGTTATGGTAAAAAACAGCGCTACGTTGCCGGCAGCATCGGGGATCAGTATTTATTATGACGGTACTGTAGATGGATCGGATGCAACCCAGGCTACATTTATCAATGAAACGTATGGTGCAACAGTTGAAACTGATATCACACAGGCTGACATTGCTGTAATAAGGATAAACGGACCCACACATAGCAGGTACTATCCGAATGAGCCTACATTTTTGGGTTATCTGGGACCAAGCAGTCGTTCTCTGCAGTTTTTAGATGAAGAGCCAGACGTGCAGTATGGTGGTTCATACACTGTAGATTATACTGATGCTCTTGGTAACGTCCATTATGGAGTTATGTTGTCAACAAACATTGACCAGTATGAGAAAGTTATGAACGCAAAAAAAGAGATTATTGACGCTGGAGCTTCCACCAAACTTGTCGTGCTTGTTAATGCAGACAGGCCTCTGGTCATGAAAGAGTTTATAGATTACGTGGATGCCGCTTTTCTGACATTTGGTGCCAGCGATCAGGCTGTTCTGGATATTCTATTCTCAAAAGAGGGCCTTAAGCCTACTGGGGTTCTCCCTTTTGAAATACCCTCTTCTGATGATCAGGTTGAAGCACAGCTCGAAGACCTTCGAGATGATACATCTAATCCTCTATATAAGGCAGGTTATTCTCTGACTTATTAAGAAAGACTATTCTGAAGTATTCCTGCTCCCCGGCATTTCCTGTCGGGGAGTGTTTTAGAAAATATCTGAAACTGCCAGCCAGCAGTTGGCAGTTGTGGATGAGGTAAGTCTGAGTTTCTGTGTCGATATATTTGCTTTGGGGTTGAATCTGTCATACTTTCTTGATGCCATCGGGTTTCTGAAAAAACTAAAATTCAGCGTTGTGGATAAAGTCGAAATAATGATTAAGTATAATATAATTACGATAATAGCAATACTCGGATTTGGTCAGGGAGTATTTCTTGCAATTGTTCTGGCAACATCAAAGCAGAACCGTCAGTCCAACAGGATACTATCAATTTTTATGTTGATACAAGCCGTTGTTTTAGCTTCAAACTGTGTTTTTTCGCCGGATGTACAGTTGAACCTGCCGCATCTTTTACGAATCGACTGGCCGCTCTCAATGGCTTTTGGGCCTATTTTTTATTTTTATTATTCCTCCATTCTTGAAAAAAATTTCAAGTTTAAAGCTTACCATATTCTTCTTTTTATTCCATTTTTTTTATCAGTGCTGTTTCTAATGCCTCTATTTGTGCTGGATGGAGCCGCTAAATCTGATATCCTGCATGCATCCTTTAATGGGTTGCCTTTGCATGCCTCGTATTCCAGGAATTTCAAGTATGTAGTTCCGGCGCTTCAGATGCAGATGATTATTTATTGTTGGATATGTATTTGCAGGATAATAAAATACAGAAAAGAACTTTATGATTATAAATCAAATATAAGTAAAGAGAGTCTTTCATGGCTTTTATACCTTTCCATAATAATGATTGTAACATACATACTCAATTTTATTGGTTTTATAGTAACGATTTATTTTCTTGATAAGTCTCTGAGTTACGTTTATGTCCATGATAGCATTGGTGCCATGATAGCCCGTAATATAGCCCCTCTTGAGTTTGCTTTGCTCACATACATGATTGGTTATAAAGCCTTAAAACAGAGTGAACTATCAATAATCAGAGAATTCCCGAAGACGCAGAGGAAATATGAGAAGTCATCCTTAACCGATGAAGAGAGCAAATCTATTATGAGTGAACTTTCCACCATCATGACAGAGGAAAAGCCCTATATGGATTCAAATCTTACAATTATTTCACTCGCGGAAAGACTATCAATTAGCCGTCATCATCTGTCTCAGGTTATAAACAGGGAAATGGGTCAGAATTTTTATGAATTTATTAATACCTATCGTATTTATGAAATACAATCACGACTTCTGATTGATATGGGTGGGAGTGAAAATATTCTTGACGTTGCCTTTAAAGTAGGGTTTGACTCCAAGTCGGCATTCTATAAATACTTCAGGAATATTATGGGTATAACACCCAAACAATATATTGCAGGTAACAAGTTGAACAACTAAACATCATAAGCATAATTGCTGATCAAAAGTTATAAAAAAAACCCACAGCAGGGGATTTTAAAAGTGTTATCGTTTCTTTCAGCTTTCCTATATCCTTGGACCTGATCGGGTCAGTTTTTTACGTCTTTTTTGAATTGATTCGACCGGATAATTGTCAGCATTAGATTCCAAGATCGTCGAAAAGATCTTCAACTTTTTCGAATTTATTCGAGTTCCTCTTTTTCCTGGAATCATCGATAGCCCTTAAAGTAATCTGATTTGGAAGCTTTACGCTAAAGGGTATTCCCTGGTTTGCAACAATTTGATGATAATACATATTTATTGCTGTAGAGTGATTGAGACCCAGCTTATCAAGGATCTTTCCAACCTCATCCTTGAGTTCTTTCTCTGTTCTGACGGATAACGTTGTATTTGCCTGTGACATGGTATTGCCTTTTTATGTAAAAGTATTTCTTATAATGTAACACATAATAATTACATTGTCAATGCATTATATGTTATTTGTATTTATGTTGTGACATGTTGTCAATGACAAGGCGTCTGCCGTCTTTTTTCACGCTGAGAGCGTGGCACCTCTTTTGCCGCTTTTTGACCGGTTTTTTTGCCGTAGGCTTTAACTCGCTCAGCTGTGCGACTCGTTTTTCTCCTGGCAGGGAGCCTGCCGGCCATTTTCACACTGGGAGTGTGAGACCCTTTTCCGTTACTTTCTTTTTTCGTGCCAAAAAAGAAAGTAACCAAAGAAAAAGGGCATGCCTGCGCGGCATGCGATGGGACATCCATGTCCTAAGAATTAGCCACTATGAATTATTTCAAAGAGTGATAGCTTTATTATGTCAGACTCCTTCGGAGCCGGAATGCGCAGCGTCCTGCTGCGCTTGAGTGATTAAATTATTTATTTCATGAAGTAACTGATTGTTTTATTCCGCCATTGTGTTTTGCCGACTCATCGCAGTCATACGCGGAAGAAGGGCGAGAATGTCTGAGCCTGCGTAGCAGGCGAGTTTCGCAGCCCCCGCGGATGACAAGAGGAGGAGGGAAGCCGAAGGCCGGAACATTGGCGGCAGATTTCTTTTGACCACTTTTCTTATAAAAGAAAAGTGGTGAGAAAACCCTGATGAAACGGCACCCGGACGATTTGCTTCCATGCAAATCGCACTGGTTGAGTCGTTGTTGTAGGGTGCATCCAATGTCTTATCCCGACATTTTTTTGCCGACGGCTATTTCGATTTCCTTGCCGCTGTCGGCACTGTGACATCGTGTCAGGCGCCCCTCTTCAAATCTCCTTGACACTTAACTGTGTTCTGATAGTATCTCTTTTAGCATTAAGGATACAGGGAGAAAACATTGGGCGTTAACGAACTGAGAGCACTCATCTTTAAAGCCGTTGAGCAGCTGAATATGTATGAGCTTTCGCCGACCGGGCAGAAGCTTGTAGCGCATTACTTCAACAGTTCCAGTGCGGAGACTACCTACCAGAGGGCGCTTGACGCAATTGAACGTTACATCCCGGAGAGGCTCCCTTCTCCCGAAAGGCCCGCCTCCGCGCGGATTGAAGCTTTGCTTGCCGAACTCAAACGGGAAGCTGACAATATTGATTCTGAAGGATAGTATGAAACCGACATTACTTATACTCGCTGCGGGAATGGGCAGCCGCTACGGAGGGCTCAAGCAGCTTGACAGCTTCGGTCCCTCGGGCGAGGCAATTATTGATTACTCAATCTACGACGCGGTCAGGGCCGGGTTCGGGAAGGTGGTCTTTGTCATAAGGGAAGGTTTTTCTGAAAGCTTTAAGGCGGCTTTTGAACCCAAGCTCGCAGGCCGCATCGAAACCGCTTATGTCTATCAGGAACTCGACAGGATTCCCGAGGGGTTTAAGGCCCATCCTGAGAGGGTGAAGCCCTGGGGAACAGGGCATGCCGTTCTTATGGCCGCCGATGTCATTGACAGCCCCTTCGCTATTATTAACGCGGACGATTTCTACGGGAGACAGGCCTTTGAGGCGCTTGCGTCACACATGACTTCAGGCTCTCCCTCCAATGAGTACTGCATGGTCGGATACAGGCTTGCCGGTACGCTCTCAGAGAACGGTTCGGTTTCACGCGGGGTCTGCGTTACAGATGAAAGCGGCTATCTCACGGATATTACTGAGAGGACTGATATCAGACGGGAGAACGGGGGGATATTCTTTCACGAGGACGGAAAGTCATTTCCTCTCACAGGAAATGAAAATGTTTCAATGAACTGCTGGGCGTTTCAGCCCGACTTTTTTGGATACCTGAGCGAAGGCTTTCAGGATTTTCTGAAGAGAAGGGGGACTGAGCTTAAATCGGAGTACTTTTTCCCGTTCGAGGTTTCCGACAGGCTCCAAAGGGGACAGATTAAAGTCAGGGTGCTCCCGACTGAGTCCGAGTGGTTCGGCGTCACTTACCCGGAAGACAGGCCCGGTGTGGAGAAGAGCCTGGCCGGCCTTATCCGGAGAGGAGAGTATCCCGTATCGCTCTGGGCTTCTTAAAACCTCTTTGTCAGGCTTAGCCCGTAGAAGGGAGAGCTGTCTTCAGAAAATGAAAGGTATGGAAGCACTGTGAAGTCTTCCTGAATATTTTCGGCGGAGGCGATTCTGTCTTTGCTCAGTACCGCGTGTACAATCTCAACGATCTTTACCGCCCCGTAGACCGCCGCGATTTTGTAGCCGCGGTCTTTGTTTGTGCTGCCCCTGACGTATCGGCCGTCAATCAGCGTTTCGGGAGCCGAAAAATCACGGAGAGCGGCATAGACAAGTATGTTGTTCAGGTGGAAGTAGAAATATCCCCAACCCCTGGAGCCGCGGTAGAAATGCCCGCCGCCTCCTGATACAAGTGAAAGATAGCCTGCCATGAAAGAACTGCCCGTGTAAGACTGCGGAGGCCCGAATACAGAGGCGTTCTGGAGCGACTGGTGCGCGAATGCGTCAACAAACAGTGATGTGCCTCCGGCCAGTAGCATGTACCATGCGAAGCGGTAGGCGGCCGCCCTGTGCAGGCTGATATCCTCCCCTCTGTCTTTGAGCTTTGAAGGCCTGTTGATGAAGCCGTCCGCTTCAATGTAGAGGTACGGTGACGCGTTTGCTGCCCACAGGGCGAGCCCTGTCCAGTCCTTATACTCATAGTGCCCGAAGAGCGGAGCGGCAACGGGCATCAGGGCGCTGCCGACGGGAGCGAGAAGCATGGCTGCGGCGCTTCTTTCTATGGTCGGTCTGGAGAACACCATCTCATGCTTACGGCCGTAATAGAAGCTTTCAATTCTGTCAGCCCTGCTGTCGTGAGAAATGAAGATGAATCCACCAGGCTTAAGGATCGACGAATAATCTGAATGAACCCTGCCGCCGGCAATTTCAATATTGCCCGCCGGCGAAAAACCGGTAAGCCCTGAGATCGCATCGGGGGCTTTGATGAAGTACCTGTATGTTCCGTCCGGGACAGGCGGGCCGGATGAAGAAAGTGCTCCATCCACAGATATTTCCGCCTGCGTCCTGAGTTTCCTGAACAGTCCAGCGATAAACAGGGCCGCGTTCTCCTCGCATATACCGGCTGACTGATAAGTGGTGAGCCCCGGGGGCGTCTTAAGCTCGGCGCTGCGGGTGTAGACAGCCCGGCCGTTGTAGGGGAAGTCTGTCGAGTAGGCAGTCAGTCTCAGAAGCATGGTTTCGTCCATGTCTTCAAGGCTTCCTGAAATAACAAGGCTGATTCCGGCGTTTTCTGAAAAACGGAGAACACACTTCTCATCGGTGCAGGCGAATTTATTCAGCTGCTCCTTGAGGGATTCGGCATTAACAAGCTCATATATTCCGGCTGAGTCAAGGATGCTTCCTATATGAGTTCCAGTGTTAAGCGCGAAAGGCACCGCTCTGGGTGTTGCCGCCGATATTCCGGTGAAGGCGGCCAGGGGCCTTGCGCTTGCTTCATATGATATGTTAAGCGCGGCTGCAAGCGCCGCGGCAAGAATTATCTTTTTCATACTGAGGATTAATAAAATTCACGGCGGTTTCGTCAAGGAATAATCGGGAGGTCAGCCGAAGGCTGCCGTAAAGCAAAAAGGAATTAAATCAGCTTTCACCGCTTTTCCCGGTTTCCCTATTTCTCGGCTTTCTGCCGTAAAGCTTCTCCGCGCATTCAGGGCAGATGCCGTGCGTGAAGTCCGCGCCTGTGTGAGTTTTAACGTAGTCTTCAAGACGGTTCCAGTACCCTTTGTCATCGCGTATTTTTTTACAGCTCGCGCATATTGGCAGCAGACCGCTCAGGGTTCTGACCTCCTCAAGGGCTTTTTTCAATTCAGCAATTGATGAATGAAGTTTTTTAAGAATAGGGTTGGTCAGCAGTATAAAAAGAAATGACGCGGCAAAAACAAGCACTATCGTTATCGAAGTCGTGATATACGATGCGCGCTTGAAAGGGATGGAAATGCTTTCCATTGACCTGTGTTTTACAATCGCTGTTTCGAGGGTAGGGATGTAGCTGTATGCGGAAATGTACTCCATTCCTTTTCTGTCGGTCTCGTAGATTACTCCGCTTTTTCCCTCAAAGGCCAGCCTCAGGGGTTCCGGCATGTTTTCGTCGATGGGGATGGGGTCGGATTTGTCGAGTTCAGGGCCCTGCTTGAAGGCTATGAAGCGGATCATCCCGTCTGCTTTTTCCGCGATGATGAGCTGCTCATCCTCTTCGGAATATTCAATCTGCGAGAGTGCGTTTTGTATCTGCCTGAAGGTGAGTTTCTTCCAGTCCTTTATGGAGTACATCGCCGCGTAATCGCGGTCGTGAGCGGCCACTGCCTCTATCAATCTCGCGTATGAATTTACGGTGTTGTACAAATGCTCTCTTTCATCTTCAATCTCGGAGGAATAGAGTATACCTATTGTTATAACCTTGGCAATAACGGTAACGCCAATCATGAGCATCACGAGAAGGAACAGCCTGAGCCTTGTGTGCATTTGACTCTCCTCTTGGAAGCGGTTATGTACGCTCTGCCTCTGCGCTGTAAAGGTAATTATAACTGTTTGTTCCCGGATCGTCAAGCCCCCCGGACTACAAATCCAGGGGGGGACAGGCTGATGCAGAGCAGGTCTACTTAACTCTGTCGAGAACCGCGAGAGTCTCAACGTGAGGTGTCTGGGGAAACATGTCAAAGGCCTCGAAGGATTTAACTTCGTACTGATTGAGCCCCGCCAGGTCGTCTCGGAATGTTGCCGGGTTGCAGGACATGTAGACAATTCTGTCGGGGGCCTTTTCGTTAATGAGCGGGAGCATTTTCGGGTGCATCCCGGCGCGGGGAGGATCAAGGATAAGAGTGTCGTATCCGGCAATGCCGTCCCTGACGAACTCAGCAGCATCCTTTTCAATGAAATCAGCGTTTGCGGTACCGTTAAGTTCCCGGTTTTCGAGAGCCGACTCAACTGCCTCTGGAACAATCTCGACTCCGGTAACAGACTCTGCTCCGCCGGCGGTAAAAAGCGAAATGCTTCCGACGCCTGAATAGAGATCAAGCACCCGGCCTCTGACCTCTTCCCTGATGCGCCTGTACATCTGAAGGGCCACAGGCGAGTTGGACTGGAAGAAAGAATTAGGCGTAATGCGGTACCTGATTCCGTCAAAGGACTCTTCAATGTAGTTTCGCCCGAACGAGTCGATGACCTCCCCGAAGCTCTGGTCCGCGAGTCCGTCGTTGAAGATAATGTTGATCGAATCGGCATCATCGGATATTTCACTGATAATATCTCTCAGCCTGTTGTCCCGCGAAGCGGTAACGAAGCTTACCATTGTCTGTCCGGTAAAATACGCCTGTCGGAAAACCGCGTAACGCAGATAGCCTTTGTGCGACAGGTAATTGTAACCTTCGATTTCAGCGAGCATGGGTCTGAGCTTTTTATAAAGAGAGTTTGTTTTTGTCTGCATTATGGCGCATGATTCTACGTCAGTGACAAACCTGTAGCTTCCTTCCTCGCGCAGGCCTATCTTCCCGAAGGCGCATACCATATCCATGCGGTTACGGTATACAAGGGGCTCAGACGGGTTGACGCTGTCAACAGAGAGGGCCCCGTCAAAAAGCCCGTTGATGTATTCTTTTTTCAGCAGCAGCTGGTTTTCGTAGGCGATGTCCTGAAACATGCAGCCGCCGCATTTCTCGAAGTGAGGGCATACAGGCGTGACGCCTTCGCCCCTGAAACGTTCAGCGAGGCTGTGAAACAGCTTCTTCTTTTTTTTCTTCATTGTGTCTCCGCGGTAAAAAAGTCAGAATGCAGGTTTTAACGGGAGCTGTAATGAGTAAAGAATAATTTTTTCTATGCGTCATCATTATCAGGGTCAAACAGGACAAAGCTGTTTCTGCCCGTGAAGATAGCTGCCCTGTGGCCATCCATAAATGTATCCGAAAAGGTGCTTCCCGGTTCCGGCGTGAAAAGAAGAGAGCGCTTCAGCGAGGCCCTGTCGATTCCTTGCGGCAGCGGGCTTTCTTTTTTTTGGGGGGTGGATAATGACCTGTAGCAGTCACGTTTCAATTTCCTTAGATGAGCGCCCTGAAGATAATCAGGATACCGGTTCCGTCCCGAAGAGAGGCCCCAGTCCCAGCGGAGGCAGTCGCGCAAGAAGGCCGCGTCGGGATTAATTGATTGCGCGTAAATAAGCAGGGCGCGGCCCAGCGATTCAGCTTCCCTGATGTTCATGCCGCTGTCATTGTGTTTGTTAAGCCATTCGGCGATTGACATGTACATTTCGAAGGGCGAAGCGAAAAAAGGCAAAATGCCGCCGGTAAATGTTTTAAACCTTCCGGAGTTATAGAGCAGATCAAGCGTGGATGAGAACCTCACGAGAGAGGCCATATCGTCTTCAGTCAGGACGGTGGTCGATGTAACAGGATACGGAGGTTCCTGCGAGTAACGAATTCCGAAGGAGGTAGCGCTTTCCCTCATCAAAGTGCCCGGCAGACACTTGAGTATCCCTGACTGAATGTGTTCGGCTCCGGTTGCGTAAACCCGGTTAAATCCGCTGCCGTATGATGCTATATCCTCAAGAGGAAGGCCGGCGATGAGGTCGACGTGAAGGTGAATATTGCCGGCTCGGACGAGGCGGCTTACCGAGTTAAGCGTCTTTTCAGTGTCACCAGCGCGATGTACGGCTTTAAGGACGGCAGTGTTAAGCGACTGTATGCCCGCCTCAAACTGGAACAGACCGGGCGGCGCCTTCTCAAGAAGACTGAAGTCCTCATCGCGCAGAAGAGATGCCCTTATCTCAAAATGGAATGAAGTGCCTGATGTGCAATATCTGCTTATAATGTAATCCCAGATAAGCGCCGCTCTTTCAGGGTCGGCGTTGAAAGTCCTGTCGACAAACTTGATGAGGCGGGGGCCCTTTGACACGAGGAAGTCTATCTCACGGAAAACATCCGTTGTGTCACGGAATTCAAGCTGCTGGTCTGAGCGTGACGATAGGCAGTAAGCGCAGCGGCAGGGGCAGCCGCGCGAGGATTCATAGTAGATGTACTTGCCGCTGAGCTTTGGGAAGTCAGAGTCCCTGTACGGGAAAGGTATCTGCCGGAAGTGCGCGTTCGGGCGCCTGATGAGCTTGTCTGTAAGGGTAAAACGGGAACGTCCAAGCTCTTCGAGGGCCGCTTCGCCCGCTCCCTGAATAATGTACGTTGCTTCAGGGAAAAGCGAGGCGGCTTCATCAGTGAAGCCTGCTTCGGGCCCTCCCACAACAATGGGCAGACCCGGTAAAGCGGAGCGGAGCATTCTTATCGCCTGCCCGGCAATATCCCTGTTCCAAATGTAGACCGAAAAGCAGACCGCTGAGGGGGACAGAGAAGCCGCCTCGGTAGCAATAAGGCCGGGCTCCTGCTTAATAGTGTATTCTTTTATAACGGGGCTGTATCCCTCTGCTTCTACCGGGCTTCGCAGGTACAGAAGAGAGGGGTTGGACTGGCTGTATCTTGAGTTTATGCCGATCAGCAGGACTGGTTTATTATCATTAATCTCGTCTTTCATTATAAATGTATTTATCCGGGGGAAAGGGCAGTTTTTTCAAACAATTAAAATCAATAATTCAAAAAGAAGGCCTATTGCACAATCGTTTTAAGATATTCGCCCGGTGCGGTCCCCATTATTTTTTTGAAGGCCGAGTAGAAGGCCGACTTTGAATCAAAGCCGGATTTGAAGGCTATTGACAGGATGTTTGTCTGGTCTCCTGATGATGTTTTAAGCATCTCGATAGCGGCCCTGATTCTGTAGCTGTTGACAAAAAGGTAGAAGTTGCTTCCTGTCTTGATGTTTATTGCCTGTGATAAGTGATGCTTGCTCACGTTAAGCTTCTCTGCAAGGGCCTCAATCGTAAGGTCAGGGTCCATGAAGAGCTTTTCCTCTTCCATTTTGCTGCAGGTCTGGTTGAAAAGAGAGTCAACTTTGTCATCGTTAAGCCCGGCCTTTCTGTATTTAACACTTTTTGAACTCAGCCGGCTGTCTGCTTCTGTAAGGGCTGACTCGTTCTGTTTAAGGCTTTTATATCCTATAATGTAGAGAATTACGGTAAAACCGACAACAGGGATGAAAGCGGTATCTTTCCAAGGAATCTTAATAAAACCGGCAACTGTAAGAACAACTCCGAAGAAGTTTACAAGATAGTTAGGAATCATGAGCACTGACATCAGCAGGAGCCAGTTAAGCGACTTGTTCTCCAGAGATGAATGCGATTGAAGCAGGGCCTTTCTGTACTTCAGTATGCGCCGTATTGAGATTGTGATGTATATCATCATCTGAATCTGTATCCCGGGGACGCTCAGCATTGAGCTTGCGGGAAGAGAATTACCGTCAGGCAGAACAGCTTCTCCGAATATTCTCGCTTTGATAATCAGTTCTTTCTCCTGTCCTGAAAGCATGTAGATGCCGAGATTGTCTAAAAAAGACAGCAGGGCGGTCGAAAAAAGCAGCAGGTGAACTGGTCTTATGCGAAATGTCCTGTCAATCATTGCTCTTATATAAAAGTAGAAGAGCGGCCCAAGGGCCATTGAAAGCGGCCAGTCAACGAGAAAGAGGTGAGGGAAAGGCAGCCTTATGCTGTATGTGACAACTGAGTTTGCCGCGATTACTATGGCCTGTATGAACATGAATGCCGCGAGGATGCGGTTCGCGTATCTGTTCTTCCTGGAGTTGGCAAGAAGGAAGAAGAAAAAGAAACCCTGTGTTATCCCGAGAAGCGCTATTGCTGAAGTTATGTTCAAGCGTCATACTCCTTTTTTCGGGGTATTAGAACGTCTGCAGTTTACAAAACTGCCGAATGGCTCACCGGTGTTTGAAGAGGGCTGTATCTCGGGCCGCATTTCCAATGCCGGCTGTTATCTTCGCATAAAGAGCCGGGGAGTTGAGGGCTCCCCGGCAATCACTATTTTAGGATAGAAGAATTTTACTGATATGTCAAACCGAAACCTGCCTCAAAGGCCGGATTCAGCGTGTCATCTGCTACGTCCTCAAGCTGGGCTTCCACTTCAGTGTCAGAAGAGGGCAGCTCAAATGGCAGTTTGCCTGATGGTTTCAGCCCCTCGTAGGCGAAGATCATGTCAAGAACAGCCTCATCAGTTGCTCCGAAAGACAGGAGAAGCGCGTCAACCTTATCAACATATTCTTTGACAACAACAGGCCTGTCAGCGTTGACGATTACTACGAGTTTGGTCACTGCTGAGGCGTCATCAATCGCCTTTCTCGCGCTGAGGACCTTTTCAAGCTGACCGATATTGCCGGCTATTTCAACGTCTTCGTACAGGACACCAAGAGGATCGGTATAATCCGCGGGAGTAATGCCGTACTCTGTATCCGGAGCTTCATCGATGTACTGAAGCGACCTGCTGCTCGGACCGACATAGCCCATAAAGGCAGGTTCAGTCGGATAGAATATTGAATAGGAAGGTCCGTTAATACGGATAACAGCGATGTCGGCCTGTGTAATGTCAGTAACGACTTCCGCTTCGTACCCGCCTTCGATGAAGTCGGCAAAGACGCTATCAGTACCGCTGGAATTCCCTTCGTAGTAAATCTTTGAAGAGGCAGAGGCAGGCAGGGCTGAGCTGTTTTTCAGCAGGACCATTGATTTGTGCATGGCGTCAAGACCCGCTGCTTTGTTTTCGTCACTGTTGCAAATCGAAGCTGCAGCTTCCACGTCGGTATAGGGGTTTTCAAACATACCGATCGTGAAATATGATCTGAGGATATTACTGCATGCCCTGTCGAGGTCGTCCTCGGTCATAAAGCCTTCAGTGATCGCGCCTTTGATGTCATCAAGTGTTCCGTGTCCGCCAAGCTGATCCATGCCCGCTTTGATTGCCTTCCCTATTTTCGCTTCGGGAGAGAGATCCTCTACTCCCCAGGAAGCGTACGAGCCGGGGATAATCATCCCATAACCGCTGTTATATATTCCAAAGAGTCCCCAGTCGGAGGTGTAAAAGCCTTCGAATCCGAGCTCATCGCGCCCGAGGGTTGTGAGTATCTCTTCATTGAATCCCGCGGCTACCTGCTCGAAGTCCTGGTCCTTGTAAATAGAATAGCAGGGCATTGAACCGGCAGCATTTGCTTCGGCAAATGCCTTCTGGAATGGATAGACGTGCTCATCAAAGTTGTCTCCGGGATTTACGACATATTGGCCTAATGCGTAGTGCGAATCGTATCCTTTGACCTGAGCACCGTGGCCGGGGAAATGCTTTACCGTACAGATGATGCCGCCGGGCTGAAGAGAGTCGCCGCCCTGGAATCCCTTGATGAGTTCTACAATGTGTTCAGCTATGGTTTCAGAGTCTGATCCCATGGTTTCATTTATACGCTGCCATCTTGGTTCTGTAGCGAGGTCGGCAACGGGTCCGAAAAGGCACCTGATACCGAGGGCTTTGAACTCCGCTTTTGCTATAGACGCGAAGTCCTTTGTTACTTCGACGTCATTCACCGCACCCAGGCCGATCGCGAAAGGCCACTGGGATATGTTTGATGTGGCGTTGTTGTTAGTGCCGTGTACGGGGTTTGAGCTGACAACAAAGGGAATGGCGAGCGAGCTTGCCTCGCAGAGCTTATTCAGGTTGTTGATATAAGCAGCAGTTGCTTGAGGAAGAGCCGGCGAACTTAGCATTCCGAACCTTCTATGTAAGTCTGTAATATCAGTAATATCTGTGCTGTCTTCTGCTATTGAGCCGTCAGGAGTTTTTACACCTGCGATTGAGGGCGCGTTGATAAAGCCTGCTCTTTCGTCAAGAGACATCTTGCTGACAAGGTGTCCGCTGCTCTCTCGCTGACGCTGAGTCTCCAGTCCTCGTAGTCGTCAAGTGCCCCGTTACCGTTTAGGTCCTTAAATGTGTAGGTAACGGCGGTTCCTTCCGAGTCTGTTACGTCAACAGTCAGTTTGTTTTTCGCTACCCCTTCTCCGATGACGATTTCGGGTTGAGCAAATACACCGTTAACACAGTACACGCTTTCACCCACGGTACATGCTGTTCCGTCTGGATAGGTAATCTTTTCCTCTTTGTCGTCGTCATCATCGCCGCAGGCGGTGAACAGCATCGACAGGGACAGGAAGCAGAAGAGCATCATTGATAGTGCCCTGAATGAGACTGAAACGTTTTTTTGCATCATAAGCCTCCAAAAAAATAGTGAGTTGTAGGGCTGGGAACGGTACGGACTCAAATCTCCTGAAAATTACGCTATCGGCAGGCAGACGGATCCCGGACTGACACAGCCTGTCGCATAATAAAGCGGATTTTTGCGTTTGTCGTCCTGTCCGACAAGGAAGGACTTCTTTTTCAGGAAAGGCGGACTATTTTCCGGGTGCGGGAAAAAGCCTGTTTAAAAGGTCAGTGAGGTTTTGCAGAGTATAGGGCTTATTGATGCTGTCATCGAAGTTAAAGTTCTGTGGTGACGCCATTACTGGATTGTCTGAGTAGCCGCTGGAGGCAATCGTTATAGTTTCCGGGCATATATTCTTTACTGCCGTAACGGCCTCGACCCCTCCGGCTTCTCCGGGGATGGTCAGGTCCATAATGGCAATGCGGTAGGGTGCCCCGTTTTTCATGGCCATGCGGGCCATTTCAATTGCATCGTTACCATTCGGGGCCTCATCACAGTCATAGCCCATTCCCGTGAGCATTTCACAGGTAATTTCTCTGATGTGATCTTCATCGTCCATCACGAGAACTCGGCCTTTCCCCGAGTGACGGGAGGCCGTTGAGGTTTCCTCCCGGCTGGATATGGAATCTGCCGTGGGGAGTACGATGGAAATAGTTGTTCCCACGGAATCGGTCGGTTCAAGGAAAATGTCGCCGCCGTGTTTTTTGATTATAGAATAGGCGGTCGCGAGGCCGAGACCGTTTCCGCCCGGTCTGGTGCTGAAGAACGGGTCGAATATTTTCGGCTGGATATCCTCCGGGATGCCGGGGCCCGTGTCGGTGAAGGAAATCTTGATGCAGCTGTCGCCGGCTCCGTAGTAGCCCTCCCTGTTCTCAATATTACGAACAACTATGTTAAGCCTGCCTCCATCGGGCATAGCCTGAACGGCATTTATAACAATGTTGTCCACCGCCTGGCCGAACTGGTTGTGGTCGATGCTGCACGGCTTGATGCCGTTTTCAAAGTCAAAGCAGGCTATAACCTTCGACCCGCTGAGGGCAAATTGAGCAGCTTCCCTGACTACCGGGAGTATGTCCATGTTCTTTCTTACCGGGTTGCCGCCCCTCGAGAAGGTCAGCAGCTGCCTGGTCAGGTCAGTGGCCCTGTTGAGGCCGCCCAGGGCCTTGTCCAGATACTTCAGCGCCTTGCTGTCCGCGGGAACGGCAGCGCGGCAGAGGTCTATGTAGCCGAAGATAATGCCGAGAAGATTGTTGAAGTCATGCGCGATACCGCCGGCCAGTACTCCCAGAGATTCGAGCTTCTGGCTTCTGCTCATGAAGGTCTCGTTCTGTTTTCTCTGTGAAATGTCGCTAACAAATACAAGCGCGCCATTTTCTCCTTCAAACTCAAACGGCACTGCCGAGACCTCCGCTGCAAAGGGAGTCCCGTCTAATTTGTAGTGGATTTGTTCCATGAGGGGAACATCTTTTTTTTCTTCATTGAGCAGTTTAAGCCTATCTCTGATCTTATCATGGAAGTCAGGATGAAAGCGCTCAAGGACGGAATGTCCCAAAAGTTCGTTCGCGCTTTGCGCCCCGAAGTGATTGAGAGCTGCCTGGTTAAGATAGGCAAACTTGCCGCCGGTCTGGGCGAAGATTGCGGCAGGGGCATTTTCAATAAGTGTACGGAACCTTGTCTCGCTGTCCATGAGCTTTTTCTCAAAGAGCCTGGACTCTGTGATGTCAAGCGCGGAGAAGGTCGCTCCCTCCTCTGCCGAATCACGGTTAAGGCGGGTGTAGTTCAGGAGAACATTGATGACATGTCCGCTCTTCGTTACCCACTTTGTCTCAAGCGGAAGCGAGGTATTTTCTTTTACAATGCGGTCTTTCTCAAGGCCGATTCTGTGGTATTCTTCATCGCTTTCATAGAGCATCCTTGTGTTTGCACCGATGAGCTCATCACGCGAGTAACCTGTCATGGAAACAAGTTTATCGTTTGCCTCTGTGATGTTCCTGTCGTTGACTATTCCGATGCCGGCGGGCGCTGATCTGAAAACGCTTTCAATTTTTTTTGCGGCCTTGATGAAGTTTTCTTCCGCTTCCTTTCTGTCGGAGATATCGAATATAATTGAAAGAAGATAAATCCTTCCGAGGCCATGGAAGGGCCCTGAGTAAACCTCGACTGTTTTGCTGCTCCCATCTTTTTTCCAGTGAACAAACTCAAAACGGTTAAGGCCGGTCAGCCTGACCTGTTCCATGAGGGATTTCAGCTTTTCGTCGGGCATTCTGTTTATAGAGGATATATGCATTGACCGGAGTTCATCGACTGTCCAGCCGTAGAATTCCGCGGCTGCAGGATTGGCGTTGATTATTCTGCCGCTATCTGGATCGACGATCATCATGACAGCCCTGCTGCTTTCGAAGAGGCTGCTGTTCACAGAATCAGTCAGGCTGTTTTTCTCGTCAGGGAGCTCCTGAAAGCTGAGAAAGTAAAATGCCTTTTGTCCGTTATCTCCGTAAGAACAGATGTCAGCTTCTACCTTTCCACCCGGCATTGTTACAGCCACGTGCAGTATATTGCGTCCATTAAGAGAAAGGGCTTCCCTTGAGATGCCATCGCGGCTGAACAGATTGAAGCCTATATCGGCTGCAGATGAGGCCCCGGTGAAGAGAAGCGCCGCGCTGTTGGCGCAGACAGCCTCACCGTCAGAGTTGAACACAATGACGGGTAGGGACAGACAGTCAATGATAGGTTTGAAGACATCAGAGGACTCTTTCATGGACACTGATTATAACATCGCTTTGTTTCTGATTCAAGAAAAATTGCGGAAGCGCAGTTTAATAATTAGCGAATAAATAGAAACACGGGATATATGCCTATAGAAATGAAGCTGGTTTGGGTCCGGCTTTGAGAAAGACCGTCTCAGTCTGCTGAAGACTCAACGGCTGTCTCAGTTTTAACCCCCTTGGCTATGCCGCTTTTCCACCTTCCCGAATAGTAGTAAAGAAAGCTGACAGTCACCATGATAACAGAACTTAGAGCAATGGCCGTCCAGATGCCGTCAATGCCAAGCCCGGTCTGCGAGAGCCAGTAGGCAACAGGTACCCTTACAAACCAGAGCGATACGAGCGAAAAGATCATGGTCATAAGGGTCTTCCCGGCTCCGATAATAACACCGTTTGAGATGAACATAAAGGCGAAGAATATGTATGAGGCCCCCACAATGTGAAGATAGGATTTGCCGATATCCATTGCATCCGAATCGATACCCATGCCGAACGAGAGCAGCACGTTTTCAGAAAAAAGCATAATCAGTACTGAAACACTCAGCGTGATGGCTGCTGTCATGATGAGCCCCCACTTGAAGACCTTTCCCACCCTTTCATACTTTTCGGCCCCTATATTCTGGCCGGTGATTGCCGATACCGCCATGCTGATTGACATGGCGGGCATTATCGCGAAAGAGTCAACCCTTGCCGCGGCGCCGAACGCGTTCAGCGCCTGATTGCCGAAGCTGTTCACAAGGCCTGTAATGAAGATCATTCCAAGGGATATCAGCGACTGCTGAATCATTGTCGGAAAGCCGATTTTCAATATGCTCAGCGCGGTTTCAGGCTTAAACTTCAGCATTGAGGGCGAGAAAGCCAGGGCGTGCCCTTTTTTGTTGAGGTACACTATGCTGAAAAGAAACGCAAAAAGCTGCGCAGCCGAGGTTGCGAGTGCGGCGCCATTGAGTTCCATTTTAGGGAAGGGGCCGAATCCACCGATGAGAAGAGGATCAAGTATCGCGTTAATTACAACACCAGATGAAAGGAATATTAGCGGAGTAATGGTGTCTCCTATACCTCTGAGAATCGCGGCTATCAGGGCGCCCAGGAACATAAACGGGAGCCCGAGAAATATTATTCTCAGGTATCCGGTTGCCATAACGATATTCTCCGGGGGCGTGTTCATGGCCTCAAGAATATTCCCGCAGGCCAGGTACGATACGACGGAAAGTACAACTGAAACAATCAGCGTTATGGTGAAGGCGTTTCCTACAGTGCAAGAAACCATCTCTTCTCTGCCGGCGCCGTAGTGTTGAGAGACCAGTACGGTTGCAGCGGTCGTAAGGCCTATTGATATGCCTATGATGAGAAAGATAACTGGAAAGCTTACGCCTACGGCTCCGACGGCATTCTCTCCGACGAGATGGCCAACCCATACCGTATCCACGATGTTGTGAAAGACCTGTATGAGGCTGCTGATAAGCATGGGAATTGAAAAGTAGAGAAGATGTCTGGGGATGCTGCCCTTCGAAAAATCTGTGCCGTATTGATTCATAATAAGCTCCTGAAAGGTCAACGCTATTTCAGGGGCCTGATCTGACAATCGAAATATTATAAAAGTGAAACGATGAGCGGTCTGCCGGCCTGAAATTGCACTTGGTTCGAGATAGAAAAGAATGTGAATACTGCTTGCTTTATGTACGTGATGTGTTAGACTCAGCGGCTATATCTTCAAATATAGCATTTCCCCAACGCAGGAAACACGGAGAGGATAACATTGACGCAGATATGAGTCAGGAAAAGCTTATTAACTCGACAGAGCTTGAAATAGCAGTCGCATGCGGCAGTGACGGCGGGCTTGTTGTCAGCTCCATGAGCCGTGCCATGCGGAAGCTGTGCGGCGGAAAGGCAGCGGAACTTCCAGTTGAGGAGCTGCTTGCCAACGTGATTGAGGAAGAAAGCCTCCTCGCTCTGGCAGCTGCTCTGCGCGAGTCGCATCGTGATTCGAAGCCAGTTAAAGTCAGGTTGAAAGGGCGGAAGCGTGGCGGCTTCGATTGTGTCATTATTCCCCCCCCAAATGAAAGGGATGGTAAATGCCGCTGTGCACTTTTCGAGTGCCGGGATTGTGATGAGTCAAAGCGGGTCGACAGACGCCGGTTCAACCTCCTGAAAGCTGTGATTGATATTCTTCCGGGAACTGTTTTCGCGAAAGATATTGAAGGACGAAAGATACTTTCCAACAGCCTCGATGCAAAGATAATGGGGCTCAATTCTCCGGAAGAGGCTGTGGGAAAAACAGACTTTGAGGTTTTCCCGAAGGAACAGGCGCAAGAGTTTGCGCGTGAAGATAAAATCGTACTCTCCGGGGGCTCCGTGAAAGGCAGTCCAAAGACCTTTACGGATAAGGACGGCTCGGTCATATATTTTCTTACATCAAAAGTTCCTCTAAGGGACGAAAATGGTGATATAATTGGGCTTGTCGGCGCCAGCTATGACGTCACTGATTTGACGCTTGCACAGAAGGAGCTTGCCGAGAGTAAGAAGCAGCTTGAAAAGTCAAATCATAAGATGCAGCAGCTGATTGAGGAGCTTCAGGCCACGAACGAAGAGTACGAGGCCATGAACGAGGAGCTCATCGCCTCTAACGAGGAGTACGAGTCGATTAACGATGAGCTTATTGACAGCCAGAAGGAGCTGATAAGCAGGGAAAAGGCGGTTGCTGAAAGCGAGGAAAAGTACAGGCGGCTGCTGTCGTCGCTTACGGAATATATCTACAGAATAAACATCAATGGAAACAAAGTCTCTATAGAGCATGGACCGGGCAGTTATGCCATAACGGGGTACACGAGCGATGAGCTCTCTGAGAGGCCTGATTCCTGGCATGATTTCATACATCCTGAGGACAGGGCTAAAATCGCACTCTTCACGTCAAATATTCTCAATAAGGGAGATATTCCGTCCGCCGAGTTCCGTATTATTACAAAGAAGGGTGAGGATAAGTGGGTCAGAAGCACAGTAGTGCCGGTAAGGGACTCAAAGGGCGATGTGACATCATACGACGGACTGATTCAGGACATTACCGCCGAGAAGCTGGCCAAACTTCAGCTTGAGAAGGCCTACAGGGAAACAAAGATCCGCTACGAGGTCAGCCGTTCACTCGCGACCGCGGAGACGGAGCAGGATGTTCTAAACGCTTTGATCGCCCACGCGGGGATTTATCACGAGGCCTTCGTTGCAATTCTTTTAAGGGACACTGATGTTCCCGGATACACGTTTTACACGGGAGTCTATAACTCTTTCAATAGCGGTATTGAACCAATTGCTCTGGACGGCGTCCCTTTTAATGAAAAGCTTATTCATGTGCTGCAGGATCTGCCTCCGGATGAAGAATCGATTGTGGATGATGCTGAAAACGATGAAAGGCTTTCGGCAAACGGGAAGAGCTTTGCTGCCCGTGTCGGATGGAGGAGCAGGCTGTCTCTGCCGCTGAAGGGCAGGGATGGTTTTATCGGATACCTCGCGGCACAATCGCCGGTTAAAGGCCTGTTTTCTGATGAGAGAGCAGATCTTTACCGCACCCTTGTCGAACTTGGTGTCGGAGCTATTAAGTCGGCCAGGCTCAGGGCCGCGATAAGGGAATCTGAGCACAGGCTCAGTCTGCTGATAGAACAGTCGCCCCATGCGGTGATTGAATCGGACCTTCAGGGTAATGTGCTCTCGTGGAACCCGGCAGCGGAGCGCATCTTCGGGTATTCCAAAGAGGAAGTCTTAGCCCTGGAATCTCCAACGGTGCTTATCAGAGAGGCCGATATTGAGTCAGAGAGGCTGGTTTGGGATAGGCTTCTGACAGAAAAAAGCACTATCAGGCGTGAGCTCATCAATATAAAAAAGGACGGCTCGGAGATTATATGTGAGTGGATAGGCTTCCCGCTTATTGACGATAGCGGCAATATTATACGGATAACTTCGCTTGTTCAGGACATAACCGACAAGAAGAGAGCGGAAGAAAGAATTGCCAGGAACCTCATGGAGACAGAGATTAGGCTCAATGTAAGCCAGTCGCTTGCTGTGGCGGAGACGGAAGAGGAAATTCTCAATGTTATAATATCGCACTCAAGGCTTTATCCCGAGGCCTTTGTGGGAATAATGATACTGGACAACGATGAGGGGCGTACCTCTTTCACTGTGAGGCGCATTGACCCTGCTGACAGTGGTATTCCGCCATTCGCGAAGATAGGCGATACCCTCAGCGAGGAAACCTTCCCTGTGCTCAAGGTCTTTAATCCCCGCGATGAAGTTGTCATAAACGATATTTATACCGATCACCGTGTAAGCCCGGATTTGCGTTCCAGGTTCGAAAATATCGGCCTTATGAGCCGGCTGAGCCTCCCGCTCGGCAAAGGCCCCGAGTTTGTAGGTTACATGGCAGCGCAGTGCCGGCAGGCAAACTTCTTTGATGAGTCGAGAACACACCTGTTCCGCACGCTTGCCGAGCTGGGCTCGTCGGCCCTCAGAGCGGCAAAATTAAGGGAGGGGATTCGCGCCTCGGAGGAGCGGCTTTCGATGTTTGTGGAGCAGTCGCCCTTTGGTGTGATTGAGTGGGACAGGGAAGCCAGGGTCATGTCCTGGAACCCCGCCGCAGAGAGGATATTCGGCTACACCTCGCGGGAGATTATGGGCAAAACGGCCTCTGAGACAATTGTTCAGGACAGGATGCTTTTCGGCAGGGACATGGAGTGGGAGGGGCTTCTTGAATCAAAGAGCAGCAACACTGTAACAAGGCCTAACAGGCGCAAGGATGGTACGGAGATTTTCTGCGAGTGGAACTCGTTTTCGCTTGTAGGAAGAAACGGTGAAGTGGTGGGAGTGGCTTCTATTGTGCAGGACATCTCTGATAGAATCAAGTCGGAAGAGGAGAAGAAGCAGCTCGAACTTCAGCTTGCCCAGGCACAGAAGATAGAGTCTATCGGAAGGCTCGCCGGCGGCGTGGCCCACGACTTCAACAATATGCTGACCGTCATACTGGGGCATACCGAGCTTCTAAAGCTGGGGCTTTCGAGGGACAGCGGGCTTATTGAAGGGGTTTCTGAAATTGAGAAAGCCGCGATACATTCGAGGGACATCACCAGACAGCTGTTAGCCTTTTCGAGAAGGCAGATTATTTCTCCCCAGGAGATAGACCTGAACCGCCGCGTCAGGAACATCAGGACAACGCTTGCCAGGCTCATAGGAGAAAACATTGAGCTGAAATTCAGGGCGGGAAGGGGCCTCTGGACTGTGGAGTTCGACCCGACACAGATTGATCAGATCGTCGTAAATCTAGCAGTAAACTCCCGCGACGCAATGCCGAACGGGGGGCTCCTGATAATAGAGACACGCAATGTGACCGTCGATGACCATCAGATATCAGAATTCTTTGAGGTCATCCCCGGAGACTATGTCATGCTGAGCGTAACTGATAACGGCACGGGTATGGATGAAGATGTAAAGAAAAACATATTTGAGCCGTTTTTTACCACCAAGGAGCAGGGAAAGGGCACTGGGCTTGGAATGGCCACGGTTTACGGTATGGTGAGGCAGAATGGCGGATTTGTGAATGTTTACAGCGAGGGCGGGAAGGGTACATCGGTAAAGGTCTATATCCCCAGGTTTGACTCGCCCGGAACGCGGGCGGCGGACAATCCCGAGGTCGAAACCGTTAAGGGGACGGGGGATGTGCTTCTTGTTGAAGACGACCCGCTGGTCAGACGGATGGCTGAGTCGATGCTCAAGAGCCTGGGGTACACCGTAGCCGCTGCGCAATCTCCTGAAGAGGCATTATTGCTTCTTGGCAACCCTGAGACGAAGGTTGACCTGCTCATAACTGACGTCGTTATGCCGGGGATGAGCGGTTCCGAGTTGAGCGAGAGGGCCGCAAAGCAGAGGCCAGGGCTCAGCGTCCTGTTCATGTCCGGATACACCTCGGATGTAGTAGTTCTGCAGGGGGTACTTGAGGATAAGATGAACTTTATTCAGAAGCCCTTCAGTATGGCTGAACTCGCACAGAAGGTGAAGCAGGCGATGAAATGAAAGTGTCTTCGGCTCTTTTCAATTTAAGGTTCTATACCAATGATAACTAGCGGAACGGCAGGAACCCCCCTCCCCTGTCTTACAACATTGTAAAGCTCCCCCTCACAGTAAGATACACCGGAGCTCATTTGTGACTGAAGTGATTTCATGGGTAGTATCTCTATGCCAACATCAATTTTATCGCCCACATAAAAAGCGAGATGTTTTACGAAGAGGTCGTAAGCTACAAAAGAATATTTGCCAAATTGAACTTCAATTGCAACTCTATCTTTAACAAAATCTGTCTGATTGTAACTGAATATTGGAGATTCTCCAGTTTCTTCGATTTCTTTTTTTTGATGTTCTGGTTCCATTGTCATTGTTTTTCGGATTAATTTTTCATTCTTTGTGACCCAATAACTAACCCTGCTTTCATTCCAGTTTAGATGTGACAATTTATTTTTAAATTCATTATTCATGTCGATGGGGCTGTAAAGCAATTTACCTTTCATTGTTTTTTCTTTCGACACTTTTGTTTTGCATATTTCTGCATCAATAGAGGTTATTACTTTTTGGATTTCCTCCCATTGCTCAGGTTTGTGAACTAATAAAAATTCTAATCCGTTTAAATGAGAATACTTTTCAATTATTTTCATATTAATTCCCGCTTGTAGCCTTTTTCAAATCAAATAATTTCAGCTGATGCATGTTGGAATTATCACTCTCAATTTTAAATCCCATATTTTTATTGTTTGGATCATATACAGGCTTGTTCATCGGTCTTGTTCTCAATTGGCCTTCAGATAACAATTTTAATCTCTCTTTTGCAATTTTTATGTAATCCTCTACGATTTCAGACCCTGCCCCTTTTCTGTTATTCTTAACTGCTGCAATAATTGAAGAACCTACACCAAGAAAAGGATCAAAAATCCAGTCGCCTTCATTCGTCATTGATAATACAAGTCGCTCTATGAGCTCAACAGGGAATTGACATGGATGTATTGTTTTTTCAACATGATTATTTTTAACGTTTGGAATTGCCCACAGATCACCCGGATTTTTCCCAAGCGGATTGCACGAGTTTTCCCCAATTCTGGGGCCTTTAAAGTGTTTTTTATTTGGATATTTTTGAGGGATGCGAACGGGATCCAAATTAAAAGTATAATTATCCTCTTTTGTATACCAGTTGATAGTTTCATATCTGCCGGAAAAACGGTTTTTACAGTGCAGCCCATGTTCGAAATGCCATACTATTCTATTTCTTAACTTCATACCAAGACTATTAAAAATTGGATAAAGAAGGATATCAAGGGGTACAATTTGTCCATTATTTACAAAATTTCCTACTTGCCAGCAAATGCTGCCATCTGTTTTCAGGATTCGATGACATTCTTTAATGACCTCCTCCTGCTGTTTCATGTAGGTATCTAAGTCTATTTTTTTTTCATATTCTTTTCCTATGTTGTAAGGGGGAGATGTAATGACAAGTTTAATAGATTGGTCAGGAATAGTATTGAGAAAATCAATACATGAACCTTCATAGATAATGGCCTCTTTATCTGAGTTAAATATATTTGATATTTCCATGGGTTGATCTCTGAATATGATAATATAAGCTGTATAGATATAAATTTGTTTAGTGTTAGTCAAGGAAATTTTATGCCCCAACGAGTTAATCAATAATACGGTCTGTGTACGAGAGCGAGGATTTTCTTACGGCAGAAGGAACGGTGTTGGAGATTGAAAAAGGTGAAACCCGCTTGGCATCTCTCTTTTTCACGAAAATCTGCTGATTAGTAATCCGGAGAAAAAAAAGGACATCAGTATTACTGAACAACTTAACAGCTGTATTTAGAACAGCGGGTCTGTCCGCCGATTGTCTTACAGCGTCGGTATCGGCCATATTTTTTTCGGCCGAGCTGATACTGGCATGGACATATTACTTTGTTTTGAGCAGGATAGTGCTTCGCTGCATGAGAAAGGTCACAAGGAAGACCAATTCCTCGTGAGATGATATCTTCTTTAATCAAACTGCATTCCGAGGGCTTTTCCACATTTACCCGGCGGTGATAATATACTTCGGCGCGCTTTTTATGCTTCTATCCTATGAAGCGGCTGTATCTGTGATTCAGAGTACGGCTTACCTCTATATGTGCGCGACCGGAATCCTGATGTTTTGACAACCCTGCAGACTTTTATAAAGATTCGTATCCATATATCTGTCATGGATATCGTGCTTGATTATTGCGATTATGAGCACTTTATTCCCGACGGTGGCGATCACTACATTGTGAATTTTCCTTTTATAGAGAACGACTACTATTACAACATTCTCTTCAGCTTTGGAAGCAAATGCGAGTGTCTGGAACCGCTTCATATCCGCAGAGAAATGCAGCGAAGAATTCATGAGATCACTGCGATATATGAGGATTGAGAAAAACTGATAGGGGGGGCAGTGATCAGGGGACTGAATTTGAAATGCCCTTTCTTCCACCACTGCAAATTTTACTTGAAATATACTCTATAAGTAAATAGTCTTATCGGATAATAACACTCTGGATATAATTCTATGAAGAAACCTACTGAACAGGAAAAGAAAAAACAGCCGAAAAAGAAGCCCTCAAGCCAAAAGCCCCGCCCGGTTGAAGATAAACCGGTACAACAGGCTCAAACCACCGGGGACGCTCCAAACAGGGGGAGATTGCCGGTGAGGATAATCAAGTCCGTGTTGAAGACGCTCTTTGTCCGGATTCCAGTCGCCTTTGCTGTTATTGTGCTTGTGGCCCTTATTGCCGCCAAGGCATATCTGTCTTCGGAAAGGGTACAGGAGCTTGCGGTTTCATCCTTTAATTCGATGTCGTACGGAGAGCTTGACCTTAAAGTAACAGAATTTGATCCATTTTACGGGTTTGTGATTGAAAACATCGTTATAAAAAATGGAGAGGAATTTGAAAAAACCGTATTCTTCGAAATGGAAAAGCTAGCTGTTAAATACAACTTTTTCAGGATGTTCAGCGCGAGCGTGAGAATACCTGAAGTCGGTATTTATAAGCCGAGAATATATCTTGAAGAAAAAAACGGTGTCTGGAATGCAGCCAGGCTCATGAAACCTGCCGAGGCTGCTCCTGTTAAACCGAAAGAGCCTGAGGAAGAAAAAACGGAGGCGGCAGGCCCACCATCAAGCGAGATTAACCTTCCAATAAACGCGGACTTTTTCTTCCACTTTATTCTGGATGATATGCGGCTCTATGCCAAATCGTCGAGCTTCGACGCGAAAATGGAAGGGCTGACTTTTACAGCGGATATTGATGTTCCGCCATTTAAAAGGATTCCCCTTTCCGTAGAGGCAGTCAACATTCTCAGAAAAATGAATATCAGTCTTAATCCGGCCGAAACAATAGACATTTCGTTTGTCTCTCCCGACGCTGAACTGAAGCGCCCGCTTGTACTTAACTGGAAGCTGGAGTTTAACGGAGGCGAGGGAGAAAAAAAATTCAACAGCAAATTTGCTTTCGGTACATACGATACTCCTGTCAGGTTCAAGAGAACACATCTTGCCCCGTTGAGCTTTATGGTCGGCTACGACATGTTTTATAATCCGGCCGAAGACCATCTGCGGTTGAATAATCTGGGAATATCATTTAAAGGCAAAAAGTGGCTTAGTCTTGCCGGCGATGTCAGGGATGTGACCGGTAAAATCTCTGTTGATGTCAATATGACGGAAAGCTCCATATCTCTCAACGAATTATATCCCTATTATGTCAGTGTTACGGGCGACAGGAGCATGTTTTTCGGAGGGTTGATATCGCTCCACCCATTTTCCGTCAAGGGAGGGTTGGATGACCTCAATGTCCGGGGGACACTGTCCATGAAGGGAATACGCTTCAGCATGCCCGGAACATCGGTCTCAATACCCTGGTTCGCCCTGAACTATGCCGCCGCGATGCGTGGGCCGGACATGGCGCTTGACGCGGCTTTAAGCATTCCCGGACTGAGCTATGCGCTTGAGGGAGAAAGGTCAGGCAGCAACGGCGTCCATCTCGCTCTCGGTGTAAAGGGCTTTAACAATTTCAGCCGCGTTATTCTTGATAAGTTCAGGTTCAGGTTCTACAATCCTCAGACTGGTTCAGATGCTCTGAGCTTCAATCTCGGAGCCGATGTCAGCCTTGCTCCTGCGATGGCAGGTTCTGTTGATTTGACAGGCTTCAGGTTTGTGAAAGGCCCGCTTCTTCCTATGCTGCCGGCAGGCATCAGGGAGTCGCTTGCCGGTCTGCCTCTGTCAAAACCAGTGAGCGCAGCAATGAATGTAAGATTCGGCCTGTCTGACGCGAAACAGGCCGCTAAAGTTAGATTTTCAGCGGCGGTTCCCGATTTCGAAATAAACGACCTTCTTCTTCAGGTCGACGCAGAAAACTATCCGCTCAGGCAGCGGGCGGTTATAAACAGCTTCAACCTTTCGAGCAAAGAGCGTCACCTCGATGTGAGCGCCTCAGGGAGGGTTGACTTAAAGACAGCTCCGCTCTCTGATTCAGACCTCAAGGTGTCGGTATCTCTCGACAGCCCGAAACCCAACATGCTTGGCCCGGTACAGCAGTCCGGGGCGCTTCGTCTTTCTGCTTCAATGAAGGGCGACCTTAAGACCGGGAAGGCTTCGGGAAGCCTGTACTTCAAGGACTTTGACATAAAGTATCCAGACCTGAAGTTCTCGCTTGAGAAGCTGTGTATGGATTTCCCGTTCAGCTACTCTTTTGCTCCGGCCGGAAGCGGAGAATCACTTCTTGCCGTCAAGAAAGACCAGATCATTGACAGCGACAGGTTCAGGAAAACTCCCAACTTCACCATAAAGTCAATCAAGGCCATTCACCCCGCACGAGATATTCAGTTTGAATATCTGAAGGATTTTCAGGCTTACATGGCATTCGGAAATGAACTTTTCCAGATTCTGGATATGCGGGCCTATGTGCTTGACGGCTCACTGTACGCCAAAAACATTCTTTTTGACCTGGGCGGATTGGACACCTCAAGAATGGAATACAAGCTTATACTCGATATAACAAACGTTGACATCAACAAGCTTGACGAGCCGGATCCGGCGAAGAAGACTCGTGCAGCAGAGCTTTCGATGAATGCAAACTTCTCAGGCAGGGGACTTAATGTCGAGAAGGAGCTGACTACATCCGGTTATATCAATATACACAAGGTAGGCAAGGAGTTTGCGGACAGGCTTATGAAGGGCCTCAGCGAAGAGAAGGGGAAATCAAAGCTCGGCATCGCTCAGTACGCTGTTGAAAACTCTGTGGTAAAGGGCTTTAACTTTAACCTGAATAAGGGGCTAATGTACGTAACCGTAGACTTCGACAAAATGTTTCTTAACAATCTTGTCAGAGTCAAGGACAACAGGGTAATTTACGACAGGGTTCCGATTCAGGAATTCGTAAGGAATATAATGCAAAGTGAGGGTAAATAAAACCATGAGACTTTTCGCAGGAATAATAATACTGTCAATAGCCGCATCCATCTCGACGTCATGTTCGTCTTCGTCATGCTGTATGATCGCCCCGCCGTCAATAAACATGACGGGGCCTAAAACTGTCATTGAGCGCCAGATAGTCGGCGACTACATGGAACTTGAGAAGGACGCGTGGCTGATATCAACGATTCAGGCCCCCGGAACCATGAGCGGCGGAGCGGCAGATGAGGAGCTGCTGAAAGCTGTTCGGAAGAGGGAGGCCCTTGCTGACAGGATTGCCGTATATAAAAAGGAAGGTGCGGTAGGGGAGGCTTCGACTGGCTATGCGGTGTACAGGCCAGTAAATGAATATGAAAAAGATTCCGAGAAGAAATCCGAATTATTAAAAATACTGGAGCAGGAGAACAGCGCACGAAAGGAGATGTTCTCAAGAAGCCTTTTCCTGAGCTCGAAGAAAGAACCGTCCTCAGCTGAAGTATCTGCATTCGGAAGGCTGTTCGCTGAGGAGCAGCGGTCCCGTGCCATGAAAGGCGAGGCAATTCAGGAAAAATCGGGTAAATGGAGTATTAAAAAATGAAGAATTTTATTCTCCCGCTTTTCGCCGCGGCGGCCGTACTTATGCCTTCCGGCCTTCTCAATGCGGCCGGTGAAGTCGAATTCAGCTACAGAACCATCCTTGACAGGGAGTTCAGGTTTAATGAGGGCGAATCAATTCCCGTAACGGTTGAAAAGTCCATTCAAACCGGGGGAGACATTTCAGCTGACGGAAACTTTCTTTACTATTCGTCAAACAGGGAGAGCGGCAACTACGATATATACCTCAGGGAGTTGAGCAGCATCACAACCGTAAGGATAACGACGCATCCCTCAAAGGATACCGCGCCGGCTGTGTCTCCTGACGGTAAATACCTTGCCTTTGCTTCAAACAGGGAAGACCCTGAGGGCGACATTTACGTTATGAAGATTGACGCCTCTGAGGTCATTGAAGACGCAAAAAGCTCTGTAGAGGGATTTGCAGGAATAGGCTCAGATGCCAAAAATATTACTCAGTATCAGGACCCTGTCTCAAGGACGGTTCTGATTATACGCGACGCTGACCCGGCATGGTCTCCTGACGGCAAGTGGATAGCGTTTTCGTCCAAACGAAACGGGTCCGAGAATATATGGCTTATTGGAAGAGACGGCAAGGGGCTTCGTCAGATAACAAAAAAGGGCGGGATTCATCCCAGGTTTTCAGCGGACGGCAGACGCATAATTTACATTTCGCATCGCGAAGGCTCTGAGAAGGGAGATGTTTTTTCAATAACGGTGAGCGGAAGCGGAGAGAAACAGCTGACCTCTACGGAGACCATGAAGCTGTATCCGTCTTTCGGGCGCGGCGGAGACTTTTACTACACTGAGATTTCTGAAGATACAGACGGCAACGGATCAATCGGCCTGAATGATTCAGCCTCACTTGTCTACAGCAGCCCGTCCAAAGGGCTTTCGTACGCCATAACTCTTTCCAACGAGTCGTCATTCGGAGGGAAGTGGCTTCCGGTTTTTACTACAAAGGCTTTCAGCGGAGTGGTGCTTTACTCGGTACAGAAAGGCGACAGTATAAACCTTGCGCTTATTCCCGAGACGGGCATTATCCCCATTAAAATTGATGCCATGCGGCAGTACGATTTCGCGCTCAAATATAGAAATGAATATGAAAACGAAGAAAAGTATCTGTTAGGTCTTGAGATGGTTTATAACTACTACGGAAACGCGAAAGGTGATGAGCCGGTAATCTATTCGGCAAGGGCCCTTGCCGCAGCGGCCGTGGAGTATAAAAAAGCCGGCCGGAGTTCAGACCTGAAGAGGGTCCTCGGTCTGCTTGAAAAATACAACACTGAGAAGAACAATCTTTTCACGAAGGCAATGCTCGATTCAGCCAGGGCGCGTTCAGCGGGGAAAAGCGACATAGATGTTCTGAAACAGGCAGTGAGAAAGTCCGAAGGCGATAAGTCGCTGAAGGTTTATCTTCCCTATCTTCTTGAACTCTATGGAGACTCTGCTTCATCGCTCGGTCTGACGTCTGAAGCCTTAGATGCTTACGGAGCCATAATGAAAGAACATCGGGACTATCCCAAACTCAGCATGAGGGGAGTAGTCGGAAAGCACGCGCTTCTGTCTCTCGGCGGATTGAGCGCTGCCATTCCGCCTTCAGCCGTTGAGATTTTGAGCGGCGAGCCTGACTTTGACAGAGCGCTTGTGGTTAAGAAGTTTTTACAAAACGTTAAATCCGAAAAAAATTACGCGAAAAGGCTCAGCCTTCTTAAGCAAATTGCTTCGTCAAATGCTGATAACAAGGTCATTGTCCCCCTGACGGATTATGCCGCCGGCCTGACATACTTTCAGCAGGGCAGTGTCGACTCTGCGGTTGAAAAGCTCAGTGAGGCCGTTAAGGCGTCGAGAAAAACTGACCTGGTTTTTTACAGGGCCAATCTTCTGTTGGCGGATATTGAGGCAAAGCGTGGTCATGCCGAAAGCGCCGAACAGTACATTTCATCGGCAGTTTACTCATACAGACCTCTGTGGCAGGAAGACGATTTCCGCGGCAGGATAAGCTGGCTTATTAAATACTATGAAAACTACGGCAACATGCCGCTGGTAAAAAAGAAAGGCGGAGTATACACGAACATTCTTAAAAAATACTCCGAGCTTATGGGCTTTGTTCACAAGAGAAAACGCTTTGAAGTCCTTTACAATGCCTATGGAGCGAGGTCACATGTCGCGTACATCGACCAGGCAGTGAAAGAGGGCGGAGAGACGGCGCTTAACAGGCTCCTTAAAGATTATGAAAAGGACCTTGGAGCTCAAAAGCTGAATTTCGATAAGGCCTTCATTTACGGGCTTGCCTATATCAATTCAAAATCCGGGATGTACAGGGAGAAAGCGGGCGAGCTGGAAAACGCGGTTTCCACAATGGCAGAGGCAGTCGTACATACTGACTGGGCCCTGTTCATTGATGATATGTTTGTTGATGCCTATGTTTTAAAGGGGTGGATATGGCTCTACGCGGACCTGAGGCGTTCTTCCTCGGAAGGCTCTGAACAGCGAATGATTGGGCGTTACTTCCCTTCTTATCTGCTTGAAAAAAACGTTCCGCTGTTTGAGAAGGCGATTATTGCAAATGATGAGAAGAAATTTCCGGACAGGGAGGGGCTGTTGTACCTGAATCTCGGGAACACATACTTTCTCCTCACGAATTACGCCGCGTCACTCAGGCAGTACCAGCAAGTGACAGAGTATATTCGTGATTTCTCTGACAGAAAAATAGAACTCAATTTCAGGTTTCACCTCGCCTACTGTTACTGGCAGAGCGGTGAAAACGACAAAGGCCGAGCAGAGATTAACAGGGCCCTGGCGCTGATTGACGAAGGAAGCTTTAATCCTCAGACACGTTATACAGTTTACAAGTATTTAGCTCTGTTTGACCGTGCTGAAGGCAACTTTAAAGGGGCGGCAGAATGGTATGGCCGAATCCTTGATTACGCGCAGAAGCACAAAATCAAGATCGACAGGGCGCGTTACCTGCAGGAGCTTGCGGCGTGTTACTACGAGCTTGGAAACTACGACCTGGCCGTAAAAGAGATAAAAAAAGCTGACATTCTTCTAAAAGAATATCCGGAAGATTCCAGAAATTACAAATTAAAGTGGTATGTGTTTGGTCTTTTCCCGGTGCCATTTTGGGACCTGGGTCAGGACAGCGTTGTTATAGGTGAAAATAAAATATTTGAGCCCCTTGATACAAGAAGCAAGAAAATGCTAAGCCTTTCGATGCTTGAAGCAATTGAAAAGAAAAAAGGCAATTACAAAGACGCGATAGAGTATCTTAACGCAAAGGTCAGGTTCGTTAAAGATAAAAAAACGGTTGTCGACACAGAGACGCTGATAACCTCACATAATAATATTGGTTATTATTATTACAAGTCCGGCGAAACCGTCCGTGCGGCGGACTCGTTCAGAGAGGCCTGGAATATCTCGTCTGACAGAGATGTTAATAATCTTAAAGGCGCCTATGTTTCATTGATGAATCTCGCGAATCTTTACGCAGTCATGGCAGAGAAAGGCGGGAAAGATACGTCTGAGATGGAGAAAAATTTATATGCTATCCTCGATAATATAAACAGGTACAGAGTGGAATACGAAAACCTTGAATATGAATCAAGGCTGGAAGCTCTGCAGGAAGCTGCAAAGGCCCAGGGAACTGAAGTAAGCGAAAAGGAGAAAGCCGACCTTAGAAAGCAGGTGGCTGAACAGGCTTCAGGAATCTATTACAGGCTCGACGCGGCGGCAGGCATTTTAGGGTTTTATCTTGCGGAGTTAAGGATAAACAGCTTGCCTGAAAAGACCGATCCGGCTGAAATACTCAGGGAGCATGAAGTAATAATAAGGTCCTATTCAGATTCATACAGACTTTTTAAAATGTCCGCAGAATCTGCCGAGCTTAATCCGACAGAGGCAGGTACAGAGCTTGCTCTGCGTATGCGGGTTAATATGGCGGTATGCCTCAAAAGACTTGGAAGATTCGGTGAAGCGGCCCAGGCTCTGGACAGGGCGCAAAAAGCAGCTCTGGAAAACGGATTCAAGGACCTGGCTGCAAAAATTGCGTCAGTTTCCGCATATAAATAGATTTTGCTTTATTGCCCGGAGGGGATCAAGATGCCGCATAAAACTGTAATAAGCCTGATAGTCCTAATTGCCTTTGCCGCAGCCGTGCCGCTCTATTCAGCCGAGGTAACTTTTTTCCTCGGGAAGGTCGATGCTAAAAGGCATGGACGTGTTTTCAATGTATCAATGGGAGCAAAACTCGAGGCCGGTGATTACATTGAAACTGGTTCAAGAAGCACGCTTGAAATATCTTACAATGACGGAAGCAGAATAACTGTTAAGGAAAAAAGTGCAGTAAGAATCGGAACGCCGTCGGTCCCTTCATCGGAGAGCATTACCGTTGTGTCAGGAAATGTGAGAGGACGTTTTGCAAAGCTGAAAAAAGGTACGAACAAAGTATATACACCGACAACTGTGTGCGCCATTAGAGGAACTGAGTTTGACATTACTGTAAGGGGAGGAGACTCAAGGGTTGATCTGAAGGAGGGAAGCCTTGAACTGAGCAATCAGTACGGTTCAAAGGATATGTCTGCCGGAGAAAAGGTGCAGGGCGAGATTTCGGGACCGCTGAAGGAAGCGGAAAAAACCCCTGAGGAGTGGACAGCCGATAAGGAAAAGAACCTCGCTGAAAATCCGGGAGAGAGCGCACAGAGATTCAGGAAGCATCTTTCAGATTCAGAAAAGTTCGGAAAGAGCAGGTCGGAGGCTATCGAAAAGACATCAACGGTAGTAAAGTCGGCTGGAAGCGTTGATGAAATAGAGAAAGCCGGGAAAGATATAGAGGCGGCAGAAGAGACTGCGGAAGATGATCTGTATCTCTCGGAAGGTACGGCGCTTTCTGTTTCATCGATAACTGAGGATTTTGAGACCAGGAAGGGGGACATCTACGAAAGCTTTAAAAAGCTTCGGGATGAAGCGAATCGGGTATCTGAGCAGAAAATGCAAAACTACCAGGCGATTCAGGCAGTGAAAGAGGAGTATAAAAAAGCGCGCGAAGCGATAATGAACAAGTTTCAGGACGACAGAAACAGGATTCTTGACGGTGTTAAATCCAAAAATCTGAAGCCGGATATGAACTTTTAGAAGAACATCTTTAGAACAGACCTAAATCAAAGCTTACTCTCTACCCGAATAACTGTAATAATAGCGTTAAAGACGTTTATACAAAAAGAGAGCAGCCTCTCAGGGCTGCTCTCTTTTTGTATGCATGGATCAGGATTATGACCTGATAACTTTTCTGTCTATCGTCACAATCTGCTCATTCTCTTTTTCTATCAGGTCGACCACATCGTCTCCTGACCTGAAGCGAAGTACGTTGAGCATGAATATCTCAAGCTTGTTGATGATATTCGGAGGCAGAATCTCTCCGTCAATTTCAACTGACATTACCGGCAGGCGGTTGTCTCTCGCCCAGGGGGTAATGAGACCTTCAATAACTCGGCCAATCAGGCAGGCAAAAGGCGAAATATTTACCACGCCCGAGTAGTCGTCCATGAGCGCTGTTGCGGCCGCTCCGGACGAGATTGAGATTTCTGATTCGAGCTCATTTGTAACGAAAAGTGTATTCGCGTTGCGCATGATCCTGTTCATATCATGCGGTGTTTTTGGAATAAGGCCTGTGGCTGACAGAGCTTTTTTGACCTTCTTGTCTACATGGTGTTTCCACATCTTCTCAATGTGCCACATGATGATATCTCTGTGCGTCTTTGAGAAAAGTTTTTTGTAGAAAGGCAGAAGAGCATATTTCTTGTCAAGCTCATACTTTCTGGTATAGTCGCAGTAGTAAATCCATTCCGCAATGCCCGAAACCTTGGCAATAATTCCGCGCTTGCTCATGAGCATAATAAGCTCGTCGACAGCGAAGTCATCGCGGCGCACGTAAATTTCCCCGACGACAAGCACCTTTGGTGTCTTTGCCATTTCCCGTTTAAGCGGAATGCGGGAAATTTCAGAGGCTATCCGTCTGAGAGCCGGAACCATCTTTGAAGCGTCTTTTTCTGAGATGTCAATGAGCTCCTGCCACAGCTCATCGTATTTTGCAATGGCTGTCTGCGGGTCAACGGCGCATGTTCTCAGTGAAGTCTCAATATCCTTCATATAATCAGAAGCTACAACGCTCCACCACATATGCTTTGAAAACTCAGGGCCAAGCTCGTTGTATGAATTTTCCGAATCAAGCGTTACAACGATAACATTCTCAAGTCCCATATCCTTAAAGAGGTTTTCGTAGAAAATGTAGTACTGCCCCGTACGACAGGGTCCTCTTGTTGTCGGGCAGAACACCATGTATATTTCAGTCCGGTCATATCTGTCGGACATGAGATACTGAAGGGCCTCGCCGAGAACAAGCTGTGACGGAAGGCACTCCTTGCCTGACATGTTATTTCTTGCCATCTGGAGCACGAAAGAGTCCGGAACAGGAAGCGCTTCGGCGTTTACCCCGACGCCTCTGAGAGCCGCGGCCATAAGCTCTGTTGACAGCCTTCCCATGTTTGCCAGAAGCATCTTGACCCTGGGGTTGTTGAAAATAGGTATTTGCTCACCAGTCTTTTCATCGAGAAGGTGCAGTGGATCAGCTCCGTTATTAATGAAGCGGAGGCCGTTGTCAAAACGCTCTTTTTCCCCGTGAGAGATGTTTCTGTAGCCTTCAATGATATCAAGGAAGGCTTCAACGCGCGTGTCAACACCGGCGTCGGCAGAATGCGAATCAAGCTCAAGAACCAGGAAGGGCTTAATCCCCATGAACCATCTGACATAGTGCAGCATGAATGAATCGGGAGCGCATGAAAAGTTTGTGATATACGTGACGAAAATGTTATCCTCTTTCTTCAGGAAGGAGGCTGCCCTCATGTCCTGCTGTCCGTAATACCAGTACATGTTGTCAAAAATCTTTGCTTCTTTGAAAGGAAGCATGTCGAAAGGTATTATCGAATAGCCGCGGCTCGTAAACTTCAAGGGTATTCCCATATTCGCATCTTTTGTGAAGGCGTTGTATGGGCGACCGAGCAGGGCAATGACAGGCCTGTCAGCTTTGCGTGCATCTTCGAGGGCTTTTACTCCCATCTCCTGATACGCTGCAGCGAATTCGAGCTGTTTAGCGTATGCCTTATTGAAAGCCGAGCGCGTCTCGCTGTCTGACACGCCTAATGATTTCCCGAGTTCGTAGAATCCTTCAAGGGCCTTCTCTGTTCCGTATTTAAAGCTTACAATGGGAGCGAGGAAGCGTGATTCATCAATATCCGGGAATGCCTTCTTGATATAGTATGGAAGACTCTGCGTGATGGGGCAGAAGTTGGCGTGAACATCCTTTTCGTAGCTCGGCATATCCCGGAAATGCGGCACAAAGATATAGTCGAAACCTCTGGATATAATGTTCTGAACCGCGCCGTGAGCAATCTCTGCCGGAAAGCAGTAGGCGCTTTCCATCCTGGCGACTCCCTCATGTTCTATTTCATCAGAGAGTGCGATCTCAATACCGAGTTCATGGAAGAACCAGGAATAGAGCGGCCACAGGGTGTAGATGGAGAAGGCTTTTGGAATACCTACGGTAAAATCACGTTTTTTTGAGAATGTCTCAGTAGACGGGGCGAATGTCTTAAAGAGCATTTCGTCGCGTTTCTCAATGTAATTGAAAATGCTGTTTTCTTCGAATACCTTTTTCTTTCTTATGTTGGCGTACTTGTTACAGCGTCCTCCAAACATGTACTTGTGCCCGTTAACGTTAAGAACTCGTATCGGACAGTAATTGTCGCAGGCCTGGCATTTAAACTCGCGTTCATATACAATCTCTGAGGCGAGAATGGTGTCAATATCGAATGAGCCTTTCTCAATGAATCCATCCTGGAGCTTTTGTTTAGCGAGGATTCCGACGCCGAAGCAGCCGAGCAGCTCCGGGTCTGGCGGAATTACAATGTTTTTGTTGAGGAGCATGGCGAATGCGAGAGGAACAGCTTTGTTCTTCGCGACACCGCCCTGAAGAACGATGTTCTGGCCTACCGACCTGTTGCCTACGACACGGTTCAGGTAGTTCGCGACAATTGAAGTTATGATGCCTGCTGTAATATCCTCCCTTGACGAACCATGCTGTATGGCCTTTCTAATGTCGGAGTTGATGAACGCTGAACATGTTTCGCCGAATTTGAGAGGAGCCTGCGCTTTAACCGCGATATCGCCTATCTCTTCAACGTTGGTTATGTTAAGGTCTCCCGATGCTGACTCCTCAAGGAAGGAGCCGGTACCGGCTGAACATGCTTCGTTCATGGCATAGTCGATGGGGACCTTGTTTTTCAGGTAAACGTACTTGGCGTCCTGTCCGCCAATCTCAAAGATGGTGTCGATGTCTGGCTTGAAATAGGTTGTTCCAACAGCGTGGGCGATTATTTCATTGTAAACGGCCGGCGTCTCCAGAAAAACACCGAGTATTTCACGTGATGATCCGGTCGTTGAGGCGATTGATATGCTGATCTTTTCGTCGCCTATTTGCTCCTTGAGCTGCTTTTTTACTTCCACAAGGCAGTTTTTAAGGGCGGCAACAGGATCGCCATGCGTGCGGCCGTAGTGGGCAGCAACTATCTCTTCTGTTTCAATGTCGATGAGGGCGACTTTTGTAGTCGTTGAGCCGCCGTCCACGCCGAGAATATATTCACCGCCTGCTCTGGCTTTGCCGCGTCTGGGTTCAAGATAGGTGACTTTACCTTCGGCTGTTGTGAGAGACGGCAGTCTTGAGAAGCCGGCGTTGTTGGGTTTGTATCTTTTTGATTCATCGGGAAGAGTGCTGCCGGCTTCCTTTGCAAGAATCGCTGCGCCAAGGGCTTCAAAGTATGAAGCTTCTTCCGGGATGATGAAGTTTACTTCAGGGAGCTTTTCTTTTACGTACTGAATGATGTACTTATTTCTTGTTACTCCGCCCGCGAGAATTACAGAGCCTTTCTCTATGTGAGCTCTTCGGAGGAAGTCAACTACCTTTGTGGCCATGACATCGCTGAGCGACAGAACTATGTCATCTTTTGTGGCTTCGCCTTTGTTGAGTTTGTGCGTACAGTCGCTCTTCATAAAAACGGAGCAGCGAGATGAAAGCTTATGGACTTTTGATCCTTCTGCTACCGAGCTAACGTCAGTGAGTTTCATGTTCATTCGGCCGAGCTGCTGCTTGAAAAATTCGCCTGTTCCTGACGCGCATTTATTGCCGGAGAAGCTGGTAATGATTTTCCCGTCTGAATCAATGGTATAAACAACAAAGTTTTCACCGCCAAGAGAGACGACAGCACGGGCGTCATATTTAAGCGCTTTTAGTGATTCTTCAATACAGACTGATTCAAGAACATTGTTGATATTAATCAGATAACGGCCCTCAGTTCCAGTCGCAAGACATTTTGTGTCAGATGGTATGTCCGCCCTGCTCAGAAGTGACTTTAGCTTGTCGAAGAAATTTCCTTCATGGTCAAGGACTTCCTTCCAGACGATTTTGTCATCTTCCAGCATGACCGCCTTAATGCTTGATGAACCTATATTGATTCCAAGACTGCGCATGATATCCTCCAAAATGCATATAAAACCGCATCATATTGTAGATTTAACTTTTAATCGGAAATGCAACAGGTAAAGCCCGCCGGAGACCGTCATTCTGGCGGGGAGCCGGTTTTGTTTCCTGTTTTTATTACTCTTTATTCATATTCAGAATGCTGATTATATTTGTCCAGAAATATTTCAATGTTTTTAATAGCCGGCGGGGACGTAAGATTGATCACCGCCGGGACAAAGCCCTACCCCTCGCTTTCAGGGACGGGGACTTCCCTGAATTCACTGTGCCCCGAGTTAGCGAAAAGCGCCCAGCCGGCAGCTGAGACTACACCTGCCGAAAGCACCAGAATGCTGAAGACAAGCGCTCTGTTCTGCCATGGGAGCGTGACAAATGACATTGAAGAAGCTCCTGTAAGCATAAAGAAGAAGTTTATCAAAGATGAAGAAGATCCGGCCCTTTTGCCGCCAATATTAAGGAGAATTCCGCTCCCGAGGGGGCGGAGAAGGCTGCATGCCAGAGATGCCGGGAAAAGGCAAATTATCAGTCCGGCCGGGCTTTTATGCCCGTACAGAATCAGTGCAATCCCTGAAAGCGTTATAACTGTGTACACAGATGTCAATAATGCCGGCATGCTTAGCCTCTTTTCCGCTTTTATGTAGAGAATCGGACCAATGATTGAGGCGGAAGCGTTTACGGCAAAGAATAATCCAAAGTCAGAGGGGCTTACCCCGAACTGTGTCATGAAAATAAGGGATGATCCTCCGATAAAACCGAATATGATTATTGCGGGTAGCGAGAAGAGAATCAGGTTTTTTCTGAATTTGTTATTTGAGAGAATGCTGAATAAGCCCATCAAGGACCGTGCCATCGGTTCCGACTCCTGGCGCCCGGAGGTCTCCGGAATCAGGCGGAGCCCAACTATGGAAACAAGACCAAAGCAGGCGAGGATTACGAAAACTGTATGCCATGTTGACCAGCTTATAATAAGAGAACCCAGCGTCGGAGCGATAACGGGGGCAATTACCATAAGTGATGTCAGAAGAGCGAGCGCCTTCTTGCGTGACTGGCCTTTGAAAACATCCTGAACTATCGCAAGCGTTATTGTCGCAGGGGCGCCTGCTCCGATTGCCTGCAGAATTCGCATGGCTATCAGCATCTCAGCGTTTTGTGCAAGAGCACATCCGGCGCTTGATAAGGAGAACAATGATATTCCCGCGGCCAGGGCGGGTTTTCGGCCAGTTCTGTCTGAAATGGGGCCCCAGAGAAGCATGGAAAATGAAAAGAATACGAAGAAGAGAACCAGAGTCAGGTTCAGGTAACCCGTATCAGTGCCAAATTCTGCGGCTATGCCCTTGAGAGAGGGGAGGTACATGTCTGTTGAAAGCGGCGGATACGCGCTCATGACAACGAGCAGCAGTAGCAGCATGATTTTCTGCTTTTTGGAATGTTTATACATAATGAAAATGTTCTCCTGGCTTTTAAAAATATTTGCTTTCACGTATAATGTTATAAGATATAAGTAGCATGGAAAATTATGGGGTATAATTGTCAAGTGTCATTGTTGAAAAAAATATTAAAAAATAAAAGACTCATATTTCATTGTGAGTCGAACTATTACATGCAATGTGGTTCATTATTTATGATAAGTATAAAACTTATAATGATTATAGTAAAATTATGCAGTATCATCCGCCAATAACAAGGTTGATAATAGATAATGCATGATTATGGAGCTTGTAATGGATGGTGCCTGCAGGTCTGTATGCGGAATGCTAATTGATGAAAATGTTATCAAAGCATGTATTACTACCTTTGAATCAAAAGGAATAACAAAGATTAAAAAAAAGAGCTTTGATGCTAGTTGCTCAAGAATCTCAGATGTAAAAAATTGGCTTAAAACACATGAAGTGAAATCGGTAGGCGTCATATCCCCCGGTCCGAGTTGGAGGTCTGTGTGGGGGGGGCTTGAAAAAGAATTCGATCTATGCCTGACACATAAAGCTGATCTGGAGAATATTTGTTTTAATGATTATAATTGTAAAGAAGAAACTGAGATTATAGCTGAATTAATCTATAAAGGTCAATTGAGAACAAAATACGTCCCGTCAATTTTAATTTGGGAACTCAGGGATTTAACAAGGTTAAGGTGTTCATTAGTGCATAATATTGCTTTGTTGGGTGCACAGATTCACAATACAATGCAGAAAGAGGGTGTTTTACTGCCAGAGATGGATAATGATGAAAACACAGGATTTATTAAAAAATACATTTTTAATAAATGGAAAGCAATCGAATCAAAATGGAATTGTGAGATTAGCGATCATTCAAAATTTCTTCTTAACTACTATTCGAGTTGTTTGGAAAATGAAGAAGAAAAAATAAAGTTAGTTTCGACGAGAATAGATCAAACCTTATTACCATTTAATAAGATTATTCGTAAAGTAATGATGATTCCGGGCATGTATAAAACAATTGCTCAAAATATATTGGCTGAAACTGGATTTAAAATGAATCATTTTTCATCACCGGAGGAATTAGCTGCCTGGGCGGGGGTATTTACTAATAAAAATAAAGAAAATAATATGACAGGAAAAAATGGGAAGACCGGCCGGGATTGGATTCGAAAATTTCTTAAAGAAGCATCTATATCTATAGTAAATGTAAGAAAATCTGAACTGTCAGCATACTATAATAAACTTCTTCCACGTTTTGGAATTAGAGCCTCTATGAAGAGAATTGAATACTCAATATTATATTTTATTTACATGATTATAGAAAACGACAGGTGTTATAGCGAACTAATCAATGAATTTTTAAAAAAAGAAGAAGAATATTTCAAAAACAAAGATCATGTGAGGTAACATATTATTGATATTTTTTTAAAATCGTTTCAATTACAATTCTAAGCTGAAAAGATATTTTAATCCAGGCTGTATATCTGCATAGTAGCCGCATTCCTTTAGTTTATCTATTCTCCATCTCCTTGAACCAGTTTCCGAATAATCTCTGATTAAAAAAATGAGTCTTATAATGCATCATGAATCGACTTCGGTATTATTTGAAGATCTAATTAGTCAATTAAATGCACAATAATAATCAATGTATAAGGGGGGCTATTAATTGTGAAATTTTAAGTTCAGATTATTTGTTAATTCAACAGGGACAGTAGTTTAAAAAAAGTTCGAGGAGGGAATAAAGGGAAAATCTAAAGTTAGCAAATTGTGAATAACACATACTGAGTTGTTAATTTGTATGAATATTAATAGTAAAGGAGATCAATAATATGTTTATTAATACCCTAAAGAGGATTCTGGTCCTGGCTCTATTTATTTCAGTTATAGCAGTTGTGACAGGGTGTGGAGATTCGGATGACGGAAAATCTGTGACTCAGCCTGATCTGGGATACCGAAACTCTACTATTCTGGATGTTGATGGGTTTCAGTTTAAAGATCTTAACAAAAACGGAGTGTTAGACGCATACGAAGACTGGCGACTTCCCGCTGAAGACAGAGTAAGCAATCTTTTATCCCTAATGTCGATTGAGGAGAAAGCCGGACTATTTTGTGCGCCTCAAACCTCAATGGGTGGAACTTTGGAGGCCGTCATTGATACTTATAAAACGTTAACCGAACAAAATTTGAGAACAAGAATTATCGGAATGTCAAATTTTAAGCCCAATGTCCGTGCTCAGGCAAACAACCTTATTCAGGAAATGGGTGAAGAGAGCAGGCTGGGTATTCCATGGCTCAACATGTCAGATCCGACTTTAGCAGCCGGTGCTGATTATGGACAGGGTTCCACTGTAGGCGAAGGAGCCGGCGGGATGGCAGACTTTTCTATTTGGCCGGCTAAACTCTCATCAACCTCAGCTTATGATGTTGAGCATGTCAGAAAGTGGGCAAAGGCCTCACATGAGGCATGGCTTGCTATTGGAGTCAGAGTGTTCCTCGGACCTCAAATCGATCTTCCGACGGAACCTCGCTGGGGAAGAAATACCAGTACCTTTGGTACTGATGTAGAGATGGCTTCCGCAATGACTGCTGAATGGATAAAAGTATTTCAGCCAAATGGGAAGGAGCTTGGAAAGGATGCAATTGTGTGTGTTATGAAACACTGGCCGGGTGAAGGACCTCAAGAGGGAGGATATGATGGTCATGTTGCTGCTGGAAAGTGGGCAATTTATCCAGGAAATAATTTTGATTATCACCTTAAACCGTTCATTGCCGGATTTGAGGCTGGTGGTATTTCCTGTATGACATATTACCCAATTCCGGCATCTGGAAACTGGACAGCAGCTGATGGAGTTATAGACGGACGGACAATTGAACAGGTCGGGGCAGGGTTTAACGCTGAACTTATGACAAAAATGTGGAAAGAGCATTACGGCTATGATTATACATGGTTTGTTTCAGACTGGATGATTTTTGAGAATAGTCCGCTTGTTGACCCAAGTGTTTTTATGGGAGCGTGTCATGGAACTGAAGTGCTGACTCACGAACAGCGTGTTGCAAAGTCTATACTTGCCGGTCTGAATATTTTCGGCGGTACAGAAGACCCTTCCTGGTTTGTTGGTGCTTACAATGAAGGACTTGTCGCTGAGGAAGATATTAACTATACAGTCGGAAGAACTCTGGAAATAATGTTCAAACTCGGTCTGTTCGAAAATCCATATGTTGACGAAAATGCAGCAGCAGAAGCTTTCGCAAAACAGGAATACTGGGATCAGGGTGCCGCGGCAATGGCTAAATCTCAGGTTTTAATAAAAAATAAAGAAAATCTTGTTCCGTTAGATGAAGGAAAGAAAATATTTCTTTATGGATCTGATTTTAGATCTTCTGACGAAGGTGCTGATGTAAATTCACAAATTCTTGATGTCGCAGAAGATTACGGAGATGTAATTAATGATAATGATGAGTATGGCAGCGATGATGAAAAAATTATAGCTGCTGATTATGTTATACTCAGGATTACATCGCCTAAATGGTATAGCGCGATGGCTCCATTTCCCCTTTCGAGGGATGAGGTTCAATATAGTCAATATATAAACCATAACGGAGTTAAATGCTATAATTATGACAATACTCTGGGTGCTGTTGATCATGTTGTAGAGGTTCTTAATACTGCAGGAAATCCCAACAACACTAAAGTTATTGTCCAGGCTTCAATATCGACTGTAGTTATAACGGAAATCACCGCTTTGTCTGATGCGTGTGCTGTTGATTTCGGTGGAATCCCAGATCGCTATGTGTTCAACAATCTTTTCGGGCGTTCACATTATTCAGGTAAACTGCCCGTAGGACTTCCTGACTCGGATGATCTGGTTCAAAACGGATATGCTGATATCCCCGATGACGATAGTGTAATATATCGCAGAGGGTATGGATTAACCACAAGCGCAAAATGATGTATAGTTTTGGGATGATTTATTGGGTGACATGATGAATTGATGAACATGCATTATGTCACTCATATAGCTGCCAAAAAACAGTGTTGTAATATGAATCTCAGCTCAAAGATTATTATAAAGAGCTGAGATTCATAAATAAATGTAGCTTATAATCTGGACTCTCCGAGCAAAACCTCACCCCACCTCAGCTTTGTTATAAAGAGAAGTTTCCGAGCGTATCCTAGAAAACGGGATGTATTCAATTCATTCTAAAATATGTGTCTCAAGTTGCATCGTGAAGCGAAATCGTTGTGAATTCATGACTTAATCAGGTGTTAATCTTTAATGTATCTATTGATGCAAGGTCTTTTTCAATCAAGCTGCAGGCACAGGTGCTCTCGACACCTGTCTGATATAGCGTTGGATTGTAAGGTATAAACTGTAAAGAACAAAGTTATAGCATATAAATAATATATGGGGTTGTGAGCATGACCTGTTTTATAAAATAGAACCGGCATCACTTTGTCCCAATATATATTTATATAGATATCAACATATTTTTAGGAGGGTCATTGATAATGATCAAAAAAGTAATTTCAGTTGTTACGCTGATTACAGCTGTCTGTGCATTTATGGGATGCGACGGTGATGGTGGATCGGAGAAAAAAGAGACCAGTGATGAATGTGTCAGTATCTATTGTAAAGACGGAGAACTGGTGCAGCCTGTTATAAAGGTTGCTTCAGAACTTGAATCAGGGGTTCAGGTAAGCCTTTCAGCCGACTTGATGAAATCAAAAACTGTTATTGAGGTTGATGGATGGAGATTTAAGGACTCTAATGGTAATGGAGTTCTTGATGATTATGAAGATTGGCGCCTTTCCGCCAAGGAAAGAGCAACCGCTCTGGTCAATATGGAGGACTTCACCCTTGAACAAAAAACTGCATTGCTTGGTATAGGCGGCGGTTCAATGAGTGATGATGGCTCAGTGACTGCGGAAAATACACAGGGAATAGAAATACAGGAAGGTGTCAGGTTTGCTCTCTTGAGGATGATGGGCGGTTTCGGAACAGCAAAGTCTCCTGAGAATGTTGCTCTGTGGATGAATAACACACAGGCGTATTGTGAAAGCTCGTCACACGGACTCTGCTTTGTAATGTGGTGCGACCCGGAGAGCTATCAGGGAGGAGAGTCCGACACATGGACCAGAAACTTCCCAAGTCCAATGGGAATGGTTGCTACAAATGATCCTAATGTTGCACGTCAATACGCGGATTGTGTTAGAGAAGAATATATGGCTGTCGGGATGAGGGGACAGTATGGCCCACTGGCGGACTGTGCAACCGAACCGAGGTGGACACGCTGGGAAACAGCTTTTGGTGACGCTCCAGAGGTTACCGCTGAATACACAAGACAGGTAATAAAAGGCTTTCAGAATGACGGGGATACAGCGAATGGTATAGCTGCGATTATGAAGCATTTTCCGGGACACGGTCCGCAGCAGGATGGAGAAGATCCTCATCAGAGCATGATGGGCGGAACAGATTACAGGGGAGAATTCCTTGTTTATCCAGGCGGACAATTTGAGAGCCATCTGATTCCATTTAAAGCGGCTATTGAAGAAGGAGCTATGGGTTGTATGCCATGTTATGCCGCGACGATTGGAATTGGTGATCCAGAGCAAGTATCTTCGTGTTACAGTACATTTCTCATTAATGATCTGCTTCGAGATGAGCTCGGATTTGATGGCATGATAACTGCAGATTGGGGTGCAACTGGTAATGACGCTTTTGGAATGAAGGGGCTGCCAATGAGCTACTATTGTGCAAAGTTCCTTGAAGCAGGTTCAGACCAGCTGGACAATGATGGTGCTCTGATGAAAACTGCGTACGAAGAAGGATTCATATCAATGGATCAGATTAACGTATCGGCTATCAGATGTGTAGAATTCATTATGAAGTTGGGATTGATGGAGAATCCGTATGTTGATGTTACTGCGGCAGTGTCAAAGCTTAGAACAGAAAAAAATGTCACTAACGCTAAAAATGCTCAGAAAAAATCGATTGTGCTTCTGAAAAATGAAACAAAAAATGACAGCGTTTCTTTGCCATTCTATAATGACGGAGATACTTATTCAAAAACACTGCAGGACCAGAATGGAGACGGACTTGTTAAGATATGGTATAATGGTACAGATCCAACAAGTACAGTTCTTCAGGATACTCAATATGTAGAAAACAGCGGTGTAACAAACATTTCCTTCACGGCTGATCTTTCTGAAGCTGATTTCGCAGTAGCGCGTTTCCAATCTGTTAACAACACAAAGAACGGTATACAGGATTTAAGATTTACTTCAATGCCTTCAAAACTTCAGTCGGCGATTGAAGCTCAGGCAACAAACACAAATTTAAAGATTATTGCTGTTATGGAAATGGGCGATGCTTCAATAATAGCCGGAGGAGAGGGAGGAATTGACGTTTTAACCCCCTGCGATGCTTTCCTCGTTGATTTCAGCGCAAGCGATACTGAGTTGCTGGAAGTGTTGTTCAAGATAGATTTTGAAGATTTCACAAGCTCTCTTCCAACTGAGATTTGTTCATCGCAGGCGGCAGCTGAGGAGCAATTTGAAGATGTAGGATCAGATTCTTTTGATCCGACCTTCGCCAGAGGATTCGGAAAAACATATTCCGGAACGCAATCAAGCGGCGGCGGTGGATGGCCATTTTAAGTAGTATGTTTAACAAAAAGAATTACTAAATAATAATAAAAAGGCATCCGCTTATATTGTGGATGCCTTTTTATTATTAACGCAGATTTTATTTAAGGATGTTTAGTTGATAATAACTATACGTTTCAATAATAAATAACTTTGTAGTTGAAGATTGGGATATGTTTAAACATTGCTTAATAAATTATAACATTATGGACAATTGATTAGATTTTTCTTGTACTCAGTAGGTGAAACTCCTTTGTACCTTCTGAACGCCCGGTTAAAAGAGGCCTTAGAGTTAAATCCTGAATTTAATGCAATGTGTAAAAAATTGGTTTTGTCCGGATTCTTCATGTTGCGGATTACATCGTCAATTCTTAATCTATTGATATAATCTGTAAAACGAATTCCAAATTCTGAATTTATTACCTGTGAAAGAGTGTTTTTGTGAACACCAATGTAGTTTGCTATCGTTGATATCTTGATCTCTGAATCAAGATATAGTTTATTATTTTTTACTGTGTTGATAAATGTCTTTAATATAATGTCCTTCTTGTCTAATGGTATCACCTTCATATAGTTCGATTTGCTTCTGTGTGTTGTCTGAGAAATAGAATTTATTATTGAATGATATGAAAGGAAGAGTATTATAATAATTGTTTCAAATAACTCAAAAAATGATAAATTACTCAAAAATGATTGATTTCCTTCTATAATTGATTCGAAAGACATGTCGATAAAATGAGACACTATAAAGAAAAAAGAGTATAAAATAATTGTTCTTGCCAAAAGATAATTTATAATCTTAGAAAACCACTTCAGGTTTCTGTCTGGGCTTTTCTTTGTCAAAGGGAAAATAAATATTTTAAGAACTCCTAAATATACAATCAGATGGATTGATGTAAGAATAGCATTTATCCGGCCAAGCTGGTCCCAAAAAAAACCATAGTTTGTGTAGAGATATAAGTGTGCTGATGTGCTGAATAGAATTGCAATCACAGGAGGCAGATGTGGGTATATACTACCTTTATTAAGTGCTACCCCGAAGATTGATAAACCATAAAGATATATTAGGATATTCACCAGTATTGCACTGGTCATATCTGGTATTGCTAAAGTTAAAAAGAGATATTTCTGATCATAGCCTATACCTCCAAAAAAGAATGTTCTAGACATCCAAAAAATAAAACTGTTAAAGGCTTTTATTGCAATGAAATAAATAAGAATAAGATTAGAACGGTTTTTATTTTTTGATAAAATAAATATTGTTAATACGCTCTGCAGTAGAAGAAAAAAAAGCGTAGAAATGATTAAATATAGCATATATTACCCATTTACGCTAAATCCGGATATTACATATTATACCCGGATTCAGCGTCATATCAACAAAAATTATTCAGGGAAAGACAGTCCATACTCTATTTTGCACCAGTCGGAAGAGCTGATGTTATCATCAGCTACTGCTGGATTCTGTAATTCCGCATCCTCATTAGTCGAGTAAAGGCTTGCGGGTAATTTCCCAGTGATTTCAAGTGAATTTACCGAGTGTAATACATCAAACAGATATTTTGTTGGCGAGCCCCAATAAGCGATCAGACAGTCACAGTTGTTATAGAGTTCATCAAGAATTGCTGATGATCTTTTCATTTTGACGATAACAATCAAAAGGCTGTTATTATCATTCGATCCACCAATAAATTGATAAAGTTCTTTAACCTTATTTAAACCGTTTATATAGAATTCGTCCGCGTAACCATCGTCTTCATTCGTAAGGTTATAATAGTAACTCAAAAGACCATCAGGATCACCTGTCTCGTCATTAATCCTTTCTGGAGCATCTACTGTAATAACGGTGTAGTCTGAATAGTGAGCTCTTGCCTCTTCGATTGTTGGATAAGCCCCTTCAGTTAATCCCATATCACTCCAACTAAAACTGTTGATTACAGTAGAATAACCGGAAGCTAATTGATATTGATAATCAATTTCAATTGAGCTGTACCCGCTTACATAGTAGCTGTTTGAGCCAGCTTGTTTGTAGGGTATCCCTGCATCCATTGGTAAAAATGCTTTGTTATTTTTTACTGTATTTTTAAGTAATATAATTTGATTGAGAAGAGTATCTGTTGCTCTGGAAGAGTAATCAGAATTGTCTTCAATGCTTTCGGCTGAAGAAGCATCAATTACACCATCATCATTAACTATATAGGGATTGTCGAAAAGCCCCAGATTAAACATAAGTGTTAGTATTTTTTCTGAAGAAGTATCAAGGCTTCCGCTCTCAAGTTCAGAAATTCCGTTAGAAAGGGTTGCAGCATCTTCAATTTTTACATTGTTTATTACATCACACCCGGCATTGATCATGGAAATAGCTCTATCCAGAGTCGAAGCTTCGGTTACGTTTAACATGTTTGTTCGATAAAGTGCGTCAGTTTCTGAAAATACCAAACCACTGAAGTCATGTTCAGCCAGCTTGGTTTTAAGTATATCACTGTTATATGATATCTCCGTTGCCTGAACGTCAGAGACACCCTCTGGAGCACCATAACCGGCCATAACACCGGAAACGCCTGATTCAATAGCTTTATCAACAGGTAAAAGATGGGTGTTAAAGTTGGTGGCGTTTCCGTAGGCTATAAGTCCGGAAGAGATTGATGCTTTGGCGTCAATGCCATTCTTTTGGGGCCCCATTCCCGGAAAGTGTTTAATTACACTTGCGACGCCTTCGGAGTTAAGCTCTTCTTGTCCCTGCAAACCTTTAATAATGCCAGCTGTAATTTCTCCGACAGTTTCAGCATTTTCTCCAAAGCAATTTTTACTTCCATTCCATCGTGGTTCAGTCGCTATATCGGATTGTGGAGCAAAGGCTAAACGTACGCCGATAGACCTGTAACAGTCTTTAAGGTATGAGCCGAATTCAAAAGGTAATTCAGTGTCGCTAATCGAGCCAGCGGCAATTCCAGGTGCAGGAGCGAAGTCGATCATGCCTACGGCAGTCGTCGGATATGACGGGAGCATGTCTGAAGTTAATAGAATCGGAATGCCAAGTCTTGATGATTCAGCAATTTTTTGTAACTCATTTGCATAATTTGCTCTTGCTTTGATCTTGTAATTGTTGGCATTCGTAAAAAATAATCTTGCATTTTGGTTTGTGATTGCATCATTTTCTGTGCCAATCATAGCGCCAGTGCTGTCCCCGGGCCCTGGGAGGATAGTGTTGAATAACAAACCGGCTTTCTCTTTGTTGTTCATAAGACTTAGCAGGTTATTTACTCTTTCCGAGGTCGTTTTGGACCAATCTTCATAAATGTCAACTTCTCCGTTGCCGTTTAAATCCTTATAATAAGTAATACAGCCATTTTCATCTTCTATTTGAATGATGTCTTTAATTCCTGCATCTGGAACAAGTGTTTGTGTAGACGGACAAACAGGATTGTCATCGTCATCATTTGGTATAGGCTCGCTGCTGGTATTATCACCACAGCCCGCGAATAAAATGGAAAACAATGTTCCGAGCGCTGCCAAAAAAATTTTTTTTGATGTTAACATACTTATATCTCCTATGGAATTTCTTTTCATTTGAAATAAAACACTTTAATAAAAAGATTAAATGTTTAAGCAAGATATCTTAAACATGATTTTGGTTGGAACGTTTTGACGGCTAAGCTCCAAAAGGCGAGAGGAAATTACGTCTAAATCCATAAGCATCAGGAGGCATAACCACTTCCCGTAATAAAAATGTAATTGTATTTATACCTCCTAAATATTAATTAATTCCATAATCCCAGTTTCACCGCAATACAGTAAGCCTTAATGCGGAGTGAATTGCTTGAGACTACATTTTTGGGGCGATTTCGAATGTAAGTTGTTTGGTAATGAACATCTGACATCAAAGCAAACCCGTCTTAATATCCTATTCTATAATTTTACATTATAATTATAAAAAGGTCGTCTCATGATGAAATATGAGTCTTGTTTTTTTAATTTCATGCCTTAGATTTAATGAATTTAATAAATATTGAGATCAAAGGTCGTGTAGTAGAAAGGAGATAAGAATTAAAATAATTCAGTTGCTATTATTTGCATTTATCTGATGAATTGCAGATTATAAATAACTCGAGGTTAAGTGATGGCAGACTATTCAAAAATGTGGGAAGACCTTGGTCTTGATCTGGGTGCTCATGATTCATTGTTGTCAGTACTGGGCGGCGCTTATTCGGAAATATTCCTGTCTCAGAAGAACAGACCCGAAGGAATGAAGTATTTTGATTTTGTTATGAGTGAAGTTCATGGATTGCGTATTAAGGAGATTGTTGACGCTAAAAAACAGGGCAAGAAGGTGATTGGCTCTTATTGCGTATTTGTTCCGGAAGAGCTGATTCTTGCTGTTGACGGCGTTTCCGTCGGGCTCTGTGCGGGGGCCGAGTTTAATTTTGAAGGCGCAGAGACAATGCTTCCAAGAAATACCTGCTCGCTTATAAAATCAGCATTTGGGTTCAAGCTCGGAAAAGTATGTCCATATCTCGAAGCAAGCGATGTCGTAGTGGGAGAGAACACATGCGACGGTAAAAAGAAATCGTATGAAATGCTGAAGCCTCTTCTTAAAGACCTGTATATTATGGATATGCCTCAGATGAAGTCTGAAAAAGGACGCGAGCTCCTGAAAACAGAATATCTCAGGTTTATTGACAAGCTTGAAGAGGTCAGCGGTAATAAGGTGACAGCAGAATCCCTCAGAAAGGGTATTGAGATAGTAAACGCTAAAAGAAAGGCTGTCAACAGGCTTTCCAGATTGAGATCTGCTGATCCTGCGCCAATTTCCGGGCTTGATGCATTGCTGGTTAATCAGGTTTTCTTTTATGATGATCCCGTAAGGTTTACGGCTTCTGTCAACAGTCTATGCGATGAACTTGAGGAGAGGGTGAAGAACAACATCGGAGTTTTCCCAAAAGGTACTGCGCGGGTTGTTATGTCCGGCTGCCCCATGGCTGTCCCGAACTGGAAGCTTCCTTCAATCGTTGAGTCAGGAGGCGCTGTTATAGTGGGTGAGGAATCATGTGTCGGAGAAAGGGGTGTTAGATGGCTTGCTGACACAAAAAGTGAATCCCTTAATGAAATGATTGATAGTCTTACGGAAAGATATTTCAACATTGACTGTGCCGTTTTTACGCCAAACCCATCAAGAAGTGAATACCTGCAGGAGATGGGGGACAAACTCAACGCACAGGGGGCAATCCACTATAATCTTCAGTTCTGTCAGCCGTATATTATGGAAAGCGCCATGATGGAGAAAAAAGTCGAGAGCTCAGGCCTGCCAATGCTCCGTCTCGAAACCGATTACAGCCAGGAAGATGTTGGTCAGTTGAAGACAAGGGTCGAGGCTTTCGTTGAGCGAATAAACGGCAAATGAGATATGCCGGTATTGATTTAGGTTCGCGAACAGTCAAGCTTGCCATTCTGGAAGAAGGCAGGCTTGTCTTTTCCAGAAAAGCTGCTTCATCCTACAATCCTGTTGAGACAGTGATGGAGCTCATTAACGGGGCTAAATATGATGTTATAACAGCGACCGGGTATGGAAGGCATCTTATCAAGGAGAAGCTGGGCTGCGGAGTTATCAGCGAGATATCCGCTTTTGCCCGGGGAGGTTCTTTTCTCGAAAGCAGATGCACAGCTATTCTTGATATAGGCGGACAGGATACCAAGGCGATATCTCTTGATCATAATGGAGGCATGTCTCGGTTCGAAATGAACGATAAATGCGCTGCCGGGACAGGACGATTTCTCGAGGTCATGGCGGCATCTCTGGGTTATTCCTTTGATGAATTTGGTGAAGCGGCCCTTGAAGCAGAACATCCCGTCAAAATCAACAGCATGTGCACTGTGTTCGCGGAATCAGAGGTTGTTTCCCTGATTTCGCGAGGTGTTCGGCGTGAGGATGTAGCTCTTGGTATTCACAGGGCAATCATTGGGCGTTCAGTAAGCCTGCTGAAGCGGGTTGCTTCGCCTGAGGGAGCTCTGCTTTTTGCTGGAGGTGTTGCTCTGAGCAAGACCATGAAGCAATTGCTGGAAAAAGAAACCGGAAGAGACGTAGTCGTCCCTGATGACCCGCAGATTGTGGGCGCAATAGGAGCGGCGTTGTCATGCAAGCCGTCTGAATTGTGAGGGAATTATGCTTTGATGCCGGAAATGTCTTTCTTGAAAATCAGGGCGTCGTTCCCGTCGTTGTCCAGGCATCTTTCAAGGGTACTCCATCCAAGAGAGGAATAGAAGTTGGAAAGCATTGCGCTGTCCGGGCCTGAAACGAAGAGGAAAATGCGTGTGTGTCCGGATTCCCCGGCATACAATTCGGCAGTTTCAACCAGGCGTGTGCCAATCCCCATTCTTCTGAATTTAGGATGGACATAAAGCGATGCCAGCCATGGGTTAAGGTCCTTGCGGCTCCACAGATCGTTTGTTTTCAGAGAAACCATTCCGGCAGGAATGCCCCTGTGCAGGGCCGCAAAGCTTAGTGGAATTACTCTGCTCATTGCCCTTGCCCGGTATGACTTGAGGTTCATATCAAACGAAATGTCACGGTTAAGATACCACTCGGTATGTGACCAGTGTGCGAGTATTGGGGCCAGGTGAGGACAGGCGCTCAGAGGGAATATTTCGATTTCAGGTTGCATATTTAAACAGAGGTAATGTCTCTTGAATTATATAGTGTCAGATGGAAGTTCGCTAACATACTGTCGAAAAAATTCTGCAAAACAACTGATTTAACAGAATATACCTTTTAGCTGAAAAGCTCCACAGGCTTATAACAGCTCAAAAAATCTGTGAAGGGTTAACTCAGAGATGCGTAAAACGAATCTTAGAAATTAACGGGTTTGTTGCCCCAAAAGATGGGGCCCCGTTTGAAGTCAGATCAGGCATTAGCCTTTTTTTGATTCAGCTTTTTTTCTTTTAATGCGGCGTTTGGCTCTCTGCCTTTTAATTCTTGCGTTGTACTGCTTGCCCACGTAGTAGACCTCCGGGTTGCGGTGTAATGTTTGTTTATAAGGCATATTGATGGTGCGGGTTTGTCAACATTTTTTGCGAAAATACGCGTGATGTGCTGCAGTAACTGTTTAATTGTTGACAAAAAAACAGGCATGAAATAAATCTGTCAACTGTTCGGCGGTTTGATATTGCTAAAAGATATTGAAAGAGCGTATGCAAAGGTAAATCTTCACCTGAGGGTTTTAAACCGAAGGAAAGACGGATATCACGACATATTCTCTCTCATGGCTTTGATTGGACTGTGCGATCTTTTAAAATTGGAAAGGTTTGAGCTGCTGGACGCTGAAGAGTCCATTGTGACTGTGGAGTGTACCGGCGGGATCTGTTCGTCAGTTATAGAGGCTTTGCCCGATCAGGACAACCTGATTGTAAAAGCCGTAAAGCGTCTTCTTGAGTCTCGTGGCCTGAAAGCCAGGGCGCACTTCTCAATTGAGAAAAATATCCCCGCAGGAGCCGGATTAGGGGGCGGAAGCGCTGATGCTGCCGCCGCTTTAAGGATGATCGGCACGCGGTTAGGGATAAAGCCGGAAGAGCTTTTTGATACGGCCGCTGGCGTTGGCGCGGATGTGCCTTTCAGCCTTTTCGGAGGAGCGGCGCTTTGTGAAGGTGTTGGCGACCAAATGACTCGCGTAACCAACCGGCTTGAGTATTTTCTGGTTGTAGCCAACTGCGGAGTGCATGTAGATACTGGATGGGCGTATAAAGAGCTTTCGCGTGGGACTGTGCCGCTTAAATCGGGCATTGAAATCCTTAAGGAAAAAGCCCTGATAGAGCAGGCGGTTGCTTCCAGTGATTTGAAGCTGCTGAAGCAGACACTGACAAATGATTTCGAATATGCAGTGTTCAGCGCTTATCCGGAAGTGAAAGAACTGAAAAACAGACTTGACGAAGCTGGAGCGGACTTTAGTATAATGACAGGGTCCGGTTCAACAGTAATTGGCCTTTTCAAAGAACGTGTAACAGCGGAAGATGCGGTTTCTGTTTTTCCTCGTGAATGGTTCGCGTTTGTCACGGAATTTGTGAAAACTTAATGCCCTCTGCGGCAGTTAAGTATATATTGAGGCGTAGCCAAGCGGTAAGGCACCGGGTTTTGGTCTCGGCATTCCAAGGTTCGAATCCTTGCGCCTCAGATCTCTCTTTCTTTCATATTAGCGCTGTGGTTCGGGGTTCATCATACTCCGTTGTTCAGCCTCTCGGAAAAGATCCATTGACCACAGAAAAAAAGAAGGTTAAGTAATGCTTAATGGTACAATGAAGCTGTTTTCAGGTTCCTCAAACCCGGAATTAGCAAAAGATATAGCCAGATCAGTCGGAGTGGAACTCTCAAAGATTGATCTTAAGCGATTCAAGGACGGAGAAATCTCCGTTAAGCTTAAGGAGAACGTTCGCGGTCAGGATGTCTTTATCATCCAGTCAACGTGCAATCCGACGAACGACCATGTAATGGAGCTTCTCCTGATAATTGACGCGGCAATGAGGGCTTCTGCCGGCCGAATAACCGCGGTAATTCCTTATTTTGGTTATGCCAGGCAGGACAGAAAGGTAGAGCCCAGGGTGCCGATTTCCGCCAAGGTTATGGCGAATATTATACAGGTTACAGGTGCGGACAGGGTCCTTACGATGGACCTTCACGCTGATCAGATACAGGGGTTCTTTGATATTCCCGTGGATAATCTTTTCGCCAGCCCAATAGCTCTCGACTACATAAAGTCGCTTAAGCTTGAAGATATGGTGGTAGTTTCACCTGACTCGGGCGGAGTGGACAGGGCAAGATTTCTGGCAAGAAATCTCGACGCGGGGCTTGCAATTGTTGACAAGAGGCGTCCGGAAGCCAATGTAGCTGAGGTTATGCATGTAATTGGCGATGTAAATGGCAAGAACTGTATCATAGTTGATGACATGGTTGATACAGGCGGTTCAATATCCAAGGGATGTCTTGCGCTGAAGAAATTTGGCGCCAAAGATGTTTACTGTCTGTTCACTCATCCGGTGTTCTCCGGTGATGCCGCGGTGAAGATGCAGGAAGCCGGATTTAAAGAAATAATAACCACGAATACAATTCCTGTTCGTGATGAAAATCGAGTAGCATGCGTAACTACACTTTCGATAGCTCCACTTCTCGGAGAAGCTATCAGAAGGATTCACAAGGGTGAGTCAGTAAGTTCGCTTTTTGTATAGAAGAAAACCGAATAACGTTTAACAAATAGAGGTATATTATGGGAGCTCAGGTTTTAACCGCAGAAAAAAGGACTGAAACAGGCAAGAACGCGGCGAGAAGGCTGCGCGGAAGGGGCTTTATTCCGGCGGTGCTCACAGCTCATGGAAAGACTGAATCTCTTCAGCTTGGAGAGAAAGATTTTTCCAAACTGTTTAAGGGTGGCATTTCAGAGAGTGTGATTTTTGAACTCAATATTGAGGGGGGGGATAGTACTCTTGCATTTGTGAAGGACTTCCAGATAGACCCTGTTACTGACGGAATAGTCCATCTCGATCTTTATAAGATAACAAAAGGTGAGAAGATTCATACAAGCTTGCCGCTTGAAATAACCGGAACTCCAAAAGGCGCTAAGCTGGGCGGACTCCTTGAGATTTATGAGAGACACATATCAGTTGAATGTCTGCCTATGGATCTTCCGGAGAAATATGTTGTCGATGTTTCAGATCTTGGACTTGATGAAAACATCCATGCCAAGGATCTTAATCTCGGCGACAAAATAAAGCTTCTTTCAAGCCCGGACACGGTTATAGCAGTAATTCACCCGCCTAAGAAAGCAGAAGATGCTGATTCGTCTGAAGGCGGATCGGCTGATAATACCGGCGAGTAACATTTTTGAAAGTGTTAAGTCTAATAGAAGTAGATTTCCGGTGATGGGGGTCTACTTCTATTTTTTTTGCTTAATGAAAAGACAGTAATGACTTTTCAGCATCTGGGGCCGGAATATAGACAAAGGGAGGATCGCAATTGAAGTTAATTGTAGGCTTTGGGAATCCCGGCGAGCGATATGCCAATAACAGGCAGAACATTGGTTTTAAAGTTATCGATATTGTCGGAAACAATGAGAACATTGATGTCAGAATAAAGAAGAAGAAATCCCTGATAGGCAGGGGAAAGATCCTCGGCCAGGATGTAGTCCTCCTCAAACCGCAGACTTTTGTTAATCTTATTGGTGAATCGGTTCTGTACATAGCTTCTTTCCTCAGGATAAACGTTCGTGATATAATATGCATAGTAGAAGACAGCTCTCTTGAACTGGGAGAGATGCGCGTTGATTACATGTATTCCAGTCTCGAACATGAAGGTGTAAAATCGATGGAAAGGGCTTTAAAGTCAGACAGGTTTGCGAAGATAAGGGTCGGTATATCCGAAAAACCTGACGGAATAACGATGGAGAACTATCTGCTGCAGGATTTTACACTTGAGGAAAACCTTATTCTTATTGATGTCCTCAACAAAACTGAAGAGGTTGTCAGAATGCTTGTGAACAGTCCGATAGAGGAAGTCCAGGAGAAGTACAATCCGGAAGGAGCACCTAAAATCCGCAGACGGACTGTGAAGATGGTCCACATTGATCACAGGAAAACAAAAAAGTAAATGAGTGAACATGAATAAAAGAAAAGCCCTCCTTATAAAGAGGGCTTTTCTTGCGAGAAAGAATTCTCAGGAAGCTCTGGATATAGGGAAGTCCTTTCTGTATTTTGCGAAAAGATAAATAATGACGAGGGCGCTGATGAAAAGCACCCCGGCTGCTCCCGGAAGAACGTACTCGGCGCGGCCCGTAAAGCAGACCGCCATAAAAATTATGGAAAACATCTCTTTCTTTACGACATATTTCATGGTTTTTGAAAAAACTACAAACGGGTCTTTTACCGGAAGCTTTTGAAGGAAGTACGTGTCAAATGCCACCAGAGAGCCGGAGTCGGTTCTTGTCCTGATAAACCGGACCATAATTCCTACGAAAACGGCAAGTGAAGCGAACATGACAGCTATTGATAAGGTTGAAACTATTCCTCCCATTCTGACCATATTGAGATACGACGCTGCAATCAGAAACAGCAAAAGAGTCAGGTTGTCTCCAAGCGTATCAAGCCACCCGCCGAGAACTGAAAACTTAAAAGAGTATTTAGCAACCTCGCCGTCAACGCCGTCAAAAACTGAAGCGGCCTGAAACAGCAATCCGCTAACTATCATAAAAAACCATGCGTCGCGTGAGGACTCGGGACTGTTGGCTGACATTATCAAAAACGCTGAACTTGCCACGCCGACCGCGATATTGATGACCGTCAAATAGTTTGGATGAATTCTTGTTTTAACAACAAGGCGGCTTATGGGTATAGAGATACGCTTATTGATTTTTTTTGAAATAAAGCCGCCAGTGTTCGCGATTATTGTTTTAATGACCATTTTTACGGCGGTCTTGATGTCATTCCTGCTGTTTATACAAAGGCTGTTTGTTGAATCAGAAGAGACCCAGCCTTTTCCGCTCCTGCTAAAATATCGTTCGAAATCGTTGAAATAATGCAGCTGAAGGAAGTGGTTTGAATCAAGAAGCAATGAGTCCTCAGTTGATTTTTCTATGTCACTGGATAATTCGATCAGGTCAGCCGGGACATGGCGGCTTATCTTACTCTCATAAAACGACCTTTCTTCGTCGTTAAGCGCTAAAATGATTTTTTTAAAACCTGCTTTGAAGAGGACCATTATGTTGCGTTCCAGAACATAGAGTCCTGTAATTTTTGATCTATAGGGATATGGGGTGGATGGGCTTTGAATGACTGCAGATGCTGGGATTGACATTAACTTTGTTCTCCGGAAAATAATATTAAACAGATAATCTCCTTAATAAACAGACAGGCAGTTATAAGCGCAAGTATTATTTAAACAGGGCAATATATCCATACGGCATTTATATGTAAACACAGGATAATGTCTATGGTAAAGTGTGGCAAGTTCAGGCATTAAAAAAAGTGAAACCCGCTTGACAGCCGTCATTTTTATGAAAATCTGATGGATAAGAATCCGGAGGAAAAGATGGACATCAATATTACTGAACAGCTTAACAGCGTATTGAGAATGGCGGGTCTGTCCGCGGATTACCTTACATCGGCGGTATCGGTCATATTCTTTTCAGCCGTGCTGATAGTGGCATGGGCATCTTACTTTGTCCTTAGCAGGATAGTGCTTCACTGCATGAGAAAGGTCACAAAGAAGACCAATTCCTCATGGGATGATATCCTCTTCAATCAGACTGTGTTCAGAAGGCTTTCACACCTTTTTCCGGCGGTAATAATATACTTCGGAGCGCCGCTGGCTCTTCCTGGCTATGAGTCGGCTGTATCTGTGATTCAGCGAGCGGCCTACCTCTACATGTGCGCGGCCGGCATTTTAATGATCGACGCTGTTATAAATGCCTTTCATGAGATATTCACGACACTTCCTGCCGCGAAGAACCGGTCAATTAAGGGCTATGTCCAGGTAGTTAAAATATTCATCTACATAATAGGCGCGGGTCTTTTCTTTTCGATACTCCTGAACAGGGATTTCAGCACTTTCTTCGCCGGATTGGGAGCCATGGCCGCTGTGTTAATGCTGGTATTTAAGGACTCAATTTTGGGGCTTGTGGCCGGCGTTCAGCTTTCGGCTAACAACATGGTTCAGCTTGGCGACTGGATATCCATGCCGAGCCGGGGCGCCGACGGTGATGTCATAGACATCTCGCTCAACACCGTGAAGGTCAACAACTGGGACAAGACCATCAGTACTATACCGACTTACGCGCTTGTGTCCGAATCGTTCACAAACTGGCGGGGCATGCAGGAGTCTGGAGGTAGAAGGATAATGCGCTCTGTCAGCATTGACATGAAGAGCATACACTTCCTGAGCAGGGAGGAGATCGACAGGTTCAAAAAGATACATGTCCTCCGTGAGTACCTTGAGACAAGAGAAAGGGAGATTGAGCAGTATAACAGGGAAAACTCCGCTGATGAAACAATGCCGGTAAATGGAAGAAGACTTACCAATATCGGCACCTTCAGGCGCTACCTTGTTGAATATCTCAGAAGACATCCCATGATTCATCAGGATATGACCTTCCTTGTCAGGCAGCTTGACCCGACAGATAAGGGCCTGCCGGTTCAGGTCTATGTTTTTTGCAAGGACCAGCGCTGGGTCGAGTATGAGGGAATACAGTCCGATATCTTTGACCACATACTGGCTGTCATACCCCAGTTCGCCCTTCGCGTCTATCAGAGCCCTTCCGGAGACGACATCGCTTCACTGGCCGACAGGCTGAAGCAGTAATAGAGATATCCCCCCTCTCTAAAGGGGGATTTCCCGCTTTACAAATAGAACGGCGTTTCGCTTACATAGCGCAATGAATTCAATTGAAAGCATTAATACTACAACAGCCGCAAGGTTCTTTTGCGGCGGCGGCGCGGCTCTCAGATCGGCAGAGTCGGTGCTTCAGGACTGTTCCATCGCCCGAATAGCCACGGCGTACTTTGAGCCCTCGGGATGGAAATGCCTGCGGAATATTCTGAGCGGCAAAGAGGTCAGGCTGCTCATCGGCAGGCCCGATACGGCAGAGGACAGGGTCGCGGCAGTAATAGAGGACTTCTTCAGTTCTCTGAACTCCGGAAGCTTCGAAGACAGGATAAGCGTTATGGAGGAACTCCGCGGCGCAATAGCCGAAGGACGCTTTCTGGTCGGAGTTTCAGGAGAGGAGACTGGTTCAACAGTCCTCACTCCGAAGTACCTGTATCACCACGCCAAGCTGTACATAGGCGACCTCAAAAAGGCACTGATAACATCGGCGAACTTCACATGGAGCGGACTCATCGGCAGCCGGGAGGCCGGCATTGTCAGCGAAAATCCGGAGGATGTGGCCTACTTTGCCGAAAGGTTTGACTTCTATTTCAGCAGGGCTGTACCTCTGGCGGAATTGCTTCTGGAAAGGCTTGATGAGTGGCTCAGAACATATTCCCCTTTTGAAATATACATGCTTTCTCTGATATCACTTTACGGACTTCCTTCGGACGAGAAGCCAGGCAGGCTGCCCCCGCTGGCGGGATACCAGCGGCCTGTGGTGTCAAGGCTGATAAGAAACATAGAGGATTTCGGCGGCACCATGCTTGTCGCTTCGACAGGGCTTGGTAAAACAATAATGGCCGCTCATGTAGTAGCCAATCTCAGAAGCCGCGGGCTTGTCGATTCTGCCATTGTGCTTTGTCCCTCCGGACTCAAGGCTATGTGGCAGCGAACTATGAGGGCGTCAAGGGTTTCGAGCATTGAGTTTTCTTACTATGTTATGTCGGTGGAAGACTGGAGGCGGGTCAGGGATGTTGCCGTTCTTGAGAGGGAGATCAGACACGCTGATTCAAACACCATCATAATACTGGATGAAAGCCACCATCTCAGAAACGCTGAGAATGCCGGGGAGATAAGGCTCAGGCATGAGCGCATACTGAGCATGGTGGGGCAGAAGGCCAGGGTGCTTTTAATGACTGCGACACCGTACAGCAAAAGTGTTGAGGATATCAACTCGCAATTGAGACTGCTTCCGCTGCATGACGGTGGACAGTCACTGTTCGGAGGGCAGAGTCATGACCACTGGCGGGTACAGAATCCGCAGGAGCTCTCAGAGCTGAAATGCGGAGTTGTTCTTACAGCACCGAGCGTGGTCAGGCATTTCAGCTCGCGTGATGAAAACGGCAACAGGTATGTTGTCTTCAATTCCGACGAGAAGCGATATTTTCCGGGCAGGATAAACATAAGCAATATCGAATACCATAACCCGGTAGATGAATATCTTTCCCGGATGCTCAGCGAGAGGCTTCTTTATGTCAGAGACGATTCGGATGAGAGTTCTTTCTCACTCTTCGGCGATTTTGAGAAGGGCATCAGAAGGCCTCTTTTTGAGGCGCATCTGGTGCACCGTCTCTGCTCATCACTGGGCGAGGCTGAGGTCGTCCTTGAAAAGATGTGCGATGTGAACGGATTTGAGAAGATGAGGTTTGAGAGGTGCGACGAGCTGAAAGGACTTGCCTTCGAGGCAAGGAGGCACATTCAGAGATCAGCTTCTGAAGTCTCCGGCGGCCCCGGCGATGAGAAGATCCGGGCGGTGATTGATATACTCAAGAAGTATGAAGACGAGAAGGCGGTTATATTCTGTGTCTACAAGGCGACTGCCGATTATATAGTAAGCCAGATTGAGAGATACATGCCCGGAACCGGGATCAAGTCGACTGTCAACCGAAACGCTGATGAGCTTGAACAGATAATCCAGGAGTTCGCTCCGGTGGCGAACAGCATTGATCTCGGCGACAGTGACGAGCCGGACCCTCAGACAGAAGCAGGCGGAATAAGGGTACTTGTGGCCACAACGGCCATGTCAGAGGGCTTCAACTTTCAGGATGCCTCAATCATGATAAACTTTGACCTGCCATGGACCGTCCTCGTGCTTGCCCAGAGGATGGGGCGCATCCTGAGGCCGTGGAAGAGCCCGCGCGATATCAATATATTCACGCTTATCCCTTCAACAATGAGCAGTCCTTCAATCAGCCACGCGCTTAACTGGAACAGGAGACTGCATCAGCGCAACAGGGATTTCAGCTCATTCGCGGATATTCCTGTCATCGTGGAGAGAAGCGACGAGTTTGAGATGTTTGATCTCGCGAGGACAATGAAGCAGTTTGACCGGGTGGAGCTGAATCTTGATGAGGTCTACAGCTTCATAGAGAAGGCGGACGGGCTGCACACAAGCGGATTCCTCGACGACCTGGCTTCACTCAGCGACGATGATTTCAGGGAGTTAAGACGCCTTCCGGACGGGGTGCGCAGCTTCAAGGAAAAGAGTCTTGAATCGGAGTTTCTCTACATGCTTATAAGGTTCAGAAACGCTAACTATCCGGCCCTGTTTGATGATAGCGGCAAATTGATAGTAGACCATGACAGAATTGACGATATTATGGGAATGATACGGTCATCCAGGGATGAAGCATGCTCTCTGACAATACCCGATGTCGACAGACTCGACAGCTGGCATGACAGGGCCATCCAGAACTGGGCCCTCGCCAAGGATGTAAGTCCTGAAGAGATTGCCGTAAGGTGCCTGATGGTGCTGAAATAAAAGGAGGACACAATGGCTTCAAGTGAAGACTTTGTAACCTATATCGCGGGACAGATAGAGGATGCCGGCGTAATATCATGGAGAAAGATGTTCGGGGAATACGCTATTTACGCTGACGGCAAGGTCGTTGCCCTGATCTGCGACAACATGCTTTTCGTGAAACCAACCGAAGCAGGACGGGCCTTCATTGGCGATGTAACCGAGGCCCCGCCCTATCCAAAGGCTAAAAACTCGTTTCTCATAGAGGACGGGATAGACGACAGGGAATGGCTGTCCGAGCTTGTCAGGCTCACGGCCTCGGAACTGCCTGAGCCGAAGAAGAAAAAGGGGCGGTAGAGTGGTAGTGTTATCCCCCCGAATTTGGAATATAGAATTGAAAAAATGTGTAACAAACAATAAAAAGCTTTACCTTATGGGTTAAGTATAATAATTTATCATTAAATGGACATTGCTTTTAAGACGAAAAAATTAGAGAAAACCTTTAACTCTTTTCGCGAACTGAATAAGTCTTTTGGTGAAAACAGTGACAAGATAAGGAAAAGAATGGCTGTTTTACGGGCAGCACCTTCACTCGGCGATGTGCCGCATGAAAAGCCAATCAGAAGACATGAGTTAACCGGGAATAGGGCAGCTGAATTTGCTGTTGATTTGAATCACCCGTTTAGACTGGTGTTTGTACCAAATAATGATCCAATACCCTATAAAAAAGACGGAGGCATCGACCTGTTCAATGTAACATCTATTTGTATAACAGGAGTGGAGGACTATCACTGATGATAACTAATACAAACACATATAATCCCGATTACGCGGTTCATCCGGGTGAAATACTTGAGGAAACTCTGGCTGCAAGAGATATTAAAAAAAACGATCTTGCGGAAAGATGCGGTCTGTCAGCAAAAACGATCAGCCAGATTCTCAATAAAAAGGCCCCATTAACCGCTGATACGGCTGTACAGCTTGAGCGAGTATTGGGAATTTCTGCTGATATATGGAATAATCTTGACGCTCAATATCGTCTTTTTGAAGCAAAAACAAAGGAAAAAGAGAGAAATGAAGAATATGTGCAATGGGCAAAAGATTTCCCAATAAAGTCTCTGCAAAAGATGGGTATCATACCTCCAGGGAATGATACTTCACATGTTATAGAAAGCCTGCTTTGCTTTTTCGGTGTAAATACGCCCAAATCGTGGGAGAAGGTGTACGGGAAGATATATGCTGCATACAGAAAATCTGAAAGGTTTACAGCTTCAGATAAATCAATCATTTCATGGCTTAGAATTGGTATTAAGCATGCTGAAAGTATAGATACTGAAAAATATGATAGTGAAGTATTTATCAGGAATTTAAAAAGAATTCGAGAGTTGACAATGCAGAAACCTTCAGAATTTGAGCATAAGATGAAAGAGTTATGCAGGGAATCAGGAGTCGTTCTGGTTTTTGTCCCAGAACTTCCACGGATGCATCTTTGTGGTGCAACAAAATGGCTGTCCAAAGGGAAGGCATTGATAATGCTAACTTTTCGATATAAAAGCAATGATCAGTTCTGGTTTACATTTTTTCACGAAGCAGCCCATATATTGTTACATGGGAAGAAAGAAAATTATATTGATCAAAAGGATACGACACAAAATAAAGAGGAAGATGAAGCTAATAAATTTGCCAGAGACTTCCTGGTGCCGCCTGCAAGATACAAGGATTTCGTAAAAGACAGCGGAAAAATCCTTCAAAGTGATATTATCAAATTGGCTGCTGAAATAAATATTGATCCAGGGATCATTGTTGGACGCTTACAGCATGATAAGCTATTACCTTATAGTTATTTTAATAACCTTAAAATAAAATATTCTCTGTGATTTTATAATAATTTATTATGCCTGTTCCATTCCGTCGTTGAATTCAGACCGGGCGATGTCTTAACACCCCCTTTTATCTTGACTCATAAATCCTCTGATAAAAAATGACCATGTGTTGATGTCTGAGCGCCATGCGCTGCCGGGCAGTATTTATCATACGAGGAAAGTGAAGAATGAGAAATATAATATTTAAATTAAACATATTGTTGGCTATCGCTGTTTTTTCGCTAATGGCCTGCGATAGTTCTTCCGGGGGAAATGCCGGAGCCGATCTACCGGGTGATGAGACCCCCGTTGAAGAAACACCTTCAGATGAAACACCGACAGACGAAGAGCCTTCAGAAGAAGAACCGGACGAAGACACAAGACTTTTTGCGGATCCGGTGCTTGAAGCTGCCGTGAGAAGGACAATCCATAAACCTGAAGGGGAGTTAACGCTGGACGACTGCAGAGGCGTGGATGCGCTCAGTATTAATAATTCTGAGTTGAGTGACCTTTCTGGTATAGAGAAGCTGACATCGATGATGTCGCTGTATATTACGAATTCAGAGATTAACGATATCTCAGGGCTCTCCGGGTTAACGAATCTTTCTGTTCTGGGGCTTTCTGGAAACAGGATTGCCGATATCTCGCCACTTGAGGGGCTGATAATGCTGCAGAACCTTGATCTTGAAGACAATCAAATTTGTGACATCGCTCCTCTTCGTAATCTGACTGAACTTCGGCAGCTCAAGCTGAACAACAATCTCATCGGGAATATCACTCCGCTTAAAAAGCTGAATAAAATACTGAAGCTGGATCTTTCAGATAATGTAATTCAGGATGTGGCGGTATTTGCCGGTTTGACCGATATTAAGGCCGTGCGCCTGAGCAATAACAGCGTTAGTGATATGAGCCCAATTGCCTCTATGACCCAGCTGGAATCGATAAACCTGGCTTATAATCAGATTGAGAGTGTTCCATCATTGAGCGGGCTTGTAAATGTTACTTCGGTCGAGCTTAACGATAACAGTATTCAGGACATAAGCCAGTTGTCGTCGTTAAGTGGGCTCCGTTATCTGGATCTGGATAATAACAGCGTATCAGACTTATCACCTCTTTCGGGGATAGAGTACCTTCAGGTACTGCACATAAATAATAACGCGGTGGAAGACCTTGAGCCTCTGACAGCCTACTTCGGATTGCACAGCATCTACTATTACCTGGACGCCAGGAACAATCCTTTGAGCGAAGCGTCCAGGGATGTGCATTATCACACACTGCGAGACAGAGGGGTGAATGTAGATATCGATTCTTAATTTGTCGTATAACCGCTCCACTGAGGCAAAAATTCTTCTTGCAAATTCAAAAGAGCTGTTTTAACAAAGGGTATCCTGTTAAGGAAGCTGATTTTTTAGCCCGGGTGAGTCCGGGCATTTTTGGAGAGTGTTGATCGCAGAATAGTTTTCCGGTTATTGTTTTCACAGTTCCCTTAACAAAATTCTATGTTCAGGAAGGGGGATTTTATGGCTGATGCTGTTGTGAAGAAGATGGATATTCCCGCGGCCGATTTGAAAAGGCTGGACGGGATTATTGATTCATGCGCCGGTAAAAACGGGGCCCTGCTCTCAATACTTGAGGAGGCCCAGAAGATTAGCCGGCACTCCTACCTTCCGGAGGATGTTCTCGAGTACATCTCAATGAAGACAGCGACACCGCTGTCCAGAATCTACAATGTCGTAACATTCTATTCGTTCTTTAACCTCAAGCCCCAGGGCGAACACGTTATAACCATCTGCCGCGGAACAGCCTGTCACACCAGAGGTTCCAGGTCTCTTCTCAACGATATAGCCTCACGATACGGCTGCGCTGATGAGCTTGAGGGCGGCGAGGCCTCATTCACCACGTCAGACAACAGAATTACAATACAGACAGTTGCATGCTTCGGCCAGTGCGCGCTCGCTCCGGTAATTGCAGTAGATGGAATCATATACAGCAACGTAACTGCAGCGAAGCTTCAGAAGCTTCTCAACTCCCTTGATAAGGGGGGTAAAAAGTGATGGAGAAAATACAGACAGTTGAAGAGCTTCAGGGGAGGAGCGCGGAGTTCCGCTCGGCGCTGTTCCCCGACTACCCGGTCTTTTCAGTGGGGATGGGGACCTGCGGAATCGGCAACGGCGCCGAACAGGTCCATGAGGCCATTGGCAGGGAGATCAAGTCGCAGGGCACGCGGATAGGCCTGAAGGTAACAGGGTGCTTCGGCTACTGCGCCGGAGAGACACTCGTCAACCTGTACATGCCGGGCCAGCCGCTTGTGATATTCAGCAAAGTTAAGCCCAGGGATGCCGCGGGACTTGTAAAGTATGTCCTTAAGGGCGATGTCCCTGCAGGAAGGGCGTTCTGCAAAGTCGAGGACTGGGACTTTGTTACCTCGCGGCACAGCTTCGGAACCGGCTATGATAAAATCCCCATGTGGAATGAGGTCCCCTTTTTCAAGGGTCAGAAGAAGTTCGTTTTGCGCGATGCCGGCATTATAGATCCGGAGAGCATTGAGGAGTACATCGCCGTCGGCGGCTACGGGGCCCTCGGAAAAGCACTCGGAGAGATGGGACCTGACAATGTAATAGACACTGTCAACAGGTCAAAACTCCGCGGTCGGGGCGGAGCGGGTTTTCCGACCGGATTCAAGTGGAAGCTTATGAAAAAGCAGGAGGCCCCCAAAAAGTATGTTGTCTGCAATGCCGACGAAGGGGACCCCGGCGCATACATGAACCGCAACGAGATTGAAAGCGACCCTCACGCTCTGCTTGAGGGCATGGCCATCGGTGCTTATGCCATGGGCTCCGACGAGGGCCTTGTCTACGTCAGGGCCGAATATCCCCTCGCGGTTAAAAGGCTTACCAGAGCGATAGATGAGGCCCGCGCGGCCGGACTTCTCGGCGAAAATATACTTGGTTCAGGGTTCTCGTTTGACGTGAGCGTAATTGAGGGGGCCGGGGCCTTTGTCTGCGGAGAGGAAACCGCGCTTATCTCATCGGTTGAAGGCCGCGCGGGCCGTGCCTTACCGCGTCCGCCATATCCCGCGGAAAAGGGGTTAAACGGCTGCCCTACCAACATAAACAATGTTGAGACGTGGATCAATGTGCCCGCTATTATCAGCGCCGGCCCGGAGAACTTCGCGTCAATCGGCACGGAGAAGAGCCCCGGGACAAAGGTCTTCTCGCTTGTCGGGAAGGTGAAGAACACGGGGCTTGTTGAGCTTCCTCTCGGAACCAGACTGATCGACATAGTCTACTCGATGGGAGGGGGAACGGGAAGCCGCAAGAAGATCAAGGCCGTCCAGACAGGAGGGCCGTCGGGAGGCTGCATACCCGCCTTTCAATTTGACACGCCTGTCGATTATGAGTCGCTTAACGCGCTGGGCGCCATCATGGGGTCGGGCGGTATGGTCGTAATGGACCAGGACAACTGTATGGTTGATGTCGCCCGCTACTTTGTCGAATTCACCCACTCAGAGTCATGCGGCCGCTGCACTCCCTGCCGTGAGGGGCTTTCCCAGATGCTCGAGATACTGAACAGGATAACAAAGGGACGGGGAAGGTCTTCAGACCTTGCCACGCTTGAGAAGCTTGGGGGCGTCATAAAGGATTCGTCGCTCTGCGGCCTGGGGCAGACGAGCGCAAACCCGGTGCTCACCACGCTCAGATACTTCCGAAACGAATACGAGGAGCACATTGACAGCGGGCGCTGTTCATCAGGGGTCTGCGAAGACTTGTTCCTTGCGCTGTGTGAGAACAGCTGTCCGATGCACATGAATATTCCGGGGTATCTGCAGCTGCTGAAAGAAGGACGCCTTGAAGAGGCCTTTGAACTCACTCTGCGCGACAATCCGCTTCCGGGCACCGTGGGGCGAATATGCTACTTCCACTGCAAGATGCAGTGCAGACGCGAGGCAGTGGACGAGCCCGTATCACAGGGCGAGATTCACCGCTACCTTGCGGATACAATGTATAAGATGGGAAAGGAGAAGGCGGTCTACCGCAGGCTCGTGAAGGAAAAGCTGCCTCCGACCGGAAAGAGGATCGCCATTATCGGAGCCGGGCCGAGCGGCCTTGCCGCGTCATTTTACCTTGCCCGCCTGGGGCACGATGTGACGGTCTACGACAGGCACGCTAAACCCGGCGGGATTCTCAGATACGGAATACCGGCGTACCGTCTTCCAAAAGACGTTCTGGATAAGGAGCTCCAGGTTTTCAGGAGCCTTGGAGTAAAGTTCGAGATGAATACTGATGCCGGAAAGACAATCGGCTATGACAGGCTTCTGTCGGACAACGATGCGATTTTTGCCGCGGTCGGGGCGCAGAAGGACATTATGCCTGGGATTGAGGGCGAAGACCTCAAGGGTGTCTATCCCGGATATGAGTTTCTTGAGGATTTCGCCATGGGAAAGGTTAAGAAACCGGGCAAAAAGGCGCTGGTCATCGGCGGCGGAAATGTTGCCGTAGACGCGGCGCGTACGCTTCTGAGACTGGGGACCGAAGTCACAATCGTTTACAGACGCGACAGAAATGAGATGCCGGCCAATGAGCATGAGATACTTGATGCTGAAGCCGAGAAGGTCAGGTTCATGTTTATGAGGGCCCCTCTAAGAATTCTGGGGGATGATGGGGGCCGTGTCAGGGCGCTCGAAGTGGAGAAGATTAGATTCGAGGGATACGATATTTACGGACGTAAGAAGCCCGTCTGCTGCGGTGAGACGGAAGTCATTAAATGCGACATGATCGTTCTGGCCGTCGGTGAGAGAGTGCACTTTGAGCAGGCCGATGAGCTTGGTGTTAAAGTCAGAAAGAACGGTTCGATAGACGCGGACCCGATTTCATTCAGAACGTCTCATCCCCGGATATATGCGGGTGGAGACGCTGTCAGCGGTCCCGCAACTGTTTCGGAGGCGATGGGGATGGCCGTGAGGGCGGCACAGTCAATTGACTTTGACCTGATGAAGGAACACCGTTTCGGAAAGCTTTACAGAGAGTTTGACTACAAAAACGAGGCCCCCTTGAAGCCTGAGGGCGGACGGCAGAGCAGGCCTAAGCCGCTTCCGGTCAAAGAACGAGTAAACAACTTCCAGGAGGTGTTGCCGGGCTATACGGGAGAGCAGGCACTTCTTGAGGCGGTGAGATGCCTCAGGTGCGATGTGAAGGACTGCGGAGTACAAAACAGGCCCGGGGAGGTTAAGCATGTCAGATAAGGTGAACATTACAATAAACGGAATATCCTGCTCAGCCGGCAGGGAAGCCACAATACTTGAGGCCTGCCGTGAGGCGGGAATTGAGGTCCCTACACTTTGCTTTATGGAGGATGTGGCTTCTAACGCCTCCTGCGGTGTCTGCGTTGTTGAGGTCAAAAACGCAAAATCTCTTGTGAGGTCATGTGTCACAAAGGTCTCAGAGAACATGGAGATAATGACAAACACGGAGAGGGTCCGCACGGCGAGAAAGACAAACGTGGAGCTTCTGCTGGCCAACCATCCCAAGGACTGCCTTACCTGTATGAGGAATCAGAACTGCGAGCTTCAGACGATTGCCTCAGACCTTGGCATTAAGGAGACATCGTTTGTCCCGACACGCGGGGTCTACGAGTTTGACGAGACATCCCCTTCAATCATACGCGATCCAAACAAGTGCATACTCTGCGGCCGCTGCGTTGAGGTCTGCTCCCAGGTACAGACGGTGCACGCCATCAACCTGTCGGGGCGGGGGGCCAAATCGAAGGTGTCGACCTTCATGGAAAGGGGGCTTGGCAATATTGCCTGCACAAACTGCGGTCAGTGCGCCCTTGTATGCCCTACCGGAGCTATCGTCGAGCGCGATGACACCGAAGAGGTCTTCAGGCACATCATGGACCCGAAAAAGGTCGTGATCGTGCAGACCGCGCCTGCCATCAGGGTCGGCATCGGCGAGGCGATGGGCATGGGGCCGGGGGCGCTCGTCACGGGGCAGATGGTTGCCGGGCTCAGAAGGCTCGGATTTGACCGCGTATTCGATACCGATTTCGCCGCCGACCTGACAATAATGGAAGAAGGAAACGAGCTTATCCGGCGCATAAAGGGTAAGGGCGTTCTGCCTATGATAACATCGTGTTCGCCGGGCTGGATAAAGTTTGCCGAGCACTTTTTTCCCGGTCAGCTTGAGCACCTGTCGACCTGCAAGTCTCCGCAGCAGATGTTCGGTGCTGTCGCCAAGACCTACTACGCGGAGAAGGCGGGGATAGACCCGCGCCGCATGGTTGTTGTCTCTGTCATGCCGTGCACGGCAAAGAAGTACGAGGCGAAACGCCCCGAGATGCTGGGAGCGTTTGAGTACTGGCAGTCGAAAGAAGGCTTCGGGGGCGATGATGTCTTCTACGACATTGACTGTGTTTTAACCACAAGGGAGCTGGCGCGCATGTTTAAAGAAGCCGGCATCCGCTTTGACAGCCTTCCGGAAGAGAACTTCGACAGCCCGCTTGGTGAGTCAACCGGGGCGGCGGTAATTTTCGGCGCGACCGGCGGCGTCATGGAGGCGGCCGTCAGGACTGCTTATGAGGCCGTGACGGGCGAGGCCCTTCCAGGGATTGAGCTCAGGGCGGTGCGGGGCTTTCAGGGTATACGGGAGGCCGAGCTTGACCTTGCCGGAACGAAGATAAAGGTCGCGGTTGCTCACACTCTCGGAAATGCCCGCGTACTGCTTGAGCAGATTGAAAGGGGCGAGTCTCCTTACACGTTTATCGAGGTCATGACCTGCCCGGGAGGATGTCTGGGCGGAGGCGGACAGCCCATTCCTACGACCTGGGCTGTCAGGCAGAAGAGGGCCGAATCCATTTACCGCGAAGACAGCGGAAAGGCGATACGCAAGTCTCACGAAAACCCGGAGATCAAGGCGCTCTACGATGAGTTCCTGAAGGAGCCTCTGGGCGAGAGGTCTCACAGCCTTCTTCACACAGAATACACTAAGCGCGGCGTCTACGTTTAGGTCAGCCGGATTACAGGCGGGGCGCCGCGTTCGGTGTCCCCGCAAAATAGAATTTGAAAACCCTGCTAAAAAGTACTTGAAAACAGCCGGAAAAAACCTGACCAGTTAAATGCTGTATTAACAAAATCGGAAGGACGCTTGATGGAACACGATGTGAGATGGATGCAAAGGTTTTCAAATTTCAGTCGGGCATTTATGCTTCTTCGGGAGGTCCTTGATTCAACCGACGATGTACTCTCTCTTGAAGCCATTGTTAAGGAAGGGATAATTCAGCGGTTTGAATACACTTTTGAACTTGCCTGGAACACGCTTAAAGACAAAATGATTGCAGATGGCCTGTTGATTGAAAGGGTATCTCCGAAATATGTTTTTAAGGCTGCCTACCAGGGCAGATACATTGAAGAAGTTGAAATATGGATAGAAATGGCAAATGACAGAAACCTCATGAGCCATACCTATGACTTCGCCAAATTTGACGAAGTGGTCGTGAAGCTGAAGGAAAGATATCTGTCGCTTTTAAATAGTCTATACAGCTATTTTAACTCGGAACTGGAAAAATGAGTTTCGGCCTGTCAGAGAAGAATGAGGATATCCTGAAAAGAATTCTGTCGAGGAATATAGCCTCAGGGCAGGTCATTGTGTACGGCTCAAGGGCGAAGGGAAACTTCACTGAAAGGAGCGATATCGACCTCGTTATAAAGGGAAGCGGAAGAATTGATGACCAGATTATCGCTGAGATAAAAGAAGAGATTGATGAATCTGATTTTCCGTATCTCGCCGATGTTCAGTACTATGAAAGCATTAAGAACCCCTCGCTCGTAGAGCATATTGACAGGGCCGGGAAGCTTCTTCTCAAGATTAGCTGAATATCCCCCCCCCCCAATAATAGACAAAAAACCAATAATCCGCTTTTTTTTACGTCTTATCCTGCAAGGAGGGACGATTTTGCTCCTCTCAGGTGTTACATTAATAGGATGATATGATGCCGACCTTCCGGTAAATTTTTTTTAAGGTGCTGCTGATGCGAAAGGAATCACTCCAGTTCAACGAAAACATGATATATCTGTGGAACAGGGTAGGAGGCGAGGTGGAAAGGATTGCCGACTGTCTGCAGGGAGAAAAAAATCTCCTTTACGGGCTCTTTGATAAGGAGAGGATTTGCACTGAGCTCAAGAATCTCGCGATGTTCCATATCCTGTCTGAATACCGCGACTATGTGAGGGAAAGCAAAGCCGCGGACACGGGAATCATGGCGGGTGATGAGCTGTTCAGGCCCGGGAGCTCCGGGTTCTCATCGCTGAAAACGGCCTTTGAGAAGGGAAATCCCCCGGGGGAGAGCGGGCTTTGCGCCGCTGCGATTCAGAGGCTTAACGAGGAGAAGATGTTTCCCGATGAATTTCTGGATGAGGAAATCGGCCGCATTGAATTGTACTCTTTCTTCCTGAAGGGATACATCAGAAGCTTCATTGAAAGGTATTCGTGTCTTTCAGATGATGACGCCCCTCTCTGATGGACAAAGAAGACCAGATCATTAAACTACCCGCATTGGCGGCCGCTTGCCGCCCCGCGCAAAGGACCCTGAGGGCCTGGTGAAACCCGCAGCGCGGAAGATAAATGGCGTCCGTGACGCCTGATAAAGGAAATTGAACTTTTTATGAGAAAATTACTGATTGCTTGTGCCCTTCTGTGCGCGGCGTTATCGCAGGCCTTCGCCGGAGAAAAAAGACCCAATCACTTTTACGAGTTCGATTTTGGAGTAAGGGACGGGGGATATGCTGAGCGTAATTACGGCATCTCTCTGTTCGACAGCTACGGGAACGACGGACTGCGTTTTACAGACAGGGCGAGTCTCAAAACCGTACGAAACGGCGGTGAGTCCATGATAGAGCGATATGATGCAATGGCCCTGATGCTGGGGCTGAAGGCTGGTAACAATTCGTTTATGACCGCGCTCAGGGCCGCCAGCGAAAGAAGGGAAGACCTGTTCAGGGACTCCTATTATCTTCTGGGATGGAACTATACGATCAAGATCAGCTCTGATTTCACGGTTGAACCGGGCATACTGCTTTCCAATGAGTTCAGCTACTGGGACTATTTCGGATTCAACGAAGATATTCCGGGAATCATTCCTCTGGTGTCGCTGACATGGATGAAGCCCCGCTATGTCGTAAAGGTGGGGGCGTTCAACATGTTCCACTACAGGACTTCCGGGTTTGAATTTATGGTGAGATATATCCCCGTATATGAAGCGGCTGTTTCCCTGAAGTATAATCTGTCAAAGGGACTGTACCTTGAGGCGTTCGCAGATTCCCATCTCGACACGGTCAACACCTCTGAGATCGAGGAAGACAAGCTCTGTGTACTGACCGCGCGCACCGGTCTGAGAGCGGGCACTTACCTGAGCAGTAACATCGGTATCTCGGCTGATGGCGGTTATTCTCCTTTTCAGAGCGAATGGGAGGGCGATTCGCTTGAGCAGAAAGGCGGGGTCAAGAGGCTCGACGGTTTATGGTTTGCTGACTTGAAGGTGTCGCTGTTCTTTTAACCGGGAGCAGTGAGCTTTGTGTCTCGCTGGTACTAAAAAGTCCTTGCTTTCAACTCGCGTTCTAATATAATGCAAAAAATGTCCAAAGTGCGGCTGATTGGCCCATTCAGCAGAGTTCTTTAAACCCCCGGCCCTGTGCAGAAGCGCCTTTCTCCGGTCGTGCGGTTTTAATTCGGAGGATCGTGTTATGAAAGTCACGGAGAGATTCCTGCTCAGTCTGTTTATCACATTTATCATGATATCTTTTTCTGCCGATGCGTTCGCGGAAACCCCTTCAGAGATGATCGATAACTTCTACACCGCCAGAAAGTTCATGCGCGGTACAATGCTTGAAATAATGGCATCAAAAGGTCTCTCGACTGCGGGAAGGAAAACCGCCTCGGAGATTCTTTACGACTATACAGTGGTGGAAACAGCTGAAGAACAGGGCTCTGCCGCTTATGCCGAGGTTGATGTGAAGTTCAGGTCAGTCGAAGAGGGCCTCAGAGACAGGACCGAGTTCTGGAAGCTTACCAGGCAGGACGGAAGATGGATCATTGACAATGTTTACATCCCGCTTGACTGGCAGCTCCGCAGGGCTGTCAGGCCCGGAAGTTCGCTCAAAGAGAAGGTGGAGGCCGTGGCAGCCTTCAGATATCAGTATACAGTAGAGGACGTTCCACCCGGCCCGCCTCTGGTCAAATGCGCGGCATACATAAGGAGAATGGACATAGGCAGGGCCTACTACTGGGCCGATGCCGCGGTGAGGCAGACCGGTTCAGCTGAGGCCTACTTTTACAGGGGAATTCTGGGTGCCGCGCTTGGAAGGTCATCAGCGGGAATGCGGGACCTGATGACGGCAATCAGAAAAGACCGGCGATATTACTATGTCCTGATGCAGCTGGTTAACTCGTCCAAAGGCGGAGGCGGCAGCCGCGGCGGTTTCAGTCCTGAGAGTACTACGAGGATAATTCAGGGCGGTGTTGGAAGCCTGTTTTAACAGAGGGGGCCTGCACCGCAGGAACGATGGAAATACCGCGGGGGACTGACGCGTTTTGCGCCGCCGGCGCTGAACAAAAGGCCTGTCGTGAGGTATATAGAACGTAAATTACAGAGAGGGCAGTCATGACAAAGCTAAAACTTTTTAAGGTACTTTTCTTCGCGGGGATCGCGCTCATGGGTACCGCTGTATTCGTTGATTCTTTCAAGGTCGCGCTTTTATCGGACGCCAAGAGCAGCGAGAAACGATTGAAACAGGAACTGAAAGAGGCTTACGATGTGGAAGCACCCGACAGACCGCTTAACGAGGCCGATTATACTCTTGCCCCGGAAAAGCCCGGAGATGAGGCTTCAGAAGCGGAAAAGGCCGCCTACGAAAAGGCGTTAAAGGAACACGAGGGAAAAACAGAGGCCCTGAAAAAGAAATACGAGTCCGATCTTGAAAAGTATAAGGCTGATTACAGGGAGTATCAGAGAAAGCAGAAAGAGATGAACTTCAGGCAGACTCTTGACAGCCGCGTCAATAAAGACAGGGCAGAGGAAATCGATAAGAGCATTGAGTCCTATCAGCTCTGCGTCAACGAGTTCATATTCTCGTCGATATTGAGATTTTTTGGAATGCTCGTTTTCCTGACGGGATCGCTTGGAGTACTGGTTCTCGGAGACAACTACGAGAGGCTTGGTGTACTGGCCGTGATAGGATTCGGCTTTAAGACCATACTCGGATTGTAGATATTCCTACCTTGCTTTCCTGCTTTCTCCACGGGGCTTGAAGGAAGCAGGGCGCTTTTACTCCCCCCACGATGCTTGAAGTAGTGAGGTTGCTTCTGCAGCCCCCTCTTGAAAGAGGGGGAGGGAGGTAGCTCTGTGTGGTCATGCTTTTCAAGAGGGGGAGGGAGGTAGCTCTGTATGGTCATGCTTTTCAAGAGGGGGAGAGAGGAGGCTCTGTGTGGTCGTGCTTTTTAAGAGAGAGGAGGTCGGGGTTTAACTATGACATTAATTTTTAACAGAACATCGACAAAGATCTATAGACGACTTTTGCGTTCGAACATGACTGAAGCTGAAAAAGTGCTCTGGAAAGTGATTCGGAGGGATTCGCTTGGTGTCAGATTTAGACGACAGTATGGCATTGGCAAATTTATTGCTGATTTTTACTGTCCTTCCTTAAAACTGGTCATTGAGGTTGACGGCGGTGGCCATTTTACTGTCAGTGGTAAAAAGTATGACCGGGTAAGAACAGAATATATGAACTCTATTGGTATTGAGGTTATTCGTTATAAGAACCGTGATGTGCTTAATAACATGCAAAGTGTTATTGATAGCTTGCTGGATGTAATAGATAGATTGAAGAAAACGTGACACTGGACTTGTCCGCTCCAGACGGTGCGGGAAGGAGCGAGGCGGCTTTACTCCCCCCACGGTGCTTGAAGTAGTGAGGTTGCTTTTGCAGCCCCCTCTTAAAAGAGGGGGAGGTACAGGGCTTTTTGTAATCGTGCTCTTGTAAGAGGGGGAGGTACAGGGCTTTTTGTAATCGTGCTCTTGTAAGAGGGGGAGGTACAGGGCCTTTTGTAATCGTGCTCTTAAAAGAGGGGGAGGTACGGGGCTTTGTGTGATCGTGCTTTTTCAAGAGGGGGAGAGACGGGGCTCTCCGTAAAAAAATCTTTGACATTTGCATTAAAACATCTTAACCATGCTGTTAAACAAGCTGCAATAAAGAGGTGTGTTCTATGCAGACCAGCCTTGCGGAATCTTCACTTATATCCAAAACGAACTTCAGCGTTTTCAGGCGGTCTCTCCATATACTTGCCCTCATTCAGCATTCCACTGAAGAAAACTGGAATGCCACGACCCTCGCGGATTTGCTCTCTCAGGTCCCCGGAGAAGAAGTCCTCGATTCAAAAGCAATAAGCACATGCCGCAAAAAGCTCGCTGAGATGGGTTTTCATCTGAGCATCGGGAAGGGCGAAAAACGCCTCTGTCTCGACAGGCCGCTTGAAGACAGCGACGTGCTCGAGATAATGAACTACTACATGAATAATGTCGTTCAGATGATGGGTGTGCGCGACTGCTTCTCGTCCTATGTGGCCAGCGCCGGGACAAAATCGCTGTGGATTATCGGGCGCATATACTTTGCCGCGATTGAGCAGCGCACCATTATCGTAGACTACCGCTCTGAAAAGAGCGGACTGCTCAAGCAGTACACGCTTAATCCCTATTACTGGGTTTACAGGGACAACGCTGTCTACCTGGTTTCGGAAGAGCATGAAAGGGGCATACTTCTCCTGAGGCTTAACCGGATTGAGGATTTTGAACTCACCGACCATCATTTTAACGCCAACCCTCCTGAACCGTCCGAGCTCTTTGCCAACAGCCTCGGGGCATTCCTTGGTGAGGATATTTACAACATAGTGATAGAGTTTCCTGAAAATCTGAGCAACAGGGTCACCGAAGACTTCGGCAGGCTTGAGCTTCTTGACGTGCCTGGCGCCCCGGAAGGCTTCTGCCGCGCGGGGTTCAGCGCCTGCGATCTGCTGAGCGTCTGCACCCGGGTCTTTGCATTCGGCGGCGGAGTGAAGCTCATTGCTCCGGATGAAGCGAAAGATGAAATGCGACGGCTCTGCGGGGGCGTTCTTGCCGCGCATTGTGAATAATAAAAGTGAATACTTCAACGCCCTATGCCTTCTGGACCTTGCTAACAATCCCGCGCGGAACAGCCGTCCGTAAACCGCGCGGGAAGATACGGATGATTACGCTCCGGCAGTAACAGGGGTCTCCGTGTTGACAGACCGCGATACTGACAGGGCCTCAGAGTACTCCCTGTCCGAGGTCAGTGCGTAAACAAAGTACTGCACGCCGGGCACAAGGCCGGTGATCGTAACGGACGAGTTTTCCGGAAGTATATGCGCCTTGTGGGACGCGGCTTCGTTTTCAGCCCGGTCGACCGGAACAGCGAAGACCGTAACATGGGATGAGCTGTCGCCTTCAGGCCGTGTGACTGTGCAGGAAATTTCGCCCGATGCCGCGCCTTCAGCGCTGATCGACGCGGGAGGCTGCATGCCGTATTCGAGCGAGATTATCATGGGGCGGCCCGACTTGAGAAGCGGAACGTTTTTGCCTATGAAAAGGTTGTATCCGCTTATCTTTCTTTTTCCGGCTTCCATGATCCATGGTGCACGAATTGCTTCGTCAAGGGTTTTCCATACGGCGATTGCTGTAGTGAAGGCCTCTCTTACGAGTCTTTGACGTGGGGTGTTAGGATTGGACGGTTGTGTTGTCTTTCTCGCGTGGGTCTTGCCGTTACGGATGTAGTAGGTTATTCCCTGAATGGTGGCCGAGTATTCAGGAAACGCAACGTTTGTGATAAATGGTTTTCTCATGACAGTACCTCTAATTATTTTTCAGCAATTGCTGAACATGCCGTAACCGCTGCTGCGGAATCTGGCATTTATGATTAATACGAATGTGGGAAAGCAAAACGGAAAAAAAAACGGATGAAGCGGGAATTTTTTTTAACGGACGATACTGGAGCACAAACGGTATTGAAACGGTGTACGACTGGAGCAGTAACGGAGATATAACGGAGCAGTAACGGAGCTGTAGAGGTTAACATGGGGCTCTTGAGGGGGCTGAAATGCCCGGAAATGGGCTCTTCGAGCGAAAATCTGGCGGGAAAAGTACAACGTCGACAGTGAAGGGATAGGTTTTGGGGTAGGAGTGGGGTATGATGTGGGGTGGAGTTTTTAATTTTTCAGGAGGCTTTATGTATCACAGTTCAATAACTTTATCTAAAGCCGATTTTTATAATTATATCACTTATGTATTCAGGGGCATTATCGGAACTTATACTTCCAGGATTTCCACGCAAGGCTATGACATGCTCAAGAGATGATAGTACCCAATGAGAAAGTCATGGTGAGGCAACTGCGAAAACCTCAATGAAATTTTTAGCTTATCCGGTAGATATTCGAAAGGCAATTTATTCAATCAAAGCTTAAACGAATATTTTATGATGTTTGTATTACTTTTTTCAGAATAATAATAGATATAGTTTGATTTATATATGTGTTACCTCCAAAAATATTGAATGAGGTTTTTGTGCAGAGAATGATAGTTAAGTGCAAAAAGCGCGAAAACTTTTTTAATCGGCCATCCGTGGCCTCACAAAATATATTATTCATAAGGAGTAATTAAATGGCATTACCAAACAGTTACACACAAAAACCGAATTCCCTACCTGATTATTTTGAAGCAATTCTTAACGCCGAACCTCCAGAACGTTTTACAAATAAATTTTTGTCTCAGCTTGATTTTAAAAGTACAAATGATATAATGTTTATTGGAATATTAAAAGAACTCGACTTCTTGGATGCTGATGGTGCTCCGAAACAACGATATTACGATTTTCTTGATAGAAGCCAATCAAAAATTATTTTAGCAGAAGGTATACGAGAAGCATATGAGGATTTATTTAATGTAAATAAAAAAGCTTATGAAATGTCCGCGGAAGATGTTAAAAATAAACTTCGAACTTTGTATGCTGGTTCTAAAAAAGATGAAATAATAAATAAAATTTCTAAGACATTCACTGCTTTATGTGAATATGCAGATTTTACATCTATTATTAAAAAACATGAATCAAAAACAGAAACACCGAAAGATACAACTACTCCAGAATCTGGTGCGGAATTGAGTGACCATAGCAAGCCAAAACTTGGATTAAAAACCCTTCAATATCATATTAATATTGTTCTTCCAGAAAGTCGTGATCAAGCTGTATATGATGCAATTTTTAAAAGCTTAAAGGATCACTTGGGTTAATAATATGAATGATTTATATACATTCGTTTACAAAGGAATTCTAACTGATGAAAGTCTTGATAAAGCAGGTAGAAAACGTAAATTACATTTTAATAAAGAAGAAGTAGAATCAATAAAAAAAGTACTGTCTTTTGAAATGTTAGATCAAGAATTAATAGTTAATGCTGAAAAAATGTCTGTTATATATATAGCAATTCATACATTTGAAAACATGGTAAGAGATTTCGTAAAGAAGGCTCTAATTGAAGTTTATCATGAAAACTGGTGGGAAAAAGTACCATCAAAAATTATCGAAAAAGTATCAAAGAGAATGGAAGATGATTCGAAATTTCGTTGGCATGGCGCACGAGGTGGTACAGAAATTGATTATTGTGATTTTGGAGATCTATCATCAATAATAATCACAAATCGTAATGTGTTTGAAGAGATAATAGTCGATATGGAATGGTTAAAATCTTTGATGAGCATTTTGGAAAGATCAAGAAATATTATAATGCATGGTGGACTTCTTGCAAGGCAAGATATCGAACGTATAGGAATAAACATAAGAGATTGGGTAAGACAAGTTGGCTGAATCAAGCTCCGCATCCGTGCTACGCTTGTACAAAACTTTTTGTAATCGCGCTTTCAGCATATAACAAAGCTTACCCGCGGCGTTCGGAGTACCTCACTTGGGCTTCGCCACATTGCGCAAAAGGCCGCGCAACGTCGGGTAAGCAAGACGTTATACATCATTGCGAGTTAGTTATCTATTTATTAGGAGTTTGTTATAATGAATACAACTCAGATAATTATTGAATTCATTAAAACTACATTTTCTGCGGCAACACTAATTATTGCCATATATGGAATAAATACATGGCGCAAACAGTTGAAAGGCACAAATGAATTTGAACTTTCAAAGGAAATATTGGAAAATGTTTATAAAGTAAAAAGAGCTTTTGCTTATGTAAGAAACCCTGGAATTTATAAATCTGAATATCCAAAGGAACTCCAAGATATATTAACTTTAAATACTGAACAAAAAGCTTATGCAACACAGTACTATTATAATAAACGATTAGAAATACTTCATAATGAGTTTGAAAAACTTGAAAATTCATTTTTAAAAGGAATTGTATTGTTTAATATTACTGATGAGATTATTTTGCCTTTACGGAAATGCAGAGCATCATTAATAATTGCATTGCAAGATCTTTACGAGTTTACTAAGAATCCTGAATATATGAGTTCCGACAGAATACATGATGTTTATAAAATCATATATGATAATTTAAGCTTAAATGAAGATGATAAAGATCAGTTCTCAAAATATGTAATAGAAGCAGTTGATTTGATGATTCATTGGTTAAAGCCGATGTTGTTAAAGTCAAAGATCAATAATAAAGAATTTCAAAATATTCTTAGAAGAACAAAAAGCTTTGAAATTATAATTCGCAACGACGTATAACTGCGGCTAAAAGCTGCGCTCCGGTTTGCTTCGCAAAAACGTCATTTAGCCGCGTTCGTTGTACGAAAGGCAGAGCGCCGTCTTATTGTGAAATGAAATATTTATTGTAGATGTATTTCTTAACCCCGCCCCAAGAACGCCCGCCGTCCACTTTGACAGGCTCAGTGCGGCGCGTGTGGCGCTCATGAAATGATAAGTTATGTATGGAGAAAACATGGCAAAGAATAAAGAAAACAATAATAACGAACCAATAGAAAAGCAGCTCTGGAAATCAGCTGACAAACTCAGAAAAAACATAGACGCTGCTGAATACAAACATGTTGTTCTCGGTTTAATATTCCTGAAATACATTTCAGACGCTTTCGAAGAACTGCATTCAAAATTGAAAAGCGGTAAAGGCGATTATGCCGGAGCAGACCCGGAAGATAAAGACGAATACAAAGCGGAAAATGTCTTCTTCGTGCCGGAGCTTGCCCGCTGGTCGTATCTGCAATCAAAAGCTAAACTTCCCACCATCGGCAAAGAAGTAGACAACGCTATGGATGCCATTGAGAAGGAAAACCCTTCTCTCAAAGATGTGCTTCCTAAAGTCTACGCCCGGGGTAACCTTGACCCGACAAGTCTCGGAGGTCTTATTGACCTGATTGCTAAAATCGCCCTTGGCGACGCAAAAGCTCGCAGTGCTGATGTACTTGGTCATGTTTTTGAATATTTTCTCGGAGAATTCGCCCTTGCCGAAGGTAAAAAGGGAGGCCAGTTCTATACTCCCAGAAGTGTTGTCGAGCTCCTGGTCGAGATGCTTGAGCCCTTCAAGGGCCGGGTCTTTGATCCCTGTTGCGGTTCGGGTGGTATGTTCGTGCAGTCGGAGAAGTTCGTAGCGGAACATCGGGGTCGCCTTGATGACATTGCCATTTATGGGCAGGAGAGCAACCAGACGACCTGGCGCTTGTGCAAGATGAATCTTGCGATCCGGGGTATCGACAGTTCCATGGTCAAGTGGAACAACGAGGGTTCGTTTCTGAACGACGCGCACAAGGATCTCAAGGCGGACTTCATTATCGCGAATCCCCCGTTCAATGTAAGCGACTGGTCGGGCGAGTTGTTGCGAAACGACGGCCGCTGGAAGTTCGGTACTCCTCCGGCGGGGAATGCGAACTATGCCTGGATTCAGCATTTTCTTTATCATTTGAGTCCCAGCGGTATTGCCGGTTTTGTTTTGGCAAAAGGTTCTCTTACCTCTAAAAGTTCCGGTGAAGGAGAAATCCGCAAGGCATTGGTTGAAGCGAGGCTGGTTGACTGTATTGTTAATCTTCCGGCAAAGCTGTTTTTGAATACGCAGATTCCGGCGAGTCTGTGGTTTTTAAGAAGAGCCCCTCAGTCCCCTAAAGGGGATGAAAGAAATGAGATTCTTTTTATTGATGCCCGCAACCAAGGTCATTTGATCAATAGACGCACACGGGAACTTTCACATGAAGATATCCAGAAGATTGCCTCAACCTATCGTGCATGGAAGGCCCCCCGGCCCCCTGAAGGGGGAGTAGAAGGGAAGAAGCCTTCGGTGTTACATTCTGCGGATACGGCTTTTTATAGACAGCTTGAACAAAAAGCAAAGGAAATGCGTGCTCATCCAACAGAAGCCGAACGCTTGCTATGGGAGAAATTGAGCAACAAACAGCTTGGTGTCAAATTCAGGCAACAGCATGTGATCAATAAGTTTGTCGTAGATTTTTGTTCTATTGAAAAAGCACTGGTTATTGAAGTTGATGGAGAAATACATGATACACAGAGAGAAAGAGATGAGGAAAGAACCAAAATACTTCAGGATGAAGGATATTCAATAATCAGATTAAAGAATAATGAAGTGATCAATAATATTGAAAAGGTCATTGATAGTATCAAAAAATCTCTCCAAGCCCCCCGGCCCCCTGAAGGGGGAGACAAAAAAGGGAGTGATGCTCCCATGTCCCCTTTAGGGGATTTAGGGGCCTATGAAGATATAAAAGGTTTCTGCAACTCAGCGTCGATAGAACGTGTCAGGGAACTTGATTATGTGCTCACTCCCGGAAGATATGTCGGTCTTCCGGATGATGAGGATGACTTTGATTTCAAGGAGCGGTTTACTGCTCTTAAGCAGGAATTCATGGAGCAGTTGGAAGAAGAGAAGATACTGAACAACCTGATACTTGAGAATCTTGAAAAGGTGAAATTTACACCAGGCTCATGATGGAGGCTGATTTGAAAGGATGGATGTACATTCTGGAATGCTCTGACGGGAGTTATTATACCGGCAGTACCAATAATCTGGAAAAACGCATCAGTCAGCATCAAAGCGGTGAGGGTTCAAATCACACGAAGAAACGCCTGCCTGTAAGGCTTGTGTATTTTGAGGAATATTCGAGAATTGATGAAGCTTTTTACAGGGAAAAAAAGATACAGGGATGGAATCGAGCCAAAAAGAAGGCACTAATTGATGGAGATAATGATCTGTTGCCTGAGCTGGCTAAGGCGTATAGGGATAGAGCCGGTGGCTTCGAGGGCCTCAGCCACCGCCGAGAGCCTCAGCCACCGTCGAGAGACTGAAGAGCAGTGAGAGGAAGCGTGGCTTCGAGAGCCTCAGCCACCGTTGAGGGACTCAGCCACCGTCGTGGTTCGCTGCCTGAGGCTCTCGAAGGCAGCGGGAGGAATTATCATGCCGGACAGCGAAGTTAAAACGATTAGTGATCTTATTTTCTATCAGTACGCCAAAATAATCGCCAAAAGCGCAATGGGGCCAGACGCGAAGAAAAAAGCCTACGGGTTTATTAAAATAAAATTCCGGGAACTGAGGGATGATGAGATGAAATGGTCTGACATCCTGCGGGAGGACAAACAGCTTGTCGATGCTGAGAAAAAATGCGCTTACTGCGCTTCAACCGAAAACCTTCAGTGGGAGCATATCGTTCCCAGGTCGCTGTCAATAAACGAAAGATGTTCTTCGTGTGAACATATTCAGGGGATTCATAATCAGATTCTGGCGTGTAAAACGTGTAATACGCGAAAGGGAACAAAGGGGATGTATCGTTTTATGAAGGAGATGTATCCGGATGCCAAACCATTTTCTGACATTATCGCGCCGCTTCTTGAGAAGAAGTATCTGAAGACAATATGGCACTGTCATATATGCAACGGAACGGTGGAATGGGACGGCAGCGGCCGGTCACTGGATGTGTTTGACCTTGATTTTCCATGCGAAGGAGGGGGAAGATGAAAGTGGTTCGACAGGCTCACCAACCGTGGAAGGAATGTAAATTGGGGGATGCACCTTTAGAAATCATAGATGGCGATAGGGGCAAAAATTATCCTTCACAAAATGAATTTTCAAAAAATGGTCATTGTTTATTTTTAAACACAAAAAATGTAAAAGAAAATGGTTTCGATTTTTCTGATTGCCAATTCATATCAGAGGAACGAGATAAAATGTTGCGTAAAGGCAAAATAAATAGAAATGATCTTGTTTTGACGACACGAGGGACGATTGGGAATATCGGCTTTTATAATCGTAACGTGTTATTTGATAGAATTCGTATAAATTCAGGAATGGTAATTATTAGACCTGATACTCATGAATTATTACCTGAATTTAACTATTATTTATTTAGAAAAATGCAAAATGATTTCCACGTTTATGTTTCTGGTAGTGCTCAACCGCAATTACCGATTAAAGATTTGAATGAAATGACCATTTTTCTCCCCCCGCTCCCTGAACAAAAGGCCATTGCAGGCGTGCTATCCAGCCTTGACGACAAGATTGATCTATTACACCGGCAGAATAAAACCCTGGAGGCAATGGCCGAGGCGATGTTCAGGAAGTGGTTTGTGGAGCCGTGCAAGGACGGGCTGCCGGAAGGGTGGGAGGAAGGTGCAGTTTTAAAATATTGCGATCACTGTAAAATATCTCTCAATCCACAAGCCTATCCTGATAGGGGATTTATACATTTTAGTATCCCATCATTTGACGATAATAAGAATCCCGTAATTGAAAAAGGTTCACAGATACAGAGTAACAAATACATCATTTCCCCTAATTGCATATTATTTTCAAAATTAAATCCTAATAAAACTAAGCGAGTCTGGCTTATTCTTAATGAATTAGATAATAATTCTATTTGTTCGACTGAGTTCCAGGTCGTAAAACCAAAGGATAAAAAATATCTATATTTCTTGTTCGGCTGGCTTACTATCGCACAAAATTATAAAGAAATTGCATCCGGTGTTGGTGGCACAAGTGGCAGTCATCAACGTATTGATCCAACAGATATTTTTTTATTTAACAGTCCAGTTATACCAGATGAATATATTGAAAAATATAATTTGTTTATTCAACCTATATTTAGAAAAATACATGAGAATCGGAAACAAATATTTATTATTGAAAATTACCGCAATGTTCTTTTGCCAAAGTTGATGAGCGGAGAAGTAAGGATTGATTAAAACATTACAATAGGTGAGCGAAATGAATAATAGTCCTGAATTGAAATTGTTTATTAGTTATTCTCATGCAGATCATGTACATGTTGATAAATTTAGAAGGCATATTGCACCATTGAAAAGCAATGGTTTGATAAAGGACTGGATTGATAGAGAAATAATCGCTGGAGAAGAATTTCAGAACAGCATTGATAATAATCTTGAAGATGCTGATATTATATGTTTGTTCATTTCAGCAAACTTTTTATCTTCAAATTCATGTGATAAAGAAAAAATTGATGCATATGAGCTTAATCGTAAAAAGGGAGTTTCTGTTGTGCCGGTAATATTATCAGAATGTGGTTGGTTGGATGTTAAAGATTTGTCAAAAAAACTTGCTCTTCCAGAAGATGGTAAGGCTGTTACTAAATTTGATGATGAAAATTCAGGATGGCATAATGTTTATGAAGGCCTAAAGAAAGTAATTGAGAGTGAAAATCTATTAAGGGGAATAAAAGTTAGCGAAAAATTTAATTTATTTCTAAATGATGCTGAGTTGTTAACAAAAGCTCATTCAAAAAAAGAAGAAATAAAAATAGATGACATATATATTTATCCGGATTTGTTGAAATATGATGAGATTAGAGGTGTTGAGAAAAAAATAAATGCAGAAGATGTTATTGTTGAAATATTTGAATATAATAAGATCTTAATTGCTGGAGAAAATCAATCAGGTAAAACTACACTTTGTAAAGTTATTTATAAAAATTTATTCAGTAAAAAATATTATCCAATTTACCTTTCTGATGAAAAATATGATGGCCAATTGATAAATAAAATAAAGAAAGAATTTGAAAAACAATATCAAGGATGTTCCTATGATTTAATTTGCAAGTCTAATCGTATTGTAGTAATAGTAGATAATTTTCATCATGTTTTACAAAAAGATAGAATTATTGATGAGTTATCTACCTTTGATAATCAGTTATTAATTGTCGATGAAATATTTAGCTTAAACATCAGAGATGAGAATATATCAAAAAATTATAAGAATTATAAAATTAAAGAATTTAATCCAATTTTGCGAAATGAATTAATTAAAAAATGGATTTGTCTTGATGGAACTTTTATTCACCGCTGTCATGACAATGAATTATATAAATCTCTTGATGATGCAACCGAGTTGGTCAATTCGACTTTAGGTAAAGTAATAAATAGTGGAATAATGCCATCCTACCCGTTTTTTATATTATCTGTATTAAGTACATATGAATCATTTGCAAAACCACTTGATCAGGAAATAACTTCGCAAGGATATTGTTATCAATCATTGATTTATTTATATCTAAGGAAATCAGGAGTTAAGACTGATGAAATCGATACTTATGTAAATTTTTTGTCGGTAATAGCTCATCAAATATTTAAAATGAAATTAAATGAATTAAATTTGGAACAATTTAATTCATTTATTGACTCATATAATGTACAATATAATCTTTCTGTTAACTTAACTAAATTATTACATCATCTTAAGCTGACAAAAATATTCTCTCAAAATAGCTGCGGAAATTATTGCTTTGTCTACCCATATCTTTACTACTATTTTGTAGCAAAGTATTTAGCTGAGCACCTTGAACAAAATAAAGAAATAATTAATCGTATTTGTGCAAATTTGCATGTTGATGTAAATGCATACATAGCAATTTTTATTACTCATCATACAAAAAATGATTGTGTGCTCGAAGAAATTGTTTTGAATTCTACCGATTTATTTTATGACAATAAACCAGCTGACCTTTCATTAGATGAATTATCTTTTTTTGATGATGAAATTGAAACATTAATAAGTGCTGCATTGCCAGCAGATTATTCTAATCCGGAGGCAGCTAGACAAAAGCGCCTTGAGTTGCAAGACAAAATTGAACAGGATCAGGCTGGTGGTGATAAGGAAGAGTTAAATGATGAATTCGCTATCGAGTTGAGACGTAGTATTAAAACTGTTGAGGTAATGGGTAGTATCGTAAAAAACAGGGCAGGTTCATTAAAGAAAAAGCGTATCGAAGAGATAATAAATGAAAGTATGGATGTTCATTTAAGGATTTTATTTTCTTTCTTTGAATTTATTCGAGATAAAAATCAACAATCAAATATGATTGCTTATCTTTCATCTCGAATTAATGAATTTATATCTGACCAAGAAAAGAAACCTAGTGAAGAGAAATTAAAAAAGATTGCTCATAAAATATTCTGGAATTTAAATTACTCTGTTATTTATTCATTAATAAATGTTATTATAAACTCAATTGGTTCAGATAAATTACAAAGTATAATAAACAAAATTTGTGATATAAAAAATACTCCAGCATCTTTTTTAATAAAGCATGGAACTCTTATGTGGTTTTCAAAAAATATACTTGTTGATGAAATGGCTGATAGAATTAAGGAAAATGATTTTTCAAAAACATCAATAAAAATTCTTAATCATCTGGTAGTAAATCACTGTTCGTTACATTCTATAGATTTCAAGGAGAAGCAAAAAATATCTTTAAAGTTAGGTATTCCAATAAAAAGCTTACTAAGTATTCAAATGCAACGGAATCAGTAAGAACTAGACAGTGGAATTATTAATTACCATGACCACTAAAATCACCGAATCCTCCATCGACTCCTTCTCCCTCAATCTCCTTGAGAGGCAGTGCTTTCAGTATTTCTACAGCCATTTCGGCGCGTCGGTCGACGATGACCTGTTTCCCGGCAGTTCTGACAGAGGTTTAAGCCATGACTGACAATATGACAGATTTTCTTCTCTACAACAGCCCTGACGGAAGCATTAAGGTCGAGGTTTTTGTTCAGGACGAAACCGTATGGCTCACTCAAAAACGAATGGCTCTTCTGTTTTCAGTTGATGTCCGTACGGTAAGCGAACACCTTCGCAATATATTCAGCAGCAACGAGCTGGATGAAGCCTCAACTATCCGGAAAATCCGGACAGTTCAAAAAGAAGGTTCGCGCGATGTTTCACGGGAGCTTGACTATTATTCCCTGGATGCTATCATCGCGGTCGGTTATCGGGTTAATTCCTACCAGGCAACGCGATTTCGCGTATGGGCCACAAAAATCCTGAAAGAATTCATAATTAAAGGTTTTGTTCTGGATGATGAACGCCTCAAACGGGGAAAAACTGTTTTCGGAAAAGATTATTTTGATGAGCTTCTGGAACGCGTCCGCGAAATACGTGCAAGTGAACGGCGATTCTATCAAAAAATTACAGATATATATGAGCTGGCTGCTGATTACGATAAGAACGCTCCGATTACAAAAGATTTTTTTTCAGCAGTACAGAACAAACTCCACTGGGCTATAACCGGCAAGACAGCGGCTGAAATCATTTATGATTCAGCGGATTCAGCGAAAATCTACATGGGTCTTACCAGTTGGAGGCATGCTCCGGAAGGGAAAATATTAAAATCTGACGTCAATGTCGCTAAAAATTATCTTAATAAAGCTCATATGGATGAACAGAATAGTCTCGGCTTATCTTGATCTTGCAGAAAACCAGGCAAGGCGTCAGATAGTCACGCGGATGAAAGACTGGGTCCAATATCTGGACAAATTTCTGGCTCTTTCAGATTATCCCATCCTGTTGGAGAAGGGTAAAGTCTCAGCTCTGGAAGCGAAAATTAAAGCGGAAGCCGAATACGATAAATTTCGAGTGATCCAGGATAAACAGTACATATCCGATTTTGACGAAGAAGTCAGAAAACTGATTGGGTAAGAAACAGGCGGTAACAATGACGACATCTAAAATAACTGAATCCGCCATTGAAACCTTTGCTATCGAACTTCTCGAAAAACACAGCTATCAATATATCTACTGCCCTGATATTGCACCGGACAGCGAAAATGAATCCACACCCCCTTCAGGGGGACGGGGGGCTTCAGGTGAGGCAGACAATAAACTTTCAGAATATCAAGTATGCGCAAGTTTCGTACATACCATCAACTTATCAGTTAACTGCCGAGGAATTCTCGGCGGTTGAAGGAAAATAAAATGAGCGATAAAAACCTTCCTGAAAAATTCCCCAACTTCGTCCTCTTTAAAACTGCCGACGGCAAGGTCAACATTGATGTCTATTTTTACAATGAAACTCTGTGGCTTAGTCAGAAGCTCATTGCCGAATTGTTTCAGAAAGACCGAAGCGTTATCTCCAAGCATTTGAAAAAAATCTTTAAGGAAGGTGAATTGGATGAGCAAGTGGTATGTGCAAAATTTGCACTAACCACTCAGCACGGCGCTATCGAAGGCAAAACTCAGCAAAAAGACGTTCTTTACTATAACCTACGAGCTATAACCGCCGTGGGCTACCGAGTCAATTCTCACCGGGCTACGGAGTTCCGCAAATGGGCCACCGAGATTCTGCATGAATACATTATCAAAGGCTTTGCCATGGATGATGAACGCCTCAAGCAGATCAAACACTTTGGACAGGACTACTTCGATGAACTTCTGGAACGCATTCGGGAAATCCGCCTGAGTGAGCGCAGACTCTACCAGAAAATCACCGATATTTATGCCCTGTCTGCCGATTATGACCGGAATGATGAAACCACCAAAGAGTTCTTTGCCACCGTGCAGAACAAAATGCACTGGGCAATACAAGGTAAAACCGCTGCCGAAATTATCTATACCGAGGCAGACGCACAAAAGCTCTATATGGGGCTAAAAACATGGAAGAATGCTCCCGGTGGTAAAATCCTGAAATCCGATGTAACCATTGCCAAGAACTACCTGAATCAGGAACATCTCAGAGAATTGGAGCGGATCGTCTCAGCCTATCTGGATTTAGCTGAAAACCGCGCCCGCCGAGGCATTGTGACCAACATGAAAGACTGGGTCCAATATCTGGACAAATTTCTGGCTCTTTCAGATTATCCCATCCTGTTGGAGAAGGGCAAAGTCTCAGCTCTGGAAGCGAAAATTAAAGCGGAAGCCGAATACGATAAATTTCGAGTGATCCAGGATAAACAGTACATATCCGATTTTGACGAAGAAGTCAGAAAACTGATCGGGAAAGAAACAGGCGATAACAATGACGACATCTAAAATAACTGAATCCGCCATTGAAACCTTTGCTATCGAACTTCTTGTAAAACATGGCTATCATTATATCTACGGCCCTGGTATTGCACCGGATAGCGAAAATGAATCCACACCCCCTTCAGGGGGTCGGGGGGCCGTAGAGGTTCGGCATTCCTTTGAAGACGTACTACTTCTGGAAAAATTAAAAACCGCTGTTTCCCGCATTAACCCTGATATTCCAGCAGAAGCTCGTGAAGATGCCATAAAACAAATAGAACGCCTCAACTCACCCGAACTGATAGCCAACAACGAAACCTTCCATCGTATGTTGACCGAAGGCATTAAAGTGACATACCAAAAAGACAGAAACAGTCGCGGTGATTTAGTCTGGTTAATTGACTTTGATGAACCGGAGAACAATGACTTTATAGTTATAAACCAGTATACCGTTATCAATTCCTCCCCTTTAGGAGACCGAGGTTCTGACGACTGTGAAACTTCTCCCCCTTCAGGGGGTTGGGGGGCCAAACGGCCTGATGTCATTTTATTCGTCAATGGATTGCCTCTTGTGGTTATTGAACTTAAAAATCCAGCTGATGAAAACGCCACTGTACATTCGGCATTTAAACAATTGCAAACCTATAAACAGGCAATCCCCTCCCTGTTTACTTACAATGGATTTTTAGTTATTTCAGACGGTCTTGAAGCAAAAGCCGGTACAATTTCTTCCGGGTACAGTCGTTTTATGGCATGGAAAACCTCTGATGGCAAAGTTGAAGCCTCTCCGCTAATTGGTCAGTTGGAAACCTTAATTCGCGGTATGCTCGACAAAAAAACATTACTGGATATTCTCAGGCACTTTATCGTATTTGAAAAATCCACCTTGTCATCCCCTTCAGGGGACCGAGGGGCCGTCATAACCATCCAAACCGTAAAAAAACTGGCAGCCTATCATCAATACTATGCGGTAAACAGAGCTGTTGAGTCAACACTTCGTGCTTCCGGTTACATCAGAAAAAATGTCAATAATTCCGAAGGTTTTACCGTTCAGGAATCGCCTGAAAGTTATGGTGTTCCAGGTGTGAATTCCCAGCCTGTGGGCGATAAAAAAGGCGGTGTTGTCTGGCATACTCAGGGCTCTGGAAAATCCTTATCTATGGTTTTTTATACTGGAAAGGTAGTTCTCGAAATGGATAATCCGACCATTCTTGTAATCACCGACCGCAATGACCTTGATGACCAGCTTTTTTATACCTTTGCCTCATCTAAACAACTTCTCAGGCAGGAGCCGGTTCAGGCCGGGAACAGGGAGCAATTAAAGGAATTATTGAAAGTCGCATCCGGCGGCGTGGTCTTCACCACGATTCAGAAGTTTCAACCGGAAGAAGGAAATGTTTACGAAAAACTGTCTGACAGAACCAATATTATAGTTATCGCCGATGAAGCCCACAGAACTCAATACGGTTTTAAGGCAAAAACAATCGATGATAAAGACGAGAATGGCAAAGTAATTGGTAAGAAAGTTGTTTATGGATTTGCAAAATACATGAGGGATGCCCTCCCCAACGCGACTTATCTCGGTTTTACCGGAACGCCCATTGAAAACACCGATGTCAACACCCCAGCTGTTTTCGGAAATTATGTTGATGTATATGATATAGCACAGTCCGTTCATGACGGTGCAACTGTCCGCATCTATTACGAAAGCCGTCTCGCAAAAATTGTATTAAGCAGTGAAGGCAAAAAACTTATAAAAGAACTTGATGATGATCTTGCACAGGATGAACTTTCCGAAACACAAAAGGCAAAAGCCAAATGGACTCAGCTTGAGGCTCTTATCGGCAGTGCTGACAGAATAAAGCAGGTCGCTAAAGACATTATAACGCATTTTGAACAGAGACAGGAGGTTATAGACGGCAAGGCAATGATTGTCACTATGTCTCGTCGCATTGCTGCTGAACTGTACAAGGCTATTATTGAAATCAAGCCAGAATGGCATAAAGATGATTTGAAGAAAGGCGTTATCAAAGTTGTCATGACTTCTGCTTCTTCAGATGGCCCGGAAATATCCAAACACCATACGAAAAAAGAGCAAAGACGTTCTTTAGCAGACCGAATGAAAGAACCCGAAGATGAACTGAAACTGGTAATCGTAAGGGATATGTGGCTCACCGGTTTTGATGTGCCTTCCCTGCATACACTCTATATTGATAAACCGATGAAAGGCCATAATTTAATGCAGGCAATCGCCCGTGTTAATCGTGTTTATAAAGACAAAACCGGCGGACTCATAGTTGACTATCTTGGAATAGCTTCTGACCTGAAAAAGGCTCTCTCTTTTTATTCTGACGCTGGCGGTAAAGGTGACCCGGCTGTTAATCAGGAAAAAGCCGTACAGCTTATGCTGGAAAAACTGGAAGTTGTGTCTCAATTGTTCCATGGTTTTGCTTACGAAGAATACTTAGAAGCTGAAACCGGTAGAAAATTATCACTTATTCTTTCGGCAGAAGAACATATACTTGGGCTTGAAAATGGAAGAAAACGATACATTGATGAAGTAACGGCCTTATCTCAAGCATTTTCAATAGCTATACCACATGAACAGGCAATGGACGTCAAAGACGAAGTGGCCTTTTTTCAGGCAGTAAAATCACGTCTTGTTAAGTTTGACAGTACCGGCTCTGGAAAAACTGATGAGGAAGTTGAAACCGCAATTCGTCAGGTCATAGACAAGGCACTTGTTACTGAAAGAGTAATTGATGTTTTTGATGCTGCTGGTATTAAAAAGCCGGATATTTCCATATTGTCAGAAGACTTCCTTCTTGAAGTTAAAAATATGGAGCACAAGAATATTGCTCTTGAAGTTCTGAAAAAACTCCTTAACGATGAAATAAAATCCCGGACAAAGAAGAATTTAATTCAAAGCAGAACCTTAATGGAAATGCTTGAAAATTCAATTAAGAAATATCACAACAAAATCCTTACTGCTGCGGAAGTAATCGAAGAGCTTATTGAATTATCAAAAGAAATTCATGAAATGGACAAAGAGCCAAAAGAAATGGGTCTTTCGGATTATGAATACGCATTTTATACAGCCATTTCGAATAATGACAGTGCAAAACAGGTCATGGAACAGGATAAACTCAGAGAGCTTGCAGTTGTACTTTATGAAAAGGTAAAAGAAAACGCTTCTATTGACTGGACGATAAAGGAAAGCGTTAAAGCAAAATTAAAAGTAATTGTTAAAAGAATTTTAAGACAGTATGGTTATCCGCCAGATATGCAAATGTTAGCAACAGAAACTGTATTAAAACAGGCTGAACTAATTGCTGAGGAATTAACACATGGTGAATAGGAAAGACGCATTCGGCGTCCTGACTCCGAAGGTGGGCGTGAACTCAAACCTCAAACTCTGCGTGTAGAGCCGCCCAATTTGGGCGGCTCTACACGCCTGTGACAGCAACTGATTGCTACATAACTCAACCGGGCGGCTCTACCCGCTCTGTATTTACTGACAGATATGGGCCCGCAAAACGCGATAGAGAAAAATGTCCGGTAAAAAAAATTACATAACCAGAGGAGCGCTAAACACAAACAACGAAAACTGAAACCAGTTATGTCGAGTTATATCGCTATTATTGTAAGTTCACCATAAAAGCTTAAGCCCATCTTTTACGTATTCCTCAAACGACCTGTCCTTTGATATCATGATAAGCCCTTCATTGATAGCTTGCCAGATTAACATTCGGTCAAAAGGATCACTATGTCCGTATTTCTTTAATCGATAAAAAGAACTTACAGTTTTTTCATCAATATTTATAATTTCAAAACCTGATTCAGCTGCATAAAAAGGGAGTTCATCCGGGGTTACATTTTTAAGATTGAGCTTGCCGATGCTGTACTTTAACGAGATTTCCCAGAAAGTAATTGTACTTACATAAACATCATTCTCAATTTTCTCAATTTTTCTTGCTACTTTCCCGGGTAATTTTTGAGGGTCAAAAATCGACCATAGAAAGGTATGCGTATCCAATAAATACTTCATGAATTGAAAAACTCATCATCAGAAAGCTTAAATGTATTTGTAATGGTAAAGCCAGCCTTGTTTTGCAGGATTCCCAGTTTTCTGTTGTTTCGTTTTATATATTTTGAGTAAGGAATTAATACAGCTATTTTTTCCTTCTTTTTGCCAAAGGAAAGAGTTATTTCTTCACCATCCTTTAATTCATTTATAATCTCAGATAAACGGGACTTAAATTCGCCGACTTGTAGTGTTTTCATGATAAAAATAATAGCAAAATGTAGTCAAGTTGTCAAGAATAAAATGAATGGCGGAAATGCACATCAACCTGAATTCAACAGTGAAGTGCAACAGAGCCCCGACTGCTCTATGAAATTGTTTTGCACACGGCGTGAACTCAAACCTCAAACTCTGCGTGTAGAGCCGCCCAATTTGGGCGGCTCTACACGCTTATGACAGCGGCTCTGCACGCCTATAACAGCGGCTCTACACGCTTATGATAAAAAAAATTTATTCTTCCAACCTCTCCATCGAACATCTATGTTTTCTGAAGACATTTCACTAAATTAAATCCATAAATTTTCATTAATGCCGCTGCTGCCTACCGGCGGGGCAGCCGGTATAAAAGGAGGCGTTATGCGTTACTGTGAAATGTGCAGATCTATCACCAGGCATAAAGTAGAGGTCATCCATCCTCAGATAACACTCCTCACCTGTACTAATTGCGGCATCTTCGGTCATATTGACAGTCCTCTTTCTGATGAAGAGACCTTCAAATATGTAACCGAGTATCTGGACAGAACTCTCGGAAAAGCGGACGGAACGGCGATAATCGATCATTCCCCGATTGATCCCGTGACGGGCAAGTTTACTTTGCGTTGAGTCGCAGGGAAGTGGGAATTTATTTTTAAAATATAATGAGTATAATAAAGAGAGGATGGTTATGAATGTAAGTTATGGAAGTGTCTTGTCGCTTTGTTGTTTTCTGTCATGTGTTTCAACTAATATCTCTGCATTTAAAACTCCCGATGAGTTCACGCCATTGAAGAAGGTAATGATCTATGCGGAGGGAAACAATCTCATGACTCAGGAAGCAGTTGAAGAATCTGTTATGAATTCATTTCTGGCCGATGGCATAGATGCTGTCCCATCCCTGGAAATCCTCGTACCGACTGAAGAGTACACAGCAGAAAAGGTAAAAGCAATTCTGATAGAAAAGGGAATCGATGGTGTTTTAAGAGTGGATCAGGTTGCTGCCGATTATCACAGACAGCATATACCAGAGATGAAGATCGGTCCAAGCAGAACCGAAGGACAGATACAGACTTATGGGAAGAGGTCTCAATTCTCCATGCAAACCTATCAGAATACTGTTGGAGGATTTGATGTTGAAAAGCCAAGAGTTGATTACACCTATGATTTATATGAAGCTGTATCCGGGAAAAAGCTGTGGACGGCCCGGGCGTTTACAGGCGGAAACAGTTGCGTCTCTTTGAGAGAGGCTAAATCACATACCCATGAGGAGATTGCTGAAAGGCTGATCAAAGAAGGAGTCTTAACAGCTTCAATAAAAAGCAGGAGGAATGCTTATAAAAGAAAGTAATCCTGTGAAAAGAATCCTGAAAATAATCTTCAACCTCTCCCTTAAACCTCTACGTCTAAACATGGAATTGCGTTACCCTGTAAGGTTTGCAGTGAATACGCAAAGGCTTTTCGAATTTGATGTCAACAGTATCCTGTCAGGGATGGTGTTATCACAGAGGATTATGGCTGATTCAAAGGAGATAGAGATGATTATTCTGAGGTCATTCGTTCTTCAAGTCCAATTTAAAAGAAACCCGTTTAATTTTTCGGCTTCGGCAATATTAATACTGCTGCTGGTAAATACTCCTGAGGCGTGGGGAAATGAATGCTGCCTATTTCATGGAGGGGCGGATTACTGCCTTTCGCAAAGCGGTAAGGTTGTATGTAAGGATGGGACTATCTGCAGTTCATGCGAATGTGTGGCCGCTTGTAGCTATTACGCGGGGAAAGAGCATAGCTTATCCTCAAGCGATCTGTATAATAAATACGTGCTGGTAGAAAAAGGCTACAGAGACAAACTGAGATTGGGCTATTATAAATTTGCTGAAAGCAGCCGAGGGCAGGACAAAAACGAAAAGAATAAAGCTGAATACAATAAGAGCAACTACCTTCTTTTTGAAATATTCGGCGGATTTGAAACTTACATGTGCCACATAAATTCGAAGCCGCGATACAACGCAGTTCAGGAAATCGAAGCTGAAATAGAACCGATCTATCTCGGCAATCTCCAGATAAATGCTTCGATACCCTTAATATTTTTCAGGGGGGTCTACAAGTATGACTTTAAACAAAAGGGCGGAACAATAAACAGTAAGAGAGAAAATTATATCAATGAGTATGTAGACAGGGATAGGCTGAAGTATTTTCTGAATATTGTCGGAGGCATAATCGGCTTTGAGTTTGGATTTCAGACGGAAACCTTTGAGTATGGGAAGTATCGTTATTATACATCAGATTACGGTTATGGAAGTGAAAGAGATGACCTGCAGGGAGTATATCCCTTTCAGATATCTTCAGATCAGCTTCAGGTCAGGTATCACTTCTGGTGGTACAAGACCCCGAGGCTCGGAGGAGTAACCGGAGAGAATTATCCGTTTGATATCTATGTCGGATACAGGTACAGAAGAATGAATCTGCCTGGTATCATCTATGAGCTCGATGAAAACAAGATTCCGGTCGGCGAATCCCTCCCCCAGAATATTGAGTACAGAGTTCACTACGCCGGTATAGGCTTCGGGAATCAGGAAAAACTGCCCGATAAGGGGAGCAATCTTTACTGGGAGCTGGAGCTGTTCGCGGGTAAAGGTAAGACCACAGTAAACGTAAATGATTATAACGGGGGAGTGTACTCCTTTAGCGGGGCTTATTCTTCCAGCCGTGAAAACATGGACATTCTTGCCTTCGATATAGGGCTTCGGCTTGGCTGGCTTGTAAATTTTATTCACTCGGGTATTTTTATGAGCATAAAGCTGGAATACAGCGCGAATCTGGGCATGCAGTTCATAACGACATCGAAAGGGACACACACCTATGAAAGGTCTGAAGATGACGGTTCCATTTTTCATTCAGTAGAGCTTTCAGGGGAAATAACATTTTAAAATTTGGCGGAAAAACCCGCTTATAACGGTAATATCCCTTTAATAATACCATAAAAATGAATTGAACAATGTAACGAGCTGTAACATATATAGTAACACGAGATGAACCATTCACGGCATTATAGCACAAAGGAGTTAAGGTGAAAGATATCGATAAAATGCTTGAACAAATCGACTCTCTCAAGTCAAAGCTCGATTCAGCCCGTCCCATTATAGACAGATCAATTCTCGACGCTATGGATATTGAGTACACGTACGACAGCAACCGTATTGAAGGCAATACCCTGACTCTGCGTGAGACTGACATAATCATAAACAAGGGACTCACTGTCAGCGGGAAGTCTTTGCGTGAGCACCTTGAGGCTACTAACCATTATGAGGCGATTGGTTATATTAGAGAGCTTGTTGAGAAAAAGGAAGAAATTACTGAAACTCTCATTAAGGATATTCATGCTATAATTCTCAGAGGTATAGACCGTCTGAACGCAGGCGTTTATCGTTCTGTGCCTGTTGCAATTTCGGGCAGCAGACCTGTTCCTCCGCAGCCTGTGGAGATTGCCGGGCTTATGGAAGATTTTATTCTATGGCTCAGGAATGAGTCTTCAGGTCTTCATCCTGTAATTCTGGCGGCTGAAGTGCATGAGCGTATTGCGACCATTCATCCATTTATTGACGGAAATGGCCGAACCGCCCGGCTTCTTATGAACCTTGTACTGATAATTCACGGGTATCCCATTGCGAGTATTCCCGGTGATTCTGAAAGCCGTCTTGCTTATTACGATACCCTTGAATCGTGTAATATGACAGGGGATACAAGCAAATTCCATGTCTTTATAGCAAATTGTGTTTTTGAAAGTATGAATGGTTTTATTCGCAAGGCAGGGTTGTAATATTACACTCTATTATGCGCTAATGAAACAACGTTACCAACAAATACCGTACCCCTGCCCCTTGACTTTTATGGAATAATGCAGCATAATACGAGCCAGTTAAAACGGTCGTGGTAAAAAACAATCTGTCTCAAAAGAGAGGTTTTACATGAAAAGAATTCTGGTTCTCATTTTATTCACTGCAATTGCGGGTACTTTTTCCTGCAAAAAGAATAACCCGGTTGATGCCGTCATCAATGATTATCTGGGAACACTTAAACTCAACGGCAGCATCGTTAAGGAAAAGGGTATGGCTGTCAAATACGGAGACCGTCTCGAAACGGGCGATAAATCATTCTGCACAATTATAGTCGGAGATAAAAACATATTCCGTCTCGGGGCCAATTCAGAGCTGGTTTTCAATGTTTCCAGTGAAAGCAACTCTCTTGACCTTGAAAAGGGCTGGTTCAGCGGTGTTACCCGCAAGATCTTTACAAAGCAGGCAAATTACCTTGTTAAAAGTCCAACAATCACGGCAAGTATCAGAGGAACGTCGTACTGTGTAAAGGTTGAGGACAAAAATAATACATACTTTTGTGTCTGTAACGGAACAATCAGCCTGGCTGACCCCCATTCAGGAAACAAGGACAACGTGACTTCATCGCATCATACTGCCCGAAGATACAGCAGTGACGGGAAAGGGGAAATCACCGTTGATGAAAATCCCGGAATGCTGTACCATGATGACGCCGGGGTCGAAGCCCTGGCTGCCGCAATAAACGAGAAGATCGACTGGAGCTCACCTGACAAACATTGATTGTGACTGCTGAAGGTCTTTTCTCTATCTAACGCGGTACGGCACACGTTCGCGGGTCCGTACCGCCGCCCTGTTCCGGTGATATGATATCATTCAGTGATTTCTATTTCAAACTCACCCAATCCCATGTTCTTCACTTTTTAAAAAAATATTGGACTATGCAGCTGAATTATATTTTGTGAATCATGCTGTATATATAGATTCAGAGGATGGGATCGCATGATGAAAAGAACAGTTTTATCGGCCGCGGCTGTTTATCTTCTCGTTGTATCTGCTGCCGCAGCTGACAGAAGTGTATTTCTTGACACGGCCTATGCCAATCAGAACTATTATCTGACTGACGAACAGAAGGCGGAGAGATGTCCGGCAGCAAAGCAGTTCTTCGACAGGGCGTACGCTCTGTACAAGCAGAAACAGGATATTGAGGCCGTTGCATGGTATGAAAAGTCTCTTCAGAAGTATTCTTCACCGGAAACATATTATCACTACGCAAACAGCCTTTCGAATATTGGCGAATTTGAGAATGCTGTAAAGGCTTACTCGGTGAGTGTTTCGATGAACTTTGACAGGCCTGAACTGGCCTGCTACAACATGGCCTGTTCATACAGCAAATTGAAAAACAAAGCGGCAGCTTACGAACATCTGAAGCTCGCCTTGCTGAACGGCTATCCTCAGCTGTCATACATCGGCAAAGACCCCGACCTGGCATATATCAGAAAGAGCGAAGATTATAAAACAAAGTATGCCGAACTGGAAGGGCTTTATCATAAGGGAAATATTGACTTTGTAAAGGGCAAAAAGCTGGTCCACGAGGTTGCAAGCTCGGAAGACGTCTACTCGTTCAAAACTGACGGAACAGTTGAAGTCCGGTTCATGGTTTCTGAGGATATTAACCACAGAAGGACCGGTACTTACACCGTTAAGAACTATATTGTCCACATTCAATGGGAATACGAATCCGGTGAAAAGGGAGTCGGCAAACCGGAGAACTGTGCTTCAGCCTGTTTATATTCAAAGTACGAACCATACAGAAAAAAGATCACTCTGCAGGAAAAGCTGAGATGGACAGTAATCAACTCGGACGAGGATGGCCAATGGAGTTTCAGGTAGTCTGCATCTGCGTGCCCATCCCCCGATTGATTGAGAGGAAACAAAGCTGATGGAAGTCTCAGCCCATTACTACGGACTGTACGCCATGGCCCTGGCCTGCGGAATAAAAAACAGCACTGCGCGCCGCATTGCCTGCGCTTCGCAGTACGTGGATGATGCCTTAACAAACACGATTGTTTTCGAAACTGCTGCATCGGACGGCGCCTCAGCCGCTACGGGTCTTGCCTCGTGTCACTCGTATTATTCGGTGAAAGACCTGTATCTTGACAACATGATTTTCAACACCTCAGCCTTCCACTTCTTCCCTGGTAACAGGGGCAGCTCCTTCAGTGAAAGGATGCTTTGCCGCGAAGACCCTCAAATACTGAGAGACCTGATTTCAGAGACCGTTTCTGCCCCCGGGCTTTCCCCCGAGAGACTGGGGATACTGCTTCACGTGTATATGGATTCATTCTCCCATCAGGGCTTTTCCGGACTTATGTCGAAGGAAAACGACATAAAGGACCTTGTCCGATACGGTGAGATAAAGGCTTTGTCGAAGGCCAAGCTCTTTATCAAAAAGACGGTGGACCGTAAGTACAGATATTTCGACCGCTTTGTGCCTGCCTACGGGCACGCCCAGGCCTATCACTATCCGGACATCCCTGATGCTATATGGGGATATGCCTATGACCGTTCAGACGGACTTATTGCTGATGCGGAGGCCGTAAAAATTGACAATGCAGAACGGTACAGAAGGGCCTTCGCAGCTGTTGCCGGTTTTCTTCAGGGCATTAGTGACAGGAACATGTATTTTTCAGCAGTGAAGACCGATGGCCGCCTTATTGAAGAGGTAATCAGCCTGATGATCAGAAAGGAGGGCATAAGGCGTAAAAACCGCAGGCTTCTCCGCTTTATGAAAGATCTTCTCGCCCGAAGCGGGGAAAGCCCCGAAGTGCCGCGATACCGGCGTTCAGACTGGATGAAAGAGACATTCGTGAATTTCAGGAGGTCATGGTCTGACAGCCGTGTTGTGACAGGAGCGGTACCAGCTCCGGAATTCGAGAGTACCGCCTGGTTTTTATTTATGCAGGAGATGCAATGGTACCGCGGCGAGTTTGTAAAGCGATTGCGGGAAAGCGGCCTCATCCTGCCGGTATAACGCGGTATAATTTAACCGCAAAGTATCATGGGGGTGATGGGGCAGCATCTTTTCGTCGTCCGCTGTTTTAATTTGCCGAACATTATGACGGTCGTTTTTTATTGAGCGTTGTTCTGACTGTTCATGCAGCACTTTTTGTATTTCAGTCCGCTTCCGCAGGGGCAGGGCCCGTTTCTGCCGGGGCTGTCAGTACTGGAGCTTTCGGGCAAAGTCTTCTGTGCCGGGTGCGCTGCCCTTTGTTCCTCTTTCCATTTTGCAGCGAGTTTTTTGAACCTCTGATCAGCGTGGCTGAAAAATATTTCGTAAGATTCGCAAAGATGGTTCATGTTAAAGCCGTTATGATCTTTGATGCGGTCTTTAAGGCAACCGCCCCGGCATAGTTTGAGCCACTTGCAGCTGAGACATTTGTTCGGCATGGCTGACTTTTTCGCACCGAAGGCTGTCTGTTCAGGCGAGTTGAGCATGTCCGAAAGAGACTCCGTATTGATATTGCCTAACTTCAGATGCTCTTCAACAAAGAAGTCGCATGGAAACACGTCACCGTTATGTTCCACAACCACATACAGCCCGCATTCTTTCGCGAAAATACATTCCGGAGGATTCATTCCGGCATAGTGATAAAAGATAGAATCAAAGAACCTGATTGAGGTTGAAGGTCGTCCATGTTTGAAATCAGCCAGCCAGCAGTCGAACAGCCTGCACAGAAAATGACCATAAGCCTTCGGAGGCACACAGAAAGGCGCGGGCATGCCGTCAGGGCCTGTTTCAACGCAGGGAATAAACTGCATGTAATTGAGGCCCAAGTCTCTGTAGTATGAGTACAGCTCATCGGGGAAGTCCACGGAATAGTCGTTTGCCACACAGAGGGCGTTGACTTCAGCTCCTTCATCAAGCATGAGCTTCGCATTGTATTCCACTTTTTCCCAGGTTCCAGTGCCCTTAACGCGCGTCTTTCTGTATTTATCGTGTATGTGCCGCGGGCCGTCGAGAGAGAGCCCCACAAGAAATTTGTTGTCGCGAAGGAATCGTGCCCATCGGCGGTTTAGGAGGACTCCGTTTGTTTGAAGGCCGTTTGCCACGGTCTGGTCCCTTCCGTACTTTCGTTCAAGATCGACAGCTTTTTGAAAGAAGTCAAGGCCCATGAGAGTCGGCTCGCCTCCCTGCCAGCCAATGTACGACTGCCTGTCGGTTTGTTCCATGAACTGCTTAATAAGGACGTCGAGCGTCTCATCGGACATCCTGTGTGTGGTGCCGGTAAAGAGGTCGGCTTTCTCGTAGTAGAAGCAGTAAGTGCAGGCAAGGTTGCAGTCAGGCCCGGCCGGCTTAATCAGAATATCTCTAAGTTTTTTCAAATCAGACCCCTGCGAAAGGGCATCCCCATGCGGGGATGCCAGTTTTCTCGCGAATAACAACTTTCTCAGTCAAACAGCTTCCTGTATTGGTTGTCTATCCTCTTTTTTGTTTCTTCCTCAGTCTCGTTAGACCATCGTGGACGGATGCCTGACGTAATCTCCGAGTTCAGAGAATCCGCGGCATTCTGTAGTTCACGCACCTTCTGCGGATCGTAATCAGCGATGTTTCGGGTTGAGCTGATATCCTCGGGAAGATAATAAAGCTCATTGACCTCGTTGCCCTGCTCGTCCTGGAGTTGCAGCTTGTAGCCTGCCGAATCCCTTATTGCCCTGAGAACCTCACCATCGCCGTCATAGTACAGAAAGTACTTGTGGGGGGATGAAGCCGTTTCAGGATTTTCGACCAGCGTTTTAACCGATTTGCCGTCGATCACAGGGTTCTGTGAAATATCAATTCCGGTGTATTCCGCGATTGTAGGCAGAATGTCCATATTTGATGCAAGCCCGTCTGTAACTGTGCCTGCCGGAATAGATTCAGGGAACCTCATGATGCAGGGCACCCTCTGGCCGCCCTCATAGGTTTCGCCCTTCCATCCGAACAGTGGCAGCGCGCTTCCGGTGCTTCCGTCTGATGAAGCGCTCCAGTTGCCCATTGCGTCAGGGGCCATATCGAGTACGAACTTCCATGGGCCGTTATCCGAAGTGTAAATGACTATTGTGTCATCGTCGAGGCCGTTTTCTTCAAGCGCCGCTAACACCTGCCCTACGGACCAGTCTATCTCCTGAACCGCGTCTCCATAACGGCCGCGCGAGCTTGTGCCTGCCCAGTCGGGGCTGAAGTAGTTGGGGAAGTGAGGCTGGTTGTGAGCCATGTAAAGGAAGAACGGCCTGCCTTTGTTTTCTTCAATAAATTCAACGGCCTTTTCCGTGTATTTCACGGTCAGATATGTCTGGTCGATTCCATAGCTGCCTTCAACGCCTTCATCGATAACGGTTTCATTCTCCATAAGCGGCAGATTAGGCCATGGCCCGCCCAGGTACATCTGATAAGGGTGGTCGGGGGTCATGTCGTTGCTGTAAGGAATGCCGTAGTAGGAATCAAATCCCTGTGACGTAGGCAGGACCTCGTTGGGACGCCCGAGATGCCATTTACCGATGCACTTGGTTGTATAGTCCCTGCCCTTAAGCATGTCGGCAATTGTTACCTCCGAAGGGTTCATGCCGAACTGGTCGTTTGGGAAGCAAACGCCGTTGCCCATTTCGATGCGTTTGGGGTAGCATCCGGTCATGAGTCCCGCCCTTGACGGCGTGCATACGGGTGCAGAGGCGTAAAAGTTTGTAAACTTTACGCCTTCATCGGCCAATCCGTCAATATTGGGGGTGCTGATGTCGGTTGATCCGTATGAGCTGAGATCGGCGTATCCCTGATCGTCGGTAAAAATCAGAACCACATTAGGGGTTTTTGTGACACCACCGCTTTCTCCGTCATCGCTGCAGGACGTGACAGCTCCGGGCAGGGCAGCTGCCGCGGCGAGAAAAGCTGTCCTTTTGAACCAGCTTTCTTTGAAAAGCGGCCGGTTCTCTGGACGGCTATGTGCATAGAAGCCGTTTTTGTTTTGATCCTTCATAACATCCTCCTGTGTTATAAGTGTTGATGTCAGAAACATGACACAGGGAAGCCTGGCTGTCGTACGGCCTTATAAGGAGACACCGTCATTGGGAATTTTTTTTAAAGTTTCGCGGAATTGTGAAGGGGTCAGGCCGGTATGCTTTTTGAAAAAAACATTGAAGGTGGTTTTGGAATTGAAGCCTGACTCCATGGCTATGTACAGCAGGTTTTTGCTGTCGATCTGCTTATCGCGGTTCATAATTAGCTCCCTTGCGTACTGAACACGGTAGCTGTTTACGAAGTTGTAAAAATTACGGTTGAGCTTTGAGTTAATTATCAAAGAAAGGTGGTGCGCCGGAATACCGGTTTTGTCCGAAAGATCTTTAAGCGTAAGAGTACTGGAAAGAAACGGTTTCTCTCTATCCATGTATTCAAGTAGGGTTTTCAGATGTCTGTTAATATCCTCATCTTTTATCGTGAGCTTCTCGTATTTGGCTTTGTATTTTTCAGCATCTGTTTTCTCTTCCAGCGGTTCAGTGCCGCCTGAATCCGCAATTTTCAGGTCATAAAATGAGAGAGGCTGATAAAACGTAATGAAGACCGCGGAAAAAACAATGAAATCGATGGAAAAATCCCCGAGGATTGAAGCGGTAATAAAGAAATTTAAGTCTGTCAGTCCTGCAAGATGTGTCCAGAATCCTGTGTTCCTTGTGATATAATTCGCGAGCATTGAGATCAGGAAGATATTCAGCCAGAGACTTTTAATTCTGTTGATATTTGAAAAGTTGTTTTTCATTATTCTGTTGAATTTGTATGTATTGACAATAGAGACAATCGTGTAGATCAAACCTGACGTTATTATTACTGCGACCCAGGAGGTCAAAAAGGGAGTTGTAAAAAAAATTCTGAATGCCCCCTCAGGGGTGGTCGGTGAAGGCGCCCCGGTTTTTCCGTGTGAATCAATGAAAAATGGGATTACCAAAAACACAAAAAAAGGGAGAAGATGTAACAGATATGCCGGTCTGAGACCTGTTATTCGGCCGATGACAGATGAAGAATAAAAGAAGATCAGGCAGGGGAGAATCATATTAAACGGCATAACAACCGCGGAGGTTAATGAAAAGACCTTTGCCGCCGCAGGCGGGAGGGCATGGAAGTTGATTATGGAAAATCCGAGAAGACGGAAATATGAAACAAGAATGAAAAATACTGAAAGCAATATAATCGAAAGGTTTTTTTTGCGGAACAGGAGAGTGAAGCCGAAAAGGAATCCAAGAAACGAGCTAAGATAATTAACGTGGGATATGATTTCTTTTATCATAATACTATTCGTCTACGAGGATACCTTTATGAGTGTATATTTTAAAAACGGCCCTTTGTCTATCCAAATACAATATAGCAAACGGGAATTGCGTGATAAAATATACACTGGATAATTGTATGTGTCGTTCGGCCTTATAAGAACGAACATATTTTTAACAGGACGCCGCACCTGCCCCCTAATCCGCGTTGTTCTTCAGCCATTCAAGCCGCCGCTGGTCCGGAAGATGCTTAACCGTGAAATTCTCAAAGCTTACGTTAAATCCCCTGCCGTCAGGGCTCGCCGCCATCAGTCCGACCATGATCGGACAGTTGTCCTTCATCCAGGCATTGCGCATCATCGTATATTTTTTACCGTCAAAGGAGTAGAAGACTTCAACGGCGTCGAGCCTCCGGACGGCCTTGATCCAGATTGAGCTGACCGGTTTTTCAAGGGTTATGACGCTCCAGTCGCTTGTCGTGTGGGTGACAACGGTGCTGAGGTTGTACTTTCCGTCTACGTATTCAATCCCGGCCTTGATGTAGTTCTCGTGGTCTATCCGTATCATTAAGCCGGCCTGGTCAAAGCGTTCTATGTAGTCTCCGCTTATTCTGACGCTTGCCTCAAATTCACCGCCCCGCGTTGTGTAAAAAAATGGAGCGTCATCTACCGTGAAGCCGTAATGCGAGATGCGCCAGTAATCGCTTTGCGGGGTAACAAACATCTTCAGCGTATCGCCCTTGACTTCCCACTTTTCGGGTTCGTTGAACCACTGCATTTTCTCAAGCGACTGTGAGAAAACTGTCTGACCAAGCAGCAGTATCAGAGCGGCAAAGGTTGTCTTTTTCATAATGGTCTCCTGAATGTTTATGTGTAGTATGATTAACAAAATTATAATTGATGTCAATTTAAATTTAAACGCAAAAATATTCCGTATTGCCTGATGCGCTTCCTGACATCCATTGTAAAGCCATTCACATTTATCCCGGGGAAAGGGGGGGTAAAACAGTTAGACAAATAAAACAAAAATAGTTGACAAAAGGTTGCGTGAAAAGTTGAGGTATTAGAAACGGCTAAGCAAGTTAGTATTGCAATGCTATTCTATTAACTTTTCTTTTTACTGGTGGATTATGTTTGAGCTGTTAAATCAGGGCGGATGGGTAATGTATGTGATCTTTGCGGCTTCAATTGCTGCGCTGGCCCTCATCCTCGAAAGGGCCCTCTATTTCTACAGGACTTCGGTCCCATATCATCTTTTCTCCGACCGGTTGCGGTCCGAATCAGAAACCGTCTGTGTCAGTGAAGCTTTACCGGATAGCGGGACTTCTTCAAATTACCTCGAAAACATTGCCGCGGTTTACAGGGCCAATATTAATAAAGATAGAGTGTTGCTGGAAGAGATCGTCGTTAAAACGGGCGATATGAGCATTAGAAAAATGGAGTCCGGAATTTCCGTCATTTCAATGATAGCTGTAATGGCCCCACTTATGGGACTTTTTGGAACGGTGCTCGGGATGATTGACTGCTTCAGGAAGATGCAGGCAGTGGGCGGGGCGGCGGACATGACAGTCCTTGCCGGAGGTATATGGGAGGCCCTGCTTACAACAGCCTTTGGGCTGCTTGTTGCGATGCCGGCTACAGCCGCGGCACACTTCTTCGAGAAGGCAATTGACCGCAGGCAGGAGGACATGAGGCATCTGATTGCCGACCTTGACGCGGTATACGCAAATCGGGAGGAAGAAAAGTGAGAGATTTCAGCCGGAAGAGAACAAGAAAGCATCCGGCCATTAATGTGACCTCCCTGATCGATGTGATGTTTATGCTCGTTCTCTTTTTCATGCTCACATCTTCATTTGTAAGGCCTTCAATACGGATAAGCCTTCCCGAGGCTGGAAACAGGGAGAAGACGGAAAAACAGAACCTTGTTGTTTCTGTGTCCGGCGACGAAAGAGTCTATCTTGACAGCAGAGAGGTCGCCGTTGACTCGCTTGAGGATGAGATCAGGCGGGAGGTCGGCGCGCGCCCCGGAAGCAGGCTTCTGTTTCAGGGAGATGAAAACATCAGGTACAGCATCTTTGTACGGGTCATGGATATAATGAAAAGGACCGGAGTCAAAGAGGTCAATGTTGTTCATAGAAACTGAATAAGTGTGAAGGAGGGTGGGAATAATGAATGCTTTCAGGTTAACCGCAATCGCGATGTCGGTTCTTCTGCACGCCGGAGTTCTTCTGGCCATGAAGGCCAATATTGTCAGAACAGAGGCTCCGCTTGAGGCGGCAAAGTCGAATCAGACATATATAAACTTTTCTGTTGATATGAACTATGAAGGAAGCCGCAGCCCGGCAAGGCAGGCTGACCGGGGCCGGACTGAGGTAAGGCCGCAAGAAGGAGACCTCTCCGCGGAAAAAGCAAAGGCTATGCCCTCTAAAAACACACGGCATGCTGGAAGCACAGCACGTTCAGTTTCAGAGGAGCAGATCAAGATATTAAACAACTACTACTCAAAGGTTTTAAAGCGGATACACCGCATGAAGTACTATCCGGCTTCGTCCAGGAAGAACAGGGAGCAGGGGACGGTCGCGCTTCGATTCGTGCTTAATCGAAATGGCGAGCTTAAGGGGAATGTAGTGCTTCTTCGCGAGTGCTCGTACAGAGCCCTGAATACGGCGGGCATTGAGACAATTTTGAAGGCAAGTCCCTTTCCGTCGCTTCCTGAAGACCTTGGTAAGGATGAGCTGGTCCTGAGCGTCGAGGTTGATTTCGTAATATAGCTGCGCCCTGCTGCACGCGGGATTGGCAGCACTCCGCTGCTGGCGGGGAAGGGGCAGAGTTTTCATGCTGCGAGTTTGCAAAGAGTGTTCTGGAACACTGAATATATATCTTAAGGAGTTAAACAATGAAAAAATGGCTGCTTATGCTGTTAACGCTGTCAGCCCTACTATTTGCCGGATGCGGCGATTCTGACAGCGGATCGGAAAATGTTCCGGGAGGGAATGACCCTGAAAACCCGGTTGTTGAAGAAGAACCCGCGACAAGGGAAGAGCTGATATCGGCTTTACAGGACGTTCTGAGCACCGACCCGGATTACGATGCGTCCAGCGAGGTGTTTACCGCCAATCTGACGGCGCTGGTTGAAGACATCTTCACCGCCGCGGGCGAAAGCGGAATTAAAAAATCCTACACCAATCTCAACAGGATTGCCAGGTATGTGATGTACGCCTACAGCCTCACAGATTATGCTGCGTTCGTAGCCGACGGATTCAGTGATGTAGTTTCCGGTATTACAGCTGACACAATGATTGCCCGTATAGCCCAGAGCACGTCGACTTACAGTGTTGCGGTACCTCTCGAGTCAGGCGACCTGCCGGGTAATGACAACGAAGCCCGGATTGCGTACTATTTCAATTCTGATATATCATTCTACTATACGGCTGAGGCTCTCATCAATCTCGTGCGTGATGATACCGTTAACGACGCCATTATGTACGAAGTGGCTCGGGTCAAAGCTGAGTACGGCCTTTTTGATGACGCAGAGCTTGTTGTGGATGCAATGATATTCGGCACGCAGGCAAAGGGTGACGCATGTCTGAGCATCGCAAGCCGTCTTCTCGATTATGGGAAAACGGACAGGGCCCTTGAGCAGATTGGCGAAGCCGAATCGCTGTACATGAATCTTATAGAGGCAAAAGGAGAAGAGAACTTCTCAACGCAGGATTCATTTAATCTACAGATGCTTTCTACTTATTACAGGCGTGCGGGAAATAACGAAAAATCTCAGGAGCATCTTGATTATCTTGAGCATCTCGCGGAAACATATCTGCTTACAACGACAACATACGGCCGTTTGACTGTAGCGACGCGCAATCAAATCGATGAATACATTGAGGAAGGAGACCTGGAAACCGCTGACGAGCTGGCGGAAGCACTTCTTGAATACGCCAAGAAGATGCCGGCCAATATGAGCGACGGCCAGCCGACGAGCTATAAGATGAAAGTTTACACTCTATGTGACGCGTCGCTCCGCTTTGCCGAGCTCGGTAACGCTGAAAGTGTCCTTGAGATATATCAGCTCGTGGAGTCGATAAGGGACGATGACGGACTTCCGAACAACGAGACAGGAAAGGGGACATGGGTTTATATGTCAGACCTCCTTTATTCGTTGTTTGCCACTGAATGCTATGACGAGGCCATGGTGCTGGGTACGTCTCTTGCGGAATCTACAGACGCAAGCGCCAACAGCAAGTCCTCCGGATTTAAGGCGATTGCCTCTTCTCTTGCACTCGCCGGCGGGCTCGGTGAGCTTTCAGCGTTTGAGCCAGCCTCTCTCAGTGAGATGAGCGCGATAGATGTTATTACCTACAAGCTGACCTCGGACAGGGACAGGGTGGAAGCACTAACTTACTACGGTGTAAACACTGGAACCGCGTACGTGGCCCTCTCGCTTATAGAGGCCGGCGGTGAGCAGAATATCGTATGGGCAAAGGAGGCGCTCTCGAAGGCGAACCAGCTTCTTGGCTCGTATACGGAGTCTTCGGATGCGCTTACAGTTCTTTACCGGATAACCAGGGGCTACGCCAAGCTTGCGAAGCTTTACATTATGATAGGCGATTCAGAGTCACTTGCGCTTGCTGCAGAGGCCCTGCTTGCCGGTGAGTCTGTTGCAGCCGGATTGAACGGAGCCTCTCCCCGTGTTGACGCCTACATAGCCCTGGCGGCAGCCTACCGGGAATACGGAGATGAAGCGAAGGTCGAGGCTATGCTCGCGAACGCCCAGGACTATGCCGATGTGTACGCCTCAACTAATCCTTCCGAATACGAGGACATCGCCGAGCTTTACAAGGATGTTATAGACGCATGTCTGGATAACGATGTTAATGATTCGCTCTCAACTGTTATCTCCAAATTCTTTACCAACTCTGAAATGATTCATGTCGCCGGAGGAACGGAAGATCAGAAGATAACAGAGGTTGAGTATCTCGTTGATGTTGCTGAAAGATGTGTGGATATTAATGACATTGATATGATGAATACAGTTCTCGCAAAAGCTGAGAAGCTGGCTGAAACAGTGGCAAACGAGACTGACAGGGTAGATCTTTTTGTCTATCAGTATGACTCAGACGCTCATGAGGACTTTGACAGCATCATCGAAATATACGCCTACGGCGGGGAATTTGATAAGGCTGTAGAACTTGCCTACGAGATTGAAACACTGCCGGAAAGGTATCTCGCCGTCAGAAGAATCGCCGAGATTTACTGCAGGCTTGATCTTTTCCCGAATACAGCGTCAGCAGTGGCTGACACAGACAGGGACGGCAAACCGGACTTTTTCCATCCGCTTGCATTGGCTGAAGACATTGCCGCTTCTGGCCTTGTGCTTGACGACGATTGCGACGGTGACGGGATTGCAGATGTTTCTGACATCAGGCCCTGGTACGCGGACTGATTGGAAGCCATTGTTTTGAATTGAAGTGAAGATATTCGCAGCCGCCCGGAATTATCCGGGCGGCTGGTGAAAAGTGAATCTGTTTAGTTTGGAGTTGTGAATTGATGATTAAGACCGGTCAGACTATGGCAGGCCTGACAGTATGCGTGTTTTCGATTCTTGTGTTTTTCATTTCCGCGTACGCGGAAAATGAAGCAGGGTCGGCAGATATGCAGTATGATAACGGCGGAGCGGCTTCTCTTGGAAAGGTTACTGTAAAGGGCAGTGAAGGGAAGAGCGGAGCTAACAGGCAGAATGTAAAATCGGACAGAATTGAAAGTACTCCCGCGCGGAACAGTTCAATAAACGATGTTATAGGCACTCTCTCCAATGTACAGACCGGCGAGGGCAGCTTTTCTTCATCTAACGGCGGTGAGATTAAACCGTCGGAGGTTTCAATATCTGGAGGGAAAACCTACCAGAACAATGTCATGATAGACGGGATGAGCATCAACAACCGCATCGATCCGGCGGCGGACAATCCTTCAGACTTTGACTCTGTGGCGTCGCATTCTCAGACAATGTTCATTGATCCCAGGGTGCTGGGTTCAATTACTGTCTATGACAGCAATGTCCCTGCAGAGTACGGCGGGTTTTCCGGCGGAGTAGTATCATCAGATATACGGAAACCGCTGCGCGTCTTTTCCGGCCGTATAGACTATAGAACAACAAACCATAACATGACCTCAATACATGTACACGAGAGCGAAAAGTACACCTTTGAGCATTCCTACGACTATAACAGGCAGCCGGAATTTTACAGGCACGATTTTATTTCGATGCTCGACGTCCCTCTGGGAGATGACATGGGCCTCATGCTAAGCTACAGTCTGAAGTATTCACAGATACCGCTTGAGCATCTGGGTGAGCCGCATAAACAGTCGCGTTCTTCGCAGAGCTTTATCATGAAGTACGAATACGATGTTTCTGAATCGGGTATCCTTGATTTGCAGTTTATCTACGCTCCTTACGAGGGGCACTATTTTACTCAAAACGCAAAAAACAGCGACTATACCCTGAGTAATGATTCAATATCTTTCAGGGGCAGCTATAAACACGATTTTGACAGCTTTGAGCTGGATACCGCCTCATCATTCCAGTACTACCAGAGCAACCGGGACTCACCGCAGCATTGGTTTCTGTGGGCAAAGACGAAGACAAAGGACTGGGGATCGGTTAGCTATACAGATGAGGACGAAATCAGTGAAGAGGACATAATCTCAGATGTCGCATCGTATAGCTCTGAAGGCGGATACGGCTCCATTAACACAGGACAGATGGACTGGAGTATGCAATCCGACCTGAAGGGCGAACCGTTCAGTCTCGGGCCGTTGAAGAACGCGCTGAGCGCGGGTTTCAAGTTTTCGCTCCTCAAGGGATGGTACGACAGACCGGAGACGACTTATGTTTATAAGGGAGCTGCTATCAATGATCTGGTGACTGGTGACGGTTCGGAATTCGACTACGTAACCGGAGAACAGTACTTTTCGGAGCGCAACGTGTATGAGGCTGGATACAGTGCGGCTGCAGTAGCGGAGGGGGCGCTTTACGCTCAGTACTCAATGGATTTTTTCAGGCTGAATGTTACGCCGGGGCTCAGGGTCTCTTACGATGAGTTTATGGGCAACGTGAATCCTGAACCGCGTCTTTCGCTGACCTTTGATATCTTCGGGAACGGCATGACAAAGCTCATCACAGGGGCCAACCGCTACTATGACTTGAGTGTTCTGACATACAAGCTAAGAGAGGCCGTTAAGCCGTACTACAGGGAGACGAGAACAACCTATCAGAACCGTCTTGAGGAGTGGACGAGGTCAGCTCAGGCAAGCAATATAATAACAGACTATTCACGTCTCGACACCCCGTTCGCGGACGAATACAACGCCGGTTTTGAGCAGAAGATTTACAAGTCGAAGCTTTCCGGAAAAATAATTGTAAAGAAGTATAAAGACCAGTTCGCTATGGAAACAACTGAGACTCAGAGCGACGGCAGGGTCTATGTAAGGCTTAACAACAGGGGCAAGTCTGCTTATACCGGACTTTCTGCTTCCTGGGAGCTGGCCCTGAAAAAACACTATCTGGCGATCAACGCGACCTGGTCAAAGAGCTCAACCAGCAACGAAAACTATGATGTTACCGTAGAGGATGAAGAAGCCCTTTCTTACGTTTGGTACAGGGGCGAAATAATCCGGTATGCCGAACTTCCGCGGCAGGATTTCAACAGGCCCTTTGTTGTCAATCTTCTCTACGCGTGGCACCCCTTCCCGGCGCTTCAGCTGTCTGCTGCCGGAAAGTTCAGAAGCTCCTATATCGCTGTCGATGAAACAGGCGAGTATGAGCCTGTGCCCGACGGAAGTGAGTATATTGATGATTACACAGGTGATGTTATCAGAGAGGAGCTTGCGGTCTATGAAGAGATTAAGATGAAGAACGTTGTAACGTTTGATGTTAAAATACGTTGGGAGTTCTTTGTGACGGATGAATCATCGGTATCGGTTTATGCCGATATCACAAATATCTTTAATTCGAAGTCGCTTGTCGCCGCGAGCAGCACAGAGTACGAGATGGGTCGGCAGATATGGCTGGGCGCAGAGTACAGCTTTTAAAGTCTGAATGGAGCTTAGTCAGTAATAATAACAGGATAGAGGGATCTATGAAAAATGTCATTGAGTTTCGAAAAATAAATCACAGCTACGGAGAAAAAAAGGTACTTAACGACCTGACTTTCAGCGTTGGTGAAGGGTCGGTGCTGGGCCTTCTCGGGAAAAACGGCGCGGGAAAAACTACGACAATTAATATTCTAATGGGTTTTCTTACACCGGATTCCGGCCGGGCCGAGATTTTTGGTGAACCGGCGGGCCTTATCCCCCCCCAGACGAGGAAGCGTATAGGACTTCTTCATGAAGGGTTTTTACAGTATGACTTCATGACTATTGAACAGGCAGAGAGGTTCTATTCAGGCTTCTATGAAAAGTGGAAGAAGGACCTCTATTACGGGCTTATCGACAGAATGGGGCTGAAGTACAATCACCAGATTTCAAAGATGTCGTGCGGCCAGAGGTCGCAGGTTACCCTCGGGCTTATTCTGGCACAGGATTCAGACCTGCTTATCCTCGATGACTACTCGCTGGGACTTGACCCCGGATACAGGAGGCTCTTTATCGATTTTCTGGGGGAGCATGTAAGGTCGCAGAGGAAAACCCTTCTTGTTACTTCGCATATTGTGCAGGACCTCGAAAAGATCGTGGATGAGGTCATCGTCATTGATTCGGGACGGGCGCTTGTAAATATGCCTCTCGCTGGACTGCAGGACGGCTTCCGGATGTTTTCATATCTGAGGACGGACGGAGAGCCGGACGCTCCGAAGGACGATGTTGTGTTCGCTTCGGAGAGCGTTGGAGCAAGGGCCTGCGTGTACAGCTTCAGAAAAGGCGACGAGGTCATGAAGCGTCTCAAAATCAATGGTATATCATGCAGGTCTTTTACTGAAAATCCGATGACCCTTGAGGACACATTTATCGGTCTGACCGGAAAATACTGAAACTGGAAAGGTGAACATGTTTAAATCATTAGCTTTAAAAGAATATTTGAAATTAAAGAAGCTCTATCCGCTGCTTCTTTTGTTTAACGCGGCAATGCTTGTATATTTATTTGTTTCTCTACGTTCGATTTTTGAATTTAACGGTGTTGTAAAGGTATGGAACGCGATTCTCCACGATAAGTTCCTCATCTACGAAAAGATGAAATACACATTCTTCGCGAGCGCGGCGCTAATCGCGTTTGCCCAGTTTATACCCGAGACATCGCGGAAGCGGCTCAAGCTGCTCTTCCATCTGCCGGTAAATCACTACGCCTCTGTATACTTCATGCAGGGATTGGGGCTGGCTTCATACCTGCTTATCGGAATAGTGAACCTGGCCGGTATTACCCTTATTATGTCGATGTACTTCCCCGCCGAGGCCGCGGAAAGCGCGTTTTACAGCGTTCTTCCGTGGTTCTTTGCCGGTTTATTCGCCTACCTCTCTCTGGCGCTTACACTGATAGAGACCAACTGGTTAAGGCGCCTGGTGTATATCGCTGCCTCATACTACTATGTTCAGATTTACTATCAGGGAGACATTTATCTTGCATATGAACACTCATTGCCGGTGATTGCGTGCATGGGGCTTCTCTATGTTCCGGCGATTATACTTCCATTACACAGGTTTAAAAGAGGTCTTAAATGATTTTAAAAATATCAAAATACGCAACTGCCGCTTTAGTTGTCCTGATGACAGCGGCAGCTGTGCCTGAAATAATCGATACTGTATTCAGACAAAACAGCCCATGGCCGTTTGCGTCGTACAGCCATACCGCAAAAAAATTTCTTGTCCGGGTCAGGGACGATTCGTCCAACACGAAAACCACAGATGACCGGATGTCATATACCACAGAGGATGGAAAGAAGCTTGGTAAAATTCAGTACATGAAGATGCTGCCTTTTGAAAACTCGGACGACCTGGCAAAGTGGAACAGGCTGCCCCGCGAGATTGACGGCAGCCCCATAAGCCTTGAGATAATCAAGGCAAACAGGCAGTCCTTCAAGATAATGCCCTTCTATATCAATGCGCCGCAGATAGATATTTATCCGATGTTTGAATCGGAATCCAGGTACGCCAGACTTGAATACGGTCCACACATGTTCCGAATCACCGACAGCATTCTGTTTATCGAGCTTAAGACTAACACTGTAGACAGTGAGAAAAGCGTTGTATTCACGGAGGCCATGAAGAAGGCAGGCTTTACATTCCCGGCAAAGAGAATCGCCGGCAACCCTACGACGCGAAAGGCCTTTGACGAAGGCTATTTTGTTGTAGATAGCGCGGACAGGCTTTTCCACGTCAAACAGGTTAAGTCGCAGCCATGGGTCAGAGACACCGGAGTAGTATTTGGAAAAAAAGTAATAACCATGAGCATGATGGAAGACCTCCGCCGTGAGTTTTACGGCTATGTTGTAACCGAAGACCTGAAGGTATCGCTTATATCGTATGACAATTACAGGCTTATACAGCTTCCTGTTGGGAATTATGATCCTCGTGAGTCGCATTTGCTTTTTGCGGCAGACCCTCTTGGCAGGACCATAAGGATATGGGATGATGAGAGGATACGCACCGTATATGTCGACAGGGATTACAGGCTCGTAAAAGAGCATGAGACTGTAAGGGAAAAGGTCAATGAAGGGCTTGAACGCGTAGTTTCTTTTCTCCTGCCTTTCCGCATAGACACGGAAGACAGCAGCACACAGTATGTCGCTATTAACTTTAAGCACAGCGGAGCTGCATCGTTACCGCTCTGCGCGGCAGCAGCCATTCTGTATGTCTTCTACATCCTGAAGAGGAGGATGGGGCTGAGGGGGTATCTTGCTGATATTCTGCTGGTTTTAATTACAGGAATATACGGGCTTTTTGCCCTTATCGTAACCGGTCCATTCGGCAGAAAGGATGAGAAAGCATCAAAGACAGACGGCTCATCCTGCCGCGGGGAAAACAGCGAAAATTGTGGAAGGTGCCGGGCGTGAACTACAGATACATTGCGGTAATAATAGTCAACGCGGTCCTTGCCGCTGCAGTCGGCGCGCGGGCGGGGGATGCCTCAGAGAAGCTGCCATTTTCGGAGAAGATTATCCGCGGGAAAATGGACAATGGAATACAATACTATGTCATGGAAAACAGCTTCCCGCCTGGCATGGTTGAGCTGAGGCTGAATGTCCGGACCGGATCGCTCAATGAAAGGGATGATGAAAGGGGGATTGCCCACTTTGTAGAGCACATGGCCTTTAACGGCACGAGAAACTTCAAAGGAAATGACCTGATAAAGTTTATGGAGTCTCTCGGCATGACCTTCGGCAGGCATTCAAACGCCTATACATCCACGAATAACACAAACTATCAGCTATCTGTTCCTTCCGGGAGGGGAGAGCTGCTGGACAGTTCATTCATGTTCATGAGGGACTGGGTTGACGGCATCTCATTTGATCCGCTTGAGATTGAGAAGGAGAAGGGCGTGATAGTTGAGGAGTGGAGAGCGAGAAACGACGTGAGGTCGCGCGCAGCAAAAAAAAACAGGGAGCTTATCCTTGAAGGTTCTCTCTATCCGGAGAGGGACCCGATTGGGGACATGGATATTGTAAAAGGTGCCAACAGGGAGCTGCTAAAGGGTTATTATGACAGATTGTACACGGCTGACCATGTTTCGGTAATTGCAGTCGGCGACATAAAAGCTGAAAAGATTATACAGCTTATCAAAAAGCATTTCAGCGACGTTCCGGCTAAAAGGGCCCCGGCTGGACCTGATCCAAATATTAGAATAAAAAACGGTTTGAGGATGAGGACCTTCAGTGATCCGGAGCTTACGTCTCATTCACTTTCCTACAGCCTGTTCCATCCTTCCGCCAAAACAGAAACATACGCGGACCTGAAGGAGATGTATCTGAGGCAGGGCGCACTGAGAATGCTCAACAGGAGAATGCAGAATAAAATCAGGGAAAAGGGGCTTCAGCTTCTGAGCTTCCGCGCGGCAGGCAGCGAGGTTGTCGACGGGCTTTTTCTGTTGAGGTTCGCTATTCCGCTGAAACCGGAAACCATGAGAGCTGACATTTCAGCTATGCTTAAAGAGATTGAAAGGGCCCGCAGGCACGGTTTTACGGAGGCTGAATACCTGGATATGACTGTGTCTATGAAGAAGACGCTTGAAAGGCTGGCCGAACCCGATCACAAATTTGAGTCCTCCAGATACGCCGATATTATTTGCGATTACGATACATCCGGAGGCAGCCTTACGGATTTTGCCCAGGACAAAGAGCTCTTTGAAAGGATAACGTCCGAGACTGGCCCGGAGGATTGCAATTCAGCCTTCAGGGCCCTTCTGTCATCGGAGAGCGGGCTCGTAACAATTTCATCACCTGAATCAGAAGCAGAGGGCATAAAGATTTCGGAGTCTGAATTCGCGTCTATGAAAAAGGCAGCGGCCTCCTCGGAGATAAAGGCCCCAGTAGTGGTGACCGCCCGGGCGGCGCTCTTCGATGAAAAGCCCCGTCCTGGGAAAATTAAGCAAAGGTCCATGAACGGGGCCGGTGAGCTTATAGAGTATGAAAACGGGCTGTCGATCCTGGTAAAGAACAGCAAGGCCGAAACAAACAGCTTCGTGATGAAGGGGATAAAGCCCGGAGGCTACTCAGCTCTTGGAGACGAAGAGGCAGTCCTGGCGCAGCTCATGCTGTCAGGGGTTGCGGCAAGCGGCTTTGAAGGAGTCAGCCGAAGTCAGCTTGATTCGATGATGGCCGGTGTTTCAGTCAGGGTTGCGCCTTCTATAGGTGAGTTATCCTTTGACTTCGACGCGGCCGGGGACAGCAGGGACATAGAGTACGCCTTCAAACTGATAAACCGTTACATGGCAGCGTCTTCGATGGAGGAAAACGTTATCGGCTCTATTAAGAAAAGGATGAAACACGCTATCGAGGTCAGGTCAGCTGATAAAAAGTACAGCTTTTTCCGCGGGGCGGAGCGTTCAACATACAACGGCAATTACCGCGACCTTAACCCTGAAGTAAGCGATCTGGAAAACGCGGACATAGAAAATCTTCACAGGATTTACAGGAGGCATTATTCAGAGGCCGGAAGCTTCCGCTTTGTGATCTCTGGAGATGTGAGCGCGGACACAGCGGCCGAGCTGGGCCGGGTTTATCTGGCCGGGCTTCCTTCGGGGGAGGATGAAGCCGCATTTAAGGACAGAGGCGTAAGGCTTCGTAAAAAATTCCTTCGTGAAGAGGGATACGGAGATACGGAGCGGAAAACTTCAGTAGTAATTCGCCTTGAGCGTGAGATAGATACGTCAGATGACGGGGAATACTACGCCGAAATGATAAAAAGAGTGCTGAACAAACGCGTCCGCGAGGAAGTCAGAGAGAAGCTGGGTGCGGTGTATTCAGCGGGAGTATCGCTCAGGTATTCAGATATTCCGCGGCCTTCCTTCTCCGGCACGTTGTCTTTCAGCTGTGAGCCTTCGCGTAAAGATGAGATTATAAGTGCTATCATGAAAATCATCAGCGATGTTGCGGAAAAGGGCGTGACGGAGAAGGAGCTGGACGACGCAAGGAAACAGTACCTTCTGTCTCTGGATACAGCCAGTGAAAGAAACATGTTCTGGTCGAAGACGTTGAGTAATGACATCCTTGAAGGCAGCCAGCCAGGGACGCTGAAACAGATGCGGGAAGCGGTAAATTCCATAACAGTCAATGGAATAAAGCGTCATGCCAGGATGTTTCTCGACGGGATGTCCTGCGCAGTGCTGGTATACAATCCGGAGATGTAGCGGTAGAGCCGCCCGTGTACCTGTAGAGCCGCCTGACATCTGTAGAGCCGTCCAAATTGGACGGCTCTACAGCGGGGTCTGTTTACATTTTGAAAAAGTCCAGCCTTGCCTGAAGGTTCTCTGCCATCTTTTCAATTGTGTGAGAGCTGGCGGAAAGTTCTTCGGCGCCGGATGCTATTGTCTGGCTGAGTTCCGCAATATTGCCTACGGTCGATACGATTTCGTTGGCGGCGAGCTCCTGTTCCTTCGTTGCGTTTTTTATAAGTTCAGCCTTTTCAACGACGTGTACAGCATCCTCTTCCACCTTGATTCGTGATTCGTCGAGTCTGCCTACAAAGACTATCTGCTTTTCCATCATGCCGTTAATGTTTTCAATGCCGTCAACAATCTTCCCTATTGACTTTACTGTCTCTGAAACCTGGGTAAGCCCTCCCGCTATTCCGGAGTTGGTGCGTTTGATTAGACCGTCAATATTCTTGATGCTGTTTGAGGTTTCATCGGCAAGCTTTGAAATCTCGTCGGCTACAACAGCGAATCCGCGGCCGGAGTCTCCAGCTCGTGCCGCTTCGATTGCGGCGTTCAGCGAGAGCAGATTGATCTGGTCAGAGATGTCGTTAATTATGGTGGTGATATCCAGCATCTCCGACGAAGCTGAACTGATTTCATTCATTGTGTTTATCATCACATCAAGCCTCTTTTCTCCCGCCGAGGCTTCGGTGTTGATTTTGGCGGCCAGGTCTTTGGTTTCCTCAATCATCTTCTGAGTGGCCAGGGCATTTTGGGAAAATTCCTCCAGACGTGCAATCAGGCTGTCAATAAGCTGTTTCTGCAAATCTGTATTGTCAGCAATGTTTTCCATGCCCGCTGTAAGCTCCTCAATCGTAGAGCTGATCTCCTCTGAGCTTGCCGCCCCTGCTTGAGCGGTAGATGCAAAGTTGTCCGAAGCTGCGGAAAGCTGTTCCGAACTTGAGGAAAGGGAGTGTGAGATATTTGATATTTCCGAAACAGTCACATTTAGAATGTCTTTCATGTTGTTCAGGTCACGTGACATGCTGCCAAGTTCGTCACGCCTTGATGATGATAGCTCGGTTCTGAGGTCACCCCTGGACAGACTGCTAGAAAAAGAGGAAACCTTATTTATAGTGTAAGCTATTTTGTTTCCGAAAATGTATGTTGCAATTGATCCAATGACGATAAGAATTAAAGAAAGAATAAGAATTCTTACAGCAATTGACTCAAGATTCTTATGGTATTCAGAAGCCATCACACCAGCATAAAGTGCTCCAACAATATTTCCTGTGGAATCAGTCAACGGTTCATAGCGGGTATAGTAATCATTTCCGAGGAAGGTAACTTCACCGGTAAAAAAAGTCTTTTCTGTGAATATTTTTTCGTAGGCTATTCCGGTGAGCCTGGTATCGACAGCCCTTTCTCCATTATCCTTTATTACGTTGGTGGATATTCTTACATCGTTATGAAAAATTGTCGCTGTTCCTCCGAAGATTGCAGAGACAGAATCTACAATGTGGTGATTTGAGCTAATTATATATTCTCCGGCCATCAGCAATCCATCCTTTACTGATACAGAGCCCTTTTCTTGAATAAGTAATCGCATAAGTTTTATTCTATTCTCAAGGTCTTTTCTGCTACGGAGATCTGCATCATTCATTGTGCTATGGACTGTCAAAAGTGTAATCACTCCGATGGTAAAAATAATCAAAGTTATACCAAAAAAAACAATTCTGTGGCCGATTTTCCTCTTAATGTTAAACATGTAATTGTGCCTCCATGGAAACTTTTGTTTTGAAATCAGGGTTGATAAATGTAAAATCGAGACAATTCGTTCATATATAGCATTTAAGTAATAGAAAAAACGCTTCATAAGCAGTATGATAGGTATTATAATCGTTAAATTGAATCTGGACAGAGTTTGTAATATGTATAGAACTGGCAATAAAAAAAGAGAAAGGAGCTAAAAATTGCGTCAATAAGTGTAAGAATATTGCATAAAGCATCAATTATGGAGCATATACTTCTTGACAGCTCCTGGAAATATTGTACCGGAATTCAACTTCGGTGATTATAACAGGGTCGTTTTTTCTTGAATTGAATCAGCCATCTCACCTGTGGATGGTACGCTGCGATTTTAAGTATATATCATAAAACTACAATTTGGGGGTTGTACCAATGACAGGAAGAGCTCTGGCTGTATTAATGTTAGTCCTGATTTTGTGCTCCGGCGCATTTGCCGGCTACTTTGGTGAAGGAGATGGAGGCTCCGATCCTGACGGTGGGAGCGGGCCGGAGCTTCCTGTTCCCGGTGAGGAGTATGAGGCTGGAAACATCGATTTCTACAGCATGTTCCGCTATGAGGACGAGATAAACGGAATATTCGATTACTCATATTATTTTGAAAAATCGAAAGGAGGCAGCCTGTTCCTTGCAGAGCCTTCTTTTTATTACTCAGAAAACTGCAAAATGTCGATGAACAGCTTCAGGTGGATCTTTGCCTCAAGTTTCAAGGTCAGTCTGAGCCTGCCGTACATATTCCGCTCTGTTGAATCAAGCGGCGCGAAGTACAGCACTTCCGGAATAGGAGACAGCCGGGCGGCCCTTTCCTATTATCTGCCTTTCGGTAATATCAAGACGCTTACCGAAGCAGGATGCCTTCTCCCAACAGGAGACGAATCAGCCAGTGACGGAGGGTACTATCTGCCCCTGGGGAATGGCGGCGCAGCGTTCAGCCTCTCTGAGTCACTTGACTACAGAATAACATCTCTCCGATTTTTCGGAAGCCTTGGGCTCACATACCATACATCCTCAGAGATAAATGGCAACGGAGCCGCTCTTGAGCAGGAAAAGGGTATGCTGATGAGGGCCGGAGCCGGTACTGAGTATTCGTTTGCCGGAGGTTTGAAGCTTTTTGCCAGACTGTCGTATTACGGGCAGCTTGAGGGCAGGGTAAGGGCCGATGGTTCTGACTGGGTTGATGCCGGCGATGATTTCACCAGGCTTGAGGCCTCGGGCGGGTTGCGATATTTTCTGCTGAGCGACAGGCTCGAAGCCGACCTTGTTTTTTCAGCGCCTGTCATAAGTGAGCGGGGGGACAACGCCTCGTCAGTTCAGGATGACTCGTTCGGACTGAGCTTTAAAGTTCTGCTTTCAATCTAATGCCGGGGAGAAATACTATGAAAAGAATAACAATGTTGATCTATATCCTTTCCGCAACTGTCCTGATGGCGGCATGTTCAAACAGCGATGGAGATGAAAGGGCCCCGCTGAGGGCTACAAACACTGTACTGGTAGCCGGTCTGTCGTATATATCGGAGGCAGGCGGTATTAACGCATGCTACTGGAAAAACGGGGTATTGACAGGGCTCTACAATACCGAAGTGTACTCATATTCAGAAGCGTATCAGGTTACCGCGCTGAATGACAACATATATGTCTCGGGCAACTATTATAGGTCGTCTGACAATATTTACAATGCCTGTTACTGGATTAATGACAGACTGGGACGTACAGATCTGGGGCCGGGGCGAGCGAGAGGAATTCATATTGAAGGTGACGATATCTATGTCGCGGGCCACATGACAGAGGGAGTTTCCACTTTCGATACGGCTTATCCCTGCTACTGGAGAAACGGAGTGCTTGTTCAGCTTGGTACTGTCGATAGTGGCTGGGCTATGGATGTCGATGTAAACGGCAGCGATGTTTATGTCAGCGGAAGGGAGGTCGTTGATGGAGAAAGGCTCGCGGGTTACTGGCTCAACGGGGTCAAAACAGATCTGACAAGCTCAACAGGCGCAAGTACAAACGTAAAATGTATAGAATATGAAAATGGCAATCTTCACGCTGCCGGAACCACAGACGAATCAGGCGATTACAGAGCCGTGTACTGGCTTAACGATTCGCCCCAGCAGCTCCCAATACCCACTGACTGTATTGACTCATACGCCACTGGAATGTTCGTAAATACAGAGGGTGTTGTGTACGTCAGCGGATACTGTTTTACGGGAATACGCAACAGAGCATGCTACTGGCTGAATGGAGCGCTTGTCGAGCTTGAGACTGCGGACGAGTCCGAGGCCAACAGTGTGTATGAATTCGAAGGAAGCGTCTATGTGACCGGGAATATATCCCAATCTTTTGAAAACAGATGCTGCATCTGGAAGGATGGGGTCAGAGAGATTATTTCTACCGAAGACTCCAACGGCTTTTCCGTGTGGGACCCGTATTTTTAATAGCTGATGCCGGCCGAGACTGAGAGGCTCCACGCGGAGCCTGAGGTTCCGGCGGAATCGCTGTACGTCATTGTTTCTTCACCGGTGCTGTTGTTCAGCGAACGAGTATCTCCCCTCACCGTAAACAGCTTCTCGTATCCGCATGACCCCTTTATTGTGAGGGGGGATATCAACCTGATCTGAAAGTATAACTCTCCGGACAGAAAAGCTCCCCCTCTGAGGGTGTCGTAGTATGTAGTCATGGTGCTGTAGTGGCGGTCGACCGCGCTGCAGAAAACATAAGGGCCGTATTCGGCTATTATGCCTGCGTCGCAGAAGCCGTGTAATGTTTTATCCACGCGCAGCCCGAAGAGCGGAATGGTGAACTCCTGCTCATAGCGGATGAGAGTTCCTTCAATAGGGTAGCTTACTCCTTCCGGAGAGAGCGCGTAGCCGTCAAAGGCCTCGAAGGCCGTGTTCAGGCGCTTCGAGCCCGCGTAAGGGGCAATAGTGATGCCGTTGAATGACGGTATTTCAAAGCCGGCGAAAAGTCCGAAAGTCATATACCCGGCAATTCTGCATCTGTGGTAAGATTCACGTGTAACCGTACCATCAGAGAGGCGGTCAATGTCTGATACTGTTCCTGATGTTTTATCATAGCCGGAAGAGATGAAGGCGCTCAGAAAAAAACCATGCAGAGAAAGCGCTGTCTCCACTTTAACTGCAAAGATGTTCTGTATTGACCAGTTCAGTCTGCTTGAATTGCTGCCGCTGTATACCTCTTCCATGATATTCCCATTGATTAGCTGTCCGGAAAAAAAGAGCTCAAATCCGGGAGCTGTTTTTTCTTTCCGGGCTGTTCCGGCATAGAGAGCATCAGCCATGGCGAAAAAGATCATAACAGTTACTGTTAATCGACGAAGAAAGTAGATCATTGTTTTACATGCCGTTAAAAATAGGTGGATTTTTAAAGATTCATACTCTCATAATATCACTGCCTTTGTCGACTTTTATTCAACGGGACGGTAATATAACAGCTGCATGTAATATAGGGCTCGTTCCTAAAAACTGAGGAGGTTGTTCATGGGTCTCAAAATAGGGGTTTGTATAAAAAGAGGGTGGACCTGGGCGGTCATTGTCTTTTGTGCTGCTGCTCTGGCCGGCATCTACTACTACATGGAGAGACAGAATACGGGAGGTACATGTATAAAGGTGGATGTTTCTGTCAGAAGCATTGATTATCGCGGCGGAAAGGCTTCCGAAAAAATGCTACAGGAGTCGCTGGCTCTCGGGACAGAGTTTCTGATTAACAATCAGCTTCCTGAAGGAAACTTCAACTATTCGTATAACTGGGTCGATGACAGGATGGACGCGGATGATAATGAGGTGAGGCAGGCCGGGGCGCTCTGGGGTCTAACGCTTATATATCAATACAGGCCTTCAGAGAAACTTCTCAATCACATAAGAAAGTCACTGAACTTCTTTAACAAGAACTCACACTCAATCGGCGGAACCAGATTTATAAAGTACGGAGAGTCTGTGACTGGAAGGACCGGGACCGTGGCTCTTGTCGCGCTGGCGCATATCGACTTGCTAAGGTCAAATTCACACGGCCTGTCATCGGTTGAAAAGGAGCTTTATGAAAAGCACATGAACGAATATGTAAACTTCCTGGTCAGAGCGAGGACAACTGAAGGTCTATGGCATCAGTCCTATGACAGCGCAAGCGGAAATGCTTTCGGGAAGAACTCCTCATATTTTGACGGAGAGGCGCTTCTGGCTATGATAAAGGCCGCGCGCTACTTGGGAAGGACAGATCTGAAAGAGATTATAATGAATTCTGCTGATGCCGGCTTCAGGACTAATATTGAATGGGCACTGAAAGAAGATGAGGATTCACCGATCACAAAGGGATATTATCAATGGAGTTCTATGGCCTTTTATGAAATAGGTGAAACCGGCTGGCAAGGGTCAGAGAAATACAAATCATGCGTCATAGACCTTGCCTACTGGATGATAAATGTTCACAGGACATTGAGCAGAAATGGGAATACGGCCTATGCCTACGAGGGAATTATACATGCCTACAGGGCAGCCAGAGATCTGGGCGACACGAGAGCAGAAAAATATTTCAGAGATGTAATTGATGCCGGCCTTCATAAGCTCACAACGTGGCAGGTGGGGCACTCAGCTGCAAACAGCTATATCAGGAACCATAAAACCAAAAGGCCAATTGCTCGCGGTGGCGTCCAGAACCATCGCAGCAGGCCCGACCTGCGGATAGACGTTACTCAGCACCAGATGCACGCCGTGGTCCTGGCGCTTAAGTATATTTATGCAAGACAGTCGGGTGAAGTGAGTGGGGGTGAGTGGTGACAGCAGAAATTTCCCGAAGCCCCTCCGGTAATGGAGGGGCTTTTTGCTCTTTGAAGCAGCCTTCCGATTTATCCTTAAGCAATTCCCGCGGGCAGTACAAAAATATTATTGAACCTTTTGCCTCCGTGCGTTATAATACAGGCCTGTATATCAGTAGAATACTCAACGGTTGAATTCTTCGGAGACATTATGAGAAATGCTGTGCTTTTTTCCGTACTGATGTTGCTGCCCCTTAACACCTTCGCGGCATCTGCTCTTGAGCTTATGAATGAGGGCAGGATGAAGCTGTACAGGGGTGATATCGCTGAAGGTATCAGCGTCCTTGAAGAGGCCCGGAGAATCGACGCGGACAACCTCTTTATCAAGTACAATCTCGCGAAGGGATACAGCTGGGACAACAGGTGGGACAGGGCTCTCAAGCTGTACGGTGAGATTGTTGCCGCTTCAGGCCCGGCTGAGCAGGTCTACTGGGATGCCCGTTTCGGCATCGCCCAGATTACATCGTGGGAGAAAAAATATGACGAGGCGCTCCAGATGTATTATGAAATTCTCAGGCTGTATAAGAACGCGCCGAAGGGGTTTAAGCTGGATATCAACCTCGCGATCGGAGATATCCTTTCCTGGAAAACAGACTATGATGAATCTGTTAGGCATTTTAAGGCGCTTCTCAAAGAGGATCCGGACAACCCTGTTATTCTAAACCGGATTTCAAAGATATATCTCTGGGGAGGCGAATACTCCAACTCGCGGGAATTTACAGAAAGGGCACTTAAACTGGATCCTGACGATTCTGCATCACTGGAAAGGAAGAGAGTGCTCGATCAGATTAAGCCTTTTACGGTTATGGCAGGATATGACTACACGTGGTACGATGTTTCAAATTCCGGCGGGAACAATGTTCAGGTACAAAGAGCCGTGCAGGGCCTGACATGGCAGTATTCTACGCCGCTCAGGTTCTTCGCTTTCGCTGACGAGGTGTTTCAGAACACAAACGATGTTGAACAGGACGGAAGCTATTACGATGTAAGCTGTGCTCTGGGGGGTGCTTACAGAGTTAATCCACTGACATATATTTCCGGCAGGGTTGACTATTCCGCGAAGGCGGAGATATATCCACGTTTCAGCGGAGAAATGACTCTGACAAGGAAGGTCACATCGAACATTGATCTGATGGGGACGTATAAGTACACCTATGACAGGCTTCATGATGCCCAGGAGCTTGACGACAAGCATTATCATCTGTTGTCTCCCGGAATCGTTTTCTATTACACCCGCTTTATCTACAACAGAATTCAGTTTTACGTGGAAACCGACACAAGGGATTTGTTTTACTCAGTAATGCTCAACCAGTATCTCGCGATAAATCCTGAGAATATAATTCAGTTCTATCTCTTTTTGAGTCAGGGCAGGAGCTATCTTGTCTATTCAGATTCGACTGTTTTCAGGGAGACTACAACTTACAGCGCGTCAATAGCATATACTCACTTCTTTAACTCATCGGTCGGAATTGAGTTTACTCCGGGAATTACAGCGAGCGTAGGTAACTATTCGAATTATCACGCGGGCATCAACCTCATTCTAAAGTGGTAAGCCCGCTGAGACAAAATTGTCTGTTGTCATGAAACCGCTTTGTACGGTAGGACATGGAGGCGCTGTTGAGTGAGACCGTTGAAATTGCTGAAGGCGTATTCTGGCTTGGATCATCAGCCCGGGTTAATGGAATAAATAACAATGTTTACCTGATGCTTGACCGGAGCGAAGCCGTTATGATCGGCGCGGGCCCGGTATCGGCATTCAGCAGCATTTCGGGCGCGCTAAGGGAATTGTGCCCGGTAGAGGAAGTGAGCTTTATTTTGCTTCCAGACTATGATCCCGCTCTTTGCGGAGCGGTCCCACTGTTTGAAAAAGCCGGCTTCTCGGGTAAAATAGTCAGCCATTTCAATAACGCGCATCAGCTGGCCTCGTACGGGATTGTCTCAGAAATTGTGTTCAGCAATCTTTCGGCCAACAGGTTATATCTCAGGTCGGGTCGAGAAATAAGGTTTATCAACACGCCATACGCCAAATCAGCCGGTTCGATTATGGCTTATGACGCTGCCAGCAATATCCTCTTCTCCGGAGAGCTTTTCAGTTCCTCGGATTGCGGCTGCGGCATTTTTGCTGATGAGGCCTCAGTGGATGAGATGGTGAGGTATCACTCAAGGTTAATATCCTCCAACCGAATACTTGAATACTACCTGAGAGAGGCTAACAGGACGGGGGCAAAAATAATCGCGCCAGGTCACGGCCCTGTAATCAGGGACGGCTTGTCTGCCAGGGCAAAAGCCCTCTCGTCCGCTGATTGCGGGGAGCTCTTTCAGAATCTTGTGATTGAACATGACCTCGCGGGCAGCTATGTTGATGCCCTGAACGAACTTCTTGGACGAGGTTCCGGGCTTTTAGGCGCAGATGAGGTGTCAGCCGCATTCGCCGAGTCAGACGTTGAATTGGACCATGAAACCGGACTGGTAAAGTTAATCAAAGGCGACCCCGGGAGCGCATGGGAAAAAGTATTTAAAAGCATGCTCGCAGGTGGTGGTGTAAGGCGTCTCCTGCTGCTGGAAAAGGACATCGCGGAGCTTGCAGAGAAATACGGTGTCAGGAAACCGGAAATATATAATTCGTCACTGTATCAGCTCGATGTTGCCTGTGAAAACGTGAGAAAGGAAAATGAAGCCCTAATTGAAAGCCTGAAGTCAAGCGGGATAAAGGTTGAAAATATTCTCGCCATAGACCCGCTTTCAAGGGTTTACAAAGAGGATGTTTTCAGAGAGAACCTTCTGACCGACCTGTCAGCCCGGCGCGATTACGGAATAAGCTACTCGTTTTTTATTGTCGAAGCTGACAATCTGCAGAATATCAACCAGGAGTTTGGACGCGATACGGGCGATGAGATTATCCTGAACATGGCCTATGTCCTGAAAAACTTCAAAAGGCAGCGGCGGGATTATGTTCATCATCTTGTTTTCCGTCTGAACGGGCCCGGATATGTTTACTATGTGAACGACCTTTCCAGGGAAGAGGCGCTGAATATAGCTGAAGAGGTCCGGGCTGAATTCCGTGATTCGCTGCTCTTCGTTACAGGCATTACCGTCTCCTGCGGTTTCGTTCACTCGGATGATTTTCCAGACGGCGGCAATCCTGTGGAGCTCTTGCCCGGCATAATTGATGTTGCGTCCTCAAGGCTTAAGCTTGCGCTTCACGGCGGGGGCGATTCTGTCTGTTCAGAATCAGATACGGCGGCCATAATCAGAAAAGCAAAAAGCGTGCTGATTGCCGATCCGGATGAGAACGTCAGGCTCATGATGCAGGTTCACCTGGCAAGGGAGGGCTTTGAGGCCGTCACATGCGTGACGGGAGATGAGGCCTCCGGCATTGTGGACGCGAGAAGGCCCTCTGTCGTTGTAAGCAGCCTTCATCTTCCAAAGCTTGACGGCTTTGCCCTTCGGAAAAGGCTTCTTGATGATTCGGTGAACAAGGACATCCCGTTCATTCTGATATCTTCCGTCAAAGACGACGGATCGGTTGTACGTGCGCAGTCTCTTGGAATTTATCACTATTTCAAAAAGCCCTTCTCTGTAGTTGAGATGGTAGGACTCATCAAAGCGCTCACGAGGAGCGGGACATAGTATGCCGGTTTGGATAGTATACTTTGCTCTGTCGTTTCTGGCAATTGATGTTATATTTCTGGGGATGATATTCGCGTCGAGGGCGGCCGCTGTCAGAAAAAGCCGTATCATGCTTTTGCACAAAAAAGCTGTAGTTGAAGCTTCGGCTGTTCCGGGCGATGTCAGGGAAAGGATTTACAGGCTCAGGATTAAAACTGCCGAGCTGTTTGATATTTACAGAGACCTCGCGGCATCAGTTGAGATGCCGGAAGATGTGAAGAGTGCGTTTATTCGTATATTCGCGGAACGCCGGGTTGCAGCACACCTGGCCGGCAGGTTGAGGTCGTCATTTAAGCGCCGTAGAGCAGAGGCTGCATTGAAGCTGGGATTTTTGCCGCTTCCCGAGACGCACAGGGCTCTCGAAGAGGCGCTCGTGTCCGAGAGACATTACTATATCAAAGTTTATATCGTAAACTCGCTGGTAGATACCGATAATTACGCGGCTATTCCATATATCATCCAGACGCTGATCGGGGCTCCCCGGTGGTACAGAGAAAAGATCTACGGAATCATGGAGCAGTTCGGCGGAAGGTTCCACGACTTTATGCTGCAGATGGGCTCGCTTGAGTCCAGGGAGCTGAGAATGCTGGTGCTGAATTTCGCGGCTTTCTTTTACTCTCCGAGAATAAAAGGTCTCCTTGAACAGTACTTGCAATCAGATGACAGAGAGACCGCGCTCGCCGCCGCGGAGGCGTGCAGAAGAATGTATCCCGAAATGCTCAATTCTGAATACTACCTTAAATCACGTTTTGCCGAGATAAGAAAAACGGCGATAGAATGCATATCGCTTTTCCCCTCGGCAGATGCCCTTGAGATTGTCCTGAATTCGATGCGATTCCCCGGGCTCTCTGAAACGGGAATATCGGCGGTGCATCGCATGATAATGAAGCGGCATGAGCTTTTACCCCTTGTTATGTCGCGATTTATCGGGGAATCCAACCCGGTTTTGAAAAACGCCCTCGCCCGGGTCCTGTCAATTAGAATTGACTACCTTTTTATAAAGCTGCGTCATGACAGCTCAGACAGCTACCGCGCCTTTATTAAGGAAATCATTCTAAGGGGAGAAGCCCGGAACGTGATATCCTTTCTAAATATAAACAGGGATAGCGGACTTGAAGGGGTAATTCTCGGTATTATGCTTGAGCTGAAGGATGAAGGGTTACCGGGAATAAACGAGTATCAGGCGTATCTTGACGGCCGAATTCTGGAAAGGCTTGGCTTCAGCAAAGCTAAGCCTGAGGCTTCAGGGCCGCGGAAAGAGCATGTGAGAAGGGGGATTTTATACGGTCTTCTGGGCGCTGCTATTTTGATTTTTCCTCTGATATTTTATTACAGCAGTATTCACGGCGAGGGGATAACAGGCGTAAGGGATATCGCGGTAATGTCTATTCGGGGCTTCAACCGTTTCTTTGCCTTTTACGCCGGCGCTCTTAACGGGATTTATCTTTTACTGCTTCTGTTTTCCTTTCATGCCTCATCCCGTCAGCTCAGACAATGGAAGGCCAGGGATAAAAGGCTGCTGTTCAAGAAGGGGATGCTTCCATCAATATCTGTTATCGCTCCAGCGTTTAACGAAGAGGCAACGATCATAGAGAGTGTCAGCTCGCTGATTAATCTCAGCTATCCTGACTACGAGGTAATTGTCGTAAATGACGGATCATCAGACGGAACTCTGAGGAGGCTTATCGACTGGTTCGGTTTGAAAAGAACAGCAACAGGGTTTGCCGCGGGGCTCGAAACCGGAACTGTCAGGGGTGTCTACGGCAGCCCGAGTATCCGGAATCTTATTGTGATAGACAAGGTCAATGGGGGGAAGGCTGATTCTCTTAATGCCGGCATAAACTTCTCGTCGAAGGAATATATCTGCGGGATAGACGCCGATTCTCTGCTTCAGAGCGATTCGCTTTTGAAGCTCACTTCTCCTTTTCTCGATTCAGACACGGAGACGCTGGCTGCGGGAGGCAATATATTGCCGGTAAACGGGTGTTCGGTAGACAGGGGGCACCTTGACAGGGTTGATATCCCCCGGAAAATACTTCCCGCGCTGCAGACAATTGAGTATGCCAGGTCATTTACTGCGGGAAGGGCCGGATGGGCCTACCTGAACAGCCTGCTGATTATAAGCGGGGCCTTCGGCCTGTTTAAAAAGCAGCAGGTTCTTGACATGGGCGGATATCTCACGGGAAGAGAAAAGTACGGTAAGGACACGGTGGGCGAGGATATGGAGCTTGTTGTCCGCATAATCAGGCACTCCTCGGAATTCGGTAGCCCCGGGAGGGTAAGCTATGTCTTTAACGCGAATTGCTGGACAGAGGTGCCTGAAGACATCGCTGTCCTGAGGAGGCAGAGAAACCGCTGGCAGAGGGGGCTGCTGGACACCGTTACTTTTCATGTCAGGATGGCGTTTAATCCCCGGTATGGCGCCGCCGGGCTCATCGCGTTTCCATACTTTATACTCTTTGAAATAGCAGGACCGTGGATTGAGGTTCAGGGCCTTCTGATGTTCTTCCTGGGGCTCTTGCTCGGAATGCTCGACGGTGGAATTTTGCTGATGCTTTTTACTGCTGCTGTTCTGATGGGGCTTTCAGTGTCAATCGTATCACTTTATATATTGGAGAGGGGCGGCAGGCTTTTCCCTCTGTCTGGAATAGTCAAGCTTGCTGCCCTGGCCTTCGCGGAAAACTTTGGCATAAGACAGCTTTTCAGCGTTTCGCGCCTTGAGGGTTACATCCATGCCCTGAGGCAAAAACAGGGCTGGGGCGGAATGGTCAGAAAGGGCTTCAGGGGAGATAATATCCGAAAAGGGGCCTCCGGCGGTCCTGCCTAAGCTCCCTTTTCACTGCCTGTATCTGAGGGCTGATGGCTCTCGTGGAATCTCCTGAAATCCATAGGCGAGATCTTCATGAATTTTGAAAAAAGCCTGTAGAATGTGCTGGTGTTTTCAAAACCGCATTCATAGGCGATGTGAATAATCGTCTTGTCTGAGTTGACAATTTCTGACGCTGCTTTCTCTATTCTGAGTCTGTTTATGTAGTCCATCAGCTTTTCGCCGGTCAGCAGCTTGAAGTACCTTCCAAGATTGTCGGCGTTTATCTGTACCAGCTCCGCCAGGCCCTCGCGGGAGATTTCACGGTCATAGTTATTGTGGATGTAGCTGATTGCGTCTCGTATCTTCTTCTCGGTTGAGCCGGACATCTTCCAGGACCCGTCAATCGTGCTGTTTTGAAGGGCTGCGGGTGATCTCATGAAACCGGGTTGAAGGGGCTTGGCGCGGAACCTAGAGTAGGTGTTTCTGTAATTGGCATTAATTCTCATTATTACGAAGGGGATGTAGATTATTAGAGCAAGACAGACAAATATTGAGATGCGGCTGAGTGTCAGCACAGTCTGACGGTGTTTCCTGGTGTTCGCGTTGGAGAGTGTAAGAATGAGCTCCCCGAGAGGTCTGTCGTTAAACCTGAACTGCTTCCTGACCGAAACAAGAGTCTCTTCAGGAAAGGTCCTTGTGCGTCTCGCGATAACATAGCCCTTGGCGTCCTTAATGGTTATTTCCGCTGCATCTTTGTCCCTGAAATAGAAATCGGTATTTGTTCTTATTGAGCTGATATTGTAGTTCCAGAGGTCGGCAAGATTAGACCTTAAAATGGAGTTTGAGAGCTTATCAATCTTGTTCAAAAGGTTGACGTCAATAATGCCAAGCTCTATCCACGCTAAAACACTGCTCTCAATGGCGAATGGTTCTCTTGAGTGATAGGCTACATGGCTGTTTTCACCGCATTCAAAGATTCCCCTGCCTTCCTGGTCTGTCACCTTCAGATAGCCTATTTCCCTTTCTGAACAGAAGGGGGCGAGCTTTCCGGGAAGGTCTACGTCGTCGCCCGCGATAATTGAAAATCCAGCTGCTGACCTTATAAGTTCATGATATCTTGACGCGCTCTCTTCGTGAAGGGAGTTGTTCCTGTTAGCGTAGTAAAATGTGGAAAAAATAAACACGCAGAGAAGAACTACTGCGAAGAAGAGTGAAGAAAACATGAATCTGTTATTTGTGATTACAAGCCTTATTCGAGATATCTTTGTCATGTATATCGATGATGCCTTTATTTAAGATTTACTCTTTTAATTACGGCTGTATACTCGAAGTCATAGGCCTCTATATCCGGATTGTAGGCCTTTGAAAGCTTTTTGAAGTCGGCCTTTTCCCAACCACGGAATTCATTCAACTCCTCAACAGCCTTGATGTTGCTGAGATCGGCGGGAAGAAGAGAAGTTCTGAAGCGGGTTGTCTGTGAATTGAAGTCAAAGCCTTTGAGGTAATCGTGAAGCAGAACGAGAGAGAGGGCTCCATCGATGAAGTGGCCGCCCATGCTTACCTCCATTTTCTTTTCGGAAATGGATCTGAGAGCTGATCCGTTCCAGTCAACTCCTCCGAAGAGCATATCTTTACCCGGATGAATACCCGTCTCTTCGGCTGCTACAATTGAAGCTATAGCCAGTGAGTCCGCCGCGCACCAGACTATATCTGTTTCGGGATAACGGCTGTTTTTAATATAGAAGAACTTGTCTTTGATGTCATTGGTCTGGTAAAAGCTGGAGAATATCTGCAGTAGCTTTGTGTTTTTCTCCTCCTGAACCGCTCTCTTGAGCCCTTTAAGCCTCTGGACAGAGGCGTCGTCAGTCGGAGTTCCCGCGAATGCGACGATGTTGGCGGGTGTAGATCTGAATTTCATTCTGTGGCGGATTATCAGGCTCCTGGCGAGGTGGTAACCGCCGGCTTCATCATCGGGAAGAATTTCGCCAATCCAGAACCGGTACTTGCCGCGCGGTGTGCCGAGTTCATTACGAAGAGAATTAGCGTTAAGAATAATGAAGGGCACCCCCCTTTTCTCAAGATGCTTAATGACATCAAGCGTATGACGGAAGGCGCTGATGAGGATGAAAGCGTCAATCTTTTCGTTTGCTATCTCATCGTCAAGTTTCTGTCTGAGCTGCCTGGAGTCGAGAGGAATCAGACTCGCCTTGAAGTCAATATCAAGGTCTCGGGCTGCAAGGTGCATGAGGCTGTACAGCTTCCTGTGGAAGGGAAGCGCGGCGAATGTCTTCTCAAGCATTGCCTGCTCGTTGCCGTCAGTGCAAACGGGGACTGTTAGAAGCATTCTGATCTTCAGCAAAGCACTCTGACGGACAGGTTGATCGGTTGAGTGAGGGCTGACCGAAATAGAGCTGAGAACGGCAACTGCAAAGAGAACGGTTGATATCTTCGCGATTAACTTCAATTCAGGGCTCCAGAAGTTTATTGTGCTTCGCTCGGACTGCAGACTGCTGAATCGCCCAGGTACGGCGCCGAAGGCTTAAATCGGGCATATCCAACCGGGCAATTTGTAGCATCCGGTTTAAAATATAGCAATGCTTTTTTACTTCAAATGAGTTCCCGGTATTCTGAAATATTGATATCAGGATTTGGGCATGTTGTCCCGACAGCTATGTGGATTATTTCGATAAAATGAAGGTGTATTTTTCATTATTTTCATGAAGGTTCTGTAGAAGGAGGCCGTATTTTCGAAGCCTACGGCGAGAGCTATGTTCAGGACGTTTGCGTCGCTGGTTTGGAGCATCGAAACGGCTTCTTCAATGCGGAGCGTATTAATATACTCGTTTATTCGTTTGCCGGTATATATCTTGAAATATCTTCCGAAACTGTCCGGATTCATTCCAAGCATGGATGCGAGGCCTTCTCTGGAAATGTTGCGTCTGAAGTTGTTGTCGATGTACTCCTTGCCGCGAATAATCCTGCTTTCCATATCAGCGGTCATCTTAATACCGTTGATGGAGCCGTCATGGGAGTTCCCGGCTCTTCTAAAGCTCATCACCCCGCCAAGTGCGATTGAAAACCAGAGAAGCAACGCCAGATTGATGAGTGCAATAACAGTAACCTTAAATGAAAATGGCAGGGATATTGCCGGTTTAGCGGATTCATCAATTATTCCTACCATTACTTCACCAATTTCCTTCCCCATAAAAAATAAAGCGTTTTTGGACAAAACTGCGCTGCCCTTATTGTTCTCTCTCTCAAGGTTAACGATGAACAGTCCTGTTGAATCAATAATCTTTATAAAGGCAATTTCAGGATCGTTGAAAAAAGATCCGGTGTTTTCAGCTATAGCGTCAATGTTATAGTCCCACAGATATTTGGTGTTGGATTTTGCAATGAGATCTGAGACCATTTCAGCCTTTTTTTCCGCTGAATCGTTAACGATAACAACTTTTATGGTTCCAAGCCGGCGGTTGTTTTTTCGATTCTTCTTGTGATAGTAAAATACCTGCATGCTTTCTCAATGCCAGTGTTACCCTCGCAAACGGTTTTTCCATTTCTGTCGGCAACAGCGTAGTGTGAGATTCCTGCCCGTTTCAAAGCTGATAAGGTGTCCCCCGTAATATTTGAGCATGATTCTTCGAGATTCATGTCAAATGATGAGATGATACTGTTCAACAGGGAATCCAGCTCTGTCATGTATTTCTTAGTGAGGGAACTGTAGTGATCTGTTATGAAAAGGGCGGAATATGTGATGAATCCAACCAGAAGAATTCCCGGCAGAACAAGCTTTATACTGTTGCTTTTAATAACTTTAATCATCTGGACTCGAGTCTTCCTGATATCTTCTTTGCAAAGTCATATGAGTCTGACATGTAGTTTTCAAGCCTGTAGCTGTTAAAGTCAACTTTTTCCAGCAATTTGTTAAGGTTTAAAGATGTGTTGCCATCGTATTTTAATATCAGAGACTGTTCTTCAAAATACCTGCGGGTATTATTCCTGTTATTTAGATAATCACTCATCATTACAACTCCCAATGCGCCGTTAATGATATGTCCTCCAAATGTTGCGAGTATCTTTCCCTTGTCTACAAGTGCCGTACCCGCCGATGTGTAATCAATGCCTGTTATTAAAACGTCAACTCCGGGAATAATTCCGTTTTCTTCAAGACCCTCTACAAGTCCAGCGGCTATTGAATCGCTTTCGCACCAGAACCCTCTGGTGTCGGGATATCTGTTGATAATATACCGGACCTTATTCCGGCTTATTGATGAGTTATACGAGAGAGCCTTCCCGTTTTTACGCCAGGTTGTTGTGAAGTACTGGTTCAGGACGATGTTGGGGTAATTGGACAGTGCTCTTTTAAGTCCTGAAAGACGTCTTTTGGTGACAATAAACCCGGGATTGCCGCAAAGAGCTGTGAAGGGTATTATGTCTTTTCGTCCGTGTTTGCTGATAAGCCGTTCAAAAAGATATATTCCGGATTGATATCCAATTTCTTCATCATCGTGGGAGATGTGGCCAATGTATTGTCTGTAATTCTTCCCGGGTTTTCCAGCTCTATCTGAGATATTAATGATGTTATTTATAAAAATCACAGGCTTTCCGTGGTATTCACAGATTGGCAGGATATTATCGAATAAAAAACCGCTTCCCGGTATAATTATGCCATTTACTTCATCCCTTGAAATAAAATTTTCCAGTGCGCGCTTATCCTGGGCATCAATCATGAAAGCCGAAATAGTATACTGAAGCAGTTCAATTCCCAGGTCTGAGCATGCTTTTTTTGCAATTATTTCTGTTTCATTGAAGAACTGGGAACCGTTCTGATCGCTTGTTATTATGTCCGGTTTGATAAAAGCGACAGAAAATGGCCGGACATTATCTGTGAAAAAAAAGGCAGTGTTGAAATACAAAAAATAGAGGGCAGTAATCGCGCAGAGAATCGTGGCTGCGGCAAGTATTTCTATAGCTCGTTTCTTTTTTAGCATGGCAAATAAATATTAAGAGTTTGATTTGTTTCAATATTTGTAAAACAGAGATACGACAAAGTCAACTTTTTAAAGCATATATATCCGCCACATAATACCACAATCTCTGATCTCAGAAAATGTGATGTTTCAAAATCAGAAATCTCAGGGCGCTGGACGATTATAACCTCAATACCCTGCTATGTATAATAAGCCTTTAATAACGATCATGTTTTTCAGGGATAATTGGGCGTAAATGCTCGGATCGTTTCTAATGGTAAAATACATTTTCAGGAGGGTAGCAAAATGTTAATATCTCATTGCGAGACAGAGACGCGTTATGAGAAGCTCAGAGCCGCCGTTGCGGGCTTGACAACACTTGCGGCATTCGCTGTTCCATTCGCCGGGTGCGGGGACGATTCTTCGGAAGACAGGGATGCTGGAAAGCAGTACAATATCCTTTGGATTGACGGGGACGATTTAAGCGTAAATCTTGCGGCGTACGGTGATGCAAGTGTCAGCACTCCTAACATTGACAGGCTTGCAGCAGAAGGCATTGTCTACGACAACTATTTCGTCACAAATGCGCAGTGTTCGCCGGTCAGGTCAAGCCTTCACACAGGAATGTACCCTACTACAATTGGGACGCATCAGATGCGGAATAACACATTCAGGACTGATCCCTCTGACTCCTCAACGACTGTTGCGCTTGAGCCTGTATTGCCAGATGGCGTTAAGGTCTTCACCGAGTATATGAGACAGGCAGGATACTACTGCGCCATTCAGAACAAGCTTGATTATCAGTACGGTAACGCGCTTTCCGCATGGGACATAGCGGCTTCGTCATCGGCTACACTTCCGGTGGGTAATGATTCGGCGGAGCCGATAACAGATCAGTTTAATGGTCTGTGGAACAGAAGGGCGAGCGGGCAGCCGTTCTTTGCTCACATGACCTTTGACCATACGCATGAACGGTTTATCTGGGATAAATCATGTCCCCAGGACAATCAGTTTTATTTTCTTAGTCAGTTTACAGCTTCATTTGAGGCGGGTGAAATACCGTCCGACGTTGACCTGGAGAAGATGCTGGTCCCATCGTATTTTCCGCAAGACAACGATATAGTTAAAGCGGATATCGCCAGATATTATCATCAGCTGATGGTTGTTGACTCCGAAATTGGGCAGGTTCTCGATCAGCTTGAAGCGGAAGGCGACCTTGACAATACCATAATCATCTTCTTCGGGGACAATGGGCGGGCCTTGCCGAGAGAGAAGAGAACCCAGTGGGATTCAGGACTCAGGGTACCGCTTATTGTGAGATGGCCTGACGGAAGGGACGCGGGAACACATAAGAGTGAGCTGGTCAGCGCGGTTGATCTTGCTCCAACAACACTTAACCTCGCTAATATTGAGGTTCCGGAACATATTCAGGGGAAGGTTTTTCTGGGTAAGAACAGGGACAAGGAAAGGGAGTATGTCTATGGTCACAGGGACAGGACAGATGATCTCTATGATAAAATCAGGTCTGTGAGAGATGAGAGGTTTCATTACATCAGAAACTATTATCCTGAAATATCAAATGGAATTTATCAGCCGTTTCTTGCTGTTGGGGCTCTATACCGGGAGTGGGCCAGACTCTACGAAGAAGAACCTGAAACTTTGAGCGCTGAGGAGAAGTTCTATTTTGATCCAAAACCCGAGGAAGAGCTTTATGACACGTGGAATGATCCATATGAGCTGAACAACCTTGCTGATAATCAGGAGTATTCTGAGGATAAGGCCAGACTGATATCAGCACTTGATAAATGGATTGAAGAAACCGATATCTGGTCAGATCTTTCGGGCAATAAGACCATGCTTGAGGAAGAGACCGATATGGGAAAAGCCATGTGGCCCGGATTTGTTCAGCCGATAGTAGGCACGCCGATATTTTCTAAAGGAAGTCAGACAGTCAGCGCTCCATTCAGCCTTACGTTTGACTGCATGACTGCCGGGGCGTCAATTGTCTATACGGTCGTTGATTCTACAGTGCCGGCCGACGCGGCAAGCCATCAGTGGAAGCTGTACAGCGGGCCAATTGAAATAACAGAGAACTGCACTGTTATGGCTCAGGCAATGAGGCCCGGCTATAAGTCGAGCGATGTGCAGAGCGCTTCATACACGTTCAGCGTGAAATGAAAAGGCTCCCGATGATCTGATGCTTATGTAACAATTTGACAGGGAAGTCCGGGCCGTGTGGGTTCCGGGTTTCCCTGAATAATGGGAATAATGATTAAAATAAACGATATACTTGTAAAACCGGCCGGCCCGGACTGCAATCTCGGCTGCACCTACTGCTTTTATTCAGAAAAGATCGATATGTTTTCAGAAACCCGAAAGCACAGGATGGATGAAGCCGTATTGAAAACTATGATTCGTTCCTTCCTGATGGAAAGCGGACCCAACCCCTATATGGGCTGGCAGGGCGGTGAGCCGACATTAATGGGGCTCGACTTTTTTAAGAAGGCTGTTGAGTATCAAAAGCGCTTTGCACCTGAGAAAACCGTGATGAACGGGCTGCAGACAAACGGCGTCCTGCTGGACAGGAAGTGGGCCAGGTTTCTCAGAGATAATAACTTCCTTGTGGGGCTCTCTCTTGACGGGCCGCAGCATATCCACGATAAATACAGAAAGACAATTTCGGGAAACGGGACCTGGGAAAAGGTAAGATATAACGCAGAAATGCTGATTCGCGCAGGCGTTAAGGTTAACGCCATGACAGTTGTGAACGACTATTCGGTGAACTACCCTGATGAAATATATGAACATCTGAAGGAGACCGGGTTCAGGCATATGCAGTACATTCCCTGTGTTGAGAAGGGGAAAGACGGCAGGCCTGTCGATTTTAGTGTTCCATCAGAAGGTTATGGTGAGTTTCTTTGCTCAATATTTGACAGGTGGATAGACGATTTTGACAACGATATACCCTCGGTCTCTGTCCGACTGTTTGATGTTCTTTTTTACTACTATGTTGGGAAGGCTATTCCCGAATGCACATATCAAAGGGAGTGCGGTCAATACCTTGTTGTTGAACACAATGGGAACGTCTATCCATGCGATTTCTTTGTTAGTGAGGAACACTACCTCGGCAATATTATGGAGACTTCAATCGGAAGACTGATAAATTCAGAAAAGCAGCGGACTTTCGGGGCGGAAAAAGCCCTGCTTCCGGAAGAATGCTCCGAGTGTAAATGGCTCAATATTTGCCATGGGGGGTGCATGAAGGACAGAGTGAGCGTAGAGGGCTCTGTGCCGGCAAATCATCTCTGCAAGGGATATAAGATTTTCTTTGAACATGCGGATGAAAAGTTCAAAGAAAATGCCCGGATATGGAAAGAAAAGCGAAATAAAGAGGTCAAAAAGATGGTTGAGCTTAATGATGTTATGGGGACTGCATCTCCGGGAAGGAATGACCCCTGTCCATGCGGAAGCGGACGCAAGTTTAAAAAGTGCTGCGGCTCACAGGTCTGATAGTTTATGGAGGGTTTTATATGAAATATGTTCATGTTATTATGGCGGCTTTTTTGATTGCCTCACTGGGCTGTTCAAAAGAAAAGCATCAATCGGCAGTTGATGACAGACAGAAAAAAACTGAACTGACATCTTCTACAGCAATGCATAGCGCTGCCATGTCAGGGGATATACAGGCAGTCAGAGCCCTAATTAAAGAAGGCGCCGATGTGGACCGCCCTCTTGAGAATGGGAATACAGCGCTGATGCTGGCTGCGTATAAGGGTAATCCTGCGATTGCAGAGCTTCTGATAAAAAGCGGCGCTCATGTGAATAAAGTAAACATGTATAATCAGAATGCCCTGACGTACGCCGCAAGCGGTGATTCTGTTGAGACATATTACACAATTGTGAGAAAGATACTATACGTTATCCTGCCGAAAACGGAATCAATATCACTTTTAGTAATTTATTATTTACTTGATTGAAAATGTAAATTGAGTATATTACACTTGATGTGATTACGACACTATACCATATCATTTTCCCACTCTTCCCAGATTCCATGTATTATATTTTAAACATACACATCTATTGGCTTTTTTACTTGGGGAAGGGAACAATCTCGATTTAAGTTTTTTCAAATAAAAATGCACGGGCACAATTCGAAACATTTCCGACTTTATAAAACTATTGTTATATTTATTTGGAGGTAATTGTATCGTAAATTATGAAAAGGAAGAACCGTTTCGATCGGAGCTTTACAGCTCGGAGCAGATGAACCGTTATGGCGAGGTAGTAGCACGGTCACATAAATTGTTAAAAGCAAAAACCAGGGATCTGCTCTTGAAACGTCTCGATGTTAACGAAGAAAAATTGATTGGAGTGCGTGGAGCGCTGATCAAAAACATACGATCCGGGAAAACCATCACCCCCGCTGCAGAATGGCTTCTTGATAATTATTACTTGATTGAAGAACAAATAGTTATTGCAAGGAAGCATTTACCGAAAGGATACAGCGAAGGATTACCGTGTCTTGCTGCTGGTGCTTCGTGTGGCATGCTGCGCGTTTATGACATCATTCTTGAAATAATTTCACATAGTGATGGGAGAGTTGACATAAAAAGTCTCAGTACTTTCATTGCTGCATATCAGAAATACACAGTATTAACACTTGGTGAATTATGGGCAATACCGATAATGCTGCGTCTAGCTGTTATCGAAAACCTGCGCAGGGTTTCAGAAAAAATATCTGAAGATATGATTGCTAATAACCTGGCGGATTATTGGGCCGAAAAAATGATAGCAACAGTAAAAGAGAATCCTGCTGATCTGATCCTGGTAGTTGCCGACATGGCAAGGTCAAAACCTGTTTTGTCAGGATCTTTTGTCGCCACCTTAATAAGAGAACTGCAGGGGAAGGGGCCGGCACTGTCATTACCGCTTAGCTGGATGGAACAACAATTATCCGGCATGGTTGTCAACAGTAATGATCTGGTTCGTCAGGAGAATCAGAAACAGGCTGCTGACCAGGTTTCAATTCGCAATAGTATTGGTACATTGCGGTTACTCAGTGCAACAGACTGGCGCGAATTTGTCGAAAACTTGAGTAGTGTCGAGCGGGTGCTGCGCCAGGATGACATATATCCGTTGATGGATTTCGACACGCGCGATAGATATCGGCATGTGGTTGAATCCATTTCCAAAGCCAGTCCTTTTTCTGAAACGGAAGTTGCGCAGAAGGCAATTGATCTGACAATAAAACAAAGCAGATCAGGGCATAAAGAGAAACGGCAGGAGCATGTTGGTTTTTACCTCGTTGATAAAGGAGTAACGCAGACCGAAGAGGCCGCAGGCATGCGTTATTCTCTCAGGCAGAAGCTGATTCGTGGAGCTAAACGTTCACCATTTGTTTTTTATTCCGGATTTATAATTTTTTTAACATTGGCAGCTGCGTCAGGTATGTGTTTCATCGCATACAAATATGGTATTCGCAGCAGTCTGTTATTGATTCTGGTTGGGGTGCTTTCTGTTTTATGCAGTTCACAAATGGCCGTTTCTATTATTAACTGGCTCTCTACTATTTTTGTGAAACCGGAACTTTTACCAAGGATGGATTTTTCAGGTCATATCCCTCCTGAATATAGCACGCTTGTAGTTGTTCCTACAATGCTTACCTCCAAGTCTTATATCGATTACCTGCTTGAGGCTCTTGAAATAAGGTTTCTTGCCAATAGAAAAGCAAATCTGTATTTTGGATTATTGACCGATTTTGCGGACGCAGACACGGAAATAACATCAGAAGACGATGAATTGCTGCAATTGGCCAGTAACGGTATTAAATTATTAAATGTGAAATATAAAGAGCAGAATAATGACATTTTCTTTTTATTTCATCGCTCGAGAAAGTGGAATGCAGCAGAAAAAAAGTGGATGGGGTACGAGAGGAAAAGAGGGAAAATATCGGTACTTAACGCATTAATTATGGGAAAGAGTTATAATGATTTTTCATTGGTTATCGGAGAATATAGTATAATAAAACGGGTAAAATATGTAATAACCCTGGATTCGGATACCCAGTTCCCAATGGATGCTGCGTGGAAATTAATCGCAACAATGGCCCATCCTCTGAACCAGGCTGTTTACAATCTGAAGAAAAAGCGTGTAACTGAAGGATATGGCATTTTGCAGCCCAGAATTGATTCGGCAGTAGCCAGAGTTCCGGTCTCCCGGTATTTGCGCATGCATGGTAGCGTTTCCGGAATCGACCCTTATACCCGTGTTTCTTCGGATGTATATCAGGATCTTTTCGGCGAAGGTTCGTTTATAGGCAAAGGCATTTATGATGTGGATGTATTTGAAAAATCGGTGGGTAATGTTTTTCCGGAAAATCGTATTTTAAGTCACGATCTATTGGAAGGATGTTACTCCCGCTCCGGATTAATAAGCGATGTTTTTTTGTACGAAGATAATCCATCACAATATATTACTGATGTAAAACGCCATCACAGATGGATAAGAGGGGACTGGCAGGCCGGTTTATGGATGATGCCTTTTGTTGTATCAGCGGACGGTCATTTAATACTTAACCATCTTTCCGCATTATCAAGATGGAAAATTTTTGATAATCTCCGCAGGAGTCTATTACCTCTATCTTTATTTCTTTTTTTGGTAATGGGTTGGTCTGTACTGCCTTTGCCTCTGTTTTGGACATTATCACTTGCAGTAATCATTTTATCGCCTAGATTATTGGCTGCTTTCTGGCAAATAATGCATAAATCCGCTGATCAGACTTTTGGAACACACTTTTTTGAAGCATTCATTTTGATGGGGAATCAGTTGTTCAGTTTTATTTTTGCTGTTTCTGTGCTCCCATATGAGGCATTTGCTTATTCTGGTGCCGCAATACTGTCTGTCTGGCGGATGGTTGTGACACGTAAAAAACTCCTTGAATGGGCCCCCTCAGCATCGGTTTCACGTGATAAAAGTAGCAGTTTAGCTGAAATATTTTATTCTATGGCAATAGCTCCTTTAACAGCACTGTTCTGTACAGGGTTCCTATTATATGTCAATTCAACAATTCTCTATATAATTTCTCCAATAATTATATTATGGTTATTGGCTCCTGTCATGGTTTGGTCAGTGAGTAAAGCTGAAGCTGAAGAAAATACAAATCTTCCTGAGGAGCAAACTCTGTACCTCCACAGAATTGCCCGGAAAACATGGTACTTTTTCGAACGTTTTGTGACAGAAGAGGACAACTGGCTGCCGCCTGATAATTATCAGGAACAACCAGTTGCAGCTATAGCTCATCGTACATCACCAACCAATATGGGCCTCGGATTACTTGCCAATCTTACTGCCTATGATTTCGGTTATATTCCGGGTGGTGAACTTGTAATTCGATGTTATAATACATTGCAATCCATGAGTAAGCTGGAACGATACAAGGGGCATTTTTATAACTGGTACGACACTTTGTCATTACTACCGCTGCATCCAATGTATGTTTCAACAGTCGACAGCGGGAATCTTACAGCCCATTTGCTTACCCTGCGGCAGGGACTTTTAAGCGTTCCTGACGCTCCAATTTTCAGTGCAAAGGTTTATTGCGGGATAGAAACTACAGTCAGAATAATGCGTGAATTTTCTGATCTTGAGACTATCAGAATTACAAAACAGATGCTGGCTGTACTTGATTCAGCAAAAAAAGATGTCAGCTCACTGAGTGGCATAAAAAAGAATATAGATCAACTTATCTTTCTTGCTGATAAAATTTCACCAGCGGGAGAATTCAGAACAGATTTAGGACAATGGATTAACAGGCTTTTTCTGCAGATAAATACCATTTACGACGATCTGACTTATATTCTCCCATGGATAGACTTATTACCTGTTCCTGCCGAACTTGCTCAGATTGTTGGAGCCGACAATATTCCTTCACTTCTGTCCATTTTGACAATGACAGACATTCTACAGGAATTTGAACATTCTGAACATGAGATTAACCTTTCGGATGGATCGGATGCAAAGGAATGGTTAATCAGGATGCGTGCCGCTCTTGCGGAGGGGCACAGCCGTGCTTCTGCAAGGATTTCTCTTTTGGAAGAACTTGCAGAAGAGTGTGAGCAGATGAGTGACTCAGATTATGACTTCCTGTTTGATAAAACAACAAATCTTCTCAGAATAGGCTATAATGTTGACGAGCAGAAAAAAGACGACAGTTATTATGATATGTTGGCATCTGAAGCCCGACTGGGAATTTTCGCTGGCATAGCACTTGGGAAGCTGCCGCAGAAAAGCTGGTTTGCTCTCGGCCGTCTATTGACCAATTCCGCAGGAGACCCTATATTACTGTCCTGGAGCGGGTCGATGTTTGAATATCTGATGCCGCAGCTTGTAATGCCATCTTATGTAAACACTTTGCTCTACCAGACCTGTAAATCAACTGTAAAAAGACAAATAGAGTATGCCGGCCAGCATAAAATACCCTGGGGTATTTCAGAATCCGCATATAATATGTTCGACTCAAATCTTAATTATCAATATCGTGGATTTGGTGTTCCAAGACTGGGACTTAAACGTGGTCTGGAAGACGATCTCGTGATAGCACCTTATGCTTCCATGATGGCACTGATGATATCACCGGCAAAGGCATGTCTGAACATGCAAGTTCTCTCCAGAGAGGGTTTTGAGGGAGAATACGGTTTTTTTGAATCTATCGATTATACTGCCAGTCGCCTACCGTTGGGCATGACTCATAGCGTTATCCGATCCTATATGGTTCATCATCAAGGCATCGGATTCCTGTCACTGGCTTATCTACTGCTCAACAAACCTATGCAAAAAAGGTTTGTATCTGAACTTCGCTTTCAGGCAGCTTTACTGTTGCTCCAGGAGCGTATCCCGAGGGCAACATTCTTTTACGCACATCCCGCAGGTCTTATAGAAACACATGCTGCGACAAAAGAAGCTCAAATACGGAAAATTACAACAACGACTACTTCGATTCCAGAGATTCAGCTTTTGAGTAATGGCCGGTATCAGGTAATGATAACAAACTCGGGCGGTGGTTATAGCCGTTGGAAAGATATTGCTGTTAATCGGTGGCGGGAAGATGCCACTCGGGATGACAGGGGGATTTTCTGTTATATTAAGGACATCAAAAGCGGTAATTTCTGGTCTAATACGTATCAGCCGACTTTAAAAACTCCCTCTGATTATGAGGTAATCTATTCGCAGGGACGTGTGGAATTTCGCAGAAAAGATCACGGAATTGACATAAAAACTGAAATTGTTATCTCTCCTGAAGATGATATTGAGTTGAGAAGGGTTAGGGTAACTAATCGATCTTTGTCGACTAGAGTCATGGAGATAACGAGTTATGTTGAAATAGTGATGGCCAGCCAGTCTTCTGATGAGTCACATCCAGCATTCAGCAATCTTTTTGTACAGACAGAAGTTATGCCCGAACACAATGCTATTTTTTGTACACGTCGACCGAGATCTGCTCTTGAAAATCCTCCATGGATGTTCCACCTCATGGATGTACATGGAGTCGATGTTGAAAGCATATCTTATGAAACAGACCGTATGCGATTTATTGGAAGAGGTAAAACACTGATTCATCCTCAGGCTATGGATACTGAATTACTTTCCGGTAGCGATGGATCTGTGCTTGATCCCATTATGTCCATTCGGTGTCGGATCAGGCTCAAGCCCAATGAGACAGCCGTGCTTGACCAGGTTTACGGGATAAGTGATTCAAAAAAATCATGTGAAATATTGATGCACAAGTATCAGGATCGCCATCTTAAAAATCGTGCTTTTGAACTTTCCTGGACACATAGTCATGTGATGCTGCGTCAGATTAATGCAAGTGAGGCGGATGCTCAGTTGTACAACCGCCTGGCAGCTTCAATTATTTATGCCAACCCCAATATGCGCGCGCAAGAGTCAGTTATCATTAATAATTTAAGAGGACAATCCGGATTGTGGAGTCATTCGGTTTCTGGTGATCTGCCTATAGTATTGCTGCAGGTCTTTACCTCAGAAAATATGGAACTTGTAAAACAAATGGTTCAGGCGCATGCATATTGGCGTCTGAAAGGATTGGCTGTAGACCTTGTAATATGGAATGAAGACCATGGATCTTACCGACAGCTTTTACATGATCAGATTCTCGGGCTGACCACTTCGCGGAATGCAGAGAATCCAACTCATGGGACGCCGGGGAATATTTATGTTAAATCCACCGATCAGTTGTCAGCAGAAGACCGTATACTTTTTGAAAGTGCTGCACGTGTAATAATTCATGACACAGATGGCACTTTATCCGAATTTGTGAGCAAACTTTATATAGAAAAAGTATTGCCACCTTTACTGGAAACGAAATCATCTGAAGCAGACGAGAAACTAAGTTCAGTATTCCTGCCCGATGATCTTTTATTTTTTAATGGTTGTGGCGGATTTACACCGGATGGCAAAGAGTATAAAATAATAACGAATAGAAATGAAACTACCCCCGCACCATGGGTTAATGTTATTGCAAATTCTGAATTTGGCACTGTTGTCTCTGAGAGCGGTTCAGCCTATACCTGGGCTGTCAATGCTCATGAATATCGCATTACCCCCTGGAGCAATGACCCAGTTAGTGATGAGGGAGGTGAAGCCTTTTATATACGTGACGAAGAGACTGGTCATTTCTGGTCACCATCATTATTTCCTGCAAAAGGTGTAACTCCTTATATTACAACACATGGCTTTGGATATACCAGTTTTGAACATGTTGAAGAAGGTATCTCTTCAAGAATGTGTGTCTCTGTGGACAAGGTGCTACCGGTTAAATTTGTTGTTTTGAACATAAAAAATGATTCAGGATACGAGCGGAAACTATCCATAACGGGGTTTCTTGAAATCATTCTTGGTGATGTCCGTTCCAAAACAAATATGCATATTGTTTCCGAGATGGATGTTGACAGCGGAGCTTTGATCCTTAAGAACAGGTACAATTCTGCATTTGCTGACCGCGTTGCCTTTTTTAAAGTAGATATGCCATATCAGAGTTTTACAACAGACCGTTCCGAATTTATCGGTAGAAACAGAAATACTGCTGATCCTCAGGCCATGTACAGAAAGAAGCTTTCGGGCAGGAGCGGTGCCGGCATAGATCCATGTGCCGCATTGCGCGTAAAATTTAATCTGCTCGACGGAGCTGAAAAAGAAATAGTATTTCAGATCGGAAATGAAGAAAATCATGCAACAGCAAGTTCTCTGATTGAAAAATTGGCAGAGAAGGAGATGGCCATATCGTCCCTGAATGGTGTAAAAGAATACTGGGAAACGGTACTAGGCAGTGTGCAGGTAAACACTCCTGATCCATCACTTAATATTATGGCAAACGGCTGGCTTCTCTATCAGACTTTGGCTTGCAGAATTTTCGCCCGAAGCGGTTTTTATCAGTCTGGGGGAGCTTTCGGATTTAGAGATCAGCTGCAGGATGTACTTGCTTTGCTGCATACAAGACCTGAAGTGGCGCACGACCAGATACTATTAAATGCTTCGAGACAATTTTCAGAAGGTGATGTGCAGCACTGGTGGCATCCCCCAGAAGGGAGGGGAGTTCGTACACATTGTTCTGATGATCTCCTGTGGCTTCCTTTTGCAGTTTCAAAGTATATTTCCACGACTGGAGATAAAACGATTTTGGATAAACCCGCAGGCTTTCTCGAGGGCCGGTTGCTGAATGATAATGAAGATTCACTATATGACCTTCCTATGCGTGGGAATCTTAACGGGACATTGTATGAACATTGTGTTCGTGCAATAAAACACAGCTGTAATTTCGGGAAACACGGTTTACCGCTTATAGGATCCGGTGACTGGAATGATGGGATGGATCAGGTCGGAAATAAAGGCCTTGGTGAAAGTGTCTGGCTGGCTTTTTTTCTCTATGATGTATTGTTGAGTTTTGCCGATGTTGCAGATGCTTATAGTGATAACCTATTTGCTGAAATATGCGCAAATGAAGCAGCAGTCCTTAGATCAAATATTGACATTTCAGGTTGGGATGGGCAATGGTACATGCGAGCATATTTTGATGATGGAACACCGCTGGGTTCAAAAATAAATGATGAGTGCAGAATTGATGCTATTGCCCAAAGCTGGTCTGTTTTATCGGGTGCAGCTGATGAAGAAAAAGCAATCATAGCGATGTCATCTCTTTATAAACACCTTGTTAAAAAAGATATGAAACTTATTCAGCTACTTGATCCGCCGTTTGACAAGAATGGGCCTAATCCGGGTTATATTCGAGGCTATTCGCCAGGTATTAGGGAAAATGGCGGACAATATTCTCATGGTGCGGTATGGGCACTCATGGCCTTCGCATTGCTTGGAGATAGAGTAAAGGTCTGGGAGCTATTCAGTATGATCAATCCATTAAACCATTCGTCTGATTCTGTAAGTATGAAAAAATATAAGATTGAACCGTATGTTATGGCAGCAGATGTTTATGCAAGTAAATCACAGGAAGGAATGGGGGGGTGGTCTTGGTATACAGGCTCCTCAGGCTGGATGTATCAGTTTATCACCGGATACTTATTAGGTTTGCAATTACAGACCAATCTGTTGAAATTCAGTCCGTGTTTCCCCATGGAATGGCCATCGGTCTCAATAGTATATTGTTTTGGGAAATCAAGTTACAGGATTACACTTTTTCAGATAATAGATAAAGATTCCTGGTGGGAAATGGATGGCAAGCATGGCAGGGGCAGTGTTATCGAACTCACTGATGATGGCCTCGAACATGAAGCAGCGGTACATTATTGCTGTGCACCTGACTTTAAATCCTAAAATTCAGGACCTGGACGCTCCGAATGTCCTCACTGATTTTTTTGTACGCCAAAGGCTCTCCGAAAAAAACAGAGGGTTTTTGGCGTACAAATGCGCGTCCGGAAGGATTCGAACCTTCGACCTACGGATTCGTAGTCCGGCACTCTATCCAGCTGAGCTACGGACGCATATATGTTAGAGATAATCGATCTTATCTGCGAATTTGTCAACAAAAGGTATGGGAAAATTTCTTTTTTTGATCATTGAAGCCGTAGCAGCCGCGCAAAGAGCGAAATAAAGAAATTCCACAGCATAAACCGCAATAACAGCTGTCAGCTTGAGTATCCTTGATTCAATTCCAATGAATATGAAAGAAATGCCGAGAACAAGAAGGACGGCCGCAAAAAAAGCCGACATAACAAAGGCACGTCTGACATGAAAAATGAGTTCCCTGTCCTCTCGCCTGAAAGCCGCTGCGGGCCACCATCCGATAAAAGGAAAGTAGACGCCATAATGCGGAGCGTTCTTCAGAATGATGCGGACGCTCTGGTTTATCTGGTTTAATTTAGCTGTGAGGGCCATCTTTTCCGGTTGTTAACATTTTTTTCAGCTACCATTCGGAGAGGGGGGGATTCGAACCCCCGGTGCCAGTAATAGGCACTTTTGCTTAGCAGGCAAACCCCTTCGGCCTCTCGGGCACCTCTCCAGAATTATCAGGCAGACTGATCGAAAAGAATCGATGCGGAAAGTGAGGGATTCGAACCCCCGGAGCTTTTGGCTCAACGGTTTTCAAGACCGCCTCCATCGACCACTCGGACAACTTTCCGTGAACTAACCTAATTGGTGTATGCTCCCTGTCAAATAAAAAAATTCCGAGAGGCGGTTTAATAATCAGATCAGCTCCGGGCGCCGCCAACAATCTCAGTGCCGATTCCCGCGTCGGTAAAAATCTCGAGAAGTACGGCATGCTCAATTCGGCCGTCAATAATATGGGCCTTGTGGACGCCTCCTGAAACGGCTTCAACGCAGCAGTTGACCTTTGGAATCATTCCGCCGACAATCTCACCCGAGTTGATGAGCCCGCCGACATCCCCCGCCTCTATCGTTGAAACGAGGGAACCTTTGACCTTGACGCCTTCAACGTCAGTAAGCAGAATCAGCTTCTCTGCTTTCAGAGCTTCAGCGATCTTTCCAGCTGCTGTGTCCGCGTTGATATTGTAGGTGTTGCCGTGCTCGTCTCCGCCGATTGGAGCTATGACTGGAATGAAGTTCCTCGCTTTCAAAGTTTCGAGTATCTCGGGATTGACGGACTTGACTGAACCAACATGGCCTATGTCGATCTTTTCACCATTTTCGTAGTGATACATCTTCTCAGCGCAGATCAGAGAGCCGTCTTTTCCGGACAGGCCGGCGGCCTTTCCGCCCATGACGTTGATGCTGCTCACAATGCCCTTGTTTACCGTGCCGGTAAGGACCATCTCGACAATTTCCATTGTCTCGTCGTCTGTAACCCTCATCCCTCCGGCAAACTCGCTTTTCATCCCGAGCTTTTCAATGAGCTTTCCTATCTGAGGCCCGCCTCCGTGAACTATTACAGGATTTATTCCAACGTACTTCATGAGAAGTATATCTCCCGCGAAGGAACGGCACAGCCTGTCATCCTTCATGGCATGGCCGCCGTACTTAATAACAACGGTCTTTCCCGAGAACTCCTGAATGTACGGGAACGATTCCATGAGGGTGTTAACTTTTTCGATGTATTTGATCATAGCACGGCTCCAGTACGATGGTATTAAGCATGGATGTCCGCTAAAGCCTTAAGCATCGACGCGTGACTATTAGCAGAGTTCACGCAAAACTAAAGAAACGGTACGGTCAGAGTCAATAAGAAAACGTCTGATGAAGAGCTTTATCCCCCCCAAACAAAAGAGGAGAAATTGAGCCCATCCCGGAAACCGAATGTGAAGCCTGGATGATAAACTGCTTGCGCGGCCGGGCATTGCCGGTATTGATGCAAAAAGCTTCGAGAGGAGAATGCGGATGAAAAGGGTTTTACTGCTGCTTGCCGAAGGTTTTGAAATGATAGAGGCAGGCGCGTTTATCGATGTGTTCGGATGGAACAGCAGTTTCGGCAGCGTTCCGGTTGATCTGAAGCTCTGCGGAACAGCGGGCGTTGTCCGCTCAGCGTTTGGGGTCGAGATAAAGGCCGAGCTGACGATTGACTGTGTCTGTGCCTCTGACTTTGACGCCCTTGCCGTGCCGGGAGGTTTCGGCACATACGGATTTTACGCCGACGCGCATTCGCACGACTTCACAGGTCTGATTCGTGAGTTCGGCAGGTTGAACAGACCTATAGCATCTGTCTGTACCGGGTCAATCCCCCTGGCTAAAAGCGGCATATTGAACGGAAGAAGGGCGACTTCGTATGGGCTCAATGCCGGTAAAAGCCTGAAGCGGCTTGAGCGCCTTGGCGCCGTTCCCGTCGATGAGCGGATTGTCGTTGACGGCGGCATCATAACTTCACAGTATCCGTCAACGGCCTTCGATACGGCCTTTCTGCTTCTTAAGGCGCTTACGGGAACAGATAACGCTTCACATATCAGGGAGCTCATGGGGTTTCAGGCCGCAGGCATTAAAGGTTTATAATTTATTCACAACGCTGTCCGCGTTTTTTTTTATATTTACCGCGGTTCAGTCTTTTTTTTGGCGGGGGGATAATGACTTTTTCAAGTACTCCGTTTGAACGCGGGGCGGGGGCTCTCTCCTCTCCGTAAAAAAGGATGCCTTATAGGAATTGAGATTGATTAGTGAGCGCATTGATGTATGCTTGTTGACAGCTTTTAGTCTGTATGATAATAATATAGAGAGGAAAAAATGAAACCAGTAAAAAGAATAGCCCTTGTGGCGCACGACAATAGAAAGAAAGACCTGGTTGAGTGGGTCGAGTGGAACTACGCTGAGCTTTTAAGCCATGACCTGATCTGTACCGGTACAACCGGAAGGCTTGTAGAGGAGGCTCTGTATGAAAGGTGTTCAGCGGACAATGTGCCGTTTAAATCGAAGCTTACCCGCCTGAAGTCCGGGCCTCTCGGCGGCGATCAGCAGCTCGGTGCCCTTATCGCGGAAGGCAAAATTGACATGATGATCTTTTTCTGGGACCCCATGCAGGCGCAACCTCACGATGTCGACGTAAAGGCGCTGCTCAGGATTGCCGCGGTTTACAACATTCCGATGGCAACAAACAGATCAACAGCTGATTTTATTATTTCTTCACCTCTGATCGGCAAGGAATACAAGCCGGAGTTGAAGGATTATGCTTCATACATTACGCGCAAGCTGCCGTCCTGAAAAATAGCGGGGAAGTGCCCGCGCGGAGGGGAACGCAATGGTACAGTTCAGAGGATATGAGGAACTCATCTCAAAGGTCTATGACGCTGAGAACGGCCACGTCTTTACATTCTGGGATGAGCTCAGCGAAAAGGAGAAGCTTACTCTGCTGGCTGACCTTGAGAAGGTCGACTTCAGGGAGATAACACGTCTGATGTCAGGCGACCTGTACGCCGACGAGCAGGAGTTCTCGCCGGCGCCGGGCATTACTCTTGCTGAAAGCGGGCCTTTCGCCAGCCGGTCTGAGGCCTTCACGGCCGGTGAGGAGTACATCGCTTCCGGACGAGTAGCGGCATTTGTCGTAGCAGGAGGCCAGGGCAGCCGTCTGGGATTTGACGGGCCCAAGGGTATGTTTCCGGCCGGCCCGGTCAGCGGCAGCACGCTTTTTGAGATATTTGCGGCCGGCATAAAGAAATCTTCTGAAAAATACGGCGTTGTGATTCCCTGGCTTATAATGACTTCGATGGAAAACCGGAGCGATATTGAAAGTTACTTCAGTGAGAATGACTATTTCGGCCTTGGCAAATCAAATATCTACATGTTCTCTCAGAAGCAGGTTCCTTCTCTTACCCTGGACGGGAAGCTTATTCTTGCTTCGAAAAACAGCCTTTTCAGGAACCCCGACGGGCATGGAGGAAGTCTGACCGCACTCAGGGATTCAGGGCTGCTTGATGAGCTGAAGTCGAGAGGAATTGATACTATTTCATACTTCCAGGTGGACAATCCTCTGGTTCGTGTAATTGATCCTTTCTTTATCGGACTTCATGCCGGGTCGGGGGCAGAGGTCTCAAGCAAGTATATTGAAAAAACCGATCCTGACGAGAAAGTGGGAATATTCGTAAGGTTCTCACGCGGCCGTGCCGGGGTCGTTGAGTATTCAGACCTGACACCGGAAAGCGCCGTTGCCGTGGGCGAAGACGGAAGGCTCCTATACTGTGCCGCTAATATTGCCGTTCATCTTTTTGACAGAAAGTTTATTGAGAGAATAACCTCAGAGGGAGACGCGGGACTGAAGTATCACAGGGCAGCCAAAATAATTGAGTGCCTTCAGCCGGACGGCTCTATAGCGGAAATAAAAGGCTACAAGTTCGAGAAGTTCGTTTTCGACGCGCTTCCTTTAACAGATAAAAACCTTCTCGTTGAAACGGTACGGGAAGAGGAATTTGCCCCGATAAAGAACGCTGACGGTAAAGACTCGCCGGCATCGTCTCGCAAGCTGATGACCGGCCTTCACCGGCAATGGCTCCAGAAGAGGGGAATCGTCATACCTGCGGGGGTCAGGGAGATAGAGATATCACCTCTCCTGGCAGCAGGGCCGGAGGACATTGACCCGTCGCTTCAGCTTCCCGATCAGGAGAAGGTCTATATCAGGCCCTGAGCTGTGTTGAGCTAATATACCTGACGGGTTTGCCGTCAATCCAATGTCAGCTGAATCCCATGAGCTTGTGTAGCTGGATGTTAAGTCTCACTGGGAGCCCGTCCTCAAGAATGCCGGACACGAGCCTCGAACAGTCCATCATCCCGAAGACGGGAGAGACATTTAATACGCAGGGCGGTTCAGGTAAAAAACGGTTAATAAAGTCCCTGACAAACAGGTAATCCTCTTCGGTACCGACTACGAATTTAAGCTCATCGTGAGATGTGAGTTCAGTGAGGTTTTCATGAAGGAACGAGCCGGCTTCCATGCTGGATGGGCATTTAACATCGACTATTCTTCGGCAGTCCCTGCTTAGCCGCTTAATGGGAAGGCTGCCGTTTGTTTCAACCTGTACTGAATAGACTGCGGCTACAAGCCGGTGTACAAGCTCCGGCGTGTCATCCTGAAAAAGAGGTTCACCACCAGTGACGGTGACGTGATGGAAGGGCTGAAGCTTTTGCACCTCGCCGAGTATTTCCTCGATCTCCATGAAGGAGCCGCTGCCCCGATCGCGCGCCCTCTCAGTGTCGCAGTAGGCACAGCGCAGGTTGCATCCGGCAAGCCTTATGAACACTGAGGGGAAACCTGCGGTAGTGGTTTCCCCCTGGAGTGAACGGAATATTTCATTTATCTCAATAGACATATTAAAAAAGAGTGCGGTAGTTGACGAAAGTCTTTTCCCCTTTCTTAATCTCAACATTCTCAGTCTCTGTGCGTATTACATTGCCGTTAACGCCAACAAAGTTAAGTGTTAATGAGTGTTTTCCCGGCGGCAGGAAGATGCGCTCAAGCTGCAGGTTCGCCGGGAGAGTGTGCCAGCACCTCAGGTCGGGCTTTATCTGTGAGATAAGGGCGGCGGCTGTTCCGGCGCCTGCCGCGGCTCCTATGAGTCCCGAAAAGGCCTTGAGATAATCGTTGTCTGTGCTTTCAGCTATAGCTTTTGCCGCCATTCCGGCCGCTACTGATGCCGCCGCCTTGGCTACGACGCCCGCTGCAACCTTTGCGTAGAGCCTGTTGTAGTCATCACGCAGGTTGTTGACTGCGGTGGTTTCAATATCCTCAAGGAGCAGAGTGTTCCCGAGAACACGTCCGTTTCCGTCGGTCAGTCTGATGCTTCTGACCTGGTTTGAGCGGCGGACGAATTTTGGTATGGGATTTTCCGCCTTACGCAGCGCAGCTGCAACGGCGGCTATGGTGACCCCGGCCTGGAGATTTTTTGTTCTGAGAGCTATGTTTATTGCCTTCGACATGTTGGCGTCACTCATAAGGTTCCCGCGTGATTGTTTGACGGCACCGCGGCCCGCCTGGTATATTACTATCAGCTCACCGCTGTCCGCATTGATGTTGTCTTTCCTGCCAAACCTTTTGATCCACGCCGCGTAATCGTCGTTGTAGCGGAGTTTTTTTGCTATGCGCTGAAGGTCTCGGTGGACGGGGCTCAGACCGGGGGCGAGAGCGAGTATCTGCTTGTACTCAACATACGCGTAATCCCAGGCGCTGTCGTCTTTCTCGATATCGCCAGTGAGTTCGTAGGCAATGGCCGTGAGGTACTTTGCCATTATGTTCTGCTTGTACTGCCTGCCTGACTCCTTGCCTATGCGGGCCAGCTCATCGTTTACCTTCTTGAACTCGACGCGGGCGCTCTCCGAATTTTTCATGATAAGGAAGTTTATTCCAAGATACATGTGGACGAGCACCCTTTCGAAGTCTTCGCCCTTGTAATTGGTGGAGGTTTCGTTAATGAACAGCGACGCTGCCTGCCTTGTTACGCTTGTTGCCGCATTGTCGGTTATCTGTGCGGCGGCCAGAAACACTTCCGCGCTCTTGTCATATTCTTCAGCTGTGTGAAGCATGAGCCCTGCTTCCATGAGGAAGAGGAGCTGGTCTTTCCCTTTTTCGTTAATGAGCGGGAGGAAATGCCTTGCCGCCCCTGAGGGATCGCCTGAGTAGTATTTCCTCTCCGGCTCTTTTATCAGCTGCGGATAGTTCGCGGAGGAGCAGGCTATAAAAGCTCCTGTAAGTAAAGTAAGGAATGCTGCCGCGATTTTTTTCATTTGATTACCTCAAGTCGATTAATGTCTGTTGGCTGAAAGCTGTCTTCCGGGTCCCCCTGTAGCGGCGGCCGATTCAGCTTTCTTTACGAGTCATGAGCTGTGCTATGCTCTGCTATTACGGCATTGGCCGCAAATAGTCATATGATATCAGAAAAATGTTCCGATAGAGATTGCCGCTCTCTTGTGCGTGTAGTTGAGTTCTTCTTCAAAGTCATTAACTATCTTTCCCTTGGTTACGGTGTAAGATATCTCAAACTGAATACCATAGAGGTAGACCCCGGCAGCCAGGCCGTAGTGGAAGCCTCCCTCTCCGTCTGAATAGGTCTCGTCGTTGACTGTCAGGGACGAAACGGCATTGTAACCTGCTAAAAATGAGACATAGGGGCTTATCTCTGAAGAGGAGAAGTATATCTTTCCGCCCAGATAAATCGGCATGTAAACCAGTTCATAGGAGTATGATATTTCACTGTATTCCTGCTTGTCCATTACTATATCGAGCCCTATTATTATTGAGAAATAGGAACTCGCGGGTAATAGCAGTTCGAGTCCGCAGTTCCAGGAGTATCCGTCGGTGTTCTCTGTATAGTTGGTGCCGGTGTCGGCGTTTTCGAAGGCATTGGAGTATCCGTATCCGAGTTTGACGCCGAAGGTCCCCTTTCTCGCTGAAGATGAGCCTGTCGTGGAGGCCGTGTTCGAACGGGCTGTTCTTTGCCTCTTAATTCGTTGTTCCCGGGCGGTATCGGCCGGTGATGTGGAAGAGGACCCCGGGCTGTCAGGAGTTTCCTGAAAGGCGGTATCTCCCTCTTTTTCGTAGGTTCGGTCGACAGGAATTGTCGGATCGGCAAAGAACCTCGCGTACTGTTCGCCGCACAGGGACAGAGTTATAGCGAGAGCAAGCAGAGTAATTCGGAATTTCTTCATTTTATCTCCCCGGTAATTATCTTGCGTCAAAATGGAGTGTCGATTCTATCTAAACCGGATGAATGCGTCAATTAGTTTTTAGCCCGGCTGTGCTGTGAATATAATTGAGAGCCTGAATGAGAATTGGACTCTGTTGATTCTATTCTGTTAAGTTTGGACATTAACAATCTCGATTGCCAGGATTAAAAAGTTATATAAATATAACATATATACAAATTATAACAAAAAGATAGATGGCTTAAATTTAACCAGCTATTAGTTCTTCTTCACATGCATGAATATAGTTCCCAGAGCATCAATTGATTATTTTGATGCATTTTTTCAAAAAAAAGTCGTGAAATAGTCCTCCCTTGTCGGGGAGGACGACAGGTATTGAGTTGATATGGTAAGAATAGATCGCATGAGAGTTTTATTTGATTCTCCTGGGGGAGAGGATTATTATATTTGGGTTCATGGGAATAAAATGCTGGTTGGTGGTTTAACGTATTATGCTACCTAAATTAAATCATTACGATTCCCTTCCTGGGGTTGTTGTAAACCCGGCGTGTGCGATTGTAATCGGCAATGAGTATTTTGAAATATCAATCAGGCACATTACAGTTGATGCGGGAATAAGAGTACTCTCCAAGGTTTTTTCTCGCTCTGCAGGTGTTCCCGGGGACATCGAAAAATGGCTGTGTTTAAATATGGTCAAAGATGTGGCAATACAGGGAGACGGAAACAGCTGGAGGATGATCTGTGATAGACTTGAGAATTCCTTTTCTCTTCATCTTACTCACTGCAACGATCTTTTACCGATGGTCGGATTTAACCTACATAAAAATGAATCAGAAAAAATAGCCGAGCTTCTCCAGTATGGTCTTTTAAAGACAAAATTTATTCCTGACCGATTTACCCGAGAACTTCAGGACATGACGAGAATGAGGGAGGAGATAATAGAAAGAATTTCCATGTTGAAATGCAGGATTAGGCTGATTCTGGAGGAAAGTGGAATTTCTCCTTCTCTACTCAGGAGTTTTAAAGGGATGCTGGATGGGAAAAACAGCGGTTTATATCAAGATGAAAAAGGTTTCACCAAAATTGTTAACTCCAGCTCTGTTTCTGAAAATAAAAAACTAATTCTGAATATATATGCTTCTGATTTGAGCAAGGCGGAAATGAGTTTTAATCAGATTTCAAACTCAATTGCTGTAATGGACAGGAAATACAGCAATTATATTACAAGACTTATAGAAATACCTGGTCTTATAAAAAGATATGCTGAGCGAATAGTGGCTGAAACAGGGACCAATTATGAATGTTTTGACTCATATGAGGATTTGTTAACCTGGGCTGGTATGGTTCCTTTTTTAGACAATAAAAATTCTAAAAAGGATACTGGGAAAATAGGCAAAAGCGGGAGAGAGTGGTTCAAACGGGCAATTACTGATTCTGCGATTGGAGTTGTGAATGCTGGTAGCAGAACTATTTCAGGTAAGTATAAGGAACTCCTTCATAAGTATGGGGTTAGGAAGTCAATGCTATTTATGGAACAGGCCATTGTATATCTGGTTTTCCGGATTATCAAAGAGGGCAAGAGATATCATGAACTTGAAAAGGATATTCAATCTTCTTTTTTCTTAAACCAGTCTTCGGGATCAGTCCAGTTGAAAGATGGAAAAGCTTTAGCGGCGCCCTGTCTTGGAAATAAAATCAATTTTAACGAAACCTGGAGGCCGGATAGTGATTAATTTCTATAAACTTGGGAATTATCAATATGGAGTTATCTTCGTTTCTGAATTGATTTTATCAAATATTTTTATAATCTATTTTAGGAGGAGGATTTTTTTGATGAAAAAAATTCTGGTACTTTTAAGTCTCTCCGCAGCTTTTTTCTTTGGTTGTGGGGATGACGGAGACGACTCGAAGGAAGTGGTTGATGACACCTGTGTAAGTGTGTATTGTGATGATTCTGGATCACTGGTGCAACCTGAGATAGGTGTGAAAACCGGCAGCGGGAAAACAGTAATAACTGTTGATGGCTATCAGTTCAAAGATTCAAATGGTAATGGGAGTCTGGATGTTTATGAGGATTGGAGACTTTCGGTTTCCGAGAGAGCTGAGGATCTCGTAGCCAGAATGACTGCTAATGAGAAGGCAGGATTCATTAATGCTCCCAGCGTAAGCGGACAGACTACTACAGGATCTCTCAAGAACGAAGACGGTACCTGGATTGAAGATAATTCAGGTTATAGAGCTATTACAACGCTATTCAGAAGATTCGGAATGCTCACTTTGTCAGCTTCCTCTGAGCCGGAACGGATTGCGACTTATAATAACAGTCTAAATGAAATCTGTGAAGGTGTATTGCGGGAGGACGGTTCACTCGGACTTGGAATTCCATTTGTCACTTGCACGAATCCGACGCACGGAACGAACTCAAACTCAACAGTTCTGGTGTCAGCATGGCCGTACGCGATTGGCCTTGGCGCCATTACTGATCCGGCTGTTATTGAAAAATATGCATTAACGGTGAGGGCTGAGTTGGCAGCGCTGGGACTCCGTTCTTATTACGGACCGCTCGCAGATGTTGCAACCGAGCCCAGGTGGCAGCGGCAGCAGGAAACCTTCGGCTCAAGTCCTGAAAGAATAGCTGTATATTCTAATATGGTTATCAGAGCGCTTCAGGGAGGAAATTCACTCAAGCCGGGAGGAATAGTATGCGCGATCAAGCATTTTCCCGGACATGGCGCCCAAATTAAGGGATTTGATTCTCATTACAAAATGGGAAAATATACAGTTAACCCGGGAAACAACTTTGATATGCATGCTTATCCTTTTGAGAAGGCATTCAGAGAAGTTAATCCGGCTGCATGTATGCCATGTTATTCGATTTACAGAGATCAGCCTTTTGAACAGGTCGCTGCTGGTTTCAACGCTGAGATCATGAATGAATTAGGCCGTGATCAGCTTGGGTTTACAGGCTACTATACTTCAGACTGGGGATTGTTCGGGATTGGTGGAGGAGTGGATTCACTTCCTAATTCAGGAACATTCGCAGCATGGGGGGTTGAGGGGCTGACTTTGCCGGAAAAAATAGGGAAAGCTATGGAAGCCGGAATGGATCAGCTTGGTGGTCACGGGTCAATAATGGATATTATTGATGCGTTGAGCTACGGATATCTTTCTGAAGAAACTCTGGACAGGGCGTGTGCAAGTATCCTGAAAGGCTATTTCACAATGGGTCTGTTTGAGAATCCTTATGTTGATGTGGATGCCGCAGGTACTATTTGTAATAATGCTGAAAGTCAGGCTGCAGGCCTCGATGCAATGCACAAATCAATTGTTCTGGTAAAGAACAGTGGCAGCACGCTGCCGGCTGCATCGGGGATCAGTATTTATTACGATGGTACGGTAGATGGATCGGATGCAGCCCAGGCGACATTTATCAATGAAACGTATGGTGCAACTGCAGTATCTGATATAACGCTGGCTGACATTGCCGTAATAAGGATAAACGGTCCTGTGATTAGCAGGTTCTATCCCAATAAACCGACATTTTTGGGTTACGTTGGTGCAAGCAGCCGTTCACTCCAATATTTAGATGAAGAGCCGGACGCAGAGTATGGCGGTTTATACACCGAAGATTACACTGATCCTCTTGGCAACGTCCATTATGGAGTAATGAAGTCAGACACCATCGGAGAGTTTGAGAAGATCCTAAACGCAAAAAAAGCCATTACAGACGCTGGAGCTTCTACCAAACTTGTCGTACTTGTTAATGCCGACAGGCCTCTGGTAATGAAAGAGTTTATAGATTACGTTGATGCCGCTTTCCTGACATTTGGTGCCAGCGATCGTGCAGTTCTCGATCTGGTATTCTCAAAAGATGGGCTTAAACCTACAGGAGTTCTTCCCTTTGAGCTGCCATCTTCAGATACGGAGGTTGAAGCACAGTTGGAAGACCTTCAGGATGATACAGATGCTCCTCTATACAAGGCAGGTCATTACCTGACTTATTAAGAAAGACTATTCTGAAGTATTCCTGCTCCCCGGCATTTCCTGTCGGGGAGTGTTTTAGAAAATATCTGAAACTGCCAGCCAGCAGTTGGCAGATGTGGATGAGGTAAGTCTGAGTTTCTGTGTCGATATATTTGCTTTGGGGTTGAATCTGTCATACTTTCTTGATGCCATCGGGTTTCTGAAAAAACTAAAATTCAGCGTTGTGGATAAAGTCGAAATAATGATTAAGTATAATATAATTACGATAATAGCAATACTCGGATTTGGTCAGGGAGTATTTCTTGCAATTGTTCTGGCAACATCAAAGCAGAACCGTCAGTCCAACAGGATACTATCAATTTTTATGTTGATACAAGCCGTTGTTTTAGCTTCAAACTGTGTTTTTTCGCCGGATGTTCAGTTGAACCTGCCGCATCTTTTACGAATCGACTGGCCGCTCTCAATGGCTTTTGGGCCTATTTTTTATTTTTATTATTCCTCCATTCTTGAAAAAAATTTCAAGTTTAAAGCTTACCATATTCTTCTTTTTATTCCATTTTTTTTATCAGTGCTGTTTCTAATGCCTCTGTTCGTTCTGGATGGACCCACCAAAACAGATATTCTGAATGCATCTCACAATGGAAGAACTCCATCTTCATTAACCTCATATTCCTGGAGTTTCAAATATTTAGTTCCAGCACTTCAGATACAGATGGCTATTTATTGCGGGATATGTATCCAACGGATAAAGAAATACAGAAAAGAACTCTATAATTACAAATCAAATATCAGCAAAGAGAGTCTTTCCTGGCTTTTATATCTTTCCATAATCATGATTATAACTCACCTGTTTAATCTGGTTGGTTTTACTGCTACAGTTTTTTTTGGTAACAAGATAGTTCACCATTCTTATTTAAGCGACAGTCTTGGCGCTATGGTAGCGCGTAATATAGCCCCTCTTGAGTTTGCTTTGCTCACATACATGATTGGTTATAAAGCCTTAAAACAAAGTGAACTATCTATGATCAGAGAAATCACGAAGACGCAGAGGAAATATGAGAAGTCATCCTTAACCGATGAAGAGAGCAAAACTATTATGAGTGAACTTTCCACAATCATGACAGAGGAAAAGGCATATATGGATTCGGAACTTAATATTGTTTCGCTTGCAGAAAAACTTTCGATCAGCCGACATCATTTGTCTCAGGTTATAAATAGACAGACTGGTAAAAACTTTTATGAATATATTAATAACTATAGAATAAATGAAATAATATTTATGCTTCAGTCCGGATTTAATGAAAATAAAAATATTCTCGACGTGGCGTATAGGTCAGGTTTTGATTCCAAGTCTGCTTTTTACAAATATTTTCGAAAAATTACTGGAATGTCTCCCAGGGAATATATCACAACGAATAAAATGAACAACTTGCAATAAAGGAAAGACCCAAGCAGTCTCAATTTTGATTGCAAAACAAATAAGCTTCCTAATGCAGGAAAATTCAGTTGCTTGAGAGCTGCTATCAGGTCGTAACAAGTACTCATCAATTTATAAGGCATGATTATTTTTGTTCTTTTTCACAAGTTTATGGATGAATCAGTAAAAATTAATTAGATTTAACTGGTATGCTGTAAAGTATGAGGTAGAAGAGAGAATGTACACAATGAAGCAGGCAGCTGAGCTGACAAAAATGTCGGTCCATACGCTGAGGTTCTATGCCAATAAAGGATTGTTCCCATTTATTTCGCGCGATTATAACAATGTCAGATGGTTCTCCGACGAGGATATCGAAAAAATAAAGGTAGTCCTTTGTCTGAGAAAAACAGGGATGCCAATTTCCGATATCAAAAGCTATCTGTTAATGTGTGTTTCCGGCGAAGACAAAAAATTTGATAAGAGGTACGAGCTGTTTGTCCGTCAGGAAAAGAAAGCAGTACAGGAACTGGAGGAATTAAAAGAGCAAATAGAGCATTTGCAGTTAAAGATGGAATACTATCGAGAGTGTATTGAAGTGGGTAGGCATTTAAACTATTATCAGTATGTGAAGGACATAGAAAAGAGATCTAAAAACAGGAATGCTGTTAAAAGAAAGAAGGCTGCCATTTAAGGCAGCCTTCTTAATAATAGACTCAAGACTTATCAGATCACCAGGTAAGACCGAAACCTGCCGCATAAGTCGGGTCTACGTCATCATTCATCACGTCCTCGTACTGTGCTTCCACTGCTTCATCAGATGATGGGAAGTTCCATGGCAGATGAGAAGTCGGAGCAAATCCGTCAACTGCAAAGAGGACCTCCATGAGTTGATCGTCGTAGATTCCAAATTCGATCATAAATGCATCTATCTGATCTATCCATGGTTCAACAACCATTGGTCTTGGAGTAAAAGCAACAAGAACTATCTTTACGTTTCTGCCTTCACTTGCGGCTGCCTGTTTTACTGCAATCGCGTTATTGATGGCTTCCATCTGTGATAGGGCTGCAGAGTAGTTGCCGTCACGTCCAATGTATCCTCCGCTTGAGTAGTCGACTCCGTCTACTTCTGTTGTACCTCCGCCGTTATCAGTTCCACCCGGTCCGGCTGTAGAGTTGATTAGAGCTACATGTTCATCCCATGTACGGTGTCTCCATTCTTCCTCATAGTAGTTGAGAAGTGGAGTTTCGTACGAAAGTGGAACCCCGCCTGTGAGACCTCCGTATGTTCCGAATCGTCCTGACACCCTCAGAACAATTACGTCCGCAGCTGTAATGTCTTCTGTAACATTGGCAGTGGGCAGGTAATCTTCGATAGCAGCATCATCGGTTATACCATCGTAATAAACAACATATTGCGCAGAATCTTCCTGGAGAGGTAATATGTCCCCTTCATTCTTAAGAAGTACACAGGCCCGTTTACGCATTTCTTTTTGCTTTGATGTGAATTCTTCAGAAGCCAAAAATGCCTGACTTTCTTCAAGGTCCGTATATGGATTTTCAAACAGACCCATTCTCATATAGGTCTCAAGAACCTTGCCAGCAACTTCGTCAATATCTGCTTCTGTCAGGAATCCTGCATTATAGGCATTTACCCATATTGTGGGCTGTGCCTGACCGAGCTGGTGACCTCCGGCTTTAGCATATCTCATAACAATATAGTGCTGTTGTTCTATAGCTCCATATACGTCTCCATAACGGCCTGAAATGACAGATGGAGTCCAGTCCTCAAATTGAGGGGCGGTTTCAGGAATGTCTGTTGGTGAAGCAGGATTTGTCTGAAATGAGAAGGTAAAAGTTTCAGAAGCCTCATCATAATTGTCTATGTAGACAGAATCAGGATAACCCATGTCGGCGAGCCTGAGACCATAGTCTCTGGATCCCGAGTTTCCGACACCCCAGTCAGAGGTAACCATACCGTCCCAGCCCCAATCATCGCGAAGAATTTCCTGCATAAGATGTTCTTCATAGCTGGCGGCTATATAGTCCAGAGTAGTCTGGGCAAATGTATTGGTAGCTGTATTATAGTCAGTAAGATACAGACTATAGCAGGGCATTAAAGCGAGAGGACCTGCTTCACAGGCAATTTCAAATGCTCGAAGGTGCTCTTCCAGGTTATTACCTTTCATCGGCGCAAAGCGGCCATGATATGTGTGGCTGTCCATTCCTCCGACATTTGTTCCAGCACCAGGGTAGTGTTTAAGAGTACAGGCAACTCCGGGAATAGGATGCCCGTAGAATCCGTCATCAACACCCTGGAGGCCCTGCATATAAGCCTTAGTGTTTTCACCAGCTGCTTCACAGGTCGGTCCGCCCATTGTGTCGTATGCCCTTGCCCAGCGGGGTTCTGATAGCGGGTCGCACTGCGGGCCGTAAATGATTCTGATACCGCCTGCCCTGTAAGCTTGAGCGTGTAAACTTCCTATTTCTTTTGCGTATTCCGGGTCGTTGATCGCACCGAAGGCCTGGGTGAAAGCCCAGTTTCCGACTATGTCTCCGCCATTTTGTTTAGCAAAGTTAGTCGCAGCGGCATTGTTTCCGGTTCCGGTACATGGGTCGCAGCAGAATGCATAGGGGATCCCGTATGTTGTACGTTCACAGGTTCTCTGAACAGCATTAACCAGATTGATCCGTGTTTCCACATCTCCACTTGGTCCACCCATACCCATTCTTGTATTGTTCATTGGGCCTACTTCTGCGTCGGGACCCCATCCGACAGGAATTCCAGCCCAGCCGTCGTCGCCAATCGCAAAACTTGCCATGTAGACGGTTAAAAGGCCTGCTTTTGCTTCAATATCTCCCGACATATTGGAGAGAAGGTCTGCAACACGCGTCTCCAGCGAAAGCCTCCAGTCCTCATAGTCATCAAGTTCGTTGTTTTTATTCAGGTCCCTGAATTGGAATGTTACCGGGTCGCCGGCAATTTCATTTTCACCTGTAGCCTCCGGTGTGACCTGTACCTCTAAAATAGAGACTCCTGTTCCCTCTCTAACCTCGACTTCAGGCTGCCCCTGAACGCCGTCATAACAATACAGGCTGTTATCATCAATACATTTGATGTCTGTAATTGTGACCGGCACGACGGGCGCAGGTGTTGATTTTTTGTCGTCATCGCTGCAGGCAGTAAAGGTCATTGAAAAACCAATAGTTGCTAACAGGAGAAACAAAAATGTTAGATTTTTTTTCATGAAAAAAATCCTCCTCCTAAGATATAGTGTTTAAAATAATAAATCCGTACATTAGCCGCCGAAGAGTCACCAGAATAGAGCTCTCACATTATCAAAGCATTACAATCCCCATAATGCCCCGTCAATACTCCAACGGAGGTCTCCAACGGAAACGGACGGTTTATTTGCCTTTTTGGGATGGATTGGTAATCCACTAAAATCATGTGGGGCCTTTCTACGAGTTGAGAGCAGCTCTCAGTCAATAAAAAAATTATAGAAGTTTTTCTTCTTCAGCCTGAAACTTTACTTGCCAAAAGTATTTAATTTGTGGAGAGATGAAGAATCTCGCATTATACACAATCCCCATTCTGGAGGCAGTTCCCAGGTAACTTGATAGAGCTGTTAGATTTATTGAGAGCGGCATGTACGAGGTTTTGACAGCGCAGATCAGAGCTGCTGAGCCGGGCGTGTTTTATCTGTTACAGTGAAACCTGTGTCCAGACATTTCATTAAGGCCCCGTCATTATTTATGACGATATGAGGTCTTGTTATGTATACAATCAAGAAAGCAGCTGAGCTGATGTCTATTTCAGCTCATACGCTCAGGTTTTACGCGAATAAGGGACTTTTCCCTTTCATTGAAAGAGATTACAATAACATCAGATGGTTCAGTCTAAAAGATCTTGAATGGATTGAACTGGTTAAATGTCTTCGGAAAACGGGTATGTCAGTATCTGATATCAGGAAATATATAGAATTGTGCAAACATGGGGACAGGACTCTTAAGAAGAGATACAAAATGATTCTTGAACAGTATGAATCAGCAAAAGCCGAGCTTGCGGCAATGAAGGACAGGATTGAATATCTCGAATATAAAAAAGAATTTTATACAAAATGGATAGAAAAAGGTGAACAGCCTGAATATAACAACCCGGCCAGTACAGTTTGCGAACTGGATGAGATCAGACAGAACGATTTGAGATGTCAGCTTCAAGACAAATCAGGGAATTACAAAAAAAGAGACCGGGAGGAATGGGACTGACCTGTCAGCTTTATTTAACTCATTTTGAATGGATGGCGCTTTAACAAAATAAAAAATCACATAAAACAAGCGCTATTAATAAGCAAAAGTCGCAAGCCGGGACGGAGATAAGTTCCCGGCTTAACGAAACGATCAGTTTAACGTCCGCTTTTAAGGTTGCTGTACGCTTCCTTAAACATTTTTACCAGTTTGCTGAAATGTTCCAGCGCATTGCGCACCGGCTCAGGAGAGGCCATATCCACCCCTGCTTTTTTAAGCTCATCAATGGGATACATGCTGCCTCCAAGTCTGAGAAAGTCGATGTAATTATCAGCTGCTTCCTTGCCTCCAGAGGTGACCTTTTCAGCAAGGGCGACCGCAGCAGATATGCCGGTCGCGTATTTGTAAACGTAGAACGCTGAATAGAAATGGGGTATTCTGAGGCATTCAAGAGAAAGCTCATCATCGACAACCAGAGTGTCTCCGAAATACTCTTCCAGCAGCCCCCGGTAGATTCCGGTGAACGAGTCAAGCGTGAGGGGCCTGTTTGCCTCAAGTTCAGAGTGAGTCAGCTTCTCGAACTCAGCGAACATGGTTTGCCTGTACAGCGTGGCGCGGATGTTGTCGATTTCACGGTTGAGAATATAGGCGGTCATAGCCGGGTCAGAGGCGTATTTTTTGAGCAGATAACCGCTAAGCAGGGTTTCGTTGAATGTTGAAGCGACCTCTGCCACGAAGATCGTATAGTCGTGGTTTACGTAGGGCTGGCTGTTCCTGGAGAACCAGGAGTGCATTGAGTGGCCTGCTTCGTGTATCAGCGTATAGAGGCTGTTGATATTGCCGGGCTCGTAATTCAGCAAAATGTACGGGGCCGAGTCGAAGCATCCCGAGGAGTAGGCGCCACTGCGCTTGCCGCGGTTCTCATATCTGTCAACCCATCCATTGAGAAGTCCATACCTGAGCGTTTTCTGATATTCACTGCCGAGCGGTTCGAGCGCCTCAACGCAGGTCTCAACAGCTTCATCATATTCCATGCGGAAATTGATATCTCCGACAAGGGGAACATAGGTGTCGTAGAAGTGAAGTTCATCGAGTCCAAGCGCCTCACGGCGGAAGTTCAGGTATTCGAAAAGCGGAGCCGCGTTTGACTTAACCGTTTCGATGAGAGTGTCGTAAACCCCGGCAGGCACATTGTCTCCAAAGAGCGCCGCTTCACGGCAGGAGCTGAATTTCCTGACCCTCGCGTAGAACCAGTCCTTCATATTTGAGTGCGCAAGGGTGGAGGCTATTGTGTTCTTATGGGACTTGTAGGCGTCATAGTACTGAAAAAAAGCTTTCCGGCGGATATCGCGGTTTGGTGACAGCAGGAATGAGCTGAAGTTTCCGTGGCTCAGTTCAGTCTCAGAGCCGTCTTCGGCAGTGATATTGCCGAAACTGAGGTCGGCATTGTCGAGCTGGCTGAAGGCATCCGACGGGGCATGGGCCATTTCACCGGACATTGCGAGTATCTCCTCAATCTCATGGCTGTGTGTATGGGGCTTGAAGCGGATGATTTTCTCGATAGAAAAGCGGTAATCTGCCATTGACTCATCGCTCATGTATGAGTGAATTACATCGTCAGGAATGGACTGTATCTCCGGCGTCATAAAGCTTGATGCTTCAGAAATGCGGGTGTACAGGTTCATGGCTTTCTGATTCATCGCAAGATATGACTGATTGCCCCTGTCTTCGTCGCTCTTCAGGTGAGAGTACGTGTAGAGCTTCTCTATAGCTCTGGAGATATCGAGGTCGAACTCAATGCCCTTTTTAAGCGCTTCAAGTGAAGAAGCCAGTGTGCCCCTTATATCGCTGTATCCTGAAATTCTCTTTTCGAGACCGCTGTATAAAGCTTCCCAATCGCTGTCGCCATTAAAAAGAGGACTGAGGTCCCATTTATCGCTTTCTGCTATTTCTGATCTTGATCGTATTTTTTTATCCATAAAAGGTTACCTTCCCTATAATTCAATCTATGTGCATTCTGAGCTGAAGTCATGAAGAAGTCAATATCTTTGAAGAAATTGGAGCTCCAGAGGAGCTGTTGAACAGAATGTCAGATATCAGGAAATGGGAACAGGATTTAGGAGTGCTGATAATTTGATATATCACGCATTCAGAAGCGCATCAGGTGAAAACAGTATATCCAGTGGGCAATAACAACAAACAAATGGAGGGGGAGTTATGACGTTAAAAAACATCAGACGTCCCGGTATGGCAGCGTTTTTGCTGTATCTGGGTGTATCGTTCATCTTTGCCGGCGCCATGTCAGGATGCGCGGACAAAAAGGATTCACTTAAGGACGAAGAAGAAGGAACAGTTGAAGGTTTCGAAGAGTTCGATGAGTACTATGCAGTCAACCCTACGGGAATTAATGAGGTCCCGGGGCTGCCTGGAATCAAGGCTGATGATGAGATACTTCTGGAGGCACAGCAGTATCTTGCTCTGTTGACGCCTGCAGAAAAAGTTAATCAGATGAGCGGAAAAACAGAGTTCGATTTGACGTATATGTTTGACCAGTATGATAATGAGGAGCGCGGGATAGACGGCTTTTACTATCTTGATGGACCCAGGGGGGCCCGCTGGATTCAGGACGCGGCGCCCTATGGAACAACTGTATTTCCCGCCTCAGTAACGAGAGCAAACTCCTGGAGTCCTGAGCTTGAAACAGAACTCGGCAAGATCGCGGGCGATGAGACAAGGGCGCTCGGAGCTAACGTAAACCTCGCTCCGTGTATGAATCAGGTTACGCATCCGCGTCATGGAAGGTCTCAGGAAACCTATGGAGAGGATTCACATCTTCTCGGCGTGATGGGTGGCGCCTATGTTAAAGGTGTTCAGTATGAAACCGCGGGCAAGAACCCGATTGGTGCGTGCGTAAAGCACTATGCCGCAAACAACATTGAGAATACCAGGATGCAGGTCAACGTGAATGTTGATGAACGTACGCTTCGCGAGGTATATCTCAGACATTTCAAGAGGGCAATTCAGGAATCAAATCCAGCTATGGTAATGGGTTCGTACAACCAGGTTAACGGATTTTACTCATGTATGAATAAACCCCTGCTGAAAGGTTTTCTCAGAGATGAGTGGTACTGGTCAGGAATGGTAATATCAGACTGGTTCGCAACAGGCAGCACAGTTGAGTCGCTTGAGGCTACGCTTGATGTTGAGATGCCTATTAGTATGGTAAACGACTGGTTCCCGAACATAATTTACGGAACAAGTCTCCAGACTGCTATAGATAACGGGACAGCTGATATCGAACTGGTTAACCAGTCCGTTCTCAGAATACTCTATCAGAAAGTGAGACTTGGCATGATGGATTACGATACAGAGCAGCAGGATACCAGCGTATTACAGAGTGATCCTTCAATGCAGACAGTTCTTGAATCCGCCAGAAAGGGTATAGTACTTCTTAAGAACGAGAGCATTCTGCCTCTTGACAAGACAAACCTTTCGAATGGAATCGTAATGCTTGGCGAGTATGCCAACAAGAAAATACTGGGAGACCAGGGAAGCAGCGACGCCCACCCGGTTGAGGCCAACGAGTCTGACGCGCTTGTTAAGAACTGCTATGAGGGAATCGCCGATGTTCTTGGCGCTGGGAATGTTCAGGCTTTTGTTGATGAAGCCGCTGATACAGGTAATGCTGTTTCTTCAGCTGATGTAGTTATAGTTGTTGTCGGAACGATTCCCCGTTCTCTCTGGACAGGAGCAGGTGAAGAAGGTGAAGGTTATGACCGCGAGTCGCTTGCTCTCCCGCAGAGAGACCTCGATAATATCGCCTATGCTACAGAGAACAACGACAATGTTATAGTCGTTGCGCAGATAGGAGGACCCTTCCTGGTCAAAAACTGGATATCTGATGTTAAAGGTCTTATCTGGGGAGGTTTCATGGGCATGAAGGGCGGAACGGCTCTCGCTGAAATAATCTTCGGAGATGTCAACCCGAGCGGTAAAACATGTCAGAGTTTCCCCGTAAACGAAACCGACCTGCCTGCCTTTGACAATGAGAGTGAAGAAGTAACCTACCAGTACTACCACGGTTACAGGTATCTTGATAAGCAGGGTACTGCACCTCAGTATTATTTCGGACACGGACTCAGCTATACGACCTACAGCTACTCCAATCTCCAGGTAGCGGGGGTTGATGAGGACACACTTGAAGTAACAGTGTCTGTTGATGTCCAGAACACGGGAGATATTGACGGAGAAGAGGTAGTCCAGCTCTATGTCGGTTTCGACAACACAAAGGTAGCTGATTCAATCGGAAGACCAAAGAAGGAGCTAAAAGCGTTCGACCGTGTAGCTCTGAGTGCAGGAGAAAAGAAAACGGTCACTCTTACAATTGATCCTGAAGACCTGACATACTGGAACGCTGAAGTCGGCAAGATGATTCTCGAAAAAATGGAGTATCAGCTCTATGTTGGAGCTTCATCCGATCCGGCAGACCTTTTAACAGGCGCGTTTACCATAGACTGACACGAAGTAATTGATCTCTGATCAAAACTTCTATTCTCACAGCCCCGCCGTTTCAGCGGCGGGGCATTACTAACAGAAATAGCAGGTGTAAAAATGAAAAATATAATCAACGGGAAAATGGCGGCATTGATTCTGGCGCTTGCAATCGTCCCGGTCTCTGCTTTCGCGGTTGAAAGCGACCCTCTAATCCCTAAATTCGAGACAAATAAGCCGAGTATTCCTATCGAATTTTCAGGATACTTCTGGTCAGATTCGACATACAGGGAGGACGGTGCTGGGAAACAGACGGAATCGGACAGCACTCAGTACAAGCAGTACGGGCGTCTCGTGCTTGCGGCTAAATTCAGAAAGGAAACATCAAACGGATACTTCGCGGAGGCAAAAGCCGAGTTTATAGCCCTTGACAACGAGATTGACGGGGGTGCTTTTAAGGCTCATATTCGTGATTCCTATATTAAACTGGGCAACCCTTTCTTTGACTTTCAGGCTGGACGGTTCCTTGCGTGGGAGGTCTATCACAAGGGGCAGGGAATGGAGCTCTATTCCTCCGAAGAGACCGGAGCAGCAAATTCAACTCAGATATACGCCGTTAATGCCAACAGAGAACATGAGGGCAGCGCAGGGCAGTTCGCCTTACACATGTTTCCGAGTGAGACCCTCAAGTTTGAGCTAAGTGCGGTGTACGGAGATGAACTGACAAACAACATATTAGGTGTAAGGCCTGTTATTGACGCTTCATTCGGCCCGATTCAGATAATTGCCGGAGCTGAGTACAGAAAAGAAGCAAACATGAAAACGGATTACAAGGATAACAGTGTTATCATGGGCGGCGGAGGAAGAATCCAGTACAACTCGGACTTCCTGACATTTGGAATCAACGGGACCTACTGTACCTATGAGTACGAGAACCTTCTGGGAGAAATTGACAGAACGAAAAAGTTTACTCAGGTTTCATTCGGCGGATGGGCGAACATAAACTTCTGGCGGAATTCCATTGGAATAGGCTGTCACTACTCAGAGCGGGAGTATGAATTTGGCGATGTTGATACCCATCTTCAGCCCTATATTTCATACCTGTACAAGCTCCCGTTCGAAGGCGTCAGCGTAAAGGCTGTTTTTGCTTATGCGAAGGCTGTCAATCAGGAGCAGAACACAAATCTGGACGAGTTCGAAAACGACATGAAGTCGGTCAGAATAAGAATAGCGTACGACTTCCTCTGATTCCAGAAAACGCTTCTCCAATAATTATTTATTTTATCATAAGGCGGCACTCCTCAGTGGGGTGCCGCCTTATCATTTTTCTTTCATATTTATGCTATAACAAATAATGATACTCTGTCGACAATGTTTACTCTCCCGGGATAATCATGCTATATAATGCGTGAGTAATGCTAAAAAAATATTTTTATTTACAAAACGGAATTGAACATGAGAAACCTTTCCGTTATGGATACTGATGAGGATAAAGCTAACTTTCTAAGAAATCCATGCTTGATCTGTTATAAGATATCTGGAACATAAGTTTTTAGAAATCTAAATCAAAGAAAAAACCTCAGTTTTTCAGAAAAAATCTTCTCATCTTAGCTTCAGTAAAACGTTTTAAGCGGTAGGCTGTTTATATTACAGTGAATAGAGCATTTAAAACAACAAAAAGCAAAAGGAGATTCAAATGAGGATTTTAAAGGTATTGTTGATAATACCGCTTCTTGTGTCGTGCGTGGCTGGCATTCAGGTTAAGAAGGACAGTTTCAAGAACGCGCTTGTTGTAAGCATGGAGAAAGACCACGATGCCGATCTGGATGAGGGATTCGGAAGCATTGTATCAAGAGGGTCAAGGTACACAAGAGAGATTGCCAACGGCGTAAAGGGGCCCATTCACTACTACTTCAAGCTGTACACAAAACCAGACTTTGATGGCATCAAGGAGATTGCCTATATCTCTATTGACGGTAAGGTGTCAGAGGTCAAGCTCAGTGAGATAAGCTATTCACAGCAGACAGATTATTCAATGGTTGAAAAAAACAGCATTGTTATTGAGGGAAAGGAATCACATGAAGTCTCTGTTTCCCAGCTTAAGATAATCAGCTGCGGACTGACAATAAGCCCTGCACTTGAGAAGGAAATCCTAAACGCGAAAGAACTGAAATACAGGCTCTATTCCCTGAGCAACTCTGTAACTATCGAAGTCTCAGAAGGCGAGCTCGAGGACATCAAGAAGTTCATCGCGACCGAAAAAGAGGAAAGCTGACAAACTGCCGCTCGTATAATCACAGAAAAAAAGACTCACCTGCACAATTAAACCTATCATAGCGCCCCTTAATTATAAGGCGGCGCTATGTTAATGAATCTTTACCTCGTATAGCTAAATATCCACTCGGCAGACTCTGTGCTGTTAAGCGCCTCGATGTAAAGAGTGGGATCTCCCATGAACGCGTCATATCGCAGATACAAAGCCGGATCAGCACTAGCGGCTGTGTAATTGCTGGTGATTGCCATATGGGCCTGTTCCGAGAAGCTGTTAAACGCGCTCCCGAGCTCCGCGAAGCATACGCCGGTCTTATAGTCAGATATCGGCTGGAGAACAGTGGAAATACCTGAGGCAATAAGGTCGTTTGTGTAAGCATCATTAGCTCCGATTGAATACAGTGCGGTCACGTCTCCCGGACTGCTGAGCGCCATGGCAATGCCGGTGGAAGCGCCCAGGTCATAACCCATTACATAGACCCCTGCTGAGTCAACGCTGTAGTTTGCTTTTACATAATCAATCAGCTCCAAAATCTGCTCAGCATAGAGAGGCGCGTCTCCCTTCCAGTTGGCCGCTAAAGCGCTTCGGTTCAAAGTAATATTGCCCGGCTGGGGAGCGAGAATAATCATATCGTCAAAGCCGTTAGAGCTAATCCACTCAGTGGCTATTTTGCTCGAGTCAACATTGCGTCTGGGATAGGACTCGCTGCTGAGAATATCACCTGAGATTGAAACAAGCAGAGGGAAGGGCCCGCTTCCTGATGGGACTCTCAGAGAGTAGTAAAGCTGGTTGCTTGATTCAACCGTGACTGAGGAAGTGAAAAGATCATCATCGAATTCTTCCCTGACAAGTTCTCTGACATAAGATGACGCATCTGATGAAAACACTGTTCCCGTTGAGAGTATCTTTTGTCCCGAGGTATATGTGATATCAGAGGTCTGCGCCGATCCAACGAGCGGATATCCCTTAGTGTTGCTTAACGCGCCATTGTAATACGATATGTCACTGTATGCTGAAGGATCGAACTCTACGATGACGTATCTGCCTTCGGCGTAGCTGCCTGTCGGCAAAAGCTCAGGAGATGCCGCTGTATAGACCCTCAGATTTGTCGGAGTTATGTATGTCCACGCAGAATCCCAGAAGTGATAGGTGAAGCTGTAGCCGGTGTTTGATAAGGACCCGAAGTCAACAATATCCCGGTATTCAATAGCGGCAGCGACCACGGTGAGTCCATAGTCGAGCACCTTTGATATCGGAGTAACAGAAAGTATTTCAGTACTGTCGTAAACATCAGGCGGACCAATGTAGACGAAGTCGGCGTGGATTGAACAGTCTGAGTTGACAGTAAAGTAGACTGTGCTGTCCATCGAAGAAACACATCCCGAAAATGCCGAAAGGGCATAATAGGTCTCAGGGACGGCGTCAGCCTGGATCACTGTTCCCTCGGGTATGCTGTCTCCGCTCCTGACCGCGGCCATGGTCACCGTGTTCGTGAGCGAAATGGAACCACCGCTGCCTGACGTTGACGTTACAGTATAGCGTGGGGTCTCGTTAAATACAGCGCCGATAGTCATGTCATCGGTTATCGTTATGTTTAGAGGGTCAGAGGTCCCGGAAATATCGCCGGTCCATTCAGAGAATGCGTAACCGTAATTGGGCGACGCGTAAATGGTAACGCTGTCATTCAGAACATAAGGCCCCTGGGGATACATGTATATATTTCCGGATGGATTTTCCTCGGCATTTATATACAGCGCTTCTGAAAATACAGCGCTAACAGTCTTGTTGGAGTTCATGGTTATGTTCATGGATGTGTATCTTCCGCTCAGGTCGCCGATCCATGAATCAAGAATGTAATCCGGGTCGGCTATTGCGGTAACAGTGACGATTTCTCCGTCAAGGTACTCTGCCTTGTGTGGACTGAGCTCAATCCTGCCGAAGTCCGGCTCGGTTACAGTCAGAGTGTAAGCCGTCGATGTCACCGGGCGGAATATGGCTCCAATATACTTGTCGGAATCAAGCTCTAAAACCAGAGGAGATGTGCCTCCTACCGAATCGCCTATCCAGCTGCTGAAAACATATCCGTCTGCGGGGGTGGCTGATAGAACAAGCTGTGTTCCGGGCCGGTACATGCGGTTGCCGGATTCGGGACTTACTTCAACAGCTCCATTAACGCTATCCTCAAGATACAGCGTGTACTTTCCGGTTATCTCCGGAAGCGTTGAACCTGAATCGGAAACAGCGTCTTTACACGATACCGCGAACGAACACGCAAGGGCTATCAAGGCAGCAGTAAACATTTTCTTTGACATGAAATCATCCTGTCATTATGGGATGTAGCTATTATACAAAAAATCGGCACAATCGTCATTATGATTATAAAATAATTCATTTTTAGTCAGCTTCTGCTGTTAGCAGATTTTTTTGCGGGGGGATGATGACCGTTACAATCAGGATAAATGCGTTGACATGTGAACTCTCTGCGGTTTCTGAACTTATCAAGAAACGAGGTACTGGACTCATGACGATTACTATAGGCACAACAGAAAATAACCTGCTTCTCAAAAGGGCGAAATACGCCGCCTCACAGCTTGAGGATAGCAGGGTTGAAGTAATAGAATCACCTTCGGATATCGGGCATAATGATCTTCAACCGCTTTCTGAAGTCAATTTCCTGAGGAAACAGCTGCACGGAGGTGCCTTCGATGTGGCAGCCGTCCCTGTGAATATGCTTCCTGTTGATGAACTGCCGGGCCTCGTCATCGGGGCGGTTCTGAAGCGGGAGGACCCCGCGGATATGCTTGTTATCAGAAAGGACAGACTGGCCATTGACGGGCCGTTTCGTCTGCTTGATGGCGCAGCTGTCTGTACGTGCTCACGGAGGTGCGCTGCCCAGCTGAGGTTCAACCGCCCCGATGTCGAGGCCGTTATTGCTGAAGCTGGTATTGCCGAAAGGTTTGAGCGGCTGCGTGCGGGAGAGTATGACGCGCTTATGCTGCCTGTGTCAGATGCCTCTATCTTTGAGATCGACTACAGCGGTCTTGAGCAGGTCCGCCTGGACCCGTTCATGTTTCCGCCGTCGCCGGGGCAGGGAGCGGTTGCTCTTCTGGTGAAGTACTTCGACCGGGCGCTGCTGAGGAGGCTGCTGCCGGCAATCAACGCGGAAGCCACCGCACAGGTTTCAGCGGAAAGGGCATTTCTGCAGGAGTTGGGCGCCGGCTGCGCCGCCGAAGCGGGAGCTTATGCGGTTTTGAACTCAGAGGGATTAACGATAACCGGAATGCTGACGCTCCCGGACGGAAGCACGGCGCTTCATGAATCGGTAACAGGCTCACATCCTTCAGATACGGGACGCGGGCTGGCAGTCATGATGAAGCAGAGAGCGGACTTTCTGTAACAAGCTGCTTGAGCGCATTCTGTGAAATACTGAACGGACTTATTTGCCGCTTCTTCGCCTGCGCAGTTCCCTTGGTGTTGTTTTGAACTCTGCCCTGAAGGCCCTGTTGAATGTGCTGATGTTGTCGAAGCCGACCTCAAGAGCTATATGGGTTATTGTGCTGTCTGTTTCATCCAGCAGTTTTTTTGCTTCGGTAATCCGCAGGCGGTTGATGTACTCGTTGAGCTTATAGCCCGTGTGATGCTTGAAATATCTTCCGAAGTTGTCGGCGTTCAGACCGATATGCGACGCGAGCCCCTCCCGTGATATGTTGCGGGAGTAGTTTTCTTTGATGTACTCAATGGCCAGATTGATTTTTGTTTCTGTTGCTGTTGATATCTGTACAGAGTTACGGATGTTTCTGTCGCGTGATTTCAAAAGGATCCAGTTGAGCGTGATTAGCATCAGGACAAAAAGCAGAGAGTCTGCAGCGGCGGTGATGTAGAATCTGAATTTTGCTGCTAAGGTTTCATAGTCAGACAAAACCAGATTTACGTAACCTGTGAGCCTTCCTTCGTACCTGATTTCCCGCGTTACCTTGCCGGCTTCTTTTACCGGCATAATGTAATCTCTGGTTTTTTTTGCTACAGGAGTTCCTTTTTCGGTTGTGATCTCAATGCTGCTTATGGATCTGTCGTTGAAAAATACCGATATGTTGTTTCTGATCTCATCGATATTAAAAAGCCAGAGGGCCATGGAGTTCTCAGAGGCGATTGAGTCAGCCAGCGAGACAGCCTTCTCCAGAAGAATCGTGTCAGGCACTGTGATTTCGAAATCAAATCCGACTGTATGAAGGGCGCCTATTCTGGAGCTGACGGCTATATGTGGAGTGTTTTCTGAAAAGTCTCCCTGCTGGAAGACCGTGTTGCCCGCAATATCCGAGATCCTTATTGATAATATCTCCCCATTGTGGATATATGGGTGAGAGGCTTCTTTGAAAAAATCGGGTGAGGAGTGGTTCAGCTCAATATTTGCGCTCAGAGATATTGTAAGGTTTCTTAATACCCTTTGTGCGTCCTTTCTCAGCGGTTCCGAGGCTGACTGGATATCCCTGTAGCTTCTGTAAATAATCAACCCTGAAGGCAGGCTGTAAAGCAGCGTGAAAAGCAATAATACGTAAATCCTTTTTGCTTTAAATGATACTGTCATCATTCCCTGTTCCGATAATTGTTGAGATCAGCGCCTTTTTTTTGCCCTGTTTGTGAAATAAAGGTTCTGGAATCAAAGCTGTATGATTTCATTTCAGGATTATGCGTCCTAGTCATAAAAGGTATAATTCTTCTCAGGTTTTCAGTGTCGTGAACCGCTGTGGCATCTTTATCATCCTGAGTCAGCACAGACATTTTTGTCCGAAATGATACTCCCTCAGAGCTGAAATCTTTTCCATTAAGAAAGTCGTAAAGCAGTATGATTGCCCTTGCTCCATCGTAGCAGTGACCGCCGGCGGTGGCGTGTATCTCTCCGTTTTGCATCGAATGTATCGCCCATGGGGACCAGTCAATACCTCCGATTATCAACTTGCCGATGCCCTTGTCAGTTTTTTTAAGAGCTTCAACAACTCCCTTTGCTATTGAATCTGAGGAACACCAGACGATGTCGGCATCAGGATATCTGTCATTAAATATCAGGGCCGCCTTTTCCGAGGCGGTTGCCGGGTTGTAATGACGCACTGGAAATATCTGCTGAATGATAGAGTTGCCGTCTTCCATGACGGCCTTTTTCAGGCCTTCGATTCGAGTCAGTGATGCTGGATCGTACAGGCTGGCAGAAAGACCGACTATTTTGAGTTTGCCTTTCTTCTCTTTTCTGGCCTGTCTGATAAGTTCCGATGCCAGCAAGTAGCCGCTGGAGCTGTCGTCGGGTATAACCTGTCCAATATAGTATGGTGTTTCGCCCGGTTTTCCAATGCCGTCCATTGTATTGTGAAAGCTTATCAGCGGGATATTATTGTTCAGTACATGTCTGATAAGAAATCTGCTCATCCTGCTCAATGTTTGAGCTTTTAGACCAAAAGGGAGTATGAGAATTCCATCGGGTCTGCTTGTTTTGATTTTGTCTTCTATCTCTCTTGTGGTTTCAGGATCGTCAAAATTGTACACAATCTCATCAAGCCGGATATCAAGGGCGGATGCGGCTGTTTTGGTGTAGTCTATGAGTTTGTAAGTAAAGAACGGCCCCAGGGGGTTCATCCTTGACAGACTGCTGACCATCAGCAGTACCCTGAAGCGACCGTTCCCGGTATTAGCATGGTCCTTTTCTCCTTCCGGGGCTTTTTTACAGGCAGCAGCCAGAAAAACAGAAACGGATAATAAAGCGGCTACTATTCTACGGCTATTTCTCATATTCCCATACTTCTAAAACACCCTGTCAACGATGTCAATTCACATTCCCCTCTTCGATATTTTAGAAAACTCGGCGGGACGGCTTTAAAGCACAGAACAGCCCCCCGTCAATGCCGGGAGATGCGGCAACCCTGGAAAACTCAAGAGGTTAGAGTTTTTCACGAGAGATTGTCTTGAACATGGATTCGCCAGTCCTGATGAGCACAGGATAATAGCAGTTGAGAATCTCATGTCAAACAATAATATTCTTATCTCGTTATTGAGAACGGTAAATATCTTGCGCAAGAATTTCATTATAATGGAAAACTTGCCTGCAATACTATCATTTGTAAACAGCTCAAAGCTCCGTATATAAAGGGCTCAATCAGAGGTACAGAAGCCTCTGATCATTCGGATTAGAGGCCGTGTTTTGGAGGAATTCACTCGGATGAGAGGTTGACTCAAATCGCTCTTTCCGTTTGATTCCCGAAATACTCTCTCAGTTCAGAATAACATTCAAACAAATTTAGGAGGATGGATTTTATGAGAAAAATTCCATTAACGCTGTTTGTTGCCCTTTTCTCAGCATTTAGCTTTTTTGCCTGTGGAGATGAGGTAACGAAGAACTATTACCAGTCATCGGATGATGTTGACGATACAGCGGATTATGACCCTTACGTGTCACCTGTTTACGAGGAAAGCAACCCGCCGGCCATTCAGAACCGTGTGCACACGCCAATAACAGACGACGGGCTTACGTTTAACGATGCCAGCGGCGACGGTGAACTGCAGCCATATGAGGACTGGAGGCTTTCACCGGCTGATCGTGCCGCGGACCTTGTAGCGAGGCTCGATTTGCCCATGAAGCTGGGAATGCTGAGTTCTCCGGGGCACTCGGCGGTTACTGCCGACGGAAGTCTCTCGGAGACTGATGCCGACTACATATCGATCACGCAGGATAATCTCAGATACGGCCTGATACGGATGAGCGGAAAGGTTACGAATGTCGCGAAGTATCATTCAAATATTCAGCAGCTGTGTCAAAGCCTTCCCTGGGGAATCCCATACATTGTGAGCGCTGACCAGTCACATGGTGGAGCTTATTATTATACTCAGGGAACATATTTTTCCCTCTGGCCGACGCATCTTGCTTTTTCGGCTATGAACGATCCTGAGACTACACGGAAATACGCTGAGATAATCAGAGAGGAGTACAGAGCTGTCGGTATCAATATGTCGCTCTATCCTACACTTGACGTGGCTACAGAGCCGAGGTGGGGAAGGGTCAGGGAGTCCTTCGGCTCAAGCTTTGACCTGACAGCCATTCACGGCGTGGAGTTCATAAAGGGGCTTCAGGGCGGTGACCGACTTGTTCCAGGAGGCGTTATCACCTGCGTTAAGCACTTCGTGGGATACGGAGCAAGCCAGGACGGCTATGATGGACACTATTTCATGGGGAACCGGGCCGTATTTCCCGGCGATAACTTTGATGCGCATAAAATACCATTTGAGGCGGCTTTCAGAAAGGCAAACGCTGCGGCGTGTATGCCGTGCTACCCTATACTTGAAGGGCAGACCGATGAAGAGGTCTCAGCAGGTTTCAGCAGGGAGCTGCTGACCGATGTCGCGAGAGGAGAGCTCGGTTTTACCGGTTTCTTCACCGCGGATTGGGGAATATACAATAGTGAGTCTGGTTTCGGAACAGAGGGAATGAGCGTTACTCAGAGAGTTGCCAAGTCAATGAATGCCGGGATGGACCAGCTTGGAAACGCCGTCTTTGCCTCTAATGTAATGGAGGCCCTTGCGCTGGGCGATTTGACAGAGGAGAGGATAAACCTTTCGGTGGAACGTATATTCAAAGCCATGTTCGCGGCCGGGCTTTTCGAAGACCCGTATCCGGTTACACCCGAGTCGGACACTGTATTCATCGCCAGAAGCTCCGAGCACTGGACGACTGCCCTTGATGTAATGCGAAAATCCTTCGTCCTGCTTGAGAACGGTACTTATGACTCTCCGGTTCTCCCGGCTCAGACTGGTCAGAAGATTTACTTTAAAGGGATTGTCCAGGACGGAACAAGTGCGAACATTATCGATCAGGTTGAGGATATGCTTGGAGCGACGCTTGTTACGAATGTTGAAGAAGCCGATGTGGCAATAATTAGGATAACCGGGCCTTCATATTCATGGTATCCTGGCCGTGACGGAAATCAGTACTATTATCCTTCAAGCGGGTCGTTGAAGTTCTTCGACGAAGAGGCTGACAGTGATTACGGTGTGAGCGGTGTATCGTTTACTGACAGGGACGGTACGGTTTATCCCAACGCTGAGGTTTCATCGAACTACGACAGCACTATCGGCCGGGTTTACGCGGCAAGAGACGCCATAGAGGCGGCTGGAAGCTCGACTAAGCTGGTTGTTGTCCTGACATTCAGCAAGGCCTGGATTGTTGAAGAGATACTTCCAGAGGCTGATGCTATAATAGGAGACTTCGGCTCATCTGACGAAGCGCTTCTTGATGTATGCTTCAAGGCAAACGGCGCTGAATTTACCGCCGGGCTTCCTTTTGCTATATCAAGGTCCAATAAGGCCATTGAAATCCAGTACGAAGATCTCTCAGACGATGATAATGATCCACGCTATAAAAGGGGATACGGCCTGACTTACTGACAATTTCTCTTTTTCTTAATATAATGCAGGTGTTGAATTGTGTAAGGCGGCTGTCCCGACAGGGCGGCCGCTTTCGCGAATTGCTGCTTTTCCACGGGGCATGTTCGCCGGCATTAATATATTTTGTTTCGTTCTAAAACAACTTATCACCTGAGTTTATGTAGCTGACAATGACAGCTCAGTGATTCCTTGTGTTCATATCCCCCCATATAATAAAGCTAATAAAAATCATATAAGCAGGTGACGGACTAGAACCCGTAAATTCAGGGCTGGTGCGATGGCATGAATTGTGTACAAAATATTAATACGGCTGACGATTTAAGATTTGACTGGATTTATATCGTTTGTAAAAATTAGTATATAGATACATTAATATATACTCATTGCCGCTGATATCCTGCCGGTGCCGGGCAATGAAGCGGAGCAGACTATGAAGCTGATGAATTTCAAGTGGAAGAACAGGTCTATTCGTGTAAGTCTGTTCTTTCTTTTCATTGTCTTTGGTATCATGATCGGAGCGGCATTTTTTCTAATTATTGCGAATAATACTATCGGGAATTTGAAAGCGCAGGTCAGGCAGGCGGTTGTTCTTGAGACAGACCTTGTCACTACTAAGGTAAACGACTATTTCAGCAAAATCAGGCAGAGCATTGAATACCTGTCCGGAAACCGGCTCCTTTACAGAGAAAGGCTGAGCGAAGGGGACGTAAAACTAATTACCGGCAGGCTTGAAGCTGTTCGCTCCGCCTACGGTTTTATGTTTGTCTATTACGGGAGGAAGGACCGTCCTCAGGCGATAAACTACCCGTCGCCTAAGGGATACGATGCCCGAAAGCGGGACTGGTTCACCGGGGCGGAAAAGAAAGGGCATCTTCATGTCAGCGAGCCTTATAGCGATGCTGCGACGGGAGAGCAGGTCTCTACTGTATCGCTGCCGCTCTATAACGATGGGCGCATTGTCGGAGTTCTCGCAGTGGACGTGTCGCTGAAGGACATTGTTGACATTGTATTTGAAGAAAGCGGTCTGTTCAGTTCGACTGTTAATATGATTCTGTCGGATGAGGGCAGGGTCCTGATAACGGGTAACGGCAGGTATAAGGACAGAGCCTTTGATTTTCCGGCACTCAGAAAAGCCCAGGATGCATCTTCTATCATCTTTTCAGCGAAAGACAGAATTGGAGCTGTAAGAAAAAGCGCTGAAACATCGTTTTATATCGTTTCATCTGTGAACCGTATGGAGATATATCGGCCCGCAATAATTGCGCTAATGCAGATTACAGCGGCGATAGTCGTTATCCTCGGACTGTTTATTTACATTATGAACAGAATTCTTGCAAGGCTTGTTGTGTCCCCCATCATAGAGATATCGAAGGACATGGGTAAAATCAAGTCACTGGATTTTGACGGGAAGCTTAATCTTGACTGCCGCTGTCTGGAGATTTCAGTAATAAACGAATCGCTCGACAATATGAAGAAGGGACTCAAGTCGTTCGGCAAATATGTCCCGACAGACCTCGTCGATCAGCTGATGCAGCAGTCTTCGGAGGCCGTTCTGGGTGCAGAGAGGAAGATGCTTACCCTGTTTTTTACCGATATTGCGGATTTCACTTCAATATCCGAAAAACTTGGGCCTGAAAATCTTTCTGACAGAATGAGCGCTTATCTGGGCAACATGACGAATATACTCCAGATGTGCAACGGTACGGTGGATAAATATGTCGGCGACGCGATAATGTGCTTCTGGGGCGCTCCAATGGAGGAAAGCCAGCACGCCTATCTTGCCTGCAGGGCGGCCCTTGAATGTCAGTCCTTTCTCGCGCAGTTCAACGGAAGTGCAACAGACATCCCGTTCATTACCAGAATCGGCATCAATACCGGCGAGGCCATCGTGGGCAATTTCGGTTTTGAAAGGCGGATGTCATACACGGCCCTGGGCGATACTGTGAATTGCGCATCGCGAATTGAAGGGTTGAACAAGTATTACGGAACTTCCATCCTGGTCAGTGAGTCAACAAAGTCCCTGACGGAGGAATTCTTTGTATTCAGAACGCTTGACAGGGTGGTTGTCAAAGGAAAGTCGACCGGGGTTAAGATATATGAACTGGTTGGATATAAAGGCGGTCTTTCTCCGCAGCATCAGGCCTTTATTGACGGATTCAATGAGGCGATGGAAGCTTACTATAACCGTGACTGGGAGGGCTGCTATAGAATTCTTTCTGGAATACGGGGACGGGAATCGTCCGACAGACCGCTTGAGATAATGCTTAAACGGGCAGCCGGACTCATTAAAAATCCGCCATCCAAAAACTTTGTGGGAACTGTCTACATGCGCGGCAAGTAGGCAGTACTCGTCTATTTGAATTCGTTAAAGTAAACAGAAAGGATCAGAAATATCTCATCCTCGCCTATTTCGTAACCCTTTTCTTTCAGGGCTTTGGCCAGCTGTTCCTTTTTAAGCGACGGGTCGCTTTTCTTTAACGAGATTACTTCATCAATCGCCTTTTTGTCGATCGGGTAAACGCCCCAGAGAAAGCCTTCGTTGTGGAGTGTCATGACCGCGTAGCGTAGCTTTTCATTTTCGTGTTTCAGCCTGGCATAGGAACTTTCAAGCTCATCAAGTTTGCGCAAAAAGTATTCGGGATCGCGTTTTCGCATATAGTCACGTGGATGGTTATAAGCATCTTTAAGTTTTCCAGTGAGCTCATTTTCATCAATGAATACTCCGTTTACTCTGACAAAAATACCGTCCTTCATGATGCGGAAGTTGTACTCCAGAGAGTCGCTTTGCTGGAAGAGCATCCCTGCCGGCATATAATCTGAAGTCGGCTCTGTTATGCCCTCGAATGACTCGGGGATGAGTATCACATCAATGATATTTCCCGAGACCCTGAAGTTGAGTGTCGAGGCCTTGATTGACTTAAAGGCGTATAGCTTTTCAAACAATATGGATACGGACCTGGCTGTTTCTTCAGTGACTTCACCTTTGTAGCGGAGAGTCAATGTTCTTCCCTTCTCGTCGGTCAGTTTTGCGATGGTTTCCTGAGCCAACTCATCGAAACTCTTGCTTTCATCCGAAGCGCCCGCGGGTTTCAGGTTGAATCGGGCCCAGTCAAACGCGAAGGCTGAAAGCGGAGCGCTTAAAATCAGTGTGAATATTATTATTCTTGAGAACATGCTATTCTCCCGTTTGGTTTCTGCTCTTCATCTTGTGAAGAAGTATTTTATCCATGGGCTGAATCGATTTGCCCGGATTTATATTTACTGTTTTTGCTTTAAGGCCCTTTCCGTCATGGAACAGCTTTATTGTTGCGATTATTTCATCGTCGTTTCTGAAAACAGAAGCCGTATCGCCTGAGGCGGCCCTGTATATGGGATTCACAAATAGTGAAATTGACGATGTGCTTCTGGCGTCTATAATATAACCGTTTTCTGGCTTGATTCGGGTGAAGCTGTCCAGAGCGTAGTTGTAGCTGTTGAGCGACGCACTTTTGTATTTAATGGCATTAAGCATCTTCTGACGCAATGTCTCATATTTGTTAAGGATGATGCTGTCGATCTCATCAAGCTTTCTTATGCCGGCCCCTGCTGAATTGATGTAGGGTATCTCTCTTATTCGGGAAACAAGTCGGGCCCTGTTTTCCGTAAGGCGTTTGAGCTCCTGATATTCTCTCTGACTGATAAGGCCTTCCGCGAGCATTGTCCTGTCGAAGGTCTCAGGTTGACCGCTGAACTTAGTATCGGAGCTGAAGCGTTCACGGAGTATCGATGTCAGGGCCGGGTTGCTGAACCAGGGATTGTATTTGAGTATTGTTTCATTTATTCTCTGTTCATAGTACTTCTTCTGTGAAGACATCTGCAGCTCGTGGAGCTTTTTGTAGTTGTTGACTATTGCCTCGGCCTTGCGGATGTTCTCACGGAGTCTCAGATCGTAGCTGTCAACATCAGACTGGTATTTTGACACCTCGGCTTTCTTCGCAGATATCAGCGGATTGTATTTATTCATAACTGCCTGCTTTTTCGAGGCGTTTCCCGCTGAAGCCAGGGCCCTTTCCATGGCTGTGTTGAGCTCTTTGAGCTCCTCTCTGGCCCTGGCAAGCTTCTTCTCATTCTGCTTCGCTTTGCTCAGAAGCTCCTGAAGGTTGAGGTCCGTAATTGAGGCGAACTCCAGGTCATTGGCTTGATATCCTTTTTCAACATGCCTTGTGACAAGCAGGGTGACACCTGATAGTATTATCAGGAATCCGCAAACCAAAAGGTAGAGTTTGTAGTTTCGGTTTTTTGACGTTTTCCCGAACTCTCTTTCAAGGGAGTATCCGGTTTTGCTTTCAACGTCGGAAAACTCTTCCGGAAGAAAGTGGGACTTCACTGCCGGAAGCTGTTTCTTGCTTATTTTGTCTTCATTTCCCATATGCCTTTCCAGTTCTTAGGAGCGACTCCGTCTTTTATTCTTGAAATGAACTCCGCAGCGGGAGGAAGAGAGCATTTTCTAAAGAGACTTACAGCCGCTTTCCATTCTCCTGCGTAGTACTTTTCGAGTGCATCGCTGTATATCTCGATGTCGTTCAGCTTGTCATTTTTCAGGTATCTGGGTATCATCGGCCAGTATATCCTGCGGCCCTTTGTTTTGCCCTTTACCTGGACCATGTCCAGCTCAAGGAATGTTATGCCGTGATCGGGTACATTCTTCTCAATATCGTCTTTAATGAATTCCGAACAGATGATTGGGACATTATAAACGCGAGTAAGGCCTTCGAGCCTTGAAGCGGAGTTTACATTGTCGCCGATTACTGTATTGGTCATTCGCTCATGTGAGCCGATGTTTCCGTAGAACACATTCCCGCCGTCAATACCGACTCCAATCTTGAGAAGCACGGCCTTGTATATTCTGTTTTCAGCTGCGGTCAGCCTGCCCCTGGTCGCTTCAATATCAGCTTTCTTCTCGGTCATCTCCTTGCGGAGCGACGCCGCGACCTGCTGCAGACGGTAAGCGGTCAATATGGCAGCCATTGACTTGTTCTCTGTTCCCTCTTCTTCGATGGCCCCGAAAACCGCGAGAAGCGCGTCTCCGATAATTGAACCTATGATTCCGTCATGTTTCATTATCTCGTTGATGGCATTGTTGTAATGAAGGTTGAGGAGCTTTATGATGTCAGAACCGAGCGTTTCGGTTATGTACGTAAAGCTCTTTATGTCTGTAAACAATATGGAAAGTTCTTTCTCAGAGCCTTCGAGCCGGATCTGCATTTCCTTGTAGGCCTTTATGGCGATATCCTTGTTAACAAACTTTCTAAATATTGTCAGCAGCGTGTTGATGGTATTTGACAGTGAGTTGAATGCCATTCCGAGATAGGTGATCTCGTCGTTTGGAGCTCCATCCAGCTTGACAATACCTAACTGCTGTGACTTTACCATCTCCATGATCTGCGATGATATTATCGTAATGTATCTGAGAATTCTTCTGAGGGCGAATATCCCGATAATCGCGCTGAGAATGCTTATAATGAAGATTATTATGCTTACATCGCGGAATATCCTTCGGGAGTTGCTGTAAAAATCGTTGTACTCTTCCGCGAGAACAATGAACACGCCCCACTTGTCGCTGTACTTGTAGAAGCCGAAATACTCCTCTGAATTAATATCAAAGGTCACCGGGCCTTCGCTGGTACCGCTCTCGTTTTTAGCGACAAGACCTTTCAGGGTTTCCCTGTCAGTAAAGTTTTCGAGTCGTCCTCCGCCCGATGCCTGAAAGAGAAGGTCTCCGTCATTCTTAACACCGAGTAGGACTGATCTCTTGCCGGGGAGCTCCATGGCCCCCATCTTTTCAATGGCCGCGACGGATTCCTCAAGGTTTTCACTGAACTGATATATTTCATACTGGTTGTTGCAGTAGTTGTAGATGTCCTTCAGATCTTTGGAGAGCATCTTGCGGGTCTGTGTAATGAGCTCTTTCCTGTTGAGGATGAGGTTGATATAATTTGAAGATAGGTTAGAGACCAGAATAAAAAGAAGGAAAACAACGACGATCTTCAGGGATATTCTGACCACCCGGGTTTTCCCGACTTTCTGGCCGATAAACGAATCCAGGATTTTTCCCATGAAAGAGTCCTGCCTGTTATAATAGTTTATCCTTATCAAAAAAAACAGTAATCCGTTACTGTCAAACAATATTTAGAAAAATTTGTAGCAAATAATGCCCGCTTTGTGCCTATAAAGAGGTGTAATGTCAATTTCAAAATAGTATATTAAAAATCCCCGCCGGTTTCAGCGGGGATAGATTCCTGTTAAATCATTTATATGCCTTTCTTGAGTGGTTTCAATTGACTGTCATTGGATCATATAAATTAATCAATGGACATTTAAATATTTATTAATCATATTATCGCTATACTTATGATGGAGGATGTTTTCAGCAAATGCCTGAGGGTGTAAAGAGTGCGTTGATGGTGCATTTCCGGAAGATCGCCCGGACGTTAATAGCCGTGTTTTCCGTTCTCCTCTTGTCTCCTGTATCCCTTTATAATTATTTGTTGTTTCACACCATTGCTGAGTTTTTCAGTATAATAATCGCTTTTGCTATATTTATTTTCAGCTTGAATACGAGGAGTTTTGCTGACAACAGATATCTTCTGTTTCTGGGTATTGGATTTTTCTTTGTCGGTATTATTGATTTTGCTCATACATTATTCTATCAGGGGATGAATATTGTTCCTGGTTACGGCCCCAATATCCCCACTCAACTCTGGATAGGAGCAAGGTTTTTTGAAGCAATATCGTTTGTCCTGGCGCCTGTTTTCTTTACGCGAAAATTAAGATATCGGTCAGTTCTATCATTGTATCTGCTCGGAGCGTTAATACTTTTCAGCTCAATCTTTGTATGGCCTGTTTTCCCTGATTGTTACATTGATGGAATCGGTTTGACATCCTTTAAAATTGCCGCTGAATATGCCATTGTTGTGATGCTTGCTGTCGCCTGGATTTTTTTGTATGCAAGGCGCAGGCAGTTAGAAAGGTATGTTTATTTATTGATATCCATTTCACTGGTATTGACAGTAATCAGTGAAATATGTTTTACCCTGTATGTGAGTACTTACGGGATATCAAATACCGCAGGTCATCTGCTGAAGATTCTGTCTTATTATCTTATTTATAGAGCTGTAATTGTTTCAACACTGCACTTCCCTTATGAAAATCTGTTTTCGAGGCTAATGGCAAGTGAAAAAACAAAAGCCAGATATATTGAAAAACTTGAAAAAGCTCTGGACGAGATTAATACCTTGCGGGGAATTATCCCTATCTGCAGTTATTGCAAAAAAATCCGCAACGACAGGGGGGCCTGGGAGATTATGGAATCCTATATAAGCAGTCATTCTGAGGCCCAATTCAGCCATGGTGTTTGTCCAGAATGCTATGAAAAACTGAAGAAAGATTTAAAGAAATAGAATACCTGTAAAGGCCGCAATCAAATTGCTAAACATGGTATAAAAGAGGGATAATGGGGCCACATGGATATCAGGCTTGATTTTTTTTCGATATTTGGATTGATAACAATTATACAGGGTTTATTTCTCTTTTTACTGATGTTTTTCAGGGCGGACAGGCGAGAAAAAAGAAATTTTTTCCTGGCGCTTTTTGTCCTCACGTTTACGTATGCCAATACAAACTTTGTCAGGGATTATTCCGGGCTGAAGTTCTATGCGCCTCATCTGATTTTTACCGAGATTCCCGTTTCATTTCTTATTGGCCCGTTCTTATACTTTCATGCCAGAAGGTTAACAGGCAGGCAAAACCGGATCGGCTTGCAAATGATTCCCCACTTTCTCCTTCCGCTAATTGCGGTTCTTGTTTATTTTCCCTTTTACTTTCAAAGTGGTGACGATAAGCTTTACTATATTACGACGCTCCCTCATATCATTGATTACAGGCTGGACGTCATAGTGATAGCGCATCACATTCAAATGTTCTTCTACTTTATTATCAGCAGAAGGATTATCGGCGAAAGCACATGCAGGAAAGATACTGAGCGTCAGCAGAATCTGACGCCTGATCTCCAGAGGCTGGTAGAATTTACAACCCTTCTTCTTGTAGTCTATGCTGTACGTTCAGCTATGCTTGCAACGGTCATTATCCAGAAATTTATGCCGTATAACTTTATTGTTATACTGTTTACATCGGCTTCCATAATCTTCTATATGAGTTACAGGCTGTTTATGGAGCCGGTTATCACGCGATACAGAGGGAGCGGAACCACTACCAGGCTTTATTTTTCTGATGAGGACGCCGCGATATTCATAAACGCGCTTGAGCGATTCATGGCGGAAAAGAGACCCTTTCTTGATCCGGATGTCACAATTGATGAGCTTGCCGCTGCAGTTGGGCTTAAGAGACATCAGTTCTCAGAGCTGCTGAACAGGTATGTAAAGAAAAGCTTTAACGACTATATCAATTCTTACAGAGTAAGAGAGGCTGAAAGGCTGCTTGCTGAATCAGGAAGAGAAGCTAACATCCTTTCAATAGCCATGCACAGCGGATTCAACACAAAGCAGACATTCAACTCCGCATTTAAAAAGTTTACTGGACTGACTCCGTCTGCGTACAGAAGAGAGGGCCCTGTAGGTTAGGAGGTTAATTAGCCTGGCGTACTCTGGAATAAAGTTGGAGCTGTTAATGGATTTTTCGGGTCCAACCCGTCCATATGGTTGCGGACGGGCCTGGTTCTTGTTACAAATAATACTTGCTTCAACAGAGCTATATATAAGATTTGTTTTAGATTGGATTCTGCCGCTGATTAGTGCAAATGCATTTTTCAGGGCTTCTCCATGTTTACAGACGGTTACTGTAATAGTATTTACACATGAAAAAGAAAATAAAAATCCAGGCAGTAGTCCTGGGGATTATCATCGTTTCTGTTCTGATTACAGGAGTCAGGCTCTCAAGTAAAACCGGGCTTGTTGTTTCAGAAAAAAACGGTGAATTATCCCCGGAACCGGTTAAGATTTTCCGGACTTCAGATAAAAAACTCAGCATAGAGGATATCCTCGAACGGTGTAAAAAGGGGGTAATCCGCTTTGCGGATGCTGATAAAGATAATTACGGTTTTACCACTGACGTGTTCTGGATACATGTCAGTCTTGACGCTGGAGTTGAGGAGAGCGGAGTCAGCTTCCTTGAACTTCAGTACCCGCTTGTTGACTCTGTTGAGCTGTTTACGGTCAGAAAGGGAAAGGTCGTTGATTCACAGTACATCGGCGATAGCATCCCTTACAGCAAACGACATTATCCCCATAAAACACCTATTTTCAGAATTATGAAGGAATTTTCCGCTCCGGCGGATCTCTATATGAAACTTGAGACCCGTGGTACAATGCGGTTCCCTCTCAAGCTCTGGTCCGTTAAAGAGTTCGTAACTGAAAAGAACCGTTACAACATGTTATACGGCGCCTATTACGGGATTCTTCTTATGCTGGCTTTTTTTATCACAGTAATATCGCTGAATCATCATTTGAAGAGCTATCTGTTTTTCGCGGTGTTTATTATTTCGGCAGGTGTGTTTTCCGGTCTTCAGGAAGGCATAATATTTGAATACCTGATGCCTGATTCAACTACGTGGAAGTTTTCTTTATACATAGCTTCCGGAACCGCAGGGTTGATGGCGATATCTGCTTTTGTATATAACTTTCTGAATTTAAAAAAAGCAAGCAGCTGTTTCAGGTGGGCTTTCGCGGCAATTATAACAGCTGGCGTTGTGATTAATACCGCGGCTCTGATTATTGATATTTCGACTGCTTTGAAGCTTTTTGCCGGGTATGGTATTGTATGCCTTGTTCCCAACCTGATGGCGGGAATTAGCGCTACAATAAAAAGAGAAAGACCGGGAAGGTACTTTTTAGCCGCAATGATAATCTTTCTACTCGCTATAACAGTTTTTGCGTTAAGGGGGTTCGGAGTTTTGCCGGTTAACGTGGTAACCCTTTACTCCAAGGAAATAGGCATTATTCTAATGGTGATGACTCTTACATTCGGGGTCGCCGATATCTTTAACAAATACAGAATTCAGAGTATTACAGACAGTCTTACAGGCATTATAAATCTGAGACGTTTTTATGAAATTGCCGCCAACGAAATCGAACGGAGCAGAAGAAGCAGCGTTCCTCTTTCTGTTGCCATGATTGATATCGATTCTTTTAAGGTGATTAATGATACACACGGTCATTCGGCGGGTGACTACATACTGCTTGCTTTCACAAAAAAGATAACCGAGTTGCTCAGGGGGATAGATACTGTCGGGCGGCTTGGAGGGGAAGAGTTCGCTGTCCTGCTCCCCGAGACTGACATCGGCGGCGCTGAAATAACGGCCTGCAGAATATGCAGGGCAGTTGAAGAGATGAAGACCGCCTATGGGAAGAAGGAGCTGACTTTTACCGTCAGCATAGGGATCGCGGAATTCCTTGAAGGGCGGGACACCATCGATTCGCTGATCAAAAGGGCCGATGCCGCGCTGTACCGGGCGAAGGGTGCGGGCAAGAACCAGGTTTGCAGAGGGTAGAGGGTTCTGTATTTTTCAAAATACTTTCACTGCTTCTCAATACATTTAAAATCCCACTCAAAAATATTGACTTTCACCTGGTTCTAATGTAGAATTATCTGATGCGGGTTGGGCAAGGATATGTTTGTTTTTTAATGCGGAACAATGTACCGGTAATCCGGTTTTTTATAAAGCGGGAGGACCCCTCGGTAATGAACCTCAGTTATCCAGTAATGCTGAAGCTTGAAGGTAAAATCGCAGTGGTTATTGGCGGGGGCCGGGCCGGCTGCAGAAAAGCGGCGGAGTTACTTGAGTCCGGCGCCGCGGTAAGGGCCATATCCTCAGAATTTATCCATTCATTCGAAGACCTGGCCGGGCGTCATGGCAAGAGCCTTGTAATGGTAAGGCGCCCTTATAAGGATGGTGACCTCAAGGGTGCCTGCATCGTTTATGCGGCAACTTCAGACAGCGGTGTTAACAGAGCTGTATATGACGAGGGAGAAAGGGAGGGAATACTTGTAAATTCGGTTGACGATCCGGAGAACAGTAATTTCTACCCGATGAAAACACAGCGAAAGAAGTAGGTTCTACGCTCTGAAAGAGGCGGGTGTTTTCTTGTAAATCGCCTTGAAAACCCGGTTGAAGGTCCCCGGGCTGTTGAAGCCGCACCTCAAGGCAATTTCAAGAATGTTCAGGTCGCTGGTTTTTATCATTTCAAGAGCTTTTGCTGCCCTGAGGCGATTAATATAATTGGTCAGCTTGACTCCCGTGTACAGATGAAAGTAACGTCCTATCGCGTCCCTGTTTAACCCTGCTATCCCCGTCAGCCTGTCTGCAGGCATCTCTTCCGTAAAATTGGAGTTGATATATTCCTCAACAAGCCTGATTTTTTCGAGAATGTTGTCCGGGATATGCTGTGATGATGCTTTTGCTGGTATTAATCTTTTTAATACAAGGTATAAAAGCAGATTAAGCAAAACAAGAGCTGTAGTGGAAGCTGAAACTATAAAAGGGACGAAGAACGAATTTTCTTCCAAAGCTCCGGCTTCCCTGAGCGCCAGATGAATGGAAGCTATCTTTTGGCCGTCCTTTGCTATATCGTGCCGGGCTTGAGCTGAAGAAGCCGCAGGATGCTGTCCTTTTACGAAGAGTGTTTTTCCGCGCGAGTCAGATAATACAAGATAGGAGAGCTGGTAGTATTCAAAAAATGCATCAAGTAGAGAGGACATCGCAGAAGTGTTGTAGTTCCAGACATGAGGGGAAACAACAGCTGCAATTATATCCGCAGAAACCTCCGCCTGCTGCAGTTCAGGATAATTCCCTGCTTTGACAATAACTGAGCCTTCTATGAATCCGGATGCGAAGGAGCTCTTGACTTTTGCTGATTTGTTTCCAGCGTAACGTGACTTGTGATTAAAGTTAATCAGACCTGAAGTGTCTTCAATGCTTACTTCTTCAATGTGCGAGTGGGCGTCAATAATTCCCTTGAGGCTCAAGGATTCACCTGCTGACGGCCCTGCGGCAATAGCTGCCTTTATGATGCCCGAAAATCTTTCTGCCCGGGCTGCCAGGCTGTCTTGAAGTATGAAGCTGCTGTTCTTAAGCAGTAATACGGTCGTGAGTATAATCAACACACTAATGGAAGTGTGAAACAGAATAATCCTGTGATTATTCCTGAAATGACATATTGTCCGAAATCTCATAGAGCCTTATCCCTGGACTATTTTATCAGCTCAGAGGCGGTGAAGTTGTAGACTGATAAACCTTTATTGTAGTGCTTTGAAAAAGACCTGAACTTCTCGGACGATGTGCTGCCGGCTTTAGCCTGCTCAAGAAGGCGAAGCGCTTTGCTTTTGTCCAGCACTGACATCTCGGTGATGTAGGTCGGCCTGTCAGGCTTTATGCCGTTGAGATAATCAACGATAAGAACAGCGGCCCAGGCTCCGTTGGCAAGCTGTCCGCCGGCGCTCGCGGTCATTTGGCCCATGCTTATAGACTGAACAGCATCTTCAATCCAGTCGAAACCTCCGGTTATAATGCTGGAATGGCCCATTTTTTGAGCGGCATCAAGTACACCAAGCGCGGCCGTATCGCTGTCGCACCATACTATTGAGGCTTCCGGAAATCTCGCCTTTTTCAGGTACCTGAACTTTGCCGCGGAGTTCTCAAAAGTATAGTCTGATGTCACAACCTGGTCAAGTTTTATGTTCGGATAGAGGTTCAGTGCCTGTCTGAGTCCTTTCAGCCGCTTTGACGCGAATTCGAAGTCCTCCGGGCCTGAAAAAGCGAGGATGTGCAGCTCGCCGCGATTGCCTGGTTCGAGGGCCTTTTCGATAAGGGCTTTCGCGAGGCTGAATCCTCCCTTTTGTTCGTCTGAGTAGACTTCAGCTATCCATAGGCGGTGTTTTTCAAGAGGGGTCCCGCAGTTTTCCGGAGCACGTCCATTAATAGTGACGCAGGGAATATTGCGGCTGCCGCTGATGCTCAGAAGTTCAGAGGTGAAAGGCATAAACGGAATCATCAGAATCCCATCCGGTTTGGACTGTTCCAGAAAATCCCTGAAAATTTTTATCGCTTCAGATTTTCCGAAAGGCAGTGAACAGACCAGCATTTCTGATTCAAGCCCTCTGACAGCTTTTGCTGTTATGTCGAGAAAACGCTTAAAATAAACAGACTGGTCTCTCCGGTCTGTGACAAGGCCCCTAATGTCCACATAGGCAATTTTTAATTTTGTGGGAGTTGATATCAGCTTCTGCTCAGTCAGGTATATTTTAACCCTGAAAGATATGAGCAGAGTCAGAAGCAGTACTACCAGAGCTGCTCCGGCAGCGTATATTTTTCTCATTGCTTGTCTCCTCAGATTATAAGAACCAAATGCTTATCGGCGGATTCTTCATGAAGGTTCATTAATGCACTTCCCGAAATATATATCAATAAAAATTCGTTAATGTGCTATCCGCTGAGGCTTCTCAATTAATAGCCCGTGAATGAAGCTCTTTCGGTTTGGGAAATGGACTATTTGCTATATCTGATATCACAAATAAAGAAAGAGGCGATAGATTTGAAAAGGAAAACGGGGAGACTCTGTCTGCTGATAAAGCTATATAAATAATATTAAGCAACAACTTCTCTGTTCTGGTATAAACCTGCGTATTCTGGCAAAGGATTAACATGTCCGGAATCTGCTCTATAAATTGCCGGCAGGACCATCAGCCAGGAAGGTGTTGCATGAAAACTGGATTATTTGGAGGATCGTATGTTTTATCAGAAAAGCCGATGGCTTGTTGTACCACTGTCAGCCGCAATGCTTTTTTTCGCTGCCTGTTCTGACGATGACAGCTCGGACAAAGAGGTTGATCCTGGGCAGAACCAGGAAGAAGACTTCAAGCTTGCATCTCAGATAGAGGTTGATGGAGGACTTGTCTCGGGCATGGCCCAGGGCACAGTTACTTCTTTCAAAGGAATTCCATATGCTGCCCCTCCGGCAGGGGACCTGCGTTGGAAGGCCCCTCAGTCGGTTGTAGCATGGGACGGAGTGAAGGAGTGTGATGAGTTTGGTCCAAGCGCGATTCAGACGGATCAGTCATCGGATGATACATGGACAACAGAGTTTATCATCGATACAAGTCTTGGATATTCTGAAGGGGAATGTCTGACTTTAAATGTCTGGACCGACAATGTCAGCTCTGACGGAGAAAGGCCGGTAATATTTTATATTCACGGGGGCGGATACACAGCCGGCGGTTCATCCTGTGAGGTTTACAGCGGTCAGGAAATAGCAAAAAAAGGGGCCGTGTATGTAAGCATTAACTATCGAGTCGCTGCTAATGGATTCCTTGCCCATCCGCTTCTGTCAGCTGAATCAGAAGAAAACGTGTCAGGTAACTACGGAATCCTTGATATGGTCGCGGCCCTGAAATGGGTAAAGAATAACATATCCAGGTTCGGCGGAGATCCGGAGAATGTGACAATTGTAGGACAGTCTGCCGGAGCAGGTTCGGTGAGCTGTCTTATTATTTCTCCGAAGGCTGCCGGGCTGTTCCACCGGGCGGTGGTACTTAGCTACAATTACATTAACTCGGCTATGCCGACGCTGGAAAGCCTTGAGACTCAGTCTGAAGCGGCTGCCGACCTTGCCGGTAAAACGCTTGAAGAGATGAGAGCGATGACAACGGATGAACTGAAAGCGCTTCTATCCAACCCATTTATGTCGCAGGTGTCCTGTCAGCCATGTGTTGACGGTGTTGTGATTCCTAAAAACACCCTTGAAACATATAAGGAAGGGACCCAGAATGATGTTCCAATTATGACGGGGATGGCCGCTGAAGATATTATATTTTTTGGAGCATTCCCATCATGGTTTCAGCCCGATCCGACGGCAATGACGATTGCGGAATACACCGAGAAGATAACTAATGTTTATGGGGATCTGGCTGATGAGTGTCTTTCCGCCTACCCGGCTTCAGATGACGATGAGGCGCTTGCGTCATACGTAGCTCTTTCAAGGGAAAACTTCCTTGCGGATCAGTACTTTTTGGCAAAGGCAAGAGCATTGAAAGGAAACAGCTCAACATATCTGTATTACTACACACATGTAATGCCGGGTGAAAACTCTGATACTATCGGAGCCTTCCATACATCGGATGTTCCATACTTTCTGAACTATTTCTCCGGTGAGAGGTCTGATTATTGGACACAGGCGGATTATGATATGGGAGAGGCTATGTCCTCTTATCTTGTAAATTTCGCTAAAAACGGCGATCCGAACGGGAGTGGTCTTACCGAATGGGGCGCATTTGACGGCGGTATGGATTTCTTTGAGTTAGGTGATACCATTTCACCGTTATCGTTCAGTGAAGCAAAGGCGGCGTTCTGGAATACCTACGGTAGTGAAAAACTGGGGCTTTAAGGCGGGTTTTCGTTTTTTTCAGTGAATGTACGGGGCAAGCTTCTATTTGGCTGCACAGCGCAAGACGCTTTTCTCATGCCAGGGAGCCTGCCGTTCTTTTAATTCTGCCATTGTGTTCCAGTGAGCCGATGGTACATCCACGTCCTGAGAATTAGTCACTGTGAAATAATCCGGATAGCGGGTAGAGCCGCCCAATTTGGGCGGCTCTACCCGCTATCCGATAAGCCTGCTAAGGGTACCGTGCTCCCTTGATTTCATGTTAAGATATCTTTTGCACTGTTCAAGGCGACTGTAGCCCAGCATCGTTCCAAGAATGAAATCCTCTTCAGGAGTAAACTCGGAGAGTTTCTTGTCCCCGAAGTTCTTGATTACCTCTACACATTCTCTGGCGCCGAAAAAGATATTAATGCCGGGTCCGTCAAGAAACCTCACTATAAAATCTATGTTGTTTTTATCCAGCTTTCTGACTGCTTCGTCATGAAAGCTCTTGTCGAGTGTGTGCAGGACAAGGTTTCGAAGCCCTTTCTTGTATTCATATATGTGATGTACCAGAACTTTCATAGTGTTAATCCTTAAAGGTCTTCTCTGATTGACTCAAGCCAGGCCCTGATTCTGTCGGCAGTCCTGTCGCTTTCATTATCCTCGTCAAGGGCAAGGCCGACAAATTTACCGTCTTTGACGGCTTTGGAGTCGCTGTAGGAGTAGCCCTCATCGGACCAGCTGCCTATAACATTCGCTGATGTCCCGCTCAGCGTTTCATAAATAGTCCCCATCGCGTCAACAAAAGTCTCCGGATAAGATGATGCGTCCCCAAGGCCGAATAAGGCGACAGTTTTATTCTTCAGGTTGAGCTTTGAAAGCTCAGGAAGGAAAGAGTCCCAGTCATCCTGAATGTCTCCGTATCCCCAGGTAGATGTACCGAGAATGAAGTTGTCATATTCACCCCATATTCCGGGATCAGCCTTGCTTATGTCGAAGAGAGAAGCGTCAGGTCCCAGAGTATTAGCGATTTCTCTGGCGGCATTTTCTGTATTTCCAGTAGTTGAACCGTAAACTACAGCTGTTCTTTTCATAGTGTAACACCTCGAAATTATATATTGACTGAAAGTTCCTGTTGAAAATATGCTCCGCCGCACATGGCGGCAGAGTAAATAATCAGGAGAAGCAACAGTCGACAAGAACAAAGTTAGCTAAGTCTAAATAATAGTCAAGGATATTCTCCTCTTTTTCAGGATAAAATAAAAAATATGACAGAAAGTGTTGTGACAGACTTCACAAAAGGCTGTCGGCAAGCTTTTCAATGGAAAAGTTATAGGACTTTTGGTCCTTATTGGCATGCACGGAAAGGGTTTTGAAGTCTATTCTCGGCCAGTTTTTGCGGTCGAGGATCCTCCTGTACTTGTTCAGGTTTTCCCTGTCAATTACAGCCATTCTTGTCTTGAACTCGGTGCTGTGCGGGAGAAAGTCTTTCCCGTGCAGAAAGTCATATAACAGGACAGCGGCCGCGGCCCCGTCGGTGAAATGCCCACCCGCTGTCGCGGTCATTGAGCCCTCGCTGACTGCCGAAACAGCCTCTGAAATCGCGTCAACCCCGCCTGTTATAATGTTTTCACCGGGGACAAGCCCCATTTGTCTGGCTGCTGACACAACACCGAGAGCGGCCATGTCGCTGTCGCACCATACGACTGATATCTGTCCGGGAGACGGCTTAAACTCATCACTGAAAATACTCCGTGACCTGTCAAAGCGTGAGAAATTATAGCTGAGGCTTATATGTTTCAAGTCGGGATACTTCTTTAGGGCCCTGTTGAACCCCGAGGTTCTGGAAGTTGAGTAGATTCTGAGACTCGTGCCCGGGAAAGAATAGATTACCGGGAGGCTGCTTTTCGTTAATGCCTCCTGTATTAATCGATCGGCGAGGCGACGGCCGGCATCAGCTTCATCGGGAATTACCTGCCCAATCCAGTATCGGTACTTGAGGCGTGGCTTCCCGGCGAATTGCGAGAGCGGCCCGTTGATGTTTATTGCCGGTATGCGAAGAGCTTCAACGGCGTCGAGAAGCATAGTGGTACCCGGATATGAGGGAACAAAGATTACAGCGTCAGGCCTGTTTTCAATCAGGAATTCGACAAGTGATTCGTTTATCGCGGCCGTGTCAGGCACTATAGAATGGCTGATGAAGTTCATTCCGAGGGACTGAACAGCTACCCTGGTGAAATCCCTCAGGTCTTTGAAGAAAACCGACGGATCGCGGGCGATTTCATAGAAACCGCTGAACTCAATATAGGCAACTGTCGGTTTTTTTTTGTCACCCGGGCGGCTGAAGAACGGAGATAAAAAATAGAGTAAAGACAGAACGAGCAGAAGAGACAGAAGGATAGCGTATAACAGGCTCTTTTTCTTCATAGCTCTTATTGTATATCAGAGAGATAAGAAAGATTCAAGAAAAAAACTGCGGCCTGGATCTGTACCTGCGGGATAACCCGATGCAGCCCGGCTGCAGTCAATTAGACGTCGGGCCGCGGGGCTGTCTTACAGGGCCAGGAGATAGCCTGCACCGACACCGACGAAAATGTTTCCCTTAAGTCCTTCCGAATCATATTCGTCTTGCAAAGCACTTGGAGGGTTGTTAGCCACTCTGGGGAAGAAAGTATATTCTGCAGAAGCAGAAATAAACAGATTGTCATACATTCTAATATTTCCTCTTATCCCTGCCACCAGGAGACAGGTAAAATTATGCTCTGAAGATGTTTCATGCTGATAGTATTCCATTTCTAGAGAGGAATAATTGTCAAATATCCCGGCAGAGATAAATGTTGTCATAACAATTCTATCTGTGAACACAATATTTGTTCCAACGTTTGCCCGGCAGTATAATGCCTGTGAATCATATTTCGTGTATGCGGAGGAAGGAGGATCATACTCATAAGAATAATCATATTCAATCTTGTTATGCTCAAAAAATCCGATTGTAAAGCTGTAATGCAGAAAATCGAAATATGAATTGCTTACAGTGAGATTGCATCCTGTCGAATTGTCCTTTGCCAGATCCAGGAACTGGTATGTGAAGTTAAATGCGATTCCTTTTGAGGGCTTAACATAATCTGCCGATGATTGCCGTGTTGAGTCTTCTGAAGCATCCTGGCTCCCCTGCGCGGCAAGCTGAAGCGACAATGAAGCGAACAATACGAGGACCGAAAACGTGAACAATGCTGTTTTTTTCATAAATAAAATCCCTTGCCTTTAAATAAGTTCTGATCTGTGTCGTTTGATAATCAGTGTGGCTGAACTCTGCTCAGGCCTAACGGAGAGAATCAACACTTATTATCGATTCAGTAAAAAATAAAGTCAAACAAAAAAATGCTCTGTAATGGCGGGACGAGTGTCGAAAGCGGTATGATGCGGGGCGAATCTCACTGAAGGATTTTCAGTTTACGCGGATTAACCGTTAATGGACAAGATATTTGATTAAGGCTGGCCCAACCTGTTTCCGCTGTTTCTTGACTCACGCGGAAGAAACGCATGTTATCTTAGAAAAAATTTGTTAAAAAAAATGTTAATCATACACTTAACAATTATGGAGGTCACAATGAAAAGCATATATATCAAATTGGCTGCTGTGTGCCTGACGATGGCAATGTTCTCATGCGAAAGTGATGACAGCAAAGTTGAAGACAGCCCGGGAAATGAGAGCAGACCGCCTCTGGAGGGGGTTTTTATGACAGCCAATCCCACACAAAATGTTTTTGCTCCAACATCTCCCAGGTACTGGATAAATGGTGAAATAAACAGCCTCGAACTGCCCGATCCCTGTAACGTGGCAACCAGCATAGCTGTCAGCAATGAAGACGTCTATGTGGGCGGTTATTGTCAAATGTCTATAAACAACTTTAATAGATATGTAGCAGCATACTGGAAAAACGGGATACGTACTACCCTTCAAGATCAGAGTCATGAATCATGGATATATTGCACGGCTGCCGATGAAGATGGGAACATATACTTTGGAGGCAGGCTCGGCGAGAACACGGCTTATTGGAAAAACGGAGAAACCGAGGTTGAGTGGTCTACGCCGGGCAAAGTGCTTGATGCGGCAGCCTTAGGAAACAGGGTGTTTTTTGGCGGTTACAGGGAGATGAATGATGTCAATGTTGCTACTCTCTGGGAGGCAGGAAATGGCAGGGCAATCAGCCTGCTGAGTAATCCCTACGGTCAGCAGCACGGGGCAAGCGTATATGCCGTTGCGGTTGATTCTCAGGGCAATATTTACGCGGGAGGTTACTGTTCAGACGAGTCAAATAATACTTTTGCTGGCTACTGGAAGAACGGGGTGTGGGTAGCATTGATAAATTCAGACGATGAAGGCGCAGGAGTGAATTCTGCAGTTTTAGATATCTTCATTTCTGGTGATGATATCTACATGTCCGGTTCGTTGCGTAATAATACCACAGATGAACAGACTATACCGGAACCAGGGTACTGGAAGAACGAAGAATGGAATTCCCTTGATAACAGCATGTATCCGGGAGCGGAAGTGTCTCCGGCAGGAATTGGTGTTAAGGACGGTGACGTCTATGTTCTCGGTGAGGTATGCATAATGAATGATTCCTATGAACCTGGACAGAGCCCTTACAGTCAGTTTTACTGCGGTTACTGGCTCAACGGCGAGTGGTTTGACCTGGACGGCTGGGACAAGACCGCGTACCCTGGCTCGTACGCGGGCGGAATGTGCGTTAAGTAAAAGCCAGCCGAAGCATACCCTCAGGGTCGAAGCAGCTTCGGCCCTGATGTTTTCTCAAAGCAATGTGTAAGAAACAGCCCGGGCAAAGTGTTTGGCAGGGCATGGCGCGGGCCGTGAGGCCTGTTGCCATATTGTGTACATCCTCCCCTTACTTAACAACAACGTTTACAAGCTTGCCCGGTACGGCGATTACCTTAACGACACTTTTGCCGGCAGTAAGCTCTGCCACCTTCTCGTTCGACATGGCCATCTTCTCCATCTCATCCTTCGATATGGAGGAAGGTGCCTGGACCTTCGCGCGGATCTTGCCGTTGACCTGGAAGACGAGCTCAACCTCGTCCCTTGCTGTCAGCTCCTCGATGTATGAAGGCCACTTGACCGAAGAGAGCCCGCCGCTGCGGCCGGTCATTTCCCACAGCTCCTCAGCGGCATGCGGAATGAACGGATAGAGCATCGGAATGAACAGGGAGAAGACCTCTCCGAGAAGGGCGCGTCCTTCCGGTTTCTCAAACTCGGTCTCCGGGGTCTGATACAGCGCGTTGGTGAGCTCCATCATTCTCGCGATAGCCGTGTTATACTGCATTCTTTCCTCAATATCGCCGGTTACAATCTTAAGCGAGCGGTGAAGCTCAATGCGAAGATCACGGAGTGTGCCGTTCAGCTCTCCGGACACTTCAGAAGAGAAATCAGCCACATCCGCGAATTTATTAACAAATCTCCAGATGCGGTTAATGAACCTGTACGCGCCTTCAACGCCCCTGTCCGACCAGTCAAGGTCCTTCTGCGGCGGTGCGGCGAACAGCATGAATAGCCTCGCGGTATCGGCGCCGTATCTGGCGATAATCTCGTCGGGATCAACGACATTGCCTTTGGACTTGCTCATCTTGGCGCCGTCCTTGATTACCATGCCCTGAGTCAGCAGTCTTTTGAATGGCTCGCTCGACTTCAGAAGGCCCAGGTCGTGAAGCACCATTGAGAAAAATCTCGCGTAGAGCAGGTGAAGAACCGCGTGCTCTATGCCGCCAATGTACTGGTCAACGGGCATCCAGTAGGCGGCCTCGTCTTTGTCGAACGGAGCGTTAGCACAGCCCGGCGATGTATAGCGCGCGTAGTACCACGAAGAGTCGACAAAGGTGTCCATCGTATCAGTCTCACGTCTTGCGGCAGCTCCGCATTTCGGACAGGTTGCGTGCAGGAACGAGTCCATCCGCCCTAAAGGAGACCTTGAGTCGCCGTGAAAGTCAACTTCGGTAGGCAGTACTACCGGAAGCTCGCTTTCGGGAACGGGGACAGCCCCGCAGCTTTCGCAGTAGATTATCGGAATCGGACAGCCCCAGTAGCGCTGCCTTGAGATGCCCCAGTCGCGCAGGCGGTAGTTGACCTGCCTCTTGCCGAAGCCTTCGGACTCGGCAAAGTCGGATATTTTGTCCTTTGCCTCTTCGTTTCCGAGGCCCGAAAAGCCGGCCGAGTTGACGCAGATTCCCGGTTCAGAGTAGGCGTCCTCCATTGTGTTGACGTCAATCGGCGAGCCGGGATTGTCTATAACGAGTTTGACGGGAATGCCGTATTTCTTCGCGAAGGCGAAGTCGCGCGAGTCGTGCGCGGGTACGCTCATAATAGCGCCGGTCCCGTAGCCCATAAGTACGAAGTTGCCCGCGTAAAGGGGGACCTTTTCTCCGGTGAAGGGGTTGATCACCTTAATGCCCGAATCGCTCCCCTCCTTTTCTCTGGATTCATCGGTCCTTTCGCTTGAACTCTGCTTTCCTATCCTTTCAATGAAGTCCCTGACCGCCGGGTCCTGTACGTTTTTAAAGACAGGATGTTCGGGCGCGGCAACCATAAAGGTTACACCGTAGACCGTGTCGGGCCTTGTCGTGTAAACCGGAAAGGGCGAGCCGTTCTCAAGCCTGAACTCAATCTCAAGACCGGTTGACCGGCCGATCCAGTTCTTCTGCATGGTGATGACCTGCTCAGGCCAGCTGCCCTCAAGCTCCGAGTGCCCGTCAAGAAGCCTTTCGGCGTAGTCGGTAATTTTGAAGAACCACTGCTCAAGCTCCTTCTGGACGACCTCGGAGTCGCAGCGCCAGCAGACGCCGTTTTCAGCCTGTTCGTTGGCAAGTACAGTCTGACACTCGGGGCACCAGTTGACCGAAGAGCGTTTTTTATAGACCAGTCCTCTTTCCAGCATCTTCAGGAATATCCACTGGTTCCAGCGGTAGTATTCGGGTTTATAGGTCGCTACCTCCCTGTCCCAGTCATATGAAATACCGAGCCGCTTGAGCTGTACTTTCATGTGCTCAATGTTTTCAGCCGTCCACTTCGCGGGCGGAATATTGTTCTTAATGGCCGCGTTCTCAGCAGGCATCCCGAAAGAGTCCCATCCAATGGGGTGAAACACGTTTTTGCCCTTCATCCTCATAAAGCGTGCGATAATATCGCCGATGGTGTAGTTCCTCACATGCCCCATGTGGAGCTTGCCCGACGGATAGGGGAACATCTCAAGCACATAGTACTTCTCCCTGCTGTCCGGCGAGCACTTGAAGGCAAGGGTCTCATCCCATGTCTTCTGCCATCTGGTCTCAATTTCATTAAAGCTGTAATCCCTTTCTTTCATTGTATCCTCATAATTAAGTAAGCCGCGGGAGGGCTGTGATAGTCGGAACGAAGGCGGAGCTTCAGCGGCCGGAAAACCTGTCTGACTCAGATCTGAAAATGTCAAGAATCGTCTCGGGCGATGACGCCGAAATAATCTTTTCTTTGGCCCTTTCATTTTTCAGAATAGCCATGATATTGGAAAGGAGCCTCAGGTAGTCCTTGTGCTGGTCCTGACCCGCAACGACAAGAATAATCAGGTGAACGGGGTTGCCGTCGAGCGAATCAAAGTCGATGCCTCTGGGCGAAATCCCGACCGCGAAGGCCATCTCCCTGATGCAGTCGATCTTCGCGTGCGGAATGGCAATGCCAAGCCCGATCCCGGTGCTCATAATCTCTTCGCGCTCGCGCAGGGCAGCAATCAGGCTTTCGGTGCTTTCGCACACATCAGAGCACTCAAAGACGCCGGCAAGCTCCTCAATGGCCCGGTACTTGTTGTCCGCCTCAAGGGTTTTAATGTAAACAGATTTTGTATAGTCGATAACCGGAGACATCCGCAACCTCTTAAAAAATATTACCATTACTCATTCAAACTTTTAACAGAAGATGTCAATTATAATTCCTCTGCGGAAAAAAGTCATCAATTTTTGGGCGTGTCCCGCCTGTCGGCGGGCCGGGCTTTCCCTTCAGGCCTGCGGCCTTCCGGTCAATCCCTCACGCGGTCGCCCTGAAAGACGCAAAATGAGCAGACGGCCAAAAAGCGCTTGCGGGTAAATGCCGGCATGCTAATATGCCGAATCTGATATGCAATTTTGCGGAAAATGCGCTGCCGCTTCCCGCAGAAGGAGGAGCAATTGAAAAAGTCAATACCTGGAATGGTCATGAAATCGGCGGTACTGGCTATAGCGATTTTCATGTCATCCTGCGAGTTAAATGAGTCCTGGTACACCGACCTTGCTCCCGGAGACGCTAAAACTGTTGAGATTGCGGCAATGGGACAGCATGTATACAGGGTCCATTTCCCGATAGCAGCAGATTATACCATAGCCATATCACAGCTTACGAGCAACTTTGGCCTGTCGATGTACCATTATGACGCGTCAGCTCAGAAGATTGACGAGCTTGTCGACGAGTTTCTTGTAGTGGACGATTTTAGTGATTCTACCGGAGAATCCATCCTGGCGCGTATTGAGCAGCCGGCGTATTATTTCATCATCGTAAATGAACTTGATAATGTTCCCGGTTCATACAGGATCACCTTCGATTACAATGACGTTAAAGACGGCGGCGGTGTTCAGCTGCTCAAACTTTAATAGAAAAAGTCCGGTAAAGGTCAGCAATCAGGATTTCTTGAGCTTACTGATAAATGAAAATTTATTGACTAATATCGCGATAAGGCTAATATCAGCATAGGGGTGTCAGTGGCGCGAAGTTGCCGCAGGGGCATTATCCAGAACATATAACAGAGGCTTCATATGAAAGTAGTGCATGTGCTAAAACGCATAGAAATGCTCGATCAGGACATCCGTGATCTTAAAAAACTGGAAAAGTCAATTGCTCGTGACAAGTCGTTCTCAACTCCGATATACATGTCTATTGAGAAGCAGATCAACCTTCTTCTCGGCGAGAGAATAAAGCTGCTCGAACTAACAATCGCCAATCCTCCAGAAACCCTTGTTGAAGCGATAGAGGGTAAACCGGAAGAGGAGGTACCAGCCCCTCCGGCAAGAAAAAAGTCCAGGTCTAAAGCGCGGGCAAAGGCCAGGCCCAAAAAGGAAGAACTTCCGGCGAAACCCGCGAGGCGTATTGAAGATGACGATGATGATGACGACATGATCCCCATGCTAACGCAGGACATGATTGACGAGAAGATCAGCGGGATGAAGGCCGACGAGGACAGGCCTCCGCGCGACGTCAAGCCTGACGATTACAGAAATGACGACAGCATCAAGATTCTCGATATCGCTCTTGAAAAGGGAACGCTGAACCGAAAGGAAATCGATAAAGAGAAAAAGGTCAGATTTTTCAGAGAGAACTTCCCGGTTGACTGACAGTAAAGAGAATGCTTTTGTTTTTTTAGAGGGCCTGCTTGAAAAAGCGGGCTTTTTTGTGTGTTGTGCGCGGGCTTTTCTCTTAGCAGGGAGCCTGCTTGTCATTTTTCACGCTGAGAGCGTGGCACTTCTTTTGCCGCTTTTTGACCGGCCAAAAAGCGGCGGGAAAAAGCCGTTCCTCAGGCGCCGGAAGGGCTTGGCTGTAGCTGTTACCAAACTATTGCAGCGCCGTTATCATCATCCTGATGAAACGGCGCCCGGGCGATTTTCATCCATGAAAATCTCACTTGTTGGGTTGTTGAAGCAGTGTGCCTATAGTTTCTTAATTCCGCTATAATGTTCCTGCCGACGCATCGTAGTCAGACGCGGAAAAGGATGAATTGCCGCTGGCTTTTATATAGCTGCGCTGCGTGACACGCTTTTTTGTTGGCAGGGAGCCTGCCTGGCTTTCTCACACTGGGAGTGTGAGGCCTTTTTCTTCGTCACTTTCGTCCGGGTTTTTTGCCGCAGGCTTTAACTTGCTCAGCTGTGCGACTTGCTTTTCTCTTGTCAGAGACAGGGAGCCTGTGGACCATTTTCACGCTGAGAGCGTGGTACATCGTTGGCTTGTAACGGTATCGACCGTTTTCCGAAAATATATTTTGTGCGGAGCGCACGGGCATTTCTTCCGCCACTTTTTTGTTGCGCCACAAAAAAGTGGCCAAAAAAAGGCGTTCCTCAATCGCCGTAAGGGCTGGCTTTTGCAGTTAGCAAACTATTTCAGCGCCGTTATCATCATCCTGATGAAACGGCACCCGGGAGATTTTCCTCCATGAAAATCTCACTTGTTGAGCTGTTGAGGCAGTGTGCGTGTAGTCTCTTAAATCCCCCATTATGTTCCAGCCGAATTCTCGCAGCTCCCGTGTGGCTGACGGTGATGAAGAGGTGCGCCTCGCGCGCAAAAGAAAGTACGCTCCCTACAAAGAGTGCATTTAAAGATAATAAATCGAAGGAAGCCAGAGAAAAAAGTGAGAAGATGCTGAAACGGAATCTACGGGAGCCTGTTATTTACAATATATTGTAAATATGCTTAATCATTCCGGATTGCCATTTTTTTTTAGATTTAATATACATATACCTATGACACTTCGAACTTGCCAAAAGAGATTTCAGGTTAAGGTTGCAGTCATAATTATAAAGAAAATGTGTTAAAAGCTCATTTAACAACATCCGTTTTTTTAAATATGTAAATGGGGAATGTAAAAATGTGAAAATTTTTGCTGAATCAATAAATCTGGCAACATCCATATATGGAGATCCAAAGTAAAAGATTTCCTTGAAATCAATAATCCAAATGCGATTTGTATTGTCTATTAAAACATTCATGGGTTTGAAATCAGCATGAATGTAACAGAAATCATCTTTAGGCAAAGATTCATACAGACTTGTAATTTCATTATTTTCGTATGTTTCAGCTTCTTTTAGCCTATTGCTGTCAAATCGGCAAAAAGATTTCTTGAAGCTCATCTCCCTGGGGAATAGGTTGTGGTATTCTTTTAAAACCATGCCCGATCTGGAAAAAATATCAATCAGTTTTGTGAAATCCTTTAGAATATTGTCATGGAGAATACTTTGTATGTTTTTTGATCCTTCTACATACTTCATAACATAGAAGTTCTCTTTTTTGTTACTGAAAAAGGGCTCTGGGATATTAAAATTTAAATAATTACGTTTGTTTAGCCAGGATTTATAAACCATAGAATGATTCATGAAATCTTTGTGCATATTTTCTCCATGTTTTCCAAGTTTGAGCACATAAGATTGGTGTTCGCTCCTGATTTCATATACTCGTGAACAGTCGGTAGTTGACATTAGTTTATAAGAATGGATGTTTTCTCCAATCTGTTTTTCTATTCCTCTTATGATTCTTTTTATAGCCATAGTAATTCTAAATCCGGTTTAACTGAAAATATGATTCCTGCCTGCTCTGCGAATGAGCTGAGGCAGTACAAAGAACTCAAAAAATTGTAAAGACGGCTATCACTGACAAAGCTGTATAAATAACCAATTAACTAAAAGGATAAAAAAGTCAATAGAATAGTCAAAATAATTATCATTTAAATTAATGGGAACGAATATAATCTTTCAATACTATGTTTCAGAATTGAGTTTCTTCTTAACAATTTGGACCTGGTAGTCTTGATTTTAGAGTAGGGGGGTGGTGTCTGCCTTGAATTTTTCATGCCGAGAGTGAGGCTTCTCTTTTGCCGTTTTTGACCAGCGTCTGTTGCCGCAGGCTTATATTCAGCTGCGCTGCGCGAGATGCTGTTCTTTTGGCAGGGAGCCTGCCTGGCTTTTTCACACTGGGAGTGTGAGGCCTTTTTTTAGTCACTTTCTTTTTTAGAGCCAAAAAGGGGTGTTGCCCTAGGCTTTAACTCGCTCAGTTCCGCGACTCGCTTCTCTTCTGGCAGAGAGCCTGTCTGTTATTTTTCACACTGAGAGTGTGAGACCTTTTTCTTCGTCACTTTCGTCCGGGCGAAAGTGACCAAAGCCCGTTCCTCAGGCGCCGGAAGGGCTTGGCATTTGTAGTAACTCGACTATTTCAGCGCCGTTATCATCATCCTGATGAAACGGCGCCCGGGAGATTTTCCTCCATGAAAATCTCACTTGTTGAGCTGCTGAGGAAGGGTGCGTCCAGTTTTTTAATTCCGCCATTGTATTTCGGCACCCGGTAGAGCCGCCCAAATTGGGCGGCTCTACCTCACCGTGACACGCAGCACCCCGCGGATGACAAGATGAGGAGGGAAGCCGAAGGCCGGAATATTGACTTCAGTACAAATCGCACTGGTTGAGCTGTTGAGGCAGTGTGCATGCATAGTCTTTCCATCTCCATTATGTTTTGATCTTCTGTTTCGATATCGGGCTTTTTATGTAATAACGTTCAGCATCAGAGAAAATGAAAAAAATTGCATTAGAATAAAAAATAATTCACGGCCGAAGAATATGGAACGTGTAACTAATAGATATCAAAGGGTAACGATACAACTGGAACACAAACGGTATTGAAACGGTGTACGACTGGAGCAGTAACGGAGATATAACGGAGTAGTAACGGAGCTGTAGATGTTAACATGAGGCTGTGAGGGAGCAAAAATGCCCGGGACGTTTTTTTGCATTGTCAGCTGTTGTTGTGAGAAACCGGGGGATTTTTCCAACAAGCGGGTGAAGATATCTATGCATTATGGCATATTACGTAATAATATTGATCTAACCGTCATTATGTTCCGGCACCCGGTAGAGCCGCCCAATTTGGGCAGCTCTACCGGGTGCCGTATTGTGCAGGTATATCTACGCAGGGAACGGTCGAGACTGTTCCGCATCATCCACCAAGACTACATCGAGTCATCCATGGTATAAAAAGAAAAGCAGCGAGAAAAGCTTGACATTAAGAATTGTACTGGTTATGAATTTCTCACATACCATTTGAGGAGCCGGCAGATGAATATTATTCAAGCCCTTTCAAGCCCTTTCAAGCCCTTTCAAGCCCTTTCAAGCCCTTTCAAGCCCTTTCTGATTATTCTTATGTTATCATTTTTCATTATCTGTGCAGATAATATTTACGCGAACCACGCGGTCAATCCCGACGGGTCTTTCGCCTATAGCATTCCAATTGAGGTCCCGCCCGGAACGAATGGAATAGCCCCTTCGCTTTCTCTTACATATAACTCAAACGCCGGCAACGGAATCTGCGGTGTCGGGTGGCAGCTTTCCGGACTGCCGTACATTACGCGCGACAGTACCTATCCTGTAAACTATGACGGGTTTGACCATTACACAGGGCCTGCCGGACGGCTGGTAAATATCGGCGGCAGCGTCTATCATTACGAGGATGAGAACTTCTGCAGGGTGGAGGCACATGGTTCTTATGGCGACGGCCCTGAGTACTGGGTAGAGACAAAGCCTGACGGGACGAAGTATTATTACGGATATAACAGCGGGGAATGCGACTTCGGTTCCAGCTATCGTTCAAAGATATCAATGGTAAAAGGCAACGGATCTATAACTTCTAATACAAGGGTCTGGGCCCTGTCAAAGGTTCAGGATATTAACGGAAATTATTACAGCATCAAATATACCCAGTCAAATGGCCAGTTTTACCCTGAGGAAATTATTTATACCGGAAATGTCGTAACAGATTACGATGCCCGCCGGTCAGTTGAGTTCGATTACGAATCAAGGACAGACGATATTGCTGATTATTCATCCTCATCAAGAGTCGAGACATATAACAGATTGAAAAGCATAACGGTAAAGCTTGACGGAGATGAGGTCAGGAAATACACTCTTTATTACTCAAGCACTTCATCCTATGGAGGGCTTAGAAGCCGTATTGCCAATGTTGCCGACAGCGGTCTGCCTGCGGGAGAAAATTTTTACAGCTTCAGCTGGACAAACTCGCCTGTATCTTACAACTCTTATTATGGAAATCTGAACTACGATACTGAGAATATTGGTAATTCCTATTTTGGCGATTATGATGGTGACGGCAAGCTCGATTACATGATAAAAAACGGCGCCTCCCTGAAGGTTTTCAAATTTAACGGATCAGGCTGGGTTGATATCGGACAGTACTCGGGTGTCGGTTATGTTTATAATATGATGGTGGATGTGAACGGCGATAATAGATCAGATCAGATAATGCCAACTATGGATTTCTCTCAGGCAGATTACAATTTTCATTTCTATCATACAATCAGGTATGCCGGTTCCGGGACACTGGAGAATGTCACTTTCGGCAATGACGCTTATACGGCAAGTGCTGTTACGGTTGATGCCAGAGTGCGCTACGTTGATGTCAACGGGGACGGGAAATGTGATATAGTGTATAGAGACGCGAATAATAACCACAAATTCCTGTATCGGACTGAACCCGGTCAGGGGAATTATCCTCAATCCGGGGGGAACTGGAGGCTGGGGACAAGCGTGCAATTCCCGAGCGGGAGCACGGATTCCGGATCTGATTATCCCTGTTTCACATACACTGACGCTACAGGTGATGGGAAAGCTGATATTGTATTTATAAAATACGATCCAGTATCGGGGACAGTTAAAGCAAGGGTTTGTGTAAACAAGGGCTCAGGATGGCAAGAGAGCTTTACAGCTTATTCATTTCCATCGAGTTATTCTACGATATCTGACAGATATACTGTTACAGACATGAACGGAGATGGACTGACGGATATTGTTTACAGAAATGATAACAATCAGCATTATATTTATTCAAGCACAGGGACTTCATTCAGGCAGAGCGCGTACACGGATATTTTGGGAACTGAATCGGATTCAGCTTATTATAACTACTATGATATGAATGGCGACGGTTGGACGGACATTGTTGCCATGAATTCCTCTGGGAATTTTACAATAGCTCTGGCAAAGTCTGTCATAGGCAAAAACTGGACCACTGTAAGCAAATCTCTGGGGAACGGAGATAAGGAAAGGTACCGGTTTGGAGATTTCAACGGAGACGGCCGGGTTGATATTTTATATATCAACAAATCATCAGATCAATTAGTGCTCGGGACTTCATTTTGTAAGGCAATAGAGAAGATTTCTACAGCGACTCCGCCGAATCAGACATTAACGAGTGTTGTTTATGAGCTTCCGACAACCATGACAGATAATATTGATGATTGGGTTGCTGACAGTGCTTTATATTTGTCGGGAGGGAGCGGTAAATTTATGCCGGATAATACCCCGAGGAGCCTGGTGTCATCACTAACAGTTCATGACGGTGTTTCATATTATGACGCGGATGAATACTGTTTGTGGTACGAGCCTGATATAAGCGTGTGTTATGAGCCGGATTATAGAAAAATAAGTTCAACAGTTTACTCATATCACAACGGACTGATAAAGAAGGGATTGCCATATGAGAGGAAGAGTGTCGGATTTGAAAGAGTTGCGTCCAGAATGGGGGATGGAACCTATGCAAGGAATGATTATATTCAGACAGGGCTTTCGTTTCCCGGAAGAATGGCATACCATTATGAGTTTAGCTCCGAAAGACAGACAATTAGTCGAAAGTATTATACGTATCTGGAGGAGACGCCGTATTCCGGAGTGAAGTGGATTAAGACGGATTCTGAACTCAGTCATGACTATGAATCAGGAGTAGCTGTTTCAAATATTCTGAGAGAATATGGCTACGACGAAGGCGATAGTGGTTGTTATGGTAACGTAACTTCAATAGCGATGAGTGTCAACGGTAATGATGGACTATATACGGAGATATCTTACAGTCCGAATCAATCGGACTGGATAATTAACCGGGTAATATCGGTAAAGAAATGGGAGAACAGCAGCTGCGCCAATCTTATTTCATGGTCGAGCTTTGGTTACGATAATTACGGATGGGGAGGAAATATCAAGACGAAGGCAGATTACCTGAAGGAAGGTACGAGCTGGAGGGCTATTGAAAGAAATTTTGGATATGATGATTACGGAAATATAACATCGCTTTCTTTCCCAAATGGGACAGGAGGAAATTCCAGCGTCATAACGAACACATATGACGAGGACTATCATACCTTTCCTGTTGAAGAAATATCATCTAATGACAGCGGCACAGAGCTCAAAACAATTACTACCTATGATTATGCTACTGGAAATAAAACATCAGTTACGGATGCCAATGGCAATACTACTGTTTATGAATATGACGATTATGGAAGAATTGTTGCTGAGAAGGCCCCTGGCGATGACTGGACAAAACAGTATTTATACTCCAAAGAATACTTCCCGGCGCCTTACAGCGTTGTTGAGAGCCGCTTTAAAGACGATTCGTCTCTCGGTTATTCGTGGAAGCGTGAATACTATGACGGGCTTAAGCGCGTTGTAAAGACCGAGTCGAAGGGGTACAATGGACATGCGCTTGTTCAGGAGTTTAGCTATGATCTGCTCGGAAGGCTTGAGTCAAAGACAAACCAGTACCTGAGCGGATGCGATACTCCTCAGAAAACGGAATATGAATATGACAGCGCCGGAAGGCCGCAGAAGGCGGAAGCTCCGGATTCAACGGTCAAGAGAACGGAGTACAGCTACGCGGGAAACCTCAAGGTGCTCAGGGAGATAGATGCTGACGGCAATGCCAGTTTGAGCAAGTATGACGCGCAGGGGAGGCTCAGGTACCAGGTTGATCCGTCGGGCGGAACGATAACATATAACTACGATGCCCTCGGCAGGCTGATATCGACTGTTGACGCGGGCGGGAATGTAACCTCAATTGCCTACGATACTCTCGGAAGGAAGACGTCGATTACTGATCCGAACACGGGGACTACCTCGTTTACCTACTATGACAGCGGCGATGTGAAGACCCAGACGAACGCGCGAGGTGTAACGCTTACCTATACCTACGACTCGCTTAACAGGATAACATCTGAGAGCTCTTCAGACGGGACTGTCAGGGCCGAGTATGTCTATGACAGCGGGACTACGAACAACCTCAAGGGCAGGCTTTACGGTGTAGATGACAATTCGGGGAGCACGGTGTTTTCATACGACGCGAGGGGTAATGTCACTCACACCCTGCGTTCAATAGACTCAGACGGAGACGGGGTTGAGGACCGCGAATTCGCGGCGTCATTTGCCTACGATTCGCAGAAGAGGCTTGTTGAAACGGCCTATCCTGACGCGAATCATCTTGTTGTGAAGAGGGTGTACGGGGAGGCCGGAAACCTCCACGCGGTGACAGACGAGTCGGGCAACGCCTTTGTGCAGTACAGAAGGTCTGGGTCGACAGCGACTGCCATGAACGGCCATTCCATAAGCAGGATGACCGGAAACGGTGTTGAGACAGTAGTTGATTTTAATCCCGCCAACATGAGACCCGTCACTCTTGAGACAAAGAGGGGGAATGATGTTCTTGAGCAGATGAGCTATACGTTCAGACCAGGGGGCAATATTCTTTCAATAACCGACGGATGTACCTCTGACGGTAATGACAGCGAGAGCTTTACCTACGATTCGGTTGGAAGGCTGGCACAGGCGGTATCGGCTTCATCGATGTATGGAACAAGGGACTATGTATACGACGCTCAGGGAAATATACAGCTGCATGTCGTAGACAACTCGGTAGCTTTCGGCTACACCTATGGCAGCTCAGCGCATCCTCACGCGGTTTCTTCTACAACAGCTTTGCCATACAACATGCCGGTGGGCTCATACAGCTATGACTCAACCGGCAACATGACTTACAGAAACGGCAAGACGCTTGTCTACGACGCGAAGAACCGTCTCATAGAGGTGAGAAACGGGGCTAATGTAGTGGAAAGCTACGTCTACGACTTTACCGGTGCGAGAATAATCAAGAAGCTCGCTGACGGTTCGGCGGTGTTCTCCATAAACGGGATGCATGACCTGAAGACAACGCCCGGGTTCCCCGATCAGTACGTGAATTACATAACAGGGGCTGAGGGCGACCTTGCCGCGCAGATTGAGGGAGTCAACACGGCAGCCGGCGCGAGCGTCTACCCTGTTGTGAAGAACATGTACAACTGGAAGAGCCCGGCGGGACTGATGCTAACGATAAACGCCTACGCGAGCGCGTGGCTGAACAACCCGGCGAACTACAGAAGGCTGGGATACGCGCTCTTCGTCCTGCTTTTGGCGGCGTGTTCATTTGTGCTGTTCTACAGCGTGAGAAGGTATAAAGCAGCAAGGAGCGCTAATCCTGGTTACATGCTGCCATGGCCATGGCTGAGGCACAGCGTACCCGGAATACTGCTCTTCTTCGTGTTTACATCTTTCGGGCTCACCGGCTGCTTCGACGGGTCGGTAGACAATACGACAAGAAGCAATGTGAAGTACATGCACCCCAACCATGTAGGTTCAGTGGCAATGGTAACCGACCACGAAGGAACGGTGGTGGCGCGGTACAAGTACGAGCCGTACGGGAAAGTACTGGTTCAGTCAACAGGCACCGGAATTTCAGACTACAAGTACACATCACAAAAGTCGGACGCTACAGGCCTCTACTACTACAACGCGAGGTACTATGACCCGGAAATCGGCAGGTTCATAACGGCTGATACCGAGATACCTGATGTTAAGAACACTCAAGCTTTCAATAGGTACATGTACGTTGTCGGAAATCCGGTGAATTATGCTGATCCGAGTGGACACTGGGGATTCGGCTGGCTGAAAAATATAGCCAGTAGTGCGTGGAATGGGATTAAAACAGCAGGGAAAGTGATGTATGATTATGTAATAAAGCCTGTGTATGATAATGCCTTAGCTCCTGTGGGGCATTTCTTCCGGGCTGGCTGGGATGGTGCAATGGATACGGTATTTTCCGGAGATTGGTGGGAAGGGATAGGGAAAAATATTTATAATGTTTTAACTGACAAAAACTTTTATTATACAGCAGCTTTGGTAGCACTTGTTGTTGGATGTAGTTGTTTTGCTGGATTATCCATCGGCTTGTATATAGGTTTTAATCTTAGCTTATCTGTTGGTGTGTCATTGGTTGTAAGTGGCATAGCTGGAATGCTCGCAGGAGCTGTCATCGGCGCAATGATTGGTTATGTAGGAAATCAAATGATATGCTATTTTGATGAAGATTATAGAGATTCAAAATACTTTATGGGTACTGAAAAATATATTCTAATAGGTGCTCTTGCTGGTGGTGCAAGTGCTTTGGGAGGGAATGTTGTGGCGCAAATTGTGAAAGGATATTATTTTTCGGTAAAAGCCTTCTTTAGTGTTCTTGCTATTGGGTTTAGTAAGTTAAATCAATTTGGACAATTCCTTGGAGGATTGGCTATATAACATGAAGAAGTCTATGATGAAATTTGTACAAATAGTAATGTTAGTTGCTGTTTCCACTGAAGGATTTTGTTTTGAGACTTTATCAATGGATTGGCCAAAACGTATTCTGAACCGGCATCAGTATTTTCAAGTATATTATGACCATGGTGTAAGTATGAAGATTACTGTACCTAAAGGAAAGTCTATAAATGCTTTTAATGTCGAAAGTGGAGAGACTGAGACACTAATTCTAAAAGCTGATAGAGATTTCTTGGATTTTCAAAATAGAGGTTCTTCAATAGGAATTAAACATTTATTTGGTTATGGCTTGGCTGGCACAGCCTGGAGGGGAAGTGATTTTTTATCAATAGGGATTATTACGGATGCAAAATTTATATATACAAAAGCATCTAATATCACTCAAATAGGATTTGGTTTTAATACTCAACTTTTTTGGTTGTTCAACTTTTATATTGGTTTTGGTTACGCCTATTTTACATCATCTATACCTGATGTCGTAGGATATGAAATTACTTCGGATGGTCAAGAACCATTTGCGGTAATAAGGGAGAGACGTATTTCTGGAAAATATATATTCACAGGATTGCAACTGAAAATACCTATAAATTTAAAATTTCATGCATTTATGAGTATTAATTTTGATTCATATTCAAATACGAAAACATCAAATCTTGAAAGGATGTCGGTGCAGTGTGGATTTGGTGTAAAACTGTAATACCTTCTCCGCAATTTATGAATAAGACTTGAGAGAAATGTCAGGCTGCTTTGACGGGTCGGTAGACAACACGACCAGAAACAATGTCAAGTACATGCACCCGAACCATGTCGGTTCAATTGCAATGGTGAGTGTAGTCTTTTTTCACGCTGAGAGCGTGGCCCCTTTTTTGTGCGGAGCGCACGGGCATTTCTTTCGCCGCTGCACTGCGCGACACGCTTTTTTGGCAGGGAGCCTGTCGTCCTTTTTCACACTGGGAGTGTGAGACCTTTTTCTTCGTCACTTTCGTCCGGGCGAAAGGGGTCGACGGCTATTTCGACCTCCTGTCGGCCGTCGACACTTAAGCGTCCTGCTTTTCGGCCAATATCTTTTAGGCGCCGGAAAGGCTTGGCTTTTGCAATTACTCGACCATTGCAGCGCCGTTATCATCATCCTGATGAAACGGCACCCGGGAGATTTTCCTCCATGAAAATCTCACTTGTTGAGCTGTTGAGGAAGGGTGCGTCCAGTTTTTTAATTCCGCCATTAGTTTCCTGCACCCTGTAGAGCCGCCCAAATTGGGCGGCTCTACCGCGTATTCCCAACCCGTCCCAGCATAAGCTCAATCTTGTATTTCTCAAGGAAATAGCGGGTTGTGCCGGAGTTCTGCTTCGTAACAGGACCGCTGAATCTAAGTCCTGTCAGTACGGCTGAGCTTCCTGCCGGGATTCCCCTCTGTGCAGAGGCGGGCCCTATCTGGTTAAGGGGGACAGGCCCGGTTGAGCCGAAGGCGCTCGAAATATCGTAAAGCGGCTCTTTGGTGCCAAAGCCTGCAACCTCAGCAGAGAGATAGCTCCCGCCCGCGAACTTGAGCAGGTGCTGTTCTCTCACGGAAGAAGTCTCGTTCGAAAAGGAAATATCCCCCTGCTTGCTTATTGACATTTTATGGAAGTCATATTCACGGGACGGGACAGAGCCGGCGGAATCGGCATAAACCGAATCAATGGTGTTTTTGCAGAACTCGAACAGGCATGCGAGATATCTGTCCTTTTGATCAAGGGGCTTAATGAAGGTGAAGAGATTCCCGCAGTCATCAGTAAGATAGATGAACACGTATGACGATATTTCTTCATATACTACAGAGACACAGCCTGGTTTGTGCCTTGCCATAATCTGGGAGAGTACATTAAGCCTTGTGTCGTTCGGAAAAAAGATGTTCTCCGGGTGTCGGAAAGGGCTGAGCGAAATCTCCGCGAGGGCCTTGAGCGGGTTGTCGAAAACAGAAAAGCGGAGTGCTCCGGCCCTTTTTGAAACGGAGATGTACTTGCCCTCAAGCTTAGCTGTAAAACGGGGCTGTTTGGTGGCGCCGGCTTCAACAGCGCAGCTGTATGCGTCCTTGTAAATCCTGATAATGTCCTTGTACAGCTTTTTGAAGGGTTCAGGAGTAACTATGGAACAGTAATCGTCAAAAGGCCTCTTCTGTACGAGCCCGTCGTTGAGTATTATCTTGAGAATATCCACAAGGGTTTCTGATGAAGAGTATCTTTTAATAAAAGACTGCCCCCAGCTTGTACGGTAGATGTGGTATATGCAACGGATTGAATCGGCATTCTCAATATTAAAATTTATGATCACCATGTTCATTATATTGAACGCGGGATTCAGATAAAAGGCGTTGGTAATGGGGATGTCCTTCTCGTTGAAAAGTGAGGATATACTGTTCATAAGCTCAGTAATCAGGTTCTGGTTGATTCTGCTGTAACCTGACTGAATCTGCATTCTCGTAAACACGGGGCTGTAAAGCTTGTTCATGGCGGCCCATGCCGCGAGTTTAACGAGGTCATTTTCCGTTTTCAGTGTTGTGGGAACGAAACGGGCACCCTCACTTGTGTCGCGCTTATACAGCCTCCACTCCGAGTTGTCAACCGAACCTGTAGCGGGCTCAATGTATAGTATAGACTCGTTTGGGGTTTCCTTGAATGTAACATACTGGTCTATTTCGCCTTCATTCGCGGAGAAGTGGCTCTTTATCTTTCTGCTGATGAGCGTAAAGTCTGAAGATGATATTTTCTGTGAAAGATTGAGCGCTGGAAGTTCCATTGAAATCTTCTGATATGAAAGCAGCATGAAAGTCTTAACCTGGTTCCAGAAGGTGATAATCTTCCTGTAGTCCCAGTTGTCGAAGTTGTCGTTGTCCTTTATCATGCTTTCAGTCCAGCCCCACTGCTTCACGTAATCGAACATGATACCCACCCTGTAGGGCAGGTTTTTGCTGTCCTTGAGGCCCGAATATTTGGAAAGCTGAGGATTGATCTTGAAATACAGGTTCTGCCTTAGTATGTTGAGCAGCTGCTTGTCCTGAAGGCTTTTGTTGTAATAGTCGTAAACCTCTTCAAACAGAATGATGTATGAGTCAATGGTTCTGTCGTCGAATATACCCTTGTGTACCGCGGTTTTGAGCTTGTGGCAGAGAAGGTGGGTCATGCCTGAATCGAACAGATACTTTTCAAGAATGCCTATTTTCAGGATGGACTTGAACGGGTTTCCCAGCGCCTTGATGAGCTGAAAAAGAGCAGCACCCAGAAAATCCTCTTTTGTGATCGAATAGAGATTGCCGAGGTCAACGAATTTTGTTTCGCGAAGTTCCTGCGGGAGCTGCTCGAACAGTTTCAGATAGTCATCGTCATTAATCCTGGGCACAACCCACCAGAAGGGCGTTTTCCCGGCGATAATTACCGAGCTCCTGTAGAACTCATCCTTGAGAGTTGCTCCTATGGTGGAACCGAAAGCCTCATCGTCATCTTCAGCATAGATGTTTCGGTGGATGTTGTCTATGTCGTTTATGAACAGGTGGACCTCTATGTTTATCTCCTTCATGGCCCAGTTCTGAATCGCAGTAACCTTTGCCTCAAACGCTGCAAGTTCTTCTGGGCTGTAGTTCTTCCGGTCAATGCAGACCCAGTAGTCGAAGTCGGAATCGCGCGTGTAGGCAATTGTAGCAACGCTTCCAAGGAGGGCCAGCATCTGAACAATCGGTGCCGGATTCTCCAGATTGAGTCCCGGTCTGTGAAAACGGGACTCAATGTATTTGACTGTGTCCTTGTCCGGGGTATAGCCGTATATCCCCAGGGGAGAGGGGCCTTCGACGTAACCTGGTATCTTCTTGTCATTTACGCAGAGAAGAAAAGGTATGGAATTTACAATTCTTCTAATGTTGTTATTGGGGATAAGGCTCTGAAACTTTTCATACTTTGTTTTGTTGAATATGAGAAAGTTTTTGTGGTTCTTTTCGATTTTTTCAGTGAATGTCATTTTATCCGGACCATCGACACACGATTGTATTGACAACAAAAGCTTGGAATTGTTGATTGAAACAGGCTTCTGTGCTTCATATTAGCGGGAGTGCGTATCGAATCAAGCAAAAAAAACGCCTGAATGAAAACAGTATCCGGATACATATTCACTTCAGCAGCTCGCAATCTCAGGCGGTTAAACCAATATAGCTTACGGAAAAGCCGAATATCATGGTATTTTAACCGAATTTGCCCCAATGGCCGGGTTTCAATACGCGCTGCTATTTGTTATTTTGTAGCTGCCCGACGGGCGTTTTTCGGCCGCATCGGGAGTTTTATTTGCGTGATTTTAAGCGTTTTTTAAGATTGCAAATTTGACCTGATTCTGATAGCTTTATTACGAGAGGACAAATGGATATAGATGAAATTATGATCGAAGGGAAAGATCTTCAGTTTGACGCGGAGCTTTTGGAGAATGAGCTTGTCTCAATCGATCAGACGCTTCCCGGCAGGCTTTATATAATTCCGATACGATACCGTCCGATATTTCCGGGCATAGTCACACCGCTTATCATATCTCAGGGCAGGTTCACGGACGCCATTGACAGGGTAATTGACGAGTCCCGGACAGTTGGCCTTGTTCTCATTCGGGATGATGACAAGGACGAGGTCGGCACATCTGACCTCTTCAGTTACGGTACGGCCGTAAAGGTGCTGAAAAAAGTCAACCTCCCGGACGGTGGTGCCAATGTGTTGATAAACAGCGTTAAAAGGTTCCGCATAACCGACGTTGTCGAAAAAAACAAGTATCTGCTCGCTGACATTGAGTATGTTGATGACAGGCCGGGAAGTGTAAAGGGCATCGAGATAAAGGCCCTCACAAGGGAAATACTTTCAAAGCTTAAAAAACTCTCCGATAACAATCCGCTTTTTACCGAAGAGATGAAGCTGACAATGCTCAATGTGGATGAGCCGGGAAAGATAGCTGATTTTGTAACTTCAATACTCAACCTGGAAAAAGGCGAATATCAGGAAATCCTTGAAACACTGAATATTCGCAGGCGGCTTGAAAAGGTTCTCCGACTCCTGCAGAAGGAGATGGAGGTGCTTAATGTTCAGAAGAAGATTCAGGGACAGATAAATGAAAGGATTGACCGCCAGCAAAAGGATTTCTTTCTCAGGGAGCAGCTGAAAGCTATCAAACAGGAGCTGGGTATAGACGACGAGCAGGGCGGAGAAACAGCCATGCTTAAAAAGAAGGCGGAAGAGCTCGAGCTTAAAGGCGAGGTTAGCGCCAGGGTCTTAGATGAGATCGACAAGCTTGCCCTTATGGACACTTCGTCTTCCGAGTACACTGTAACCCGAAACTACCTCGACACGGTTCTCGCTCTGCCGTGGAACATAAAGACAGAAGAGCGGCTTGATATTGAACTCGCTGAGAGAATTCTTAACCGCGAGCACTACGGCCTTGATGATGTAAAAAAGCGTATCCTGGAGTTTCTTGCCGTAAGGAAGCTCAGGCCTGACGCTGGAGGCTCAATAATATGCCTTGTCGGCCCTCCTGGTGTGGGCAAGACCTCGCTCGGAAAATCAATCGCGAAGGCCATGAACAGAAAGTTTTTCCGGCTTTCCCTGGGCGGAATGAGGGATGAAGCTGAAATCAAGGGGCACAGAAGGACCTATATCGGAGCGATGCCGGGCAAGATTATTCAGGGCCTGAAAATTGCAAAATCCAGAAACCCTGTCTTCATGCTTGATGAGATTGACAAGCTTGGCCAGAGCTACCAGGGCGATCCGGCTTCGGCGCTATTAGAGGTTCTTGACGCTGAACAGAACTCCGAGTTCAGGGACTATTACGTTGATGTCCCGTTCGATCTTTCAGATGTGCTGTTTATCACAACGGCCAACACCCTCGATTCAATACCTGCCGTGCTTACGGACAGAATGGAGGTGATCAGGCTTTCGGGATATATCGCTGCCGAAAAACACCAGATCGGAAGAAAGTACCTGCTGCCGAAACAGCTTCGGGCGCACGGTCTTTACAAGAAAGACCTCTCGCTTGACAAAGACGGCTTCCTTTACATAATTAACGGATGGGCCCGCGAGGCCGGTGTGCGGACGCTCGAGAGGCAGATTGAGAAGCTTTGCCGAAAGACAGCCTCTATTGTCGCCAGGGGCGGGAAACCTCCGGCGGGTATCGTCAAGCCGGAAAAAATCCGGGAATACCTCGGGCCCGAACAGTACCTTGACGAGGAGACAGTGAAGACGGCAAGGCCGGGAGTCGCTGTCGGCCTTGCGTGGACATCGCTCGGCGGCGCGACAATTACTATTGAATCGCTTGTCGTTCCAGGCAGGAAGGATTCAGGTCTGAAAATCACCGGCCAGCTCGGCGGAGTCATGACCGAGTCAGTCAACATTGCCTACAGTCATATAAGACATCTGCTTGAAGGCGATGAGAAGGCTTCCGCTATTCTCAATGAGAACACGATCCACCTTCATGTTCCGGCGGGAGCCACCCCGAAGGATGGACCTTCAGCGGGCATAACGATGGCGGTGTCCATATACTCCCTTCTGACTGGAAGGCCGCTGAAAAGCTCAATTGCAATGACCGGAGAGCTCAGTCTTACCGGATCAGTTCTGCCGGTCGGCGGCGTAAAAGAGAAGGTTATTGCGGCGAGGCGGGCCGGCATTAAGGAGATAATTCTGCCGGCGGAAAACCGCCGCGACATGGAGGAGATTCCCGCCTATATTCAGAAGGGGCTTACCTTCCGCTTTGTAAGCGTTCTTGATGAGGTAATCGGGGCTGTTTTTAAGCCGCTGAAAAGGGGATCGGCCAAAAAGGCCGTGAAGCTATAGAAGCTGCTCATACCTGAACAGGAGGAACACAGATGAGTGTCAGAAATCTTATGGAGGATGTTGTCGCGGGTGTGGCGGATGCTGTCCTCAGGAATCAGAAGGACCTGCAGAATACTGCCGTCAACAGGGACGATATAGTCGCCTTTGTCCTCAACCGCATTCAGCCCCGTTATACGACAAGCGAGAGGGGCGTGCTGCACGGCACGCTGCAGGTGAAGTTTGATCCTCAGCAGTATACAGATATTCTGTTCAGCGTCCATGAGGCGATAGCGGTAATCAAGCAGAGAAGGGCGAGCGAACTTGAGGAGAGCGGAGTTGAACGTTCAGCAGAGGATTTGGCCTATTCAGTATCGCATATCGTGGGCGAGGTCCTTGAAGAGACAACGCTTGCCATGGTCCCTGACGTTGAGGTCACGCTTCTTGCCGGAGGAGCAAAGGCCCGCATGATCGACAGCGGATGGAAGAACCCCTACACGACAAACAGGGCGACAAAGGGATATTATCACTTCTGGCCTGAGTACTCGGCGGTCAACATGGCAGGAAAAAAGAAGGCAGAGTTCACCCTCCTTTTCAGGCATCCGCTTTTCGAAGAGGCAAGGGCCGATATTTCAGTGAATATATACGGCAGCCGGGACGTAAAAAAATCCCATACGGTTCCAATGGTTCTCATGAGAGCGGAGAAGGGAGTCGACCTTGGATTTTTGTTTTCTGAAAAGTGAGGGGAGGATGGAGCTCCATTCTCAATCCCTTACATTTCCCCTCGCGTACGAAAAGTAGATACCGCACAGGCACAGAGCCGCGGAAACCGAGAATGCGGTTCTGACGGCGGACAGCATCGCCGGGATATTGTCCGCCGAGATTTTACTCTGGCCCAGAAACAGGGCAAAGATAAGGGTCGCGAATCCCATACTCATCATCTGACCAACAAGCCTCATCGTTCCCATTGTTGCCGAAGCAGTGCCCAGATGCCTTCCATGAACCGAGCTCATGATAGCATTCGTATTGGGTGACGCGAACAGTCCGAAACCTATTCCCTGAACGACAAGGCAGGATGCTATAAACAGAATGGATGTGGATTGGCTGATGAAGGCCATCGGGATAAGCCCCGCGGCCGAAACAGCCATCCCGGCTGATGAGAGATATTTCGGCTCTATTCTATCGGACAGCCTGCCTGTCACCGGTGAAATGAAAGACATGATAAGGGGCTGTGATATGAGAATTATGCCTGAAAATGACGCTGAATAGCCTTTCACAAACTGAAGATAGAGGCTTAAGAGAAATGTGACCGAAAAGGTAGCGCTGTAGTTTATAAGGGCAGCGAAGTTTGACATGGCAAAGGCAGTATTATTGCTGAAAAGCTTGATGTCAAGTACCGGATTATCTGATCTTTTCTCAAAGTAGATAAAGACCGCAAGAAGCGCCGCTCCCGCGAGCGTAAGGAATGCTCCCACCCTTCCCGGAAGCCTTGAAAAACCGTAAATGATGAGAGGCAGCGATACGGCGTAAAGCAATGACCCGGTAAAGTCAAAGCGCCCCCGTGAATCGCTTTGTGATTCGTGTTTAACTGTGAAGAAGACATGGGCAGCCAGCACGGCGCTTGCGGCTGAAAGAACCAGGAATATTGATCGCCATCCGAGGTGCTGGGCCAGAAGGCCGCCGGCAAAAGGGCCGGCCGACAGGCCCAGATACACGGCCGCGGCCGTTATTCCCAGTGAACGGCCGCGTTCCGACTTCGGGAATACGGAGGCAACCATTGCGACCCCGGTGGAAAAAATCATCGCGCTTCCGAGTCCGTGAATTGCCCTTGAAGCCAGCATGACCGCGGGCGACCAGGCGACAGCCGCAAGCAGTGATGAAACTGAAAAGATCATTATCCCCCAGATGAAAACTTTTCGGCGTCCTATTGAGTCGGCGGCTTTTCCGAGAGGGACGAGGAAAACCGCCGTCGAGAGCAGGTAAGCTGTTGATACCCATGTCATGGATACCGCTCCGAGATTCAGCGACTGGCCAATCGCGGGAAGGGCTATATTGACCGACGATCCCATAAATGGAGTCAAAAAGCTCGATATGGATGCTGCTATGAGAATGCTGTTTTTTTCTTTCATGGTTATTTGCCTTTGGCGTCATTCTCCTGTCCGGAATTCTGCCGGCAAGTTCTTTTCTGGATGCTGACAACCCTGTTCTTTGTGAAGTGCTTGACATCGAAATATGTTCTGTTAGGCTATTGAAGCCTCTACCACATTCATAACAGGTGACATCCCATGAATAATACCTCATTAAATAGTCTTTACGACTTTTACAAATCACGGTGCGAGCTTTTCCACTCTGAAATCCTGTTTGATAACACAATTACCTATGGAGAAGCATGGAATTTAGCCTCAGCCAGGGCAGCTTACCTGCGCAAGCAGGGAGTAAAGAAAGGCGATGTGATTGCCCTTCTGGCGGCAAACAATCCTGAATGGTGCATAACCTACATGTCGATTACCATGATGGGGGCTATTGTGCTCCCTCTTGATCCCAATCTTCCGGCCAAAAGCTACCCCGACATGCTGAAAGCTGTTAAGTGCAAAGCTGCCTTCGTATCTGACGGGTACAAAAAGGTTTTGAAACAGGTAAAGCTGTATCCTGTAAGCTTCAGCAAAGCGGTTGATTACAGGCTGCATTTTACTCCACCGAGACTGTCGCGGGACGATGTCGCGTCGTATGTATTTACTTCGGGGACAACCGGAAAGTCGAAGATTGTGATGCTGTCTCACGCGAACGTTTTTACTACCGCAATTGGTATGGCCGAGTACGAAAACTTTAAGCCCGGGGATATCAACCTGTGTATTCTGCCCCTTTTTCACGTGTATGCTCTTTGTGCCAACTTTACCGGTCCCTTTGCCTGCGGAGGCGCATTCGTCTTTCAGCCTTCGCTCAAGGGGCCTGATATAATAAAAAGCCTTGCCGACAATCCGATAACCGTTTTCCCGGCAGCACCGGCTCTCTGGGAGCTATTCATGGACAGCATTGTTCAGAAGGTAAAGGCTGAGTCTTCTCTCAAGTTCGCGGTTTTCAGCTTTTTCCTGAATAACGCCCATGTGCTGAGGTCCATAGGGCTCGGGTTTATTGTTAACAAGATATTCCATCCGATTCATGCCATGTTCGGTCTGTCGCACCGCTTCTTTATAAGCGGAGGGGCGCCGCTTAAGTCTAAGTATGTCAAATATTACAGGAATATGGGCTTCACCCTTGTTGAGGGATACGGCCTGACAGAAACAACCGGGCCGATAGCGATCCCGCATTATCGCGCGAATGTACCCGGCTCTGTCGGCCGGCCGGCTGTAAATAACTACGTTAAACTTAAAAATCCGAACGAGGAAGGCATCGGGGAGATATGGCTTAAGGGTGACAGCGTAATGTTGGGTTATTACAAGAATCCTAAAGCCAACAGGGAGGCCTTCGATGAGGAACGCTATTTTAACACAGGCGACCTTGGCCGGCTTGACAGGGATGGGAATATCTTCATTACCGGAAGGGTTAAAAACGTTATTGTTCTGTCGTCCGGGAAAAACGTCTATCCTGAGGAACTTGAGTCTTACTATAAACAGTCAGACAAGATAGCGGAAATAGCCGTTTTCGGCATTGAGGACAGGGGGGGCGAGGTTCCGTATGCCGTTGTTGTTCCAAGGCGAAAGGATCCAAATGCTTTCAATACAATCAAAGAGGAGTTCCGAAAACTCAATCAGGGGCTTCCTGACTATAAAATGGTCAACAGCTTCGCGATTTCACTTGATACTCTGCCGGTGAATACAACAAGAAAGCTTCTATACAATGAGATAAAGAAAAACCTTGAGGCCGGAGCGTACCAGGCTGATGAGTCTGAGAATGCCGTTCCCCGCGCGGTGCTTGCAGCGAAGTCTCCCGTCGAGGAAGCAGTAATCAACACACTTCGCAAGAGGCTTAAGGCAGGTGAGCTTTACGCGGCTCAGACTTTCAGAGACTTTAAAATTGACTCTCTCGGGCTTGTTGACCTGAGCGTTTATCTTGAAGAGGCCCTTTCTGTCAGCATCGACCTGGGCAGGCTAAAGTCCGCGGAAACGCTTCAGGATGTCGTAAACTATATCGCGGGGCTTGGGAAAACGGGCGGCAAGTCAATGGACAGCTACATATTCAACAGCCCGATTAAGGTAAAGTTCAAAAGATATTTCAATCCGATGCATCATGTAATGATAGGACTGCTGAAGTTTATATCCACGCGTCTCTGGAAGGTGAAGGTTGAAAATTCTGAGGCTCTAAAATGCGAAAATTGTATAATAATAGCAAACCATGAGTCCTATCTCGATATGGTATGGCTTTCCTTCGCTTTCCCAAGGTCTTCCAGACGCAATATCTTTATAACGGGCAAGAAAAAGATGAAGCTTCTTAACTTCCTTCTGCCGACTCTTCCTGTCATCTGGATAGACGAGGACAATACCATGGATGTTCTGAAGTTTAGCGCCGATGTGCTGCGTTCCGGAAAAAGCCTTCTGATTTTTCCGGAGGGCACGCGGACTCCTGACGGCGACATCCAGCCCTTTAAAACAGGGGCTGCTTATCTGGCAAAGAATCTCGGCGTTACAGTTATTCCGGTTACGGTAAACGGAGCCTACGAGATATGGCCGAGAGACAAAAAGCTTCCGAGATTTCATGGAGGCCTTACGGGCTCTCTGACAGTCGGCGAGCCGATTGATCCTTCCAGGTACAGGAGCGTTGACGCCCTGAACAGGGCCATGCAGAAGGCTGTTTCCCGCGGTTTGGACAGAAAATAGAGAATAACGAGGCGCTTTCGGCTGAGCTGAAAGCGCTTTTTTTATCTCCGCGAGTCTGTCTTTCGGCTTAATGCCGCATCCCTTACATGTCTGCTTGTGCAGTATCCTTCCTCCAGCTATGTAAAAAAATAAAAAAATGTTGACATGTAAGCATAAAGTTAGTTATTGCTAATTATGATGTAGGCGCATAACATCATTCGAGCTTTATAATATATATTTTTATCAGGATGCCTGATATATAATGAATGAAAGAGGTTATTAAATGTACAAAAATAAAAAAAACGCGGGCAAGTGTTTTTTGTGCACTTTCGTCTTTGCTTTATTGTCTTTGACCGGCTGTTTTTCTGACAATGATGAAAGTGGAGACAGTTCAGCTCCCGATGTTGTTCAAGCGGAGCTGCCTTTTATTGTATGCGCAAACCGAAATCCGGGCGGGGTGGGTGTCGATTTAGACAGCGGTGAAGCTTATAATATCGATGATAATCCTGATTTTGACTGGGATTTCCGGATTAAAGCTTTCAAGGGAGTTCAGGGGACTGACGGTGAGCCTGCTCTTGCGGGGGCGCCTTTCATTAAGCTGAAGGGGACAGCGGTAATGGCTGCTGTATGGCAGGGAGCCGGCGAAGCAGAGTATAGCTCCATTTTACTTGCCGATGTGACAGGGCTCGAGCTCTCGCCCGACGGTTATGAGGAGATTGATCTTTCTGCTGTTGACGTCGTTCAGGAGGGAGAGTTTACGCAGGCTCAGCTTGAGAGCGGAAACTGCGCGGTTGGGAATTACTACTATGCCTGGTCAGGAAAAAACGGCCTGAAACAGGAGTACGCGAAATGCGCTGTTGGCGAAAGCTGGAAGTCAACCTCGTCTAACACCGATCATACCGATGATATCATCTATATTATTAAAAGTGACAGTGGTTCGTTTTTTAAGGTCAAGGTGCCTAACTTCGGCCCTAAAAGCGATCTCGGAGAGAGCGGCTATTGCGAACTGGTCTGGGAAAAACTACAATAGAATAAGCTGCGGTTGAAGAGTAGGCGCTTCATTGGCCGCCTGATCTTCAACCGAGGTCAGCCTCGTTGGATTGGGTTGTGCTGAAAAGCTCGGATGCAAATATGATAAACGCTTCGGAGCGGGTACTTTCATGAACAGACTTATTGTGATTACCTTCATATATCCGCGGGGCGAATTGGATAACAAAACAGGAATTAGTAATGAGATTAACAAAAGCTGTATATCTTTTGGTCTTTGCAGTTTTCGGCTATCGGGGTTACGCTGCTGAGCTGGGAAAAACAAATGAGCCTCAGAAGGTAGACTTTGTTGTTAAGCAATCAGAAATCAAGACTGATGCCAGCAAAGGGCTCGAAAAAGATAAAGCTGAGACAATTATAATCAGCGCCGATAGAATTGGGAAAAGCAGCGGTGATATGTCGCTTTCTTCAGCGGTCGTAAGCTCTGAAGACATTGATGAGAAAATGTATACGAGCATGTCTGATCTTCTTGAGAGCACTCCAGGCTTTTCAAGGGTTTATGATTATCACTCTCCTTTTATTTTACGGGGCTCAAGCGGAACAAAAATGCTTATTTTGCGAACCAACAATCCTGTGTTCAGCTCATTTCCGGGTGGATTTATGGGGCAGAGTGTAAATATTTATGAGCTTGAGCGTGTTGAGGTCATAAGGGGGCCCGGTTCTGTTATCTATGGGTCCGGAGCGACCTGCGGTATTATCAATATTATTGATAGGGATGTCTTTAAGTCCAAGGAGTACGGATTTGAGGGGGGAGCTTCGTATGGCAGCAACGGCAGTTCGCGAATGATAACCGGAAGCGGTTACGTTAACAACGGAAGCTTTGCCATGAGAGCCACTGGACGATACCGCAAATCGGATAACTATGAATACGGTGGTGGTGAAGAGGCACTAAACAGCTTTCATGAGGACAGGGATATGTCGCTAAACGCCGGATACAGGTTTAATGATAATCATAAAATTTACCTCAGAGGGGCTGCTCACTACGGGGGGCCCTGGGGCAAGGCGTATGGTTTTAACAATAAGGAACAGATGATGGCAAGGAATGAGGACGATGCCCTCGTGGACTTTTCAGGAAGGTATGAGGGAGATGAAGTCGGTTTTTTTGATAAAATACTCATGTCCGGGTATTACAGCAGGGAGACCCGCGAGTATCACAATATGAAGATGAATTCCACGCTGTCTAAAATCAACTTTGAGGATGTTACTGATTATAAAAACATATACTATGGTGGGAGTGTTCTTGGCGCTGTTTCAGCCGGAGCGAACTACATCAGCTTCGGTGTGGACAGCTACTCAGTCCGACTATGGAACCCGGTTAAAACAATCGATCACTACAATTATACCGAACCTCAGGTAATCTATGAGGAGGAAGGGGCTCAGGGTGCCGGAACGTCATCGGCGGGGGCTTTTGCCCAGAATGTCATATCAATAACTGAAAGTCTTTCCTTTTCGGGGGGTATCAGGGGCGACTATTCTGTTATCTCGGAGGGCGATAACTATACCGGCGACAGCGAACTCAGTGAATCAAGAAATGCTCTCAGCGCCAATGCCGGATTCGTCTTTAGGGCGGCCGACAATCATAGCCTGACGTTGAATCTGGGAAGAGCCTTTCGTATGCCTGACGCTGTGGACATGTTTAGTGAACAGGTAACCTGTCAGGGCACGATTTCACCCAATCCGGATCTTAAGCCTGAATACAGCTGGAACATAGATGCCGGTTATAACGGTAAGATTGGAGGACTCTCATGGGAGTTGTCTCTTTTCTCTAACCAGTACACTGACCTGATCGTAAAGACAGAGGATCCGGATAATCCCGATGGGCAGGTTATGGGTAACGAGGATATCGCCAGAATTATGGGGGGCGAGTTTGTGCTTGGATACATCAGAAACGATGTGATTGCAAAAGGCCTTAGCGTAAAACCCGGAATGTCCGCGTCGTACTGCGTTGGCGGCTCGTTCGGCAGTACCGGCGGGCAATGGGATTTTACACGGCTGGGGGACCCGCTTGAGGGGGTTCCGCCCGCAAGAATTAAACCCTATATCCGGTTCATGTATCAGGGAATAGAGGACTGCGGATATTTCCTTGAGTTGGAATTTGATTATTCACTGAAAAAGACAAGGCTTTCAGAGGAAAAGAGTGAAGCTTCGTGGAGCAATGAGGATGTTTCTGCTTATTCCCTGTTCAATATAACAGCGGGAATGAGTTTATGCGAATATGCCGGACTTGAGGAGATCAAGCTCAACATCGCGGTTTCGAACCTGTTTGACTCCACATATTACAGCTTTGGTTCGCACGTACCCGGCAAGGGCCGTGACGTGAAGGTATTTACGAGTTTTTCGTTCTGAACAGCTTTATATGCCCGGCGTCGTTTTTTCGGTCTGTGGATGAACTCCTGTTGAGTAACACGGTTTTATATTTTGTAGAGTATTTATATCCAGTTAGTCATAGCGATAATACTGTAATTGACAGCAGAGCTTTCACCAAAATGAGGCCTAAAAGCCTGGCGTAATATTGGATTTAGAATAATATGAATAATAAAAGGAGATAGTAAGATGCAAAAAAGAATGATTGCCATCGCGGCATTAGTCTTGTTGGTTATTCCCGGATGCGGTGAGAAGAAAAGCACTGAAACGGTGCTGGCAGGAATCAAGGGGGGGCTGCTGGATGCAAAACAGATCAGCGGGGCGACTGAAATCAGGTCAAATATCCTCAAGGTTATTAAAACCAGAGGGGGCAGTGTAGAAGAGCTTGATTTTGCCGGAGCCGTTGTTGAGCAGGCAGGGACACCGGGTGAGAAGGTTTGCCTCTGTCAGGCGATTGGTTTCAGGGTAGCGCAGCTTGCGGCGCAGGCATGGGATGACGGTATATTCAGAAGCTATGAGATTGAAAAAATACGTACCGGGTGGAATTCAGACGGGCCTTATGAAATGTTTTCGGACAGGGAATTTCACGGTGAAAAAGGAAACCTGCTTATTCCCGGAGAAAAGATACAGATTTCAGACAGAAATGGCGGGAAGCCCACTCCCGGAAAATCACTCGGGGTGAATGACCTCTGGTATGAGATAACCTTTTCGGGAGGATTGAAAATGTTCTTCAACGCGGTTGATGGGGATAAGGCGATTTTTACACCCGATTACATGGAACTCCGAAGCGAATACCAGAATGGCAATCTTGATATCGCAGGCAGGCTGAAGGCTGAAAGAAAGGTAGTAGAATCAAATGTATCTGCGCTGCCATTTTCGGGAATTGCGGTTAAAGTTAAATAGAGTTCAGAACAATCAGTATATAGCTTCAGTGGGGGCCCCGGTTGCCCCCACAATTAAGGGTGCAAAATGATTGTGTATATGAAAAAGATTAAGCCTCCGATTTCTGTGTTTTTTCAGCCTCTTTCAGGGCTCTGTGTGCAGCCCTTTTCATTTGGGCTTCCGTTGACAAGAAGTACTTTCATTTGAGCACCTCAGAACTTTCCTTCAAAGTAATCTTCAAGAATCTTCCTGTGATCAAAAGCCATCTCTGCTGGAATGCTGTCTTCTTTTATTAGCAGTATGTCCTTAGCGTCGTCGGCGGCCACTGGAGTCCCGGTCGCGTCAGCGATGAAAACTGTGCTTATGGTATGCTGTCTCGGGTCGCGTGACGGTTCGGAATAGGTGTGCATCTGCCGCACAAGAGTCACGTTTAACGATGTCTCTTCCATGGCTTCCCTGACTGCGGCGGTTTCAAGCGACTCCCCGTAGTCCACAAAGCCTCCCGGAAGCGCCCACCCCGGCGGAGGATTTTTTCTTGAGATCAGGACTACATGTTCATTATTACCTTCATCGACGAGCCTGATTATTATATCAACGGTTGGTACCGGATTTTTGTATTTCATTTCCTGTTTTCCTCAAGGTATTTAATGAGTACTATCTGGTTTCCCTTATCATTAAATGAGACGTGGTCAAATGTATTTTTTATTATCTGAAGCCCCATTCCGTGATAATTCCTCGCGGCGTATTCACCGAAAGCTCCGGGAGGCGAGTCCATGAAATATTTCCAGTCGAACCCCTCACCTTCATCAGTAATTGTATATGTGACTTTGTCATCCTTAAGTGAATAATAGACCAGCACCTTTTTTGATTCGGCATTTTCAGCATGTGAGTGATTAAGGGCGTTTTCCCAGTAGTTTCCTTCTTTTTTCTTCAGCTCGGCTTTCTTCTCAAAGTCAATCCCCAGATTGCCGTGTTCAACAGCGTTCGTAATAGCCTCCTGGAGAGCGCTTCTGATTTGAAGCACCCTGTTGGTTGGCAGTTTGCCGATGAGATTCCTCGTCAGCCTGCTGCTGAGAAGCGTTATCCCCGGAAAAACCGAATCGACAATATAGGTAGCGTCTTCGCGGTTCAGCCATTCTCTGGATATAAAGTCGTCGTCGAGGATTTTGGCCGTCAGAAGAATATGCGAAGTTGTTCCGTTTTTCAGCCGCGGGATGAGGGATGCGTGAATATTCAGCTTTTCTCCAGATACGAGGTCTGTCTTCAGCTGGCAGATAAATTCGGTTCGCTTGCCTTCAAAAGACTCTCTGAGTTTATCAAGAATAAGGCCGTCAACATCGCCCTCCTCAGCAATAGTCTTAATAAAATCTCTTACAGGTTTTCCGACAAAGCTGTTGATGTCGGCGAAAAGGATGGGAGAAAGCGAGCTGTTTCCCCTTAGAATTGCACCGTAGCTGTCGAGCAGCAGAAACAGCTTGCCGGAGGCTTTTTCAAGGAATTCAGTGTATTCTATTTCCTGTTTCATCGCGGACTTGAGACGTTTGAGCCGCAAATGCAGAAAGAGAGGGATGTTAATTATTATAAGAGCGCAAAGAGGCAGCACGGTCAGCCCGGGCCAGGAAGCAGTAAAGCCGCCCTGTCTGAGACAGCAGAGAAACAGAGATGTGTAGAAAACTATAGACACCGCGGTGAAAATAAGCAGTATCTTCTGGCAGTGTTCCAGATTGTCTGTGATTTTGATTGTAAGTTTCTTCAGCTCTGCTGTCATGTTTGCTCTTTCCATGAATGCCGCCTGGGCGGATTATTTCGTTATTATGCGGCACTCGTCTTTAAAAAGCAACTAAAAAAATTTAAATATACATATGATGCCGGGGGGAAGTCAGGAAACCCGGTTTAACACGGCCACCAGTTCTGATGTGGTGAAGGGCTTCATAACAAGTTCTCTGATTCCGGAGTCCTTAATTGTTTCCCGGGTAAGGTTCTCATTGAAACCTGTGCATAGTATTACGGGGATATCAGGGCGGAGTGACATAATCTTAGCGGCCAGATCGAGACCGTCCATCTCGGGCATGGTCATATCAGTAATCACAATGTCGAAAGCGCTGATGTTACTTGTGAATGAATTCAGAGCTTCAGTGCTCGAAGTGAAAAACTCAACATCATATCCAAGAATTTTAAGAAGCTGAGCGCTTGTCCTGGCGATCATTTCCTCGTCGTCGACAAGCATTATCCTTTTTGCGGTCATCCCAGGAAAACTCTCCACCACTGGTTTTGCCGCCTCCCGGTCCGAGGCTAAAGGCAGATATATCTTAAAGGTCGTTCCTCTTTCCGGTTCGCTGTAGACATTTATTGAGCCCCCGTGTTTTTTTACGATGCCGTGGATTATTGAAAGCCCGAGACCGGTGCCCTTGCCGCGGGGTTTTGTTGTGAAAAAAGGCTCAAACATCCTCTCCTGAACATCCCTGCTGATTCCGGAACCGTCATCAGTCACATCAATCACGAAATGCCAGCCTTCGCTGAGTCCAGGGTGGGTTTTCAGGAAGTGAAGGTCGGCATAGATGTTAGCGCAGGAAATGTAGATATGACCCTTTCCTTCCGGCATGGAGTGATATGAGTTTGTGCAGAGATTAAGCATAACCTGACTTATCTGAGTCGTATCCGCAAGAACAGTTCCTGAGTCGGCTTTTATATCAGTGACAATATCAACAGACGCCGGTATTGCTGACCTGACCAGTTTTACCGTATCAAGAAAATGGGGGATAATATCGACCGGTTCGAGGTTATCCGCGCTGCTGTGACTGATGCTTAGAAGCTGAGTTACAATATCCCTTGCCCTGAAAGAAGCCCCCAATATTTGTTTCAGGCTGTCCCCGATTTCTGGATCAAGGTCATTGCTTTTAAGGCTTAACTCTGTAAGCGAGATTATCGCAGCCAGAATATTGTTAAAGTCATGGGCAATGCCCCCCGCGAGAGCGCCTATTGCTTCCATTTTCTGGGCATGATTCATTCTGCTTCTAAACTCTTCCTTCTCCGCTTCGGCAATTCTGGATTCGGTGATGTCTCGGAAGATGCCAAGAATGTATTCTCTGCCGTCGATCTCAATTTGCGATCCGCTTGCTTCTGTAAAAACCGGGTCAAGATTATCACGCTCAATCATGATCTCAAGGTTTTCGAAGCTTTTACCGTTGAGGCTGGAAATAAGCTTTTCAATGCTATGAGCCAGCTCCGGCGCTGTCTCCTGTTTGGCAGTGTTCTCAATGCCCTTTTTTGAGTCTAATCCGAGTATTTTAAGCATTGCGGGATTGCAGAGCTTTACATCCATCCTGCGGGGCTCAACAAGCAGAATGCCGTCGCTGGCATGACGGTGTATCGCTCGGTATACATTTGCTGTTTCTTCCTCCGCTCGTTTCGCTCTGTCCAGCTCGGCAGTTGTAATCCGGAGTTTTGATATTTCACTCATAAGCTGAGGATAGTAGTTTTTACGTATTGAGTTTTCACCGAGGCCGATAATTTTTTCCCTGAGGCTGCCATTTTCCTCAGACTCAGCGGGCTTATCAAAGTGATTCTTCATACAGTCTTTCGATGTCCTTTCGAGACGCCGCTCTGGGATTGGTAACGGCGCAGGTATCCTGGGCCGCGTAATCGGCGAGAGACGGGATGTCTTCTGGTTTCACTCCAAGGTCGTTGAGCCTTGAGTAAATTCCGGAATTCTTTCTGAAGATTGACAGGCCTTCAGCCAGGGCTTCTTTTCTTTCTTCTTTCTTGAGCTTAAGTAAGGCGAGCCCCATGGCCTCTCCCAGTTGAGTATATTTTTCACTCTCTGAATCGAAGTTGAAGTTTACCACGTTTTCAAGAAGCAGAGCGTTGCATTCCCCGTGTGGAGAACCGTAAAATCCGCCGAGGCTGTGCGCCATTGCGTGAACGAGGCCGAGGCTGGCATTTGAGAAGGCGAGCCCCGCAAGAAGCGAGCCCAGCATCATCTTTTCCCGCGAGGCCATGTCATGTGGGTTCTCGACAGCCCTGCGGAGGTTTCGGCTTATCAGCTTTACTGCCTCAAGAGCGTTGAGGTCTGTTACGGGCGAGCTCGCGTTTGAAACGTATGACTCGAATGCATGAACCAGCGCGTCCATTCCAGTCTCTGCAGTAAGCTTGCTGTCCATGGTTGAGGTCGCTGACGGATCAATTAGAGAAACATCTGGTACAACACTTTTTGAAATAATAGCGAATTTGATTCTGCGTTCAGTGTCGCCAATGATTGCGAACTGTGAAATATCTGCCGCTGTCCCGGCGGTCGTCGGAACGCAAATAAGCGGCGGACCCGGCAGTGGTACCATGTCAACTCCGGAGTAATCCGCGATTAACCCGCCGTTTGCGGTAATAATGGCTATGCCCTTTGCGCAGTCCATGGGGCTGCCTCCGCCAACAGCAACGATAATATCACAGCTTTCGGACAGGCAGTATTCCGCGCCTTTCATGACCTCATGATCCTTTGGATTTGGGGTTACATCGCTGAAAACGGTGCATGTTACTCCCGTGTCACCAAGGACTTTTTTGACGGAATCTGTCCAGCCTGCTTCAATGACGCCCTCATCCGAGACGATGAGGGCCCTGCTGCCTCCCAGATTGGAGGCATATTGTCCGGCCAGGTCAATTGCTCCGGCCCCGAATAAAAATTCCGGAGCTACAAATTTTCTTAGAGGCATTGAAATTTCTGTCACTTTATCCTTCCGAATCAGTGATTATTTGCCGCTTCCAGACAGCGTAACTTTTAAAAGCCAGCTCGCAGAAAATGGCCTGTGCCGAATTTCTGCAAATTATCATCTGATTGTATATCATTTATGAAAAACAATCAACAGCAAAAGGCAGAGTGCAGGAAAAAATGAATTAATATGCCAAATAATATTGACACTATTTGCCCTCCGGCGACGATATGCTCGTGCGTGCTCTATTTCAGTTGCAGCAGTGCGCATACAGGATTTTGCAGGAAATAACAATGGAGTAATATTAAATGAAAACAGTAGAACGAACCAGAAAATTCGAGACGCTGATTGAAATACTGGACCGTAACGGGAACAATCCGGCAAGGCTTATCCCGATACTTCAGGAAACTCAGGAAGTGTACAGGTATCTCCCTGAAGAGGTAATGGCCTTTGTAGCGACTTCACTCGGAATACCGCCGGCAAAGGTTTATGGAGTGGCGACTTTTTACTCGCACTTCTCTCTGACACCCAAAGGGAAGTACGTGATCAGGATATGTGACGGAACGGCCTGTCATGTAAAACGCTCGACCGCTATCCTCAATACTCTCAGGAACAAGCTGAAGCTGTCTTCCGCGAAGGAAACAACGGATGATATGCTTTTTACGATTGAGATGGTTTCATGCCTTGGGGCATGCGGCCTTGCTCCGGTTGTTGTAATCAACGAAGACGTCTATGGACAGGTTACACCGGACAAGATTAGCAAGATCGTTGATGAAATAATAGCGAAGGAGAAAGGTGAAGATGTCAAACACTGATATATTGGATCTCAAGAAGACCAGGGCTGATTTTGAATCACGCCTTAAACAAAAGGATAAAAGGGTCATTATCTGTGCCGGAACCGCCTGTGTGGCGAACGGCGCATTGAAGGTCAGACAGGCCTTTCTTGACGCTGCTGCGGCAAGAGGAATAAAAATCGACGTTGAGCTGAGAAGCGATGACGATAAGGGAGGCGTTTACCTGTCAAAGAGCGGCTGCCAGGGATTCTGCCAGATGGGCCCCCTCGTAACAATAGAGCCGGATAACATCCTCTATACAAGGGTAAAGCCGGAGGATGTCGAGGACGTCATTGATAAGACCCTTGTTAACCACGAGCTCGTCGACAGGCTGCTCTATGTTAACCCGGCCACTGGCGAGAAGTGCAAAAACACGGATGAGATAGAGTTTTACAAAAAGCAGCACAGGTTTGTGCTTAAGAATTGCGGTGTAGTCGATCCGGATGATATTACTGAGTATATCTCAAGAGATGGCTACTCAGCGCTGAAAAAAGCGACTGAGATGACTGACGAGGCAATCTGCCAGGAAATCCTGAAATCCGGACTTAGAGGACGAGGCGGCGGAGGCTTTCCGACCGGAAAAAAATGGGACTTTACCCGGGTTGAGAAGAATGACAAGAAGTATGTAATATGTAATGGAGACGAGGGTGACCCGGGCGCGTTCATGGACAGAAGCGTTATGGAGGGCAATCCCCACTGCGTAATCGAAGGAATGGCAATTGCCGCTCTGGCTATCGGTGCCGATGAAGGCTTTGTTTATGTCAGGGCCGAGTATCCGCTGGCGGTAGAGAGAATGAAAAAGGCTGTCGCGGAAGCCACCCGGGACGGAGTGATCGGCGACAGCGTAATGGGCTCATCAAAGAGATTTAAACTTACCGTAATGGAAGGTGCCGGTGCGTTCGTGTGCGGCGAGGAAACCGCGCTCATGACATCCATTCAGGGCAACAGAGGTATGCCCCGCCCGAAGCCGCCATTTCCGGCACAGAAGGGACTCTGGGACAAGCCGACAGTTATCAATAATGTTGAGACCTTCGCGGCAGTTCCGCTGATCATGTGCATGGGTGCAGATGAATACCGTAAAATGGGTACTGAGGGCTCCCCTGGAACCAAGACATTCGCCATTACCGGGCAGGTCGCTAATACGGGACTTATTGAGGTTCCCTTCGGAACAACGCTCCGAGAGATTATCTTTGGTATTGCCGGCGGTGTAACCGGAGATGACGGATCAATCGACGAAAAGAATTTCAAGGCTGTGCAGATTGGAGGCCCGTCCGGGGCATGTCTGACTCCTGAACACCTCGATCTGCCTCTGGACTTTGACTCGCTGAAAACAGTTGGGGCAATGGTAGGTTCCGGCGGACTTGTAGTAATGAACCAGTCGACCTGCATGGTCAAGATTGCCGGATACTTTATGCAGTTTACACAGAACGAGTCCTGCGGGAAATGTGTTCTATGCCGCGAGGGAACAAAGCAGATGCTTGCCCTTATGGATGATATAACCACAGGTAAAGCGGATGAAACTACTGTCCCGCTCATAAGGGAGCTTGCGCAGGCTGTTCAGCTTGGATCGCTATGTATGCTTGGCAAGACAGCTCCGAATCCGGTACTCTCTACAATGAGATATTTCCCTGAGGAATATGACGCGCATGTCAATGACCACAGGTGCCCGGCAGGTGAATGCACCGAGCTGATCTCGCTGAAGATTGTTCCGGAGCTTTGCAAAGGCTGTACTCTCTGTGCAAAAGTCTGCCCGGCCGGAGCAATTACAGGGACTGTTAAACAGCCGCATGTCATTGACCAGAGCCTGTGCGTCAAATGCGGAGTGTGCATTGAAAAATGCAAATTCAAGGCGATCGTAAAGGAAGGAGCTGCTTCATGAAAACAATAAACCTTATTATAGATAACAAACAGGTCCAGGTGGGCCGCGAAAAAAACCTGCTTGAGGTTATCAGGAAGGCCGGGATTGAACTTCCGACTTTCTGTTATCACTCTGAGCTTAGCGTCTACGGGGCTTGCCGCCTCTGTATGGTGGATATTGAAGGCAGGGGGCTACAGCCTGCCTGTTCAACCGCTCCGGAAGACGGGATGAAGGTGAAGACCGTTACTCCTCAGATAAGGAGCATGAGAAAGGTGATCGTTGAGCTTCTGCTGGCAAACGGCGGGCACGACTGTACAACATGCGGAAAGAGCGGGGCATGCCAGCTTCAGAGTCTTGCTCACCGTATAGGCGTACGTGATGTAAGGTTCAAAAAAATACAACCTCCATCTCCTCAGATAGATGAATCTACCTACTCAATAGTCCGTGACCCTTCCAAGTGCGTACTCTGCGGAGACTGTGTCAGAATGTGCGATGAGGTTCAGGGCGTCGGCGCTATTGACTTTGCATACAGGGGAAGCCGTACTGAGGTATTGCCCTCTTTCGGTAAGGACCTGGAAAAGGCCGAATGTGTTTACTGCGGACAGTGCGTCAGGGTTTGTCCCACAGGCGCTCTGACTGTTAAATCTGAGACTGAAAAGGTGTGGGATGATCTCGCGAATCCCGAAAAGAAAGTCGTAGTTCAGATAGCTCCTGCTGTGAGGGTCGCTCTCGGCGAGGAGTTCGGCATGAAGCCAGGGGTTTCTACAACAGGCCAAATGGTCGCGGCAATCAAGGCGCTCGGTTTTGATGAAGTGTATGATACTTCCTTCTCGGCTGACCTTACCGTAATTGAGGAAGGCAATGAGTTTCTCAAACGATACACATCCGGCGGAAATTTCCCGATGTTCACTTCCTGCTGCCCTGCGTGGGTAAAGTTCGCGGAGCAGTATTATCCGGAGTACACGGGCAATCTTTCGACATGCAGGTCGCCTCAGCAGATGATGGGATCGCTCCTGAAAGAGAGTGTGCCTGAAAAGTCAGGCAAGAAGAGACAGGATGTTGTTGTTGTATCAATTATGCCCTGTACAGCCAAGAAGTTTGAGGCGAAGAGAGAAGAGTTTTACGCGGATGGAAATCCCGATGTCGACCATGTTCTGACAACGATTGAGCTTGCGAGAATGATAAAGGAAGCCGGGATCAACTTTAATTCAATTGAGCCTGAATCATTCGACATGCCGTTCGGCTTCAAGACAGGGGCCGGTGTTATCTTCGGGGTTACCGGCGGTGTTACCGAAGCTGTTCTGAGATACGCGGTGGAAAAGCTCACCGGCAAGGTTGAGGTTAACTTTGAATATATGGATGTTCGCGGTGAAGAAGGAATAAAGGAAACAAGCATCACTGTTAATGATATCACTCTGAGACTTGCCGTGGTTCATGGACTGAGAAACGCCGAAAAAGTTATTGATATGGTACAGAACGGGACAGCTAAATATGACCTTATTGAGGTTATGTCCTGCCCGGGCGGATGTATCGGAGGCGGCGGCCAGCCCTGCACACCCGGAGCGGATGTCAGAAAGAAGAGAACTGCCGGAATATATGAAAACGACAGGATGCTTCAACTTCACAAGTCCCAGGAGAACCCTTACATCAAGGAGCTCTACGAGACAGGTATTCTGAAGGATGAGCACTTTGCGCATGAGAAACTGCATACAAGTTACCACTCAAGAAAGCGTCTTGAAACGGAAGGAATAACTATTTCAGGAGCAGGCGCCCCTGAGCTGAGTATTGAAATCTGTTTTGGAACAGGATGCTATCTGCGGGGTTCTCAGGAACTCATGAAGCAGGTCGTGGAAGGACTTGAGGCAGACGGAATAAAAGACAGAGTAGATGTTAAAGCCGCCTTCTGTTTTGAACAGTGCGATAAGGGCCCAACTGTCAAGGTCGGGGACGAGATAATAACCGCCGCTGACGTGACAAAGGTTCTTAAGAAGGTGACTGAGAAAATGGCTGTTAAAGCTTAAATAAACAGGGGGCCACAATGAGCGTGCCTAAGGAAACCCGTATTGTCTATACTCTCGAAGCCAAGTGCAGAGACTGTTACAGATGCGTGCGGGTTTGCCCGGTCAAAGCCATCAGTATGAAGAACGGGCAGGCAAAGGTAGAACCGTCCAGGTGTATATCCTGCGGCACCTGCGTCCGTGAATGCCCCCAGAACGCGAAGGTCTTCCGGGACGATACGGATGTCGTAATTGATCTCCTCAACTCTGGAGTGACGGCAGTGGCGGGCGTTGCCCCGTCATTTGCCGGCTACTTCGAGCCATGGGAAAGGCAGCGCTTTGTTTCCGCGCTGAGAATGGCCGGCTTTTCCCGTGTTGAGGAGACTGCTTCCGCGGCCTATGCCGTAAGCGCGGCCGCGAGAAAAAACTTTGAAGCAGACCCCGATTCAAGCCATATATGCACCGCCTGCCCCGCATCAGTTCTTTATGCCGAGAAGTATCATGAGAAAGCCAGCTCGTTTTTAGGTATTGAACCATCGCCGATGATTGAACATTCGGCGCGGATAAGGAAGAGAGCTGACGGAGCAGAGGCATTTGTTTTCTTCGGTCCCTGTATCGCAAAAAAAGCCGAGGCAGACAGGCCGGAATACGAGGGCCTTGTTGAGGCTGCTTTGACTTTCATTGAGGCAGAGAGGCTCCTTGAAAAGCTTGGTATCGACCTGAAGCGCTGTGAGGAGAGCTATTTTGATACACCATGCTTTGGCGAGAGCAGACTGTATCCGGTAGCCGGCGGTCTTGTCAGGACGGCATACAACGGTGAAATACCCTCAACAGCATTGATGGCAGAGGGGCCATGCATGACCGCTGCCTCATTTGACATAGCGGAAGAAAGGCCGTATCTTGTTGAGACGCTCTTCTGCGAGGGAGGCTGTCTCAATGGTCCGGGCATGGGCCGCGAAATAAATTACTTTGAACGGCGTGCGCGCCTTCTAAAGTATATTCAGGATAATCCTGCTGAGGAACCCGGCGAATCGGATTCGGGTATTACTATAAGCGCAAGATTCAAATACACAGGGCTGCCGTTTGCCCGAAAGTATACGGCTGATGAGATTGCCGCTGTCTGGGCAAACACGGGAAAGGCCTCGCCGGAGCAGCGGCTTGACTGCGGCATGTGCGGGTATGACGACTGTACCGCCAAGGCGGCCGCGGTACTCGATGGTATGGCCGAACCGGAGATGTGCGTGCCGTTCATGAGAAGACTTGCCGAGCAGCGCGGCGACAAGATAATCGAGACAAGCCCAAACGGGATAGTGATTGTCGACAATGAGCTGAAAATAATCAAGATGAACCGGGCCTTTGAGAAGCTCTTCGGAAGCGCCGGATACCCTGGTAGACACATCGGGGATCTGATGGATCCGGTGCCCTTTGAGAGCATAGCGATTGGGACCTCCGACAGTATGGAGTTTACCGCCACGCATCCAGAGAGAAGGCTGACCTGCCACGAGATGTACTATGCCCTTAGAGAAGACGGGCAGTTCGTAGGTATATTTGTGGACGTTACCCGTTTTATCGATAACGACCGTGAGCTCGACAGAATTAAAAAGGAGACCTTTGAAAAGGCGAAGCAGCTGCTTGAGCATCAGGTCCAGGCGGCGCAGGATATGGCCTTATTCCTGGGCGAGAACACCGCAAAAACAGAGGAGCTTCTTTCCAGGCTGATGAAGATTGCCGGCGGTGGAAATGAAAAAGGCTGAAATAACGACGGGCTATCTCTACGCGGACTTTACTGCCCTGTCGCGTCCAAAAATCAACAAGAACGCGTGCGGCGATTATTTTGGCTTTCACCGGGATGAGTCCGGCCTGGTCGCGGTTGTTACTGACGGACTTGGTTCGGGGATAAGGGCTTCTGTCGCGTCACGTTTCGCGTGCAGCCAGATCATTACTCTCATGGAACGGGGCTATTCGCTCCGTTCGGCGGCGGCTTCAGCCGCCAAGCTGATGCACAGGGCAAAAAATACCAACGTCAGCAACTATGCCGCGTTCACCGCGGCGCGAGTTCTTGCCAATGGCGTTGCGGCTGTAATAACCTATGAAGCTCCGGCTCCGGTCATAATAAAGTCCGGCACAGCCTCAGTAAGCGAGAGAAGATTTTACACTGCTTCAGGCGAAGTACTCGGAGAGTCCAGGTTCACATTAAAGCAGGGCGATTCCCTGATGATAATGAGCGATGGCGTCTCTCAGGCCGGTATCGGGCACGGATATGCAAGGGGATGGGGCTCTGAAGGCGTAGCCGAGTTTGTAGGTCAGAAGATAAGCGCGGGGCTTTCTCATAGCCAGGTTCTTCAGTTGCTGATGGACAGGGCATCAGGCATAAGCGGCGGTTCTCTCGGGGATGATACCACCGCGGCATTTTTATCATGCCGGGCGGGAAGGGTAATGCATGTTATGACCGGGCCCCCCCTTGAGAAGAACAGTGATGATGATCTTGTGGAATCCTTCATGAACAAGCCGGGGGTTAAAGTCGTATGCGGTTCAACAACGGCCGATATAGTGTCGCGCTACACCGGGCGGCCTATTGAAAGGCAAAAGGTGTCGCCCGCCTTTTTCAGACCGCCAAAGTACTTCATGAAAGGTCTCGATCTTGTAACAGAAGGGGCAGTCGTTCTTAATCAGCTTTTTAACATAGTAGCGCTCACGGACATGGAACTCGACATGGAGTCATGTGTGTCGGAGCTTGCTGTCCTGATGCGGGTATGTGATATAATCCACTTTTACGTTGGAGGAGCCGAGAACACCGGGCACAACGACATAGCCTTCGCTCAGATGGGTATTATCCCCCGTAAAAAGATCATCCCACTGCTTGCCGAGAGGCTGAGAGGGATGGGCAAGCTGGTGATATTGAACGAGTGGTAGTCAGCCCCAGCGGGTCGAGGCCTCGTTGTACCCCGAGTCGCTGATGGCGATTCCGGCTTCGTGTTCGGTCAGAAAGCCCATATCCCTCAGGTCTTCGACCGCGGCTCTAAGGTCCCAGCCGGAGAGTCCCAGCTTGACTTCGAGGCTGTAAAGCGAGGTGTCGCCTGAACCAGACCTTTTAGATTCGAAAAGCGTCTGAAGTATGGAGCTGCATATTTTATTAAGTTCTTTTGGCATTTCTTTACCTGTCGTAGCGCTGTGTTTTTTAACCAGTCCCGGTATGTAAACAGACTTTTCTGGAAAGGGCTGCCGATTCGAGCTGATTGTTACTGCGAAAGCTGTTTTGTGCATATACGGATTATGCACGGGATGCGGATATTTTTGGCTCTGTTGAATAAAATAATTTGACACCATTACCGCCAAAAGGCATCGTCATGCGGACATGTTTTTCAGAAACCTCTGTAAAGCAAGGGGTTTTTTGATATACAGCAGATCAAACACAACGGAAAAATGAATTGAATACACAGAAAAGCAGTCTTCAGATAATACGGGAAATCAAAATGATTCAGAAGAGGCCTGACGGCATTTTCGGAACCTTCATGACCAGGCCTGTCAGTCATCTTGTGGCGTTTACAGCCTTTAAAATGAATCTGTCACCGAACTTTATCAGTGTACTGTCCTTTCTCTTTTGCGTGGGAGCTCTTCCATTTGTTGTTTTTCAGGCGGCCAGCCCGAGTCCCATGACTGTTGCCGTCTCCGTCTCGCTGTGGTGGCTGGGAGCTATTTTCGATGCTGCCGATGGAGACCTGGCACGGTACTCGGGCAGGGGTTCTCAGTTCGGGGGCTGGCTTGATTCCTTTCTCGACAGAATCAAGGAATTCGCGGTTTTTTCCGTTATGGGGTACCTGGCTTACAGGGTTTATGACACCGAGCTGTATCTGTTAATAGGCATTGTTGCTGTCTTTACAAATCTTATGAGCGGCTATATCAGCGACACCAAAAAGCTTTTTGTTACAGAGAGAAAGCCCGTTGTTGTTTTCTCAAAACGCTTTTCATTCGGTATGGCAGACACGAGAGATTTTATTATAATTTCCGGCCTTATTCTCAATGATTTTCGTATTCCGCTGTTTATTTACAGCAGCGCCTTTATGATAGCTCTTCTAATTCAGACAGTGTGGTTTTTTAAAAACTACGGCTCAGGGAAAACAAGCTGAATCATTGTTTGCAAAGGGACTAACTCTTTTTTCATGACTTGGTGACAGGCAGCATTACCCTGAAGACCGTCCCTGCGCCGGGCTCACTGTCGACGCTTATACATCCGCCTGAACCGGTCACGATGCCATGGACAGTAGAAAGCCCAAGGCCTGTTCCTTCGCCCTGAGGCTTTGTAGTGAAAAAAGGCTCAAAGACTCTTTCAATATGCTGATGTTCTATGCCTGTGCCGTTGTCAGCGACCTCAAGCAGAATACATGGTCCGGCAGGCAGGTCGGAGCATTTTCTGAGGACTTCATCATCAACTATTAATTGTTCAAGTAAAACGGTGATTTTCCCGGTACGGGGAGTTATAGACTGAGCAGCATTTGCGCAGAGATTGATTATTATCTGCTGGAGCTGTGCAGGATTTATCATAACCGCGTCGGTTTCTTTTATATCAGCTTCTATCTCTATGGCTAAGGGAGTAGTGGCCCGTACCAGTTTCAAGGCTTCCTCAACGACCGGCCCGGGCGTCAGTTGTGTTAGCTCAGTCCCTTTGTTCCTGCTGAATGTAAGTATCTGCTTAACAAGTTCCCTTGCACGCTCAGATGCCCCGATGACCTCAGTAAGATATTTCCTGGATTTATCCGGCAAGCTGCCAACCTTGAGTGAAAGCTCGGCAAAACCCACTATGCCGGAAAGTATGTTGTTGAAATCATGAGCTATGCCGCCGGCCATTGTTCCCATAGCTTCCATCTTTTGCGATTGCAGCATGCTTTTTTCAAGCAGGTGTTGTGATGTTATATCTCTGCCGAAAAAAAGGTGGCTTTTAGGACTGCCCGCGTTGTCAAAGACAGATATCAGAGATGAAGCCAGGTATAGGTGGGGGGTATTCTCATTTTTACTTAATATCTTTCCCTCCCATACGGCGGCGGATACCAGTTTGCTCCACACGTTGCCGGGAGGCTCCTCGGTTTTGAGGCATTCGAAGATATCCTTTTTTTTCAGCTGTTTCCAGTCGCTTGCTCCCGCGAGGGATGCTGCTGCTGAGTTTGCGAAAACAATTTTGCGTGCAGGATCCAGGCCTATTATTATTTCTCGGCTATGTAGAGCTATCTGTCGGAGCGTTTCAACAATCTCCTCGACAGGAACACTTGTTTTTCTGGCGTATTGGGCTATCCAGTAAAGGGTTAGAGCAACGAAAATCAGACCGCTGATGAGGATGCCAAGAAGTATCCGGTGTAGCGGTGCCATGATCTCACTGAGATTTCTGGTTATAAATACAGTCCAGCCAGTAATTGGAACCGGTGCTATGCCGGCAATCTTTCGTATTCCCCTGAAGGTATAGGATTCGATATCAGGAACTGAAGTATTTACTTTTTTTGAAATTCTTTCCATTCCCGGCTCTTTTAGAATGTTTGTCATGAGCACAAGGTTTTCGTTCGGGTGCAGAAGAACAAGACCCTTTTTGTCAGTCACATAAGGATATCCGGTTTCACCGATTCTGATTTTTCGTACTATTTTAATCGCTGTGTCAGCGTCCATCGTCATTGCTATAAGTCCTAAAAATTGCCTGTACTGGAAGATTGGCGATGAGATAACAATTATGTTCTTTTGAGAATATTCAGAATAAAGAGGGCCTGTAACAGCGGAGAGGCCCTGCCTCGCTTTGTTGAAATAATCCCTGTCTGAAATATCGACTTTTGGGATAGGTCTCCCGGCCAAATCGAACTTCAGAATGCCATGATGATCGAAGAAGGCGATGGTTGAGTAATCCCGTTCAATTTTTTCGAGGATAGGCCTGACATGTTCAGAGGCTTTGTCATAGTTTTTCGCTGCGATATCTTCCTTAATGAGTGGGTTGGCGGACACTGCGTTACAGAGCTTCAGCTCCTGTTCGAAAAAGGTCTGAAGAGTCCTTGCCATATTAACCGCAACCTGTCTTGAGTTTTCCCCTGAAAGCCTTTCGAGTGACGCAGAAAGCGTGGTATTGACAATGAAAGCGGAAACCGCGAAGGGTGTGATTGCAGCTAAAAGAGTACTGGCAGCGAGCTTTGACCGGAAGGAGATTGAGGCAAAATAGCGTGGGAGACCTTTAAGTGACCTGATCACATTGATTCACCATATCCTGTATGGAATCGATACGACGGCAGATGTCATGCCAGGTTCCCAGAACCGGGCTTTTTCAGACTGACCGCCTTTTGCAAAGAGGCAAACAGCTCTCTGCCCAAAATAGGTTTTACCAGAACATCTGAAATTGAGAATTCCTCTGTCCTCTTTTCAATATCCGGAGTAATAAAACCTGTTATAAGAATTACTGGAATATCTGAAGAAATATCTCGTATTTCGTATATCATTTCAAGACCTGTTTTGTTTGGCATTGCGTTGTCAGAGATTATAATATCGAATCTATCTGGAACTGATTTGAACACGGCAAGGGCTTCATCGGCTGTGGAATAAGAATAAACCGAGTAACCCTGATCATGAAGCATTCCAGCGAGAGATTCCAGCACCGGCTTCTCATCTTCTACAAGCAGCACTCTCTCGCCGCCTCCAAGTGAAGGGCTGTCGGGGGCTGTTTTGATTTTGCAGCTTTCCTCAGTCACAGGATAAAGAATAGTAAAAACTGTTCCGTGACCGGGATCGCTTTTCACAGATATGGAACCTCCACCTTTCCAGATGATTTCAGCAACGACAGCTAAGCCCAGCCCTGTGCCGCCGGAGTCCTCCCGCGTAGTATAAAATGGCTCAAATATCCTCTCAAGTTTTTCGGGGTTGATTCCGCAGCCGTTGTCGGAAAATTCTATTTTAACATACCTTCCTGGTGGGGGTTCCGCGCCATTTAAAGTATTAAAGGGGGGGATATCGGCATCTTCGATTTTTACGCTTATTATTCCTCCTTCTCCGCTTATCGCGTTCGCCGCGTTAGTACACATATTCATGAAAATCTGATGAATCTGAACGGGGTCGGCGAGTATTTTTGAAGTGCTATATGCCTCAATTCTCAGTTCAATATCCTGAGGAATGACCGCCTTAAGGAGGCGGAACATGTCAGATAGTATGGCCCCCGGAGCGACTGGAACTTTTAAAGATTCAATCTGACGGTTGAACACTACAATTTGCTTAATTAGATCCCGTGCTCTTTCAGATATCTTGATAATCTCTCCAATATATCGGGATGCCTTTTCCGGCAGGCCGTCGACTTTAAAACTCAGTTCCGAGTACCCCAATATCGCTGCGAGGATGTTGTTGAAATTATGAGCTATACCAGCGGCCATTGATCCAATAGATTCAATTTGGCCTGCCTGCCTGATTTTTTTGCCGGCATTGAGCTCTAACGTGATATCTCTGCCCATAAAGAGATAACTCCTGGTCCGTTTATCCTCGTCCTTGATGGGCAGTATCATCGAACTTACAGCAATAACACCCTTTGTGGTACTGATCTCAATCGTATCTGACCAGGATTTGCCCGAACTCAGACTTTTCTGAAATGCATCTACCTTGCTATCCGGTATCAGGCCGGAGAATAGGGGGCTGCCTTCAAGTTCTTTCTCAGATTTACCGAAAAGGCGCAATGCGGCCGGATTGGCAAAGGTGATTTGCATCTCGGAGTTTAAACCGGCTATTGCTTCATTTGTTGAGGCAGTTATCTGTTTTAGCGTCTCATTCAATTTTTCCACTGGAATGGCTATTCGGCGTGTAAAGAGCCCGGCAGCAATCAGCGTTAAAACAAGAAAAAGAAGCCCGCTTACAGATATTGAAGTCGTTACCTCTAAGAGTGGTTTCATTATCTCGTCCTTGTTCTGGGTGAAAACTGCATTCCAGCTTCCCGGATAGACGGGTGTAATTCCGCAAATTTTTGTAGTGCCCATAAAGGAGTATTCAGCTGATCCGCTCATACCTTTTCCCATTATTTCAAGAATAGGTCTGATTCCAGGGTCGATGCTAAGTGCCGGTTTCATGATTAATTCTGATACTGGATGAGCGAGAACAAGTCCGTCAGAATTTGTTATCAGCGCGTAGCCGCTTTCACCTATTTTGGAATCACGGATGATTTCAAGCAGATTCTCAAGACGAAGCGACAACGCGCACAGGCCGAGAAAAGTGTCACCTTTGAATATTGGGGCTGAAACAATAATTATCGTCCACGAAGTGTAGCGCGATATGAGAGGCCCGGCTATTGTGGGGAGCCCCATTTTTGCACGTTTAAAGTACTCTCTGTCGGATAAGTCAAGATACGTCGTTTTTCTGTCGCCGATCATCTGCATTCTGAGGATGCCGTTTCTGTCGGTGATGAACAGGTTGTTGTAACCTTTTCCGATTTTGTCTAATACCGGCCTTAAGCAGGTGTTCATCGTGGAATACTGCCCTGAAGCAAGTGACTCAACAATCACAGGGTCTGATGATATTGCTGAAGCAATCTTGATTTCCTGGTTGAAGCGAGTCCTTACTATTTCAGCAACGCTCCGGGATATCCTTAATGCGTCATTCCTCGCGTTATTTGAAAGGGACTTCGAGAGAGCAATCTGAAGGGCTATTCCGAGCGAGAAAAAGAGAAACACTATAAGTACTATAGCCTGCAAAAACAGCCGGGCTCTCAAAGGAAGTCCGTGCAGATGTTCCATAAGAATCCTGTAACGCTTTTTGATCATCCGGGCTCCAGGGGGATATAAAGGAACTTGCAAGATATGAATTATATAGTATAAGTTTTATGATGTCAATTTGTTTGTTGGGGAATAATCCGTGGGGATTATGAGTCTTTAAGAGTGAATCTCCACGAGCAGTACCACTCTTCCGGTCTTGACAGTTCTTTCTCTTTACATGGTTGCCTCCATTTCATTCAAGCAATGCTGTGGCCTTTTTTCGATTAAATCAAGGTGATATTTTTTATGCATTAGGTGCTGAGGGGAAAACATTAAATAATACAGGTTTAAATTGCTTGTTGGAGAATTTCCCTTGCGGAATTTGGTATTCGAGTAAACTATTATCAATATGATCTGTCTGGCTGCGTGTGAATTTGAGTGGTTTTGAGTTCATTAAAGCAATCTCAGAGGGCGGTTTTGTCGCGGTGAGGGCGGTGAAAAATGGATAATATGATTAAACGTATTCTTGAGGCTGCTGAGATCCTCGAACTGGGTGAAAAGGCCAGTCTTGTGGATATCAACCGGAAGTATAAAAATCTGCTGTTTAAGTGGCACCCTGACCGCTGCCGTAATAACATGGCTGAATGCAGGGCTATGACCGAAAAGGTCATCGAAGCGCACAGGGTTTTGACTGAATACTGTTGTAGTCAAAGCTTTTCCTTCAAAGAGGAAGATATCAGCTGCTTAGATGATTCGGATATGGATCCGGATGAGTTCTGGCAGCGTAAGTTTGGGCATGATCCGCACTGGGGCTACCCGGGACACGGACGCGGGAAATAGCACTGTGTGAAGCGTGTTTGATATGTCTTGTACCTATATATATAGCCGGGAGCTTTTTCAGATGATTCCGGCAAAATCAGAAAATAATTAATATTTTTCAACCTCTGCTGGCAAATTGAGAGTGTTGCATAATGGATACATGGTTGATTAAAAGCAACAGTTTTTCCGCATGATTGGTTGTTTTGTAACTTTGGCCCTCTTTTCTCTCTTTTTTTACACTTGTAACCCCTTGAAAAATCAGGAGATATGAAATAGTTATAAAATTGCGTGTTTGTCGGGAATGTTGGCATAAATATTGCTTAAATTGTAGTAGCAGATTGTGGCGATGCCGCGATTAATTATGCGTGAAAAATCGGGAAGCGGATTCGCTTCCTTTAATATTGTTTAAGACAGGTGATTTTTGGAGGATCATTCGTGGAAAGAAAAGCAAAAATAAAAGTTGGTATTGTGGGCGTGGGAAACTGCGCGAAATCTCTTGTTGAGGGAATTCAGTACTATGTACAGAATCCGGAAGATAAAGTTGGCCTTATGTACGAGGATATCGGCGGATATACGGTTAATGACATTGAGTTCGTAATCGGATTTGACGTTGACAGCCGCAAGGTAAACCGTCCGCTCGCGGAGGCGCTTAGAGCCGCGCCTAACTGCGCGATGGATCATGTCGGGGAAATTGACAACACCTGTGTCGCAAAGGGAGCAATGGTTTACTGTACACCGGTTCTTGACGGTGTGGCGGACTACATGCTTGAGTATCCCGAGGATGTTTCATTCAGGGTCTGCAATGACGGAGAGAAAAAAGCCGAAGAGATTATTGAGCTTATTAAAAAAGCAGGCGTTGATGTACTTATAAACTACCTGCCCGTTGGCTCTGAAGAGGGCACGAGGTTCTGGGTGGATGTCGCGATTAAGGCGGGCGTTCACTTTGTAAACTGTATCCCGACTCTTATCGCAACCAGGGACACTCAGGAAATTGAGCAGCGCTTCATTGACGCTGGACTTACAATTGTCGGATCCGATATGAGATCCGCGTGGGGTTCATCACGCATGTCCGAGGTTCTTCAGGGAGCCATGCTTGACTCTGGTCTTGTTGTTACACAGCATATTCAGATGAACATGGCGTCGGGAAGTACTCAGGGACAGGAAAATGTGCGCACGGGAAGGACTGCAAATACAGATTTTCTCAATATGTCGAGACAGTATCGACTTGAAAATAAACATATCTCAAAGGAAAACGTTCTCAAGGGTCAGAATATTGTAAGAAATGAATCGATAAGCGGCATGACTCTTTTCGCGGGACCATCGCTCACCGTTCAGCAAAAGCCCGGCGGAAAGTATGTAGGCTCAGATAACAAGGTCGCCAACTTTGATATTATCGCTTACGGATTTGCTGGGGCCCGCTATGAGCTGACTGCCCGTCTGTCAGTTCAGGACTCGCCGAACTCGGGCGGGGTTGTAGTGTCAGCTATCCGCTTTTGCAAGGTGGCTTCAGAAATGGGAATCGTCGGTTTTCTCAGAGGTCCTTCAGCGTGGACTCAGAAAACTCCGCCGCTGCAGCTTCGAACAAGCGATGCGAAGTTTGAATGTGACGCGCTTGCCCGGAGGACATTTACTGACCTTACAACTCCTCAAAAGAAGGAGAATAATCCAAAGGCAAAAGACCTTCCTTTTACTTTTCAGGACAGTAAAAACGATTATCAGTGAAATGAAATAAAGATTTTAATATGAAAACAAAAGAGAGCTGGGTCGGTATGCCGACCCAGCTCTCTTTTGTGTAATATGCAATGCCTCGTTGAGATATAGAAAAGCAGTTCTGCTATACAATAGGCATTGCTATGTGAGAAGAAAAATAGACTTTTTAACCTGGAATAAAACTACTTAACTGATATCTTCCCACCAGAAATCTCAATTGTCTCACCGCCTCTCAGCGTGACAGTGCTGCCGCCGAGTGTGACTGTACATGGCCCGGATCCCTGTATTGTAGCTGATGCAGTCCTGCTTGAACCAAATGAAACAGTTTTAGAGGATCCGCTGCAAACTGCGCTGGCAGTATAATCTCTGGAGTCCTTGTTGTAATAGCGGACAGTTACACCGGCAAATGCTGCGATAGCAAAGCAAAGGACAAAGAATGCGCAAAATAACTTTTTCATACTTTCACCTCGTGTGATTTTATAATATTAGTTACTTTAACCTGGTGTCTAAAATAAATCAACTATAATATTTAAAATATCTTACAATGGAGCAAGCATGATTACACAAGCGATATTATAGGCCATAAAAAGTCTTCATCTAGAGACAATCCATTATTCATTCTTTGAAATCCGGGAGGAAGCCTTTTGCTCCAGGCTTATTCGCCTGAAGTCCGCCGGTGTAATCTTCATGTGCTTGTTGAAAACCCTGTAGAAAGTACCAAGGTGATCAAAACCGCAGTCATTCGCTACTTGGCAGATTGACTTGTCTGTGTGCACTATATCATTCGCAGCTTTATCAATTCTCAGCCCGTAAATGTAATCAATCAGCTTTGTCCCGGTGTAAAGCTTGAAATATCTGCCGAGATTGTCCGGGTTTATTCCGACCATTTCAGCCAGTCCTTCACGTGAAATATTTCTATTGTAGTTATTATTTATGTATTCTATTGTTGATTTAATCTTTTCTCTGGTGGTTTCTGTAATTTTCCATGAAGGAAACTTTTTTTGTTCTTTCAGGACATCAACTGTTTTTTCACGATTAATATATCTTTTATATGCATTTATGTAGTTTGACTTGATTCTTAACACAAGAAAAGGGATAAACAATAAAATAATGGAACATGCAAGCACCGAAAAGTATTTCAGTATATTGAAGTTTTTTGAATACAGCTTCATGCGGTAATCTGACAATGAGATGTGGACTGTGCCGATGGTCTTTCCTCTGTAGTCGATATTTTCCGAAAATCTGAATGTTGTTCCTTCGGGGTAGCGCCTGTTATATTTTGCTATTGAATATCCCGCCGTGTCAACTATCTCTAAACTTGTGATATCTTTATCTCTAAAAAACGAGGCTGTACTCTTCACAATAAGATCAGTATTGTAGTTCCAGAGGTTGAACATATTTGCGGCAATCAAGGCGTTGAGTATTTTTTTTGCTTTTTCATGGACTCGAAGGTCGGAAACGCCAATTTCATAGTAGCCTGAAATAAATCCGCCCACTTTGAGTTCGCCTTTTTTAGAAACAACAGAACTAATTCCGTTATCGCACTGGAAAATTGAATTATTGTTTTCATCGTATACTTTGATATAAGCAATCTCTCTATTCTTGCAAAAGGGTTGTATGTCATCTTGTACTGACTCATAATCTTTGGTGTTAACTGAAAAGGCGGACATACTTGATATTTGATTGAGGTAGTTCGTTACCTTGTCGTCAAGAGCGGAGGACTCCGAGTCGGCGTAGTGCAGTGTAAACGCGAATATCATCAAAAAAACAAGCGCCGACAATATGAGTGCCGCGAATAAAAGCTTGTTGTTAGAAAAGATAACTTTTAACATAGAGGTGTCCATTTAATATCCTTATTGGAATAAGCTTTGCATAGAAAAATATCATACAAAAAAGACAATGCGATATGTCGAAGAATATAAGCAAATCTGAAAATGTGCATGTTTTAATATGCAGCTCTGTCTCCCAATTCAGGTAGAGAAGCTAATCTGGATTTTTATCAACTCTGATTATACGTTCATAGGAAAAATCATATTTTGCTAACCTATTGTTGTAAACCCTGGAATAGATTTTAAAATCAATTTTTTTTAGATTGCTCTCGCTCAGCGTTTTGAATATCTGCAGGCTGTTGTTTTTTGTTGCCGCAAGCAGTCTTGTCTTAAACTGTGTTTTGATGTCCGCAAAGTCCTTCCCGTTTAAATAATCGTAAACAAGTACCAGAGCAAAAGCTCCGTCGAGAATATGCCCCCCCATGCTTATTGTCATATTCCCGGCATCAATTTCATTAAGAGCATCCATGCTCCAATCGAATCCACCGAAGAGTACCCTGTCTCCGCCGCTTAGATCGAGTTGTATGGCCTCTTTCGCTGCTGCAACTGCCAACACATCAGCCGCGCACCACAAAACATCAACACGCGGATAACGGCTCTTTTTGATATAGAAAAATTTATTATTTGCGTCCTGAGGCTCATAGTTACTGGTAAAGAACTGAAGAAGTTCGGCATTACTATCTTCGGCAACTGCCTGTTGCAGGCCTTTCAGCCGGTCTATCGAGGCATTGTCAGCGGAAGTACCGGCAAGACCAACCAGTGTTATCTTTTGCTTGTTTTTTATTTGTCGCGCACGGCCTATGAGCAGCTTTGCCAGTTCATATCCTCCGAGGACGTCGTCGGGAACCAGCTCGCCTATCCAGTAGCGGAAACTTTGGCGGGGTATCCCCATTGCTTTTTTTACCGAATTAGTGTTTATTATAAAGTAGGGTACTCTGTGAGACTCGCATAATTCGGATGTTATTATTGAGCTGGGAAAGTGATTGATAAATATGAAAGCCCCGGGATGGTCGGTTTTAATTATTGAAGCGATTTTTTTCTTCTGTCCCGTTTGGCCTATTGGGAGAAGTTTGACCATGAAATCAATATTCAAATCTTCAGATGCGTATTTCATTATATCAATGAGTTTTTTGTGAAAGGGAGACCCCTTAAAAATACTATCAATATCAGCTTCATCGTTCAGATCATCCTCATTTCCCCAGGGGAATAGCATACGAATGGTTATCTTGTGTGCGGGTTCTATATTTTTATCCGGTCTGCATGAGGACAACAATATGGATATGCCCAGGAGAAAAGCAACGACAGTCATTCCATACATTGACGGGGAAGAAAATTTCACATGGCTGCTCCTAAGCGTTTATTGACGCCCGACACCCGGCTGCTGTAATACGTGACACCTTGAGCTTTTCATGAAAAAAGCACAGCTTCAATTATCTTAACAGAAAAGCTGTAATTTTAACGATGCTGTCAGTACTTTTTGCAGTTCAGTATCGCCGTTGCTTCTTTTATTTGAGATAAGAAAAAAATTATATAAACAACATTTTAATATAAAAAATTAACCTGCTCCAGACCTTTGGGGTCATAAAAACAGGATGAGATTAGGGTTCTTCAGCAAAATAATTGATGAAGCAGAATATGAATTAATCATGCTTTATTCCCCCGAATAACTCTTTAAAACCGCTCATTCTCTCGTTGAAAACGAGTGAAAAGTATATCTTCTTCAATGAAGATATCTTTTGTCTCGCCGAATAGTTAAATTCCGAGTAGAATGTGTAGGCCTGTCCGTCCTTCATGTCGGTCAGGAGCAAAAATATGGCAAAGGTTTTTCCTGTGTAGAAAAACCTTGATTCTTTCAGGTTCATACCAGCCTCCGCGGAGTCGTTCAGAAATATTCCAAACCGATCAAGAAGCCTTGAACCGCTGCTGCGGCCGTTAATTGATGTGTCCAGGCAATCCGTTATTATTGCTGAATACTGCGGAGAATCAAGTTTTAGGGCTCTGGCAAAGCTCTCGCTGCTGGCTTTGAGCTTCATTGCTGAAATGGGTTCTGCTATTACGGACGTTAGAGAGATCAAAACAGTAGCGAGAATGATTAACGAGCGCATAATTGGAAAAATCTTCATTAGGTCAAATACCCCCTGACTATAGATATTACAAAACCATTTCGGTGAAAAATTGCAAGGATTATTCATTGTATATTCAGAATTAAGGCTAATAAGCAATAATTGCTCCATCTTTATTCTTCCTTCCTGATATCAGGTGCGGGAAATTCTCAAAACAGCCCGCCATCAAATACCGGGTAGAAACTCCATGCGGTATCATCTATAAACATAAAAAGACAACCTATCCACATCGGGTGGTTCTGGAAAAATTACTCTTCCTACTTTTGGCGGGACGCCCGGTCAGGGCCGGGTGCCCGTATTTTTACCGGAGGAGTGAAGGTGGAGCATCCAGTGATATCTTTGCAGTTATGAATTCACGTTCTGACAGGTGTTAGCTGGATACTGGCATGAATAATAAAAAAACGGTAATAAAGCCGCATTTTTTATTAAATAAATCATTATTTAGGAGGAGGAATTTTAATGAAAAAAATTCTTTCAATTTTGTTAACTGTTGGAGTATGCGCTTTTTCGCTGGGGCTGACTTCCTGCGGGGATGACGAAAAAACGTCGCCGCCACCGGTAAATCCCAATGACGGGACAGCATGCGTTCAGGGTGAAAGCATCTACTGTGTTGATGGCGTTTATCAACAGCCGAATATAGTAATCGGCGAAGGCGTAGATAAGCAGAAACTCACAGTTGATGTCGAGGACGCTGAAGGGAACACTGTAACCTATACGTTCAAGGATTCTGACGGAGACGGTACTCTCGACAAGTACGAGGACTGGAGACTCAGTGCAAGCGACAGGGCCCAAGACCTCATCTACGATCAGGAAATGTCGACCGATTATAAGATAGCATTTCTCTTTGAAATTGGTTACGGAATGGGACCGGGAGTCGGTGGTTCAATACCAACTGATGGAGTTGTCCCTGCAACAAACGCCACACAAATCACCGAATTCAAAGCAAGGTTTTCCATGCCCTCACAGAATCCGGATGTACCTGCCAGTACTCATGCGAAATTCATGAACAACGCTCAAAAACTTGCCGAAGCGGCTGATTATGGGGTGCCTCTTGTGATATGTGTTGATCCGGCTACAGGCTGGGGAATAAACCAGAACGTCACCGGTTACGAAACTAAAAACGATTTTAAGGTAGTGGGACGCTGGTGCTATAATCTGGGGCTTGGGGCCATAAATGATCCTGAATACACCAGGGAAATCGCGGCTCTTCACGCTAAGGCTTACAAGGCCAACGGAGCTAACATGCTTCTCGGTCCAATGTGTGATGTTCTCACCGAGCCAAGATGGGCCAGGGTTTACGACACAATGGGATCTGACCCGGAAATAGTTGGGAACAATGTAAAGGCATATATCCAGGGGCTTCAGGGCTCAGATGATGGAAGCGGAGTTCTCACAGTGGCCGCCACGATTAAGCACTTCCCCGGCGGAGGAGCCAACGAGGAAGGTCTTGACAGCCATACATTCCAGGGTCGATTCGCTGCAAACGATGGAAATGGATTTGAAGCTTATGTAAATGCATTCGGGAAGGCTCTTGAGGCCAAACCTGCATGTCTCATGCCATGTTACAGTGTTTTCCATAACGCTACATACAATGGCCATACAGCTGAAGAGCTTAAGACCTCACACCATGTCGAAGAAATCATGATAGACATCCTTCAGGAAGAATTCAAATACGAAGGTATGATTACCTCAGACTGGAACGCTGTCACAGGCGAAATGTCATGGGGTGGGATGACCGCGACCGCGAGTTTTGGAGCATGCAACTATGGATGGCCGACAGCTGAAGCCACTGTCCCTAATGCTGTAGAGTCATACGTTGCATGCGGAGGGCATCAGATCGGCGCGGGAGGTCCTAACTCATGGGAACAGGCTCTCGAAAGCGGACAGGTCACTGAAGATGATGTATCTCGCTGCGCAAAAAAATGCGTTGAGGTTACATTCAAGCTTGGATTGTTCGAAAACCCGTATGTAGATGAAGAGAAAGCGGACGAAACAATGCTTGAAATTAAGGACAAAATTGCCGAAGTAACCAAAAAGGCAATGGTCCTGGTTAATAACAAGAACAGCGCTCTTCCGATCAATTCCGGTTTAAAGGTATACTTTGACGGAGTTGACGATGATACTGTTAGTACTTTCACTGGAATTACAAAGACAGATACACTGGCAGATGCCGATGTGGCAGTGATCAGGCTTGCTGCCCGTAAAGGCGATTACTACGGAGTTAAGTCCACATATGTAATCCAGGCAACAGACCCGGAGAGATATGGTGGTGTAGGCAAACAACTTGGTGGCGGTGTACCCATCGGATTCAACGACATTATAAAAACCTACTTCCCGGATGCCGATCCCGGAAGCGAGGACAACACGAGGGGTGAGCCATATCTGGATCAAAATTCTAACATGTCTGCCGGTTACGGAGGTCACAATCCGTATGAGGTTCGCAACCAGGCCATGGACGGAATCAGGAAGCTTCAAAGGGCAATCGCAGCGCGCGATACCGGCGGAGCAGCAGAGTCGACTCCAGTGGAGGGTACTAACGAAACATACTGGGACACTGACGCCACAAATCCCATCGACTGTGATACTAACGGCGACGGAGATTATGATGATGCAGGATTCGCTGCAAACAGCAATCTCAAGATTGTTGCATGCGTATTTGGAGTTAGACCGTTCGAGTACCATGAAGTGTTTAACAGTGTAGATGCGATGGTGGTTGAATTCGGTATTAACGACGAAAATCTGCTCAGCGCCCTTCTCGGAGAGGATGACTTCTCATTCTCATCGAAGCTCCCTTATGGACTTCCGGCAAACAACGCTGTTGTAGAAGCTGCCAAGGAAGATTTAAGCGAAGATGAGTCGTCCATTCCGGTAGCGCGGGGAACAGGAATTACCGGCTGGTAATGAGTTTGACGTACATTTGCTTTTACTCTTTTATTGAGTAGGAGTATAGAACAATGGGCTCCCGGAAACAGGGGGCCCATCTGTTTTTCTCGAGTGATAAATGAAGAAGTCTATTTCTCTGGCATGTCTCTCGTAACCTCAACAGTCGAGATTATCAGTTTTGTTGGAAATCTGTTTCTTTTGTTTTCGGCTGCCGTTCTGACCAATCTTTCGGAAGTCCGCGGGTGTAATCTTCATTATGCTTGAGAATGTCCTGTAAAAGGTACCGATGTGTTCAAAGCCTGAGTCACGAGCTATCTCTGAAATCGGTTTGGATGTTTCAGCCAGCTCCGAAGCGGCCTTATTGATTCTAAGCGTGTAAATGTATTCCTGAATCCTCTTTCCTGTGTATATCTTGAAGTATCTTCCGAGATTGTCCGCATTGAGTTCTGCTATCTGAGCAAGTCCTTCCCTGGAAATGTCGCGCTCAAAGTTTGAGCGGATATAAGCGATAACCCTGAGTATCTTTTTTTCAATTATTTCAGTAATTCTCCAGGATGAAGTCTGAATTATGCTTCCGTGTTCTTCATGCCCGGAACTGTATTTAAGATATGCGTCGATGTAGTTTGTTCTAATTCTATATACGATAAAAGGGGTGATTAAAAGCATAAACGCAAGCGCAAATATTGAGCCTCGCAGAGTTATGTTGAAATAGTGTTGAACTCTTTCTTTGTTGATGGATGAAAGCGAAAGGTTGAGGGTTCCGATTTCCCTTCCGTTAAAGTTGTAGTCCCTGTTTACGGTGATTATTGAGTTTGCAGGATACTTCCGTTTAAATTCTGCAATCCTGAAGCCGCTGGTATCTTTTATTGAAAGTTCAGCGATATCCGGATTCGAAAAGTAATAGGCTGAGATACGTTCGATTGCTGATGTGTCGTAGTTCCACAGGTTGAAGAGGGTGGAATTGACTATCTCTGCTGCAAGATTGCCGGCTGTACTCAGCAGAGAAAGATCAATAATCCCCACTTCATAGTAAGCGATGATATTTTCTTCCATTATAAATTCTTTGTTCAAGCGGAAGGCTGTATTGGCATTTTTTACACAGTGATATACCTCTTTCTTCTCCGAATCATAGATTTTGATTGAGCTTATTTCATCACTGGTACAAAAAGGCCTTGCGAACTCTTCAACCGCTTTGTAATCATGGGCCATCAGTGGATGCCAGGTGGATGATATTATCTGGTCAATATATGTCTGGTTCTTCTTTCTAAGCACTGAAGTGCTTTTATCTGCGTAGTACAACGCTAATATAAGTGTTCCTGAGAAGAGAATAAAGAATATAAAAAGGGTGCCAAACATTAGTTTGTTATTGGAGATGATAATTCTCAGCATTTTCAGCGCCTTCAAATTGAAAAGTTGTGTTCGCCTCTTACTGTCCAAAAACCAGGTGAAAAAATGACAGTGGTTTTAAAATGTTTAATCATAAAATAGGTAGATTATTTTTTATCTGAGAGTTTTTTTACTATGTTGTGGTACGAAAAGTCGTATCTGTCTATATTACTATTGTTATAGCGTGAGAATTCCCTGAAATCAATGGTTTTGATGTTCTCCGGGAATAATAGTCTTTTCATCTCAAGACTGTTTCCTCTTAGAGCTGGAATCAGTCTGGTTCGAAATTCGGTCTTATCATCAGCAAAATCTATTCCCCGAAGATAATCGCTTACGAGAACGATGGAGAACGCGGCGTCGAGAAGGTGGCCGCCAAGGCTTGCAGTCATTTTACCTTTTGAAATCATGTCGAGAGCGTCGCTGTGGAGATCGAAGCCGCCAATGAGGATGTCTCTTCCGGGCGAGAGTCCCATCTTTTCAGCCTTCTTGAGTGCGGCAAGGGCGAGGGTGTCCCCCACAGTCCAGATTGCATCGGTTTCGGGGTAGCGGCTTCGTTTGATGTAGAAGAACTTTTTCTCAGCTTCCTGAGGTAAATAGTATGTTAGAAATACCTGATTAAGAACAGCATTATTATCTTCTTTGACAGCTTTTTTCAGGCCCTCAACTCGTTGCACCGAGGCCCCGTCTACGGCAGTTCCGGCAAGAGCTGAAATGCTCACCCGGTTTCTGTTAAAAACCCTTCTTGATTCCTGAATGAGGATTTTAGCAAGGTCGTAGCCCCCCATAAAATCGTCGGGTACTATTTCACCTATCCAGTGTTTATATCTCTCCCGCGGAGAACCAAGCCTGTCCCGCATAATGTTTGAATTGAAGATGAAGAATGGAATTCCCCTTTTTTCGCAATAGTCAAAAATATCCATACACAGAGGGATGTTGTTCATGATAATAAATGCGTCTATGTGTTTATTGGTAATCTGATTATCAATCTCCTTTCTTAACTCATTCCCCGATGTTGAAATAACAATCATATCAAAATCAACCTTGAGGTCGTCAGCCGCATAGCTCATGAAATCATAGGTGGTTTTATAAAAAAAAGAGTGTTTTAAGAGGAGCTGCTTGGATGATTCGGGATCCTTCTTTTCCTGTAAGGAAAAAGGGAGAAGGTGACGTATCCTGATTATGTCTTTTTCGGATGCTTCTTTTTCTTTGTCTTTAATACACCCAAAAAAACAGAATAATGTCATAAAGAATGAGATTGCAGTGAACGTTACCTGGAATCGTAGTTTCATTGTCTAGCGCCTCTTTTCGCATAAGGGAGGAAGTTAAAAAAACAGAGCTGTCGGTGCTAAACTCAATGTTAGTAGAATAAAGGAAATTCTACCTCAAGAGCTGCACGGTTTTGCCGCAAGCTGTTTCAATGCCATTTTTATATCGCTTTACTTTACTATACAAGCGGCTATTATACCGGATGTTCTTAAATTCTGATATCAGCATCTAAGAAACAAAAACGGACGAATTGCATAAAAGGTTTCCCCTTATTAAAGCATGATTTCCGCTTTCTATCAAGGAATAAAATAGCTGATGTTATGAAAATTGCGAAAATATAGAGGCCGTACATCCGATACTTTAGTGGATGGGCCTGTTCAGGTATGCGCCTGACAGAACGGCTCAAAAAACTTTCGGCATAAGATGATAATGAAGATATTTATCCGGATAACGCTTGCTCTTTTGTTGGGGGGGGCGGTTTTCCCGTTATTAGTAATAGTAAAATCATATTCCGATGTATATCATGTTCTGAAGCAGGAAATCCGTTACAATCCCGATCTGCCGGCCAGGATTTATGACATCAGGGGGCGCCTGATCTCGCAGATATACACAGAAAGACGCAGTTTCTGCCGTCTGGATGACATGTCTCCTTATGTAAAGGCCGCTTTTATTACAGCGGAAGACCGTGCGTTCTACGAGCACAGCGGATACAGCCTGTTTTCCATACTGAGGGCGGCCGTTGTCGATGTAATGCAGGGAGGCATAAGGCAGGGAGGGTCTACAATTACCCAGCAGCTTGCAAAGCAGCTTTATACTGGCGGAACCCGGACTATATCACGTAAGCTGAGCGAGCTTTTTATCGCGCGAGAACTGGAACGGCGTCTTTCAAAAGAACGAATTCTTGAGATGTATCTTAATCTGATCTACTTCGGGCACGGGGCCTATGGCGTTAAGTCTGCCGCTCATTTTTTCTTTGGGGAGGATATTGGCTCTCTGAAACCGGCTGAGGCGTCGCTTCTATCGGTAATCCCTTCAGCCCCGAACCGCAACTCGCCTCTCAGGGACCCGGAGTCAGCCTTCCGGAGGGCGCTCAATGTGCTCAGGGTTATGGCCGAAAATGGAGCCATGTCCCCGGAAATATTAGAATCAGAATCTGTAAGACTGAAGAGTGAAATAATACCTGCGCTTCTTTTCAGGCCACCTTCCGAGACAGTTCGCCATTCACAGGTTGATCATGCTCCATTCTTTACCGAGTATGTCCGCAAAATACTTGTTGATAATTACGGCGAAAATATTGTTTACCGGCGTGGTTTAGATGTACATACAACGCTTGATATTGACCTTCAGAAGTCGGCCGAAAAGCGCATAAAGGAGATGCTCGGCGAGCGTATACATTCCGCGTATTCTTACAATATGCGCCGGCGCGGGGTCTTTGAGCGTGAATACGCTCTTGACCTGACTCGGAGGAAAAGCCCCGGGAAAGCTGATTCATCACTGTCTTCCAATATGGTATCAATTCATAGCGGCAGTGCGCTCGACGCGGCGCTCGTTATATCGGAACTCTTTGGGGCTGAGCGGGCCTCGGAAGCCGTGGAGGCCTCAATGGAAAGGTATGACAGGGTGCTGGATCAGTCACGGCTTGAGGCGGCTTTTATAGCTATTGATTCCAGCGGTGGCGGCATCAGGGCCATGGTCGGAGGAGCAGACATGGCGGATGGAGGGCAGCTGAACAGAGCTGTCCAGGCTTACAGACAGCCGGGTTCTGCTTTTAAGGCCTTCGTCTACGGAGCCGGAATTGAGAGCGGAGCGATAACCGCGGCAACACGCTTTCAGGACCTTCCAATGGTGTTTAAGCAGGGGTCAAAAACATGGGAACCTTCGAATTACGGACGAGACTTCAGCGGAAGCGTTCTTGCAAGAAAAGCCGTGGCCGCTTCATTGAATACAGTGGCCGTTCTTGCGCTCGAAAAGGCCGGCCCCAAGACGGTGGCATCTTTCGCTTCAAGGCTGACCGGAGCTCCGAAGAGCCGGTTTGAGCTTGACGGAACGCTTGCGCTCGGCACATCAGAGCTTTCCCCGCTTGAGCTGGCAAAAGGCTTCGCGGTGTTTGCCAATGGGGGCAGGGCAGTTTCTCCACATACAGTTGTAAAAATAGCGGATAGGAGCGGGAACGTCTATTTTGAAAAAAAAGCGGTATCGGATAAAAAGGTAATCTCTCCGGAGACCGCCTACATTGTAAATGACATGCTGCGCGACGTGGTAGACAGAGGAACAGCAACAGCAGCCATAAGGCGAAGGGCCGGACTGAGGCTGCCCGCTTCCGGGAAAACGGGGACAAACACGGGTTACAGAGACGCCTGGTTCGCGGGCAGTATACCGGGGTTGACAGCAGTTGTGTGGTTCGGATGCAATTCTCAGAGATTCTCGCTCGGCCCTGGTGCGTCCGCTTCTGTTATCGCGGCGCCTGTCTGGGGCAGAATAATGAGGGATGCCTCATCTGTCATGAGTCAGCGCTCATTTCCGGCGAGGCCTGCCGGAGTCAGCACGGTGACCGTATGTCCGTTAACCGGTAAACGGGCATCCTCCGGGTGCGGGGGAGCAACTGAGTTTTTTCGTCATGGTACTGAGCCCGATGAGGTATGCAGCGGAGAGCACAGCGATATCCTCAACCCTCTTTCGGGCTGGAAAAAGGCCGCTGACAAGCTTAAGGACAGAGAGCTTAAAAAAATTGAGCGGAAGCTGTATCCTGAGGATGAGGGCTGGGAGATCGTTGAGCATAGTTTTGAATAATCAGCGGCCTTTACGGCCGGGGCGGTGTAATTGATTGTATTGTGTTCATCATGCGGAGAAAAGCATTCGGGAATAAATACGTCTGATCTTTCAGGCTCTGTTTTCGTGTGCCCGAACTGCGGCTCAGGTCTCAAGATTTTCCGATGCGGAAGCTGCGGGTCTTCATATACCATCAAGCTGGAAGGCATATCGCCCGATATATACTCCTTCTCATGCAGAAGATGTGCCTCCAGAATTGTTGTAAACATTGCAGAACGCGATTTTTCTTACAGTCTCCGTGGGCTTCCCCGCTCTGAGAGGAAAAAGTTTGTGCCGTCGCCGTCCCGATCTGAAGAAGCAGCGAAAAAAGTACCGGCAAAAAAAAGGACTTATTCTGTATCCCGTGACGTGAAGCTGTCAATGGCGCTTTTTTATGCGGGGCTGCTTTCTTCAGCATCAGCTGCTGTCAGTATTATTCTGCTGATGTTTTTTTTGCGAATGGGCGCGGTTTCTACTGCCGGCGTGCTGCTTGCCGGAGTTATCGCGCTTTTCCCAGCGGTTTTTGTAACAATGCTTGCGGGCGGTTCGCTTTCAGCCGGAGGCTTCAGGAGATTGGCTATGCCGCCGGCAAAATCCATTCTTAAGACGGCCGCTGTCTCTCTGGCTGTTGTGTTTCTGCCGGCAGCCTCATTCTTGGCCTTTGCTCTGCTGCCATCAGCAGCTGCGCCTGCTCTGTTCGCGGCGGCCCTAATTCCGATTTATATTATAGCAGTTATTATAGTGATATCTGTTAATATCGTTTTCTGGTTATATCCTGCAGTACTGTCTGCCGGACATGTAAGGCCGCTCAGCTTCATTGCTTCAAGTTGGGCGGCGGCAGCCGCGTATTCTGTACTGATATCGGTTGTCGGATTTGTCATTCTTGCCGCTGTACTGCGTATTGCGTGGTTCATATACAGCGCGGCTGGTACGGCTGCTGCGTTTTTGGCCGGATATCTGCTGATAACTATTGCTGCTTCATTGTGTTATCTTATGGTGAAGATTGCATATATAAATATAGTCAATAATTCTCGAAGCTCATATTGAAACGGGATTATAGCTGAAAATGGCTTATTTTTTGCGTCTACATGCCGATCATTAATCCGGGTTTATAACTCTGTTCAGGGAGGAACAGATGCCCACAGGGAGGATCCTATGAATAGTCTCATGAAAACGGAGGATCGTGAGATAAAGCCTGCTAAGTTTAAGGAAAAGTCGGACAAGCTTCAGGAAATCCGGCGCCGGATCGCTGACGAGTCCTATCTGGATCACGCGATTTCAAAAATAGCTACAGATTTATCTCATTATCTGACAAAGTGATTTTCGCGCTCAGCCGCGGGATACGGCTTTGTCCCTTAACGGCAGGCGGGTAAAATTGAAATCGGGGGATAGTCTTCGGATTATCTCTGAACAGGGCAGCGTCTCAGAAGGGGCGCTGCCGTTTTTCAGGAAGAATATGGATAGAGGATCGTACAATACACTAAAACACAACAGGAAGATGAGAATTCTCTTTCTAATTCTGTTCGGCCTTTCCTCGGCCTTGCTGATCTACATATTCAAGAATTTTCTGTGGCTTTTCGCCTTCTCCTTTATTCTCAGTATGGCGGTGAAGCCAGTCTATGCCCGGATTCTCAGATACGTCCGAAGCCGGAGTCTCAGCGCTTTTCTCGTGGTCCTTCTTCTAATCGTTGTCTTGATCGTACCCGCGCTGCTTCTCCTTGCCTCCCTCGCTGACCAGTCGTACAGATTCTATGTATATCTCCAGAAGCAGATCGAATCGGGCATCTTAGATCAGTTCCAGCAGAATCCTGTTGTCAGGGACATGCTTGACTATTTAAATATAAGCGGAGCCGAGCTTCTTGAAAAGGGCGCGGCTTTTGCTCAAAATTCGCTTCTCAAAGCAATGGGAGCCATCGCGCCGCTTGTGACATTCCCTGTTTTCCTGATTATCAATGTCTTTTTCTCGATGCTGGTCGTCTTCTTCCTGCTGAAAGACGGTGAGAAGCTTCCCAATGTCATCTACAGGTTACTTCCCTTTCCTGATAAGCTTGAGAAAGAGGTTGCAGAGAGGCTTAAGACCGTCATCAAGATACTTCTCGCGGGGAATATATTTATTACCCTGCTGCAGGGACTAATGGTAGGACTCGGCTTTTTTATCGCCGGCTTCCGCGCTCCGTTGCTATGGGGCAGCATAGCGGGTATTCTCTCGCTGATACCGGTAATAGGCACTACCTTTATATGGGTTCCGGCAGCGGTGTATCTGTTCTGTACCGGCTCTTACGGCATGGGACTGTTTTTGTCGGTATGGTGTTTCGTCTGGTATCTTGTTCTCGAAAATCTGGTTAAACCGATAGTCTTTGGCGGGAAGCTGAAGTTTCATCCCCTTCTGTTTTTTTTCCTTCTGATTGGGAGCCTTCAGGCGTTCAATATTGCCGGAATCCTCATCGGCCCTATAGCACTGACGTTCTTCTTTTCCATGTGGGAAATCTATCGTATTCTTGACTTTCAAGGTGGGGGGGATAATGACCTTCCGGAAGAGCCGGCAGACGGGTGATTTCCGGATGAGATATTTTTCTTGACGCAGTATGTACTCAATACTAAGTTTATAAGCTGAATATAGATTCTGAAACACAAACACAAGACTGGAAGAGCAAATGAAAAAATGGGCCATACAGGCTGCAACGGTTGTAGCTGCTGATAAAAAGTTGAAAGAAGCTGCCGTCGTGATTGCTGATGGAATTATCGGGAAGACAGGCAGGGGCGTTGCTGATGATATCGATATCGTTCTCGACGCTGGCTCGGTTGTTGCTGTTCCGGGGCTTATTAATGCCCATGATCATCTTCTCGGGACATACTTCCCCAAGGTCGGAAACGGCCCATACGAAAACTGGCTGCCATGGGACAATGACCTCAAGAGTTCCCCGCTTTATCAGGAACGCCAGCAGATTGAGAACAGGGACCTCTACCTTCTCGGCGCATATAGAAACCTTGTCTCGGGTGTTACAACAGTAGCAGATCATATACCGCATTTCGTATCGGAACCCTTTGCAGAAATCCTGCCGGTGAAGACTATCCGCGACTATGGAATGGCCCACTCGCTGGGACAGCTGGCGCTGGCCTGGGGCGGTGATATAGCTTCGGAATACAGGAAATCGGAAGAAAACAATCTGCCCTTCATTACACACATCGCCGAAGGCTTTGACAATGAGACCAAACAGAACCTGCAGATGCTGAAAAAAGCTGGCGGTCTGGGGCCTAATTCAGTGCTCATACACGGAATTGCCTTTTCTCCCTCCGATATGGATGAAATCAAAAAGGCCGGAGCCTCTGTAGTCTGGTGTGGCGATTCAAACATGTTCATGTTCAATCACACGACTAATATCGGCCTGCTGCTCGAAAAAGGCATCAATGTATGCATCGGAACAGATTCACCCATGTCCGGCGGGCTCAATATTCTTGAGGAGGCCCGCTTTGACCGGAAGCTGTTCAAAAAGCTGACCGGCAAAGAGCTGCCTGACTCAAAGATTTTGCAGATGATTACTGAAAACCCCGCGCACGCGCTCAAGCTTGACGGGGCTGGAGCTCTGAAGGAAGGCAATGTTGCCGACCTGGCACTTTTCCGTGACAAAGGCGGGAGTCCGGAAAGCTCTGTTGTGGATGCCGGCCTCAGGGACGTCATGCTCGTTGTTATAGATGGAAACCCAGTCTATGGCGATGCTTCATACGCGGGACTATTTGACGCGCTTGGAATCAAATATCAGAATATTGTTCTGGATGATGCGGAGAAGATCGTTGCAGGCGACATTATCGGCCTGCTGAAGCGGATTAGCAGAGCAGTTGGTTTCAAGAAGACTTTTCCGTTTTTGCCGGTAGAGTTTAATATTTAGTATCTGGGAAGGGATCGATGGCTGGAGCAGCATCAGGCGGAATAATGTCGAGGACGTACAAGTCGGGATCAATAATCTATTTCGACGGCGACAAGAGTGAGTATATATATATCCTCAAGTCCGGCAGAGTCATTCTCACCTCAATCAATCTCAATACCGGAGAAGAGGTAAAGGAAGATGTCCGAATCGGCGAGTTCTTCGGTGTTAAGTCTGCTCTGGGTAAATATCCGAGAGAGGAGACAGCACAGACAATCGGGGAAACGGCTGTTCTGGTACTGACAATGTCAGATTTCGAGCGCCTCATCCTTAAAAATGTGAATATTGTCAGAAAGATGTTGAGTGTTTTTAGCAATCAGCTAAGAAGAATACACAAGAATGTCCGTTCCGCTCTCGGAGAAACAGAGACTATTAATCCAGGAACAGAGCTTTTCCGCATCGGCGAGCATTACTACAAGTCCGGGGTGAGCCATCAGGCTTTATACGCGTTCAAGAAGTATATGGAGTATTACGCTGACGGACAGCACGCGGATTCAGCGATGCAGTGCATAAGGTCAATAAATTCCGGGGATATCGGCGGTTCAGACTTCTATGCACCTCCATCCCCGGAACAGCAGTCCGAGCCGGGAGGCAGCTTTCTGGGAGACTTTAATCCTTCTGATGACGATTTTACTGTGGAGACATCAGCTGGCGGAGCCGATTCATCCGATTCCATTTCGAGTGAAATGGATGATTTTTTTACCGACGGTTCATCTCTGTCCGAGCTTGAGGATTTCAGCTTTGATGATTTTGGAGCCGGACGGGATGACAAAGGCCCGCTCGAAAAGGGAGATGAGCTTTTTGACCGCCAGAAGTTCGCCGAGGCGCTCCACAGCTATCAGGAGTTCCTGAGCAGCTCCGACGGCACCGACAACGGGAAGCTTGCGTATGCTAATCTCAGGGCGGGGAGATGCAATGTCCGTCTGGGCCAGCCGAAAAACGCCATGGAATTCTTCAGCGTTGTTGTGAAGAAATATCCGCAGGAGAAGGCCGCAAAGGAAGCATTCTTCGAAGTGGGGGGGCTTTTTGAGTCAGCCCGCCAGAATGACAGGGCGCTTTCATACTACAGGAAGGTCGTTACTATACAGCCGTCTGATGACATAACAGAGAAAGCGCAGAAAAAAATCCGCGATCTTCAGGGATAACACGATATGAGTATGATTCTCGATGACAATTTTTTTGAACGGTTCGGCGTTGAGTATGCTCCGAACGAGATAATTTTCTGCGAATATGAGCCTGGAAACGAGTTTTACTTTATACAAAGCGGAAGAGTGAAAATAGTCAAGCTCATTAACGACAGAGAGAAGACCCTTGATGTTATGGGGCCCGGCGATGTTTTCGGGGAGATGAGTATTCTTGAAGAGGAACCAAGATCCGCTACTGCTATAACAATGGACCGAGTCAAGCTCCTGCGGTTTCACAGGGATAACTTTGATGCTCTTTTGCAGGGAAACCCTCAGCTTGCCTACAAGCTTTTGCTGATATTTTCAAAAAGGATCTATGATGCCAAGAGGAGGCTCATGATTCTCCTGCTTGAGGAGCCTCAGCTTAAGGTAATAGATGTGCTTGTCATGCTCGCGGAGCAGGACCCGCATCTTGACCTTCAGAACGAGATTGTCCTTCCTGTCACTACACCCCAGGTCGCCAGCTGGGCCGGTATGGTGCTTACTGAGACCGAAAAGCAGCTTAATCATCTGCACCAGCTTGACAAGATACAGCTATATGCAGATAGAATTGTGGTAAGGAATATCAGGGATTTTCAGAGGATCGTTTCTTCAAAAAGAAAGAACATGTATTCCTGATAAGCCTGCCTGTTTGATAAAATCATATGTCATCGAAATTGAGTAATTTTTTTGTTGATAAAAAAAGCCCCGTTTTTATCCTGTAACAGCCTTTGTTAGAGGCATATTGCTCCCGTAGCTCAGGTGGATAGAGCAGTGGTTTCCTAAACCATGTGCCGGTGGTTCGAGTCCTCCCGGGAGCGCAGTTTATAACCTTCCAGGGCCATTTCGAAGCGCCCTTACGGCCTCTGCCCGGCAGGGATTATCGAAGCGGTAGAGGCCGCTTATTTTTTTATCCGGAGAACAGGATGCTCAGCAAACTCGAAAAAATTAATGAAAGGTTCCGCTCGCTTGAAAATCAGATGAGCAACCCTGATCTTGTATCCGATCAAAACCTTTTCAGAGAGATAAGCCGTGAACATGCCCAGCTAAGTCCAGTCATTGCAAACTACGAGGACTTCAAGAAGAAAAAAAGCCAGCTTGCCGATTCAACCGCGCTTCTGCAGACCGAAACCGATTCCGAGATGAGGGCGCTTCTTCAGGAGGATGTCAGGGGGCTGCAAAGAGCAATCGAAGCGCTTGAAGAGACTATGCTTGTTCAGCTGCTGCCGAAAGATCCCGGGTCCGGAAAAGATGTAATCGTGGAAATAAGGGCGGGAACCGGAGGCGAGGAAGCCGCTCTTTTTGCGGCTGACCTTTTCAGGATGTACAGCCGTTATGCTGACATCAAGGGATGGAAACTCGAGTTTATCGATGGAAGCATAACTGAGATTGGCGGATATAAAGAGGTAACGTTTTCACTGAGGAGCCCCGAGGCCTATGACTCCATGAAGTACGAGTCTGGCGGGCACAGGGTGCAGCGTGTTCCTACAACCGAGTCCGGCGGGCGAATACACACATCGGCCGTTACAGTTGCCGTTTTGCCTGAAGCAGAAGAGCGCGATGTAGTGATTGATCCCAACGAGATAAGGGTTGATGTCTACCGTTCATCCGGGCATGGAGGGCAGTCGGTAAACACGACCGATTCGGCGGTCAGGATTACGCACATTCCAACCGGTATGGTCGTAACGTGCCAGGACGAGAAATCTCAGCTTAAAAACAGGGCGAAGGCGCTCAGGGTACTCAGGGCAAGGCTCTACGAAAAAGAGATGCAGGAAGCCATGTCGAAGGAATCGGCGATGAGAAAGGCCCAGATCGGTTCCGGCGACAGAAGCGAGAGGATTAGAACTTATAACTTCCCTCAGTCCAGGGTGACGGATCACCGGATAGGTCTTACACTTTATAATCTTGAGCAGTTCCTCGAAGGTTACATGGATGATGTAATTGAAGCTTTGAAGAAAAATGAGATTGAGCTGCTTCTTAAGGAAATGAACGGGTAGGTGTGTTTGAAAAACGGAGAATTTCTGCGTAAATCGATTGCGGCTCTCGCTGAGGCAGGCGTACCCAACCCCAATCTCGACGCCCAGGTCCTCATGGCGGCTGCGGCCGGTGTTGAGCCATACAGACTTGTTGTCGATTCCGATAAGGAGCTTCATCCTGATATCTGCCTGACGGCGCAGGGTTACATCGAAAGGCGCTGCAAATTCGAACCTGTAGCTTACATAACGGGCAGAAAGGAATTCTATTCACTGGAGTTCAGAGTCGATAAAAACGTTCTAATCCCCCGCCCGGAAACAGAGCTCCTTGTGGATATGGGCATATTCTACGCGCCCCAGAGCGGATCAGTGCTGGACCTTTGTACCGGCTCAGGAATAATCGCGGTTGCCCTGAAGTACAGCAGGAGCGATCTGAAGGTTACAGCCTCTGATATATACGGTGAAGCGTTAAGTGTCGCACGGACTAATGCCGGGGAAATTGCCGGCGGCGGAATAGAGTTTATCCAGTCAGACCTTTTCGCCGCGATGGCCGGACGAAAGTTCGATCTTATAATTTCAAATCCGCCCTATGTCAGTATGGATGATATGGATTCACTTGCTCCCGACCTTGCCTTTGAACCGCGTAATGCCCTTTGCTGTGAAGACGGAGGATTCTCTGTTATCGAAAGAATCCTTTCAGAGGCATCTTCACACTTAAATGAGGGGGGGATATTGCTCCTTGAGATAGGAGACCCTCTGAAAAACAGAATAAAGGAAGCCGCCCCTCTGCACGGATTCAGCGTTACAATACTCAATGATCATGCGGGACTGGCGAGGGTCGCGACCTGCAGAATGGCTGACGGCGAGGACTGAAATGAGCATTCTGAGGGAACTGTTCCGTAAAATGGCGCCCTTCAGCGCGGTACTTCTTCTTCTCTTTTTAATAAATGCTGTATTCAACCTTAACTATCGCTGGGAAGGGATATCCTTTATTGTCAGGGTTTATCTTTTTCTGTATTCTTTTTATGCCGTTTACATAATCGCATTTCTGGATATTGACGCCCTTCAGCAGGAGTATACAATCAGGTTTGGCCGTTCCGGAATACACCGGCTATTTTTGGCTGCGAGGGTAGCGCCTTTCGCGGTGCTGTATCTGATTACCATAATTTTTACATTCATAACTTATCTGGGTTCGCAATCATCAGGCTGGTTTGTTGATTCCATGCTTGACGTTCTAAACGGCAAATTCAGCAATACAATAATATACTCTCTGCTTCTTCTAATCATATTGAAGATCAAGAAAGACCCTCAAATAACGATTCCAATTTTCCTGGCAAGTTCTTCGGTTTATCTGTTTTTAATGGATAAGTTTCTTTATAACTACTTTGGTTCGGGGGCTGCTGTATCAATTATAAAGATGATCAAGTATGCGATTTTTTTCTACTTCTTCGTTTTTGAGTTCTACTACAAGAGAAAGAGCCTCTGGAAACCCGTAATTCCTGCGGTCATGCTTGGTTTTGTAATACATTTTGTCGTCTCTGGGATTTTTGCGGCATTCTTCAAATTTGCCCCTTTCAGTTCGACGGCTCAGATGAAGGCTGCGGACATTTTAATGCACACAGGCTTTTCCTATCCCCGTGCAACCGTTGTTAAGGCGGTTATCGAAAATCCGGATTCTGATAATGTAGAAATGCTGCTCCTTTATTCCGAAGTCTATAAAAAAAAGATTCCATATACAACATCTCAATGGGAATTTCTTGTTGATTCATCAGAAACAGAGGTTTTTGGGAAACTAATCTCGTACTTAAAAAAGAACGAAATCTATCTTTCTTATGATTTTCTTTCTAATTATGTAATTACTCAAATAGAGAAGACCGGGGTCGAATTCGGCAATACCGACGAATTTACTGAGTATTTTGCTGAAGTCAGCAGCGAAGAGCCAGAAAGGTTCTTCTCCGCCTTTGAAAGCGGTTCAATGCCTTTTAAACTCTGGGGGGTCAGGGTTTTTGAATACATGAGCGACCTCAGGGCCGTCCCGCTTCTCATTGAACATCTTACCAGCATTGACGAAGAGTTGTCTATAAGGACTTATTCTGTTTTAAAAACCATTACAGGCCTTGATCCGGCCCATAAAAGTAACTTTCACCCCAATCATCCGGAAGTGGTTAAAAGCTTCAACAGGTTTTATCTGGACTCTCGCACAGGGAATAAATAGGGCAGATGCCGCAGACGGGATTTCGAGCCTTGCAAATATCTCTTCCGTGACGAATAAGGAGGAGGTGAACGTTCTTCCAGAGCCTGTCAGGAACTATTTTCATGAGAGCGTTTTCCGCCTTAAGCGGATCTGCTGAATCTGTATACCCAAGACGGAACGCCAACCTCATTACATGGGTATCGACAGGCATCGCTGGAATTCCAAAGCCTACAGATAACACTACGTTTGCTGTCTTGCGTCCAACTCCCGGAAGAGAAGTCAGGCTCTTAAAATCCGGAGGAACCATACCTCCGAAGTCATTCTCCACCTTTGCGGCGAGAGCGACAATGTTTGCCGCCTTGTTCCTGTAAAAACCGGTAGGTCTTACGATGTTTTCAACGTCTGCTATGCTGGCCCCTGCAAGCGACCTGAAGTCAGGGTACTTTTTAAAAAGCTTACCGGTAACCGAGTTGACCTGTCTATCAGTAGTTTGAGCTGAAAGAACAACGGAGATAATCAGCTCGTAGATGTTGCTGAATATCAGATCCGGATTGACATGGCCGTAATGGCCGCTCAGGGCCGAGATGATTTTGTCTGAAGTTTCAACGTTCATCGGCTAAAGCTAATATCATGGGCAGGGCCTTCCTCAGGGCTGCGGCGCGATGACTTATTGTATTTTTAATATCCGGGTTCAATTCAGCCATGGTAGCATTGTATTCTTTTACAAAAAAGACCGGATCGTAGCCGAAACCGTTATTCCCTGACGGGACAAGGGTTATTTCTCCTTCACATTCGCCTCTTGCAGTTTGGACAGCCCCATCTGGAGATACTACCGCAATGCAGCAGACAAAGCGGGCTGATCTATTTACCGAGTCTTTCATTTCTTCCAGAAGCAGTCTGCAGCGGCCCTCATCATTGAGATCACTGCCTCCGTATCTTGCGGAGTAAACACCGGGACGCCCTCCAAGTGCGTCTACGCTCAGCCCGGAGTCGTCAGCAATAGTTAACAATCTGCTGTGGCTCCATAGAGCTTGAGCTTTTTTAACCGCGTTTTCCTCAAAAGTTGCTCCGTCTTCAACAACATCAGGCGGGTTTGCAAGATCGGAAATTGAGAGAACATTAAATCGTTTTTCAGGTGAAGCGGATAAAATGGATGTGATTTCTTCGATTTTTTTCCGGTTCCCGGTAGCAATCAGTATATCCACAGATACTCCTTTTATGAGTGTAAGACGCAAACGTTGTTGTAAAATGGCACATCTGCTGAAAAACAGATTGATTTAATCGGTCAAATCAATCAATAATAATTTAGGGTTATGTGAATCCGTTTTGATGCGGTGATAATCAAGGGTTGGTGATATGAGAATTAAACTTGTTCTTGCAGGTATTGCCTTTCATTTGCCGGAGATAATTCTGGCTTCGCTGCTTATTCATTTCTATCCCGACCAGGAAGGAGCTTTTTGGCCTGGTACCGCGGGGCTCATTCTGTTGATTCCGTTGATTAAACTTCCCATACTGATCTATGCCCTGCGCAGGTATTATACTCTGTATGTTGACTACATAAGGCAGATCGCGATATACCTTTCGAGAAGCCGTATCGGCGGTGATCCTCCTGATCTGAAGGGAAGCGGTCTTTTGCCTGAGGAGCTTAGAAAGCTTGCAGATTCAGCAAAAAAACTCGATAAACTTATTCTGTCACAGAAGGATGAGATCGACAAGTTTCATGAGCTCTATCAAAATATCATATTCTCAATAAGCTCATACTTCCTTGTCCTCGACGAAGAGTACAGAGTGGTTTTTGCCAATGAGGGTTTCTGTAAAAAATTTATTTTTGATATTGAGGATATAAACGGAAAGCATATCGATGAGATATTCTATTTTGTCAACGCCCGTCTGCGTTCAGGGCTTAACAGAGCAAGAAACGAGGGAATGTCCGTTGTACTTGAAAGGACGCATCTTCTGTCAATTAACAAAATATCAATAATTGCAGATATTAAAATATCAAATATGATTCTTCAGGGGCACAGGCAGGTGATCCTGATAATTGACGACGTGACCGGAAACCTGAGAAAGGACTACCAGATATCTCTATTGAGCCATATATCTGAGTCAATTCAGAGCGAAGTTGAGATAGAGAGGGTGCTGTACACGATTTTGACTGCTGTTACATCAGGTTCAGGATTGGGATTCAACAGAGCAATGCTTTTTTTAATAGATGAAAATGGGAGTGTCCTGAAAGGGAAAATGGCTGTAGGTCCTGATTCGCTTGAGGAAGCAATTGAAATATGGAGTGCGGGTCCTTCGGCAGTCCTTGATCCGCAAAGTCTCGGTAATCATTCGATTGAACGTGGAAAGAACTTTCTAAAAAAGGTTATAAGCGCATCATTCCGGCTTAATGAGGACAGTGTTTTTTCGAGGAGCATAGTACAAAAAGAAGTTCAACATGTCTTTAGAAGAGAAGCAGATCCGGGAGTGGGAGAAAGCGTCAGAGGATTTATGGACGTTGAGGAGTTTGTGGTTGCGCCCATAGTGGCTGTAAACAAACCCGTAGGCATAATTTGCGTGGATAACAAGTTTAACAATGTTCCCATAGGAAAAGATGTCATTGAACTTCTGAAGATATTTGCCTCTCAGGCGGCCTTTTCCATTGAAAGCTTTAAAAATCTAATAAATGTTAAATCGCAGATGGACAAAATATCGAGACGACAGGAAGCAATAGTTGAGTCCGAAAAAATGGCCGCTGTCGGCCGCATTGCGGCTCACATTGCCCATGAAATCAGGAATCCGCTTGTTACGATGGGCGGTTACGCAAGAAGGGTAGTGCATCTGGCACAGTCCCGCGAACGGGAGCAGGAAAAAAACTATGAGAACATCGCCAATGCCGGCAATATCATCCTCAAGGAATCTGAACGTTTAGAAAAAATCCTCTCAAATGTTATGGACTTTACTCGTCCGACCAAGTTTATCAGAGAATATAACAATATAAATGAAGTGATAAATGACACTGTCGAGCTGCTGAAAAATCTTCTGCTTGAAAAGAAAATAGATACAGAGATAAAGCTTGGCGAAGATATTCCGCTTGTAAAGTCAGATTTCAATCAGATGAAGCAGGTGATTCTCAATCTCATACAGAACTCTGTCGATGCCAGCACAGCAGGTGGGAAGATAATCATTCAAACTGACTGCAGGAATAACAAGGTAATCGTTAAAGTCATGGACACGGGAACGGGGTTGTCCGAAGAAAGCTCTGATATTCTGTTCGAGCCTTTTTATACAACGAAAGTCACTGGAGTCGGGCTGGGGCTTTCTAACGTCAAGAAGATTGTAAAAGACCACGGGGGGTCAATATCTCTTAAAAACAGACCGGAAGGCGGGACAGAAGCTGTACTCACTCTGCCGGTTCCAGGATGACATGGGGGCTTTTGTGAACTCATATAATCATTGGTTAAAGGGAAGAGTTCGAATTATTGTATTGAAATAGTTTTTCATCTGTGGTAAGGTTTACCTGGTTCTTATTGATAATAGAGATTGTCGGAGGTCAATATGGCAGGGAAAATATTAATTGTCGAAGATGAACAGCATCAGCGGGAGCTTTACGCTACTGAATTGGAAGAAGAGGGCTATCAGGTGGATCAGGCCTCCAATGGCAAGGAGGGAGTTGAGAAGGTCAGACAAAACAAATATGATCTCGTCGTTATGGACATCAGGATGCCTGAAATGGATGGGATTGAAGCTCTTGGGAAAATTCTTTCAAGGGATAAGAAGATTCCAATCATAATATATACTGCATATTCTAATTATAAGAGCAACTTTATGACCTGGACGGCCGACGCATACATAACCAAATCTTCAAATCTTGATGAGCTAAAGGGTAAAATCAGTGAGTTAATAGGTGTCAGTTGAATTTTATTCAGGAATGTATGTGCACCTTGATGTTCCTGACTCCCACACTGTCACGGATTCTATTTGCGCATCGCTGTTTATAGCACGTATTTTCTCTGCGGCTTCTGAGGCGATGTAGCGCGCAATATTTTCTGAGCTTGGATTGATCTCTGTAAATGGATGAGTGTCATTCAGGTTTTTATGATCCAACTCCTCAATAATTCCCTTCACCATTTTTTTAAGATCTCCGAAATCGACAAGCAGTCCAATATTGTCCAGAGTGTTGCCTTTTACGGCAAGGACAACTTTCCAGTTATGTCCGTGAAGGTTTTCACATTTTCCTTTGTATTTCCTTAACTGATGTGCAGAGGCAAAGGAGTCTTCAACTGTCAAAATATACATAGATTTATCCCTATATGAAACTTGAGAGACTTTTCGATATCCCTTCTATTTCTTTTTTGGATAGAGTGGGATATAGGGGCAGAGTGTAAAGCTTTTTTGAAAGCCGGTCGCTGTTCGGATAGTCAAGCCCTCTAAATCCGAGAATAGAGTGGATTGGACTTTCAACTGGGCGAATAACTTCAATACCCGCCTTTTTCCAGTATTTCTGAACCTTTTCGGCAGGTGAATCGAAAAGCACGGGAAAGGATTGATAGGCATAATCCCTTGAGTAAGGGATAAGTTCTCTGTGCGAGGTAATCTTTAAAGCGTCATGGAAAATCCCCGCGATATCCCTTCTCCGCTTTATGAACTCCTTGAGTTTATAAAGCTGTGAAATCCCCATTGCTGCCTGAAGGTCGGTCATAATATAGTCGTAATTAATGGAAGAATCGTTGCGTCCTCTGAGATCCCTCATCACAGAATAGTAACGGGTGTTAGATGTCTGAACCATCCCGCCGTTTCCAGTTGTTATCATCATTGATGGCGCGAATGAAATGACAGTAATTGAAGATTTTTTACCCATGGGTTCTGAATTGTGCTCCGTCCCAAGAACTGCGGAGATGTCCTCAATGATGGGGATCTGGATGTCAGCTAACTGGTCAAGGGGGAAATGATAGCCGAAAGTATGCCTGATTACGATTGCTTTTGTATTCGCTGTAATCCTGGATTTTATCTGATCCGGTGATGGGAATATTGAGTTTTCTTCGCTGTCAATGAGTACAGGCTTTGCTCCCGTCAATCCCAGGGCTGAAACAGGGGACGAGCAGCCGAATGACGGCATAATTATTTCTGATTCGCTGTCAAGATCAAGCGCTTGAAATGCCAGGTGGAACGCGGCTGTAAGAGAATTGACGGCGACCGAAAATTTCTGTCCTGTGATATCAGAAACAGCCGTTTCAAGATTTTTGACTGTATTTCCTGTGGCTATTTCGTCATTGATTAGGCAGTCCAGCACTCCTTCGAGTTCTTTTCTTGTTATTGTCGGTTTATTGGAGACGATTTTCATTGGTGTTCCCCGGTAAATTGAAGCTGTATTTTCTTAAATAACCCGGGGATAGGCCCCCGTGGTCAAGAATCTTTTTGATAAAACAAAAAATTGAGAGACGTCTATTGTGACTGATAAATAATAACTTTAATGCTGTGATGACATAATACCGATAATATGAACGACTAATATTCGGAGGGTATCATAATGATAAAAACTTGGATGCCAGCAGCCATAGTATTTGCTGTAGCGATGATTCTTTCAGCCGGCTGTACACCAGCTAATACTCAGGTTAAAAACCAGGGATTTGATAATACAACGCCCGTTTCAGCTCAAAACGGATATGAGGAGAGGTCCTATGATTTCTCCGGCAGTGAAAGGCAGGAAGAGCCGGCGAGCAGTTCCATTATCAGCAGCGGGAAAGAAAACCAATCAGCTGACAATTCATCGGCTTCGTATACGCAGGCGGATAGAGCTGAACCCTTTTTCCAGAAAGGACTTGCTTCGTGGTATGGAAGGGAGTTTGACGGTAAAATCACGGCCTCAGGCGAACTGTTTAACATGAATGACTTTACAGCGGCGCATAAGACACTTCCATTCGGGACTGTTGTTGAGGTTAAAAATATTGACACCGGAAAAACTGTCCGTGCCAGGATTAATGACAGGGGGCCATATAAGGGAAGCAGAATAATTGATCTGTCTCATGGGGCCGCAAGGCAAATTGGAATTCTTCAGGCCGGTGAGGCGATGGTCGGTGTCCGGATAATAAAGAACGGAAACGGAGCGGTTCAAGCGTCTTCGCAGTCCGAAGCACGCAATGTTGAGGCTTCAAATTCGTATTCCAGCGGCGGATTTGTATCAGATTACAAAGAAAGCTCAGCAGGCAGCTATTCGCTTCAGGCCGGGGCGTTCTATTCAATTAATAACGCTACGGCGCTAAAAGAGAGAGTCGAGGCTTTGACGGGCGGTACAGTCAGGGTTGTCAGTGAAGGATACCTGCATAAAGTTCGGATTGAAGGGATTGCAAGCCGGACTGAGGCCGATAACTTTAAAAGAAGATTGAGCAGTGAAGATATTCCTTCATTTGTTATAGAAAACAGATAGATATTAGAAAATAATACTTATATTGAGGATGCCGTTTGCTGCGGTGTCCTCTTTATCTATAAACCCTGCGTTTAATCAAGGAAATGCAAACGTGCGTTTCAGAGATAATTAGGTTGAAAAAATCACATCAAAAGCTGAAATATATTTGACAATTGCGGGGTGATTTTTAGAATCAAACTCTGTTTCATCCCTCACTGGCCCACGTAGCTCAGTCGGTAGAGCGTTAGCATGGTAAGCTAAAGGTCACCAGTTCGATTCTGGTCGTGGGCTCAATGCGTTTAATCGTTTAATAGTGATTGAGTTCCGCAGGAGCGGTTTTTTCTATAAAAGTTCTTGACTGGATAGGGTTAAATAATAGTTTGCACTGACCTTAATACCGTCAAAGGTAGGATTACATATGCGCGATATAATATTGTTGGCTTGCGGCGAGTGCAAAAGAAAGAATTACTCGCTGACAAAAAACAAAAAGACTCAAACCGGAAAGATGGAAGTCAAGAAGTACTGTAAATTCTGTGACAAACATACTCTTCATAAAGAGACTAAGGCTTAATATTAACGGTTCGGGTGAACGATGTGAAGAAAGCTATCCAATTTCTAAAAGAAGCAAAGGGCGAAATGAAGAAGGTGACCTGGCCTGATCGTGATGAGGTTACCAGTTATACCGGAGTTGTCGTTGTTGCTGTTGTGATTATTTCAGTGTTTCTCTGGTTTGTTGATACGTCTTTGATGTCACTGGTGAAAATGGTGTTGAAATAGCCTATGGCACGCGAGTGGTACGTCATTCATACGTTTTCAGGACATGAAAACAAGGTAAAAGCGACAATAGAGAAGAAAGTTGAAGCGCTGGGGTGGCAGGAACTTATCTCTCAGGTGAAGGTTCCAACTCTTGAGGTTTCAGAAACCAAGGGCGGCAAAAAGAAGGTCGTCTCAAAGAAGATTTTCCCGAGTTATGTGCTTGTTGAAATGGAGTTGAACGACGAGACATGGAGTCTTGTAAAGGCTGTTCCCAGTGTGACGAATTTTGTCGGGGCGCTCGGAACCAGCAAGCCGAAACCGTTGTCAAGGGAAGAGGTTAATTCGCTTTTTGACAAAATGGGCGAACAAAAGGTTCGTGAAAAGGCTTCTTTTGTGCCTGAGTTTAGCGTTGGTGAGCATGTGAAAGTTGTAGATGGGCCATTCGGCAACTTCACCGGGGTTGTTGAAGAGGTTTACGCCGACAAAGGCCGTTTGAGGGTCAAGGTTGAGATTTTCGGCAGGGGTACTCCTGTTGAACTTGATTTCTCGCAGGTCGGAAGAATTTGAAATAATATAGTTGTTGAGGATTATAATGGCACCTAAAAAGAAAAAAGTAGTTACAGAGATCAAGCTTCAAATCCCGGGAGGGCAAGCTAACCCTGCACCTCCGGTTGGTCCAGCTCTGGGTCAGCATGGTCTCAATATAATGGAGTTTTGCAAGGCCTTCAATGAAAGAACGAAAGATCAGATGGGGACTGTTCTCCCGATAGTTATCTCCGTTTATGAGGACAGGACGTATACCTTTATTGTTAAAACTCCGCCAGCGACAGTGCTTATCAAGAAGGCTCTTGGTCTAACTTCAGGATCAAAAGAACCTCAGAAGACGAAAGTTGGTAAAATTACAAGAGCACAGCTGAGAGACATTGCAGCTTTGAAAATGCCTGACCTAAATGCTAACGATATAGAAGCTGCGGCAAACATTATCGGCGGATCAGCTCATTCAATGGGCGTTGATGTAGTCGATTGAGATAATACTGCTAACAACAATAGGAGTTCTGTTATAAAATGAAACGTGGAAAAAAGATAAAAGAAGCCCGTGCCAGAGTAGACAAAGCAAATCTCTACGAACTTGAAAATGCAGTTCAGCTGATGAAGGAGCTCAAGTTTTCTAAGTTTGATGAGTCAATAGATATCGCGATCAAGCTTGTACACAAAAGCTATCAAAACATTCGCGGTTCTGTTGTTCTGCCAGCGGGAACAGGAAAGGATAAAAAAGTACTTGTTATCTGTAAAGGCGACAAACAGAAAGAGGCTCTCGAAGCAGGAGCAGACTATGTTGGTGCTGAAGAGATAGTTGAGAAAATACTTGGCGGCTGGGTAGATTATCAGGCTGTAGTCGCTACTCCCGATATGATGAAGCATGTTGGAAAACTTGGTCCGGTGCTTGGCCGAAAGGGTCTTATGCCAAAACCAAAGTCAGGTACAGTTACTGATGACGTCAAGGGTATTGTGAAAGAGCTTAAGGGCGGAAGGGTTGAGTATAAGGCCGACAAGACTGGAGTTGTTCACATGGGCATAGGTAAGCTGGCCTTTGATGATGCTTCAATTGTTGGAAATGTTTCCGCTTTTTACAATCAAATCGTTAGGGATAAGCCGGCCGAGGCGAAAGGAAACTATATCAAATCAGTGCATATAAGCTCTACCATGGGCCCCGGTATCAAAATCAATCATAAGGGGATAGTCAAGTAATGGTTAAACAGTATAAAATTGACGAAGTGCAAATTCTTCTTTCTATCCTAAAGGAGAGGAGAAATATTATTCTGACAAATTACTCCGGCACTCAGGTAAAAAATCTCAGTATTTTGAGAAGAAAACTTCGAGACAAAAATGCAGAGTATAAAGTCGTAAAAAATAATCTTCTAAAGCGTGCCCTGAAAGAGGCTGGATATGAGGGAGTTGATGAGTATATAAAAGGCCCTCTTGGTATAGCTTTTGTCGATACTGAAATCGGTGAGGTGGCAAAGGTTTTAAAAGAGTTTGCCGCTGAAAATGAGAAGTTTAGCTTTACAGCTGGATATCTCGATGATGTGCTTTATAATGAGGGTGAGGTAAAAAGAATTGCCGAATTGCCTTCAAAAGAAGCTCTTCTTGCCCAGATCATGTCGCTTATCAATGGGCCAACAAGAGGAATTGCAGTCGGTGCAAATCAGATTATGGCATCTTTAGCTCGTGGAATCAAAGCAGTCGCAGAGAAGAACGCATAATTTATTATCAGCATAACGGGTAAGAAGTTCTTACTAAAAGATATATGAGGGCGTAGAGTTTTACTGTCTGTCAGCAGACGGAAAAAATTTCAGCCTTTATAGGTTTTTACAGCATGTCTGTATTAACTTGAAGAAATTCACTAAGTATAAAGGAGTTTAAAAATGGCAAAGATGTCAACAGAAGAAATGCTTGAGGCGATTGGAAGCCTGACACTTCTTGAAGCCGCAGAGCTTGTAAAAGCTATGGAAGAGAAGTTTGGAATTTCAGCCGCAGCACCAGTAGCTGTTGCAGCCGCAGCAGGCGGGGCACCAGCAGAAGCAGCAGAAGAAAAAACAGAGTTTGATGTAATTCTTACTGGATTCGGCGACGCTAAAGTTGCTGTTATCAAAGAGGTAAGGGAAATCACAGGACTCGGACTAAAAGAAGCTAAAGAGCTTGTTGAAGCAGGCGGAAAAGCTGTCAAAGAGAAAGTTTCTAAAGCTGATGCTGAAGAGATCAAGAAAAAACTTGAAGCAGCTGGAGCAACAGCTGAGATCAAGTAGTTAAAAAAGTAATTTTTTTAAAAAAAATCAATAGTTTTGGAGAAATAAATCCAGGGCTATTGATTTTTGTGCTTTATGCCTATAATTAACGTGCCCTGGAAGTAATGACCAAATAGAAAGAAAGCAATTATCCTTTTTATTAAATATCAAATAAGGTTAATAATCAATGCAAGAAGGAAAAAAAGTAATTAACTTTGGCAAAGTAAAATCAAGTGTACAGCTGCCAAATTTGATTGATATTCAGTTGAAGTCTTATGAGTGGTTTCTACAACGCGGAACCGGGAAAGTTAAAAGTCAGGGACTTCAGGCAGTATTTGAGGAAATATTTCCGATAGAAAGCCCGCATGAAGATGTTGTTTTGGAGTTTATCGATTACGAAATCGGTGTGCCTAAATATTCAGAAGTCGAATGCAAGGACAGGGACGTTACATACGCAGCTCCTTTAAAGGCTACAATTCGCCTTATCAGAAAAGATACTATGGAAGTCCGGGAGCAGACTGTATATATGGGCGATATCCCGCTTATGACAAGGCGCGGGACATTCATTGTGAACGGTGCTGAGCGTGTTGTTGTTAATCAGCTCCATAGATCTCCGGGTATTTTCTTTTTCTACGATGAATCGGAAAGGGTATATAATTCCAGAGTTATTCCGGACAGGGGTTCGTGGCTTGAGTTCGAAATGGATGCTAAGGGACACATCATATCCCGGATAGACAGGAAAAAGAAGTTTCCAGCTACCCTTCTTGTGAGAGCTTTAGGGTATGAAGAAAATGATGAAATTGTCGATCTATTCTATGAGTCAAAAACGGTTAAGCTAAAGTCGGAAGAAGACTATGACTCACTTAATGGAAGACGTATCTCAAAAGATATATTCAGCAAAGAAACTGGCGAAGTCATACTTGAAGTCGGAGATAGAATCAATATAGATGTAATAGACAGGATTCGGGAAGAGAAAGTTAAGGAAGTCAGGTTAATTGAGTTTCCAAATAATAAAGAAGACAGTTATCTGCGTGCTACTCTTGAGTTCGAGGGTGAGTTTATTAAGAAGAACCTCAAAGTTGAAAGTGATCATGACTTCAAAAAGTCCGAACTTGCAATTCTGACAATTCATGCACTAATGAGACCCGGAGAGCCTACAACAATAGACAATGCAAGGCTTGAATTTGAAAGGCTATTCTTTAATCCTAAAACATATTCTCTGGGTCCTGTGGGCCGGTATAAAATAAACAACAAGTTCGGTTCTTTTACAAAAGATGATGTTCTTACTTCAAATGATATTATCAACACCATTCGTTATATTCTCTATCTCATTGCTGAGGCTGAAGGCTTCGAGGTAATGAGTAAAGACGCAGAGGGGAACGATGAAAAAAGGATGGTTCTTACTATAGTAGACGACATCGATCACCTTGGAAACAGGAGGATTCGTTCTGTCGGCGAACTGATAATGAACCAGATTAAAGTCGGTTTTCAGAGAATGGAAAGAGTTATCAAAGAAAGGATGACTATTCAGGATCTCGATATTATTACACCTCAGGCTTTAATAAGTATAAAGCCTATATCCGCAGTTATAAATGAATTTTTTGGATCGAGTCAGCTCTCTCAGTTTATGGATCAGACTAATCCTCTTGCGGAGTTAACTCATAAGAGAAGACTTAACGCATTAGGTCCAGGCGGTCTGTCCCGAGAACGTGCAGGATTTGAGGTTCGAGATGTACATGCCTCTCATTATGGCAGAATGTGTCCCATTGAAACACCGGAAGGACCAAATATCGGTCTTATTGCTTCATTGAGTACTTTCGGCAGAATAAACGAATACGGATTTCTGGAAACGCCGTACCGCTATGTCAAAGATGGAAAGTTGACCGACAAGGTACACTATCTGACTGCAGATATAGAGGACAATTATTTTGTCGCTCAGGCGAATGAGGAAATTGCGGAAGACGGTTCATTTATCAAAGCGATGGTTCCGTGTCGGAACAGGGGGAACTTCCCATACAAAAAGCCTAAAGAGATTCAGTACATGGACGTTTCGCCTAACCAGGTGTTTTCAGTGTCAACATGTCTAATACCGTTTCTGGAGCATGATGACGCCAATAGGGCTTTGATGGGATCAAATATGCAGCGCCAGGCAGTTCCTCTCATGGTTGAGGAAGCACCTCTTGTGGGTACTGGTCTTGAGACTCACGCGGCTTATGATTCCGGAGTTCTTGTTATAGCTGACAGAGCGGGTGAAGTTGTAACAGCCGATGCTGCTGTTGTTAGAGTAAAAACATCTTCGGGTGATATAGATGAATATCCTCTTTTAAAGTTCAAACGTACGAATCAGGGAACATGTTTTAATCAGAAGCCGATTGTGAAGGCAGGGCAGAAAGTTAAAGTCGGGGATGTTCTGGCTGATGGACCCTCGACTGACAATGGCAGGCTGGCTCTTGGAAAGAATGTCGTTGTGGCATTTATGCCATGGATGGGATATAACTTCGAAGACTCAATTCTTCTCTCTGAGCGTCTCGTTGAAGAAGATGTTCTGACGTCAATACATGTTGAGCAGTTTGAAGTTGAAGCCAGGGAAACAAAGCTTGGCCGTGAAATCATTACCAGAGACATTCCGAACCTTAGTGAGAAGGCTTTCCGTGATCTGGATGCTGACGGTGTTGTCAGGGTGGGTGCGTATGTTAAGCCGGACGATATACTTGTCGGAAAGGTTACTCCAAAAGGTGAACAGGACCTGACGCCTGAATACAAACTGCTTCACTCTATTTTTGGAGAAAAGGCACGGGAAGTTCGTGATACATCACTCAGAGTTCCCAACGGTGTTGAGGGTGTGGTAATAGATATTAAACGCTTTTCAAGGGAGAACTCAGATGAGCTCTCGCCAGGGGTTGAAGAGCTTGTTAAAGTTTACATAGCAGATAAGAGAAAAATATCTGTTGGTGATAAAATAGCTGGAAGACACGGAAATAAAGGTGTTATATCAAGGATTTTACCAAGGTATGATATGCCTTATCTTCCAGATGGAACCCCTGTCGATATAGTCTTGAATCCGCTGGGAGTTCCTTCAAGGATGAATCTCGGACAGTTATTTGAAACTGAACTTGGGTGGGCCGCCAGTGAGCTGGGAGCTCTCATGGAAACCCCCATTTTTGACGGAGCAAATGAAGATGAAATAAGACAGCATCTTGAGAAAGCCGGGCTGCCGGTGGATTCAAAATCTGTATTATATGACGGTCGAACAGGTGAAGCCTTCGAAGAAAGGGTTATGGTTGGGCATGTTTATATGCTTAAGCTTGCTCACATGGTTGATGACAAGATACACGCAAGATCTACGGGGCCATACTCACTTGTTACGCAGCAACCACTTGGCGGAAAGGCTCAGTTCGGAGGCCAGAGGCTGGGAGAGATGGAGGTCTGGGCACTTGAAGCATACGGTGCGGCATATACTCTGCAGGAACTTCTGACTGTTAAATCAGATGATATGCTCGGACGAGCGAGAATATATGAAGCCATTGTTAAGGGAATTAATACGACATCACCTGGAATACCGGAGTCATTTAATGTTCTTATTCAGGAACTGAGAGGTCTGGCGCTTGACGTGAGAATTTATGACGATTCAGGTGAGGAAATTGGACTTTCCGAGTGGAGTGAAGGTTTCAGTAAGTCAAAAAAACGTATAAAAATAGATAGTCTTGAAAATAAATAGAACTGTCTTTATATGAATGGCTGAAATGCCTTATAAAATCATAAAACGTAAGGAAAAAAAATGAGGGACTTTAACGATTTTAGCTCAATGCAGATCAAACTCGCCTCTCCAGACCTTATCAGGGAATGGTCATACGGTGAGGTTAAAAAACCTGAAACGATAAACTACAGGACATTAAAGCCTGAAAGAGATGGACTTTTCTGCGAAAAAATCTTTGGTACTACCAAGGAATGGGAGTGTTATTGCGGAAAATTCAAATCTATCAGGTACAAGGGTGTTGTGTGTGATCGATGCGGGGTAGAGGTTACCCACTATAAGGTAAGGCGCGAAAGAAGCGGACATATAGAGCTTGCTACTCCTGTTGCTCATATATGGTATTATCGGTCTGTTCCATCCAGGATGGGATTACTGCTTAATATAACAGTAAACTCACTCAAAGCTGTTTTGTACTATGAGAAGTATATTGTTCTCGATCCAGGTGAAGCAGAAGTTGAAGATATTAAACGCAGTGATGTAATAGACGAAGAAACATATAACAATCTCTACGACAAATATGGTGATACTTTTGTAGCTTCGATGGGAGCTGAGGCGATAAAAGAACTTCTGCTTTCAATTGACCTTGATGAAGAATCAAGGCTGCTCAGAGCAGAGATTCACGCTAAATCGGCCAAAGAAGTAAAGATTGATAAAAAGCTTATTAAGAGGCTTGAAATAATTGAGTCATTTAAAGAATCAGGCAACAAGCCAGAGTGGATGGTTCTTGATGTAGTGCCGGTAATTCCACCTGAGCTAAGACCGATGGTACAGTTGGATGGTGGGCGCTTTGCAACTTCTGATTTGAACGATCTTTATCGAAGAGTAATCAATAGAAATAATAGGCTTAAGCGTCTTCTTATGCTTAGGGCCCCTGAAATAATAGTAAGGAATGAAAAGCGAATGCTGCAGGAGGCTGTTGATGCCCTTTTTGACAACAGCCGTCGTAAGAGAGCTGTAAAAGGAAAGGGAAACAGACCTTTGAAATCACTTTCCGATATGCTCAAAGGTAAACAGGGAAGGTTCCGTCAGAACCTACTCGGTAAACGGGTAGACTATTCAGGGCGTTCAGTTATTGTTGTAGGCCCAAGCTTAAAGCTATACCAATGTGGACTTCCTAAAAAAATGGCTGTAGAACTTTTTAAGCCATTCATCATGAAGAGGCTTGTAGATAAGGATTATGTTCAAAATATAAAATCTGCAAAAAAAATGGTGGAGAACGAGAAAAATGAGGTTTGGGAGGTTCTTGAGGATGTTATATCGGAACATCCTGTGCTGTTGAATCGTGCTCCAACCCTTCACCGTCTTGGTATTCAGGCATTTGAACCTGTTCTTGTTGAAGGTAAGGCTATTAAGCTTCATCCTCTTGTATGTCATGCTTATAATGCAGACTTTGACGGCGATCAGATGGCTGTTCACGTGCCGCTTTCGCCTCGAGCACAACTTGAGTGCTGGACATTAATGCTGTCGACAAACAACCTGCTTTCTCCAGCGAATGGTCATCCCGTAGTTTCTCCGAGCCAGGACATCGTACTGGGTATCTATTACCTCACAAATATGGTAGAGGGTGATGCGAATGAGGGGAAATACTTCGATGATATTGTCGAAGTAAACAGAGCCGTTGATTTTGGACAAATACATCTCAGGACAAAGATTAATTATCTTATGGGAGATGAATTTATTGAAACAACGGCAGGCCGCCTGATTTTTAATTCAATTCTTCCTGAAGGTTATCCTTTTATAAATCATGTAGTGGGGGATAAAGATATTTCAAAGATCATAGCGAAGGTTTTGCGCGAAAGTGGACCTGATGTTACGGTTAAAATGCTTGATGCTATCAAAGAGAATGGATATTTTTACGCTACCCGTTTCGCCCCGACTATATCAATTTCAGATATTATTGTCCCGGATCTAAAAAAAGAGATCATTGCTCTGGAAGATAAAAAAGTTGAGTCAATTGAGACTGAATACCGCAATGGATTCATTACTGATGAGGAACGTTATAATCGAATCGTTAACCTGTGGACTAACACAAATGAGGTTATCGCTGATAAGATGTTTGAAAATCTTGCAACCAATTATGGCAATCTAAACCCGATTTTTGCTATGGCTCAATCAGGAGCCCGGGGAAGTAAACAGCAAATACGACAGCTTGCCGGAATGAGGGGCTTAATGGCTAAGCCAAGCGGAGAGATTATTGAGGTTCCTATCCGATCAAACTTTAAAGAAGGTCTTAATGTTCTTGAGTATTTCATTTCAACTAATGGAGCGCGAAAGGGACTTGCGGATACAGCTTTAAAAACGGCTGATGCTGGATATCTCACGAGAAGACTTGTCGATATTGCTCAGGACGTTGTTGTAGCGATAGAAGACTGCGGGACTTCAGTTGGAATAGATATTCACGCAATCAAGGAAGGCGATGATGTCATTGAATCTCTTGGTTCAAGAGCTCTGGGAAGAACGCTTTTATATGATTTGATTCACCCGGTTACAGGCAAAGTTGTAGCTCAGGCTGACAGTATTATTGATGAAGAGCTTGCTGAGATGATAGACAGCCTGAATATAGACAGCATCGAGATAAGGTCTGTTCTGACTTGTGAGGCAAGGCATGGGGCCTGCGCTAAATGTTACGGACGCAACCTTGCGACAGCCAGGCCGGTTGAACTTGGTGAGGCTGTAGGAATAATTGCAGCGCAGTCAATTGGACAGCCTGGTACTCAGCTGACGATGAGAACTTTCCATATTGGCGGTATTGCCTCAAGAAGTGTTGAGGAAAGTGAAATTAAGATGAACTATCCTGTATATGTAAAGGATACCACATATAAGTCCATCAAGACAAAGGATAAAAAGACAATATCTGTCAGACGTGGTTACATGGTAGTTCAGAGGGTTATTATTAAGATGACCCTGAAAGGGGAGCCAGAGTTCAAATTCAATGACGGCGATAAGGTCTATGCCGGAGTAGTTATCGCGCAAAGTGCTGAAGAAGGCGATGTGATTGCGAAAAGCTCTGGTTATCTTAAGATTGTCAAGAAGACAGTATATATTCTTGGAGATCCTCACTCAATTCCAATAAATATTGGAACAGAGATGTTCACAAAGTCAGATAAATTCCATGAGATGAATGAAGTCCTAGCTACATTTGATCCATGGTTTGAACCGATACTAACTGAAATCGCTGGAGCGGTTGAGTTTATTGATATTGAGCTAAATAAAAGCTTGAAGGAAGAGATTGATGTAACCTCAAATGTTTCGAAACGTGTTATAGTTGAATACAAAACAGAAAAGCTTCAACCACGTATTAATATCAACATTCCCAACGGAGAACCACTGACGTACCTTCTGCCTAAAGGAGCTCACCTCATGGTAGAAAACGGTGCAAAAGTAGAGGCGGGAGTAGTCCTGGCCAAGATACCGAGGGGAGCTGCTAAAACAAAGGATATTACAGGAGGTCTTCCGAGGGTTGCTGAGCTGTTTGAAGCGAGGACTCCGAAGGATTCTGCTACCCTTACGGCGATTGATGGTACAATATCGATTGGAGACACTGTCAAAAACAAGAGGAAAATCCTTGTTGAAGGTCAGGATGGCAATCAGAAGGAATACTCAATACCTGTTTCAAAGTTCTTGAGGGTTCAGGACGGAGATTGGATCGTAAAAGGGGAAAAAATTGATGACGGCCCTGTTGATCCACACGAAATTCTTAGAATCAAAGGACCGAGAGAATTACAGAAGTTTCTTGTCAATGAGATTCAGGAAGTATACAGGCTGCAGGGTGTTGCTATCAATGATAAGCATATAGAGGTAATAGTCAGACAGATGCTGAGAAAGGTTAAGGTTACCGAACAAGGAGATTCAAACTTTGTAATTGAACAAATTATCGATAAGTTTGAATTCATTGAAGAAAATGACAGAGTCGCAAAAGAAGGTGGAAAGCCAGCTACCGCAATCCCTGTTCTTATGGGTATAACGAAAGCTGCACTTAACACTGAGTCTTTTGTCTCAGCGGCTTCATTCCAGGAAACTACCAGGGTCTTGACAGATGCGGCTATTAAAGGAAAAGTTGACCAGCTAAGAGGCTTAAAGGAAAACGTTATTATAGGTCATTTAATACCAGCGGGAACGGGCGTCAGGGAATACAGCAGTGTCGAAGTGTTTCAGAATGAGCCCGGTGATTTGGATGTCTCTCATGAAGAAGAATCTGAAGAACCGAATCTCATTGAAGATACTGTTCCGGAACCACAGCCAGCTCATAAGATTTTTCGAAGTGAAAGCGCTGAGGATTTAGATGCATTGGATTTTAATGAGGATTAGATGTAAAAAATTACTGAATAAAGCTGTAAAAAGATAATTGCTTGACAAAAAATGTGCTAAAGAAAGCAATTTACAATAAGTAAAGATTTATATCTGAATAAACATAAAGACGAAATAATATTCACAAAGACATAGGAGTCGAGATGCCAACAATTAACCAGCTAATTAAAAAAGGCAGAAGCGTAAAGATCAAAAAATCAAAATCACCAGCGCTACAGCAGTCTCCTCAAAAGAGAGGGGTTTGTACTAGGGTAATGACTTTTACCCCGAAAAAGCCGAACTCAGCTTTGAGGAAAGTTGCCAGGGTAAGATTGTCTAATGGAATTGAGGTTACAGCTTATATTCCGGGAGTTGGACACAATTTGCAGGAACACTCTGCGGTTTTAATAAGGGGCGGACGTGTAAAAGACCTTCCAGGTGTTCGTTACCATATTATCAGGGGTACATTGGATTCTCTGGGAGTTGCTGATAGACGGAAAAGCCGATCGAAGTACGGCGCTAAAAGGCCTAAGGCTTAATTATAACACATAAATGAGGATTTAAAAATGCGAAGAAGAAGACCTCCTAAAAGAGATATACTACCAGATCCTAAGTTTGGCAGCAAGTTGGTTACAAAGTTTGTGAATTGTATGATGCTTGATGGAAAAAAAGGAATTTCAGAGAGTATTTTTTACAGAGCCATGGGAATATTGAGTGAAAAGACTCAGAAAGAACCAATCGAAGTATTTATACAGGCTATGGAAAACGTTAAGCCTCAGGTTGAGGTTAAGTCGAGAAGGGTTGGCGGTGCAACATATCAGGTTCCAATAGAAATAAGACCCGAAAGACGTCAGGCCCTTGCTATAAGATGGCTTGTTAACTATTCCCGAGCGCGTTCAGAGAATACAATGTACCAGAGATTGGCCGGTGAGTTAATCGATGCTTACAACAATACAGGTTCGGCAATTAAAAAGAAAGAGGACACCCATAGAATGGCTGATGCCAATAAGGCATTCGCTCATTACAAGTGGTAATGTATAATGTTCAGGTCGTGCGAATGCCAGGCCATAGGCCTGGTTTTTGCGTATATTGACCGCTTTAAATAAGGTTTCAGGTGAGATATGCCCAGAGAGTTACCAATAAACAGGACAAGAAATATCGGCATAATGGCACATATTGATGCCGGGAAGACTACTCTTACTGAGAGGGTGCTTTTTTATACAGGGAAGACCCATAAAATTGGTGAAGTACACGACGGCAATGCTGAGATGGATTGGATGCAGCAGGAAAAGGAAAGAGGTATCACCATAACTGCGGCAGCTACAACCTGTTACTGGAAAAACACTAAGATTAATATCATTGATACACCTGGACATGTTGATTTTACTGTTGAAGTTGAAAGGAGTCTCCGGGTCCTTGACTCGGCGATCGCTGTTTTCGATGGTGTTGCTGGTGTTGAGCCTCAATCAGAAACTGTGTGGCGGCAGGCTGACCGTTATCAAATTCCGCGTTTATGTTTTATAAACAAGATGGACAGGGTTGGAGCAGACTACTGGCGTTGTGTTGATATGATTGAATCTAAGCTCAAAGCTCTACCGTTACCTGTCCAAATTCCCGTCGGTTCGGAAGATAATTTTCAGGGTACTATAGATTTAATTAAAATGCAGTGCTTGAGGTGGACAAATGCAGATGGAACGGACTACGAGTATTCGGACATTCCATCTGAGCTTATTGAGCTTGCTGAAAGTTCACGTAGAAGGATGCTTGAAGCAATTTGTGATTATGATGAAGAGTTAATGGAGCTATACCTTGAGGAAAAAGAAATTCCACAGGACATGATAATTCGCGGGATAAGGCATGCGGCTCTTTCCGGCAAGGTATTCCCGGTATTTTGCGGCTCGGCTTTGAAGAACAAAGGTGTTCAGCCTGTGTTAGACGCTGTAATTGACTATATGCCTTCACCAAAGGATGTACCCGCTGTTAGAGGGCACGATATTAAAGATAATGATGTTATCATTTCAAGAGAAGTGGATGATAAAGAGCCATTTTCAGCTATTGTGTTTAAGGTGATGTCTGATCCCTTTGTTGGGAAGCTTTCATTTATCAGAGTCTACTCGGGGCATGTGTGTTCAGGTGAGGTGGTATTCAATTCTACATCAGGCAAACGCGAGAGGGCTAACAGATTCCTGAAGATGCATGCGAATAACAGGGAAGATGTCTCTGAGGTATATACTGGAGACATTATTGCTGTTGTTGGATTAAAGTCTTCACGTACAGGTGATTCGCTCTGTGATGAAAAAAATCCTATCCTTCTTGAAAAGATGGAATTTCCGGAGCCGGTTATTTCGGTGGCTATTGAACCTAAGACGAAAGCAGATCAGGAAAAATTAAAAATGTCCCTGGCTCGTCTGGAAGATGAGGATCCTACTTTTAAGGTTTCGATTAGTCCTGACACGGGACAGACGTTAATATCCGGTATGGGAGAGCTTCATCTTGAAATAATTATTGATAGGCTTCTGCGTGAATTTAACATCGTGGCAAATGTGGGCAAACCTCAGGTTACTTATAAAGAAACAGTCAAATCGTCTTCTGAATCTGAGTATCTTTATGACAAGCCAATCGCTGGAAAGGAACAATACGCGCAAGTCAAGCTAATGCTTGGGCCCAATAAAAGGGGAGGCGGGCTTTTTTATTCTCTGGAATGTAAATCCTCAATACCTGAACAGTATTTAAAGGAAATTGAAGCGGGAATCAAGGATGCTTTGGAAGCCGGAGTAATTGCCGGCTATGCTGTTGAGGACGTTAAGGTGGCAATAACCTCTGTAGATTTTGATGAAAATAAACAGTCTGATACGGCATTCAGAATAGCAGCTGGCATGGCTTTCAGGAACGCTATGAGTGGGGCTGAGCCTGCTTTGATGGAGCCGGTTATGAATCTTGAAGTCGTATCTCCAGAAGAGTACTCTGGCGAGGTTATAAATGATCTTAATTCTAGGAGAGGCCGCGTTGAGAATATTGACTACAGGGGACACTTGAAGGTTATTGATGGAATTGTCCCCATGTCTGAGGCTTTTGGATACTCTACGAACCTCAGGTCGGTCAGCCAGGGCAGGGCTTCGTATTCATTGACTTTTTCACATTATGACATTGTTCCGGATCAAATACAGAAGATTATCATAGGGCGTATGACAGGTGTAATAGCTTAGATATTAAAGACCATGCGAGTTTGATATTTTTTGCATTAATTACTTGACAGAATAGGCTTATTTTTTTTTTATTCATAAACCCGCAGGACATATAGTCGTGAAATAGTTCATATTTTGTGGCTGTTTTCTTGTTTTTTAATATTCAAAAATTATTCTTAATCGAAAATTTTTGCTTTTTTAAGTAAAATTTATAAAGGAGTTATTCATATGGCTAAAGAGAAATTTGACAGATCTAAGCCTCATGTCAACGTGGGTACAATTGGTCACATTGACCATGGTAAGACTACGCTGACTGCAGCAATTACAAAAGTTCTGCATGCTGCATACGGAACCGGTAAAGCGGTTAATTTTGACCAGATCGACAATGCCCCGGAGGAGAAGGCACGAGGGATAACGATCGCGACATCTCACCAGGAGTATGAAACTCCTAACAGGCATTATGCTCACGTAGACTGTCCAGGTCACGCTGACTATGTTAAGAATATGATTACTGGTGCTGCTCAGATGGATGCTGCTATCCTTGTTGTTGCGGCTACAGATGGTGCCATGCCGCAGACAAGAGAACACGTTCTTCTTGCAAAGCAGGTAAACGTGCCTTATATCGTTGTATTTCTTAATAAAGTAGATATGCTTGATCCGGCTGATAGAGCTGAGATGGTTGAGCTTGTTGAAATGGAAATCAGAGAGCTTTTAAGTAAAAATTCTTTTCCGGGAGATGAGGTTCCTGTTATTCCTGGCTCTGCATTAAAAGCACTTGAAGCTGCTGATGCAGGAAATAAAGATGATGAGTGGTTTCAGACTGTTGTTAAACTTGGCGAGGCTCTGGATACATATGTTCCTCAGCCTGAAAGGGTTACTGATAAGCCTTACTTGATGCCTATTGAGGACGTTTTTACAATTACTGGACGCGGTACTGTAGTTACAGGTAGAATTGAGCGTGGTATTATAAAAACTGGTGAAGAGGTCGAGATTATCGGTTTTGCTGACACGAGGAAAAGTGTTTGTACCGGCGTTGAGATGTTTAGAAAGATACTTGACGAAGGAATGGCTGGGGATAATGTTGGTATTCTTCTAAGGGGTATTGGGAAGGATGATGTTCAAAGAGGACAGGTTCTTGCTAAGCCAGGTTCTATAACACCTCATAAGAAGTTTCTGTGCCGTGTTTATGTTCTTAAAAAAGAAGAAGGTGGAAGGCATACACCGTTCTTTGGGAACTACAGGCCTCAGTTTTATTTCAGGACAACAGACGTTACAGGTATCATTCAGCTTCCTGAGGGCGTTGAGATGGTTATGCCGGGAGATGATATTGAGATGACTGTAGAGCTTATTGCTCCTGTTGCGATGGAAGAGGAACTTCGATTCGCTATCCGTGAAGGCGGAAGAACGGTTGGAGCGGGTGTAGTAACAAAAGTAATAGAGTAGTTCAGTTGAAATAGAAATTATTGGTGTTATCCGGGAGTAGTCATCTCCCGGATAACAATTATTTATGACAGGAATGGGAAAAAACAGTGTCAAAGTTAACAGGACAAAAAATTAGAGTAAAGCTTAGATCTTTTGATGCAAAGCTTCTTGATCAGTCTGCAGAGAAAATTGTTGCAACTTCTAACAGGAGCGGAGCAAAGGTTGCGGGTCCTGTGCCCTTGCCGACGAACATAGAAAAATTTTGTGTTCTCAGGTCACCACATGTAAATAAAAAATCTCGTGAACAGTTTGAGATTAGAACACATAAGCGGCTTATTGATATTATAGATCCTAATTCAGATACCGTTGAAGCTCTTATGAAACTTGAATTGCCTGCTGGGGTTTCGGTTGATATAAAGTCGTAAACCGAAGTGATTGATGATGACATTTGAAGCTGCTATGATAAGTGGCTTTGCAATTATATTATGCTATAATGGGTTGGAGTGATGAAAAAAGCACTTATTGGAAAAAAATTAGGGATGACTCAGTACATCCAGGAAGACGGCACAGTTATCCCTGTAACTATATGTGAGCTGGGACCGTGTGTTGTAGTGCAGAAAAAAACAGTAGAGAATGACGGTTATAAATCTATCAAGGTTGGCTATGGAGACTGTAAAGAACAATCTCTGTCGATGGCCCAGCGGAAGGAACTGGCTGGCCGGTCTGTACAGCCAAAGAAGGTTTTTCAAGAAATTGAAGTGTTCGATGAACAACTTGAAATAGGGAGTGTCATTGATTGTTCAATTTTTGAAGAAAATCAAAAAGTCATTGTTTCTGGTGTTTCTAAGGGAAGAGGATTTGCTGGTGTTATTAAGCGACATGGATTTGGTGGTGGAAAAATGACTCATGGTTCACATTTCCATAGAGCGCCGGGTTCCATCGGTGCTTGCGCTTTTCCTGGTGAAGTTTGGAAAGGGCAAAAAATGCCTGGTAGGCATGGGTCTATTACAACAACAGTAAAGAATTTAAAGATAGTTAAAGTTGTTCCTGAAAAAAATATTGTCTTGATCTCAGGTGCTGTTCCTGGAACAAAGAACTCTCTAATAACAGTTAAAGAAGTATAGTACATTATTTGAACAGGTAAGGAAATGAAAATAGATAAGTATTCTATAGATGGTAATATTGTTGGTCAAATAGAGTTGCCAGAAGATGTTTTTGGAGCTGATGTAAACGATGTTCTTATTTATGACTTAATAAGAGCAATGAATGCCAACTCACACCAGGGAACTCATAAGACAAAAGAGAGATCAGAGATCAGAGGTGGCGGAGTAAAACCCTGGAAACAGAAAGGAACTGGACGTGCACGGGCAGGTTCATCCAGGTCGCCTATATGGAGAGGTGGTGGTACAGTTTTTGGACCGAGGCCGAGATCATACAGGATAGAGCTTCCCAGAAAGGTAAAACAAGCAGCCTACAGATCTTTGTTTTCGTTAAAAGCAAAGCAAGGAACTTTGAAGGTCATCGAAGATTTTGATGTACAGGGAAAGACAAAAGAAATGGCTACTATAGCTAAAAAGCTTTCAGTTAATAAGGGATTATTGATAACAGATAATGAGTCTCTACTTTTAAAGAGATCAATGAAAAATCTTCCAAATTTTTTCTATAATAATGTAAAAAGAATTTCGGGCAAAGAAATCTTTAACTGTAAGGATCTTGTTATTACTGAAGGTGCTGTTAAGGTGATAAAAGAAACATACTCGAAGGTGGCTAAATAATGAATCCTAATGATATAATTATTAAACCTATAATATCAGAAAAATCAACAGCCTTAATGGAAAACAATAAGTATGTATTCAAAGTATCTATGGGCACCAACAAGATACTTGTAAAAAATGCTGTTAAGGAAATATTTGGAGTTGATCCGAAGTCGGTTAACATTCTTGTTGCTCGAGGAAAGGACAAACGTGTACGTTTTAGAGTAGGCAGAAGGTCGGCATTCAAAAAAGCGATAGTTACTTTAAAAGAAGGCGATAAGATTGATATTTTTGTCGGGCAGTAAGTAGATAAGAGTAAATTATTGAAAAGGTTATAGATATGGCGATAAAAAAATATAGACCCCTGACACCTACGCTCAGGTATAAAACCGTTATTGATTTTTCAGAAATAACTGTTGACGCGCCGCATAAGCCTCTTACAAAAGGTAAAAGAAATCTTGCAGGTCGTGGTTTTAAAAATCAGGTTTCAGTCAGAAGAAAGGGCGGTGGGCACAAGAGGCGCTACAGGGTAATCGACTTTAAAAGAAATAAAGCCGATGTGTTTGGGAAAGTTGTATCAGTTGAATACGATCCTAACCGTTCAGCCAATATTGCGTTAATATCATATCTGGATGGTGATAAACGTTACATAATCGCACCTGAAGGGCTTAAAGTTGACGATAAAATTGTTTCATCAGAAAAAGCTGAAATTCGAACAGGCAATACTCTTCCTTTAAAGAGCATTCCATTAGGTTCAAGTATACACAATATTGAAATCAATTCAGGTAAAGGCGGTCAGCTTGTTAGATCAGCTGGATCAGAGGCGATATTGTCAGCTAAAGAAGGGAAATACTGTCTTGTTAAGTTGCCGTCTGGAGAAATCAGGAAAATTTATAGCGAGTGTACTGCAACTATTGGAGTTGTAGGGAATAAAGATCATAACAACATTACTATTGGTAAAGCTGGACGATCAAGATGGTTGAATAAAAGACCAAAGGTCAGGGGGGTCGTTATGAACCCGGTTGATCACCCGATGGGTGGAGGAGAAGGAAAATCTTCTGGTGGAAGGCATCCTGTTTCTCCTACTGGACAACCTGCAAAGGGTTTTAAAACCAGAAAGAAAAACAAGTATAGTGATAAATTTATTGTTAAGAGAAGGAAGTAGTTATGGCTAGATCGGTAAAGAAAGGACCTTTTATTGACATAAAGCTTTTCAAGAAAATTGAAGAGATGAATGCATCGAACTCTAAAAAGACTATAAAAACCTGGTCGAGAAGATCAACTATTTTCCCTGAAATGTTAGGCCATACCCTAATGGTTCATAACGGAAAAAGTTTCATCCCTGTTTATGTATCTGAAAATATGGTTGGGCACAAGCTTGGTGAATTTGCACCCACGAGAACATACAGGGGTCATACAAGCAAAGATGATAAAATTGCGAAGAGGAAATAATGGAGTCAAAAGCTACATCTAGGACTATTAGAATATCGGCCCAGAAAGCAAGGCTTGTTGCTAACGAGGTTAGAGGTTTTTCACTTCCAGAGGCAGTTGATGTTCTTAAGGCTATGCCTCAGAAGGCAGCAGGGGTTATATTAAAAACTCTCCATTCAGCGGGAGCAAATGCCAAGTTTCAGAATCCTGCTTTAGTCGAAGAAGAACTTTATGTTAAGAAGATTTGCGTTGATGAAGGACCAACTCTTAAGAGATTTATGGCACGAGCCAGAGGAAGAGCTGGTCGTATCAGAAAGAGAACAAGCAATATTTTGATAGTTCTATCAGACGAAAACTAGGGGAAGGAAAATTAAATGGGTCAGAAGATTAATCCTATAGGGATAAGGCTTGGAATAACAAGAACTTGGGATTCAATTTGGTATGAAGATAAAAAAAGCTATGCAAAAAATCTTCATGAAGACATTAAGATAAGAAAATATATACAAAAGACAAGAAAAAATGCAGGTATTTCTAAGATTTCAATAGAGAGATTTCCTGATAGAGTAAATATCAACATTAATTCTTCACGTCCTGGAGTTCTTATAGGAAAGAAAGGTGTTGATATTGAGACACTAAAATCAGAAATTCAAAAAATTGCTGAAAAGAATGTATATATTAATATAATTGAAGTAAAAAAACCTGAAAGAAATTCTAAATTAATTGCAGAGCAAATAGCCAGTCAAATAGAGGGTCGTTTCCCGTATAGAAGAGCAGTTAAACAGGCAATAACCAATGCTGTTAGAGGCGGATCTTTGGGGATAAAAATTGTAATTTCAGGACGTTTAAATAACGCGGAGATGGCTAGAACAGAAGTCTACAAAGAAGGAAGAATTCCACTTCACACTCTTCGTGCAGATATTGATTACGGATTTGCAGAAGCGCTTACCACATTTGGTCTAATCGGCGTAAAAGTGTGGCTTTATAATGGAAACATCATTTCCAATTCGCAGGAGTCTGAGGAAGATAGATATTCTGTTAAACGAAAGACTAAGTAGCTAACGGGTAAGGGTAAATAATTATGTTAATGCCAAAGAGAACAAAGTATAGGAAAGTACAGCGTGGAAGAATGAGCGGTACTGCATATAGAGGTTCAGCAGTATCTTTTGGAGAGTATGGTCTTAAAACTCTTGAGGCTGGAAAAATTACAAGCAGGCAGATTGAATCTGCTCGTGTAGCGATAAACAGGAAAGTTAAGCGTGGAGGAAAACTCTGGATAAGAATTTTCCCTGATTTTGTAATAACAAAAAAACCGGCTGAAACTCGTCAGGGAAAAGGAAAAGGAAATCCAGAAGGATTTGTTGCTAGAATTAAGCCAGGGAAGATGCTTTTTGAAATCTCAGGTGTGGATTTAGAGTTAGCAAAAATCGCTTTCAATAGTGCTTCGAACAAGCTTCCTGTTAAAACTAAGTTCGTTGAATTAAAAAAGTAGAATTTTGAGGACAAAATGAAGGGAAAACTAGAAGAACTAAGTTTTGAAGAATTGGATAAAAGCCTTGATGATTCAAAAGCTGAGTGTAGAAAGCTCAGGTTTATGTCTGTAACAGGCAAAGTCGAGAATACAAAAAAAATCCGAGAGCTAAAAAGAAATGTAGCGAGGATTTTGACTTTAAAACGAGAATATGAACTTGGCCTTAGAAGTAAGTAATTTAACCGTTGGAGCTCATAGGATGAAATCTAATAGAAAACAGATAATTGGTAAAGTAGTTAGCAATAAAATGAATAAGACTATTGTTGTTCAAATTGATGACATAGTGTTACATTCACTTTATCGAAAATCTGTAAGAAAAACAAAAAGAATTAAAAGCCACGATGAGAGAAATGAATGTTCTGTGGGTGATCTTGTACGAATAGAAGAAACAAGACCTCTATCCCACGATAAACATCATCGTCTTGTAGAGATAATAGAGAAAGTTAAGTAGGGGTTGTGCGATGATACAGGTACAGACTTTTTTGGAAGTAGCTGACAATAGTGGGGTAAAGAAAGTTCAGTGTATTAAAATACTGGGCGGTACAAGACGAAGATATGCCTCAGTTGGTGATATAATAGTAGTCGCGGTTAAGGATTCACAGCCAACATATGGCTTGAAAGATTCGAGTGGGAAAAAAGTACACACCAAAGCAGTTCTAAAAGCTGTTGTGGTCAGGACAAAAAAACCTGTGAGAAGAAAAGATGGAACCTATATTAGGTTCGACGATAATGCAGTAGCAATTATTGATAACAAAGGTGAACCAAGAGGGTCACGTATTTTTGGGCCTGTCGCAAGGGAACTAAGAGAAAAGAATTTTATGAAAATCTGTTCTTTAGCACCTGAAGTTATATAAGATAGGTGATGTTGATGAAAACAAAAATTAAAGTAAATGATAATGTTATAGTGATCAGCGGCGCTGATAGAGGGAAAAAGGGAAAAGTTCTCTTCATTGAGAGAGAAAAAAACCGGATAGTAGTAGAAGGAATAAATAAAAAACAAAAGGCAGTAAAACCTTCTCAGCAAAGCCCTAAGGGCGGTTTTGTGACTCGAGAGTATCCAATAAATATTAGTAATGTACAATATTTTTGTGATAAATGTAAAAAAGGTGTAAGGCTGCAGTCAATTAAGACAGAAAACAGCGAAAAAAGCCGCAAATGTACAAAATGTGGCAAGAGCTTTGATAAATAGGTAATGATAAAATGACTGTAAGATTGAGAGAAAACTATAACAATCTAAGAAGTAATCTTCAAGAGACATTCAATTACAAATCTTCAATGCAGATACCTAAGATTGAAAAAGTTGTATTAAATGTCGGAATGGGAGATGCTCATTCAAATAGCAGTGGATTTGCTACTGTTATGGAAGAATTGGCGACAATAACTGGACAAAAGCCTGTTAAGACAGTTGCAAAGAAGTCAATAGCGAATTTTAAAATTCGTGACGGTTATGATGTCGGTTGCAGAGTTACTTTACGTGGTAATGTTATGTATGAGTTCTTGGATAGGCTAATAAATATTGCATTACCAAGAGTACGAGATTTTAAAGGCATATCGCCAAAATCTTTTGATAATTTTGGTAATTATAATTTCTCCGTTCATGAACAGATAATATTTCCGGAAATAGACTTTGACAAAGTCGAAAAGATTCATGGAATTAATATTACTATAGTTACAACAGCTAAAACAAAAGATGAGGCCTTTGCTTTATTGAAAGGCTTGAATATGCCGTTCAGGGGTTAGGGGTAATATTGTGGCAAAAAAAAGTATGATAGCAAAACATTTGAGATCGGCAAAATTTAAAGTTCGAAGTCATAACAGATGCAGTATTTGTGGACGTCCAAGAGGTTATTTGAGACGATTTGATATGTGTAGATTATGTTTCAGGAAACTTGCCTCTGAGGGCCAGATTCCTGGAGTAAAAAAATCCTCTTGGTGATATAAAAAAATAATCGGAGCAGAGAAAGATGAGTGGAGTAACAGATCCAATAGCAGATATGCTTACTAGACTGCGCAATGCTTTAAAGGCAGGTCATCAAAAAGTAGATGTACCTTCTTCTAAAATAAAGGTGGCAATTACCAAAATTTTAAAAGATGAAGGATTTATAAAAAATTACAAACTGATTGATACACCCAATAAGCAAAAAATGCTGAGAATATATCTTAAGTATCAAGATAATAACCAATCCAGTATTGTTTCATTAGATAGGATTAGTAAACCTGGTAGACGGAAATATGTCAAAGCAGAAGAGTTAAAACCGGTTTTCAATAATATAGGGATTTGGATATTATCTACATCCAAGGGTGTAATAACAAATAAAGCTGCTAAAACAATGAATGTCGGCGGCGAAGTTCTTTGTGAAATATCATAAAAAATGAATGAAATGAAGTGAGTTGATATGTCAAGAATAGGAAAAAAACCAATCGAAATACCCGGTGGTGTGACAGTAGATATTACTGGCAATTCAATAACAGTTACCGGAAAACTGGGGACGAATTCTCTCCAGATAATTGACGGAGTAAAAGTCGAAATAGATAATAATGCTGTCTGTGTGAAACCTGCAGTAGAAGAAAAGCAAAACATTGCATATCAAGGTTTATTTAGATCACTGATTTTTAATATGGTTTACGGAGTCTCTACAGGATTCGAAAAAGACCTGGAAATTATTGGTGTTGGATATCGTGCAACTCAGCAAGGAACAAATATTCAGTTTCAACTTGGATATTCTCATACGATTATATTTGAGGCCCCCGAAGGGATTACGCTTCAGGTTGTTGATCCGACAAAAATAAAGATAACTGGAATTGATAAGCAGAAAGTTGGACAGGTATCCGCTAATATAAGAAAATTAAGACCTCCTGAACCTTACAAGGGGAAAGGGATTAGATATAAAGATGAAATTGTAAGGAAAAAAGCAGGAAAAACAGGTAAGTAGAATATGGATAATCTGAAATTAAAAAAGAAAAAAATGATGCGAAGGAAGTTTAGAATCCATAAAAAGATTTTGAACAATAAAGAGAGACTTAGACTTTGCATTTCAAAAAGCAACAAAAACTTTTATGCGCAGATTATAGACGATGAGAAGAGAATGACTTTAATTGGGTTATCGACTCTCTCATCACAATGTGATAATATAAAAAGCAAATGTTCTGTCGACGGAGCAAAAGAGTTTGGAAAAATATTTGCTGAAGCAGCTGTAGCTAAAGGTTTAAAAAAAGTTGTTTTTGACAGAAACGGATATCTTTATCACGGAAAAATTAAAGCTTTTGCTGATTCAGCAAGAGAAAATGGTTTGGAATTTTAGGGGTCACGATAATGAAAATACAGAAAAAAAGGGTTAGTTCTGAAGGTCTTGATTTGCAGGAGAAAATTGTAACCATTAATCGTGTTGCTAAAGTTGTAAAGGGTGGACGCAGGTTTTCTTTTAGTGCACTCGCTGTTATAGGTGATGGACATGGGCATGTCGGGGTTGGATTTGGTAAGGCCAATGAAGTTCCAGATGCAATTGATAAAAGCAAAGAAGATGCAAAAAAGAATGTTTTTAAGATAAGTACAAGGAAGACAACTATTCCTCATGAGGTTATAGGCAGATTTAAATCTGCAAATGTTATTATGAAACCTGCCTCACCTGGTACTGGTATTATTGCAGGTCCATCGGTTAGGGCAGTGCTCGAACGAGTTGGAATATCGGATATTTTAACTAAAGCACAGGGCTCAAGAAATCCAATAAATCTAGTAAAGGCAACATTAGATGGATTAAAGCAATTGAGAAGTCTTGAAGAGGCCTCAAGAATTAGAGACATTTCAGTTTCAAAATTATGGCAATAGGTTTGGAAAATGGGAAAAAGAATTATAGTTCAACAAGTAAAAAGTACAATTTCTTCTAAGCCTTCTCAGAGATTAACGATGAGGGCTTTAGGTCTAAGGAAGATAAATTCTCAACGTGAATTTGAAGATACTAAGGTGCTAAGAGGCATGATAGCTAAAGTTTCACATATGGTCAAAGTTACTGAAATTTAGTAGTAGAGGTTCTATATAAATGGATACATATAAATTAGTAAAACCTGCTGGAATGAAAGATCGGAAGAGAGTGGGCCGTGGAAACAGCAGCGGGACTGGAAAAACCAGTGGACGTGGGCAAAAAGGACAGGGAAGTAGATCTGGATTTTCAATGAGACCTGGTTTTGAGGGTGGACAAATGCCTCTCCAGCGCAGGGTTCCCAAAAGGGGTTTTAACAACATTTTCAAAACTAAATATTGTATTATAAATGTTGGTCAGATAGAGAAAATTGATGATCAGGATATAGATTTTGTAGTTTTGAAAAAAGCTGGACTTATAAAGAAAGCTGACAAGCCAATAAAAATATTGGGTAATGGTGAATTAACAAAGGCAAAAAATATTACTGCAAATATTTTTTCTAAGACTGCTGTGGAAAAAATTGAAAAAGCTGGTGGAAAGGTTATAAAAAACTAACTGGATCTGGTTTAATATAAAAGACGGCTAATGAAGGTTCTATAATGCTTAATGTTATAAAGAATATTTTTAAAATTTCAGAGCTTCGAAAACGAATTGTTTTTACACTATTTATACTTGTTGTTTATAGGATTGGTGCGCATATACCAATTCCTGGTATTAATATTGAAGCATTAAAGGAATACTTTGCTGGGGCACAGAGCTCAGGTTTTATGGATTTCTTTGACCTTTTTTCTGGAGGAGCATTAAAAAGATTTACGGTTTTTGCGTTAGGGATTATGCCCTATATTTCTGCTTCTATCATAATAGACCTTCTAAAGGTAGTATTCCCATATCTTGATGCGCTATCTAAGGAAGGACCTGAAGGAAGAAAAAAACTTAATTTGTATGTAAAATATGGTACTGTATTCCTTTGTGTTATTCAATCTTTTGCTCTAACTATGTGGTTGAAATCCATGAAAACCTCATCAGGTTCTGTTGTACCCACTGATTCCGGATTTTCATTTGTAATTGTATCTATTGTGGCTATAACGACAGGGACAATGATTTTAATGTGGCTTGGTGAGATTATTACTGAGCGCGGAATTGGTAATGGTATATCATTGATTATTATGGCTGGTATCGTAGTACGAGCGCCTCAGGCTGTCGCTCAAACTATGAGGAAAATATCTGAAACTGGAGAGCCGATAGTTGGTATCCTCCTAATAGGTTTATTTCTTGTTGTTGTAGCAGCATCTATAATGCTCACACAGGGAGCTAGAAGAATACCAGTTCAGTATGGCAAAAAGGTATCTGGAAATGGTATGACTCAAAATGCTGCTCAATTTATACCACTAAAGGTTAATGCGGCAGGAGTAATACCAATTATTTTTGCATCAGCGTTACTTATGTTTCCTTCTCAGTTGATTAGCATGATCGGATCGACAGATTCGCCTATAATAAACAAATTGAGTTATCTCCTTTCTCCAGGACAGGTATTACATGTAGTTCTTTATGCGGGTCTTATTATCTTTTTCTGTTTCTTTTATACTGCAATAAAATTTAATCCTGTTGACATTGCAGACAACTTAAAAAAATATGGTGGTTTCATCCCTGGAATAAGGCCGGGTCAAAACACGACTGATTATTTAATGTCGGTGCTTAATAGAATAACTTTATTTGGAGCTGTATTTCTCGCAGTAATAGCAATTATACCAGATTTTGTTATAACTCTATGGCCTGAGCAGGTTGCACCTGAGATGGCATATATGTTCGGAGGAACTTCTCTTCTCATCATTGTAGGAGTTGCGTTAGATACATTAAAACAAATTGAGTCTCATCTACTCATGAGGCACTATGACGGATTCATTAAGAACAAGAGAATTAAAGGAAGATATTAGAAAGAGATTATAATACTATGGCGAAAGAAGATCCAATTGAAGTAGAGGGAGTTGTAATAGAGCCTTTACCAAATGCTATGTTTCGTGTAAAGCTTGACAATGGACATACCGTTCTGGCTCATATATCGGGTAAAATGAGGATGCACTACATTCGTATTTTATCTGGTGACAGGGTCACGGTAGAGCTTTCTCCGTATGATTTGAAAAGAGGAAGAATAACATATAGATCAAAGTGATAAACTGATTATATATGTTTATTTGTTAATGTAAGAGGGAAATTAAATGAAGGTCAGAGTATCGGTAAAAAAAATGTGTAATGATTGCAAAGTAATTAAACGGCATGGTGTCCTCAGGGTTATTTGTACTGATCCAAGGCACAAACAACGACAAAAGATACGAACAATAAAAAAACATTAGAATAATTTAAGAGGACTTATGGCAAGGATTTCAGGTGTTGACTTACCTAACAATAAGAAAGTAGTATTTGCTCTTACTTATATTTATGGAATAGGTCTTACTACTGCAAAGAAGATAGTTTTTGATTCAGGTGTTGATTCTGAAAGAAGAGTAAAGGATCTTACTGAGGAAGAGATAAATAATATTAGAAAAGCAATAGATACTTCATATAAAGTCGAAGGTGATCTTAGAACTGAACAGGCAATGAATATTAAGAGATTAATGGATATTGGCTGCTACAGAGGTATGAGGCATAGAAGAGGTTTACCTGTAAGGGGTCAAAATACTAAAAATAATGCAAGAACAAGAAAAAACAATAGAAGACATTCAGCGGTTGCCAGAAAGGGTAGGTAAGGAGTAAACTGTGAAACAGAAAAAGACAAAAAAACGTGAAAAAAAGAATATTCCAGTAGGAAAAGCTTTTATTAGAGCGACATATAACAATACAATCATCTCTCTGACTGATATGCAGGGGAATGTGGTATCATGGTCGACAGCCGGTGGTGAAGGTTTCAAAGGATCACGAAAGTCAACTCCATTTGCAGCTCAAATGGCTGCAAAGACTGCAGCTCAAAAAGCTATGGATGTTGCAGGATTAAAAACGGTAGAGGTTTTTGTCAAGGGACCTGGAATTGGCCGTGAGGCTGCAATAAGATCACTGTTTCAATCCGGATTGAATGTAACAAAGATTAAAGATATTACTCCTGTGCCACATAATGGTTGCAGACCAAAAAAACGTAGAAGAGTTTAATGGAGTTATAGAGAAATGGCTAAATATACAGGACCAGCATGTAAATTATGCAGAAGAGAAATGCAGCCTTTGATGCTCAAAGGGCAAAGATGTTTAACAGAAAAATGCCCATTAAAGGGTAATAAGAAATTTCCTCCAGGACCACCAAGAAAAAGACGATCAAAAATGTCTGATTATGCTGTTCAGCTTCGTGAAAAGCAGAAGATTAAGAGATCATATGGAATGCTTGAAAAACAGTTTAGAATCCTTTTTGAAAGGGCAGTTCGAATGAAGGGAGTTACGGGTGGAAACCTTTTGTCTCTTTTAGAGAGAAGGCTTGACAATGTTGTTTACAGAATGGGATTTGCTTCTTCCAGGAAGCAGGCTAGACAAATAGTTAGTCATAATCACATAAAAGTAGATGGAATTGTAGTTAATATTTCATCATTCTCAGTGAAAGAAAATTCTGTTGTTGAGATAGTTGATTCATATAAAGAAAATGCTATCCTTGATGATGCGGTTAAACTTGCAAAAGCAGTTGGATCAATACCTGAATGGGTAGATGTTGATCATGAGAAGAAATCTGGAAAAATTATGAGATTACCCGTCCGTTCGGATATAATTGCTGATTTTAATGAACAGCAAGTTGTTGAATTATATTCAAAGTAAGGTCATAGTGTGACTTGGTTTTTTTGCTAAGTAACCTTTGACTGTTTTAATTGTTTTTTTAATTTTCGAATGGAGGTAAAAATGGCCCCAAAAAATCTTTTAAAGGGCTTTAAAAGACCTAGTAAAATAACCTTCGAACATGATCAGGTTACACCTAATTATGGACGATTCATAGCAGAGCCCTTTGAAAAAGGTTATGGTCTGACTATAGGAAATTCATTGCGAAGAGTTTTACTCTCGTCAATAGAAGGAAGCGCAATTACAGCATTTAAGATAGAAGGAGTTCCGCATGAATTTCAAGCTATTAAGGGTGTTTATGAAGATGTAACCAGGGTAGTACTAAATCTAAAGAAATTATGTTTTAAATACGATGGTGAATTACAAAAAGTAATACATATACAAAAAAAAGGATCAGGTCAATTAACTGGGGCAGATTTTGATGTAGACCCCGAAATCAAGGTCATGAACCCTGAGTTGATAATAGCAAATCTCAGTGACGAAGCTGATATAGATATGGAAGTTCAGATCGAAAAAGGCAGAGGGTACGTTCCAGCTGAGATTAATAAGAGTGACAATGAGACTGTTGGAGTCATTGCAATTGATTCTATATTTTCGCCAATTAAAAAAATAAATGTAAAAGTTGAAGATACACGAGTAGGACAAAGAACTGACTATGATAAATTAATCATGGAAATATGGACAGATGGGTCTATTACTCCTGATGATGCTCTTGCTCAAGCAGCAAAAATTATTAAAGATCATATGACAATCTTTATTAATTTTGAGGAAGTAGAAGAAGAGGAAGAAGAGGTTGTTGATGAGAATTTAGAAAAACAACGCGTCCTTCTCGCAAAATCTATTGATGAAATTGAATTTTCAGTACGGGCTTATAATACACTTAAGTCAATAGATGTATCCTCGCTAGATAATCTGGTTCGTAAAACAGAAGATGAATTAAAGAAATCTAAACACTACAGCGAAGTTGTTAATAAAGAGATTAAGTCAAAATTAGAAAATCTTCATCTTAGCATGGGACTTAAGGAATAATGGAGTAGAAAATGAGAAATCTTAATAATGTTAAGCAATTAGGAAAAACAAACTCGCATAGAAAGAGTATGTTTGGGAATATGATAACATCGCTTTTCGATCATGAAAGAATTGTTACAACAAAGGAAAAGGGGAAAGAGTTAAAGAGATTATCTGAAAAGATGATTACAAGGGCAAAAAGAAATATAGACCTTTCCGAACAAGAACTCGAAAAGAAGTTGCACAATAAAAGAGAAGTCATGAAGTTAATAAAAAACAGAGATGTAGTATCAAAACTTTTTGATGATATAGCCATCAGGTTTAAAGAAAGAAATGGTGGATATACACGAATGTATTTGTTAGGGAAAAGAAAAGGTGATGCTGCAGAAATGGCTATAGTTGAACTTGTTGATAGAAGTAAAAAAAGTAACAATAAAATAGATAATAAAAAATAAAGCGGGTTTCCGCTTTATTTTTTATTGAGATGTTTGATCTCTATTGAGTAAATAAGGTTTTCATTGTCTATTGCATCTACTTTATAATCATCAGGAATTCTGTCATCAAAAATTGTTCTCATCTTTTTTCCAAGAATATTATGTTTTTTTTGAATCTCACCTAGATCGTTAATGTTCCTAATCTTGTAAATTTCAATACCGTATTGTTTACCTTCCCTGCACATATCAATTATATTCATATAGTTATTAATTACTGAATTCATATCTACAGATGTCATTTTTTTCTTCTTTTTAAGTAAATCTATATCGGGATTGTTGAATTTCCTGAGTGCCAATTGATAACTTTTATATCCCTGTTGCAGATATGCTTCTATTTTTTCTCTATCATAGAAAAAATGAAAATCTTTTGATGAATATTGATCATTATATGGTTTAATATCTTCAAGGGGGTTAAAAGGACGATTGAAATATTGGGCGAAAGAACTGTATTTGTTAAAATCAATAATTATATCGAAAGTTTCTTTTGTCGTAGAATCAAGAATTAATTTTGTTCGTTCTAGATAGTTTTTAGCTACTATTTCGGTAAAAATTATTAACTCTTTCTTAAGGTTCATAAACTTTATAACCGCGTCTGAATATGATAATCCATAATAATTAATTCCAGCTTGATTGAATAAATCTTTGATTTTTTCAAAATTGGTTTTATTAATTTCAGATGGATAATTTGATACTATATTGCTAAGTTTTCTGATAACATTCATCGTGTAATAATAATCATCAGTCGCTTTAACTGATGAAGAAACAGCTTTTGTTTCAATAGGTGTAAGAAATGTTAAAACAAGAGATAGCATTACTAGTGTAGACTTTATTGACATATTGATCCTCTTTGTTACTAAGATAGCGAGTGATTTGATATAACAACTCATCTTTATTGTCGGTATATAATAAGAAAAACTATATTTTGTGTTGATTAATACATCATATCGTTGTGATAAATTATTTTAGTTTAGTATTTGAAAAAGGAGAGAAAATATGAATTCTGTTCGCAAAATATCATTTAGACAAAAAAATTCAATAAAATGTCCAATTTGTTCAAATGAATTCTATAGAGAAGAGTTGTTTTCAGGCGGTGGGCGACTGATTGCTGGTGCGTTAACTGACGAATTAAGAAGACAATATGAAAATAATAAAAAATATGGCATTATTTACCCATTAGCTTATACATTAACTGTTTGCAACAGGTGCTTGTATTCAGCTTTTCAAAAAGATTTCCTTGAAATTAATGATGAAGAAATCCAGAATATTCGAAACGGATCCAACAGTAGAGTTAGTGCTATTGAAAAGTATTTTGGAGAAATAGATTTCAATCAGGATAGAAACCTTTTATTGGGAGCTGCATCATATATGCTCGCTGTAGACTGTTACTCAAAGAGGAATAAAAAAATTGCACCTACATTTAAATCAGCGATTTCATCAATTCGAGCGGCATGGTTGTTTGATGATTTAGGTAAATTATATCCAGAAAAAAGTTTTAAAAAAATGTCATTATTTTTTTATAAAAAAGCGTATGTTTTATATTTAAAAGTAATTGAAAACTTTCAAAGCGGAGATGAACCGATTGAGAGCGTACAGAATATGGGACCGGATACAGATAAAAATTGGGGTTATGAAGGGGTATTGTATATGTCTGCTGTTTTGACACTGAAGGTTGGTTCAAAAGAGCAAGATATGGGTATAAGATTAAATAATTTCAATGCCTGCAAAAGATATTTAAGCAGAATCTTTGGTCTGGGCAAGAGTTCAAAATCAAAACCTAGTGAAATATTAGATAAAACAAGAAATCTTTACGATAAAATAAATCAATTAATAGAACAATGGGAAAAGGAAGCCAATATCAATTGAAATACACATTAAAACTTCAATATAGCGGTACAAATTATGAAGGATGGCAGATTCAAAAAACAGGAAGAACTGTTCAAGCTGAAATTGAAAAAGCACTTCGAATATATCTGAAGAGAGATATTAGAATTGCTTCTTCAGGAAGGACAGATACCGGCGTTCATGCTCTCGAGCAGTATGCATCGTTTGAATTTTGTGAAGAATTGAATCTTCAAAGACTTTGTATTGCACTTAATGGAATATTAGATCGGGATGTTTCTGTAAAAAATGCTCATCAAATGAAAGATGACTTTCATGCGAGGTACAGCGCTGTAGCAAGAGAGTATAAGTACAAAATATATAATTCCCAGTTAAGATCTCCATTTATGAATTACTCTTCTATGTGGGTAAATAATAAATTAGATGTTTCGAGAATGAATGAATTGCTTTCAGCGTTAAAAGGAGAACATGATTTTGCTTCTTTCTGTAAAAAAAAATCAGCAAATGAAAACACGAATAGAACAATTTATGAAATAAAAGCAACCAAAAAAGATGAATGGATTCATATAAATATTATTGGCAATGCTTTTTTGCATAATATGATAAGGATAATGATTGGAACTGTAGTTGAAATTGTTACAAAAGATGGTTCGAAAAATGAAATTGAATTAATTTTAGAAAAAAAAGATCGGGAATATGCTGGAAAAACAGCACCGCCATATGGGCTATATCTTGCTTCAGTTTTCTATGGAGAGGATGTTGAAGTTATTAAGAGCGCATTCGGTGATGATATTAAACGGCTTAATTACCGGAGATATTAATTATTGTTTGACTAAAGGGTCGTAAAAAAAAGATATAATAACTTACCCTTCAATTTGCAGACTTAGAGAGGGTTTTGTTTTATGTTAGATGCTCAAGATTGAGCTTTAGGCGTAATTCAGTATTGTTGATGGTGGTCAAGTATGAGAAAGTGCACGCTTTATGTGTTTGTTATTCTTTTTTTTATTCTCTTTGCTGTGTCTGATTTGTTTGCTTATTCAGCGCGCAAGGATAATTTTTTCAAGCCTCAGGTGGGTCTATGGTTTGGTCCCATAAGCCCGGTATTTGAAACTGCTGATCTGGTGGATAATAATCTTGGTATTGGCATGTTTTTTAGACATAACACGCCGTTTCAGCCTCTCAAAGTGGGTTATGAAACTTCATATCAATACTTCTCTTCAAGGGGGGTGAACCGACTTTATTTTGTACCAACATATATGAACCTATTGTACCTTCTTCCTTTCAACCTGCCTGTAAAGCTTCAAATCAAAGCTGGAGCTGGTGCAGCGTGGATGAAGATAAAACCTGACAATGTCAGCAGATGGAATCCCATCTTAAATACTGGTGCTGAAATGTCCTTCCCCGCAGGTCGTTTTGTTAATATTGGATTAAGGTTAGATTATTACTATATATATGAAAAATATATAGATAATGCAGCGATAAACGGTCATATAGTTAATGCTGGGCTCCAGTTGTATTTCAATATCAGCATATAAAATAATGAGGATTAAATGTCAGTAAAACATTCATTTTCAACGATAATGTCTTTTGTTGTAGTTGTTTTTGCTTTGATTCAAGTATCCTGTTGGGACGAGGCTCTTCTCTCTGAGTTGGATACAAATCAACTTGAAATAAGATTCAAAGGAACTTATTCTTCTGATGGATCTGAGGTCTGGGATATCCCTGATAATTCTATTTTTCGAGATGATTCAATAGACGATTATTCATATAATTCGGATTACTTGTATCCTGATTATTATAAAATTGATATTGCTTCAATGCGTCTTTCAGATGATAAGTCAGGCGGCAGTAAATTTAGTAATTTCAGACAGGCTTATAGCATTCCATTAAACACAGATAACAGCAAGCAGGATGATTTTTTTAATGGGACAGGATTAGTGCTTCAAAACGATGATGTTGAGCCTGGAAAAGAATATTCAAGGTTGAGATTGTATATCAGAAAGATGCTTTTTGATTCAGCGGTAAGATATTATTGCTCTGATGATACAGATGCGCTATATGGAACAGGCGAAGAAGAGGAAGTTGTTTTTCACGAAGAAAATGTCACTGGTTTCGATTTTAATCAGCTAATGGTAAATACAAAATATGATTCAATGAGAGAGAATTACCTTGATATTAACAGGGTTTTTCCGGTTGATGTTCCGATTGATGGAAAGCTTGTTTACAGTAATAAGATTGAGCGAACAGTTCTTGAACTTAGATTTGTGGTAAAAAACAATATTAAATTATACGAGTATAATGGATCAGACAGCGATAGCATGCCCTACGTAACACATTATTTTGCATTTTCAGATTCTGTTCGAGACGTCAGATCAGGTGAAACGGATATGGGGGGTAATCTTGTTGCTATAGCTCGATCATACGTGCCAGGTAAGACTGGAAATATCGTTTCAAATTCAATAACATCTGGTGGTGCCGGTTATGTTGTGGCTGTAGTGGCTGGCTCTGATATCTCCACATATTTGATTCAGAATAATTTGAGATCAACCTGTATTGTTAACGCTGATATCCCGCAAGAACCTGTAAGGTATAGTAATACAATAAGCTCCATATTGGATTATGCGATGAAATATGAGAACTATAAATTCTTATGGAATAGTTTTATTGGCAGCTGTTTATACGAAGACCTTGACGGAAACGGTCAAGTCGATAATGACGACGGAATGATTGCATTTGCAAACGAATGGAATGCTTATGATGGAGAAGAATCGGATACTCAGGCGGCCGGGTTTGCGAAAGAATTCCGAATTCCTCCAGTAGCAACTTATCTGAGTTCTGACTCCAATTTTATTCTGAAAGATATGTCACCAGGAGTTTATGATATTTACAGACTATACTGGACAAATCACAATCAATATGGGAATTTTCCAGACACAGCTGATTTGATAATGCTCAACGTTGAGGTTAAAGAGGGTGAGGATACTGTTTTGTAAACAGAAAGAATCTTGATGGATAAGGTTATGAAAAGATTAAATCTTGGGATTATTTACGGCGGAAAATCTGGAGAACATGAGGTTTCACTGAGGTCTGCAGCATCGGTTATCAGGAACATTGATAAAGATAGGTACAACATCGTTGGCATTGGAATAGCAAAGAACGGCGATTGGTTTGTTCAGGAGAATATCGAATTTGAAGATAATGCTTCAGGTGAAAGCTTAAAAATAGTAAAAAATGATAATTGGTTTCCTTATATTTCCGGTGAGTGTGGAAATTTAACAATTAGAAGTAATAATCTTAATAAAACAGTTATAATAGATGTTGTTTTCCCGGCTGTTCACGGTACCTTCTGTGAAGATGGGACTCTTCAAGCTATTTTGGAACTATCAGGTGTTCCATATGTTGGTGCAGATGTATATGGTTCATCTATTGGGATGGATAAAGACTTCTCCAAGATAATAGCAAGAGATTTCGGAATAAAAGTTGTTCCATGGGAAACAGTGAAAAAATCCAATTGGGAAACTGAAGATAGGAAAATTATAGTAACAGGTATAATTGGAAAACTGGGTTTACCTTTGTTTATCAAGCCAAATAGATCGGGATCATCTGTAGGTGTTTCCAAGGCTAAGGATTTAAGTGAATTAATCGAAGGATTAAACACGGCTTTTCAATATGATACAACAGTGCTTGTTGAAGAGTCAATTGATGCCCGTGAATTGGAATGTGCGGTACTTGGCGGTGATGAGCCTGATGTTTCTGTTCCTGGAGAAATAAATCCCAATCATGAATTCTATTCGTATGAAGCAAAGTATGAGGATACAGAAGGAGCTGAATTGGTTATTCCAGCAAGATTAACTGATAAAAAAGCTGATGAGTGCATGAAAATGGCATCTTTAGTGTTCAAAAAGCTAAAGTGTTATGGTATGGCAAGGGTGGACTTTTTTCTTGATAAAAAGTCAGACGAGTTGTATTTCAACGAAATCAATACGCTACCTGGTTTTACAAGCATAAGTATGTTTCCTAAGCTATGGGAGTATATGGGTGTTCCTTATAACAAGATTATTGATAGATTAATAGAATTAGCTATAGAAAGATCAGAAGTTAAAGCAAAACTAAGAACTGAATAAAAGTCGACAACCTTGAAAATGTTTCATATAAAGCTTGCAGTATAAAGCAGTTACCTGCTTTTGTATAAAAAGCAGCTAATAATTATAGATATACTATGAATGCAAGATAGTTTGTAAATTTGATGAGGAAGAGATGGCACAGAAACGATCATTAATACCAAATACTTTTACAATGTCAAATATGGTCTTTGGGTTTATTGCAATTATTTTTGCAAGTAAGGGTGACCCTCGGTCAATTGCTGTCGCAGGAATTTTAGTATTTGTTGCATCATTCTTTGATTTCTTTGATGGGGCGACAGCCAGAGCTCTTGGTGTTTCGAGTCCAATTGGCGTTCAGCTTGATTCATTAGCGGACGAAATAGCGTATGGCATAGCACCTGGCTTTATTGCCTATCAGGCGTTTCTTAGCAAATTGCCAGAAATTGGTCTTGGATTGAATTGGGGGATGGTAATAGCGCCAATTTTTCCGATTTGTACTACATATCGGCTTGCAAAATTTAACATAGAAGGAACTGAGAGAACCGGTTTTGCTGGATTGCCCTCGCCGGCAGCGGGTATTTTTATTTCATGTATACCAGCTCTTCCATTTTCTACCATTCCGTTTATTGGGAAAGTCAATTTTGTACCGATGATTGGACTTTTTGTCCCGGTTTATGCAGTTGTTGCTCTTTTAATGGTGTCAGATATCGATTACTCTAAAATATTCGCTGATATTATTAAAAAAGGTAAAACGGCAATAATGATTACACTTGTATCAATTTTGTTGCTGCTGTTCTACTTTAACATGTGGTCGGTCTTTGTTTTAACTGGATTATATATTTTTGCCGGGTTGGTTTGCTATATTTTTAGATTTATTAGAAAAAAGGCTAAAAATTAAGAATAACATATATATTAAGCTGTAAACGAAGATATTTGATTGTAAATCTGAATAATCATCGTAAATGGTCGTTGAAGTATTAGAGTTTTCTTGTAATATTTTAATTGTTAGCACTCTCTTTGATGAGTGCTAACAATCCTCTGTCCAAAGGACAAAATATTAAATATAATAAAAATATGTTCAGGAGGTCCTAAGTGGCTATTAAACCTATCGGAGACAAGATTCTCATTGAGACAATTAAGGAAGAAGTTGGAAAGGTAGGATCAATTTATGTCCCTGATACTGCGAAAGAAAGACCACAGCAAGGAAAAGTGATCGCAGTTGGAGATGGAAAAAAAGAGGGCGACAAGGTTGTTCCAATGTCTGTTAAAGAAGGAGATGTTATCATTTTTGGAAAGTACTCGGGTGTTGAAATTAAACATGATGACAGGGAGTATTTGATTCTGTCTGAAAGTGATGTACTTGCAATTGTGAAATAATTAAACGTTAAAAAAGGAGAGAATAATATAAAATGGCAAAAGTATTACAGTATAATGAAGAAGCTCGCAGGTCAATATTCGAAGGTGTCAAGAAACTGGCTGATGCAGTTCAGGTGACACTTGGTCCAAGAGGAAGGAATGTTGTAATCGACAAAAAATTCGGTGCTCCGACAGTGACAAAAGATGGTGTGACTGTTGCAAAGGAAATTGAGCTTGAAGATCAATTTGAGAATATGGGCGCTCAAATGGTTAAAGAGGTAGCGACCAAGACTAATGACATTGCTGGCGATGGTACAACAACGGCAACAATTCTCGCTTCAGCCATTTTTAAGGAAAGTCTTAAAAATGTTACAGCCGGTGCTAATCCCATGAGTTTAAAACGTGGAATTGATAAAGCGGTTGAAGCAGCTGTTGCATATATTCATGAGACAGCAAGAGAAATAGTCGATAAAAAGGAAATTGCTCAGGTCGCATCTATTTCAGCAAATAATGACAATGAAATAGGTGATTTGATTGCTGACGCTATGGATAAAGTGGGGAAAGACGGTGTCATTACCGTTGAAGAAGCTAAATCGATTGATACGCATCTTGAAGTTGTAGAGGGTATGCAATTCGATAGAGGATATCTCTCTCCATACATGGCAACAAATCCGGAGAATATGCAGGCTGTTCTTGATGATGCCTTTGTTCTGATATACGATAAAAAAATATCAGCTATGAAGGATTTGCTTCCAATACTTGAAAAAGTAGCTCAGGCAGGCAAGCCTCTTCTTATCATATCTGAGGATCTTGAGGGTGAAGCTCTTGCAACAATAGTTGTAAATACTCTAAGAAAAACAATTACATGTGTCGGAGTAAAAGCGCCTGGTTTTGGTGATAGAAGAAAGGCAATGTTGGAAGACATCGCAATCCTGACAAATGGAAATGTTATATCAGAAGATCTCGGGATGAAGCTTGAAAACACAACGGTCGATATGCTCGGTAGAGCTAAAAAAATAATAGTAGATAAAGAAAACACTACTGTTATTGAAGGGGCCGGGTCGCAGAAAGAAGTTCAAGCCAGAATTTCACAGATTCAAAAGCAAATTGAAGATTCAACATCAGATTATGATATTGAGAAGCTTCAGGAGAGAAAAGCTAAACTTGCTGGCGGTGTGGCTGTTGTTAACGTGGGTGCAGCCACAGAGATTGAGCTAAAAGAGAAAAAAGCGAGAGTTGAGGATGCTCTTTCTGCTACACGATCAGCTGTTGAAGAGGGCATCGTTCCTGGAGGAGGACTAACGCTTTTAAATGCACAAAAAGCTATTGCAAAGGTAATAGAAAAACTAACTGGTGACGAGAAAATTGGAGCTGAAATAATTAAAAAAGCAGTTGAAGCGCCTATGAAGCAGATTGCAATCAATGCTGGTCTTGAAGGATCTATAATAGTTGAAAAAGCTAAATCCGAAAAAGACGGCGTTGGATTCAATGCAGCTTCACTTGAGTGGGTAGATATGATTAAAGTCGGTATTATTGATCCTGCTAAAGTTGTAAGAACCGCTCTTCAGAATGCAGCGTCGGTTTCAGGCATGATGAGTACGACAGAGGTTCTTATTGCTGAAAAGCCAGAGGAAAAAGGAGCCATGCCTTCAATGGGTGGTATGGGCGGCGGAATGCCAGGAATGATGTAGTCTTTTATCACGAAATAGCGGTAATAATTAAGAGAGGCTGGACTTATAAGACAGCCTCTCTTTTTGTATTTTATACCTTCCTTTAAATTTAAATAAATCACACCTTCATGTAAATTGTAATGCAGAAAATATAAATATTCTGCCGAAAATTACTATAAGTCCCAAATTATATAAAAACAAAAAAATATGACTAAAATAATAATCCCAAATCGGATGAGAGATCCATATCAATTTGAAGATGTATTAAAAGAAATTGAAGATGCACATCATCCAGTTAATAATGTTGACTGCTCCCGTATAAGTTTTATTGAACCATATTCGATGCTCTGTCTGTTACTGATAGGCAGAAACTATATCAGAAATTATGGCAGAAAACTGAAACTTGTTAACATACCGGTAAACATTCATCAATACCTCGCACGAATGGATTTTATAAAAACTGGAATTTTTGATATTGATACGCCCTTAAATGAGAAGATGTTTCTGAAAAGAAATAGTATGAGCTCCCGAATTATTGAGATACTTGAGATTCCAAATAAAGAACGTGAGAGTGTGAGGTCAATTGCAAAGGTTATAGATCTATTCAGAAAGAGAGCTTCTTATATTTTAAAATTCTGGATATCTGAAGGAATTACAGATTACTTTGTGACTGTTATTTCTGAATTATGCCAGAATATTTTTGAACATAGTCTTGATTCAGGCTATATTTCCATGCAAACATACGTCACAGGAAAGAATAGAATCTTCAGGCTTGCAATAGCAGATTCGGGTGTTGGGATAGAGGGCAGCTTTAGAAATAATTTAGCACATTTTAGAGGACAAAGCTCTGAGCTAATTAAAGCTGTATTCACAACACCTATTTCAAGCAAAAGAGAGTTTGGATTTGGTTTATGCCAGGTGAATGCTGTTATAGAGAAATTTAATGGTTCATTATATATCAGATCAAATAACGCGTCAGCAACTGCAGTATATGATAACAAAACAGTTCAAAACAGGAAGGGATGTATATTTCTTAAAAACGATTTGAATGAATTCAATGGCACACAAATTTCTGTGACATTATCCGCATAAAAAGGATCTGAGATGATAATAAACATTGCAAAAATTTCCAGACAAGTATCTGTAAAGGGGCCTGATTTAATAACAAGACCGGTAGGCAGAAGTGTATACGAAAAAATAACAGAAAAAATAATGTCAGTCGGAAATTCAGAGACTGTTATTTTAGATTTTGAAGGTTTTAAAGTTCTTGATTCATCATTTATTGATGAAGCTATAGTTAAATTACAGTTAGATGCTATCAATGGTAGTAAAAATATTTACATTAAAATTTCAAATATTTCTAAAATGGCTGAATTGAATATTGAATCAGTTATCAACTCTTATGAATCATTTAAACAAAAAAAAATAGTTGTATTAACAGAAGATATTTGTTCAAATAATAAGTTTTATATAGGAAATCTAACTGTCGAGGAAGAAAATATAATTAATCTTCTGAGGATAAATAAAATATGTTCTGTTAATGACTTTGAAAGTGTAACTCAACTTTATGGAGATGAATTAGCTGAGTTGATAAAAGGTATTATATTTCTAAGATTGATTAAACAGGTAGAAAAGAATAAATATTCGTCGGTTTAATTTGTGTTGTAATTCGGTGAAAATGAAGAAAAATAATAATATAAAAGATGATACGCTTTATGGTCTTTTAACATCTTACAAAGGTTTAATAACTTATTTGAGAGTTTTTGAGGATGAAGAGGCTAAAATCATTGTTGTCCAATTAACGGATAATCCAAAGCATTGGAAGAATATACCGGAAGAGATGTATGCCGGTTTCAGGGAGCTTAGTCGATTAGATATAGGGGTGTCAAAACTATCAATCAAATATCTAAAACCCTTACATATCGCAGGCATACTGTTATCTGCAATTAATTTACCAGCAAAAGCGGAAAAGGTGAAAAAAATCGATATGCTTAACGAAGGTAACTATTTAATCTTCGAAATACCTATAAAATATAAGAAAAAGATTATTCACGGAGTAACTAAAGTTTCTAATCTAAGTCCACAAAAAAAGTATGAGATAATAGAAAAAAGTCTCAGTGTTAATCAGGGTTAAATTAATGTCCGAACAATTCGATTCACTAAATGAAAAGACTCGCCTCATAGAGGCAGCAATGAAGTTTGTAGGAAATGATATTGAGAAAGCAAAATCGATGGCGTCCGGACAATATTTGGATAACATAATAGTAAAGATTAAATTCTTTATACAGAGTAATTCAAAATCGGGTCTTGTAATGGCTTTTTTTAATATCATAGATGAATACATATCAAATGTTGATGGTGTTGTTGTTAATACTAATAAGCTGTATGATAAAGTCCGAATTTTTGATGATTGGAAAACCCTATACCGAGATATAAATTTATACAAACAGAGTGACGAGGTAGATAGTATTGATGGATTTATTGACTCATGTATTGATAAATATATAGAGTATGATGTTTTTCCGGAAGTTCAAGAAAGGTTACTGGATGATCTTACGAAAAAGATTCATCAGGGATTAAGTAAAATATTCAGTGAAGATAAAATCCAGTGTCAAATAGAGCTTGAGCCTACCAGTTCGCTTTCTATGGAGCTCGCAGGTGTCCCTGTTTCGCTTCCAGAACAGGAGCCGGGTTCTTATGAAAAGCAGCCCAATGATTCGTCAGTAAACGAATCAGAATTCGACAAAAGAATAAAAGAAATCGAAAAGGAAGCAAAATATATAGTAAATGGAACATCAATTGTTGCACCGGTAAAAGGAAAGTATATTAATGATATTGAACCTGGTGAAAAAATTATGGTACTTTTACCAAATAAGGATCAGGTTTCAAGGAAGATACTTTCAGTAATGGAAGCAGTTGATTCCGAAGGGAACATCAAGCCTATTAAAGGACGACTTAAACATAAAATCCCTATGGAAAAAAGTGGTTATATAATCTATGCTCTGATCGCTAAAGGCGTATATGCTAAATTGGTAGAAGAAGAGAACGTAAAGGTTAGAATGGAAGACTCTGGTATTGAACAAAAAAATGCCGTGAAAGACAGTAAGTTGATTTACATTATGCTTGCAGTGCTGGTTCTTTTTGTAATTGGCGGGCTGTTGTTATTTATTATGCTGTAAATAATGAAACGAAAAGCATTCATAACTGTTTATTTCATGTTAGCATCCACTGTCTATGCACAGATGCCTGACTGGACTTTTTTTAAAGATTATGTTGGTAATAACTATTTTATTAACAAAGCTGGAAAAATTGTAATAACAGAAGCAGAAATCAAATATGACGAAGTCTCAATCCCTGGACTCGAATATTGTTTCGCTAAGGCAGAGATGTACTATAAATCTGGTTACATTGGAAATTCACTCCGAATACTGAAATCAATGTTACTATTACCGGAAAATGACGCTCGAGTCAAAGCATTTAGAGTTAAAGCTGAGATGTTTAGAAAAAAAATACATAATCTTAATGGCGACAGGTATTTACATTTTGATAGAGAATCTACACCCCTTATTATAAGAAAATCAGACAGCATCCTACTCGCGAACGATGTCATGGGATATCAAATAAGATTAGCAGGACACGTTAAGATTCTAAAAAACAAATGGAGGCTGGGAACTGTTTTATACAATGGATTTTTAGCCGGGGTGAATATTGACAGCCAGGTCAGTAAAGGTTATGATTATTTACTTGCAATTGATTCACAAAGATTTTCTCATCCAAAAATCGATATTGATGATTTTGTCTCAGATGTGCAGAATCGTTTGTTGTATGATAAGTTGGCAAAAGAAGAGTTGTTGAGAACGGATAAACGAGTTGAATATTTAATAACACATGATGGGGAAAAAAACCTTGCAGGTATTGAGACTGTTGTGGTAAAAAACAATTACGGCTATATTTTAAGAATCATCACGACCAAAGATAACTTCTTCAAAAAGTCCGCGACTATTAAGTCCATTAGTGAAAACTTTATGAAAGACTTGTAAATTATTTCAAAGGTTTTTCGATAATTTTACTGGTTGAATACAGTAGTGCGGTTTCTCCGCATTTGTCTCTGCTGGGACAGTTAAGGCAGTCTTTCCATATTTTTTCTGGCAGCATTCCCTTTGGGATTTCGATAAATCCGTTTTTTTTAAAAAAAATTGGTGAGTATGATAATGCAAAAATTCTCGATTTAGACGTCTGAGATATTTCATTTATCATTGCTTTTACAAGTCGGGAACCTAAACCCTGGGTTTTGAAATCACTATGAACAGCGAGAGTTCTAAGTTCTATTAGTCCTTGTCCATAATCAAACGATGAAATGCAACCGATTGTTTCATAGTCATATTCTGCAATAATAAATGAATTCAGCATGGAATCAATCTCGCTTACAGATCTTTCTAATATAAGACCTTCCAGAGCATAGTGATGAACCAGCTTGTATATAGACTCAGCTTCACCTGGAAAAGGTTTTCTAATAAAAACAAAGTTAGGAAGGGGCATATTAACTAGTTTTCCGGCTAATAATTTGAATGTTAGATTTGAGGCGGCTATCCCCGTATGAGTCAAGTAATTTAAATGCGGAATTAGCTGTGTCGAGATTTTTATAAGGACCGGTGTAAACATTAAATTCTTGATCGCCGAATTTTGATAGAATTACGGTATGTCCCTTTCTGCTCAGGAATTCGGCAAGCTCTCTGGAACTTGCTCTGTTGTATGTGTTTCCAATCTTTATAACGTATGGATAAGCTGAAGCTGGATATGATTTTTTCAGGGTGTCATCATCACCTTTGTCTCTGGCGATAAGATCTGTAACTTTAGTTTTAAGCTGCGAAATGGCATTTTGTGTTGATTTATCTACAATATCTTTATCTTTTCCGCCGGCAAATTTAATTCCCGTTATCAATCCAGTTGTAAATGAAAGTATTATAAATGCGGTAATAAGAAAGATAAGCCTGCTTGCCTTCTTTTTTACTTTTTCATGATCAGATATATGACTTGCTGAATACCTGCTGAAGTACTCAGGGTCTTTTGATTCAAATTGTGGTGGAAAAGATTTTATAGACTGGCCTGAGTAAAAATCAAAATTCTGCATCCCGGAAACCCCGATGTATAAAAAGTTAAAGACAGCGGACTTAGACCGCTGTCTTTAATGCCTGTAATACTAATTTCGGCTAATTGTCTGTCGGGATTCAGTAAAAAATTATAGAACTCTTACCATAACAACACCTGAAATCTTTTTTAACAAGTCTATAACGCTACTGTCAATTTCACTGTCGATATCAATGATGTTGTAAGCATATTCACCCCTGCTTTTATTCAAATACTCACTGATGTTAATTCCTGCATTTGCCAGTATAGGAGTAATTTGACCTATTATGTTAGGGATGTTTTTATTTGCGATAGTAATTCTTTTTAAACCTTTCTTCTCACTGGAGCAGTCCGGGAAATTTACAGAATTCGTAATATTTCCATTCTCGAGATAGTCCATTATTTGATTAACAGCCATGACCGCGCAGTTATCCTCCGCTTCAGGTGTTGAAGCGCCGAGATGAGGTATTGGAATAACACTTTCAAACTTCATAATGTCATCAGTAGGGAAGTCCGTCACATATTTGCCTATGGTTTCATTCTCAAGAGCTTGTACCAGTGAGGGGTTATCGACAAGTTCGCCCCTTGCGAAATTGAGTAAAATTACTCCCTTTTTCATCATGGAAAACTTTTCTTTGTTAATAAAGCCCTTAGTTGCATCAATGAGAGGCAAATTAAGGCTGACATAATCAGCATTCGCAAGAAGACTTTCAAGACTTGAAGTATACTTTACCCTGTTGGAAATTCTCCAGGCTGAAGCGACAGAGATATACGGATCATATCCGGTAACGTCCATGCCGAGAGCTGCTGCGTCATTGGCAATTTTAACACCGATAGCACCAAGACCAATTACGGCCAGCTTTTTGCCCATTATCTCATTGCCGACAAAGTTAGATTTGTTTTTTTCAACCAGATTTTTAACTTCGCTTCCTTTTCCCTCAAGAGTTTTTGTCCAGCAGATTCCCTGATAGACATTTCGTGAAGCGAGCAGCATTCCAAGGATGACAAGTTCTTTAACAGCATTTGCATTTGCGCCAGGTGTGTTGAAAACAACAATCCCTTTTTCTGAACATTTGTCTATTGGAATGTTGTTAACTCCTGCTCCAGCTCTGGCAACAGCTTTTAGGGAAGACGGTATCTCCATATCATGCATATTGTAGCTTCTGAGAAGTACGCCGTCAGGATCAGTAACCTTGTCAGAGAAACTGAAGTTTTCAGAAAACAGGTCTGTTCCGACCTCCGATATCCGGTTTAATGTTAGTATATTGAACATTGTTTGCTCCTATTTATGGTTTGATTCGAAATCTTTCATGAATTCTACAAGCTTCTGAACTCCTTCAATCGGCATTGAGTTGTAGATGCTTGCGCGCATTCCACCTACAGAGCGGTGTCCTTTAAGATTTACCAGTCCTGATTTGGTGGCTGTTGAGATGAATTCTTTATCAATATCTTCTGAGCCTGTAACAAAGGGGACATTCATTAAAGAACGGTCTTCTTTTACGACAGTTCCTTTAAAAAGGCCTGAATTATCAATAAAATCGTAGAGCATAGAGGCTTTAGTTCTGTTTTGTTCTTCGACTGCTTTTAAACCTCCGAGATCTCTAATCCATTCGAAAACAAGTTTGGCTATATATATTCCATAAGTCGGAGGGGTATTATAGAGAGATTTGTTTTCGTCGTGGATTTGATAATTCAACATAGTTGGAGTGATATCCATTGCTTTTCCAATAAGATCTTTTCTGATAATAACAACAGTGACTCCAGCTGGACCTATATTCTTTTGAGCGCCCGCAAAAATTAAACCGAACTTGCTAACGTCTATTTGCTCGGAAAGAATATTTGAAGACATATCGGCAACCAGAGGCACATCGCCAGTGTCTGGAAATGTTGTGTATTTTGTGCCATAAATTGTATTATTTGCACAAATATAGAAAAAATCCGCATCCTTGCTGAAGGTTGAACTGTCAAGCTTGGGAATGTAGGTAAATGTCTTATCCTCAGATGAGGCCAGTATGTTTACTGTACCGTATCTTTTCATTTCTGAAATAGCTTTCTTTGTCCATGCTCCGGTGTGAACCAGGTCACATTTCTTCGATGACGCAAAAAGATTAAGAGGTATCATGGCAAACTGTGTTGAGGCTCCACCCTGAAGAAAGAGGACAGAATAATTCTCTGGGATATTGAGTATCTCTCTTAACAGAGATTCTGCTTGTTCAATAATGGCCTCAAAGGGTTTTGACCTGTGACTCATTTCCATAACGGACATACCGGCATCGCCGTATTCAACAAGTTCAGATGCAGCCTTTTTTAATACTGATTCCGGGAGAACTGCGGGACCCGCTGAAAAATTATAAACTCGAGACATGGTGACTCTCCTGATTATTTTTAATATAATGGCGCAATGATTAGTTAACAGCCATATAAGAAAATATGGCTGAACATATATTTAATTACCATTAAATTGGCTATTATTTTTTCAATAAAATTAGTAATAATTGGCCGTTGACGATCATTGTACGAATGCAAAAAGTAATTGGATTTAAGCTAAATTCCATTAGAATATTTATATTTGTAATGTTTAAAAGTATAGGGATTGTCATTTGAGAAAATTTGTACAACTCTTAATTGAATTATAAATTTCTTGATAAAAAGAACATCGTGGAGTGATCGTGGAGTGATAAATAAATATAATTGAACATGAATTTGACTTTACATCTAAAGTTGCAGTTAGTGACATATTCTAATATTTCTATTTTAATTCATAAATTTGAAATCTCAGGTGAAGGCAATGGCAAAAATCAAACCATTTAATGCATTAAGACCGATATCGGAATTTGCGGAGAAGGTGGCGGCTCTGCCCTACGATGTTGTAAGCACAGAAGAGGCCAGAGAGATAGCGAAAGATAACAGGTATAGTTTTTTCCATGTCAGTAAACCGGAAATAGATATGCAGGACAATGTAGATCCATATTGTGAGGAGGTTTATTCGGCAGGAAAAGCTGCACTTCGAACATTTATTGAAGAAGGCGTTTTAAAAGCTGATAATAAGCCCTCATTGTATCTTTATAGCCAGAAGATGGGAGAAAGGGAGCAGACTGGCATTGTTGCATGTGTAAGCATTGATGATTATATCGAAAACCGCGTAAAAAAACATGAACTTACTCGTGAAGACAAGGAGCTTGATAGAACCAGACATCTTGATACAGTAAATGCCAACACTGGACCGGTCTTTATGCTTTTTAAAAGCGATTCAAGAAAAAACAAATTGATTGAAAGGTCCAGGGTTATACAGCCTGTATATGACTTTGTAGCCGATGATGGTGTCAGGCATACTGTCAGGGTTATAAATGACCAGGAACTTATAGACAGCTTTGTGGAAATCATGGAGGCAGAAGAACTTTATATTGCTGACGGACATCATCGGGCGGCTTCAGCTGTGCGTGTTGGAAAGCAGAGAAGACAGAATGCCGTCTCATATAGCGGGGACGAAGAGTATAACTTTTTTCTTTCTGTCCTCTTCCCGCATTCTGATTTGAAAATTATGGCCTATAACAGGGCAGTCAGGGATCTCAATGGACGGACTCCCTCTTCTTTCCTCGACGAGGTCTCTGCTGGCTTTGAAGTTTTCAAAACAGGAAAATCAATTCCTACGGAAGAAAAAGAAATATCTGTCTATCTGGATTCAGAATGGTACACATTAAGGCCGAAAGGAGCTATCCCGTCAGACCCTGTTGAGTCGCTGGATGTGCGCATTCTGCAGGATAGAATTCTTGATCCCATTCTTGGAATAAATGATCCACGGAAGGATAGCAGAATAAGTTTTATTGGCGGCATTAGAGGTGCCTTAGAACTTGAGAAGCTGGTAAACTCGGGAAAGTACGCGGTAGCCTTCTCAATGTATCCTACAACGATCGAACAGTTGATTAGTGTGTCAGACGCTGGCTTGATAATGCCGCCAAAATCTACGTGGTTTGAACCCAAACTCAGAAGCGGTTTGTTTGTCCATCTTTTAGACTGATTTTTCAGCTGTTCATAAGAACAAGGTCTTTTAACTTCAGAATTTCCTTTTCTTTGAGGAGCCGGATATCGCCCTTATTGATTCCTTTTACTGTAAGCGGCCCGTATCCGGTTCTTTTAAGGTATGTAACTTTATAGCCGAAGTTTTTGAAGGTGTATCGAATCTGACGTTTTTTGCCTTCCGAAATAGTTATCTTCACACGCTTCCCGATAAGATCAGTTTTTTGTATCGAGCATTTTCTTGTTTTAAGTTTTAACTGATGCAGGAATATCCCTTTTTTAATCTTTTTAAGGTGAGCGTCATCAAGCGGTTTATCAAGCTCAACAATGTACTCCTTTTGTACTTCAAATTCTGGATGGGTAAGCCGGTGTGCCATTTCTCCGTCATTCGTCAGAAGAAGAAGCCCCTCTGTGTCTTTATCGAGTCTACCCACTGGGAAAACACCGGCGCGGATATACTTATCCGGGATCATCTGCATCACTGTTGGCCTGTTTTTCTCATCCATCGTTGTTGTGATGTAGTTTTTTGGTTTGTTAAGGACTATATAGTATAGTCTCTCAAGCTGGCTGATGTTCTTTCCATCCAGTTGTACAACATCTATTTCCGTATTGACCTGAGTTGAAAGCCTGGTAATAACTGTTTTATTTATGGAAATACGCCCGCTTGAAATGTAATCTTCAACCTTGCGTCTTGACCCAAGGCCGCATTGGGACAGGTATTTATTCAGCCTTATCTGCATCAGCGTTTTCCTCTGGTGATTGGGCTGCCGGTTCTCCAGCCTTTTCAGTAATGTCTAATTCATTGCTTATCTTCTTAAATTCAGTTTCATTTTTTTCATTTACGCTGAAGAGGCAGTAAGTGCGGCCTCTTTTCACGTACTTCATCTGAGTATTGAAGGTAGTTCCTTTGTCGAAGGATATCATGGAGTTTGTTGAATCGATTGAGTAAAGCCCGTCAATTGCGTTTTTCTCATGATCTCTATAGTATGATTTGTATTTGCTGTTTTCAAATAATTCAAGAACCTGATTTGTGAATGTGTCCTGGCTGTTGACACTCCACCATTTCCCATGGAGTTCTTTCTTAAGGGTTTCAGCATCCTTTTCAGCCAGCTCTTTTAGAAGTGTGTCAGCGTTGCCTGATGATGAATCTACCAACTTCAGACTGGATCCGTAAATCCATCCTGTAGTTTTATTTTTCATTTTTATATGGTACCAGTAATCTGCTTTGGACCCCACCCAGGATTTTTCAGCTGACCTTTCAATGATACTTACCATTTCCCCTCTTTCAAGCTCTGTGACTCTTGCTGAAAAAAGCAAGGGGGATATTCTGACATAGGCGTAGGGACTGTGGATGATGGCTGTCTGGTATTCAGTTTCTTTATGCTGATGTACGGTACTGTCATTTTCCTTTTTGCAGGATAAAACTGCCGTGGTTAATATTACAAGCAGAAATATTAAGCTTGAAATTGAATATCTCATGTTACCGCCGCTTATTTGATGATCATTGTTGATGAATGACATTAAGTTTCATGCCTGTTTTTTTCAAGTTATTTCTCATTTCACTTAAGCTGAAGGGAGTGAATTACTGTTGACGTGTTCATCTCATTCACAATAAAATAGTATTTTAGTGCTTTTGAGAGGGGATTTTGAAAAAAAATCTGTCAATAATATTGCTTTTTTCGTTTTTTACACAGATCTCTGCTTTTGAGAGATTCAACACGGTTTCAGTCGGCAGCGATAAAGCAAAATATATTTCTTACCGCGAATACATAATGAGGCCGGGAACTCAGTTCCGCTATGACCAGGTTATGGAGAGGCTGGTATTGTATTACAGAGGCCACATGTCTGTAATACTAATTAATCATAATGTTATACTGGTTGATGGCAGTGTTTTACGTTCTGATTTCCCGGTAATACGCAAAAAAGGAGATATTCTTATTCCATACGATGTTGCAAAACAGCTGTCAGATTGTCTTTATGGCGCTGGTGTGGCAAACCGGGATGGGCCGACCGATGAAAACACTAAGGATGGCAGGACGGAAATTGCAAGAGATACAAAAAATGATGAAATCAAATTCATAATTATTGATCCCGGTCATGGTGGTAAGGATCCCGGGGCTGTATCCGGGAAAAAAATTTATGAAAAGAATATTGTTCTGGATGTTTCAAGGCTGGTAGCTGAAAGACTGAAGAAAGGCCTAAAGGGTATTAAGGTGGTTTTAACCAGGAACACTGATGTTTTCATAGAACTTGACAGAAGGACTGAGATTGCAAATTCCAGGCTTAACAGAAATGAAAACGGAATATTTGTCAGTATACATGCCAATGCCTCTCTGTCTCCAAAAATTGCTGGGTATGAGACCTATTACCTGTCACAGAATCCCAGCAATGATGATGCAAGAAACACTGCTGCTCTTGAGAACAATGTTGTAGTTCTTGAAAAAAAGCAGGGCGCTTTAAAGTATGGCGATATTGACTATATTGAAGCCAGGATGATGACTACGCAAATTCAGAAGGAGAGCCGGCTTCTCGCGGAAAGTATACAAACTGGAATGAGAAAAAGGCTTGTCCCGAGCCGTTCACTCGGTGTAAAAAAAGCTGATTTTTTCGTTTTAAGGGGGGCGTTAATGCCTTCCGCTCTTGTTGAGATTGGTTTTCTGACAAATAGATCAGAATCTCGAAAACTGCTTCAAAAATCATATCAGAATCAGATTGCGCGAGGTATTTCAGAAGGAATAATGGGTTTTATAGATAAGTATAATAGTAAGATACTTCAAAAATAACTTGATTTTCTGGCACATAGACAAAGATAAGTCTTGAGTATAATCACTGTTAAGGAACAAAAAAATAATGAAAAGAATAATATCAAAAATATACAATTCCTTCTCGAGCCTTGTTCGTGGCCTGTGTGATTTTTATAGCACAACAGGCGGATACGTCAATAAAATGAAGGTTGAGATAGTCAATAAGACACCTGATGGCAAGCGGTTTCTTCTGTTGTGTATCTCGGCCCTTCTTTTTGCTGATTACCTTATGGTGTCAGTACATGTTGAGAAAAATATTTTCGATTTATTCCCAGAAATTCCAATACTTGATGAAAAGAGAGATGTGAGTATTTTTCTGCCCGATCCGATGAATGGGGGCATCATTGAAGAGAAGCATTCTATTGGAAAATATGAAACTGATGAAGCAAAGACTGTCTTTCTTTTCAACAGGGTTTTGAGAGGTTCGAAATATGAAAACACTTCAAGTGTTGTTCCGGCTGACATGGTAGTGCGTAATGTATGGATTCAAAAGTCGGGTTCTGAAGCTGGATGCTGTACAATAGACCTTAATGTGACGAGGCTTAAGCAGGGAAGCGTTGTTATACCGGGATCAGAAAAGCTGTTCCGTGAGGCTTTGCATAAAACAATTGCCGCTAACATTACCGGTGTAAAAAAGACAATGGTTCTTGAACATGGGAATCCTGCAGCGGTTCTCTGGGAGTTCTAAGGCTGTAAACTATTCGAGCCAGACTCCATCGTAGACCTCTACCGCCGGACCTGTCAGGTAGACATGGTTGTCGGACTCAGACCATTCTGTCTGCAGTTCACCGCCTTTTAGTATTACTTTGATTTTTCTTTCAGTCAAACCATTAAGAGCAGCTGCTACTGTTACAGCTGAAGCGCCAGTGCCGCATGCCATTGTTTCACCAGAACCCCTTTCCCAGGTGCGCTGAATTACCACATCCCGGCTTACAATCTGAGCAAACTCAACATTTGTCCTCTGAGGGAAAAGCTGGTGGTTCTCAATAAAGGGGCCGTATTTTTCCACTGGAAAGTTTTCGACGTCTTCTACGAAAATAACCGCATGGGGATTCCCCATTGATACAGCAGAAACGTCGAAATTGATTCCGTCGATTAGTTCAAGAGCTTCATTTAGAACCATACCGGGCTCGCCGATCATAGGAATTTTATCTCTTCGAAGAATTGGTTCACCCATATTGACTGTGACGGAATGTGTTTTTCCGTTGCGAATTGAAAGCCGAAGCTCCTTAATGCCGGCAGGAGTTTCAATGCTGATGGCCTTTTTATCTGTATGCCCTCTGTCGTGAACATATTTTGCGAAACACCTTATCCCATTCCCGCACATTTCAGCTTCACTTCCGTCCGAGTTAAACATTCTCATACGGAAATCGGCTTTGTCTGAATTCATGATGAGAATTAGACCGTCTGAACCAGCTCCTTTATGCCTGTCGCTCATGTTGATAGAAAGCTTGTCCGGTCTGTGAACAGGATATTTCCGGTCATCGATAAAGATGTAATCGTTTCCTATTCCGTGCATTTTGGTAAAATGTATCATAGCTTTTCTCCGGACGATTGAAAATAGACGGCTATCTCTATACAGTGCGTAGTGAATTACTCCATAGTATAATTGAATATCCAAACATCAAAAAAGCAATACATAATCAAATAAAAAATTATGCAAATCAATAATAAGAAAATGTTTGCTCTGAACTATGCAGATTTCCAGGTAATAACAAAAAAACACCGGGTAAAAAAACGCATTATCCGGTTTTCTCCCACTAAAAGCGGTACAGAAATTATCAGGGCATAAAATTCTTGCTATTGTTTCGGGATACGAATATTATTGTGTCAGTCTGGAATCTGAACAGGGTACTTACCTTAATACTATGAAAAATAAATCGATTTATTTGCTAATGGCGGTCCTTTTGATTGCTGTCCTTGTGGCCGCTAACGGGGGAGTCCTCTATCTTAAGAGGACAGTTTTACCTGATTACGAAAAAAAGAATAGCGAGGCTGTTAGTCGTCTTCTTGCTGTACCGATAATGCTGTATCACAATCTTGACGGAAGGGGCGAATTCTCAATTTCAAGTAATGAGCTGAGAAGGCATTTTGATCTGATAACCGCATCAAATGTGCGTGTCGTTTCGTTAAAGACGCTTGTTAAGCATCTTGAACAGGGCAGGCCTTTCCCATTTAAGGCAATAGTAATAACATTTGATGACGGTTACCGCTCAATGCACGATAAGCTTTTGCCAATTGTCAGGGAGTATGGCTTTCCGGTCACTCTTTTTGTGTATACGGATTTTATTCTTGAGCGGGGCTCAAGTCAATTAACCTGGGACAATTTAAGTGTCATGGATAGATCCCTTATTGATATTCAATCTCATTCAATAAGCCACTCAGATTTAACCAATATCAAAGGTGGAACAGCGTTAAACGGGGCTGCCCTATTCAGGGAGCTGTATCTATCGAAAAGGATTATTGAGCAGCGGTTACATAAGCGCGTTGATTTTTTTGCTTTCCCATACGGATATTATAGCAGCGAAGTAATTGCTAATGCCAGAAAGGCCGGCTACTCCAGGGTGTTCTCTACCGATTACGGTACAAATCTTGTGGTCAGCGATAACTACTGTCTCAGGCGTCATCATATAAAAAAAACATATACAATCGAATATATAAACAAAATCATTAATGATGTATTGTAAAATATAGCTTGACAATGAGAATATTTGTTTACATATAACAATATTCGGTCAAACGCTTTATCAATCCTGGCCGTTAATACTATATCTACTTTCACTTTTAGGAATAAATGAAGAAAATATTAGCAGTAGCGGTTATTTGCATGTTTTCGGCGCCCCTTCTTTCTGAAAATTCTGTCAGGATAGATTGTTCGGAGATTCAACGATTCAGGGGAAAGGCTGGAATCTGGGTGGATTTGAAGAGCAAATGGCATTTGAATTCCCTTCTGAAAAAGTTTGGTTCTTCTCCAGATGAAGTTCACTATCTTAAGGAAAATGCGAATCGAGATCGCGGGTATGCATTTATACCGTATTCGACAGAATATTTAACTGAGCTTGTTGAAAGCGACAAATCACAGGAGATAGTTGAATCCGGTGAGTTGGAGTTTATCTGGCCAATCAGGGCCGTCGACCGTATTAGCTCGCATTTCGGGCTCAGAGGCGGGCGTCTTCATACAGGGGTTGATCTGCCGGCTCCAAGAGGTGTACCGATTGTTGCCGCAATGGACGGACGAGTTGTTCAAAGCTGCTACATCGGGGGACACGGGAAAACGCTTCTCATTGAGCATCGGGGGAATTATTACACGCGTTATTCTCACAACTCGGTGATGTTTGTAGGTGAAGGCGAGCTTGTCAGAAAAGGTCAGGTCATCGCCCTGGTCGGAAGTACAGGAAATTCAACAGGTAACCATCTTCACTTCGAAATAAGATATAATGATATCCCCCTCAATCCGGTAGATTTTCTACCTGAGAAGTAACGAAAAATAGTGTGCATTTAAATAATATATTCTGTTCGTTCGATCTGCAGGATGGATATTAAAAAAACCGACATATAAACATGTCGGTTTTTTTAATAATTACGTTTTAATTAAAGGAAATCTAATTTGAATTCCCCCTCGTTCTGTATATATCTTGAATCATGTCGCTGATATCGTCCTTCTTGGGGAATGTTTTTTTAATGTTTTCACTCTCTTCCGGCGTCCCATAATAGGCCTCATGCGCCAGTTTTCCAATAAGTCCTTCAATGTCCTTCTGTTTGTTGTTGTAAATAAAAATTATGTTCGGGCCTGATTTGTAACCCCAGTGAAATCCGTCTGGAATGGTAACAGTGAAGGTCTCCGTTATTCCGTCTCCGTCGGCATCTTCGGCGGAATATATCTTTTCATCGATGGTTTTACCTGTCACTGTTGTGCTGTACTTGGTTGGGCCTGTATCATATAGCCTCTTCGGAAGGGGCTTCCTTTCTACAAACAGCCCTGAATCCCTGCGATCAATCATGAGGGATTTGAATATATCCACATGTTTCTTAATGAAACTGGATCTTATTTCTGTGTAAAAAGTCCCAAAGTTTTGATCTACAAACTCCTGGCTGACATTCCTCATGAGTTCGACACGCCTGTCAGTAATTTGCACGTAGTCGGGTTTCGAGTCGATCTTGTTGACCCATAGGTCAGAGATAAGCCTGTTTTCCATTTCGATAATGAGCCGCTGTGTCTTTATCTCTTCAGTGTTGTCATATCCATCCTTGAAGAGATACATTTTTCTGTCCTTTATGATAAGCAGGCAGGATAGCGAATTATCATAAGCGTATGAGATGTCCTTTTCAATATGCTGATACACCAGTCGGTCTTCAGAATACCTTGAAATACTTTCGATGTCAAGTACCCTGAAAGGTATATCGCTGGATTCAACTCTTTCGAACTGAAATAATACCACGGCAGCAAGTGCAAGAACTAGCGACATGCTGTGTTTTCGAACCATTTTATTCCTCCCTGATGCAGCTCTTGAAATCCGTTTATGGGTGCGAGGCGTGCAAAAGCCCGCCTATTCACTGTAATACTCGCATATAAATAGACATTTTGTCAAATGTTTTATTCGGGTTCGATCCATTTTGAAGGATCATCCTTCCTTCTTTGTTTTTTCCATCGGGCCTTATCGGTTTTTGTCCAGCTTTCAACAACATGGTGGGCGATGTCGGATTCAATGCTGCGGCTGATTTTTTTGCGAACAGGTTTAGCTTTCTGGTGTTTGAGCTTTGATGTGAGTTCGCTTTGTGCTTTGGCAGTAAGCTTGCTCTCGCTGTGAATAAACTCTGAAATTGTAAAGGGAAGTTTTGCTGATTGAGCAATTGAATCCGCCGCGGCTGAAACTGTTTTTTTGTTAACCAGCTTTTCCAGAAAATTCTCAGGAATGGGGGATGGGCATTTAAGAGCGGTCAGGTATGCTGCGGTTATTGATGCCGCTGCTGATGAGGAGCCCCCCTGGGCCGCCGCATTTACAACTGTCTGACCTGCTGTGCCTTCCGGCATGCGGGTTCCCATTGACGTTAGAAACAGTGAAAGCGGTATCAAAGTCAGAGGATGGTTTATTGAAGGCCTTTTTACTGGTGTTTTTAAATGTAGATTCGCGGTTTTACAGATTATATCTTCAGCTTCCTTTAAAGTCACTGCCTGTAAGGAGTTCTTAATGATTGTCTGGTAAATCATAAGTATTTTTTCAAGTTGATCCGGATTTAGACCTTCATTAAAAACAATATGTGGTGATGTTTTTATGAAATCAGCGAAATATGATGTCATGGCCATAGATGCTTCGGAAATGCTTAAGATCCCGTGTTCTGTATTGTTGATGAGTGATGATACTGTCAGGACATGGAGTCCTGCACCGGCAATGGTGTAAAGGTCTTCAGTGTAATGGCGCGCGAAGCTTATTGCGCTCATCAGGACTTCCTTCAAGTCGGGGCTGTTTCCAGCCAGAGGCGTCAGAAGCGCGCATACCCTTGCGGAAGGCTGAGTTGAAGGAGCATCCCCGCCTGAAGCGGCAAAGCTTCTTTCAGTGGGATCAGTGTTTCTGAGAAATTCCGGGCTGCTTTCCGGTGATGAAAAAAGCTGTTTGAGTGCATGAAGCTGTATCCGCCCCCGTGTTGAACTTAGTATTAGAAGAAGCGCAGTCTGTGTGATTGAGGTGTAAAGTCCAGGCTTGCGCCATCGGCTGAAATCACGAGTGAGCAGTTTCGAAGGATCCGGGTAATCTGTAAAATCCTTGATATTGGCTTCAATGTGGGCCCTGGTAAACCCTTCAAAGCTTGAACCAAGTGCGTCGGCTGCTGCCATGGAGAGAATAATTTCAGACAGATTTGAGTTCATGTAACCTCTAAGCTATGAAGCATTGGGTAGTAATAAAATTCAAGCAACGATATTGCTTGAATTACTCGCAGTGATGAAAAAATCAACTCAATTATAAACTCTCAGTCGGAATAAGGGTGTAATATCTCAAAAAATCAAAAAAAAGAAGAAAAGAATTGAATCTTAATAAGCTAACTGATTATTATTTAGTAAGATATTTTTCTGGAGACAGATATGAAAAAAACAGCAGTTACCTGTGTATTGATGATTATGCTTCCAATATCCGGCTGCAGACAGCAAAAGTCTGACGATTATGCCTTGATTTCTTTCCTGATGGGGGAGGTGACGGTTAACGGACAGCCTGCCGAAATTGGCGGGATTCTCAAGCAGTCAGACCGTATTCATACCGGGGATAAGTCGTTTTGCGATATTTCGATAGGAGAATCTATAATTCGAATTCAGCAGAATTCAGATACAGTGCTTGAGTCTATTTTCAAAGACTCTATGAGGGAAGATACAATTCTCAGTGTAACCACAGGGAAGGTGCTGTGCCGTCCAAAGAAATTGTTAAAGGCAGACAGATTTGTGGTTAAGACACCTACGGCTATTGCGGGAGTAAGAGGCACTGATTTTTCAGTTGAGCTTGATAAAAAAATGACCACAAGGGTGACGGTATACAGCGGAGAAGTTAAGCTGGCGAAAAGGGTCAGGCAGTTTGAAAGGAGTCTCGACAGAGTTATAGATGTTTCAAGGCCTATATCAAAAGAACAGAAGGCCGTTATAACAGCTGATGACGTTAAAAAAGCTGAAACTGAAATAGACGTTCTTGTCAAAAAGGAGATAAGCGAAATATCAGACGCAAACCTGGCGGGCATCATCGGTGAATCGGCAAATACTATTTCAGTCAGCGACAAAAAGATCAACAGATTTACAGTTGAGGATTTTGGACGCGAGAAAATTGAAATAGAAGAGGTCCGTAAAAAGCCTGCCGCCGTTGTAAGGCACATTGTTAAAATGATAGAACAGGAAAAGGAGAAGCCCCAGCCCGAAGGCAGAATTCTTGTAACAAAATACGATATATATTTCATAAAGGACGGGCGTGTCGCAGCAGAAGCCAAACCGCTGTCTGAACCGGTGCGCAGCGGCGAGCGGCTATATACTGCCGGTGACGGAAAGCTCTACTGTTTCGACGAAAAGGGAATTGTCTACTGGAGCAAGAGTGTACCCGGGATTAGGGGGCTCAATGCCGATCAGACCGGGATCAGAGTCGAAACTGACAGAGAAGAAATTCGATACGAGGCTGAAACAGGAGAAAAACTTTAAGATAGAGCTGGCAGAACGCCCGGTGTTAATGGCCTGAGGCCTGCTCGTTAATTTTAAAGGTGTATAATAATTAATTCTTGTAGAGGTGAAGGTATTTATTTTACTGGATATCCAGATTAAATAAGGAGAATCAGGATGAAAAATATAAATCGCTTATTAGTCTCTCTATGCTTATTCTCTGTTCTTTCAGCCGGCTATGTCCTGGCGGATGCTCCAGGCGCTACTCAGGCTAATGTACTGAGGGGATACTACATTCCAAAAATACAGATCACTCCGGGTGATCTCAAAAAGATGCCGGTTCCTGCGACCAATGAGGATTATGCGTTTTATCAGAGCATAGCATCAACATCCAGTGTGGTTATAGGGCGTTTCAGTGCAGGTGAGAGGGTTATTACCCTTGTCCAGGACGCTAACGCCGATGGAACGGTTGATACATATGTTGACTACTATGTAGAAAGTGCTAAATTCAGCTATTCTTCAAGTCCCGCCAAAAAGGTAACTCCTGAAAGATTCAAAGAGATGAAGGTGCAGATAATTACCGGGGATAACAGCTCCCTTAGTCCAAACCGCGAAGGGGCTACATACATGTTGGGTCTTAAAAGCGATATGAAGAGGATAAGGCCGTGGAGGAACGGTATAAGGATTTACCAGCTCAATCCTGATGACACGAATGATGTCATGCTTGACTTTTATGCAGCGAAGGACATGTACGGGGCTGATATGGTCTTTGAGGTGAAATACAGGCTTTCTGGAACTGTCAGAATAATGCCGGTTATTACCCATTCAGTCTATTGCCGAAACAGCAAGGACCCGGTCGCACTTGAGTACGCAACAAAGATGATATCTGAAACAGGTAAACAGGCTGGACTCCGCTGATCCAGTTTCTCCGGGAGCAATCATGATTTACGGGGAGCTAATTCAATCAGAGCAAGGGTCAGCTCCGTTCCTTTGATCAGGTCATGTATCTCGATGAACTCTTCAGTAGTATGAACTTTCATCATTCCGCATGAAAAGTTAAGCGCTTTTAGGCCCCTGCTGTTGAAGATGTTTGTATCGCTTCCTCCGCCCGAAGAATCGTACTCAGGTCTTATGCCGATTGATTCTAAAGCCTGGCCCGCGATTTTTGCTATTTCATCCTCTTTGTGGATTTTATAGCCGGGGTATTCCAGGTTTTCAATTATTTCGGCTGCGGCTCCTCTTTTTCTTACCTCTCTGTCGATGGTTTTCTTTATTTTGGATATCAACCGTTTTATCTTTATTTCGCTGATTGACCTGATTTCTATTTTGCAGCTTGCCAGATTGGGAACAATGTTAGTGGCTGTTCCCCCTGATATCAACCCAGTGTTGACGGTAGTTTCGTTGTCAATCCTGCCCTGTGGAAGCATGGCTATAGCTGATGCAAGCGCTGTAATCGAATTGACTCCGTTTTCCGGCTCCATGCCGGCATGAGCCGACTTTCCGTGGACAGTAACTGCAAGAGTTCCATGATAGGGGGCCCGGAGAATAATCTTCCCCACCGGTCCGCCGCTGTCAAAGACAAAGGCGTATTTGGACTTTAGCAGCGACATGTCAAAGAGCTTGATCCCCTGTAGGCCAACCTCTTCCGCACAGGAAAAAAGAAGTTCGATTGGACCATGTTCGATATTCTTTTCTTTAAGCACTGTAACTGCTTCCAGAAACATCGCAATGGCAGCCTTGTCGTCGCTTCCCAGCACTGAAGTGCCGTCGGAAGTAATCCGGTTCGCACTTCTTATCGGTGTGATTTTACTGCATGGAACCACTGTGTCCATGTGCGAAGAAAAAAGAACTGTTTTTATATCAGGATTTCCGGGGATTTCAGCGTAAATGCTGAATGAATTGCCGCATTTTATCCGCCCTGGCTTAATGCCGTTTTTTTTCAGCCTTTTCTCAATGTAGGCTGCGGCTTTTTTTTCCTGCCAGGAGGGCGATGATATTGACGCTATCTCTGTAAATGTTTTAATGAGGCGTTGTGTGTTGATTTCGTACATGGCTATGCACCTCAGAATGAATATATTATCTTTCCGGCGATATTGTCATCGCTGACAGGGCCAATTTCTCTGCTATCGTAGCTTGCGTTTCTGTTGTCTCCGACTATAAAATACTGTCTGCTTTCGAGTTTTACCACTGGCAAGTTGTCTCTTCCCGAAATGCTCATTGGGATCGGGGTATTCGTATCAGTGCTGTCTGATGAGGTGTAGGACGATGGTTTTCCATTGTTAAGGATTACGCCGTCTCTGATTTCTACAGTGTCACCCGGGGTACCAATAATCCTCCCAAACAGGACATGTCCCGGCTGAAGGGGGTTCTCGAACATGACTGCTTCCCCCCTGGCGGGAGTAATGTGTTTCAATACAATCACGGATGAGCCCTTTTTAAGGCCGGGATGCATTGAACTGTTGTGTAGAACCGCGGGAGTAATGAAGATTCTGGAGATAATTATACCTGCTATGATACCGGCAGCCAGAACAACAAAACGCGCTAAAGGATAGGCCGCTTCATTATTTTTCTTTCTATTTTTCATGTTTTACCTGATATGGTGTCTGTGTTCCGCTGAGATTTAAAGCCTGCATTATTTTGATTACTGGACCGGATTTGTTAAGAGTGTATAGATGAAGTCCGGGCACTCCCCAGTTCATAAGCTCTCTGCATTGATTGATCGAAAACTCAAGTCCGTCAGTACAGAATGATTTATCTTCACCGCAGGAAACAAGTATTTTCGATAATGCGGCCGGCACTGCGGAGTTGCTGAGGCTGACTGATTTTCTTACCTGCTGAGCGCTTGTTACGGGCATTATCCCCGGGATTATTGGCACATGAACTCCGGCTTTAACCGCGGCGTCCATGAAATCATAGAACCTGTTGTTGTCATAGAAGAGCTGGGTAATCAGTATTTTTGCGCCGGAATCAACTTTTCTTTTAAGGTTTTCGATGTCTGATGTCAGGCTTGAAGCCTCTATGTGGCCCTCAGGATAGGCTGCGGCGGCGATAGTAAAATCATCGATAGATCTGATGTACCGGATGAGCTCGTCCGCGTGCGAAAAGCCGTTCGGATGCGTTGTAAACGAGGTTTCGCCTTTCGGCGGGTCACCGCGGAGCGCAAGAATACTTGAGATTCCGGCGATCCTGACCTTGTTGATGTAATCGTATATCTCATCCTTTCCGGTGCCAACGCATGTAAAATGCAGCAGCGGTTGAATTTTGTAGGTGTCCCGGATTCTGAGGGCAATATCTACAGTCTTGTCTCTTGTGGAACCTCCAGCTCCGTAGGTAACAGAAACGAAGTCAGGTTTGTATTCGGCAAGTAGTTTTATTTCATTCCAGAGGTTCTTTTCGCCTTCGGGTGTCCGCGGAGGGAATATCTCAAAGGAAATTACAAACTTGGTTTCATAGAGGCTGTCGATTCGCATTGTCTCTCCATTAGATGTTTTTGTCCTAGCCGTTTCCTCTGAGCAGCCGGGGCCGGGTGGATTTTAAAAGGTCACCTATCCCCCGTTACGGGATATTTTGCAAATAGATTTTTCATATCAGTCGTCGCCTTTGCATAAGTTCCGCTTCCCGGAATGAAAAATGCACAAAACTACGTCTACATGCAATTACATGCTGTATTAATTTCTTGACATCAGGGTGTACATATTATAATAATAAAAATAAGAAAGGCCGGCGTTTTAGTACTAAATTTTACTTTCCGCCGATCCGACAATGTACTACAGTTGGAATTGGGTGCAGGTTTTTCTTTTCTTGCGCACACGGACGATTCGAGAGGGGAAAATCATATTTTTTTAAGGAGTTATCTAATGGAAAGGATGGCGAAAGCAGCTTCATTATCGATTCTCTTGGGATTAGCGGTCCTCTTTGTCGGTAATGGCGGCGTTCTTTTAAATGCCCAACAGGCAGACCCGGCGGCAGGAACCCAGCAGCAGGAGAAGAAAAAGCAGGATGGCCTTGTAGTTGACTGGCTCGATGATTTTGAAGCCTGTGAAGACTGGAGGGCGGATTCGACTTCTCCTCTCGGTGATACCAAAATCAGGAAGATTCCCGGAAAGCCCAGGCCTGTAAATCAGGAAGGTGAGGCCGTTAACGAAGATGGACAGACTGGAGAATTCAAGGATGAAATCACCGACGAAAACGGCATAGCCAGGAAGAATCAGTATGTACTTGGAGTTAAGACATATTTTATAGACAGAGGCTTTGACAGGGTGGAAGTTTTCCCGCCTAATGAATATATAATTCGAGGCAAAGCCCGTGAAATAAAGGTGTGGGCCCTTGGGCGGAAGTTCAGACACACCCTTTTTGTCAAACTTAGGGATTACCGGGGACGCATCCACAAACTCAAAGTGGGCAAGCTTGATTTCTGGGGATGGAAAGAGCTTTCAGTGATCGTGCCTGGATGGCTGCCTCAGTCGGCAAGTTACGCGATACTTGACAAGAATCTTCACTTTGTTTCCTTTTACGTTGAAAGTGACAGGTTTGAGGTTCCGGGTACATTCTACTTTTATCTGGACCAGTTTAGAGTCGTTACAGACCTGTCTGAGTTTACCGGAGACGAGTCTATTAAGGATACATGGTAAGATCTGATTCAATGACGATTAAGAAGGGAGGCTTTTAATGATGACTTATAAAAGGTCGGTATCGGTTTTCGTTGCCTTGGCCGTTATAACGGTTGCCGGCGTAACGGTTCCGCTGGCTGTTAATTCCAAGATAATAACCAACGTTGATGCTGATATCAGTGCTCAGGAGTTACGTGCAGTTGTTGTTGATGATTTTGAAAGTGGACAGGTTGCCGCTGATATTTCTGCGGACGGTTGGTTTATCAAATCAACCCCCAAGCAGTACAAAAATGCGGACACTGAAAAAAAATTAAAAAGAAAGAATCCTGTGCCGGTGTTACAGATGAAGTATATTACCGGCGGACCCAACGACATGGCGGTTGAGCAGTGGTCGCTCACCGGGCTCGGAATGAAAAAAGAAAAGTGCCTCGGAGTAAACTTCAAATTCAGATATCCGGGTTTCAATTCTGTACACATGGTTGCTCCAAAAGAAGTTGACTGGCAGTCAAAAAAACCTGTTATGAGAAACAATCCGAGCACTGGCAAGGAGGAGCAGGAAAGAGGTATTCAGCTTCCGGGACAGGCAAGGGCAATATCATTGTGGGTTCACGGAAGAGGAAATCCCTATGACCTGGAGATATGGGTCAAGGATTACAGGGGAGATACCTATATCCTTAAGGCTGGTTCAGTAAACTTTGTAGGATGGAGACCAATGAGGGTTGAGATACCTGTGAGTGTGCCGCAGTCTTATGAGTCTTATCCTCAGACAAGGGTGACCAAGCTGACAGAGATAGTACTCAGGGCTCAGATGGGCAAATCTGCCGAAGAGCTGACTGAGGATACTTTCTTTTTCTTTGATCAGATAAAGGTTCTTACTGACACTTATGAGGTTAACTTTGATGGTAGTGACCTTCATAAATTGTTTGAAAATGGCGGGGAACAACAGCAGCCTAAACCGCAGAATTGAGGTTGAGGGCGTAACTATTTCTCTGAAAGTTTTCCCAAAAAAATAAAATTCAGGCTGTTTTATTCTAATGAAATACCCATCAGAGCAAGGTGGGTATTTTTATATTTTAAAGATATTCCAGATCCGGCTGATGATTACTGATCGAATATCTGAATGTTTTCAAAGCTCCAATATTGATTATTTCTTTGTGAGGGCTATCACACTATAATATTTCCGGTGTTTTTATGCCCGGAAGGGAAGGGACCATGGCTCAAGAAAAATTTATGAACAGACTAGAACTTCTTTTTAAAGAGGAACAGTGGGGAAGATTCGAGCCGCGCGACATTGGTATATCAAAGTTTAAGATTCTCGATGATCTTTTTAACTCGGCTGTTTCGGAAGGTAAAATAGACGAAGTGTATGAAGCCTGCAAGGCTCACATAGAAGAACATGAGGAGTCTATAACCGCGATTTATCTTATAGGGCTTACCGGGTATCACAGAGACAGAATTCAGGACTCGCTGCAGCTTAAAAAGCTGATTGATGTGTTCATGTCACATCAGAAGTGGGCAGTTGTCGAGCTCATTGCGGATAAAATACTGGAGTTTGGTGAGAACAGCTTTGCTCTGAGGGCGCTTGCAGTGAGCCTTGAACGCCTGGGGCGTAACAGAGAAGCGATTCCAATACTCGAAAATCTTCTCAAAATTGATCGATTTGATACAGAGGTTGCTAAAAAACTCTCGCTTGCTGTCGTAAATGAAGACCAGGCAAAGAGTATTCATTACATGAAGCTTGCTATTGAGGGATTCGCGAAGAAAAAGGACTATGATGAAGTCGTTACACTGTGGAACAAGCTCATTCCACTTTCATGGTCAGAATTGAATTTTTTCGAAAGAATTGAAAGGACGCTTACGGACGCCAAACAGTATGACCTTGCCGCCGGTCTGATTAAATCGCTGTGGCATAAATACAGAGATGAAGAGATGGTGGACGAGTCCATTGATCTTCTGAAGAAGATACTTGGTTACAGGCCTGATGATAACCAGGCCCGAAGGGACTTAATCAAGGCATACGGTCAGAAATACGGCAATCATTCTCAGTATGAACAGTTTCTTCAGCTTTCCAAGCTTAATAACTACAAGGTACCTGTAAAATACGCAATTCAGGATTTTGAGAAGAATATTGTTTTTGATGTCGGGAACTATGTTTTTCACAATTCCTGGAAGCTCGGGAAAATATCAGATATTGACAGCGAGTACATTGTTATAGACTTTAAGGACAAGGCTGCTCACCGAATGGGCATTCAGATGGCGCTTCAGTCGCTTATGCCTGTATCTTCTGATCACCTCTACGTGGCTGAGTATGAGGACCAGGCGAATGTTGAGAAGATGTTCAGAGAGGATTTTCTGAATTTCTTTGAGATTCTTATCCGCTCATATAACGGTGAGATTAAACTTGCTGATATTAAACATGAACTTCTCGGCAAATACATTGACGAGAAGGGATGGGCTAAATGGTGGACCCGTGCCAGGACATTAATCAAAAAAGACCCCAGATACGGGGTGTCTGAGAAAAGCAAGGACTTGATTTTCCTCAGAGATAAACCTGTAACATACGAGGATGATCTGCTTGATAAGTTCTCGAAGACAGATTCTTTTGCAGTAAGGCTTGGTATTGCGATTGAATTTGTAAATAATGTTAATACTGATAGCGAATCGCATGTTATAGATTTCTTTATTAATTATTTTTCTGAACAGGTCAAAGGGGCATCCACAACGAGGCTTGTACTGTCATATTTTATTCTGAAGGATATAAAGAATAACTTTAAATCAGGTAAAATCAAGCTTGAAACGACAATACACAAGGTTGAAGAGTTTATTAAAAATTCATCCGAGTTAAATCTGTTGTCAACAAAGATCACTTCCTATGACTATAAGAAGGACCTCGTTAACTTAATTGAGGAGACCAGAGACGATTGGCAGCTGGTATTGCTTGAGCTCCTCTTTGAATCACCAGTTAGAATTCACAGGTATATAATCAACAAGCTCATAAGGGCTCACGGATATAATACCATAAACACTTTTATCGACCGTATAATCGCAGGTTCGAAGCAGTATCCGGAGGTATTCTTCTGGGTAGCTAAAAATATTCTTACAAAGACGTGGGATTACGAGTGGATTGACTATTCAAGGGATACGCTTGTTACAACCTTCTTCAGATTGATGAGTGATCTCAAGCGTATAGAAACAGATGGTTCCAGGCTGAAAAACATGTCGATTGAAATTCTATTCGATAATGAAAGCGCGGTCCTTGGTGAGATGGTTAAGGATTCATCAGAGCTGTTGATAGGTAAGCTTTATGATCTTTTTCTACACATTCCTTTTATCGAGGAAGCACAGGCAGATAAATTCCTCGCTCTTATCAAGGAGAGATATCCATCTTTCAGTCTTGAACAGACTGAAAAGGCGGAAGACTTCAAAGTTATTGAGGAAAAGCTTATTGCAACAAAAGAAGGCTATGAGAAGAAAAAAGCCGAACTTGAGAGGATGAAGAAGGTTGAGATGGCGGCGCTTTCAAAAGAGCTCGCAAGAGTAGCAGAGGTCTCAGCTGATGTTCGCGATAATACTGATTATAATGCGCTGCTCGAAAAACAGTCCGTTTTGCAGCTTGCAATATCCAAGCTGGACGAGGAGATGAAAGATGTAACAATTCTTGATCTGGAAACTGTTGGAACTGATTCGGTTAACATCGGGAACAGCGTCACTGTTGAAAACAGGGACACCGGCGAAATCAGGGAGTATGTCGTCATTGGGCCATGGGATGCGGATTTTGAAAAGGGTATTCTTTCTTACAGATCACCAATTGCAAGAGCGTTTCTGGGGAAGAAGCTTGGAGAAGAGTTTAATATGAAGATTGATGATGTTGATACGACTTTCATAGTTAAAAGGATTGAAAAATATCATCAGTAAAAAATTGATTGCGGACCAATAAGCGTTTAACGGGCCTACGGCAGGGGAGCGCTTATTGGGTCAGGATTTGGTAGAATGGCTGAATACAGTCCGAATATTTATCCGGCAGCTGCCGGAAAATAATTTGACAAAAATGCCGCAGCATTTAGCCTGATAAACCTAAAGCCGCGATGGTGAAATTGGTAGACACGCTAGGTTCAGGGTCTAGTGGGCGTACGCCTGTGAGGGTTCGAATCCCTCTCGCGGCAGTTTATATCCCCCCTTATATTATTAAACTGACAAACTCCAAAAAGACTAATTGTTTTAGCATTATGTCCGATTACTATAATAAGCTGATGTGCAAGTTTTGTCAGGAAGGTAAAGGACATGTTTGAAAGTAATCATATTGCCGGTGTGCGGAATGATGTAATAAGCTCGATAAAGGAGAGGGTGAAGTCTATAATGATGTCTAACTCCGAAGAGCCCGTCTATCTTGACGGAATTGCTGTTAAAGCGCCTCTCAGCTATGGTAATGGGATTCCGGTCACGGTAAAGCTGAACAGTATTTTCTGTGATGACGCAGATCTTTTATGTGCCGACATAATAGGCGATGTATCATCATATAACAGCGGCGTTATTTTCGGCTGTGTGATTGAAGAAATGAGGATTGAGGAGCTGGAAAAAATTATATGCTATCTCAATTCAGAATATCCTGTTTGTGAAAGGAAACAGAATACTGGCAGATTTATCAGACGCAGACCATTTTCTATGCTCAGGAACGAAGGACAGTTCCAGGAAGCTCATTGAAAGCGAGGGTCACGTCATTATTATGAACACTTTTAGTAACAAGAAGGACGCTGTTGATGAATTCATGACTTATATTGAAAACGAATACCTGGAGCTCGAAGGAAAGATTTTTAAGTTACTTGTTAATCTCATGTCACTCATGCAGGTAAACACCTTCGAACTTAGCGTTCCTGTGGATGGAGTTACGGATGAGGGGAGAGTGTCTGCGGTCTGCAACGGCATATATTACGACTCTGAAGTCGACCTTGTGAGGATCGCTATTGATGATGGGGCCGTCCTTGAATGGAGACAACTTGGCCTGGACTCAAAGCTTTTCGTTGTGAGCGAACTTTATCATGTATATTGTTCTCAAAGACATTATCGTGATCTCTCAGGTAATGTCCTTGAGAACTGATTGTTTATTACTTAATGGCTTTCTTTATTGAAGATATTGCTTTTGCGATTTCTGAGCTGCTCATTTTACCGCGGTGCATGTAAATGATCTTTCCGCTCTTATCAACGACTATACAGACTGAAAGCCCATTGCAGTTTCCGAGATGCCACTTTGTCTTCAGTATGTAATCCGGATCAGTTAGTATTACGGAATTGAACTTCTTTTCTTTTCCCCGGATGATTTTTCGGATGAGCATGTTAGGCTTCCAGGGGGCATCTTTCAGATTCGCTATACCTAATCCTCTGTATTGTGTTTTAGGAAAGTTTTCCTTCTTAAACGCCTCGGCGGCTGTATCATTCTGGTCGGCAACATCAGGGTCCGTATAGAAAATGGCTAGAACCTTTTTGCCGAAATCAGGTATCATGGCGGGTTTATCGCTGCTGTCACGGAGCTGAACCTGCTGAACTGTCTCCGCGGCCGATAAATCTGAGACGCATAAAACCGCTAATGTTAAAAGGGCTGAAAGGGAGAATGCAAATGTTTTGTTCATAGTATCCATCCGGTTAGTTTATTAAGTACAATGCCTTTTCAAGAACATTGTATTACATGTAAACAATATTCGGAATATGTCCAGTAATTATTATGTGAGGCTGTCCCATATAAGCTGACTGCCGTCAATTACAGGCCCGTCTTTGCAGGCCCGTTTCTGGCCCGATTTTGTTTCAACAGTGCAGCCGGAGCAGATTCCAAAACCGCATCCGAAGTAGTTTTCAAGTGAGACTTCAACCGGCGCGAAGTCTTCTGCCGATTGAGCTACGGCGCGCATCATGGGCGTTGGACCGCATGTATATATCCTTTTAAATTTTTGTTTGTTAAGAATATCGGGCATTATTTCGGTGGCAAATCCTCTGGTTCCTGCAGAACCGTCATCTGTCATGAGATGGAATGATAAGGATGCGTCCCGGTATTTGTCTTCACAGTAAATATATCGTGAAGATCTTGAACAGTATATGTAAGTAATGGAGCAACCTCTTTGACGAAGCTCTTCTGACAGGTAAAACAAGGGTGCGTTTCCGACACCTCCGCCGACGATAAGTACATTCCCTCCTTTTTCGATTGTGAACCCGTTGCCGAAGGGGCCTATAATATCAATGGGGCCCGGTTCGGTATTAACGATTAAATCAGTCCCTTTTCCAATACGCTGTACTATAAGTTCAAGTATTTTGTCATAGTAGTTAAAAATTGAAAATGGACGTCTGAGAAGAGGATCAAGGTTATTACCCGCCTTTATACTGACAAACTGACCTGGCTGCGGTTTTGGACAGTCAGATTTTATCCTTAACAGGAAGTGGTTTTCTGAAACTGGTAAAGGCTTTTCGAGCAGCTCAGGCATTATATATCTCCATTATTAGTAATTATCAGTTTGATCGCGGCCAGTTCTGTGTATACGGGGCCTTCAGGTTTTAGTTCTGAACTGAAGAGAGATATTCTGTCAAACAAATCTTGTCCAAAGTTTATCTCCTTGTGAGACTCAACATACTGAAACAGGGCCTTCGGCGGACAGGCTCCCTTTCTGATTCTCGCTAGAGTAATATGGGGGTGAAATTTGCGGTTGATTTGGTTTTCATCAGTGCCAATCAGGGAGTCAACCAGTTTGAGGGCCGTTTCAATTTTTGAAAAATCTCCATGAAGCCCGCACCAGATTACAGAGAGTCCTTCAGAGCCAGAAAATGAGCCAAGACCACGGAGTCTACATGGGACTTGAAGGTCAAAATCGCCCCGGCTGTTGAAGAGTTCGGAAAGCCTGTCAGCGTCGTGTACTGAAACATCTCCAAGGAATCTGAGGGTTAGATGGAGATTGGACGGGGCGACTTGCTTTACCTGTCTGTATATTGAGTGCAGTTTGCTTGTCTGTTCGGAGAGATTGCTTTTAAGGGACTGCGGGAGCGGCATCGCCGTGAATAATCTTGGCATGAAATTACTCGATAATTTTTGGAACCACGAAATGTCCATCCTCAAATGCCGGAGCTGTCTCTGCTATCTGCTCAACAGTGAAGGTTTTAACTGCCACGTCATCTCTGAAAACACTTTTCTGGTCAGCAATGTGATCGAGAGGTTTAACGTCTGAGGTATCAAGCTCGCTGATCTTATCAACATAGTTCAAAATGTCTGAAAGCTGCATCGTGAATTCAGATATCTCTGAATCTGAAAGCTGGAGCCTGGCAAGGGTTGATACTCTGTCTATAGTATTTTTGTCAAATTTCATTGTTCTTGTCCTTTTACAGTGTCTGAGATGGAAATTACTTGTAAATACTGTTTTCCGGTAAGGTGAAAAAATCGCCATCAACTCTATACTCGTATTCAGCCATATCAAATGCAATGATTTTTTCAACTCCGGCGAGCGAGACGGTAAAATTAATTTTATACCTTTTATCAGGAGTCTGGTGTCTTTTGAATGCTGCAATTCTAATAATGGTGTCATCAGGAAGAATAAAACCGGCATTGTAAGGTATGGTGCTGGCAGCGAGATCGGTTGAACCGTCAGGCGGTTCCGCTGAAAGAAGTCTCCTCTGAGAAAAAAGCTTTTTGAAATCGACCCCGTACCCTCGATACATTATTTGATGAGTATCGGCGCTGAGCATTTTTTCAATATGCTTCCCATATATAGATGAGCCGTCCTTCAGATAAAAAGGCCTGTTCCAGGTGTTTTTTACAGATATTACAAAGAAATTCAAATCCGGTATGAAGAGGCCGCCTGGCTGACTGATTTCGGGTTTAATGCCGAAATCATGGATAATTTTCTCCAGTCTTTGGGGTGTTATCCATGATATAGTGATGTCACAGTAAACCGATCTTATGGTTGAGGTGTGTCTGTCAATTCTTTCAACTGACGGGCTGTCAGGTGCCGCATGATATCTGTAGAAGCCGGATGAATAGGCACAGTTGAGAAAAAGGAGCAGCGAAAGTAAAGCTGGAATATGCGGATATGCTTTCATAAAGCTTACCTTACCTGGTGAGGGTTCCGCGTAATTTCTTCGGTGAACCGTTTTAAGTCGGCTTCCGGGTCAGATGAATCCGATTTAATCCGTTTAAGCACATCAAAAGTCTTCTTGAGACTTTCTCCGCATGCCTGATGCAGGCGTTCAAACTTTGCCAGATCCTTTCCGTAATGAATGAAGGAAAGAATGAAGGCGTTGTTCCAATCATATTCGATAAAGCGCCTGTATCCGGGCGCTTCAGAGGCAATGTTCCTGATAAAAAGAGCTTTGCCGTCATTGATAATTTTTTTCTTCTGAGAGAGCTTATTGTTTATGTCGATTTCGGATGCGTATAGCGAATCCAAATCCGTGTAGAGTTTTCTGAAAAAAGCATAAAACTTTTCACTGCTTCTGTTTGAGCGCTCAGCTGCCAGAAATAACTTACTTTTGGCCCCGTATTTTTTTGAAAGAAAGAGCTTTGCCCCTTCATGGCCTGAAAATGTCGCGAGCTCTTCGTTAAAACGAATCTTGTTCTTGATAAACAGCGTCGTGTGAGTCTGTTCGTGAATGATCAGAGAGGCGAGGTTGTAGGGAGAATAATCTTCCATGTATGAAAAAAGCGGGTCAGAGAGGATGCCAAGCGAGCTGAAAGCCCTGACCTTCCTGATGTAAACATCATACCCATTATTTTTTAGCGACGCTGCCTCTTGTTCTGCGTCCTCTTTGCTGAAATAGGCTCTGTAGGGGAAGCTTCCGAAAATCGGATAGCTCCAGCGTCTGGCTGAAAATGAATCGCTTTTGCATGCGGTAAGCAAATAGTGTAGAAAATTTCTATCCATCTTTACGTATGACGTATAATTCGAATTTTCAATTAATCCAATCTCGCTGAAGGCGAAATTTCTTATCTCATTCACTAATTCTATAAATTCTCTTGTTTTGGTTGGGGTGGATTTTGACTTCAGAAGTTCGTTGTTGTTGCGTGCCGCCAGCATGTACGAAGCGATATGCCATCCCTGTTTTAAAAGATATCTGGATGAATAGAGAAGCAGCACAATGATTATTAACAGAGCGATAATGGTGAGCTTTTTAAAGTTAATCGTTTCTGGCATTTCATTCCCTAATTGGATTCTCAGCTTTAATAATACTTTTTCCGGCGGTGTTAATCCATAAACAATCCGATTAAACGGGTATTGTACGAGTTTAATCGGCATCTGCTGTAAGCTGCCTGCTGTATCAGATATACATTTATTATAAATCGTTAAAGCTATGTCAAACAGTTTGCGAAACCTCCCTGTAAAGATGTTGACGAAAAGCTGTCGCGCTGCCAGAATTATACTATGGAAGAATCAGATCTAAAACAGCTTGAAAGGCGGGCCCGTTCTCTGCTTATGACAAAGCAAATCCCTCCCGCAAAGATGGATATTGTACGTTCGCTTATGAATAATCCGGAGATTATGCCGCACGAACGGTACAGGACCATTATCGGCCTTGTTGAAAGCTGTTTAGACAGAGAGGCACAAAAAACGGTTCAGGGCAGCAATGTCAAACAGACCGGAGCGGCAAGAAGAAAGCCAAAGCTTAATTCTGTTCAGGAGGCAGCCGTAAACGGGGATTATTATCCAACAGAAACATCGCTTTACATTGACCGTCTTTATGCTGAGTACAGATCGGCCAGGCTGTTTAAGAAGCGTTACCTAACGCGCAGAAACAACAGGCTCGGGATCGGCCTCAGGAAGAGACTTGTACCTTCGCCCGGCTTTTTAAAGGTTCTAAAGACAGTGGCAGGTGTTCAGCGCGAGGCATCAGGAAAGCTGGCCGCAGTTTTAGCACTAATCCTGAAGGACGAGCAAGTAACAAGTCCGGTTCTTTACAATTACATCAGGCTTCTGCGCTCGTGGCTTCTTGTTTCCACGATGCCTCAGTTGAAGTATAAAGAAACAAAATGGATGGAGAGGCCTTACTTCGACAGGGAGTTTACTCCATGGGCGGAGAGGTATTTTGCGTTTCAGGAAATTGATACAGAACAGCGTGAGAGCATTATCAGAGAGATTGATTTACGGCTGAGAGAGATGGACGACTTCAGGAAGGAGGATTTCACTGATAGCGATACTGATTTCACAAGGCAGGAGAAGCAGAAAAGAAACCTGATTAAGGAAAAAGCTGTTTACGGCATAGTTATGTCAATACGGTCATTCCTGCACGGGCCGTCCGATGAAGGCAGTATTTTGTCGGACAGAATAAGGTCGCTCTGCGGGCTTTCAGGACTTCGGGAGCTTGTGATGGCGGTTATTCGCGCACTTGTGTACCAGAGGCCTGTTGAATACGCTGACTTCCGCAAGAGGTCAGCTCTTCGTCCGCCTGAGATCAGCCGGGAGGCCTGGGACTGTAATCCGGAGATGCTCAAGAAGGCCGGCAAAGACCCCGAGTCTGTGAGGAGGCGGGAAGCAGAGCGGTTAAAGATCAGACTGCAGCCCCTCGACCATTTTATTAAAATATTGCGAGTGAAGGACAGCGGTCAATCAATACTGATGAGAGGAGTTGACACTCAAATCAGGGAGGTCGATAAAAATCGTTATAATTCCCATGAGCTATATGAAAACAACTATATCGCGTTTATTGACGCTTCGCTTCATTTCTTTAAAAAATTCTTACTCCGCTATATTGACGGCACCGCTCTTTTGTTTGAGGATAAAAACGGGAAGAGCTACGAGACATCGCCTTTCAGGAGAGAGCTTTTTGCGGATGTCCTGGCAGCAATGCCGGTCGTCCTTGATATGTTTCATTCTTTCAGGGCTAACAATCCCATGACCGCGGTAAGCGCGATAGAGGCCCGAAAGATAATGCAGGGCCAGATTACCACGATGGGTCATGTCAGAGAGCTGCTCAATAAAGCCGGTGATTTCTTTTTCGGCGTCTCAGTAGAACTGTACAGGGTTTACGAAAAGCATAGAACCTATATTTTCAGAGGAGGGGTTACTGAGGCAGGTCTTGCAAGAAGAACGGTCGGGGGTGATGAATTCGTCGAGTCAGCCGAGCCCAGGCCGATTCCCTTTTATGACTGCAAGGCCGTATCAGCCGGGCCGGGTGAAATGCTCTATGCAAGGCTTAAGGGCCGTCCCTTTGCGGGTACCCCATCAGCAGAAGGCATTTTCGGTTATGTTATGGCATATTGCTTTCAGGGTGCTGAGGCCTGTTTCAGCCGCGAACTTTCGAGGCTTATGAGCGAGAGAGAGGCCATAATTATAAGGCTCGGAGAGCTGGGGGTTAATCCATAAGTGTTTATTCCTGCTACACTTGACGAAGCACGGCTGCTTGGATGGAGCGGTTTTGATGTTATACTCGTTTCCGGGGACGCGTATATTGACAGCCCCAACATGGGTATAGCAGTCATTGGGCATGTCCTCATTGATGCAGGATACAGGGTGGGTATAATCGCTCAGCCGGATATCAATTCTGAATCAGATATTACCCGCCTTGGAGAGCCGGCGCTCTTCTGGGGGATTAGCTCTGGCTGTGTGGATTCGATGGTGTCAAACTACAATGCTGACAGAAGGATACGGCTTCACGATGACCTTACCCCGGGCGGGGTGCACGGCAAAAGGCCCGACAGGGCTCTGATAGCATATACCGGGCTAATCCGGAGGTATTTTAAAAATACTGTTCCAGTTGTGCTTGGGGGAATTGAGGCAAGTCTTAGAAGAATAGCCCATTATGACTACTGGCAAAACTCAATCAGAAGATCGGTGCTTTTTGATGCCAAGGCAGATATAATCATATACGGAATGGGAGAGAGGCCTGTAACAGAGCTTGCTGCTTCCATAGCTGCCGGGAGGGACTGGCGCGATATTCGGGGAATCTGTTACGCGGGCATGTGTCCTGAGGAGCATAAGCTGGTTCTTCCGTCATACGAAGAAGCTGCCGCTGACAGTGATATGTTTGAGTCGATGTTCAGGGATTTTTATCATGAAACTGTATCTGAAAATCCGAGGACGATAATACAGAAACACGGAGAACGGTATTTAATACAAAATCCTCCAGCTGAAATACTGACTCCGGAAGAGCTGGGGCGGGTAAATAATCTGCCTTACGAACGGTCGCTTCATCCATTGTGCGCGGGCAAGGGGGAGGTGAGGGCGGTTGACACAGCGCGCTTTTCAATAACAACGCATCGGGGATGTTTCGGGGAATGCTCCTTCTGCGCGATAACTGTCCATCAGGGGAAAAAGGTGGTTTCTCGTACTATAGACTCAATCTGCAGTGAAGCTCGCTCAATAACGGGCCATCCGGATTTTAAAGGATACATTGATGATGTCGGCGGGCCTACCGCTAATATGTATTCATACAGCTGCTCATCGCGGAAACATCCCGGTTCATGCGTGAAAAGCTGCCTGTATCCCGGCGTTTGTACTTCTCTCCAACATGGGCATGCGGATCAGATAAGGATGCTGAGGGCTCTGAAAGGAATTGAGGGAATCAAAAAGGTATTCATTCGGTCAGGTGTGAGATATGATCTTGTGACAGCCGATATCAAAACGGGAAAAAATTATCTTGCAGACATTCTTCAGAATAACATCTCCGGACAAATGAGGATTGCTCCTGAGCATTCAAACGGCAGGGTCTTGAAGCTGATGAGAAAGCCGGGGGAAGTCGAGCTCGATGAATTTCGCAGATTATTTAAAAAGGTTCAAGGGGAAACCGGAAGCAGGATTTATCTTTCGTACTACTACATGGCCGCTCATCCTGGATGCTCTATTGAAGACATGAAGGAACTCAAGCAGAATGCGGGCATCGTTTTTAATGAGCTTAACGCGCATGTTCAGATTTTCACTCCAACTCCGTCAACATTCTCAACTCTGGCATACTGGACCGGTAAAGACCCTTTCACCGGCAAAGTTCTGTTTGTTGAAAAGGAGATGGGGAGCAAACTCAAACAGAAGAAGATTCTTCAGCCCGGTGAATCCGGAAATCTAAATCGTGGTAGAAGAAAGCGCTGATTCATGTAATAGTCCGGTGTAAAGCAGGTCTCAGGAGTTGTTTCCGTGATTCTTTGTTTTCTCTTTCATTGTTTTCGATATGGTCTGAATAAGTTCGTCAAGTTTGAAAGGCTTTGGTATGAATACGTCGATAACATTGCTGTAAGCATCAATATCGTCCATCGTCCAGCCTGAGAGCAGAAAAGTCGCTGTTCTGTCGTTGAGCTCTTTCGCCCGCGCGGCGAGTTCTATTCCAGTCAGACCCGGTATTCCGTAGTCTGTTATTAAAATATCAAATCTGTTAGCTTTTATTTCTTCGAGGGCGTCTGAACTGTTTGAACACACCCGGACATGGTTCCCCATTCTGTCAAATAAGTCTCTCAAAATCTTCTGGAGAGTAAGTTCATCTTCAACTATTAGAATATTTAAATTGCGGAGTACATATTCGGTTTTTCCACCTGATTTTAGCCTGTCATGAAGAAGACGCCTTTCGGGTATAATAACCTTGATTGAATAGCTTGAACTGGATTCTTCCTCGAAGATTTTTAGTCCGATTTTTTCGCTGCTCTGTCTTATGTCAATTCCTGAAAAAACATTAACGAGGTCTGAGCGCTGAAAGCCGTCGGTGGCTGCATCCTGCTTTTGAGCTGTAACATTAATAACTACGTCGGAGGTTTCTTTCATTGTAAGAGTAACTGTACCGTTTGATCTGATTATTCCCGATATTTTGAGAATTATTGAGATTAGAATTTCCCGAAGGAGGGAGGCATCAGTCATGATTTCCGGAGAAGAATAGTATTTCTTTTCAATCGCGATATTCCTTCTGTTCTCTCTGTCCTCAACCTTGAATCTCAATCTGGCAAACTCGATTGAGTCTTCAATTATGGACACGAGATGTTCCGGCTGCTCGCCTGTCATCGAAGGCTTTGCTGAAATTGAATTCTGCAGGCGCCTGATATCATCAATGATGTCAAGGGATGATTTTTCAATGATAGAAATACCTTCAAGCACAGAGGGTTTTTCTGTTATCTGTTGAAGCAGTTGGGTCTGGCTCAAAACAATATTAATGCTGTTGTTTAGAGAATGAAGAAATCCCTTGGTGATGTCCTGCAGCAGGTTGTTCCTTCCAATGGAATTAATCTTCTCTTTGAGCGATTTTATCTCGGTGACATCCTCAATTGCTATTTCAACAAGAGGCCCGTGTTCAGCGTCAATAACAGGATACATTACAATGTTGACGATCTTTTCCGAGGCATCGGCTGAAATAAACTTTAGTTCACCCTTTCGTGCAAAAGGGAGTTCTCCTCCTGAAAGTCGTGAGGCTATGGCCCTTATTCGTTCATGGTCAAAGGGGAAAAAAGTAAGGATCGTGTTATGAGAATCTTCGAAATTTAGCGTTAAACCCGCAAAGTTTTCGAATGTGTGACTGCGGCGGAGAATAACCGATTCGCTGTTTATTCTTATGACAGGCATCGGAGTGAATTGATAGAGAACATCTTCGTATGTGCTGCTTTCATCTGAGAGAAGGGAAAGCGTTGATTTATTAAATGATACCATTCTATTGTCGACGTTTCTGAAAATTGAAAGAATTGATACGACAACACCGTTTTCAAGCATAGGGAAAAGATATATCTCAACAGGAATTTTATCACCATCGTTGGATAAAATCACCGCGAAGCATTGCCGTTCATTTCCTTCCAGAGCTCCAAGATATGCATTAGCAAGGCGTTTACGGTATTCAGAGTAAAAGGGGTGATCCGGCTGGAGTTTGATGCTGTTCTTTGATGTATCAAAGACTGTGCGGAAAAGGCTGTTGCCGTAGAGTAAATTTCCATCAGTTCCGACAACACTTACCGGATAATTAAATAATTCAAAGATTTGAAAGCGGGCCTCACCATAATGAGGCCCCTGTTTATATTGCGGATTATCGTTATTATCGCTACTCATTCCAATTACAAAAGAGTCCTCTTATTGATAAACTCTATACCGCCGGTCTTAATTGTTACAGGAACGTTCTCTGTTTCAGCAACATTGCCCTTCTTGTTAATATAGTCAAGCTTAACATCGTAGTTGCCGGGGGCAAGGAAAATTCGTCCAAGATGAAGTCTTGCGGGTAATGTGTGCCAGCATCTCAGGTCAGGTCCCATCGAAGAGAACAGAGCGGCTCCTGTTCCGGCTCCCGCGACTGTTCCGATAAGACCGGCAAAAGAACCAGCTCCGGCTTTTTCAGCTATCTTCTTTGCAGCTATCCCGGCAGCTATTGAAGCCGCGGCTTTAGTAACTATTGAAGCAGCAAGATGAACCTGTAGAGAGCTGTAATCCTCTTTTAGATTGTTTACTGCTGTATTGCTGATGTCTTCGAATGGTATTGTTCCAGCTGTTGTGTTGCCTGCCGTAATTTTAACATATGAAGTGTTATCGGACCTCTCGACAAACCTGGGTATGGGATTTTCGGCATTGTTCAAAGCGACCATTATTGCCGCTATGGTTACGCCTTCTTTAAGGGAAATCCTGCGAAGTGATCTGTCAATGGAAACCTTCATTGCTGAGTCCGATAGAAGTTTGCCCCTTGATTTTTTTACGGCGCTTTTCCCTGACTGAAGAATAACGACAAGTTCACCGGCGTCTTTGAATGACTTGTCGACATTACCAAACTGTGCTGACCATTTAGCAGCGTCATCATTATATCCGAGGCGTTTTGAAACACGGATCAGGTCTGCCTTAACGGGACCGTATCCAGGGCTGAGAATATTTATCTGTTCATATTCTTTATAAGCGTATTCAAGATCATCGAGGTCATTATTTTCACGGGCAGTTATCTCATAGGCCACTGCAGTGAGATACTTTGCCATAAGGTTCTGCTTATATTTCGAAGTGTTGCCTTCGGCCCTGATCTTGGAGAGTTCTTCATTGACAAGCTTGAACTCAACCCGCGCGGATTCAGTTTCGCCCATTTTTAAAAAATTAATACCGAGGAACATATGAACAAGGACTTTCTCAAAGTCTTCTCCTTTATAGTTCGTAGAGGTCTGGTTTGAAAGCAGAGCTGTTATCTGCTGTGTCACGCTTGTAGGGACAACCTTTGCGAGTTTCCCTGCCGGCAGAAGTATGCTGTTGCTTTTTTCGTAGTCAGCTCCAGCATGAAGCATATAGCCGCACTCCATCATGTATAGAAGCTGGTCCCTGCCTTTGTTGTTTACTTCAGGAAGAAGCATGCGTGCAGCTCCCAGATAATCTCCCTGATAGAACTTCTGTTCAGGCGCCTTGATCGCTTCAAAGTAACTTTTTGATGAACAGGAAACGGATAAAACCGACAGAAAAACGGCTGCAATTATAAGAAATTTTTTCATAATAATCCTCGCTGTATTTTTCCGAATATAGCTTATGAAACCCGAAAGAACAAAATTTAGCAAGAAAAAATTCAGGATTTATAGGCTTAAGGAAGTATTAAAAAAAGAACGGGCGATTAACCCGTTCTTTCATAGTCGTTGAAAAGAATTCTTAAAAACTTATTCTGTTTGTGGATGTAGCCTTCAAAAATTCCTGCTGGTCCTGCCAGACGAGCATTCCAGTCGCAAGACTTGACAGCTTGAGCGTTACAACAAGATATTGCACTCGATGCCCGCCAACGAATCTTACATTGTCGCTGATCTCCCCATGCAGATAGAAGTTTGGTGATTTGAGGGATCCCATCGGAATCGCGCTGTCCGGGTCTATAAGGCCTGTCATGCCTTTTCCCATTTCCTCGATTGCGTCCGCAGTATAAGTCGGATCAACGAACTGAATCCTTTTTTGTATCAGGTTTGTTACAAGTTCATTGGAAACCATCTTTGTGTCGATATGTTCCGAAGTCCTGTTTCTAATCTTTTTAACCTGAATTATAGTAGCCTTTTTCCAGTCCTCTTTAAGATATTTGTAAAGAGAGCCTACCATTTTTGATACAGTAGTTTTGACCTCACGGGGCCCCCATTCCATTGAGCCGCTGTCTTTTGAAGCGTCCCTGTACTGGGTTCCTCCGCAGGCTGTTAAAGCCAGAAGTGCTGATACAAAAAGAATTGAAGCTTTTTTCATAGTTGATAAACCTCGCATAGATTAAGTATACTTCGGCAGAAAGACAGCCGTTAATGATAATCAAAGTATTATCCCCTGATATCATGTAATTGTCAATAAACTAACAGCATAAGAGTGGAAATATTCATTTTTAATGCTGAAAAAGGATGTATTGGATACGAATGAGGTTAACTGTATGATGGTGCGATTATGCTATAGATCAGTTAAAGGAAGTAAATAATTAGAATATTTGATATTATTCAACCCGTGTAAAAATAAACTTGATAAAATGAATTTGATATTAATACACTGGGAATTTGTTTTAACGGTTCAGTCAAAATGAAAGCTGTTTTAATATACTAATCGTGTGATAAATTCGTTCTTAATATGTCTGAAAAAATATAAAAAAGATTTAATACGGCTCAGCAGTGAATATAACACTGCCCGGGGGATGTTTTTGAGAACCATATCGGTATTATTGTTTATGCTGCTTCAGGGCGGTTTCATTTCAGCCGCCTGTCCCCTTCATGCTGCAGCTGAAAGTACTCACAAGCTTTCACCTGCTTTGATCATGCTTGAGGTTCTTGAGGATAAAAGCGGTTTTTTGGACATTGACGATGTGCTCTCGCCTGCGGCTGAAAGTGAATTTAAGCTTGAAAAAACAAATATCCCCAACAAAGGATTTTCTTCTTCCGCTTTCTGGGCGCGTTTCAGGCTTGAGAATGTACCAGATGACAATTATAGTTTGATTGTTATTACATTTCCGCTGCTTGACTCAGTCGAGTACTACAGGCCTGTTGTAAGCGGTACTGCCAGGCCGGAATATGTCAGGACTGCAGCGGGCAGGGATTATCCCTTTAAATCAAGAGAGTACAACTACAGAGCTTTTGCCTTCAACCTGGGAAAGGATACGCCGCATGATGCATATCACTACCTCAGAATTGAAAGCGAAGATGCTGTAATATTCCCTGTTTCGCTTATGGATGGTTACCAGTTTGCCGATTTAAGGGTGACTGAAAACTTCATCTTCGGAATCTATTACGGTATTTTGCTGGTAATGCTTCTCTACAACGCTTTTCTGTATCTTTCGCTCAGGGACAGAAATTATCTGAATTATGTTCTGTTTCTATGCGCATACGGTCTGTTTCTAATGTCAATGAACGGGATTTCAACGCAGTATCTATGGCCTGACTCGGGTTTGTGGATTAAGACAGCCAATCCTGCCCTGATATCCCTCAGTATATTCTTCGCTGTAAGGTTTACAACCGGCTTTATAAAAACAGCTGAAAATACCCCCGGAATTCACGCAATGCTCATTCTTATAAGCGTGATATCGCTGTTTTCGTTTGTGCTTTCGTTCTTCATTCCGTACAGAATTGCCATAATTGCCGGGCAGATTCTTCCGTTGTGTGCTATTTTTTCAGTAATACCGGCTGCAGCGATATCCTGGCGGAACGGTTTCAGACCTGCGAGATTCTACCTTCTTGCCTGGTCGATGCTATTGCTCGGAGTTATCCTCTCAGCATTAAGGGTCCTGGGTATTATCGGCCATAACGTGGTGACGGAATACGGCCTGCAGATTGGTTCGGGGATAGAGCTGGTTCTGCTTTCACTCGCCCTTGCTGACCGGATAAACATTCTGAACCGTGAGAAGGCCGAGGCTCAGGCTGAGGCAATCGAAAACCTGCAAAAAGCTGACAGGCTTAAGGACGCATTTTTTGCAAACACGTCACATGAATTGAGGACGCCTTTAAGCGGAATTATCGGTCTTGCCGAGTCCCTTCTCGAAGGAAGCGGCGGGGAACTGTCCGCGGGGGCGGCGAGGAATCTAAGCCTCATAGCAAGCAGCGGAAGGCGGCTTGCGTCTCTGGTAAACGACATTCTTGATTACTCAAGGCTCAAGCACCGGGACATTGTTCTCAATAACCGTCCTGTTGATCTTTTCTCTCTGGCGGATGTAGTTATTGAATTGACGGCTCCTCTTGCTTCTCAGTCATCGCTGAAGGTTGAAAACAGGCTTCCGGAAAACTTTGCGGCAGTATGGGGCGATGAGGAAAGAATATGCCAGGTATTGATTAACCTTGTAGGAAACGCGATAAAGTTCAGTGATAGCGGGACGGTTGCAATTACAGCTGAATACGGTGAAGGCGACGGTTCGGGTATGGCAGTTGTCAGCGTTTCTGACAGTGGAATTGGAATACCTGAGAGCATGTTTGAAGATATCTTTCAGCCTTATGAGCAGGTTGATGATCCAAATGTGATCAGGTTTGGCGGAACAGGCATAGGACTTGCGATAACAAAGAAGCTTGTAGAGCTTCACGGGGGCTCAATCAATGTAAAATCTTCTCTGGGCGTGGGGTCGACCTTCTATTTTACCTTGCCTTTATCCGGTGAAAAAGCGCCCCGGGCAGAAACTCTGAAACAGCGCCCTGTGATAGCGCAGGCCTACGCTGAAGAGATTATTGAAGAGTTCGGGATAGTTGAGTCTGAAAGCAACAACCCGTCATCAAGAACCGAAATTCTTGCGGTAGATGATGATCCGGTTAATTTGCAGCTTTTGAGCGATATTTTAGGCTTGGCGGGTTTTCATGTCAGAAAATGCGTGAATGGAAAGGCTGCGATTGACTTGATTGACAGCGGATACCGTCCGGCAATAGTGTTAATGGATCTGATGATGCCGGGCATGAGCGGCTACGAGGCTACAAGACGTATAAGGGAGAAATACAAGCTGACGGAGATGCCGGTAATGCTGATTACTGCCAAGGGGCAGAGCAGTGATATTGTCGCAGGACTTGAGGCAGGAGCAAATGAGTACATCATGAAACCGTTTGATTCAAGAATTCTCATGGCCAGGGTGTCAACGCTTCTTTCCTTGAGAAACTCTGATTCTGAAATAAGGCGTCTGGTTTCAATCGATCAGGAGCTTGCTATTGCCAGACGGATTCAGCAGTCGACCATCCCCAAGACACTGCCCGTAGTAAAGGGGATAAAGACTGCTGCACGCTATGTGCCGATTGAAGGGATAGGCGGTGATTTTTACGATATTCATGAACTTGAAGACGGCAGTATCGCGGTTCTGCTGACCGATGTTTCCGGACACGGCCTCCCCTCGGCCCTGGTAGCATCCATGGTAAAAATGGTTTTTTGTATGCAGAAGGTAATAGCGAGCCGTCCATCAGAGTTTCTTGAGAGGATGAATGATATCCTTATCGATAATATTGAAAATTCATTTTTAACTGCATCATACATATACCTTAATTCTGACAGGAACAGGATGGTTTGTTCGAATGCGGGGCACGTTCCGCTTCTTCTTCTAAGAGAAGGCAGCGAAGAGATTGTTTCAATTAAGCCTTCCGGAAGATTGATTGGATGGTCAAAGGGTCTGGCAGTTAAAGAGGAAGAGATTGAAGTCAGAAGCGGAGACAGGATTGTTATGTACACCGACGGCATCATTGAATGCTTCAGTCAGGACAAGGTGTTGTACGACACATGGAGATTCAATGACTTCATTCTAAGGAACCGAAGACTCGGGTGCGACGACTTCGTGGATGAACTCATATACGAGCTTCAGGGATGGGCAGGCGGGAATAACAGCTTCGAGGACGATCTTACAATCGTTGTTATTGACATTGAGTAGGTGTGACGAAGTGGCCTCTTGTCTGGTTTAACCTGTAACGGCTTTAAACATATACAGCCTCTTTTTCAATTCTTGTTTTCAACTGAGAGCTCATCTGAGAACTGAATGGAACTACATCCACGGGTTTGCAGAAATCATCTTCAAGAAGCTCCTTGATGTGTATAAGAGCAAAGAGATCAGGATGCTTCAGACCAATTACTATATCTATGTCGCTGTCTCCGTCTTCAGTGCCGGTAACATAAGAACCGAAAAGCCCTATTTCGGAAACGCCGTACTTTTTTTCGAGTTCCGGTTTTACCCGGCGGAGCTCATTTAGAATGAAGTCTTTGGTAATGTTCCTGTGAACCATTCCTGCCTCCCGGACTGTTCTCAAGTGAAAATAAACCACACGAATTATAACTGAATTTGTTCTGGCTTTCAAGGAAAAAAATTCTTTTTAAAAAATTCCCTGTGGATGAAACGCAGCTGTGGCTGAGAGACTTTTTAAATAATTACTTTACTTTTTTATATATTTGTAAGAATAATATCGCCTTTATAAGCCCTGATGTGAGCCTCTGTATTGGAAGATTTGAATGTCTGCGCTTATATCTGATTATCTGTATCATTTATTGGAGTTAAATATGTTCAAATGGGGCCTGCGCCTTCGATCGCGGGTTTGCCGCTTGAGGAAAATCCAGCTTATTATTTTTGCCAGATGAATATTGTGCAGCAATTGGAGCATGTAACAGGGAGGATAAATGCAGATTCCAGGAAGTCTTTTAAACCTTACTGTTAAGGTTATAGCAGAATCTCTTGATATGAATGCACTGGCGGTTGTCGCTGGCCGAATTGTGCATAACTATGATTTTCACAGGCAGACAGGTTTTTCCGAGAATCTGACTATTCCGAGGCAGGTAGCCGCCAGGCAGTTTGTCAGCGATATAAAAAAGGCAGGGCTGTTTCTGAAGCTCGTTGAGGTCCTGGTACATCTGCATACTGCGGGGCATATGGGAAGAAGCTATCCGATAAAGGATTTGCGCAGGATTATTTCTTCTCTCAGGGAACTTGGAATCATCTACGATAAACAGAACAGTATATTCGTTGAAGACCCATCCCAGAGAAGAACAAAAAACTGGGGTACACTTCTTGAGGGGGGTGAATACAGTTTTGCTCTGTTAAGGCTTGATATTGTAGGAAATTCACGGCTTGTCAGACAGTACCCGGAAGATGTTATTCAATCAACTTATGCTGATTTCAGGGCAATGGTCCAGGATGCCGTGGGCTACAGAAACGGAAGAATCTGGAGCTGGGAAGGTGACGGCGGTCTGGTTGCTTTTTTCTTTTCAAATAAAAATCTGTACGCTACATTCGCGGGCATGGACATAGTTAACCGCTTATATCTTTACAACATGATGCAGTGCAGGCTTGATGCGCCCCTTGGAGTAAGGCTTGCTGTTCACGGCGGTATGTTTGAATACACTGACAACGAAGAAGACATAAAGCGTATAGATGTGGTAAAAAAGGTCATAGATATTGAGTCCACATATACCCCTCCCAACAGTCTGACTGTGAGCAACACCGTAGCGAACCACTTCTGCAAAAGTATGCTTCAGCAGTTCAGCCCTGTGAAGGGACCGGGCGGAACTGCCTATTACAATTACAGTCTAAGGTGGGAGCAGTAGGCCGAACGCCTGATAAAATTCCACAGCGGAGTTAACAAATGGAAGTCATTGTTTTTACCGATAACACGTCAGTTAAAAAGTTTTTTTCCGTGCCGGGTAAATCGAAAAACATAAGCCTGAAGATTTTACCTGCTGCCGAATTAAAAGGAGAATCATGCGCCGGGGGATATGGCTCCTTGATATATTATGATTTATCAGGGCTTACCCCGGCAGGCGTAAAAAGCACGCTGAATCGCTTGAAAAAGTATAACCGTCCTTATGGTATTATTGATCCAGGTGGGCTCGTAAATGACCCGGCTGACCTGATAATCTCCGGGGCTTCAGATTATATTGGGAAGCCTCTCCTCAAGGAAGCAGTCAGAGCCGCCAGGTTTAAGAAAGTGTTGGATTTCAGGTGCTGCACAGTTGACGCGGACGGGCCTCAAAACGCTGCCGAAAAATACAGGTGTCCACTCTCGGGTTCTGACTGGAAAGGTGTGAAGTCCGGGAAAGAGTACACATTCTGCTTTATGTTTATTGAACTCGATAATCAGAAGGAGCTAAAGAAGGCATTTCACGGCCCGACTCTTGAGAGATTTACGGGAATGCTCAAGGAGTCAATAGAGAAGGCTGTAACTCCGTCGCTCGGAAAAATATGGATGTGGATGGACCTCGGGGGCCTTGTGCTCTTTCCCTTTGACGGGGAAGGCTGCCCTGCAATACTTGAGGCATTCAGGCTCATGCTTAACAGAAAGATAATCAGCTATGAAGATTTTGATGCGGAAATTCTGTTAAGCTATAGAATTGCGGTTCATATCGGCGACACAGTTTATCATTCGAGAGGGGAAACCGGGGAAATAGTCTCTGATTCAATAAACTCAATCTTTCATCTGGGACAGAAGTTTGCTGATCCCGGAGGCATGTATCTGACTGAGGATGCGCGCGGCTACATACCTCAGGGGCTTGAGAGAAGTTTTCTTCCTGCCGGTAAATACGAAGGACGTGAAATATTCAGGCTGAGGGGGCTCGTTTGACAGGAGTTCATTCAGACAGCCACTTCCCGGCTGAATGGACCAGCTTTTCGTTCGGGTGAAATCTGTTTTTGTACTCAAGGCTTCTGTTCCCTTTGACATAGTAACCGAGGTAGTAATAGCTCAGCCCCAGAGAGGCAGCGAGTCTGGTTTCAGCTATAGCGCTGTAAGTCCCGGGGCTGTATCCGGAAAACTCAGGGTAGTAACAAAAGTAAACACTGCTCAGGCCTTTCGAAGTAAAATCGATAAAACCAGCTCCAATGATTTTGCCTGCCACTCTATAAACCGATATCGCTGAGGGGCAGGATGGCGTGCAGAAGGAGGCGTTAAACTCTTCGGGTTCGGATGCAGATCCGAATTTGGCGAGTGAGTGGGCCCGGTAGACTTCATAGATTTCATCTGAATACTCAAGGCTTCTCAGCTCAATCTCTACCGAGGCTGACCTTTTCATTACTCTTCTCTGGCTTTTGCTGAGTCTCAATTCGGCGGTTTTAATTCGCAGCGGAATACAGCTGACGCATGACGGGCATTTCGGCCTGAAGAAGTACATGCCGAACTTTCTCCATCCTTCGGAGAAAAGGTTTTCAAGCTCAATAGCCCCCACCTCTGATGCAAAAAAGTATTCATATCGGGCTCTCTGACCATCAATGTATGGACATGGCGATTCAGGGCTTATAGCGGTTGGCTGATGTATTACCATTTTATCTCGTTTCAAGGGTCTTCTGCAGTTAAACAACTCTGTGATAAGCGGAAAAAACGCTTACAGAGTTCTGATCGTATAAGCTGTTTGGCCGCACAGGCTATTAATTGTTCAGCTGTCGAAGGCGAATAAGGCACAGTATTTCATCTGCAATGCTTTTCCGCATAATATAAGCGTTACAAAGGGTCAAGAGATTATTTTGTAATAGACATCCCCGGCCCGGCCGGCTACTATTTACCGCTTATGAAAACCAGGATAGAAATAAGAAAACTGTGTAAATCCTTCGGCGAAAAGCAGGTTCTCGCCGGACTTGATCTTAATATATATGAAGGTGAGATTCTCTGCGTAATCGGTAAAAGCGGAACTGGAAAATCTGTTATCATGAAACATATAGCAGGACTTCTTTCTCCGGACAGCGGAGATATACTGATAGACGGCAGGGCCTACTCAGAGCAGTCCCCGGTAGATCTTGGTGAACTGCTTGCTCAGATAGGCATTCTGTTTCAGGGAGCTGCGCTTTTTGACTCAATGAATGTCTACGACAATGTGGCTTTTGGCCTGAGAAGGAGAGGTGAATCGGAGGATAAAGTTTCATCCACAGTCAAAGAGCTTCTTGAAAGTGTAGGGCTTCCCGATATTGCTGACAGAATGCCTTCCGCTCTTTCCGGGGGGATGCAGAAACGTGTGGGGCTAGCAAGGGCCCTTGCGGTAAAGCCTTCGATAATGCTCTATGATGAGCCGACAACCGGAGTAGATCCGATTACAGCCGGGTCGGTTGACAGGCTTATTCTTGAAACGCGGGAAAGGCATGGCGTAACTTCCATAGTCGTTACTCACGATATTGAATCGGCGAAAAAGATTGCGGACAGAATTGCTATGGTATACGAAGGCCAGGTAATACACGCGGGCCCTCCGGCATCGCTTGAAGATTCTGATAATGAAATAATCAAACAGTTTGTTGCAGGGAGAGCCGATGGTCCTATTTCAGTTTCATAAGGTGAATATTATTCTGGCATTTATTCTGTTAAGCATCATTTCCTTTGGGTGCAGGGAGGACCGTCTGCCGGGCAAATATGTCTACAACGGAGATATAAAACCGGAGGATCACGGGCATCTGGCAGATAAAAAGATATATATTGATCCGGGACATGGCGGAAAGGGGAAATCCGACGCTTTCAGGGTTGCACCGAACGGAATAACAGAAGAGGAAATAAATCTGAGTGTTTCACTTATTTTGTCTGATATGCTTTCAAGGGCCGGTGTTGATGTCGTTATGTCGAGAACAAAAGATGAAGATATCACTCTTAAGCAGAGAGCTGAAATGGTCAGAGCCGCTTCACCGGATATCCTTGTCAGTGTTCATCATAACGGAACACGAAGAGCCGCCGACGGAGTCAATTATCCTCTTGTGTTCATCAGGGGATCGGCTGGTATATCTCCGGTAAGCTTTGATATGGCTGAAGCATTGCTCGCGGAGTTTGAAAAGCTTCTGGGAGTCAGCGGGCAAGTCGTTTCAGACTTTGCTGTTTTCAACGAAACAGGAACAATGCTTCTTCGTGAAACCTACGATGTATGTCCGGGAATTATAGGAGAAGCCGGCTTTTTTTCGGATGATCGCTTCTGTGAAAAGCTTGCTGACAGGGATTTCAATCAACGTGAAGCGGAGGCTTACTTTCGTGCAATATCCTTGTACTTTATAAAAGGCATGCCTTCGGCCGTCATCGCATATAATGGAGGACGAAAGTCCGGCGGCCCTGCCTATGTGATAAAAACAGATACCGGAATCAAAGACAGCCGTATTATGCCCGGAAGCATGAAAGTTACGATTAATGATGTTCCAGTCTCATTCGTAAAACGCGGCGAAGGTAAGTATCTTGTTGATCCGGGGGGGCGAATCTATCCTGGAGAACACAGGCTTAACATTTCTTTTAAAAATATAGAAGGGCATTCGAGTCCCCTTTACTTTTTCAGGTTTAGTAGAATGATAAAGAAAGGGGATTATGATAGGCTCAACTCGGAAGGCGGGAACCTCATCAGCCGCCGTAATACAGCTGCTGAGGGATTGAAGATGCTGACAGCTGCTTTTTCTATGAATCCAACCGGAATCGAGGCCCCCGGACTGCTGAGGAATATATCAAGGGGCTTTGAGGTGTTGGGATTAAACAAAACTTCAAGATATTATCTTGAAAGCGCTTCAACGTTTTTTCCAAATGCAAATGGCAGGAAACGGACGAGTTTAATGGGAAGTGAAAGTAATTATTTTCCAGTGCGTTATTACGGAATAAAAATTCCAGTTGTACCTTTTTCGAAAATATGATACCCTGGATACTATTAATTAGACGAAGTAATAATTGAAGTAATAATTATTGACGCGAAAATTATATTTTGATGGACACTGTGAATTATTTTGCTATTATAATCACAGTGATATGTTTTTTCGGAGAGCACATGACTGTTAATCTTCATAATTCAGAAGAATTTTTAGGCCGCGGCAGGAAGAGGCTCTTTCTCCGCAGCTCTTCTGTAAGAAATCCCAAAGCCCTGGTTTTTATAGTGCACGGTCTTGGGGAACATTCAGGCAGATACACCCGTTTAACGGACAGTCTGGGTTCTATCGGTATGTCTGTGTACAGCTTTGATCTTCCGGGTCACGGGAAATCAACCGGGAGAAGAGGGCACGCATCAAATCTTTCAGTCTACCATGACTCTCTGACTGATGTTATTAAAAGAGCGAGTGAATCCCATCCTGATCGGCCGCTATTTCTTTTCGGGCATAGCCTCGGGGCTCTTGTAGCCTTTATCTATGCGCTTGATCATCCTGACTTGTTTCAGGGTCTTGTTCTATCTTCGCCGCCCTTTCGGCCTTTAAAAGCCAGCGGGTTCTTTCATAAGAGAATTATATCGTCCATGTCATCGCTTCTTCCTTTTGTCACTGTTTCAAACAGGATAAAACCTTCAGAGTTGACTCACGATGAAGAGGCAATTGATATCTTTGAAAATGATTATCTCGTTCACAACCGCGTTTCTTTCAGACTTGCCAGCCTTATCAATAAAAAAGCAAGAGAATGTCTTGACAGGGCGGGGGCTCTGGCCATTCCTCTTCTGATTGTGCACGGGAGGGAAGATGCGGTTGCAGATTACAGAGGAAGTGAAGAGGTTGTCCGAAAAGTAGTTTTTCCGGACAGCGAACTGGTTATATACGATTGTCTTTTTCACGAAACATTAAATGAAATTCAAAAGGAGAGAAGTGCTGTGTTAAAAAAAATTACTGACTGGTTTCAGGAAAAGCTCGCTCAGAAATCGGGCTGCGGACAGGTTCAGGAAGGAACCTCTGCGGCACACCAGATGAAGGAAGTCCCTGCTGCTGATGAGGGTAAAAAGCCTGCGGTTAAGAAGGCAGCTGCAAAAAAGGCTTCAACTAAGAAGGCGGCAGCTGCAAAAAAACCAGCCGTAAAAAAGGCTTCCGCAAAGAAGGCGGCTTCAAAAAAAGCAGCTGCTAAAAAACCTGCGGTGAAAAAAGCCCCGGCTAAAAAACCTGCTGCGAAAAAAGCTTCAGCAAAAAAGACGTCTGCTAAAAAGCCGGCTGTAAAAAAAACAGCCTCTAAGAAAGCTTCATCTAAAAAAACCTCAAAGAAAAGCTGACGAATGAATTTGAACAAATGGGCACGTGAGAGCTGGAGAGAGTTTCCGGCTCTCCAGCAGCCCGCCTATGTTGATTCCGGTTCTCTTGCCGGGGTGAGGGCAAAGCTGGAGAAACTTCCGCCTCTTGTCCTTCCCGCGGAAATAGACAGGCTCAAAGGCCTGACAGCGGCAGCATCAGCCGGGAAGTCCTTCATTCTGCAGGGCGGTGACTGTGCTGAACGATTTGAAGATTGCGAAGCGGACTTAATCGCAAACAAGATTAAGATTATGCTCCAAATGAGCCTCATCCTGACGTTTGGGGCCAGAAAACCGGTGATAAGGCTTGGCAGAATTGCCGGACAGTACTCCAAACCGCGTTCGCAGCCGACAGAAAAAACGCCTTTTGGCGAGCTGTCGTCATATAAAGGGGATGCCGTAAATTCTCATGTCCAGACCGCTGAAGGGCGAAGCCCTGATCCTGAAAGACTGGTAAGCGCATATTTTCACTCATCGGCGACGCTTAACTATATCAGGGGGCTTCTTGAGAGCGGATTTGCTGATCTCCATAACCCGTATTCGTGGAACCTGCACTCAATAGAAGAATCCGATGCATGGCCCCGCTACAGCAGAATTGTGAACGGTATTGTTGACGCTGTGAGTTTTATGGAATCCTTCGGAGGGCTCAATCCTGACATTGTCGCAAGGGCAGAGTTTTACACCTCACATGAAGGGCTTGTCCTGGAGTACGAAGAGGCTATGACCAGGTTCGATGCGGGGTCGGGAAGATGGTACAATGCCGGAGCACATATGCTCTGGATAGGCGAAAGGACAAGACAGATTGATGGCGCCCATGCCGAGTACTTCAGGGGAATTGCCAATCCTATCGGAATAAAGGCAGGGCCTGACGCTGATCCGCATGAGCTGGAGGAGCTAATTGGCAGGCTTAATCCTTCGAATGAAGACGGACGTATTACACTGATAACCAGAATGGGAGATAATCTTGTTGCCGAGAGGCTGCCCGGGATTCTTAAGCATCTGTCAAAGTCAAATCTCAGAATTACATATAGCTGCGATCCAATGCACGGGAATATATACAGCACGGACGAGTGCATCAAGACAAGGGATTTCAACAGAATAATGTCTGAACTGAGCTCATCCTTCAGAATACACAGTGAAACAGGCCTCAGGCTGGCAGGAGTACACTTCGAACTGACCGGAGACGATGTAACAGAATGCGTAGGCGGATCATCAGGAATAAGCCATTCAGACCTTGCCACAAACTATCAGAGCTTCTGTGACCCCAGGTTAAATTGTTCACAGAGCCTCGAAATGGCGCTGTTGATAGCCGAACTGCTTTCAGCTGATAATGGATGTTTGCGCGGTTAATAACAGCCGAGCTGTAAATATACTAATATAGTAATCAACCTGCGGGCTTTGTACACCGTCAGCTCTGATTAGACAGTGAAAATACAATGCCAACGCGTGTCTCCATTATCCCCCATAAATTTACACAATCGTAACAGAGAACGCTCCGTTTTTTTAATGTGTTACATCGCTGTTAAATTCCCGCAATAAACAGGCCCGGCGAAGATTCCAATCTTGACAGTGTTTACATAAAAACATATCCGCTTTATAAAACATAAGCGGAGGCTATTGATGATAAACTATGTAGATACGGCGTGGATGCTCGTTGCAACGTCGCTTGTAATGATTATGACGCCGACACTTGCTTTCTTTTACGGCGGCCTTGTCCGAAAAAAAAATATACTGTCGGTGCTTATGCAGACGATGGTTATTCTCGGTGTCGTCTCTTTACAATGGGTCCTTTTTGGATACAGCCTTTCTTTCGGATCTGATATCGGAGGTGTGATAGGCGGCCTCAACCATCTTGCTCTTAAGGGAGTGGGAATGCAGCCTCTTGAAGGACAGACTATCCCTCACCAGCTATTTATGATGTTTCAAATGATGTTTGCGGTAATTACGCCGGCACTCATCGTGGGGGCTTTTGTTGAACGGATTAAGTTTTCCGGCTTTCTGTTATTCGTAATTCTGTGGACAACATTAATCTATGATCCTATGGCTCACATGGTCTGGTCTCCGGAAGGATGGCTTTACAAGCTCGGTGCGCTTGACTTTGCTGGAGGTACAGTAATACATATTACCGCAGGTGTTACGGCGCTTGTCATGTCCCTTATGCTCGGGAAAAGAAGGGGGTGCGGTATGGGAAGTTCGCCTCACAACCTTCCGCTTTCAGTACTCGGAGCAGGATTCCTGTGGTTCGGCTGGTTCGGATTCAACGCCGGCAGCGCTCTCGGTGTCTCGGTACAAACAGTTTCGGCATTTGTTAATACAAATACAGCGGCAGCAGCCGGTGCAGTGTCATGGATGATTATTGACTGGGCGGTGCATTCAAAGCCGACTGTCCTCGGAGTTATTACTGGAATCGTTGCGGGGCTCGTTGCAGTAACTCCGGCTGCCGGATTTGTAACCCCGGTTTCATCTATTTTCATTGGAATTGGCGGAAGCCTCTGCGGTTTCTTCTTTGTCTCAGTTGTTAAGAAAAAGTTCGGATATGATGATTCGCTGGATGTCTTTGGAGTTCACGGCGTAGCTGGAATTTTCGGCGCCGTAGCTACCGGAGTATTTGCAGATAAATCTGTGGGCGGAGTTGACGGGCTTATAAACGGTAATCTTCATCAGTTTGGCATTCAGATTCTCGCGGCCGGTGTCGCTATAGTTTTCGCCGCGGTCGGAACTGTAATCATCTACAAAATAGTGGATATGATCACTGGGATGAGGGTCGAAGTCAGAGATGAACAGCTCGGCCTTGATTTGTCACAGCACCGGGAAGCTGGATACACATTAATAGACTGACAGGAGATTAAATATGAAATATGTTATAGCTGTAATAAGGCCTCACAAGCTTGAAGATGTGAAGGCTGAACTTGACAAAGTTCAGGTCCACCTGATGACGGTTTCAGAGGTGCTTGGATGCGGCCGGCAGAAGGGTGTGACAGAAGTCTACAGAGGGCTCAAGGAAGTAAGCAATCTGCTTCACAAGGTGAAGATAGAAATCGCTGTTAACAATGAGTTTCTTGAGAAAACAATTGAAGCTATTGAAAAGGGAGCGGGTGAAGGTGAAATCGGAGATGGTAAGATATTCATATTTAACATGGAAGACTGTATCAGAATAAGGACCCATGAAAGAGGCAAGCTCGCTATCGGATAATTAAAACACTGTTTGTGATGCAAAAAAGGGAAGGCCTATACCTTCCCTTTTTAACTTGACATGACATGTGTGAATTTCATTATTCAAACCGTGATAAAATAATGAAAAATGCATTGATAAAAGTATTAAAAATATCAGGAGCAGCCCTTACGGCGCTGCTTCTCGTAATCATTGTTTTCGACCTGTGGATAAGCCTGGCTTCCCGGCAGTATCTTTACGATGAAATTTCGTCTATTCCAAACAACCGCGTAGGCCTTCTGCTGGGCACAAGCCAGTTTCTTAAAACCGGGATACGGAATCCTTATTTTGAAAACAGAATTCAGGCCGCGGCCGATCTCTATAAAGAGGGCAAGATAAGGTATGTTATAGCAAGCGGTGATAACAGGGAAATGTACTACAATGAGCCCAGGAAGATGAAGGAGGCCCTGCTTAAAGTGGGAATCCCTGAAAGGGCGATTATTCAGGATTTCGCGGGCCTGAGGACTCTTGATTCTGTTATAAGGTGCAGCCGAGTGTTTGGTCAGGAAAAGTTCACTGTTATTTCGCAGAAGTTTCATAATGAGAGGGCGGTCTTTATTGCCCGTCGAAATGGAATAAAGGCAATTGCTTTCAACGCGGAAGAAGTGGATTTTCCGGAATCGGTAAGGACTGGATTAAGGGAGTACCTTGCCAGGTTTAAGGCCGTGCTTGATGTTTTTATCCTTGCTAAGGAGCCCCGGCATCTGGGAGAGAAGATTGAAATTAAATAGAGACGTAATGCAGCGCATGTCTCCGCTCAGCTCCCGGTATTTCATCACTTGATTTCAATAAGATAGGGCATCATTGTGATTGTGCCTTCCCCGAGCAGCTTGAAATCAGAGGATGTTTTTTCAATTAGACGGATGAGTTCTTTGCTGCCTTTAAACGCTCCCGGCATAATGAAGCCTGTGAGTTCAAGCGATGTTTTTTCCGGCCATATTCTTACTTCAAAGCCGGGGCCAGTTTGAGCAAGTGATGCAGCGTATGCCACAGAGGCGGTCAGGCCTCCATGTTCATCGATCAGGCCGGCTTTTAATGCCTGACTTCCGCTGAATACCCGTCCTCCGGCTATCGCATCAATTTTGTTTTCCGGAATATCTCTCGCCTCAGAAACGAGTTTTGTGAATCGTTCATATATAAAGTCGACGGATTTCTGTATATTGCGGGCTTCTGCGACGCTTAGCCCCCTTGATTCAGAATACATATCGGCAAAGGGGCTAAGCTTGAAGGTCTCCTTGTTTATGCCCGCGCGACTATACAGCTCGTTGAGGTCGAGTTTGCCCGATATTACGCCTATTGAACCTGTTACAGAAACCGGGCTGGCGAAAACCCTGTCGCCGGTGCAGGCGACAAGATAACCGCCGGAGGCTGCGGTATTGCCGAACGAGAAGACTACCGGTTTCCCGGTACTTTTTTTGAGACGTAAAATATCACGAAGCATTTCATTTGAGGCCGAGGCCGAACCGCCACCCGAGTCAACGCGTATAACGGCGGCCTTTACAGCCGGGTTGGAGAACGCGGCTTCGAGGCTTTTCCTGAAATCTTCAGCGCCGGTAGATGATGAGAATGGAGATGCCTTCCCGTTTACTATTGATCCAGTGAGGCATATCACCGCGATTGTTTTACCGAATCCCCAGGCCTTCGGGCTTTGAACCTCAGCTGCATAATCCTCAATGTCAATTATAACGGGGCTGGTGTCAAACGAGTTGAAGTAATCTTCAGGGTGAGAGACGCTGTCGGCAAAACCTGCCTTAACAGCTTCCTCCGGTGAGATATAGCCTGAGGCGAAGAGCGATTCAATCTCATGATGCGGCCTGTTTCTGCCTTCAGAAATGCGTTTTACGTATTGAGTGTTAATATTCTCAAGAAGAGAAGTTAGATTTTCTCTTGCCGGTTCTGACATCCGTTCAAGAGTAAGGGGTTCAAAGGCTGATTTGTACTTACCCTGTCTGAAAACATGGAAGCGGGCGCCGGCATTTTCAAGCAGGCCTTTGAGAAAGTAGACATTGGCAGAAAGGGCGTTAAGTGAAAATGGAGAATCCGGATCGACAAGAATCCTGTCAGACTTGCAGCATATATAGTAGGCTCTGTTTGAAGGCGCGGATATATATGAATAAAGCTTTTTGCCTCTGCTCTGGAAATAGTCAAGACCTTCGGCAAGCTCACAGCTTTGTCCGAATGACGGAGCATCTCCCGAGGCGAATATGACGATTCCGCTGATTGAAGCATCGTCTGCTGCTCTTCTGATGGCCGCCGCGGCGGCGTGGAAAGACATTACACGGTTCTCAAAGATACCTTGAGAAGGGGCTTCTTCCATCTCACCGGTGAGCCTGATTCTGAGAAAGGTATTGTTCGAAGCAAAAGTCAGCGCTCCCGGATTGTTGTCGAAAGTCATCTCAACCCCGATAGAATGCAGCGGCGCTGGAGTTCCTTCAGAGTAACGGTAAGAAGATGTGAGAGTGGAGACGCTGCTGCCGCGGAAAACTATGGGTGCGGAAAGACCGAAAGAGAAGTTGAAATCCGAGTCGGTTTTTAAAGCGAGTGAGACGTTCCAGGGAAGAAGCAGTCTTGTGTGATAAAACATATCGGGATTGTCATGACCGCCGAGAAATACCGCGTCGGCTCCCAGGACCACCCTGCCGTTGAATGTTTTAAGCGCTGCAGAGAGAGTGTGCTTCTTTTCGGCCTTGAGTTCAGGGCTGCCTGTATCTGGCGAACTGTACGCGTATCCGAGAGAGAGGCTTTCCAATGGCCTGAAAAGCATGCCGGCAGTTAATGACCGGTAGCCCGAGTATTCAGAAGGTCCTCCTGCCGCGAATGAGAAACCGGCGCCGAAGCCAAAGGCCCGGTTGAGAAAGAAGCCCCTCCCGAGGCTGAACAGGTTCGACGATGCCTCGACGGCTCTGTCGTTGTATGGGTAAAGTTGTTCTGTGCGCGAGTAGTGGAACGAAAAGCCTAAAATCCTCAGAAGAAAGTGATGATTGGCATCTTTCATATCCCCTGAAAATGCCGCGCTGTAGGCGGCGCCGTTAACCGGCGACGGCCCCGGCAGAGCCGGATTGAGAAGAGACGAGAACGCTCCCGATTCCTGATAAGCGGCCGAAGTCGGTGAGCCCGGTATGACAAATGGGTCGTGGATAGTACTGGACAGTAGAAGTTTCGGCATGAACAGCAATGCCGGCAATATCATGATACCTATAGCAAGCGGTTTGCATTTCATCAATATCTACCTCAATAAAAGAGAAGCCGGTCTGCGGCTATTAGTTTTTCGGGCGGATAAAGCCCGCAGTATAATCCTCTACAATTTTAGCGTGTACGCTTTCAATGCTGTCAGAACCATTAATGACAAAAAAACTCTCGTCCGCGAGGGAAAGATATATCTCCCTTACTGCGCGAAGAAAGTCCGCCTTTTCAAAGGAATCAGAAACGCCGTCAGATCTCTTCCTTATCCGCTCCATTGAGACTTCTGTGTCAACGTCGATAAGATAGACGCGGTCGGGTATGGGAAATCTGTTTCGAAGGTTAAGGTCGATTATTTCTAAAGGCGGGAAGCCCATTGCACCCTGATACGCTGCGTTGGAGTGATAATATCGGTCCATGACTACGGTGACACCCTTTTGCAGAGCAGGCATAATATTTGTCTTGACGTCGAATTCTCTGTCTTTCAGAAAAAGCTCCATCATCTGTTCAAGGCGGGGCGCTCTGTCATGAGCCAGCGCCGCTCTTATCGATTTGCCCCACTGGCTCGAAGTAGGTTCCCGGAGAAATATCGAATCAGCGCCGTGCTCTCTCAGATACCGGTAAAACATCTCTGCCTGTGTGCTTTTCCCTGACCCGTCAATTCCTTCAAATGTGATAAATAAGGGCTTATTCATTAAGTAAATCCTGGCTTTGATCGTTTAATAAAGGGAAACTGTCAGCAGTAACCTTTATCAGCTCTGGGGTGAAGTCCTTTTGGAGGCCTTGATTAGCCTGTCCATAATAGCCAGACCGAGACCTTCAGCCGGGACCTCTTCGGCGATTATAACAGAAGGCCGCAAGGAGTCAAGTCGGTGAAGCTCAGAGAAAACAGCTGAAGCTGCCTCCCTGAGGTCTCCGCCTTGTGAAAGGAATCCGGTATTTGCTGTGATTCCTGCTGTTATGTCAACGGGCTTTGTGAAGAAAAGAAATGCCGCGTCCTTTATTGAAAGCATATCCCCGGTAATCTTTTTTACCAGCCTTAATGGCGTCATGGGCGAATAGTGATAGGGTAGTTGGCCGGGAGCCTCAGGTGTTTCTGATGCATTGGGGGTCAGCACCTTCAATCCTGTCGCTGCTTCAATCTCCTCTACAGAGATGCCGCCGGGCCTGAGCAAAAATATACCTGTTTTATCGGCCTTCACAATGGTGGATTCAACTCCCACCGGGCATGGACCGCCGTCTATAACAACCTCAATTTTACCGTCAAGCGCCTCTGCAACATGTGCCGCTGTCGTCGGACTCAGACAGCCGAACGGGTTGGCGCTTGGAGCGGCAAGGGGTGTGCCGCACTTCTTTATGAGCCTGAGTGCAACATCATGGGCCGGCATTCTTACTGCTACCGTAGGGAGGCCTGATGTTACAATGTCAGGCACATCGGTATGTCTGGGCAGCACGAGTGTCAGTGGGCCTGGCCAGAATCTCTCTGCGAGCATTATGGCTTCAGGCGGGAATTCAGAGGAAAGTCTCTGGACTTCCTCAAGGCTGGAAATATGGCAAATAAGCGGATCGAAAAAGGGCCTGTTTTTTGCCTCAAATATCCCTGCGATGCCTCTCCGGGAAAAGACGTCTGCCCCAAGGCCGTAAACGGTCTCCGTGGGGAAGGCCGCGAGACCGCCGGACTTTATTATTCCCGAGGCTAAAGTAATATTTTCATCTGTAGGTTTTAGTATCTTTATCATTCTAAATACAATAAAAAGTGAATCTTAGGCGCCTGATTCTGGCGCCTGTTAAGCTGGACGTTCTGCAGGGCAGATACACGTGTCAGTTATGCTGATTACAGAAGACGTATTGTTGCTGTCAAACGTAAAAAAGCTGGAATTCTAAAAGGGTGATCTGAACAACAGAAAGCCCGGCGCTAACCGGGCCCCTGCCAGTATGGAGGATTATTGAAAAAAACTCTGTTCTCTTATTTATTATGACCCGCAAATGTGATAATGGTTACAAAATTTTACAGTAATCAGGTAAAATATTCTTTACCTCTGAAGCTATGGGCTAATATTAGTAAATACGAGTTCCTGATTAAGATATTCAGGCATGTTGACGCTGTTTTCTTCATTGATTGACAGCCGATTGCCTCAATGCCTTCTTTCATGGAATTCTAAAAGAAAGAATAAATTGCTGTTCGCACCAAAGTGCAAGCTGCGGTATAAATTCATAATCTTGCCTGGAAAATAATGAAAGTTGAAGATTGCGTAAAATGTGAAGCACATGTTGAGCTTCTTTCAGATTCGGTACTCTGCCGTTACCGTGATGAGATGACTCACCGTGTCATATCAAACGGTAAGGTCGTCGGCTGTCCCATCCAGCCCGAGAAGAAGGGGCTGCGCCTGTTCAGGAAGAACAAGTAGACTATTCATCTATTTTTAGATCTTTTTTCCTGGAAAAAACGCTTTATTATATCAGCTGTTTCCTGCTGAAGAAATCCAAAGTGAATCTCCGGAACGTGATTCAGTAGTACGTTGCCGCATACGTTGAGCACGGTTCCGCAGGCTCCATATTTAATATCTCTTGCTCCTATGAAAACCCTTCTGATTCTGGCATGGACAATCGCACCGGCGCACATACAGCAGGGTTCCTTGGTCACGTACATGTCGCAGCCTGTAAGCCTCTCGTTTCCGAGAACCCGGCAGGCTTCTTCAATAGCTGTGATCTCCGCGTGTCTGACAGGGTTATTCTCAATACGGTTTCTATTCCCCGCGGCGGAAATAACTTCCCCTTCTGAAACAATGACAGCGCCTACAGGAATTTCGTCGAGGTCGCGCGATTTTTCAGCCTCGTTAAGCGCTATCCTCATAAATCCTGGATGGTCTGTTTCTGTTATATCTGTCTGTTCCATATTGGCTGCAGCCGGTGTGAGGTTATAACGGCAGCCGGAAATGGGCTGCCGTACAGAAAGTTACATGTATTTGGGTTCTTTGTATGAGTACATGTCATGCACATGGCCTTCAAGCTGAGCAGACGGGGATCTGAGCTCAAACCTGAGGTCTCCTGATCGCAGCTTTTGATGAAGCATTTCGATGCTTTTCGTTCCCATGTCCTGAAAAGAGTGTCTAAGTCCCTGAAGCAGGTAGGGGACATAGTCGAACAGTGAGCCTTTATCCACAACAGCTCCTGAAACACCCTGAGCAACTATAATCTTGGCTTCTTCAGCGAAGTAGCGCTTGTTGCCGCCCATCTCCATCGCCTCCTGCGAGGCCATTCCCCTGTATCTTTTCAGCCTTATCCCGTTTTCGTAGAAGTATTCGCCCGGGGCCTCATGGGTTCCTGCGAACATTGAACCCATCATAACAGCTGAGGCTCCGAGAGAAAGGGCCTTGGAGATGTGTCCGATAGTGGATACGCCTCCGTCCGCGATAACCGGAACACCGTGTTTCGCGGCAAAGTTTGCCGTACGGTAAACTGCGGTTGCCTGGGCCCTTCCGACAGACATGGTTGTCTGTGTCGTGCAGATTGAACCCGGCCCCATGCCGATTCTGAGCGCGTCGGCTCCGGCCTCAATGAGGTTTTTGCTCTGTTCCTCTGTAACGACGTTGCCTCCGATAATATCTATTTCGGGATAGTTTTTCTTTATATGTTTAATCATATCGATCTGAAAGACAGAGTTTCCCTGTGCGGAATCGATGACCACGAGATTAACACCGGCAGCTACAAGAGCGGCAAGGCGTTCCTTGTCCTCTTCCTTGGTGGAAATTGCGGCGCCGACTACAAGCTGTTTTCTGTTGTCCTTGGAGGCAGAGGGATATTCACGGTTTTTGAGAAGGTCGTTTCTGCTCATCAGTGCGACGAGCCTTCCCTCATTGTCGATTATCGGGAGTTTGCCTTTTTTGGACTCCTTGAGGATATTGTTGGCTTCATTCAGAGAAATGCCTTTGTGCGATGTGAGAAGATCCGTCGTCATTACCTGAGAGAGAGGCCTGCTCCGGTCTGTTTCGAAGTCGATGTCCCTGTTTGTGACAATACCGACAAGCTTTGAATTTAATTTGCCGTTCTCTGTTATCGGAATGCCGGCGAAACCGTATTTACTCTTGATGTCGTCGATGTCTTTAATGGTATGAGACGGAGACAGCACCATCGGATCGTTGATAAAGCCGTTTTCATACCTCTTTACCTTTTTAACCAGATCGCTCTGTTGTTCGATGGTGTTGTTGTAGTGAATAATTCCAATTCCGCCCATCAGAGCGAGTCCGATTGCCATTTCGGCCTCAGTAACGGTATCCATAGGGCTTGAGACAAGCGGGCTCTTGAGCGTAATATTTCTTGTAATTTTAGTGTCGAGGACAACTTCGTCTGTGCCGAAATCAATGAATCCCGGCAGTATAATAAAGTCGTTGTAGGCCCGGCCTGTGTTTTTAGTAAAAATTTCGTCCGCTGTAAATCCGTCTTTGTTTTTCATGATATTTCTCCGAATAAAAAATGACAAATAAATCAAGGGTAAAAATTTTTCAATACTTTTCTTTCGGCAGTATCTGCTTCCCTGCTTCAGCGGGAAGGTATTCACCGTGTATATTTGACATGGCGCTGAACATTGAATTGCGGGCCATGGGGTTGAGCTTTTCCATTTCCCTGATTATTGCTTTAACGGAATTACGTCCTGAGCTTTCCGCAAAAGGGCACATTTTTTTTTGCGGGGGATATTGTCTTGCTTCAGCTTGCCGGGCAATCAGATCTTCACTCAGCAGAATGAGGGGCCTGATTATCTTTACTTCACCCTCAAACAGGCTGAGCTCAGCAGGCATTGATGAAATTGCCCCCTGGTAAATCATGTTTAATAAAAGGGTCTCGATTGCATCATCCATGTGATGTCCCAGAGCAAGCTTGTTGCAATTATTTTCCCTGCAAAAATTAAAAAGCTCTTTTCTTCTGTTCCACGAGCAGTAAAAGCACGGATTAGTCCCGCTCTTTTCCGGTTTATCGAAGTTAACAGAGATTCGCCTTAGATGGAACTTGAGTCCCATAGATTCGCAGAGGCCTGAGACGTAGTCTTCATCAAGCGAGTAGGGTATCTCATTTATCCCTATGTGTACAGGAAAAATCTCATATTTAATCGGTAAGAACCTGAGCCTTTCAGCAAGAGTTTCAAACAAAACATAGGAGTCCTTCCCCCCGGAAATCCCGACGGCAATCCTGTCTCCTTCCGTGATAAGGTTATACCTGTTGACAGCCTTCCCGACAGTCCTTCGGTTCTTATCGATGAGCTTTTTCTCAGCGCTTGAGAGGTTCTTTCTTTTCATGCGGATTCAGCTGTGTTCAGGCTCCCTGCTATAGTTGAGTTTAATATAGTTATTGATGTAATCCTGAGGGTTTTTTACGGCCTCCTGATTGATCGTGAAGCTTTCAAGGTTCATAAGCCTCATCCCGTGATAATAGTCCGCAAATAGCGATTTACAGAGCTTCTTTATATCGAGTTTTTTTTCACCGGCAATCTTTCCGATTTCAGCCGAAGCCTCTGGCGTGAAATCAAGAAAGGTTCCATGCTCAACCATAAACTCCTCCTGAAAGGACTTAATCCCGTCTGTGAGAAGGAGCTGTTTCAGTGTTTCGGCCGGTTCTTTAATGAGATTATTGTCAACGTGTAGCTCTTTAATATCAGTCGACGGCAGTTTCTTTTCGAAACGGATAAGCAGCTCTTCAAAGACGCTGAGCAGACCCCGGGCTCCTGTTTTTTCCTGATAGGCCCTTTCCGCGAGCACCTTCAGTGAATCCGGGCTAAAGCTGAGCTTGATGCCGTATGAGAGAAAATCGAGCTTCTTCCCCAGTATGACCGAGCTGTTTTTGTTTTTAAGTATCTTGTAAAGGCCTTCAGCGTCGAGTTCGTTGAGAACAACGTGAACGGGAAGTCTTCCTATGAACTCAGACTCGAAGCCGTACTGAATAAAGTCCTCTGTTTTGACAAGCTTCAGGCTGTTTGATTTCTGTGACTCGGGTGTTCTCTCCTTCTCAAAGCCTATTGCCTGCCTGTTAAGCCTTCTTCCGATGATTTCAGTAAGGCCCTGGAAAGCCCCGGATACGATAAAGAGAATGTTCTTTGTACTAATCTTTTTTCTTGTAACACGGCCGGTCTTCTGAGCCTCCATTGCCGCTTCGACCTGTGAGGCCAGGTCATGAGGGGTTTTCAGGTCCACTTCAGAGTCTTCCATGAGCTTGAGAAGGTTTCTCTGCACGCCTGACCTTGAGACATCGGGCCCGCTCTGACCGCTTGTTGAAGCAATTTTGTCAATTTCGTCTATATATATAATACCGTATTCGGCTCTCCCTATGTCACCCTCCGCTTCATGGACAAGTTCTCTGACCAGATCTTCAACGTCGCCGCCGACATAACCTGTTTCGCTGAATTTGGTCGCGTCAGCCTTTACAAAGGGAACGCCTAACTTTGAAGCTATGAGCTTGATAATATATGTCTTACCAACACCGGTAGGGCCGATGAGAAGCATATTGCTTTTTATATTGCCTATAAGCTTCTCCTCTTCTGTAAGGGAATCCTGGAGCTTCATCTTGCTGAAGTGTGTGCATACCTTTGTCGCGATAATCTCAACAGCGTCTTCCTGTCCCACCACAAAGCGGTTGAGATAAGCCTCAAGCTCTTCCGGTTTTAAATCGAACTTGTATGTGCCTTTTACCGAATCTGAACCGGCATGATCCCCTGTTTCTTCAGGGTCTTGCTGAACCTCCTCTGCGTCCATCTTGAGCAGGTCGTTCAGGTTTTTTTCGGGATCAAAAGCTGGATTTGTCATTCTTTTACCTTCATTATAAATCAGACTAAAACTGTATTTATATAAGTACAATAGATACAGATACTGTTACCACGTTTAAAAGTAATGGCTCAGGAATCAATAGCAAAAAAGGAAAAAATTGATTACAGATGCCGGTATTTTTCAAGGAAATTTGCCGGGTCTTGCATGGAAATTCCGGGTTGATTAAGGGATGCGGCGTGTCCTCAATTCAGAGGGTTGGCTGGAGTAAAACAATTTATTGATTTCATCCTGAATATATGTGCCGAAGGAGGGAATCGAACCCTCATGGAGTTTCCTCCGGCGGATTTTGAATCCGCTGCGTCTACCAATTCCACCACTTCGGCAGGATGTTCTGCTTAATCTATTATTCCGGCTGGGGTAGTTCGTCGAGCTCTATGTACTTGCCCTTGGCACGCGCGACGATTTTGCCCATCTCGTTTTCAATCTCGGCGCGGTTTTCGATGACTCTCTTGCTTTTTTTTACGTACCAGCCTCTGATGTAGAGGTTCTCCTGTATAAATGCCGGCTGAAGATACCTTATAGTAAGTTCGCTCGTAATCGCCATACTGTCCATATACTTATTAACAGTTATCATTGTTTCATCAAGGATGGAGGCGACTATACCGGCATGAATAATATTGGGAGGGCCCTCGAACAGTTCGGTGGCAGTAAATTCGCCGTAGGCTGTTTTGGTGTCATCGTCAAAGCTCAACTCAAGCCTGAGGCCGTTTTCATTTTCCTGACCGCAGCCGAAACAGATTTTATCTTCAAATTCAATCATACGGTCAATAGTGTGTCATAAAGGTGTTTTTGTCAAGTATTATTTGGATTTAGCATCTTTTGATGAAATTCTTTTCATAAGCATATCTATCTCCTCCTGGTCGAGCCACTCGTTGACATGATTAATCGGCCTTTCAGTTACAAGGAGAAACATCTCAAGGGCCATTATCATATCTTCCTTTGTGAGTATTCCCTGAGTTACAAGTATCTCCCCAACAAGGCGGGTTGGATTGTCCTTCTGCATCTCCAGGGCATCATCAAGCTGCCTGGAGGTAATGATTCCGTTCTGAACAAGAAATTCGCCAACCTTTACGTCATTTTCAGATATGTTGATGTTTCCTGAATCCATCGGACTCTCCTTCCTTCTATTATCAATATTTTACAATCTAATCATGGCATGTGTCAAGTTCAAATTTTTAGATGTTATGGGGGGATAATGGTCTCAGCAGATTCCGCACGTTCCGCCGGAATGAGTGTCGGGGCCGAGCCACCTGAGAGGTTCAGTCAGGATGAGCACCTCGCTGATTCGGCAGCTGCATTCAAGCAGACCGGCGAAGCTTTCGTCACGCATGGGGCTTTTTCCGCTGAATATGATGTTTTTCAGTGAATGGAATATGTGGGGCAGGGGGGCGCCCGCCAGGTTTTCATTGCTTTTGTAATCAGCTGTGGATACAATCCTGGATATTTTGTCTGTCACAGACTTTCTGAATAACAGGTCAAGGATGAAGCTGTAGAGTTCGTCTGTGCCGAGAATGAAATTGGTGAATCTGTTCAATCCCGAAATCATTTCATTTACAAAAATACCGCTGTCCATGTCCTTGTGGGCAATAAACGGAATGCGCTTCATTGAGGGGGACGCGTGAGACATTCTTATGAAAGCGTTGAGGTCAAAGCCGGCGCCGAGGTCAGCCGCAGAGAATACAATGTCGGATCCTTCGATCTTTGAGAAAAATTCATTCGTTCCGGGGGCGGTTTCGAGCGCGTAACCGAATGATTCAAGTATAGATTCCAGTATCATGATAACATTTGGACGCGATTCAAGCGCCAGAAAAGTTCCGTATCTTTTATTTGTGCATCTTTTTTTTTCAAGGGCTGATATATACGCCGGTATTCTTTTGCTGCATTCAAGCGGAAAGCATCGAGCTGTTCCTGCGGCAAACAGGCTTTTTTGGGCATTTTTATCTTCGGCATCTCCTACCGCTATGACGGTACATTCCCGGCCTGCATGTCTGTTAAGGCCGGCAGATTCTTTTCCGCTGTATGGAATATAGGTTATAGCATAGTCAAAGGGCCCTGAAGATTCTTCAGTAAAGAACTGAAATTCAGGGTCAGCCTTGAAAGCTGATGAGCTGAGTATTTGCTTATGCTTGATGAGAACCTTTTTCATGGTTATAATACAAGGCGGCGCTTTTAAACAGTCAATCAGAAATAGAAAACCCAATGGAAATATATTTAGCTCTATTCTTTTTTGTGTTTGTGGTCCGGCTGAATCAACATAATTCAAGACGGAGGTTGAAGCAGGAGTGCACAAATGGGCAGAAGATAAAAATAACATTGTATATAAAAGAGTTCTTTATGCCTTGACATTTAATTTCAGTTTGACTATAATACGCTGTCATTGTTGCCGGCTAAGCTCCGGCTTATGATTACAGAATATTTACAGGAGGAAGTTCTATGGCAGAACAGGTGTTCAACTTCGGCAAGTTCATTGAAGACTCTAAAGCTGTACTTCTCAAACCGAAGCAGTATTTTACATCAATGGAGAAGACAGGCGGTTTTGGTGAACCAATTATTAAGGCTCTCATTTACGGAGCAATTTCAGGCGCAATAACATGGATAGCGGTTGCTGCTGGAGCTCAGGTAACTGTAGGAGCAATGGGCGGTCTTCTGGGAAGCGCCGTTGGAATTCTCGGGTTTATTGTCAGCTTGATCGGAGCCATAATCGGCCTTTTTATCGGCGCGGTACTTGTGCTCATCGTTTCGGCAATCAGCAATGGATCGACCGATTTTGAAGCAAATACAAGGGTAGTGGCTTCAATGATGGTTCTTTCGCCAATAGGCGCCCTTCTCGGACTTCTGGGGGTTCTGAGCCTTTATCTGGGGGCTGTGATTGCATGCGCTATTTCGCTGTATGGGCTTTATCTTTTATACAACGGCGTGACTTACGCCCTTGAGGGAAAAGAAGGCACAGCCAGGGTTGTTTCGATAGTGCTGGCGATTGTTCCCGTACTCATTCTTATAAGCTCGCTTGTATGCGCTAAGGCGGTTGATTCTTCAAGCAAAATGATGCAGGAGTACATGAAGGGGAACACTCAGTCAAAGGACATTGAAGATTTCTCCAAAAGGATGGAAGAGCTTGGAAAACAGCTCGAGAAAGAGATGAAAAAGGCCGAGTAAGTTCCAGCGGGATATTCAGGCTGAATTACGACCGCAGGTTGAAAGACGCCTGCGGTTTTTTATTTTACTGAAAATGACGGGCCGGACTAATGACTTTTAAAGCCTTTCTTGATTAAAAATTGACTTTTATGCCCTTTTGTTAAACAAAGATATTATCCCGGCCGGATAAGGCTATAATCCTCGGTAGAACGAATAATGAAAGATCCCTACACAATATTATCTGAAAGCTATGATTATATCCTCAGGCATGTCGATTATCAGGGCTGGTACACTCACATAAAGGAGGTCATGCACCGCTTTGTGCAGGTACCTCATAATATCGTTGAGCTGGGCTGCGGAACCGGAAAGTTCGGCGCCAAGTTCTCCACGGACGGTTATACAATATTTGGGATCGACCGCTCTATAGACATGCTGAGAGCTGCCAGGCCGAGGGCTTTCAGAAATTTCAGGCTCATCTGTGCAGATATGTCGGATTTCAGCCTGAAAATCAAAGCGGATTTCATTTTTTCTGTTCACGATACGATGAACTATTTTCTGAAAAAACGTGATGTGCGCAGGGTCCTTAAGTGCGTAAAGGATATTATGCATGAAAAATCAGTTTTTCTTTTTGATATTACGACCGAATTTAATATCAGAAACAACTTTGACGGCAAGATCAATGTGTATAAAACGCGCGGCCGGGTCATCGAATGGGAGAATACATATTTCCCGCGTAAACGATATGTAAAATCATCTTTACACTTTATGGAGCCTGACGGGACATCCCACACGGAAGTACACTGGCAGAGGATATACTCCATAAAGGAAATGACCAGGATGCTGCATGCTGAGGGCTTTGAAATTCTCGGGATATACAGCGATTACAGCTTTGATCCTCCCGGCAGAGAGACAGTCATGATAAACTTTGCAGTGAGAAAAAAACGATGAGCATTGTTCTTTATTCCGCGGGGCTTATAGCGGGAGTATCAGTCTTCCTTTATATCTATTCGCTGGTTAACCGGCCGAAGGAAAAAGCTGCCAAAAAAAATAGAATTCCCGCAGGTAAAACATCAGGTGCCGGTTCAGCCGTAAAAAAACACGCGATTGCTACGATTCCGCCAGGTGAAAGGATGTGCCCCCTTTGCAGATCCACGCTTTCTAAAAGCGAGCCGCTCTATGCATCCAGAGTAGAAGAGAAGGGAGAAGGCCGCATTCTGATTCTGGGATGCAGATATTGCTATAAGGACGATTGATCAGGCTGTTCTTCATCTGCCGGGCCTGATGGCGGGTATTCTCTGTCAATCCAGCCGTACTTTCCTCTGATAGACTCCACATTGCAAAATTCGTGAAATGTAAAGTTCCGCAGCGACTCTTCATCTATGGGCCTGTTAATGTAGCGTACAATCTGCTGCTGGAAGGTCGGTCCCATGGGGAACACGGCCGGGCTCCCGTTTTTCAGAAGGGCCAACAGCTTCATTGGACGCTGGCTGCATGCCGCGTGAATAATTAAGCCGTCAAATTTCCCCACTGAATCGTCGATGCCGGACGCGTCTCCTGCGAATATCCTGATATTAAAGAAGCCATTATCAACAAGGTTTTTTCTTGTTGATTTAGCAAGATTGGCGTTAAGCTCTATGGTTATGACTTCCTTTACCATTTTCGAGAGAAGAGCTGTCGAATAGCCTGAGCCGGTACCAATTTCAAGGAGTTTCCACGACTTTTTAGGCTCAAGAAGCTGTATCATTCTTGAGAGAATGAAAGGGTCATCGCTTTTCTGGCCGCATCCGATTGAGACGGGCTTGAGGCTGTATGGAGCGAAATCGATAGTCCTTGGGAAAAATTCCGCCTGGTCAATCTCTGAAAAGGCATTGATTATGTTTTTAGATATGCCGCTCTCTTTAAGATGCTTCAGAAGCGCGGGCCGTTCATTGGTATTCTTTTTCATGATCCGTTTTTTGCTGAGTTATTATTTCAGTTTCGCTTTTCCGGGAAAGCCGGGGACCCGCAAGGGCATTATCCCCCCCATTTTCAATTTCTACAAGTTGATAAGAGTAAGGAAATATGTCAAAAAATAATCTGATATGAGAATCGCCATTGAGGAAAAAACAACAGCGGAAATAGTTGCGCGTCCGACTCCCTCTGCGCCTCCTCTGGTGTTGAAGCCCTGATAGCACGATATTACCGATATTATCAGGCCGAAGAAAAGCGACTTAATGAGTCCCGACATGAGGTCGGCGAGAGCAACGTACTGTATGATGTTTTCGAAGTACTTTGACGGTGTGAGGCTCAGTCCGAAATATGCTATGAAGGCTCCGCCGAGAACCCCGACCATGTCAGTCAGTACCGTCAGAAGGGGAGTCATTGTTACGCACGCAATGAAACGTGGTACGGCGAGGTACTGCACCGGATCAGCGGAGAGAGTGCGCAGCGCGTCAATCTGTTCTGTAACCTTCATGGTCCCTATCTGGGCTGCGATAGACGAGCCGACACGGCCCGCCAGGAGCAGTCCGGTCAAAACGGGGCAAAGTTCCCTGAACATTGATATTGTGACCGCGCTGCCTATGAACATGGACGATCCGCTCATAAGCGCATCCATTGCCCGGCCTATCTGGTATGCCATGACCATGCCGGTAAAGAAAAGGGTGATGGCCGTTACAGGAATCGATTTGTAACCTATTTCGAGCATCTGGCGGATTATATTCTGCGTGTCAAAGGGGCGCCTGAAAGTCCATTTCAGGGTATCTTTCAGGAAGATCAGGTGGCCGCCCAGGGCCTCCATGGCGGAGATGAAAACATTTCCCGCGGCCGCATTACTCATAGACCTGCGATGCCTCTTCGTAGTACTGGTTTTTATCGAGATTGTCGAAGCGGGTGAACTGCTCCCAGAACTTGAGGCTGATATCGCCTACAGGGCCGCTTCGCTGCTTGGCTACGATAATTTCAGCGATGCCTTTTTTCTCGCTGTCCTTTTTAACCTTTTCCTCGCGGTAGATGAACATTACGACATCTGCGTCCTGTTCGATGGCGCCTGATTCCCTCAGGTCTGAAAGAGTTGGAATCTGCGACGTTCTCTGCTCAACGGCACGCGACAGCTGAGAGAGGGCCAGCACCGGGACTGAAAGTTCGCGCGCGAGCATCTTAAGAAAACGGGATATCTCCGATATCTGCTGCTGGCGGTCGACCCTTGAGAGGCTCGTAATAAGCTGAAGGTAGTCAATTATTATAAGCCCGAGGGGCATTTTCTGTCTGAGGCGCCTTGCCTTTGCCCTGATCTCCATTATGCTGATTGAGGGAGTGTCGTCTATAAAGATCCTGGTTTTCTTAAGGAGTTCCGCTGCCTCATGGATTTTTTTCATTTCAGCGCCGTCAATATGTCCGGTTCTGACCCTCTGCGAGTCAACCATAGCCTGGATGCACAGAAGTCTCATTCCAAGCTGGTGAGCGGGCATCTCAAGCGAGAAGAACATTACAGCCTTTTCGGGCTCCTGCTGGGCAATGTTGTTCATCATGTTCAGGGCAATCGCGGTTTTCCCCATACCCGGTCTCGCGGCAAGGATGAGAAGCTCTGATTCGTGAAATCCGGTAAGAAGCTCATCAAGGTCTCTGAATCCGGTGGGGATTCCTGTCACTATCTTCTTCGTTTCATGCCACGACCGGATATTGCTGAGAGTTGTTTCCATGACCGAGTCGATATCCAAATAGTCGGATATTATCCGCTTTTCGGTAACCGAAAACACCTGTTGCTCTACCTCGTCAATCAGCTCGCTCGTATTGCGGGTGGTGTCGTAGCATTTTTCTATGGACTGGGTTGAAACATGGATGAGTCTGCGTCTGAGGCTGAGCTCACGGATACGTCTCGCGTAGTGTTCCGCGTTTGCCGATGTGGAGACGGACTGGTATATCTGTACCAGCGCCGGATCTCCGCCGATTTTATCGAGGCGGTTCTGGTCTGACAGGCTCTGTTTAAGCGTTGTTAAATCGACCGGTATGCTTCTTTTTTCAAGGTCTAATATCGATTCGAATATAACTCTGTTCTTCTCAAGGTAGAAATCCTCCGGCTGGAGGATTTCTGTTACCTTGTAGAGCGCCTCGCGGCTGAGAAGCGCGGAAGCTAAACATGCTGTCTCAGTGTCTGTGTCCTGAGGTGGAAGCCTGTCAAGTGTCATTAACTATTCCTTGTCTACGATAACTTTCAGTTCAGCTGTAAGTCCTTCGTCAAGTTTAACAGGAACGGTAAACTCCCCGAGTTTCTTTATCGGGGTTTCAAGGTTTATCTTTCTCTTGTCAACCTCATGTCCGAGTTCCTGAAGCTTTTTGGCTATGTCCATTGATGTAACGGAACCGAAAAGCCTGTCATCCTCTCCGACCTGTACGGTGAATTTGAGTTCAAGCGCTGATAGGGCTTCGGAGATTTTCTCGCTTACCTTCTTGCGCTTTTCTTTTTTTATTCTTATGAGCTTTTTCTGATGCTCTAAACTCTTCTGGCTGTTGGCTGTTGCCGGTAAAACCAGGTTTTTCGGAAGCAAAAAGTTCCTGGCGTATCCTTCAGCAACTTCTTTAATGTCTCCCGCGTCTCCAAGATTGGGAATATCCTTTTGAAGAACAACTTTCATGGCAGTCTCCTTTTTTTGATTTTTCGAAATTTGCAGCGCTTATTGCGGCTTCTCTGTTTTTGTCAGCTTTCTGAAATCGACCCACATATCGAGGACGCCCATTCCTGTCAGAAGAATGCCCGTAAGAACAGCAGCGGGTATTCCAAGAAAGACGATGAGAAACAGTACTCCCGGAATTATGATGACCGGAAGCCCCCTGCGGGACAGAAAAAACTTTATGACGCCGAGCGCCTGTATAAAGTAAAGCATTGACGTTATCAGCAGCGCGTTAAGCGATACCGTATGCAGCACCGGATGAGAAGGCCTCCCTGTAAAAATCAGGCCAGCCACCCCGCCGATGAGCAAAAAAACTGTATAGTCGTTAAGCCTGTACTTATCAAGGCCGGACTGTGATGTCCACTCCCCGAACCTTGACAGAAAGGCCTTTGTAGCAAAAAAAGTCAGCAGAGAAAAGAAAAGCGAATAGAGAAAGGAGCTGAAGGGGACAAGGTACTTTGCCGCTTCAATCCATTCTGCAAGCATCTGCCCGCTGTTCTCAGTCTGACTCTCAGGTAAATTCCAGCTCTCTGTAATCCTTGCGAGGTCGTTGCCTGAAAGATCAAGCATATCGACCCCTCTTACGGCTTTCATGTAATAGTACTGGCCGCTGTTTAGAAAAGTAACTGCGAGAGCGGCGGCCAGTATAAAAAACTGGAACGATTTACTGTGCCTGTGGGAGAATCCCGCAAATGAACCTAAAAAAACAGGCACAAAAAAAACGAAAAGATCTCCTGCTAAATACCCGGCAAACAGCGACAAAAGCGCGGCCGGCACAAGCGCAAACAGGGATCTGAGTTTCCATCTGTAGGAAACAACTGATGATCCCAGCACCAGCACCAGAACTATTGCCGGTATCAGTACGGCTGAGATCACAGATTACTTCTCAATAAAAGGAAGCAGGGCAATTATTCTCGCCCTTTTTATCTCACGGGCAACATCTCTCTGATGTTTTGCGCATGTTCCGGTTACACGTCTCGGCAGTATCTTGCCCCTGTCTGTGATAAAGTTTTCAAGCAGGCTGACGTTCTTGTAATCAGCTGTGAGCTTGGCATCTTCGCAGAACCTGCACACCTTTCTTCTGAACCTGGGGTTTCTCTGCTGGGAGTCCCTGTTGTCTCTGGAAGGCCTTGTAGGGGCCGATTCCCTTTTTTCGGGCTTTTCAACAGTTTCTGAAGCGCTTTCTCCTGCGGTCTCAGTTGTTTCAACCGCTTCGGGGGCTACTTCAGTTTCATTTATATCTTTAACTTCTTCAGACATTTCTTTTACCTCTTACCTCTAAATATTAAAATGGAATATCATCATCCGAAAACGGATTGTTGTCTATTTCGGGAGGAGCCTGCATTGAATGGTCATTAGCAGGAATGTCAATCTGAATGTCGCCCGAGGATGATTCCCTTGGCGAAAGAAATTGAATGTTCTCAGTCACGATTTCGACAACAGATCGTTTGCCTCCGCCGTTGGGGTCATCCCATGACCTCTGCTGCAGTCTGCCTTCAACGCAGAGACGGTTGCCCTTTTTACTGAACTGCACTATGAGCTCCCCGAGTTTTCCCCAGGCGACACAGTTGAAAAAACTGGCCTGTTCTTTCTTCTCGTTGTTGACCGTGTAAGTACGGTTGGTCGCTATCGAAAAGTTAGCAACGGCGGCTCCGTTTGGAGTGTACCGCAATTCCGGATCTCTGACGAGTCTTCCGATTAAGATAACTCTGTTAAGGTCGCTGGCCATGGCATTTCTCCCTTTTTAGGCGGTTGCCGGTCTGGTTTTAACGAACATGTATCTAAGGATGTCCGGTATCAGCCTGAACTCGGCAATGATCTTATCTACATTTTCTGGTAAAGCTTCGATGAGAGCAAAGAAGTAATATCCTTCCTTTTCATCATCGATTTCATAGGCGAGGCGTTTTGTCCCCCATGGGGCCTCTTCTGAAATGGTGACTTCGAATTTGGTGAGAATCTCTTTAACCTTTTCTTTCAGAGACTCAGAATTCGCAGTCCGTAGAATAACGGTGAGTTCGTAATTATTCACGATGTCCTCCTTTCTATGGAATTTACTGCTGCCTGTGATAAGACAGCAGAAAGGTATGTCAATACTTCAGTATGGCGCTGTTTTTTCAACAATATTTCTTAGTGCTGTTCATTTAAATCCGGTCAGACAGGTGAAAAGCGGTTTGACAAACCCTTGACGATTGAAGATTATCACCTTCAGCGGTGTCGAAGGGTTTCTTTTGTGCCGTGTTTAAATAACAACGGAGATATATATGAAAAAAAGAATAGCAGGTGTGATAATGGCAGCTGTTTTCACGCTGACAGGTGTAAACCTTTACGCGGATGTTCTCGACGAGCTTCGTTATCTGCCTGAAGCTCCCGACTACATGATCTATCTTGATGCGCAGAGCTTCATCAGATACTTTGAGAAAAATGGAATAGCCGCCGGGGATTTACACTATTTATTTGGTGAGAAGGAGGCGGAAAAGTCTGAAAAGCTTTCTGCCGAGTATGGTCTCAGGGTTGAGGACTTTGAAAATTCCCTTTTAGCCGGCTCAATAAATGGTGATACGGGCAGTTATTTCATGATAGCTCTGGTTTCCCTGAAGCAGGGCCGGTTTTCGTTTCCGGAAAATTTCGAAGGCAGGAAGATCGAGAGCGAATACGGTACTATATATAAGGTAGATGATGAAAAGGACATTTGTCTTTCGTATTCTGCCGGAATTATAGCCGGGGGCACCAGAGAGAGTGTTGAAAGATACCTCAAGGCCAGGGCTTCGGGAAAAGCGGAGTGGGCCAGCGGGCTGGGCAGCAGGGCTCTCAGAGCTTCTAAGTCGGCGATGTACGGATTTATCGGTGTAAACGATTTCATGAAATCAAAAATGGATATGGGGCTTGCCCTTCTATCAACTAAGTTGAAAAATATTGAAAAAAATGTTTTTATAAAAGCCCTGTTTGAGGCCAGGTCGCTTGAGTTTGGCGTTGATATTGAGGGTGTTGGAACATCGGAGATTATTATCGCGGCACGCAGTGAGGCTGAAGCTGACAGGCTTGTTATGCTGAGCAGTACAGTAATTGTAGCTTCAAGCTTTGCTGTACTGTTCGTGGACAAGTTTGCGAGCGGTTATTCGGGCAAAGGTAAAGAGCTGCTTGACCAGCAGTATTTCGAGAATGTTCAGGAAAGCTTCGGAAGAATATCCGTATCAAGACGGGAGAACAATGCGGTTATCAGGGCGGAAGGAAGCCTTGAGGCGCAGGAGAAGATGCTTGCTGCTTTAAAAACCAGAATTGAGGAAGAGAAGAACAAGCGCAAAACCAGGCTGGAGCAGGAGGCGGCAGAGAAGGTTATAAGCGCAGTTAGATCGGCATCAGAAAAGGAGGCTCTGGCAGCTCTGGAAGGGTTGAAGAACATCAATGCTGCTGACGACAAAGGGAACACTGCTCTTATTGCCGCTGTTGAGTCGGGAAGGATGAAGCTTGTTCAGCAGATAATCAGCAAAAAAGCGGACGTCAATGCTCTGAACGAGTCAGAGCGGGACGCCCTGAGCTACGCGGTTGAAATGATGAAAACAGACATCTGCAGGACGCTTATCGACAAGGGGGCGCGTGTTGACAGAGTTTACAGCGACGGGTCGGGCCTCATTCACATGAGCGCGGCCGGCGGGAACAGCGAGATTGTTGAAATGGTGGCGTCCAGGCTCACCAGTATTGATGTCAGAAACGCCAGCGGTGAAACCGCGCTTCATGTCGCCTCAGCTGCAGGCCATGCTTCCGCAGTCAGGGCGCTTTTAAAGCACGGGGCCGGCCATGAGGCTAAGGACGATAATGGCCTCAGGCCGATCGACAGGGCTCAGGCTTCCGGGCATAAGGAAGTTGTTGAGATATTCAGTAAGCGTTTCAAACAGAAACCTGTTGATATCACCAAAAAATAAATCCGGATGAGGGGCTTGCGAAAATGTCGATTTCACAGCAGGAAGTTACAAAGCTGATAACGAAGATCAGGGAAAAGTACAGCGAGTATTCCTCGCAGAATTCGGGATGGTTCAATCCAGAACCATTCGAGGACAGGCTCCGAATGGCAGTCAGCAACAGGATGAACATGGAAGGCTTCATCCTGGCGGAGATTGCCAATTTTGAAAAGCTTCGTGAATCATACGAAAAGAAAAAAAAGGGGAACGGTTTCTCAAAGCAGATTCAGAATATAATCGAAGAGAATACCGCCCGAATAAGAAAATATCCTCAAATTGATTTTCATCCGCGAGCCGGCTTTGAGATAAGCCATTTCTACGGAGCGATGGCCGAGTTTAGTCTGGGCTGTTTTCCTGTTTTTCGCATCCTTAAAATCAAAGCCCAGTTGAGAGACAGGGCTATTGAGATTGAGAGACAGCTCGAATTCCTCGCGGGAGAAAGGGGATCACGGCCCTCGCGAAGGATAGAAGATCATGTGATGATTCTGTCAAGAAAGGGCGTCCCTGAGCTCGATATTGAGAGGGATGCCTCTGCCTACTTAAGAGAATGCGCCTTTGTCCTTCATGATGCAGCTGATCTTGCTGAAGCGCTTATTGAGGAGAGGAGCGATGAATGGGAGTCGCCTCTGAACTTTTCCGGCCTGTATCTCGAAGATAGCAGAAAAAAGAAGCTGATGGGGAATTACAGCGGAATGACCGGATACGGAGCCCTCATGTTCATTCGTGACAGAGCTTGTGAAATTATTGAGGACTTCAGGCTCGGAGCTTTCAGGAAGTAGTCTTCTTAATGCAGATTACAGTAATGTCGTCATCCTGGTCAGAGTATTCCGTAAATTCGTAGAGCGAGCCTATCACGGAATGGATGATGTCTCTTGACGCGTATGAGGCATTTTCCTGCAGGTTGTCCTTCAGGCGCGTTTCACCGTACATCAGGTCCGCGTTTTTCGGGCCGGGTGTAGCAGAGGCTGCCTCGGTGACTCCGTCGGTGTAAAGCAGAAGCACATCGTCTTCTTCCATGGTGAATTCATAGTTTCCGTATTGACAGTCCGGAAACAGGCCGATCAGGGAACCGTTGCTCCCGATGAGTTCACATTTGCCGGTTTTTGCCCTGTAGAGAAGAGCCGGGGGATGGCCTGCGTTTGAAAGGGTTATTTTTCCTGATTCCATATCGATTCTGCAGATGATGGCTGTGGCGAAGTAGTACAGGCCCTTCAAATCAGATACAATTGACTCATTTATAAACCTTGCCAACATTCCCGGCGGCATCATGGCGGAGGCTGCTGTCTTAACGAGAGAGCGTATCTGGTTTCCTATGAATGATGATGCTATGCCGTGGCCTGACACGTCGCAAAGGATAATCTGATAGTTGTTTTTATCAAGGTAGAAGGCGTCGAAGAAGTCGCCGGAAATGTCCTGAGCGGGCAGGTATGAAGAGGCAATATCGTATCCATCAAGCGAGTGAAAATCGGGGAGCAGTGAGACCTGGATTTTCCTGACCTTGGATACCTCGCTCTTATATCCGTTGTTTATCTTCTCAATAGTCCGTTCAATGCTGAATCTATTGTGGATAATGCTGTAGAAGTTCGCGAACAGATTGATGATTTTCATGTCATCTTCGTTGAACGTATCATCGTTTTCAAAAAGAACATATCCGTAAAGCGTGTCAGCCGACACAAGCGGCAGAAGGACCATGTATATATCAATGCCTTTTGTGTTCATTTTCATTTTGACCGGGCGGGGATTTGGCACAAGACAGTTGGATATTCGGCCGTATATATCACTGAAGCGCTTGAAAGGCGTGTCCGGTCTGATGGTTTTTGAATAGAGTGTGTTGAAAGTCCCGCCTGAGAACTGAACAGTCTCAATGTAACCGGCCGTGATTATGCTCTCAAGCATTGAGGCTGACTTGAGAGAATCCTCAATATTCCGAATGGAAATATTCTCTTTTACAATATCGTGAAATGTGCTTAGCTTTCTGTTGAGAGAAAGAACCGAGTAGTACGATGACCTGATTTTTGCCCGGTGGCTTATTATTCTGCTGAATATCTGGACTTTTGATTTGAGCTCAAGCGGGATAACCGGTTTGCGGATAAAGTCGTCTGCACCAGCACTGTATCCCTTTTCTATGGTGCCCTTGTCATCTGATGATGTAAGCATTATGATGACTGTTTCGGAGAAAAGGTTGTCCTGCCTGAGCATGCGGCACGCATCAATTCCATTTCCATCAGGGAGGTTGATGTCGAGGAGCACTATGTGCGGTTTAAAAGACTTCACGACAACATTGAATTCAAAGAGGTTTCCTGTCAGCTTGAGGTCAAAATCTGTTGACAGGATTGAGGATATCGCCTCGCGCATGAGCATGGAGTCCTCTACGGAAAGAACGCGGAGCTTATCTTCGGGGCCCGGAGATTGAGGTTCATTGTTCATTGTCATAAACCCGGATTTTAACCTATTGAGCAAGGCCCGTCAAGCCTAAATAGTTTTACTCGAAGTCGAGCTCTGATGACTCTTCTTTCTTTTCATAGAAGACGTAAGAGAGCTCGGCCCCCATTACAAAGATAAAACATGTGTACCAGAGCCATATCATGAGTATTACAATTGTTGAAAGAGGGCCAAAAATTGATGAGTAGTCGTTTATCTCTGTAATGTAGTACGAGAAGAGCGTTTTAACGAGCTCGTAGATGAAAGAGGCCCATAGAGCTCCCTTAAGCAGCGATTTCCGGTCGATTTTTTTGGGTGGAACGAATCTGTAAATAGTGAAGAAGAGCAGAGAATTTATTACAAAATTAGAAAAAGAAGTTAACAGAAAAGGTATTTCGTGCAGGTATTTTATAAAGCTGTTAATCGACGTAATATCATTCAGATTCCGTTCGATGAAACAGATTACAGATGTTTTTTTCGCGAGGACAAGTATATTGGAGAGCACTCCAAAAGAAACAACCAGGGAAGCGATGCCCAGAATTATACCGAAGTGTCTCAGCTTCGCTCTCCAATACTTGCGGCCCTGGGTTATCCTGAAGGCTTTCTCAAGAACTCTTTCAAAGATATCGAATATGAAGCTTGCCCACCAGAATAAAAAGGGCACCCATATGAAGGCAAGATATCTTTTGGAGTAAAGAATTCGGTCGAGCAGACGAGTGATATCGTCGATATTTACGGCCGGCAGCTGGAGTTTGACGTGGTTCATATAAAAGGCTACCATGTCCTGGGAGTCGAACACATAGCTCATCAGGGATATTACCACAAGCGATGCGGGTATAAACGAAATTAGAAAAAAGAACGCAAGCGCGCATGTGGAAAGCTCCCCGTCGTGATCGGCGTAGGCCTTTATAATCTTTTGAGGGTACCAGAAGAAATTGCGCGCTTTGTTAACGGCCTTTCTGGCAAGCTTTACCAGCCCGCTTCTGACTGATGATATTATTTCTTTCATCTATGATTCCGGAGTGAAGTGGATATACTGCAATTTTTAATAACTTAACATGAGAGTTCAAGTCTTTTTTTGCGTTGGCGTGAAGTGAGCTCCGGATATACAGGGCCTCTGCGGCCCTGCATTGTGAATTAGTCGTCGCTTCCTCCCAGCAGGCCTGAACGGATAAGGTAGTAGAGCAGGGTAACAATGGCTGATGCCGCAGCCGCTACATAGGTCATGGCGGCGGCCCCAAGTACGCTGTTTATTCCTCTCAGCTCAGCAGCTGTGACCAGGCCGCGTGAAGCCAGTATGGATTTGGCTCTTGATGAAGCGTTGAATTCCACGGGAAGCGTGATGAGCTGAAAAAAAACAACGACGCTGAAAAGGACTATCCCAACCTTGATTAATCCCGCTGCGCCCATAACAAATCCTGCGATAATGATTATCCACGACATGTTTGAACCGAAGGAAGCCATGGGAACCATCATGTTTCTCAACATCAGGGGCTGATATGCCTCCCTGTGTTGTATGGCATGTCCTGTTTCATGAGCTGCAACGCCAAGTGAAGAAATGCTCGTGCCCCGGTACACATCGGGGGAGAGCCTCACCGTTTTTTTTGCCGGATCATAGTGATCCGAGAGAAAGCCGCCTGTTTCAACTACATCAACGTAGGAAAGCCCGTTTATGTCGAGAATCTCCCGTGCGACCTGCGCTCCGGTTTTTCCGCCGGAAGTATATTTCTGAGAGAACTTCTTAAACGTACTTTTCACCTTGAAGGACGAGTAGAGCGAAAGCGCCAAAACGGGCGACATCATTAACCAGTACAGGGGATCCAGTCCAAAAATCATTATATTCCTCCATCTATTTCAAAACTCAAAATTAAAATGTTCGTATAAAGAATGCTTAATGAGTTAGAATTGTAGTGGAGAAAAATGTTTCATTAAAAAAGCGGCCCTGAGGCCGCCTTTTTTTACCGTTCGTTATCCCACTGGGTGTTGTATTCAAAGTAGCCTGCTGTCACCTTAATTCGGCCGGACTTGTTGCTGTTAACAGCGTTCATGTAGTATGTACCCTTGCCGAGCTTGTAATCCCTGAAACCCATTTTTTCGCCGGTTGGCGTATAGTCCCAGTTGCCTCTACCGGTTGATATTTCCTGTGAAAAGTCAGGGTCCCTGTACAGCTTTATATTGAAGTGCCCCTTTTGTGTCGGATCATTTACATACAGCCGGTAGTTAACCTCAGCTTGCTTTGTGATGGTAAATTTGAAGTAGTTGCTGCCCGAGTTTGTGGTTGAATCGAAGGCTGTTACGGTAACGCTGCTTCCCTTAATCTCGGTCACTGATTTTGAACCCTGGTTTGAAGGCTCGTCGCCGGCAGCGTTTTCCCGGATTGATGAAGAGTCTTTTTTGATAATGATTTGCATCTTTGCTTTAGTGCGGTCATATCTTTCGTGAGCGCCGTTTACAGAGATATTGATGTGGGTGTATCTGGCTCTGTTGCCCGAGAGGAGCTCTCCCACTTTGAGAGTCTTTAATTTTCCCTGGTAGAGGGTCTTCCAGACCCCTGAAGATGTCCTTCCGTGAGCGGTTACGGTGTTACATCGACCTGAGACGCATTTAAAGGAGAGTTCGTCGTTATCGCCGAGGGTTTTGAGGTCGAGGGCCCTGTAGTTACCGCCGGTTTTACTTGTACCTGTTCCGAAGTTCTCCACGAACAGGCCGTCAGAGCTGTCCGACTTATCAGAGCCGGATGGGCTATTTTTACTGACTGTAATTTCCAGTCTGGCCTTTACGCGGTCGTATCTTTCGTGAGCGCCGTTTACTGAGATATTGATGTGAGTGTACCTGGCACGTTTTCCCGAGAGGATCCTGCCTGCTGTGAGGTTATCAGGCTTGCCTCTGTAGAGCGTGTTCCATACGCCGGATGATGTTCTTCCATGAATTGTTACGGTGTTGCATCTGCCTGAAACGCACCTGAAAGAGAGCTCGTCGTTGTCTTCAAGGGTGTCCAGGCTGATTGCCGTGTAGGTACCGCCTTTTTTGTGAACGCCTGTGCCGAAGTTTTCCACATAGTATTTTTGTGCCTGGCCACGGGCTGAGATAATCCTGTTGGCAGCCTGATTTGCGAAATTGAATCCGGCTTCAGCCTCCATGTTTAGCATAATAAAGACTGACAGAATTGAAGCTGCTGCTGTTATCCTGATGAGTTTCATTGAACAATCCTCCATAGCCTGTATGCTTTTAAGCCAGGCAGTGTTATTGAGCTGTGATTATTTGGGCTGAAAGATTATGCACCCTCTTTCTGAGGTAGTCAAGCACAATAACGCAAAATAAAGCCCGAATGGGCTTTTTGTGTGGGTGTGTGAATTTTGAAGCCTGTATAAGCGATGAAATGGGGCGGTCAATTAAGTTTGACATTTATTCCCGACAATAATAGTATGTGAAATAATCTGAAATATCGGGACAAATAATGAAAAAACATACTCTTTTGCTTCTTTTTCCGTTCTTTATATCTCTTGCATGTACTTCAGGCACAGTTAAGGAAAACAGAGCGCCCTCAAGTTCTGCTTCTGAAAAAACGTCACAGTCGGGCACTTCCACAGTCAATGAGTCGTGGGCTTATTACAGCCTCGGAATCGACCTGAAGAGCAGGGCGCTCGAAAACCCGTCTTCGCCGGAAGCGGTAGAGCTTATGAAGCAGGCCCTTGTTTTTTTCCAGAAGTCTGAGAAGGGCGGCGAGGCAAAGGGGCGGGTCTACTTTCAGATTTCTGACTGCTGCTACTACCTTAACAGACACGATGAGTCCATAAAATACGGCTGGATGGCAGTCGAACATGAACCTGAGTTCACGGAGCCTTACAACAGGCTTTATTCCATTTATATGAAGCGGAAGGACATGAGCAGGGCGGCTGAGGTGCTGGAGAAGCTCCTCTCGGTGAAGAAAGACAATGCTTACAATATGTACATTCTCGGTGAACATTACTATAAGTATATGCACAATAAGAAAAGGGCCGCAGAGATTTTTCACCGCCTTGTAGAACTATCAGGAAAGAATCCTTCGGCCGAACCCTACCTTGAACATGCGTATTACTACCTGGGTTATATGGCTTTTACCTCGGGAGAGGCGGAGAAATCGGTTGAGTATTTTGAGGAGGTCATGAAAAAAAATCCCGGGAATATCCGGGCTGAGTACCTCCTTGCGATACTGTATTACGAGCTATCCCGTTTCAGCGACGCTGAGAGGTCGGCGCTCTCTTACATCGATTCTGACCCGGATAATATGGGGGCCGCATCAATAGCCGGCAGGGTTTTGTACGTTAAAAAGGACCCGCGCTGCGTAAAATATCTGAGGATGGGAGCGTCTCTTGATAACACTGAGGGCATCATCTGCAGGGCGCTGCTCAGCGAGGTCTATGGAGAATACGCCGAGTCCGCGAAGGAGCTTGAAAATCTTCTTAAAGCCAGGCCGGGAGATGCGGCTGTTCATGCCGCAAATGCAGCCGTCAAAAAGGCAGCGGGTGATTTGGAAAATGCCTGCAAATCCCTGATCTCAGCAGGGGTCCTGATGTTTGAAGGCAGAGAGTACGACCTGGCACGCTCTTTTCTGACACAGGCGGCTGATATCGACGACGGGGCCGCCGAGCTTCATTACTATCTGGGAAGAACCTACGAGGAGCTTTCGGCGCTGTCAATGGCCATTCTGAGCTATAAAAAGGTGAACGAGCTCAAACCGTCAGTTGAGCTTATCCTCCATATAGGATATCTTTATGGAGTAAGCAGGGATTACGACAGGGCGTACGAGTATTTCAACTCCGCGGCGCTTCAGTCTCCGGAAAGCGCAAAGCCCTATTTTATGAGGGGGCTTGTTTCCATCTGGAAGGAGGATTATACCACTGCTGAACAGGACCTGCGGAAGGCCATAGACATTGATTCCGGCAAGGATTCGCACTTCTTCTACCTTGCTGTCGCGCTTGAAAAAAAGTCTGATTTGAAGGGAGCAATTGACGCCCTTGAAAAGGCGGTTAAGATTAATTCTGATAACGCTGAGGCAAATAATTTTCTCGGCTATCTTTACGCCGATAATTCCATGAATCTTGAAAGATCGCTTGAACTTGTCGGAAAGGCGCTCAGGGCTGAGCCGAACAACGGCGCATTTTTGGACTCGATAGGCTGGGTCTTTTACCGCCAGGGCAAGTTTCCTCTGGCGCTCGAAAAGCTTCTCGAGGCGGAGATGAGGCTCGCAGAGGAGAACAATCCTGACCCGGTTGTCTTTGAGCACATTGGTGATACGTATCTCAAGCTTGGCGATGCAGACATGGCGGTAAAGTACTGGGAAAGGGCCCTTGAGCATAAAGGCGGAAAGGAAAAAGCCAAACTTCTGGAGAAAATCAATCAGCACAAAAAACAGGAAAGGTGAGAACTGGTGTATAGAACTCTTTTATTAACGACTATATCCATGCTTGTTTTAAGCGGCTGCGGCGGATCGGCCCCGGTTCGCGCTAATGCTGAGGCCCAGGTCATACAGCCGGAAGGGGCGGCTGAGCTCATTCAAAAGATTGAAAAAGCAAACGCCATGGCGCCGAAGAGCTTTTCGGGTGTCTTCAAGGCCGAAGGAACCGCAGGTACAAAGAGATTCACTGCAAACGCAAAGATACTTTACGAAGCCAGCGGAGACAGGATGTCCCTCAGCTTTACCGACTTCATCTTCAAGTCTCCTATTTCTTCACTTTTCCGGAGCGGCGAGTATATTGAAGTCTACTATCCGGCGGAAAGCAAGCTATACCTTGACAGGGTACCGGGCATTAATATCAGAAATTACTCTCCGGTGGATGTTGACTTTGACATTCTGTATCAGCTGCTTACCGGGAAGGTCCCGCTGATTGCGGACTACACCGTTAAGCAGGCGGCATCAAAGGGGAAAAGTGATATTCTCATTCTCGAAAACAGCAGGTGGTTTGAGACATTATCTTTTTCAGGAGATTACGCGGAGAGGATAAAGCTGACAGACAAACGAAGCGGTGAAGCCATAGAGCTCTACCTGAGCTCTCCGGTGGAAAAGGATGGTTCCCGTTTTTACAGGGTGATCAGAATCGTAGCCGCGAAGCCGTCAGCGAAAGTCGACATAGCGTTCAGCTACCTGAAGCTTAACGGAAAGGTGCCGGCTATAAACCCGATAAGCCGAACCGTCCCCGGAAATGTGAAGGTTGTTAACCTGAGGTGATATCCCTCAGATTTCGATACCGATAAACTTCTTGATTACAACACCTATTCCAAAGGAGACAGCGGCTACACCGATGCTAATTAAGCTCATTTCCGCGAAGCGTTTTTTAAAGTTCAGATCCTTTGCCACTGAAATGTAGTAGTTAAACAGAAAGATAATCAGAATGGCATTGAACATTGTGATACCGAGACAGACGAGATAGTTGCTGAAAACCAGATATGGAAATATCAGTATAGCGACTGTGACGATGTATGCCGTGCCTGTATAGAGGCTCGATTTAAGCGGGTTTGTTCCGCCGTCCTCGGCCTTTGTAGATAGGTACTCCGATGCCGCCATCGACAGCGAAGCGGCAATCCCGGTAACGAGACCCGCGAGAGCGATCATTCTTGTGTTGGCAAATGCGAGTGTCAGTCCGGCCAGGGCTCCTGTCAGCTCCACGAGGGCGTCGTTAAGGCCGAGAACAACAGAGCCGGCGTATTGCAGGCGCTCTTCTTCTATCATTTCGATGAGTTCTTTCTCGTGCTTTTCTTCATCTTCCGCTATGGCCTTGACGCCGGGTATGAACTCGGCAAGCGAGTCGTAGTCAATCTGAGCCTTATCCTCGTCGCGCTCAAGAAGCTTGACACCGAAGGTAAGTCCTAAAATCCTTGAAAGCCAGAAGAAGCGGAAAACCTTAATCATTGAGGGCTTCACTTCCACGCCTGTACGGGAGGCCCAGAAGCGGTAATGAGAGGCCTCTTCTTCGGATATTCTCTTCAGCAGGGCGCTGTTCGAAGGATCCTTTATTTTGTCTGCCAGACGGGCGTAGATGACGCTTCCGGTAATCTCATTCTTCTGAGCCCTGAGCATCTGTTTCTTTAGTGGCCGAGTTATTCCCATAATTATAGCTGTCAGGCCGATTTGGCCCTGTCCTGTACCATGTTAAAGAACTCTTCGAAGATGTACTGGGAATCACGAGGCCCGGGACACGCTTCCGGATGGTGCTGCACGGAAAGAATCGGAAGAGTTTTGTGCCTGAGGCCTTCAACCGTAAGGTCGTTCAGGTTCATGTGGGTCACTTCGATGTCTGTGTTGCTTTTAAGCGATTCATAGTCGGCCGCGAAACCGTGGTTCTGCGAAGATATCTCAATGTTGCCGCTGGCTGAGTTCTGGACCGGCTGATTGGCTCCTCTGTGGCCGAATTTAAGCTTGTAGGTCTTTCCGCCAAGAGCTAACGCGAGAATCTGGTGACCGAGGCAGATTCCGAGAGTGGGTATGCCTGCCTTAACTGCTTCCTTCGCCAGGTCTACGCCGTAGGTTACAGCCTCCGGGTCGCCCGGACCGTTTGAGAGAAACAGCGCGTTGACTCCGTCGTTTAATATGTCCTGGAGCTTTGACTTGGCCGGATACACCCTGACAGCAAAACCGGAAGCATCAAGCAGCCTGAGAATGTTTCTCTTCACTCCGTAGTCGATAACTCCGACAAGAGGGGAACCCGGCTTTTCGCTGAACACATAGGGCTCCCTGCAGGAAACCCCGCCGGCAAGGTCAAGGCCCTGCATCGAGGGATGAGCTTTGAGTTTTTCAACGGCGCCTTCGCGATCGAAGAAAATACCTGAGCGCATTGCCCCTTTTTCACGAATGTGAAGTGTCAGCTTTCGCGTATCCACCCCTTCAATTCCGGGAACCTTTGCCTTTTTAAGGTAGTCCCCGAGAGACTCGGTGGCTCTGTAGTTGGAATAGGTCTTGCTGTACTCCTTTACGACGAGCCCGGCTGCCTGTATTTTATCTGATTCAACATCATCTGGATTAACACCGTAGTTTCCGATTAACGGATAGGTCATTGTAATTATTTGACTGTTATAGGACGGGTCTGTGAGAATTTCCTGATAGCCGCTCATGGAAGTGTTGAAAACGGCCTCTCCAAGGGCTTCCCCTTCGTATCCGAAGCTGGTCCCTTCAAATTCGGTTCCGTCTTCAAGAATGAGGTAGCATTTTTTTGACATAATTACCCCCTGATATTGGAAGGATTACACTTTTAACCCCCTGATGTTGTCAATATTAATTAACAAAATTATCCCCGGGCGGCAAAAGGATAAATGTGTTGTAATGATAATAACAACGGTTTAAGCTTGCCGGAATGAAAAGAGCGCCCGGCCGGTGATTTCTCCTCTAAAAAAGGGGAAATTGGTGCAGGGCGATCAGGGAGGATGGTAATGCCAGGATTTACCCGGGCCACATCGGGACTGCCCGGCCTTGATGCCGTGCTGAACGGACTGCAGATGGGGGACAATGTTGTCCTGCAGGTTGACGATATTGCTGATTACGCCACGTTCGTGACGCCCTTTGTAAGCAGCGCGCTCGACAGCGGAAGACGTGTTGTATATATCCGCTTCGCGGGCCACGCCGAGCTTGTTAAGGACAAAAGAGCAAAGGTCTATGTTCTGGACGCGTCGAGGGGGTTCGAGGCATTTTCCACTGAGGTCCACAATATCGCGACAGAAGAGGGCCGCGGGGTTTTCTACGTCTTTGACTGCCTTTCCTGGCTGCTCGAGATATGGGCAACAGACCTTATGATCGGGAACTTCTTTGTCATAACCTGCCCCTATCTATTTGAGCTGAACACAATAGCTTATTTCGCGCTTAAGCGGGGAGATCACTCATTCAAAACAGTCGCCCGCATCAGGGAGACGACCCAGGTTCTTCTCGACGTATACAATAGCCGGAGCAGGCTCTGTGTCCATCCGCTTAAGGCCTGGAAGAGGTATTCTCCAACCATGTTCATGCCTCACATTATGGAGGGAGAGGCCTTCGTGCCTATACTCAACAGCGCCGAGGCAGCTGACTTCTTTTCATATCTGGCGGATAAAAACCTGTCTGACGGGACGCGTAATCTTGACTACTGGGACCGAATCTTCATGAAAGCCTCGCAGATACAGCAGGAAAAACCTGAAAGCATAGAGGCATCTGAAATGGTAGATGTTCTTCTCCGCGTGATGATTGGACGCGAGGAGAGAATGCTTTCGCTCGCGGAGCGCTTCCTGACACTTGACGACCTTCTTGAAATACGTAAGAGGATGATAGGCACCGGTTTTATAGGAGGCAAGTCGACGGGCATGCTCCTGGCGCGTGCCATATTAAGGAAGAACAGCGCCTTTAACTGGAATGACCGCATCGAGATACATGACTCATTTTATATCGGCTCCGACATATTCTACTCGTACATAGTTCAGAACGGCTGGTGGCGGATGCTGATGACGCAGAAGACCGATGAGGGATACTTCGAAACGGCAGCCGAACTCGGCCGTAAAATGCTGACCGGGACATTCCCTGACGAGATAAGAGAGCAGTTCCAGCTCATGCTCGAGTATTACGGCCAGGCGCCGATTATTGTGCGCTCAAGCTCTCTGCTTGAGGACGCGTTCGGAAACGCCTTCGCGGGGAAGTACGAGAGCTTTTTTCTTGTAAACCAGGGCTCACCCGAAGAGAGATACGCCGCCTTCGAGGACGCTGTCAGAAAGGTCTACGCCTCGACCATGTCGCGGGACGCTCTTGAATACAGGCTGAAAAGGGGCATGGCTCATCACGATGAGCAGATGTCGCTTCTCGTTATGAGGGTTTCTGGCGTTGTCAGAGGTTCGCTCTTCTATCCCGATATGGCCGGTGTCGGCCTGTCGAGGAATATATTTCTCTGGAGCGGCAAAATGTCTCCCGAAGCGGGAATGATCCGGATTGTATTTGGCCTGGGGACCCGCGCTGTGAACAGGGTGGAGTCCGATTATCCGCGCATAGCCGCGCTTGACGCGCCTCTTGTCAGGCCCTACAGCGGACTCCATGAGCTGAGCCGCTATTCCCAGAGACAGGCAGACGTTTTGGATATTGAACGGAACTCGTTTGAGTCAGTTGACTTAAAAGATCTGTTGGCGGGGGGATATGCGCCCGGGTGGCAGTATATCTTCTCTGTTGATCCGGCAGCGGCAGAGTTTCTCAGATCACGCGGGCGTGGAGACGAAGAAGCCAGGCTTGTAACCTTCGACGGGCTTCTCGGGGAGACTGATTTTACGGAACTCATGTCGGGCATGATGAAGGAGCTTGAACTCGGATATGGATATCCTGTTGATATTGAGTTTACCGGAAATTTTGCCGCTGACGGAAGGCTGATGGTTAACCTGCTGCAGTGCCGGCCGTTTCAGGGGACCGGAAATTCCGGGAGCCAGGTGATTCCAGAAAATATCCCGGCGGAGAATGTCTTTATCCGCCAGAACGGCAATTTTATGGGAGGCAGCATCTCCAGACGTGTTGACAGGCTGATACTGGTAGACCCGGCCGCCTACTCGGCTTTGAATGCCCAGGGAAAGCACGAAGCTGCCAGGGCCATCGGGAGGATCAACCGTCTGTGCGGGTCTCCGGGAGAAATGAACGTGATGCTGGCGGGTCCCGGAAGGTGGGGAACAACAACGCCGGCTATGGGAGTGCCGGTGAGATTCTCTGAGATCAATAATGTTTCTTTTATCGCGGAGGTTGCCTACAGACATGGCGACCTTGTTCCTGATTTGTCATACGGGACTCATTTTTTTCAGGATATGGTTGAGATGGAGATATTCTATATGGCCGTTTATCCGGAGGACGGGGAGTGTGAGTACAATCTTTCTGTTCTGGAAGGAGTCCCGGATGTTATGGAGAAGCTTCTTCCCGGGGATTCAGCTTTCGCGGATGTAATCAAGGTCTATGATTTTGGCAAGAGCGGATGTAAGTCTCTGAGGATTGTCTCTGACGCGGTAAAGAGTTCAATGATATGCTTTTTTGAGGAAAACGCAGGGGCGGCATTATGAGACGGGGAAAGGCTGATTGCTGTCTAATCAGTTTTTTAAACCGGCATGGAGACTTATCCTTGACAAAAAATTAACATTAACGAAAAATTCACAGGTAAAGGGTTCTTTTTTACATGCGGCGGATCTGTTTTACCGGCACATTAATAAAGCGTTTCAGGCGAAGAAACATTCTTCTGAGGAGTTTGTGCCGATCCGATTTCGACCGGTATACTCATAAATAACGAGAATAATCCAATGAACTTTTTCTCTTTTTCAGGATCGGTTAATGATGTCTACTTCATTATCCTGATTATCCTGTTCGCTCTCGCCATTTCCGATCTGGTTATCGGAGTATCCAACGACGCAGTAAATTTTCTAAATTCCGCGATAGGTTCAAGATCAGGCTCAAGGCGTCTCATACTCTGGGTTGCCGCCATGGGGGTTGTCGGGGGGGCAGCATTCTCCGGCGGTATGATGGAGGTTGCCCGCAAGGGGATTTTTAACCCCGGCGCGTTTGTTTTCTCCGAGCTGATGGTCGTTTTTTTTGCCGTTATGATAACGGATATCGTCCTTCTTGATCTGTTTAACACTCTGGGTTTTCCTACTTCTACAACCGTTTCTATTGTATTCGAGTTGATGGGGGCCTCCGTTGCGATGGCAACAGTCAAGATTTTCGCTGCCGGAGATTCGCTGAACACAATGGGGACCTACATCAATACCGACAAGGCCCTTGCTATTATAGCCGGTATTCTTTCTTCGGTGATTATTGCCTTTACTGTCTCCCTTGTTGTTCAAAAAATTGTGCGTTTCCTGTTTTCATTCAAATTTGAAATCAGGCTGAAGTATTTCGGATCGCTCTATGCCGGAATAGCGATAGCGGTTATAACGCATTTTATGATTGTAAAGGGAGCCAAGGGCGCGGCCTTTCTGTCAGCCGAAAAGGCCCAGTTTCTTTATGACAACATGATTGCTATTATGATTTACAGTATTATCGGCTGGACGGTTGTATTGCAGATGCTTAAAAGCCTGTTCAGGGTTGATGTTCTTAAGGTTGTTGTTTTGACCGGGACCTTCGCGCTTGCGTGGGCATTCGCGAGCAACGACCTTGTAAACTTTATCGGGGTACCTCTTGCCGGTTTTTCTTCATTTAAAGCCTGGATTGGTTCAGGCGCGGCACCGGAAACTCTGGGCATGGATTTCCTGTCCGGCCCGGTCAATGTTCCTGTCTACATGCTGCTTGGAGCGGGCCTTATTATGGCGACAACTCTGTTTTATTCAAGAAAAGCTCAGGCTGTTATGAAAACATCCCTTGACCTTTCAAGGCAGTCCGAGGGGGAAGAGAGGTTCGCCAGCTGGCCGCTGCCCAGAATCATTGTCGGGGTGTGCGTCAAGGGTTACCAGGTTGTTCAGAAGATCATTCCCGACAGGATTGAGCGCTTTGTTGCCAGACAGTTTGAGCAGCCTCCCGTAGATCAGTGTATTCCGGTTCACGAGAGGCCGGTGTTTGACAAGCTGCGTGCCGCGACGAATCTTCTTGTCGCGAGTGTCCTTATTTCTATAGGCACATCCTATAAATTGCCTTTATCGACTACATACGTGGTTTTTATGGTCGGAATGGGTACTTCTCTTGCTGACAGGGCCTGGGGAAGGGAGTCGGCAGTTTACCGGATTTCGGGCGTATTCGCTGTTATCGGCGGCTGGTTCATGACAGCTCTGATAGCCTTTACCTGCGCGTTTATAGTAGCGAGGGTTATTGCCTGGGGCGGGTTCGGGGTAATTATGATCCTGTGTGTTGCCGCGCTTTTCCAGCTTGTCAGAACCCAGAGGATTTTCAGGCGTAAGGAGAAGGCTAAAAAGGTCTATGAAGAGGATGTGCATGAGCCTTTCTTTAACACCCAGAAGGTGCTTCACAGATGCACGGGCAAGACGATTAAGGCAATTGATTCGGTAATAAAGATATACCAGCTGTGTTTTGACGGATTCATTAACGGGGACAGGCAGATGCTGAAGGAGGCACTTGCCGAAACCGAGGAGTTCAATATCAGGGCAAAGAAGCAGAAGGACGGAGTTCTCAAGAATATTCACAGGCTGAATGAAGACTGTGTTGACACGGGCCACTTCTATGTTCAGGTCGCGGATTATCTGAGAGAGATGGCCCATTCAGTCAGGTACCTGGCCGAGCCGATATACAGCCATTATGACAACAGGCACAAGCCATTTACCTCTGAGCAGGCTGAGAGAATTACCAAGCTGAGAATGGAGCTTGAAGGCTTCTTCACTAAGGCCAGAAGCATTATTGAGTCAGAGGACTTTGATGAGATTGACAACCTCATCGACGAGAGAAATGAGATAATTGCCATGCTGAAAGAGCTGGAGAAGATGCAGATAAGGCAGATAAAAAACAATGAGGTTTCCACAAGGAACTCAATGCTTTATTTCAATATTGTTACTGAAACAAAGAACATACTGCTTCATCTGACGAATGCAATGAAGTCGCTGAGGGATTTTATTGTGCTGTCACAGTCGGAAATAACCCACGCTGAAAAAGAATAATAAGCAGGGCCGTATCGGATATCAATCTGATACGGCCCTATTGCTTATCAAGGTATTTTGCTTAATCTTCAAACCTGACGTTTATTGACCCGCCATGCTTGTCGTCAAAGCCCTCGGCTCCGGACATTATATTTACAGGCCCCCGCGCTTCTGAGAGCGCTTCTCGGTTCAGAAGCTGAAAGGTGGTCCTTCGGATGAAGGTGTCCACCGACGTGCCAGAGCTGAATCTGGCCGCGCCTCCCGTGGGCAGTATGTGGTTTGTTCCCGAGTAGTAGTCGCCGACTGAAACCGGAGAATGGTCTCCAAGAAAGAGAGAGCCTACATTCCTTATTCTGTTAAGATATGCCATTGGATTTTTCACGGCGAATTCCATGTGCTCAGGGGCGTACCTGTTGGAGAACTCAATAGCTGATTCTACGTCAGGCATAACAATGATATCGGAACGCGTAAGGGCCTTCTTTTTTATTTCATGTCTGCCTGCACCGGACTCAATATCCTTGATGATTTCTGCCTTTACGGCTTCAGCTTCGCGGATGTCTGTGGTGAGCAGAACAGCGGTTGCCATTTCCTCGTGCTCTGCCTGTGAAAGCAGGTCCCAGGCAATCCATTTTGGATCGGCTGATCCGTCGGATATTATCAGAACTTCGGAAGGTCCGGCAAGTGAATCAATCTGGATAAGGCCCAGGCTGAAAAGATATGTCTTTGCCGCTGTGACGTAGATGTTGCCCGGCCCCACTATAATATCCGATGCCGGAATAGTCTCCGTGCCCAGGCCTGCCGCGGCGATTCCCTGAGCGCCTCCGCTTTTAAGGACACGCGTGACACCGAGCATTTTACAGACCGCGCAGATAATATCAGGAACCATGCCGTCTTTGCCCGGAGGTGTGATTACGGTGATGTCTTCTGTTCCCGCGATTTTTGCAGGTATAACGCCCATCATCACGGATGAAGGGTAGGATGCCTTTCCTCCGGGAACATATACGGCGGCCCGCTCAATGGCCTCGTACTTGACTCCGAGAGTTATTCCGTTTCTGTCGTACTGGATATCTTCCCTCTTTTGTCTTAAGTGGAATTCCTCGATGTTTTTTGCGGCCGCCGAGAAGGCTGACAGCAGTTCGCCGGGTGTGTTTTGAAAGCCCTTTTCAATTTCATCTGGCGTTGCAGTTATTGAGCTGATATCTACACCGTCAAAGCGTGATGTGTACTTTTTTACCGCGCTGTCTCCGTTGCTCTTCACGTCCTGAACGATGGGGGCTACTGTATCTATCATGATTGAGCTGAAATCGGTGCCGAAGCGGTTGAACAGACGGTCAAGGTCTGTTTTGTCAAGCTCAGTGTATTTTCTTATTTTGATCATAAGGCGCCTCCGATATGTCAGAAAAATTCTGTTTAACTTTGATATCCGTCAAGTAGTTTTATTTTGTGTTTGCCGCCCGGCGGGGCGACACGCTTTTTGGCAGGGAGCCTGTTCGTCTGTTTTGGTACTTTGTTTATTCGGGACGGTCTCGACCGTCCCCTACCTCTGTTTATTATGCGAAGCGCACGTGCTTTTCATTTGCCGCTATGTTGCGTGATACACATTTTTGGAAGGGAGCCTGCATCCATTTTCATGCTGAGAGCGTGGTACTTATTTTGCCGCTTTTTGACCGGCCAAAAAGCGGCGGTAAAAAGCCGTTCCTCAGGCGCCGGAAAGGCTTAGCTTTTGAAGTTACTCGACCATTGCAGCGCCGTTATCATCATCCTGATGAAACGGCGCCCGGGCGATTTTCATCCGTGAAAATCGCACTGGTTGAGGTGTTGAAGTAGTGTGCCTGCAGTTTCTTAATTCCGCCATTATGTTCCTGGCGACGCATCGTAGTCGGCCGCGGAAAAGGGGCGAGTCTGTCTGAGTCTGCCGGTAGGCAGAGGAGTTACGAGCCCTCCGCAGATGACAAGATCAAGAAAGTTTGTTGCTAATACCAGAAAAGAAATACACACTTGCATAAAGAGAAAACGTAACCTATGTCCTGAAACTGGACAAATTAAATATTGTTTTATTAACAATTTATATCAATAATCACAGGAAAAAAATAATGCGTTTTGTTACTTATGTTATTTTTATAATACTGGCTATTACATTTATACTTTGCATTACTTCAAATGAAGCAATGAGTCAAAATAATATAAACTATGAAATTGGTACCGAATGTGAAGTGCCAACTTTAATTCAATATGGAAATATTATACCGGGATTATTCAGCAATACATTGTATTTAGGTATTTCAAAGAATAGAGAAGATTCTTCTTCGCATGTATTTATGTTAACTTTTAATACTATGATTTATGAACTTGCAAATGTGAGGACAGAATTCGGATCAAGCAGAGACTGGTCTACTGCTGGATTTGGTTGGACACCTGCTAATCTTTATTCGTGCGGATATGTTCTCACTGGACATAAATTAGAAAATAGTATAGTCATATTTTCTCCCGGGTTAGGTTATTCATATAGCTTTAAAATTTATCAATTTTTTGAAATTTCATTGGGAATAAATTTTGGGATTTCATATGGTTGTGTAGATAAGCCGGAACTGAAAATTTCAGAAGATGAAGCTGTTGATAATTACAATAATCGATTAAGAGGATATGAGAAAATGAATGGAGTTAATAATCATTATGGATTCAGGAATAATGAAAAAATAAAAATTTCATTTATAACAAACTCAATAAGATTGGGTATTAGCATTGGTTATTCTCATTATGTTTTCAGCCAAAATAATTTCAATTCATATGATATTGGGACTTTTTATTCAATAGTTTTTTAGTTTAAGGGCGGTTTGAAAAACTCAAGAATTAATTGCCAAAATGATTGGGCTAATTTAATGCTGTAATAATTAAATCTGAGTTTGAGCGAGAATAGACCATGTCAAAACACCGATCACTATTTGAATACGAAGAAAGGATGAATAAGCTGTCAGCGATAGGTGACCCCCTGGAAAAGTTGAATGTATTTATTCCATGGGAAGAGATATTTTCTGGAGCTATGGCTAAGATAATTAAGTCAGCCGCCAAAGGTCCAGGCGGTCGTCCTGCGTATAGTTGTGAGATGATGCTTAAAGTTCTTATTCTTCAACGTGTGTATAATCTGTCAGATGAGCAGGTTGAATTTCAGGTTAATGATCGTTTGTCATTTCAGAGATTTTTAGGCTTGGATATCAGTTCTTCCGTGCCAGACTACTCAACGATCTGGAAGTTTAGAGAAAAACTTGTTCACACAAATGCGATAGAAGAGATTTTTAGAAAGTTGATCAAATATATTGAGAAGCAGGGAATTGTGATGAAGAGCGGATCAATTGTTGACGCGACTTTTGTTGAGGTACCCCGGCAGAGGAATAGCCGTGAAGACAACGAAAAGATAAAGAATGACGAGATACCATCTGACTGGTGAACCTACCCCGAAAAAGTGGACACGAAGTTAGGCGAATTTAACGATAATAAACTTAACGGAGAAACCCATGACTAACAGAAGAACGTATGATCGTCAATTCAAAATTGATGCAGTAAAATTACTGAAAGAGAGCGGCAAAACAGCTTCTGCGGTCGCCGATAATCTGGGGATTAAATCTGATCTCTTGTCACGCTGGAAAAAGGAATTTGCCAATGAAACCAAAAAAGTTTTTCCAGGGAAAGGAAATCCGCGAGATGAAGAAATAACACGTTTGAAAAAAGAGAACGCAGATCTTCGTATGGAGCGTGATATATTAAAAAAAGCAATGGCCATCTTTTCACAACCCGAAAGGAGAAATTCGAATTCATGAAAAACAATGAATCGATTTATCCGGTGAAGAAGATGGCTGAAACATTTAGAATACCCAGAAGTCAATATTACAAATGGCTGAATTCAAAACCTTGCTCTCGTGAGCTTCGAGATCAGGAATTACTTGTTATAATCAAAAAGAGTCATGAAGAAAGCAGAGAAACATACGGCAGCCCCAGGATCTTTAAAGATATTAAGAAGAAGTGAATCAAAACCTCAAAGAAACGAGTAGCTCGACTCATGCAAAGGAACGATCTTAAAGGTGCACAAAAACGCAAATTTAAGGTTACTACCAATTCAGTTCATGAATATCCAGTGGCACCAAACCTTCTCAATAGGCAGTTTGATGTGCAGCAACCCAACACCTATTGGGTAAGCGATATCACCTATATATGGACGATGGAAGGATGGCTGTATCTATCTGTTATAATTGACCTGTTCTCTCGAATGATTGTCGGATGGGCAATGGAGTCTCATATGCGGGCAGAGTTGGTAATTGATTCATTAAATATGGCTGTCACTCATCGCAATCCTGATGATGGATTAATATTCCATTCTGATCGGGGAACTCAATATGCCTGTGATGATTTTCGAACAGCACTTAAAGGATACGAGATGATTCAAAGCATGAGCCGGAAAGGTAACTGCTGGGACAATGCATGTGCTGAAAGCTTTTTTGCAACATTAAAGACTGAAGAAGTTTATCGTAGAAAATATAAAACCAGAGAGGAAGCAAGGTCTTACATATTTGAATATATAGCTGTTTTTTATAACAGAAAAAGACAGCATTATTTTCTTGACTGTTTAAATCCTGTGGAATATGAAATAAATATGCTCAAACTTAAAAATGTTGTTTAACTATCTGTCCTATAAATCGGGGGAGCTTCATTTTTACACTGAGGGTGTGAGACCTTTTTTCGTTATTTTTTTTTCGATCCAAAAAGGGGTGTTGCCGAAGGCTTTTGCAAAGCTGTACTTTGCTATACTCATTTTCACAGGGAGCCTGTGTGCATTTTCTGTTACTTTCTTTTTTCGATCCAAAAAAGAAAGTAACCAAAGAAAAAGGGATCTCCTGCGCGGAGGGCGATGGGACATCCATGTCCAAAGAATTAGTCACTGTGAATTAATCCATAGAGTGATAGCTTTATTATGTCAGGCGCCTTCGGAGCCGGAAGGCGCAGCATCCTGCTGCGCTTGAGTTATTATACATTTTGTCATATTACATAATCATATTGATTTAATCGTCATTAGGTTTCGCCACCCTGTAGAGCCGGCCAATTTGGACGGCTCTACCTCGCTACGCCCCCCCACCGCGGATGACAAGATGAGGAGAGCCGAAGGTCGGAACATTGGCGGCAGATTTCTTTTGACCACTTTTCTTGCTAAAAGAAAAGGAGTGAGGAAACTCTGACGAAAAGGCCTAAGCCCCCTCCTGGGCGGCTTAGGCACTAGTTCATCCTGAACGTCGGCGCCAGGGCGATTTGCTTCCATGCAAATCGCACCTTTTCATCTTCTGTTTCGGAATCGGGTATTTTAGTAAAACGTACGGCATCGGGGAAAATTAAAAAAAATTGAATCAGATTAAAAAAAGTAAAAGAACGAAGGATAACGAATACATAACGAACATATAACGAAAATATAACGAACAAAAAACGAAGGGAAATAGGGCTGTTGAGGGGCTGAAACGCCCGGAAATGAGCTCTTCGAGCGAAAATCTGGCGGGGAAAGTACAACGTCAGCAATGAAGGGATAGGTTTTTGGGAAGGAGTGGGGTATGTTGCAGGGCGGAGTTTCTTTTTTTACAGGTGGCTTTATGTATCGAAGTTCAATATCTTTATACAAAGCCCATTTTAAAATTTTATCACTGATGTATTCAGGGGCATTATCGGAACGTATACTTCCAGGTTTTCCACGCAAGACTATGACATGCTCAAGAGATGTTAGTACCCGATGATAAAGTCATGGTGAGGAAACTGTGAAAACCTCAATGAATTATTTAGCTTATCCGGCAGATATTCTAAAGCAATTTATACAACCAGCAATTAAACGAAATTTTTATGCAGTTTATTTTACTTTTTTCAGAATATTAATGAATATAGTTTGATTTTTATATGTGTTACCTTCAACGATATTGGATGAAGTTTTTGTGCAGAGAAGGATAGTTAGGCGCAATATTTCACATGCGACATTATTGAAATAGAATAAAACGATGAATACATTAGCATTTTTAAGAAATACATCTGGGAAAATAGATCCATTTCGATTTCCAGCAAAAATTGGGGAACTAGCCCAATTGCTTCTGCTTTATGATAATATTACTATTGTTACTGACAATTTAAACGAATTAACATGCATAATAGAATGGCTTGGAGAGGATGCATTCAATCGCTTATTACTAAACAAGACAATTAAAATAATATTGATCCCATGGGAATATGCTACTTTTAACCCAAACCAAGATAATAATTCTATTAACATAGGATTATACAAGCTATTATCAGAAAATATTGATTTAAATTTAGAAAATCTTAATGATAGAAATGAATATTTACATAAAATAATAATAAGAAATATTTTTCAATCTCCATCATCCAGTATCTCACCAGATACAATTACAAATATTGCAAATAAATTAGATATTGTTCAATCATCTGATTTTTGTAAATTATTAAATAATAATTCTCATCAAATGTTTACTTGGCTCTTCAGCATGAAAGAAACAAGCGACATTCAAGAATATTTTGATCATAATTTTCTATTAACTAAAGCAACTAATTATAGTTCATTTAATTCATTGGAAATTAATGAAGAAATTATTACAGAAATTGAATATGACTATATAAAAAAATATTTATCTGGAGATTTAAATAATTTATTATATACTGTAAGGGAAATATCTATTGCATCATATCTTGATATTGGACATATCAATATATCTGATTTTACACCTTTATTAATGCAAAACATGGTTCATGACAATAAATCAGATGTTATATCTCCATTTTTCAATAATATTTTAAATGTTCATGAATTCCCTTTGATTCATGCAGGTATATATAATAAAAGCATTAGTGCTGAAAATGTTTTAGCAATTAGAAATTCAAAATCTGGTGTCAATTTTAGAAAATGGCTAAGTGAATGTTCATCAACAAATAAAAATCCTGATCAATTAATATCAGAATATGTAAAATCAATAACAGACCAAATACCGAAGGAATCTACTAAATTTTCAGTATTTAAACTACTGTCATTAGCATTATTAGGTATTGTCGATTCGGGTTCTGGTTTAGTACTTTCAATTGCTGATGTATTTCACACAAAAATTAAAAATACTTGGTCCCCAATATTATTTATAAGGGATGATTATGGTAAATTTCTTAATCAAACTTCATATGACTATCCATCTATACCGATAGATATTTTATTCTTATTGAATTGTGGATTAAGAATATGCAGTTTTGAATATCATGAAGATAATACTAAAATTGAATTGTTCAGAGATACTAAAGATAATTTATTCAATATTACTTATGGTAAAAGTAAAGAGGAAATATCGATCTTAAAATCAACTATTCATGAAATTATTGAATTGTCTCCTGGAGTAGAATTTTATTTTTATTGTCCATCATGTAACAGTAAAAATCAAATTAAATCCTTAGGAAAACAAACACAAAATATTCGGTGTGGTTATTGTAAAAATAAAATTGTGTAAAAAATGTGAAATACTGCGCCTAACAAAGCATATAAGCTGCGTCGCTTCGCTCCTTGGCCTGCGGCACATTTTGCCTTCATTTCATTACGGCAAAACGTCTTATATGCTTGGACGTTAAGTGGCATTGCGAGTTAGTTATCTATTTATTAGGAGTTTGTTATAATGAATACAACTCAAATAATTATTGAATTCATTAAAACTATATTTTCTGCGGCAACACTAATTATTGCCATATATGGAATAAATACATGGCGCAAACAGTTGAAAGGCACAAATGAATTTGAACTCTCAAAGGAAATATTGGAAAATGTTTATAAAGTAAAAAGAGCTTTTGCTTATGTAAGAAACCCTGGAATTTATAAATCTGAATATCCAAAGGAACTCCAAGATAAATTAACTTTAAATATTGAACAAAAAGCTTATGCAACACAGTACTATTATAGTAAACGATTAGAAATACTTCATAATGAGTTTGAAAAACTTGAAAATTCATTTTTAAAAGGAATTGTATTGTTTAATATAACTGATGAGATTATTATGCCTTTACGGAAATGCAGAGCATCATTAATAGTTGCATTGCAAGATCTTTACGAGTTTACTAAGAATCCTGAATATACAACTTCCGAAAGAAAACATGATGTTTATAAAATCATATATGATAATTTAAGCTTAAATGAAGATGATAAAGATCAGTTCTCAAAATATATAATAGAAGCAGTTGATTTGATGATTCATTGGTTAAAGCCGATGTTGTTAAAGTCAAAAATCAATAATAAAGAATTTCAAAATATTCTTAGGAGAACAAGAAGCTTTGAAATTATAATTCACAACGACGTATAACTGCGGCTAAAAGCTACACTCCGGTTCCGGTTTGCTTCGAAAAAACGTCATTTAGCCGCGTTCGTTGTACGAAAGGCAGAGCGCCAGGACAGTGAAGAGAAAATGAGTTGAGGATAAATATATTTCTTAACACCGCCTCACAAGAGCGAGCCAAGTCCACTTCGACAGGCTCAGTACCCTCTGTATTTCATAGCTTTCTCCTGAATATTTTAGGCGACAGCTATGTTGACACAGAGGTGTTGCCGTAGGCTTTAACTCGCTCAGCTGTGCAACACGCTTTTTGGCAGGGAGCCTGCCGACCATTTTCACACTGGGAGTGTGGCACTTCTTTTGCCGCTTTTTGACCGGGCAAAAAGAGGCGGGAAAAAGCCGTTCCTCAGTCGCCGGAAAGGCGGAGTTTCCGCGGGTTTTTGTTCAGCTGCGCTGCGCGACTCGCATTTTTGGCAGGGAGCCTGCCTGTCATTTTCACGCTGAGAGCGTGAGACCCTTTTTCTTCGTCACTTTCGTCCGGGTTTTTTGCCGTAGGCTTTAACTCGCTCAGCTGAGCGACACGCATTTAGGCAGGGAGCCTGCCGTCCTTTTTCACACTGGGAGTGTGGCACTTCTTTTGCCGCTTTTTGACCGGCCAAAAAGCGGCGGGAAAAAGCCGTTCCTCAGTCGCCGGAATGGCTTGGCCTTTACTGTTACCAAACTATTTCAACGCCGTTATCATCATCCTGATGAAACGGCGCCCTGGAGATTTTCATCCATGAAAATCTCACTGATTGAGTTGTTGAAACAGTGTGCCTGCAGTCTCTTAATTCCGGCATTATGTTCCTGGCGGCTATTTCGACCTCCTGTCGGCCGTCGGCCCTCTGTGTCAACATTCTCTCTCCCTCTTTTCCCAGAACTCATAGAGAATCGGCATGATAAAAAGGGTGAGCAATGTTGAAGTAGTTATTCCGCCGACAACAACCACGGCAAGCGGCTTCTGTACCTCTGAACCTATACCTGTGGCAAGCATCATCGGCAGAAAGCCGAAGATGTCAGTCAGCGCGGTCATCAGAACAGCACGGATCCTCATACTTGCCCCTTCTCTGATCAGTGCAGGTCCATGAAGACCGTCACGCCGCAGAGAGTTATAGCAGCTGATAAGCACAATGCCGTTCAGGACGGCAATGCCCGATACAGCGATAAAGCCTATTCCGGCTGAGATGCTGAAAGGAAGCCCCATTATCGCCAGATTTATTACTCCGCCGGCTATGGCGAAGGGTACTCCCAGGAATATTATGAGTGACTGCTGTGTGTTTTTGAAAACGGAATAGATAAGCATGAAAATCAGAATCATCGCTACCGGCGCTGCAACAGCGAGACGCTTTCCGGCTTTGCTGTAGTTCTGAAAGAAACCCTTCCAGCGTGTAAAATAACCATCGGGCAGATGAAGTTTTTCGTTGAGAAGCTTCTTTGCTTCTTCGACGAAGCTCTGAGTGTCCCTTTCACCGCTCATGTTGATGAGAACCCCGGCGCGCCGTCTGGACTGTTCCCTGTTAACCTGGATATAAATATCATCAATAGTGAGCTTTGCGACATCAGAAAGAGGGACGGTAAAGTTTTCAGAAACTCCAACTGGTATCGTACCAATGGCGGCAATGTTGTTACGGTAGCGGTCAGGAAGTCGTATTTCTATCGGAAATTTCCTGTCCTGATGATAGATGTGCCCTGCCTCGGCCCCGCCGAGGGCTATTCGTACAGTCTCAAGAACATTTCTTTTTTCAATACCCAGCCTGTTTATCACATCCATGCGGGGCGTAATTTTAAGGAGGGGCGTTTTACCGTTAATTGAGGTCTGCACTGAAGCCGCACCTGGTAGCGACCTGAGAAGTTCAGCCGCATCCTCTGCAATGTGTTCAAGCTCTTCAAGATCGGAGCCGTAAACGAGCAGTGTGATGTCTGAGTCAAATCCTTCGATAAGATGATTGAAGCGCATTTGAACCGGCTGGGACATCATGGCCTCCTGGCCTGGCACTGCCTTTCGCAGCTTTTCACTGATTGCATTTTTTAATTCTTCGAATGTCCTGCGTTTCCCGTTTATAAGAGGCCATTTCTCGACAGGTTTTAGGGTGATAATGCAATCTACATGATCAACTCCAACCGGATCTGTTGATATCTCAGAGGCGCCAAGTCTCGAAAAAACATCACGGACTTCATCGAATTCCATTATGGCCCTGTCGGAAATTTTCTGCATTTCAACCGACATGTCAGGTGAAATATTAACCGGACGGATCATTTTGGCCGCAAGGGTGCCTTCCGATAGATTGGGGATAAACTCAGCCCCCATCCTCGAAAAGATTAACGCGGATGCTGCAATCGTAAGTATTGCCGTAAGAACAACCTTGAACCGATGCTTGAGGCAAAATTCCAGCGCGGGCATGTACAGCCTCCGGAAAGTCCGCATCAGAAACGGCTCGCGCAGGTCCGGTTTACCGGAGAGAAATCTTCCGGCGAGGGCCGGTACAACGGTGAAGCTTAATACGAAGGATGAGGCCAGCGCGAAGCAGAAGCCTGTAGCCATGGGAGAGAACATCTTGCCTTCAATGCCGGTCAGCATGAAGAGCGGGATGAATACGATAATGATAATCAGCTGGCCCAATCCTGCCGCGCCCCTGATGTTGACTGCTGATTCCCCGACGGTCTCTCTGATCTCAGCTCTTGAAAGAGAGCGTCCCTTCGCGCGTGCCCGCTCCGAGATGCTTCTCGCGCAGCTGTCCATTACGATGACTGCCCCGTCTATAACAATGCCGAAGTCGATGGCGCCGAGGCTCATAAGGCTGCCGGGAATATTGAACAACTTCATCAGAATGAAAGTACCCAGCAGGGAGAGAGGCACAACAAAGGCAGTGATGAGGGCAGCCCTGAAGTTGCCGACAAGCAGAAACAGAAATACTATGACAAGTCCGGCGCCCATGAGGATGTTCTTTTTTACGGTTTCAAGGGTGCTGTTGACCAGATCAGATCTGCTGTACAGCACATCTATCTCTGTGCCGGCGGGCAGGTTTTTCTTTATCTCATTAATCTCTTTCGTCACGTTATCGGAAACAGTCCTGCTGTTTTCTCCCTGGAGCATCATGACCGTACCGATTATTGATTCCTCGGCATTGTGCACAGCTGCTCCGGTCCGCAGCTCTTTTCCGTAATCAACCGTTGCTATGTCTCCAACGGTAATAGTTCTGAAGTTCTGAAGCATCTTAACGGGGATTTGCCTGATGTCTTCCGGGGATGTATATATCCCCCTTCCCTGAACGAGCAGCTGCTCTGCTGACTGTTGGATGTATCCGCCGGCGGAGTTGTATGAGTTGTCTTCAACTGCCCGCAAAATGTCGTCAAAGTGAATGCCGTAATGAGATGTCAGTGACGGGTCTGGAGTGACGTGGTACTGACGGGGATATCCCCCGATGGTATTTACTTCATTTACTCCCTTGACGCTCATCAACCTGGGGATAATCTCCCATCGGTGAAGTGTGTCAAGTTCCTGAAGCAGGTCCAGTTTTTTCCGTTCGCTGTCAGGAGACTCCCTTACTCTGAGAGTGTAGTAGACTATCTCGCCGAGGCCGGTCGATATGGGCCCCAGTTCAGGAGACACAGTTTCAGGAAGATCAACAGATTGAAGCTGTTCTGAAACCAGCTGGTGCGCCATGTAAATATCGGTCCCATCCTCAAATACAACAGTTACCTGGGAAATGCCGTATCTTGTTACTGAACGGACTTCCTCCATTCCTGGAATGGAGTTCATGGCGCTTTCAATAGGGTAGGTGATGTTTGACTCAATTACATCGGGTGTCTGTCCCGCAGCTGCGGTATTTACTGTGACCTGAACATTCGTAATGTCGGGGATGGCATCTATCGGCAATGTTGAGAAAGCCGTTATTCCTGCAGCGGCCAGGAGTATGGTGAACAGAGCCGGATAAAGAACATTGTCGGTCGATTTTTTTATTATAGTATCAAGAAACATGGATTATCCTCATGATGTTGTCAGTGTGTGTGCTTTAACGAGGAAGCATCGAACGCTGCGACGTGGACCAGCCTCAGTAGAGGACCCCCCTCTGTGACGACGAGGCCTCTGTGCAGCTCGGGGCTTATGCTTGCTGTTATCCGGCCGGCCCTGTCACAGAGAGGGTGCACGTGTTCAAGCCTGTACCAGCCGTCGATTTGTATGAACACGGCGTGTCTGTTGCGGTACTGTACCACTGAAGATTCCGGCAATCGGAACCGGTTGCTTTTCAGGCGGCAGCTGGAAAGAGGCACCGAGGACAGGCCGATTGAAGCAGACGCTTCATCGGAAAGCTGAAAGCCCCTCTCCGGTTCAGCGGCTGTTATGGCCATGCCATCTGCTGTGTGAGAATGGTGCTCATCCTCCGAATGCGGGGAGGCTTCATCGTGCTCTGCATGTATTTCCGCCGGAGCGGAGACGACATGCTCTTCGGCATGTCCGTGATCATGATCGTGATCATCATGGCTGTGCGGGCCGCATGCAGCAAGAAACAATAGAGCGGCCGTCAGCGAAATAGCTGAAAGCATTGTTTTTCTATTTTGAGTATTCATTGTGTATCTCCTTCAGTACAGTTCCGTCGATATGCCGGATAGACCAGAGAGCCTCCAGAGCGGATAGCTCGTTTTCGTGGAATGCCCGCAGCAATTCAAATTCCTGCCGGTGGCTTTCTATCGCGAGCGACGGCGGTATCAGGCCTCTTTGCATGAGCTGGTGAAGACGTTTGTGCCCGTCTCTGCCGGAATAGGGGAAGGGCAGAGTCCGAGTTGAGTTTATTAAGCTGCTGTAACGCGAAACGGACGATTCTCTTGACAGTTTCAGCGTCATCATAAGTGTCTCTTTTTTTATACGCGCCAGTCTGACTCCGGCCTCGGCTTCGGTGCGCTGGCCCTGATTCTGATTGAAAAGGGGCAATTCGATTGAGAGTGACAGCCCGGCGCTGAAATCGGTTTTGCCGTCCGCGCTATTGTGCCCAACTGACGGGCCAATGGCCAGATCGGGCCAGACGTATGAATCTGCTATCCGCTTTTCACTGAGTCCGATTTCAATTTTCCGCTCAGCGAGAAGCAGGACGGGACTTTCGGAAATATTAAAGGCTTCCAATTCGGGCCACTGGCGCACAGGCACCGGGTAGAGTTCGCTGAGATCAGCGGCTGACATGCCGGCTGCTGAGAGAACTCTCTCTTCGAGTCCCGCGAGCTCTGCCTCAAGCTGGGCAACGCGGAGAAGGGCGTCCTCGCCGGCTTTATGGTAAATATCACGGCTGATTTCAAGCTCGGGATTCAGCCGGGGCATCCTTGAGTAAAGCGAGACCATTCTGCTATATGTCGCGGCGCTTTCCTTAAGAACTTCAATCTCTGCCGAGCGCTGACGCATGCGGTACAGGTCGAGCAAGACCTTCCGCGCGATATCCTGTTTCCTGATTTCCAGAGAAAGCTCAAAGGCAGCCGATATCTTTCCGGCATGGCTTTTGCGTGCTTCGCGCTTTCCGCCTGTTTCAAGCTGATGCCTGATTGAGTATTCTCCGGATATTCCGCCTCCGGAAACGACGCCGAGGACGCGGGAATCAAGTTCGGGATTGGGCATCTGGTTCGCCGATATCTCTCTGGCTCTGAGGACTTCTGCCCGGGCAGTCATGTCCTTTATTTCAGGGTGGCTTGAAATAACAGCATCAAGCAGGTCGGCTACTCTGAGTAACCGGTCTTGTTCTGCCGCGCTTGATGCAGCTGGAAGCGCGAACAGCAAGAGCAGCAGTATATTGGCATGTCTGTGCATGGCATTGCTCCTTAAGTGTCGTTTAATGTGTTTGAATGAAGCTTTTAAGAGTAAAGGAGCTGCGCAGGGGGGGCCCTGCCTGCAAGTTCGAGGCAGAAACGGGCTGTCTGAGGTTTGATGTTATGAAGAGGAAATCCTGTTCTGTCGGGGAATGCAGTGATTGAAAGACAGCTGCACTGTATTTGCTGCGTATCAAATTTTTTTAAAGGGACGTCTTTTTTTTCGATCAGGGCAGTGTCTTTGAGCGCATGTTGAAGGGGAAGTTCAAAGCAGAATCCTGAACCGCAGCAAGTGTCCCTGTCTTCCGCCTGACTGCAGTCCCGGTCCGACCATTCATAATCAGATCCATGATGATGAATGTGCACGCCTGCGGCGCCTGCCGCGGCAAAGACGGCAAAGAGCGCGAGAAGCACGGATGATATTAGATTTGCTGATTTTCTCATAAAGGTTTTACTCAGAAGCGACCGTATTATTCTGCGATTTTCCTGTCAAGTTAAACCCAACTAATTTGCGGGGAATAATCTGATAGAATTGAATAGACAAAAGAACAATTATAATACAAAATGCGTGAGAGTTTTCGGGGGCCTTCCGGAGATTATTACATTGTGATTGAGGATGATGTCTTATGCCATATAAAAATCTGTCGGATTTTATTCAAAAACTTGAGGAGATGGGGGAGCTCAAACGGATTACTGCGGCCGTAGACCCTTACCTTGAGATAACGGAGATAGCGGACCGCACGGTCAAGAAAGGAGGGCCGGCCCTTCTTTTTCTGAATGTCAGGGGATCGGAATATCCTCTGTTGATAAACGCCTTCGGGAGCCCGCGCAGAATGCAGGCGGCATTGGGTTGCGAGTCGTTTGATGAGATCGCGCTTAGAATTGAGACGCTCCTCAAACTTCAGCCGCCCTCAGGGCTTATGGAAAAGCTCAGGGTAATGTTGACACTCAAGGACGTTGCTTCGTATTTGCCGGTAACTGTTAAAAGCGCCCCCTGTCACGACAGTGTCATAACCCAAGGCCCGTTTCTTGACAGGCTGCCCATTCAGACCTGCTGGCCCGGAGACGGCGGGCCGTTTATAACGCTGCCCCTTGTCTTCACGAGGGACCCTGAGACCGGGGTACAGAACATGGGCATGTACCGAATGCACAGGTATTCTGACAGCGAAACAGGCATGCACTGGCAGTACAACAAGGACGGGTCACGCCACTTCAGAAAGTATAAAGAACTGGGTAAAAGGATGCCGGTATCCGTCGCGCTCGGAGGCGTTCCTTCGGTGACATACAGCGCGACCGCGCCGCTGCCGCCTGACATCCCTGAGCTGCTCTTTGCCGGTTTCCTTGAGGGAAGAGGGATAAAGCAGGTAAGATGTGTGACGAATGACCTGCTTGTGCCGGCTGAATCTGACTTCGTTATTGAGGGCTATGTTGACCCGGCAGAGGAGAGAATCGAGGGGCCTTTTGGAGACCACACAGGCTTTTATTCCCCGGCTGATATATATCCTGTATTTCATGTCACGTGTATTACTGCGAGAAGGGACGCGGTTTACCCGTCAACGGTTGTCGGAAAACCGCCGATGGAGGACTGCTTTATGGCCAAGGCGACGGAGAGGATTTTTCTTCCCGTGCTTAAGATGATACTTCCCGAGATACATGATATAGAGCTGCCGATAGAAGGGGTCTTCCATAACTGCGCGCTGATATCCATAAAAAAATCTTACTCCGGGCAGGCGAGAAAAGCCATTCACGCGCTGTGGGGACTCGGGCAGATGGCTTCAACAAAAATGATCGCGGTATTCGAGGATGATGTCGACCTCAGGGACGGGAGCACCGTGCTCTGGAAGCTTCTCAACAACGTAGATCCAAGACGCGATGTTATCATAACCGAGGGCCCTCTTGACGCACTGGACCATTCAGCCCCTTATTTCAACTATGGCGGGAAGGTCGGTATTGACGCGACCAGGAAGACGAGAGAGGAGGGCATGGGACGCGAGTGGCCTGATGAGATATCAATGAGCGATGAGATACGGGCCCTGGTTGACGGGAGGTGGGATGAATACGGTATTTAGGAAGTTTTCCGAGCTTATCATGATTGAACAGACGATCTTTGCCCTGCCATTCGCCTACACGGGCATTCTCTTTGCGGGAGGCGCGCCTCTCAGAGTGTGGGTGCTTGTTACCCTCGCGCTTTTTGGAGCCAGGACGGCGGGCATGTCGTTCAACAGGGTCCTTGACGCGGATATCGACGCCCGAAACCCGAGGACCAGCGACAGGCACATTCCCGCGGGGAAGGTGACCCGCTTCCAGGCCTGGGCCCTCGGCGCCGCCGCCTCCTCTCTTCTGGTGCTGTCCGCCTGGATGCTCAATCCCCTGTGTTTCGTTCTTTCGTTTCCCGCAGCGGCGATGCTTCTGACATATTCACTGTTCAAGCGTTTCAGTTCAGCCTCTCACTTCTATCTCGGTCTGGTGGAGGCGGCGGCGCCGATAGGGGGCTATCTCGCGGTGAAGGGCTCATTCGATCTTACTCCCTTCTTCCCCGGAGCGGCAATCATGTTCTGGATTGCCGGATTTGATATTCTCTACGCGCTCGCCGACGAGGAGTTTGACCGCAGAGAAGGCCTTCACTCCGTACCTGCGGCGCTTGGACGAAAAGGGGCGCTTGCCGTATCAGCGGCCTGCCATGCCGTATCAGTTGCGGCGCTGATGCTCGGCGGGCTGTATCTCAAGGCCTCTCCGGTATATTACGCGGCAGCGGCAGCCGTTGCAGCTGTTTTCGTTCTACAGCACTACAGGACCCGAAGGAAAAGCGGAGATGAACGGGCGATCTTTAGGCTAAACCGCCTTGTCGGGCCGCTGATTTTTGCGGGAGCCGCGGCTTCCTCATTGTAGAGCTGTCAGTCTGAAAAGCCGGCCGGCTCAGAGACGTGGTCGGTCAGGATGTTATCACAAAATATGACATCCAACAGATTATTTGTTCATCTTTTCAGATGTACAGGAGGCACAGGCCTCAGGCAGCTATTAAGCGTGCGGGGAATTAAGAAAAAACGATACGAATTTGTTATGAATAATACTGACTTTTTCGGATTAATGATGAAACTGCTTGCAATATAAGAATTGATAGTGATAGTATAACCGGGTTGCGCAGGAGGCCGTAATGAAAGATGGTCTGAGCAGGGATTTGTCGCTCATTCAGAAGTCGCTTGACCTTGAGAACCCGCTATTGCGTTACTATATCAAGAAACACAGGCTGGGAAAAGAGGACATTGTCGTTCTGGGAGTTCTTCTGGAAATGACCGGCCAGATGAAGAGCGATGTGCGCACACATTACAACATCATCGCCGAGCAGACCGGGCTCTCCGCGCTTGAGGCCTATCATTCCGTAAATTCTCTTCACCGCAACAGAATCATCGACTCTAAGCCTGTAGGGAATTTCGTACACATTTCATTCCGTGAGATTGAAGAGAAGATTGACGAGCTTGAGCTCGCTGCTCGCAATGCGCGAAAGATAAAGCGCATAGAGGCAGAGCTTGAGTACATGCGTTCGAGAAATTATGTGCCGGGTGCCGAGCTTGAGGACATTATCACTCCGGTTCTCGGAAGAATTATCACCCGCAAAATAGCCGAAGCGCTTTCAGCCATAATAAACTACATTAACGCCCGAATTAATAACACCATCAGCTTCCAGATGTGGAGGTGTCGATGGCAGTCAATCCGCACGGGTGTTCCACTTGGGGATATAGTGTTCAGAAATTCGCTGCCCTACCTCATTCAGGAGGTGCTGCTTGTCGAGAAGAAGTCATCCATGCTTGTAGCTCACACCGCAAGAGAAGCCGGCCCGGAGACGGACCGTGATGTTGCCGCGGCGCTGCTTTCCGCAGTAACCGACTACATCCGGACTTCCTTCAGGAAGGACGACGCTGTGCTGAACTCAATCTCGTTCGGAGATTCAAGCATTATCGTTATTGAGGGAAGAAACGTTTTCGCCGCCTTCGTCGTATATGGGACTCCGGCTTCGGCGTTCTATGAGGACGCGGAGGCCCTTCTCTCCGCTGTGCATAAGCAATTCGGCCAGAAGATTGCGAGGTTCAGGGGTTCCATGAAGGGACTTGAGGGCCTTCCTTCACTTCTGGCGGAATTCATTATAAGGGCAAATCCTATGCCCGATGACGGCGCTGAAAAGGTCTCTTACCGGAACTTGAAGATTGCCGGAGCTCTGGCGGCAGTCCTGGGGATGTGGCTTGTCGTCAGCGCTGTAATCGGCGCCGTTGCGGATTACCGGATTGAGAAGAGTGCCTATTCAGCCCTTGCGCGGTCGATGCCTCCTTTCAGCTACGATCTTGAACTGGAAGCCGATGACGGAACAGTTGCCGTGACCGGTACAGTGAGTTCTCCGGCATCAGCTGAAAAGGCGTCAAAGATTTTGTCAGGGGTAGAGTCTGTAAAGGATGTTGAGAATCGGGCGGTAATCGCTGATTACAGGGCCGCAGAGAAATTCCGGACTGATATTTCCGGTTTCAGTGAGAGAATGGCCGTTTTCGAGCTTCAGTTCGTCAGAAAAGAGCTTGAAGGAATCGTAATTCAGTTCCAGCCTGGTAATACCGGGCTCGGGGACAATCAGCTTATGCAGGTAAGACGGGCTTATGAGATTATACGGCATTATCCTCACATATTCATTGAGGTTGTCGCTTTCAACGATCCTGCGGGCGGCTTTGAGCTTAACAGAAGATTGGCAGAGGAGAGGATGAAGGCTGTAAGAAACTATCTTGTCAATGCCGGCCATCCATCCGGAAAAATAAAAACACTGCCCTTTAATCCAGACATAATATCGGCGGATCCCGAATACGAGCGGTTCAGGGACGCGAGGGGAATAATGCTCTTTGCGAGGAGTTCAGACTGAAGGCGGGACATTTTACAGAGGAGACTGTATGGCACCTGAATACAAGTTCAAGATGGTAATGCTTGGCGATTTTGCTGTGGGAAAGACCAGCATAATTAGAAGGTTTGTCTTTGATGAATTCGGCGATACGTATCTTACGACGATCGGGGTAAAAGTGACAAGAAAGGAAGCCGTTTTGAAAAATGGTGCAGGCGCTGACCTTTTGCTATGGGATATCGCGGGAAGCGACAGGTTTAACGAGGTGTCTCCTGAGTACGTCAAAGGTGCTTCAGCCGGCATAATTGTCGCCGATGTAACCCGCCCCTCAACAATAGACAGCATACAGACCCATGCCGAAATGATAGGGAAGAATAACCCGGAAGCCGTGATTGCCGTGGCGCTCAATAAGTCCGATCTTTCTCATGACACTAATTCAGTAATGAAAACCGCCAGGGACATCATAGACAAACTCGGCCTCAACTGGTATCCTTCGACTGTCGCCACAAGCGCAAAGACAGGGAAAAATGTCAATGAGCTGCTCATAAGCCTCGCGGAAGCGGCAGCAGAGTTCGGAGACAGATGAAACACCAGTTCTCCTCAGAGCTCCATCATCGGTTTGGTTTTTACTACGCCCTGCTTGGACGTGACCTTAAATTGAAACACGACGGGCCTGCTCTCAGGGCCTATCTCGGATGTTCCGATGCCCCTGATGAGGAAGACATAAGGGATGTGCTTCCCGAACTGTTCGGCTATGAGAAAGACCTCAGGGCCGTTATCAGCGGCGGACGTCAAGAGCTTGAACTGACTGGAATCAACCGTGATGATAATGAGGGTATCTGTTTTAACCTTCACATAATAAATTACGAATACAGGGGGCATCCCGCGATAGTCGTTGTTCACGATGTGACCGGCGATGTGTGCGCGATGAGGTCCATCCAGCAGAGCCGTAACGAGGTTATACTGCTTCAGCATGAACTCATCGACAAGAACAGCGAGCTCGATGCCGCGAACAGAGCCCTTATCGTGAGCCGTGATGAGGCCACGACCCTGAATCAGGAGCTTGAGGCAAAGGTTGCAGAGAGGACGGCCGAGCTTGAAGCCAGCTACGAGAAGGCCAGGAGGCTTTTCTACCAGACGGTCAACTCCCTGACCCAGGCCCTTGAGATCAGAGATCCATACACCGCAGGGCATCAGCAGCGCGTGGCTCATCTCGCAGCGGCAATAGCCGAAAAGATGCGGATTGACAGGGACACGGTTGAGGGAATTTACGTTGCCGGGCAGCTGCACGACATAGGAAAGATATACGTCCCGAGCGAGTTTTTAACCAAGCCCGGAGTGCTGCCCGAAGAAGAATACAATGTCATCAAGACACATGCCATTATGGGTTTCGAAATTATCAAGAATATTGAGTTTCCATGGCCTGTCGCGGCGGTTATCCTCCAGCATCATGAGCGCATTGACGGAAGCGGTTATCCCTACGGTCTTGAGGGCGATGAGATACGCCTTGAATCAAGGATTCTTGCCGTAGCTGACGTCGTTGAAGCAATGAGCACAAACAGGCCTTACCGCGTCTCGCCCGGGGTGCATGAGGCTATTCAGGAGATAACCTCGTTCAGAGGAGTCAAATACGACCGTGAAGCCGCCGATGCCTGTATTGAGCTTTTCGAATTCGGCGAGTTCCGCTGGGACGATTAGGGCTAAGGTAGAAACCTCTGCGCCATCGGAATTCTCCTGCCTGTCCCGAATGCCTTTCCGGTAATCTTCAGCCCGGGAGCCGCCTGACGTCTCTTGTATTCGTTAATGTTAACTGTCCTCAGTACACGGTTGACTGTCTCCTCGTCAAAGCCGGCCGCTATAATCTCCCGTGATGATTTGTACTCCTCAATGTAGAGCTCAAGAATCGCGTCGAGCACATCGTAGGGAGGAAGGCTGTCCTGGTCCTTCTGGTCAGGTCTCAGCTCGGCTGAAGGGGGTTTCTCAATGGTAGCGGGAGGAATGGTCTCCCGTTCGCGGTTGAGATGTCGGGAAAGCTCGTAGACGACAGTCTTCGGAAGGTCTGATATTACGGCAAGGCCTCCGTTCATGTCGCCGTAAAGCGTACAGTAGCCCATAGCCAGTTCCGACTTGTTGCCGGTGGTGAGAAGCAGTCTGCCGGTCTTGTTGCTGACCGCCATAAGGAGTGTTCCCCGTATGCGTGCCTGGAGATTCTCTTCGGTGATGTCAGGCTCCAGGCCGGCGAAGAGCTCGGAAAGAGATGTGTTGAATTCATCATAAATCGGTTTGATAGGTATTGTCTGAATTTCAATACCCAGATTATGGGCCAGACGGTATGAATCGTCGACGCTCCCGCGCGATGAGTACATTGAGGGCATTGTGATGCCCAGAACATTCTGAGGACCGAGGGCTTCAGCCGCAATAGAAGCGGTCAGCGCGGAGTCAATTCCTCCTGAAAGGCCGATTAAAGCCTGCTTGAAACCGCATTTGGCGGCATAATCCCTGACGCCGGTTACAAGGGCCATCCTGATGTCCTCGAGGTCATTGAATATCAGTTCAGCCTGCTCAGAACAGTCCGTATCGGCTATAATAAGACTCTCCGTGAAAGCCCCCGCGTGTGAAGTGATGACGCCCTTTTCGTTTACGTACACGCTGTTGCCGTCAAAAATCAGGCTGTCATTTCCGCCGGTCTGATTTACGTATACAAGTCCAAAGGAAAACTCCGAGGCAAGCCGGCTGAGCATTCTGAGCCGCGTCCGGTTCTTGCCCCTTACGAAGGGGGAGGCTGAAAGGTTTATCATCAGGTCGATGCCTTCAGCGGCCAGAATGCGCACCGGGTCTTCAGGATAGCTCACCTTTTCCATGAGCTTGTCTCCTTCAACTTCAACGCTGTTCCAGATGTCCTCGCATATTGTTATTCCGATTTTCATTCCTGCGAAATCGAAGGGATGGTGCTCCCGGGCGGGCGTGAAGTAACGTTTCTCGTCGAAGACATCGTACTGCGGCAGGAGGGTTTTGCTCTGAGTAAAGGCGATATCTCCGTCGTTGATGAAGGCCGCCGAGTTAAGAAGCATCGGGGTGTTGTCCGGGTCGCAGTCGACATATCCGCAGACGACGGCTATTCCGCGGCACTCTTCGGCAATGGTTTTCAGAGCGCGTATGTTGTCGGATATAAGCTTTCCGTTTTTCAAAAGGTCCATCGGCGGGTAACCTGTCACCGCCAGCTCAGGAAAGACGGCTATAAGGGCGCCGGCATCCTTTGCCCTGTTGGCGAAGCTGATGATCTTCCGCGTGTTGCCTTCAATGTCGGCTATAGTCGGGTTTATCTGAGCCAGCGCTATCTTCATAATCAGCCTCCGTTGCGGTCTTGAGACGATTATTGAAAAGAGCTCCATCCTGACAAATGTTTTTTAGGGGCAGTAAATCAATATGCTAAAAATCGTTCAGACAGTAAAGTCCGGCCGGGCTTAAAAAAAATCGCTCTGAAGGTAATTTCATCCGTTAACCCTTTGCCTGAGTAAAGGCCTCCCATGACAGGGGGAAATATCAGACGGAGGATAAACATGGTAAAAAGAAAATTGCTGTGGCTGCTTATCGCCGCCGCGTTCTTTCTAAGCGCGGGATGCGCCGGCCGTGGAACAGAGCTCATAGCTGAATACATTGATGAGCCTTCCCAGCCGGAGGAGACGGGAGATGAGTACGAGGCTCATGAGCTCTTTGAAGGAGGGCCGGGGAATACTGTTTCGGCGGCCAGCTATCTTGACACATCGGACTGCGTTAATACAAATATCGCGGAGGACTTTGACGGAGACGGCATTAGAAACGTCAATGAGACGGCGACCAATATGTGGGCCGCCGACTATCCGGTTATTGAAGCCGGCATCTCGGTTCCCGTACATATGAAGATTGAGGTGAAGGTCGGCAAAAACGGCGTGGTAAAAGAACACTCCTCAAGCATTGAGGACGACCACGTTGAGAGTACCAAAAACCGCTCAACCGAAGAGGAGCACCGCAACGAGATCAACCTCAAGACGGTGCAGTTTCAGGACTCAATGAACGAGAGCAAGAGCAAAAGCAGCACGGTAAAGAGGGCCTATGAGGCTTCTTTCAGCAGTGATTCACTGCTCGGAGGGGTATCGGGAAGCATGTCCTATTCGGGGGAGGACTCAAGCTCGTCGTCAAGCTCATACGGCGAGACCAAAACGAAATGGGCCGACAAGCCTTTCAAGAATAACCTGAACAAAAAGGGCTGGGCCCTCAGAGGCGAGGAGGCCTCGAAGAAGTCTCGCGAGCTGCGCAGGGAAACCCGAAGCGAGGACGAGGTCAGAACCGAGGTACTTCCCAACGCGGGCAAGGTAACCGCATCGCTCTACATCGTCAACGAGAGCGTCGACATGCCCGTCAGGGTTTCGAACATCATGTGTTCGCTGATGCTCGAAACAGGTTCCGGAGAGCTCATACCGATGCAGAGCTTTATCCTCAGGAATGAAGATTATTCCGTTTTTGAGGTGGATTTGTACGGAGGGGAGGAGTTCAGCCCCTATGTGATTGAACTTGACGGGCTGAATACGGCAGAGATACAGAACGCCATCCTTAAGGGCTATAATCCAAAAATATACATTATAGACTACGATTTGGCACATGTTCCGGATTCAAACTACCGCAACCTGCTTACCTCTCCGAGCAACAACGGCTTCTCGGGTGATAACGTCAAGATTGTTGAGGAGAACGCCAAGGGGCGCACCGCGGGTATCAAGCTTGTCGGGCCGAATCTGAGGGAATACTACAGGGTTTCGGCGTTTGCTCTTGCAGACTCTTCGGGAAATGATATTGAGGATGATGGGGCCGTGGATATCAGGCGGCCGTCGGACTATTATCTGACTGCCGGTGTCTCACTTGAGAGGGCGCTGAAGCGGCTGGAGCTATCGGGGACTGATATCGAAACCGCGGACATTGTTCTTGACTACAGTGACTGTCTCAGCGGGGGCAGGGTAAAGAGGTTCATGGCAAGATGTGTAGTTTCGGTTAACGGCTATGACAGCAGCCTTCCTCTGTCTGAACGGGTTGCTGAGAATCCCTTCATCAGGGACGGAAGAAAGATCTACGTGATGAAGCCGGTTTCAGAGTGGACAGAAGAGGAAATTCAGAAGGCGGCATTCTGGGTCGTCTTCGCCGACGGCCGGTTCTATTCCCCTGTTGCTGAGAGGAGAATTCTTGACGGAACCAGCAGCTCCGCCGCGGGCCTTCCGGAGTTCAGCTACACTGAAATCGGAGGGAACGAGGTCAGCGTGCCCGTCCTTGGAGGCATAGCAAACACGATCTGGCCCGGAGACCACTACGATATTGTCTGCTTGAACATTGGCGAGTATCTGGGGCTTATGGATAAATTCGGCTACAACCCCCTGCAGACGGGCGAAAAGCTGGCATTCAATACAAGGTGGACAAACGAATCCCTTGGAGAAAGGCCGCATGATCCTGATGCCGGGAGCATATACCTGGGCGAGGCCGTGCAGGGCGATATTATTACTCTGAATGTGGCCCTTGACCGGACAATGCACCTGGGCCCTTCGTTCGGAACAGCGCTGAGGGAAAAACCGGGGGCCTCAATATACAGTGATTTCAGCTATATACTGAATGGACAGGAAAGGGCCGTTGACACTGCATTCAGTCCTGAACAAGCTGTGGATATGCAGGTCAGCTTCGGTCTCGGCGGCTCGCGTACCGACTGGTACGATGTATTGGCAGAGCCGGTTCATCACAGCATATCATGGGACTACCTAACCCGGACGGTTCAGGTCAGAATTGAAGTCCCCGGTTCTCTTGAAGGCATGAATCCGGACGGCGCCGTTAACCTTTTCCTGAGGACCAGCCCCCTGAGCTGTTACAGGGAATGCTTCTGGCCCCTCTCCTGGAAGGATATACGGCCTTTCAGAGGCAGTGTCGAGTTAATAGAACCTGAGAGTGAGGGGCTGTATGCCGTGACAGTCAAAGATATTACGGGAGATATAAACCTGATAGACCCGGATGCCGGCGGGAACATGGTTTGCATTACAGACGGAAACGAAGCCTCGTACCGGGTTGAAAGCCTTGAGAGACAATCGACGGGCAGCGCGGTGCTGAGGGTCCGGGGGCTTTCACCTCATCACAGGGAGGGCGACTCTGTCTGGGCTGGAGAACCGGCTGCCAGGGAAAGCTCGCCGCGTCTCGCCATTAGTGACGGCTTTTTCAGCTCATGGAACTCATACTCGAACCAGCAGGGCTGGCCAGAGGGGAGGTGGCACAGGCTTCTCAACCTTTCATACGACAGCACGTTGATGTTCAAGGGATGTACAACCTCCGGTCAGGCTCTCAACTGGTGCGGCTACGGTAACGACTCTTACACGGAATGCAATTCCTGGGCGGATGCTTCAGATACAGGCAGCTTTATTCCCCTTGCAAATAGCTCCTGTTTCGCGGAGGCCGGAAGCGAAAAATACCATCTCGTGTCTTCACCGGGCGTTGTTGCTGGTGAAGTACCTCTTCCGGATCTCTTTGACGGGGTCGCTGAAGGAGGAATGGTGAGGGCAGCAGTATCAGGGGACAAAGCTCTCATAGCCTGGTTGAGAGAGAAGGACGGAGTTTATACAATTCAAGCAGGTATAACCGGCGGGATTGAAGGAGCTCCGGTATCGAATTACGTCGATGTCTGTTCCGAAAGCGCAGAGCCCGGCAATTTTGAGATTGTTTTCAACGGCAGGCAGGCCGCGGTGTTCTGGATGGCGGCCGCCCCGAATGACGGAATAACGGTAAAGTCAAGGATGTATCACTTTGATTCGGCTGCCGGCGAGATTTATCCTGCCGGAGAGGAGATGAAGATAGTGCCGAATACCTACAGCGCTTCTATATCATTCGCCGCGGTTTCTCAGAACAACAGGGCATACATCGTATGGGCAGAGAACCATGAGAGAGGAACGATGAACGCTCTTATCAGATACGCGTCTGTCGACATGGAAACCGCTCTTATCGTCTCGAACCCGAGACAGCTGTTGTCGCGGCAGCAGTCTTACTTCACCGTACCTCGGCTTTACAGCTATGGCGGCAGGACCTGCGTTGTTTTCCGACAGGGAGAATACAACCTGAGCCGGGCTGCCATACACTGCTATGTTTTGAACTCGTCAGGTGAACCTGAGCGGAACTATGTGATGTTCCAGGAAGATTCAAATTTTCTTTCAGAGCCGTATATTGCCGGAAGCGGAAGCAGCCTTCTTGTCGCTGCGTATTATACCGGAATAAGCAGCAGGGCCGTTGCCCGTGTTTGCCGTATGGCAGGGGGGAACAGTGTCACCAATCCATTTGAGATATCTGAAGACCCTGGCGAGCTGTCAGTTACCTCTCATGGCGGCCGCTGTTTCGCCGCGTGGTCGGGAACAGTCAATTCGCGTAAAATCGCGAGAATCAGAGAGATATCTATCAGCGGCGCCTCTGTTGCCGGAGGAATATTCGAGGTAGACAGGAGAGCCGCCGGAAACCACCTGAATGTGTCCGCCTCATGCAATGGAGACAGGCTTCTTCTAAGCTGGAACTCACAGGATGACAACAGCGGGACCAGAATCTGCGGGGAGATGTTTTACTTAAGCCCCGCAGGAATATACAGCGCCGGGGCCGGCATTCTCGAAATCCCTTCCGGAGGCAGCATTCAAAGTGTCAGACCTGTTGCATTCGGCAAGGGCTTTATAGGTACGGGGAGGAAAGCTGAATTTGAGGAGAATATGTTCATGATATCTCCGGGGAACAGCTTTGGTCCGGAGTGCTTCCTGAGGGCCCCTCTGATTGAAAGGGACTACACAGTGACTGCGGAAATATTTGAATAGCATGAAGCTGAAAGGTCGTGAACAAGGGGGGATGCTCTGTTCGCGGGAAAAGGCCCGTTGAGACGGAGAGCTCCCGGCTCTTGCATGGCTAATGTTGTTAAGCAGAAAGCAAAAATATCTGCGCGGTGCCGGTACGGCACCGCGCAGAGCTCTCTGTTTCTTATAGTCTGGAAAGGATGAGATCACCCATCTCGGCTGTGGCGACCTGTTTTTTGCCGTCAGTCATAATATCGATGGTACGGTAGCCCTCAGCGAGAACCTTCTCAATCGCTGAAAAGATTTTTTCATAGGCCTCGTCCATGCCGAAGCTGTACTTCAGCATCATCGCCGCAGAGAGTATCTGGGCAATCGGGTTGGCTATGCCCTTCCCTGCAATGTCGGGAGCTGAGCCGCCGGCCGGCTCGTAGAGGCCGAAGGTTCCGTCGGAGAGAGAGGCCGACGGGAGCATTCCGAGCGATCCGGTAATCATTGAAGCTTCATCCGACAGAATATCGCCGAACATGTTCCCGCAGAGGAGCACGTCGAATTGACGGGGATTTTTGACAAGCTGCATGGCGGCATTATCAACATACATGTGGTTGAGGGCAACATCCGGATATGACTTCGCGACTTCATTCACGACTTCGCGCCACATAACCATTGAGGTCAGAACATTGGCCTTGTCGATTGAGGTTACCTTCCTGCCGCGTTTCATCGCTGTCTCGAAAGCTACCCTGGCTATGCGCTCAACTTCATGTTTTTCATAAACAAGCGTGTCAAAGGCCCTGTCGCCCTCCCGTCCTTTGGGCTGACCGAAGTAAATACCTCCGGTAAGCTCCCTTATAACCATAATGTCAAAACCATCTCCGATGATCTGGCTTTTAAGGGGAGATGCGTCCTTCAGCTCTCCGAATATAATGGCCGGGCGAAGATTGGCATACAGATTAAATGTCTTTCTCAGGGGCAGAAGCGCGGCTCTTTCAGGCTGCTTCTCCGGAGGCAGGTTCTCCCATTTAGGCCCTCCAACTGATCCGAACAGGACGGCATCCGCTTCGCGGCAGGCCGTGACAGTTGAAGCCGGAAGGGCTTCGCCGTGATTGTCGATTGCCGCGCCTCCTACATCCGCGCGCGTGTATGAGAATTCAGTGCCGTAAAGGGCGGAAATCTTATCAAGAATCTTTATCGCTTCGGCCATGACCTCCGGTCCGATTCCGTCTCCGGGTAAAACCGCAATTTTCTTTTTGTTCATATCATACTCCTTTTGTTATTATTTGGCTCAGAAAAAAATTCCGCATAGCAAATAGCAAGTAACGCTGAATTATCGCAGATTCACCGGGGCTTATGTCAAATATAAATTTAATCTGTGTCCGGCAGGCGGAGCAGCCGGTCAAAGCTTATCCGTTCACCCGCGAGCTCACGGCTAAGCCCGTTTTCACGTGCGTACATTATGTTGATATTCGCGAGGAGAGCGTTGATTCGGTCCATATCGAGAAGGAGGGAGGAGTCAACCTGTCCGGTTTCTGTGAAGTTGAGCGTGCATACCGATATTTCAGGCTCATCATCTTCAAACCCGTAAATGAGCGGAAGCCCCTGCGTGCGGCAGACCACAGGCCTGGATTTATAGATGACGCAGCGGTCTTTGCGTAGAAAGACACATCCCCCGTTTGGGTTCAAAGCGGTGATCCCCGCATCTTCAAGGCCTTTTTTCATGATGTACGCCTCTACAGGGAATACAGTCAGGCCTGCGATACAGCAGGAGGAGCAGCCGGAGGAGCATTTTATCTCGTCACGGCACTCGGCTTCAACTCTGCGTGAGTGGCTGTCTATGCTGGCAATGAGCTGGTCGTACAGACTGAGAGAGCTATTCATTGACCGCTCCTCTTAGTTTCAAGCCTGACTCATGGACAGAGGCTTTAACCGTGTAAAACTCATTAACGGAAAGCTCGCGGTCAAAATCGGTTTCAATATAGTATTCGTTAAAGCCGGAACTGATATTGTTTTTGGGCTTTTCAGTAAGCACCCGCACGGGTTTTCCAGACAGTCCGGACACATACTCCTTTCTTAATCGCAGTGCGAGTTCCCTGGCCTCGGCGCTCCTCTCCTTTTTGAGGATATCCGGTACCGGGTCTTTCAACTCGTATGCCTTTGTTCCCGGCCTGGGCGAGTATCTGAAGATGTGCGTGTTTGAAAAGCCTGACTCACTCATAATTCTGAGAGAGTCCCTGAAGTCTGAATCCGTTTCGCCCGGGAAACCCACAATAAGATCCGTGGTGACGCTGAACAAAGGATCGTGCGATCTTAGCTTTTCGATTGTTTTCATGTATTCGTCCGGGGTGTAATGCCTGTTCATTGCTTTCAGAATATCCGCGCTTCCGCTCTGAAGCGAAATACTCAGATGTTTGACGAACTTGCTGTGCGTAGTCAGATCAATAAGCCTGTCGTCAACGTAAACCGGTGATATTGAAGACAGGTGTATCCTGAAATCTCCGTCAACCTCAAGGAGCTTCTCAAGAATACCCGGAAGGCCGGAGCCGCCGCTATTGTACGCGCCTACCATGACGCCGGTGAGCACAATTTCTCTGTACCCGGCCTCAACCAGTGAAGTAAATGAGGACAGCACCTCCCTCGCGCCGGCGCTGACCGGAGCTCCCCTCAGATAGGGAATGTAGCAGTAGGAGCAGAAGGAATCACAGCCATCCTGAATCTTCAGGTTTGCCCTTGTTGTAGAAGATTTGAGCGCCGGCGCGTAGCCGAACCTTGATCCGGGAAGACCCAGTTCAGGCACGCCTGTTGCCTCAATGGATCCGACTATCTCCGGAATGCGGCTTTTCAGGTCATTGGATATGTAGCATACGCGGCCTTCGACTCTCGGCTCTCCGGTTCCGCAGCCGGCAACTATTACGTAACCGTGTCCTGAGCTTTCCATGTTTCTTAAAGCCCTGGATGTCAGCCTCCTTGTGGTTGCTTCGCTCGAACTCGTTACGGCACAGGCGTTGATGATGTGAATGTCGGCGTTATCGGATGAGGTGATAGAGTGCCCCATCCGCTGCAGTTCGGTGGAAACAGATTCAATTTCTGCGGTGTTGAGCCTGCATCCGAGAGATTCGATTTTGATTTTCATTGTTTTATCCGATTAGGGCATTTTTTTCTGGAGACTGTCTCGCAGACAAGTATTTTTTTAATTTCCGGGATAGCTGAAGAAGGATTTTCGGGAGGTAAAATGACGTATCTTCTATTGACAGGGATGACTTTTGGGGGTATCATCATCTTTCCGGGGGATAAAATCTCAAGATGGACAAAAAATGAAAACTGATATCGGGAAAAATGACCAGTCTGACGAATTTGGCAACAATTTCGGAAGCAGCTTTGACAGACAGCTCCGTCTGATATTTGAGCAGGCCCCATTGTCAATAGCGAGGCTAAGCAGTACCGGAGATCTCGTGTGGGGGAACAGCCTCTGCTGGTGGAGCCTCGGGTATACGCGCGAGGAGTTTTTATCGCTGAAGCGCGAGCAGTTTACATTTCGCGATGATATTGGGCGCACCGCGGAGTTTTTCAGCCAGGTCAGCGGCCAGAGAGGAGTGTCGTGTTCCCTTGAAAAGAGGTTTGTAAGAAAAGACGGTTCCCTCGTGTGGGGCAAAGTCAATGTCGCTCCAATATTCAACGATGACGGAACCTCAGACGGGTTCATAGCCATTATTGAGGATATTGACCAGTGGAAAGCAGCTGAGGAAGAGCTCAAGGCGAGCGAGAACAGATACAGAACAATATTCACCAAATCACCGGCTCCTATACTGATTATGGACGCTGAAGGTGTAATCGGATGCAATGAGTCAACAATCAGGCTTTTCGGCTCACAGAACATGATTGACATTGCCGGGAAGAGTCTTGCCGATCTTTCTCCTCCAAGTCAGCCTGGCGGCGCTGATTCAAGGATAGCGATTGCCAGAGAGTTTGACCGTGCCCTTCGAAAAGGCTTTCAGGTTTTTGACTGGGTTTTGAGGAGGTCAAACGGAGATGATTTTTTCTCGGAAATCAAGGTCACTCCATTTTCCTTTCATGGGAACCGGCTGTTTCAGGTGATGATATCCGACATTACCGCGCGGAAGGTTGCTGAGATCGCTCTAAGGGAAAGCGAGTCCAGATACCGTGAGCTGGTAAACAATGCCAACAGTATCATCCTCAGGCTTGATCCAGAGGGCAGGGTTGTTTTTTTCAACGACTACGCTGAAAGGTTCTTTCATTACAATATGGAGGATGTTGTCGGAATCAGCGCCTTTGACACCATTTTCCGCGACCCGCCTGAAGGAAAAAATATATTCAGGGAGCTTGTCGAAGCAATCCCGCTGCAGCCGGAGAGGTATTCATCGGTTGAGTTTCAGAACACCCTGAATGACGGACGCAGGGTGTGGATATCCTGGACAAGCAGGGCAGCTTTTGACGTGCGCGGCAAGTACAATGGAGTACTCTGTGTGGGGAACGATATCTCTGCTCTCAAGAAGGCTGAGGAAGAGAGAAATGCCTTTCAGTCCCAGCTTGCCCATTCCCAGAAGATGGAGGCCATTGGTACCCTTGCGGGCGGGCTTGCCCACGATTTTAACAATGTTCTCGGCGGAATTCTGGGCAGCTTAAACCTCCTCCAGATGCTTCTCGGAAAGGAAGAGCTTAACAGCGCGGACAAGGTTGAAAGGTATCTCGAAATTGCCGTAAAGTCCTCCAACAGGGCTGCTGAGATGATAAAGCGTTTGCTCTCGCTCACGAGGCGGCACGAGGTCGTCCTTGAGCCTCTGGACATCTCGGTTGCCCTTGCTAATGTCGAAAAGCTCTGTCAGAATAGCTTCCCCAAGTCTGTCGCCCTTGACTTTTCAGACGCGCGCAGCAATATAGTTGTGTTAGCCGACCATACACAGATTGAACAGATGGTGCTGAATCTCTGCGTTAATGCCTCACATGCCGTAACCCTGATGAGAGGAGAAGGTCAGAGGGAAGGCGGCACGGTGCGTGTCGAGACCTCGCTCTTGATCAGCGACTGGCAGCTCTGCATAAAGCATTCAGGCCTTGTTCCTGGAGTTGAGCTTGCACGGATATCAGTTATAGATGATGGAGTTGGAATGGACGAAGAGGTTAAGCGGCGCCTCTTTGAGCCCTTTTTTACAACAAAGGAAAAGGACAGGGGCAGCGGCCTCGGTCTGGCCATGGTTTACAATATAGTTCAGCTTCACGGAGGACATGTTGAGGTTGAGTCCGAACCGGGTTCGGGAACGTCAATAAGTCTGTACATACCAGTGTATTCAGGCGAACAGGTTCCGGTCTCTTCCAGGGGTATGGACGGCTCCATTGTCTCAGGGAAGGGCAACATTCTTATTGTGGATGATGAAGAGGTGCTGTTGAATATTGCCTCGGAGATTCTATCCAATGCGGGCTACACTGTAATCACGGGCGAGGGCGGCCTAAAGGGACTTGAAATATACAGAAAACAATTTGCTGAAATAGACGCGGTGGTTCTCGATATGTCCATGCCGGAGATATCAGGGATTGAGGTTTTTGAAGAGATGCTTAAAATCAACCCTTATGTGAGGGTCATCTTCGCTTCCGGATTCATGAATGACGAGAGGCTTAAGAAGGCAATGGAGCTTGGAGTCTGCGGCTTCATTCAGAAACCTTACACGCCGCATATCCTGAGCAGAGAGATACACCGGATTCTATCAGAGAGGAGTGAGTAGGGGGCTGTGGAAAAAGGGCCGAGAGATCAGAGTGTGCCCGGTGTGCCGATGGACGAAAGCGCAAGGTACCGGGAAGAGATGTACCGAATGCTTTCAATGATAGATTCAATAATCATTGGCGTAACGGTCAGGGACATTGTCACTCACTGGAACCGGACTGCCGAAGATGTTTTCGGCATCAAGGAGGCGGACGCCATAGGCAGGCCCATTAGCGGGCTGGCGCTCAACTGGGATTGGCCGGTGATCTTTGAAGGTATAGGCGAGTGCTTTATCAGCGGCAGGACCGTTACACTTCAGGACATAACCATGGTCAGGGCAGATTCAGGACGCAGGGTTCTTGGAGTCAGCATAACCCCTATTAAAACCACAGAAAACGCTCCAAGGGGATTCATTGTTCTCGGGAAGGATATCACAGATAAGAAGATCATGGAGATGCAGCTGCTCCAGGACCAGAAGCTCAAGTCAATTGGAGAGCTCGCTTCGGGAATAGCGCACGAGATTAACACCCCGATTCAATATGTTAACGACAACACGATATTTTTCTACGATTCATTTAAACAGCTTCTTCCCGTTATGACCCAGATGACCGCCCTTTTTGATGTTTTTAATATGGGGGGGGATGTGAACGCGGCTGTCAGGGAGCTCATGGAGTCGGCGGAAAAAGCGGATTTCGAATATCTTACAAACGAGATACCAAAGTCGGTCGAGCAGACCATTGAGGGCATAGTCAGGATAAGCAGCATCGTGAAGTCACTTAAGAGTTTCGCGCATCCGGACACAAAGGAGAAGGTCCCAACGGACATAAACAAAACAGTCGCTGACGCGGTTGTTATTACAAGAAATGAGTGGAAGTACAGTTCCGATATTGAGCATAATCCTGACAGGGATTTGCCTGAGGTAAGATGCTATCCAGCTGAGATAAGCCAGGTCCTTCTGAATATTATCATAAACGCCTCTCATGCCGTTAAAGAGGCTATTGAAGCAGGCCGCATTGAGCGCGGGAAAATTGTTATTGAAACCCTCGGGAAAAAGGGGTATGCAGAGATTGTAATAACTGATAATGGAATCGGTATGAGCGAAGAGGTTCTCAGGAACATCTACGACCCCTTTTTTACGACTAAGGAGGTCGGTAAGGGTACGGGACAGGGGCTGGCAATATCCCACTCCATAGTTGTAAAAAAACACGGAGGCCGTATTTTCTGCAAGTCAAGTCCCGGCAGGGGATCGTCTTTTTTTATTCAGCTGCCGTACTGAATGGAGAAAAAAGTGAAGCGTTATAAAATTCTCTTTGTGGATGACGATGCAAACTTTCTGCAGAGTCTTGCGAGGAGCCTCAGAAGGATGTCCGCAGAATGGGATTTGCGGTTCGCCAGCAGCGGCTCAATGGCTCTTGATATTCTTGATGCCGAGGTCTGCGATGCAGTTGTTACCGACTTTAAAATGCCGGAGATGGACGGTCTGGAGCTGCTTTCAACGCTGAAGGAGCGTTACCCTGATGTTGTAAGGGTGTTGTTTACCGGCCAGTCCGACGACAGCCTCTTCGGAGAGCTTGTCGGCATTTCCCATGAGTATATTGCCAAGCCGTGCGAAATATCAGTTTTGACGGAAAAAATTAAAGGAGCTATAGACAGGATCAGGGGGAGAGTTGAATGAAAGAAAGGATTCTTGTTGTAGACGATGACAGTAATCTGCTGTCGGGAATTGAACGGCATCTTAAAGCAGTTTACGAAGTACGGACAGCACTTAGCGGAGCTCGGGCTCTGGAAATAATTGAAGAGGAAGATGACTTTGCGGTGGTCCTTTCGGATTACAAGATGCCGGGTATGAACGGCGATAGCCTTCTTGCCCGAGTCAGGGCTCTCAGGCCGGAGACTGTCAGGGTCATGCTGACCGGCCAGGCTGATATGGAGGCCGTTGTAGCGATAGTAAACGAGGGGGAGATTTTCCGCTTTCTGACCAAACCATGCCCGCCGGAGCTTCTGAAAAAGAACATCGAAGACAGTGTCAGGCAGTATCGTCTTCAGATAACTGAAAAAGACCTCATGTCGAGAACGCTTGGGGGAACGCTTCAGGTAATCATGGATTTTCTTGTCCTTTCTAAGCCGCAGGCGTTCAAACGCGGCCTGAGGGCACGCGACATGGTCAAGAAAATGCTGCCCTATCTTCAGGCAGAAAACGAGTGGCAGGTCGAGGTCGCTGCTATGCTCTCTCAGATCGGCTGCATAACTGTTCCCGACGACATAATTGACAGGATATACAGAAATATCCCGGTACCGCCGGAAGATAAGCTGCTCTATCAGCTTCACGCGAAAACAAGCAGCGATATCATTAAGAAAATTCCCAGGCTCAACGGGGTAGCCTCAATCATTGAATATCAGGAAAAGTATTATAATGGTACTGGAATTCCAAACGACAGCGTTAAGGGCGGCGATATACCTCTTGGATCAAGAATTCTGAGGGCTGCCCTCGATTATGAACAGCTCAAATCAACCGGAATGACCGCTGATGAAATACTGGCTGAGATGAAGAAACGCGCCGCCTGGTATGACCCCGCTGTCCTCAAAGCGCTAATTGAGGCAGCAAAGGCCGACGCGGAGGCGGTTAAACTTGTACGCGTAATGTCCTCGATGGATGACTTGGCTGAAGAGATGCTGCTTGCCGGCGATGTCGTTACAAATACCGGCCTTGTCCTGGGAACCGAGGGGCAAAAAGTCACACGCGCCCTTATCGCGACCCTGAAGAACCACGCCGCAAACGGCCAGCTTGAGGATACCGTGGAAGTGATGGCGCCTGCTTAGTGGGCGCATCATCCCGACGGCACTGATTTTGTTATTTTTCTGCTTGAACACCTGAGGCGTCTTCTCAAAGAATGTAAAAGGTTATTCACTCCGCCCTTAATCAGGGCCGGGCGGTCTGCCTGCGGAATGAAGAAGCATTAATATCAGAAATGTGAATTATACAAGGAGACAATAATGACAACCGACGATTCAGTCTGGGTAGACTTTAATACCATGGAACTCTTCATGAAAGAGGTATTTATACGTCTCGGAGTATCCGATGAGGAGGCGGCTGTGTGCGCTGATGTTCTGATAACATCGGATAAGCGGGGAATAGACTCTCACGGAATAAACAGGCTGAAGCCGATCTACTATGACAGAATAAAAGACGGAATACAGAGCGCTAAAACTGAATTTGAGATCGTCAAGGAAGGCCCGACGACCGCGGTTGTCGACGGACATGACGGGATGGGGCATGTGATCGGCAAGCGTTCAATGCAGATGGCCATAGATAAGGCAAAGGAGTTCGGAATGGGCATGGTTGCCGTCAGAAACTCAACCCATTACGGAATAGCCGGATATTACGCGATGATGGCAGCAGCGGAGGGTATGGCCGGAATTACTGGAACCAACGCCCGTCCCTCAATTGCGCCTACATTCGGCGTTGAGAATATGCTCGGGACCAATCCCATTGTGTTCGGCTTCCCGACCGATGAGGATTTTCCTTTCGTTCTCGACTGTGCAACTTCAATAACGCAGCGCGGGAAAATTGAGGTGTACGCCCGTTCCGGCAAAAACATGCCCGAGGGATGGGTAATACGGACAGACGGATCGTCAGCTACCGATTCCGAGTCTACTTTGAAAGAGCTGGTGGATGGAACTGCCGCGCTGACTCCGCTTGGCGGAATCGGCGAGGACATGGGCGGATACAAGGGCTACGGATACGCTACCGTTGTCGAGATAATGTCGGCTGCTCTCCAGAGCGGATCGTATCTGAAAATGCTTCTCGGATTTGAAAACGGGAAGAAGGTTCCTTACAGGCTTGGACATTTCTTTATCGCGATAGACATCACCCGCTTTACGGAGCTTGAGGAGTTTAAGAAAACGACTGGAGATATACTCCGCCAGCTTCGCGCTTCAAAAAAAATGCCCGGTCAGGAAAGAATCTACACCGCAGGCGAAAAGGAGCATGAGGCGTGGCTTTACAGGAAGGACAGAGGCGTTCCGATTAACGACAGCCTGAAGAAGGACATAATCGCCATGCGCGAAGAACTGGGTATTGAGGGATTTGAATTTCCCTTCTGAGCTTTGAGCTTAACCGAATGAATTATCTTGACTTGAAGTGAGCAATGTGTATTCTCCGGACAGACGGGGTTAACCTGTCCGTCCGGAGGCTGCCATGCTGACACAGAAAAGCTCTGCGCTCAATACCTGCATCAGAATTCTCGTTCTTTCCATGCCCTTGCTCCTCAACGATTTTTATCTTCCTCTTGTACCGGAAGAGGCAGTACTTCTGAATTTTATTATCGATGTTATTATATATGTTTTCTGGCAGGGTACGGTCATCTATCTTGCGTATCAGGCGGGGTGGTTTGATTTCAGCGACCTGGGGATTAAGCCTGACAGGTTTATCTGCGACATTCTTTATGGCATTATACTCGCGGCCGGTCTTTTTGCCGCGTACCTCCTTCTTGTTCTCTTTACGGGTTATCTGAAAAAGCATGCCGGAATATCTATAACCGGTGAATGGCATTATCCAATGCCTGAAAGCTCGCCGCATCTCAGGTTTGCTTACGTGACCTATCTCGCGCTTACTGCCGGACTGTTCGAGGAGGTTATCTACCGGGGAATAGTCATTGCCCAGCTGAGAAGGCTTACTGCAAACCGTGCTCTCCTTGTACTCGCTTCAGCATTTGTCTTTACAGCCATTCACTGGTCCAACGGCCCGCTGACCTGGATCGAGGCCTTTGTTCTGGGGGCCTTCTGGGCCGGGCTTTTCATCCGTACGGGACGCATTATTCCGATAATGACGGCCCACTTTATTTTTGACTTCGTGACAATATACGGCCTTCACGGGATCATTCTCGGAGTGGGCTAATTTCCCGTTATTTTCTTATAAGGCCTGGTCATGTAGTCTTTCATGCCCTCTGCCATTTTCCTGTACACAAATGGAATTGAGGTCGCCCAGTAACCGGCGAAGACAGCGAGTCTCTTGAGCATTGAGCGGTTAGGGAAATCGTACAGTCCGTTTTGCCGGTAGTACCTATGGTCCTGTTTGAAAACAATGCGGAGTCCGGAGTAGACCTCGTCTCTGAAAATCTTTAAGCCTGCTGTTTTTCTGAACGTTGGCGGTGCAATGTAGGCTGATTCGGAGAACCTTGAGAGCCTTGAGGCAAGCGCGGCCAACTGGCTGTCTATTGCCGCTGAGCTCGAACAGTCATCGGTTGCAAATCCGGCGAGGTTGGCCCCCTGGAACTCAGTGTAAGCGAAGAGCATCTCCTGAAGGTTCTGTTCGGCGGAAAGAGGCCCTGATATAATCCATGCCAGCTGCTTTCCGCTCAGGGATGGTCGGTGGTTATTGAAAAAGGAACGGTCAAAAAAGCACTTCCACAGCGAAGAGAGGTAGCGGTCCTTCATGGATCCCGCGAAGACGAGACAGTCGGCAGTCATCACCCTGGATCTGTAAAAATTGGTAAACCCGTCAATGCCGTCATAGACGCAGACTCCATTTTGACCGCATTTCATGCAGCCCATGCAGCCGCCCTTGAAGCCGATGTCTGCCAGAGACGCAATTTCAAGTCTTCCTGTAAAGTTGGCAAGGCGGGCAATCATTCTGCCGGTGTTTCCGTCAAGGCTGTCTGTGATAACGAGGGTGGACGGACCGGAAAAGGGCTTCATCTTTTTTGATGGCTTTCCGGGCCTGTACGAGAAAGCTCTACGCGGAAGCGGAGAAGACATGGCCGGTGCGATAAGCCTGTTGTCGGCACTGAAGGCGGCGTTTATGAAGAACTCGGACAGACGCTGCCTTTCTGAAGCACGGAGCAGGTCGTCCATCCGGGCTGAAAAAGAGCCTGTGACGTTCATTCCAAGGTCCTCGCAGACTGAGCGTATGTAGTTATGGGCGGTGTGGTCGTAAAAGTGAATTGAGGTTGATAGCGACGCTGAGTACCTGCCCTTAAAGGCGGAGGCGGATTTGTTCTCGAATATGAGCTCAATAAATCGTTTGTACTGAGAGCAGACCAGCATGTAGTACAGCGGAAACGCCCAGATAACAAGGCGCGATGATTTCACCGAGCTGATTATCGAGCTGTAGAGTTTTTTGTCGCGCTCAATCTGCTTTATGCGTGAAGCGATCTGAATAATATCAAAGTCATGCTCAGGAAACTGTTTTTTTAAGAAAAGCACATACTGCATGGTGACGCTGTTTTCACCCTTGGGACTGCCGGCCAGCACTGTAATTTTCATGATTTCTCCTATAATACCGCTGTTCAGGTTTAATCTATAATGTCCTCTTCGATTACTGTGCTGTCGGTGATGTCAATTATTCGGACAGTGCGGTTTTCGAGAATGGCTATGGTGGCTTTCCCGTCCGGGCGCTTGCTCATTGACGGAGAGCCGGGATTAAGGAAAAGGGTGCCGCAGTCTTTGTACATTTCAGCTATGTGGGTGTGGCCAGTAATGAAGAGGTCAGTTCCATACCTCGCGGCCAGGCCTTCGCGCATCTCGCGTGTTGTGGAGTGTCCGTGGCAGACGAGAATGCGCAGCCCGTTATCGTATATATGGGCGAATTCCGACTCAATGGGGAAGTCGAGCACCATAGCGTCCACCTCGGAGTCGCAGTTCCCGCGGGCGGCGATTATGGGCACAGGGCATGAGTTGAGAAGCTTCGAAAGGGAACCCGGGCCGTATTCATCGGGTATGCTGTTGCGGGGCCCGTGGTAGAGGATGTCTCCCGCGTGAAGAATCAGGCCGCAGTCACTGAGATAACGGCTGAATACGCGCTTCCAGGTTTCTGCGCAGCCGTGAGTATCGCTTATTATACCGGTTTTCATCATCCCCCCTGATAATAAATACACTATCGGGGGCAGCCGGGGAGTCAAGGAAAAAGCGTGATTAATAATTGGTTGACTGAATCGTAAAAATCGGCTAAAAAGGGTTAATGAGACTCTCATTATAGGGATTTTTTTATGGATGAATTCAACTCAACGCTCGATTTTGTGACGGAGGACGGAAGGCCCGTGTACGGTGATGTCACTGTTTACGCGCTTTCAACGTGCGGTTTCTGCAAACGGGCCCTGGCGTTTTTACGGGAAAACGGAATCAGGTTCAGATATGTCTATGTTGACAGCATTGAATTTGAGGTTAAGAAGAAGCTCAAACAGGCCCTGAACGATACATACGGCAAGAGTGTTGGTTTTCCCTATCTCGTTATTGACGGCAGGGAAGCCCATGTCGGTTTTTCCGAAAAGGACTGGAAGGAGATATTTAAATTACTGTGACGGGAACAAAAACGGCAAAGGAGCGCCGCTTATGAACAGGGAAAAAACTGCTGAAGATGTTATGCGGTTCGTCCGGATGACAGCGGATAAACAGGGCTGGAAGCTCAATCCGGACGCGGAGTTTCTGACGATGATCGTTGAGGGGCTTGCCGTCAACTATAACCGCTACGGTTATTTCGCCTGTCCGTGCAGAGACGCGGACGGCGACAGGGAGCTCGACGGCGACATTATATGCCCCTGCGAGTACTGCCGGCCGGACCAGGCCGAGTTCGGGCACTGTTACTGCGGGCTGTATCTGACTCCGGATTTTTTTGCATCAGGGAAAGCCCCCGCGTCTATACCGGAGCGGCGTCAATAAGGCGGCAGTTCAGCTCGTTCTGAATGTGTCTAATTTTGCATGTTTTATGAATAAATACTGGAAAATTATGGCACTCTTGCTGATTGTGTCACAGTATCGGGCGATGCAGCGATACCGGCCGCTTTAAGGGCTGTGAGTCATAAAACAATAAACTTAAAGGAGTTAAACGTATGATTAGCTACAAGGAAATTGGTCTTGTCAATACCAGAGAGCTTTTTAAAAAAGCTGTGGCCGGCGGATATGCTATCCCGGCTTATAACTTTAACAACATGGAACAGCTTCAGGCGATTATCGGGGCCTGTGTTGAGACATCTTCGCCGGTCATTCTTCAGGTTTCTTCAGGTGCCAGAAAGTACGCGAACCAGACTCTTCTCCGCTACATGGCGGAAGGCGCTGTTCAGTATGCGAAGGAGCTCGGAAAGGAGATTCCCATTGTGCTTCACCTCGATCACGGTGATACCTTCGAGCTATGCAAGAGCTGTGTTGAAACAGGATTCTCTTCTGTCATGATTGACGGATCTCATCACTCTTATGAGAAGAACGTTGAGCTGACCTCTCAGGTAGTTGAGTACTGCCACAAGTACGATGTTACTGTCGAAGGAGAACTTGGGGTTCTTGCCGGAGTGGAGGACGATGTTGTAGCCGAGCATTCAACCTACACACAGCCTGAAGAGGTTGAGGACTTTGTCAAGAAGACAGGAGTTGATTCGCTTGCTATATCAATCGGAACCTCTCACGGGGCGCACAAGTTTAAACCCGAGCAGTGCACAAGAAACGAGAAGGGCATTCTCGTGCCGCCGACACTGCGCTTTGACATACTTGAGGCAATCGAGAAGAGAATTCCGGGATTCCCGATCGTGCTTCACGGATCATCTTCAGTTCCACAGGATCTTGTCGAGATAATCAACGCCAACGGCGGAGCGCTCAAGGATTCAATCGGTATTCCGGAAGAGTGGCTCAGAAAGGCCGCTTCGTCTGCTGTATGCAAAATAAACATCGACTCAGACGGACGTCTCGCCATGACTTCAGCCATCCGCAAGGTGTTTAAAGAAAATCCAGCTGAGTTCGACCCGCGAAAGTATCTTGGGCCGGCAAGAGACGCCCTCAAGGCGCTCTACATGGAAAAAAACAAGAACGTTCTTGGTTCAGCCGGAAAGGCATAATAAACATCAGCAAAACAGCTTAATCGGAGGCGGCCCTCACATGGGACGCCTCTTTTTTTTTGGGGGGGGGGATAAGGCCAGCCGTCGGCCCTGCGCCTGCGAAATAATCGTCATTAATTCGATGATTAAGCTGTACGCACATGCCCTCAGTTCCTCAAAAAAAGGCTGGACATGCCTGAGCGCTGAAACATTCTGAAGATTCAGGGGTCTAATTCCCTTAAATTAAAGCTTTTGAATGTTCGAATGAGGATATTATCATGAAAAAAACTGCTTATGCTGTCCTTTTTGCCTCGGCGCTATTTTTCTCCTTTTCCGGAATGGATTGTGAAGACGGCGGCGGAATCGAGCTCAGGGTTGTAGGAACAAACGGCAATTTTACCGGATACTACATCATAGACGGCGGCGGAGAACATCATTTTTCCGGGGAAGACCAGGGGAGCGGGTTCTACAAGTTCAGCGAGAAGCTCGGAACCTTCGATTATGTCGATATATCTGTAACCAAGTCTGTTTCCGAGTCTGCCCTGGATGTTTATCTCTATGATATCAACGGCGATCTTATAAAGAAAGAGAACAACTCTTCGTGCACGGCTGGAGCCAACAGCACTACTACATGCGATAACAGCGTTGACATGAGCTACACCTACAAGGTTAACGATACATCAAGCAGCACCGAGTGATGTGAGGGGATGAATATTTTTCGTCCGATTCGGAGATAAAATCTGTAACAAAGACGGGGCTTCCCCGACAAAAATAGTGCGGACCGGACAATTGGTCTGCCTCGGTATAAAAACTGACCCGGGTTCCCCGGGTATATTTTTTAGCTGTAAGCGTTTTTGTGCCGGCAATGAGCCGTTCAGGGGCTTGCCGGGCGCGGGAACGCTATAACATGGAGAGGGAAATGGACTACAAGGAAATTGAAAAGCTTACAGAAAAGGTGAATGAGACAAACGGCTTTATCAATACTCTTAAGGAGGAGATATCAGGCATAATAATAGGCCAGGAAAAGCTTCTCGACCGGATAATCATATCCTACATCTGCGGAGGGCACATTCTTCTCGAAGGACTGCCCGGATTGGCAAAGACCCTTTCAGTGAGGGCCTTTGCGAGGTCAATAGGCACAGCCTTCGCCAGGATTCAGTTTACGCCGGACCTGCTTCCGGCCGACCTCATAGGAACAAGGATTTACAATCCGAAGGAGTTAGACTTCTTCACAAAAAAAGGGCCCATTTTTACGAATATACTTCTGGCTGACGAGATCAACCGGGCCCCTGCCAAGGTTCAATCGGCTCTGCTTCAGGCCATGGAAGAGAGGCAGGTGACTATAGGTGATGAGACCTATGAGCTTGAACAGCCCTTCATGGTACTTGCCACAGAAAACCCGATTGAACAGGAGGGTACATATCCTCTGCCAGAGGCCCAGCTTGACAGGTTTTTCATGAAGGTACTTGTGAGCTATCCGGGAAAGGAAGAGGAAAAAGCGATAATATCAGATTACGGCAAAATTGACCTTGAGCGCGTCAAGACAGTAACGACGGTTTCAGAGCTGAAGGAAGGCAGGTCGGTTGCTGATTCAATATATATGGACGAGAAGCTGGTTGACTATATTGTTTCCATAGTAGCTGAAACCAGAACGCCTTCGAGGAAGGAGCTGAGGAAGTACATCGATTTCGGGGCCAGTCCCCGTGCTTCCATTTCGCTTATGAAGGCCTCCAAATGCGTTGCCTTCATGAAAGGAAGAGGCTTTGTAACCCCGGACGATGTTAAAGAGATCGGCGCCGATATTCTCAGGCACAGAATCATTCTCTCTTACGAAGCGGAGGCCGACGGAAAGAGCCCTGACGACGTAGTCAGGATGCTTTTTGACTCAGTGGAAGTGCCGTAAAGTACGATTTATGAGCGGAGAGCAATCAGGAATGGATACAGCAACAGAAACAGATAAATCGCTCAGACCGGCCGCGGCCATTCTCAGAAAGATACGGCTTCAGACCGGACGGAAGATAAGTACCATGTTCGTGGGTGAGTATCACTCCGCTTTCAAGGGGACTGGGCTCAACTTCGAGGGAGTGCGCGAGTACCAGTACGGTGACGATGTGCGAAGCATCGACTGGAACGTATCGGCGAGGCTGGACCATCTGTTTATAAAGGAGTTTACGGAAGAGAGAGAACTTTCGGTGGTTTTCATGGTCGACGTTTCCGGTTCATCCGGATTTGGTTCAGCCAGGAGAAAGCTCGATGTCATTCACGAGGCCGCCGCGCTTTTCCTCTACCTTTCTCAGATGAACAATGACCGTGTTTCGGTGCTTCTGTTTTCCGACAGGGTTGAAAAGTACCTGAGGCCGAGAAAGGGCGGCAAGTTTGTTCTGAAGGTGATTGATGAGATGCTCAGGTGCCGCCCCGAAGGGAAGGGCACTGACATCGGAGCGGCTTGTGAGTTCGTGAGCAGGGTCCAGAAGAAGAGAAGCGTTGTGTTCCTCATATCGGATTTTCTTGAGAATGGGGATAATTACAGGCTGAGGCTGAAACATCTTTCAAAAAAGCACGACATTATTCCCATTCAGGTTTCCGACCCCCTTGAAAGGAGGGGAACGCATTTCGGTCTTACGGAGTTTCTCGACCTTGAGACAGGCGAGGTTTTTCTTTCAGATTCCCTGCCTGACGATCTTGCTTTCCCCGAGCTTCAGGACTTCAACAGCATTAAACTGACAACAGCCGAACCGATTGAGCCGGCTGTTATGGCGTTTTTTGAACGGCGGAACAGAACCAAACTGATTAAGAACAGGTGAACGTGACAATGCGTTATGTTTTAATAATATTATCATGGGCAATGTGTATAGGCGGACTGCATGCTGATGAAGCAGTTAAGGTCAGGGCGGCAGCACTGCCTCAGAAGGCAAGCGTTGGAAGCACAATTGAGTACAGGGTCACCGCGGCCGGACCGAAAGTTACGGAAGCGGAGATAGTGTTCCCTGAGAGCAGGGAGTTTTATCCCCCCCTTGAAAAAAAAGACAAGAAGAGCGAAAACGGAGAGGATGACTCAGCGCGCCATGTGCCTCTGTACATTATTCACTCCGCTGTGAAGGAGGACAGCTCTGAGGCCGGGACGGGATATATCAGCGCTGTGATGAAGCTGTCCTTTTACAGGCCGGGCAGGCATACGCTTCCAGAGATTGAGATAAGCGTGTCGGGGAAGAAAATCAACTACGAGCTCCCTTCCGTAGAGATTGAGCCGGTGAACCAGGAAGGCCAGATGGCTGAGATTGAACCGCCGCTCGATCTTGGCGGGAATCATAACAGGCTGATGCTTCTACTCCTGGCAGCGGTATTGCTGACACTTGCTGCCGTACTGGTGTGGAGATATATCAAAAAGCGGAGGGCCCAGAAGGAGGCTCTTGTGCCTCCCGTTCCCGCGATTGAGGTGTTCAGAAAGGAAGCCGGCGAGCTGGGCGCCCCGGAGCTGATAAACAGCGGCCGCATAGAAGACTATACCGTAGAGATATCGAGAATATTCAGAAGATATATCTCATCGCTTTTTGCTATTGACGCTGCCGAGATGACCAGCGACGAGATAGCCGCCGTCCTGAGAAGGCTCGGGAAAAAGGCGGGAATCGGCAAACAGATCGAAGCGATGATGTCATGCTTCAACCTCTGGGACCTCTCCAAATTCGCGGAGTTCATGCCCGGGCCTGAAGTGCTGCTTGAAAGCAATGATCGAATTGCCAGGGTCGCTGAAGAACTGTGGGAGGCGCTTAATGTCAGGTCTTGAATTCAAGAATCCGTGGGCGCTGCTTCTACTTGTACCTTACGCGCTGATGGTTTTTGTGTTTCTCAGAAAGAGGATATTTACGGGCGGGGTTTTGATGGCAGCTTCGTCTAAAGAGCTGATGAAGCCGCGAAGGACATTTCGAACCGCTACCTACAGATATCTTCCAGTGCTGAGGCTTCTTGCAATTTTTCTATTGATAATCGCCGTGTCGCGCCCGGGAAGGGGAATTGACTACTCAAGCGTCAAGAACCTCGGAATTGACATCATGATAGCTCTTGATGTTTCTGGCTCAATGATGGGCGAGGACTTTCAGCCTGATAACAGGCTTGCTGTCGCCAGAGCCGTGGTCAGCGACTTTATATCAAAAAGGCCGGGAGACAGAATAGGCATGACCGTCTTCGCGGGCGAGGCATATCTCCAGTGTCCTTTGACATCAGAGCACAATATTCTAGGGGATATTATTTCTTCAGTGGATTTCGGAACAGTGGCTGTCGACGGAACAGCCATAGGCGACGCGCTTTCTCTCTCAGCCGCGAGGCTTGCCGAGAGCAAGGCAAAGAGCAGAATCATTCTGCTGATAACTGATGGAGTCAACAACCGGGGCAGGGTTGATCCGGAGACAGCTTCCGGGATATGCGCAGAGCTGGGCATAAAGGTTTACTCTGTCGGTATAGGCAGGGAGGGCAAGGTCCCATATCCCGGCGGAGGCATATTCGGGAAGCGATATATCATGAACCAGTTCGATCCGGAGTCACTTCAAAAGATATCAGAGAAAACAGGCGGCCGGTTCTACAGGGCCCAGAGCGCTGACGTGTTCAGGGAAAACATGAGGGATATTGATGCTCTCGAGAAAAGCGAGATCGATTTGAAGATATATCATGAATTTCACGATAAGTTTCAGTTTTTCCTTATCGCCGCGGCTGTCCTGTTCGCCGCAGAAATACTTCTATCATCGCTCTATTTCAGGAAAGTGCCATGACAGTGTTTGGAAACTACAGCTACATAGTCTATATAGCATCAGCGGCCTTTGTGATTCTGGCGGTATTTTTGATGTATATCTACTGGCGGAGAAGGGTGTTGAGATCAATGCCTGCAAGGGGCCTTCTTGTCGCGGGGCCGTCGTGGAGGCGGAAACTCAAGACGGCTCTGATCGCGGTATCAGTTATTTTGTTCACGCTGACAGTCTTACGTCCACAGTGGGGAGAACGCATGAGAGAGGTCAGCGTGGAGGGCACCGACGTGCTAATCGCTCTCGACGTAAGCCGCAGCATGCTCTCAGAAGACGTTGAGCCTTCCCGGCTCGAACGCGCGAAGGAAGCCGTCAGGTGGATTGCCGGCTCTTTAAAGGGCGGGCGGATAGGGCTCATCGTGTTCGCGGGCGACGCGTTCATGCTTTGCCCAATGACTACAGACATAGGGGCTTTTCTCATGTTCCTTGACTCGGCCGGGCCGCAGTCCGTTGCCCTTCAGGGGACCGACTTCAGCAGAATGTTTCAGGAGGCCTACAGGGTCTTTGAGACAAAACGTCTGACGACAAAGATGCTTGTGCTTATAACCGACGGAGAGGACAATGAGGGCTCAGCCAGAGACGCCGCAGAAAAGTTCCGCGAACTCGGAGTTGCTGTCTACTCGTGCGGAATAGGCCGCGATGACGGAGGCTTTATCCCGGCCGGTGAAGATCAGGGCGGCGAGGTTTACCGCAGAGACGGCTCCGGCAGCCTTATAAGAACAGAGCTTAATGAAGGGCTTCTGAAACAGCTTTCGGGGCTGACGAGAGGAAGCTACATCAACATATCTGACAGCCTCTCAGGGCTCAGGTTTATTCTAAGCGTTATCGAGAATCAGGAGAGCTCTGAGTTCGGTTCCAGAATGGTGAGGGAGCCGATTGACCGCTTCGTGCCGTTTGCTGTAGCGCTGCTTGTTCTGCTCTCCGCAGAGCTGATGCTGACGGAAAGGCCGGACCTTTACAGCATGAAGCTGAAGACCAAAAAAGCGTTCACATCAAAAAAGAAATCCGGAGGAGATGCAGATGCCTCTTGAAAAAACAGGGAATTTTAATATAAACAGATTGCTGCCGCTCGTGATATTGTCAGCTGTTGTGATGTTCACAGGCTGGCTTGATCCCTTTCGTGACCATGTGTCGGATGGGAACCAGGCTTTTCATGAAAAGAAGTACGATGAAGCCGTATCGAAGTACAACAGCGCCGAAGAGTATGCCCCCGGCGCTGAGGCAAAGAGAAAGCTTGCGTTTAACCGGGCCAACGCTGATTACGCCGCGGGGAACTATGACAGGGCTATAACCGGATATCGGAACGCGGCCCAGTCAGAGGATAAAGACGTGCAGAAGAAGGCCTTCTACAATATGGGTAACGCCTATGTGAGGGCCGGCAGGGATAAAGAGGCTGTTAACGCCTATGTGAATGCCCTGCGAATTGATCCGGAATATGAAAATGCAAAGAAGAACATAGAGTATCTGCTCAATAAAAACAAGAACAACGACAACAAAGATCAGCAGAATAAGGACAATAAGGATAATAGCGGAAAAGATGGTGAGCAGAATCAAAAAGACAATGAAGCTCAAAAAGATAAGAACAGGGATGACGGCGGGAATCAAAATCAGAAAAGCCCTGATAAAAGAGACAAAAACAGCGGGTTGACAAAGGAGCAGATCGAGAATATGCTGAAAAATATGCAGGACAGGCCCGTCCAGCGAAGAAAAGGCAATACAGAAGGAAGGAGGGCCCTTGAAAAGGATTGGTAAAAACGCGGGTGCGGCGCTTTTCTCCGCCGCGGCAGCGCTGCTTCTGACGGTTAAGGGGCTTAACGCGGCTGATATAAAGGCGGAGATATCACCGGGGGCAGTTGGAGTAGGCGGAACGGCGGTGATAACCGTCAGCGTTGAAGGAGGCGGAGATATTGAGCCGGTTACAATCCCGAAGGTTGATGGCCTGAATATCGAGTACACCGGTATTCAGAGAAGTTTTCAGTTTATAAACGGCAGAACCTGGAGGGGGGTTAATATAAATTTTTCAGTCGAAGCTCTGAAGAAGGGGAGATATACCATTCCGCCCTTTGTGTTTATCGACGGCGGCAAGAGGATCAGTACTGGAGAGCTTGTTCTGCATGTCACCGGTGCTCCTGCGGGGCGTTCAGCCCCCCGGCAGGGGATGCCTGGATTTATGGAAAGAAGGACTTCGCGTTCAGATGTCAGTGTCGATACACTTGTCGAGGCATCGGCAACAAAGGTATATGCTGGAGAACCGGTAATTTTGAACTACTACGCCCTTACCGACGGGAATGCAGATATAGCTATTGAGGGAATGGAGGAACAGCCCGAGGCGACCGGGTTCATTCTCGAGAGGATTGAGACACCTAAAGTCGGGCCTGTCAAAGACGCTGACGGCCGCATTAAGACGAGGATATACAGCTTTGCGGCCTATCCGACCCGCACAGGGGTTTTTGAGCCGGGAGGCGGGAGCTTCATCTATTCATACGATGATTCTTCCGGAGGTTTTTTCAGTATCGGAAGGCGCGGGAGGATGAGGTTTGACCGTGTCAGGGTTGAGGTTGTGCCTCTGCCTGATGCCGGAAGGCCGGACGGCTTTTCGGGAGCGGTCGGAGACTTTTCGCTTGAAATGCAGGAATATGAGGAGAACCAGGAGCTGTTCGGAGAAACGAGGCTCGTTCTGACCATTAAGGGGGAGGGAAGCTTCAGGCTTCTCGGAAAGCCGCGAAACAGCGGCGGAGATGGAAGCTGCCGTGTAATCGTTGAAGACGGAGATGAGGATGTAAATCTGAAAGACGGCAGCATAAAGGGGCACAGGCAGTACAGAGTGACGATTATCCCGGAAAAGGCAGGCAGTGTCAACGCGGGGCGATTTGAGGTCGATTACTTCTCTCTTAAAAGAGCAGGCTACGAGACGCTGATGACCGGGGAGGTAAAACTCAACGTGACCGGCAAAGCGCCGGCAACGAAGCCCGCCGGCTCGGCATACGAGGAGAAGAAGGAAAAAATCCGTTTTAATCCTATACTCGCGCTGATTATTCTCGCGGCGGGCATCGGAGCCGGCGCGGCTGTCTTTCTGTATGAAAGGAAGCGCCGCAGACCTCAGGCCGCTGAGAGCGTGCCCGCCGAGGAGGCGCAGGCTGCTGATAAACACAGCATAACAGAATCAGATCTCAGGGTTTACATAGATTCAGATAACTTTGACGGCTTCTTTAAGGCAGTATCCAGGCTTACAGAAAGCAGCGCCTCCACGGCGGGCGCAGCCGTGAGGGAGAGGCTTTTCGCGGCCCGCTTCGGCGGAAAGGGAATGAACCGCGATGAAATGTCGGCTCTGCTTGAGGATATGCGTGCAGCGGGATTATTCCGCTGAAGGCCCTTCAGCCCTTCAGCTCTGATTTGGCCTCTTCCCAGAAGGCGTCAAGCTCGTCAAGGCTGTAGTCGGTCATATTTTTGCCTCCGGCTTCGGCCTTTTTCTCCACGAGGCGGAAGCGGTCTGAAAAACGGCCCGCCGCGGACTGGAGCGCCTCTTCAGCGTTAATGCCTCTGAACCTGAGAAGGTTTACCACTGAGAAGAGCACATCCCCCGCCTCATGAAAAACCTCCTCGTCGCTGCCGTTGTTTACTGCGTCAGTAAGCTCTTTAAGCTCTTCGGCGAGCTTTGCTTCAACGTCTTCAATCTTGTCCCAGTCAAAGCCGCGGCGTGAGGCCTTTTCCTGCATGCGGTATGATTTCAGCAGGGCGGGCAGGTGATTTGGAACCCCGTCAAGAACCGATTCGCGTTCCTTCTTTTCCTCCTTCTTGATTTCCTCCCAGCGCTTCAGCACCTGGGCCGGATTGTCTGCCTTCTCGTCTCCGAAGACGTGAGGGTGCCTGCGAATGAGCTTTTCAGAAATCGCTTCGGCCACATCCTCAATGGAAAAGAGGCCCTCTTCAGACGCGATCTGTGCGTGCGCGTATATCTGATAGAGCAGGTCTCCAAGCTCCTCCTTCATGTGAGCCGGATCGTCGGTGTCAATGGCATCGTATAGTTCGTAAGCTTCTTCGATCAGACAGGACTTGAGGGTTCTGGATGTTTGAGCTCTGTCCCAGGCGCATCCGTTTTCGCTTCTGAGTATCTCCGCTATTGATTTGAGCTTCAGCAGGGCGTTTTCACTTTTTATGTTCATTGCAATCTCCATGTCGATTAGTTGCTGTTTGAACTATAAGGAGCGGGCCCTGTTCTTTTCAAGACATAAAATCTTATTTATGGTTTGCTGCTTAAGGCCCTGCCGCTGCGAGAAATGTATAAAACGGACTTCTACAGGGGCGCTGAAGAAGCTATTGAGGCCTTACTCCCGGCAATTAAATTGAGTTTTAGCGCGAGCAGAGAGGAGGTTTGAGGATATTTTATATTGACATACTATCCTGTCAGAACAATCTGGTTTCAGCAGTTAACCGGTAAACGGCTTCCTGAAATACCGGCCTTTTACGGGTTGCACTCCACTAATATTTCAAGGACGGAGGATTTCAATGAACGAGAATATTTCCCTCAAGAGCGTTGACCCGGAAGTTTATGATATTCTTAAAAAAGAAGATAAAAGACAGCAGGACAGCCTCATCCTGATCGCGTCAGAGAACTATGTGTCAAGGGCTGTGCTCGAGGCTTCATCATCAACTCTCACCAATAAATACGCTGAAGGCTATCCCGGAAAGAGGTTTTACAACGGCTGCCAGCAGGCGGATGCGATTGAATCGCTCGCGCTCGACAGGCTGAAAAAGCTTTTCGGTGCCGAGTACGCCAATGTTCAGCCGCATAGCGGTGCCCAGGCTAACATGGCCGTAATGATGTCCATTCTAAAGCCCGGCGATACTTTTATGGGAATGAACCTGGCTCATGGCGGCCACCTTTCACACGGATCGCCGGTTAACTATTCGGGGCTTTACCATAATGTCGTTGCCTACGGAGTAACCCCTGATACAAATCTTATCGACTACGACGAGGTTATGGCTCTCGCGAAAGAGCATAAACCCAAACTGATTATAGCTGGAGCTTCAGCGTATCCGAGGACGATTGATTTCGTAAAGTTCAAGGAGATCGCCGATGCTGTCGGGGCAAGGCTCATGGTCGATATAGCGCATATTGCAGGCCTGGTTGCAGCCGGGGAGCATTCTTCGCCGGTAGGTCTTGCCGATTATGTTACAATGACAACACACAAAACACTGCGCGGGCCGAGGGGCGGGGTATTTCTCGCCAAAGCCGAGTACGAGAAAGAGCTTAACAAGTTTACCTTTCCCGGCATTCAGGGAGGCCCGCTAATGCATACAATCGCGGCCAAGGCTGTCTGCTTCAAGGAGGCCATGGAGCCGGGCTACAAAGCATATCAGGAGCAGGTCGTTAAGAATGCCGCTGCCATGGCAGAGACGCTTATGTCGAGAGGCTTCAATCTGACGTCAGGTGGAACTGACAATCACCTTATGCTCATCGACCTGAGAAACAAGGATATAACAGGAAAGGACGCGGCTGAAAGGCTCGACCAGGCTGGAATAGCATGCAACAAAAACGGTGTTCCCTTTGATGACAAGTCGCCGTTTATCACAAGCGGTATCAGGCTTGGAAGCCCGGCGCTGACAACAAGAGGGCTGAAAGAGGCCGAGTTCAGGAAGGTTGCCGAACTGATTGCAGACGTTCTGGATAATCTTTCCGATGATTCGGTGCTGCAGAAAGTCAGGGGCAGCGTGGCGGAGATATGCAGCAGCTTCCCGACAGATTTCCTGAGGCATGAAGTTGACTGAGAAAGCCCCGTTTAAGGCTTGCAGAGGCCGGATGAGATATCCGGCCCTTTTTTCAGCCGCTGCGGTTTGCACACTTCTGCTTGGCTCATGTTCCATCTTCGGCGGAGGCGTGCGTAACGTTCCTGTGCGTTTCGCGCTTACGGGCAACACATCGCCAAAGTCTCCGTATCAATGGGAGACTGAAGCTGTTGAAATGACTGTCAGCGCCTTAAACAGGGAAAACCCTGACTTCGTAATACATACCGGAAATATGGTCTTCGGCGGAAACCGTGCCGAGGGCATCAGCCGTATAGATGTTGAGAGGCAGTTTGACAGCTTTCTTGCCTCGTTTTCCAGGCTCAATCCGGTCCTTTATACCATCTGCGGAGAGTCAGATCTTCACGACGCAACGCCATATATCTATACTGAAAAGACAAGACGTCCCCTGCGCTACAGCTTTAACTATGGAAGATATCATTTTGTGCTGATGTCCAACTTTGATTCCAAAGAAAAAGGCATTTCCAGCGAGGACATTGACTGGCTTGAAAGCGACCTTGTCCCTTTTATTTCTTCCGGGGGGATATTCATCCTGTCACACCGGGCATTGTCTCTGTCTACGGGAGAGCACAGTGGCAGGCTTCGTGAGCTGCTGAAGGCCTATCCTGTTAAGGCCCTCATTTCAGGCGAGTCTGAAGAGCGGACTGACGTGAGCGTTGACGGCGTTAGAATAATAAATACCGGCTGCGTGACGGGGTCACGGCGGAACAGCTTCCAGTACTGCGTGGCGGCATTTAGCGGCAGTGAGCTCTCAATAACATGGCACAGCGCGAGGTAACGGATATGGAAGGCAATGAGATTCTCCTTGACTCGACAGACGATTTTATTGATAGAATGCGCGAGCTGGATGTTACAGCTGTAGCCGCGGCGGTAATTGACGAGAAGCGGGTCAGAGAGGAAGAGCCCGGGAAGCTTTCGGTCTATCACCGGAAGAGCACCGAGCTTATAGCCTACCGGGACGCAGTTATTTACAAGTGCCGGATCGACGACGCCGATGCCGATGCACTATGCCGCCGGCTCGAAGCTGAAGGCTTTGATGTAAAGAAGACAAGCAGAAATATTGTCTGATAATTACTGCCCGATGCAGATGCAAACGGAGGTCCGATGTCGCCGATGTTGAAAGTTGATAAGCTGTCAGTATCCTTCAGAATGCCCGGGGGCAATCTTCTCGCCGTGAGGGACGTGTCCTTTGAAATCGAAAGGGGAGGCGCCCTCGGCATTGTCGGCGAATCGGGTTGCGGGAAGTCGGTTACCGCCTTTTCCATACTCAGGCTGATTGAGAAGCCGGGTGAGATTGTATCAGGCTCTATTCTCTACAAAGGCAGGGACATCGTCAGGATGGGCGATGATGAGCTGCGCCGCGTGCGCGGTAAAGAAATAGCAATGATCTTCCAGGAACCAATGACCTCTCTGAATCCGGTCTTTACCGTGGGAAGACAGATATCCGAGGTGCTCACTCTTCACTTCGGCATGAATAAAAAAGAGTCACGGGGAAGGGCGGTTGAGCTGATGGGGAAGGTGGGTATCCCCAGTCCTTCAAAGAGATATGACTCTTACCCGCATGAGTTTTCGGGGGGGATGCGCCAGCGTATAATGATTGCCATGGCCCTGGCAGGCGAGCCGTCGCTGCTCATAGCGGATGAGCCCACAACAGCGCTTGATGTTACCATTCAGGCGCAGATACTTGACCTGCTCATGAAGATACAGGAGGAGCGCGAGATGGCGCTCATTCTGATAACGCATGACCTCGGTGTCGTTGCCAATACATGTTCAAAGGTCGCGGTAATGTATTCAGGCGAGATGGCAGAGACTGCTGATACCGCTTCGATATTCAAGGCGCCTATGCATCCGTATACCAGAGGCCTCTTTGAGGCAATACCTCAACCGGGCCGGGGTGATGAAAGGCTTTACACAATACCCGGTACGGTCCCGTATCTAATGGAAGAACCGGAAGGATGTGTTTTTGCTCCGCGCTGCTTTCAGGCTTCCGACGAGTGTCTGCGCGGCAGGATCGCTCTCGAGGAAAAGACAGGCGGGCATTCTGTGCGCTGCATAAAGCCGCTGGTTTGATAAAAGTTCAGCGGTGAGCTTTCGTCCGCTGTTCAGTGTCCCCGCTTTAACAGGGCTTCTGAATACATAAGCTGCTATACTGTGACGAAGACTTTTAACAATCTGAAGCATGCTCGATGAACGTGAGATTCAGCTTACAAGGCCGGCGTAGTTCCTGGCCAGGTTCTTGTAGCCAACTGCTTCCAGCACATGGCGTTTTGATATGTTTTCCGAGCCCTCAATGTCTGCGATGGTTCTCGCTACCTTCAGAATTTTAAAGTACGACCTTGCTGAAAGCTTCATCATCTTTACGGCTGATTCAAGAATGCCCTCTGTGGCCGGCTCAATGCGGCAGTGCTCCCGTATCTGCGGAATGGTCATGCGGGAGTTGTACAGTGTGCGGCTTCCGGTAAATCGAAGCTTTTGAACCTCGCGTGCCTTCATAACCCTTCTCAGAATACTTTTTGAATCTTCCGCGTGTGATGCAGTTGATATGTCCTTGAAGCTTACACGGTTCATAAGGACTTCAATGTCTATACGGTCAAGTATGGGGCCGGAGATTTTCTGGTAGTATCCGCTTATGCTTTTGGGCCGGCAGCTGCAGGGCACCTCCGGGTCAAACAGATAACCGCAGCCGCATGGATTGGTCGACGCTATAAGCATGAAGTCAGCCGGGAAGGTCTGTGAGCCGGATGCCCGCGATATTGTAATCTCATGGTTTTCAAGGGGCTGCCTGAGTGCCTGAATAACATTGCTTCTGAATTCAACGAACTCGTCGAGAAACAATACTCCGTTGTGTGAAAGGGAAATCTCTCCTACCCCGGGCAGGTGGCCGCCTCCGACAAGCGCCGCGTCTGAAGAGGTGTGGTGCGGAGAGCAGAACGGAGGCATCATGATAAGGCTTCCTCCAGGAGAAAGTTTCCCGGCCGCGGAATGGATCATTGTTGTTTCTACTGAGCGGTCGTATTCAAGCTGAGGCATTATGGACTGGACCCGTTTCGCCAGCATGGTCTTGCCGGCACCCGGAGGTCCGTAGAGAAGAATATTATGGCTGCCTGCCGCGGCTACTTCAAGCGCCCTCTTGGCAGTCTCCTGCCCTCTGACATCAGAAAAGTCAGGGAGCGGAGCGGGCTCCGCTTCAGGCGCCGTTCCTTTGAAAGGTTCAGGCCGTTTTTGCAGAATCTCAATTGTATTTCGGAGGCTGTTCACCGGGAAAACAGAGATTTGATGAACGGCCGCTGCCTCAAAGCGGTTTTCTTCCGGTACAATGATTGAATTGAAACCGTTCCGAGTCAGGGCTATAGACATTGATATTGCCCCTTTGACGGGTTTGACGCGGCCGTCAAGTGAGAGCTCGCCAACCATGGGAACTGTCTGTGATGTCAGCGATATCTGACCGGTGGCCCTAAGAATGCATACCGCGATGGGCAGGTCGAAGTTAGCGCCCTGTTTTTTGAATCCTGCGGGTGCAAGGTTCACCACAAAGTTGCATGGAGGAAATTCATAGCCCGAGTTTTCTATTGCAGATCTTATGCGATCCTTCGACTCCCTTATTGTGGAATCCGGCAGACCCACAATAGTGAATCCGGGCAGGCCCTTGATTATGTCGACTTCAATCTCGACGATTCTCGCGTCGATTCCGTTAATGGCCAGAGAGAACGCGCCAGAAATCATAAAATATCTCCAAATGACAGACAATAATCTGCTTCGAAGAGATAACGGATGAGTCGGACAAAAATAAAAAAAATGGCAGAAAAAAGGATGAAACTTATATCAATTATGGGTATCAAAAACGGGCAAGGTGCAAAAACTGATATATCAAGGATTCGATAGATATATTCTTATGAATGTGTTGTTATTGACCATGGGTTGAACATATTCGGGATCGATAATACGGCTGTTCCGGTATATAAACCCTCCTAAAATAGTGTTGACAAAGGAGGAGTCCCTGGCTCCTCCTTTGTCTAAATTAATTTAGTGAGCTTCATCCCAGGTTTTTCCGAAACCGCAGGTGACCTCAACGGGCACTTTCAGCTCAATCGCGTTCCGCATCTCTTCAGTCACGAGGCTTTTAACACTTTCAAGCTCATCTTCGGCGGTTTCAAGAACGAGTTCATCGTGCACCTGCATTATAAGGCGGCTCCTGAGCGATGAAGAGATGAGGCTTTCGTGAATCCTTATCATGGCAATTTTTATCATGTCCGCGGAAGTACCCTGAATCGGAGTGTTTATGGCTATTCGTTCTGCGCCCTCGCGCCTGAACTGCGCCGAAGAGTCAATTTCCGGAATAGCCCTTCTTCTTCCGAGCATTGTTTCGACATATCCGTGTTCTTTAGCGAAGGCAATGGTCCGGTCCATATAGTCCTTGAACCCCGGATATGTTTCAAAGTATAACCTGATAAACTCCGCTGCCTCTTTGACGCCGATCTCGGCCTGCTGAGAAAGCCCGAAAGGTGATACGCCGTAAATCGTTGCAAAGTTGATAATCTTTGCCTGACGGCGCATCTCGGGGGTGACATCGTCAAGCCCTACGCCGAAGACTGAAGCTGCCGTTTTCGTATGAATGTCAACTCCGTCAATGAAGGCAGCTATCATATTCTCATCGCCCGAGAGGTGAGCGGCGAGTCTCAGTTCAATCTGTGAATAGTCGGCCGCCAGGATCAGGAAACCCTTCTGAGCTACAAAACCAGCCCTTATTTTTCTACCGAACTCGGTCCGTATGGGTATGTTCTGCAAATTGGGGTCTGAAGATGAAAGCCTTCCTGTGGCTACAACAGTCTGATTATATGAGGTGTGTATGCGTCCGGTCAAAGGGTTGATGAGCTTTGGCAGTGCGTCAATGTATGTTCCGCCAAGCTTGCTCAGAGTCCTGTAGCTTATCAGGTGGTCAACAATAGCGTGGTGTCCCCTCAGCGCTTCGAGTACGGTGATGTCAGTTGAAAAGCCTGTCTTGGTTTTCTTGACGGGCTTGAGCCCCAGTCTGTCAAACAGAACGGCTGACAGCTCTTTTGTTGAATTGATGTTGAACCGTCCGTCTGCTTCTTTAAAAATATTTTCCTGCGTATCGAAAAGCAGCTTTTCATTTTCAGCGGAGAGTGCCGCAAAGTGTTCCGTGTCAATAAGGACTCCCGCTGCCTCCATGTCCGCCAGGACCTGAACGAGCTTCATCTCAACATTGAAGAACAAATCTTCAAGTCCTTCTTTTTTTATGCGGGGTTCAAAGATACGGTAAAGCCTGAGTGCGATGTCGGCGTCTTCTATCGCGTAGTCAGCAAGCTTCTCAAGCTCGACCTCAGAAATCGATAACGCGTTTTTTCCCGTACCGGTGAGTTCTTTATAGGTTGTTGTTTTGTAGTTAAGGTGCTGCATGGCCATGTCGTCAAGGTTGTGCCTGCGTTCTGACGCGTCAAGGATGTATGACGCTACCATTGTATCGAAGTAAACCCCCGCTAGCCTGATGCCATGTCTGGCGAGTACTATGATGTCGTACTTGATATTCTGTCCTACCTTTCTTACCGCATCATCTTCGAGTAGAGGTTTGACAGCGGCGAGAGATTCCGACGGATCCATGTGTCCCTCGCTGAAAAGCCCAGAGCTTATCATCGGAATGTACCAGCCCTGCGAGTCCTCAATCGAGAATGATATTCCAACAAGGTCGGCGGCAGCGGGCGAAATAGATGTTGTTTCGGTGTCAACAGAGACTGTCCCTGCAATACTGATCTGCTTCAGCATATCTGTGAGTTCATTGATGTCCCGTATTATGCGGTAGTCTTTCTGTTTCGACACGGTTTCGTTTTGGGGGGTGGATGTTGACCCTCCGTCGTAGTAGTCTTTTACCAGGGCGTTCATCTCATGCTCCTCGAAAAACTTCCGTGTCGCAGTGGTCATTATTCCCCCCAGAGAAAAGGGAGATGTGTCAATGTCAATGCTCACTTCCGTCCGGATGGTTGCCAGGTTGCGGCTGAGCTCGGCCGATTCACGGCCCTCCTCAAGAAGCTTGCGCTGCCTCGGCTGAACATCTTCAATGCGCCGGTAAATCTCATCAAGGCTGCCGAACTCGGCGATAAGCTTTTGGGCGCTCTTTTCTCCGATGCCGGGGACGCCCGGAATATTATCGGATGAGTCTCCCATCAGAGCAAGGTAGTCCACCATCTGGGACGGAGATATTCCGAGTTTGCTGCTAACCTCTTCGGGGCCCATTATCTCATATTCGGAAATACCCTTCTTCGGAGCCAGAATGCTTACGCCGTCCTTCAGGAGCTGGAAAGCGTCCTTGTCGCCGGTAACGAGGACAACTTCAAAACCGAGCGATGAGTATTTGGCCGCGGCCGATCCCAGAAGGTCGTCGGCCTCATATTCATCATTTTCCAGTACGGGCAGGCCCATTGTTTCAACCATTCTCTTTATCTCGTTGATCTGAGATTTGAGATCTTCGGGAGTCTTCTGTCTTGTAGCCTTATACGGTTCGTAGAGCCTGAACCTGAACGACTTTACCGGAGGATCGAATGCTACTGCAAGGCAGTCAGGCTTCTGGTCTTCGGCGAGCTTGAAAAGCATTCTGGCAAACCCGTATATCGCCGATGTGTTCTGTCCCTTTGAGTTCACGAGCGGATTTCTCATGAAAGCGTAATAGGCCCGGTAGCAGAGAGCGTGGCCGTCTATAATAAAAAGGCGTGTTTTCACGTAGTATCTCCAATCAAAGTAATTATTCTATCATAGCCCGCGGGGGCGTGACTGTCAACCTGCATTTAGAAGCGTTGAATAACACGGGGAATTATGAGAGTGGAAAAGGTATAAATAAGTTAGATAAATAAAACATGTTGACACTTAAAGGACTTTTCTGTAATGGGAGTATAAATAAACAATGTTCACTATAGAGGAAGCCTGACTTAAATGATTTTGAAATAACGTTTTTCGATGAAGCATTACCAGTGCGTAAAACGGGAACTGCACGGCAGTGCCCTGTCAAAATATTATACTTAAGGATATATTCCAATGAATACCTTATTAAAACTTCAGTATTTTATGGCCGGAAGGAAGATGCTTCTTCCAGGGGCCCTTGTATTGTCCGTAATAAGCGCGATTACCGGCATTGCGCCGTTTATATTTATCTGGATGATTGTCAGTGAACTGTTTGGCGGGGGGGCTGGTTCATCACGGACAATAGCATTCTGTGCCTGGTGGGCCGTTGGTACCTCGGCGGCAAGCATATTATTTTATTTTCTGGCTCTAACATTTTCTCACCTTGCCGCTTTTAGGGTTGAAGCGAATATAAGGAAATTCGCGATGCGAAAAATAATCAGATTGCCTCTGGGGTACTTCGATAAAAACACTTCGGGCAGAATCCGTAAGGTGGTTGATGAGAACGCAAGTATTACACACAGCTTTCTTGCCCACCAGCTTCCTGATCTTGCCGGTACAGTGATAATTCCTCTGGCGGTGATTGCGCTTATTTTCATTTTTGACTGGCGGCTTGGCCTTGCCTGCGTTGCTCCAATTGTCATATCAATGACCTTATTCGGTGCAATGATGAACACCGAGGGAAAGAGGTTCATGAATAACTACATGACATCTCTTGAAGAAATGAATACTGAAGCAGTTGAATACGTGCGCGGAATACCAGTTGTCAAGGTATTTCAGCGGACCGTATTTTCCTTCAAGAATTTTTATAATAGCATTATAAAATACAAGGAAATGGTCTTCAGATATACATGTCTATGGGAAAAGCCAATGTCGGCGTACACTGTTTTTATCAATGGATTCTCATTTTTTCTGGTACCTGCCGCGATTTTGCTAATTAACAACTCGGGAAATCACAGGGGAGTAATTGTAAACCTTTTTCTGTATGTCCTGATAACGCCTTTTTTTTCTCAGAGCATTATGCGGAGTATGCATCTCAGGCAGGCGATGGCACAGGCGTCAGAGGCAGTTAGAAGGTTAGAGGAGATAACCGACTCGGCATTGCTTCCTGCTCCTCTGGAAGCCCGGAGCCCGAATGGTTTTGCTGTCAGCTTCAGAGATGTATCTTTCGGCTATCCAGGATCGGAGTCAAAGGCTATCAGCGGGATAACCTTTGATGTTCCGGAAGGGAAAACCGTAGCTCTTGTTGGAGCATCTGGCAGCGGTAAAACAACAATTGCCAGAATGGTTCCCCGCTTCTGGGACGTGGATGCCGGGAAAGTTCTTATCGGTGGAGTTAATGTCAGAGACATGAATCCTGAAAAACTTATGAGGAACATATCTTTTGTGTTTCAAAACACTCATCTCTTTAAAACTACATTGCTTGAAAACATAAAGCTGGGAAATCCGTCCGCTTCAATTGAACAGATTGAGCAGGCTCTTGATATGGCACAGTGCCGTGATATTATTAACGGACTCAGGGACGGGCTTAATACCAAAATCGGGGTGGAAGGAACATATCTTTCCGGCGGAGAACAGCAGCGGATTGTATTAGCGCGGGCATTTTTAAAGAACGCACCGGTCGTAATACTTGATGAGGCAACCGCTTTCGCTGATCCGGAGAATGAACATATGATTCAGAAAGCATTAAGAAAGCTGATGAAGGGGAAAACAGTGCTGATGATAGCACACAGACTTACGAGCGTTGTTGATGCTGATGAGATTCTTGTTATCGACGGCGGCATTATCGTCGAGCGAGGAACCCATGAGGAGCTTATCAATAAGAAAGGGGTTTATTCACGAATGTGGGAGGATTATCAAAAATCTATAAAATGGTCTATAGGAAAGGAGGCCCTGTATGTTTGAGTTTCTGCAAAAAAAGCTGGCGCTATCTAGAAAAGGTGCCGTGGACTTTTTAAAGGGAGTTTATATGACTACCCTTCTTGATATGGCGCTTATGATTCCTGCCATATATGTTTTCATGTTTCTGGATCAATATCTCAATTCGATGCCAGGGGCAAACTCGGCAGGTGACAATAGACTCCTCTTCTACACCCTTTTGGGCGCGGGATTTATGGTTGTTATGTACATTATTGCTGTTTTTCAGTACAGGAGCACCTATACGACTATTTATGATGAAAGCGCGAATAGGCGAATCTCTCTTGCTGAAAAAATTCGTAAGCTTCCTCTTGCATTTTTCGGAGAAAAGAATCTATCAGATCTAACTTCAACAATAATGGAGGACTGCACCGAGCTTGAACACACTTTTTCTCACGCGGTTCCTCAGCTTTACGCTTCAATTATTAGTGTTTTTATTATCGCAGCTGGCATGTTTTTCTACAACTGGCAGCTATCACTCGCTCTATTCTGGGTAGTACCGATTGCATTTGCGATTGTTATGCTTTCCAGGAAAAAGCTGCACGATGAGAACAGAATACTCTATCGGGCGAAACGCGATGTAACCGAACGAATACAGGAAGGACTTGATAATGTTCAGGAGATCAAATCGTATTGCCGTGAGGATAGTTACATCAAGGAGTTAAGTGAAGCTGTTGACGGATATGAACGTCAGTTGATTAAAGGTGAACTTATGGCTGGCGCGATGGTAAATTCAGCGCAGAGTTTTTTGAAGCTGGGGCTTGCAACCGTTATTTTTTCGGGAGCCAATCTTCTTGCTTCCGGCAGCATTAATCTGTTTGTTTACCTTGTCTTTCTGATGGTTGGGTCGAGAATATTTAATCCAATCAGTGAGGTTTTTAACAATATGGCAGCATTATTCTATCTCGATATACGGATCAACCGTATGAATGAGATGGAGTCTTTGAAAGTTCAGCAGGGTTCAACTGATTTCAGTCCTGTCAATTACGATATAACATTTGAAAACGTTGATTTTTCCTACGAGGCCGGACAGCCGGTTTTAAGGAATGTCTCTTTTTGTGCCAGACAGGGAGAGGTTACTGCGTTAATAGGACCATCAGGCAGCGGGAAAAGTACGGCTGTAAAACTTGCGGGACGTTTCTGGGATATTGGAAGGGGTAAAATCCTTCTGGGTAATCACGATATTAGCCTTGTAGATCCTGAGTCTCTTTTAAAATATTACTCAATTGTGTTTCAGGATGTTGTTTTGTTCAATACATCCATAATGGATAATATAAGAATCGGAAAGGCGGACGCGACTGATCAGGAGGTAATGCGAGCCGCTGCTCTGGCCCAGTGCGATGAATTTGTAGGGAGACTGGCCCAGGGTTACAAAACCGTAATAGGTGAGAACGGAGAAACTCTCTCTGGCGGAGAACGACAGAGAATATCAATAGCACGTGCAATATTGAAGGATGCTCCTATTGTACTTCTTGATGAGGCTACAGCATCGCTCGATGTGGAGAATGAAACAAGAATACAGAGCGCAATTTCCGAGCTCGTAAAAGACAAGACTGTCCTTATTATTGCGCACAGGATGCGGACAGTAGCATGCGCGGATAAGATTATAGCTCTAAAAAAAGGAGAGGTTGAAGAATGCGGTTCACCTGACGAACTTAAATCGAGAGGAGGGCTTTTCTCTAAAATGTTGGAAAGGCAGATGGTGGAAGTTTGAAAAATAAAATTTTAATAAAGGTGTGCTGCCGCAGGCTTTAACTCGCTCAGCTGTGCGACTCGCTTTTTTTTAAGCAGGGAGCCTGCCGTCCATCTTCACACTGAGAGCGTGGCACTTTTTTGCCGCTTTTTGACCGGCAAAAAAGCGGCGGGGAAAGGCGTTTCTCAATCGCCGGAAGGGCGGAGTTGCCGCGGGTTTATGTTCAGCTGTGCTGCGTCATTTTTCACACTGGGAGTGTGAGACCTTTTTTCGTTACTTTCTTTTTTTGAGCCAAAAAAGAAAGTAACCAAAGAAAAAGGGCTCCCCTGCGCGGGGGGCGATGGGACATCCATGTCCTAAGAATTAGTTACTGTGAATTAATCCAGCGAATGATAGCTTTATTATGTCAGGCTCCTTCGGAGCCGGAAAGCGCAGCGTCCTGCTGCGCTTGAGTGATTATGTATTTTGGCTATATTACGTTATCATATTGATTTAATCGCCATTAGGTTCCGGCACCCGGTAGAGCCGCCCAATTTGGGCGGCTCTACCTCACCGAGACACGCAGCGCACCGCGGATGATAAGATGAGTCGGAAAGGCGAAGGCCTAAACATTGGCGGCGTTTTTTTTGGCCTACTTTTCTTTCTAAAAGAAAAGTGGTGAGAAAAGGGACAACGCGCTCCGTGCGTAAGAGGTAGTACGCTCTGTACAAAAAAGCCTCATTGGTGAAAAGTTTTAAATACTGCTTGAAAAAATGAAAAGAAGGATGAGTGTAAAGGTCGTACTCAACGACAACGGATTTCTGATGAGCTGCATGGAGTAAAGGTCTTGCGGCGATATATGGTTAGAAGAAAGGAGAAAAAATTATACTATAACCGACTGTAAACGTTATCTGGATTATAGACTGAAATTATTGAGGCAGATTGTTATCATTATTATGATATATGGTTAAGGTGATTATTGTGAATGAGATTATTCCATCTGAACAGGTATTGAACAGAATCTATCTTGTACGATCAGTTAAAGTTATGCTTGATTATGATCTGGCAAAACTGTATAATATTGAAACAAAGGTTCTGAAACAGGCGGTTAGAAGGAATATCAAACGTTTTCCGGATGATTTCATGTTTGAACTGTCAAAGGATGAATATGACGTTTTGAGGTCACAGATTGTGACCTCAAACAGAGGCGGGACAAGATATTTGCCAATGGCTTTTACCGAGCAGGGAGTTGCCATGCTTTCATCGGTTTTAAATGGTGACAGGGCTGTACAGGTTAATATACAGATTATGAGAGCATTTATTCAGCTCAGGAAAATGATTTACTCAAATGATGCTTTAAATAAGAAAATTGAATCACTTGAGCGGAAATATGATAATCAGTTCCGCATTGTTTTTCAGGCTATAAAAAGGTTGTTAAAAGATGATGAGAATCGGCATGTGAAAACGATTGGTTTTAAAATGGATAATGGCAAGAAAAAATGATTGCTGATGATACACTGCATTTTTGGCAGGGTGCCTGCCGACCATTTTTCACACTGAGAGTGTGAGACTTTTTTTCGGGACGGTCTTGATCGTTCCCTACCATTGTTTTCTGTGCGGAGCGCACGGGCTTTTTTTTGGCCACTTTTTTGTTGCGCCACAAAAAAGTGGCCAAAAAAAGGCGTTCCTCAATCTCCGGAAGGGCTGGCTTTTGCAGTTAGCATACTATTTCAACGCCGTTATCATCATCCTGATGAAACGGCGCCCGGGCGATTTGTTCCGTAGAGTAGAGCCCGGCTCCCCTCAGTATAGAGTTTAACCGGGCCCCCTCATCAAACCGTACGTGCAGTTTTCCCGCATACGGCTTTCCTATGAATTTCGTCTCAAGCTTTCACAGTGTCAGGGAGACCGTATGATTCAGGGTCGATAAGGCCATATTTGCTCTTCCATCTCCCAAACGTCCCACGACAATAGGCATATCGGTACCTCTGACTTTTTCGTTTCTGGTGTCGGAACAATTTATCTCGAAGATACATCGAGAGAGTCCTTCTGGTAAGTCCGGTATATGACACTTCTTCAATGGTGAAATAATTCAGCCATCCCCGAAGCTTCAGATTTAACATCCTCACCGTGAGTATTTCAGCTTTGTTCCTATAATTAATAAGTTCTTCCCGGATACCTGCAACAAGTTTTTGAAAAGCCTGTTTACTTGGTCGTATGCTAAGGTAGAATTCGTCTCCTGCATACATACTCTTCCTGTAGTGAAAAGTAAATCCAAGAAAGTTAAACGGCTCCTCTAAAACATTAATGCGACGGGTCTTATCTTCATTAAGAGTTAACCCCATCTGGGAGAGTAAAGATGTTAGCGCGCGCAGAACATCTTCCCCTATTTCCTTACTCATCAGCACGAAATCATCTGCATAGCGGACTATCTCAATTCCTCTGAAAACTTTATGTTCCCGCACCAGCTTATCAACCAGATTCAGATAAATGTTTGCCAGTAAAGGTGAGATTACTCCACCCTGCGGTGTGGCAATCCTGTTTTTCTTTCCGCCACTTATCTTACCATCTTCAACTACCGGTGTCTTGAGCCACAGTTTAATCAGATGAATTACATGTGTATCACTGATTCTCATGGCTATCAATTTCAGCAGCTTATCATGAGGAATAGTGTCGAAATATTTACTCAGATCAGCATCGAGTATTTCCGCCTTACCCTCTTTGAGTTTTTCTTTGATTGCACTTACCGCATCCGATGCTGACCGCTTGGGTCTGAAACCATAAGATGCATCATCAAAGTCAGCTTCAAATATCGGCTCAATTACCAGCTTGCATGACATCTGGGCAACACGGTCTCGAATGGTGGGTATGCCTAATGGCCGTGTCCCTCCATTTGCCTTGGAAATATGCACCCTCTTTACAGGCTGAGGCTTATAGGTCTTTTCCCGCAATTCTTTCTGCAACCATAGAAGAAATGCTTCAAGCCCTTCTTTCTCTACCTGTTCAAAGGTCAGTCCATCAATTCCCGGTGCTCCCCTGTTAGCCTTAACTCTCCGGTACGCTTCCCGTAAAAAGTGAGAGTGGCCAATCTTGTCATACAATACATAAAACTTAAAATCCGATTCCTGCTTGGCTTTTCGATATAGCTTTCTCTGAAAGTATCGAACTCGTTCGTCATCAGTCATTTCAGACTTCTTACGTTTCTTTTCTGGGCTACTCTCTTTCACCAATTTGAAAATCCTCCTTTCTTTGAAAATATCCTTCATAGCAGAGCCCCTTCGCTCCTCCGGGGTTATAATGTCCACGGAATCTTCACTACTATGGGCTCTCCTCCGACTCCCTTACTGCTATCCCTCAATTCATTTACATCCGTGTCCGAATATCGGAACTGGAGGCGTCAACTCCAGCAGCAAGGGTCTCCCACGTTCATGCGCAACCCTCGAAATATGCGCCGTCCCCGTGCAACCCCGGATGGTTCTCACGCTACAGGCATTACGCCCATTTCTGTTTTACAGCGTGAGACAGCGGGCTTCAACAGTCACGACAGTCTGGCCACCATCAATTCTGTAACGAGGCTCGATAGGGTTCATTTGCATTACGGCTCACATTTCCGCTCATTTTACACTCTACACAATTCGTTACCTCCTCATGCAGTAAAACTGCTTGACTCCCGAACAGAAATAAGGGAGAATCCGGGCATCTCACCCGGTGGGTTTATATTTATATACGCACGCCTCGTGGCGTACCATGCAAATCGCACTGGTAATATTGTTAAAGTACGATGCCTGCAGTTTCTTAATTCCGCCATTGTGTTCCAGTCAGCCGATGGTATTTTCGAGGTCCTGGCGGCCATCGGAACTAAAACATCCTGTTTGTCGGACTGCATCGCAGGAGGCTAAGGAAAACAAAGATATTGATGTTGAGAACAGTCAATATTTCTCCGCATAATCCAACGAATCCGTTTTTTGCGGATATTCTGTCAGGTTTACGCGCCCCGTGGTAAAGGGAAGACGCTTCGAAAAAAAATTACAACCCTATGGATTCAGGGAATATACCTATTTTAGCCTTGATGTATAGATATATGACGTGTCGTATTCATTCTGCCCCCATGCAGCAATAATATTACCCTCAGAATCAGATGCAATTATTGGATTTCCAACATTTCCCGTTCCGGTTTCAACTGGACCTGCTGCTTTCCAGCCAAATCCATTCAGGTATTGGTTTGAATAGATATAATGAGTTTGTTTGATAGTCTTTTTCCATATTGCTGTTGCATTTCCCTCAGAGTCGAAGACAACCCTGGGATTGATAGACTTTCCATCAAGTGTTTCAATAATTTCAGGGCAGCCCCATCCGGATACTCTTGTGTAGTAGTTTGCCCAGATAGCAGTTTTGTCTGCATAACTCTGCTCCCAGATAGCTATTGCATTGCCCTCAGTGTCAAAGGATACTTGAGGGTTACTGCCGCCGTTAAAATCTTCGCAGTTAGAAACTTGCTCGGCTGAAGACCAGCCGTTATTTACTGAATATCGGCTTGCATAGATATCAATTGTGTATCCATTTAACTTTGCCCAGACAACCAGAGCATTGGAATTATTATCAAAGGCTACTCTCAGAGGTCCGGCATTACTGGTACCGCAATTCTCAATAATTTCAGCTGCGCTCCATCCTGAGCCTGGTGTGTATCGTTTACACAAAATATCAATTGTGTTAGTGATATAATCATTATGGATCCAGACAACGATTGCTGAACCATTTTTATCGAATGCTATCTGAGGGCTATATAAAAAACTGAGGGTATCGTAAATGGTATCAGGGGTGCCCCAGCCTGTATCCGGTGAGAAGTGGTTAATCCAGATTTGATTAAAAACACGCCACACAGCGATTGCATTCCCATTACAGTCCATTGCAATTTGATGTTCGGTTGCGCCGCCGGAATTGGTACAGATTAATTCAGCTGAATCCCATCCTGATTCCGGAGAATAACTGTCTGTACGGGTATAATTAATTCTTCCGTTTGCACACCAGGATATAAATCCTTCACCAGTCTCAGAAAAGACAATTTGCGGATTGTCGGGTTTCATATCGCTGTATTCAACAGCTTCAGCAGGGCCCCATCCAGACCCTTCCATATATCGATTTGCATAGAGGCTTGGGAATGATTCATCATCATGGCGGTCTTCCCATACGATGGTTGCGCAGTCGTTAATGTCAAAGGCAAGCTGAAGGTTGACAGGAAGGATGTCTGAGTTAGAAATGATTTCTTTTGTTCCCCATGTTTTTAAGTAAACAACATTCAGGGTAAAACTTTTCTCAGCAACTGCTTCGCCTCTGGTAACGGTTGCTGTAAGAACAACTGTAGCTTCAACGGTGTTTATCACTGTTCCATCAGGGGCTATTACAGAATTATTGCTTGAATACCATGTGACATTGGTGTCATTCGGGCCTCTTGTGGAGAGCGAAATATCTCTTGTGACGCTCAATGCATTGTCTCTATCAGCATATATAATTTCAAGATTATCAGTGTCTTCTTGAACAGCTTCATCATCAGTGGGCGGTATCTGTTTCACGATTAGTGAAAACTCGACAATATCTGTCACTTCTCCCTTTGCGACAGTAGCAGTGAGCAGCACAATAATGTCCCCAGAACCGAAGAATGGTCTAAATACTGTTCCGTCAGGAGCTATTACAGAGTTGTTGCCTGATGTCCAAGTGACAGTTGTACCGTTAGGCCCAATAGCGGGAAGAATAACATTTGTTGTTACGCTCCTTGAATTGTCATTTCCCGCATATGTTATTTCAAGATTATTTGCGTCTTCTTCAACAGCCTGTTTGTCAGTTTGAGGGCTTTCTTTAACGGTTAGTGAAAATATAACAATGCTTTTTTCATCGCCCTTTGAGACGGTTGCAGTCAGTATTGCTACACTATCTCCTGCCCCATATGGTGGTCTTGACACCCTTCCTTTAGAGTCAATTACATAGTCTTTATCGGATTCCCATGTAACAGTTGAACCGTTATTGCATATAACAGGTAATATTATATTGCCAGTGATTGAGTCTGAGCTGTCGGAATTGTTGAATATTATTTCCAGTGATTGTGTATCGACTGTTACTGCTTCTAAATCACTGAGTGCCCTGTTTGAGGCATCATCCGAGTTATAGCAGGCCGAAGTTAAAAGAAGTGATATGCATATAATAGACGTTGTAAAATGGATGATATTTTTCATTACAATCACCTCTGATTATCCGATTAAAAATAATATAATCGAATTACAACTGGAATTAATATTCAATTATTTTTTAGTATTGACGCTATAAAAATTTATAATTATTTAATAATCATGGTGAAAAAATGAGCGAAATTATAAAACAAATCAGAGGCGAGCTTCTTCGATTGTCGGACGATGCTGTAAGAGACAGCGGAAGCCGTTTTTTTAAGGAGGAGGTGAAAATTTACGGAGTCAGGACTGCCCTTGTTACAAAGACAGCGAAGGAATTTTGGAAGAGTATAAAATCCAGTTCTAAAGATGAAGTCTTTTCCCTGTGCGAAATACTCTGGAAATCGGGCTACATGGAAGAGTCGGGCATAGCCTGCACGTGGGCGTACGAGTTGCGAAAGCAATACACTGAAGACGATTTCGCAATATTTGAACGTTGGGTAAATAACTATGTGAGCAACTGGGCTGCCTGCGATACTCTCTGCAACCATACCGTCGCTGCATTTATAGAAGCTTTCCCAGGTTATATTGATAAGCTGAAGGAATGGGCCCGGTCAGAGAACCGGTGGGTGAAGCGGGCTTCTGCAGTGACATTGATTATTCCGGCGCGAAAAGGAATTTTCCGCCGACAAATTTTTGAGATTGCTGATATCCTTCTGATGGATAATGATGACCTTGTCCAAAAAGGCTACGGATGGATGCTCAAGGCCGCATCGGAGTTTGACAGCGGTGATGTCTTCGAGTATGTCCTCAGGAATAAGGGGGTAATGCCCCGCACTGCCTTAAGGTACGCTATTGAAAAGATGCCCTCAGAGATGAGAAAAGCTGCGATGAGCAAAGGTTGATATCCCTCCCCCTGAATAAAAAAGAATACATGTTGCAATTTGCCGTCTGATATAGCTGATTGTAAAACTATGAAAATAAACAGCTTTTACAACCTCTCGCCTGACGCGGTTATCAATGCTCTTGAAAAAGAAGGGTTTGACCTGACAGGCCACTGTATGCCGCTCAACAGCTACGAAAACAGGGTGTACGACCTCCGCTGTGAAGACGGCTCTCATATTGTTGCAAAGTTTTACAGGCCAGGGCGCTGGACACAAGAGCAGATTCTCGAAGAACACGCCTTTTTGTACGAGCTTGAGGAGAACGAGATACCTGTTTGCGCACCGCTTCGATTCGCGGACGGCGGGTCGCTGCACATAGACGGAGGTATTTTTTACGCCGCCTGGCCACGAACAGGCGGGCGCGCGGCCGATGAGCTCACGGACAGTGACCTTGAAATACTTGGAAGGATGCTGGCGCGTATTCACAACAACGGGGCGATAAAGTCCGCTCCTGCAAGGATGAAGCTCTCCGCGCGGGCGTTTGCGCTCGACCCGCTTGATTTCCTGCTTCATGGCAATTATATACCGGACAATCTGCGAACCCGATATTCTGAAGCCGTCTATCAAATTGCTGAAATGTACGAGAGCGCTTCAGCGGGAGTGCCGGCGCACAGGATTCACGGTGACTGTCACCTGGGGAATCTTCTTTCGGGGAGCAGGGGATGGTTCTTTCTCGATTTCGACGATTTCCTGACTGGCCCTGCTGTCCAGGATGTGTGGATGCTGGTTCCTGCCAGGGATAGAGAGGGCCTCAGGCAGAGGGGCGTTTTCCTGGAGGCATACAGGCAGTTCCGGGATTTTGATTCGGCTTGGCTCAACCTGATTGAGCCGCTCAGAGCGATGAGATATATCAGGCATTCGGCCTGGCTGGCGGCCAGATGGATCGACCCGGCCTTCCCGAGGGCCTTTCCGTATTTCGGAACCAATGAGTACTGGCACAGAGAGACTACTGACCTTGAGGAGCAGATTGCTCACTGCCGATGCAATGTGCCATGCTTTATGGGTCCCGCAGACGGCGGCGTGGAAGAAGAAAGAGAGCTCACTAACAGTGATTTTTTCTGGGACTACGACGACAGATAATGGCTCCCTACTTTACGCGCAATGATCGACTCAATCCGAATGAGTAATTTTTACAGGGCTCACTTTCCAGATGTCCCGCGCGTATTCACTGATTGTCCGGTCTGATGAGAACTTGCCCATTCCCGCCGCGTTGAGAATTGAAAGCCTTGCCCATCTTCGTGTATCCTGCCATGTGTCGGAGACCTCGTTTTGACAGTTGATATATGACTCATAGTCGGCGAAGAGGCAGTACTGGTCGCCGTGATAGAGAAGTGACTCCATCACCGGTCTGAATATGTCTGGATTATCCCGTGAATATTCACCATTCCATATCTGGTCTATGACGCGCTTCAGCTCAGGGATCCGGCTATAATACGAATAGGGGTTGTAAGCGCTCTGTTTGAGGGCGCTGACCTCGTCCGCGTTCATGCCGAAGATGAAGAAGTTCTCTTTCCCGACTTCTTCAGACATCTCAACATTTGCTCCATCCATTGTTCCAATTGTCAGAGCGCCGTTTAACGACAGCTTCATGTTGCCTGTTCCGGAAGCCTCCATTCCGGCGGTCGATATCTGTTCTGAGAGATCGGCGCCCGGAATAATCTTTTCAGCGTTGGATACAGCATAGTTTCTGAGAAAGATTATTTTTAAGAGATTTTTGGCGTCCGGATCGGAGTTAACGGTTTCTGCCACTGAATTGATCAGTTTGATTATCAGCTTGGCGATATAGTATCCGGGGGCGGCTTTCCCAGCGAAGATGATTGTTCTGGGTACAAATGCCCCGCCGGGATTGTCCTTAATGCGGTTGTAAAGGGTTGCGGCGTGGAGCAGGTTAAGAAGCTGTCTTTTGTATTCGTGAATTCTCTTTACCTGAACGTCGAACATCGATTGAGGATCGACCTTTATGCCGTTTCTGCTGTTGATGTATTCTGAAACAGTGTCCTTATTAGCCTGTTTAACCTTCATCCATTCAGTCTGAAAACCGGAGTCGTCAGCAATATCCCTCAGTTTTTTTAATTCACTCAAGTCTGTTGTCCACTTTTCACCTATCGCTTCGGTTATAAGCTCCGCGAGACGGGGATTGCAGAGCTTCAGCCAGCGGCGCTGGGTAATGCCGTTAGTTTTGTTGTTGAACTTTTCAGGATAAACTTTGTTGAATTCCGGGAATATAGTTTCCCTGATTATCCTTGTGTGCAGGGCGGCTACACCGTTTATAGAATGGCTTCCTATTATTGCGAGATTTGCCATTCTTACTTTTTTGTTTTCTCCCTCCTCAATGACAGAGAGGTTCCTTATCATCTGGTGCTCGCCGGGATATTTAGAGTACATATCTTTCAGAAAAATATCGTTAATACGGTATATTATCTGGAGATGACGCGGCAGAACCTTTTCAATCAGGCACACAGGCCAGCGCTCAAGCGCCTCAGGAAGAACTGTGTGGTTTGTATAACCGAAGGCACGCACTGTAATGTTCCAGGCCTTATCCCAATCCATGTTTTCAATATCGACAAGCCTTCTCATCAGCTCCGGAATGGCAATGGCGGGGTGGGTGTCGTTTAGCTGAACGGCCGTTTTCTCATGAAAGTTGTCAAGGGTTGGATAGGCTTTCTTGTGTCTCCTTATTATATCCTGTATGGTTGCTGAAACGAAAAAGTATTCCTGTTTGAGCCGGAGTTCTTTCCCCTCAAAAACATTGTCGTTAGGATAAAGAACCCTCGTGATGTTTTCAGTGACGGACTTGTCCGATACCGCCTTTTCATAGTCTCCGCTGTTGAAGTAATCCAGATTGAATTCGCGCGACGACTTTGCGGACCATAACCTGAGGTTGTTGACTGTTCCGTTCCTGTAACCCGGCACGGGCGTGTCGTAGGCCATGGCCATCACGGTCTCAGTGTTTACCCATCTGTGTCGGACGCATCCGCTGCTGTCGGTGTACTCCTCAACGTTTCCGTAAAACTCAACCGGGTAAAGATGTCCGGGCCTGGGAAACTCCCAGAAGTTGCCCAGCCTGAGCCAGTTGTCAGGCGATTCAACCTGATACCCGTCAATGATTTTCTGAAAGAAGATACCATAATCATATCTAATTCCGTAGCCTATTGAAGGTATCTCAAGTGTGGCCAGCGAGTCCATGAAGCAGGCAGCGAGACGGCCCAGGCCGCCGTTTCCAAGACCCGCGTCCCATTCCTGCTCCCTCAGCTCTTCAAGGTCGTATCCGAGTTCCTTCATCGCGTCTGCCGCTTTTCCGTACAGGCCAAGGTTAATGAGGCTGTTGCCGAGCGTCCGTCCGATGAGAAATTCAAGCGAAAGATAGTAAACCCTCTTCGCTTCTTTATTGTAATATGACTGCTGTGTGTTTATCCATTTTTCTATCAGCCTGTCCCTGACGAGAAGCGCCATGCTCGCGTAGCCATCGTGTGGTGTCACTGTGTATTCGTCTTTGGCAAGGGAATATTCGAGATGATTGACGAATGAATTTTTAATAGACTCTTTGTCGTTTCTCATGAGATCGTTGGTCGAAGGGGTGAGTGAACCTTTTAATATTTTCTCTGACATAAGTCCTCCCCGCAAAGGATAGCACAGTCCATTGCGGGGAAATTGTATCATTGATTTTTGCTGCTGTCAATAGGCGACTTTCACGTATTTGTAAATGCGTGATATTATTCACTTTGTTTAAAGCGTATGGTTGATGAAGTGACGGAACTTACCCCGGTGTAGAGGAAAACAAATAAAGCTGCAGCCTGTACAATGAGGATTGTTTCCGGCCGCCAGAGAGCCGCTAATCCTGATTTTAACGAGACGGCGGCGTTCGCCGGTGACGGCATTATAAACGGCATCATCAGGTAATATGGGATAATTGAGAGGCTCATTATCTGATAGGGCGATATCATCCCTCCGCCTCTGTAGTCAGCCCTCAGAAATTCGGAAAGAAATCTCCAGAGTTGCGTAATGCACAGCGGAACAAGAAGACCGGCGGTAAAGCTTCCGGTAATAATCAGGTGCATGCCCGATATGCCGGCTGCGGTATTAATAGCAGCTGTCAGCGCCTGTATCGGGAAAAGTCTGACACCGGAGAGGCCGCTTGCGTAGCATGCCTTTCTCGTCTCCTCGGTGAAGGTGAAGCTGAATCTGGCGAGTGCCAGAGTCTTTGCTTCCCCGGTTTTGCTTAAAGGCTTCCCGTAGCAGCATCCGAAGCTTATGCATGACAGGCGGCCGATGCCCTCTCCGAAGGCATAGGCTGAGACCAGGACCGCAAGGGCTGGTATAGTTTGAAACAGCATTGAATCGTTCCCGAAGTGTCCCAGGACTGCCTTAATAATCCACGGAGCTGTAACAAGCCCGGCAAAGGCGCCTCCCCCAATTGTGATAGTGTTCTTCCTCCGTTCTACTATCCTGGCAATAATTTTCACTGCCGGAATGCCCGCTGCGAGGGTAAGGGCTGTTATGAGCAGTACTCTGCCATAGGTTATGCCAAGAGAGCCCATCATAAGGAATGAGTAAGCAAGCGAGAAACCTGTACCCGCGGCGATAAAAACCCCGTAAAAGGTCAGGTTGCGTCCTTCCCAGCTTCCGTCCGTGTTTTTCTTTGCCGGCACGGCGGCCAGGAACTGCCAGCGTTCTTTTGTTAGAGTTTTGAAGAGAATCGTGTACGTCACGGTGAAAAAAAGGGCGAGTCCAGTTGTTATCAAGATTGTCATTTGCTGCTCCTGCAGGGAATTGCTTTTGCTATTTCTGTTCTTACCTTAACTTCAGTTTCAATCAGGGGCTTTCCGAAAAAGCGGGAAAAACGGCTCATCGCGAAAGGATGATTGAGGTTGTCTATGATATCTTCGGAGAATCGTATTCGTCCTTTCTGAAACAGAACAATATCCACGGAACTTCCCGGAGAGTAGTAGCTCTTGGGCTGGCCGCGCCGAATGAACATTCCGCGCAGTACTTTCTGCGGAGACGAGTATCCTGTTTCTGAGTATGCCTGTGTTATCCTGCCGATCATCAGGGCGGCGACCTCAATCATGGCAACATGGCCGGCCTGAGAGCCGCCGGGGACATCGGTGTTGATTATGGTAATACAGCGTCTGTTTTTCGAGTAAGAGTTCTCGATAGATATTACGGCGTGTGGATTGCATGAGTTGTAGGCCCCGCCGATTTCGTAGATGTCTTCAACAATGCCAGAGACGGGCGAGTGGTTCCAGTGGTACTTTTCCGGGGTTAGTCTGAACACAGCGAAATCGCCTCCGGAAAAGGTACGTATCCAGGTGTTTTTAAAGCCGAGAAGCTCTTCAAGGTTAAAGAATTTTTCCTTTATGAAGAGAAGCGGATTGGCTGAAAGCGAACCGGCAATTAATCTCGAATCGGCCGGAGATGATATCGACGAGCATTCGAGGTTCATAGGCCTGAGCTCATCATATTTTATTTTACGCTCGAAAATCTTCCTCATGGTATTCATTCGCCGCGGATCATCCAGACATTCTTCAAGGTCCATTCCCATTGACTGCATCTCCCTGAGTGAGTTCCGGGCAAAAGGACCCGCCGCGATATCATAGTTGAGTATTCCGATGATGCGGGATGTGTATGAAGATGTTACCGCTCTGAATAGAAGTCCCGGCCTCTCGCGCCTGGTGTTGTAGATCATCCTTATCATACGGTCACGGTAAAGCTTTTCTGTGCGGATAGCTCCGGTTTCCCGTTCAATATACTGGTGTATCATTATTTAGCCTCTAACGCTTTTCTGAAAGATATTACGGCTGATGTAATTCGGATTAAATCCTGAACCTCTGATTCATCCGCCGTGCTGGCAGTGAACCTGCCAATCAGCCTCTTTGCCCCTTCGTGGAGGTTCTGATTTGAGCTTATGTTTTTAAGATCGGGCATGTAATTTCTCATGAAGCCGGGAGATGAGCACATCTCAGAGAGTTCGCCGAGAAGGATTTCACCAGCTTCATCAGTATTCCTTTTGGCGAGGTCATGCCGGTAGTAAAGCTCTGCGACGTTGTTGAACGATGAGGCTGAAGTCTTCATTGGAGATGATTCGCCTGTCCGCTTGAGTATCCCCCTTGTGAGTTTCCACTCGGCTGAGCTTTCCTCCGGGAAAATAAGTCTCTGTTCAAGGTTGTTCACTGTGTCCCTCAGCTCTCTGTCTTCCAGGAGATCAGCGGCGTCTTCCCTTATTATCCTGACCAGGGCGAGCCTGTATTCACGGTTGTAAACCCTCAGGTAGCCGGGATAGCGGTTGCTGCTTCTGGTCTTCTGAGTGTATGATATAATTCTTCTGAGAAACTGGTTCGGCGTATTCTTCTTAATGTAGAAGGTCGGAATTCCAATTGCTGAATCAAAGAATATCTGCCTTCTCTCACTTTCAATGATAGGGCCGTCAGGAATCATTTCAGGAGTTATAGTTCGATCCAGGACGTAGCGATAAGCGACTGAAGTGAGGATGAACTGAAGCGTTACAGCGGGGGCCATATCTCCAAGAAAACTTTCAAACTGGCTGTAATATCTGCCTTCAAATCCTGAGAATCCCATTTTTTGAAACTCCCTTAATTTGTAGAGAAGGTAGACTGACATCTCATTGTCAAAGATGCCCATTGTGGTCAGGTCTTTCTTCAGCCTGTCGACGTTTCCCATACTGCCGTCGAGGGCGGGGCTTTCGTCGGTGCTAAGAATCCAGGCGAAGTAGTCGACAAGCCTGTAATCGGACGTATAGTCTCCGCGTATTCTGAATGTCCTGGCTATAACGGAATCAAGGCCGTCAAGGCCGAATGGCGTTACGGAATACCCAAGTATTTTAAGGTTTGCCTTTTTCTTCCACCGCCTCCACATCATGCGCAGGTGTGTGAAGTCAAGTTCGTGCGGCAGAAATCCGAGCACCGACTCGGGGTGAAAATCCTCGAAGGCAAGCCTGTACGGGGCTGCCGAGAATGTGCCTACAAAGAGAGGAAGAAAGTGCTCCATAATTTTTATAACAAGGTCGCCGTTGAATTTTTCATTGGCCGGTCTGAAACCGGAACAGCTGTCGCCCATCAGGCTGTTGAGCGTTCTGCTTCCAAGGCTGACGTGGGTGCCGTTGTTTGCCAGGCTCACATTTGAAATGTTTTTCAGATATGTCAGATGTCCGTAGGTAATCCCGGCCTCTCTGAGTTTAGAAATAGCGTTGAGGCTGCTGCGTGACAGGACCTGATGGCAAAGCCTCATGTAGTTATGCTTCTCTTCGCCTTTGTCCCAGCCCGAAAGGCAGGGGCTCATAAACAGCTCTCTGTAGAAGCTGTCCGGTATGATGTCATTGAGCCTTTTCTGTCTCTGCGGCGGGTGAGGCGCCAGGTATACCATTGCCTCCTGGCCGTGCTCCCGGAGTTTGAATCTCGTGTTAGCGAACTCTGTTAAAAGACGAGTTAGAAGATACCGGAGAGCGGTTTCCCTGGCCGGCGCTTTTCCGTATTTATTTCCGGGGGATATTGACGTGGTGTAGAAGGAAAATGTTTCCGGTGAAGAATTGTCGTTCAGAAAGTGTTTCATCATCCATCGAACGTTACGCGGGCCTGTGCTTCCTGCTGAATCGCCGGCCGCGGCTGCCTCAGCAAACGCGAGCTTCAGAACGTAGCTTACCGGAAGCCTCAGAAAAACGGTTCCTTCCTTTTCTACAAAGAAGGTATCCGAGTCGGAGCGCCTCGGGCCTTTCCTGTCAGATTTGTCTCTGAGCAGATCGCAGCTGAGGATTTTCCTTGCGCCTGGAGAAAGACAGCTTTCAGGAAATCTGACCCAGCTGTTCTCCCATACACCTGACGAATTGCTGTTGACGAAATCATTAAGACGCCTGATGATTTTTCCGGGTGAATCGCCGCTTTTAGTCCGTCTTAAAAGGTTTCTGTAGTAGTTTGATTCAACGATGCTGCTGACCAGATCGGAATGTTCCCTGTCCGAAGCAACACATACCTGGAGCTCGTTCTCGACACCGGCAGTAGTGTCTGAGATGCTGAAAGGGCAGCTCTCCGGCGGGAAGCTTTTATTTGGATTTAACGGAATAATTCTTTGAACATCGCAGTTGTTCAACTGGAGCGCTTTGTTCATACCTGTGTATTATCTCCCATCTGTTTTTTTAAGCATATATTATTTTTACATATAAAGTGTTGGCGGAATATAAGGAATTTGTCTGGATTATGTTAAAGGTTACAGGTTTCAGGGTTTGATATTGTGAAAGTATTTTGTGTGGGCATTTTTAGAAAATTGCTGCCGAAACAGTTTTGAAGCGGAAAGATGAATTCAGAGTGTTCTTCCGGCAGGGGGAGGGTCAAGATTGTTTTTGAGGTTTTAACAGCTGAAAAATGATGTAAAATTCTTGCCCTTGGCAAACCTGAATTTAGAGTTATCCGTAGTCATTTTATATATAAGGGAAAACCAATGAATCTTAGAATTAGAAAGGCAAAAGCCAATGATATATCTCACCTCTGCTCATTGCTTGCAATACTTCTTGATCAGGAAGCGGAATTCAAGCCGGACAGAGAACTTCAGGAAAGGGGTTTTAAACTGCTTCTTGCAAATCCGGAGAAAGGATTTGCCGTTATTACGGAACTTGATGGTGAAGCGGTTGCTATGTGCACCGTCCTTATGACTATAAGTACGGCTCTGGGAGGCCCTGCAGCTGTGCTTGAGGATGTTGTCGTAAGACCGGAACATCGCGGGAAGGGAATCGGCTCAGCGATGATAAATGAGGTTAAGCGAATGATCGAAGAGGCCGGCTGTCTCAGGATAAGCCTTCTGACAGACAACGACAACGCCCGCGGTCAGAAGTTTTACTCATCACACGGATTCACATCATCCCCCATGATTCCGATGCGTCTGATTCTGTAAGGCAGACAGATCCATGAAAAGCCTGGTTGCCGGCAATCCCTGCTGATGGCTCAGGAGCAGTTCTCTTCATCATCGGCCAGTGTGTCCGGGTCTTTCAGCTTTGATTCAATGAAGTCAATGCGCCGCTCTATTTTTCTTGAGACGGCCATTATTACGAAGCTGTTCAGACAGAGGCACAGAACAGCGACCGTGAAAAGAAGATTTGAAACTGCTTCAGAGCTCATGCTTCCCCCCTTAAAAGAAAAGTAATTTTATATAGAAATTACTCCAGAAATAAAACGCGAAAAAGCTCTACAATAGATTCCGGCAGTTGAGGGAAAAGCAGCCTGCCGTGTAAAGAAAATATGCTTATTAACGGCTAATCCTTTAAACCCATGATTGATCATGTCAATAACAATTCATCTTGCAGTCTGCAAATGTTTTCCGGGTGATTCCCGTTGCGCCTGACCCAAATGGAGATTTGTATTGATAATATCTGCAGGGATGTTAAAATTATGGAGGTATCAATGTGAATCTGTGAAGAAGTATTCTGACAGCAAGGCTTAAAAATTATCTCTGACTTAAATATTATATTAAGCCGGCCGCATGATGTGACGATACTAACATGATGGGGATACATATGCCCGGGAGGACTGTCATGCATCGAAGAACTCTTTCTGTAGCGCTTGCCTGTGTCTTTATTTTTTCTACTATAAATATGCTGAACGCGGCTGTTCTCAAATGGGATATCCCGCTTAATAAACGTCTTGAAATGACACGCACAGCCAGGGTCAATTACTACGAGAATGACCGAATCAGACGTGTCTATGAGGAGAGAAACATAATAGATCTGACCTGTTTTTCAAGGGATGGGGACGTCAATCATGTTAAGGGCGTATTCTCCGTTTTTCATCGCGAATCCGGGCAAAGCGTTTTCAAGCTGAGGGAACAGTACATGTCGGATTTTAGCGTGTCCGCAAAAGGGCGCTTTGATGTCAGGAAGGGAATCTACATGCCTAACCTGAGGAACATCCCCACCTTTCCCGATTTCGAAGTTGGGCAGGGTTCAACCTGGAGTGCGGAAGGCCAGCTTGTGATAAACGACTTCTCGCGGCCCTTTATGCTTTCATTTCCAGTTAACTACAGGCTTGAGGAGATAAAGAAGCTCAACGGAAGCGAGATAGCCGTAATCAAGTACAGCTACGAGATAAATAATACCCTGCTCAATTCGGGCTATCCGTCCGATTTCCCTGTAAAAATTTCGGCGTCAAACAGCGGGTTGATAAACTGGGATATTACCCAGAGTTCTCCCGTCAGCATAAATGATTTTTACAATATGACTCTTGTAATGCGCGCCGGCACCGGATTCGGGACAATGAGCTTCCGCATGAAAATCGACACGGCAAACGAAATCTACAGCCCCGTTCCGGAGAAGGAGAAGGAGCAGGCGAAGGCGGAGATCGAGAAGGCACTCCCTGAGAACAGCGGCATTGATGTAGGCCTTGATGAGCGGGGAATTGTTCTCCGGATGGGGGAGGTCCTGTTCGATTTCGATTCAGCCGGGCTGCGCGAAGACACAATGCAGACTCTTTCAAAGGTTCTTCCGGTCATAAAGAAAAAATACCCTGACAGAGAGATAATCGTAGAAGGACATACCGACAATACCGGGGCAAAAGAATACAATTACAAGCTTTCACTTGAACGGGCTAACTCTGTTGCCGGATATCTCAGGAACGGGTTGGGGCACGACAAGTTCTCTTACAGGGGATTCGGGCCGGACCGCCCGATATCGGACAACTCCACCAGAGAGGGCAGGGGGAAGAACAGGCGCGTTGAAATAATTATTAAACTTAAGTAAACCGTGTCAGTGCCGTTTTTCAGGCCTACAAAACTTAAACTTATTGACAGGCTGCCTCCGGGCTGGCAAGTCTATGAACGCTCCGTGCGTTTGTACCGCTATCGCGGGGCTTTATATACCGAAAAAAGGATTCAGCCATGTTCTGGAACGAGGAAATTGAGACCATTGACCGTAAGTCTCTCGAGAAGATGCAGCTTGAAAAGCTGAGAATAGCCCTTTCAAGGGCGGCGTCGACCCCATACTACAACAAGGTTTTTAGTGATAATAGAGTCAATATCGATTCAGTGAAAAGCCTTGACCACCTGAAGGACCTGCCTTTTACAACAAAGAATGACCTGAGGCTGAGCTACCCGGACGGCATGCTGGCCGTTCCGCGTTCTGAGATAATCAGAATGCACGCGTCATCGGGTACTACCGGAAAGTCCACGGTGATTTTTTACACAGCCGAAGATATTAAGGGATGGGCTGGACTTGCCGCAAGAAGCATGATGGCTACCGGAACGACCAGAGATGATGTCTTTCAGAACATGATGGGCTATGGTCTTTTTACCGGCGGCCTGGGCATGCATTACGGAGGCGAAACCCTCGGGTGCATGGTGATTCCATCATCCACAGGAAATACGCTGAAGCAGATTCAGCTGATGCAGGACTTCAATACCACAGTCATCCACATTACTCCGAGTTACGCGCTGCACCTTGCCGACGCAGTCAGGGAGCATGGGCTTAACCCGGCTGACCTTTCGGTCAAGAAGGCATATCTTGGAGCGGAGCCTTACTCGGACGGTGTCCGAAAGAAGATTGAAGAGCAGTGGGGTCTCGACGCCTATAACTCATACGGCATGTCGGAGCTGAACGGTCCTGCTGTAGCCTTTGAGTGCGAGCAGAAGTGCGGAATGCACATATGGGAAGATTTCTATATTGTTGAGGTAATAAATCCCGATACGCTTGAGGTATTACCCGATGGAGAAGAGGGGGAGCTGGTTGTAACTCATGTCGGCCGGGAGGCAATGCCGCTCATAAGGTACAGGACGCGGGACTTGACGAGAATAATTCCCGGGCAATGTGCCTGCGGAAGGACTCACCGCAGAGTCGACCGAATGAAGGGCCGCACTGACGACATGCTCATAGTCGGCGGGGTTAACGTTTTCCCGTCTCAGATTGAAACAGTATTGATGAAGATTCCCGAAGTGGGAAATAACTATCAGATAGTCCTCACCCGCGAGGAGAACCTCGACAGGCTCACAGTGAAGGTTGAACTCTATTCCAAGATGTTTCATGGAGAGCTGAAGGAGCTTGCAAAGCTTAAGAGCAGGATCGTTGATGAAATGCGTTCACTGATAACCGTCAACGCTCGAATTGAACTGCTGGAGCCGGGTTCGCTTCCGCCGAGTACGGGAAAGGCTGTCAGGGTAATAGACAGCAGGGAAATATAGGAGATAACCGGAAGGAGGTCGCATCATGCCGCAGCAGGTATCAGTCTTCGCGGAGAACAGGCCGGGTAAAATTGAAAAGATTACCGGTGTTCTTGTTCGTAACTCAATCAATATCAGGGCAATCACCATATCTGATTCGGGAGAATACGGAATAATCAAGCTGCTTCTTGACAGGCCGACTGAGGGCTGCGCCGCTCTTTGCGACAGCGGCATAACGGCGACATTGAAGGACATTGTTGCCGTGAAGATTGAAGATTCTCCCGGAGGGCTGCATCGCGCGGCGTCTGTGCTCTCTGCCGGAAATATCAACGTTGAGGACGCTTACGGCTTTATTCTGAAGAGCAGTAATTCAGCCGCATTTGTGTTTCAGGTGGACAATATTGCCGGAACAGAGAAGCTTCTGAGAGAGGCAGGTTTTCAGATTATTGCCGACAGCGACCTTTATCTGCTGTAGGGCACGGTGCGATTGCCGGTTTTTTCTCAAGTTCCTTGACAACATTGCCGCAAGGAAAAACAATGGAGATATAACCAGTATTTGATTAAAAATTAATCTGTTGCATATAGCAGACCGCAGGGCCGTAAAAATCAGCCTGTTTGTACGCTGCGGCTGCAGCCCTGATTCACGGGGCTTAGATTCGGGCAACCGGGGCCTCGTTGGGGCTCAAGTGAAAATGCAGGAGGAGTTGATCTTTAGCCGCGAAGGCTTTATCCGCCCATAACTTATTGCTGTTCCTGTGTCTTTGCTCCAGAAAAAAACGGAGAAGACAGAATGAGTTTTATTGATTACATCATCTTCGGTTTCTACATGCTTGTGCTGCTGTATGTGGGAATCCACTTTTACCGCAAGAACAATCACCGTGAGGACTACTATGTCGGCAACCGCAGCATGAGCGCCGGCCATGTCGGTCTGTCCATCGTTGCCACCGATGTCGGAGGCGGGTTCAGTATCGGCCTCGGAGGAGTAGGGTTTCTGATGGGGCTTTCAGGGTCATGGCTGCTTTTTACCGGGCTGATCGGGGCCTGGTTCTCCGCTGTGTTCATTATCCCCCGAATCAAAAAGATCGACTCAAAACACAGCATGCTTACATACCCGGACTTTCTGCGATTCCGATACGGAGACAGGGTTGCTCTTGTCGCGGCGGTAATAAGCGGTATCGGATATCTCGGCTTCACATCGGCGCAGATGCTTGCCGGGGCCAAGTTAGCATCAGCTACAATCTTCAGAAACCCGCCAATGGGGATGGATCCGGTGCAGTTCTCGCTCATTGTTATAGCGGTAATCACTGTTACCTATACCGTTTTCGGCGGCCTCAAGGCAGTCATTTACACCGACAGCATTCAGTGGGCCGTTCTTCTTGTCGGGCTTATCGCGGTTACAATACCCGTCACAGTTTATTCGATAGGCGGGTTAGGCTCCCTGAAGGCCTCATTGCCGTCCGAGTTTTTCACCCTTACCAATATATCGCCGGTAAAGTTCGTCAACTGGCTCGTCACTATCGTCCCTATCTGGATTATCGGAATGACAATATACCAGAGGATGTTCGCGTGTAAAACCGTTGAGGAGGCAAAGAAGGCATGGTATATCGCCGGTATATTTGAATACCCTGTCATGGCGTTTACCGGAGTATTTCTCGGAATGTGCGCGCGTGTTGTTTTCCCCGAGTCAGACCCCGAGATGGCAATGCCGCGCCTGATCGCGGAGGTTCTGCCGGTAGGGGTAACGGGCATAGTGATTGCCGCCTATTTTTCCGCCATTATGTCAACGGCAGACAGCTGCCTGATGGCTTCGTCGGGAAACGTTGTCAATGATGTAATGAGGCGCTACCTGAGGCTGGGTGTCAGCGACAGGGGCGGCATGAGGCTTTCCATGCTTATGACATTCGTGCTTGGCGCCCTGGCAGTGCTTCTGAGCGCCTTTTTTACCACGGTGCTTGACGCGATACTTTACGCCTATGCCTTTATGGCATCAGGGCTTTTCATTCCAACCCTCGGGGCTTATTTCTGGAAAAGATCAAGCCGCTCAGGCGCCTTTGCCGGCATGATAGCCGGCGGAGGTACTACTCTCGCACTTACAGCTCTCAAAGAGAGCTCCTGCTTTAGTGCATGCTCATATTTAACGGTGTTTGATCCCGCGGTTTATGGGGTCACAGCGTCATTGATTGCCTTCATTGCGGGTTCATTTTTGTTCCCGTTCAAAAAAAGCTCGAAATATTAGCCCTTTTTGGGTAAATTTAAGGTATCCCCTGCTTGCTTGCTGTTCCTGCCGTTGTTAGTACGGGAGCTGGTTTACAGCCCCTTTATGCCGGGAATAAAATATATTGAGACCTGAGCTTCAGGTCTGAAGGAGAAAAATTATTATACACAAAAAGGAGAACACATGATATTCAATAAAAAACAGCAGATTATTGCGAAAAAGATCGATCCTCAAGCCGACATTGAGAGCTGGAAGGACTGGAAGTGGCAGATAAGGCACTCAGTCAAGGACATAGAAACTCTTCAAAAGGTGACGGGAATCAGATTCGGCAAAAAGGAGCTTGAGTCTCTTAGACAGACGACAGAAAAATTTCCGTTATCGATAACGCCCTACTATTTGTCTCTTATCAACACTGATGATTACACCTACGATCCCGTCTTTATACAGTCGGTACCTTCAATACGTGAGCTTGAAACAAAGAAGTACGACATGGCAGATCCTCTCGCGGAAGACAAGGACTCTCCCGCGCCCTACCTGACACACCGCTATCCTGACAGGGTGCTCTTCCATGTGAGCAATCTCTGTTCAATGTACTGCCGTCACTGTACGAGAAAACGCAAGGTTGGAGACAGGGACTATATCCCGAAGTTCGAAGAGCTTAAGCCGGCAATTGAATACATAAGAAATAACAGACAGATAAGGGATGTGCTGCTCTCAGGCGGAGACCCGTTCATGCTCGGAGATGAACAGGTAAGAAGGCTGCTCTCGGAAATAAAGTCAATAGATCATGTAGAGATAATCCGAATTGGAACGAGAATGCCTGTCGTTTTGCCGTACCGAATCACCGACAACCTGATAGAGATACTCAAGGAGTTTGCCCCGCTTTACATAAACACTCACTTCAATCACCCGAGGGAGGTTACTGAGTCGGCTGAAGAGGCGCTTAAAAAGCTCGCTGACGCGGGAATTGTGCTGGGCAACCAGTCGGTTCTTCTCGCCGGAGTGAACGACTGTTCGAGGATTATCAAGAGGCTCACTCACAGGCTTCTTCAGAACAGGGTGAGGCCGTATTATCTGTACCAGTGCGATCTGTCCGAGGGGCTTTCTCACTTCAGGACTCCAGTAGGAAAGGGAATTGAGATTCTTGAAAGCATGATAGGGCACACATCGGGCCTGGCGGTTCCAACCTATGTTATTGACGCTCCGGGCGGCGGCGGCAAGATTCCGGTTATGCCAAACTACCTCATTTCATGGTCAACCAACAAGGTGGTTCTGCGGAACTATGAGGGCGTTATTACAACCTACAAGGAACCTGACGCATACGAGCCTACATTCTGCGACAGGAACTGCGCAGAGTGCGACCTTCAGCTCAACCTTGAAAGCGCGGAGGATATATCCACAATAGGAATTGAGCGGCTGCTTTCTGACGCGGACCCCGAGATATCACTGACACCGGCTGACAACACGAGAATACAAAGAAGGGGAGATGAGGATGAGTGATGTTATAGAGAAAATAGGCACAAGCGTATTTCAGCACGGGCCTCTCAATAACAGGATATACCTTCAGGAGTACGGCGGAGAGTCCGCTGACCTCCTTCTCGGAAGGTTTGACGAGCTTGTCCGCGAGAAAGGGTACACAAAAATATTTCTAAAAGTCCCGTCCTCCAGTGAAAGGAACTTTACCGATAGGGGCTTCATTCGTGAGGCTGTGATTCCTCCTCATGGTGAACATGACGGTAAGTCGTTTTTGGCTAAATATCCGTCGGCCTCCCGCAGGTCGGTGCCCGCCGAGGAGCTCAGCAGAATAAGCGACGTATTAAAGTCTTCAGAAAACACCGATGCCGCGAGCCGCAGGGTCTTTCCTGAAAGGTCGGTAATCCATGTTATGACAAAGCATGATACCGCGGAAATGGCAGAGATATACAGGGCTGTTTTTGACAGCTATCCATTCCCGATATTCGAGCCGGAATATCTGCAGAAAACCATGGACGAGAACATTATTTATTTCGGACTCCGCAAGGTGACAAAGCTTGTGGGTATATCATCGGCTGAGATATCGATGAAGGACGGCAGTGTGGAGATGACTGACTTCGCCGTTCTGCCTGAATTTAGAGGAGAGAAGATAGCTGTTTTTCTTCTCGAGGCAATGGAAAAGAAGATGGCCGATGCCGGGATGAAAATGTTTTATACCATAGCCCGAAGTGTCTCGTACGGTATGAACAAAACCTTTGCCGCGTCAGGATACAAATTCGGCGGGACTCTGTTTAACAATACGAATATATCGGGTCGGATTGAGAGCATGAATATCTGGTTCAAGTACAGAAATTCCTGATCGGTCCGGGGATGATGCGGCAGATAAGGCGCTGCTGGCAGTTTTTGTTCTCTGCCGTCTGTGGGAACATCACCGCATAGCCGAACCGCTTTGAATAAAAAAACCTCCGCCTCCGGTGATGAATGGGGAATAGAGTTTTGTACTTGAAACCAGAACATAAATCCGCAAGTGTTGATAAAAACTTCAGAGAGGAAGAATGAGAATAGTCGAAGTGAAAACCGAGGCCGATATCCCACAGGCCATCAAGGATACGCCGTTTGCCGAGCTGATAAGGTACAACAACTTTGGAGCTGAATTCAAGACATACGAGAAAGCCCAGCTCCTGGTCGGCATGTGCATGGACAACAGGCACCAGCTCAGGCTCCCGCAGAACTTCGCGTACATAATAAGGTCAGGCGGAGGCAATCTGAGGTACAGCGAATTCAAAATTTCATACGCGATTGCGATTGGAAACGTGAAGCAGGTCGTGCTCATGAGTCACAATGACTGCGGCATGGAAGGCCTGGTGTCAAAGAAGGATAAATTTGTCAGCGGTCTCGTGGCAAATGCCGGCTGGGAACCCGACAAGGCCGAAGAGCACTTTATGAACTACGCTCCCATGTTCGAGATTGAGAACAGCGTAGAGTTTATACTCTCGGAATCAAAGCGGCTCAATGAGAAATATCCACGAATTGAGATTATCCCCGCGTTTTACCGGATCGACGACGACACTATTCATCTTGTTGAAGAATAGGCTGAGTGTAAAGCGGCTTTCTAAAACTTCAATCTCAGTTCTGGTTTCTGATTTTAAAGCTGCTTACCATGTCAAGCAGTTCGGCGGCCTGGTTAGCCATTTCCTCGCTTGCTGAAGCGGTTTCTTCAACAAGCGACGCGTTGTGCTGGGTCATGTTGTCCATATCGCTTACGGCCGTGGTTATCTGACTGATTGCGTCTTTCTGTTCCCGGCTCGCGGCGCCGATTTCCGATATAACGCCGTTTACCTGTTTTACTGAGCTGATTATCTCCGAAAGAGCGTCTCTGCTTTTATTTGCCTTGTCTGTTCCGGCGGTTATTTTTTCTATAGAGTCGTTGATCAGGTCGCTTATTTCACGGGCGGCATGTCCCGATTTCTGGGCGAGGTTTCTGACTTCGCCGGCTACAACCGCAAACCCGCGCCCCATCTCTCCGGCCCTTGCCGCTTCAATGGCGGCGTTCAGGGCAAGGAGATTCGTCTGAAAGGATATCTCATTGATTACACCTGTGATTTCTCCGATCTTCTGACTTACTCTGTTAATTTCGTTTATCGAGTCAACCGCGTCGGACACGAGCGCGCCTCCCTCTGTGGCGGTGTTTTCTGACCGCATTGACATCGCAACTGCGTTTGAAGCGTTGTCAGCGTTCTGGGAAATTGCGGCGGATGTTTCCTCGATAGTTGATGCTATCTCCTCAAGCGAGGAGGCCTGCTCGGCCGTTCTCTGTGAGAGGCTCTGGTTGCCGTTAGATATCTCCTTTACGGCCATGGTCAGGTTATTTGCTGATATGATTATCCTCGAAACGAGATCCTCGAGGCCGTTTCGCATGCCCTCAAGATGGTACATGAGGCTTGATTTGTCTTTGTCCGAAAGCGGAATTTCGACAGTGAAATCACCTGCTGAAATTTTAGCGAAGATTCGGTTTGCATCGTCGGGTTCGGCACCGAGCTGTCCCATGATCGTCCTGACAATGTAAAGAACCAGAAAAATGCCAACGAATACTGACAGGGCAACTACCGCTATAAGGATGAGGCGAATAACCGATGAAGTTGACTTAACCGCTTCGGCCCCCTCAGCTGATTTCTTATGCGCGATTGTACTTATGTCCTTGATATGTGACTGGACTGATTTCAGCGCTGGCAGCGTCTCGCTGTTGAAGACCCGGTAAGCCTCTTCATATCCCTCTCGCTGAACAGCGGCCCTCATCTTAACAAGCGAGCCGTGCAGCGTTTCATGGGGAGATTCCATCTCCCGAAGGGGGCCGGTTATGGCCGGAATGTGCTTTTCTGCGTCAGCGCGGTCTTCGCCGTAATACCATTTGCCGAGGCCGCATTTATGATGGTCGGTCTCAATATTGCTCATCAGAAGTGTTCTGTCAGACATAGAAAGAAGCACGGAGTTTACCCAGTTGAGATGGTCTTTTTCCTTCTGAGCCATCTCGTCGACAAGCTCATAGTTGACGGTGCTGCTGTCTGTCAGTGAGATAATGTTCCGCTGTCCGATAAAGGCCGCAATCCCTATTGAGAGAATAAGCGCCATCTGTGTAAAAGAATTCAGAAAAAGCTTTGTTCTGATTTTCATTATTCTTGCTCTCCTTAACACGGGAGTGCAGATCATACAATAAAATCATTCAGCAGTCAACCTTGACATGTAAAAAAAAGCCAAAATGTACAGTTATTATGACTGACTGATAATAGCTGAGCTGGAAATGAGTACGGTTTCTCAAGGTTTCAGGGATGTTTTTTGTGCTGTGTGAGGAGTGCTGGCGTGAGAGCGGGGGGCAGAAGCGACTTTTTTGCATATAAGAACCCGGGCAGAGTGCCCGGATTCTCACAGAAGGCCTATTTTTTCTTTTTAAGGATTTTGCTGAATATGGTATCCTTATCGATTTTCTTTGTGCAGAAGAACCAGTCGTAGCAATGCAGGTCATTTTTGCTTTCCATGCGTTCTTTGGCAACCCCGCATGACCCGGCGGTCGGGACTATTACATCGTCGCCGGGTCGCCAGTCTGCCGGTGTGGCGACTTCAAACGCGTCGGTTGTCTGCAGCGCTATGAGGGCTCTGTATATCTCATCGAAGTTTCTGCCGATACTGAGCGGATAGTAGAGAATCGTTCTGATGGTTCCCTTCGGGTCAATGAAGAACACCGCCCTGACAGCCTTCGTGTTGCTTTCACCCGGCTGAATCATGCCGTACTTTGCGCTGACTTCCATGGTGATATCTTCGATCAGCGGGAACTTGACTTCAACATCCTTCATTCCCTTGAACTCAATCTTTTCTTTAATGGTTCTGAGCCAGGCTATGTGGCTGTAAAGGCCGTCAACCGAGAGGCCTACGAGTTTACAGTTCGCTTCCGAAAACTTGTCTTCCATACTCGCAAATGTCATAAACTCGCTTGTGCATACCGGCGTAAAGTCGGCAGGGTGGCTGAACAGTATTACCCAGCTTCCCGCGTACTGGTCGGGGAAGCTGATCTCACCCTGTGTCGTAACCGCCTTGAAAGAAGGCGCTTTTTCGCCGATTCTCGGCATGCTCACTGTCTGTTGCTGTTGTTCCATTTTGAAACCTCCGTTAATTTTGTTATTATGTTCAATAATTCAGCTATAAGCTATATATTCTCTTCGCCTGCGGCGGAGTGAATTTCAGTAAAACTCGTACCCGGTTTCTCTATATTCATGAAACCGGATGTAAGTTGTAAATACGAAATAGTAGAAACTACTATCGCTAAAGCAAAAAAATATCAGCTCCTGCAGTTACCGCAGAAGCCCTCAAGCGTGACCCTTATGTCAAGGACTGTAACCCCTTCGGGGAGCTCCTCAGGGTCGGCTATATTATCATACAAGTCGCTATGAATGTCAATAATCGCTCCGCACCTTACACACTCAAAGTGATGATGCAGCGAAACGTCTGCGTCAAAGCGTCTGGAGCTGTCGCGGCTTTCTACACGCCTGATTATCCCGAGGTCGGCGAAATTCATCAGAGTACGGTTGACCGTATCGTAAGAAATATTGGGCAGCCTCGTTCTGAGCTTTCTGTAAATGGCTTCAGCCGTCGGGTGCTCGGTCGTTGATGCAAGCTCTTCAAAAAGCACTGTTCTCTGAGGGGTTACCTTCAGAGAATGCCTTTTGCACTCGTCATAAAAACGCTCAATTTCCTTTTCAATATCCATGCATATACTAAGTAATATAAACTACTAATTAGTCAAGTCTTTTTTTTGGGTGGGATATTAACCCGCAGATGTCAGCGCTGCCAGTGGACGCAAAACACCCGCAGGTTTCGGATCTACTTCATCAGCTTTTTAAGCTTCTGAGTTTCGCCGCAATAGGGAACCCTGTCAATATTCGAGCCAGGAAGAAGCACCGCTTCGAACGGAAGCTCAAAATCGTAGGATGGATTAGCACTCCTCAGCAGGGAGTCGTAGCTCGAAGGGAGCCTGGCCGGGCTCGGCATTCCGGGGCTTGTCGCCTGCTGCGGATCCATACAGTACCACCTTCCGTTTGTCTTGAACGCGATGACCCAGTGTTCAACTATCCAGCTTGGATCGTAGTTAAACTTCGCGACGAAGTATTTGTCAGTCGGCACGCCTGCCGCGTGAAGAAGCGCTCCGGCGGCGAGCGACCATGAAGTACAGTTGCCCATGGGGATAAAACCGTACTTTTTATAGGTCTCCGCGTAGTCGCTCAGTGAGGGCCAGCTCTTGACGGCCATCATCTTCTTTGCATTTTCGCCCCGGCTGAAGAGAAAATCGCTCGCTTCCTTTACTCCGGGAGGGGGCGTGCCCATGCTTGAACGAGTTTCGGTTTTAAGAAACTTCCAGACCGTGGCGAAGCGCAGGGCTGCCTCCTCGTCTGTTCTGACAGGCTTTCCGCCTCCAATTTTGGCAATCAGCTCATTTATCGCGGGGCTTCTCTCTGAGATACCCGGGAAGAAGTAATCGTCCCGCTTTGTGATTTTTCCATTGAGCATGTAGAAACCGCTGCCGTCGTAATGGTAGTACTGCTTGCCCCTGTACTTTGTCTCAACGAGGACGTAGTCTCCGGCGCTGTATCTGCGGGATATAAGCTTCGCCTGTCTGTCCTTCCGCTCATTGTAAAGAAGAGCTGTGGCGGTCTCCCTGTCGGAAAAGTGCGCCATCAGCATAATTGTGCTCTCCTTGCTGTACTTTTCCGGAAGCTCAAATGAGCCCGAGGCATCTGTTTTCACGCTGCCGGTTTTGGTATAAGGCGTACTCTTATTGGAGGGGTTGAAAACCCATATATCAACTTCTGTATTCGGGATCGGCTTTGACGTCAGGGCCTTGCCGTCGGCGGATAAATCCTGTCCTGTCAATGTCCCGGTAATAACGTCCTTTGCGGGGATGTACCTTTTTCCGGTTGAGGCGTCTATCAGAAACCACTCGGAGTGAGGGCCGGTGCTTCTTCCCTGAACGGGCGTTCCGTTCATCACGCTTTCAACCGACAGGGCTTTGTTCGAGAACGAGAATATCTTCCACTTTCCCTCTTCGATGTGTTCAAAGCGGAAAATCTGATATCTGTATCCCTTCATGGGATAAGCCAGTGTAATGGCCGCGCCTTCAACATTGTCCGGCTTGGCAATATTCAGGGCGCCTCCGTTCTCAGCCACAATGTTGAACCAGTCCCGGTTTGCGTCGATGAAGCGGTAGCGCTGGTCAGGGCCGTTATCTCTGCCTGAAAGCTGAAGACTGTCTCCGTGAGTGTATGCGGTTTTCCGGGTACCGGGCTGGTCCCAGTAGCCGGAGCTATGATTTTCGCCCGAGTTTGCCGATTTAATGTAGAAGTACCTGTTTTCGGGAACGGTTTGCGCGTAAGACAGCGCTGCTCCCTGCAGTATGAGCGCGGGGAGCAGCGCGAGAAAAAATAATGCTTTCTTCATAAAGACCTCAATATCAGTTAATACCCCGGTTTTGAGGCCAAAAAAAACTCTGTCAACCCTAAAACCGCCTGCCTGGGCTCAAGGTGTTATCTTCGGGAGAGGCGCCTGTAAATGTACTTGAATGAAGCTAACTGCCAGATTATTGCCGCGAGTATGGCCGCCTGGCTGGAAATGGCCGACTTCTCTGTTGTAAAAATCGGATTGCCTCTCTGTTCAGCTTTTCCGGGGCTGTTTCTCTCAGTCAGCCTGAACGAAAGGCCCACCCTTAGCTCATGCTTCTTCCCGTCGACTACCATTTCAGGAGGCAGCTTTGTGACGCTGATTTCAATGCTGCTGATAAAAAGCAGAAGCAGCAGCAGCGCGAGTGTGGCTAACATAGAATACCTTGCGGCAAGTCCTGTAATCATGGCTTCCCTTTCATCCCGCTCCCGCATTCGGGCAAGCCCCGGAAGAATCCTGTTTCTCGCCGAGGCAGAGAGAAGCAGAAGAAACAGAAAGTAAATGAAGACTATTATCCAGAACATAAAGTGAAAGGCGAGTATCTCCCATATAACGTCGAAGACCGGACCGGCAGGAATCAGGCCTTTAAAGTGAAAGCTGATAAATCCGAATATCAATAGAATCAGCACGGCAGGTGACGAGTATTTTAGATAAACCGGTACAAGAGCGTTAAACCTGTTCATTTGATGCCTCCTCATAGGAAAAAACAGAACTGATGTCTGTGTTAAAATAACCCGCTATTTTGAAAGCGAGTTCAAGCGAAGGGTTGTAGTTTCCCCTCTCGATTGCCACAATCGTTCCCCGGGTGACGCCGACAGCATCGGCAAGCTGCTGCTGGGTAATTCGCCTTTCCGCCCGGAGGACATGCACTCTTGAGCAAATTCTCAGAGCCTTGACCTGATCTGACACCTGCAGCCTCCTTAAAAGATGATATCCGGTTGAAAAGTATAATAAACTATACACAATGTCAAGCAAAGAAGTCATAATAGATGATGAAATGTACAAAAATATTAAAATCTATCCCAAATGCAAGGTAAAAGCGCGGGTTGCCCTGAATGGAGAGGCCGCCCGCGCTGCGGCATGAGAGGGTGTTTTTAAAAAATGGACAGCCCGTTGAGCATAGTGATTGTCATAAATGTCAGCGCGGAAATGAAAAGTGACCCGGCAAGGCCGAGAAGCAGCGCCTTTCTGCCTGTCGCGGCGAACCTCTTCAAAGAGATGCCAAGTCCCAGGGCGGCCATCGCCGCGGTCATCAGAACACCGCTCGCATCAACAAGCAGCTTTTTTATCTGCGGGGGGATGATATCGGCCGAGTTGAGGGCGACAGCCGCGAAGAACATAAGCGCGAACCAGGGCATGGCGGCCTTTTTTCCACCGGTTCGGGCGCCGTCCCTTCTGCCGAGAGCGATGAGAATCAGGTTAAGCGGAATTATCATGAGCACCCGTATCATTTTGACAGTCGAGGCGAGCGCTTCTATCGTCGGGTCCGGAATGGCGCTGCCGGCTGCCGCAACCTGAGCGACCTCATGGATCGATGAACCCGCCCAGAGCGCGAAGTCCCTTGCAGGAATATGCGCAAGGTTGAAGACGGCCGGGTACAGAAACATGGCGGCTGTTCCGAAGAGCGTCACTGCCCCTATCGCGAAGGCCGCGTCTTCCTTTTCTCCTTCAATAACCGAGTCTACCGCGGCAACGGCAGATGCTCCGCAGATGGATATGCCCGAGGCAAGAAGTATGGATTTTTTCAGTGGCACATTTATCTTTCTGCCGAGCCATACAGTGAACAGAATGGTCGCGCCTGAGCCCAGTACAATGACCATGAGCGCGGCCGGGCCGGCATGTGCTATATCTGAAAGGCTGAGCCTGAAGCCGAGCAGCACTATCGCCGCCCGTAGGAGCCTTTTTGCGGAAAATGCGACACCGGGGGCGGCGGCATCCGGTATTCTGGCCGCGGCCGCCAGGACGGCCCCGGCAATTATTGCCGTAAAGAGCGGCCCGATGTGCAAAGTCCTGCTAAAAAGCTCTGTAGCTGAAACCGCCAGAGCAAGCGCGGTAATAAGAGCTGTGAACCCCAGGCCCGGAGCAAGGGAGCGGAGCGCTGTCAGAGCAATATGTGCATTTTTATTCATTTTTTTCTCCAATTGATCAGGAATTTGCGGATATTTTTTTGCGGAAACGCATAAGGTCAGCTATATTATATATAGTAGATATATAATAAATAGATTAAAATAATAGGTAAAAGCCTATATGACCTTCAGACATCTTGAGATATTTCTGAAAACGGCGGAGACGCTCAGCATGTCGCGGGCCGCTAAAGAGCTCTTTATATCACAGCCCACCGTGAGTCAGGCGGTATCAGAGCTCGAAAGGGATGCAGGCGTTCCGCTATTCGAAAGGCTTGGCAGAAAGCTCTACCTCACCGCGGCGGGAAGTCAGTTTGTTGAGTACGCCGCTCACATCGTCGCGCTCGCGGCTGAGGCTGAAAGAAGGCTCTCCGGCTCCGGCATACGCAATGCGATACGCATCGGCGGAAGCATGACTGTAGGCACAACGATTCTGCCCGGGCTGGCAGCGGGCCTTGTGAAGAGGCTGCCTGGCTGTCAGATATACACCGTTGTAGACAACACGGCGAGGCTTAGCGAAATGATACTCAGAAACGATATAGATATCGCATTGGCCGAGGGTGAGATGAAGTCAGGAGGGGTTGTGTCAGAGCCTGTGATGAGCGACGAGCTTTTACTTGTCTGCGGTAAGGCCCACCGTTTCAGTTCGATGACGTCTGTGGAAAGTACAATGCTTAACGGCGAGCGCTTTATTGTCAGGGAGAAGGGCAGCGGGACGAGGGAGCTCTTTGAGGACATGATGAAGCTTCATGCAATCGAATGGCATGAAGCGGGTGTAATGAACAATATCCAATCGATAAAGCTGGCTGTCGCGGAGGGTCTAGGACTGTCGGTTCTGCCCGCCATCAGCATAATGAATGATTCGGACAGAGGCAGGCTCTTTGCCGTGAGAATTGAAGGCATAAGTTTCAGGAGGTCGTTCAGCCTGTTCCATCACAGAAACAAGTTGTTGACCGATATAATGCGGGAATTTATCGGTCTCTGCAGAGATTGCGCGAATGAGAGGAAGAACTGTATGGATATTAACCGTTTTGACATAGCGGCAGCCGGATGGGACTCAAAGCCGGGAAGAATGGAGCTTGCGTCTGCTGTCGCCGGAGGAATGGAGTCAATGCTTGGCGGCAGGCGGGGAGGCAGGGCGCTTGAGTACGGCTGCGGTACGGGGCTGATAAGCTTTTTGCTGAGAGAGAGCTTTGATTCGCTTGTGCTGGCAGATTCATCCGCGGGCATGATTGAAGAGGCCCGAAAAAAGATTGCGGCAGCTGGAGTCTCCAACATGACGGCCCTGGTGCTCGACCTCACCGGTGATGCCGCTCCCGCGGAAACCTATGATGTAATCTACTCATCGATGGCTTTTCATCACATCAGCGACGTTCCGGCGGTTCTCGAAAAGCTGTCCGGGGCAATAGTGCCGGGCGGGATGCTTCTGATCGCCGACCTTGACGAAGAGGACGGCAGCTTTCATGAGGACGGGGCCGTCTTTCACAACGGCTTTAACCGGGACGAGCTCGCGTTAATGGCAGAGCGCGCGGGCTATTCGCGGGCTGATGAAAGAACGGTCCACACGATGGAAAGGACCAGGCAGGGCCAGCAGAGGTCCTACGATGTCTTTGTCATGAAGTTCGTCAAGGGCTGAGTTTTTTCTGCGCGCGCTGTTTTTCCGCGCGTCAGCGACTGAGCCGGAAACCCGCCATGAGGCGGGTTTTTAAGGCGAAGGCGCGGCCCCCGCTTCAGCGGGGGAGACGCCCGAAAAACCATTTCAAAACTGCGTGATAATTCTTGTTGCATTAGTCCGCGGCCGCTGTTATAATCGGCGGTGAAAATATGGAGTTGAGAGGTGGGCATGAAAGAGATTTGCGTGCTTGGAGTTTATGTTGAAAACCGTATCGCCGAGGCCTCAGAGGTGCAGGCGCTTCTGACCGAGTTCGGATGCAGCATCAAGACGAGGCTGGGGCTTCACGAGGTAGATGATAATCAGTGCAGCACTAACGGCCTGATTATTCTTGAGCTGTGCGGCAGCAGGGATGACATGGATTCGCTTGAATCGCGTCTTAAGGCCCTGAAAGGCGTCAGCGTCCAGAAGATGGTCTTCAGCGTTTAATGAGGCGCGGCTCGGCATTCAGGCTGCGCCGTTGTTTTTGCTGTACTATTTTGCTTCCCGTTGTTCTTCGCCTTCTTTCGATTCGGGCGCCTCTGCGCTGTCGTGATGCCTCTTCTGTGATTTTGATTCAGGCCTTATGCTGCCCTGCGCCATTAAAAAACCGCCAGTACTCATAAAATCTTTAAAGCTTTATCGGCTTTTTCCCTTGCAAAATAGGCCCTGTATTTTTTGATGGCCGCAGAGGCGGGGAATGAATATCCAGATAATAGGCACAAAGAAATGCAAAGACACCCAGAAGGCGCTGCGCTTTTTCAGCGAGAGGCGGGTTCTGGTGAGCTTTCGCGATCTGGCTGTTAAGGGGCTCAGCGCGGGCGAGATCCGCAATATCGCGGTTTGTGTTCCTGTAGATGAGCTTATAAACAAAAATTCGCCCCTGTACGAGAAGAAGAACCTGAAGTACATCAGTCACAATGTTGAAGATGTGCTTCTTGAGGAGCCGCTTCTTTTAAAGACGCCGATTGTGCGCGCCGGAAAGAAGTCGGTTTCAGGATTGGCCCCCGATGCATGGGCAGATTTGATATCCGGGAACAGCTGAAAGCCCGGTAAGAATATACTATTTCAGCAGTGTAGCCGGCGGGACCGTGATTTGCTAACCCCGCTTTTTATTCTGCTGATGATTATGGAGTTACAGATGATACAGATACCTGAAGGCGTGAAGGGATTTATTTTTGATCTTGACGGAACGCTTATTGACTCAATGCCGGCGCACTACGACGCCTGGGCTGTCATTGGGAAAAAATACGGATTTGAATTTCCGCTCGACCTCTTCTACTCGGTGGCAGGTATGCCGACCGTAAAGATTGTCGATGTTCTGAATGAGAAGTACGGCCTGTCCATGGACGCAGCCGTTGTTCTCAGCGAGAAAGAGGATTCATTCCTGGAGATGATGGACACGATCAAGCCGATTGAAGAGGTTGTCGAGGTCGTTAAACGCTATCATGGCGAGATGGCGATGTCAGTGGGAACAGGCGGCAAGAGGAGTGTTGCTGTTAAGGCCCTTGAGGCAACGGGACTTGACCGCTACTTCAATATTCTGACCGCGGCCGACGATGTTGAAAATCACAAACCCGAACCGGACACATTTCTCAGATGCGCCCGCCTGATGGGCGTTTTCCCGGAGGACTGCCTTGTGTTCGAGGACGCAGAGCTTGGTATAAAGGCTGCCGAGGCGGCAGGCATGAGATACATTGACGTAAGGAAATATCTCAAGGCCGCTTAACCCGTAAAGCTTACACTGTCAAAAAGCGCCGACGGGGCTTCAAAGCTGCCGCGGCGCTCAGTCTCGCTGCTTAGAGCCATGCTGCCTCCGAGAAGAGTGAAGATGTTGTCTCTTATCATGCAGTCCTTCAGCCTGCCGGCCATTTCGCCGTTTTCTATCAGAAATGCGAGGTCCAGGTTTCCCGTGAACTCGCCTGTCAGGGTGTTTGACTGCCCCAGTCCGATGAAGCGTTCGACGTAGATGCCCCGCTTGACCGATTTTATCAGCGCTGTTTTTTCCACAGAACCCGGAAGCACCGAGATGTTGCTGAGTGACGGGGAGGGCAGAGACGCATAGCCCCTGGACGCGTTTCCGCCGGGCCTTACGCCCGTCTTTTCCGCGTACTTGAGGTCGGTGATGTAGGTAAGCGGCTTTCTGTCCCTTATCAGATACTTGTCTTCGGCCTTAACGCCCTCGTCATCGAAGGGGAAGCTGTAAGGGCTTCCTGCGAGAGAGGGGAGCTCCCTGACGGTGAAACCGGGGCTGAATATTTCCTTCCCTATTTTATCTTCAAAATACGATATTCCTCTGAAAAGCCTGGCGGCGGAAAGTCCGGAAATGACTATGCCGCAGAGAGAGGCAAAGGCCCCCGGCGAAAATATAACGGGATATCTTCCCGAGTTGAGCCGGGCGGTTTTTTCGGCAAGCCTGATTTGCCCGATCAGGGTATCAGCCAGATGTTTAAACGGCGCGGACGCGAGGCCGGCGATGTACTCTGCCGTGTCAATCTTTGTGCCGTCTTCGAAGATCTTTGAGGCGGATATTGACGCGGAATAGGAACTGTGTCTGTATGAGCCCCTGAAGCCGCTCGAGTTCACAAGGCCTGTCACCCCTGACGATATTCCGGAACCTGCGTTTACTGAGGCGCCCGGGACAGCGGTGAGAATGCGGTCAATGGCTTCCTCAAAGTCCTTCTTTTCGTGGTCAATACTGAAAGACTCTGACTCAGGCGAAAAGGGTTCGAAGCTGACATCAGGTCCCGGCCCCGGAAGCTGAAGCCTTTCCTCGTCGCCCCAGGGAGCGATTGAGGCGGCCCTTTCAGCAGTCCGGGTGTCCTCATCAGGGCTGTTGGTGTAGGAAAAGCCGGTCCTTCCCCCTCTGTTAATCCGCAGCCCGTAACCGGTGTTGTCTCTGCCTGTCACAGAATGCAGCCTGTTATTCCTGTATGACAGCGATACTGATGATGATGTAGATGCGAAGATATCATACCAGTCAATTCCGGCAGGCACCGTTTCGCGAATCATGTCAATATTGGCCAGCAGGGCCTTTTCGTCTTTCACCGGGTACCTCCGACAAGCACATCATCCATTAAAATATGCGGGCCGCCAAACGAGACCGGCAGGGGGGACTGTCCGCCCTTGCCGCAGCCTCCGAGTCCGCCGAACATCTTCAGGTCATTCGCGGCCATTCTGATGCTCTTCAGTGTGGAAAAGACATTTCCTGAAAGCTGTATGTCTCGGTACATCTTTCCCTTCCTGCCGTTTTTTACCTCAAAGCCGTATCCGGATGTGAAGGTGAACATTTCGAGGTTGGTCTGGCCGCCTATGCAGTCAGCCGCGTAGATTCCGTTGCCTGCGGACTCCATCAGCTCATCCAGCCTGTGCGGCCCGTTGTCAATGAAAGTGTTGGTCATTCGCACAAGGGGCTGATGCAGAGCGCTGACGGCCCTGGCATTTCCGGTTGGAAGCTCTCCCATCTTTATGGCCGTTTCCCGTGAGTGCAGGCGCCCCGCGAGCATGCCTTTTGTTATAAGCCCTGTCTTTGAGGCGGGAATGCCCTCGTCGTCGAAGGGTATCCATCCGGCAAGGTCTTCAATCGTGCCGTCATCGTAGACGTTAAGAAATGAAGGGCCGAACTCCCTGCCGATAGACATGATTTTTCTGAGGTCTGGCCTTTCATGGATGAAGTCCGCCTCAGAGAGGTGTCCGAATGCCTCGTGAATGAACACGCCGGCGAGCCTCTGGTCGGCTATGACGCAGTAACGTCCTCCGGGAACCGGTTCCGCCTTCAGCAGGTCGACCGCTGTCGAAGCAACGCGCTCTGCCTCGCCCTCGAGCCCGGTAACCGTTTCAAAACCGCCCCATCCTGAAACAGATGAGTGGAATGGCTGAATAAGGCTGCCGTCCGCGGCTGTTGACGAGAGCGAAATGCCGCAGTAGGGGCGGCTTTTCTGAAGAAGGGTACCCTCGCTGTTCAGGTAGGCCGAGTTTACAGCCCTGTCGCGGTACACAGCGCGTGTAGTCCGGATTTTATCTGATGAGTTGAGTATGCGGCTGTAGCGGGTGACAAGGCCGAGCTTTTCTTCGATGGATATATCCGCCGGATTTATTCCTCTCCTGATCTCTGAGTACGCCGGCGCCGGAATTCCAAGCGAGACGGCTGTTTTAAGTGAAGACGCGGAGGCCGCCGCAAAGCTCAGGGCCTGCTTAAGCGCGCCTTCAATGCTTCCACTGCCGGTAAATGTCGCAAAGCCCCATGCCCCGTTTTTGAGCACACGGGCTGAACCGGCCAGCGACAGGCCCGATGTTATTGACTCAACGGAACCGTCTGCCAGCGATATTGATGTAGTCTCACCGGAGGAAAGCCTGATTTCCGCAAAATCGCATATGATGTTCTGCAGAACGGAGCGGGCATCCTGTATCATTAGTTCAAAGTGCTTCATGGTACCGCCTGTGTATAAACGCGGAATCCTGTCCCGCTGTGATTTCCTGTTATTTCAGATACGCCGTTGTATTAGGCTGTTTATGCGGTTTTTTTGTCAATTAAAAGGCATCCCGGCTGCTGCCCCTGTCAATATGTTGACATTCATCGCGGGGGATATAAACAGACAGTGACCGGAGGCCTCATGAAGCGTTATTTTGAACTGTTCTATATTTTTGCCCGTATCGGGCTTTTCACGCTTGGCGGCGGTTATGTTATGATTCCGCTTATTCAGAAGGAGATAGTCGAAAACAGAAAGTGGGTTTCTGACGGAGAGTTTGTTGATATGCTGGGTATCGCCCAGTCAATTCCGGGTGTAATGGCCGTAAATCTGGCAATTTCGGCCGGCTATCGCATCAAAGGCGTGCGGGGCAGCGTTGCAGCCGCCATGGGCGCTGTGCTGCCTTCATTTAGCGTAATACTGGTGATAGCAGTCTTCTTATCAAGAGGTTTCAGCAATCCCATTGTGGAGAGCATCTTCAGCGGGATAAGGCCTGCCGTTGCAGCTTTGATAGCCGTGCCGGTCATCAACACGGCAAAGGCCGCCGGGCTTAACCGCTGGACTGTGTGGGTACCTGTGGCGGGAGCGCTCCTGATCTGGCCGATCGGGGTTTCCCCTGTATATGTGATTCTTGCCTGCGCGGCGGGCGGGTTTCTGTTTAACATGTGGAGGAAGGGATAGTCATGCTGTATCTGGAGCTGTTCGCGGTCTTCTTTAAGATCGGCCTCTTCGGATTCGGAGGCGGTTACGCTATACTCTCGCTAATTCAGCAGGAGGTTGTCTTTAAACGGGGGTGGATATCGGCGTCCATGTTTACGGACCTTGTTGCTGTTTCACAGATGACTCCGGGTCCGGTAGGTATCAACTCGGCGACGTATATCGGATACAGCGTTACCGGGAACCCATGGGGCTCGGCGCTGGCTACCTTCGCCCTTGTGCTGCCCTCCTTTGTTTTGATGCTGGCAGTGACTATCTTTGTCTCGAAGTACATGAAGGGCAGGGCCGTATCTTCCATAATGCTGGGTATAAGGGTAATTGTTCCCGGGCTGATAGGAGCAGCCTTCCTGATGCTTCTGAACAGTCACAACTTCAGGGACATGAAGAGTGTGCCCCTGTTTGCTGCCGCGTTTTTGCTTTCCTACAGATTTAAGGTGCATCCCGCTATCATAATTATCCTTTCTGGAACGGCCGGGTTCTTTCTTTACGGATTCCCCATCCTGTAAAGCTGCCGCCTTTTTTTGCTGCGGCGCTGTGCCGGCATGGCCGGGGACTGTATTCACTGTTTATAAACAGCGAATTCCCCTGGTTGCTCAATAACGTGAAATGGCCGATGCTGTAAGGAAAAATGTAAATTCTAAAAAACTTGACAATATAGTAAAAATGTAAGATAAAAATTGATAGTATCAGAAATTGTAAAAAAAACTCATATAATCAAAAAACACTTGAAGTTTTTAAATATTGATGTCAGTAATTAACAAGCATGATGATTCCTGTTTTTTGATTATCAGGAATTGGAGATGTGTCTTTTTGTCGGGGGCTCGCGGCTGTGGTGAGCAGACATTGTGTGCGGGCTTTTGGTGATTTATCAGCGCGAATAATGTGAGAGAAATGAAACCAGTTGAGAACGCAGTTTGCGGGATTAATGTCACGACTTCATCAATATCCGCGTGTGTAAGGGAGCTTGATGCAGCAGGGGCTAATCTTGCTGGAAGAGAGTTCGGAATGAGTCCTGAGGGTGTTGACAGCCTTGTTTCCTGGCTCGAAAGCAGGAACGTAAGGCATGTCGCTGTCGACTCTCCGGGTAATCACTGGAAGCCTCTCTGGAATGCTCTTGAGGGGAGCTTCGACCTCTACCTCGCTCACAGGGGCTGTTTGACTGAATCAGGCCTGACTGATGACAGGGACGCCGGAAGTCTGATAGCCGAGCTTTTGCAGGAGGGCAGGCTTCGGACGAACTATGTACCCGATTCATATACAAGGCAGCTTCGCGACCTGACAAGGTTCAGGGAGGAGCTCATACAGACCTCTTCGATTCTTGGCAGTAAGATCCAGAATGTTCTCTCCGAGTCCGATATATCCGCCGTCTCAGCCAGGCCTGACGCTGATAGCCGTTCAATAAAGCAGCTTGCCAGGGTCATTTCCGATTATATTCCTGAAAAGGACGCATCTCTACTTGCTGGTGGTGTTTCTCCGCATGACAGCTTTATGCTGACTCATCTGGCCGGACAGCTGAAGGACACGGAAGGGCGTATCATGGAGGTTTCCGCAAGAATCAGGGATTTGCTGAAAGAGCGCGAGCCGTTTATTCAGAAGCTCATGCAGATACCCGGCATGGTGAGGCGCAACGCGGAGAACATAATAGCCGAGACGGGCTTTGACCTTGCCCGTTTCGAAACCTCTGATGATTTAGCGATGTGGGCCGGCTTCATTGTGGCGAAGGGCGCAAAGATGCCCCATTACGGCATAAACGGCAAGAGCGGGAAGCAGTGGCTGAGGAGGGCTCTTGCCGAGGCAGCACAGCCCGTTGCAGCCTGGAAGTCTTCTCCCTTTGCCGATGTTCACAGGTACCTTCAGAACAGGGTTGGAAACAGAAGGGCCATGGAGACTGTCTCCCGGCTTCTTCTCGACGTGGTTTATGAGCTCATTGCCTCGAACAGGTACTTTTCTTCTCTGCCGGGCTCTGTTTTTACCAGATACATGCTTGATAGTTAGTCAATTTATATAAATTGTAAGCGGATAGAAATATATAGATTCCGCGGCATCTTTTGCAGATTATTTCAGGAGGCGTATAACATTGCATGTAAAACCGGCGAATTTGACCCTTTGAGGGAGGTTCGGTTTTATAAATAAAACACTATTTTAGGAGGAGGAAATTTTTTATGAAAAAATTTCTGTCTTTATTTTTACTCCTGCTTGCTGTAATGGGTTTTGGTATGACCTTTACGGCATGCAGCGATGACGACGGTGATAAGGAAGCTGAAGAGATTAAGAGCAGCGATCTCCCGTGTCAGGACACCGACAGCCTTTACTGTGTCGGCGGCAAGATTGTTATTCCAGAGGTCCAGATTGCTGAGGGCTCAGGAAAGACAATTATTGAGGTTGCAGCTGCTGCTGAAGACGGCACGGCATATACCCTCAAGTTCAGGGACCTGAACGGAAACGGAGCTGTTGACCCCTATGAGGACTGGAGACTGTCTGTTGAAGACCGTACAAACGATCTGCTTTCCAAAATGACCAAGGAGCAAAAGGCCGGTCTTCTCTATGAGAGCGGCTTCTCCGGCAGAATAAGCGATGGATCACTTACTGACTCGGTCAAGGAAGGCATGGTTACTTCACAGGTTCGAGTAGCGCTTTTTAGAAATCCAGGTGCAGGCTATACCGCTGAGCAAATGACTACTTACATCAACGATGTTCAGGCTTATGTCGAGTCTCAGCCTCTTGGTATTCCTTTCGTGTTCTGCTGTGACCCATCAACAGGAACTGGGCTTAATACAGCGGGTGCTGCTTACGAAAAAAAGAACTCTATGGAGCCTATGGGTGACTGGCCGTATAGTCTCGGGCTCTCGTCACTTTCAGATGCTGAAGTTGTAAAGGAAATTGGAGATATGCATGCGGAAGAGTACAAGGCATGCGGTTTCAGGATGCTTCTCGGCCCGATGTGCGATCCTCTTGGGGACCCAAGATGGGCGCGTTCCTATGACACCTTTGGTACAGATCCTGAAAAAGCCGGCGAGTTCGCCAAAGCCTATATTCAGGGGCTTCAGCAGGTTGACGATGGTTCAGGAAACGCTCTTGTTCCCGGTATTGCCGCTACGCTTAAGCACTTCCCCGGCGCCGGAACAAACATGGGAGGTATGGACAGCCACAGAGAACAGGGCAGGTACGCTCTTTTCAAAGGCGATAACTTTGATGCGTCAAAAGAGGCCTTCAAAACAGCCTTTGAAGCAGGCCCACTTTGTGTTATGCCATGCTACAGCATCTACATGACAAACTGGAACCCGACAACAAGGACCTTCGATACAGAGTTTGAAGAAGTTGGTTCCAGCTATGAGATGACCCTTATGTGGGACATTCTGAGAGAAGAGTGCGGATGGGACGGAATGGTTACGTCTGACTGGGGTGTTCTTGGTGGTTCTGCCTATGGACTTCTAATGTCAGACTTTGGCGTAACAACCCTTGCAGCTGATACAGATTTATCAGATCCTTCATATACCCCACCTGCAGACCTTCCTGATGGTGTGCCTGCATTTGCAGATTGGACTATCGAAGCAAGATCGGGTTGGGGAGGAACTACGTATGTTGCCGTTGAGCATGAGAGTTACCTCATTTACAAGTATCTTCAGGCTGGCGGACATCAGGTTGGAAACGGAAGCTACACTATGTGGTTGAATGCCGTAGATAATAATTTCCTTGCTGAGTCTGATCTCGACTACCCTGCTGGAAAAGTTCTTGAGATGATGTTCAAACTTGGGGTCTTCGAGAATCCTTACAGGGATGCTTCAGTAGCTAACGCTGTTAGAGATGCAAATCTCGACAGGGCGAAGGAAATAATGAAAGAAACTACGGTTCTTGTTAAGAATGCGGGAGACGTACTTCCTCTTTCAGCGACGTCTGGAACTGTATATTTCGATGGTATCGACGATGGCGTTGTTGATGATTTTGCAAATACAACTACGACTGACATGACACAGGCGGACTACATTATTCTGAGAGTTACCGGGCGTCATGGGAATTACTCAGGCCTCGCTGGCGGAGTGCCGATATCCTTCCAGGCAAATGTTTACTCATACAACTACGATGAGTGGAGACATTACACCGAAGCCGAGAATGAAGCTTCAAAAGATCCAGCAGACCCAGAGGACATTGGAGATTATGTTGTAAATGACTCAAGTCGGGCTAATTCAATAGCACAGGCTGACAAGATTAAAGCTGCCATTGCTGCGAAGAAAGAGGGAGCAAAGCTCATCCTCTGCGTATTCGCTCCAAGGCCATTCCTCTTCGATGCTGACATCGATGTAACAAAAATTGATGCCCTTCTCGTTGAGTTCGGAATCTACGATGAGCAGCTTCTTGAGGTGATTTACTCAACTGACGGCTTCGAGCCTTCCGCAGTGCTTCCGTTCTGTATTCCGGCAAGCGATGCCGACGTAGAAGCCGCTTACGAGGACTTGTACAACGACGAGGCTAACAAGCTCTTTGACGAAGGAACAAGCCTTTCTTACTAATCTTTCTGGATTAGCAACTGAGTTTTTTAAAGGGGGCGCCGTGAGGCGTCCTCTTTTTTCGGCAAACACAAAAAATAAACACTGGTTGATTTGATGAAAACTGTAAAATAAACGAATTATTTATTATCGAAATTTTAAAACCTGCCGACAAGGGAAACAGTAGTAGTGAGTTTCCAGGGAAGGAGGTTTTGAAATGGAAGTCAAATTTAACTACATATTCTCCAACACGCAGGAGCATGGTTCAGCGAGGCAGCCGGCCTTCGAAACCGCCGGAACCGGGAATCAGGAAGAGTCAAAGGAACAAAGAATAAACAGCTTTGATGAAGCTCCGAAAAAAGGTTATTCCAGGGCGGCAGAAGAGGCAATGATGGATCTAAAAGAGGTGCAGAGCTTTCTTTACATGTTGATTGGATCTGAAATTAAAGTCAGTGACACATCGCAATCGTCAGGAAGCGCGTTTGACATGAGCGCATAAATCCTGAAAGATCGGCGGGAAAACCCGCCGATTTCCCGCAAAACAATTCTACAAAAATATATTTTTATCTATTTAAATAGTGCTAAATATCTGAAAAATTCTTGACCTGTTTTTTTAGCGGAATAGAATTTGCACACACACATGTAATTATCCAGTTATTCTGCCGGATGAGAGGTTGTCTGTTACTTTGTCAAGACCACGCTGAAAGTTGTCGATATATTCCATGACAAGTCACAATGGCCGGCGGTATTGACAGTGAGCAGGGAATTACAGGAAAGAGCAGACGAGATTATCAGGGAGCTGGAAGATGCTCTGGTCCCTCTCAAAGAGGAAATCAGGCGCCTTAAAGGAATAAATTCAGGACGTGCAGTTTAATAGTTTGATAAAAGATAATGAGGTATAGGGATGCCGCCCAAGGGAGAACGCAGGAAACAGCAGATTATTGATACCGCCAAGGCGATGTTTATAGAAAAGGGCTTTCAGAGCACCCATATCGGACAGGTATGCGAGGAGCTTGATATTGCCAGAGGCACTGTTTACCAGTATTTCAGCAACAAGAAGGAGATTTTATACGCCCTTCTGAATTCAGTAATTGAGCAGATTGAGGACATACTCGACCAGGATGATCTTGATGATTTTCTAAAAGATAACTCCAATGATGCCGACGTCGAAAAGTTCATTACTGACCGCATAATTGAAAGCATCAGGGTCATTCTTAGCGAACCTATTGTTATCAAGCTTATATTCAAGGAAATTGCCGGAATAGATGAGGAAGTCACAGAGACTGTAAACAACTCGATCGAAAAGATCAGATCAGTAATAGCCGAGGAGATTTCAAAGCTGATTGAAATGAAGGTATTCAGCAGTCAGATAGATTCAGAGATTACAGCATCTATGCTTATTGGAGGTATTATGCTTCTTGTTTATGAGTATGATAAAAAGAACAAGGACATCCTGAACGATAGTGTTGTTTCCTCAATAGTAGAAAACTATCTTAACGGAGCTTTCAGCAAGCTTTCCTGAATATCCATCCAGAGTAATACATGTGATTATTGAATGAAACTCTTTTCCCTTCTCATAGCTTTGCTGACTCTGTTGCCCTTTTCAACAGCGGTTTTTGCGGCGGATCATCCGGTTTCTCAGGGTACTGTCAGTGCGGAGGAGTCGATCTTCCAGGGCATTGTGTCTCCGGAAGATTCAGTCCGCCATCAGAGCATGTCTGCTATCCGCACAGGAAGGTATCCCACGATAGCTGTCAGGGTGGCAGAGGCTTTGCTTAACTCTAAGGAGAGTTCTAATCAGGAGCTGTACCTGCAGGCATTGAGCGCCTTTCCCGGTGATTCAGGAACTGAGGCGTGGATTACTGTTCTGAAGAAGTCAGAGTCATTTATTCTAAAGCAGAAAGCCATTGAGGTGCTGGGCGGGGCGAATGACAGAAGGGCCGTTGTTGTCATTGCCGGTGAACTGAACAGCCGTTTTCGATCAGTCAGATATGCCGCTGCCAGGGCGCTGAGCAGCGGCAGGGATGACAGGGTCTATCCCTTTGTGCTTGGACTTGCTGAAGATAAAAGCCCGGTCAAGAGAATATACGCCCTGGAAGCCCTGAATGAACTCTATGACGACCGCTTTTATCCTGTTCTCAATGCCCTTCTGAACGATTCAAACAAATCAGTCCGAATCTATTCCGCTGAATGTGTACGAAAAAACAATGTTGAAAACGCTTTCCCTGTTTTAAGGAAAATGGCTTCATCCGACCCTGACAAAGAGGCAAGGTCTGCTGCCATAAACACCCTGGGAACTCTAAGGGATTCGGGGGCTCTTTATGTACTTCTGAACTGTCTTGATGAAGCCGACCGTGATGTGAGGTATGCTGCGGTTGAGGCGCTCTACTCGCTCTCTTCATCAGGGTCATTGAGCCGGGTGACAAACAGGCTTGTAAAAGAGGATGACTCTGAGATCAGATATATACTTCTCGGTATAATACTGAAAATTGGCAGGCCGGGCTTTAATTCGGGAGTTTACCACGTGTTGAAAAACGATCCTGAATTCAGGTTGAGAGAGCGCGCGGCCTACATAGCTGGAGAGGTGAGTGAGGCAAGAGGTGTTTATCATCTCAGGGATGCCTTAAAGGACAGGGATTACCGCGTAAGGGCGGAAGCTGCTCACTCTCTCGGTCGCTTTTCGAGGTCTGAGGCGGCTGTCTCGGCTCTTCTTGAGGCTTTGAGGGATGACAGCGTAAGGTATGTCAGATCTTCGGCGCTTTTCGCGCTGATGGATATCGACAATAAGAAGACTATACCGGGTATATTCGAGGTATACAGAAAAGAGAAGGACCCGGTTTTTAGAATGGTTCTGGCAGAAGCTCTTGCTTCGATGCTTAAAAAACACATCTAATCTGACAAAAAAAGAGCAACAAGGTCAAGCAGGGGGTTGGAAGCAAGTGAAACCGTTCGCCCGCTGCTTTTTCTCAGCCAGTCGGTTTTTACCGTGCCAGAATAGAGCTGCTGGACTTTTTCGGGAGGAAAGGAGCGCGTGTGTCTGAGAAAGTTATTAGCGTTACGCGGAAATATTCCGGATTTACTTACCGCTTCATCTATGGTCATGCCCTGCGATGTGAGCTTGAAATACGACTCAATCTTTTCAAGGTGTTTTATAATTTCAAAGATGATTCTGCCTTCACTGGTTCCATCGTCGAGTACCCGTTTGAGAAGTACCGGAGCCCCGGGATTTCTTCGGAAAAGCGCTTCAATAAAATCGTAAACAGAGGTACCTCCGTTGTCATTGAGAAGGTCTTTTAAGATTTCAGGAGTGATTTCTTTAGAGGCTCCGTAGAATTTAACCATTTCGATAGTGTCGTCAATTTTTTTTATGTCCCTTCCGGTTCTATCCAGGAGAATCGACATGGCTTTATCAGTAAATCGGAGACCCGCTTTTGAGGCAGCAATGTTTACATAGTTGACTGTGTCGTTTTCAAAATGCTTCCAAAACTGAACAGTCTTGATGATGTGTGCTAAATCAGATGGAATAATAGAAGGCACCCTGTTTTCCGTAGAGGTCATAACCAGACAGGTGCCGTCCGGCAGGCCTTCGATGACATCTCTGAGAGTGGATTGATGCTGTTTCCCGGAGGGTGATGATTCAAAGCCCCTCATGAGACAGAGTTTTTTATATGAAAACATTGACTGCAGCATAGTAAAAGCCGCGGCGTCCATCAGCTCTCCGTTGTTTATGTGAAAATTGCCTGTTGAGTTTTTCCTTTCGCCTTCTGTTCCGAAAAGTATATCACCGATAAGCTTTATGGCCTTATCCTTTTCTCCCTCTTCTTCGCCCAGGAAAAGATATGCGGTGGAGAGTTTTTTTGCTCCAAGCTCCTGGAACAGGGCTTTGGAATTAATCGGTTTTGATGCAGCAGCCATTATCTCCTCTTTTCAATATCTGTCAGATGTTCGGTGTACCACCCGCTTTTAATCTTTGAATAAAGGCGGTCAGCGAGGAGTGAGACCACTTCTTCGGCAGTCTGTGCCTGCGTTCTTATGGGGAAGGTGATTTCGGAAAATTCCAGAAAGGCCTGTATGCCATTTTCTCTGAATATCAACCTGTTCCGTCGGCAGTCATTCATCGCTGAGGACACTGTAATCCTGAGCCGCTGTCTGTCAAGTCTGCCATTTCTGTCAAAGGTCAGGGGCTGAACACTGTAAGATGTGATAGCTATTTCAATCAGCAGGTCGGCGCCTGCCTCGCTTTCGATAACAGATAGCCTGCCTTCTCTGGAGATAAGGCGACCGAGTCTGTTTCTAAGGAGGCTTTCTCCCTGCCGGAATGATGTTTTGTTGTGTATGGGGGCAATGAAAATTCTGTTCGCATCCTGCGGAAGCACTGGAACGCCGTTGAAGCCCTGAAAAAGGGCGGGGCTCTCCGCGCTGTTAGTCGTAGAGGTACAACCGGCCAGTGATGTTATGATAAAAACTAAAATGCTGTAATTCAGAATAATCTTCATTATTGGTATAGGCCCGGATTGATGAGTTGCATTATACTGAGCTTTTTTAGCACATAAACCGACATTTTCTGCGATTTGAATTATTGCAGAAATCAATGACGGAGCTTTATGGAATACTGATTACCTGGAAAACCATAAAATACTAAATCAAGCGTACGGTTTCTGTCAAACCATAAATGGAATTTATATATTCGGTTGCCGGACGGTCCCAATAGTAGGCCGACTCTTCGGCATTTGCGTATGCCTGTGCTATCTGTTTCTCAGAGGAAGTTGTAAGGAACTTAACAGCTCTGTGCATGGCATCGTAGAAGGCCCAGGAGTGGTAATCGGAAAACAGAAAACCGTTGCCTTTAATATATGCTCCCTCCTGGCGAATCGGGTCAACTGTGTCCTTGAGGCCCCCTGTAGCTCTCGCAACAACAAGACAGCCCGCGGCGAAGGCCTCAAGCTGCGAGATGCCGCCGGGTTCATGCATTGAAGGCATTAGAAACAGATCGGATGACATCAGCGGGACACAGATGTCCTGAAAGCCTATTGAGACGCTGACTGATTTTGGATAGTAGCCGCCGAGCATATAAAGGCCACGGGCAATTTCTTCGCCTCTTCCGTCTCCGGAAGACGGAGCTCCGCCGATGATACCCTGCAGGTTTAGATTTTTGAAAATACCCTCAGACGCTTCAAGAAGCAGCTGAAAGCCCTTTTGTTCGGAAACTCGGTGAATCATCGTAAACATGATAATGTCAGGGTCGACCGTAAGACCGCGTTCGCATTGCAGCAGCATTTTGTTCCGAATACGGGATACTTTGCGCCTTCGGGCGGGGTCAGCAACTCTGTCAGGATGATTGGGGCCCTGCAGTATTTCAGGGTAGTGGCCTCTGATTTTATCCAGCAGAAGTGGCGATGATTTTATCTCCCGTATGAGATTAGAGTAATTTTTCTCAATAAAGCCTGACTTGTTGAACTGATCCTGAAGCCTTGATTTGAAATCCTCTCCAATCGCGTTGCTAATTCCAATAACCTCATTCAGGATGCTCTCAAGGCCGTCGCAGGCGAACTCAATCTGTTTCGCGTATGACGGGCTGACCGTTATTACTTTGTCAGAGAACCTTATTCCCGCGGCCATACAGTTGATTCTGTCATTGTGATGAGGGTCGGTGAAATCGTTGTATCTCCACGAAGGGAGGTTGAACAGATTGAAAAGATCAAAGCCGTTTTCATACCGATGGTATGAGTCAAAGTACTGCCATCCTCCGTTGTGAACTATATGAAGAAACTTGTTATGTTTGAAAGCCCTGCTGCCGCTATAGTAGGAATCGCTCCTCACTATTCCATTAAAAATACCTGCATAGGCATCGTTTGTGAAAGTGAAGTAGGGATTCAGGCCGAAGAGTACGATAACCTCTGCGCATGCTCTTGAGAATGCGATGCGTCTTCTCATTTTTTCTGACGAGGTTATTCCCCAATACAGCCCGTCGAAAAATTCATAGTGATCAAGCAGAAAGTAGTGCACGCCGTCAACAATTCCGTAGTGGACACCCGCCGTATATTCTTCATCCATGATGTAAAACTTTACATTTTTACCTGTGTATGTAATCTGGTATTTCTCTATTGAGTTCTGCATTTTTCGATTTGAGTTATCAGTCCCAAAGCGGTAGAGCGCTGTTATCACATAGACATTTTCACCCAATTGGGCCATTTTTCTCGGGAGCTCGTAAACAACATTTGCAAGGCCTCCGCTTTTGGAGAATGGATCCGCCTCTGCAGACATGAAAACAATATTACCACGCCTGTTCTCTCTAACAAGATAAGAGGCGATTTCCCGCATCAGATTGTTGCCGGAATTTTCCATATTGTCTTTGTAGTGTTTCAAAACATCAGTGCTGATTATTTTGCGACGAAACATATAATAAACAGCACGCTTGATTCCAAGTTTAAGCAATTCACGATGTTTCTCTTTAAATTGCGGGGATAGAGTTTCTGTGATAAAATGCTCAATTACTTCATAGCTTTCACATGCTTTACATATTTCATAAAAAGCGAAATTTGATTCTATCTTGTCAGTATCTGAGAGCTCGCAGAGCCTGTAAAATGAATCAGTAAGAATGGAAAGATAGTTTTCATCAAACTTTGTCCTTTTCATCCTGAAGAGCTTAACTCTGTCAGTAAACGATACTACCGTGTTAAGCTTTGATGCCTTGAGCTCTTTTCCGGTATAATAACCGTATCTTCCGGTTGTTTTTGAGTAGACAGTATCTTCAAGGATGTAGCAGTCATCATCGTTGATTGGAAGAGATGGATTGTCAAACTGAAGCGTAATATTCTGAGTCGATTCCGAAAAGTTAAACGCGCCAATGTAAACGTCGTTTCGGCAGAACTTCATCGCGGCGGCTACCATGTTGTTGCCGGCCCATATCATGTAGCCTTTTCCGCGGGCAGTTCTGTGGAATTTATACCATGTCCTGTAGAACGGGTCGACGCTTCTATGAGCGGCATACTCGAACTGGTTCCAGTTGACATATATGTTGTCGAGGTAAACCTTCCAGCTTTCGCCTTCAGCGGAACCCTCATAGTCCATTATTATATTGCTCATGAATGATGTTAGGCCGATACATGCTCTCAGTCCTCTCAGGCCGAAGGTGTTAAGGGCGCGCCTTTCATCGTGATTTCCGAATATGCCAAGGAATTCGGCTCCAGGAGGCAGTACTGACGGGAAGTAGTTGTCAAAGAGATGATATATCTCGCGGACATCTGTTTTGCCGTGCACAATGTTTTCACATATCTTGAAGAGGGACGAGTTGTAAGGAATTAGGCCGCTTCGCGTCAGATATTTCTCGTGGCCCCAGTAGCATTCCGCAATATTTATAAAAAAGTTTTTCTTTTTGTCGCGCAGCTTTCGTTCTATTCCCTGCATCATGTATTGATGGAATGGAACGGCAATCCTTTCGCGGCACTCGCTGTCATAGTAGCCGGTAGTCAGGTAATGCCCGTATTCCCTGTCGTTGACTATTATTGTGCCCTCGACCATATCGTCAATACTGCGTTTGTGGCTGTAGTGTTTGAGTGTGTTGTTCTTCTTCATCATTATTGGAACAGCATGGGCTGAGTCAAACCTGATTCCGTCGATTTCGAATGCATCAATCAGGGTTCTTACCGAATCGGTAACCCACTTCCAGACCTCAAACTTCCTGTAGTTCAGAAGCTTCCCGTCATTCCACGAGCCGTACCTTCCGTCTGTTGAAGCGCGTAAAACAAGGTTCCCGTCCGCGTCATAGGTCTGCACGGCCAGCTCATCGGGGAGATGGGAGCTTCTTCTGTTAATATGCGGGACGACGTCGATAATTATCTTTATGCCAAGGGAATGGGCCTTACTGATAAGCTTTCGGAATTCATTTTCACCGCCGAGTGACGGTTCAATATCTATTAGGCTCATTGGAGAAAAGGGAGAGGGCGAACTTGCTTCAGGAGCCCAATCTTCCCGGTTGGAGCCCCGTTTCTGAGCTCCTAACAGATATATGGATGTTATGTAGTACTTCTCACGTATATCTTCAAGGTGTGCTGTAATATCGGAAAAATTGCCAAGCCTGATGACCTCTCCATTCTCGTTATAGAGAAGCCCGGGATGTCCATCGTCGGAATGCCAGTAGGCCTTCGTGTGACCGTGAATATCTGTGAAAATTTCAAGGATGATCTCTCCTCTGACATCGGGCAATACATTTACTCTTCCGCTTGAGCCGTCTTCATTGATCCATTCGCTGTTTCTGTTTTTCTTCCTGACTACAGTATAATCGTATTGCCCGGTCTTTTTGAATGTATAAGTGCAGAAGAAATTACCATTCTTTCTGCTGTGCTTCAGTGGTATTTCCTCAAACTGAATGTACTTTTCTGTGAAGATGTCATCTTTTGAGCCGTTGGTGTATACTCTCAAAAAGTATTTGTATTTGGATGAAACGGGCAGAACAAATTCAAAGTGATGTGATGATCCGGTAAGCGTAGTCATAAAACTTGTAGCAAGAGGGGCATCGTATTCTTTCGGTGCGAATATCCTCTCCAGGATAATGTTGGCTCTGTTTCGAACCTCGTGAATATCGTGGCCTGAGGCAGCGACGAGTATTTTTATAACTTCGGTAAGCGATTTAAGATCGCTGTCTGCTTTGTATCGTCTTGCCATCGACTCAATTGTCTTAATGGATTTGAGACATGTCTCATGGTCGAAGTTGAGCTCATCCTTTTTTGGCCGGGCGTTAAGCATTTTCAGCAGCGTGTGCCGGGTGTGTGAAGTAAAAGGCAGCGCTGGTTCTCTTGAGGGCTTTTCAGGCATCGCTTCTGTTAGATACCTGACGTATTCGATTACTGAATCGGTAAGAAGGTTAAGTCCCCTTGAAACGTTTGCCGGATGCGCCTCTGAGTGGACGAATCCTGTCTGTATTGCCCGTTCTTCAACCATTATAAGCATCTTGAAAGCGTCCTCAAGCTGGCTTCCCCCCCGTTCAGCTTCGGAGTAAACCGCGAGACAGGTATTAAGGCCTATATATATGGTTGGAATCTCTTTCCATGTCGGACCATGTCCTATCTTGGCAAGGACGGTCGATTCGTCGGAAATGTGATAAAAGGTAGGCACTCCTGGATTCTCTCTAATAATTACAAAGCGCCTTGCGGAAGCGGTATCGCCAAGGCGGCAAGTCGCAAGCGCCCTGTGGAGAAGCGCAACGCTTTTAGTCAGCTGAGATGTGAGTTCGGCGCTCTGTGTGAGACGGCTGAGGATGGTCTGGTCGCTGCCGGCGATCGCATTGTACGAGTTGTTTACAATCTGTAGGATATCGCTTTCAGAAGGCGTATTGCCGGATTTGATATTCTCAATAATTCCCCTGTCAGGATAGATTTCAAACGCCCTGTCTTCCATAAAAGCGATGTTGATGGCAGATTTGATGAGCTCATCTGACATCATGTGCTCTTCTTCAATCTTGTAGCGGCCAATACTTTTGACAGGTATATTTTTCATTTGACAGACTCCGGCAAATACAATTTTCTGATAAAACACAAGCTGTCTAGTTTACAACGTAAACGGCTAATGTGCAAATAAAATATATCAGCCGGATGAAAATAACTCCGCAAGTGAGGGGTAAAGCATTCGGTTTGCTGCATCATTTATGAACAATCACTTAAACGGAACTCTACGATGGATTACATTATCGGTCTCATAACCGCCAACACCCTGACGCTGCTTGCGGCTATTATAATAGGCCTCATGGTTTTTCTGGCTATAGTAAAGAGGTTTATAAGGCTATTTGCTGTAGCTGTGTTTATACTTCTATGCTACGCGGGATATCTTTACTACACAGGGCAGAAGGTCCCTGTCACAAAGGAAGAGATTCTTGAACACGGCTCTGAAAAGCTTCAGGAATACAGGGTTAAAGAAAAGGCTGACAGGGCGGCTGGCGAAATTCGAAGCGGTGTCAGAGAGGCTGTTAAGGACGAGGTAAAAAAAGAGGTCAAGAAGGAGCTGGGTTCAGCTAAAGGTGAATGAAAATCGCCTGATCAATCTGCTGACTGTTCAAGCCAGACTTTCATCGCCCGCGAATAGTATTCTAAAGGTGGCGCGGTGACTTCAAGTTTTTTTATCAGTACCTTGCGGGCCCACCTTCTTTCAGCGTATTCACAGAAATCCTTGATGTTCCTGCCTGACATTCCATCAGCTGCTTCTCCGAGAACGGCGGTTTCTTCGGGGCTCAGTTGGGACGCGTAATTAGCGAAGATCGATGAACGCTCGCGGGCGTTGGGAAGCGGGAATCTTATGGACTGGTCAAAACGGCTTATAAGCGCGTGATCAAGGTCGTTCTTTCTGTTTGTCGCGCCGATTGTTATGGAATTTGTGGCTGCGTCAATTCCGTCAAGCTTTCTTAGAAGTACAGACAGGATGCGCCTCGTGGCTTCGAACATGTTCTGGTCCCGGGAACCGGCGAGAGAGTCAATTTCATCAAGGAATAGTATGGCTCCCCCCATCTCCTCACACGATTCAAAGATGGCCGCAAGATTCTGTGATGACTGGCCGAACCACTTTGACATTATCGATTCTATGGGGACGTACACGAGGGGGATGTTGACCTCTCCCGCTATAAGACGCGCTATGGTAGTCTTTCCTACTCCGGGAGGCCCCTCGAAGAGAATGGCCCTGGGCCTGTTGGATTCAAATGTTTTTCTGGTCATTCTGGCGATGGCGTCGTAAATGTCCGGGTTTTTAAGCGGCAGAATGATTGATTCTCTGATGTTGCGTTTCACCTCTTCGTAGCCGGCGATGTAATCCCAGCCCGGCCCGTTTTCTGGAGAAATGAGCGATGCCCCCAGCTTTTTAAGCTTAAGTACCGGATTTTCCCCATGCCCGGAATAGCAGTTCTTGTATATCTCTATTGCGGTATTGAGCTCTTCCTGTGTCAGGTTGCCTTTTTTCGATATTTCAACCCTCGAGTTAATCAGGCTGAAAAATTCAAACTTGATATTTTCGAGCATATTCTCGGTTTTGAACATATTCCTGTTGAGTGCCTGAAAAGCGTAGTGTCCGTCGCCGTATGTGCTTATTCTGATATTCTCGATGTGTTTTTTTATGACGACGGTACAGCCGTAAAGGGTTGTCTCGTTGAGCTGCGGAATTTTAAAGGAAATCAGGGTGGATCCCTTTTCAAAGGAAACACTCGGGACGTCCGCCATCTCGCCTGAAGGTATGGACATTGTATGGGAAGAAAGCTCACGGTCAAACTGTGCTTTCATTCTGTCGTATGGTATCAGTGTTTCTTCAGCCGGCATCAGCCCTCAAGCCCCGGTATTCCATGGAGTGTTATTCTTTCAGGGGGATCGCGGCGTTCAAAGTCAATAATCAGCGTATCCCGTTTTTTTTCGATTTTTGAGGTAAAGTCATAATTCCATTCAATTTTTATAACAGTAAGATATAGCTTTCTGCCGGCAACATCGTTGATATCAATGAGTGATTCACTCTTGTCATAGATGCTGAAGCCTGTTACGCGTCTTTTGCATGTTATTACGCCCTGAGCGTCCGTCCTGACCGAGCTGAAACGGTGATCATCGTCTTTGGTGTAATACCAGTACGAAGGGGAGTTGTCCGATATTGTCAGAGCTTCATCCTGATTAAAAAGCCCCTCCGCGATGATTGCGCCTTTGAAACCGTTGATTTCCTTTTCAGGAACGCCGTTTCGAGCCGGTGTAAGGCTGCTTTCGTTGAATGAGGCGTTTATGAATACACCGCCGGGGCGGTCAAATTTAATGATGATGCTAAACGGAGATTTCGAAAGGCTGACAGCGCCGTTTGCCGGCTGAATCAAAATATCATTTTGCTCAATCTCAAGTGTAAATTCATCGAACTGTGAATCGCGTATTAATTCTCTGTTCCCGCCGCAGCTCAATAGAGCAAAAAGTAAAAAGGCAGCGGCAGTCAGTGTGATATTTCTCATATGTGAAGAACCCGGGTAATGCGTAATAGTCTTATTCCTGAAAAAGGAGAGAAGTTATTGTGATTACTGTTTCCCGGTTCTGTCAATACACTTTTTAAAAATGCGTCTGAAGACGGCCTTAATGCCCGCTATAATGATAATCGCGCTTACAAGTCCGGAAAGAGAGTAAACAAGGCCTTCAGTTGTAAGCGGAAAGCCGGGTACAAAATTCTGAAGAGTCGATTTCAGTATGTCCGGATAGATGTTAGCAAGAAAAGTGGTGAATTTGCTCAAGCCCTCTGAAGCTGACAGCTCCTTTAGAGCGGAGGATATTTCGGCAAGCCTCTCGACGTTAGCGCTCATGTCCTTTCCGGTCAAAATGAAATCTGTGACCCCGGAGTCAAGAAACACCCTGATATATGATGACAGATCCTTGCCGCTTGCCGAGGCAGCATCGCGGTACTGCTGAACGACACGGCTCAGTTCGTCGACATGGCCGCCGAGCCTCTGAATGTACTGGGCTATGAGCTGCGGAATCTGGGCGGCTATTACAGCGCCTGCTGCGGCAGCTGCCCTGTCGGCTATTGTACCCAGGAACCTTATCGGCGCCGTAATCTTCCGCATAGCTGTTCCTCGCATACTCATACAGTCAAACTGCCGAAATTCGCCATGTTTTCTGAATCCATTACGCATACGGCTTCAATGCCGCCCCTGATATTGTAAACGGTCTTTACTGACAGCCTGGCCGGCTTGAGGCTTGCCGCCAGGTCTTTGAAAATGCGGTCGGTGGCGGCTTCCTGATATATCCCGGCGTCCCTGTACGAAATAAAGTAGTATTTGAGTGATTTAAGCTCAACAATCGCCCTGCCAGGGACGTAAACTATCTCGACCCTTGCTATATCCGGCAGCCCGGAAAATGGGCAAACCGCGCTGAACTCTTCTGTTATGTATGTTATCTCCTGGGGCAAACCATTGTAGGGAATTGTCTCAAGAAAGTCGGCTCTTATGCAGCCTTCGTCTTTGAATTCGAATATTCTTCCTTCGGGTACTGGCATTGTTTTCTCCGGTTTGGGTATGCTGGTGTATTAGTGAGAATTATGATCTTCGGAGATTTCTCCGAAGGTTACCGTCCTGTCTTCCGCTACGGAAATAGAAAGGCCGCAGTCCGGGCACATGAAGTCACCATCCTCCCTTATCTTAATAAGGGCTCCGCAGCGGGGACATTCCACAATAAAGGGGGGGATATATTCACTGACAGCCGGCTCTTCTGTTTTGGTTTCAGCTGTGTCAGGTTCGGGTTCTACTGTATCTGTCGGCTGAAAGGTCACGGAGATTTCGGAATGAGTATCGGCAGCTTCAATCGCTTCAACTCTGCTGGACGCTGTCTTAAGTATCCCGTCAAATCCGAGTGCTGAGAACAGCGATGTAATCTCCGGGTTAAGTGAAAAGAGGATAAAGCAGCCTCCCGCCTGGGTGATCCGCCTTTCCAGATATAGCAGCAGGCCGATTCCCGCTGAGCTGAAGAACTCAATGCCTTCCGCGTCGAGAAGAATCGAAACGGCTCCGTCATCCGAAAGGGTGCTTATGTATGCGTCAAGATCGGGAGCGCTCCCGCTGTTAATTGGACCTGCCGGTTTGACAATCGCGGCTGTCCCGTCCAGGATGAGCATGTGGCTTATCTCTGTCATTATATCCTCTCAATTTTACGCCCTGCCGGGATGGGATCCTTGACCTTTTTTTCCTGCTTCCCGTTTCTGTCCCGGCGGCTGACAAGGCTGCCGTGCGGAACGGGCTCTGCGCAGCCGGATTCATCGGAATCTTCCAGCCGGAGCCTGTCAAGTTCAATCGTAATGGAACCGTCCGGCTTTTCGATTATCCTTACTTCTCGGGCTTCCCGCGGGACAGGGCGAAAGGTTTCACGCGCCGGTGCGGGCACTGGCTCAGCTTCGTGTTCCGCGGCCGGGGTTTTTATCTCCGGAAGCTCATCGGTATCAATAAAAGCTGATCTTTGCCGGATAGACCTGTATCTAAGGAATACGAATATGGAAAGAAGGAGAGCTACAAGAGCTGAGCCCGAAGCGCATAATATAAGGTTCCTTTTGAGAACAGGAATCTGTTCCAGCAGGTAGTCCGAAATCTGTTTTTTGCTGATGATGAGGCTTACGGTCCCAACGGGTTCGCCCCTGTTGTAAACAGCCCGGCTTGCGATCCATGCCGTGCTTTTAATCCCCGAATACATGTATTGAGATATGTAATTTCTTATTTCGGGAGTGAACGCCGGTTTTCCGGTTATCAGGTTGTAGTCAGTAAAGAGGGTTTCGGCTTTGCCTTCCTTCGAGCAGGCAAGAATGAGGTCCATGTTGAAGTATATCCTGTCGTTGAGGATGTTGCCTTTTGCGGCCCTTACGGGCTCGCTGTCAATGGAAGAGATAATTGTGCCGTCGTTGAGAACGAAAAGCGCCTCTGCGGCCGAGAGGCCATCAAGCCTTCCCTTGAAAAGAGATGAAACCTTCCCCGGCTTTTTAGGGTCGTAGGAGAGCGAGGCTATATCCGCAAGGGATGAAGCCGCAGAAGAATACCGATTTTTGATGTAGTCTGTGGTTTTTTCAAGCTCATTCTTAACGGAGCTGTAGGTGAAGTAGCCTGTAAGCCCGGCGGAAACGCAGAGCTGAACCGTAAATACGAGAAGGAATATTCCGAATGGGAAAATACTTTTCCTGCTTTTGGGTATCTGTTTTTCTGTCATATTATTATTGCCGATTATAAAGTTTGCGTATACGCAGATTATCGGTTCAAATAGGTGTTGTGCTGACTAAAAAATGCGTTTCCAGTCGGTTATAACCTTTTCAGGAAGAGAGACAGAATTGAGTGAAGAAATCAAGAGCTTTTCAAAACAGCCGGAGGTCGTGATGAGTAATAATGAAAAAATTGAGGAGTGGGATTGGGGCCTGGCAAAGCCGACAGGACAGCCTGTTGACAGGAGGGAGGCGCACGCAAAGGGCATCGCTCATGAAGGAGTCCATCTGTGGATTGTCAGGGACTCAGACAATGGCCCGGAGCTTCTTTTTCAGAGAAGGGCCCGTCATAAAGACAGCTATCCGGGGTATTTTGATATTACGGTGGGCGGTCATGTCCCCTATGGTTTGACAGAAGGCAAGGTCCAGAAGGAGGCCCGCGAGGAATTGGGGATTGATCCGCCGGAGGAGTCTCTTATCAGCCTGGGGTGCTACAGGTACGAGGAGCATGAAGAACAGGGGCGCTTTCACAGAGAGTTCCAGCAGGTGTATTTGCTGCCCGATGCAAGGCCACTTGACGAGTACAGCTTCGCCGATGGAGAGGTGGACGCCCTCTGCGCGGTGCCTGTTGATGACCTAAAAAGGATGATGCTGGGCAGTCACAGCTTCAGCGCTGTATGTTTTTATGGAAAGGATATGGGCAATTGCGTTTTAACAGAGAAGGACTTTCATCCGTTGCTTTTTGCTGAATCGATGAAGGCTTACATGGAGGTTCTGCTTGACGCTGTTGATGTTTTTTTAAGCGGAAAAGGACGATATCCCCAGATGAGGTGCTAAAAACAGAATAAAAGCAATAAAAAAAGGCATTTTGTTAAACAAAAGCATAATTAGCTTGACTTTTTGGGAATGCCGGTTATGTTGTACTCAGGTGATAAAGCTCTGTATAAATCTTCTATGAATCTTACCCCGTTCAAAACCAGGTAAATTAGTAGCAATGATTGGCATAGCCGATAGGGCAATTCTCCTGAAAAAATCAAATAGGAGTCAGTAGTATATGACACAGGGAACAGTTAAGTGGTTCAACGATCAAAAAGGCTTTGGATTCATCACAGCTAATGATGGACAGGATTACTTTGTACACCACACAAGCATTCTGGCCGACGGGTTTAAGACGCTTCCTGAAGGTGCACAGGTGCAGTTTGAAATTGAAAAAGGCGAAAAGGGACCGAGAGCAGTACAGGTTTCTGTTATATAATAAATATATAATCCTTTTGAAACACAGGCCCGCGTTAATTGACGCGGGCTTTTTAGTGTCTGTTGACCTCCGGAATTTTGATCATTTTTTACAGTCTCTGAAAAAAAAGAATACAACAGGAGATTTTATATATTAAATTAATTATACTGCCTCCGCAATTATTTATTGACGGACAGGGACGAATGTATATTTATTATACTGCTGGTAAATAGATGAATAAACAGATCATATTAACTTCAGGCGCTCAAAAATATGCCGATGTTCCGGAGTATTCTGATTTTCGCGTTATAGGTCCGTCAGAAATAGACGGATACTTCGCGGAGTCTGCAATCGGAGAGGACAGTCCCTACGTTCTTGTTTTTTGTAGTGTTGAAGAATACCCTGTAATTCAGGGCAGGCTTGAGACGCATGCTAATGGCGATGTGATCAGTGCGTTTGTGCTCTTCAGCGGCGATGGAGAGCACAGTGTTTTTCCGGGCGGCTTTCCGGAAAACATCTCCGATTTGCGTACGGGTCCTGTTTCAAAGGCGGAGCTGCGCTTTATAGTCGAAAGGACTTTCCGTTTTATGGAGACAGTTTCAAGAGGCCTAAAAAGAGCCGAGGAGTACAGGCTTGGTCTCGAGGACACGCGCCGCGACCAGGAGGACCTGATAAACATAGGAAGGGCCCTGTCTAACGAGAAGGACCCCGAGAAGCTTCTTACTCTAATGCTTTTTCTCAGTAAAAAGATTACCGGAGCGGACGCGGGAAGCATCTATCTTGTCGAGGATAATCCTGAGGGTGGAAAGAGGCTTCGGTTTAAAACATCGCATACCTTTTCAAGGGAGCTTCCCCTTAACGAGTTCGTTATGCCCATGGACAAGAACTCAATAGCCGGATATGTTGCCGTTACGGGCGAGGTGCTCAATATTCCTGATGTCTACAGGCTGAGCGAAACCGGAGAATTTCCCTTTACCCACAACTCATCAATTGATATACAGCACAACTACCTAACGCGGTCGATGCTCGTTGTTCCAATGCGCAACTACCAGGATGAGGTTATCGGTGTTATTCAGCTTATTAACAGCAAGGAGTCAGGAAACTCATCCGGAGAAGCTGAAGGCAACGAAGCCTACGGCATTATGCTGATTACCCCGGATGATTTTGACCGTTATGTGGTCGCCTTTGACCAAAAGTACAACAGAATTCTTGAGGCGATTGCCGGGCAGGCAGCCATAGCTATTGAAAACAACCGGATGATCAAGCAGATAGAGCTTCAGTTCGAGCAGTTCGTTAAGGCTTCGGTAAAGGCTATAGAATCCCGTGACCCGGCGACTTCAGGCCATTCGTTCAGAGTAGCAGAGATATGCAAACAGATGGCTTTTGCCGTGAACAGCATTCATGAAGGTTATCTCAAGGATATTTACTTTACGCCTACTATGATCAGAGAGCTTGAGTTCGCGGCGCTTCTCCATGACTTCGGAAAGGTTTATATCGACCTTGCTATTTTCAGAAAAGAGAAGAAACTTTTCCCGCGCGACTTTGAAAATCTGATGATAAGGCTTGATTATCTGTACAGATGCGTAGAATTACAGTTTACCGAAAGAATTGCCGGTGTGCCGCGTGATGACAGAGAGAAGATCAACAAGCTTGTTGATGAGAAGCTCAGTATGCTTGAGAAGATACTTGAAATAAAGGGAAGACTGATCAGGCTGAATGAACCGGCAGTCACAGAGGAAGATCCGGAAGTTGTACTGGATGCTGTACTCTCCGATATGGCAGGGATGGAATGCGTCACTGTCGAAGGCAGCGATATGAAGGTGATAACCGACGTCGACAGACTCAATCTTTCGATAAGACGAGGGAGCCTCAATCCGGAAGAGAGACGCGAGATAGAGACTCATGTCGTTCACACATATAACTTCGTTAAGAAGATTCCATGGCCCTCGGGATACAAAAATATTCCAGAAATAACACTGAGGCATCATGAAAAACTTAATGGGAAGGGATATCCCGACGGGCTGAAGGGACGCGATAGCACCCCTGTCCAGGCCAGGATGATGGCAATCGCGGACATCTACGACGCCCTTGCATCACCGGACAGGCCTTACAAGAAGGCTGTCCCCAGGGAGAAGATACTCGACATTCTCTGGGAGGAAGCTGACAAGGGCTATCTTGACCCGGATCTGGTCGAGATTTTTATCAGCTTCAGGGTCTACGACAGAGTCGATCCTGACATGTTCAGGCAGATGTAGAGGATCAGCTGCTTGACGCTCTGATCCCAATCAGCATAAGCCTGTCTGACGGAGCGGAGGGCGCAATAAAGTTATCGTGTAGCTGTTCGTAACGCATGAAAAGGGAAAACACTGCCCCCTTCCCCTGATATCCCCCCGATAATTCCACGCTAAAGTCCGATTTAACCGACCCGTTTTTGTAAAAAAAGAGAGAGTATTTTCCCGTAAGACGTATTAGAAACCCGGACGCAATTTTGTAGTCAGCACCTGCGGTGATTTCCGAGGAGACGGAGAGTTTCCCGCCATTTGTCTCTATCACATCAGATGTTATACTTCCGTATTGTCTGTCGTCTTCATAAACAGTAAAACCGTCGGCACGCACGGAGGCGTAAAGCCCAATTCCGGATGCCGGGCATAAAGAGTGTAGTGCCGCTTCGGCCATTGCGCTGTCGTAAATTATGACCCTGGAATAATGTTCGCCACGCTCAGAGAGAAGCTCAAGGTTGTCAATATCGTGTTTGCAGCGGTGATAGTAGCCGCCTCTGATGAAAAGGTTTCCTTTTGAGTAGGAAAGAGCGAAAGCCTCGTCCCAAAAAATGGATCGGGGATTGTACCCGATTTTACTGTGACGGTCGGCTGCCAGTTCAACGTCTGTGCGGAAAGTCAGGTCAATGCTGTGCAGTGTTAAGAGAGAAACGGAAATTCCAGCGCGTGACCCGTATCGGTAATCGCCGCTTTTTGAACTTGAGTATCTTGAGAATTCTCCGAAACCGGCGAGGGCAGTCAGTATGCCGTTGTTCATGTTTGGAAGAAAACCGGTTGTTGAATGTGGAAAGTATCTGTCAGGGTAGACGGCTCCCTGTGAATGCGCAAAGGGCAACATGGCGGCTAAGGCTGCGGCCAGTAATATGGTTTTCACGTTAGAATATTTCATAGGGTTATATAGCTTGACTATTGCATTTCAGGCTGATCAGGTTCAGGTGGAGATTACCGAAGCGTAATATCCAGAATAAAATTAATATTTACCAGGAGGATTTTCAATGAAATTCTTTCAATGTCTTGCGGCGTCTTTCGATTATTTGGCGAAAAGCATCTTAATTTTCGGTGTCTTTTTCTGTGTTTCAGTTTTTTCGTCATGCGGTGATGATGATAACAGCAGCATTACACCCGGTGCTGCAAGCCTTTCGGCACTTAGAATTGGGCCGGGGAAACTTACTCCAGCGTTTAATCCGGCCATTACTGAGTACAGTACCTCAGTTGACTATTTTGCCGAAAAATTTAGGGTTACTCCTTCTGGTGATGATTCCGCAAGTGCGATTGAGGTCAACGGAGTCGGGGTTCAATCCGGTGAGCATGCGGGTCTTGTCGCTTTGAGAGAAGGATCGAATGCGGTGGAAATTGACGTTCTTGATGTGGATGGAAACGTAAAAACCTACACTGTGAATATTACAAGAAAGACTGAGACTGAATACCCGTATTTTGAACTGGATTATACTGCCGGTCAGGATAACGAAATGACCATTGAGTATGATGGAATAGAGCGAAGATTTTTTTATTATGTCCCTGCTGATTTTGATTCAGAAGCTTCTCATTCGGTAATTGTTGTGCTTCACGGTTTCAATCAGGATGTAAGCAGTATTATTCAGACTTATGGAAGCATGAAGACATTGGCAGACGATGATGGAACTATCATAATATTTCCTGAATCGACCGGCAGCAGTGCTGAATCAACACTGTCGTGGAACCAGCTGTATGGAGACCTCAGTTCGATTTATGAAACTCTTAATGAGGTCGATGATATAGGTTATATTTCATATCTGATTAATACAATGCTGGGAAACATGAACGGCGATCCGGACCGGGTGTATGTTACAGGAACATCCATGGGCGGGGCAATGACTTTTGCCCTATCAACATTTATTCCGGGTAAATTCGCTGCTGCCGCGCCTGTCATAATGCAGGTAGCGCAGGATTTCGTCGCTCAATTCCAGGATGCCCAGCCGCTTCCGTATATGGTCATAACAGGAACGGCTGACCCGCTTGTCGATCCGGATGGAACTGATACCGGTACAATAAAAAATGTTTCTCAGGCAGCGAGTATTGAATACCTTAAGATAAGGAACGGCCTGACTGGGGACGGTGAAATGACAGCTCTTCCTGACACTGTAACGGAAGTATTTCAGGGAGAGGACGCCAACTCATATATTGAACAGTATGTCTGGGAAAGCAGCGCAGGAAACGATCTTTTCTATCTGAAAGTAGTTAACGGCGGACACTGGCTTCCTTCGTATATGGGCGGTATGGCCATGGATCCCTCAAATCTTGGTGGATGGGACGGAAGTTATCTGGGGCACTGGAACAATGATTACGACGCAGCCGCAGGAATTTACAACTTTTTTATGAATTATACAAGATAGTTCCGCTGTGTAATAAATAACACAACAGGCGGTTTTTTGAAAAGGGGATGCCGGGAAGTCATTCCCTTTTCAATTTTGGTTACTGTGCGTATCCGAGCAGCTTAACGATCCACGGCGAGAACAGCGCCGTAAGGATGCCGTTCAGTGCCAGGGCGAGCCCGCCGTAAGCGCTGTGCACTTCGCCGAGTTCGGCGGCCCTTGCTGTCCCGAGGCCATGTGAGGCCGCTCCCATGGCAAGCCCTATGGCCGCCGGCTTCTTAACGCGTATAAGCTTCAGAAACGAGATTCCCATTATTGCCCCGAGAATTCCTACAGTCAGCACAATGCCCGCGGTCAGCGGAGGTATGCCTCCCAGTGTGTCGGCAATGTCCATCGCGATGGGCGTCGTGACCGACTTTGGAGCGAGTGAGAGTATTATCTCTCTGGAAGCTCCGAATACCTTTGCGAGCACAATAACCGATACGATTCCCGTAATGCTTCCGGCAAGCATGGTCAAAATGATACCGTAACCGTTTTTTTTGATGGTCTGCAGCTGGAAGTACAGCGGAAGCCCGAGCGCGACAACCGCGGGCTGAAGCATGAAACCGATATAGCTTCCGCCCCTGTTGTACTCTTCATAGGTAACTCCTGTTCCGAGCAGAAAAGCTATTAGAGCTATGGTAGTCAGGAGAATAGGGTTCAGGAAGAAATAGCTGAAGCGCCCGTGCAGTGTTTTGAACGAGAGGTAGAGCAGCAGCGTGAGCGTAATGGAGAAAACCTCACTTCTGAGAAAATCATGCATCATCTTTACCCGCCTTCTGATAAATAAGCCCCACCACCGCAAGGACGATCAGCGTGCTGAAAAACGACGATACGGCGATAGGCACAATTTCATCTTTGATCAGGCCGAAATATGAGAGTATGCCGACTCCCGGCGGAATAAAGAAGAAGGCCATGTTTTTGATAAAGAAATCGGATATTGACTTTATGGAATGCGGCTTTATCAGCCTGAAGTGCAGTAGCAGAGTCAGCAGAAGCATTCCTATGACGCTTGACGGCACCGAGAGTCCGAAGAGCTTTCTGATTCCCTCTCCGGCCAGAAGGCAGCCGAATATTATTGAAGCCTGTTTAATCATGTTAGTTTTCTCCTATGGATATCATATTAAAACATGCGATTTTTCGCAACAAAAGAAATGAGGACCTGTGCCCTGAACAGCGAATTATTCCGTCAGGGCATTGTGCTTTTTGCGGTCATTATTGTCTGGTATGGGTGGGGATGATGTCAGCTTAATCAATTTCATTTTTTCAGAATCTATATATAATGTCTGAAAAAGTATGTCATTTTTCCTCACTGAATTACTCATAGTAAATAATGAAAGCTCATATAAAATCTTTGCAAGAGCCGGTGTTCAGAACTTCGCCTTCTATCTTCTCAGCGATGGAGGCAGCGGTATCAACGAAGACTGTCCGGGCGGGAAAACGTATAATGTGACAGGAATAGGGGTCGAGAATGCCGGCGCGATAGCCATGTACTCAAACTGCAACCTGCTGACCTCAAACGCGGATTTCCAGGAGTCAGCAGACGCATGGTTGCTTGCTTCATATCTCTTTTATCTTGAGGGGATGGACTGGTATCTGGATAATGTTGTTTCTACCTGGTGTGCTGTGGGGGTTATTCCTCAGTTGAATGGACATTAATATGCTTAAAGGGAGATGGAATATGAAAATAACAGCTTTAATTATATCAGCTATGTTTATGCTTATATCATGTGATTCGGACACAAGCAAATCCGTGCCGGAACAGGTTGAGCCACTTGAGGGAGTATTTGTTCTTGGCTCTGTAGATGGGAACGTGGGTTACTGGCATGATGGGGAATGGAACCAGTGTGAGGTGCCTGTTGGAGCAGATAGCTGTTCTGGTGATTCAATTTATATTACAGAATATGATGTTTATATTGGTGGAGGTTACAGATACGCTTATAATCAATACAATTTTGTACATGTGCCCGGTTACTGGAAGAATTTGGAATGGGAACCACTTTACACTGCTGAACCCATAGCTAGTGCTGGAGTGTTTTCTGTGACTTCATCAGATGAAGATATTTATTTTGCCGGACATTTAAATCATGAAGCATGTTATTGGAAAAACAATGATTTAATATATTTGGATGATTTTGACAATAGTAGTGTTCTTTACAAGCTGGATCCGTACATGGAAATAACATGTATAATGTCAAATAATAACAATATTTATGGAGCCGTTCAATCTACAAAACCAGTTTACTTTAAAAATAAAAATTTAATAAGCCTTTCAATTGATGGTGTGGGGAGTTTGGAAACAGTAATTATGCACAATGGAGATATCTACGCTGCGGGCCGATGCCATGATGTAGAAGGTAATTATTTTACGGGTTACTGGAAAAATGATGAATGGGTAGCTCTTCCTAATCCCAATTCTGATGGGAGAATAATTATTATTACCGGTATTGCTGTTTCAGGTGATGATGTTTATGTTTGTGCTTATTCTCAGGTATATGTGGAATCTGCTCATTCTATTACAATATTAAATTATTCATCTGGATACTGGAAGAATGGTAAATGGTTTGACCTCGAATCGTCGTATGGTACCCCGAAGGCAGAGGCTATGGTCGAACACAATGGAGATATCTACATTGTCGGAGGATGTTACAGTAATTACAACTATTCATATACCAGTCACCCTTCTTTCTATGCTGGCTACTGGAAGAACGGAGACTGGAACGAACTGGGAGTTGAGGGTGAAGATGCGCTAGCTTTTGATATAGTTGTGAAGTGAGTCTCATCTCAGCCGGTCCCTTGCGGGCCGGCAGCCTCATAGGTGCTTACGCCGAATTTCTGTTCGCGTTGATGTTTCCGTAAACAAGGCTGAACATGATTACTGCTAAAGTTATGTTGAAAAAAACCGGCAAACGATTGTCATCAAAGAATCTCAATTGCTGAACGTCAAAAATTCAATGGTAATGTATTCACAAGCGCCCCCGACTATCATGCAAGAGCTGTTGTCCAGAACTTCGCCTTCTATCTTCTCAGTGATGGCGGCAGCGGTATAAACTACGACTGTCCGGGCGGCAAGGCGTACAATGTTACCGGAATTGGAGTCCAGAATGCCGGCGCGATCGCTATGTACTCAAACTGCAACCTGCTGACTTCAAACGCGGATTTCCAGGAGTCAGCAGACGCGTGGTTGCTTGCTTCATATCTCTTTTATCTTGAGGGGTTTGACGATTATATGGACAACGTGGTTTCCGCCTGGTGTGCTGTGGGGGTTATTCCTCAGTTGAATGGACATTAATATGCTTAAAAGGAGATAGAATATGAAAATTTCAGTTTTAATTATATCAGCTATGTTTATGATTTTATCATGCGATTCGGATTCAGATAACACTCCGTCAGAAAGCGGGCCGGAACAGGTTGAGCCACTTGAGGGAGTGTTTGTTTTAGGTTCTTTTGGCGGAAATATGGGTTACTGGCATGATGGTGAGTGGAATAACCTTCCGGTTTCAGATTCATGGAAAATTGGCAGAGCTTATTCATTATGTGTGTATGAAGATTCGATCTATATGGCGGGTTATGAAAGTTCTGACGGTGGTAAAAACTATAAAACGGGATACTATGTCAACAATGAATGGGTTCAGATCAATGAGCCAAATGAATATTGGCATATATCAGATATTGAAGTTCACAACAATAAAATATATTGTGCAGGCGCATCGGGGTCTACAGCATGTTACTGGATAAACGGTGAGGTAATATTTCCTGCTGATATTGAAGGTGAATCTTATGCCAACGGGAAGATTAACTCAATAATCGTTGAAAATGATAATGTTATAGCTGCCGGCGATAATCATGTTTTCCCAGTTTACTGGTTAAACACAGAGCCTGTACAGCTGTCTATACCTGGAGAATTAATCAATGGCAGTCTGTGGGTAGTAAGGAAATATAACGATAATATTTATACGGCAGGATGGTGTAGAAACCAGGATGGTGATTATCTTACTGGCTATTGGAGGAACGATGAATGGGTTACATTGACTAACCCGTTTTGTGAAGATGTAATACTTACGATTATCACGGGGATAGAAGTAGTTAATGATGATGTCTATGTTTGTGCATATTCTGAGGTAATAGTTGAAAGTTATTCGGAAATAACTTCAGGTTACTGGAAGAATGGAGAATGGTTTGAACTTGAGACTCCGAGAGGGACTTCAATGGCGCGAGGAATGGTAGAACATAATGGTGATATTTACATTGTTGGTTCAAGTTTTGAAAATTTTTGTAGTCTAACCGGTTCCGCATCCGCCTCTTACGCCGGTTACTGGAAGAACGGAGAGTGGCACCCTCTTGGCGAAGAAGGAGTTCAAGCAAGTGCATTTGACATTGTCGTGAAGTAATTTCTGCAATGAGGCCGGCCTTTAAAGGGCCGGGCTCTTTGTTTTCCAAAACAGTTGATCATAAATCAGGGTCTTAATAGAGAGTATCAGATGTTTTGTGTAAATAGCCTTTGATTATAATGGTACTCTGTCTCCAAAATATACTGCGAACTGGTTGATAGCAGCACCCCAATCTCTGATTGGCATAGTCCATTTTTTCTCGGCTTTCGTCAATGCCAAATACAGCACCTTAAAGATTGAATCATCTGTAGGAAATGCCGCTCTTTTCTGGGTTACTTTCCGTAGGCTTGAATTCAAGGATTCAATTGCGTTGGTAGTATAAATTGCTTTTCGAATATCTGCCGGATAAGCGAAAAATTCGTTGAGGTTTTCCCAATTGGCTCGCCATGACTTTGAAATCATCGGATATTTACCATCCCACTTTTTAGAAAATTCATCAAGCGAAGCCAAACCAGCCTTTTCGGAAGGGGCAGAATATATGCTTTTCAGATCGGTACATATCGCCTTTCGTTCTTTCCATGATACATATTTTATTGAATTGCGTATCATATGAACTATGCACAGCTGAATCCTGGTCTCTGGGAATACGGCATTAACCGCATCTGGAAACCCTTTCAGTCCATCCATGCAAGCGATGAAGACATCTTCGATTCCTCGATTTTTAAGTTCATTTACAACCTGAAGCCAAAATTTAGCTCCTTCTGAATCGCCAATCCATAAGCCTAGAACTTCTTTTTTGCCCTGCATATTGACCCCAATAGCCGTATACACTGATTTATTTGATACTTTGCCGTCAGTTCGGCCTTTGACCACGATAGCGTCAAAATACACTATAGGGTACACAGGATCAAGTGGACGGGATTGCCATTCCAGAACATCTTTTATTATCTCATTGGTGACGGTGCTGATCAGGTCAGGGGAAACCTCTACTCCATAGATATCTTCAAGATGGCCCTGAATATCTCTGGTTGTCATTCCCAACCCGTACATCGATATGATTTTCTCATCAAACAGCTCGAATCGTTTTTGATGCTTCTTTACTATTCTGGGTTCGAATTCAGCATTACGGTCTCGAGGAATATCAATTAGAATTTCACCATTGTTTGTTAAGAGCTTCTTGCTACTTCGACCATTACGAGCGTTGGTGCTTTTGCCTGCTGATCTTTCATTTTTGTCGTAACCAAGATGTTCTGCCATCTCAGCTTTCATCGCTGTTTCGATAATCCTTTTGGTTAATTGCTGAATAAGGCCGTCTTTCCCGGTAATCTGTTCAGGTGTCAGTGCCTTAAAATCCACATCCTCAAGCAATTCATTAATGATTGCATCTTTGTCCATAGCCATATTTTTCTCCTTATCTATTGATTAATAATATAGCTATTTACACAAATCTTTTTACACTCTCTCTTAATAATCTACATGCTGAAACACGAGTCCATTCGGAAGTATACATTACAGCCATTTCTTTCTTTTGAAGAATACAACCATGCCGCCGGCGACAACACCCATTACCGCGAGACAGATGAAATATCCGTATCTGAATTTGGTCTCCGGCATGTTGGCAAAATTCATACCGTAAACACCCGCAATAAAAGTAAGAGGAATGAATATTGTAGATATAAGCGTAAGGACCTTTATGATTTCGTTCATTTTGTTGCTCACGCTTGAAAGATAGATGTCCGTCATGCTTGAAAGAAATTCCCGGTAAATCTCAACGGTGTCAATGGCCTCAATCGTGTGGTCATACAGGTCTCGCATGTAGGGCATTGTGCCTTTTCTCATCAGCGCGTTTTCTGAACGCATAAGCTGGCTGATCATTTCACGGAGAGGCCAGACAGTTTTCCTCACAGCGAGCATGTCTCTTTTAAGCCTGTGGAGCTTTGCCATAGTCCGTCTGCCGGGCATGTACAGGAGCTCCTCTTCGAGCTGTTCAATAAGACTCCCTGTCTTTTCAAGAACAACAAAATAATGATCAATGATTCCGTCCATTATGCTGTAGGCAAGATAGTCAGCCCCTTCGCGTCTTATTGTCCCCTTCGGGTTCCTGATTCGTGATGTGATATGCTCAAACGCATTACTCTGCTTTTCCTGAAATGATATTACTGTTTTATCATTGAAGACAATATTGACCTGCTCCTTTTCAATATCTCCCTTTGCTTCGTTAAATGTGAGGATCTTCATTACGATATAAATATAATCTCCGTAATCGTCGCATTTAGCCCTTTCGTAGGAATTGGCAATGTCTTCGAGTACCATGGAATCTATTGAATATCGGGCGCCAATCCGTGCGATGAGTTCTACATTATGAGTACCGTCGAACTGAATCCACTTAATACGGTGATGGTTTTCGTTCTCAAGGAGTTCCGGAAGAGATATATCCTGCTCTTCGGTAAAACCGCTTTCATCGTAGCAGAGTCTGCTGATTCGGACTGGCTCGGTCCTGTCCTCTCCGACATGTATAATTACGCCGGGAGGCGATCCGAGTTTTTTTCCTGACCTTACGGGAAAGAGTTTCATGTGAGGGCCTCCTTGAGGATGTCTGATTTCTATCTGTTAAGCTTTTTGATTGTACCCGGGTTCGGATGCCCTACCAGAAATTTGCCGGCATAGCTTTCCATAGCCTTAAGGGAATTCCTTGCAATAACAATCTCCATTGCGGGTAATGATGGATAAAAACAACATAATCAGCCTCTGCAAGAACTGGGAACTTTGCCCAGCTTTATTATTTCTTCGGATCAAGTTATAGGAATCATGTATTAAAATATTAGAAGAAATGTTAAAAAGCAACAAATGAGATTTGCGTCGAATACGAGGGATTGGATGAATTGAACTGTTCAAAGCCGCCTGTCCTGTCACCCTTTTGAATTTGACAAAAATCGGGGAATTGCGTTTTCTGTCATTGTCGAATCCGGCATGCTAAAAACTTAAAATGCGAGGAGATCAAATGAACGGAATTAAATACGAGAACGGAAAAATTGATGTGCCCGATAACCCAGTGGTGCTTTTCATTGAGGGAGACGGTACAGGCCCTGACATCTGGAATGCCACAAGGATAGTTTTGGATGCTGCTGTCGAGAAAGCCTACGGCGGTAAGCGGAAGATTGAGTGGAAGGAGATCTTAGCTGGCGAAAAGGCATTCAACGAGACAGGCGAATGGCTTCCCGAACAGACCCTTTCGGATATCAAAAAGTACAAGGTAGCAATAAAGGGCCCGTTGACCACGCCCGTTGGCGGAGGAATCAGAAGCATAAACGTTGCACTGCGTCAGCAGCTTAAGCTCTACGCCTGCGTCAGGCCGGTGAGGTATTTCACCGGAGTGCCCAGTCCGGTGAAAAGGCCCGAGAAGGTGGACATGGTAATCTACCGTGAGAACATGGAGGACCTCTACGCTGGAATAGAGTGGAAGGAGGGCACAGACGAGTGCTCCAGGGTGATTGATTTTCTCAACAGCACTATGGGCAGAAGTATTCCTGCTGATACAGGCATCGGAATAAAACCGATAAGCATCACGAACACAAAGAACCTGGTTCGCCAGGCTATTCGATACGCCATAGACAACAATAAAAAAAGCGTTACTCTCGTTCACAAGGGTAACATCATGAAGTTCACTGAGGGAGCTTTTAAGGAGTGGGGATATGAGCTGGCGAAGGAGGAGTTCAGCGATGTTACTATCACCGAGGCTGAGCTCTGGGACAATTTCGGAGGAAAGCAGCCCGAGGGCAAAATCGTAATCAAGGACAGAATCGCTGACGCGATGTTCCAGCAGGTCCTTCTAAGGCCTGACGAGTACGATGTACTCGCCACTCCTAATCTTAACGGAGATTACATATCCGACGCTCTCGCGGCACAGGTCGGAGGACTCGGCATGGCACCCGGAGCGAACATTGGAGACAGTGAGGCGGTCTTTGAGGCTACGCACGGCACAGCGCCCAAGTATGCCGGACAGGACAAGGTCAACCCCGGTTCGCTTATTTTGTCGGGAGAAATGATGCTTCGATTTATGGGATGGACTGAGGCAGCCGACGGAATCATCCGCGCCCTTGAGAAGACCATCGATCAGAAGAGGGTGACCTACGACCTCGAAAGACAGATGGAGGGAGCAACCCTTCTGAAATGCTCCGAGTTCGGAAAGGCCGTGGCTGAGAATATTTAGTATCCCCATCTGATACGGGCATGGAGGTCAGCATGCCCGTATCAGTAAATAATGACCTGGCTAATCTCGAAGATCATAATTTGTTATGCCTTCTTCATTCAACTGCTCTCTTAATATAGCAGTCTTCGACCTCTGGCAACTCTATTAGTACCCCTCAGTCTCTCTATGCGTGCCAGCTCCCCTAAAAAAGTGAAACAGTTCGCAGGAACTCTTAGATGTAAAGCAGTTAGCGAAACCAGTGATAATAAAAGCTATTGACAATTGACAGTTGAATGGTTATTTTACAGTAAAAATTCAATAATGATTTTATAAAGGTTTATCAATGGAACAGGAAATTATCTTTTATATTGAAGATTCTCCAGAGGGGGGATATGAAGCAAGGGCCCTTGGTTATTCAATATTTACAGATGGCGACACCATGGATGTTGTAAAAGAAAACATCAGGGATGCAATAAAATGCCACTTTGAAGAAAATGTTCCGAAGATTATACGGCTTCACTATGTTAGGGATGAGGCAATAGCACTTTGAAAATACCGAGAAACATTGATGCTGACCAGCTTATAAAAATGATCGGGTCTTTTGGGTATGTGCAGACAAGACAGAGCGGCAGTCATATCAGACTTACTACAATTGAGAATGGAATTCACCATGTAACTATTCCGAATCATCGCCCAATCAGGGTGGGAACACTTAATGCGATCCTTCACGATATTGCTGAACATTTTGATTTAACAAAAGAAGAGTTGTTAAAGATACTTTTTGATTAATCGATAGATGATTTCATTGAAATATCAACTCTCGTGGTCACAGGCTGAGATGCCCCCCCTCAGTCACACTGCGCGTGCCAGTTTTCTAAGTATCCCCTTGGTCTGAGCCCAAAGACAATATCATCCCCTGTTCCAGGGGATGTGCCGGGCCTGCGAGGCGGAGGGGTAGGAACATCGAGATAGTCAAGCCCCCCTCAAAAATTCGAGATTACTTCACAATCGCTGAGTCTTCCCAGAAACTCCTTCATGTGTTCCGGAAGGTCCGCTTTAAACTCGAGCATGGCACCTGACTCGGGGTGACGGAATGACAGGTAGACAGACGCGAGCAGCAGATATGGAACCCTGTGTTTCTCCCATTTCTTGGAGTATATGGGATCTCCCACAATGGGATTGCTTTCTGACGAGAGGTGAACCCTGATCTGGTGAGTCCGCCCGGTGTGAATTCTCACATCGAGAAGGCTGAAAATGCGTATTCCTGTGTTCCACATTTTAACAATATCATATTCGGTCACTGCTTCTTTTCCCGATTCGGTTACGGTCATCTTGTGCCGGTAGACCCTGTGACGCCCGATAGGTGCGTCAATTATACCATGAGGCTCATGAGGGCGTCCGGTTACCACAGCAGCGTATTTTTTTACAACCTTCCTTGAAGCGAACTGTTCAACAAGCGATGAATGCGCAAGGTCGTTCTTGGCAACCACCATGAGGCCCGAAGTGTCTCTGTCGAGTCTGTGCACAATCCCTGGTCTGAGGGCTCCGCCTATTCCTGAGAGGTTCTTGAGCCTGTAGAGCAGGCCGTTTACCATAGTTCCGTCCCAGTTTCCTGGCCCTGGATGCACTACAAGGCCTGGCTGCTTGTTTATTACAGCGATAAAGTCGTCCTCGTAGATGATTTCGAGCGGAATATCTTCAGGAGTAACATCTATCTCTTCAGGCTCCGGTATGTTCACAGAAATAGAGTCGTCCGTTTTAGCCTTGTAGTTGGCCCTGACGGTTTCCCCATTGACGCGGATATCCCCCGTTTTAATCAGCTTCTGGATATAGCTTCTCGACATGTCAATTTCGAGAAGTTGAGTAATTACCCTGTCGATTCTCTCAAGGTGATAGTCGTCGGGTACTGTAAGTTCAAGCAGTGTGTTTTCCATTTTAGTTATCTTTATTTTTATTTCCCGGGGATGAGGCCTGCTGAAAGAGGGATTCTGTCACTGTTTCACGAAAAGTTATTATTGACAAGAAATAATTGCCGCGAAGAATAGAGGCATGACAGTCAACACTTCATTTCTCAGAATACAGCTTCGCAGGCTTGCCGGATTGGCGCCCGGATTCCTGCCCTATATCTCAACGCTGTACTATTTTGAAATATTCTACCTCTCGTCGGCCCTCCTCATCCTCTATGGCAAGTCTGCCGCGCTGACGGCCGGTATACTGCTTACACTTCTGTATTCAGTACAGATCATACGGCTCGCGATGAGGAGGAACAGAGCCAGAAAGCTGCAGCTTCTGATAATGGACATTCATGCTGCTGCCGGCATTGTTTTTGTGGCAAACTACTTCCTGCTTCCGGATACTTCAGGCGCAGTGTCCCTTGCCGCGTTCATAATCAGGGCTTTAATCGTAGCAGTCGAGCTGCCTCTTATTGCTGTTCTTACCAGCGATGATGTTGTGAAAAACTATTCATGATTATCCCTCAAAAACAAGTTGACTTTTTATTGTATTTGGCTATTATGGAAAATATGAAAGCATATAATACAGAGATGAACAGGCTGACCTCTGAAGTCCTGAAGGCCATATCTCACCCCACGAGACTTTTAATAGTCAAACTGCTGTCCGAGGGAGACCTGTGCGTCTGCGAGATTCAGAAGTACGCGGGATCACATATCTCCACTGTATCCAAGCATTTGAGTATTCTGAAAAATGCCGGGCTTGTGAGCGATAAAAAGAATCACGACAATACCATCACATATAGTTTAAAGGTCAGCTGTCTGATGGATTTCATCGGGTGTATTGAGAACATAATTGAAAACAGGATCGGCGAGTCAGTTGAGGCGGTGAGGTCTTGCAGGGTATGCTGATTTTTTTAGCCGGTATTTTCGTAAAAGGCAAAATAGCAAAATAACAGTCATGCCTGTATCCCGGCTAATGGATTGAAAATGATAAGATGCAGGTCCTGTTCGGGTTTGAACGCTTATTTTCAACACACTGCGGGTTCGCGATAGCTGAAATATAAGCGAATTGATTGAATAATATATGGAGCACAAAATGTGGAAAGATGAATGGAAGCCTCTGCTCGTTTTGGGAGCGGTATTTCTTTTATTGTACAATCTGCCGGTAGGCAGCGCGAGATTTGACAGCTCACTGTTTGAAGCACTGGAGCTTGTAAAATGGTACGCGAGGGAGCATGTTCTTCTATGCCTTGTCCCGGCTTTTTTTATTGCGGGAGGCATATCGGTTTTCTTGAGCCAGGAGTCGGTGATAAAGTATCTGGGGGCCGGAGCGAACAGATACATAGCCTACGGGGTTTCCTCGGTTTCGGGGACTATTCTTGCTGTATGTTCGTGTACAGTGCTCCCTCTGTTCGCCGGAATTTACAGGAGGGGAGCGGGCATAGGCCCGGCCAGCGCTTTTCTGTACTCGGGACCGGCTATAAACATTCTCGCTATAATCATGACCGCCAGGGTGCTCGGCTTTGAGCTTGGGGCCGCAAGGGCCGCAGGAGCTGTACTTTTCAGTATCGCTATAGGGCTTTCAATGAGCCTGATCTTCCGAAAAGAAGAAAAACAGCAGGCAGCAAAATCTGTTGTAGCAGGAGACTCTGAGCAGGGAAGGCCGTTGAAACAGACCGCAATATTCTTCTTTCTCATGATACTTATTCTCGTAGCAGCAAATTTCAGCCCGGCCGATGAGACCGGAGTTGTCTGGAGCTTTCTCTATTCCTATAAGTGGATTATTACATCTGCGGCGGCGGCAGCCTTTGCGGTTGTTCTTGTTCTGTGGTACGGCCTTTCGCCGTTCAAAGTAGCCCTTGCTTCGCTGCCTCCGCTTGCTCTTGGAGTTATTTTCCCGGAAGAGCCTTTGTTCGCGTTTACATCGGCGGTGCTGGTACTCTCGGTGATAATAAGCACCGATAAAGCAGAGGCGGGCGAGTGGTTCAGTTCGTCGTGGGGGTTCGCGAAGCAGATAATCCCGCTGCTCTTCGCGGGGGTTTTTGTGGCAGGAATTCTGCTGGGGAGGCCGGGCAATGAAGGGCTCATTCCGTCGGACTGGATAAACGCTGCTGTCGGGGGCAATTCAATCATGTCAAATCTATTTGCCTCGGTATCAGGGGCATTCATGTACTTTGCCACTCTTACTGAGATTCCAATAATGCAGGGACTCATCGGAAGCGGAATGGGCAAGGGCCCGGCGCTCGCTCTTCTACTTGCCGGTCCGGCTTTGTCGCTCCCGAGCATACTTGTCCTGAAGGGAATAATGGGAACTAAAAAGACAGTGGTTTACCTTATTCTGGTAATAGTATTTTCAACAGTTACGGGCTGGATTTACGGCTCGCTATTTTAATCATAGAGGTGGATATCATGAAAATTCAGGTTCTGGGCACGGGCTGCCCTAAGTGCAAAAAGCTTGAGGAGAACGCGCGTAAAGCGGTTGAGGAGCTTTCCCTTGATGCGGAAATAGTCAAAGTAACATCGATTCAGGAAATTATGGACTTCGGTGTAATGATGACACCCGCTCTCGCGATTGACGGGGAAGTGAAGTTTGCCGGTAAGGTCCCGGGTGTGGATGATTTAAAAAAGATCATAGGAGGTTGATGAAATGGCTGATTGTGCATGCGGAGGGGCACCGCGTATAGTATATTCCTGCTCAGGGGCGTCAGATGTAGGTGAGCTGAGCGACAGAGTGGCGAGGTTGCTCAGAGATTCGGGAAAGTGCCGTATGTCATGCCTTGCGGCTGTCGGGGCTGGACTGTCGGGTTATGTCCAGTCAGCTGCAGCAGCCGATATCAACATCATCATAGACGGGTGCGTGGTTGGGTGCGGCAGGAAAATATTTGAAAATATTGAAGGACCAAAAAGATATTTTGTTCTGACAGAAATGGGATACGTAAAGGGGGCTACACCGGTGTCTGATAAGACGGCAGAGGAGATTTTAGGAACAATTGTGTCTGAAGGTTTTGATACACAGTGTTGTTGATATAATCGTAACAGTAAGTTAGTAATCAGCCCTTCTCGGGCTGTCAATAATAATGAATTGAGGAGAATTATATGTTTTTTCCCGGGAAAGCAGTTTTAACTTTATTTTCTATTATGGTGGCAATATCAGTTGCTGGATGTAAAAATGAAGACGCAACAGCCCGCAAAGATTCAAAAGCAGTCGGTGAAACATTAAGTAGTGAAGTTTCGTCAGCGACAGGCAATGCAGGAGAGCAACAAAAGCAGAATAAAGTAACCTTCCTTGAGTTCGGTTCCGTCAATTGCATTCCGTGCAAGATGATGAAGCCTGTAATGGAGAAGGTTGAGAATACATATCCTGACAGGGTAAAAGTCGTGTTTCACGACGTATGGACTCCTGATGGAAGGGACCTGGGCAGCGCGTACGGCGTAAGAATGATTCCAACTCAGGTGTTTCTGGACAGTGAAGGAAAGGAATTTTTCAGGCACGAAGGCTATCTTCCCTTTGAACAGGCTGATAAGATTTTACGGAGTCATGGAGTCGGAAAATGATGTCTGAACTCTTCGAAGGCCTCTCCGCCATGCTGAGTTCCTCCCCGGGCATTGCCGTTGTTGCTTCGTTTTTGTGGGGTGTGGCAAGTATTATTTTTTCACCTTGCCACCTGGCGAGCATTCCACTGGTTGTAGGCTACATAGACTCGCAGGGCGGCATGAATACCTCAAGGGCTGCCCTGGTTTCTACCCTGTTTTCCGGAGGCATACTGATAACAATCGCGGCAATAGGAGTTATTACCGGGCTTGCTGGAAGAATGATGGGCGATATCGGTATTTACGGGAATGCCGCGGTTGCGGCTATTATGCTTATTTTCGGACTCTACCTTCTCGGGGTAATGCCGATACCGTTTCTGTCAAAAGGCTTTAACACTCCTGGAATAAAGCGTAAAGGTCTTTTTGCAGCATTTGTTCTGGGGCTGTTTTTCGGTATTGCGCTTGGACCATGTACGTTCGCGTTTATGGCTCCAATGCTGGGTGTTGCGTTCGCGGTTGCTTCAGACAACTTACTGTACTCATCGGCGTTGATTGCAGCTTATGCTCTGGGCCATTGCATCATAATTGTACTGGCGGGCTCGTTCTCTCAGACGGTTCAGCGCGTTTTGAACTGGAATGAAAAATCAAAGGGACTTCTTTACATGAAAAGAGTGTGCGGTTTGCTCGTCATTGCAGCCGGTGTCTATATGCTTATTAAACTTTAACAGGTTATTTGTATGATATGTTGTGATGAAAAAAAACTAACATTCGCCGACAGATTCCTGTCTGTCTGGATACTGCTTGCCATGATGGCTGGTGTCCTCATGGGATATTTTGTTCCTTCATCGGTAAATTTCTGGAACAGCTTTAACTATGGAACAACGAATATTCCTATAGCAATCGGCCTGATTCTAATGATGTACCCGCCTCTGGCCAAAGTTAAATACGAAAACCTCCCGGCAGTTTTTAAAAACTGGAGGGTCCTTTTGCTGTCGCTGCTTCAGAACTGGATAATTGGGCCTTTGCTCATGTTTGCTCTCGCAGTTTTGTTTCTTGCCGATTATCCTCACTATATGACGGGTCTCATAATGATCGGTATTGCCCGCTGCATTGCAATGGTTATCGTGTGGAATGACCTGGCCGGAGGAGACAGCGAGTACGCGGCGGGACTTGTCGCCTTTAACAGCATTTTTCAGATACTCTTCTACAGCCTGTATGCCTGGATATTTGCGGCTTATATTCCTGAGCTTCTGGGGCTGGAAGGCGCGGTTGTAGGCATAGGCATGGCCGATGTTGCCGGGAGCGTTCTGATATATCTTGGAATCCCGTTTTTCGGAGGGATGCTGAGCCGCTGCTTCCTGATAAAATATCGGGGAGAAGAATGGTACAACGGCAAGTTTATTCCTGCGGTCAGCCCGGTAACACTCGCGGCCCTTCTATTCACCATACTTGTTATGTTCAGCCTGAAGGGTGAATTTATCGTAAAGATTCCTTTTGATGTCCTTCGAATTGCTGTACCGCTTATGTTCTACTTCGTTATCATGTTTCTTATGAGCTTTTACACTGGCAGGAAGGCCGGAGCGGACTATCCCGTAACCACTTCGCTTGCTTTTACCGCTGCAAGCAACAACTTTGAACTGGCGATTGCCGTTTCAATTGCGGTGTTTGGAATAAACTCAGGAGAAGCATTCGCGGCGGTAATAGGCCCGCTTGTTGAAGTGCCGGTGCTTCTGGCCCTTGTTTACGCTGCGAGATTTTTTCAGAAAAAATATTTCGGAGACGGAAAGAAATGAGAATCGTAATTATCGGAGCTGTAGCTGCAGGGACATCAGTCGCGGCTAAGGCAAGACGTAACTCGGAGGATGCAGAGATTGTTATCTATGAGAAAGACAGCGATATATCCTATTCTGTCTGCGGTCTTCCGTATTATATCGGAACCGATATTGAGCGCGCAAAGCTGACCCCCAGAGATCCAGCCTGGTTTAAAAAACGCTACAACATTGACATCAAAAACCGTTATGAGGTAGTCGATGTCGATATCAAAAAAAAGACCGTTACAGTCCATGACATCGCCGGTGACAGGGTTTTTAGCGACAGCTATGACAGGCTTGTCTTCTGTACCGGAGCCAGACCGGTAATTCCCGGGATACCTGGAACAGATCTCGAGTTTGTCTTCACCCTCAGAAACGTTCGCGACGCTGACAGGATTAAAGACTTCATTTCGAAAAAGAAAGTCAGCACGGCCCTGGTAGCGGGCTCTGGATTCATCGGACTTGAAATGGCGGAGGCCCTCGCCGGAACTGGCATAGAGGTTTCTGTTATTGAGAAAGCGTCGTCGATACTTCCGGCTATGGACGGTGACATGTCCGTCTACATTGAGGAATACCTGCGGGGCAGGGGGATAATGACCTTCAAAGACGATTATATAACCTCAATAGAAAAGACAGGCCTGTGCCGCACCGCGTCAGGAAAGGAGCACAGAGCTGATCTCATCATAATTTCAGCGGGAGCACGGCCTGAGACATCGCTTGCCGTTAAGTCCCGCATTGAGACGGCGTCCAACGGTGCTATCATAACCGATGAGTACATGGAAACATCGGTAAAAGGTGTTTATGCTGCCGGGGACTGCGCTATGACCAGGTCGCTTATCACCGGCGAATATCTTTACCGTCCACTGGGTTCAACAGCGAATAAGACTGGCAGAATCTGCGGTGACGCCATGACAGGAGGCCCTTTGAGCTTCAGAGGAATTCTCGGAACAGGTATTGTAAGAATCTTTGACAGGACAGCTGCGATGACCGGCCTGACCGAGAGAGATGCACGAGAGGCTGGTTTTGTGCCGGAGGTGATTCACAATATAAAACCGGACAGGTCCGAGTATATGCCCGGCAGCAGCCAGATGGTGATCAAGGCGGTAGCAGACAGGAAGACCGGGCGCATTCTCGGCGCGCAGATTTTCGGTGCTGACGGAGTGGATAAGCGTATTGATGTGTTTGCAACTGCCATAACGTTTAAGGCAAAGGCTGAAGACCTGTTTCACCTCGACTTGGCTTACGCGCCGCCCTATTCAACGACAAAGGACCCGGTTATGTATACCGGGATGATTCTTGACAACGCGATTAACAGGGGCAGAAGTCTTATTACGCCCGCAGAGCTTAGGCGGCGCGTCGGTGCCGGAGATCTTATTCAGATTATTGATGTAAGAAGCCCGGCGGATTACGCCAGGGGGCATATTCCGGGCGCGGTCAATATTCCTCTCAGCGAAATAAGGGACAGGCTTGATGAGATCAGCCGGGAGCACCCGGTTGTGACTCACTGCAACAAGGGAGTATCCGGAAACGCGGCACAGAACATTCTGATTCTTAAGGGTTACAGCGAGGTTTATAACCTCTCAGGAGGATACAAGAATTATGCTGCCGGCATCGGCCTGAGCTAAGATTGACGGGAAATCTTTTTTGGAGGGGGGATAATGACGTTCCGCGGGTGAATATTCGCCCCTGACGAAAAATGAATTGAAATTAACAGGCAATTTGAGTTTATAATCAGCCCTGAGGATGGCCTGCGCGAAAATGTTCATTCAGCTTTTTGAAATGTCCGCGGGCTTTGCCGAAATAAGCTGCCGGTTCTAACAGAACCTGTCGGCAGTAAAAGGAGATTGCTATGCTTTGTAAAAAAATACCGGCAGCGGCATTTGCCGTTATACTGTTTTTGTCGTGCGCGACTGCCGTGAAGAATCAGCAGGGTGACGAGGTTTCATTCATAAGCGTGGGAGGTTACGCCGGCTCAATACCCCACAGCGAAATTGCCGATCTTGTCGGATACAGCGTTAATCTGCCTGAAAGGCTTGGAGCCGGATTTTTCATCGCAAACCGCTCAATCGGGGCGGGGCTTTCAGTTCCGGTAAATGATAGTGACGCGGCCAGGCTGAGCCCTGTTCTTGAGAAGGCCGTGTTGAACAAAGCCGCATTCAATGAGCTTGCACAGTACAGACCGTACAGGTCATACGGCGCGTTCTATTCATCGCGGGGCCGAAGCGGAAACGCGATCGTTGTAGGAACAATGCCGGAAGGGTTCTACGAGGCTGTTGAGGAACGCCCTCTCAAAGAGAATGCGGCCGGATCAGGAATAAAAATAAGCGGTATTTATATCGACGGTATAAGCGCAGATCTTATTGAGTATCCGGCCGAGTCGAAGCAGCCGCTCTGTCTCGCGTGGAAAATGAACGGTACGGCATTCATGCTTTTCGGCCTTGAGGGAACGGCGCTTACCCTCAGGGAGGCATCGGACGCCGCCCGTGATGTTATAAGGGCCAACCGCCGTTAACAGTACTTAAGACCGACGGCCTCTTTGACCTCTGACAGCGTCAGGGAGGCCGTCCGGCGGGCTTTTTCGGCCCCCTTTCTTAGAATGTTTGCTGCCTCCGCCGGGTCTGCGGCCAGCTCTTCTCTCCTCTTGCGGTATGGTGCGAAGTAGTCGATTACAAGCCCGAGCAGTTCCTTTTTTGCCTCTCCATATCCCATGCCGCCCTTCAGGTATTTTTCTTTCATTATGGCTGCCTGCGCGCTGTCCGCGAAGAGCCTGTACAGGGCAAAGATTGTGCAGCTGTCGGGGTTTTTCGGCTCTTCAACCGGTGTTGAGTCGGTCACTATCCTCATTATCTTCTTTTTGAGCTGCTTCTCGTCGTCGAAAATGTTTATCGCGTTGCCGTAGCTTTTTGACATCTTCTGCCCGTCTACACCGGGAATAACAGCGATGTCATCCGATATCTGCGGGTCGGGAAGCACGAGAATATCGCCGTAGGTGTTGTTGAAGCGCTGGGCTATGTCCCGCGTTATCTCAAGATGCTGCTTCTGGTCCTTGCCGGTCGGAACGAGTTCGGCTTTGAACAGAAGTATATCGGCGGCCATGAGCACCGGATAGGTGTACAGGCCGGTGTTCGGGGTCAGCCCTCTGGCGACCTTGTCCTTGTAGCTGTGGCTTCTTTCGAGAAGCCCGAGCGAGGTGTGGCATGAGAGTATCCAGGCAAGTTCGTTGACCTCGGGGATGTCGGACTGGACCCAGAAACAGCATTTGTCCGGGTCAAGGCCGAGGGCGAGAAAATCGAGGGCCGCTTCCATGGTATTCCTGGCCAGTTCCTTGCCGTCGTGAAGGCTTGTCATTGAGTGATAGTTTGCTATGAAGCAGTAGAGCTCGCTGCTGTCCTGCAGCTCGATCATCGGCTTCATCATGGCGAAGTAGTTGCCTATATGCAGTGTACCGGAGGCCTGTACCCCCGACAGTATTCTCTTCATGATTAACTCCGTTTCACGGCGGGCATCGCCGTGTAATGTATTGGGGCGGAAAGTCCACTCGTGTTAGAGAAATGCCGTCGGGCTGATACGTCAATAAAAAATCTGGTATTTACGATGTTGTATAAGTTTCAACCACCATGTTCCAGAGTGTTTTGAGGGCTTCGTCAGACGAGCCTGATATCTCGGAGTTTTTAATTATATCTGTGCGGTTGCGTGTCATCCAGATGAAAAGACGGGATGCCCCGTCGTTAGCGTCTTCAGCAGCGTGGCAGAGCTTTACAAGCTTCCGCATCTCGTCCCTTGACATGAAGTTTCTCACCGTATCGATAACAATGACGAAGCTTGACTTGTCCTTTGCCTGCACGATCTCTACTTTTGAGTGGTTGAGAGGCCTGGGCGCGAGGATATCTGTAGAGACGGTCCTTGTCTTTACAACCTCGCTGCGGGCCTGAATTGATTCCCTTACCTTCTTGTTGGACAGCATCGTCTTTGCCTGTTTTATCAGGAAGGCGATTTCCGTTTTATCAAGCTGTTTAACAAGCTTTGAGAGATCAGCGGCAAGCTTCCTGTCCTGTGCTGAAGCTTTGCTTACGGCCGCACCCTTGCCGGCAGCCTTTGTTTTAGCTGCCGCCGACGTGGGAGACTTTTTTGTTGATGCGGCTTTTGTCTTTTGCGATGTTTTTGATGGAACCTTTTTTCCCTTTGTCATGGTTACCTCCGGTCAATCATGTGTGTATCGGCAAAAGGTTAGACTGGAATTAGAGATATTTGAGTATCTCATCCGCGTGCTCATCGGGTTTTACTTTTCGGAATACCCTCGCGACGGTTCCCTCTTCATCAATTATGAAAGTGGAACGGATAACTCCCATTGTGGTCTTGCCGTACATGTTTTTTTCACCCCAGGCCCCGTATTCCTGTATGACGGTTTTTTCAGTATCTGAAAGGAGATAAAAGGGGAGACCGAATTTCAGCTTGAATTTGCCATGCGAGTCCGGTGAATCCGCGCTTATGCCTATTACAACCGCGCCTTTCGCGGTTATTTCTCCGTAGGCGTCTCTGAAAGAGCAAGCCTCCTTTGTGCATCCGGGTGTGTTGTCTTTCGGATAGAAGTACAGCACTACTTTTTTGCCCCTGAAGGAGGAGAGGGATACATTCTCTCCAGTCTCATCAGGAAGAGTGAAATCGGGCGCTTTTGTTCCTTCGTTAATCATGGTTCCTCCCCGGCATAGATGCTCAATGCCTGTTGTTTTATATGGGAGCGATGTGTGACGTTTATGTTACGAACCGCCGGGATTTTTGGAGGATTTCCGGCGTTGCGTGACTGCGAGGGTTATTATCCCCCCGCAAAAAAAGGCTATTGAGAAGAGCTGGCCGTCTGAGAGACCATGAAAGAAAATGCGGTAGTCGTTACGGAAGAACTCAACTGTAAAGCGACCGGCCGAGTAGAAGATAGCGGAAAAGGCGAATAGCCGACCTGGAGCAAAAAGCTTTTTTTTGTAGAGTCCCGCGAAAAGCATGCCGCCGACTATGAGATAGGCAGCGCTGATGAGCTGTGTCGGTATGACGGGCTGAAATGTAGCGGTTGCCGGCGCAATCGGGTCGGTGAATGTCACCCCGATGGGGCAGTCTGTGTGTACGCCGAAGCAGCAGCCTCCGAAAAAACAGCCGATGCGCCCTATCCCTATGCCGAGTAGGTACGACGGCGAAAGGAGGTCCGCGAGAGGGGCGAGCTTGAGCTTCCAGCTTTTAACAAGAACAAGCGCGGCAGCGGTTCCCCCGAGAATTCCGCCCCAGCTTACGAGGGCGGGGTCAGCTTTATCTATGCCGGTTTCGAGAATCTGCGGCAGGTTCATGAGGATTCCAGTGATATAGGCCCCTCCGAGGCCGCAGGCCCCTATAATCAGCAGGGAGTTGGATACTATGTAGCGCTTGAACTCGGAGTGCCTTGAAAGGCGCAGAGCCAGAGAATAGGCGATAATAGATGCCGCCGCCACGAGTACGCCGTATGTGGCCACCGTGAAATCTCTGCCGAATATTGATAAGTGAAAGAGTACGGGATGCATAATTACCTGCCGTTATCGTGCTTTAGTGTTCGGGCTATTTCAACATGAACAGGGCGCCGAAACATGCCCCGCAGACGGTAAAAAAAAGCGCCCCGAGAGAAACCGCGACTATCGACATGACAAGCCCTGCTGTCGCGGTTCCTGAAGGGAGGCCGGTTTCGAGGGCTGACTTTCTGCCCATAGCCCCGAGTATTATACCTACTATTCCCAGCACAATGCCGAGGGGAGAGAAGTAGAACGATAGAGTAAAAAAAAGAGCCAGTATTCCGAGAACTAAAGAGCCGATATCCATAGATTCCCCCGGGCTTATGGTGTCTATTGAGTTATTATTTTCGGTGTATTGGGGTCTGTCAAGCTGAATAAGAAAACGGAGAGAAGGTAAGGCTTCAGGTGTCTGAAGGTTGTCCTCCACACACCTGAAAAAGGGACGCACTACTTCTTGTTAAGCTCTTTAAGGGCTTTGTCGAGGTCTTTTGTTGCATCCTGCATCTGCTTCTGGAAATTGGGGTCTTTGAGGCCCTGCTCAATTCCTTTGGTTACAGCTGAAGCGCAAGCGAAGCATGTAAGCCATACGATAGCACCGATAACGAGACCGATGATTGACATTACCAGACCGGCTGTTGCTGCCCCTGTAGGCTCCTTTGTTTCCGCCGCGTTTTTACGAGCGAGAGCTCCGAGAACGATACCAACGATACCGGCTATCGGCGCTATGAACGCGAAAGGCCCGAAAAAGCAGAATACCAGAGATACGATTCCGAGTACGAGTGCCGCTATTCCCATGATAATCCTCCACTTGGGTTATTTTTTTTAATATTGTTTATTATTAAGGTGCAATTTGTCAAGCCAGGTTTTTGCTAATTTGCTATATCAAGGGTCTGTATAGGAAAAAATTTATATTTTTTTAATATTATGCTTCAATGAACCAGTTGATTTATGCGGTCAACGCAGGTGTAACTTTCTAAAATGTTGAATCATTTCAGAAATGAAAATAATACATATATGTATTATTGAATGAGCTGAGGTTCAAATATGTTACATTGTTCTGCCTTGCGGCCGGCAGTGATGCAGAACAATGGTCTATTTAGCCGCTGAGTTAATACACGTACTACCATATTACCTGAACAATATCATACCCCGAACAAAAAATCCAGTATTAAATGCTTAAAGTTAAACTTTTTTCGATAAAATCAATGCTTGATCTATTCCGTGAAAGTTATGGCACGACTTGTGCTGAATGTTATGTGTTCAGAAAATTTTACAGAGGAGGACAGGTATGCGAAAGGTAGCCATATACGGAAAGGGAGGTATTGGAAAGTCGACAACTACCCAAAACACCGTAGCAGGACTGGCAGAAATGGGAAAGAAGATTATGGTTGTCGGCTGTGATCCAAAAGCTGATTCAACGCGTCTCTTACTGGGAGGACTTTCTCAGCAGACGGTTTTGGACACACTGAGGTCAGAGGGCGAGGATGTTGTTCTCGATGATATCCGAAAAACCGGATATAGAGGAACCATCTGTGTTGAGTCAGGCGGTCCGGAACCAGGTGTTGGCTGCGCCGGAAGGGGAATCATTACCTCAATCAATATGCTGGAACAGCTTGGAGCGTATGCAGACAGAGAGGAGCTCGACTACGTATTCTATGACGTACTGGGAGATGTTGTATGCGGCGGGTTTGCAATGCCTATCCGCGAAGGTAAGGCAGAGGAGATATACATTGTCGTCTCAGGTGAGATGATGGCGATGTATGCAGCAAACAATATTTGCAAGGGTATCGTTAAGTTTGCTGAAGCCGGGGTTGTCAGACTTGGCGGGCTGATATGCAACAGCAGAAAGGTGGACAATGAGGAGCAGATGATTCAGGAGCTGGCGAAGAAGCTTGGCACACAGATGATTCACTTTGTTCCGAGAGACAACATGGTCCAAAAGGCTGAGATTAACAGGAAAACAGTAATAGATTTTGACCCGTCACACGGACAGGCAGACGAGTACAGGTCCCTGGCATCAAAAATTGACGGGAATGATATGTTTATTATCCCAAAACCACTTGAGATAGAGGAGTTGGAAAAGCTGCTAATAGAATATGGTATCGCAAATTAACGAAAACAAAGTGGAGGAATTCTTATGATAATGGTGAGAGCAATAATAAGGCCGGAAAAGGTGGACTCAGTTTTATCATCTCTTATGGACGCCGGGTTTCCCGCGGTTACAAGGATATCTGTTGTAGGAAGGGGGAAGCAAAGAGGCATAAAAATTGGCGAAGTGACGTATGACGAAATTCCAAAGGACATGATTCTTATGGTTATAAACAATAAGGACAAGGATTATGTTATTAAGACAATTATTTCATCTGCGCGCACAAGCGACAAGGGCTCTTTTGGAGATGGTAAAATTTTTGTCTCACCTGTAGATGAAGTTTACACAGTCAGCTCCGGAATAAAAGAGATTCCGGGCGGTGAGATGGAAGAGGTGCCCGTATGAAAGAGGTGATGGCCGTTATCAGGATGAATATGATCAACCAGACTAAACGGGCTCTCACTGCGGCGGGTGTATCATCCTTCACAGTGAAGGAAGCCCTTGGGAGAGGCAAGGGCATGGTCGATTTTTCAATTCTCAAGGGAGCGGAGCAGGGATATGAGGAAGCCATTTCACAGCTCGGTCAGTCCCAACGGCTTATCCCCAAGCGGGTAATACTATTTGTTGTTCCAGACTCCCATGTCGAGACGGTGGTTAACACAATTATAGACGTTAATAGAACGGGAAAATCCGGAGACGGTAAAATATTCGTAATGCCTGTTCTGGATGCTGTCAGGGTCAGGACCGGTGAGTCCGGTCTTGAAGCGCTTGATGAATAGTATTCTCAGGAGGAAAAAATGGAAAATCTAAAACGTAAGGATATGAGTCCGGTTGAAGTGAAAGCCGAACTTTTAAAAGTATATCCCCCTAAAGTCGCAAGAAAACGAGATAAGCAGATAATTATTAACAGAAAAGACGAAGAAGGAAACTCGCCTGAGATTCAGGCTAATGTCAGAACCATACCGGGAATTATTACTCAGCGCGGATGCAGCTATGCTGGATGCAAGGGCGTTGTTCTTGGTCCAACACGCGACATAGTAAACCTGACCCATGGGCCGATAGGATGCGGCTTTTACAGCTGGCTAACCAGACGCAACCAGACTAAACCGGAAACGGCCGATTCTCCAAATTATATGACATACTGTTTTTCCACAGATATGCGTGAGGAAGAGATAATATTCGGAGGGGAAAAAAAGCTTAAGGCCGCAATACGCGAGATCTACAACATGATCAAACCTAAAGCGATTGGTATTTTCTCGACTTGCCCGGTCGGTCTTATTGGAGATGATGTTCATGCCGTGGCCAGGGAGATGAAAGAAGAGCTCGGTATTAATATTTTCGGTTTCAGCTGTGAGGGATACAAGGGGGTCAGTCAGTCCGCCGGTCATCATATTGCCAATAACGAGTTGTTCAGGAATATTGTCGGTCTGGATGATACTGTTAAGGACGGGGATTATAAAATCAATCTGCTTGGAGAGTATAATATTGGTGGAGACGCTTTTGAGATTGAAAGGACTTTGAACGATTGCGGTATAACTCTTACTGCTTCGTTCAGTGGAAATTCAACGTATGAGCAATTTGCCAATGCTCACACTGCAGATCTTAATACAATAATGTGTCACCGTTCTATAAACTATCTGGCTGAGATGATGGAAAAGAAGTTCGGTATCCCCTGGATTAAAATTAACTTTATAGGCGCTGAGGCAACAGCAAAATCGCTTCGGAAAATAGCCGAGTATTTTGACGATGATGCATTGAAGGCAAAGGTCGAAGAGGTAATCAAACTGGAGATGGCCGAGGTGATAAAGGCCAGAGATGAAGCCAGAAAGATAACAGAAGGTAAAACGGCCATGCTTTTTGTCGGAGGTTCCAGGGCCCATCATTATCAGGAGCTTTTTGCGGAGCTGGGTATGAAAACGTTAACCGCTGGATACGAGTTCGGACATAGAGACGACTATGAAGGAAGAAGAGTTATCCCGGGTATCAAGGTTGACGCGGACAGCAGGAACATTGAGGAGATTTCAGTGGCACCCGATGAGAAGAGATTCAGGCCAAGGAAATCACCGGAAGAGATGGATAAATTAAAAAACTCCGGAGTAACCTTTGAGGAGTACAGAGGAATGATGGCTGACATGGAGGATGGTACTCTTTCTATTGATGATATCAGCCAGTTTGAAACAGAGAAGCTCCTTGAGATATATAAGCCGGATATTTTCTGCGCCGGTATAAAGGAAAAGTATGCCGTTCAGAAATCGGGGATACCGCTTAAACAGCTGCACAGCTATGATTATGGCGGACCATATGCTGGATTCAGGGGTGCGATAAACTTTTATAATGACATGAAGAGAATTCTTTCAACGAAAATCTGGACCTATTCAAAGGCCCCGTGGCAGAAGAATCCGGAACTGAGCGCCAAATTCGCGTGGAAGGAATAAGAGGAGGATTGCTATGCTTTTAAGACATACACCGATAGAAGTTAAAGAAAGAAGTGCCGTTACGATTAATCCGGCAAAGACATGTCAGCCTGTTGGAGCGATGTATGCAGCGCTTGGGATACATGGATGTCTCCCTCATTCACACGGTTCTCAGGGATGCTGTGCTTATCACAGGAGTGCCCTGACTCGCCATTTCAAGGAGCCGGTAATGGCGGCTACAAGTTCATTTACAGAGGGCGCGTCCGTATTTGGAGGACAGGCGAACCTGCTAAGCGCGATAGAGAACATTTTCACTATCTATGACCCCGAAGTCATAGCTGTACATACAACCTGTCTGTCAGAGACAATTGGCGATGATGTTCCGCAGATATCGGCAAAAGCCAGAGAAGAGGGGAAAATACCGCCCGGGAAAACCGTTATAAGCGCCAGCACTCCAAGCTACGTCGGATCTCATGTAACGGGATATTCAAACATGGTTAAGTCCATTGTGGATCAGGTTTCCGAATCAAGCGGAGTAAAAAGAGATGTTGTTAACCTCATTCCGGGTTTTGTTGAACCTTCAGACATGGCTGAAATGAAGAGACTGGCCTCAGAGATGGGAATTAAAACGCTTATGTTTCCGGATACCTCCGGTGTTTTAAACGGGCCTATGACGGGAAGGTTTAAGATGTATCCTGCAGGAGGGGCAAGGTTGGATGAAATAAGAAGAGCCGGAGACAGCGTGAAAACGCTGGCGCTGGGCAGTCTTGCTGCCGGACAGGCGGCAAGGTCGCTTGATACGAAGTGCAAGGTTGACTGCGAGATACTTGATCTTCCAATCGGATTTCTTGCAACAGACCGCTATGTTGAAGCTCTCAGGAAATCCGGTGACTACAATGTTCCAGATTCTATAACTTTCGAAAGAGGACAGCTAATAGATGTTATCTCTGATATGAGCCAGTATCTATACGGAAAGCGTGTAGCCCTGGCCGGAGACCCTGACCAGCTTGTTGCTCTGACAGAGTTCCTCGTGTCTATGGATATGCATCCGGTGCACATAGTTACAGGTACTCCCGGAAAGAAGTTTGAGGAGAAAATCCGGGAGCTGACTTCTGGTATTCCGGTTGAGGTTAATGTAAAAGCTGAGGGCGATTTGTTTCTGCTGCATCAGTGGATAAGGAATTCTCCTGTTGATCTTCTTATAGGAAATACCTATATGAAGTACATTGCCAGAGATGAGGATATTCCGCTTATAAGGCACGGCTTCCCTATACTGGATCGTGTCGGTCACTCATATTTTCCAAGCGTTGGATACAGAGGGGGGCTAAGGCTTGTAGAAAAAATTCTCGAAGCTGTTATGGATCGACAGGATAGAAATTCGCCTGAAGAGGCATTTGAACTTGTGATGTAATATAATCCGGGGAGGGGGAGGTGTTAAAATGCCGCCTCCTGCGGAAAGCCTAATTCTTATAACGGAGGCATTATGATTAACTTGCTGGAAGCCAGACAAAAGCACATTTATACTAAAGGGAATGCACCTTTTGAAATAGAATGTGATAAGCACAGTCTTGCCGGATCTGTAAGTCAGCGTGCCTGCGTTTTTTGCGGGTCGAGGGTGGTGTTATACCCTATTGCTGATGCTGTGCATCTTATTCACGGACCCATCGGTTGTGCGGCATATACCTGGGATATCAGGGGTTCTCTAAGTTCAGGTCCTGAACTTCACAGGTTAAGCTTCTCAACTGATTTGTCTGAGAAAGATGTAATTTTCGGCGGTGAAAAAAAACTGGAAGCGTCTCTTGATGAGCTTATCTCAATGTACAGTCCGAGAGCCGCTTTTGTTTATTCAACCTGTATCATTGGAATAATCGGAGACGATGTAGACTCAGTATGCAGGAAAATGTCTTCTAAGTACGGTATACCTGTTTTATCAGTTCATTCTGAAGGATTCAAGGGGACCAAAAAGGATGGCTATAAGGCAGCCTGCGATGCTCTTTTTAAGCTAATAGGCACTTCTTCAAAAAAGGATAAAATTCCATTATCGATTAATATTATGGGAGAGTTTAACCTCGCCGGTGAAGCCTGGATGATAAGGGATTATTACAAAAAAATTGGGATAAAGGTCATATCAACAATGACTGGAGATGGAAGGATAGATGATATCAGGCAGGCTCACAGGGCATGTTTGAACGTTGTCCAGTGTTCAGGGTCAATGACAAGTCTGGCTGTGATGATGAAGGAGCAGTACAATATTCCATTCATCAGAGTATCATACTTCGGTTTTGAGGATATGTCTCAGTCACTGTATGACACCGTGAAGCACTTCGGAGACAAAGAGCTTCTCAGCAACGCGGCCGAACTCATTAAATCAGAAGTAAAGGATATTATTCCACAATTAGAGAAGTATAAAAAAAGTTTGAGCGGGAAAAAAGCTGCTATCTATGTCGGCGGCGCATTTAAGGCCTTTTCCCTCGTTAAATCTTTAAGATACCTGGGCATAAAGGTTGTTCTTGCCGGTTCTCAGACGGGAAACAGAGACGATTATGAATTTCTGAAAGAGTTGTGTGATGAAGGAACAGTTATAGTTGATGATTCGAATCCACTGGAACTGTCAAAGTTTATTATAGAAAAAGGGGCCGATCTTTTTATCGGTGGAGTCAAAGAAAGGCCTATGGCTTATAAGCTGGGGGTTGCTTTTTGCGATCACAATCATGAACGGAAGATACCCCTCGCTGGATTTCAGGGAATGCTCAACTTCGCGCAGGAGGTCTATTCCTCCGTTATGAGTCCGGTGTGGAGATTTGCATCTCCGAAGAAAAACTACCCCGGGGGTAAGTAGCATGAAAAGCAAAGATCATTCACCAAAAACAGTTACGCAAAATTCATGTAAGCTTTGCAATCCTCTTGGTGCGTGCCTCGTGTTCAGAGGGGTAAGGCAGTCTGTCCCGCTTTTGCACGGATCACAGGGATGTGCAACATATATCCGCAGGTATATGATAAGTCACTTCAAGGAGCCAATTGATATTGCTTCTTCAAATTTCAGTGAGAATACCGCAATTTTCGGCGGCAAAGGGAATCTGGGAACAAGTCTTGATAATGTTATATCACAGTACAAACCTGAAATTGTTGGTATTGCTTCAACCTGTCTTTCTGAAACAATTGGTGAGGACGTGACGATGATATTAAAAGAATACAAAGCAGAGCGAAACAGGGAAGGATGGGTGCTTCCTGAGATTGTTTATGTGTCTGCGCCGAGCTATCAGGGATCTCACTATGATGGATTTCAGGCTGCCATAACATCACTGATAAATCATTTATCAGAGTGCAGGGAGCCCGGGAAGCATATCACGCTTATACCAGGTATGGGATCACCGGCAGATTTAAGATATCTTAAAGAAATAATGCACGATTGGGGAATAGACTGCATAATGATGCCCGACTATTCAGACACTCTTGACGGGACTATCTGGCATGATTATGAAATGATTCCGGCAGGCGGGGTCAGCGTAGAAGATATTAAAAGAACCGGAGATTCCGAGGCATCAATTGAATTTTGCAGCTTTTATGACGGCCCAACTGGAGGCAGTCAGTTGCGAGAGAAATGCGGAGTAAACTGTTACCGCTCCGGATATCCGATAGGGCTTACCAAGACAGATGAATTCTTTTCAATGCTTGCTGAGATTTCCGACAAAGAAGTACCTGAAAAATATAAAAAGGAAAGAGGCAGACTCGTTGATTCTTATGTCGATTCGCATAAGCATATGTTCGGAGTAAGGGTGCTCATTTATGGTGAAGAGGATATGGCGGCATCATTGTGCTCTTTCGTGTGTGAGACCGGAATGATACCAGTTGTAGTCGGAACTGGCGGTGACTGTTCCGTCTTTAAACAAACGATCTCCGAGATAACTTCTGAATATGGATGTGAACCGATTGTTGCAGTTAATGCTGATTTCAAGGAATTAGAGGATTTAGCTGAAGAACACAGGCCTGATGTAATTATTGGAAGCAGCAAGGGATATGCCATGTCCAGACGAATGGGTATCCCATTAATTCGGGTCGGGTTTCCAATTCATGACAGAGTTGATGGTCCGCGTACCATGCATTTCGGATACCGTGGAACACAGCAGCTATTTGATAGAATTGCAAACGCAGTGATACAAACAAAGCAGGATAAGCATGCTGCCGGATACACATATATGTGAGGTGAATAATATGGCAATAAATTATGATAATCATCCCTGTTTTAACGATAAAGTCAGGCATACCTTTGGAAGAGTGCATCTACCTGTTGCGCCGGCTTGCAATGTACAATGCAATTTCTGTGACAGGAGGTTTGACTGTGTTAATGAGAGCAGACCTGGAGTTTCAAGCTCAATCCTCGAGCCAAACGAAGCTCTTGAGTATCTTGATCGGATTGTCTATGCAAAAGGGAACATCTCTGTAGTGGGTATCGCCGGCCCGGGGGACCCTTTTGCGAATTCCGATAAAACGATTACAACAATTGACCTTGTAAGAAAAAAGTACCCTGATATAATACTTTGTGTGGCGACTAACGGTCTGAACCTTGATAGCTATGTGGATGAATTGACGTTTTATAACATTAGTCATATTACTGTTACGGTTAATGCTGTAAACCCGTCCATATCAAAAAAAATCTATTCCTGGATTAGGCCTGGCAAAAAGACCATCCCTGTTGAAGCAGGGGCCTCTATGCTGCTTGAAAGTCAATTGAGATCAATAAGCAGAATGAAGGAAAGGGGGTTGACGGTTAAAGTCAATACAATAATTATTCCTGGAATTAATGATTTTCATGTTCCTGAGGTAGCGGAGAAAATGTCCCGACTAAAAGTGGATATTTTCAATGCCATCCCGCTTTATAATAATCCAGAAAGCGTATTTAAGAATATTCCTGAGCCATCAAAAGAGCTTGTTACCGAGATCAGGGAGAAGTCGTCTGAATTTATAAAACAGATGCATCATTGTACGCGCTGTCGAGCTGATGCAGTGGGCCTCCTGGGCGATACAGATACTGTAGATTCATTCTCCCTGATGAAAGAGTCAAGAATTCGCGATAGTAAACTTTCCGAACGTCCTTATGTTGCCGTTGCAAGTATTGAGGGATTTCTTGTCAGCGCTCACCTTGGTGAGGCAGAAGAGCTTATGATTTACAAAAAAATGGGAGAAGATATTGAGCTCGTCGAAAGAAGGAAGACCCCCGCACGAGGGGATGGAGATCTGAGATGGGAGAGACTCGCTGGAATTCTAAGCGATTGTTCAACCATTATTGTAAACGGTATCGGCGAAAAGCCGAAATCAATTCTGTCGAATAATGGCATTAATGTAATTGTTGCTGAAGGTATGATACATGATGCGGTCACAGGAATAATGAACGGAGCGGATATTGCTTTCATGCAAAAGAAAGTCAGAAAAGCATGCGGGGCTGAATGCAGCGGAAATGGAACAGGATGTCTTTGATTATCATTTGAAGTTATAATATGAGGAGGAAGAAATGGATAGACCAGAACATCATATTTTTGTGTGCGGCAGTTTTAGAACAACCGGTACACCTCAGGGGGTATGCCAAAAAAAGGGTTCTCTGTCTCTTATTCAGTATCTCGAAAATGAAATAATTGACCGAAGTATGCAGGGAGTATCAGTATCAAGTACCGGCTGTCTGAAAGCATGCGACAGAGGGCCTGTGATGGTTATTTACCCGCAGAACACCTGGTATGGGAAGGTTGAATCTGAAAGTGTGATTGATGAAATACTTGATGCTCTTGAAGAAGGCAAAGAGGCAGATAACTATATTCTGAAATAGGCATGAACGGAAAAAAAAGATTAATTGTATATGATACCACCCTTAGGGATGGTGAACAGGCTCCAGGGTTTTCCATGTTCCCTACAGAAAAGCTTGCGTTGTTTCGCAGGCTTTTCGCATCAGGGGTTGACGTGGTTGAGGCAGGGTTTCCCGCCGCCTCCCCTGATGAAGTAGAATCTGTTTCCCGGATTTGCAGTGAGAGCGGTAACGTTGTTGTTTCAGTGCTTGCCAGATCTGTAGAGTCTGATATACGCACAGCCTGGAATTCAGTGTGCGGCGCTAACAGGCCAAGGCTCCATGTTATTATTCCGTCTTCCGATATACAGATAGAGCACCAGTTAGGGAAGACAAGGTCTGATGTAATGAAATCGGCTAAAAAGTCTATGGAGCTTGCCATAAAGCTCTGTGATGATGTACAGTTTTCGGCTATGGATGCGACAAGGGCTGACAGGATATTTCTTAAGAAACTGTTGGATATGGCGGTTGAAGAAGGAGCAAAAACAATTAATATTTCCGACACGACCGGATATGCTCTTCCAGCTGAGATAAGCTGTATTATTGAATACTTGAAAAACGAAATGAAAAATGCTGACAGAGTATGTTTTTCAATACACTGTCATAATGATCTGGGGCTGGCGACAGCCAACACACTCGCAGCTGTTGAAGCTGGAGCCGATCAGGTAGAATGCACACTCGCGGGTATCGGTGAAAGAGCTGGAAACGCCGCGGTTGAGGAATTAATGAATATTATTATAAAACACAATGGAAGGTTTAACGTAGAAACTAAAGTTGATTATAACGCCTTAATTGAGGCGTGTAGATATATGTACAAAATGCTGGGGATGGAGCTTCCCGCGAATAAGCCTGCCATAGGGAAGTATGTTAATGTAAAGCAAGAGCCATATCGGATGCCCTGATTATCATTGAGATGTTCTGGCCTTCTTCAAAATTTAGGGTGTCAACAATATCAGTTAGTGTCATGGATTCAATTATTCCTATGGGACTGTTAGCTGATAACGATGACAGGAACCTCCCTCTTGTTACAAGGGAGATTATTCCTGGAATGTGGTTTGCGGCTGAGGTTGAGGAACCGGCTATTCTTGTCAGCAGCACGTCTGTTTCCTTGAAAAGCACATAAACCTTTGTTCCGATCTGGTAATAGTCATCAAGTTCCAGCGTGAGAGTTTTCAGTATTACTTCCCTGCCGCAGCTGACTGACACCAGGCGATGAACTCCATATCGGCCAATGTTCTTAATATGACCTTCAATTCTATTCATTTCTATCCTCCAGCTTCATTATGCCGAGATGAAAGGCTTTGGCTGTTATATGAACTTTTTCACCCTTTTTGAATTCTGATGCGTCTGAACGAGTTGTTACAAGTTTTAGCGGTTGATTTGAACAGCTGGCTGTAATGGTTGATGAAACATCGTCGTGATTTATGCCGAGAATAACTCCCGGAAGATAGAGCTTATGACTTGATTCAGGATTTGCGGCAAACTTGGAAGGCTCAGAATCGGAGATAATTCGGCCGCTGTCGATTGTGATAACTCTGTCGGCCATTCTGTAAATTTCTTCCAGGTCATGCGAGACCATAATTGTGGTCGTACGGTTTTTTCTGCAAAGCGTTTTTATAGCTTCCTGAAGCCTGGATCTGTTCGTATGATCGGTTGCGGAAAGGGGTTCGTCCAGCAGTAGAATTCGTGGCCTGGTTGATAGCGACCTGATTAATGCGAGACGTTGTTTCTGCCCCCCCGACAGTATTGATGGATAACAGTGTGATAGAGAATCCAAACCGGAAAGGCGGAGTAGGTCTTTAATAAAGGAGTCATCTCTACAAGCGTATCTCATGTTGCTCAATACAGTCTTTTTTCTGAAAAGAGCATAGTCCTGAAAGACGAAGCCGGTTTTTCGTTTATAGGGAGGGATATTTATCTTTACGGAGGAGTCGAACCAAATTTCATCGGAACATACAATGCTTCCGGAATCAGGCGTGGCAAGACCGGCAATGCATCTCATAAACGATGTTTTTCCGCTTCCCGAAGGTCCGGTTAGAACATTAAAGCTGTTTTCTTCAAGATCCAAACAAATGTCAAGATCTCCTGTTCTGTCGGCAAAATTCAGTTTTTTTGTAACGCGGACTTTAAGCATGACTGTTGCCTTTGTTCCTGTTCATAATGTTGATGAGGAAAAGAAAAATAATACTCAGTGTTACAAGAGTTAAAGAATAGATATTTGCTGTGTAAAAGTCAGCCTGTTCTACGCTTTCGTAGATTGCTATTGAAGCAACTCTGGTAACTCCAGGGATGGCTCCGCCGACCATAAGTATAACGCCAAATTCTCCGAGAGTGTGCATGAATGTCATCACTACGCCTGTTAAAAGAAATGGCTTAAGCTCCGGAAGTACTATACTCCAAAAGGTTATCATCCTCCCCCTGCCCAGAGTGTAGGATGCTTCAATGCTGCTGCGGTTGATTGACTGGAAGCCGTTTTTAAGCGGCTGAACCATAAATGGCAAAGAGTGAATGCAGGAGGCGAGAACTATTCCCTTAAAAGAAAAGACAAATGATATATCAAGATGATCCTGTAAAAATTGACCAAGAGAAAAGCGCGGAGAAAAAAGCATCAGAAAGTAAAATCCGAGGACTGTTGGAGGAAGAACCATTGGTAGAGTGATTAGAGCTTCGATAATATTTCCGAAAATTCCTTTACTGTTTGAAAGCAGGTAGCCTAAGGGGAAGGCAACAATCAGAAGAAGCAAGGTTACTGAGAGGCCCATGAGACCAGAGATAATGAAGGGGGAAGCGTCAAAGCTAATCATAACCGTATTCCTTCAGAATATATCTCGCTTCAGCTGAAAGCATGTATTTATAAAAAGAGGATGCCTGCTCCGGGAACCGGCTTCTTTTTAGTAATACCATAGACTGTTTAAGAGGGATGTGTTGAGATTTTGGAACCTCAATCCAATATTTGCCTTTAACATCGTATTTTCTAATATCCTTATTGTAGAGAGATGACATGGCGATAAAAGCGGCATCGGCCGCGCTGATGCCCATCTGCAGTGAACCTGATACTGTTTCAGAAAAAACAAGTCTGCCCCTGAGTTTATGATAAAGATTATTATGCTTCAAAACCTCAACGGAGGCTTTACCGTATGGAGCCACTTCGGGATTAGCGATTGCGACCTTCCTGAAGGATTGATTTAGAAGGCAGTCGATTTTACTGTGCGGCTTAAATGACCTGACACAAAAAAGTACGAGACGGCCTTCGGCGTAGACTGCTGGTTCTGACAATGTCATACCGGCTTTTTCTAATTGTTCCGGGAAGTTGGTATCAGCTGACATGAACAGGTCGAAGGGGGCCCCGTTCATAATCTGAGAGAAAAGCTTTCTGCTGGATCCGCTTATGAAGGATACTGTTATATCGGGATGCTTAGCTTCAAAGCTTTTTTTTATACTGACCGAAGGATTGGACATGTTAGACGCCATCGCGACTCTTATCTCCGCCGGCCGGGCAGCAGTGGGTATCAGAAAAAGTATTATACCTGCGGTTATTATTAATGATCTCATAATTATTCAACCTCACCAGCATAATGTCAAATAATTGTATTCATCTGTCAAAGCGATAATTCTGAATTTACTCTAATTTAACAGGCATGTAACAGTAGATTGATAAGAGACTGTGGAGGGTGCAATAAAAAAGGCCGAACCCTGAGGTTTCTTAAAACAGACTTGCCTCAGTGGAACGACCTCTCATTAAAACAGGCGTTATTAAGTTGATAAGAACTAATATCTATCGTTTCAGATTTATCAGCTCCTGAAGCATCTGGTCAGACGTAGTTATTGTCCTGGAGTTTGCCTGAAAGCCTCTCTGTGTTACGATCATGTCGGTGAACTGGTCTGAGAGGTCAACGTTGGACATCTCAAGAGCGCCCGCGATGATTTTTCCCCGGCCGGCCTGGCCCGCAGATCCAATGTTTTCCATACCGGAGTTGTTTGAGACCTCAAAGAGGTTCTCGCCGCTCGCGGTAAGCCCCTGCGGGTTGGTGAATACGGCTGTGGCAACCTGGCCGACAATCTGCTTTGTGCCGTTGGAATATACACCTGTTATCATACCCGAGTTGTCAATGTTGAATGATTCCATATATCCCATACTGAATCCGTCCTGTTCGACCGCTTTGGTAGTCGATTGGGATGAGAACTGGGTTATGCCTTCAACAAGCCCTGCGTTGCCGAGGTTCAGCGATATCGTTCGTACATTGGGATCCCCTTCGAGTCTGAAGCTCGCGTTTGCGAGAAGGCGTCCCTGGTTGATCTCATCCGGAGTTCCCGCGTCGCCAGCAGAAATCAGCCTTCCGTCAGGGCTGAACCTGAGGTTTATGCGGTTAGATGGGTTGGAGTTATTATCCTGGCCGCCGGTTGAAGGAACATCGAGTGTCATGGCTCCCTGCGCTCCTGAAACGGCAGCAGAGGCTGTCCACTGATTAGCGTCCGTTTTCCAGAATGTCATTGTAAGACGGCGGTGCTCGCCCTGATTGTCGTAAACATCTATGTTGGTTGTGACACCGGCAGATGCTCTCATTCTGTCGGTAGCGTTAGGCGGAACTATCGGGCTTCTTGAGTCAAGGTTGCACTGATACCGCACGTTTGAGGTCTCTCGTGCCTCGGTTTTCTTGTATACCGGAATGACCAGGTCTTCGACAGTGCCGCTCGGGTTGACTGACATCATTCCTGATTCATCACGTGTGGCCATCCAGCCCTGTACCTTCAGTCCGTTGCCCGGATTTACGAGAGTACCGTCCTTATCGAGTCCGAAAGCTCCTGCCCTCGAATAGTACTGTTTCTCTCCGTCAGCCACAACAAAGAAGCCGTCGCCTGATATGGCAAGGTCTGTCTGGTTGCCTGTGGTCTGAAGGCTTCCCTGCGTGAATATTCGGTCTATAGAAGCTATTGTCATGCCGAGTCCAACCTGTTTCGGGTTAACTCCTCCGCGGTTCTCTTCGGGCTTGGCAGCGCCGGAAATGGTTTGAGAAAGCATGTCCTGAAAAGAGACCCTGCTTGCTTTGAAACCTGTGGTGTTGACGTTGGATATATTGTTACCTACAACGTCCATTCTTGTCTGATGATTTTTCAGGCCTGAAACACCCGAGAACAGTGAACGCATCATAATGGCAAATCCCCTTGAATAAAATCTGTAGTATTAGTATCGTTTGAAAAGCTATTTATCATTATCATTAATTGCCGTTCAGACCCGAAGCTGCGGCACCGGATATGAATTTTTTCTCCTCCGGCTGATGAATGGCCTTGACGCTGTTAAGGTCAATTTCATGTCCATTTACATTCAGCCTTACCTCATTCTCGGCGAAAAATACGGACTGGACTCTGCCTTTTACGACTTCACCGTTGAGAGGGTTGACCGCCTCAATATCTTTGCCCAACAGAGCGGATGCCTTCATTGATTCGGAGCTGGTATAGAGTGACTTAACCTCTTTGTTGAGATTGCTCATCTGTTCAAGCGACGAGAATTGGGCCATCTGTGCGATGAACTGCTGGTCTTCCATCGGCTTGGTGGGGTCCTGGTGTTTCAACTGGGTTACAAGGAGTTTAAGAAAGGAATCCTTACCCAGATTGGTTTTTTCGCCCTCAAAGTTAACGCCGATTTTTTTATTAGCGGAGCTTACCTGAAGCTTTGCCCTGTTGACTTCTGCCGCTGACATTGTAAGATTTTCCATATTATCTCCTATATGACCATGTTGATTGAGCCGTTGTGAACAGCTGCTGAATTTATTTCGTAAACACCTGCAGCTTCAATTTCCATTGACCTGCCTTTCATGTGTTGATAATTAACATGTTCCTGTTCAGACTTTTTGTTCTCGCCTCTCACATTGACCTGAAAAGCGCCCACTGAAAGACCGGAGCTTTCAAGCTGGGCTTTTATATGAGCGAGGTTTTCCATGAGAAGCGTTCTGGCTTCCTGTGTCTCGACGAGGAAGCGCCCGTTTACGACACCCTGGTCCAGGGCGAGGTTCATGCTCACACTGCCCAGTTCCTTAGGGTTCAGCCTTATCTGAAAATTGGCATTTTTCCCGTCCCTGACCTGGACTTTCCCTTTTTCAACAAGCTCGTTGATCTGCTCCCTGAACGGGCTGCTCTGTCTGAAACTGCTGCTCCGGGCATCCTGTCCGCTCTGTGCTTCCTTCACGCTTTCGCTGATCGAATGGCTGCGGGTTTCCAGATTGAAGCTTTCCTGTCTTCTCTGCTCGCCGTTCTCAGGCTTGAAAAACTCCTGTGCCGTTACCCTGTTCTCCTTCACTGCTTCAGCGGGCTTTTCCGGCTCAGCGGAAGAAAGTTTGCCTTTTTCAACAGCGCCGGATTTCTTTTTCCCGTCCTCTTTCCTGTCCAGCTCGCGGACTTTCTTTTCGAGGTCCTTTATCATTCCCGAAAAGGCAGGGTCGGCTGGTGAAAAGCTTGTGTCCTTTTTTTGCTTTGTGTCTCCGGCAGCAGCGATAAGATCAACGTCTTTTGATGGGCGGCCGTTGCGGGCAGCTGGTTTTGACTCGTTATCCGGGTCAATATCCCCCTCAATAACTTTGGTTGCTGTGACCGTGAGCGCTGCGGCATTTTCGGTATCTATTTTTTGGGGGTGGATATCGGCCTTTTGATTTGTGCCGTTTTTATCTGTTTCTGCTGCGGCTTTCTTGACCGTCTCAGCCTTTTTTTTACCGTCAGCGCGGAGGGGGGGGGCAGCTGTGGTCTGCTCTTTGCAGGCCTTGTCGGGACTTTCAGCAACTTTCTCCTTTTCCTGCTTTGAATCAGGCGTTTCGTCCTTTTTTTTCGCGGACTTTTCTGTCCGGGACTGGTTTTCTTCGCAGCTTTTTGCGCTGGCCGATTCGGGCTTCCTGTCGGTGCTTTCCGTGTCGCGGCGGGCTTCGCCGGGCTTATCCGAGTGGTTGAGAGAGGCTTTGTCGTCGCGCTGTTCAGACGGGCGCTCATCGTTTATGCGTCTGGTAAGCATATCCTCAAAAGAGGGGGCGTTTCCGGGCGTTTTAACAGGAGACTGGGGGAGCATATTTTCATTTACGCTCTGTAGTCTCATTGCAGAGATATCAATCATAACCTTACCTTGGTGGTGATATACAGCTAATATCGAATGGAAACTGATTTTCCTGAATTGATATTTTTTTCTTGCGCGGGTGGACACGCTGATTATATATGACTAAATTGATAGAGATTCTTGAGAATGACTTGTCAGGTAATACTTTATTGCCGGACGAGGGATTTTCAGGTGTTCGCTATTGAAATATTGCGGCGATTGTAAAATAGTGGAAGTCAGGCTGAAGCTGTTTTATAATACATTGACAAATATATGCGTTTGAAAAAGCCTGAAAAAACAGGCTGGAGGTTTCTATGTGGGATTATACTGGAAAGGTTAAAGAATATTACACGAATCCGAAGAATGTCGGGAAAATTGAAGACGCTACGGCAGTTGCCGAAGTAGGAAGCATAGTATGCGGCGACGCGCTTAAGCTTTATCTGAAGATAGATGAAAATGAGGTTATCACCGATGCAAAGTTTGAGACATTCGGCTGCGGCAGCGCTATAGCTTCATCCTCCGCACTGACAGAGATGGTTAAGGGCAAGACTGTGTCCGAGGCCGAAAAGATAACGAACAGGGACATCGCGGAGTTTCTGGGAGGCCTCCCTGAAGAGAAAATGCACTGCTCAGTTATGGGAAACGAGGCCCTTGAAAAGGCCATAAAGATTTATCGCGGACAGGAGATTGTGGAAGAGGAGGACACCGAGGGTGAGATTGTCTGTCACTGTTTCGGTGTAACTGACAAACTTATAAGAAAAGTAGTGAATGAAAACAACCTGAAAACTGTTGAAGAGGTGACGCACTATACCAAAGCCGGAGGCGCGTGTGGTTCCTGTATCCATAAAATCGAAGATATCATAGACGAAGAACTCAAGTCGCCAGGGGCTGCGGGAAATCAGGCTAAACGCGGGAATAAACCTCTCTCAAACATCAGAAGGATGCAGCTTGTCGAGGAAACTATAGCAACCGTCATTCGCCCGGAGCTTCAGAAGGACGGAGGCGACATCGAGCTTGTCGATATTGAGGGCAAAAAGGTATTTGTCGCTCTGAGGGGCGCGTGTTCAACGTGTATGGTGTCTCAGGTCACGCTGAAAAACCTCGTTGAAGCGAGGCTTCGGGAGTTTGTTGAGGCGGATATTGAAGTGCTGCAGGCAGGCTGAGCTGATTCAGAAGAGGAGAAGAGAATGTCAGAAACCGTTTACCTTGATAATAACGCAACAACCATGGTCGACCCCGAGGTGCTTGACGCCATGCTTCCTTTTCTGAAAGGAAGTTACGGCAATCCGTCAAGTATACACAGTTTCGGCGGCAACCTTGCCAAGTATGTGGATGATGCCAGACAGAAGCTGGCTGCCTTTATAGGGGCAGACAACGACTACGAGATTGTCTACACGGCAACAGGCACAGAGAGCGACAACATGGCAATCATGGGTGTCCTGTCTTACTATAAGGAAAAGAGGCATATAATCACAACAAGGGTGGAGCATCCCGCTATATTGTCTCTTTGCAAGAAGCTTGAAAAAGACGGCTATCGCGTTACCTATGTGCCTGTTGACAGCAGGGGCAACCTTGATCTGCAGATGCTCAAGGACTCGGTTGACGATGACACAGCAATAGTATCAGTCATGTACGCCAATAACGAGACAGGCGTTCTTTTCCCTGTTAAGGAAATAGGGGCCTTCTGCCGTGAAAGGGGAGTCTCGTTTCACGTGGATGCCGTACAGGCAGCCGGAAAGGTGAAGATAGATGTAAACGATATTAACTGCGACCTGCTTACTCTGTCAGGGCACAAGCTTCACGCCCCCAAGGGAATAGGCGCTCTCTACATAAGGCGGGGGACAAGGACGCGCCCTCTTCTTTACGGGGGACACCAGGAGCGCGGAAGGCGCCCCGGTACAGAGAATGTGCCGGCAATTGTCGGTCTTGGAAAGGCAGCGGAGTTAGCGCAAAATCATCTTGCTGATACGGGCGAAATGAAGAGGCTTCGTGATAAGCTTGAGCAGGGGCTCCTCAGCGCTTTTCCAAATGCCTCCCTTAACGGAGACAGAGAGAGACGCGTTCCAAACACGACTAATATAGGGTTTGAGTTTATTGAGGGCGAGGCGATACTGCTTTACCTTGATGAAAAGGGAATAGCGGCGTCTTCGGGCTCGGCGTGTTCGTCAGGCTCGCTTGAACCGTCGCATGTACTCAGGGCAATGGGAGTGCCGTTTACGTCGGCTCACGGCTCCATCAGGTTCAGCCTCAGCAGGTTTACTACGGAGAAGGAGATTGATTACACCCTTGAGGTCATGCCGCAGGTTGTCAACAGGCTGCTTGAAATATCCCCCTACTGGGACAATGAGAAGAAGCAGGGGATACCGATTAATCTGTGACGGTATTCTCCCCTTTATATGAAGATGTTGTGTTTTGTTAAGGCGCGAAAAGCGTAATTTTAAATTGTCCCGGGGCAGCCCTGAGGCCGCCTGGACTTTCAGTGAAAGGATTACCTGCCTACGTCGCTGATAAGCTTTCCTAATGTCGAATCGTGCGTCTGCACGGTTTTCTGATTGGCCTCGTAGCTTCGCTGGACCTCGATCATGTCTACCATCTCGCGGACAATGTTTACGTTGGATTTCTCAAGAAAGCCCTGCCGTACGGCTGGTGTTTCAGTCCTGGCAGCCGGCCCGGAGAACTCGGTCTCCCGGTACATGGAGTCGCCTTCTTTTTTTATCTCGCGGATGTTTTCAAAGTCAACAATCTTTAAGCGGTCGAGTACAATCGGATTGGCCCAGTCGTTTGAATTCTGTCCGACCATTTCTCGGGGATCCCTTGAAATATCACCGTTTACGATTATCTCTCCACGCTGATTAACGATGAAGTTGTTGTGCTGAACGACAATCGGGCCGTTTTGTCCTACTACTTGGTTGCCGTTTTTTGTCACAAGGATGCCGTTCTGGTTAATGGTAAAGGCCCCGTCGCGTGTATAGCGCTCGCCGCGCTCGGTCATGACTGTGAAAAATCCCCTTCCTTCAAGAGCAAGGTCGAAGTTGTTTTCAGTCCTCTGAAGGCTTCCCTGTTCAAAATGAGTGAACACCTCGTTGACTTCGACTCCGGTCCCAAGCTTTCCCACGAAGGGCATAGTATCGTATGAACCGGCCGGTGTTACACCAAGTCCGCTTTCATTTATTCTCCTTATCAGCATGTCGGGAAAGGACTTGAAGATGGCCGTGTCCTTTTTGTATGCTGTCTTGTCGACATTGGCAAGGTTGTTGGACACGGTGTCCATTCTGGCCTGCTGAGCGAGCATTCCGCTTGCGCCTGTATATATTCCTCTGAGCATGGTTCCTCCTTCAACTGATTACTCTATCGGAACAAGCAGGACATAATCTTAATGTAAATTGTAATGATAAACAAATGAATTAAAGCTGCATAAAAACCGAATTATTGGGGATGAAATTTGTATCTATGGTGATTTATCTGTTTATTCCAACTGGGCTTTTTCGTGAATATTAATTCTTTCTGGGTTTAAGGGAAGAATGTTGTGCAATAGAATATACAAAGTAGTAAAAGCGAATGTAAATTCTTCTATGCCGCAGAGCAAAAACATTCAGGTTGAATTTTCATATTTTTGAATCAGAATTAAAAAAACCGCCCCGAAGGGCGGTTTGAGCTTTTTTTGATCACATCAGATTTTTATTACTCTATTGCTGCAGCTGATACCCACAGGCAGTCCAGGTTTGGTACGGTTGAACCTGTTGCCTTGATGACAACATTGTATGTTCCTGCTGCAAGAGTTGTACTGAGCGGCATATCATCGAAGTTCTTCATTATCCACCACGATGACCAATCAGCAGAAGGACCGTTTACTGTACCTGTGCTTAGCGTAACTGTCGCAACAACAGTGTCATCTGACGGGTTGGTAAAGTAGATTTCCATGTTGAGAGAATTTAGAGCTATAGGACCTCCAAAAACAGAACCTGATCGAAGTCCAACAGAAGCTATTTCATAGGTCGTTGTTACTGAAGCAGTAAAGGTGTTGTCTGCTACTCCCCATGAACCTATTCCTGAATTTCCACTAACGATATCATCCAATTCAGCTTCGACAACTGAGGTAGCTCCATATCCGCCGACAGTACCGGCAAATGTCATAGCCTCGCATTCAATCAAAGTATCAGTCGTTTCACTGAGCACAGGTATTGGTTCTGATGTCGGTACAATAGGGGCACCTCCGTCAGCCTTGTTCAGCCAGCAGAAGTCCAGGTTAGGCGCGGTCACGACAGCATCGGGTTCACCTGTAACCGCAATTACGATCTTATACTCTGTACCTGCCTGTAGTTCAGCGCTGAGAGGCATGTTGTCGAAGTTTTTCATTACCCACCAGTTTGACCAATCAGCAGAAGGGCCTGTGATTTTCTCATCGCTGAGGGTCACAGTTGCAGCTGCACTGTCATCAGATGCCAGGAGGAAGCTAATGGCAAGAGCGGTCCCTGAGAGAGCGGGTGCTTCAACATCTTCTCCCATACCAAGATAAGCTGAACCAATCCTCAAGCCCATGCTTGAGACGTTAAATTCCGGAGTAAAGACATAGGTCAGAGTGTTACCTGCCTTTCCGTAAGAGCCTACACCGGAACCTCCGCTTACAAGTGTTTCATCTTTTCCAGTCTCTACAACAGACGCTCCTTCTTGAGTGGGTGTTCCAGCGAATGTAAATGCTTCACATTCAATCTTGATTGTTTTCGACGAATCAAGAGTCGGAAATGCTTCAGATGTTGGTACATCGTCATCGTCATCATCTGTAGGAGTAACATCGTCATCATCATCTGTAGGTGTAACATCGTCATCGTCATCCGTCGGTGTTACATCGTCGTCGTCATCTGCAGGTGTTACATCGTCATCATCGTCGACAATCTGTGTCTTGTCTTTGCTGTCATCATCATCACAGCCTGTTGCAACGAAAACAAAGGAAAACAGAAAAAGCACTAATGCCAAAAGAGATAGAAAACGGTTTTTAAACATAATCTCCTCCGAGGTGTTTATTGTTACAGATGCCAATTTCTACGCTTTATTATTTTAAAACGCAATAAAATTTACGCATGGCAAATTCTCTTTTATTCCACATCAGGAATTCAAAAGATTAATCTGCTTCGCTTTATATGATATCAATTATTAACAACGAAGCTTCTTACATTTTTAATATGCTTATAAACATCGCCCTCCGCGGCCTACGTTTATAAGGCTGATACAATTACTGTTTATATTCCAATAACATTAAACGTAAGAATAAGAGCTTTTGGAAAAAGGAGGCGCCAGCATGATGCTATTCAAAATCATTAAAAGATTTAATACTATTGCGGCAGTCCATAGATGCATGCTATGCGATGTCGCGGGGCATTTCAGGCATTCTCTAATATTCGCAAGCGGCGACAGGCATAAGCTGATTGCAAGAATAATGCTGGCAGCCCATTCGCTGGAAAAGGGTCTGGCGATGCCCCGGAAAAAAGAGAACTGGGGCGGGCAAAAGGCTATTCAGCTTATAGTGCTGATTGAAAGATATATCAGGAAATATCCCGTAGAAGAGAGAGTCCATTCTGCTCTTGTCACATTGCAAAGCTTTCGTGATGATATATTCAGCGAAAAAAATCACGGCACAGCGCACGCGATAGATCAGCTGTTGTCTCGTTGCGGAGTGAGTTGTGAAAAAATAGAAGGCGCAATAAGAAAGATTAAGAAGCCCCGTTTCAGCATGACATATGAAGATATTGTTTCTTTCTATGAGTCGCGGGCCAGCGTAAGGGAGTTTTCTGATAAGCCGGTTACAGCTAACGAAGTCCGAAAGGTCTGCCGTATGGTAAGAACAACGCCGAGCGCGTGCAACAGGCAGCCATGCCGGCTTTACACTTTCAGAGACAGGGGCATAATCGAGAAGCTCATTAATAATCAGCTGGGCGATCAGGGCTGGTGCATGAACTGCAACCTGCTGTTTGTGGTCACGGCTAATCAGTCCTACTACAATGCGACATATGAAAGGTACCAGCCGTTCATTGACGGAGGCATGTTCGCCATGAACCTGGTTATGGCGCTGCATTCGCAAAAGATCGCCACCTGCTGTAAGATGTTTATTCAGCAGCCGGGGCTTGAGAAGAGGTTTAAAAAGGCCGCCGGAATCCCGGCATGTGAACGCCCTGTAATGCTGGTCCTGGCAGGACATTATCCCAGGCGGAAGGTGGTCCTTGCTCCGCTCAGCCGCAGGGTTGAGCTTGAAGTCTCAATTGTATGATATCTGAAATGACGGGGTATTTAATATACAGTGTTTGACGCGCGGCGCTCTGTCAGGCGCCCCCCGGAATCCTATCGATGCGTGCTCCAAGAGATGAGAGCTTTTCGGGAAGCCTCTCGTACCCGCGGTCAGAGTGGTAGATGCGTCTTATCTCCGTTTCGCCTTTTGCGGCAAGCGCCGCGACAACGAGTGCCGCTCCGGCTCTGAGGTCAGACATCATCACCGGCGCTGATGAAAGCGATTTCACTCCCCTTACTATGGCCGTGTTGCCTTCAATCGTTATGTCAGCTCCCATTCGTCTCAGCTCAGGGACATGAGTAAATCTGTTCTCGAAGATTGTCTCGGTAACAGTTGAAATGCCGGGAACTACTGCCGCTAACGCCATGACAGGCGCCTGCAGGTCGGTGGGGAAGCCGGGATAGGGCACGGCCCTGATGATTGTACCTTTGAGCTTTTTGGACGGGTAAACAGTTGCAGTGTCCTTTGAAGTGTCCACCCGGTAGCCCATTTCCCTTAGCGAGTCGATGAGGGCGCCTATATGTTCCGGGACAATTTTTTTGATTGTAACCTTGCCGCCGGTAATTGCACCCGCGATTAGAAATGTTCCCGCCTCAATTCTGTCAGGCATAACCGTATATGTTACCGCGTTGAGCTTTTTGACTCCTTCAATCTCAATGCGCTCGGTTCCCAGCCCTGTAATTTTGGCGCCCATTTTAATGAGAAAGCTCCCCAGATCGACAATGTCCGGTTCCATAGCGCAGTTTTCAAGAACTGTTCTGCCTTTCGCAAGAACAGCCCCCATCATGAGATTGGCAGTAGCCCCGACAGAAACCTTGCTCATCTTATAAGAGGCACCCTTGAGTTTGTCCTTTCCAGTTCTTGCCGTGATGTTCCCGTGTTCCAGTGTTATCTCAGCTCCCATCGCCTCAAAGCCTGAGAGGTGAATATCCACCGGTCTTTCTCCGATGGCGCATCCGCCGGGCAGGGAGACTACTGCCTCTCCGTTAAGGGCGAGAAGCGGGCCCATGACGTAATAGGAAGCCCGCATGGTCTTGACCAGCTCGTAGGGGACCTCATTGCTCTTTATGTTTTCAGCCGTGATTGAAAGCGTGTTCTTTTCCTGGCTGAATTCACATTTAGCCCCAAGGACCTCAATTACTTTTATTATTGTACGTATATCCATAAGGTTGGGAACGTTTTTCAGGACTGTTTTCCCTTCGGCGAGAAGGCTGGCGACAATTATGGGAAGCGCCGCGTTTTTTGCCCCTGAAATGGATACTTCACCGGAAAGCTTTTTTCCGCCTTTTATTCTGTAAATGTCCAATTGATTTCTCCTGAAGCCGGAAGGCCTGTGATTTGTCTTTTTTTGCAGAGTACCGTTGTTTTTCAAGCTTTTTTCCGGCGGGAAGGTCTGATGAGCGGGGTTGAATCCAATTCATTATTCTACTGGTTTGAATTATTATTTGAATGAAAATGTACTATGTAAATAGAGCAAAAGATTGCATATAAACTCAAAATAAGAGATTGTTTGTTGACAGAAAATTGTTAGGGTATTATTTAGATAAAAAAAATAATATAAACGTTACGGAGGCAGTAAAATGAAAATCGCATCAATGATTATTGGAATTCTTGGCGCTGTGCTGGGAATTATTCTCGGTATCACATGGATGAGTGATTACTTCAGCATGCAGCAACAGATCAACGCAGCTGGCGCGATTGCAAAATCGCTGAGCAATTCACTTCTTCAGGCACAAATGGCAGAGCTCAGCAAGCTCTACATTGCGAGTTTTGTGCTTACAATCGGAGGCGTAATCGCGGTTGTTGCAACTATCATGATAAACAAGCTCAAGGAGAAGACTGCCTATGTTTTGATAGCTGTACCGGTTATTGCAGCTATTCTTGCTCCTAAATCTCTTGTTTTTACATTCCTCATGCCAATTGCAGCAATAATGGTTTTTGTTAAGAGAAAAAGCCTCTAATAATTGCTTGCACTAATATTTTTCCGGTTGTTTCGGCAGGCGGAAAACTATTAGTGTAATTCAATTTCCTGCTATATTTATCGGATTAAACAGTTAAATTATTTCTCCCACCATTTGTTTGTTGCAGTTATGGCTATATGACCCGCAGCCGGAGTTCAGCTTTTTTTCTTGCCCTATATAAATTATCATGCTAAATTATCCCCTGAAAATAATTGGAACAAGAGGATTAGGAGAATGACAAAAGAAGGAATCACACTGTTTCTGTCGGTATTGTTTATGTTTAGCGGACTGGCGGTGAAAGCCGCTGACAACACACAGCCCCCTGCGGGGAAGTATTTCTACATAAAGTCAGTACAGGCCGGCAGCCAAAATCTGGGCTACTGGGACCAGCCGGGCAAGCCGTCCAGGTTTAAAAAAGGGGCTAATCTTGCGCTGTACGCGAAGGACGGCTTCGTGGATCAGCAGTTTAAGTTTATGAATGCCGGAGCAGGCATGTACTACATAGTCTCTAAAAACGGCGGTTATGTTGATATAGCCGGGGGGAAATCCTCAAACGGAACCAATGCTCTCATCTGGGAAGGACATAAGAAGAGCAACCAGAAGTTCAGGTTAAAGCACACAGGAGACGGCAAGTGGAAAATCCTAACATACACCAACAGGGCTGTTTGCACTCCGCGTAAATACAGCAACGGGACAAATGTCCACATCTGGGAAGACCACAATGGTTCATGGACGGAATGGTATCTTGTCGATGCTTCAACCGGTGTTAACTTCGGGGCCGAGACTTACAGCAAGACGCCTGATTTCTTTCTTGAGAACAGGGACAGGGCCTTTAACTACTCGTCACAGACACTGGTAGGGGGCAACAGGGGAACCGCGTATGTAGCGAGGATAGACTACGGCAGGAATATACTGCTCGGACTCGACTATACCGGCATCAATCCTATGAATGGTAAGAAGATGGAAGTCAGCACATTCATGAGACTTTATTACGATAAGGGGCAGTACAAGCAGGCCGCATCAGACCCGGAATTTCAGCTTGTCGGCAAAGCTGAAAAGGATGATAAAAGGCTCAGCATGAGCCACAGTCAGGGAGGAATAACCCTTGAGGTTACCGGAAAGAGCAAAGCTTCAGTAATACCAGCCAGCCCGATGTTTTTCATAAATAACAGGACTAAGCAGTTTGAATATACGACACAGACAGCGTTTTCCGGAGGCACCAGGGGAACCGCAAAGGTGATTAGCATTAAGGGTAATGCGATAGAGCTCAAGGTGACAGAGGAGCTTACTGATGAAAAGACGGGAAAGAAGACCGTCAGGAACTCTACAAAAAAGCTTTATTATATAGATGGACAATACACCTTTAACTATGACGGATATGTAACATATGGATACGCCGGAGGTTCTGACAAAGTTCTTTCAATCAGCGGCGAGCAGGATTCAACAGACTTCAAGGTTAAGTAGATTAAATATGAAAGTTCCAGTCGGCATCTCAAATGCTGACTGGATAGCTTAACATGCGAAAATCAGAATGCCCATATTCTAAAGGAGGTGTCATGGCTTTCATCGAATGGTCGGACAGCATAAGTGTGGGAGTTAACCAGTTTGACGATGATCACAGGAAGCTCTTTGCTATTGCGAATAAACTTCACGAGAGCATTAAACTCGGTTTTCAGCAGAATGCGCTTGTGCCGATTCTCGAAGAGCTTCTTAATTACACTATCTACCACTTCGGGCGCGAAGAGCAGAACATGGTCAATCATTCCTATCCTGACTATGAGAACCACAGGAAGGCACATCAGGCAATAATTGGAAAGGTTCAGGACTTTTATGACCAGGCAAAAAGCGGAAAGACTTCCATTTCATTGAGCCTGCTGGGTTTTTTCAAGGAATGGCTAATGACTCATATTATGGGCATTGACGCGAAGTATAAACCATTTTTCAAGGATAAGGATATTGCCTGAGGCCTTTTATGGCTGGGTAGTTCGACGCAGCTGAAAAAAACGCGGATGATATAACCGCGGCTTTTTTTCGTCAGGGTTCAATGATTTCAGCTTCGCTTAAATCATTCTCTTTAAGGACCGCAATCTTTTTATCGTAACGGTTGATATAAATGCTGTCTCTGTAAAAGGTTATGAATGTGTCGCTGTCTATTTCTGTTTCAGATTTTGCTTCCAGTTCAAGGTCAGTGTTGAATTTCCCGAGATAATGCTTTTCAGTGTCGTTGTTTCTGATAATGGCGTATATGTGATTGTCTCTAATCTCTACAAAGCTTCTCCAGAATATGTTCTCTGTCCCTGTTTTTTTTGCTTTCAGCGTTTCCCTGTCAATGAGTGTCAGATGGTGCCCTGATTTGTGGCGGCCCTTATGCGTAATTACGACTATGCCGCCTGAGAAGATGTCGTATCGGCGGCCGCAGATGTTTTTTACCGGAGATTCAAATTCAACCTTACGCTCAGCGGCGTTGATCATGTAAAGGTGATTGTTGTAGTGGCCGCCGTCCAGATACTCGCTGATTTTGAGGTAGTAGAATTTTTCAGCGAACACATTCTTATCTGTTTCTTCTCTGAGAGTATCCTCTCTGCGGTCAAGCTCATTCTCTTTTTTCTCAAGCTCTACGGCCTTTGCGTCGAGGATTTCTTCTGCTTTTTCAGGGTCCTTCCTGATAGTCTCCTTCAGCTCATCGCGTTCAATCTCTTTTTTGTCAGCTGCCAGGTCTTTTTCTTTGCCTGCAATCGACTCTTCTTTCTTTTTCGCGTCCTGTTCCAGCTGTTCTGTTTGTTTCTCAGCAGCCTCAATTTGTTCAGCTTTTTCAGCGGCGTTTTTATTCTTTTCTGAAAGCTCTTTCTCCTGAGCGGCTATTTCCTTTTCCCGGTCCGCTATTCTTTGAAGCTTCTCTTTTTTTTCAGCCTGGTCGGTAATCCGTTCAGCAGCCTTCTTCTCTTCCTCGACGCTCTGTTTTTCCCTCTGGAGAGAGGCTTCTTCCTTTTTTAAAGCGCTGTCAGTTTCAGCGAGTTCCTTCTTTTTCTGCAGGATGTCGCTCCTTGCTGCCGATAGCCCCTTCTTCTGCGAGCCGAGCTTTTCTTTTTCAGATTGCAGATTACGCTCTTTCATCTCTGCGAGCTCTTTTCTCTCGGATATTGCAGCTTCATCCTTCCTTATATTTCGCCTGACATTTTCATCGGAGATGGCAAAAGGATCGACCGAGGATATGCTTCCTCTGAGAGAGTCCTCAGTCAGCGGGATGATGAGCCTTGTAGCGCCGGGCCACTCGAAGTACTTTGTGGAAATGCCGGCGTTTTTAGTGTTAATGTGTGTAAGCACAATCTTCTTGTATTTACTGCCGAAGTAGTCCAGGTTGCCGCGGTAAACCGCGTTGTAGTACGTGACAAATAGTGAGATAGTTCGGGACTGCTTTTGAGAATAGCCGTACATTGTCTCAAGGTATCCCTCAATTATCCTGCGGACGTACTGAATGTGGGAGACTTTTGCTTCCCTGTCGATTGAAATGATGTCCGCAGAGAGCAGCGCTGGCTCATTTTTAGAAAGCGCCCGTATTATTGAATACTTCAAAGCAATGTTGTATGAGCTTCCGGCCCCGGCTCGATCAGCTCCTGCTGCGAGTCCGCTTCCGATACTCTTGACTTCTTCAACACTGTCAGCTCTGGGGGAAGGGCCTGTGTAATTTTTGAACTCAACGCTCCGTGTTCTCAACTCGTTAATATCCACCTCAAGAGCGAAAAGCGAGGGAATAAAGGCCAGCAATGTTGTGATTGTTAGAAGCAAGGTCGCGGATTTATTCATGACTCCTCCATAGATTTCACTGACGGGCCCCGTTAACTCCGACGCGAGGGGTCCCGATCCTCAAGACCAAAGCACTCGTCGTGTTCAAAATTGCCGAGCGGCTCCATATGTACGACGATGTCGTAGACGGCGGGTATAGCAGCTTTGATTTTCCCTTCGAGTTCAACTATTGATTCATGCGCGTCTATGACCCTGAGGGCAGGATTGACCTCAACATCCATGTCGACGGCGTAAACAGCGCCGATCTTTTTTATCCGGACTCTGTGCGGATTATGAATTCCAGGCGTGCAGCGGACAATCTCAAATATCTTTTCGTAGAGCTCCCTGTCATGCTCGCCCTCCATGAGTTCAGTTACTGTACCCATGAAGATTTTGAACGCCGAGAACATTATCCAGCATCCTATAATGGCTGCCAGTATCTTGTCGATTATGGGCAGGCCAAAGAAGTATGCCGCGGCCAGGCCTGCCAGCACTCCGGCGGAAGTAATGATATCGTTTTGCATGTTTTTCGCATTGGCAGTCAGCATCGCGCTGGATGTCTTTCGGCCAATAGTGAGCTGGCTGCGGGCCAGAAGAAATTTTCCCGCAATTGAAAATATGGTGACGTAGACGGCGAGGGGCTCAGGCTGTACAAACTCTGCTCCTGAAACAATGAGGCGTATCATACTGAGAGTGAGCTGTCCTCCAATGAAGAAAATGATAAAGGCGAGCAGTGTGGTAGCTATCGTCTCAGCTCTGTGGTGGCCGTAAGGATGTTTTTCATCGGGCGGTGCAGCAATGATGATGGAGGCCGCGAGCGTGATAAAGGAAATAAGAATATCAGTCAGGCTGTCCAGCCCGTCGCCCGTTACAGAGGCGCTTCCGGACACAACTCCGGCTGTGATTTTCACCACTGCGAGAACGGCGTTGCCCGCGATGCTTATAATTGAGGCGGTTTTGATCAGCTTGTTTCTATTCATTTATCAATCCTGAAAAGCAGAATTGACTATTATAATAGTGTGCTCTGAAATAGCAATGATTTTTAGGATTTGTGTATTGAGGGAGCCTTAAGGGCGGGAGCAGTCAGCTGACTCTGTTTTGAAAAAACATGATCATAGTATTTGTAATTGTTCAATGTAGCAGAGAAAAAAATCAAAAACTTATGGACACATCAGCCAATTTATATAGAATAAAAAATGAGTTTCACAAAATTATTCAAAACTGAGAGGAGGATGGTTTGAAGAAAATTTCACTGATGATGGTTTTAGTTCTCGCCGGATTGACTCTGGTAACGGCTGCGCCGGTGAAGGACAGCGCGGCTGCATACTGCATCAAGCGTGTTATTGAGAGTCACAGGAATGGTGTGTATAAAAATGTCACAATAGGGTGTAAAAACGGGTTCCCGACTGCTCACTATTATGATACAACATTTAAAAAACAAAGGAATGTTTGGGCTTATTCAGCCAGCCTGGGTAAAAAGGTCAAGGCCGCATGTCCAAAAAATCCCTGCCAGTAAGTCCCTGTTGAATAATTTCAATGCCCCTCGTGTTTCACAGTCATAGAAGCGGGGGCATTGAGCATTTCTCTTTCTGTGATTGTTCGAAAATCATATGATGTTTTTGCTTTTTGAGTAATAACGGGCCTCTTGTTCTACGGCATATCCAGCCGATATTAACTTGACATAGCCGGATACACTTTGACGATTACTTCATTCGAGGTAATCGGTATGTCAGCAACCAGATCAGTCGTTCTAAAAAAAGGCAGAGAAAAGGCCGTAAGAAACCGTCATCACTGGGTGTTCTCCGGAGCAGTAAAGAGTGTTTCGGAAGGCATCGAAAATGGAGATATTGTTGAGGTCAGAAGCATTGACGGAGAGCTTCTCGGTCATGCCTGCTGCAATCCGCATGGATCAATTCTGGCAAGAATGCTCTCATTTGGCAGTGAAGACCCACATCACGCAGTAGCTCAGGCGATACGTGAAGCCTGGGACATGAGGCAGGCGCTGCTCACCCGGGATACCGATGCCTACAGGCTTATAAACGGCGAGGCCGACCGTATTCCTGGACTCGTTGTTGATGTTTACGGAGATGCTGTCGTTCTGCAGGCCGGAACAGCCGGTATTGATAAGCTGAAAAAATTTGTAACAGATGAGATTGTTAAAATACTAAATCCTGTAGCGGTTATCGAAAAATCCGACTCGCCCTCCCGAGCGGGAGAGGGGCTACCTCCTTCGGAGGGCCTGCTGTTTGGAAAATCAGAGGGACAGGTTTCTTTTACTGAGGACGGAATGAAGTTCAGGGCTGATCTTCTGACGGGACAGAAGACCGGCTTTTTTCTTGATCAGAGAGGCAACAGACGCACGGTCCGCTCAATGAGCAGGGGGCGCGACGTTCTCAACCTGTTCTCGTACACAGGAGGCTTTACGGTTGCCGCCGCGTCAGGGGGAGCAAAGTCGGTCCTGTCTGTTGATGTGTCTGAGGATGCGCTCAAAATGGCAAAGGTAAACGGAGATAATAACAATCCCGGCGGTGCAGAACTTGCTTATGTGTGCGCTGACGTGTTCAGCTATCTGAGAGAAAACAGGATAGAGAGTGATTTTATTATTGTTGATCCTCCGGCTTTCGCAAAAAAAAAGAAGGACATAGAACCCGCGTGCAGGGGTTATAAGGATATCAACAGGCTGGTCTTTCAGGGAGCACGTCCCGGAGCCGTCGTCTTGACATGTTCATGCTCATATCATGTAGGCTATGACCTGTTTCAAAATGTTGTTTTTCAGGCCGCGGCTGAGGCCGGGCGCAATGTCAGGATTATCGGAAGGCACCGCCTCGCGGAGGATCATCCGGTCAACATATATCATCCTGAGACCGATTACCTAAAAAGCCTGCTGCTTTATGTTTCGTAGCGATCAATATTCATGAACGGGAGAATAAAATGATAAGTGCCAGCGGTATTTCAAAGTCGTACGGCAGTATTAGGGCCGTCAATGGAATATCTTTTTCGATCAACGAGGGCGAGATTACCGGGCTTCTGGGCCCGAACGGGGCCGGCAAGACGACGACGCTCCGAATGCTGACAGGATATCTCAAGCCTGACAGCGGAGAGGTTGTAGTCGGCGATCTTCGCGCGGGTGAGGCTGATGTCAGGCTCCGGCAGATGATCGGCTATCTTCCTGAGTCGGCGCCGGTTTACGGCGACATGCTCGTTTACGATTACCTGAGCTACATTGCCTCAGTCAGGGATATTCCTGATTCTCATGCAAGCATTGAGCGTGCAGCTGTTCTCTGCGGGATACTTCCGGTAATGCACAGGAATGTCAATGAGCTTTCAAAGGGATACAGACAGCGTGTCGGTTTGGCTCAGGCTATAATACACGACCCGCAAATCCTCATACTCGATGAACCCACAACGGGTCTTGATCCGAACCAGATAGTCGAGATCAGGAGCCTTATCCGTGAAATTGGGAAGAAGAAAACGGTAATCCTTTCCACTCATATTCTTTCCGAAGTGGAAGCGGCGTGCGACAGAGTGATTATCATCAATAGAGGGAATATCGCGGCAGATGAGCGTACCGAGAGTCTCCTCTCGTCAGCTTCGGGCGGTCTGACGGTAAGGGCGGCGGGCGTTTCCGCGGATGAGCTGGTTGCGGCGCTGTCCTCGCTACAGGGAGCAGGCAGCGCTGTGCAATGCGAGGGAGAGCCGGGTTTAGCTTCCGCGGTTGTAAGGTCTGTGCAGAATGGTACAGACCTGCGTCCCGGTGTTTTTAACCTCGCGCGCGACAGAGGCTGGACGCTCTATGAGCTGTCCAGAGAACAGAATACGCTTGAAAACATTTTCAGAGAGCTTACCTCCGGAGGCAATAATGAATAGAAAAGGAATTCAGGCTGTCGCTTCAAGGGAGATGGCATCCTATTTCACGAGTCCAATCGCCTATATAGTCATAACAGTGTTTCTTCTTTTTACGGGATTCATGTTTTTTAAGGACTTTTTTTATTTCAACCAGGCTGAGATGAGGAACCTGTTTCAGTCGCTGCCTCTTATGTTTACCTTTTTCGTTCCTGCAGTAACCATGCGGCTTTTCTCCGAGGAGAAGCAGACCGGCACAATTGAGATGCTGCTTACGATGCCGTTAACTGTTTCCGAGATTGTAATAGGAAAGTACATAGCAGCGTGCGTATTTATCGGGGCAATGCTTGCTCCCACGCTTGTCTATCTCTTTACTGTTCTTCTTGTCGGTTCTCCTGATATGGGACCTGTCGCGGGCGGTTACCTTGGTGCGCTGTTTTTAGGTTCGGCAATGGCCGGAATAGGCATGATAACATCGGCTCTCACCCGCAATCAGATTGTCGCCTTTATTACAGCCTGGGCTGCCGGATTCTTCCTCTGGATGATCAATAAAATAACGGTCTTTCTTCCCGGTGCCATGTCATTTCTTGAACAGGCCGGGACTGATTATCATTTTCAGAACATATCGAGGGGACTTATAGACACGCGTGACATTATCTACTTTGTTTCAGTCGCAGTTATATCAATACTGCTGACAGTAAAAATCCTTGAGGAAAGGAGATAGTTGACATGAGCAAAGTCGTTTTGAAAATAAAAGGACTATTAAAGTCTGCACCCGGATATTTCAGGTCGATAGTGGAAGGGAGAAACAGAAATGCCGGTTTCATTCTGTATATAGCTGTTATTCTGCTATTGAATGCAGCTGCTTCAACTCTGAACTTCCGGCTTGACCTTACGAGGAACAGCGCCTATTCACTTTCAGAAAAAAGCATTGACCTTGTTTCAAATCTCAGCAGCAACATGAAGGTTAAGGTGCTTTTCTCAGAGGACCTTCCCGCTGAACATGCCGCTGTGCACAGGTATATCAGGGATATTCTGGATGAGTATGAATACTACGGTAACAGGTTCTTTGCTGTCGAGTACGTATCCGGCGATGAGATGGAGAAGACGGCCTCAGAGTATGGAATTCAGCCTGTTCAGAGCAGGGAGCTTGTTGATGACCAGCTGAAGATAAGAAACACCTACATGGGTCTGGTCATTCAGTACACCGATTCAGTCGAAAAGATATCGCCTCTGGCAGATGCGGAGGGACTTGAATATAAAATAACCTCCGCGATGGAGAAGATGTCTTCAAAGGCCGAGTCACTTCAGAAGCTGGACAGTCCTCTGGCGCTCAGGCTCTACACTTCCGATCAACTCAGGAAGCTGCCTATATCAGGCATAGAAAAGCTGGAAGAGACTGTAATGGAGGCAGCTGAAAAGGCATCGCGTTTAAATTATGGTAAAATCAAATTCGAGAAGGCCGGTGCGGGTGAGGGGCAAAACCCTGAAGAGCTTAAGAAGGCTTTCGGAATTGAGGTCGTGTCATGGAATGCCGGTACAGACAGAAACGGCCGCTATCTAAAACCCGGAAGCGCTCCACTGGGACTTGTATTAACCAACGGAAGCAAACACAGAGCTATTCCTCTTGAGGTACAACCGACACTTTTTGGCGGGTATATTCTTTCCGGGCTGGAGGCCCTTGAAGATTCCATCAATGACGCTGTTTCTACGCTCTTAAACTCCGGTCTCAAGGTGGGCTATGTAACAGGGCATGGTATCGCGGGACTCGATGATAACAGGACACGCGAAGGTGCGGCCCTTCTCAAGGAACTCCTGTCCGACCGTTATGAGCTGGTTCCTCTCGATCTTTCGAAAGATGAGATACCCTCCGATGTGGACACACTGATTGTGAACGGGCCCGAGAAGAGGATGAGTGAACTTGAACTTTTCCGAATTGATCAGCATCTCATGAGGGGCGGCTCAGCTTTTGTTTTGCTTGACTCGTACATTGAAGAGCAGCAGGACCAGTACGCTGCCATGTTGGGACAGCAGCCTTCAGTCGCGGTGGTTGACAGCGGGTTGACTGAGATGCTTTCCTCATACGGGATCAGAGTCAACAAGGACATCGTTCTGGATAAGAGCTGTACCCAGGTCCAGGCGGGCGGACAGGTGATGGACTATCCTGCTATACCGCTTATAAGAAAAGAAGGCCTGTCTGACTCAAATCCGGCAACGGCCTATCTCAACAGCCTGCTTTTTATCAAGAGTTCATCAATAACGGTTGATGATGAGGCTGTCAAAAAGAGCGGGCTTGCAGCGAAGCCTCTGACAAGGTCGAGTTCTTCAAGCTGGCTGATGAAGGACAATGTCAGCTTCGATCCGTTCTCCATGATGGCTGTTCCCGAAAAGGATATGAAGCCGTACAGCCTTGCCGTTTACGCTGAAGGGAAGCTGAAGAGCAGCTTCGCGGGCAGAATTGTTCCGGGGATATCAACAGAGAAAAACAGATCAGGCCTTATTAAGAGCGCAGGAAGGCTTGACGAAACTGTTAAGGGCCTGCAGAGCAGACTTGTTGTCGTAGGAACATCGGAAATCGCGTCATCGGGCTTTATTATGGACGCGAGAAAGATTCTCTCCGGTGGCGGCGCCGCATCTGTTTCAGGAAATGAAAACTTCCTTCACGGCGCAGTTGATTACCTGACCGGGAATGTCTTCATCCCCCCCATGATGAACAAAGGAATGGAGTATAACCCTCTTGAGATGACTGAGCCCGGAACCAGGTTTTTCCTCAAGTCGCTCAACATAGCGGGGGTTCCAATTCTGATTATATTGACCGGGCTTCTCGTCTGGAGGCGCAGGAATCAGAGAAAGGCCATGATTAAGGCCAGGTTTTTGAAGGAGGCCGCTGATGAGGTTCGATAAAAAGATTGCAGCAGGGATTTCAGCGCTTGTACTGCTCGTGTTGTATCTGCTTTTGCGCGATGTCACGTTCAAATCCGGTATGCCCGAAATAGCAGACTGGAAAGGCGATGCAGATTTACTGACTGTCACCGGTCCCTCAGGCACGGTGAAGCTTGCCAGAGAGGGTGACCGATGGTTTGTCGGAGAGAAAAAGTATCCGGCTGATGGCGGTGTTGTTGCTCAACTGCTGAAGAAGATCAATGAACTCGAAGGACTTGAGCTCGTAGCGGAGAAAGCATACTTCCCGGGCTACGGGCTTGATGGAGATTCAACTGTCAGCGCTTCATTATCGGTCGGCGGGAAAGAGGTCAGGAAAGTAGTATTTGGAGGAAAGAATTCAGCGGCATCCCATACCTTTGTTCGGATCGATGGTTCTGATTCGGTCTATCAGCTTCCGGGATCATTCGACAGCGATCTTAAAAAAAATGTGGACGATTTCCGTGACAGAAGGGTCATATCGCTTTCACCCGACGCTCCCGAGAAGCTGACAATAAGCTACCGCGGGAAGACTTATGAAATTACTAAAGTAAAAAAAGGGGGGGATGAAGGCCTGTACTCATGGCAGACATCTTCTGGTCTTGAACTCGACCGTTACGAGGTCGAATCGAGGATTGGATACCTTTGTTCCGTACAGGCTTCGGCTTTCCTGCCCGACGGCACTGTTCTCAGAGGGGAGCCTATCTGCACAGTAAGGGCGGCACACAGCGGAGGAGAGACCGCTCTCAAAATCTATTCAAGGGGCGATACAGATGCGAATACTTACAGGGCAGCGTCGTCGGAAAGCCCGTACGCATTTACTATTGACTCCTGGAAGGCTGAAGAATTTTTTATTGATAATATATCAAAACTGCAGCATAATAAAAAGCAGCCAGGCGCTGAGGGCGCAGGCCAATAAAACAGGGATGGAGTCAAATGCAGGATAATAACGGACAAAACAAAACTCTCGTTCTCGCGAGCGACGTTCTGCCGGAAACCCTTACAATTATACCGCTTTCGCAGAGGCCGATATTTCCGGGCATGATGGTGCCCCTTGTTCTCAGCGGCGATGATATGATAAACAGCGCCAGCGAGATCATGGAAACTGATCATAAGATTGCGGGAGTTGTTCTTATAGAAAAGAATCACGAGGGAAATGCTGTCAGCGATGATCTTTACCGTGTCGGAGTGGCAGTGAAAGTACTGAAGGTAACTCCGATTGACGATAAGAGCATTCAGGTGATGGTGAACGCCCTTGGCCGTTTCACCTTCAGAAGCGTAGTTGAGGACGGCCCGCTTTTAAAGTGGAAGGTCCTTCATCACAGGGAGGAGCCGGCTGACAGCACCGAAGAGATGAAGGCCTACTCTATGGCTATCATATCCTCTATACGAGATCTTATTAAGTCTAACTCCCTGTTCCAGGAGGAGTTCAAGCTTTTCCTGAACAGGTTTACCGCAGAAGACCCCGGAAAGCTGGCGGACTTCGTCTCCTCCATGACATCGGCCGACTCGAGGGAAATACAGGAGGTTCTGGAAACCTTCGAACTAAGAAAGCGGGTTGAGAAGGTAATAGTCCTTCTTAAAAAGGAGATAGAGCTCAGCAAGCTTCAGAAAAAGATATCGCAGCAGATAGAGGAGAGGCTGACTAAGCAGCAGAAGGAGTTTTTCCTTAGAGAACAGCTGAAAGAGATAAAGAAGGAGCTTGGTCTTGAGAAAGACGAAAAGACCACTGAGATAGAAAAGATTGAAGAGAGGCTGACCTCACTGAAGCTGACTGAAGAAGCACGGAAGAGAATTGAAGAGGAGCTTTCAAAGCTGCGATTTCTTGAGCCCCATTCCGCGGAGTACGGGGTAAGCAGAAATTATCTCGACTGGCTTACACAGCTTCCATGGGGAAAGTATTCTCAGGACAATTACGATATCGCAAAAGCCCGGAAGGTGCTTGACCGTGACCATTTTGGCCTTGAGGACATAAAGGAAAGGATACTTGAGTTTATTAGTACCGGAAAGATGAAGGGGAATATCAGCGGATCGATTATTCTCTTTGTCGGCCCTCCAGGCGTCGGCAAAACGTCGATAGGGAAATCGGTCGCGGAGTCCCTCGGTCGTAAGTTCTACAGGTTTTCGCTCGGAGGTATGCGCGACGAGGCGGAGATCAAAGGGCACAGAAGAACCTACATCGGGGCAATGCCCGGAAAAATCATTCAGAGCCTCAAGACCGTAGACGTGGCAAACCCGGTAATTATGCTTGATGAGATCGACAAGATAGGGGCAAGTTTTCAGGGAGATCCTGCTTCGGCGCTGCTTGAGGTGCTTGACCCTGAGCAGAACATGAATTTTCTTGATCACTACCTGGATGTCAGGTTCGATCTTTCGAATGTTCTGTTTATAGCTACGGCAAATCAGCTCGACACCATTCCAAGGCCTCTTCTCGACAGGATGGAGGTCATGAAACTCTCGGGCTATATTCTTGAAGAAAAGCTTCAGATCGCCAGGAAATATCTTGTTCCAAAACAGCGCTCTGAGCACGGGCTTTCAAAGGATATGGTTTCAATCGATAACGGGGCTCTCAAGTATATTATAGACGGCTACGCGAGGGAGGCCGGGGTGAGGAGCCTTGAAAACCATATACGCAAAATAATGCGAAAGGTTACACGCAAGTTTGCGGAAGGTTTTGACGGCAAGATCAGCATAACGCACGATAATGTTCCTGATTATCTCGGACACAGGATTTTCTCCGAGGAGTCTCTATACGACAAGAGTATTCCCGGAGTCGTGTTAGGTCTGGCATGGACAAGCATGGGCGGAGCGACTCTCTACATTGAGGCCACTGACATTCCGGCAAAGGCAAGGGGGTACAAGCAGACTGGACAGCTCGGCAATGTAATGAAGGAGTCTACAGAAATAGCTTACACCTATATCAATTCAAGGGCGGTGGACTACGGAATTGATCCGGAGTACTTTAACAACCGGATGATACACCTTCACGTTCCAGCCGGTGCGACTCCCAAGGACGGCCCTTCGGCGGGCATTACCATGGCAACAGCGCTCTATTCGCTGGCCAAGAACAAGCCTATCAAAAGAAATGTTGCCATGACCGGTGAGCTTACTATAACTGGAAAGGTCCTGCCGATAGGCGGTGTAAAGGAGAAAACCATAGCTGCTAAAAGAGCAAAGGTAAAGACCATTATTTTCCCCTACGAGAACAAAAAGGATTTTGACGAACTCCCGGATCACATCAAATCAGGGCTTACACCGCATTTTGTGAATTACTTCGATGAGGTCTTAAAGATAGTATACTGAGTGTTTAAGTTTTATGGGATGGGCTGAACGCTCATCCCATAAGGGTCTGAATCGCCTTAAGAAGCTCGTTTTTCTTGTATGGCTTTTGTAGATACAGAAAGTATTTGTTGTCATTAAGAAGTTCATTAAGTCCTTCCTTAGAATAGCCGGAAGATATTATTCCCTTGAGATCCGGGTTGATCTTACGCATTTCAATGAGGGTGTCCTTGCCGTTTCTCCCCGGCATAATCATGTCCATTATTACAATGTCAATATATTGCCACGTTTGTCTGTAGTATTCCAGAGCGCTGTTGCCGTCCGGAAAAGCCGTCGCTATGTGGCCTGCATCTGTCAGCATGTCTGTTGAAATTTCCCTGAAGTCTTTCTCATCATCTGCGAGTAATATTCTGGCCGGTGCAAAATCCGCAGATACGTTGTGTTCGAATAATCTGCTTCCTTTATCATTTAAGGACGATAGAGGCAGGTAGACTGAAAAGGTGCTCCCATTCCCCGGGCTGCTCAAAACAGAAACGGTTCCATTGTGACTCTGCACAGTCCCAAGTACCGCGGATAGCCCCATTCCAGTTCCTTTGCCTTCAGGCTTTGTCGTAAAAAAAGGCTCAAAGATTCTGTTCTGTATTTCTTCGGGAATTCCGCAGCCCGTATCCGTTATACTCATTTTTACATATTTACCGGGATTGATTTTTATAAACGAGCTGCCTGTAAGATGTTCTGTAACAACTTCAATATCAGTCTTTATTATTATTTCTCCGCCGCCGGGCATTGCATCTCTGGCGTTTATGCAGAGGTTGAGAAGCAAGTTCTGTATCTGGGTATGGTCGCCCTGAATTACAGGATCTCTTTTATCCAAATTTGTCTTTATCGTAATACTTTTATCGAAGGTATGTTTGAGAATTCCAGCCACATCTGTTGCAATTTTGTTGATATCCAGCTGTGAAGACTGAATTTTACCCTTCCTGGCGAAGGAGAGCAGCTGTGATGTAAGCCCCGATGCATTGTTAACGCTGGTAATGAGTTTTTCGGCAAAACTGCGAACTTCCTGGTTGTCCTTTTCTCTCGCAATAATAAGCTCAGTCAATCCCATTATTGCCGCAAGTTGATTGTTGAAGTCATGAGCAATACCGCCTGCGAGCTGTCCAATGGCGTCCATTTTTTCTCTGTGATGCAGTTTTTCCGAGAGAAGCATACGCTCCTCTTCGATTTTTCTTCGTGCTTCAATTTCACTCATGAGTTTTTTGTTAATTATTTTAAGTTCGGCGTTTTTAAGTATTAGCTCCTGTGCCTGGCTATAGGTGAGGCTATTGAGTCTATTTTTTTCGTTTTGCAGAATTTCAGTTAAATTTCTGTTTTCAAGAATAACGGCGAGCATCTGAATCGAGTTTTGAAAGAGTATCAAGTCATTCCTGGGGATTTTATCATAATCACCATGTATTATTATAAAACCGTAGTTCTTGTTAATTGTCTGAACAGTATGGTATCTGATGGAGCTATCAGGGACTTCGCTGGTGAACGTCAGTTTGATATCCACGAGCTCTGTCTCCAGCGACTCGATAAAAAGTTTTATTATTCTTTCCTGACTTCCTGTCTGGGCAAGTGTCAACATAAGAAGGAAGAGATCATGCGCATTCATAATTGCCGTTATTTTTTAAGGAATTCAGGGGCATATTCTGCAAGCCAGTCATCGGGATCCTGGTAGAATGGATTTTCCGTTATAACACCCTTGCTGATTGTGTACGGATGAGTCCTCAAAACCTGCATTATAATGTCCCCGGTAAATCTGGTGATGTTGTATAGGCAGATGCTTATCCATGGTTTGCGGGATATGAAATAGTTCAGTCTCGATTCGTATACCATCAGGTGTTCCCTTCCAGGAATCGCTTCAAGTGCCCATACCATCTCGGCTGTTGCTCTGACATTTCTGGGCCCCTTAGACTGACTATGAGTATAAAAGCTGTCAAGTCTCTCGTCCATGTCCAGGGGCGAGAATGTTCCCTGAGGGTAGTAAAGATCCTTTGGTGAGGATATTACTATTGAATCTTGATTGCTCAGACATGATGAATAATCCGGATGAGCTGATGAGTACTCGCTAATAAAGTCGTTTGAATTTCTCTCAGATGGACAGTAAAAATTGAGATCATTGTTTTTGAAACCCTGCGATAATAATCCGAATATTATTGAGTCTCTCTCCTCTTCGGTTTCGTAGAGACCGCACATGTGAACGCCCCAGTTGCATGTATAGCCCCCGAAGCCAAGTTCGAAGGAAGCAAGTTCTGATGTTTTGATGTGCATTTCCGGCCTCCCGTGTGAAATTATTTATGGGCAGTATGGGGTTTCAACAGTTAAAGTGTAATACAGTAATTGAAAAAAGCCAATATTCCCTGCCACAAAAGCATACGATTGGCTGAGTATAGCATAAAACTGGATTCGTGTACAGTGTTTTTCGTCGTGACGCCTGGTGGGTATTGTTAGTAGGGAGCCTGGCGGCTGTTTTCACGCTGAGAGCGTGGTACTGTGTTTGTTCGGGACGGTCTCGACCGTCCCGAACAAACTGTTTTCTGTGCGGAGCGGACAGGCTATTTTCCGCCACTTTTTTGTCGCGCCACAAAACTTGAACTGTTTTTAGGCAGGGGGCCTGCCTGTCATTTTTCACACTGGGAGTGTGAGACCTTTTTCATCGACCACTTTCGTCCGGGCGAAAGTGGTCGACCCTGGGCGGCTTAGGCACTAGTTCATCCTGAACGTCGGCGCTGTGCGATTTGCATCCATGAAAATCGCACTGGTTGCGTTCTTGAAGAAGGAGGCCTGCAGTTTAAAATTCCGCCATCAGGTTCCGGCACCCGGTAGAGCCGCCCAAATTGGGCGGCTCTACCCCACCATGACATGCTACGCGCCCCTTAGGAATAAGATGAGTCGGTAAGCCGAAGGCCGTAAAATTGGCGGCAGATTTCGTTCTGCCACTTTTCTATCAAAAAGAAAAGCGGCAAAGATGATACATCACTTTTTCTTCCCGAAATTTATCTCCTCTCTGACGTGATATGGAGGTTTCCCCTGGGATTCATGATAAATTCTTGTCATTATCTCAGCGATAATTCCCATCTGGATGAAGATTAGACCGGCAATAACGAAGAGGATTGTCATGTATAGAAAAGGATTACCGGTCATGTTCATGCCCATATAGTACTTCATGAGAATGGTTGTGACCGTAGTAGCCAGTCCAAGCAGCATAAAAACAAGACCTGTTCCGCCGAAGATGTAAATCGGTTTTGTTGAAAAGGTTCCCATAAATTTCACGGTTATGAGATCCAGGAGCACCTTAAAGACACGCTTAAGTCCGTACTTTGATTTCCCGTATATTCTGGGATTATGGTTTACGGGAACCTCGGTAATCCTTGCGCCCACCCATGACGCATGGACTGGAATGAAGCGGTGCATCTCGCCATATAGATTTACTTCCCTGAGTATTTCACCCCTGTAGAGCTTGAGCGAGCATCCCAGATCGTGCAGTTTGACACCGGAGATTTTTGAGATAAGAGCATTGGCTATTTTTGAAGGAAGCTTTCTCGTAAAAGCCTTATCCTTTCTGTTGACTCTCCATCCGCTGACAACGTCGTATCCTTCATCCATTTTGTTAATCATCCTGGCGATATCATCAGCATCATTCTGCAGATCAGAGTCCATGAAGGCTATGAGGTTCCCGGTTGAGTAGTTTATCCCCGCGGACATGGCGGCAGTCTGGCCGAAGTTTCGTCTGAAGATGACAAGTTTAACTTTTTTATCCTTTGACGCAATCGATTTCAACTTCTCCTGTGAACTGTCAGTACTGCCGTCGTCTACAAATATAATCTCATAGCTTATTTTGAGGGCGTCCATTGCCTTTTTTACTTTACCATACTGAAGGTCAATGTTCTCTTCTTCGTTGTATACAGGAAGGATTAGTGATAAAAAGTGTTTACGGTTTATTTTATTTGATGTAGCCATATTATCCTCTCTAAGCTGTTATGGTCGATAAATCACTGTAATCGTCTGATGAAATTAACGGTTGCAAGTCCTATTTTTTATTTACTATTTCTATGTAATCGGCAGTGATTTTAAAAGCCTCACGCAGGAAAAGGTCTTTTTTAAGGTCAACTTTGCCGTCCTGTTCTCCGGAGTCTCTGACTTCGTCGTTAAGTTTTTCCTGGTTTTTCCTGACATTGTCCGCTTCTTTTTTTAAACTCATTGTTTTCTGCGATAGCTGTTCTTTATACTTTTGAATCTTTCTTCTCAGCTCAAGGTATTCACTGTCTTTTGATAGTCTGGAAGTTGATAATGTTCTCAAACGTGAAAGTATGTAAGTGTTGACTTGCGACGTGTCTCTGGAGCGCAACTGGCTGCCGATGGGTTCCCACTTTAAAGGATCAGGAAGCTTGTCCTCTCCAATGTCCCATATTGAAGTAAGAGACGGCACTACGATGTGGGGGGATATTCCGTTAAGCTGGTTGGATGTTCCTCCCGGTTGATAAAAAAGATGTGTCGTGACCTTCATAGACCCATAGGGAAGTTCATTGTAAGATTGAACTGTTCCTTTTCCAAATGTATTGGTGGGTCCGATAACGATTCCTCTTTGATAGTCTTTTACGGCGCCGGCTAAAATCTCGGATGCGCTTGCGCTGAACCCGTCAACGAGAATGACAAGGGGGCCATTATACTTTCTGTAATCGTTCCCTATCATGCTTTCGGAGAAGGACAGTGTCTGGGCGAAATGATTGGGGGCTTTTATCTGAACTACAGGGCGTTCTCCGAGAAACAGTCCTGCTATGTTGACTGACTCATTAAGCAGCCCGCCGGGATTGCCTCGAAGATCCACAATCATTCCATCAACCTTTTCTTCGATGCTCTTGTTTACAAAGTTCATCATATCGGAAGACGAGGAGGTGGTTCTCTCCTCGTTAAGATAAAATGACGGAAGGTTGATGTAGGCGATCTTTGCTTTCCTGCTATGGTGATTGAATTCTTTTATTTCAAGTTTTGCGGCGCTGTCTTCAAGGTTTATTCTGTCTCGTATGATAGGTATTATCTTTCTTTCCGGTGTTTTGGATGAGGGTGTATCTCTGAGTATGGTCAGTATAACCCTTGTTCCTTTTTTCCCCCTGATCTTTTTTACAACCTCGGAGAGTTCAAGTTCGATGACATCTTCAGCTTCTTCGTCATCCTGCGCGACGGCAATAATCTTGTCGTTAGGTTTAAGCTGAAGCTTCTCCGGCAGCATGTCAGCGGGGCCGCCTTTTATTATTGATTCGACAGTAGTGAAGCCATCCTGTTGACGGAGCCTTGCTCCTATGCCTTCGAGTTTAAGCTCCATCGATATCTTGAAATCCTCAGTCTCTTCCATTGAAAGATATGAAGAATGAGGGTCAAGTGAGGCCGCAAAAGCGTTTACGAACCTTGCCAGGATATCATCCTTATTTGCCTTTTTGACTTTATTGTGAAACCATGTGTATTTTTTCTTCAGGTATTTTTGAGCGTATTTGATATCCTTCCCGATGGTAATGTAGTTGAGAATCTGTAGTTTAACTCTCTTTCGCCAGCGTTCCTCCATCTCCTTTTTGTCTACGGCATAAGCTGTTTTTTCCCTGTCGATTGTTATATCCTCATCAATTGAGAAATCATGCTTTACATCAAGAAGCTTTAGCGAAAGGATAAAGCTCTCATTGTACCGTTCAAGAAAGGTGTTGTATATCTGGAAGATTGGCTCGTAGTTTGAACTGCTGATATAATCGTCGAATAAATACTTATGCTTGTTAAAAGTATCAATATCTGATTTATAAAAGTAGTATTTGCCCGGATCAAGGGCTTTGATGTAGTTGTCGAGTGTTTTCTCCGAAAGCTCGTCTGACAGCTGGTTCTTGTTGACGTGCATGTATAGAAATTCGCCGATAACGGAACGGACATCGTCCTCTTTTAGGCCCTGCGATTTCTTTGTGCAGGAAAAAACGAGCAGCAGTGTCATTATGGGGATAAGAAAATTTCTGATCATCAGCCTTTCTCCAAAGTCGAATATTAGGGTCTGAAGTAACGCGGACACTAAAAAATCATAGTAGGATTTCTACGGCTCTATCGTCAATTACAATTGACCGGTGTATCGGGATTTTTTATTGACACGACAGCACAAAAAACTGAGACTCTTCACAACTAACCGGAGATGGATATGATTTACGATAAGACAATACATGAACTTTCTGAACTGCTTGACAGCGGCAAATTATCAGCTGTTGAGATAGCATCGGAATTAATCAACAGGGCTGAAAAGCATAATCCTGTCATAAATGCCTTTATTACGGCACCCGGTGAGGATTTGTTAAAGGCTGCTGAAGAATCAGACAGAAGGAGGGCCGCAGGGCAAAAGCTTTCTCCTTTCGATGGCATTCCAATAGCTGTGAAGGACAACATAAATGCTGCCGGTGTAAGAACAACCTGCGGTTCAAAAATACTCTCAGAATTTGTTCCGGCTTTTGATGCCTCGTCGTACTCCAAAATGAAAAAGATGGGCTTTCTCCTTCTTGGCAAGACCAATATGGATGAGTTTGCCATGGGCTCAACGAACGAGACCTCTTTTTTCGGCGCCGTCAAAAACCCGTATGACACAGAGCGTGTTCCCGGCGGCAGTTCGGGAGGTTCAGCCGCGGCCGTTTCAGCCATGATGGCGCCGGGAGCCCTGGGATCCGATACAGGAGGTTCAATCAGACAACCAGCCGCATTCTGCGGAGTCACTGGTATAAAGCCGACATACGGAAGGGTTTCAAGGTACGGACTTGTGGCTTTCGCCTCATCACTTGACCAGATTGGGACTTTCGCCCGGTCGGTTGATGATGCTGCTCTTCTCCTTGCTGCAATTTCAGGACATGATCCTAAGGACAGCACTTCAGTTGAATGCCCGGTCGATTTCGGCCCTGGTTCAATTTCAGATGATGTTAAGGGCATGAAAATAGGTGTGCCCGATGAATATTTCAAGGGGACCGATCCTGAGATTAAGGATATGGTCATGTCCAGGGTAAAAATGCTTGAAGATGCAGGAGCTTCAATAGAGACAATTTCTCTGAAGCTGACAGACTATGCCATACCGCTCTACTACCTTATAGCTACCGCGGAGGCCTCGTCCAATCTGGCACGCTTTGACGGTGTGCGTTACGGCTACCGTTCCCCTTCCGCGGAATCACTGGAAAGCCTTTACACGCTTTCGAGAAGCGAAGGCTTCGGCAAAGAGGTAAAAAGGCGTATTATCCTGGGAACATTTTCGCTCAGCTCTGGATATTATGATGCATACTATCTTAAGGCTTTGAAGGGAAGGGCGCTCCTGGTGGAAGATTACCGTCAGGCTTTTTCGAAGGTTGACGCGATAATAACTCCTACGTCCACTTCGGCGGCTTTCAAAATAGGCGAGATGATGACCGACCCGCTTCAAATGTACATGTCGGACATTCTGACCATATCGGCCAACCTCGCGGGAATTCCCGGAATAAGCATTCCGGCAGGTTTGAACAGCCAGGGGCTTCCGGTAGGACTTCAAATTATGGGGAACCACTTTGAAGAGAACAAGATACTCGGCCTCGCGCGTTTTATCGAGAAGAACAGTGAAAGGATATCGCCGACTTTATAAGACGGCATTGACCGCTGCGGCATTTATATTTGTGTCGTGTTCTCATTATCAAGAGGCTGTAATATACGATGCTCTTGAGTTCACCGTCCACGAAAAGGAAGCGGTCTATTCAGCTGTCTACGGTGAAAGGCCGGTAAAGACCAGGCGCTACTATTTTAAGGGAATCCGCCGCTTTGATTTTTCGTCGCATACGGAAGAACAGATGGAAATAGCCCTGCATGCCGTGAAGAGTTTCGAGGCGGGGCGTTTTGAAGAGGCCTTAAACCTTTTTAACAACCTTTCAAAATATGACAGTATCAGGGCCCAGTCATGCAACAATGCCGGAATTGCCCTTGAATCCATGAAGAGGCAAGGTGAAGCGATTGATATGTACCTGAAGGCTTCGATGTACAGGCCTGACTCCGATATATACCGGAAAAACTTTTTAGCCTGCATGGCAGGAGGAGTTTAAAATGCGGCCGCTGTTGGGTTCGTTATGTTATATAATTATAGCAATTGTTCCAGCCTCCGCGCTTCAGGTTTCGTATTCATTTGGGGGGGGATATAGCTGGAATGCCGATGATGACACTCCTTTCGGGAAGGGAGGAATATCAATCATTCAGCCGGTTGTCGAGGATTTCTCTGTCGGACTGGAATACAATATCGTTAGCAGTATCCATCCGGATTTTGAGGCACCGGCATCACTCTTCGAGCTTTCATGCAGAAAGTATTTTTATGATGTGCCTGCAAAATACGGCGTTGACTCTTTCTATCCGTTCGCCGCGGTGCTCCCCGCGGTATTGTATCGGCAGAATCGTGATCTTGTGCCCGGGATTGAAATACAGCTTGGCTTTGACCTGATGTACGAGACGTGGATGATAGACCCGATCAGCTATTCCATGTCATGGCTGGCCAGGTCAAGACAGCTCATCTCTGTGGTCTTCTACGCTACCGGCCTTTATATGAAGGACTACTGGAGCGGTGATTCTGGTATCAGAGTTTACTCCGGGACTCTGTTCTAAGAAGCGAACTGGCAAATGATGACCGAGAGCTTTATCCCCCCTTTTTTACATTACAGTCAAAAGTTGTTTCTCTAAACAAAAATTGATTTTATTTCAATCAGCCTGTACCTTTTGTGAGTGGTGTTTTTATACAGCTTGAAATGATGAGGGCTGTTTTGGTGTGATTCAAGTAAAAAGGAGGCAATGTATGAAAGCCGGACTGCTTATGACCGGGAATGGAGCGCTGGTATACCTGACATCTCATAAGGCTTATATTGATGATAGCCTTGTCGAGAAGTTCATAAGTAAGGGAATAGACAAGTTTATTGCCTACGAACTGCCGGTGGAAGAGGCAAGGAAGCGTTACGCGGGTCATTTCGACAGGGTGATACAGGATTTGCGTGAAACCGATGATCTGAGAATACTGGATTATGACGGCTCAAGGGCTTTCAAGATTTTTTCATTTAAGGAACTCGGAAAGCAGTATATGTATGAGGGATAGTAATTCTTGTTTTAAATTATTCGTAGTTAGCGTGGTGTCCGAGCGTTGAAAAAAAAGGGCTTCCCGACGAAACGGAAAGCCCTGAGGTATTAATACTTATTCATCAACCGTTCAAGAGCATTTTTAGCCTTTGGATATTTCTCCTGATTGGATATTCTTTGAATGTTCTTTTTGAAGCCGGGCTTTGCGAGGTTTACAACAAATCCGCCCCCGGAAAGGTTGGTCTGTGCAAGCTGGTCAAATACCAGGTATCTGAGCTCGTTGTCTCTGTTATCGGATGCTGATTTCACGATTGTATCTACCATTGTGAATCTTTCTGTCGCATCCATCTTGTTCAGGTGGTTAAGAAGGACATTGCCTCTGTTTTCATTAATAAACTGGCTGGAATTTGCAGTCTTCATGTATGTTTCCATAACGTACTTTGAGCCAAGCGCCTGGGAGAGGCTGGTCGAAGAACCCTGAGAGCTTTTGTTTTGCTCGTTCGAAGCAGCTTTTTTTTCTCTCATGTATGCTGCATAGTTGAATAATTTATAGCTATTGCCATCCTCGTAGTAGATGTTCCATTCCTGGTTCGAGCCGTTATTGTGGCCGTAGGGTATGACAGCCTGTCCCTGTTTTTTTTTGCTAACTCCGCCCTGCGCATCGGCGACTTTTCCGTTTGAGAGTTTTATTATGAAGCGTGAATCGTTAACCATAAGAAATTTCACATATTCCGGCCTGCTGTCTGTGGCTAAAATCTCGTGCTTTTTCTTGATCAGTTTTCCTGTTTTAATTGTTTTTGTGTTCAGGTACTTGCCCTCTCCAATGTTTCTGAGTCTGAATTCACCATTAGAGCCGTTCTTATGTGCTGACCATTGTTGATCTCTGTTGGTTCTATTTATGGAGTAAAGCTTGATTTCACCGTTTTTTGCCTCCATGTACATATTAGTTCCAGCGTTTTTGATAAAAATTTTCTCCGGAAGCTCGGTGATGACACTGTAATTTTTTGCCGAAAGCGCAGACAGTCCCACCAGGACAAAAAGCAGCGAGACAGAGAGAGTTATAAGTTTTTTCATGTGTTCCTCCTTATTGTTTCATAATAGTTTATCAGCCAAAAACAATACGTCAAGTATTAATAGCCAAAAAAAACTACATAAAACCGCAATTTGAATAAAAATTTATCATTGCTCTTTGTGTGTTCAGAGCTTAATTTAACGTCAGGGAAGACATGATTCTACGCCTTTTACAATTGAAGCGATGAAAAGAGGATAAATGGATCCCCTCTTTATCTGACAAGGACCTCTTTGATATGGTCCCTGCAGATATCCGCCAGCCTGGCGGCTGTTTCAGGCGATGTTTTTTCGGTTTTTCTCAATTCAACTGACGGGATGTTGTCTCTGGGAACAAAACGCTGAATAATAAACTTTTTAACTCCCTTAAGCTCTGAGCACATCTGCCTTATTACTGCATCGCTGTGAATGCCTGGAACCGCAGTTGTGCGGATCTCGTAATCTAAACCCGAGTTTATAAGCAGTTCAAGGCTCTTGAGGACCTTTTCCTTATTGTTTATGACCTGAGTGACGGTGCTGTACTGCTCGGCAGGCATTTTGTAATCCATGGCTATGTAGTCACAGTACTTCAGGCATTCCTTAAGGGTTTCTGGAAAGCTGCCCTGTGTGTCGAGTTTGATCTTGAATCCCCTTGACTTGATGAATTCAAGCGTTTCGGGAAGCTTCTTCCTTAGAGTCGGCTCTCCCCCGGTAATACACACCGCATCAATCCAGTTCGCCTTCGCCCTTGCGAGCACTTTGCCGAGTTCTTCGAAAGAGATAAAGCTCTCTGAAGACGGAATAAGCTCAGGGTTGTGGCAGTACACGCATCTGAAGTTGCATCCTGAAGTAAAGAAGAGAAGGGCAAGGTGCCCTTCGTAGTCTATTGTTGATTCGCTTCTGCTGAATGAGAAAAGAGCCGAGTGACCTGTCATGTCAGTTCTCGCGGGCAAGGGCCAAAAGCTCTTTGATCTGAACAGGCTTGATCCGTGGATCAGCAAGGCTGTAATCTGTTTCGAGCTGAAGATATGCCGGTACGAATTCATAGATGCCCGAGGATTGCTGCTCGGGCCTCGGGTCTTCAGCCTTGACGTACGAAGCTGTTTCTTCAGAGTACCTCATAATCTGGAGTGCTGGAATCCTCTGTCCGTTGACCGTTTCAGCGGTTGCGTAGGCTTCCATTCCCTCAACCGTCGACAGATTCTGGTAATCGAGCTCGAATTCTTTGCTGTATTCTGGGCTCGATAGAATATCGATAACTTCATTTTTAAGCTCAGCGCATTTCGGGCAGTTGTCTTTTCCGTATATTACAATCAGTTTCTTTTCCATTATTTCCTCTATTATAGTCTGCATACTCCGTCCGAGCATTGCGCGTCTTTATTCGATACGGCTGAATACTCCGCGCTGCCGCTGTCTCTGCTCGGGCTGTACGGCGGAATCAGGTCAATGCCCAATTCTGAGCCGTTCCCCATGACGCTGTAGTTGCCGGCTCCCCTTGATTTAAGCTCGCCTTTTTTTGACTTGTTCCAGTCATGAATAACGCTGAAGTATCCAACAATCCTTGATATTCCGTCCACATCCGCGCTTCCGCACTGCTCGCACTTTTCAATTAGCCCGCGCATTTCGTGATGGCACTGGTTACAGTAAGTGAACTCAGGGCTGATTGTAAGCTGAGCCGATTGGGTCCTGAAGAAGGTATTCTTAACCAGTCTGAATATGCTTTCTGATGAAGGTCTCTCTTCTCCGACAAACGCGTGCGTAATGGCGCCAGACTCAATCAGTCCGTGGAATAGTCCCTGAATCCTGATTCTCTCAACAAGGCTTACATTCGAGTCAGCCGACAGGTGTATCGAGTTGGTGTAGTAGATTGTGTCATTATCAAGGCCGCCCTTAACGATGTCATTAGCGTGTTGCGGGAAGTATATCATGTCAGTCTTTGCAAGCCTTCTGGCTGCGCTCTCTGCCGGCGACTCCTCAAGGGTGAACTTGAGGCCGAACCTTTCCGTGTACTCTCTTAACTTAACATTCATTGAAGCTACAATCCTGATTGCAAGCTTAACGGCCTCCGGTGATTCATGCATTTCGAGTCCGGTAATGAACTTGACCGCGTCGTTGACGCCGATCAGGCCGACAATGTATGTAGCGGACTCAAGGTCGACGTACTTAGTACCGTCGGAGCATTCCTTGCCAATCTGCCAGAGGGGGCCTCCCTTCTGCATCATCTTTTCTCCGACGAATTTTTTCTTCAGAAGGTGGGCTTCAATGGCCATGTCCATGGATTCGTAGACTTTTTCAATCAGGCCGTCAATGGTTCTGTTCCCTTCTTCCGCAGCGAGGTATGCCGCGTGTGGAATGTTGATGGTAACGTTCTGGAAGCCGCAGAAGCGCATGCTTTCAGGGTGCATCAGCATGTAGTTGTCGTTGATCGTTGTTCTCAGCCTGCAGCAGGCTGAAAGCGTTACCTGATCGCGGTCGAAGATAAAATAGACCGACCCGTTCCTGGACGCTACTTCGCATGCCCTCCTCAAGATGGCAAGCTGTTTCGGATCGGTGAAGGATTCGGCGCTTACGTGGAAATCGCATTTCGGGAACTCGAATATTCTTCCATTACGGTCACCCTTTTCCCAGACTTCAAGCATCTTGACCGCGAACTCACCTGCGATATCCTCGTAGTCTCCGTAGGTTACGATTCTCTCTCCGGCCCCGGCCAGATCTTTTTCAACAGCTGAATCGTAGACAATCTGGCCGCTTTGGTCGAGGACCTCTTTGAGCACGGTCCTTTCGCCGTATTTGAGCTCCATCAGGCTGTATCCGTTTGCTGTTTTGACGCCGGTGCTGTATTCGTCAAGGAAGACCTTAACTCCGTCGGCAATCATCAGCATGTAGCGTCCTCCTGCTCCGATAGCCGGCACCTTCTTCATGTACTCAGGTACGCCTGAGTGGATGTTGAAGTCGAGGAAGATGCTCTGTCCTCCTCTCGAGAAAGCGTTCTGAGAGCCGTTGAATATGAGCTCCTGTGCCCTCTGGTACAGCTCTTTTCCTGATAGGCCCTCAAGAAGCGGAGCGTAAAGGATGTTGATATACGCAACCCCGAGCGCGCCGGCATAGTATGCCTGCATTGAGGCAAGGAAGGTGTTAAGGTGTCCGGTAAGCACCTGGGCCGATTTCGCAGGGTCGGATTCGCTTGTCAGGTTGACCAGGCCTTTGAGGCCGTATTTCTTGATATACTCGATGGAGTGTGACGAACAGTAGACCCTGTCAGGAAAGCCCAGGTCGTGGATGTGGATTCGTCCCGTAGCGTGAGCCCTTTCGAGCTCTTCGCCGAAGAGAAAGCGCAGGGCATACTGCTTCAGCACAATCTCGCCGATTGTCTGAGTAACCGCCTCAGGATTGTTGTTTTTGATATTGCTGTTCTCATCGGATTTTGAGAAGAGAAGGCCCTCGAGAACGGGCTTTGATATGGAGAACTGTGCTGTGTTTTTAAGTGAATCGTGATGGCCGCGCTCCTCGAGCTCATTGTTGACCATCTCACGTACAAGGGCAGTGCTGATGGTTGATCCGTTCCAGGCGAATGCCCGGTTCTCAACTGATTTTGCTATGCTCCGTGACTGTTCATAGCCGAGCGTGGTTTCCTTCTGAAGCGCTTCGATTATACGGGACTTGTCCCAGGGAAGAGTCATGTTTTCGGTAGTCGATTCTACAAGCAGAAGCGCGTCTGTCGAGTCTGGTCTGCCGGCTTCAAGCTTCGTCCTGATTTTGATCTGGTTTCTGATATTCTCACGTTTCTTTCTGTAGAGCTTGAAATATCTCATTACGTCGTGGTATCCGTTTTGGGACAGGATAATTTCAACGAGGTCCTGCATGTCCTCAATCATAGGAACCCGCGATCCTTCCTTTTCAGCGACGTAGTAGGGGGAGTTGATGTTGTTAAGCTCCTCTATTACTCTGCGGGTTATCTCTCCGGAGTCTGGAATGCCGCTCTGGGCCTGCAGATCGGCCTTTACCTTTTCTGAAGCCTTCTCAATTGCAGTGGATATCTTTACTGCGTTGAAAGGCACAATCTGCCCGTCCCGCTTCATGAATCCGTCAAAGCCGTAGCTGCGTCCGTCTGGATTGATTGAATTGTTACTATTGTGTTCCGGGTTTTTCTGTAATGGTTTTTCGTTCAGTTTAACGTTCATATACTTACTTCCTCAAAAGATTTTTTATTTCCTGCTCAAATGTCTCCACGTCCTTGAAGTCTTTATAAACCGACGCGAAGCGGATATATGCGACCTTGTCCAGGCTCCTGAGCTCTTCAATTATCAGGTTGCCTATTGAACCAGATTCGATTTCTTTTTCGTATTGCTTTCTGATGATGGTCTCTATGGTGTCAACGGTGCTTTCAATCTGGTCAGCGCTTACCGGCCTTTTTTCTGTTGCTTTCAGTATGCCTCTGAGAATTTTTTCTCTGTCAAATGGCTCCCTTTTTCCGTCTTTCTTGACAACCATGAGATTTCCCATCTCTATTCTTTCGTATGTTGTGAATCTCTTGTCGCATTCAAGGCAGATTCTGCGCCTTCTTATTGTATTGGCCCCAGATTTCTCTCTTTTGTCGACTACCCTGTGAGAATGTGAACCGCAAAATGGACATTTCATCTCTCTTTCTCCTGAATAAATCTTCGGAATTTGGCAGTATAAGTCAAACAAAAAAATACAATATCTTGTGTAATAATGAAAAAATAACGCTATATGTTGTGTATAGTTCTTTTTTAATATTATGTCTCTAATATTTGTTTAAATTGTAAACAAAATTGTATCCCAGGGTATGTATGAAAGAATTATGTATTGCAATTTTTTATATCAGATTTATAGATGCTCAGCTTTCACGGGTTATTTTTATCTCCAATGTGAGTGAAATGATTCATTATGTTCGATAAAAACGAATTTTCTTCTATTAATGTGGAAGGATTAGACTCTCTCCTGTCAGTTTACGATGAACTTGAAGCAGCTAACACCAGACAAAGAAACGGGTACGGATTTGGCTGCCTTGAAGGGTGCTCGATATGCTGCGGCACATCAGCTTTGAACATTGAGGCTACGGTTTTCGAGCTTGTACCCCTTGCCCTGTATCTGCATGGTGCAGGACTGACAGATCACTTCTACTCTGTTATTACGGGCCGGGGATTTGACTCTTCCTGCGTAATGCATTCCCCCGGCGATCAGGTCTTTACCGGGTCGGGGTGTTCGGCCTACAGATGGAGGCCGCTTGTCTGCCGTCTGTTCGGATATTCCGCGGTGAGCGGCAGAGATGGGCGTGCCAGGTTCTCAGCCTGCCGTGTCATGAAAGAGCGCTACCCTGGAATAGCTGACAGAATGAACACCCTGCTTGAGGCAGATTGCGGAATTCCCGTAAACAGCGAGGTAGGCATGCGAGTCTGTCAGCTCAATCCTGCGCTTGCCTCGAAACGTTACGGTATTAATGAAGCGCTGTTCAGAGCGATAGAGTTTATCGGATTGCGCATGCGCTACGCGGCTGAGTCGGACAATACGCTTAATGATATTCCACCAATACTTCCTGACGGAGAGAGAAGCGCATGAGGTTTTGCCCGGGAGTCTGAGGGTCAGTCACTGGTGAGGGGCTTTATCCTGCCGAACCTGAAGATGAGATAACCCGCTGCGGTAATGAGCGCGTAGCCTGCGGCACTGTAACTGTCGGGAATTTCAGAGAAAACCGCCATTCCGATAAGGCTTGAGAAAATTACGTTGGTATAGTTGTATATGGAGATTTCTCCAGCGGGCGCCAGACGGTAAGCGACTGTGAGTGAGAACTGTCCGCCTGCCGCGGCGAAGCCGGCTCCAATGAGGTAGATGAACTGAAGGGGTCTCGGCATTACAAAGCCTGCCGCCGCGGGCGGAAGCGTTATCAATGTCGATACCATCGAAAACCAGAAGACTATCGTATAGCTGTTTTCTTTCCCACCGAGGTAGCTTACAAAGACATAGGCAAGGCCCGCGAACACAGCTGAGAGGAAGCATATTACCGCCGGAAATGTCTGTCCGAAGTCAAAGCCCGGTTTGATAATGAGAGCTGAACCGAGTAGCGCGATAAGAAGAGCGGCCATCTGGTTGATGGAGATTTTTTCTTTCAGGAAAAAGAATGCAAAAACTGACACAAAAAAAGGATGCATTTTATTCAGCATGCCTGAGTCCGCGAGTATAAGCCTGTCTATCGCGTAAAAGTAGAAGATTACGCCGATCGTTCCGAAGATGCCTCGTCCGAGCAGAGCCAGTCTGTTCTGCGGGCTGCCCCATGGGCTTTGCCGCTGCTTGGCTAAAAGTATTACCGCAATGATGAGGCTGACAAGGTTTCTGAAGAAGGCCTTCTCAAATACCGGGATGGGGCCTGACAGCTTGACGAAAGCGCCCATCGCGGCAAAGCTTAGCGATGAGAGCAGCATCAGGGTGACTGCTTCGGCTTTTTGTTTTGCGGGATTATAGGTGTTCATGGTATTTTTATGATTGATCAAGCCCATCTTGCCGGTTGATTTGGTGCTGCATTTTTTTTAGAATATCGCCGCAGTTTGCCCGGCAGATAAATCAGTGATAATATCGATTTTTTAGTGACTGGAGGATTCGTCAATGAATTTTCTGGCAGGGAGCCTGCCTGGCTTTTTCACACTGGGAGTGTGAGGCCTTTTTTTAGTCACTTTCGTCCGGGTTTTTTGCCGCAGGCTTTAACTCGCTCAGCTGTGCGAGACGCATTTTTGGCAGGAAGCCTGCCGTCATTTACACGCTGAGAGCGTGGCACTTCTTTTGCCGCTTTTTGACCGGCCAAAAAGCGGCGGGAAAAAGCCGTTCCTCAGGCGCCGGAAAGGCTTGGCTTTTGCAATTACCTGTCTGTTGCAGCGCCGTTATCATCATCCTGATGAAACGGCACCCGGGCGATTTGCATCCATGCAAATCGCACTGGTTGAGTTGTTGAAACAGGGTGCATACATAGTCTTTCCATCCCCATGATGTTTTGATATTCTGTTTCGGTATCGGGTTTTGTTATTAAAACGTACGGCATCAGAGAAAATGAAAAAAATTGCATTGGAATATAAAATAATTCACGGCCGAAGGATATGGGACGTGTAACTAATAGATATCAAAGGGTAACGATACAACTGGAACATAAACGGTATTGAAACGGTGTACGACTGGAGCAGTAACGGAGATATAACGGAGTAGTAACGGAGCTGTAGATGTTAACATGAGGCCGTGAGGGAGCAAAAATGCCCGGGACGTTTTTGCATTGTCAGCTGTTGTTGTGAGAAGCCGGGGGATTTTTCCAACAAGCGGGTGAAGATATCTATGCATTATGGCATATTACGTAATAATATTGATCTAACCGTCATTATGTTCCGGCACCCGGTAGAGCCGCCCAATTTGGGCAGCTCTACCGGGTGCCGTATTGTGCAGGTATATCTACGCAGGGAACGGTCGAGACTGTTCCGCATCATCCACCAAGACTACATCGAGTCATCCATGGTATAAAAAGAAAAGCAGCGAGAAAAGCTTGACATTAAGAATTGTACTGGTTATGAATTTCTCACATACCATTTGAGGAGCCGGCAGATGAATATTATTCAAGCCCTTTCAAGCCCTTTCAAGCCCTTTCAAGCCCTTTCTGATTATTCTTATGTTATCATTTTTCATTATCTGTGCAGATAATATTTACGCGAACCACGCGGTCAATCCCGACGGGTCTTTCGCCTATAGCATTCCAATTGAGGTCCCGCCCGGAACGAATGGAATAGCCCCTTCGCTTTCTCTTACATATAACTCAAACGCCGGCAACGGAATCTGCGGTGTCGGGTGGCAGCTTTCCGGACTGCCGTACATTACGCGCGACAGTACCTATCCTGTAAACTATGACGGGTTTGACCATTACACAGGGCCTGCCGGACGGCTGGTAAATATCGGCGGCAGCGTCTATCATTACGAGGATGAGAACTTCTGCAGGGTGGAGGCACATGGTTCTTATGGCGACGGCCCTGAGTACTGGGTAGAGACAAAGCCTGACGGGACGAAGTATTATTACGGATATAACAGCGGGGAATGCGACTTCGGTTCCAGCTATCGTTCAAAGATATCAATGGTAAAAGGCAACGGATCTATAACTTCTAATACAAGGGTCTGGGCCCTGTCAAAGGTTCAGGATATTAACGGAAATTATTACAGCATCAAATATACCCAGTCAAATGGCCAGTTTTACCCTGAGGAAATTATTTATACCGGAAATGTCGTAACAGATTACGATGTCCGCCGGTCAGTTGAGTTCGATTACGAATCAAGGACAGACGATATTGCTGATTATTCATCCTCATCAAGAGTCGAGACATATAACAGATTGAAAAGCATAACGGTAAAGCTTGACGGAGATGAGGTCAGGAAATACACTCTTTATTACTCAAGCACTTCATCCTATGGAGGGCTTAGAAGCCGTATTGCCAATGTTGCCGACAGCGGTCTGCCTGCGGGAGAAAATTTTTACAGCTTCAGCTGGACAAACTCGCCTGTATCTTACAACTCTTATTATGGAAATCTGAACTACGATACTGAGAATATTGGTAATTCCTATTTTGGCGATTATGATGGTGACGGCAAGCTCGATTACATGATAAAAAACGGCGCCTCCCTGAAGGTTTTCAAATTTAACGGATCAGGCTGGGTTGATATCGGACAGTACTCGGGTGTCGGTTATGTTTATAATATGATGGTGGATGTGAACGGCGATAATAGATCAGATCAGATAATGCCAACTATGGATTTCTCTCAGGCAGATTACAATTTTCATTTCTATCATACAATCAGGTATGCCGGTTCCGGGACACTGGAGAATGTCACTTTCGGCAATGACGCTTATACGGCAAGTGCTGTTACGGTTGATGCCAGAGTGCGCTACGTTGATGTCAACGGGGACGGGAAATGTGATATAGTGTATAGAGACGCGAATAATAACCACAAATTCCTGTATCGGACTGAACCCGGTCAGGGGAATTATCCTCAATCCGGGGGGAACTGGAGGCTGGGGACAAGCGTGCAATTCCCGAGCGGGAGCACGGATTCCGGATCTGATTATCCCTGTTTCACATACACTGACGCTACAGGTGATGGGAAAGCTGATATTGTATTTATAAAATACGATCCAGTATCGGGGACAGTTAAAGCAAGGGTTTGTGTAAACAAGGGCTCAGGATGGCAAGAGAGCTTTACAGCTTATTCATTTCCATCGAGTTATTCTACGATATCTGACAGATATACTGTTACAGACATGAACGGAGATGGACTGACGGATATTGTTTACAGAAATGATAACAATCAGCATTATATTTATTCAAGCACAGGGACTTCATTCAGGCAGAGCGCGTACACGGATATTTTGGGAACTGAATCGGATTCAGCTTATTATAACTACTATGATATGAATGGCGACGGTTGGACGGACATTGTTGCCATGAATTCCTCTGGGAATTTTACAATAGCTCTGGCAAAGTCTGTCATAGGCAAAAACTGGACCACTGTAAGCAAATCTCTGGGGAACGGAGATAAGGAAAGGTACCGGTTTGGAGATTTCAACGGAGACGGCCGGGTTGATATTTTATATATCAACAAATCATCAGATCAATTAGTGCTCGGGACTTCATTTTGTAAGGCAATAGAGAAGATTTCTACAGCGACTCCGCCGAATCAGACATTAACGAGTGTTGTTTATGAGCTTCCGACAACCATGACAGATAATATTGATGATTGGGTTGCTGACAGTGCTTTATATTTGTCGGGAGGGAGCGGTAAATTTATGCCGGATAATACCCCGAGGAGCCTGATATAAGCGTGTGTTATGAGCCGGATTATAGAAAAATAAGTTCAACAGTTTACTCATATCACAACGGACTGATAAAGAAGGGATTGCCATATGAGAGGAAGAGTGTCGGATTTGAAAGAGTTGCGTCCAGAATGGGGGATGGAACCTATGCAAGGAATGATTATATTCAGACAGGGCTTTCGTTTCCCGGAAGAATGGCATACCATTATGAGTTTAGCTCCGAAAGACAGACAATTAGTCGAAAGTATTATACGTATCTGGAGGAGACGCCGTATTCCGGAGTGAAGTGGATTAAGACGGATTCTGAACTCAGTCATGACTATGAATCAGGAGTAGCTGTTTCAAATATTCTGAGAGAATATGGCTACGACGAAGGCGATAGTGGTTGTTATGGTAACGTAACTTCAATAGCGATGAGTGTCAACGGTAATGATGGACTATATACGGAGATATCTTACAGTCCGAATCAATCGGACTGGATAATTAACCGGGTAATATCGGTAAAGAAATGGGAGAACAGCAGCTGCGCCAATCTTATTTCATGGTCGAGCTTTGGTTACGATAATTACGGATGGGGAGGAAATATCAAGACGAAGGCAGATTACCTGAAGGAAGGTACGAGCTGGAGGGCTATTGAAAGAAATTTTGGATATGATGATTACGGAAATATAACATCGCTTTCTTTCCCAAATGGGACAGGAGGAAATTCCAGCGTCATAACGAACACATATGACGAGGACTATCATACCTTTCCTGTTGAAGAAATATCATCTAATGACAGCGGCACAGAGCTCAAAACAATTACTACCTATGATTATGCTACTGGAAATAAAACATCAGTTACGGATGCCAATGGCAATACTACTGTTTATGAATATGACGATTATGGAAGAATTGTTGCTGAGAAGGCCCCTGGCGATGACTGGACAAAACAGTATTTATACTCCAAAGAATACTTCCCGGCGCCTTACAGCGTTGTTGAGAGCCGCTTTAAAGACGATTCGTCTCTCGGTTATTCGTGGAAGCGTGAATACTATGACGGGCTTAAGCGCGTTGTAAAGACCGAGTCGAAGGGGTACAATGGACATGCGCTTGTTCAGGAGTTTAGCTATAATCTGCTCGGAAGGCTTGAGTCAAAGACAAACCAGTACCTGAGCGGATGCGATACTCCTCAGAAAACGGAATATGAATATGACAGCGCCGGAAGGCCGCAGAAGGCGGAAGCTCCGGATTCAACGGTCAAGAGAACGGAGTACAGCTACGCGGGAAACCTCAAGGTGCTCAGGGAGATAGATGCTGACGGCAATGCCAGTTTGAGCAAGTATGACGCGCAGGGGAGGCTCAGGTACCAGGTTGATCCGTCGGGCGGAACGATAACATATAACTACGATGCCCTCGGCAGGCTGATATCGACTGTTGACGCGGGCGGGAATGTAACCTCAATTGCCTACGATACTCTCGGAAGGAAGACGTCGATTACTGATCCGAACACGGGGACTACCTCGTTTACCTACTATGACAGCGGCGACGTAAAAACCCAGACGAACGCGCGAGGTGTAACGCTTACCTATACCTACGACTCGCTTAACAGGATAACATCTGAGAGCTCTTCAGACGGGACTGTCAGGGCCGAGTATGTCTATGACAGCGGGACTACGAACAACCTCAAGGGCAGGCTTTACGGTGTAGATGACAATTCGGGGAGCACGGTGTTTTCATACGACGCGAGGGGTAATGTCACTCACACCCTGCGTTCAATAGACTCAGACGGAGACGGGGTAGAGGACCGCGAATTCGCGGCATCATTTGCTTACGATTCGCAGAAGAGGCTTGTTGAAACGGCCTATCCTGACGCGAATCATCTTGTTGTGAAGAGGGTATACGGTGAGGCCGGGAACCTCCACGCGGTGACAGACGAGTCGGGCAACGCCTTTGTGCAGTACAGAAGGTCTGGGTCGACAGCGACTGCCATGAACGGCCATTCCATAAGCAGGATGACCGGAAACGGTGTTGAGACAGTAGTTGATTTTAATCCCGCCAACATGAGGCCCGTCACTCTTGAGACAAAGAGAGGGAATGATGTTCTTGAGCAGATGAACTATACGTTCAGGCCAGGGGGCAATATTCTTTCAATAACCGACGGATGTACCTCTGACGGAGATGACAGTGAGAGCTTTGTATATGATAACCTGGGCAGGCTTGTACAGGCATCGTCTGCTTCAAGCATGTATGGAACAAGAATTTATACATATGGTGCTCAGGGAAATATTGAAACGGTTCAGTATACAAGCAATACGGGCCTTGTTTATTCATATGGCAACAGCAGTCATCCTCATGCAGTAAGTTCAATAATGTCGGCTCCGTATAATATGCCATATGGCTCATACAGCTATGACTCAACCGGCAACATGACTTACAGAAACGGCAAGACGCTTGTCTACGACGCGAAGAACCGTCTCATAGAGGTGAGAAGCGGCGCTAATCTGGTTGAAAGCTACGTCTACGACTTTACCGGAGCGAGGATAATCAAGAAGCTCGCTGACGGTTCGGCGGTGTTCTCCATAAACGGGATGCATGATCTGAAGACAACGCCCGGTTTCCCCGATCAGTACGTGAACTACATAACGGGGGCCGAGGGCGATCTTGCCGCGCAGATTGAGGGAGTCAACACGGCAGCCGGCGCGAGCGTCTACCCTGTTGTGAAGAACATGTACAACTGGAAGAGCCCGGCGGGCCTGATGCTAACGATAAACGCGTACGCGAGCGCCTGGCTGAACAATCCGGCGAACTACAGAAGGCTGGGTTACGCGCTCTTCGGTCTGCTTTTGGCGGCGTGTTCATTTGTGCTGTTCTACAGTGTGAGAAGGTATAAAGCAGCAAGGAGCGCTAACGCGTGTTCCATGCTGCCATGGTCCTGGCTGAGGCACAGCGTACCTGGAATACTGCTTTTCTTCGTGTTCACATCATTCGGGCTTACCGGCTGCTTCGACGGGTCAGTAGACAACACGACCTTGAGCAACGTCAAGTACATGCACCCGAACCATGTCGGTTCAGTTGCAATGGTAACCGACCACGAAGGAACGGTGGTGGCGCGCTACAAGTACGAGCCTTACGGGAAGGTACTGGCGCAGTCAACAGGCACCGGAATTTCAGACTACAAGTACACATCACAAAAGTCGGACGCTACAGGCCTGTACTACTACAACGCGAGGTACTACGACCCTGACATCGGCAGGTTCATAACAGCTGATACCGAGATACCTGATGTAAAGAACTCTCAGGCCTTTAACAGGTACATGTACGTTGTTGGAAATCCGGTGAATTATGCTGATCCCAGCGGACACTGGGGATTCGGCTGGCTGAAGGATTTAGCTGGTAGTGCGTGGAGTTATACACAAAGTGGTCTTAAAACAGCCTATAAGTATACTATCGGTTGGATGTATGATAATGTAATAAAACCTACGGGGCACTGGTTTAAAGATGTCGGATCTGAAATTGGAAGTACTTTTCAAAACTGGCAAGACGTTGTAGGATGTGTTGCTACGGCATTTTTTATTGCTTTGTCGATATATATTGTTTGTACGACACCAGTCGGGTTTATGTTAATTGTATGTACAGTGATAGGTGCCATCGTTGGGGGTACACATGGAAATTTATTCAGTGCATCTGCGTGGAAAAATTGGGACTGGGCAGGAGCAGGTATAGGAGCAGCCGAGGGTTTTGCTGTAGGGGTAGTTGGACAAATGATTCCCGATTATGGTAGCATTCCCTTTCTTACAAAATATACTGGAATTAGTGCACTTCAAGCTGCATTTTACATGATGGTTGGTAATGGTATATATAATTATGCCAAAACCAATCAAGTCTGGCTTGAGTGGGATACCAACACTGATAATTTGTCAAATAAGTCTTCGAATAAACTAAGTAATATTAAAATAGAAAATGGTATTGATGAAAATGTTGACTATAACAGCCTCTCTGATCTAAAAAAATCTTTGAGCTTGGTTCATTTTATTAACGCTTTTTATTCCGAGAGGTGAGTTATATGATAAGAGAACCAGGTAGAATTTTATGGATATTTTTAGTTATTTTCTGCAGCTGTGGAGTGAGTCTTAATTCATCGGCAAAGAAGGATGAAGTTATTAATTATCAACGTGAAATGAATTTTCATACTATTCGTGTTTATATAGATGCCAGAATTATATCAGAATCAGGTTATGAATTTCATGAAAAAAGCAAAATATGGAATCCAATTATTCCAATAATGAAAAAATCTCTTAAAAGATTGTATGGAGAAAATGTTGATATCGTAATAACTAATATTACTGAGAAAGAGGCAAAAGTTGAGAAAGATGAAATTGAAATTGATATAAAGATAAAACTAATAAAACCGTCTGGTTTTATTATGCCGTGTATATCGGGAATTACTTTAGGAATTATTCCATTTTCTCAAAAAAATCGTATTCAAATGCAAACAGTTATTTCTAATAATATTAACAAAAAGACTAAAAAATATATTCTCGAGGATGAATATAAATTTTGGGTCAGCTCAATATTTATTATTGTATATCCGTTTGTACAAACTGATTTAGATTTATTATATCAGGTGCTGGATGACCAAAATAAAACTGTTTTCAAGAACGCTACATATGACCAATTATTCAAATAATTGATTTATATTTAAGCATGCTGGCTGCGACACAGCCCTATTTTGGTTAGCGCTTTGTTAGCGTCAGGGATAGGTATTGCAGGAGCAATATTAGTTCTTTTAATAGCTTCTGTCGTAATTGGTGCTGCTGTTGGAGCTGTAACTGGAGCAATAACAGGTGCAATTTTAGCATATGTGTCTCATGAAGCCTTTGGAACGGATACAGAGTGGGGCGATTATGCGAAAAGAGGAGCAATTTCTGGAGCTATTGCAGGCGGCTTTGGTGGTTTATCTGGCGGGGCTAATGGTGCTTTCTCTGCCTCATTAAAGAATTGAGTTAAAACCGCTGGTGAAACAATTTCTGAAACAGCTCCAAATTTAAAAATTGGTGGGGAAACTTTTAAAGGGATTGTTGTAGAAGTTAATTTCCCTCCTCCCTCATGGTATGCTACAGATCAATCAAAAATTCTTTTTTCATCAATATGGGGTTCTGAATGGTAAAAAAAATCAAGAACTGTATGAGTATTTTTTTTATAAGCTATTTATCTTGCAGTAATTTAAGTAAAAATGTAGATTGTAATAATATTGAACAATCGCTTGAAGATTATAGAATAGTGAATTGTATGGAATATAAAAAGATCTACAAAAAAAAGTTTCATCAAGTGGAACTAATAAAAAATGATGAATTATTGAATTATGAAATTATTGGTGAATTTGAAATAGTCAAATTCATCGATCTAAACAACTATAGAGTATCAACATCGTATACTTTGATTACAGGTATACCCATTTCTCCCATGGAAATTATCAACTTTGGTGAAGATGTCAAAAGAATCGTAAGTGAATCTCATAAAAAAGCGATTGCAGAAGCAGAAAAGAAATATGTGAATGCAATTTCATATTACGGCACAAAAACTAATAACAGCAAAGGATATAAAAAAAACACCATTCTTCTTGATATTCAACCTGATTGTCCCAATTATTTAGTTTCGAAGTATTACATGTTAAATAAGTCTCGAAAGTGAAGTTGAAACTGAAAATAGTAGTTAATTTCCGATTATAACAGATAACGAAGGTGATATAGCGCGCTACAAGTACGAGCCGTACGGGAAAGTACTGGTTCAGTCAACAGGCACCGGAATTTCAGACTACAAGTACACATCACAAAAGTCGGACGCTACAGGCCTCTACTACTACAACGCGAGGTACTATGACCCGGAAATCGGCAGGTTCATAACGGCTGATACCGAGATACCTGATGTTAAGAACACTCAAGCTTTCAATAGGTACATGTACGTTGTCGGAAATCCGGTGAATTATGCTGATCCGAGTGGACACTGGGGATTCGGCTGGCTGAAAAATATAGCCAGTAGTGCGTGGAATGGGATTAAAACAGCAGGGAAAGTGATGTATGATTATGTAATAAAGCCTGTGTATGATGAAGTCTTAACACCTGTGGGGCATTTCTTCCGGGCTGGCTGGAATGGTGCAATGGACACGGTTTTTTCTGGGGACTGGTGGAAGGATATATGGAATAATAACAAGTGGTTGAGGACTACAGTATGCATTACTGTTATAATAGTTTTAATTATTATTGGAATTGCTTTGATACCTGGAGGTTCACCAGTGTGGTATTATCCTTTGGTATGTACATTGATTGGAACGATAGTTGGTGGTACCAAGGGTAATGTCGTAATGCATCCTTTTTCAAAAGATACCTGGTCAAATTGGAGCTGGGAAGGAGCGGCACTGGGTGCCATTATTGGGTTTGTTATTGGTTATGCTATCGCTTATTCTTCTGAATTAGTTGCAAAAGAAGCTGCAAAAAAATTATCTGAAAAGGTTGCTGCGGAGGAAGTATTTGCTAGTGGTTCCAAGATATGGGGAGAGGGTGCTATTAGCGGTAAGGGTGTTGTGGCGGGAAATACGCTTGGAAATTATGTCACTGAAGGATTTATTTTAGAATTATCTCTATCTTCTATTGCTATTGGTATAGGGATGCTTTTTAATTAGTATTAAAATTATATGTATAGGAATAAATAGAATTGTGTCACGAAATATTATGCTTTATTATAATAACTTATTGTAAGTGGTAAAGAAATTCAATTTGGATTAAACAATAATGAAAATAAAAAATGTAGCTTTCATATTAATGGTTGAAATTTGTTTTTCGTGCAATGGAGGTAAGCAATTAGAATTATATACGCAAAATAATATTAAAAACAGTAGAATTGGTTTTAGAAATTCATGCAACAATCTTTCTGACGAAGAAATAAAGCTGAGTGATTCAGTATTAAACCATATTTATTATGAAATACAAAGTGATAATGAAATACTTATTAGCGGATTTATTCCATTGAATACTGAGGTTGTCATTCCGGTGACGTCGGGGAAAAAGAAAATTGAATATTTAATCACTTCGCATATGGGCCGTTTAGAAAAAGAATATTTAATTTCAACAGTACCAAGAACCGGGTATCATATTTCAGAAAAGTATAGATACAAGAAAATTGATCTTGAGCTAAATGATGGTGAATCTATAGTTTTTAATGCAGTTATAAAAAAACCGGTAGAATACCCTTCGCTTGCTGCACTTAATTCCTGCATAGAAAAGTTTTTTCATATACGTTCCAGGCCGGAATTGTTTTATGAAGCAAGTTTTGTTGAAGCTAACCAATTGCATAATTCAATAACGGATATAAAAGAAGCAACTATTAGGTTTAAATTATCAGATAGTGTTGTATTTAAAAATTATGCTAAGAATTCAAGTTGTAATCATGAATATACAATTGCAACTTTAGCAATAATGCTATCCCCGAGACACCTGCATTTATTTGAAGTGCCATTAAATTCGGAAATAAATTTTCATGCTGACCCAGGTAAGTATAAAATTGGTTATATGGTGTATGGTTTGTTTTGCAGAAATAGAGAGGATGACTTAGTTGAGATGTCAATATATGAAAGAGCGAATAAAGCAAAGTTTATTGAGGTAGATGCTGTAAAAGGCAAAACAATAAATTTAACTCTTGTGAGGGTTGGTAATATGAAAAAGACTGGGTTGTTTAATAACAAACTATTTCAGGAAATAGAATTTAAGGTTGATTCGGACAAACAATACAAAGAATAATTTTTCGTCGACTACATGAAGAATGTCTTAAGATAAATTGCTATTCATGGCACAAAAGGCGACCTTGCCGCGCAGATTGAGGGAGTTAACACAGCAGCCGGCGCGAGCGTCTACCCTGTTGTGAAGAACATGTACAACTGGAAGAGCCCGGCGGGACTGATGCTAACGATAAACGCGTACGCGAGCGCCTGGCTGAACAATCCGGCGAACTACAGAAGGCTGGGTTACGCGCTCTTCGGTCTGCTTTTGGCGGCGTGTTCATTTGTGCTGTTCTACAGCGTGAGAAGGTATAAAGCAGCAAGGAGCAATAACGCGTGTTCCATGCTGCCATGGCCCTGGCTGCGACATAGCATACCTGGAATACTGCTTTTCTTCGTGTTCACATCATTCGGGCTCACCGGCTGCTTTGATGGGTCGGTAGACAACACGACAAGAAGCAATGTGAAGTACATGCACCCGAACCATGTCGGTTCAGTCGCAATGGAGACTGCATGGCTTTTTCACACTGGGAGTGTGAGACCTTTTTCTTCGTCACTTTCGTCCGGGTTTTTTGCCGCAGGCTTTAACTCGCTCAGCTGTGCAACTTGCTTTTCTCTTGTCTGAGACAGGGAGCCTGTGGACCATTTTCACGCTGAGTGCGTGGCACCTCGTTGCTTTGCAACGGTATCGACCGTTTACCGAAAATATATTTTGTGCGGTGCGCACGGGCATTTCTTTCGCCACTTTTTTGTTGCGCCACAAAAAAGTGGCGAAAAAAAGGCGTTCCTCAATCGCCGGAAGGGCTGGCTTTTGTAGTTAGCAAACTATTTCAGCGCCGTTATCATCATCCTGATGAAACGGCACCCGTGCGATTTACATCCGTGTAAATCGCACGAGTTGAGTTGTTGAATCACGATGCTTGCAGTCTCATAATTCTACAATTGTGTTTGCCTACGTTTATTTCGACCTCCTGGCGGCCGTAGGCACTGTGACATCGTGTCAGGCGCGCCGCCTCATCGCAGTTGTAATCCCCACGAAAAATCATTGAAGTTATAAGTAGAGTTTCTAATAATAACAACGGGGTCACGGACTACAAGTACACCTCGCAAAAGGCCGACGCTACAGGCCTGTACTACTACAACGCGAGGTACTATGACCCTGAAATAGGCAGGTTCATAACGGCTGATACTGAGATACCTGATGTAAAGAACACTCAAGCCTTTAACAGGTACATGTACGTTGTTGGCAATCCGGTGAATTATGCTGATCCGAGTGGGCACTGGGGATTCGGCTGGCTGAAAAATATAGCCAGTAGTGCGTGGAATGGGATTAAAACAGCAGGGAAAGTGATGTATGATTATGTAATAAAGCCTGTGTATGATGGTGCAGTAGGTTTCTTAAGAGACATTAGAGACCTTGGCTCAGGAGTAGGCGGTTTCTTTAAAGATATGGGTAGGGATATAGGCGATTTTTTTGCGGATCTATGGGATAAACAGTGGTTTCGGGTTACAGTATATTTTGCTATAATTGTCGCTGCTATTATTGTCGGCATTTACTTGGCTCCAATGCTTTATGCTGCTATTGGGATAACTGTCACACAAGGAACGATGTTAGGTTATATTGGAACTGGAATGGTTCTTGGGGCTTTAATCGGAGGGACGAAGGGGAAAATTGTAAAATTTGTGATTGAATTGGCAAAGGGGAAAGTGAGATCTCTTGATGATATTGGAGATTTTTTCAAAGAAAACTGGGATTGGGAAAATGCTCTTCTTGGAGCGGCAATCGGGTCTGTCTCTGGATTATTTGGCCCACTATTTAAAAAATATGTATGGGATTTATCAGTAAATTTTGGCGATGCTCTGTTGGAAAGTGTAAAATATCGAGAAGGTGATGCGTTATTAGGTCAAGGAGGTGAAGTGTTTTTAGGGGTAGAAATGAGTATCCCATGCTTTTAACAATATGGAGGTTGAAATGAATAAAAAGTATTGTTTGATTATGGTTTTTATGGTTTTTGTTAGTTGTAGTTCAACACATCTAAAAGGTATTACTGCTAATAGTAATGTTTATGATTGGGCAATTAGAGGAATAGAGGTAAGCGTCAAATCTCCCCCAGTCATCTGATTTTAATCATTTCCTGAGAAACCGTATCAGGCAGGAGATTTCTGAGTTCTACCTTGTTTGTACATTTTGGCAATCTTTCAAAAATATACCGCAAATAGTAGTAAGGTTCCAGCTTGTTGGCCTTTGCACTCTCTATCAGAGAATAAAAACAGGCACTGCTTCGAGCTCCCCGGGGAGTATTCGAGAACAGCCAATTCTTACGCCCGACGACAAATGGACGTATGGCATTTTCAACCAGATTGTTGTCCGGTGTTAACAGGTGGTGATCAAGAAAATGAATGATATTTCCCCACATAGAAAGTGTATATGACAGGGCTTTTCCGCTTAGACTTGAAGGGAGAACAATTATTTGTTGTTCTATAAGCCAGTTATGAAACTTCTCAAGTATGGGCTTCATTTGTTCTCTGCGTTTGACAATAAAATCATCGTTCTCAAGATTTCTACTTCGCAGAGTACTTTCTACACTGTAAATGTCGCGGATATATTTCAGAGCCGTGTGTGCACACTTTGATTTCCGGTTAGCCTTGTATGCCTTTTCAAAGCCCCTTCTTGCATGAACAAGACAACCGACATGGGTAATTGTTCCTTCATATGAGGAGTCATTAAAGTCATATCCCTTATATCCGTCAGTTTGAACAAACCCGGAATAATTCTGTAGTATTCTTTTCGGAACTTCTGATGAGCGAGTCGGATGATACTGATACAGTAAAAGAGGATGCTCTTTATCTCCATATCCATACGCCACCCACATGTATGATTTTGATGAAGGTGATTTATTTTCCTCTCTCAAAACCTGCACTGTTGTTTCGTCCATACGAATAACCGGTCCTGAAAGAATAACCTCTTCCAGGACTTCCATGAGCCCCCTGCATTTTTCTGCCACAAGAAGTGACCAGTTGCATTGTGTTGCTCGGGAGATATCAACTCCGAATCTGGAGAAGATTTTAGCTTGTCTGTAAAAAGGTAGAGCATCGCAGAATTTTGATATAACAGAATATGCGATAAGCCCCGGTGATGCAATACTCCCAGGGACAAGTCGTTCTGGTGCTTTTGCTGTCTTTATTTCCGTAATTTCTTGTTCCAGAAAATCATCGCAGGCGCATGGGCCATATTTTTTTCTGATGTGTTTATTAACAATTATCTGCTGCGGAATAATATCAAGTTCTTCTGTTATATCTTCTCCAATGCAAGGACGCTCTTTCCCACAGCAAGGACATAATTTTTCTTCATTATCCAGATCGTGAATGATCTCTTTACGAGGAATTTCATCTGAAAGTTTCTTTCTGCCAGGTTTTTTCCGTGTATGAGAAGGGATCGTTATATCGTCATTTTCTGGTTCTTTCGGTGAATTTTCATCAGCACCATCTTCAGCTTCGTTAAACAAAAGCAGTTGATCTATTTCTTCTTTTGTCAGTTTTTCACTTCTCTTTCCGAAAACCATTCGCCTGAAATCTGAAAGCTGAAGCCGTAAAGAATCAATTTCTGTTTCAAGATTATTACGTTTCTCTTCGAGCTGTAAACATTTAGAATCTAATGCCAGCAACATCTCTTTTAGTAATGCTGGATTGTCTGGAAGGTTGTTCGGATCAATACTCATGCAGACATTGTATGTGGACGTTAATATATTAATAGTACTTTTTATGAAGCATGGAAAAAATTAAGAGGTCTGTGTGCATTGAAAAAGTCAATGCCTGACAACAGCATTGTTAGCTGCTGCTGACTTATCTCCTGTACTTCCTCCTCTGTTTGCGGCCACGGAAATCTATGTTTCTCCATCCGTTTTTGCCAGAGACAAAATCCGTTGCTATCCCAATACAACACTTTTAACAAACGATGATTCCTGCTGCAGAACATGTACAGGTGACCATTGAATGGATCCAGATGCATCTCTTCCTCTGCGATAATTACAAGTCCGTTTATCTGCTTGCGCATGTCTGTAATGCCGGGCTTGATAAATATACGAACACTGTTCCAGTCTATCTGCATGGGATAACTCCGAAAGATTTGACAATACATATAAGCATCTCCGGTGATATGTCCGCTGGAAAAGAGATGTGAATTATATTGCTAAAATGGATTTCAATCCTGTTTGCTGATGCTGTTTTTTGCAGTACAGGTTTGAATTTTATTTCTGTCATGGCTGATGATTTTTGTTCACTTTCGAGTCGGCGCTTCCATTGATTAAATGACCAGTATGATATACCTGAGTCGAGGCAGAATTTCCGTTGTGACGCTCCAGAGGCATAGAACTCTTTTAGTTGTTCCTGCCAGTATTGCTTGCGTTTTTCTCTTGATTCCATGTTTCCCCCATATCAAATGATGGAAATCTATCACAATTCAGAATTTATGAGAAGATGCTGTCAATTTGACGCTTACGAATAGAGAATGCTGACAGTTATAGATTTGTTATTCATGGTGCTTTATATCCTATGAATGACCTTGGCACTATTGGTCAATTTGGGGAAAAAGCAATTGAAGGAGTGTTTTTTATTTCAAGCAAACAAATTCTATTTTCAGTTTATAATCCTAACTTAATGACATATTATACAGTAGATCAAATTAAATTTGATGATATTACATCATTATCATCGAAAAAACATGGGATTACACGGCTTATTACTATTAAAACAAAAAAAAATTATGTTTATAGCATTATGGTTGTATTATGTTTGAACAATGAAGGAGTAGAAGTTGATAAAGATAAAGTCGTCGAATTTATACTTGGGCAAAAAAATCCGAGATTATAAAATAAATATATCACTATTATATTATATCAACTCTATTCATGCTAATTATTAAAAAAAGTAAAAGTGTTTATGTTTTTATTGAATATAATTGAAGAAATGTTATCTGATATGATATTCTATGCATGTTGTTTAATAACAATATACTATGAATACTGCTCTTCTTCGTGTTCACATCATTCGGACTCACCGGCTGCTTCGACGGGTCGGTAGATAATACAACCTTGAACAATGTTAAGTACATGCACCCGAACCATGTCGGTTCAGTTGCAATGGTGAGTGTAGTCTTTTTTCACGCTGAGAGTGTGGCACTTCTTTTGCCGCTTTTTGACCGGCCAAAAAGCGGCGGGAAAAAGCTGTTCCTCAGGCGCCGGAAAGGCTTGGCTTTTGCAGTTACTCGACCATTGCAGCGCCGTTATCATCATCCTGATGAAACGGCGCCCGGGCGATTTGCATCCATGCAAATCGCACTGGATGAATTGTTGAAGCAGGGTGCCTGCAGTTTCTTAATTCCGCCATTATGTTCCTGCACCCTGTAGAGCCGCCCAATTTGGGCGGCTCTACCTCACCGTGACACGCAGCGCCCCGCGGATGACAAGATGAGGAGGGAAGCCGAAGGCAGGAACATTGGCGGCAGATGCAGGGTCACCCAAATTGGGCGACCCTACATCATCGTCTTCTCAAAGAGCTCTTCGTCTTCGGGGCGACCTATGACGGCGATGTAATCGTTTTCAAGTATTACGTAATCAGGCTCAGGGTTGGGAAGCAGCTTTCCGTCTCTGAGAATGCCTACTACCGATATCCCGGTCTTCCTGCGTATCTCCGATTCCCTGATGGACTTCCCGGCCAGGGGGCTGAGCGCTTTCACTTCTTTCCAGTGCATCTCGAGAAAGAAGGGCGTCTTCTTGATCACGGAAAGCACAGAGCTGTCAAGTTTCTCAGTCAGTATGTTCGTGTAAGTCTGCTGTCTTATCGCGTCAGTGAGGCTGTATATCTCAGTCAATGGAAGGTCAAAGGCAGTCAGCGTCTTCCGCACAATCTCAAGGCTTGCTTCAAACTCGGGCTGTACTACTTCGAAGATGTTCATTCTGAAGAGCTCGTTTACGCTTGAAAGCGCGTCCGTTCTGGCGATTATCTTGATGCCGGGATTATGCCTTGACGCGATGCCGATAATGTCCCGTGCCGTTGATAGAAACGGTATTGTAACAATCAGCAGTCTGGCCCTGTTTATCTGCGCCGCGTGCATGACCGTCTCCTGGCCGCTGTCTCCGTAGATGACTGGATATCCTGCGGACTTGGACATCTCGAATCTGCGGAAGTCCTGTTCAATAATGATAAAGGGATAGCCCAGCTCTCTGAAGATAGAAGCGATCTGGCGTCCGACCCTTCCGCCGCCGGCAACAACAATGTGTCCGGTCAGTCCCGCTGAGGAAACATTAATTGTCTGAAACTCTTCATGTTTGAAGTACTTCTTCTTGAGTGAGTAGAGCGGCGATGTCAGCATCGACAAAAACGGAGAGATAATCATGGTGATAATCGAAACGGAAAGGACCAGCGAATAGAAGTCCGCCCCGATAATCTCGTGCTTTAATCCGGTCCGTGCCAGCACGAATGAGAATTCTCCGACCTGAGCGAGCCCAAAGCCGAGCGCCAGGGGAATAATATTGAAGTACTTAAAAACCACGCTGAGCGAAGAAAAGATGACAACCTTGCTTATTACGATTACGGCGACAAGCGCGAAGACGAGGCCGGTATTTTCGGCGATGAATGCCGGATTTACGAGCATACCTATTGAAGTAAAAAACACCAGTCCGAAAATATCTCTCAGGGGGATGATGTCGTTAAGGGCCTGGTGGCTGTAATCGGACTCGCTGATTACCATTCCGGCGATAAATGCCCCGAAAGCCAGTGAAAGCCCGAACATGTGAGTCAGGTACCCTACGCCGAGACCTATGGCCGTAATCGTGACGAGAAAAAGCTCACGGGAGTAGAGCTTTACGACAAGCTTCAGGAGCCAGGGTATTATCCTCATTCCCACAAAGATGATTGCGACAAGAATGAGCAGTGCTTTCAGAAGGATGAGCAGAAGCGGGACGATATTGCTTTCAAGCGACTGAATATTGGGGATGATGAGCATAAGCGGAATTGCGGCGAGGTCCTGTACAATCAGTACCCCGATCATTACCCTGCTTGACAGCGTTCCGATGAGCCCCCGGCTCATAAGGGTTTTCAGAACTACCATCGTGCTTGAGAGTGATATTACCATTCCAAGTACGATGGATTCGGAGAAGGGCAGCCCCAGGAACCTGCCGATTCCGTAACCCGCTCCAATGAGCAAAATCACCTGAATCGGCGTGCCGATGAGGGCTATGCCTTTGACGGACTTCAGCTCCTTGAATGAGAAGTCGAGCCCGATTGAGAAGAGAAGAAGCGCGACGCCTATCTCCGCTAAAAGCTCTATCTGGGGAATCTGTGAAATGGTTACTCCGCCCGTGTGCGGGCCCATTATCACCCCGGCGAGGATGTAGCCGACAATCGGCGGAATCTTGAGCCTGTTTGCCGCAAGGCCCGCCGCCAGTCCTACCAGTATAATAATGATGAGATCTTCTGCTATTCCCATATAGTTCCATCCTGAAAGATAAGGCCTGTTTCAGGCCGCCTGTACATACAGATTAGCGCCATTGTCTGCTGAGTCAATAAAATTTAAGTCCGTTTCAGCCATTAAAGTTCATATAAAAGCATTTGCAAAATAAGTTCTTGCGATATAGTGTAAGAGAATAAACCATTGCGGATGAAGTACTGATATAAACTCGGAGGTAAACAGACGACATGATAGAATTCTTTAGCGCTTCCGCGCTTCTGCTGGTACTGCTCAATCCGTTTCTGGTCATAATATATCTCATTGACGCCGTTCAGAAGCTTCAGTACTACGAGTTCGTAAAGGTAATGCTGAGGGCGTCGCTTATTTCAATAGCGGTGTTCTGCTGTTTCGCGGCCCTGGGCGACGCGATTTTTTCCGATCTGCTGCACGCCGACTTCGCTTCGTTTCAGATATTCGGAGGAATAGTTTTTCTTCTTATAGGACTCGAGTTCGTATTCAACGGCCCCAAGGCCATAAAGATACTGAGGGGCGATTCCAAATTTTTAGCAGGCGCTATCGCCATGCCGGTACTGATCGGGCCCGGAACGATAAGCGCGAGCGTGCTTATAGGGAAGCACAATGAGGTGGTCTTTGCCTGCCTTTCGATAGTGTTTGCCATTGTGGTTTCAGTGATAATCATCATAGCACTGAAGGCGCTTCACGACTATGTCCGCCCCAGGCGCGAACCTCTCATTGAGAGATACATTGAGATTATGGGGCGCATAACGGCTCTCTTTGTCGGAACAATCTCCATTCAGATGATTATGGAGGGGGTAGGTTCCTGGCTTGACAAGCTGTGAATAACGCGGCAGTAAATTCTGTATTCCTCTGTTGCCTGAAACAGCTGTTTCTTATGGCTGAGAAAAATAAAGTAAATATGTTATCTCTGCAGAAACAGGCAATTATTTGGAGAAATGGATATTGCAATCAGCGGTTTAATTTTTTAACATGTTCCTGATACTTCTTCTTAAAAACAGATATAATGAGCAGCCGGGAAGACAGAAACCGGCCTTTGCAGGCAACGGCATGAAATATAAGGAACTGGAGGCGGAACATGAAAAAAAGAGTATTGGGGAAAAGCGGGCTTGAGGTATCAGCGCTTGGACTTGGATGCATGAGGATGACCTTCGGTGATAAGCCGATTGGGACCCGGAAAGAGATGATCGGTTTCATCAGACAGGCCTATGACCGGGGCGTGACCTTTTTCGATACTGCAGAGGTGTATGGACCATTTACAAATGAGGAGCTGGTCGGTGAAGCTCTGGAGCCGTTAAGAGGCAGTGTTGTAATAGCTACGAAGTTCGGCTTCAAACACCATCCTGAAACAGGGCCGGCGCCTGCATGCGGCTTCGACAGCAGGCCTGAACAGATAAGGCGAGTCGCTGAAGCATCGCTTAAGAGACTTCGGGTTGACGCTATTGACCTTTTCTATCAGCACAGAGTCGATCCGGATGTTCCCATTGAGGATGTGGCCGGTACGGTTAAGGACCTTATCGGTGAAGGAAAGGTGAAGCACTTTGGCCTATCCGAAGCGGATGCCGATATAATACGACGGGCCCACGCCGTTCAGCCGGTTGCCGCGGTTCAAAGCGAGTATTCCATGTGGTGGAGAGAGCGGGAAAGGGATGTTCTTCCGGTATGTGAAGAGCTTGGAATTGGCTTCGTTCCGTACAGCCCTTTAGGAAGGGGGTTCCTGACGGGAAAGATTGATGAAAACACGGTTTTTGACGAATCTGACATACGGCATAATAATCCCAGGTTTACCAGGGAGGCAATAAAAGCGAACATGGCCTTTATTGAGTATCTGCAGCAACTGGCTGAGAAGAAAGACTCTACACCGGCTCAAATTGCTCTCGCGTGGCTTTTAGCTCAAAAGCCGTCAATTGTGCCGATTCCCGGCAGCAGAAACATTACACGTCTTGAAGAAAATCTCGGTTCAGCGTCTATCTCCTTCACCTCTGATGAGCTGAGTGAAATAAATGCAGAGTTGTCGAAGATCCCGGTAATGGGTGACCGCTACTGATATTTATTTTACATTCTTTTACAGGACTTGTTTTTAAACAAAAAATGAATAACGCGGCAGGGGTTTTGTTGAATGAAAAATGTTTTGATAACACTGACAGCGGTAATGTGCCTGGGCATAGCGGTTAAAGCGTCCGCTCAGACAGTGCCTGAAAAGCAGCCGCCCTCTCTGTTTTACAATATTGGGCCGAACATACTTAACAGCTTCATGGGATGGAACGCGCTTTTTATGGCAGGTGGAGTGGGAGCAACGGTATGCCTCGTCAATACCGGTGCTGACGCAAAGATTAACGACTTCGCTGCCAATGACCTGAACGGCACCGCGAGCAATGTCTACGGGGTCCCCGCTGCGCTTCTCGGCGCTGTGGTACCCGTTGTGATTCCCTCTGTTCTTTACTGTACCGCCGATGAGGACGACTACGAGACAATCGGGGCAGCCGCGGCGTCGGGGCAGTCTGTAATTGTGGCATTCACCATGAACTCGCTCATGAAGGCGGTTTCAGGGCGCGTCCCGCCGGCCAGAGAGGAGAGGGGAGACACCGCCTCGCGAAGCAGGGCCTTCCATGTCGGCTTCATGAATGAGGGTGTCTTTGACGGATGGCCCTCTGGGCACTCAATGGTCAACATGGCCCTTGCTTCAACTCTTGCGAATTACTATCCGGAGAAGACATGGCTTCAGGCGGCATCGTACGGATACGCCCTCTACATTATTTCCGCTGTCTTTCTGGGCCTTGAGGGAAACATGCACTGGTTCTCTGACGGCGTGGCAGGCGGTCTCATGGGCTACGCTGTCGGTTCAACTGTCGGAAAGAGCTTTTACCGGCGCCGTATCGCGGGCAGCTCAGACGGTGGGACTGACGGTCCAGTATCAGAGGTGAGCATTATCCCCCTGATCTTTGAAGACGGGGCCGGCGTCTCCTTTCAGTGCGCCTTCCGCTGATTAAGAACTTTCCGGAAGATGCGGGCGTTTTGGAAAAAGCCGCTCAGCCCTGACAGGAAAACCGGCGGCTTCCTCTCTCCAGAGAGTCCAAATGACACAGCCTTCTATGCTCGTCACGGCTGATAGGCTGAGAAGACCACAAAATTATGTAAAGCTCACATAGTGTTATGTAAAAGAGACATACCATTATGTAAAAGTCACATAACGTTATGTAAGGAAGACATACCATTATGTAAAAACCACATAACGTTATGCAAGGGAGACATACCATTATGTAAAAGTCACATAGCGTGATGTAAGTGAGACATACAATTATGTAAAAGTCACATAATGTTATGTAAAAGAGACATACCGTTATGTAAAAACCGCATAATTTAATGTCAGGCCCATATGTGATTAAGCAGAATCGGCATTATTATCAGTGAATTCGGCCGGAAACCGGGGCTTTTCTGCCGTGTCTCCGGCAGTTCTCTCCGGCATGGAATAAAAAAATGCCCTCCGGAGAGATGAGATGGACTGCCGGAGGGCTAAATAATCAGGAGCACTAAATCAGGGGGACGTTTATTCGGCTGAAGAGCTCTTCTTTCTGCTGCGTTTAAAGAAAACGCCCATCTCCTCTATAGCTACATTCAGCCCCGGGATCTTCTCCCGGTTCATCTTCGCGGCGGAGTACACCTCAAGCGCCGCGCTCATAGTATCGCTGTTAACCGCCATAAGCGTTCTGTCGAGGCTTTCCGAGAGGGCCCGCACCTTTTCAGCGACAGCCGCTATGTCGGACGAAAGCTGGTAATCTCGTTTGAACTCTTCGATGTCAAAGACAGCCGGCATTATCTGCGGATAGGCTTCCGCAGTGCTGTATGCTTTGTCAAGGAAGGGCGCGTAGGCGTTGCCCGCCTTGAAGATGCTCTTGACGTCCTGCGGGCTGATGGAGACGAGAAAGCCCAGGGTCGCCCTTATTTCGTCTAACTTCGTCATAATATCAGAGAGTGTGTCGGGAGAGATAGATGCTGAAACCATGTTCTGAGAGCTCATAAATCCTCCATTACATTGTATGATATTGTCCTCTGCGGAACCGGACAGAATGGACTTATCCGTGTAAATGTCAAGCACTCTTTAAGAGTTTATTCCTTTTGGGGGTGGATATATGTGCGGGCAGGGCGGCGCGTCAGCCTCCCGGGCGGAAAATTCAGTGACAGTTGAGGTCATCATCCTCCCCTCAAAAAAGAAGTGCGGCGAAACCGTAAAAATAAACTTGAGAAATATTATCACTGGTTTAAACAGGTTTATTGGGTTCTGGCGTGATTATACAGGGAGGCTGGCCATGCGGACGCGTTACATTCAGCTCAAAGACATGAAGCTGGCTTACCGGCGCATGGGCTCAGGCAAAACCCTGCTTCTTCTTCACGGCAACGGTGAGAGCAGGGACATCTTTACTGAATACCAGGAGGTCTTTTTCGCGGATTACGACACCGTTGCCCCTGACAGCCGGTGCCACGGTGAAAGCGTATTTGACCCGTGTCCGCTCACGATTGAAAGTCTCAGCGATGACATCGCGGAGTTCTGCCGCGCGGCCGGAATTGAAGAGGCGTTTTTGATCGGATACAGCGACGGAGCCAACATCGCCCTGCATCTCGCGAAGAGGGCCCCGCATATATTCAAAAGGATAGCCCTCATCTCGCCGAATGTTCTTGTGTCGGGCTTTAAACCCGCAACGCTGCTGTCAATGAGGCTGCAGCGCTTCTTCTGGCGCGCGGCCGGGCTGGCTGGACTGGACGTCAGGCGGCGTCTTATGCTGCTCGGACTGATGCTGAACGACATCGGTCTTTCGGGCGAAGACCTTGCTTCCCTGGACGTGCCGGTCCTTCTTCTATATGCTGAGCGCGACGTCATAAAGAAAAGTCATATTGAGGATATAGCTCTCTCCATTCCGGGCTGCCGGGCTGTAATGATCGAAGGGACAGACCATTACAGCATACTCAATGACGCAGCGACGGTGAATGAGCTGCGCCGATTTCTAACCGGCTGAATCGGCAGTCTTTCGGATTATTTTACGTCAGCCTCAGTCGGGGCCTTCTCCTCTCCGGGGCTCTCTGCGCTATCAGGCTCTTCTTCTCCGGAGCTTTCGACGTCCTTCTTGACTATCTCAATCAGCTCTATATCAAAGATGAGCGCCGAGTTTCCTGGAATGCCCTGCATCTCTCTCGGGCCGTAAGCCATGTCGGCGGGAACGAAAATCCTGTAACGCGAGCCGGGGTTCATCAGCTGAAGGGCCTCAGTCCATCCCTTTATTACCCTGTTTACCGGAAAGACGGCCGGCTCGCCGCGGCTGAAGGAGCTGTCGAACTCATTTCCATCAATTGTGTTTCCCCTGTAGTGGACCTTTACCGTGTCGCTGAGAGACGCTTTCTCTCCGCTTCCTTTAGCGATAATCATATACTGGAGGCCGCTTTCAGTAGTTACCACGCCTACCTTTTGGCCGTTCTCTTTCAGGAACTTCTCGCCCGCGAGCCTCGTCTCCTCAAGCTTTTGGATTCTTGCTTCGCGCACTTTCTGCTGAAGCAGCGCCATCGCGCTGTTCCTCTCTTCGGCGCTGAGTTCTGTCTTTTGCCCGGCCATGAAGTCGTCCATGCCCCTGTACACCTGATAGGTGTTGATGTCGACTCCCGCTTCCTTCAGGCTTTCGCCCATGGTCATTCCCATGGCGTAGCTGTAGGTGTTCTTCTCGCTCGCCTTTGCGGACTCATCGACAGCCAGATTGCGGTTAAGCGATGAGCAAGCCGCAAGCAGTACCGGAAATATAATTAGTGCTTTTTTCATGTTGCTTCCTTCCATTTTATTTCTGTATGATTATCGGCGGGCTGTTCATCCCCCGGTTGTGATACGATTCCGGTATTTGGAACATGGCTCCGGTTTTAGTAAAGGAGATTTTTTATCAAACACCATATAAACCGGATTCTTATAGCTGAATGAAAGCAAACAAGTTATTGCAAAAAAAATACGGAAATGGCATTGTGATTTATCATCAGGGTGAAGGCCCGGTTTAAGTGGATCGAATGAACGGTTTATGGCTGAGCGGGTATCCGCATTGGCCGGTATTGTCATAGATCAGGGTGATTCGGGCCGCGGACTGGTTCGCGTGACCATTGACGCGCGGATTAAGCCGCTATATTTGGAAATATTCATAACACAATAAAATAGAAATAACAACAATCAGTAAAGGAGGAAGGTTCTTATGCATAAGAGAGATAAAGAACCAGGCAAAAACGTTTTGAATACCGCAGCGGCGCTCGCTGCTATGTTTTTATTTTTCGCGTGCTCATCCGACCCGGGACAAAAAGAGTACAGAACCGAAAAGGATATCTCAGCGGAATGGAAGTTCCTGAATGGATACATCGAGGGAGCGGAAGCCGTCGATTACGACGACTCGAAGTGGGACAATGTGAATATTCCGCATGACTGGGCCATTGAGGGGCCTGTTCTGGAGTCAAATCCATCAGGAAAGTCCGGAGGCTTTTTTCCCGGAGGCGAGGGATGGTACCGCAAAAGCTTTGAGGCGGAGTCCGGCTGGGACGGCAAAAGGATTTACATTCTGTTTAACGGCATTTACAGAAACGCTGACATATGGATTAACGGCAAAAAGCTTGTGCATCAGTTCTACGGCTATGTTTCGCATTACTACGATATTACATCATTTCTGAACATGCCGGGCGAAAATTTAATAGCCGTTTATGTTGATAATTCTGACCAGCCCAATGACCGGTGGTATCCGGGTTGCGGCATATACAGAGATGTCAGCCTGGTCATAACCGATACTGTACACATTCCCGTCTGGGGGACATACGTGTACGCGGAGGGAGTAAGCGAATCTTCAGCCTCCGTGAAGGCGGAAATAACCGTTAAAAACGATGATGCGGTGTCAAGGTCTGTGCGCGTATCCACCGAAATTTTTTCACCTGAAGGGAAAAGTCTGGGGACTATCGAGACTGAAGAAGCTGTCGGCGCCGGTTCGGAGGTCCTGATTGAACAGGCCACGACTGTTGACGGGCCGGCCCTCTGGTCGCCTGATAGCCCTTCGCTATACAGGGCCGTGTCTACGGTGTATGCTGATGATAAGATTACCGACAGGTACGAAACAACATTCGGCATCAGGAATGTCCAGTTTACCGCAGACGAGGGTTTTCTGCTAAACGGCAAAAAGCTCGTTCTCAGGGGAGTCAACCTGCATCATGACGGCGGGAGCGTGGGCGCTGCTGTTCCTCCGATGGTATGGGAAAGGAGGCTCGGCATTCTGAAGGACATGGGCTGCAACGCGGTAAGGCTGGCCCACAATCCGCACGACACTGCCGTGCTTGATATGTGCGACAGGATGGGCATCCTCGTCTTTGATGAGATGTATGACAAGTGGGTGCTTCAGTCAAACGGGCAGGTGCTCAGCGAAGAGAATTCATTTGAGGCAAACTGGGAAAAGGACCTCGAGGCCTTCATTAAAAGGGACAGAAACCATCCTTCTGTATTTATATGGAGTGTGGGAAATGAGGTGAATGAACAGACAGCCGACTCTGACTCGGGCGTGGAGATATTACAGCGCCTTTCAGCCTTTGTGCATCAGCTTGACCCGCAGAGGGAGGTGACCTGCGGTCTTATGCCCGATAACGGAGGCGAGGCGCCCTCGCGCATGATACACCACATGGATGTCATAAGCTATAACTACCGGACATCAGATTTTCCCGCGTGGCATGAGCTGTATCCCGAATACAGATTTCTGGTGAGTGAAACAATGCAGTACAGAGAGGACTTCTCCTGGTCGACCGAATATGGAGATATTGACTACTCCGGAAACTCGTGGTTCGGCATGAAGGATTTTATAGCGGGCCAGTTTATCTGGTCGGGGATTGACTATCTCGGCGAATCCCGCGGATGGCCTGACAAGGGAATAAGGTGCGGACTGCTTTACACAAACGGTTTCAGAAAGGCTTCTTCTTACTTTATTGAAAGCGTTTATTCTGAAGAGCCGATGGTGCATATTGCCGTCAATGATCCGGACCTCCTTGACGAGTTTAAGCTTGTGAAGTCGTATCTCAATTCATGGCACGGCCCCTGGATTTCAGACCACTGGACGCATCCGGGCAGGGAGGGGGAAGCAATGGAGATACTTGTGTTTACAAACTGCGAAGAGGTTGAACTCTTTCAGGACGGCATTTCTCACGGGAAGAAGCACCTTTCGGATTTCAGCGACAGAGTTATTCGTTACAGCGCGGTTTACTCTCCCGGCGAACTCAGGGCTGTAGCCTCAAGCGCGGGAGAAACGGCAGCTGAGCATTCCGTAAAAAGCCACGGGGAGGCCTCCTCGATTGTCCTCTCCGCCGACAGGGAAGAGATAAGAGCAAACGGAACCGACGTTGTGCATGTCGAAGCTGCCGCCTCGGATAATGAGGGGCTGACTGTAAGCTCTTTCAGCGGGGCTGTGAAATTCTCATTGGAGGGGCCGGGGAAGATTATCGGGATAGATAACGGAGATCAGGCTGACACCTCCGGCTATAAGGAAAAGGAGAGGAACCTGTACAGGGGCAGATGTCTCGTCCTGGTCCAGGCCGGTGATGAAAGGGGCAGGGTCGTTCTCAGGGCAGTTTCGGAGGGCCTTGAAGCGGCAGAGATAAGCTTTTCTGTAAAATGAGAATCGATATTATCCGAATTTGATATCAATAAAAACAGGTAAGGAATTATCGCATTTGTCGACTTTTCTGATTTAGCGCGTTATAAGATGGTTCAGATTGGCAAGCGGGAGGCTCCGCCGCCGCGCAAAAATATTTCAGGAGAGTAGTTATGTTAAAAAAAAGCGGTAGTTTTCTTTTATCTGTTCTTGTCGCTGTGTTGATGTCAGCGGCATTTGTATCATGCGACAGCTCGGACGATGACAGTGAGTTTGTTCCGAATTATGATCTCAGTGTCATAAAACTCAACGAGCTTGTGCCTGACGAGTATTTGACGGAAAGCGAAGAGAAGGGCACGGTAGAGACGATTGCCTATGATTCGTACATCTATTCTTACGATGTTCCGAACAGCGTCCCTGAGAGCGAAAGGCACAGCGTTGAGAAAAAAGCCAACGTGTATCTGCCAGCTGGTTACAGCTCAAAGAGAAAGTACAATGTGTTCTACCTTCTGCACGGCGGCGGAGGCAATGAGAAAGAGTGGCTTGGAACGGCGCTTACCAGTGAAATAGTTGATTATCCGACACAGGAAGCGCGTCAGGAAGCGGGTTTCTGGTTTGACGGGTTCAACGCCTGGTCAGAGGTAAGGAATCCGGGAGAGGGTGACCTCGTCAGGATACTTGACAATCTGATCGAGAAGGACATTATTGAGCCGCTCATAGTTGTTACTCCCACGATGTACTGCACATCGGAGACACTGGAGCTTTCGCCTCAGCAGTCTACTGACTGGACAGACAACTTCTACCTTGAACTTCAGAATGATCTGATTCCCGCTGTAGAAGGCAGGTATTCCACTTACGCAGATTCCACTTCAAAAGAAGACCTTATCGCAAGCCGTGACCACAGGGCCCTTGCCGGACTGTCAATGGGATCGATGACTACATGGCGTTCGGGGCTGCAGAGAAGTCTTGACTGTGTCTCGTGGTTTGGAAACTATTCAGCCGGAATGAGCGCGGGAACCACCGAAGAGGTGACTGCTGACGCTGACGCCCTCTGGAACGCGATCAGTACCGAAGAGATGAAGGACTACCGTATAAACCTGATGCTGAGCTTTAACGGTACCACAGATATAGCTCATGACGGCCACGTGACGACATATAACAGACTCTTAGAGATCGGGGGCGACCGAGTGGTTGAAGGAGATAACGCGGCATTTTACGACTTCAACAGGTTCAACCATGGATGGTACGCATGGATAGTCTACGCGTACGACACATTGCTTGTGCTGTTCAAGTAGAGACGGGTTGTTATGATGTAGAGAAGTAGATACGGATTTGGTGTGTTGTAGAGACGGATGATTATCCGTCTCTACAACATAATTGTATAATCTGTCTCTACATCAATTGTATAATCCGTCTCTACAGCAATTGTTTAACCCGTCTTTTTACCGTGCCTTTTTTGTGTTTTTTAATTTTCCGCAATTTATTTTGTTAATTATTTAGCGAAAAACACACTTGTTTCATAGATCATCGTAATCTGAGGAGGAGCTATGAAAGGTGTGCGCATTTCACTATCCATTCTGTTGTCATTATTGTTTTTTACCATTTCCTGCAGTGATTCTGAAGAGGATGTAATTCCGGAAAATCCATGTGACGGTGTTAACGCGCCTTCAACGGCTGAAGTGCCTATACTTGTGTCATCGGACAGCTCCTTGATAAAGGAGAAGGCAGTGTATGGAACGGACGGGACTACCGTGTGTTATAGCGTTCCGTATAAGGACCTTGACGGAGATTCGGAGATGGATGCCTTTGAGAACTGGAGCCTTTCGCCGGAGGAGAGGGCAGCGGCGCTTGTTGCCGACAGCGGCTTTACTGCTGAGATGAAGGCCGGGCTTCTTGTAAATGTAGATGTTTTAACGCATGGTGTTGCAGGAACTCTTTCTACTGAAGAGTCAGCGGCGGTAACCGCCGGAGCGAGAATGTTCAGAACATCTGCAAATGAAGTGTCTGCCAGTGGGCGGGGATTCTTTGCAAACAACCTTCAGGCCGCCGCGGAGTCGGGGGCGTATTCAATACCAGTACTTCTCAGTTCAGACATTCTTCCATCATATCCGAATACAGCGTGGGGGATGTCGTGTTTTCCCGGAATGCCGGGAGTGGGATCAGCAACATACAACAACCTTGAGCTTGCTGAGGGAATCGGCTCTGACCTGGCTCAAGACCTCAAGGTCATAGGGGTCAGGCTGATGTTCGGCCCACAGGCAGACCTTGCTACTGAACCGAGATGGTGGGGATCGAGGAACCTTCTCGGAGAGGATGCCTCTAAAGTGGGCTCTCAGGTATCGGCTATGGTTAAGGGGATTCAGGGCGGAGATTCTCTGTCTGCAGCAGGTGTTGCCGCAGTGGTTAATTACTTTCCGGGGGCCGGTCCGCAGAAGAACGGGCTTGATTCAAGGGATTTGGCTTCAACTCACCTTATCGCATACGGTTCATCAGACAATCTTGATTATCACATAGCGCCCTTTGAGGAAGCGATATCTGCGGGAGTAACGGGAATAATGGCAGCCCACGGAGCTCCAGAGGGGGCCGGTGTTGACGAGGTTTCTGTTTCGTATAACTCGGACCTGCTTACAGCGAGGCTAAAGGGGACAATGGGATTTGACGGGCTTATCTTCTCAGACACGGACGCGCTCGATGTTTCCACGGCTGTCGGTGTGAGCGCTTCTACCACGGCAGAGAAGGTCAGCGCCATGTTCAGCGCGGGCTGCGACGTGATAACCGGAGTTTCATCCTCAGACGTGTCCAATGTAATAACAGCGGCGGCATCGTACAGCGATGCTGGCAAGGTTGACACAGTCGCGGAGAAGGTGCTCACGCTTATGTTCAGGCTTGGCCTTTTCGAGAACCCATACATAGTAAATGAGGATGGCGAGATTGATGGAACGGTAGCGAGAGAAAAAGCCGGCAGTGGCGTGAATGGTGTAGAGGCGATGTCAGAGCAGGTTGTGCTTCTGAAGAACACTGAGAAAACAGGAGCAAAAGCATTTTTGCCAATGGATCCTGGAACACCATATATTATGGGATCAAACTTTTACTGGATAGATGATTCAGAGTTGTTCGAATACGACGAGTTTTTAGTTGATACTTCGGGATATTCTGTGGACACAAATAATCTACCGATATGGGGAATATATGATGAAGCGTCGGAAACATATTCAGGCTTGAGCTATATGGATGATGGCAGCGGAATTACGGAGTTCGAAGGCGAGCAGCTCATAGAAGCCCGCAAGTTCTATTCCCAGTACATTGTCCACTTCATAGATGCACCAAAGAAGTCTGCGGACGATGAGGGAACATCTGACCCTGACGGACTGTTGAGCTTTTACTACAACCTGGACGGGACGGGAGATGCAGCAGACAACGCTTCTGTAATAGATACAGTTAAGGAGAACTCGGAGCTTGTGTCCGGCTGGGAGAACACTATCTACATCGTTGTCATTAACATGGAGAGGCCATCTTACGTGCTTGATGAGATATACAATCTTGCTGACTGTGTAGTCCTTCACTGGGGAAGCACCACAAAGTATCTCATGGATGTTCTTCATAATATACTTCCTATAAATAACCGCAATACAAACGGTACTCTCACTGCCGGCCTTCCATCGTCGAACGCCGAGGTCGAAGGCGGAGATTCTGCGTTGCCTTCAGCGGAGAGCCCCGATTTGTGGAGAAACCGTGGTTACAGCAAACAGTTTGTGCCGCTGGACGAAAGGGAATAGGTGAGAGGTTGTGAACCTGTAAAATAAAATGAATGTTTGTCTGATATCCTTGCGGGGCCGGGTTATGCAAACAAGCCCCAGGAGGCACGGTTCTCTGAGAGGAACCGTGTTTTTTTTTAATTTTCCGCAATTTATTTTGTCAATTATTCAGTGAAAAACACACTTGTTTCATAGATAAGCGTAATCAGAGGAGGAGCTATGAAAGGTGTGCGGATTTCACTGTCAATTATATTGTCATTGTTGTTTTTTACCATTTCCTGCAGTGATTCTGAAGAGGATTCGAATAACCCTGTAATACCGGGAAATCCATGTGAGGGTGTCAAAGCGCCTTCAACGGCTGAAGTGCCTCTGCTTGTGTCATCGGACAGCTCCATGATAAAGGAGAAGGCAGTATATGGAACGGACGGAACGACGGTTTGCTGTACGGTTCCGTACAAGGACCTTGACGGTGATTCGGAGATGGATGCCTTTGAGGACTGGAGCCTTTCGCCGGAGGAGAGGGCAGCGGCGCTTGTTGCCGACAGCGGCTTTACGGCTGAGATGAAGGCCGGGCTTCTTGTAAACGTAGATATTTTAACGCATGATGCTGCGGGAGATATTTCTGCTGAAGAGTCAGCAGCGGTTACCGCCGGAGCGAGGATGTTCAGAACATCTGCAAATGAAGTGTCTGCCAGAGGGCGCGGAAAATTTGCCAACAACCTTCAGGCAGCCGCGGAGTCGGGGGCGTATTCAATACCGGTACTTCTCAGTTCAGACATTCTTCCATCGTATCCGAATTCAGCGTGGGGGATGTCGTATTTTCCCGGAATGCCGGGAGTTGGATCGGCAACATACAATAACCTTGAGCTTGCAGAGGGAATCGGCTCTGACCTGGCCCAAGACCTCAAGGCCATAGGAGTGAGGCTGATGTTCGGGCCTCAGGCAGACCTTGCTACCGAACCGAGATGGTGGGGAACGAGGAACCTTCTCGGAGAGGATGCCTCTAAAGTAGGCACTCAGGTATCGGCTATGGTCAAGGGGATTCAGGGCGGAGATTCTCTGTCTGCAGCAGGTGTTGCCGCAGTGGTTAATTACTTTCCGGGGGCCGGTCCGCAGAAGAACGGGCTTGATTCAAGGGACCCGGCTTCAACTCACCTGATAGCATACGGTTCATCAGACAATCTTGATTATCACATAGCGCCCTTTGAGGACGCGATATCTGCGGGAGTAACTGGAATAATGGCAGCGCACGGAGCTCCTGAGGGGGCCGGCGTTGACGAGGTTTCCGTTTCGTATAACGCTGACCTGCTTACGGCGAGGCTTAAGGGGACAATGGGATTTGACGGGCTTATCTTCTCCGACACGGACGCGCTCGATGTTTCCACGGCTGTCGGTGTGAGCGCTTCTACCACGGCAGAGAAGGTCAGCGCCATGTTCAGCGCGGGCTGCGATGTGATAACCGGAGTTTCATCCTCAGACGCATCCAATGTAATAACAGCGGCGGCATCGTACAGCGATGCGGGCAAGGTTGACACAGTCGCGGAGAAGGTGCTCACGCTTATGTTCAGGCTTGGCCTTTTCGAGAACCCATACATAGTAAATGAGGATGGCGAGATTGATGGAACGGTAGCGAGAGAAAAAGCCGGCAGTGGCGTGAATGGTGTAGAGGCGATGTCAGAGCAGGTTGTGCTTCTGAAGAACACTGAGAAAACAGGAGCAAAAGCATTTTTGCCAATGGAACCTTCATATCTGTATGGGGTGCCAGGGACAAACTTTTACTGGATTGATGATTCAGAGCTGTTTGAATACGAAGAAGCTATGGTTAATGCATCAGGATATTCCTTTGATAAAACCCAGCGTCAGATTTGTGGTTTGTATGATTCAGCAGAAAACACGTACTCCGAAATGACAGACCAATTGGGTTATGACTCGATGGATTGTGATCTAACAAGACATGTTGCGTTCAGTGACTATATTGTTGCCCACATGATTAACTATGACTCGTCCACTCATGGTGAGCTGCAGGGTGAAGGTGAAGTATACGAGAAGTACTACATAGACGATAATGGAAGTGAGGTCCATGAAGGCGACTATATAGATACTAATGGTAATCTTATTGAGTATGTTGAAGGTGAAACAGAGGTAGATAATAGAATATATACCGGCCGACTGACAACAGCCCGCAAGCTCTATTCCCAGTACATTGTCCACTTCATAGATGCACCGAGGAAGTCTGCCGACGATGAGGGAACATCTGACCCTGACGGACTGTTGAGCTATTACTACAACCTGGACGGGACGGGAGATGCAGCAGACAACGTTTCTGTGATAGATGCAGTTAAGGAGAACTCGGAGCTTGTGTCGGGCTGGGAGAATACAATCTACATCGTTGTCATTAACATGGAGAGGCCTTCCTACGTGCTTGATGAAATTTACAACCTTGCTGACTGCGTAGTACTTCACTGGGGAAGTAGCACAAAGTATCTCATGGATGTTCTTCATAATGTAGATAACCGCAATACAGACGGTACTCTCACCGCGGGCCTTCCGGCATCAAACGCCGAGGTCGAAGGCGGAGATTCAGCGTTGCCTTCCGCGGAGAGCCCCGATTTGTGGAGAAACCGTGGTTACAGCAAACAGCTTGTGCCGCTGGATGAAAGGGAATAGGTGTTGAGACGGTGTTTTATGTTGTAGAGACGGGTTGTTGTGTTGTAGAGACGGATAATTATCCGTCTCTACAACAATTGTTTAATCCGTCTCTACATCAATCGTTTCAACCCGTCTCTACAATACGTTCCGGTCCTGCCGGATAATTATCCTCTTACAGCCGTGACGAGCATCTCGAAGTCGTCTCTGGTAAGAGTGTCGCTTCTTGAGAAAGACCCCAGACGGGCCCCGAAGATTTCAATATTCTTGAATCCTGCTGTTTTCAAAAGCCAGGTTATTTCACTCGGAATATAGTATCTTTGACTGGTCGCTATCGTTTTTTTGACACCGTCATCATCCTCAAATTCAGTAATGTCATGGTTTCTGAATGTCATCAGGTCGAAGCTGCCGCTGACGTACTCTGCGTTTCCCTCGACTGAGTTTTCCGAGCAGAACTCTTCAATTGAATGGGACATCGGGAAGAGGCCGTTCAGTGTCGTGAATATGAACCTGCCACCCTGCTTAAGCGCCCTTGACGCGCTTTTAAGAATCTCAAAGTTCATCTCATCTGTTTCCATCAGCGAAAAGCCGCCTTCGCACATCATTATTGCCGCGTCGAAGGCCCTGTCGAAGGGAAGGGCTCTCGCGTCTCCGTGCATGAAGCTGATGTTGAGCTTCTTCTCTGCGGCCTTTCGTTTTGCTTCGGCAAGCTGAGCCTCAGAGAGGTCAATGCCGGTGATTCCGGTGTAGCCTCTTGAAGCGAGCTCAATGCAGTGCCTTCCGGTCCCGCACCCTATATCCAGTATTTCAGCTGACCTGTTAAAGTCTAATTCCTGTTCCAGGAAGTCGCATTCTCCGGCTGTCCCCTTTGTGAAAGATTCCCTGTCGTATTTTTTTGCGTAGTTGGCGAATAGTTCTTCGTACCACTGTTTCATTGTTATCCTCATTAATTATTTATAGATATGGTGAATTGAACTACGGCTGATAAAGGCGCATAACAAAACGCGGTTGAATTGTTTTCAGCCGTAAAATCTGACGGGGGATGCGCCGGCCGCGCTGAGGATACTTAGAAGTGTCTGTAAGATGTCCTTTCGGGACGGCGCTTACTTCACGGATGCCGGTGTTGCGGTTATTGTCATCAAAACCTCTTGATACGAGATAATTACAGGCAACGGTGCTCTTTAGGCGTAAGAATGTCAATTTAAAATCGTAATTTATGAATAAGGGTGATTTTTCTAATCCTAACTGATTTGACGGTGCTTATAATTCTCTACGGGAGGTGGCTGGTATGCTGAAAGAAGGCCTGCCGCGGCAAGAGCTGCTGCCGGCAGGCCAAATGTGCCATTCGGATAAGTCTAATACAGTCTGAAGGCCGAGGTGAGCTTCCGGGCGTCCGGATTGGAGCTTTCTGCCACGATAAGCTCGTACTGTATGTCTTCAATTACCATGCTCTGAGAGGCCTCGTCCCAGTAGGCGAGATCGGAAGGCTCAATGTACATGGTCGCGGTTTGTGTTCCACCCGCCTCAATGTCAACCCTGTCAAAGCTGAAGAGCTGCTTGACCGGACGTCCCCAGGCGTCGTCAAGCTGTGAGTGACTGAAGCCGACATAGGCCTGTACAATCTCTGAAGAATCGTACTCTCCGTTGTTTGTGACATCGACGCTTACTCTGACAAGCCGGGTTCCTTCATCATTAACGTAGTTCGGATCGACCTCCAGGTTGTTGTAGCTGTAGGTATTGTAGCTCAGCCCGTAACCGAACCAGTAGCGGGGGCTCTTCTCTTCTGTTTCGGCCAGATCCTTCTCAAAGAGGCGGTAACCATGGTAGTAGCTGTAGTTATATTCAGTTGTTTGTCTGCTTGAGGGATATAAGGGAAGCTGGGCATCCGAACGGGGCCATGTAACAGGGCTTTTTCCTGAGAAGCTGACAGCTCTGACCTCCTGAGGCTCGCCTGTCCACATGTTATGATCGAGTGTCTGTCCGAAGACGAGCTCGGCTATGGCCTGCCCGCCGCACATGCCGGGGTACCACGCCTGAACAATCACATCGATATCATCGACGAAGTCCTCAACGAGTACGGCTGAACCGCTCTCAATTATTACCATAATTTTGAGGTCAGGATTGGCTTTTCTTGCTTCAACTGCCGCCTCTATGTTGCCGAGGTCACGCTCTGGCAGTGAAAGTGAAGAACGGTCCATTTGTTCACCTTCTTCTCCATTGTCATTGCAATACTCTCCCGAGCCGCATTCGATAAATGAAAGATTAGCGGGGACATAGGAGCTTACAACGATTGCCCACGAAGCTGTCTTAAGCGCGTTCAACGCCTCCTTGTCTCCGTACTCCTCATGATTAACTGCATGGTAATAGTGTGGGAAGTCAGTGTCTTTATTGCCGGTGAAGTACTTAATGCGTTCCTCTTCGAGAAATTCACTGAACCCCTGATAAGGAGTGATGTCAAGGATGGATCCCCCGGGAGATGTAATGGCATACGATGTACAAATATCACCGGTGCGGGCAACGTTGGAATATTGCCCAAGCATGACTGCAGGATGTTCAGCTGTAATGCTCTCTGAACTGTCATAAATGGGAAGCAGGGCGTCTTCTGATGATTCTGTGCTTCGGCCGCCGTCCTTCAGGAGTACAATTCCCCTCCTTGCGATCTCAAGGCTCGCCTGAATGGACTCCGGTCTCTGAAGTCCCTCAGCGCTCTGATAAGCATGGTATTTATCTTCCTCGCCTATGGTATAGGTCTTTGAAAAGTCCCTGCCATAATCCAGCATTCCATATGCTATCTTTCTTTCAAGTATTCTCAGGACGATTCTGTCTATGTTCTCCTCGGCAATTTTACCGCGCATAACTGCCTTTAATAAGAAATCTCCATAAACATGCTCGTTGTTATAGTCATTTTCGCTGATGGGTATCTCAATTGAAAGTTGAGCTTCGACAGCGTTTTCAGTTGATTCTGCAATACCCCACCATTGCGTAAGGGTATATCCCTCAAAGCCCCATTCATCATAGAGAATATCGCTCATGAGCTCTTTGTTTGATGCGCAGTAATCTCCGTTAACCATATTGTAAGCTGACATAACACCCGCCGGGTCTGCCCGGTCGATGGCCTTCTTGAACTGAGGCAGAAAAACCTCACGAAGAGTTCTCTCATCAACCACCGCATTTAACTGTCTTCTTGTTTTATCAAGGGCCGATACAGCGAACTCTGATATAACCGACTGAACGGCGTAGGTACGTCTTCCCTCAGCGTCAAAATATAGGAAGTTTCCGTTTTCATCGAGATCGGGATTGCCGTCACCGTCTTCGTCAGCAGCTCCCGAGTACTTTGTTCCATTTATGTGTAAGGAAGCCATCTCACCGATGAGATATGAGTCCTCGCCGTAGGACTCCTGGCTCCTGCCGTATCGCGGGTTGACTGTCTGGTTCAGGTTCGGCGCGCAGAGGACGTAGTTGCCTAACGACCTTGTTTCGAGGGCGCTTATCTCTCCAACGAGACGTTCCGAATTCCTGTCGAACGAAGCCGCCCTTGAAGCGGCAACAGGAAATGCCGTTGTGTACAGGTAATCCTCATTGTATGTCATGGATTTGGCGCCGCGTGTACCGTCGCTGAAAACCATGCTCGGAATATTGAGCTCAGCATCGTATATCTGCGTCATCATTGATATGGCTGAACTCTGACTTGGCCCTCCGCTCATCTGGTTGACCTTCTGCTCAAGGGTCATCTGCGAAAGAAGCGCCAGTGCCCGTGTTTTTATGGGGGCCGGGTCTTCTTTCACAGCTTCATCCTTTCCGCATGAAATAAAAAGCATGATAAAAGAATAAATAAGAGCGATTGTAAGTTTTGTTTTCATCATTAACCTCAACGGTTGAATTACATTTATACTATGTATGTGTTTTTATGACGGGATTATTGACATAGTTTTTCCGCTTAAGTCTAAAAAATATTCTTATACGGGCATGGGACGCAGAGAAATTATTTCTTGACATATCGTTATCGTATTTTAGGTTGCTACTCGTATCATTCAATGAATGCCCAAGTGGTGGAATTGGTAGACACGCATGCTTGAGGGGCATGTGGGAATTTCCTGTGTGGGTTCAAATCCCGCCTTGGGCACATCTCTCAACAGAAAATCAGGTGACACAGGATGTCACCTTTCTTCTATACAGATCTGATTTGCATTTCATAGCTTTTCGCCTTATTCCCGGGTCCGCACGCGCGGAACGTGACGCATATTTCTATCGCAAACAATTTTAAGATAAAATATCGGGGGAATTATGAATGTGATTTTGTTGGGAGCGCCCGGCTCGGGCAAGGGAACCGTGTCGAGGCTGCTTGAAGAGCGCTTCGGAATTGTGCAGATATCAACCGGTGATATTCTGCGGGCGGAGGTAAAGGCCGACTCGGCCACCGGCAGGTTCAGCGAGCCGTATATGACTAAGGGTGACCTTGTGCCCGATGATGTCATCATGAACATTGTTGAGGAGCGGCTCGCTCAGAAAGACTGCGAGAAAGGCTTTATCCTTGATGGTTTTCCGCGGACTATTTCTCAGGCAGAGGGACTCGGAAAGCTGATGAGCGAAAGAGGCCTTAAGCTCGACCTTGTGGTCAACCTTGATGTACCGGAAGATGTTCTTATTTCACGCCTCACAAGCAGAAGGACCTGCTCAAACCCTGACTGTCACGCAATCTACAACACCATTTCCAATCCGACTAAAATTGAGGGAGTCTGCGACAAATGCGGAAGCCCGACCATCCAGAGGGACGATGAGACTGAGACGGCTATAAAACACAGGCTCGAGACTTATAAAGAAAAGACCGCACCTCTAATTGACTTTTACAGAAATGAAAACTGTTTCGTTAATGCTGATTCGTCAGAAACGAAGGGTGTGTTTGAAACGGCTATGGCAAAGCTCGCCATGGCTGGAGCTATCTAAAAAATACTTTACAAATATCGTCTGTTTCAAATAGTAACTTCAAGTGCTGGAGAGATGCCCGAGAGGTCGAAGGGGACGGTCTCGAAAATCGTTGAGGGCGCGAGCCTTCCGAGGGTTCGAATCCCTCTCTCTCCGATAAGCATTTGATATATGGAGAGGTGTCCGAGAGGCCTAAGGAGCACGCTTGGAAAGCGTGTGTAGCGCAAGTTACCGGGGGTTCGAATCCCCCCCTCTCCGAAATATTCAAGACGGCTCCCTGTCTGCCGCGATCAAACAAACAGCGGGTGCACATGTCATATCAGGTAATAGCCAGAAAATGGCGTCCCCAGAAGTTCGACGATGTAGTCTTTCAAGAACACGTATCAAAAACAATCCAGAACAGCATTAAGGCCGGAAGGATTTCTCACGCCTATATATTCAGCGGGCCCCGCGGTGTCGGCAAAACGACGATGGCGAGGATACTTGCCCGCGCGCTTAACTGCGTAAACGGCCCGACGCCTGAACCCTGCGGTGTCTGCGAGAACTGCGTTGAAATAAAAAACGGCACCTTTTTTGACGTAATGGAAATTGACGGGGCTTCGAATAACGGTGTCGAAGACATAAGAGAGCTTCGTGAAAATGTGAACTTCGCGCCCGTTAAGGGCCGTTACAAGGTGTATATCATTGATGAAGTTCACATGGTTACAACGCAGGCCTTTAACGCGCTGCTGAAAACCCTTGAAGAACCGCCCGAACACGCTGTCTTTGTCCTTGCAACTACCGAGCTTCATAAAATTCCCGACACCATTCTGTCACGCTGCCAGAAGTACTTTTTCAAGCAGATCCCGGTCGATAAAATCGCGGAGCACCTTAAGCATATCGCTGATAAAGAAGGCTATCCGGTTTCTGACAGCGCTATTTATCCGATAGCGAGGGCGGCGGGCGGTTCCATGCGCGACGCTCAATCGCTGCTCGATCAGGTGATATCGTACTCATCTGAGGCGGCTGACGGAGGACAGATCGGCGAGGCTGAGGCGTTGACAATACTGGGCATAGTTCCGGCGGAGAGCTATGTGAGGCAGTTCAGAAACATTGCCTCGGGTGATTCCGCCGCGATAATCGGCGAGATCGCGCGTGTCGCCGGCATGGGCGCTGATATCAGCCGCTATGCCGGAGGCTTTATCGATGTTTTGCGGTCTCTCAGGCTGATGAAAAGCGGAATCGCTCTGAATGAGCTGCTGGGCCTTTCGAAAGAGGAAGCCCATGAGTTCAGGGAGGTCGCGGCTCTGTACCATGACGAGGAGCTTTCAAGGATGTTCAGGCTGTGCATGGAGCTTATATCGAGTCTCAAGTTTTCGACTGATGAGCGGATAAATCTTGAAATGTCCATGCTTGACATGGCGGCCGTAAAGAAGGCGCCTTCAGTGGCCTCAATAATCAGGGCGCTGGGGGCCGGGAATGCGCCTTCGGGCGGTACCGTTAAGAACGCTGTCCCAAAAAAATCTGCGGGTTCCGCTTCTGCGGATGAGGCGGTGATGACGCAGACGATATCATCCACCCCTGAAAAAAAAGCGGTAAATGTTAGCGCAGCAGTCAACAGTACGGAGCGGAAGGACAACCCGGCTGAACCGGGGAGTTCAGTGAGCCCGGCTGTTGAAAAAATAAAAAACGTATTCCACGGACAGATTGTGGAAAGAGGAGAATAGAATGCTTAAGGGACTTGGCGATATAGGAAATCTGATGAAGCTACAGAAACAGATGAAGGATATTCAGAAAAAACTCAAGAAGGCGGAGGTTGAGGGTGAATGCGCCGACCAGAGCGTGAAGGCCGTTGTAAATGGAGAGTTTGAGCTTCAGTCTTTGAAGATAAGTGAAGAGCTTGCCGCGTCGGCAAACCGCAGCAGAATCGAAAAGATGGTTGTTCTTGCGGTGAATGATGCTGTTGAAAAGATGAAGAAAAAGTCCGCTGAGGAGATGGCTAAAATCTCAGGCGGTCTCAACCTGCCCGGCATGTAAGATGGAAGGCCCTTCCAAATACCTTGAGAACCTTATCAGGGAGTTTTCCAAACTGCCGGGCATTGGAACCAGGAGCGCTTCACGCCTGGCCTTTCATATTCTCAAGTCAGGGAGCAGCGAAGCGGAGTCGCTGGCGCGCGCTGTGCTCGAACTTAAAGAGAATATTGTAACGTGCTCCATCTGCGGCGGAATATCAGATTCGGATGTCTGCCCGATATGCGCTGACTCCGGGCGTGACCGTTCCTCGGTCTGCGTCGTGGAGAACGCGAGAGACGTTCTGATTCTGGAAGCGACGGGAAGCTTCAAAGGTATCTATCACGTGCTTATGGGCACAATTTCGCCTCTTGACGGCATCGGGCCTGATGATATCAATATCAGGGGGCTTGTTGAAAGGTGTTCGGCAGGCGGTGTTGCCGAGGTGATTCTCGCGCTTAACCCCACGATTGAGGGAGACGCGACCTGTCTGTATATTGCCCGCGCTTTAAAACCTTCGGGCGTAAGGCTTACGCGCATCGCGCACGGCCTTCCGGTGGGCGCGGATCTTGACTATGTGGATTCTGCTACAATAATTAAATCAATTGAGGGCAGGGTGGAGGTTCACTCCTGACCGCCCATTCTTCTTTTCTTGCCGGAAATCTGTATTGAAACGGGAAGGCCGTGAAGCGAGAACTCCTTTTGCAGCGACTTTTCAAAAAAACGCACGACGTCTCTCTTAAACAGCAGCGGATTGTTTACGAAGAACTTGAACTCAGGTGGAGACGTGCTTATCTGGGCGGCATAGTATATCTTGAGCGTGCCTCCGAGCTGCCTGACACGGCCCGAATTCAGCAGTTTCGCGATTGTCCTGTTGAGCAGCGGGGTTTCAACCCGCTTTGAGGCCCTTTCTTTCAGGTCCAGAGCGAGCTCAAGCAGCTTTGCTGTTCTCTGTCTGTCACGAGCAGATATTGACAGAATCGGAAAGTCGTCCGCACGGTAGAGCTTGAAGACGAGTTTGTCCTTATAGCTGTTGAACGTCTTATCGTCCTTTTCCACTGTGTCCCATTTGTTTATGGCGATTACAGCGGGTTTGCCTGCCTTTACAATCTCATCGAATATCTTCTTGTCCGCCTCTGTAAGTCCCTGCGAGGCGTCTATAAGAAACAGAACAACATCGCTTTTTGAAATTGAATCAAGGCTTCTTCTGAAGGAGTAGAATTCTACGCTTTCAGCGGACTTGCTTTTCTTTCTGATCCCAGCTGTATCCACCGCCCTGAAAAGCTTGCCGTTATATCTGAAGTAGTCGTCAACTGAATCACGTGTTGTTCCGGGGATGTCTGAGACAATCGCGCGCTCGTAGCCTAAAAACGCGTTCATGAGTGTTGACTTGCCCGCGTTTGGCCTCCCCGCAATGGCTATGGTTACATCCGGTTCTGATACCGCTTTTCCGCCGGAGGGAAGAAGGTCGGTTATTCGTCTGAGCAGCATGTCGATGTTGGAGCGCCTGAGAGCGGACACCGGCACGATGTCTACAACGCCGGTTTCGTAAAAGTTTGACATCTCCTGCATTCGTTCAGCGCTGTCCATCTTGTTTACAGCGATTATCGACGGCTTGTTGAGTTTTCTTATTATGCGGAGTATCTCCATGTCGAAAGGGGCCGGCGAAGGATATTCCATCAGGAAGACGATGATTGACGCCTTCTCAAGATGCGCCCTGGCATTATCAAGGATGGGGCCTGAAAGCTCTGAGGATGACTCCAGGTCGAGGCCGGGTGTGTCCGTAATAGTAAAGTGTTTGTCGTGAAAGTTTACTGTATATGAAAGGATATCTCGTGTAAGTCCCGGATGGGAGTCCACAATGGCCTTCTTTTCACGTATTATGCTGTTAAAAAGGGTCGATTTGCCGACATTCTGGCGTCCGACAATAGCGATTACTGGTAGTTTTGTGTTCATGGTTTATACTTTTCCGGTCGATTAAGGTAATGTGATCGGGCTTGTTCCGATGCAGAAAGATAAGCTGTCAGCTATATGACTCGATGATCGTTGTTTTATAACGATTATTCTTGTTAATAGGATAAGTCGATGTTATGCAGTAAAGCGTCAAGACTTTTATTCAGCCTTGTCTTTCGGTAACAAGTATTTTTTGCTTGCATATTTATCAGTTGTGAGTATAGTTACAAATTAATATTTTTATAAAACCAATCGAGGTGTTAGGCACATGGCAGAACAATCTTTAAAGCAGTTGCAGGTTTCAAAAAAGCGAAAAGATGAAAAGCTTGCCAAGCTTAAGAAAGAAGTGAAAGCCTTGGAAACAGAGCTTGCTAAAATCAATAAGCTTGTCGAAGCAGCGAAAAAGAAAGAGCAGGCTGAGAAGGCTAAGCAGGCTAAAGTGAAGGCAAAGGCTAAGCCTAAAGCAAAGGCAAAAGCAAAGACAAAAGCCAAAGCTAAACCCAAGGCTTAATGTTTTTCGGATTCGGAAGATGATGCCAGTTTTGCATAAAAAAGAGGGATATCATTCCCTCTTTTTTATTCTTCCTTCGTGTAATTAAAACTTATTTTTCCTTATAGATTTTCAGGAGTACTACATTGTTAAGTCCAAACCAGAGAAAACAGCGCGTTTTCAACGATCTTGAGTCGGTTGAGGATATAGTTTCGGAGTTGAGGGGCAAATTCTCGGATAAAAAACTATACCTGCGGTATTCTATCGAGAAGACTGAACTTGTAATCAATGAATTCTTCGATGATAACACACTTATGGTAGTAACTGACCCGTCAGTACAGACGGAGAAGGGAATCAGTATGTACGGCCTTGCGGACAAGTATATTGAAGTTGATCTTGAGGTGATTGAGGAAAGAGGCCCCGGCTATTTCCACTGCCGAGTTGTGGGAGGAAGAAGGGCGCTTCACGGCAGAAAGGATCTGAGGTTTAAAGTCAGCATGGATCAGGTTATCGCCACAAATTTTAGAATTTCGAAACACACAATTGATGTGGGCGCCTACAATATCCCGACGAGCATTAAGGTTGTGCTTGATCAGTTTCTGGCTAACAACAGCTCATTGGCTGATATTGTCAAGGTGGATGTGTTCAAACCTGATGACAGAGACGCTGTGCTCAAGCAGATTCGTAAAACAGGTCAGGCAGTGCTTGTTTCGGACATGTCAAATCCTGAATCATATAAGGCGGAAAACGATAATATGCTTGATCTGTATTCAATGTACAGGCAGGAGCTCGGGAGATATATCAAGCAGGCCGTTGAAAGGGGATACCGGTCACTGGCTGTTGTGCCCATTATCTACATCAATGAAAAGCAGGAAAGCATACCATTCGCGTATATACAGCTTGTTTCCAAGACGAAGGAAATGGATATCGAAACGGTCCTTGAGCTCAAGGAGTTGTCCTTTTCGCTCGTTGACAGGATTAGGGACGCTAACACTCTGCTCATTCCGGTTCATCAGGAGGTTGTTGATCTGAGCAGAGGAGGCGCCAAGCTCAGAGTGACAAACGATACTTTGAAGAAGTCCATGCAGAAGGCAAGGGGTTTCATCTTTGACCTTGTCTTTAAGCTCCAGGCGCCGATAACAATCTACGGTGAGATAAAGGCTGTCATGAATGAGGATGGCGGCAGGCTCGTTGTTTCTGTCGATTTCGAAGGCAATTCATCGCGGAAGGATGAGTTGAAGCGTTTTTACGGGATTCTACAGCCCATGGAACTGGATTACAAATCCAGACTTATCAAACAGCTTAAGAGCAGGTAACCCGATGGGCTGGCGTATTCATCTGGCGGCCCCTGTCTCTTTTTGCCTTTTCGCGACTTCAGCGTCTGAGAGCCTCGCGTAAAATGGAACTGCCTCTCTGTAATCGCCTCCGCCCGGGGCGATAAGTTCCGCCTTTTCTCTGACGAACGCGGCGGTTTTTTCGGCGCTGAGTGTTGTTTCGTTTTCTATATCGCAATTGTCAAAGTATGAAGTTATTTTTTCAGCATAGAGTGCGCATCCGTTGCCCGCGCACAGCGTCTTTGCGGATGGGTCGCATTTTTTCAGTAATTCTTCGGGTGGATAGTCTCCCGCCGGGACAAGGCTTTCGGCCCGGACTCCGCAGACACTGTGGGCGGCGCCGAAAACACGTTTCTTCTTCGCGTCTAATGCCGTGATTATCTGGGCATATCCACGATCGGCTGCAGAAGCGGCGTAAAGGTCGTGCGATATAAATCCAATCAGCGGAATCGAGAGTATCTGCGCGAGCGTCCTTGCGGTAGTAAGTCCAATTCTTACGCCGGTAAATGAACCCGGGCCTCTACCCGCTGCTATTAAGTTGATTTCGTCCATGGAGAGTCCGCTTTCGCTCAAAAGGCTTTCAAGGTTTTCAAATATTGCGTTTGAGTGGGACAGTCCCTTTATTGTGCTCTGGATTGGGGTTTTATCCGTCGAGCATATGCACAGATAATCGTTGTCAGTCGAGGTGTCTATTGTCAGGATATTCAATAGTGATTCTCCTTGATTCTTCATCAATGTATTCAATATAAATATTAATTCTGCTGTCAGGAAGAATGGCCGCCGCCCGTTCAGCCCATTCGACTACGGAAACACCGTTGCCCTCCCAGTAATCTTCGAAGTCAAGGTTGTCAAATTCACGGATGGTTTCAATTCTGTACAGGTCAAAGTGATAAAAGTTGAGTTTTCCGCTGTATTCTTCCAAAAGATTGAATGTAGGGCTGGTAATGTCTTCGTCTATGCCCAGTCCGGACGCAAAACCGCGCGCGAAGACCGTTTTGCCGGCACCGAGGTCGCCTGACAGCGCGAAGACGTCTCCGGGCAGGGCTTTTTCTGCAAGCCTGGCTGCGAGATTGAATGTATCGCCGGGAGACTTGCTCATGAATTCATTTCTTTTTCGGACGCTCATGAAAACACCTTTTCAAGTCACTCCCTGATTTGTAAAATAAATAATTTGAGTTTGTTAAAATTCTTTACAGCAGGCCGCGATGCTTTTACAGGAAAGCGGTACGGTGAGGTGCTGTTTTTTTGATGATAGATAAAGATGAACTGTATAATAATCTTAACAGCGGCGTGATTGACGAAAGGCTGGCTATTTTCAGAATTAACCTGAGAAAAAATCTTCCGCTTATTTCTGAATTTGGCGGTCTTCGCCCCGTATCGGCTGCCATAAAAAACAGGCATGCTGTTATTGCTGGAGCGGGGCCTTCTCTCGTGCACAATCTCGAAGCGATAAGGGAAATCTCGGAAAGGGGCCTTGCCGTTGTTATATGTGCTGATATGGCAGCTTCCGTTCTGCTTAAATCGGGGATTGTTCCTGATTATGTGATATCCTGTGAGACAAGGCCTTATGATTTTTTCAGCGGGCTTGATACGCGAAAAATCAATCTATTAGCGTTCAGCTGCATATCTCATTCCAATCTGAGAAAGTGGAGAGGACCGTTGAGTTTTTACAACTGGCTTATTGAAGGCGAACATTACAGCAGGCTGTGGGATGAGGCAGGGGCTGATCTGGGATTTCTTGCCACGGGCAGTATAGTTACGACGCAGGCTGTATCCCTTGCCGCAGGGTCGGGAGTAAGGTCGATTCTGTTAGCGGGGAACGATCTTGCGTTTAAGTGGGAGTTCTACGCGGCAGGCGCTGCTGCGTCAGGGAAGATGCTCCTTGACTCGTCAAGGCTCAGTCCCTCTGAAACGGAACACGCGGAACTGGGGAAAAGGAATATTCACTATAAGATTGTGAGAGAGGGCAGGACATACTTTGCCAATCATCAGTTCCTGGCCGCAAAGGTCTGGCTGGAGGACCTTTTCAGGAACGGTTCTTTGCCGGTTTTCGACTGCAGTGTTCCCGGCTGTTCGCCTTCGGCTGTGAGGCATATGAGCTCACGGGAATACGCGGAAAATATAATAAAGGCGGAGGTATCAAATGATAAAACTTCATAAAATGAATGGAGATGAATTTCTGCTCAACCCATGGCATATAGAGACTGTTGAGGAAAGGCCTGATACGGTTATTACGCTGACCAATGACAGAAAATATCTGGTAAAAGAGAAGGCTGAAGAGATTGTCCGGCTTGTGGAAGCCCACTTTAAAACAATTCGTCTCGGGATCAAGGTGGAAAAGAGCGAATCGGAAGATGGTGTTAATGGATAAAAGGCAGTTTTTTGTTCAGAACACCCGGTTTTTATGCCGAAAAGAGAGTAAAGGCGTTGATTATAGCGGTCTTTAGAACAGCGGTACTTCTAAAACGCTGACACGGTGCTTTTATAACATTTTTCTTTAAATGAATAAATTAATTGACAGTAGCAATTAATTTTTGATATTATGTCACATAATTATGTGTAAAATTAGCCGAGCTGTTTTCGGGTTTTCCGGCAGCCGGTAGAAGTCGGAGCATAACTGGAAGGTGCCCCAATGGGTGATGAAGAAAGAGATGATATAATGGATGATGAGGACAGCTCGCCCCAGAGTGAAAGCGGCGGTGGCGGCGGAGGTTCTTCCAAAATAGTAAAGATTCTTCTCTATGTTGCGGGAGGCGTTCTTTTTATAGTCCTGATTACGGGTATTTCCTATCTTGTCAGCAAGAATGTTCAGGAAAGCAGCTATGAGAGAAGGCAGGATATAGTATCTGCTCCGCCGCCTCCGCCGCTGCAGACTTATGAACTGCCTGGCTTTTCCAAAACGACGGCTGATCCGGAGCCGCACTTTGTAAAGATGACAATTTCTCTCGGCTATGAGATGAGTATTGAGCTTAACAACGAACTTGTACGCAGGAGAGATGAGATTCAGCATATAGTAAATATTATACTTCAGGGAAAAACGCTGGAAGAGCTGAACTCCACAAGCGGGGCGCTTGATCTCGCCGAGGAGATTAAGGCTCATGTAAATGTCAGGCTGATTTCCGGAAAAATTAAGGAAGTATATTTCAAGGAACTGATAGTAAACTAAGACGGAGCAGGTTTTCGTTAACATTTTACCCGGAGGATGTCATGGGTGACGGCTCATTATCTCAAGATGAAATTGATGCTCTTTTACAGGGGGCTGACGACATAGGTTCAATGGGTGCCGCTCAGGGCCCGGCCGATACAGGTTCGGCCTCGGGTTCGCTTTCCATGAGCGATCAGGCGGTTCTGCGTGATGCTCTTAATGGAATAGCCGGGGCGGTCGCTCCTTCTCTCTCCGGATATCTCGGCGGGAAGAACCTGATAATATCAAATCCCGTGATTGATGTAAGGCAGAGGGATGCCCTTGTCAGGGACTTTTCAGGCCGTTTTGTTCAGATATCAATGGACTATTCCGGCAGAGCGAACGGGAAGAACCTGGTTGTGTTCAAATTTCCTGACGCCGGCGTAATTTCCTCGCTTATGATGGGTGATGAGTCAGGCATGTCTCCTGAAACCCTTACTGAGGCGCATCAGAGTACCATTCAGGAGTTTACTAATCAGTTTTTATCGACCGTTGCAACCCAGTTCGGCACAAGACTCGGCGGCGGAATCAGCACCACTCCCGCGGCTGTTTCAATAGTTGAAGATCCCTCAGAGCTGCAGATACCTTACGGCGAAGCAGTGAGGGTTACATACGATTTCGCGATACAGGGTATTCTTACTTCCAAGCTTTATCATTTTATGGATGCCGGCCTCGCGTCGACTCTGGTCCGTTCTGGCGCCTCACAACAGCAGGCACAGCAGCAGTTTGCTCCACAGCAGGGGCAGCAGGTAGGAATAAGCCCGGTTAAATTTCCTCCGCTCGATGAGAGGGGAATTCAGTCGTCGGTGGGAGACATCTCTATTCTGCTTGATGTTCCTATGACGCTTACTGTAGAGCTTGGCCGAACGTCAAAGCTTGTGCAGGAAATATTAGGGCTTGGAGAGGGATCCATTATTGAGCTCGATAAGCTCGCAGGTGAGCCCGTTGATCTTCTTGTTAACGGAAAGCTTATAGCGAAGGGCGAGGTTGTTGTAATCGACGAGAATTTCGGTGTCAGGGTAACCGATATTGTCAGTCCCGATCAGAGGCTCACAAGTCTGAACGGCTGATTGGACAAATGGAAATAATGGTTAAAGGGCACTATATAATGAGACATAATAAAAAAAGCCGCCTGATATACGCCGCGCTTTTTGTTCTGTGCGTGTTTTTGGCCGCAGGTTCGGTCTACGCAGCGGCAGATGCCGGAGCCGCGGGTTCAAAAAAAGATGCGGGTTCACATCAACCCCCCAAAAAAAATTCCGTAAAGGATCCAGTTAAGGTTAAGTCAGATGAGACCGGAGAAAAGGCCGGTGAGACAGGGCTTATTTCAAAAGAATACACTGAAAACGATTTCAGACCAAAGCCTGACGACGGTTCTCTCGTCTGGAGCTTTATTAAAACTCTTATCGTTCTCGCGGTGCTGATAGCGGTGTTTTATTACTTCTTCAGATTTATGTCAAAGAAGACCGGCACTGCCTTCAGAGGAGATGCCTCGGCCAGGGTTCTTTCGGCTGTCCCGCTTGGTCAGAACAAGAGTCTGCAGGTTGTTGATATCGGCGGAAGGATCCTCATAATCGGAGTATCGGACGGAAGCGTAAATCTCATCACAGAAATAACTGACAGAGATGAAATAAACAGAATGAGGGTTAACCTCCCCTCTGAGTCAACAGCAAGTCACGGCTCCTTCAATGAGATGCTCAGACGTTACGCGGGCAGGATGATTGACAGGATAAACGATAAGAAAACTACGCAGTCACGGCATAAAGAAACAGAGTGGAACCATGATTCCGGGATAGACATGAGCTATCTCAAAGCGCAGAGAAAGAGGCTTCGAAAGATGGACGGCGGTGACGATGAAGATTAAGCACTTTGCCATAATTGCAATCCTGATGGCTGTTGCATTTCCTGCCGCACTGCATGCGCAGGCGGGCGGCGTTCAAATGCCTATACCTAAAATAGCTTTTGATATTGAGGCTGCCCGTTCCCCGAGGGATGTCGCGCTCAGCCTTCAGATTCTGTTTTTGCTGACTATACTGACCCTCGCGCCTTCAATTATTTTGATGACGACTTCGTTTACAAGGGTGGTCATTGTCCTTGATTTTGTAAAGAGGGCATTGTCTCTTCAGCAGATGCCGCCAAACCAGGTGATTGTCGGCCTCGCTCTTTTTCTGACCGGCTTTATTATGGCTCCGACTCTCGGCGAGATAAATGAGAAGGCGCTTCAGCCCTATCTCGGCGGAAAGATATCCAATGAACAGTTTTTTGACCGGGGGATGAAGCCTTTACGTGAGTTTATGTTCAAGCAGACGAGAGAGAAGGATATTGCTCTGTTCATTAATCTTGCTAAGATTGAGAAGCCAGCCACCAGGGATGACGTGCCCACATATTGTCTAATCCCGGCTTTTATGATAAGCGAGTTGACCAGAGCCTTTGAGATAGGCGTGTATCTGTTTATCCCATTTATTGTAATCGATATGATAGTGGCGAGTGTTCTCATGGCAATGGGGATGATAATGCTCCCTCCGGTAATGATCTCTTTGCCCTTTAAGCTGATTCTTTTCATTCTTGTCGACGGATGGAACCTTATAGCTTACGAACTAGTCAGGTCGTTTTGACGGAACGCTCCCGGAAACTGAGGGTGCTTAATTTAGCTGGATATGGTGAAACGCATGAATGAACTTGTAGTAATTAAACTTTTAAGGGATTCGCTTTTAACGACACTTATTATTTCGGCTCCCATACTCGGGGCTGGAATGATTATCGGACTGATTGTCGCTATCTTCCAGACGACTACTTCTATTCAGGAGCAGACTTTGACCTTTGTTCCGAAGATCGTTGCCATTTTTTTCACAATCATTTTGTTCGCGTCGTGGATTATCAGAATGCTGGTGAATTACTCGTATACTGTATTTGAAATGATAGAGAAGACTGGAGTAAAATGACATACTTCGTATATAACTTTCAGATTTTTTTGCTGGTCCTTGTCAGGATGAACGCGATGTTTACCATTGCGCCTTTCTTTTCCAGCGGAGTTGTCCCGGGAAGACTGCGGGTGATGCTTTCTTTTCTTATAACTCTCATTATTTTTCCTACGGTATCGGCAAAGGGGATGGTGCTTCCTGACGGGATGTCAGGCTATTACCTGCTTGTACTTAAAGAAGCAGTTATAGGCCTCTATATTGGATTTCTTGCGGGCGTTGTGTTCGCAGCTTTTCAGCTTGCTGCTCAGTACTTTGCCCCTCAGATGGGTTTCAGTATAAATGAGGTGTTTGATCCTCTTTCCCAGATATCTATACCTGTGATTGGTCAGCTTTTTAATCTTGTCGGGCTTCTCGTTTTTATCGCAATTAACGGTCATCACTTTCTCGTTCAGGCATTATACAGATCTTATGAACTAGCGCCGGCAATAATACCTACCACGGGCTTTATGGGAAAGCTGTTTGATTATATTCTCTACTCATTCGGCGGAATGTTTATTGTGGCGCTTAAAATTTCGCTGCCCATACTGGGCGTACTATTTCTCATGTCGGTCAGCATGGGAGTCCTTGCCAAAGCAGCTCCTCAGATGAATATTATGATGATGGGACTGCCCCTTAATGTTGCAGTTGGATTCGGTCTGCTTATTCTAACTACGCCAGTTATTGTAAAGGTTATGCAGGTTGCTCTCGAACGTTCATTCAGCTTTATTACCGGTGTGCTGCATCACTGGCCGGCGGGTACATGATGAGCTATTTTGATAACATTCAGCTGAAGCTCTATCCTGCAAGCTGCTATGCGCCGGCTGTCAGCTTTGATCTGCAGCTCTTTGCTTCTCCTGAGGATGAGGGCAGGACTGAAGAGCCTACTGAAAAAAGGATTAGGGACGCGCGCGAAAAGGGGCAGGTTGCCAAGTCGCAGGAGCTGGGGCAGACCCTTGTCGTCATTAGTTCCATAATGATAATATTTGCTTTTGGAGGATGGATTCTTGAATCGCTGGCTGAGATAACAAAATACTTTTTATCTTCATTCTCTACATACCGGGTAACTGAGAGAAGGGTTATCACGGATTTTTATTTTATTCTGTACGAATCCGGGAAAGTGGTGCTGCCGGTCTTCGCCATATCGGTCTTTGCAGCGGTAGCTGGAAACCTGATGCAGGTCGGGTTCATGTTTACGACTCATCCACTTAAGGTTAACTGGAGCAAATTAAAATTCGATCCGGCTACTATAATGAAAAAAGTCCTGTTTTCAAAGCAGGTCGGCATGAACCTTGTTAAATCTCTTTTCAAGGTTGGGGCTATAGGCTTTGTAGCTTATCTGGTTATTATGGGAGATATTGATGATATTCTTAAAACTCCCGATCTTTCTATAGGCGCCGCCTTGCATATTATACTCATGAGCGGTTTTAAGATTATTGTATGGACCTCTGTTCTGCTTTTGATTATGTCAGTACCAGATTACTTTTTTCAAAAAAAAGAGCTGATGGAGTCTCTGAAGATGACCAAACAGCAGCTGAAAGAAGAGTATAAAGAAAGCCAGGGGGATCCTCATGTGAGAGCGAGACTCAGGGAGATGCAGAGAAACATTGTCATGAAGAATATGATACGGGAAGTCCCAAAAGCTGACGTGGTCGTTACGAATCCTACTCATTATGCTGTTGCTCTTAAATATGACAGCAGCACAATGGAAGCACCTACCGTAATAGCAAAGGGAGTCGACAGCATGGCTCTGAGGATAAGGCAGACTGCTAACGAGAATGGCGTTGTAATGATAGAAAACCGTCCTCTTGCGCAACGGCTGTATAAGGATGTTGAAGTAGGAGACATAATACCTGTTGAACTGTTTCAGGCTGTGACACTGGTTTATGCTGAGCTTTACAAGAGAAGAGAAGCAAAAAGGGCAATTTGAAATTAGGGTGAGATATTAGTATGTCAGACAAAAAGAATCAGTTAAATCTTTCCTGGATGAACAGGTCAGATCTTCTTACGGGATTGGGAATTATTTCTGTTGTGGCAATGCTTATTATTCCTCTTCCCACGTTTATGCTCGATTTTCTGATGGCGATTAATATAACTATTGGACTGCTCGTGCTGATGATAGTAATGTTTATTCACCGTTCATTTGATTTTTCTATATTCCCGTCATTGCTTCTGATAACGACAATTTTCCGGCTTGCTTTGAACATTTCGTCAACAAGGCTGATTCTGATGCAGGGGTCAGCGTTTGACGGGAAAATTATAAAAACATTCGGTGAGTTTGTTGTCGGTGGTAATTATGTTATCGGATTTATAATCTTTATTATCCTGGTAGCCGTTCAGTTCATTGTTATCACAAAAGGAGCGACCAGGACTTCTGAGGTTGCTGCAAGATTTACCCTTGATGCCATGCCCGGTAAGCAGATGAGTATTGATTCCGATCTCGCCAATGGCATGATAAATGAAGAGGAGGCCCGCAGACGGAGGGATGAAATCAGGAAGGAAGCTGATTTCTACGGGACAATGGATGGTGCTTCAAAATTCGTCCAGGGCGATGTTAAAGTCGGTATACTGATAACGCTTATTAATATTATCGGCGGATTCATGGTTGGGATGCTTGTGCATGGCGAGTCGTTCGACGTGGCAATTAAGACATATACTTTGCTGAGTATAGGAGATGGACTTGTCGCGCAGATCCCGTCGCTGCTCATTACAACCGCAACAGGTATAATTGTTACCCGTGCGGTTTCAGATAATAATATGGGAGATCAGATTGCTGAGCAGGTCGGATCTCAGCCAAGAGCTATGTATATTACGGCAGGGGCCCTTGGGGCATGCGTTCTTATACCGGGTTTTCCAAAGATATCATTGATACTTATATCAGCGGGAATGGCTTCTATGGGATATGTTCTTTCAGCTGCAAAGAAAGAAAAGACTGAACAGGAAGCCAGGGAGGTCGAACAGGCTTCAATGAAAGAAAAGAAACCAGAGTCTGTATTGCCTCTCATACAGGTTGATCCTCTCGCGGTGGAGATAGGATACAACTTGATACCCCTTGTTGACCCCGATCAGGGCGGTACTCTTCTCGACAGGATAACGAACATCAGAAGACGGAGTGCCCTTGATATGGGACTGGTTGTTCCTCCTGTCCGTATAAGAGATAATATGGAGCTTGAGCCGGAAGCATACTCCATTCTGATAAAGGGGGTTGAGGTTGGAAGTTCCAGGCTTCAGGTAGGAAGGCTTATGGCTATGGATTCGGGTGAAGTATCCGATAAAATAGAAGGTGTCGAGTTTGTTGAGCCTGTATTTGGATTAAATGCCATTTGGATAGAAACTGAAATGAGGGATCTGGCTGAAAGCCGCGGTTATATGGTAGTTGACTGCCCCTCAATAATAGCGACTCACTTAACCGAATTGATCAAGAAACATGCTGATGAAATACTGGGCAGGCAGGAAGTTAAGCAGCTAATTGACAATCTCAAGGCAGAATACTCAGCGGTTATTGATGAGGTTCAGGAGAAAAAAATCGCCGTTGGAGACATTCAGAAAATTCTTCAGAACCTTCTGCGGGAAAGGGTCTCAATCAGAAACATGCTTACAATCATGGAAACAGTAGCCAGCTATTCAGATTATACCCGCGATACAGGGACTTTAACGGAATATGTCCGCTCAGCTCTTTCGAGACAGATAACAAGGGACTATCTGGATTCAAACCAGATGCTCAATGTTATTACAGTTGATCCTGAGATTGAAAGCATAATCCGAAATTCCATTCATGATGATCCGGTCGAGGGACGAATTGTTGCAATGGATCCTGAGACACACGGCCTGGTTACAGGATCTCTGGTAGAAGCATTTAAAAAGGCCAGAAATGGAGGATTTACGCCGGTTTATCTGGTTTCTCCGCAGGTGAGGAGTTTAATTTTTACAATGCTGGAAAGGGAAATACCTGTTCCGGTAGTTATTTCATATAATGAAATTAACAGCAGCGTCAAGGTAAATGTAGTAGCGTCCGCTTTAATGACATCGGCGGCATAATATAATTAACCTCAATGGTTAACTATCCTGACTGAAAGGAGTAATGATATGAAGTACGTAAAAATCAAGGCAGAGAATTATAAAGAAGCGATGATGAAGCTTAAAACACAGTATGGAAATGATGCTATTCCAATCAGCCACAAGTATGTGAAGGAGGGCGGAATCCTGAGTTCACGCCTTTTTGCCAGGACGGTCGTGGAAGTTACTGCAGGCGTGCATGAGAAAAAAATACCCGCAAGGTCTAATGCAGCCAGCGGAAGGTTTGATGTCCTGGTTGGCGAACAGGAGCTGCCTGGTACCCGCATGTCATCCAGGGGCGCGGGGGATAATAGAGAATCCCGGAATTCAGAAGTAACAGTTGATAAGCTTGTGAAAAGTATAGACAGTCTAAATGACAGTCTTGGCGGTGTTAAAAGACAGCAGCCGGCAGGTAAGGACGCATCAGAGCATTCCGAAGAGAATTTTTCATTGACTGGAAGAGCAAGCACAAAATTTGAGAAGGAATTCAGCGAATTGAAGGATACTTTAAATAAACTCCTTGCTGGTCAGGAGCAGAAAACCGTGAATTCAGTTAAGGAAAGCGAAGAGCCTGCGCTGAAAAAATTCTATGATCTTCTCAGGCGAAACGATTTCGACAGAGATGAAAGAGCTCAAATAATGAAAGAAGTAAGGCATTCAGTTAGCCGGGACGATGTCCGTGATGAATACAAGATTGAAAAAAGCCTGAAGGAGCTTCTAAAAAGTCGAATCGTAACAACTGGCCCGATTGAAATGAAAGGGAAGAAAATAATAATGTTTGTAGGTCCCACCGGAGTCGGGAAAACAACTACAATTGCTAAACTGGGGGCACTTCATTCTCTCCGGGAGGGGAAGAAGGTCGTTTTCATCACAATAGACAATTACAGGATTGCTGCTACTGAGCAGCTCAAGAAGTACGCGGAGATAATGAAAATTCCAGTATATGCAATCAACGACCAGAAGGAGTTTAAATCCGTGATCTCCAGAGAAAAGGCTGATCTGATTCTTGTTGATACATCCGGCAGAAGCCATCGTAACCAGCTTAAGATAGCGGAGATGAAAAGCTATGCTGATTCCATAGAATATGATTTTGAAAAAATACTCTGTGTCAGCGCGAATACAAAAAAAGATGATCTTCATGATGTTTTCCGGGCATTTGATATTATGAATTTTGACAGTATAGTGATCACAAAAGTTGACGAAACATCTTTTATTGGGAATGTTGTAGATATTGCCGATAAGTATCACAAGCCCATATCATATTTTACGAACGGCCAGGAAGTGCCCAATGACATTGAGGTCGCCGAATCGGGCAGGATAGTTGATATGATGATCGGGGATATCAACAAACAGGTGTAAGGAGGTCCCGGGTGGATCAAGCTGCAAACCTCAGGAGGCTGGTCCTCGAAAAGGGGACAGGCGCTAAAAAAACGAGAATAATAGCCATAACAAGCGGAAAGGGGGGGGTCGGAAAGACAAGCCTTGCCGTCGGTCTGGCCATATCCATGGCAAGGAAGGGAGCTTCTGTCACTCTTCTTGATGCAGATCTTGGATTAGCGAATATTAACGTCATATTGGGCATTATCCCCAAATATAACCTCTATCACGTTATAAAAGGTAAAAAAAAGCTCAGGGATATTGTGATAAATGTGCCGGAGGGTATAAAGATAATAGCTGGGGCTTCCGGTTTCCATCAGCTTGCCAACCTGGAACCCCGCCAGCGGACGGAGTTTATTGAGGCAATGGGCGAGCTTGAGGCTGACGATTATCTTATTATTGATACCGGGGCGGGCGTTTCCCAGAATGTTATGAGCTTTGTTTTAGCCGCAGATGAAATAGTTGTTGTCACAACTCCTGAACCGACGGCTATAACTGATGCTTACGGCATAATCAAGTCAATTGCAGCTCAATCCTCGGATAAAATTATCAGGTTGATTGTAAATAGAGCTCAGTCAGTTTCCGAAGGCAACAGAGTCGCTCAGCGTGTAATTAGTATAGCAGGGCAGTTTTTGAATATCAAGGTTGAGAGTCTTGGCTTTGTGTTTGAAGATCCAAGTGTGCCCAGGTCCGTAAGAAACCAGAAGCCCTTTGTAGTGAGCTTCCCCAAGTCGAAAGCGTCCGGCTGTGTTTCTATTATTTCTGACAGAATCTGTGACAGAGTCGTGGAAGATGCTAAAAACGGGGGCCTTGTGGGGTTTGTCAAAAGGCTTGTTTCCGGTAATGCGGGAAAAAATGACGAAGAAGAATGACCGAGTCAGGGAAAATAACTTGATTTGTATGATTAAAGATATATTTTGTGAAATGTCATGCTTACGGAGGCTATGTTTCTGTAGGATAATGCGATGATGAATTTGAGTGAAATAAAAATTGAATACAGGTTTTCGGCTGTGTTTGCCGCGCTCTCTTTTGTCTTTTCTCTTGCAATAGGATTGATTGCGGGAATTGATGTCTCGGTTGTGGTAGTACGCACTATCTTTTCTGTTGTGATTTTCGGTTTGCTTGGTTATGCTGCGGCTTTTGTGCTCAGCAAATATGTCCCGGAGGTTTTGAGTCTTATCAGATCCTCGGATTCTGAAGAAATTGACATTTTACCGGAGAGTGGGCTTGGCGGTGCGGCTGATTCTGAAACAGCTGATGAAAGCACAGGAGCTTTCTCTGAGATGGATGAAAGTTCTCTGCCGAGAGTTGAGAGGTCGACGAACCAGGGCTTCGAGGATAGTCTTAATGATGATTTGGGCTCATTCTCATCACGAAGCGGCGTTGATCCTGCAGGAGGAAAGCTGGGGAAGCATATTATTTCCGAAGACAAAAAATTTAAGTACGAACCAAAGCTGATGGCACAGGCTGTAAGGACTATGATGCGAAAGGATGTGGATTAATTTCCAGGAATAGCGATTATGAATAATAAAAAATTTTTAGAACTGGATGCCGTCGGAGAGGAAAAGCTCTGGGAAAACTACATTTCTTCACAGGAACAGAATATCCGTGATTATTTTGTAATTAAATACGCGCCACTTGTGAAATACGTAGCCGGTAAAGTTTCAATGGGGATGCCCCAGAACATAGAGTTTGATGATCTCGTGTCGTACGGTGTTTTCGGGCTGCTTGATGCTATTGGGAAATTTGACCCTGCGCGAGGGATAAAGTTCAAAACTTATGCCATGACTCGTATTAGAGGCGCAATTTTCGATGAGCTGAGATCAATCGATTGGATTCCGAGGTCTATCCGGCAAAAGGCAAAACAGGTTGAACTGGTTATATCCGAACTTGAAAACAAGCTGGGAAGAACTGTTGAGGATGACGAAATTGCTCAGGAGATGGGTATTTCAAGTGAGGAGTTCCAGTCACTTCTTAACAAGCTTACCGGAACATCAATGCTCTCACTCAATGATATCTGGTATATGGGCGATGAAAATGATGAGCTTTCTATACTTGAGACACTTGAAGCTCCGGAGAGCATGAACCCTGACATCCTGATTGAAAAAGAAGAGATTCGCGATTATATAATTGATGCAATTAAAAAACTTCCAGAAAAGGAAAAAAAAGTAATAGTACTCTATTACTATGAGGACTTGACACTCAAAGAAATAGGAGAGGTCCTTGATGTAACCGAGAGCAGGGTTTCACAGCTTCATACAAAGGCGATTATGAGGCTCAGAGGAAGGCTGGGCAGAATAAAATCGAATATAGTTGGTTAGAATGGCCGGATTAAAAGAACTGTTTCTTGAGTTTGATGATATCGACGATGATCAGAATGATGACTCAGTCGAGGTTTACGCAGACTCTGTGAAGCAGGCCATCCAGCTGGCTTCGCATGAACTCAATGCTGATGTTTCTATGCTGGACTATGAAATCATCAGGAAGGGAACAAAGGGATTTTTGGGATTTGGGCGCCAGCCCTACCGTGTCGTTGTCAGAAAAGCATCCATAAACTCAGACCATCAGGACCTCGACGAGCTTGAAGCCAGACTTTCGGCTCATGTTCCGGGAGTTGTACTCGAAGAAAAAAAACATCAGGATGGGACTTTCAAGATCAGGGTTACCAGAAGCGGAATATGGCTTACAGTAACTACACCTAAAGGAAAGGGCCGTCCTGTCGAACCCAGCATAGTAAATACTCGCCTTTACGCCATGAGAATATCCAATGCGGATACGGCGCTCATTGAAAAAACTGTTAAAAATGCCAGCGGAGAACCCGCCAAAATCGGAGACTGGACGCCCAATCCAGACTTTGACAGCAGACTGAAAATTGAGATTTCTGAAGACGAGATGAAGGCATATCTCCACTTTACCCCTCCAAGATATTATGGGAGAAACCTTGACCTTGAAGAGGTCATGAGCGCTTTGAAGCTTTCCGGGGTAGTTTTCGGAATTAACGAAGAAAAATTAAAGGAGTATCTTGAGAATATGGATTACTCCTATCCTCTGCTCGGGGCCGAGGGACAGAGGCCAAAAAACGGAAGAGATGCTAAAATTGACTACAAGGTTCGTATTAATAAGGCAAATATTAAGTTTGAAGAAGACGAAAGCGGGAAAGTCGATTTCAGAAACCTTGAGCTTCTGGAAAATGTCGTTGTTGGACAGGTACTCGCTGTAAAGATACCTCCCGAGAAGGGTACTCCCGGAAGAACCGTCACTAATAAGGTAATCCCTGTCAAGCCAGGCCGTGATATCAGCATACAGTTTGGCAAGGGTACAATCCTGTCACAGGACAAGACAGAGTTGACGGCAGAAATAAACGGCCAGGTTGTATTCAAAAGAAATAGAATAAGCGTCGAACCGGTTTACATTATATCGGGGGATGTAGGACTTGAGACAGGAAACGTAAACTTTCTGGGTTCTGTAATAGTTTCCGGAAATGTGCTCGATAACTTTGTTGTTAAGGCCGCTGGAAATATCGAGGTCAAAGGCACAGTTCAGAAGGCTTTCATTGAAGCAGAGGGGGACATCATTGTCCATCAGGGAATATCCGGCAGAGATGAGGCTATAGTAGAGTCGACTGGCGGATCGGTTTACGCAAAGTTTATTCAAAACGCAAAGGTAATATCTGAAAATAATGTTATAGTGCCAGAGGGAGTTCTTCACGCGAATGTTGACGCGGGCGAATCTATTATCAGTATCGGCCGCCGGGCGAGGATTGTAGGCGGACTTATCAGAGCTGGTTCCGATGTAAATGCCAGGTTTCTCGGGGCTGATGTGGCAACAAAAACCTCAATATTTGTCGGTGTTAATCCAAAAGTTCTTCAGCAGATTTCAGAATTAGAGAAATCAAAAGTAGAAATCGTAGCGGAATTGGAGGATGTTAAGAAGAATATCACAACCCTTTCAAATCAAAAAAAGGTATCGAAGCTATCAGACGAAAAAGAGGTGCTCTTTCAGGATCTTGAAAACAGGTCAGAAAAAGGAAATCTACGAATTGAAGAAATAAAAACGGAGCTTGAAGAGCTTGAGACCTATATAGCGATGCTTGACCAAAAAGGTAAGGTTTGCGCCGAAAAGAAAATATTTCCAGGGGTTGATATCAATATACGTCATCAGAAGTTTGTCGTTAAAGATGAATATAATTATATTAAATTCAGTCTGGAAGGAGATGATATACGACTTTCCGAGTATGAGCCGCCTAAACTCGGCGAAGGACAGAGGATTTCAACTCTGGTCTCAAGAAGAAGATGAGGAGGTGAGGTTGTGAGCCTGAAACCGATAGATCTTCAGACTAATATATCACAGATGCATGAGGTGGGGCGTCATGAGCATTCAAGGAATACGTCTGTAATTCTTCAGCAGCAGGCTCTCGATGAAGAATCTACAAAAAAAACAAGAGAGTTCAAAGACAGGCTGGACGAAGCAAAAAAAGCAGAAAAAACTGAAGTACGGGATTCGCTTGCAGATGACCGCGAACGTGAAAAGGCCAGAAGAGAAAAAGAACGAAAGGAACGCGAAGCATCTGAGGAGTCCGAAAAAATGAAGGACGACAGGCTTGGCAGGATAATTGATATCCTGAAGTAGCCGGATAGAATTTATTCTTTTGATGTCTGAGGAGACATAATGCAGATTGTTTTGATAATACTTGTCAATGTTTTGATGTGGGCCATATTCTATTTCATAATAAGCTTAAAACTCGAAAAGTCGGCATCTGAGTTTCGGGAAAAAAAGCTTAGAAAAGAGATGGATGATATTATCCGTGAATTTAACTTAACAGCTGAAAGGAATATTTCACTGCTTGAGAACAGAATAAAAGCTATAAAGAGGCTTCTTGCGGCAGACAACAGCGTAAAGGGCTTTGATCGTGTTGTGGGGGATGATACCGTTGATTATCAGCAAAAGAGTAGTGAGGAGTACCCCGATCATAATAAGGGAAATATTAATAAAAGAAGCTCTTATCTACAGGCAAAACAGGAATTTTTAGACGATTCTTATCGCTCTTTGCCTCTAAAAAAAAGCTTGCTAAAGCGCTGTCAAAATGTTATAAAGATAGCGGCTGTTTATATTGGAAGAAAATTTCAGGAAATGGCGGCTGAGGACCGTCATTCTTATGCTGCAAGGAAGACGGTAAAGGGTGCGGATGAGGTTCCTGTCCTGCCGGAGTCCGAAGCCTCAACAAAAAATATTATATCAAGGGATTTCTCTTCGGTTTTTCCCGATAATGAGGTTTCCGGCGATAGTATTGCCCGTAAGGAGAGTAATGAGTCTAGTCCTGTTGTGTACAACCAGGAAAAGATGAAAGAGAGATTTTCCGGTGTAAAGGACAGGTTTGTCCTTGTTGAAGAGATGAGTAAAAGCGGTTATACTGCTGAAGATATCAGCAGGTTTTCAGGAATTCCATCCGGGGAAGTTAAGCTTATAATCAATCTGTGCAGATAAGATTAGTGTTTAACATGACTGGGATCACAGGTTATTAGAATATGGAAATGAATATTAAGAGATTGACTCCGGAGGAGTTTGCAAGTTTTTCCCGTTTGATATACGAAGCCTCGGGCATTTTTATGAAGGACACAAAGATTACTTTGCTTTCCAACAGGCTGCGAAAAAGACTCCAGGCACTGGGATTGAATGAGTTTGCCGAGTACTATGATTATCTTGTTTCGCTTACCGGCGATAAAATGAAGAGGGAATATGAATCCCTGCTTGATGTGGTTTCTACAAACGAAACCTATTTTTTCAGAAATGAAAAACACTTTGACGCTCTGATGACTCATTGTATTCCGGAAATAGTAAAAGTAAAAAAGAACAAGAAAATTAGAATCTGGAGCGCTGCCTGTTCAACTGGAGAAGAGCCATACACAATAGCAATATGCGTTGCTGAACTGCAAAATATCCTGAAAGGCTGGACGGTTGAGATACTTGGAACTGATATCGCTCTGTCAGTTCTCGATTTCGCAGAAACGGGAGAGTATTCTGGCAGAAGAATTGAAAAGGTCCCGCCGGAATTTCTTAAAAAGTACTTCACTCAGCGGCAGGATGAACCGGAAGTTTACTGTGTGAATGATGATCTGAAGAAGATGGTTAAGCTGAATTATCTTAATTTTTTTAAAGATTCATTTCCTTCAGACATTGATATTATTTTTTGCAGAAACGTAATGATATATTTTGACAAGGAACATCAGCAGCGTCTGATTAAGGATTTTTACAGAGTAATCAATCATCCGGGATATCTGTTTATAGGCCACTCAGAAACACTTCATATGATTTCAAACGATTTTGCTTATCAGAAGATGTGCGAATCTCCTGTTTACATAGCGAAACCCAGGAGCTGAATGTGGAATTTAACCTGATTAATGTTGGAATTGCGGATTTGCAGGTTGGCGGAGAAGGCGATGTTCTTCGGACGATACTGGGATCCTGTGTGGGTATTTGTCTTTATGATCCAGTCTCGAAAATCGGAGGGCTAAGTCATATCATGCTGCCGACTTATAAAACTGGATCATCATCAAAGAAAAAATATGCTGATACCGCGATTCCAATGATGCTTAATGAGATGCTTGCGAGAGGAGCGGAACATAAAAGGATTATTGCCAAGATTATCGGCGGTTCACAGATGTTCAACCTGAGCTCTAACAGCATCATGTCCGAAATAGGAAGAAGTAATGTGGATAAATCAAGGGAGATACTAATTTCAATGAAGTTTGATATTGTCTCTGAAGATACTGGCGGAAATTATGGCAGGACAATTGATTTCTATCTTAACGATGGCAGTATCAAAGTAAAATCAATTGGTAAAGAGGATATCTACATATAGGGTTTATTCATGGAAAGTATGACGGGCTACGCCTTTATTGAACAGAGCACAACACAGTTTACGTTCTCAGTCGAAATCAAGTCCTTAAATTCAAAATACATTGAAACCTACGTCAACTTGCCCCGGGTTATTAGAACTGAGGAGGATGCTCTTGCAAGAATGCTGAAGTCATACTTTGAAAGGGGCAAAATTGAATTAACGATAGACATCTATGATTGGCAGGAAACGAGGCCGGTATCTATCAACGGTGCTGTAATAGAAAAGTATTATAAAGAGCTAAGTGAAATACACAGACGGCTGAATGTGGATAAGCCACTGGATTTCGAATCTATACTTGGTCTTGAGGGAGTAACTACAAAAGAGAAGAGCTCTATTAGCGGCCGGAGTATGGCTTTGATAAATGAATGCATTTCCAGGGCAGTCAAAACCGCGGTCAAGATGAGAAGAGAAGAGGCACTTTCAGTAAACGCAGATATCACAGATTGTATTAATTCGATCGCCAGAAATTGCTCGGAAATAAAAAAAATGTCAGCGGATAATGCCAAAAGCAAGATGTCAAATCTGAGAGATAAGATAGCGGAGCTCTGCGGGAATTTGGCGGATCAGTCAAGAATACAGACGGAGATAGCTTTGATGGCAGATAAGTTAGACATCAATGAGGAAATTATCAGATTGAACGATCATATCAAAAAGTTTAAAAGCGTTCAAAAGCAGAAAGGACAAATCGGCAAAACACTTGATTTTCTTTCTCAGGAAATGTTCAGGGAGATTAACACGATTGCTTCAAAGTCAAACAGCTCTAACATCGCTCATGCCGTGGTAGATGTTAAAAATCACATTGACAAAATCAGAGAACACTGCCGGAATGTCGTTTGATGAAGACTACACTGATTAATATAGGCTTTGGCAACGCAGTGGCTGCAGAGAGAGTGGTTGCCGTAATATCTCCGTCTTCTGCTTCAGGCAAACGTCTCAGAGACGATGCGAAAGAAGGCGGTCTTCTTATTGATGCTACTCATGGTAGAAAAACCAGAGCAATAATAATAATGGACAGTAATCACATTGTACTCTCAGCAATGCAGCCGGAAACAATATCCGCCAGACTTACAACAAATGAAGCAGAATAGCTTTTCCCTGATAATATCAGCCCCTTCAGGCGGTGGAAAAACCACAATTATTCGAAGAATTCTGAAAGAAAATCCGCTCCTGGAATTTTCCGTCTCAACAACTACAAGGAAGTTGAGAGAGGGAGAGGTTGAAGGAAAAAGCTATTATTCTGTCAGTCGTGATGATTTTATGAAAGCTGTTTCCGCTGATGAATTTATTGAATTCGCTGAAGTGCATGGAAGTCTTTATGGTACTTCAAAAAAAGAGATTGACAGGATTCGTTCGGCGGAAAAAATTCCAGTTTTCGACGTAGATGTGCAGGGGGCTGAGTCGCTTAGAAAAGCGCTACCCGGTTCAGTGTTTGTTTTTATTGTACCTCCGTCGATGGATATTTTGGAGGAACGCCTTCGTTCCAGAAAAACGGAAACTGATGATCAAATCCAGTTGAGGCTGAATAATGCCATGCAGGAGATTAAATCATACAGGTTCTTTGACTACATTGTTGTCAATGATTGTGTCGAAGAAGCGGTTGCCAGGCTGCAGGCCATCATCGTATCGGAACTCTGCCGGACGGATAGAAATTTCAAAATAATAAAAATGCTGGAGGACTGGAATGATAATTCCAATGGATAAGCTGGTTGTTTATAACAGCAATAAATACATATTCACCAGGGCTGCGATGAAAGCAGTCGACAAGGTAACAAATATCAAGGATTATCCCGAGGAAAACTATAACTGGAAAGTTGTTCCAAATGTGCTGAAACTTGTCCTCAATTCCGATATCAAGCTTGTGTACACAGAGCCGGAAGCCGAACAGGAATAGAAGGTAGAAGGCTATTCGAGCTGTAGTTTTAACAGGGCCGACGGCTTCCGGAAAGACGGAGCTGGCTTTGAGGTTGTCAGGAAGTGATTTTGAAATAGTATCATGCGATTCTGTTCAGGTTTATAGATATCTTGATATTGGAAGCGGTAAGCCTTCAAAAGATGATCTCAATCGAGTCAGGCATCATCTTGTAGATGTTGTCAATCCGGATGAAATTTTTACGGCAGGCAGTTTTGTGGAAAGCGCCTGTGCTGCAGTAGAGAGAATTGAAGAAAGAGGCATGGTGCCTTTATTTGCCGGCGGTACGGGGATGTATGTCGACTCATTCTTTTACGGTATTTCGGATATTCCCGAGATAGACATATCCATTCGGAAGGTTTTATTACAGCATCTTGAAGAAGGGGCAATTGGGCGATTATATGACGAATTATATGCAGTCGATCCGGTATTTGCCGCATCAATTCACAGAAACGACAGACAGCGTATTGTCAGAGGGCTTGAGGTTTACAGAGGCACAGGGAAACCATTATCAGGTTTTTATTCCAATAAGCCGAAAAGGGTTTCTGAAAAAACCCTTTTCATATCAATCTGGAGAGACAGAAGCGAACTGATTGAGCGTATTTCGGCGAGGGTGGATGCAATGATTGCCGGCGGACTTGTGGATGAAGTTGACTCAATCAGAAAAATGGGGTATAGCCCTAATCTCAAATCAATGCAGTCAATCGGCTACAAAGAGATTAATGCCTATCTTAATGGAAATATGAATCTCGATGAGGCAGTTGACGCATTAAAGCTTGAGACATCCAGATATGCTAAAAGGCAGATGACCTGGTTCAGGCGGAACGCCGACGCGGTATGGTACAATGCATCCGATTTTGAGGGAATATACAGTAAAATACGGTACTGGTTAGAAGGTACGCAGAAAAAGGGGTGTAGCAATGACAAAGAATGTCAGTAATCTTCAGGATTTTTTCTTAAATAATGCTCGAAAAGAAAAGTGTGATATCACTATATATCTTGTAAATGGCGTGCCCATTAAAGGAAAAGTTCTCAGTTTCGACAATTTTACTATTCTCATGGAAGTAGATAAAAAGCAGAATCTGATATATAAACACGCGGTATCAACACTATTGCCGTCAAAGCCCGTTGCTTATAAAGAAGAAACTGAAAAGTGAACTAAGTCAGGTTTGTGACGGCAGGGGAGGCGAAGAGTGATGAAATCAAAAGTTTTAGGCTTTTTTGTACCGCTATTCTTGATAGCTGTCGCTGCTGCTGTTTTACTCGCATACAATCCGGTTCATCATGATTCGGTACTGCTTATTAAAGATATAAAAAGCGGTAAGGCTATCCGATATTACAAAACTGGCACCCTTTTTACCCCTGAAAGCCTGATCCCCTGGAAGTACAGCATTGAAGTGATGAATCTTCATGTTGCTGAAACCACTGAGCTTGAAATTCCAATTTCTCAGTTTAAGACTATTCAGGACGATCTTTTTGATATCGTTATACCGATCAGAGTTACGATGTCAATTAATCCCGATATTACGGGTCCAGAGCTGCTGGCCGGCAACGCCGGGGAACTGAAAAAACGAGTTTACAGAGATTTGAAGAGGTCTATTCAGATATCTCTCGACAAATATTTCAGGCCGATATATGCTCCGGATGAGATGGTATCAAATATTAAGGATGTAATCAGAACTGCAGTGACGTCGTATAATGCCGGAGCTGTTAATACTGGAGCTGGCATCGTTTCAGTAGATGTAATTGGTCTGATAAGCTATCCTGATGAGGATATGTACATGATGGCGGTAACGCATATCAAGGATCTTACCGGGCTCAGGATGAGCAATGAAAAAGAACTTTTAAAGATAAAGCATGATATTCAGAGAGACAATCTGAAAAAAGAGGAGCTGTACAGTCATTATCAGAAGATGTCAGTAATTATTGAGAATCATCCTGAGATTCTTAAATATATTTATATTGACAAAATTTCTGATGATATAAGTGTGATAATCTCATCTGATAGAAGTGGTATCCCTATGTTTATGGATAGTGCGGGCAAAATTTTAAAAGCTGCCCAGCCTGAGAATAGTACTGAAAACGGATCTAATCCCAAGAAAAACAAACAATAAAAAGGAGTAGTCTATATGCCTTGCGGTAAAAAGAAAAAAAGAGCAAAAATTGCAAACCATAAGAGAAAAAAACGCAGAAGACTGAACAGGCATAAAAAGAAATAGATGTATTTAAGCGCGGAAGGGTGAAGCCCTTTCCGCGTAAATATCCACTATTATGAAAAGACCCGCCCAAAATGAAAAATCTGATAACGAAAGAATAGTCTGGAAAAGACGCCCTTCAGAGATAAGAGGGTACCAGAAGGCGATTTACGTTACTGAGGACAATGGTGATTATGTCCGGGTCGATTATAATCTTTCTGATAAAAAAATAAGGCTCTATATAGAGCTGGCCTCCGAGGGGGGAAGTCCGTATTACTCTGTAATCAAGGACGGAAAGATTACTATTGAAAGAAGTGTTTTAACAGGACGCTCTTTGGGTTTTTCCGATAAGTTTTCTTCGAAATCTGCAGTTTTTAACACAATTCCGAGCAACACCATACTCAAGCTGATCGGAGGGAATTACGGGATTTCTTCGAGTAAGTTTGAGCGGACCCGCGAAAAATCGACAGCAAGGACTCAGTTGCTTGCTGAAACACGAAAAAAGTACTTCAGGACTGAAGATAACCCTTATATTCACCGCAGAAGCGGAGGAGGAAGCCCCGGAGGGCCTCTGTCATCAAAGGCCAGGGTGTACGATCTGCTCGATTTATCTGTCGCTTTTCTTCTTGGTCTCGGAGCATATTTTTATTTCAATTACAGCTTCATGGCTGCCGGTGCGGTAGCTGCTTTTACCGGAGTAACTTCTGGCATAGTTGATATGTTTATCAGAGGAAGAGAGCCGTTTTTTATAAAGGTTATTTCTCTGGTGGCTGCTGGAACGGCTTTGTATGTTTACGGTTATTATTTTTCCGGTTAATTAAGAATGTTCTCCATCTTATATGTTTGCGGTATTCTATCGTAGAAGTACGAATAAGTATTCAGATTAGAAGTGTGATATTAGATTATTTATTGCTTTTAGTGTAAGCGTTCGATTTTATTGTTGAAAAGAATGATAAGTAATGTAATCTTTCACTATCAGTTCAAGAGGTTTTCGGGGGTATAACGTGCAAACAGCTGCCAGTAAAGTAAAGCGTAACAGCGAAAGTTCTTCTGTTTCACAGCAGGTAGTGTGTTTTAAAATCGGAAGAGAAGAGTACGGGATACCAATTCTTCTGGTTCAGGAAATTTTAAAGCTTCCCAAGGTAACCGTGCTGCCCAAGTCGGTTCCATATATAAAGGGTGTAATTGATCTTAGAAGCAAGGTAATTCCGATTGTTGATTTGAGTAAAAAATTTAAAATTGATTCCGCCGGGGACTCTGGAAGTACAAGGGCTATCGTTGTAGATATCAGCGGTAAACAGGTTGGCCTTGCAATAGATTCTGTAAGTCATGTTATAAAAATCGGATCTGACGAAATTGAGCCGCCTCCGCCTGTTGTTAAGGGGATATCAGGAAGATACATAACAGGCATAGCGAAGTTCGAGCAGAGCTTTGTAGTAATTCTTGATATTAATCAGATATTTTCAAGTGATGAGCTGAATTCCATCTGATTAAAAGGCTGAAATAAGGATAGTCTCCAGCTCACTTGCGTTGAGCTGTCGGGGGCTGTTCTCGACAAGTTTGCATGCTGCTGCCCTTTCCGCAACAGTTCTGAACTGGGACTTATGTATGTTTAAATCTGAAAGCCTTTGTGCTGCTCCTATATCTGACTCGATTTTTCTAACCGCCTCTACGGCTTTTATAGCGGCCTCAATAACAGTGATGTCCCTGACATCCTCGCCCATGACCTTTGCCATGTGAACGTACTTGCCCGGAGAAGACGTAAGGTTGTATTCAAGAATATGAGGAAGCATTATGCCTGCACCTGTTTCAATGTCGAGTCCCGTTACAGAGGAAAGGGCGAAGGCAAGAGCCATTGCGACTGACGAACGGGCTGTCGAGAATGCTATGCCCGTCATAAGCGAAGCGGTTACCAGATTCAGTCTCAGTGTGATGTTTTCCGGATCATTGAAGAGCTGCTGAAGGTTTTTGAATGTTATATCTATGCTTTTAAGCGAATAGGTATTAATGATATCGTTGTTGGCTCTTGAGATGACTGACTCAATAGCGACTGATAGAGAAGCAAGCGAGGTGTTTAGCAGCAGCTTTTCAGGTACATTAATGCCGAGGGTTGGGTCGACAACAGACGCAGCGGGATAAACGCGATTGTCAAAGTAGAACCTGTGTTTTGAATCCTCAATATCTGTTACAAAAAAAACCGGCGCGATTTCGAACCCGTAGGCCGGAAAACCGGTAAGCGATATAAATGGAAGTGCAGGAGCTGTTAGTTCAGGATTCGTAAATATGTCATCACAGAATATGTGATTGTCAGTTAGAAGCGAAACGGCCCTTGCCGCGCTCAGCGATTCTGTACCGCCCAGCCCTATAATACAGTCACAGTTTGATTTTTTAGCGAAAGCTACAGCTTCGTCAATATCCTCGGTATTGGGGGAGGAGGGCAGGCTGTCATAAACAATACAACCGATTTCGGAGCGTTTCATGCCTTCGGAGATTTGTTCTATTTGAGAGTCGAAATACTGCAAGTCGCCGGTTGTGAGCATAAGTATTGTTCTTCTGCCGAATCTGGATACAATCTGGGGCAGAGTTGATGCTGAGTCCTGCCTGATATATATCTCTGTCGGCAGTTTAAAATCTGGTGCGGGGGTTATACTCAAGGGAATCCTTCATAAAGTATGATATAAAAAAAGCGGAATAATTCCGCTTAATCTATTACTCCACAGATATTTCCTGATCGTTATTCTTTCAGGAGAATGCCAGCTACCTTTCCGGCTACAGCGCTCAGAACTGTGCTGTCATCAAAGTCGTATGACCCGTTCTGTATTCGCTCTTTTATGTCTTTGACCTTATCTGCTCTTAAATCAGGGGTCTCATGTACAGTCTGCATGCTCTTGGAAATCTCAGCAGCGAGTTTACCTTCGCTTGAAATCTCAATCGCGTCTTTTCGCCCCGCCTCTCCTGCCGCGGAGGTCTGCTTCGACTTTTTGGGTTCCGGGATGTTGTGAATTCCGCCGATTTTATCAATTACCATATTGTTAACCCTTCTTGTATCTGTTATTATTATCGGAAAAAAAAGTCAAATCTTTAATGAAAATATAGAGCACTTACACATTATTGAGAAATATCCACACTCAGTAAATATACAAAAAAAACCGATAAAAGACAAATTTACCTGTTGAACGGACGCTTAAAGCCTTTGTGAACGCATTAATCAGATTTCTTTTTTAGGCCTGTGTTGGAAATCGCAATGGCAAATTCCCCCTTGGCCTTTACAAGTTCAGGATTTGAAGCGATTTGAATAGCCGTTCCGCGGATAAATTCCTCATACATTTTCGTCATCTCGCGGCCAATAACTAATTCATTTTCTGGAAAAACCTCAGCAATGGCGGCTAACAGCTTGTGAATGCGGTGGGGCGATTCATAAATGACTATTATCCCTTCGTACTGCTTAAGCTTTTCGAGCTCGTTAATGCGTCTGCCGGGTTTTTTACTGATAAATCCAGCAAAGATAATGTCCTTCTGAATTATGCCGGCGGCAGAAATCAGGGCCGTCAAAGCGGAGGCGCCTGGAAGAGGTGATATCTGTATGCCCGAGTTAACTGCCGCATTTACAAGCTTGCTTCCCGGATCAGACAGGCCCGGAGTACCGCAGTCAGTTAGATACGCAATGTTTTCTCCATTGAGCAGCCTTTTGCAGGCTTCATCAATTCTTGCCGCCGGCGAATGGGAATGGAGCGAATAAGAAGGCAACTCGATTCCGTATGCGTTCAGTATTTTTTTACTCTGGCGGGTGTCCTCGCAGAAGATACAGCTGACCTCTTCCCTGAGCACCCTGACAGCCCTGAAGGTCATATCCTCAATATTGCCGATTGGCGTCGCAATCATGTACAGTACACCTGTTTTCATAAACACAACATCACCAGATATACCGGGTATTTGTAAATCAGTTTATATTTTTTTTAGGGGGGATGATATCGTCTCATATGACTATATTTTATTAAAAAGTATGAGACTTTTTACAGGCATATTTGTTTGATGTCCTTGGAAAGACGATACTATACGTTTATCACAGGGGCAAATAACAGAACAATGAAATTCCAGATCAAAGATAAGTGCACAAATACGTCCGCGAGGACCGGTACCATAACAACAACAAGAGGTGAAATTCAAACGCCTGTTTTTATGCCAGTGGCCACAAGAGCGGCCATCAGGGCGTTGACTTTTCAGGATATAAAAGAAATTGGTTTTGATATTATACTGTCAAATACTTACCACCTGTACATAAGGCCTGGTACAGATACCCTTGACGTCGCCGGCGGGCTTCACAGCTTCATGAATTACGATGGTCCAATACTGACTGACTCGGGCGGTTTCCAGGTCTTCTCGCTTTCTGATCTGTGCAGGGTTAAGGATAACGGAGTTGAGTTTAGCTCTCACCTCGACGGCTCAAGGCATCTTTTCACTCCTGAGAAGGTTCTGGATATTCAGCGTTCAATCGGATCAGATATTATGATGGTGCTGGACCAATGTACTGATTATCCTGTCGGGAAAAAGGACGCGAAGGCCGCGCTTGATAGAACATTAAGCTGGGCAGGGATTTCAGCTGAGTATTGGGGAAATACCTTTAACGTAGATGAACAGGCGCTTTTTGGAATTGTCCAGGGAAGTGTTTATGCTGATTTGAGGAAGGAATGCGCTGAGAAACTGGTGGAACTTGATCTTCCCGGCTATGCTGTAGGGGGACTGTCTGTCGGAGAGCCCGGCGAGCTGTACAGGGAAATGACTGAATATACGCTGAAATATCTGCCGGCTGAAAAACCCCGTTATATGATGGGTGTCGGCAGCCCACTGGAGATTATCTTTGCCGTCAGAAACGGCGTGGACATGTTCGATTGTGTCATGCCCACGCGTATAGCCCGCAACGGGACACTCTACACATCAAAGGGTAGAATCAATATTAAATCTGCTGCCTACGAGAGGGATTTTTCTCCGTTGGATGAAAACTGTGGTTGCTATGTGTGCAGGAATTATTCAAAGGCGTATCTGAGGCATATTTTTAGAGTTGGAGAGATTGCTGCCCTGACATATAACACCTATCACAATCTGTATTTCATGAAAAATTTTATGCTTGAAATGCGCGAGGCTATAGCATCGGACAGATTTGAAAGCTTTGAGCAAAAGTGGAAGTTGGTTTTTGCCTGACTGCCGGATAAATTCTCTTGACACTCATTGTTGCGACGGTTATATTGCAATGATTAGCTTTTGGCCATTTGAGCTATTGCTTCAGGAAGGGATATATGGAAATCAATAAGAGGTTCAGCAACGGTGTTGTGATTCTTGACATAACCGGGGAGATTGACCTGTACAATGCCCCCGAGATTAAGGATATTGTGAACAGTCTGATAGAAGACAAACATTTTAATCTTGTCATCAATCTTGAGAAAGTCAGCTATATAGATTCGTCAGGGATCGGCGCTTTGATATCCAGCCTTTCTAATTTGAAAAAGTATCAGGGCGGATTGAAAATAATCAATGTTTTTGCTTCAGTCAGGAAAGTATTTGAGCTGACCAAGCTGACTTCCTTCTTCGAAATATACGATGAGGAACCGGAGGCTGTTGCTTCCTTTAACTCGTGAATCCGTTATTTAATGACTTTTCCGGGCTCCTGTAGCCCCTACTATTTCCTGTGAGGTATACTATGAACAGATTCAAAAGATTCGGTATCGTAAGTCTTCTCCTGTCGCTTGTAGTAGTGAGTTGCGGAGATCCTCTTCCAATAAAAGAGATGAATTCAGCCAGAGAGTCAATAAACAGAGCTCTTTCCGTAAAAGCTGATAAATACGCCCCCGAAGAGATCGAGGCCTCAAAAGCCAGGCTCATTGAATGTCATGACTTTATTGTTGATAAGGAAGACGTTGAAAAAGCAAAAGCTTCCGCTCTCGAGTCAAAGAAACTCGCTGACGCTGCCTATGACAAAGCGATTCCCCTGTTGGCGAAGGACACTATTGACATTGCCGAGCAGGGAATGGAAGAAGCCGTTGAGGCTCATGCGGATGTACTTGCCAGCCAGGAGTATGCGGATGCCAGAGCGACACTTGACAAAGGCGTTACTCAGTACGAGGAAAAACAGTACTATGAAGCCTATCAGAAGGCTATACAGGCTGACCAGAAAGCGAAGAGTGCAAGAAACACAGCCCTCGGCAGCAAACACCTGCTGAAAGATGAGATTGCCGAGGTTAAGATGACTCTACGCAGAGCTGATAACTATAATGCAAGTGAGAACGCAGCTGAGTCCTACAACCTCGCGCAGGAAAACATTGCCACTGCAGAGGGAGCCTACAATGAAATGAAGCTTAAGCGCGGTTTTGCCGCAACTGAAGCTGCAAGAATAAGTGCAGAGGAGGCTTTCAGAACGGCCCTTGAAAAGACGGCCACTGAGGAGTTGGCGATGTCGGCTGAGGCGGTTGAGAAGGCCGGTGCCTCTGAAGGAGCTTCGGTTGCCGCAGATGAGCTGGCCGCCGCGAAAGAAGCATATTCGACAGCAAAAGCTATGCATGATGAAAAGCGATATGAAGAGTCGATAGAGTACTCAAAGGAAGCAGGCAGGCTGGCGGGAATTGTTGCGATGACCAGGCCGGCTCAAGAGGACACTTCAGTTGCTCAAAAAGATGAAGACGAAGATGATGCTGAAATCTCAAAGGCTGCAGAAGAGCTGGAAAAAGCGGAAGAAAAGGATTACACCCTCTACACGGTTGTTTATAGAAAGGGACCAAAAGACTGTCTGTGGAGAATAGCTGGAAGACACTACCAGAATCCCAGAAAATGGAAAAAGATATATCAGGCGAATAAGGACAGAATTAAGAATCCTGATCTGATCTATCCTGGCTGGGTTCTGAAAATACCAAAGCTTAAGTAATTGTTCAAAACGCATGTAATGTTTCAGAAGCCGCCGTTAAAGGCGGCTTCTTTGCGTTGTTCAGGGCTGTTTCAGTGAGAGGATGTGAAGACGGGGAATAGGGGCGTATATTCAAAAATTATGTCTTGACTCTGACCAGGAGCTCTATTGATATCAACTGAAACTGTGCGGTGGTTTAATCATGGCGACAAAAAAGAAAAAAACAGTCAAAGATGAAGCTGAACTCGAGGTTCGGAATCAGAAGCCGGACGATTCTGATTTTGATGATGGCGAAGGCGATTTTGCTGATGATGATGAAGCTGATGAAAGCGTCTATGAATCCGAGGGCGTTCATGCCGATGAGGACATGTCCAGGTTAAAGGGCGGCCAGGGGTATACTGACTCTTCAATCTCGTGGTATCTTGATCAAATAAATCGCATTCCGCTTCTTACACGGGAAGAGGAGGATTCGCTTGCGAGGGCGGCTCGAGAAGGCGATGAGAAGGCAAAGAACCAGCTCGTCAAGGCGAATCTGAGATTTGTGGTTTCGATAGCTAAAAAGTATCAGACAAGCGGTATTTCACTCCTTGATATTATCAATGAGGGGAATATGGGGTTGATAAGAGCCGCGGAGAAATTTGATCCAGACAGGGGATTCCATTTTATTTCATACGCTGTCTGGTGGATCAGACAGGCCATAATTCTTGCTATTTCTCAAAAGGCCTCTCTGATAAGACTCCCTTTAAACAGAACTGCGGATATACAAAAAATTGAGAAGGTTCATAAAAAGCTTGAGAACAAGCTTGGGCGTGAACCCAGCGCTTCCGAGATAGCGGAAGAGCTTGATATGGATGACGAGGAAATAAACCACCTGAGAAATATCACTCAGGATTACATTTCTCTCGATTCAACCTATGGAGAGTCTGATGACACGACTATCGTGAGCATGATTGTTGACCAGAGGGTTGATTCTCCGGATAAGAAGGTACTTGATGAGTCACTAAAGGAGTCGCTTAACTCGATTCTTGACACTCTGACGGAATCAGAGAGAAAGATTCTTGAGATGAGATTCGGGCTGAATGGATATGAACCTATGTCCCTTCAGCAAATTGGCGACAAGTTCAAGCTGTCAAAAGAAAGAATACGGCAGATTGAGAAAAAAGCGATAAGGCGCCTAAGGCATCCTTCGAGGAGTCAGAAACTAAAAAGCTATTTGCAGGATTGATGCTCATGAGATATTTAATAGCCGGGCTAATAGCCGGATTTGTAATTAATCTTTTTGTTTTTAAACCAGCTGGCGGAGCGGCAGTATATCCTCTCTATTATAAATCAATTAACTCATTGGAGATCAGCAAGGCCGCCGGAGATGAAACATTCGGTTTAAGCGACAGGGGTTTGATCTATCGTGTTGATTTTTACGGAAAAGTTAAGAGTAAATTCGAAACGGGAAAGCGCCTTTCATCGCTTACTGCTGACGGACGTTTCGCTGTTTTATTTGAGAAAACCGGATCTGAGCTGGAGCTTGTGAGCACTTCCGGAGACAGGTTCTGGAAGATGAAATCCCTTGAATACCCATATATATCCAGCGGCGGAAAGCTGATTTTCCTGATGAACGGCGATCATAGCGCGGTGAGAATTGCCGATATAAACGGGAAAATAATCGGCCGGGAAACGATTTACGGACGAATCTGTACGGTGCTGTCCTTTTCTGAGCGTAACGATTTTGGAGTAATCGGCTTTTTTGACGGATCATATTACGTCGTCAATGAAAAGGGTGATATACTGAAACAGGGAGCCTGCCCGCTCGGGAACACGGTTAAAAGCGCCGCAATAAGCTGCACCGGCAAATATGCGGCTGTTCACTGCGGAGACGAAAACAGCGATAGAATCATGATCGTTGATATTGATAATGACTCGATTGAAACCTTTGAGTTAAATGAATCGCATTACACTACATCACCTTTACAAATTGATGACAGCGGCAGAACCATTTTTCTGGGGCACAGGGCGGTCAGCGTATTGGATTCGGAGGCTGAGTTGCTTTTGAAATTGCCTGTTGCTGAAAGGCGTCCCGGACAGGCCTCTGTGCTTTCAGCAAAGGGCTGTCTGGCGGCGGGTTTTACGGAAATTAACGGCGGTTCAAGATGTGTAATTTTTACAGAGGATGGAGATGTTATTTTCAGCAGGGAATATCCAGGTGAGGCGTTTCTTAAGCTGATTTCATCTCCCGGAAAAATCACTGTAAGGGGAGCAGGCAGCATTTTCTGTTACGCTGTTGAAGGGTTGTGACGATGGATAGAGCTTTACCACAGGCTGTAATGCTCTACGGCTATGACGAGGCTTCGGCTGAAGTAATTCTGAGCGCGTTTGAATTAATAACGGGTGGAAGGCCTGTCATGTTTAACGCGACCGGCAGAGAAGCCTCAACAGTCTCCGAGGTGCTTGAAGGAGGCGAGGGGAGTTTCAATACATGCACTGTGCCTTTTCTTATGTTTCTGGGATATGGTTCTGATGAAATACGCATGATTATGCAAAGGTTCCCATCCACCCCTGAAATTAAAAGACCGATATTCTGCGGGCTTACTTCCAACAACATTAGCTGGAAGATTGAGTATCTGCTCGAACACCTGATTGAGGAAAGGAGAGCTCATGCATGAGGAAATATTGAGTGAGTTTCGCAGGAAGAGTCGATCTGTAAATGCCGGCGGGCTGCTTATCGGTGGAGGTGCGCCCGTAAGTGTTCAAACTATGACGAACATTCCAATAGATGATGTCGGTGCGAACACAACAATGATTGCAAGACTTAAATCGCTTGGTGCGGAACTTGTAAGGCTCGCAGTCAGGAATGAGAATTCTGTTAAGGCCTTTCGAGAGATTAGAAAGGCGGTTGATATTCCAATATGTGCTGATATTCACTTTGATTACAGGCTCGCGATTAAGTCAATTGAGGCCGGAGCGGACAAGATACGCATCAATCCGGGTAATATCGGCAGCGAAACCCGGGTGAAAGAGGTTGTCCGCGCAGCCCGGGAGAGAGGAGTGCCAATCCGCATAGGAGTAAACGGCGGCTCAATTGACAGAAATCGTTTCAGCGGTCCAACGCCCGAGAACCTTGTCGAGTCGGCCCTTGAACATGTAAAAATTCTTGAAGATGCGGGCTTTTATGACATAGTAGTCTCGATAAAAACATCTGACCTTCGTGAAATGATAGAAGCGAACCGGATTTTTTCCGGAAGGACTGAATATCCGATACATGTCGGCCTTACAGAAGCAGGATTCGGTCAGGCCTGTCTTGTATCAAGCTCAATCGCTATTGGACATCTACTGCTTCAGGGTATCGGAGACACAATAAGGGTATCAATGACTGGTGACCCGGCAGATGAGATTCTGGCCGGAATCGAAATACTTAACTCTCTCGGATTAAGAAAGGCTCCAGTAAGGATTATTTCGTGCCCGACATGCGGACGGACTGACCCATCGCTCGATCTGCTGATGCTGGCAAAGCGAATTGACAGGGAGTTTAACGAAAGGTTTGGCTCTATTTTGCGGGAAAGGGGGCAGACTTTGAAGGTTGCCGTTATGGGATGCGAGGTTAACGGTCCCGGTGAGGCATCTGACGCGGATTTGGGACTCGCGGGTGGGAGAAACGGCTCAGTGGTAGTTTTTTCTTCAGGCCGGAAAATAAAAAAAATCGACGTTGAAGAGGCAGTTGAATACCTTCTCTGTATGGCTGAAGAGTATATTAAAGCTTAATTACCGCCCGGTCGTGCTGAACATTTTCTAAAAGTGTCCAAAATGTTATGGAAAGGGATGCCGGCAATCTGGTATAATATGACGAAAAGAGGGATGTTTGAGGAAATGGAATAATGGTTAGAGATATCAAAATAAACATCGATTACCTTCGTCCGAATTCATCGCTTATATATCCGCTGTATGCCGGCAATGGGGAGAGGATCGTTTCCGAGAGGGTGACCCTGACTGAAAATCTGCTAAGGGATATCAGAAATCGTTACGGAATTCATGTCTACGGAAGGGATTCGATTGACAGCTCAATTGTCCCCGGCTACAGGATGAACATAGCCCTGAATAAAGCCCGCGATATTATGAACGAGATTATATCTTCCGGCCGTTTCAGTCACACGAATTTTAGACTTGCTGAGAAGCTTGCTGAAGAGATCGTCTCTGATCTTAATTCCTCTGAAATAGAGGCGGTCAGCCTGCTGAAGGACCTCAGGTCTTTTGACCAGTATCTCTACATGCATTCAGTTAATGTTGGTGTTCTGGCCGGAATTTTCTCAAGGCTTATGGGCTACTCTCCGGATGATGTTAAGAATTTTACTCTGGGCGGATATCTAATCGATATAGGACACATGCTGCTCGATAAACAGCTCAACGGCAATACATCGAGATTCTCCATATCGGAGATTCAGAAGGTTAAAAGGCATCCGCAGCTCGGATATGAGCTTCTAAAGAATATCAGAGGTGTTAATACTTTAGTCCTTCAGGCCGTTTTATTTCATCACGAGCGCTTCAATAACGAGGGTTATTTTCAGATGCCCTATGATAACCTTCCTTCAGCTCCGAAGATAATTGCGGTTTGCGATATTTTTGACGCGGTTACCTCAAGGCGGTCATACAGGGATGCTCAATCGGTTTCCTCCGCGCTCAAAATACTGCTGAATTCAGTGAATGTTCATCTTGACTATGAAACTGTCAGCCATTTTGTAAACAAATTGGGTCCACTTCTAAACAATTCTCAGTCTTTTTATGCTGTCGATGATATCTGTGAGCTCAATACATTTGAGCTCGCGCTGATAAGGGAAATTCCTTCATCGGATATCCTGAAGCCCAGGGTGCGTATTTTCTGCAGGTTCGAGAAGAAAGGCAGCTCTCTCGGTGTGAGGTTTTATGACAGGCCTGTTGATATCGATCTCAGGAATGACCCCGAGGAAAGGTATATCAGCAAGATATTGGATAACAGGAATCAGGTTGAATCCATAAGGCGTAAACTCGATGAGAAGGGGCTTGCCGCTGAAAGGTCAGGGCGTTTTATCTCATAAGACTTTCCGGGTTTACCGCCCTGCTGTTCTTTCTGACTTCGAAGTGGAGATGAGGTCCTGTTGAGTGTCCTGTGTTGCCGGAGTAACCGATAAGCTGCCCCCGCTCGACTTTTTGTCCAGGCCGTACCGTGAACCTTGAGAGGTGTCCGTAAAGAGATTCGTAGCCTCTGGCATGACGGACCACAATGAGCTTGCCGTATCCCCCTTTGTAACCCGAGAAGGTTACTGTTCCTCCGCATGAGGCTTTTATTTCGGTACCGACAGGGCATGAGACATCAATTCCCCGGTGGAACTCGTGTCTCCTGGAGCCAAACGGATCGTTGCGGGTACCGAATCCAGATGTCTTCCTTCCATCAACAGGACTTATAAACCCTGTTCCGAGAAAAAATGATTTTTCTGTTTCTGACAGCTTTCCGCATGGAATAAAAAGAGGTCTGTTTACAAGGGATGTGATTCTGTTGACCTGACGGATATATGCCGCGTCGACTCTCTCTCTTTTTAGTATTTCTGTCAGTGATTTTGAGTCGAGACCGGAAGTGATTATCCCCCTCATGTTGGGCAGATACAGGGTTAGCCCCTCACGTATTTGTCCGGGAGAACTGAGGTTATTAACAGATACAATCGTATCAAGGTCGAGATTGGTTTTAGAAAGAATCAGCCAGAACGAATCGTTCTTCTTTACGGTGTACTTATAGAACTTCAGAGGCGGCATCTCCTTCAGGGGTCTTGTACTCTTGACAGTGTAAAGGCTCCTGTGGACATCGTCCCTCAGGTCTTTCAGCATGCTGCCGGTATTTACATCAAGACTTGTTATCGTACGGATGCGGGCCAGTCCCTCAAATCCGGACCCCGTTATAGCTGCGTAGAATATGGCTGTTAAGGCCAACAGGTTAAGTTTTCGTATGGTATTATGTCTCAATATATGCATATTTGATTTTCGGTATTGAAGTCTTAAGGGTTTAGCCATTATTTGATTGCGGAAAATCCTGTTGACAATTACATTTGCTGTTTATTATATAACATATACAGCAAGTTTAATTTCAAGGGATGGATTTAAATGGCAATACCTAAAATGTCCAGCGATTCGGCAAGTAATGTCATAGGTGAGAATTCTTTTTTCACAGGCACTTTTATTATAAACGGTTCTCTCAGGATTGACGGCCGCTTTGAAGGCAAGTACCTTCAGGCTGAGCAGCTCTATATAGGCCACTCGGGAAAGATCAAGACCAACATTAACGCCGTTTCGGTAATTGTTGAGGGCCTTATCATCGGGAATATAAATGCCTCAAGCAGAATTCTTCTAATGCCTACCGCCAGAGTCTACGGCGATATAAAAACACCGGAGCTTATCATTCAAAATGGCGTTATTCTTGAAGGAAGGTGTACTATCGCGAATGATCTGCGTTCTTCCGCCAAAGAGCTGATTGAGACTGACTACGAAAAAAACAGAATCAGTCCGGAGGAGATGTTTGGCGGCGCTGCAAGAAAGAAAAGTTAGAATTGTCGGGATTACAGCCGGCGATCCTTCCGGAGTCGGGCCTGAGGTTTCCATTAAAGCGTTGAGAGAACTCGCCAGGCCGGATATCATTCCAGTCCTGATCGGCAGGGCTGAGGCGCTCAGGCAGATTTACCCCGAACTTGCTAATTATATTATACTCGGCAGTGATTTTGATCCGGCTGATCTCAAGCCGGGTCTTTTATATTGCGCGGACACCGGCGGAGAGTATCCTGTCCCCGAGCCCGGCAGAGGTAATGAGTATACCGGCAGGGAGTCTCTGGACTATATAGACTATGCAGTGGAGCTTTGGAAGTCGGGAAGAATTGATGCGGTAGCGACAGCCCCCGTCAGCAAGGAGCTGATAAACAGATCAGGAACGCCATTCGTGGGGCATACGGAGTATTTTGCCGACATGATAGGCGAGACAAATCCCTACATGATGATGTATTCGCCACGTTACAGAGTCATTCTGTCAACAACGCATATTCCTGTCTCAGAAGTTGAGAAGAGTCTCAGCGTTGATTCAATACTAAACGTTATCAGAATGGCCGACAGGGCGCTGCTGCCCATAGATGGAGCAAGACCAAGGATCGCTGTCTGCGGGCTTGACCCTCACTGTGGAGACGGCGGGGCTATTTCGGGCTTTGACTCGGCCGTAACGAGGGAAGCAATCCGCTGTGCGGTTCGGGAGGGGATTGCCGCTGAGGGGCCTTACGCTGCTGACACGCTTTTTATTCCCGGAAGATGGAGCTCCTATGGAACAGTGGTTGCTCAATATCACGATCAGGGGCTGATTCCATTCAAGATGCTCGCTTTTGATACGGGAGTTAATGTGACGCTGGGGCTAAGCATGGTAAGGACTTCCGCCGATCACGGGACCGCTTTTGATATTGCAGGAAAGGGGCTTGCCGATTTCAGAAGCATGCGGGAGTCCATTCTTCTTGCTGCTTCACTCTCGGCTGACTATGACAGGTCTACTCGGCAAACTCGGCCCTGATTTTGTCCTTAAGTCCGTTCAGTACAGCATCTTTGCCGTTTCCTGAAGCCTCAATGAAGCGGTTTTCGATCAGCTTCCCTCCTGAATTGAGCTTGAGAACAGCTTTGATGTTGCCCTCTCTGTGCCCGACATTGAAATCGCTGCCGGAATAGTTAATTGTCTCAATTCCTGAAGAAAAGGAGTATACCGCTATCTCAAGCTGGTATTCACTTTCACTTGAAATGAGTCCCTCAGGTAGAGAGGCCCTTATTTCACTTTCGGATACAACTAAACTTTCCGGCACTGTAATTGAGACAGTGCTCACGCTTTTAACCTTACCGGAACAGGAGGTCGCAGCGGCTATAAGCGCTGTGAAAAAAATAGCAAGAAGCCTCATGACAAATAACCTGATATTGATGTATTTTAGCTTATTGGCAAAGCTTAAAGCTGAAAGGGTGTGAGTCATATAAATTTTCATGTTTTTTGTTTTTATTCCGAAAATTAATTGAATGGATCTGCCGAATAACGGTATGCCGGCAATTAAGTTTCACCTGCATAAGGATAAGGGGAATCAAATGAAGGATGTAATTATTATCAAGTCAATTTTTCTTTTTGCTTCAATATGGGGACTCTCCCTGTTCCTGATGTGGTTCCGTCCGAGAATTGAAATATTTTGGAAGATATCCGCTACTGTCCTGTATGCCTTTTATGGATGGTTCTTTTACAGCGAGATCGTTAATGGATTCAGAGAGTTCATGTCTTCATGGTATTTAAGTTTTCTTGCTTTTTTTAAAGAGCTCTTTATTCTCGTGTTTGTAAATCTGTTTTTTCTCTGGCCTGTTGCTCTCGTGCTTGTCTATTTCAAGGCCGATGAAATCGGGGCAGAAAAGCTTCTGAGATTTATGTGCCTTCTTACAATAGCTCTGTGGATAATTTTCGTATTATATTACTATTTCAGCTCGGGTATAGACAGCTTTCTTCTTGAAAAGCTGAAAGAGATGGTGCCAGGTGCTTAAACTTCTCGTTGCGGCTCTCGTTTTTAGTGCGCCTCCCGGCGTTCCGGCGGAGCCTGCAGTTATGTACAGGCAGGGAGCCGATCTTGCCTCTTCGGCGAGGTATGATGAAGCCGCGGCAGTTTTCAAGTCGCTTGTGGATATCAGTCCAAACTATACGCTTGCACACTACGGCTATGGCAGATGCTGCCTTTATACCGGGAAAACGGAGGAGGCGGTATATCATCTTTCTATTTGTGTTAAGCTGGACCGGACTTTAGCGAAGGGGCATTTTCATCTGGGTATGGCTTATCTGAGATACGGGAAAAAAATCAGAGCCATTCATTCATTTAAAAGGGCTTACGAGCTAGATTCTTCGTTCAGTGCCTCTCTGTTTAACATAGGAGCGGTTTACGATTCAACAGGCGACTCATACAAGGCTGGAAAGTACTTCGCTATGTTCAACGGAACCAGGTAGTTGATCACAGATCTTCGTTAAACCTTGCGTGAAAGGCAATTGTCGCAAGAACCGCATCCATGAAAATCAGATTCAAAGTATGTATGGATAAACTCTCTGCGGCATTCTCGTGTCTTTGCGTATTCTACCATTTTGACAAGGCGTCCGGTGTCTCCCTTGAGCTTTAATTCGAGAAAATCAGTATCAATAAGCTCATCCGGGTTTTTGCCGGTAAGCCTCAGGTTGTTCTTCTCAGGTGAGCCTTCTGTAATACCGTACCTGTCGAACAGGCTAAGTACTGTCTGAAGCCTGTGGTCCGAACGGTCCCTGTATACCAGCATTTCCTGGAGATCCGAGTATGAATGCGAGACCGCTGTTTCCCCCAGGGATTTTAACAGGGTAAAGGTTTTTTTCATGAAGTCAGCGCCGGGGGTTTTCCAGCGAAGAAACTCCATCTGGACGGCAAGGTCGTCCTGGGTGTACATGAGCAGGCACGAAGATGGTTTTCCGTCCCGACCGGCGCGGCCAATTTCCTGGTAGTATGATTCCAGCGAGTCAGGTATGTCAGCATGGACAATCATTCTGATATTGTCCTTATCCACCCCCATACCAAAAGCGTTAGTGGCCAAAAGGGTCGCGTTTGAGGACTTTAAAAAACCGGACTGGACGGATTTACGTTTGTCGGGTGCAAGCTGTCCATGGTATATGCTGTGGGGGTGCGAGCGAGCGTGAAGGAATGAGCTGAATTCTTGAATGCATTTTATAAGGGTGAAGTAGACCACCCGGTTGCCGGATTCATTCTTAAGGCGGCTCAAGATCATTTCAAACTTTTCAGACTGGTCAATCGGGTCTTCAACCTGAAGAAAAAGATTTGGCCGGGTTATTCCGGAGTTGTACACTGCCGTGTCGGGCCCGAGCCCGGACTGTCTGATGATATCGTCCCGGACTTTTTTGGTTGCTGTTGCGGTCAGGCATACGGTGACAGGGTTGCCCGTCTGTTCACGGAAAGAGGCGATAAGGCTGTAGTCAGGCCTGAAGTCATGGCCCCAGCTGCTTATGCAGTGCGCTTCGTCTATCGCAAGAAGGTTGACTCTGCGCTCTCCCAGGCTCTTAGTGAACTCGTTGTTGCGGAACCTTTCCGGAGAGACATAGACTATTTTATAGCGGCCGGCCCGTATGCCTTCGTAGCGGGCGGAGCGCTGTTCCTTGCTGAGGGAGGAGTTGATGTAACAGGCATCTATCCCCCTGCCTGTGAGTTTGTCGACCTGATCCTTCATCAACGCTATTAAGGGGGATATTACCAGAGTCAGCCCGTCGAATATAAGGGCGGGCAGCTGATAGCAGAGCGATTTGCCCATTCCTGTGGGCATGACGACAAGCGTATTTTTACCTTCCAGTACACCGGTTATTATTTCCCTCTGACTGTCACGGAAGGATGTAATCCCGAAATAGTCTGAGGCCAGCTCTTCAAGGTTCTTTTTTAGTTCCACAGGATTATTATGTACGTCAGTTTGTGTTTTTTCTTTTCTCATAAAACGCGGCGATTACCTCTTTGGATTTGCCGGGGGTGTAAGTTAATTCAGCAACAATGCGACTCTTTCAGAGGGACGATTATAGTCAATCGCAATACTCCCCCGTCCGCTCTCGGTTTGCTTCAGTTATTTTATAGTAAACTTTCTACAGTAAAAATAATTTCACTGAGTGTGCCGCCTTTGCAACATATTATGGAAAGGCACGGGGCTGTTTGTTATAGTAGTTGCAAAAAAAATACCGGCCGGCTATACTGGACTTCCGGCTTTGGCAGTGCAGAGAGTTTCTTCATAAAAGCCCGGTCACCCCGAGGGGTGGTTGAAGTCTAATCCGCAGCAGAATATTTGGTCATTGAAGAGGGCGCTTATGTGGATACTTGTAGAGAACCTTTCATCGGAATCTACTGAAGATGAAATTGCCGAGCTTTTTGATATTTACGGTGATGTTGACAGTATTACGGTGATAGCTGAAGAACCGGGTGAGGATTCCCCCGCTACGGCGCTTGTAGTGATGAGTTCGGCTGAGGATGCAAGTTCAGCGATTGAGGCTCTTGATAAAACCGTGTTTATGGACAGAAGACTGAAAGTCCGCCGTGTCACGGCTAAAACAGCGATGAAGTTCAGGGGGGATGAGCTTTCAGCTCCAATGAGCTCGCATGGACGCGCAGGGCAGCCCGGGGTATAGGAGGGACGAAGTGGTAGAAAAGCTTATTGATCAGATCAGTTTATTCCTTGAGACCCATAAACCCATCCCTGAAGAGATAATCCGGGCAAAGAACGTGAAGGTAGGGCTCCGGAATGAGGACGGTTCCGGGGTTCTCGCTGGAATAACCACAAAAGGTATCGTTACAGGTTACAGGATTGAACAGGACGAAGCGGATCCTGACTTTAAAAAGAAAGTCCCGGTTGAGGGAAAGTTGACCTACTGCGGCTATGATGTGAAGGAAATCGTTGAGTCGCTCACCAGGGAGGAGCGTTTCGGATTCGAAGAGGTCGTTTTTTTGCTTCTGTCAGGCCGTCTGCCCGAGAAGTCAGAGCTCAAGATTTTTTCAAAAGAGCTGGTTAGGCGCAGAAGGCTGACAAGAGCAGAGAGAACTGTTGTTATGGAAGATGTGCCTGATTACAATCAGATGTATGTTCTTCACAGCGCTGTATCCCATCTTGGAAGATGCGACGCTAGTTCAGATTCAGTTGAAATTATCGATGTCACCAAACAGTGCATTAACCTTATAGCTAAAATTCCAAACATCATTGCGAATGCCTGGAACGTAGTGGGTTTTTTTTCAACAGGTGACCTTAAGATTCACCGTCCGCGAAATGAGCTTTCAACTGCGGAAAACTTTCTGTACATGCTAAATGGAGTCCTTCCTACAAAGAGGGAGGCCCTGCTGTTTGACAAATTGCTTATTCTTCACGCTGAACACGGCGGAGGCAACAATTCAACATTTACTGTAAGAACTGTATCTTCAAGCGGGGCCAATACCTATATGGCGCTTGCTTCCGGAGTCGCATCTCTGAGCGGCTACCTTATGGGAGGTGCAGATGAATCTGTTGTTGATATGATTGATGAGCTCAGTTTCAGAGGCGGCAGTCCCTCCGACAGCGACATTAAGGAATATCTTCTGTCATATATTGAACGCAAAAAAAGCCTGAGGCCTTCAGAGATGATGGGATTTGAACATGTGATACCGGGATTCGGTCACGCTGTTTACACAATTTCTGACCCGAGATCGGTTATTCTGCGCGAGATGGCTTCCTCTTACGCTGAGGAGAAGGGTTTGCTTGCAGAGCTGGATTTGTACATAAGGGTGGAGAAGATTGCAGTTCAGCTTTTGAGCGAAATGAACAGCGCTCCGGTATGTTCCAATGTTGACTTCTACTCAGGATTTCTCTACAGGCTTCTTGGGATACCCAAAGAGCTCTTTACCCCAATCTTTGCTATGGCGAGAATGGTAGGCTGGTCTGCTCACAGAATTGAACAGCTCATTCAGGCAAAGATTATCAGGCCCGCGTATATATCATCGTCTGATTCAGAAAATGAGTTTGTACCGATGGCTGACAGGGGATAAGATGAATCAGGACCAGGTTGTTCAGAATTTACTGCTTCTTGACAGTAAAGTTCCGGATTTTATAGTAACGTTTACAGGAAAAAACAGCGACAGGGTTGACGGGCTCTATAAGCCCGATAGCTGTGAAATCATCATCCACAATAAAAACCATGAAACCGACAATGCGCTCATGTACACCGCCATTCATGAATTCGCTCATCATGTTCAGTTTACCGGCTCAGCGAAGCCGGTAACATCACGGGCGCATACGACTGATTTCTGGAATACATTTCACAGGCTTCTCGAAAGGGCTGAAGAGCTCGGGATTTACACCAATGTGTTCGAGAGCGAAGAGGAGTTTATCGTTTTGACGAAGCAGATAAAACAGAATTATCTGCACGAGAACGGCCGGATGATGAAAGAGATGGCCTCCATACTCTTTAAAGCATTTGAGCTCTGTTCCCGCTTCCATGTTTCATTCGATGACTACATGGACCGGGTTATCGGACTTCACAGGTCAACAGCAAGAACAATTTTGAAGATGCAGACAATGGATATTGACCCGAGCATTGGATTCGAGAACATGAAGGTGGTGGCATCTGTTAAAGACGAGACAGTAAGGGCTGAAGTTGAAAAGGCATTTTTGAAGGGCAGCAGCCCGGATATGGTGAAGGCGATGCTTGCTGGCAGAAAACCTGAGAACAGATTGGACTACCTTCTGGAAGAAAAGGAGCGGCTTGAAAAAATGCTTGAATCAGTCACGGTCAGACTGGCAAAAGTTGAGCGAGAGATAGAAAATGAAAAATACGTGTGACTGTGTTAGACTATAAACCTTTATTAGCTGCTCTCTATTAAGGTGTTGAAGCGGGAAAAAGGAAACCGGACTACGCCGAGAAGGCAGGTTCTTTTCTGATTAGAATCTCTTTTATCTTGGCATCTCCGGCCGAAAAATAAATAACATGCGATTCCATGGTTTTATACTCGTTCAGTAGCTGCAGGTAGTCTTCATATCGGCTCATGTCGGTAAAATCCATTTCACTTAACTGACGATTGCTGATGTATATTGTTTTCATTTGATTACCTGCGGAAGAAAGATTCGATCCATTTAATAAACAGCCTATTCCAGACGATTTATTTGTCCAGCATTTTTGGAAAGGACAGGAATTTTCATCGATATTTAGACGGGCCGCTTTGTTTGCTTCTAAGCCTGTCTGGAAGACGGTATGCTGTATATTGACGGGATTTATCCTTTTACAGGCGGAGTATTTATTAAAAACTCAGTTGCTGAAACTTTTATGAATAAATAATGAAAAAGTATTGAAAAACACCGGGTTTTTTAAGATTGACTTTATGAGGAGTATTCCTGATTTTTACATTGTACAGTTGGAATTCCATCTTTAAGAGAACAGGTTATGAATAAGAAAGTAAGATATCTATCACTGATGCTGATGACAGTGTTGTTTTTTGGAGTGCAGGCGAATGCCTACAAATTTGATTTCGTTACAGTAGGGGATGTCGTTAAAAAAATCCAGGAAGCATTTGGGAAGCTGGAGTCCTATCAGGCAAATTTTACTATTATGACTGAAAAAATGGGTAAAAAATCTCAGCAGAACGGACAGGTCAAATACAAGTCGAGTGATAAGCTGCTGGTGAACTTTTACAATCCTTCCGGTCAGAAGATTATTGCTAATTCCGATATTATGTGGATATATATCCCTTCAATGAATGTTGTTGCCGAACAGGATCTGAAGAATAAATCAGGCATTTTTTCCAATACTGAGTCAGGATTAAAAAGGCTTTTCTCTAAATACCATTACAAATTTGACAGCAAGGATCAGCCTGAAACCCTGAAGGACGGCTCGAAGTACTATACAATACAGCTGAAGCAAAAGGAAAGCAGGAGCGGATACAGGACCATGAAGCTGTGGGTTGACGCGGATTACATGATTGTTCGCGCCTCAGGAGAGACGTCGACCGGGAAAAAGGTGGATATTTCTTTTTCAGACATAAAGAAAAACATAGATTTGCCCAACGGACTTTTCAAATTTGAAGTCCCATCAAGGGCAAGAGTGATTAAGAACCCAATGATTTCAGAGGAATAGAATTGTGGAAAGCATAGGCGAAAAACTGCGCGCAGCGAGGGAGGCCAGAAAACTGGCCGTCAGAGATGTTGTAAAAGACACAAATATCTCACCACTTTACATTCAGGCGCTTGAGGATGAGGACTTTGAGAGATTTCCCAGCGAGACATATTTAATAGGATTTCTGCGGACATATTCCGAGTACCTTAAGCTTAATCCTGAAGAGATGATACAGTCGTACCGGGGTTACAAGATTGGAGAGAGCGTTACTCCGCTTGAGGAGCTGACCCGGCCTACAGGCCAATCCTTCGGAAGTATTCTTGCTCTTTTCGCCGGCAGGCATAAAAATCTTGTTTTACCTGCTGTGATTGTGGTAAGCGCGGCTCTGGTCATCTGGGGAGCTATTTCGCTTTTCTCCGGCAATGTTGAGATTGGCAAAAGCGAGTCTCTTACCGCCATTAAGGATGAATACAACAGAAAAAATCCTGGCTCAGATATTGAAAACGTAAGAAGCCTTCAGCTCCATTCAGGTAAGGGCTTCGTGCTTGTTTACCGGAACGAGGCTGTACAGTTTATGGTAGAGAATAAAGAGGTTGTTTTCATTCTCAAGAGTATTGATGAAAAATCTGTCAACATTGAAGTTTTGCCGGGGTCTGTCACGGAAAAGCTTGAAATAAATACAACGCGCGCTTTAAAGATTGCGGGGACTTCGCGTGATATCAATATCACCTTAAAGGGTATGACCACTAACAGGGCAAATCTTCTTGTTGAGCTTGCTGCCCAGCAGGAGGAGGAAAAGGCCCCCGAGCAGAAAGAGGAGGTTGTGATACCAGGCGGAGACAGCACAAGTGTCATAGCTCAGAATCCAAAAAGTCTCAGAATTGTGCTCGAAGCAGACTTTAAACAGCAGTCCTATGTTGAGCTGTATATTGATGGTACGAACAAGCTGCGCGGCTTTGTGCCGGCTGGAAAACGTCAGGTCTGGGAAGCTAATGAGTATATGCAGCTCAAACTCGGAAATGCGGGGGGCGTGGGCCTGAAGATAAATGGCAGGGTTTACATATTCGGAAGAATCGGCCAGGTCGCTAACAAGGTGATAACCTGGAGAAAAGATACTCAGAATCCGAATTTATATCATATAGTAGTAAAAGATTAGAAGTGTCGGTAAGAAATTGTTTTATTCTTCAGATATTACTTTTTGTATTATATCGCTTGGATGTTCCAAGAACCTTGTAGATTCTGAAAAGGTCAACGGACAGATGATATCAGCCGGTTTTGTACCGGCTGATTCTGTTCAGGACGCGGCAATTATCATTCTTAATACCTGCGGCTTCATTCTCCCCGCCAAAGAAGAATCCATTGAAGAGATATTCAACGCTGTAAGTGAAAGGGACCGTGAGCCTCTTGCTGCCGGCGGCTTCAGGAGGAGGGTGGTTGCCATGGGGTGCCTTACACAGCGCTATCTAAGCGATATTCGCAGCGATATGCCGGAAATAGACTATGTTATCGGCATTCCTGATGATTCCTTCGTGCAGAAACTCGCTGATGAGTTATCAATCAGTATTTTAAACAACCCGCAATCCGTTCAGGTGCCTCTCAATAAGGGGCTCTATTATATGAATATTAAAATATCAGAGGGATGCTCAAACAACTGCAGCTACTGTGCCATACCGCTTATCAGAGGGCCCCACAGATCATTCTCTACCGAAAGCATTCTCAATGATGTGAGAAACGCGGCTGAAAGAGGGGCGAAGGAAGTGATTCTGATGGGGCAGGACACTGCAGCATACAGCTTTTCAGGTGTTCGTTTGCCCGAACTGATTGAAAAGGCTGCTTTAGTTGACGGGATAGAGTGGATCAGGCTGCTGTACTGTCACCCTGATCACCTCTCGGACGATATTATTTCCGCAATCGCTGATGTTGATAAGGTGGTCCGTTATATTGATCTTCCATTTCAGCACGCTAATGAACGGATATTGAAGTCAATGGGGCGAAGTGGGAGCAGTCGCAGCTATGCTGAGCTTGTTCAGCGAATTCGGGATAGAGTTCCCGGAATAGCCCTCAGGTCAACTTTTATGGTTGGATATCCCGGAGAAACCGAGGATGAATTTGCCGAATTATTCGACTTTGTTTCGCAAACAGAGCTTGACAGAGTGGGAGTGTTTCAGTATTCGCCTGAAGAAGGAACAAGGGCTGCTTCAATGAGGCCTTACACGGAGAAGCGGATTGCCGCAAAAAGGCATAGCAGGCTTATGAAGCTTCAGAAAGCCATGTCTGAAGAGAAGCTTCATAGGCTGGTTGGACAGAAAGTAAATGTCCTTGTCGAAGGCCGGACGGAATCGGGCCTCTTTTTCGGACGGACAGAGTTTGACGCGCCTGATGTGGACGGCTTGTTTTATCTTGAGGCCGAAGGCTCTCTTGAAGGGAAGATTCTTACTGCCCTGGTCACTGGTTCCACAGAGTATGATTTAATAGGAGTTATCTCTTGAATATCCCGGTTTTTAAACTGAACGTGCCTAACCTGATCTCAATGGTTAGAGTTGTGCTGATTCCCGTCTTCATATACTTTTTGTCTCAAGGGACAATTCATGGATGGAAGTGGGCAATATTTATATTTATCTTTGCTTCCTTTACCGACCTGCTTGACGGCTGGAGCGCCAGGAAGTTGAGGCAGGTTTCTGAGTTCGGAGAATTCATCGACCCGCTGGCTGACAAGTTTTTAGTTCTTTCAGCGCTCATTGCACTCATGGTCGTTGATCCTTATCTTGAGGTCTTTGATTTTTGGATGATCGTTGTTATCGCTGGAAGGGACATCTTGATTACCGTCATGCGCTGGCTGGCAATAAAGCAGAACAGGCCTCTCAGAACGAGCCGTTTTGGAAAAGTGAAAACTGCGTTTCAGATGGCATCAATTGTTCTGATAATAATGGTCTACATGGCAAAGAAGAGCCGTTTTTTCGAGGTGCATGAATCTCTTCCATACTGGATAATGTTTTCGGTGACATTGTTGACCGCTTTCTCCGGATTAAGGTATCTGTTAACAAACTGGAGATTGTTTTTCCCTTCAAAAACAGCTGAGAGGTCGCCTGTAGATGAGAATTAAGGAGTTCTTTTTTACCGCATTTTACAGCGGATACATTCCACGGGCCCCGGGAACGGCCGGCAGTGTAGTCGGTCTTGCTCTTTTCTGGGGAATGTATTTGATATTCGGAGAATGGCATTCAGAGGCAGCTCTTGCTGTAGTTCTGGTTTCTGCCTATCCCCTTGTCAGGCTCTGTACGGCCGCAGAGAATTATTACGGCAAAACTGATCCGCAATGCGTTGTTATTGATGAAACAGCCGGAATGTGGATAACCCTTCTCTTTGTTCCGCTTAACTGGAAGACGTCACTGCTGGGTTTCGTACTTTTTCGTCTTTTTGATATCGTAAAGCCATTTCCAGCCGACCGATTTCAGGAGCTTAAAGGCGGGCTGGGAATAATGGCTGACGACTGGGTGGCTGGAGTGTATGCCTGTATTGTACTTCATCTGATATACCAGGCTCAGTTTCTCGCAGGAATTACTATTCTGATTTGATATTAGCGGATGGATTATTTTTGTCCGTACAGGGAGGCGGAATGAAGCGCATTCTCAAACAAATCCCGATAATCAGTCTTCTCGTTCTAATCACGGGTGCAATCGTCTTTGCGCAGGAATCGAATATCTTCAGCCATTACGATGGTAGCAGGTCATCAGAGTTTGATTTCATTCTGAGCGATATCGCTGATATAGAGAAAGATGCGCGAACAGCTGTTTTGTCTGGAAATGCCCTGGCTTCTACAGCTCTTTCGGAGATATCCGAGCTGAATGCTCTCATTCATGCAGCGGCCGATTCACGGGACAGCGAATCAGCTGAACAGATAATGACTTATGTCAGGGTCAGGGCAGCTGAAATAAAGGCAGAACTTGAGAAACAACAGAGGCAACATCGTATTTCGCGCAGTATCTATTCCGCCGTATCAATGATAATGATAATAATGCTCATGACTCTGATCGCTTACACCGCATACGCAAATTTCCAAAAAAATCAGAGAAAGGGGATGCTCGAATGAGGGAATACCTTTATAACACGGATAAAATTAAATATGCGAGGGGGGATAAGCCGGATGTCGAATGTATCCTCTGTGCGATAAGAGACAGGTCGCCAGAGGTTTCGAGTCTTGAGGTGTTCAGGGATGACGATTTTATCGTATCGGTAAACCTGTACCCTTTTAATCCAGGTCATCTGATGGTTTTCCCTCAGAGGCATATTGAAGCCTACGATGAATTTTGCGACAGAGAAGCTCTTTCTCTGCACCACCTCGTGTCAGCATCCGTTAAGCTGATTCGTGAGGAGTTCGAGCCTTCAGGTTTCAACATCGGCTACAATATTGGCCAGGGCAGCGGAGCCAGTATACCGCACATTCACCAGCATATTGTACCGAGATACGGCAATGAGCTGGGGTACCTTGACGTCATATCCGGTACAAGGGTGATTGTAATGGATCCGGTTGAGGTTCGTGAGAGGCTCAGGAAGCGCTTTGCATGTTATTTCAACTGAAGGAGATTAAATGGGACGCCTTCTGATTATATGTTTCCATTTTTGTTTTTTAATATCGTGTTTGACGGCAACCCATATTCCCGCCGGGAACCCGTGCGATGGAATTGACGAGGACTACATCGAACGCCATATTCCCGTCGGGGAATTTGAAATTATATCGAGAAAACCAGCAGGCGATATCTGCGAGATAATTATCAATGCGGATAATTCGCGCATACCTCTTTATGCGGGAATGGGCTATGTCATCGCGGGTGATATGTTTGTTGAGAAAAAGCGGGTCACACAGGAAACGATGGATGCCCTGCGAAAAGAGCTTTTAAGCCGGAACATGAGCCGGTTTGACCAGCTTGCCGCCTTTGCATATGTTCCAGCCAGGCCGTCAGGCAGAGTGCTTTACATGGTAACGGAGCCCCTTTGCCCATACTGTCACCGTGCTGCGGAGAAGATTATACCGATAGCGGAAAGTCTGGGACTGACGGTTAAGGCGGTGATGTATTCTGTCCATGGGGACAGGGGTTTTGAAAAATGCGTGGAAGTAATCTGCAGCGATATCAGTTTAAAGGAATATGTATCAATAAAATGGGATGACGTTGAAACACCGAAGGCTGTTCAATGCGGCGAGGGGATTAAAAAAGCCCGCGATTCCTCAAAGTTAGCCGAAGAAATGGGTATCGACGGTGTACCATTTATTTTTCTTGATGATGGAACTGAAATTCAGAACAGCCGCCTTGATAGACTTGGCGAGTATCTTGACTGAGTTATTGGCATTATCTGATTGAATCGCCGTAGTTTTTATAAACCGATGAAGCGTTTTTCGTGGATTTAGATTGATTGTCGTCTGAGCATTTTTCGTCCTTTCCGCATTTCGCATCAACTTCCGATGATCTGCCCGAACTCTCCCGCGCTTTGTTGTTCGATTCTGTTAATCCATCATCTCCGAGTTCGCTTTCCACGTGATTTTTATTTACCGGAGCTATTATATTATCAGAAATTTTCAGTACTGAGATAGGTGTAAAGAAAAGAATAAGCGCGATTATAATGAGGACGAAGGCTATAAGAAACAGCTTTTTCATTATTTGCCCCTGTATTATTATTGATATGCTTTATTTGATAAACTCTGTCAGGGTTGTAAAGATAATTTTTAATTATCAATTATTTCCTGACCATTGTCCACTGTGAAGTATGTTTTTTACTTTGTAACAAGACTGAACCTCAATTACGGGCTTATCATATGGTCTGAAAGGAAAAGCAGGTAATAATTCAGAATATCCCCTCATTTTAAGGGCTTGACAGCTATTACCGCCCGGGTATGCTGTTTGATGATGGTTTTTTTGTTCGTGAGGATTATGTGTTAATGATGATAAAAGATTAACAATTTATTCGGTGTGTCGGGTAAATCCACGGCACTGAGCAGTATTCCATCAGGATATATCAGGGTATATAATCGAACCCCTGCGGAGAGGGAAAGAGTTTTGAACAGAGCTTTTTTGGGCATTCTATCGCTCTTATTTTTGCTAAGTGGAATTCAGCAGTTATTTGCGGGTGATAAAGTTGTCATAGCGGTGACGGATACAGTCGTTTCAGGTGCATCGTCAGCTTCCGGCAGGCTGGTGTCGGATATTTTGATATCCTCGTTAATTCACTCGGGGCGTGTAGATGTGAAGACCCATGATGATATAAGAGCAGCCGCGGCAGGGATTGATAATATCCGAGTTTCTGATGAGGGCAGATGTCTGGACGGCAGATGTGTTGAGCTCATCGCGGAGAAGACCGGAGCTGAATATGTGATTGATTCCCGGTTGAAGGATGAACGGGGTTTAATGCTGGTCTCCGTAACGGTGCTCAGATTAAACGGAGAAGTACATGTTCCTGAACAGAGAGCTGAAGTTTCAGACAACAAGAGCATTATTGATGCGGTGAGAGACATTTCAGCAAGTATATTAAACAGCTTTCCTCTCAATGGTCGCATCGTATCATTGGCCGGTGATTCAACCTATATCGTGAATATTGGGGAAACTCAGGGTATTAAACCCGGTGACCTGTTAGTTTTGCAGGGGAACAGGAGCACAGCCGGCATTATAAAGGCTATGAAGCTCTATTCTCTGAAAGTGTTCGAGGTTCAGCCCTTTTCGTCAAAGGTGAAGGTACATGAGACATTTCCCGGGGGACCTGAGCACACGATTGTACCTGGAGATTCTGTGACCCTTGCGACAAATAGTCTTTTCGGAGCAGAGGATGCTGGTATTTCTGAGGAAAATCCCAGCAATACTGAAATATCTGCTAATGATAAGGCAGGAAGTCGCAGGGAGTCGACTGACTGGGAAGAGAGCCTGAACTCGCGTTCGCCTTTTATGCGTTTTTCCTGCGGAATTCCCGGCAATGTCAGGATGGGGAATGATGAGTTGGACCGATATTACGGAAGCGGTCAGGGATTCATGGCAGATTTTTTCCCGTTGAGGGCTCGCGATATTTACGGTGACGGGTTTGATATCCTGTTTCGTTTGCTCTACAGGCATTATACGATGGACAACAATGAGTTTCAGAGATTTAAGGATGAACTCCCGGACTCTGATGATTATATGGCTTCGAAGTCTGATCTGAAAATGTTTTCGGGGGATATCGGCTTCAGGTACAGTCTGGGAACAGTGATTTTAGAAAGATTTGACTTTTATATTCTCGCATCATTTAGATATCAGTATACAATGGAGAATGCCGGAAGTATCAGGAATTCTTTTTGGTCCTACGGCGCGTCAGGAGGTGCTGGTGTTGAGATGACGCTCTTTCCTGTTCTGGGGATTTTTGCCGAGTACAACTATGGTTATAACACAATCGGCGCTGACAACAAGAATGTGGAGGGTCATCAGTTTTATGCCGGCGTAACTTTTCGTTCCGGGCATTATTAAGATTGAAGGTTTATGGTTTTTATGAATATAAAAGTAATGGTGAGGTTGATTTGCGCGGTCGTTGTCCTGATCTCTTTCTCTGGATGGCAGTGCGCATCGGAGGAGAGGTCTCTTCTTGATGCCCCGTCAGGTCTGGAAGACGGGCCGGCGGATAGCGGTATTGAAATTCAGAAGGTTGAAATATCAGCGCAAGTTAACTGCGACGCGGTGGAACCGCACGATATGGCCTATTACGGAGGCAGTCTATATATAGCCGACAGTCATGATCAGATGATCTATCTCGTCGCTTCCGGGGGAGATAACGTAACCAGCAACATTGATGTTTCGGGGATTAATGTCAGCTGTATGGCCGAGGTAAATGGAGTTCTCTGCCTGCAGAGTGATGATTACTATCTGTACTATATTGATCTGACAGATGAAGGCAGTCAGATGATTAAATCAGAGTACAGGTTGATTGTGTCACTGGCAGGTATGGGCTATGACGGCTCAAAGTTGTGGGGGGTATCCGCCGGCGGTGACACGCTTTACTCTCTGAACCTGTCAGGTCTTCAGGAGAGCAGCTTCTTTTTTGAAGGTGAAGGGCTTAATGATATTACTTATCACCAGGGATATCTTTATGCATGTTCAGGAGACAGGCTATACAAGATTAATTCCAGCGGAGAGAAAATGGCTGTCTATATGAATAGCTCTTTCACAGATATCGCCGGTATCGCAAGTGACGGAATAATGCTCTGGCTGATTGACAAAGGAAAGGGACTCCTCTATTCGGTATCGTTATAGTATTCTGCTTGACCTGAAAAGAATAAGTAAGTTACTGGTCTTGCTTGTCGATCTTTGATATTTCAGTTTATTACTAACTGAACAATGATAATTAGTTGCCAGATTCTTTCGAGAAAAGATTAAAAGGGAAACCCGTGAAAATCGGGTACGGGCCCGCCGCTGTAACCGGGGACGAAAGCCTGATATGCCACTGTCCTGATTAAGGGCGGGAAGGCAGGCGAGTAGGAAGATTCGGAAGTCAGAAGACCTGTCTGAGCAATGCTGCCGCTGTCTTTCGGATGCAAAAGCAATATGCGGCGAAGATAATCTGCGGATAAAAAAGGGAATCCCCGGACTGTAAAGTCACGGGGTTTTTTTGTTTAATAGGATGGCTATCTTATGCCGGTAAAAGACCCCACAGAGGGACGACTAATTGTCTGGATGACCGTTTCAGCTATTGCTCATGCTGCTTTTTTGCTTCTGTGCAGCATTAGTCTGGCTGATCGTGAAATGCCTGTAATATCCGGGGAGAATGCAAAAGAGGCAGTGTTGCCGGAAGCTGGTTCCAGTTTAAGCAAACCTGTGCCTGAAAGTGCAATATTTGTTTGTGCAATTTCAGGGACTGCTGACTCCAGGGAGAAGGCCGGCTCTGATTTAAGCGGCAATGGAGTAAACAGCGTTGAAGAGATTCTCTCATCTACGGCAAAAATTGAATCGGGTTTAAGTTTAGGGAAAATCAGCTACAGGGATATAGTTCTGAAGAGGATTAAGCGTTACAAATACTATCCGCAGCTTGCTCGGGATAGGGGGCTTGAGGGTGAGGTTGAAATCCTGTTTAGATTAAAAAGAGACGGCAGTCTTGAAGGCAGGGCTTCAATTCTCAAGTCAACTCCATACGCTGTACTTAACAGGGCTGCTCTGAGGACACTCATAAGCGCAATGCCCTTCGCGGAGTTTCCCGGGGAAGTGAAAGAAGATGAGCTGATTTTCAGGATAAGATTAGATTACAGGCTCTAAGATTAAATCCAGGGGATAAACCCGATGGATTGTGTGGAGGAATTATATGAAAGGATTCAAATTGTCTTCAGCTTTTATTGCAGTTTTTTCGCTTTATGCGAATGTCTATGCCGGAGCTTCAGAAGAAGATCTGGGAACGGTGGTCGTTACTCCGAACAGAATATCGGTAAGTACTGATGCTGCTTCAACAGGAGTAAGGGTGATTACAGCTGATGATATCAGAAAGAAGGGCAGCACCCATCTTGCTGATGTTCTCGCTGACATCCCGGGGGTTTCATTTAATATCAGCGGGAAAGTTAAATATGTCAGCGTCAGGGGATCTGATCCTGGAAATACTCTCGTTTTTATCGACGGTGTCAGAGTCAACGATCCGTCAAGCATATCGGCTGCTTACGATTTTGGAAATCTGCTGGCTGAATCCGTTGAAAGGATTGAGGTGATCGGAGGAGCTTCTGGTGCAGTTTACGGCTCACAGGCATCTGGCGGTATTATCAATATAACAACATTAAAAGGGACAAAGAAAAATACAGCTAATGTAAATTTTGAAACCGGCTCGTACAATACAACAAGAGAGTCTGCATCATTTACGGGTTCATGGAAGAATCTCAGCTACGCTCTCAGCACATCTCATCTATACTCTAAGGGTTATTCTCAGGCGGATATAGATGACTCATTGAAACCTGATGATGATCCATATTCATCTAATTCGCTCAGCGGAAAAATTGGAATTAAGCTTAAGGATAATATGAACCTCGCTTACAGCTTTATGTTTAATTCCAGCGATTTTCAGATTGATGATGCCGCTGAAACCGATGACCTCGACAGAAACGATACCGAAAAGAGTTTTATTACCGGCGCGGTTCTTGAGCATTCTCCCTCTACCTTTTGGGACTACAGCATTAAGGCGGGTTACAACAGAATCAAAAGGACAGATGATGATGAAAACGCGGACAACGATTTAGACTATACCTTTACAAGCTGGTACAAGGGAAATTCAGTAAACATTATGATGCAGAACAATTTCTATATCGGCGATATTGATACGCTTACTGCCGGTGTAGAGTACCTTCGTGATTCGATGTCTCAGTCGTATAATGACGGCTTCACCGAGTCAGGGATGGATGAAGTCAGCGCATGGACCGTCAGCGGATATGCACAGAATATGCTTAGCATAGCAGATAGACTGTTTCACAACGCGGCAGTCAGGTATGACAATCATAAGGAGTTTGGTTCAGAGGTGAACTGGCAGACCGGCCTGTCATTTATCGTACCCCTACTTGAAACCAGGCTGAAGTCTTCGTATTCTACAGGCTTCAAAGCTCCCTCGCTTTATCAGATGTATGTGGATGATGCATATACTGTAAGGAACAGAGACTTGAAAGCTGAAGAGAGCAGAACTCTGGAAGCCGGGCTTGAGCAGGCTTTCTTAAAGAAACTGATTGTAGTAAACGGTACCTGGTTCTACAGCAAGTATAAAAATAAGATTGAGTATTCATCAGATCCGGTAACATGGGTTGGGCAGTATTACAATGTCGGTGAAAGTACTTCAAGAGGAATTGAAAGCTCAATTCAACTGAATATAGCGAAGAGCACTTACCTGAAGGCAGGTTACCTTTTCATGAAAACAGAAAATCTTGATACCGGGAAAAGGCTGTACAAAAGACCGGAGCACAGGGCATCAGCTGAATTCAATGCGGGGCTGCTTGACGACAAGGCCAATTTGAACATTTCGTTTAATTATACCGGAGAGAGGGATGAAAACGAGGGAGTAACCCTTGAAAGCTATTGGCTCCTGAACGTTAAGGCTTCATACGATTTGTTTGAATGGCTGGAGGCCTATATCCGGATGGAGAATGTTACGGGCAATGATTATACCGAGAATACCGGCTATACAACACCCGGTTTCAGTGTTTATGGCGGTGTAACTGGACGTATTGACTTTATATAGACCAATAATAAAAGGCAGGTTCAAGCCTGCCTTTTATATTATCTTGCCTTAATGAAGGTGACTTCAGCGTCTGCGGGCTGCCCCTTATCAGAGAAAAGCGAGTAGAGACCCCGGTTTGAAAGAATCTCGGGCAGTTCAACCTGTTTAACCATGCCTGATGCCGGCTGCCCGTCAATAGTCAGCCGGGCGTAATCTCCTTCAGTTCTTTCCAGCCTGTAGGTATGCCATCTTGATGTATCCAGAGGAATTCTGATCCCGCACACATCTATAGATGAGCTGTCCAGCATTACATAGTATCCGGAGCGGTGCGCTGTTACATAGGCCAAAAGAATAAGATTTGAACCGCTGTTCATCCTTGCCTTTGATTCAACCGCAAAAAGCCTCGTCGTATTAAATCTTGTGAAAAGACCGGCTCTCTTTTCAGCCGGCGATTTGACAGTCGCGGTTTTGCTATTGCCGCTGGCGATGAAGCCGATTGATGTTTTATCGGCTCCGTCAATATGGTTCCAGGCTGAAGGCGTATTTGAATCTGACCAGCCGGAGAAGTGTTCTTCAAAAAGCCAGCTTTCCTCAGCGTTAGATTCCGATACAGCCTGAGCTTTGAATGGATTAAGAAATTTACCGAAAATCCAGCCTCTCGCTCCTCTAAGCGATGATACCCTGTACCAGTAATCCCTAGTATCGCCGATCTGTGTGGTATCCATTGATTTTTCAAGCTGCATGAGTATTTCTCCGTTGTCAGCATGCCCCACTACTGAACCTCCGGTGTGGGATGTATCTCTCAGGTTGACGCGGTCTCCTGAGCATGTGCGTATCATTGATGTGTAGGGGCTTGCCGGGTACCGCGAAGCGAAGTTGTTAAGTAAGACCTCCAGTCCGATGCTCTCGGATTGGGTCGAAGCCGATCCATTTTGAAGTGCCTCAAAAAGCATTTTGATTAAATGGGTGATGTAAGGAGTGCCCGGATGAGATTTGTAAAAGTTCAGGATGCCCTGTAATGCGGCTGCATTGTTTGATGCAATTGTTTTTTCAAGCTCTTCAAAATCCAGATATTCAAGCAGCGGGCTGCCTTTGAACCTTGTGGCAAATTCCCCGTAAAACAGGCTTCCACCGGATATCCTTCCGCCGTTAATGCCTGGTTCCACTGTAAAGTCGGTACCGAGTTCACTGTTGATCTCTGAAACAGATTTCGATATTTTCCTCAAGGCTTCAGTATACTCCGGAGAAGCTGAGGCGGAAGACTTGAGGGCAATGAGTTCATCGGCGTTTTCCGTATTGAGTGTCAGAGCAAGTCTGTTGGCAGCCCTTGCCCTGTAGTAGTATATCTTCTCAAGTTCTTCGTATTGAGCGAGTGGGATGAGGCGGTTGAGAGCCCTGATGGCCGGAATGTAGTCTTCATCTTCAAAAAACTCAATTGCGTCTTCGAGATCATCATCCCCAATAAAAAAAACAGCCGACGCTGCTGCGATGCCGGCAACTAAAAGAGCTGAAAGGATAAAAGCTATTGGTCTCAAGTCAATCCTCCATGAGATGAAGTATTATAGTGTTCCGTTGATCATTATTTCAAGAAGTCTGTGCGCCTGATCAATAAAAAGGCCGGTTGTTGAAGAGTCTACTTCATTGAAACGAGGGGCAGTTTTGCCTGCAAGGCTGCCGTCAGTCCAGCCTCCGGTTCTCTGCATGCAGAATGGAACCGGGTCGGAGGTGTGAGTTCGGATTGAAACCGGTGTAGGATGGTCGGGCATGATCAGAAGGGAGTACTTGTCGTAAGAGGAGACGGTTTCCAGAACCGGGCCGACTATTTTTGAATCAAAGTCCTCAATGGCTCTCAGCTTGTGTTCCAGGCTCCCTTCATGGCCTGACTCGTCAGGCGCTTCAACGTGCAGATACACAAAATTACCTTTTTTCAGTGCTGACTTGAGCGCATTCGACTTTCCGGAATAGTTTGTGTCGATGTATCCGGTAGCCCCATTGACAGGATAGGGGCTAAGACCGGCCGCGCGTCCGATTCCGTGGATGAGGTCAACCGCAGAAATGGTATATCCGTTCAGACCGAAGCGCTGTTCCAGTGTCGTAACTGCCGGTTTGCGTCCGCCTCCCCAGAGCCAAATGGATGTCGGATTCCCCCTGTACTTGCCTTCAGCTTCTTTTACTGCAGCTGACTCAGATATTATACGCGAGGACAGTGCCATCAATTCGCGTAATACATCTGCACCGCCGCCTTCCGGAAGATATGGCTGAATTTCTCGATCGGTTATATCATGCGGCGGGGTCGTGGATGTAATCTCAGAAAATGGGAAGTTCCGCCAGATTACAATGTTTCTGTATGAAACCCCGGGATAGAATTCGATTCCATCTATTTTGATATTGGCACGGAGCTCATCAATGATGATCCGGGTGAAGTCGGAATCAATGTGGTCGGAACTGAAGTCAGCCATTACATCGCCGGAAAGGTTGACAAGGTTGCAGCGAAAAGCAGCGTCATTCGGTCCGAGTTCAATTCCCATATTCAGGGCTTCGAGAGGGGCCCGGCCCGTATAGAATTTTTCAGGATTATAACCGAAAACAGAGAGATTGGCCGTATCGCTTCCCGGCTGCATCCCGTCCGGAACTGTTTTTGCCATACCGGTGATTCCCTCTGAGGCGACTCTATCCATGTTGGGGGTCGAGGCGTATTGCAGAGGGGTCCTTCCGCCCAGAGAATCTATTGGAAGGTCAGCCATACCGTCTCCCAGGAGTACAATAATTTTTCTTTCCTCTGTCATAATATACCCGGTTATTAATGTTATATTGCGTCCCTGAGTTCGGGGAGGGTGGTGCTATTTTGATTTTGACCTTTTCAGCATAAAGAGATAATGCTTAATGTAGGGCTGTAGACTTTCATGAAAAGATGAAAGGTCAATGCCAGTCGGTTCTTTTACAACGGCGGTGAGGCTTGTCTTGGTAATGTCCTCTTCGCAGGTATCAATCATGATTTTAAAACGTTTGATTATCTCCCTGTCCACCGCGTCATGGGCCACTTTATTCATCTCTGTACAGAGCTTGGAAAGATTGGTCTTTTTTCTGGGCTTGGCTCTGTTTTTGCTCTCAGAGACCGGTTTTTTTATAGCTGTTTTTTTGACCGCTGGTTTTTTAACCGCGGATGCTTTTTTCTTCACTACAGTCTTTTTTGAAGAAGTCTTCTTTTCTGTCATTAAAATATCCCAATAAACGAAATATTTGATGATAATAAAAAAACTGCCTGTACTGTAAACACAATTTTCCAAAAAATCAGCCGGAGAATTTAAGATAATACCCCGACACAGCCTATATGTCAAATGTAACTATGCTAAAAAATTAGTATCCTTTCTGTAAAAATGGAGGAAAGTTGGTCGGGGCTGGCGTGGACAATGAAAATTATTGAATAAATTCTTTTTCCGCTCTGAGTTGAAGCCGACAATTAAACTGTGGTGTGAAATGAAAACACTGCATATACCTTCCACATATATCAGGAGAAAACAATGAAATGCGTTAAGTGCGGCAAAGATCTTGAACAACAGCACTATTTTTTTGTTCCCGCCGAGCCGGGGAAAGCCGGAGGCCGGTTCTGCATAAAATGCGCGAGAGAGGAAAAAATAGTAACCCTGGTCTGATGTATGCGGGCTTGAGATTGGTCCCGGAAATTGTCCTTGTCATATCGGCGGGCGTTTGAATTCTGTAACATGGCTTTTAATGAAGAGAGTGGAGTTCTGTCATGTTGAGAATTATACCGGGGATAATTTTGACTGCCCTTGTGTCGACTGTATCGGTTTTTCCCGGAACTGACTTTCCAGAGAGGGCGGTATCTCTTTCGCCCTCAATAACGAGACAGATGATTGATCTGGGCCTCGGTGACAGGCTTGTGGGTGTCACCTCGTATTGTCCTGATTACGGTCACAGAGCACGAGTGGTCGGTACTCTTATGAACCCTTCCATCGAAAAAATAATCTCACTTACTCCGGATATCGTCTTATTCTCAGAAGAAGATTCAGCAATCCAGAAGACTTCCAGAATCATTTCGGCTGGAATGAAATGCAAAATGTTTCCATCAAACACGGACTTCCGGACACTGTGCAATAACTACATTGACCTCGCCGTGCTGTTCGGACGAAAAGAACTGGGTGAGCACAAGGTTAAGCTATATAAAAATAAATTGAAAAAAATCAGCCGCCGGGGAGCAATGACGGCCGTTTTTCTGGTATCTCAGCGTCCGCTTGTTACAGTTTCAGGTAAATCTTATATAGGCAGCATCCTTGAGGACGCCGGCCTGAAGAATGCTTTTCAAGGTCTTGGAACGGCCTATCCCGTTGTGTCTGCTGAAGCTATTGTCCGCACCAGGCCGGATATAATAATCGTTATGAATGAAGGGCCCGCTTTTATAACAGAGCTGCTGAAGGGGTTTTCTTTGCCCGCCGTAATCAATAGGAGGATAGTGCAAATATCCGATGAAAACATCGCTTATTACACCCCGTCTGACTATATAGCTTCAGTTAAACAGATATCAGCTATTGCAGGGAGCAGGCTGAAATGAAGCTTCCGAAAAAAACCGCCGCTGCTGTGTTTCTAACGGGGCTAATCGCGGCAGCGCTGTGCCTTGGAGACAGGATATACAGTCCGCATGAAATGCTTACTATCTTAACAGGAGGCGGCGGAACAGATTACGATATATTGCTGAAACTTCGAATACCCAGGCTTTTAATGGGGCTTCTTGCGGGGGCGTCGCTTTCAGTGAGCGGCTGTGTTTTTCAGGCTCTTTTCAGAAATCCGCTTGCTGAGCCGTATATGCTGGGTGTTTCAGGCGGAGCGGCTGTAGGGTCCGCCGCTGCTATTGCGCTCTCGCTCCCCTTTGCCGCTGTTGTACTGTTTGCATTCGCTGGAAGCACAGCTGTAGTTTTAATAATCTTTGTTTTTTCAGCAAGGCTTTCATTCGGCTCAGCGCGACTGATCCTTGCCGGAATAGCCCTTGGCTTCATGTGTACGTCTGCGGTAATGATAATATATGCGTTTTCAGGGCCCGGAAGCGTTCACCGTGCTGTCATGTGGCTCATGGGTGATCTCTCAATGGCGCGTTACGAAATACTGGCCGCGGGGTCCGCTCTTTCGGCAATCTTGTTTTTTATTATTGCGGTTCATCACCGCCATCTTGATATAATATCATTCGGGGACAGGTTTGCTTCCGGTCTGGGAATATCAGCAGGTACGGAGAGATCGCTTTTTATGGCCGCTTCGGGCCTCGCCGCGGTAACAGTCGCGCTGGCCGGAGTAATAGGCTTTGTGGGTCTCATTGTCCCTCACATTATCAGGATGGTCTATGGTCCTGCTCACAGGCTGCTGCTTCCGCTGAGTGCGGCTGCCGGCGGAGTGTTTCTTGTAATCGCGGACGCCGCGGGCAGGTCAGTTCTTCCGCCCTATGAGATACCTTCCGGAATAATCACCGGCCTGGCCGGCGGCGCCTTCTTTTTGATTTATACTCTTCAGGGCAGGGGAGTTGATTGAACATACTATACGACATAGAAAGTTTGAAAGCAGGGTACTCGGCCAGCGATGTTCTGCGCGGTATAAGCTGCAAAATCGGCAGGGGCGAATTTGTATCAATAATCGGCCCTAACGGAGCGGGTAAGAGCACCCTGGTCAAGTCACTTTGCGGATTTATGAAGCGTTATCAGGGTAAAATCGACTTCTGCGGCGAAGAGATCGCTAAATGGAACAGAAAGGCCTTTTCCCGGCGAATCGCTGCTGTTTTTCCACGAGAAGCCTCAATGCCGGCTTACACGGTACATGATTTTGTATCCTTCGGGCTTTTTCCCGCGGGGACATATTTTTTTTGGGGGGGGGATGGAGCCTCAGGTGAAAGGTTGCTCGCCGCAATGCGCATGTGCGGAATCGAGCATCTCGCCGGAAAGAGACTCAACGAGATATCTGACGGAGAATTCCAGCTCTCGCAGATAGCCCGCGCACTCGTGCAGAAGGCAGAAGCGCTGATTCTTGATGAACCGGTTTCCCACCTTGATCCGGCTAATGCCGTAAGGGTTATGGATACGCTCTACAGAATGCACAATGAGGGAGTGACGATTATAGCGGTTCTTCATGACCTCAATCTGGCTCTTTCATACTCGGAAAGGATAATAGCTCTTAAAGCCGGGGAAATAGTCTACGACGGCCCGGCGGAAAATGCTGACGAAACTCTTCTGGAAAGGATTTACGGCACAAGGTTTGTCATGAACACCAACAGCGGCTTCACGGGCAGGCCCGCCGCGGTTGCACTGCCGGCTCACTTAAAAGAAAAAAACGGCCCCTGAGCAGGGCCGTTGTATTGTTTTTACCAGTCGTCGCTCTGACGGTCGGTGTATTTTTCTCTTACCATAGCGGTCAGATCATCAAGGTAGAAGAACTGCCAGACCGGCTGAACGGTCCTGTTGGCGGGCCTGTACTGAATCTCCATAACCTTCATAGACCTCTTCTGGCTGAGGTAGTCGTCCTCCTGCTTGATGTCTGAGTCAAGCCTGACTATCATTTTGCGCCACCCGAGGAAATTTGTTGATCCCAGGATAATGCGGTGATTTCGTTTATCAGCGTCCTGCAGTATCAGCGAGATCTCACCGGCGAAGCGTTTTCCGTAAACCCAGAGTGAGAGTGTCCGGCAGTATTTGTTGATTATCAGTTCCTTTTCGGGTATTATCTTGAAAACATCCCCGTACTTGCCGAACATCTTTACTCCAAGATACTTTTTGGAATTAGATACCGGAGCAGGGTAGACATCTCTTATGGCCAGTTCACCCTTCTGGTTCCTTGTGACTGAAAACTTGAGGTTCTTCTCCGTTGTGAATTGTGTGGATTCAAAATCCTCAAGGACGGTTTCAAAGTATACCTTGTCCCCAATCTCTTCGGCTGTGGGCGGCGTCTTTGTGTTGTCGCTTTCCTGTGAATACGCAGGGATAATAAAGCAAAGTGTGAGAAAAAGTGCTGAGCTTCTTTTCATTTAGTCCTCCGATAGCGGCTGAATCAGCTGCGGGCTGTACCGTTCACTGATAATCCTACTACTACGCCTGTTAAGTGTCAATTAAATCTTAGCAGGTGACAGCAAAAAACATTACCGATCGACTCGCCATAATGAAATTATGACATGGTAAGATAAATGACTATTATCACTGGTTTTTCTTCACTTTTTGGTGTTTTTTTGTATTGTTCATTTTAAATAAATATTACTGTTGTAAAATATTAACAGGAGGGTAACATGACCGATTACGAAACAGAAAGGATCCTGGTTTGATGTGTAAGGTTTTATTCAAGAGATTCCTTGTTCCGGTTTTATTCGTCTTAACCGTAGTCTCTTCAGCAGGAGCCGTTTCTACCGGAACGGACTGGTGGTGGTTTCTTTATGAAAAAGATATCTCAAGCATGGACAGCTTCACGGCTGTACGTCCATTTTACCTGAAGAATAAAAATCCGGCTGACAGGACTTCTTTTACTGCTTCAATGATGCCTTTCCTATTCTGGAGCTATTCGAAGCCTGAAAATACAAGTTCTTCAATGTTGTTTGGACTATGGAACTGGAATTCTCACGGCGTAACAGGTTCCGGGGCAGAGAAAGATCTTATCATGTTTCCCTTTGTCTACTACGGCCGTGGTGAGTCACCCGGCGATAATTATTTCATGCTATGGCCTCTGGGCGGAACCGTCAGGGGCAAACTGGGCCGTGACAGGATAAGCACCTGGTTCTTTCCGGGATTTTTGCTTTTTTTCCTGTATCCTCCGGCATCGCTGTTTTCCTGGACATCGCTTGCGTATACCGCATTATCATTTGTACCCATATACTACAGCTATGAGCACCTCGACTACAAAGCACGGGGAATTCTCTGGCCTCTTGTGAGAATTGGAGGAAGCGCGAAGAGGGATGAATTCAGGATACTGCCCTTTTACTCGCATGCTTTCAAAAAAGACAGATATCAGAGATACTCTTTTCTCCTCTTGTTCAACTATGAGGAAGTCTATTTCAGGCAGGACACGCGCTACATGTTTTTTGCGTTCCCTGTTCTGGGCCGCAAGTGGAGCGATTCAGGAAAAATATCCTCCTGGACAATTCTGTGGCCCTTTTTCGCCTGGGGATATGACCGTGACAGAGGGCACAGTGAGTACCATCTTCCATGGCCTTTTGTTCAGATCGGAGAGTCAGATAGTCCCCGCATGAGGAAACGGATATTCTTTCCTTTTTACGGAAGCTATACTTATGAAGGAAATGAAACAATGTTTGTGACCCCGCTTTACTTCAGGCTTACAAAAAAAACCTCTACATATAAGTCCGATTACCACACAGCGGCTCTAATATTCTGGTACCGAAAGAAAGACTTTATTAAGCCTGACGCCGAACACGGCAGCTGGTGGAGATATTTCAAGATGTGGCCTGTCTTCAGCCTTGAGTATGATGAATCAGGGGCGTTTTCTTTTAATACATTGTCGTTACTTCCAATGCGGGATAAGGAAGGTTATGAGCGGATGTATGAGCCCCTCTGGTCAGTTTTCGAGTACAGAAATAACGGTAAGGGAGACAGAAGCATGGGGCTGCTCATGAGGACATACTTTCAGAGATGGGGAGATGACTATTTTGAAAACGCTGTGCCTTTCGTGTTCAGCTATAAATCGAGACATGGCAGAGTTGCCAGAATGAGCTTTCTGCCTTTCGGAATGTTTTCGTATGAACATAACAGTGAGGGGAAGACACTCTCCTTGTTCTGGTTCCCGATAAGTGTTGGTGATGCGGAGCCTGAAATGGCAAATCTCCCGCCCGAAGAAGCCGAAGCTGTAAAAACTCACTATGGGCCGACAATATGTGTTAGCTCTTTTCAACAGTTCAGGGATGTTCCTGACACTTTCTCTTTCACGGGGAGGTTATAACGGTGAACCTTTTTAAATACACCAGACCGGTAAATCTCAGCCTTAAAGAAAGGGTCAGAAGCATCGGAAGTTCCGCTCTCCAGAAGGTCCTCTTTACCGGCTATTGCGTGGTACTGTTGAGTAAAACGATTTTTTATCTAAAAAATATTTTTTCCCGCAGGCACGAGGTAATCAAGCAGATGTATTTTACTGCGGTGAAAACACTTCCGGTCTTGACGATAGTCGGCGTTTTTACGGGAATGATTCTGGCGATTCAGACCGGTCTTGAAATGAAAAACTTCGGCCAGGAGAAATTCGTGGGCAGGCTTATTGTTGCCACACTGACAAGAGAAATGGGACCTTTCATAGCCGCTATTATCGTTATTGCTTCTGTCGGAGCCGCAATAGCCGCAGAGATAGGCACAATGAAGGTTTCAGAAGAAATTGACGCTCTTGAGGTGATGTCGATAAGTCCTGTGAAGTTTTTAGTCATGCCCAGGGTAGTCGCTATGTCTCTTATGATGCCTGTTGCAGCTGTGTATGTGACTGTTGCCGGAGCCGTTGGAGGAGCAGTTGTGGCCGTCAATATCATCGGCGTTTCACTTGATGTCTATTATCAGCAGGCTCTGCTTGCCCTCAATTTCAAAGCGGTTTACGTGGGGCTGCTGAAGGCCTCCGTGTTTGGAATGCTCGCTGCTGTTTTGAGCTGTGCAAACGGACTTAAAGCGGAGAATGGCGCAATCGGTGTCGGAAAGGCTACGAGGGATTCTGTAGTAAACGCGTTTATCATGGTGCTTATTGTAGGATATTTTATAACCGGATTGTTTTTCAGAGGCAGGATATGATTGAGCTCGTAAATGTAACAAAGGCATTTAACGGAGTAACTGTCCTGGATAATCTGTCCCTTAAGATTGAGCGGGGCGAAACCCTGGTCATAATAGGTATGTCCGGAACGGGCAAGACTGTGACGATAAGGCACATGTCGGGACTTCTTGAGCCGGATTATGGAGAGGTTCTGATAGACGGAGTGCAGATTAACGGGGCTTCAGGAAATACCATTAAACAGCTCAGGGGGAAAATGGGGCTTGTGTTTCAGTCTGGAGCGCTTATTAACTGGCTGAATGTCAGGGAGAATGTGGCTCTTCCTCTTATTGAACGTGGGACCATGAAGAAGGATGAGGTTTACAGCAGAGTTGAGGACCGTCTGCGCCTTCTGCAGCTTGCGGACGCAGCGGATAAAATGCCCGCTGAGATAAGCGGAGGCATGAAGAAGAGGGTCTGTCTTGCACGAGTGCTTGTAAGAGAGCCGGAAATAATACTCTACGATGAGCCTACTTCCGGCCTTGATCCGGTCATGGCGACAGCCATAAACGTCCTTATAAAAAAAATGCAGGATGATTTCGGTGTAACTTCCGTTGTTGTTACCCACGATATGGAAAGCGCCTATTTTCTCGCTGACAGAATCGCGTTCTTGTATAAAGGCGAAATAGTACAGTGTGATATTCCTGAAAGAATCAGGGAATCGGAGCACCCTGTTGTCAGGCAATTCGTCCGTGGAGAGATTACCGGGCCGATCGATGTTTCCTGACAGGGGCAGGCTTTTTTAATACTTTATACTATATGGAGGTATGGCATGAAAGGAATGAGAGGAATAGAAATATCAGTTGGTATTGTTTTCATAGCAGCAATGGCTATTCTTGGATATTACACGATATTAATGGGGCAGGACCCGTTTGAGGGGAAAGAGCTCAGGGAGTTTCGTGTCCTTTTCAGCGATGTAGGCGGACTTTCTGTAAAAGACAGGGTTTTTGTTAAGGGTGTGCTGTCCGGCGAGGTGGAGGATATAGCCCTTCATGAAGGAGTGGTGGAGACTGTTTTGAAGGTTTACAGAGAGTTCCCTGTTTATGAGAACTATGTCATAAGTATAGACACAAACGCTGTGCTGGGAGGCAAACAGATAAATATCGATCCCGGTACTAAAAAAAACAGCGATGGACGGCCGTTAAATGAGCTCCCTGACAGCTTTCAGTTTGAAGGCAGGCTCAACGATGTTATGCGGTCAATCGGTTCACTTATTGATGATAATCGCGCGAATATCAATGCATCGATTTATAATCTCAGGATTTTTTCTGAAAAACTGAATACTGACAGGAGCACGCTTGGAAGACTGGTCGGGGATGACACGCTGATGAACGAGACGGAAGGCCTCGTTAAGGACCTCAGAGACACGATTGAAGATTCACGGGAACAGGCGCCCGTAACGAGCTTTATCAGGGCCGCCCTTACTGCCTTTTAGACGACGTTTTCAGGCTTAGCCATTTTGAGAATGAGCGATATGAGTTCTCTTGGTTCAATGTCTACGGGATCAATTGTTTCGAAGAGACCGGCACAGAGAAGTATAATCTGAACAAGCCTGCCCTTCAGGATGTCCTTGTCATCTTCAGCGCCATTTCCGGATTTAAGAATGTCCCCGCACATGTTAAGGTGGGTGCGGAGAAAGCTCCGAATTCTATCCATAATCTTTTCATCTTCAAATCCGTAGAGAATAATGTTGATGAACAGCCTTATGTTTTGTTTATGCAGCAGAAAGCGTTCTATGCCGAACAAAGTCGAAATAAACGCCCGGTCGTCCGGATCGAGGCCTTTTGTGATGCCGACGCTGTCAACTTCAATCTGTTTAAAAAAGTCTTCAATGAGTTCAAAAAAAAGTTCTTCCTTCGTCGGGAAGTAATGTCTGAGTCCTCCCTTGGAAAAACCGGCTTCAACAGAGACGTCCTCAATTGATATTTGAGAGTACACTCTCCGCTCCAGAAGGCGCTTGAGGGCATTGATTATAATCTTCTTCTTTTCGATCAATTTCTGTTCTTTATTCATTAAGCTGCACCAGTTATCAGGTATTGTTGCTCTTTTAATAGTTAAACGCCAACATTATAGCCGTTAAGTCAAGCAATATAGGTTTTATTTCAGCAGAATCGCTTTCATATTCACCGATTGCTGCGTAATGCAAGGCTGCAGGCAGAGGCAATTCTTCCGGCTGATATGGCTTTCCGTGATATTGTACGAAGCTCAGTCAGCAAGAAAAAGTTACCTGTGTTGAATTGGCCTATATTATCCATAAGACAGCAATTCGGTTTTGCTTCTCGAAATAAAGGGGGCTTTGCTGCTTTTTAGGGGGCTTAAAGGATATTTTATTGACAAAAGAACCGCCTGAAAATCACCTAACTTAAAACAGTTACAGCTCCGGCAGCGCTATCGAGAGCGGTTCGGGATGCCGGAGAAATGATTTTTTCCGGTTTTTTTTTACTGATTGTTATTGAAAATTGGGCCGGCATCTTTCATAATATCATAACGTAAATAAATCAGAGGTGACAATGCCGAAGCGAGAGGACATAAAAAAAATACTTATTATAGGTTCAGGGCCGATCGTAATCGGACAGGCATGCGAGTTTGACTATTCTGGCTCTCAGGCGTGTAAGTCACTTAAGGAAGAAGGGTACACGGTTGTTTTAATCAACTCCAATCCCGCCACCATAATGACCGATCCCGACCTTGCAGACAAGACCTATATTGAGCCCATCACTCCAGACGTAGTTGAAAAAATAATTGAGATAGAAAGACCGGACGCTGTTTTGCCTACTGTTGGCGGCCAGACGGCGCTCAATGTTGCGATGAATCTTGCCGACATGGGAGTTTTCGACAAATACGGCGTTGAGCTTATCGGCGCCAATATTAAATCAATCAAAAAGGCTGAGGACAGGGAGCTCTTTAAAAAGGCGATGATAGACATAGGCCTTTCAGTTCCGGAATCAGGACTTGCTTCTTCCATTGAGGAGGCTCTTGAGGTCCTTGAGCGAATCAAGCTTCCTCTGATAGTCAGGCCCGCGTTTACACTTGGAGGGACAGGCGGTAACATAATATACAACAAGGAAGACTTTGTTGAACTCGTGAAGAGGGGGCTTGATGAATCACCGATAAGTCAGGTTCTTCTTGAAGAGTCTGTTCTTGGATGGAAGGAATACGAGCTTGAGGTAATGCGTGACAGAAAAGACAATGTTGTAATAATCTGTTCGATAGAAAACCTCGACCCGATGGGTATACATACCGGTGATTCCATCACTGTCGCTCCGCAGCAGACATTGACCGACCGTGAATATCAGAACCTGCGCGATATGTCGATCAGAATAATAAGGGAAATCGGCGTAGATACAGGCGGATCAAATATTCAGTTCGCGGTTAACCCGGCCGATGGACGCGTTATAGTTATTGAAATGAACCCGCGGGTGAGCAGAAGTTCGGCGCTTGCCTCCAAGGCGACAGGTTTCCCGATAGCAAAGATCGCGGCAAAGCTCGCTGTGGGGCTGACGCTTGATGAGATCAGAAATGACATTACGAGAGAAACGCCCGCATCGTTTGAACCGACGATTGACTATGTTGTAGTTAAAGCTCCCCGATGGGCTTTTGAGAAGTTCGAGGGCGCAAACACCACTCTCGGGACGCAGATGAAGTCGGTCGGAGAGGCAATGTCAATCGGGAGAACTTTTAAAGAATCCATGCAGAAAGCTCTCCGCTCTCTGGAGATTGACAGGTACGGCTTTGGGGCGGATGGCAATCTTAAAATTGATGAGATGATAAACTCGCTTCCAGAGAGGCACCGTCAGGCAGTGATAGAGTCTGAACTTATTACGGCCCGTGAGGACAGAATATTCTACATCAAGGCGGCTTTTTATCAGGGCTGGAGTGTCGAAAGGATACAGAAGCTAACTACGATTGACCCATGGTTTTTAAACCAGCTGTATGAGATATATCAGGCCGAAAAGCTCTTTGTGAAAGAGGTTTCTGAACAGGGATATACCGCCGCTAATGTCAGAAAGATGAAGGAGCTCGGTTTTTCTGACAGGCAGCTCGGTTTTCTCGCTCACAGAGACAAGCTGACGGCATTGTACCGCAAGGGAACGCCTTATTACAAGGAGTATGTAAAAACCCTGAAGGAACATGAAAACGAGGTGAGGGCGTTCAGAAAGACAAATGACCTTATTCCAGGGTTCCGTCTGGTAGATACCTGTGCCGGAGAGTTTGAGGCTTACACGCCGTATTATTATTCTTCATATGACGGTGACGACGAGGCTGCTCCGACAAATAGAAAAAAAATAATGATACTGGGCGGCGGTCCCAACAGAATCGGGCAGGGAATAGAGTTCGACTACTGCTGCTGTCACGCTTCCTTCGCGCTGAGGGATGAGGGCGTTGAGTCAATAATGGTTAATTCTAACCCTGAGACCGTCTCAACTGACTATGATACCTCTGACAGGCTGTATTTTGAGCCTCTTACCCTTGAGGATATTCTGCATATATATGAAAATGAAAAACCTGACGGAGTTATCGTTCAGTTCGGAGGGCAAACCCCTCTACGTCTTGCCAGGCTTCTTGAGGATAATGGCGTTAAGATAATCGGGACTCCCCCTGATGCCATTGACCGTGCTGAAGACCGCGAGCGTTTCGCGGAGGTTGTAGAGAAACTCAACCTGCTGCAACCTGAGAATGGAATTGCCTTCAATCAGGACGACGCGATAGCTATTGCCGGAAAGATAGGTTATCCTGTTCTGGTCAGGCCCTCCTATGTTCTGGGCGGCCGGGCTATGGCAATAATCTATGATGAATCAAGCCTTGTTAACTATATTAAAACGGCGGTCGACCTTTCACCGGAACACCCGATTCTGGTAGACGATTTCATTGAAGATGCTGTAGAGGTTGATGTCGATGCTGTAAGCGACGGCAGGGACGTCTATATCGGCGCCATCATGGAACACGTTGAAGAGGCCGGTGTCCACTCCGGTGACTCGGCATGCATTATCCCCCCCATGTCAATAACTGACGAGATGAAAGAGAGCATAAAGAAGACCACCGAGGCTCTTGCCATTGAACTCGGAGTTATCGGTCTTCTGAATATCCAGTACGCGATCAAGGACAACAGGCTTTATGTTATCGAGGTTAATCCGAGAGCTTCAAGGACAGTTCCCTTTGTTTCAAAAACGACCGGCGTCCCCCTCGCGAAGGTTGCCGTAAGGGTCATGCTTGGTAAAACACTCAAGGAAATCGGCCACACCGAGATGAAAACATTCCCGTACATCAGCGTGAAGGAGGCCGTCCTGCCGTTCAATAAGTTTCCCGGAGTTGACACGCTTCTTTCTCCTGAAATGAAGTCAACCGGCGAAGTTATGGGGATTTCAGACGAGTTCGGCGAGTCCTTCTACAAGGCTGAGCTGGCGGCGGGCGACAGGCTGCCGGTGAGCGGATGCGTTTTTCTGAGCATTAACCGCAAGTCGAAAGACATGCTGCTTCCCGAGGTGAAAAGCCTGCACGAAGCCGGCTTCAGACTTGTGGGAACCGAGGGCACGGCTGAGTTCTACACTGAAAACGGTATTCCAGTTGACAGGGTCTACAAGGTCAGCGAAGGGCGGCCCAATGTTGTAGATATGATAAAAAATGAGGAAATCAGCCTCATAATCAATACTCCTGAAGGGAAGTTGTCCAAAGATGATGCCTTTTCTATCAGACAGGCCGCTGTCAGGTATCATATTCCAATAATGACCACAATACCGGCGGCCAGGGCGGCAATTAACGGAATACTGACAGTAAGAAGGAAAAAGGTGCTTTCGGTAAAACCGATTCAGGAGTATCACAAAGAGGTCAGATGATATGCCGGAAAAGCTGATTCTTAACAGCAGTGAAATTGATGAAACAATTGAAAACCTCGGCAGAGCGGTGTATGACGGTATTGACGATATTGAACGCTTTGCCGTTGTGGGTATTCAGTCGAGCGGTATTGAACTCGCCGACCGTATTCGCGCGTGTGTTGAGAAAGCATCCGGCAGGGACGTTAAACACGGGATTCTTGATATTACCTTCTATCGTGATGATCTGGCGACAAGAGGAGTGCTTCCCGTAATCAGGGAAACGCTTATTGATTTCAATATCAACAAGATGACAATTCTTCTTGTCGATGATGTTCTTTTTACAGGAAGGACTACTAAAGCCGCAATAGAAACACTCATGAGCTTCGGCAGGCCCGGTGCCATTAAGCTCCTCTGTCTTGTAGACAGAGGCAACCGTGAGCTGCCCATTCAGCCTGACTTCTGCGGAAAGCGTATTGAGACCTCTATTAAGGATCAGGTGTCGGTATTTCTCAAACCGGGCGGTTCTGGAGAGGACAGGGTTGAACTAATTGAGGGATGAATCCGGAATCTGCAGCCAGCTGAGTATATCCCGAAAGGAAATTAAATGAAAGATATTGTAATCATAGGCGGAGGCCCGGCCGGGCTTACCGCGTCTATTTATGCGGTGAGGGCGGGGCTGTCGGCTGTTCTTGTAGAAATGTACTCGCCCGGTGGTCAGGTCATGAAAACGTTTGAGGTAGAAAACTATCCGGGGTTCGAGAAGCCTGTAGCGGGATGGGAGCTCATGTCGGCTATGGAGGCACAGGCCAGGCGTCTTGAGGCCGATATAACTTCAGCCTCTGTTTCATCCCTGTTGAAAGACGATGAAACAAATCTTTTCACAGTTAAATTTTCGGATGGTACCGAAGTAAGGTCAAAAACCGTGATTGCCGCTCCCGGTGCGTCGCTCAAAAAGCTCGGGATCGAAGGGGAAGAGCGCCTGACAGGCAGAGGAGTTTCATACTGCGCAACATGTGACGGCGCATTTTTTAAAAACAGAATAACCGCTGTTGTCGGCGGCGGTGACACCGCGCTTGAAGAGGCCCTTTTTCTGACGGGTTTTTCTTCCAGGGTTTATCTCATTCACCGGCGCGAAAGCTTTCGTGGAGCGGATATTCTTCAGAAGAGGGTCTTCGCCTCTGAGAAGATTGTCCCGGTTTATAACTCAAAGCCGGTCGAGGTGAAGGGAGTGGATAGTGTCGAGGGTCTTGTTCTTGAAAATACAGTGAGCGGTGAGAGGTCAGAGCTTAATATTGACGGTGTCTTTATCTTCATCGGATATCAGCCCAATTCATCCTTTTTGCCTTATGAAATCTTAAATGATAAGGGTGAGGTGATTGTCGACAGCGGGATGCGAACCAGCGTGGACGGGCTTTTCGCGGCGGGGGATGTGCGGTCCGAATCAAAGAGGCAGATCGTTACTGCCGCAGCTGATGGGGCAACCGCTGCCTTAAACGCTTATGACTATATTCAATGCCATGACTTCTGTTAAAATGTGTTCTCCATGTCAGGGCCCTGGCTGAAGAACAGGCACTAATAGTACGCAAAAAAAGAACAAACTTTTGAATAAGGCTTTACATTATATGTGAATCCCGCCTATAAGTTGTAAATATAAAAATTAGCACACTGAAAATAAGTCCCGCCTTCTGCGGGACGCCTTTCTGATAGGCCTGCTCCTGTGAGTAAGCGGGCAGGCGCTGAATCGTTTTTTCAGAGCTGTTTATCGATTGGACGGCAAGTGCTGATAATAATTAAATAACGGGGGATTTTATGGAAGAAAAAATCAGAAAAGTTACGGACAAGGTTCTCATTCTGAAGCCGTTCATTGCGTTACTTGCGCAGGGACGTATCATCAAGCTTGTTTTTGCATGGTTTTTGAGAATAGCCGCTGCTGTGTTTATTCTTGGTTTTCTGTACAGGTGGGCCTTTGCCTGGGAAATGGTATTTAAAATGTCCGGCGCTCTTGTGCTTGTCCTTTCCATTCTTATGCTTCTTTCGCTTGTGTTCGTATATGCAATCATAAACATGGTTCTTATCAAGGCTGATGCAATTATTGATTTGCCAGAATCAAAAGATTATATTGTGATTCCTGTTTCTGTCATTATTACACGCCTTGCGGGTGAGATAGCTCTGTGCGTGAGTATATTCGCTGGCATCGCCGGCTTCCTTGTTTCCCTTACACAGCAGGGCGGAATGGTCCTGAGGATGATCCCATTCTTCGACGGTTCTGGAGTTCAGGCAGGCCTTACTGGTCTGGCTGCGGCCCTTGTTTTCGGATTTGTATTTTTGTTCCTCTCATATCTTGTTGCTGAGCAGATCGGTGTTTTTGCTGATATCGCCAGAAACACAAAGAGAAACTCTTAATAAATTAAAATCGAAGGGAAAAGATGAATACTATTACAAAAAAAACAGCCTGCCTGCTCTTGGGAGCGTTTATTGCGGTTTTGGCGGGCTGCTCTAAAGAGAAGTATCCCGATGTCAGAAAGTATGTTGATGAGGTCATTGAGTATCAGAACTGGTATGCCGGAGAGCTTGAAAAGGCCAAGGATGCCGGCGAGGTTGCCTCTCTTATCGACAAATACAGCGACCGCATGCTTGAATTCGCTGTCAAAGGCAAGGAGCTGAACAATAAGTACCCTGAAATGAAAGACGACGATAAGCTCCCGGAAGAGCTTAAAAAGCAGATGGACAGGCTTGAAAAGACCGCTGAAGAGCTTTCGGTGAGAATGATGAATTCCCTCAGCAAGTACATGGCTGATCCGAAGGTCCTTCAGGCAAATATCAGAATGGCAGAGAAATTCAGAAAGGCCAGTGAAACAGAAACTGATGAGGAAGAGAAGTAATAGAGTCAGAAAGAAGCGGAAAACCACTCTTCTATCTCTTTCCAGATAATTGAGCGGAGCTCTTTCAGCCTGATCTCATCAACTTTCAGGTATTCGTAGCTGAAAAACTCTTCATTGAGAAAGAGACATTTTGAGACTGATATTTTAAGATACGGAATTCCGGCCTTCAGGCATTTTGCTGCGATTATGCCTGAAGCCGGAACCGTTCTCGTTCCATTATCTTTTACTATGCTGCTTCCCCTTGACTCGAGCGCGTCAGAGAGTCTGCCTCTTAAAAAACCAGCTTTCTCTGGTATTATTGTTTCAACTTTGCCGTCAGTTGTTTCTACGATGCCGCTTACGGAAACGATGGGGCGCGGCTTTCCCGCGTCATCAAGCGTGGCAGGGGCAACAGCGTCAACTGTGTGGCAGTCGATTACCAGCTTTATCTCACCTGACTTTAAGATCTTCGAGAGAGCGTCGTGAAATGGAACATAATATCTTTCAATTAGCGCTGATATAGCGAGTTCGTCAGGATAGTATCCTGACGCGTAGATCGGTCTGCCTGACAGGGATTTTATCCTCATAATTCCGTTGTCGCGCGATCTAACAGACTTTATGCTCCGGTCAATATCAAGTATTAGACGGTTAATACGCGATTTCAGAATGGCCGCTGTATCGGGAAAGTCAAAAATGTTTTCAGCGCATGTGTCCGTGCCTGTAAACAGTTCGAAGTCCGAGAGAGCGATATATTCTGCCAACTCTTCAGGTATCGAATACGAGCAGTGCGGTAATGTTATCAAAATTGGATATCGTCCCATCAGTATTTATGAGGATGTTTCATTAATCTCAATGTCAACAAATAATCAAACCAACTGGATACTCATGATATCAACTTTTAAAAATTTGGATGTTGCGGCAGAGCGAAAGCAGAAAGGGAAGAAAAGCTTATTTTTAAAGACAGATTTCCCGCTGTGAGTTAAAAAACGATTGAATCTTTAGCTTGATACTATTTTAATGATAATTAAGGAAGCTGCTAAGTCCAATGATTAATAAAGGCGTATCTTGCAGCTTTCAGCATTTGAAAAAATTCAAACAAGAAAGAAATGACATGAAAAAAGCTAAAGCGTTCTTATTCGATTTTGACGGCACTCTGGTTGACACGATGGAGGGGTTTGCGGATATAGCCGGCCGTATAATAAGCAAATTTCATCCTGAAGAAAGCTTTGAGGCCGCGAGGGAAAGATATTTACAGACCTCAGGGGTTCCGTTCCATCAGCAGCTTGAGATAATCTTCCCGGGTGAGCCCACTAATACTGAAAAGGCCGCTCTCTTTGAAGAAATGAAGAAAGAGGGCTTTTTTGCCAGCAGTTTCAGCGATGAGGTCAGAGAAGCCATTAATGGTTTAAGGGAAAGAGGATTTCTGGCCGGTGTTTCTTCGAATAACTTTCAGGAGCTCATCGACCGCTTTGTCTCTACCGGGGGGCTTGAGTTTGATATCGTTCTCGGATACAGGCACGGGTTTGAAAAGGGGAAGGACCACTTTGACTATATAATGGAAAAATTCTCACTCGACAGAGAGGAGCTTGTTTTCGTTGGAGATTCAATCAAGGACGCCGAGAAGGCCATTAATAACGGAGTCCGTTTTATAGGGCTCTGTGGAACGTTTACCGATGCAGATTTTCAGAAAGTCCGCAGCGGACTTCAAACAATTCAATCAATCAGGGAGCTTTTAACTTTATGCGATCAGTGATACTTGCGGCCGGAACAGGGACAAGACTTGGCGGAACAAATACAAAGGCGCTTGTCGAAGTAAACGGCAGAAAGATGATAGACTATCTCTTCGATTTTATCGATGTTTCCACATTTGAAGAGGTGCTTGTTGTAGGCGGTTTTCATTATGGTGAGCTTCAGGATTATATAGATTCACTGGGGTATCAGAATGTGAGGGTCCTTGAAAATCCGGATTATCTGAAGGGAAACATATTTACGCTGATGAGGGCATTGAAGGAGTTCAATTCAGGTTCTTTTCTGATAACAAATGTGGATCACATTTATCCCAGAGTCATGTTCGAGAAGATGAAAAAGTCGTTCAGCGGGATAACAGCAATGTGCGATTTTGACAGAAACCTTGGCCTTGACGATATGAAAGTCCTTCTTCGTGAAGATGATACTCACATTGAAGCAATCGACAAAAAGCTCACCAACTACAATTGCGGCTATATCGGAATGACTTATGTGGATGGAGCCATGAACGATGTGTACAGAAGCGCTGCGGATGAAACTGTGAATAAAGTGGGTGAGAAGGCGGTTGTTGAGAATATTCTGCAGACGCTGGCAGCTAATCCGGAAACGGCCCCGAAGATATGCGATCTTTCCGGATTCGGGTGGTACGAGGTAGATGACGCTACTGATTTAGCCAGAGCTGAGAAGGGGCTTCTTACTGATAAAAACTTCACCAGATGACGGTGAGCGGATTAAGCACAACGCCGTGATGAATCAGCATAAAGTGGACATGCGGGCCGGTTGAACGGCCTGTTGAGCCTACAAGAGCGACAGTATTTCCCTGTAAAACAAAGTCGCCTTTTTTCGAGATGAGTTCCGAGCAGTGTGCATATAGAGTTGAGTAACCGTCTTTGTGCTGTATCTCAACGGTGTTTCCGTATCCTTCCCTCCAACCGGAAAAAGTAACAATTCCAGAGCGCGAGGCCTTTACGGGTGAACCGTATCTTGCCTGAATGTCAAGCCCGTTGTGAAAGGCCATCATGTGAATGAAAGGATCGACTCTTTCACCGAACATCGAAGTGTAGTGCCCCCTGTCGACTGGCATAATAAAAATATTTTTGTGGGCGTAGAGTTTTCCCATTGGCTTGTTCAGCAAAACCGGTTTTGCACCCTGGAAAAAAACTAACCTCACGTCATCGTTGGAGAAAAGCTTGAACAGAGCGGGCCTGTACTCGCCTTCCAGTTTTGATTTTTCCCCGAGTTGTTTCTGCATTCTGTAAACGTCGAGCACATTGTCAAAAGCGAAAAGAACTCCATCTTTTGAAGGAATTATGAGTTTTAATCCTTCTTTTGGCCTGAGTGATTTTAAAAAGGGATTTGCCGCTATAAGAGTGTCGATGCTTATGCCGTAACGCGCGGTAATATTCCAAAAGGATTCGCCAATTTGCATGGTATGTACGGTAAGACGGACACCCGCGTTGTAGGGATAGCTTTCAGCAAGTTTAATGTACGCATCCATATCATGAAATAAAGGAAAACCGTTTTTTAGACTGTAGGCATTTCTATCGACCTCAATCCCATGAAGAATAAGGGTGTTGTATATGTTTAATGACAGGATAGATATAATGAAAAGAACTGCCGCGGCAGCAGCACCTCTTTTGATATGGCGGTACGGGCTGTCGGGGATATGTTTTCCTCGAAACCTCATTCGCCCCCCAGCGCGCGTGATTTTTTTGCGGCTGACTCTACAGCATCCATAACGATACCTGAGAAGCCCGATATTTCGAGTTTATGAATGCCTTCTATAGTTGTACCGGCCGGCGAGGCAACCATGTCTCTGAGCATTATTGGATTTTGCAATTCGTCAAGAACCATGCCCGCTGAGCCAAAAACGGTCTGGGCAGCGAGGAGCAGGGCGTCGTTTCTTGATATTCCGCATTTGACGGCGCCGTCTGCGAGTGCCTGTATGAATGTGAAAACAAAAGCCGGACCGCTGCCCGATACCCCGGTAACTGCATCCATCAAATGTTCAGGGAGTACGATTGCTCTTCCAAGCGACTGGAAAACCGCAATAGCTTTATCCAATGTTCCCACATCAATATCTTCAGGTGCTGAAAGAACAGACATCCCCTGGGAAATCAGCGCGGGGGTATTGGGCATCACTCTGATAACCGCTGTGCCGGGAAGAAGGTTGTCTCGCAGTGTTTTGAGCTTAACACCAGCGGCAATGGATATGACAGTTTTGCCGCGTGCTTCTTCACGTATTGAGGAAAGCACTGAAGGAACCGCAGCGGGTTTTACAGCTACTATTATGATGTCTGAAAGCGTGGTTGTTTCTGAGGACGATGCAGAGGTGCTGACACGCGGCATTTTTTCAAGCCGGGTAAGTTTGCTTTTGTCTGTATCGCAGATATTAAGCTCAGGGCCGTCCTCTATCTTTAGCAGTCCCGAAATAATCGCGCCGCCCATGTTCCCGGTGCCAATGCATCCGATCTTAAGTCCTTTTAAAATACTCACCTGCGACCTCTGTACCTTTCTCCAAAAATTGCGCTGCCGATTCTCACTATTGTAGCCCCTTCTTCAATTGCCGTCTCAAAGTCTGATGACATGCCCATTGATAGCTCTGTTAGGCTGAGCCCGAGTTCTGAGTTAATGCGTTCTCTTGTCTTTCTTGCGATTGAGAAAGCCTTTCGGACTACTTTCTCATTATCGGAAAATTCGGCCATAGTCATGACTCCGGAAAGCTTGATCCCTTCAAGTGAAGACAATCGTCCAGCGAGTTCGACAGCCTCTGAAGGGGAGATGCCGTTCTTAGTGGCCTCCTCTGAACCGTTTATCTGGATGTAAACTTCCTGTGTTTTGTTCTGCGCTACGGCTTCCCGTGAAACCCTCTCGGCAGTCGAGAACTTGTCGATGGAATGAATCACATCGAAAAGGCTGACCGCGTCTTTTGCCTTATTTGATTGAAGATGTCCGATAAGATGGAATGAAGCTTGGCCTGTCAGTTCGGGGATTTTAGACCTGGCCTCCTGGACCCTGTTCTCGCCGAAGAGGGAGACTCCAATATTTATTGCCTCCTGAACTGACGATGCGGGGAAATTCTTTGAGACAGTGAGGATTCTTACCGAACCGGGATGTCTTCCGGAACGGAGCTCTGCCTCCCTGACAATGCCTGTTATGTATTTATAGTTTTCGATTATATTCATAGCTGTTATACTCAATTATTTTTTATACTGATTATTCAATTTTACAAAGTCAAGAAAAATATAATTTGATTTTGAATACAGGGGGAAAGAGTTTGCAGATTAGTCCTGTTCGATAATTAAATTTAATATTCCAAAATATTTCGTTGACAATATGGGGTTTAAACGGATTTTATTTGGTATGCATTCCCGTCGGCGCGGTGTAGCGTTTATTCGGAAATAGTTATTAGTAACTCTTTAGTTTCACCTGGAGTTTGAGTAATATGACCTTTTATGATGAATCATATCAGTCCCTTCTGCCGATTTTAATTGTTAATGTCGCTTTCAGCGTATTATTCCTTTATTACGCTGTGACTTATTCCAGGCGGCCGAAAACCCCCGAGGTTCTTGAGAGGCTTCATCGGAGCTTCCTGGGCGTATTCTTTCTTGAGTTCTGGTACTGGTTTATTGATCCAGCCGTGAAGTTTCTCGCTTTTCTGCGCATGACCCCGAATATGATAACAGCAATGTCTATTGTAATTTCCGCATATACTGCCTATGTGTTTCTTTCCGGTTCACTCGGTTTTGCCGGTTGGCTTGTTATAATTAGCGGGACTATGGACCTTCTTGACGGAAGGTTGGCGCGCAGTACCGGGCAGACTACAAGGTCAGGTGCTTTTTTCGATGCCTGTACAGACCGTTTCAATGATGCAATTGTGTTTGCTGGAGCCGGACTGTATTTCATTTTTAAGGATTACGACAGGCTGACAGGGACTTTCAATGTTTCACCGCTTGATCTGACAATGCTCATCGTAGCTGTTTTCCTGATTATCGGTACTGAGGTAATGAGCTATTCCAAGGCCCGGGGCGAAGTTTACGGTTTCGTGACAAAGAGGGGACTCATGCAGAGACCAGAGAGGGTTGCTTTAATGGGGGGGCTTACAGTACTATATCCTTATTTTCGAATACTTGCAGTTGAAAACGGAGTGCATCCGGACATCTCACTTATGATTACGCTTGCCGTTATGGCAGTGCTGGTCAACTATTCAGCTGTTATCCGTATAATTGATCTTTTCAGAAAGATCAGGGAAGAAGAAAGAAACAGAGCCTGAAGGTATTTGCCGCATTACAGAGTACTATTTCAGCTTTTTATTTTTTTTACAGCTAATCGAATCAGAACGGCTATTATTATGAAAGATAGGGCCGTTAAAGCGTCTGACAGCTCGAGGCTCCTGCAGTTTTCGCATGTGTAGCCTCTGTATTCAGGAATCCCTGCCTTGAAGTTCATTGTTGCCTCCCTGCGAGCGGTTGAACCTCTATGACAACGGGACGGCATATTTGTTTCACACTTAAATTCAGGGCTATGTTACCAGAGAGATAACCGCGGTTCCTTTTCTGTAAATACTATCGTTGAGGTGATATTATGAATGTTATTATTTTCGGTCCTAACGGAAGCGGAAAGGGAACGCAGGGAGCGGCTGTAAAGGATAAACTCGGCATCGCACACATAGAATCCGGGGTTATATTCAGGGACAATATTAAAAGCGGAACACCGCTTGGTAAAGAAGCTGAGTTATATATTAAAAGAGGCGAGCTTGTGCCTGATGAGATTACTATTCCAATGATTCTTGACAGGCTTAAGAAGCAGGACTGCTCAAACGGCTGGCTGCTCGACGGTTTCCCGAGAAATGTAAAACAGGCGGAAGCTCTTCATCGTGCACTTGCCGAAAGTTCCATGAAGCTTGATGCGGTGATTGAGATTGTCCTCAGCAGAGAGATTTCAAAAAACAGAATTATGGGAAGGCGCATCTGCAAGTCAGACGCATCGCATCCAAACAATGTTTTTATAGATGCAATAAAGCCGGTCGAGAAAAACGGTTCTGTGCAGTGCAGCGTTTGCGGTTCAGAGCTTATCACGAGGGACGATGATCAGGACGAAGCTGCGATAAACAAGCGGCACGATATCTACTACAATGAAACGACGGGAACTCTCGCTGCCGCGGCTTATTTCAGAGACCGTTCAGGTTCAGAGGGCTTCAGAGTCATCACGGTGGACGGCCGGCCCGGAGTCAGAGATGTGACTGCTTCATTGATGTCGCAGCTGTCATCCGATGAATTGTCTTGACAGTCTATTTTGTCGGGTATATGATGCGGCCTGAATTGTTTTAGATTAACTGCAAATTATTACGCTGAGGGGAAACAATGAATATTATCAGGCTCGCGTATATTCTTCTCTCTGTCCCGGTGCTCGTCAATCTGTTTGTTTCTATCTTCCTATTTGCCGCAGGGACAACCCCGGAATTTACCGGTTATCTTGGGGGGGCTGCGGCGGGGGCAATGATGGCCTACTATTGGTTTTGGGAGATAATCAAGGCGTCTTCATCCGGCCCGATCAAGCTTTTTAAAATACTTGGCGCAGGATTCCTCATCAAACTTGTAATTATGGTGGCTGTCCTGGCTATCGGAACCCGCTTCACATCTTTCAACCGCATGTATTTCGCTGCGGCCTTTCTTTTTTCTGTAATGTCAGCTTCTGTTGTTGAAATCTGGTACTTTGTGTCTATCAGCAGGCTGGGAAAAAAATAGTACAATTTGGCATCTTCACCGGAGATATTAGCGTCAGGAGAAACTGCTCGAATGTCCGAAAAATTGAATAATCTCTCAAAAGACGAACTTATAAATATCATCACCAATCTTCAGATGAAACTCGGCGGTCCGGAAAGTTCGTTTGATGTGCCGGATGAACTTAAAATTGACTACTGCCAGCTTCTTGAAAGCGCGTCAGACGCGATATTCGTTCTCGACGGTTCCGGAAAGATTATTTTCATGAATTCATCATGGAATAAATTTATACCGGACGGTTTGAACATCACAAATGGATGCAGCCTTGCGGAACACATAGCCGGGCCAGATTCAGAACGAGCCCGGAAGCTTATCAGCGGAGTTCTTTCTGCAGGAAAGGCTGTTAATAATGAAGTGTTGAGAGTTCCGGATTCAGACGGAAATACTCTATATTTTAATGCCGCAATATCTCCTTTAAAAGAACCAGGAGGCAAAATTAAAGGCCTTCTCTGTGTATTAAAGGACAATACAGAGGGAGAGCTCATAAAGAAGAAACTTGCGGATAATACCCGCATGCTCGAAAACAAGGTTAAGGAACTGATAAGCCAGCAGGAGCAGTTAAAGTCGCTCAGGGAGCTTAATGAGGATATAATAAACAATACTCCTCTTGGAATTTTCATTCTCGATATTACAGGAATAATGCTTTCCGAAAACCCGGCTCTGAAAAAAATCATGGGACATGGCAAGGAGAGCCGTATCGGGGTAAATGTTGTTCAATATTCAGGGTTTGTGGATAGCGGCTTAAGCGCTTTATTCGAAAGATGTCTTGCAACGGCCGCTCCGGTGCAGAAGCAGAATGTTTCCTATGTTCCTATAGCAAGGGACAGAAATCTTACATTAGATGTTTATATGGATCCTCTCCTCGATGAGAAGGGTGAGGTTCAGCGCGTTGTCGTAATGGTTGAGGACAGAACCGAGCACGCGAAAATGGAGAGGATTGCCAAGAGAGCAGAAAGAAACTCAAGTCTCGGCAGGCTTTCGCAGGGCATAGCGAGGGAGCTCAGAAAGCCGATTGACAAGATGTATATGGATCTGAATTTTGTGTTCAATAATGTTGACAAAAACAGTCCGGCACTCGACTATGTTGTCTCGTTGAAGGATCAGCTGCATAGAATTAAGAACCTTTGCGAGCAGCTTGTTGCACTCGCGGATCCGGATGAGCAGGAGAAGGAGATTTGCGAAGTAAACAGCGTTGTTCTCGGTCATCCAATTGATATCCTTCTGGCAAGAATGAAGGAAAAAGGTTACTCGGTTGAAGTTAATATGCCTGAGAAGAGCCCGAGGATTAAGGCTACAAGAGGGCAGATTGTACAGGTTCTCTTTGACCTTATTGAAAATGCTCAGGAAGCAATGCCGGACTCCGGAAAGCTGACTCTGGCAGTTGCGACTGAGTCAGCACGGGATGCTGATTACGCGGTGATTACGCTCGCGGACACAGGGGTCGGTATCTCGGAAGAAAACATGAACAGGATTTTTCAGCCTTTTTATACAACGAAAGGGTCAGAGGCCACAGGGCTTGGGCTCATGATTGCTTCTCATGTAATCGACAATCTTGGGGGCTGTATGGCTGTTAAGAGCGCTCCGGGGCAGGGAACGGTTTTCAAGATTGCTATCCCTGTGGCGGAAAACGATCAGGCTGGTTTAAATGAGCAGAAAAGAGAATAAAACAATAGACGAAATATTTCAGGATAGCGGCTTTCTGCTCGTTTCTCAGGATGATGAGCCGGAACCTGAAACTGCGGCCGATCCGCATAGACTCGATCCTGCCGAAAGGGAGCTGCTTGACCATCTCAAATATATAGTCTCGAACGAAGCTTTTCAGAAAAACATTGTTTCGCCTCCGGTCGTGGAAGCTGTTCAGCCAGACAGGACGCCGGTTCAACCCAGAGATCGTAGAGTCGACGCTTACGATATCCCCGTTTTGATAGAATATCTGCTATGGCATATCAAGCGGATTTGTTCAATCGTAATTGACAGAGAGGACATAGTCAAGCAGGCATTTTTTGCTATTTTAACCGGCGAACATATGCTTCTGCTCAGCCGTACGGGAATGGCCAAGTCATTTTTGGCTACATATATATTCAATACCTTTGAGGGCGCCCGGGTCTTTTCCGCCCAGGCAAGCAAGGATCAGACGCCTGATAACTATTTCGGGCCCTACAATATTGAGGAGTTTAAGAAGGGACGCATTAAGCACAATGTAATGGGTTCAGTAATTGAGGCCAATCTTGTATTCCTTGATGAGTTTTTTGATGCCAGCGATGTGGTATTGCGTTCACTTCTTTCAGTATTGAACGAAAGAAAATTTATTAATGGACAGGAGCAGATTGACACCGCGGTACATACTGCCGTGGCAACAGCAAATTATATGAGGCTCAATGAGGTCACTGAGGCTGTCCTCGACAGGTTTACCTATAAGGCCATTATCCCGGAGAACAGCAACAGCTATACGCAGTTTCTGATAGACAGGACCTACGAGTCTACGAGAGGGAATCCATCATATTCAGAAAAGAAGATTAACTTTGACCAGATTCTCTATCTGACCGACGTTATAAAAAACAGAAGCAAAGACCTCAGAATCGATTTTCCCGACATCATGTATTTCATGAAAAACGTTGTAGTAAACAGATTCGTGGGAGAGATGCGAAAGCATGATCAGGGTTACTTTATAAGCCCCAGAAAGACAGCAAAGCTTTCCGATTTTCTTAGAGCTAACGCACTCATGAACAACAGGTTTGAGGTACTCGTCGAAGACCTTGGCGAGATGTATATACCGCTGTGTACGGCAAACAGCTATATTTCAGTCAAGGCAAAGGACAAGTCTGAAAGAGACGTCTTTCTCGACACATTCAGGCAGACAATGACTCACTTCAGCGTGAGCGGAGCTTTCAACCAGGCTGAATTCCTGCTCAATGTGAGGAGGCTGTTCCAGGAGATGAAGGAGAATCCTGCAGGAAGGGATGTAATTCTTCAGCAAAAGGGCCTTATTGACGGGCTCGTCGGGATTCTGAAGAGATTATTCCCGGGCAGAACCAGGGCAGATGATTCTGTTTCGGTAGAATCGCTTAAAAGGTCGGTAATGGAACTCAATCCCGCGGTCGCTGAAATTGAGGAGCTGAAACAGGGCATACTTGTCGATTACAGGGATATTCACTGATTGGAGATTTTATGGCCGGATATACTGACTCCATTCAGGCAGTTCCTTCTGATGTTATTGAATACGGGGAGACCCTCGGGCTCTTTGACTCAATCAGGATAAATCCCCCCAGAGGCTTTCACTTAATTTTCGAAATCGCAAGAACCGTTCTGACGGACAGACAGTCAGAGGCGTACAGGGCGGTAAAAGACCTTCTCGAAGAGGAGACTGAAACAGGTTCCGAGCGCGATGAGAATATTGAAGTCAACCGCATGGATCGGACATCTCCGCTGAGTGACAGGATGGAGATTGAGACTTACCGGACGATTAATGACCTTAAAAAAGCCCTTCCAAGAGAGCTCGCGCAGGATGACGACATATTCAACGCAAAGCTTTTTACACGCACCCTGCTTGTTGAACATTTTTACGAATCGGAGCGCGATACCTTCAAGTCAATCTCAACACGTGATGACGGTAGGCAAGCTAACAGCTTTGATCAGAAGGTTTACATTCTCCTGGACTGTTCACGTTCAATGGACTTCAAGAACAGGTCATTCTATTCAAAATGCCTTGTGGCTGAATTCATGAGACAGAAGATCAGAAGCAGGGCAAAAATATACTTTAGAACATTTCAGTCAAAGACAGGTCCGCTCTTCAAGGCCCTTTCGCATGAGGATTATCCGGCCATTATGGGGCATGTTCTTTCCTCTCCGACCGGCGGTAGCGGGACAGATATACAGAAAGCCGTGTTTCAGGCTGTCGATGACATGGACTATGACCGTGAGATGCTGAATTCAGAGATTCTTGTTGTAACTGACGGAGGAAGCAGGATAGACAGACAGTCCCTTAAAACGAAGCTCGGGGCGGTGAAGCTGAATATTCTCAAGATCGGGGACGAAAAGGCGCGATTGGATTATTACGAGCTGAAGAGTGTTTTTGAAAAAAGTGGAATCAAGTATGATCCTTCATCTTTTATCTCAAACGGAAGTGTAAACAGGGCGCGAAGCTCTGAGCCAATGGAAGAGCGCAGAGCGCAGAGGATCTTAAGCGATTATTCTGATTCGGTTTTCAGAGATTTGCGGGATATTTCATCCAGATATATCGAGATCGCGGATATTGATTCAGAATCACTTTCAGGGTCAATGTCGGATGAAGAGACCATTGCCATGTTGAACGCTACAGAGTCAAGGCTTAGAAACGCCTTTATAACATCTCAGCCCGACGAACTATTAGGGCTATACCGGCAGGTAGTTTTTTTTCAGCAATATCTTGATTCGATGAGACAGAACGGAAGTTCAATCGGGCATGGTCTTCAGCAGTTACTGGAAAGGGCCTCCGAACTAAAAAAGAAGATGCTTCAGAACCCAGGATTGCTGAGAGAGGTCCTTGAGACAGACGGGATGGGGGATGACAGAGCTGAACTAAAGCAGTCAATGAAAGAGCTGAAAAAAATGCTGAAAGAACAGGCGCTTAACGGCAGCAGGCTGACGGGTAAGCAGATGCGTGACGGTCGGCTGGTCTTTATGATGCAGCAGGGTCCCGGTAAGGGGAGGCCGGGCGAACTGCTGAGGCTTCTTTTTGTGAAGCTTCAGGACGCACTCGCTGCCATGCTGGCAGGAGCGGGCCTGCGGCGTAAAAAAAGATAGCCTGTCAGTATAGTTTTTTTGTGATGTACCACCGGGCAGTTTCAAGAATAATGTCAAAGTTGCTTTTTGCAGGCTCCCAGCCCAAATCTTTCTTTGCCTCCTGACAGTCAAGAATCATACTGTAGAAAAGATATGCAATATGCTCAGTGCTGAAAAAGTGAAATTTGAAGGGACGGTGAAGAAGAGAAAGAAATTCGGCTTTGACTCTGCTGATATGTCTTATCTCAGGGAATATCTTGAGTTCATCCTTTACTCTCACGTACTGCTCAATCTGTCTTGGAACCCGGTCTGATCCGACGTTGTAAATCTTCCCCGCGGTTTTGCTGTTGTTAAATGCGAGAAAGATGGCCCGCGCGAAATCATCTGGGTGCAGGAGCTGAAAACAGCTGTTTCCGTCTCTACCGACATATACCCTTGATTCGTCTGAAATGGCCGTTGCCAGGTACAATGTTAAAAGTACAACAGGGTTTTCTGTTCCGGGAGAAATGGTAAGAGCCGGGCGGAATATCGTCAAGGCGGTGGAAAGGCCGGCAGATGCTTTGATAAGGGCGGCTTCGGCTTTGAGTTTGTCTTTGCCGTAACTCGATTTTGGCTTTTTCTTCTCATGTTCTCTTACCGGTATTGCTCCCGGCTTTCCATAAACAGAATACGATGATATCTGGAAGAAAGCAGATGCGCCTGATTTGTCCGCTGCCCTGTAAAGCATGACAGGGACGTCTATATTCATTTTTCGCATTTTGCGGCGGGTGTTTCTTCCGTGTGATTTCATGTCCTGGAAGTGGACAACGGCTTTAACGCCGGAACAAAGCTTATTTATATCTTCCGGATTCAGGAGATCTGCCTGGAGGTATTCAGCGCCCGAAGGAAGTCCCTCAGGCCTGGAGTTGCCGCAGCACCTGATTCTATTTCCTGATTTTAAGAGCAGGCGTACGAGCGAAAGCGCTGACGGCGATGTTATTCCTGTGATAAGTACCATGCTGTATCTCCTATTGTATCATAACAGACTTCAGTATAATTGATTTTTTCTCAAAAGTAAAGTCTGTCAGTGTCCAAACTCATTATTTATGATTGATGTTGTCAATATACCCGGGACTTGACAGAATACGGCCAATGTCTGTGGTCAAAAAGACTCCTTCGACTCTCCCCTGAATGTTCTGTCTTCTCACTGTTGAGAAGTTATAGCCGCTGCTCCTGTTGTCGGGAAGAATGAAATAGGTTTCTTCAGGAACCTCTCCGGAGAACTCGTCGGAATCCGGCGGCGGCAAAGTCACTGCGTATGATATGCCGAAGCCGCTCTCAATCAATATGGTCTCAGTGTTGCCGGGGTTTAAACTGTCTTTTATATGCTGTGGAAGCGTAGTTCTTTCAAGAGGCTGACCGTTTACGATAATAGCATCGGAGCTTATTGAGATAATATCCCCCCCCGAGGCAATAACCCTTTTGATTGTCTGAGAGCCCGACTCCCCGGTGAGAACAAGGTCTCCACGCTTCAATTTGAGCTTCGGGTATCTGTTGAGCAGAATTACGTCTCCGATTTTAAGGTGCGGAGTCAATGTCTCGCCGGAAAGCTTTATGGGGGTAACTGCAGTAAATGCGGCCGCAGCGGAGATTGAGTTGATAAGAATCGAAATCAGACAGAAAGCCAGAACAGCAACAGCCGGTTTACGGACAGGGAAATTTATTGCGTTCTGCTTTTTCATCTCGAAGTAAATAATTGCAGCCGACAAAGGCCCTGATAGGGATGACAGCGCTAAACATGCAGAAGAAACGATTAGAGTATTAAATCCATTTTCCGGAACTGCCGCTGCAGGGATGAGCATAAGCGGAAAGAATCTTATTATCTGCATTGTTATGGCCCGTCTGATCTGTCCGGTGTAGAGATGTCCCGCTCCGGGAAATATGAATGAGAGAATTACCGCGTATACGGTTTTTGGCTTATGGTACACAACGGGAGCGATTACCTGGTTTGTCAAAATATACTCCATTACAAAAAATACTGACGAAAATAATCATTAAATATACTGTCGCCGCAATTTCCCTGCACATGTAAGTAGTATTTCATTAATTAATGTACAAGTTACGCTGACAGTAATACTTGCTTCCCTGTACCTGCTGTTGTCAAATAATATTGATTGACGGAATGCCCGAACTCTGTTTTTCTGAGCCGGTAATTGCTTCCGGAGTTCGATAAATCGTCCGGATATGGAGGTCTTCTGTTTATGAAGAGGTTTTTCCCGCTCATCCTGGTGCTTGTTCTGTTCGGCGGTTTTGCGGCTTTAGATGTGTTTAAGTCAGAGGCCGCGCCGGGCAATGCTGTAAAATTTAATGAGGAAGGGTGGACTTATCTGTCTCGAGGTCAGTACAAGAGGGCTGTCTTGAGCTTTAAAAGCGCACTGGCACAGAACAGCAGGTACAGGGATTCCCTCGCCGGCCTGGCAAAGGCTTATAGAATGACTGGAGTATACGACAGAGCGCTGGAGCTCTACGCCGACGCGCTGAAGGTTGACAGGACATACAGTGAGGCCTTGACCGGAAGCGGTCTGGTGCTGGTGGAGTTGGGCCGTTACAAGGAAGCCCTGCGTTTTTTCGAGAAGGCCATAGAGATAACAGGACAGGATTTTGAAGCTCATTATGGAACCGCTTATCTGTATTACAGGATGGGCAGGTTCGTATGGGCTGAAAGAAAGGCCGAGACGATTCTAAGGGCCAATCCGTTTCACTACGAAACACTTTTGCTGTATGCGGCCTTAAGAAGCAGAGACGGCAGAGTCAGAGACGCTGCTGATATCATACAAAAAGCTGTTGACTCGAAGCCTGAACGTCCTGATGGCTACGCGGCCCTTGCTTCAATCCAGTTCACAGACTATATCCAGAGCGGCAGCAAAAGCTCGCTTGAGTCAGCAAGAGAAAATATCGACAGGGCTCTTTCGATATCTCCGGAAAACTATGAGGCCGGAATAATAGCCGGGGACATAGCCTTTTACGAAGGCGGATACGCGGCCGCGGCTGCATTGTACAAGAAAGCAGCCGAAGGGGTTGATGGAGTCAGGGCACTGTACAGGTACGCTGCAGCTGCTGATCTGAGCGGCAATTTCGATGAAGCCGCAAGAGTATTTCTGAACGCTTACAAGAGGTATCCTTCTGACTCGGTTCTCAAGACTCGAATTGAGCACTTCCTTATTCTTAGAGATTACAAGATCGCAAACCCGGCCAGAAACATGTTCAGCTCTGAAAACTTTGAGCTTGCCAGAAACAGAATGAAAAACAGCATGCCTGTGGAAGCGGTAATGTATCTGAGAAGAACGCTGATGATGAACCCAATGCACATGGCGGCCAGGGTCGAGCTGAAGAACTACTACGAGACATACGGATATGACCGTTTCTATATCGATGAGTTGAAACAGCTGCTTAACCTTTACCCTGGTACGGAGAGGCGCGATGAACTTCAGACCGCTGTTATGAAAAGGCGGGGCCGCATGTATCACCTTGAAGGTTTTTCGGCGGATGAAGTTCCCAGGGACGTTCCGCGCATTATTGTCATGGATTTTATGCCCCGCGGTGGAATGGCTGAACATCCTGACGCGGGAGAGGTGCTTGCTTCGCATATCAGCTTTGCCCTCGGGCAGTTCGGCAGAATGGATGCGGCGGGTTTCAGGGAGAGACAGTCAGTCCGGGGAATCAGCTCTTCCACCGAGGTCCTTGCCGACAGCCTTGAGAAGATTGAAAGCCTGGCAAAAGACGGAGCTATTCAAAGGCCGGATTATATTCTTTACGGCAGCTACTATGAGAATTCAGGTCATATCAGCTTCAATGCTTCGCTGCTCGACTATTCGAGCGGGGTTGTTATAAGCAGCTTTGAGATTTCCGAAACAGGCAGAGAAGCTCTTCCCAGAGCATCGCTCCGCGTTGCGGAAAAGGTTTACGGAATGATGCCTTTCAGGGGCAGAATAATCAAGCAGAAAGACGACTATGTCATTATAAATCTCGGGCTCTATGACGGCATTAAACCCGGAGATATGCTAATGATAAAAAAGTATAATAATCCGGGAAACCTTTACGATGTCAGAAGGCGGATACTCTTTACAGTTAAGGAGTCAGACACGCTTGTCACAAAAGCGGTACCGGCTTCAGCCGCCGATCTCGCCGAGGTAGACTCAAGCGACTATGTCTATCCGCTTGAAAAGCGGAGGGCCCGCAGAATACGCTGACCGGAGAGTGAAATCAGTGCAGGGGAAATACTGTGTTTATATGCTTTTGTGCGAGAACGGATCACTTTACACGGGATATACCGTTGAACCTGAAAAACGCTTCAACGAGCATCTCAATTCCAATGCGGGGGCGAGGTTTACAAAAAGCTTCAGGCCTGTAGCCATCGCGGCGTGTTGGAAGGTCGAGGGTACAAGGGGCAGCGCGATGCGGCTTGAGGCTTTTATCAAGCGTCAGAGCACCGCGTTAAAGCGCGATTTTGCAAGAAGCCCGCTCATTCTGACTGTAATGGCCGAAGAGAGCCTCTCCGTAAAAGCGGCTCCGATATCGCGCTTTATATCTTAAACAGGCTTTCGGCCATGTTCTTCCCTGTGGCCCTCTCGTAGTCATCGTAGTCGACAAAGACAAGAGATGGGAGCTTTTTTCTGGCTCGTGAGACTATCTCGTTTCTTCCTCCCTTTGCTTCCTTTGATGAGACGTATTTGAATACTCTGCCGCATGAGGGACAGCTTTCGAGGTCTTTCAGCTCAATGCCGATTTTCTTGCAGTTAGGGCAGTGCCCGAATTTGTCATCAACGAGAATAATGTGCTCCTGAATGTCTTTCAGGTCGATTTCCTTCCAAACGCGTATGTAATCTGACATCAGGCCTCCTTACGGCTGCGTTATATAATTCGCGGGCAGTGGGGAAGACCTTACGGCCTCATCCGCCCGCCCGAAACGACTGCATAGTTGAACAAAGCTTCGTCAATTTCAATTCTTTTTCAATTTTTCCATGAATTTGCGGGGTTGTGTGATGAATATAAATTCGTGATATTTGCTTGACTTCTCTGGCTCAGGGGGCGATGAATTGAATGCCTCAAATATTAACACACATATAATGCGGACAGCTACTACTTCGAGTCCGGCAATACAGGAGCAATAATGGAACTTAAAAGGCAGCTTGGAGTCTATACGGCGGTTCTTGTCATAGTCGCGGATATGATAGGCACGGGAATCTTCGTTACAACCGGTTCTGTCCTTGGGATAACGGGAGACGCGGGCGTAGTACTGGCACTCTGGGGCATTGGAGGCCTTATAGCGCTTACCGGGTCACTGTGTTACGCGGAACTTGCTTCAATGTGGCCGCAGAGCGGCGGTGAATACGTTTATCTTAGAAAAATTTTCGGGCCTCTTCCGTCATTTCTTAGCGGTTGGGTTTCCCTGGTGGTGGGTTTTACGGCTTCTGTAGCGGTAACCGCACTCACCCTGGTATGGTATCTTGCCGAGGGAGTAGGGGGAAGCTTCTTTACAGATCCGTGGAACCAGAAGATTTTGGCGGCCGGCCTTATTTTCATTTTCGGGCTCATTCACGTAATAGGAGTAAGAAGCGGCGGATTTGTGCAGAACGTCATGACAGTTGTGAAGATTATAATCATCCTTTCGATTATTGTCGGGGGCGCCTGTCTTGCCGATTGGAATATGGCTGAAAGGCTGACTTCTTCGTACCGGGAGGGCGGCGGGCTGTTCACGAGACAGAGCGGTCTTGCTCTTCTGATAATAATGTTCGCCTATTCCGGCTGGAACGGCGCTACCTATATTGCGGGTGAAATCAAGGAGCCTGAAAAAAACCTTCCGAAGGCCATGTTCTGGGGCGTTTTTACTGTTACAGCAATCTATCTTATTCTGAACGTTGTGTTTTTGATATCTTCTCCGGGTGAGGATATCATGGGCAAGGATGCTGTGGGCGCCATTGCTGTTTCAAATCTGTTCGGGGCAAAGGCCGGATCATTTTTCTCAATAGCTATTGTACTCGTTCTGCTCTCTGCCGTTTCTGTTCAGATGATGATCGGGCCACGTGTCTATTACGCGATGGCAAAAGACAGGGCGATATTCTCCTCGCTTACGCGGGTCAACAAGAGGTTCCTGACGCCTGACCTTGCTATCTGGGTGCAGATGTTCATAGCAATTGTTTACATTTTTATCGGAAAGGAGCATATAATAGGCATGCTCCAGTATATGGGATTCTCACTCTCGATTTTCCCGCTGATCACTGTTATTGGACTCGTCTATATGCGCAGGAAGCACCCTGAAATAGAAAGGCCTTTTAAAACCCCCCTCTATCCCCTGATACCTGGAATATATATTCTGCTCACGCTGGTCATGGTAGGCGCTGCCCTTTCACTGTGGACAGTATCGTCGCTCTTTGCGATCGGGATGCTTGCGGTCGGAACCGGGATATTTTTTATCTGGAGAAGGTTTGCGGGACAGTAAGTTATGGATTGAGCGCGGGCCGGACTAAACCGGTACCGCGCATAGCTCTTCTTCGAGAATTTCAGCCACTTTTTCGACGCACTCAATACAGCTTGCCGCCCTGTTTGTTCTGATGGAGCGGCAGGTCACATGTCCTCCGGTCATTTCGGAAAACCTTGCTTTTATATGCCCGCCGGCCTCTGTTCCGGCTATTTCGCATGCCGCGTGAAGGGCACCGCAAATTCCCTCTGGAGCCCGGCCGTGACCGCAAGATGAAAAGTCAAGTTGGCCGCAATCTCCCGGCGATCCCGCGCTTTGCCATCCGGCATGAACGGCCTGCGCACAGTTGCCGCGGCGCGACCTGTAGAACTCAGATGCATTTTTCTTCATAAATAGCATTTCCTTTCCTGTAAGTTTAGAAAATACTAAAATGCTTTCTGGCTGTTATATGTCAATATTTATTATGTTTATCAGCGGCCTTTTCTGTACCTGGACTTATTCTGGCGGGATGAAGAGGGTGTTGCCTGATTTTTAAAGACTTTTTCCTTGCGATCTAAATGATTTTCAGGTTTCTGTAAATGATCATTTGAATGATTTTCTAATTCAGCATCCGGGTTGATCATCTCATGTTTTTGAGAAGGTGCTGGTACACCTTTTTCTTCAGGTTTTATTATATTCTCTGGATTAGCTTGATTGTTAAAAAATTCGGAAAACTGGTTCTTCTCAGAATCTGTAATTCGACGGACAGAATTATTTTCGGCTATTCGGTAGACGTTTCCTGCAGCGGCAAGAATGGAATCACCGCTGGAGTGAACATCTATTCTGATCTTACCCTCTTTAAGAATAAGGGTCGCTGCTTTGTCATCTGCCGAGAGAATGAATACGGTACCAAGTGGAGTGAAATCGGCTTTATCTGTCCTGTATGTTATTGAGGAATATTCGCTGCTCTCAGAATGCTCTGCGAGAATAGAGCCTTCTTTCAGGGTGAATTCTGCTATTTTGCCGCCGAAAAGACGCTTATGTGTTTTGCCGATTTGAATTTTAGTGGCAGGAAGCAGTTTAATCGAAATTATGCCTTCAATATTGAGCCGTGCTGCTGAAGTTATATCTGTCTCTGCAGTAGAGCCTTCATGAAGCCTGGTATAATTATGAATTTGATTAAACGAGCCCCTGGTGTCGGGTTTGAGCACAAACATATCGACCGGAACCTGCCATTCCTTTACAATGGAAAGATAGGCGCCTGCACAAAGAATACTCAGAGCGGTTGCAGCCATAGCCGCTGTCTTCTGAAGCCGGTATCCCGAAGAGGCCCGGTGCTTGAGTTTCCTTGCCTCAATTAACACTGCTGAACGTATTTCGCTGCCGGGGATATGCCCGCAGTTATCGGCTGGCTTTAGTGCATTAAAGAGCATGTCCAGACGGGATTTGCATAATTTGCATGTCCGTATATGCTGCTCAACTATGGCCCTTTCATTTTCTCTGGAAAAACCAAGGGAATAGCGTACAAGCTTTGTTTTGCTGATATGATTTTTCATTACTTTCTCTCCATCATAAAACCGCTGAAAAAGAGAAAAGTGACAGCCTGGTTGAAAAATTCATCCCATTGATGTTTCACCATATAATCATAGATTGCGTGCATGGCTTTCTCCATGTATCGCTTGGCGGTACGTTCTGATATTCCATGCATGGCGGCTATTTCTTTAAAGCTGTGACTGCCGTCTCTTCTTAGAAAGAAAACAGATTTAATAACAGGATCCAGCATCTCAAGAGTCCTTTCCACAATATGCGCAATTTCCTTCTCTTCAAGAATTTCATGGGATGACTTGTGAATGTCCTGGACGTCATCATTTGAAAGTTGGATGATTTTCTTTGTGCTTTTCTTGTGATTGAGGCACAGGTTTTTTGCTATTTTGTATAAAAAAGCTCTCAGGTTGTCTATGGCAATGGGATTTCGGTTCATTCTGGTTATAAGGCGCAGGTATGTGTTCTGCAGAATGTCCTCGGACTCATCATAATTCCTTATAAACGAATTAATATAAAAAAGCAGTTCCCTGCTGTAGAGATCATAGAGTTCAGAAATTAAATTGCTTTTATCCATAAATTATGACACTTTTTCCTGGAACCTCGGTTGTATAGATAAACCGATAATTAAAAAGTACAGTACTTTTTCGGTTACACTATCAATGGAGGCGTTGAGATGAAAAAGTTATTGGTGTCAGGTGTTTTGATTTTTGCGGCAGCTGGCTTGACGGCACAGGACGCTCAGTATGTTAAAAATCAGACTAAGGCCGCAAACAAGGGTGAGGTTAAAGAGTTGCAGAACAGAGAGCAGCTTCAAAACAGGGCGGCTCAGGGTGATCCGGCAGGAACTGGAGAGGGAGACCAGACCAGGCTTCAAACTCAGGATAGAACAAAGACGATGATACATAAACAGGATGGAAGCGGAAGCGCAGTTAAAAACAGAGTAAAGACCTCAACCAAAACGTCTGTGAAAAGTGCAAATAAATATAACAGACGTTCCGGAAAATAAGAGCCTGTCAGGGGCGTGGCAACACGCCCTTGACCCGGAGAGAGAGTAATGAGAAAATGGAAAGCAAAAACATTGGGAATTGCTCTGGTGTTTTTATTCTCAGAAAAAACCTTTTCACAAAACAATCAGGAAGAAGCCGACAGAGAATGGTATTTTAAGGCCTCTCTGAACGGGAGTTACAGTTCAGGGCTTTCAGATCCACATTATTCATACGGACCTGAGGTTGAAGCATCCTGGCAGATATGGAAAATAAACCTCTATGCCGGCAGCGGATATGATTTTAATTATCAGTTGAGCGGTGGAGACGGAACATTTGAAAGTATTTCCCTGGCAACTTACTACTCGGGATTTGACTTAAATATATTAAAGGGCATAACCCTTTCGGCTGATTACAGAGGCGGAGCGGGCAGCTCTGATTTTTCAAGGCATGGTCTTAATTCGAGGCTATACATTGATTCGGGAAGTTTTGGATTTCTTATTGGATTTCTCTATGGCCAGGATACCTATGAGTATCAGAATAACAGTATTGATGTTATTTCCTATACAGCGACAGGGGCTGTCTATTGGTATTATTCTGATAAAATGAGGCTTGAAGCGGGTTGCGATTACCTTTCAAACAGTTTCAGCAATTTGGCCGGGAACTATAACTCGTTCTTCATCAATTCAGGATTGCTTTATGTTTTCTCAGATTATTTTGACATGAACACGAATCTGGGTTATGGTTTGGATTCAGATGAATACAATATTTTCGAGATTGGGCTTGGAGTGAGTTTTGCGATAAATGAAAGGATGTCGCTAAGTCTGTCATATACATTTTCATTGTATTCCCCAACTGAAGATATTGCTATTGAAGAAGAAGCAGTTCTATCAGATAAGACAACTGCGGTTCTGGATGACATTCTTTTCCAGGGTCCACATTCATCCGGCCAGGCTGAAACATCTGGATCGTCGGATCAATCACAGGGAGAGTCATTGACGGGGGGGTACTCGTCAAATCCCTACATCAAGTCGTCTCTTATCGGTGAAACTATATTTGACCACTACGCCAGCATAAGGGTTGAGTACAGCTACTGAAAGAACATAATGCCGGAAATCATTAATCCGGGCTTTTACATCTTATTCAGTGTGATAGTATCCCGCTTGACGAAATTCGAAAGAATCCCGCAGGAATTTCACTTGCAAGCCTCTCCGAGGCCGTCTTCCCCGTGCAGTGAAGCGGGAGTATTCCCCTCAGCCCGGCATCTTTGAGAAATCTCACTGTCGCGTCAAGCCTCTCCTCTGAAGCCTTCTCCAGGTGAAATCCGCCGACAGCTGCGGCAGGCTTTTTACCGCTGTGCTGTTCTGCTGCCTTCAGTGAGTTTATAAGGCCCGAATGGCAGCAGCCGGTAAAAAGCACAATTCCTTCAGGAGTTTCGATCCAGATTGAAAGTTCGTCCTCAATATAGTCAACTACGGTGCAATCCATGTCGCGGTAGAAAAGCCCGCCAGTATCCTCAAACGGGTTAAGGCGGGGGATATTGACAATCAGTCCGATTTTGTCCGTGAGCATAGAGGGTGCTTCAAGAAGATGCAGCTTTTCTGAAGAATGCGATTTGAGCGCTTTTACGGCCGAATCCGGCATTCCAATGTACCTCGGCGAACCGGTCTTCGCGCTAATGTGAGTTTCGAAAATCCTCCGGTGCGCGTAGACATCGATGACCGGGTTCTCCGACAGAACATATTCAACGCCGCCAGTATGGTCATAGTGCCCGTGCGATATTACGAGGGTGTCAAAGTCGGCGGGAGATAAGCCGGCTGCCGCAAGATTTTCACGCAGGAAGCTCTGTCCGGTATCGAGAAGTATACTACGGCCGTGGGCCGAAATGGCAAGCGCAAGGCCGTGTTCTGCCCTGAACGGCGGCTCAGAATTGTTGTCGCAGATAAGCCTTATTTCAATATGTGAAGCCATATCCTGCCTCCGGAACTGAGATTTAACGAGAATACCCGATGAAAGCAGTTCATCCCCGCGGTGCGGGGGATGAACTGCTTTATGCCATAATCTCTGGTGATTGCCGGTCATCTGCGTCTGTTACGGGGATGACCCTGAAGGACTGCTGCTTTGCCTGTTTCTCCGTTTAGAACAGACTGTCAGTGGTCACAGGTGTTTTCGCCTGTGACGAGGCTGCTGTCAAGGTATGCCCTGACAAGATTTTCCGGGCTGTCGCAGGGTGCTCCTGTTATGACGTGAATGCCCCTTTCTTCGAAGAGCATTCTTGCCCTCTGTCCCATGCCTCCGGCAATTATCATGTTTACGGCCCTATCCCCGAGCCAGGCCGGAAGAAGACCGGGCTCATGAGGCGGCGCATCGATACTTGAAACTGAACTGATTGTCTTTGCTGCTTCGTCTACCTCAAGGACAGTGAACGCTTCACAGTGCCCGAAGTGAGCGTTTAGTTTGCCGTTAGCTGTTGGTACCGCGATTTTCATTTTGATCTCCTGTTTCTATTGCTGTTTTTTTCGGGATTCACAGAACTCTGATACCGCTTTCCCGATAGAGTTGAACGCGTCAGATGTTGCTGAACCGCTGTATTTTTTTACGTAAGGTGTTCCGTCATCGCATGAAGTTCCTATTGCCGGGTCTATCGGAACAGAACCCAGAAATGATATCTCATATTTCTCCGCAAGCTTTTTGCCTCCGCCGCTGCTGAAGATGTCAGTGACCTTGCCGCAGTGAGGGCAGGCGAAGCCGCTCATGTTCTCAACTATTCCGATGACAGGAAGAGCGAGCTGATTGCAGAAGTTTATCGATTTGCTTACGTCAATCGCCGATACGCCCTGAGGGGTTGTGACAAGAACCGCTCCGTCAGGACGGTCAAGCAGCTGTATGGCCGAAAGCGGCTCGTCGCCTGTTCCGGGAGGACAGTCAACTATCAGGTAGTCGAGTTCTCCCCAGGCGACATCCTTGATAAACTGCTTAATCAGGTTGCCCTTCATGGGACCCCGCCATATCACCGGGGAATCGCTTTTATCGAGAAGGAATCCAATCGAAATGACCTTCAGGTTTTCGATCCCTTCAGGAGCTATGGGAATAATATTCTTTCCATCTGACAGGACTTCACGTCCTGTCAGCGATAGCATTGTGGGAATGCTCGGGCCGTGAATGTCGACGTCGAGAAGCCCGGTTCTATGCCCGCTCATGGACAGAGAAACGGCAAGGTTAAGCGCGGTGGTGCTTTTGCCGACGCCGCCCTTGCCCGACATGACGATAATCTTATTTTTGATCTGCGACAGCCTTGCAGCCAGCTCAGCGGCGTCATTATCCGGAGCCTGTTTTACTCCCGGTTGTTTACTTTGTGACATAGCTTTGTCCATACCTCTTTAATATCTTTGTGTAGTTCTGATTCGGTGTACTCTGTAACAGCCTTTTCTGATATCATTGCTTTTGTAAAGTCAGGGCTGTACGGTATTTTTCCTGTGAAAACATCTGAGTATTCTGACATTATGGCGCTGCTGATTTCAGGATTGATGTCCCACTTGTTGATGCAGACATAGCACGGAATTCTGAAGTGCTTTGTCAGTTCCACAACCCGATCCAGGTCGTGGCGGCCGGAAATTGTAGGCTCGGCAACCACGAGCACAGCGTCCGCGTTTGTAATGGAAGCTATGACAGGGCAACCCGTGCCGGGGCTCCCGTCAACAATTATCCAGTCCGCGCTTTGCTCTCTGGCTGCCATTGCCGCGGCACGGCGAACCTCTGTGACGAGCTTGCCCGAGTTTTCCGCGCCGGGATGCAGTCTCGCGTGAACGAGTGTGCCGAAGCGGGTATCTGATATGTACTGTTCTCCGCAGTCCCTTTCAGGAAAGTCAATCGCATCTGCTGGGCAGAAATGCACACAAACGCCGCAGCCTTCACAGCCCGGATCCTTGACGCTGTATTTACCGTCATCGGAAACCGATATCGCATCGAATCGGCAGAGGTTTGCGCATCTGCCGCACTGGACGCATTTATCCCGGTCGATTACGGCTATGTTCCCGCTTATAAAGGGCTTTGTTTCTATATATAGGGGTTTAAGTATCAGGTGCATGTCGGCGGCATCAACATCGCAGTCTGCCATCACGGCTTTGCCTTCCATGGAAGCGAGATGGGCGAATGATGCCGACATGCTCGTCTTTCCGGTGCCGCCCTTTCCGCTGATTAGTACTATTTCTTTCACCGGGCAGCCTCCTGAACTTCGCGTCTGATTGATTTAAAAAGTCCTTCTATCATTACTCTGTATTTGCTGTTGACATCAGTAAGTATTATCCCGCGGGAGTAGGCCTCCGCTACAGCTCTGTCTTCAGGAACCTCAAGAAGCAGGGGAATTATTTCTGATGCACAGTATTCGCGTACGCTTTCATCCCCCGAATCGGATCTGTTTATAACAACTCCGAAGGGAATGCAGAGCTTTCGCACGGTTTCGACGGCTAACTTCAGGTCATTGAGTCCGAAGGGTGTCGGTTCTGTCACGAGAACGATGTAATCCGCATTTTCAACCGAGGTTACCATGGGACATGAAGTCCCCGGAGGCGAATCGATAATAACCGTTTCCGCGTCGGAGGCCATTCGTTTAAGCTCCCTTATCAGAGGAGGGGACATGGCTTTGCCAATGTCCAGAAGACCGCTCATAAGTCTCACTTTGCCGTGTACCGAAACTGTTATTTCGCCTGTCTTTGAAGGCTCTTCCGTGATAGCCTTTTCCGGGCAAACGAGCGTACAGCCTCCGCATGAATGGCATAGCTCCGGGAAAACCGAGGCCTTTCCCTTGATTATTACTATGGCATTAAAGCGGCAGATATCCCTGCACTTGCCACATCCTGTGCAGCTGTCGGTATTTATCACCGGCACATCGACATGGAAATCTTCAGTGCTCACCGGCTCATTTCCAAAAAACAGGGCGGCATTAGGCTCTTCCACATCGCAATCGAGAAGGGTGACCGGGCCTGACGAGGCCTTTGCCAGTGAAGCTGAAATGGTCGTTTTCCCGGTGCCGCCCTTGCCTGAAGCTATAGCGATAATCACCAGTGCCCCTCCACGTCGGCGTTGTCGACTGTCTTGAGCTCTCCGTTCTTCAGAGCGGCTATGGCCTCCCTTACAGAACCGCTTTCTCTCAGGTATATTTTAATGCCTGCCTGGCTGAGTGTGCGGAAGGCCTTGGGGCCGACATGGCCTGTTATTACCGCCTCCGCTCCGGAATCGGCGACATTCTGAGCTGACTGAATCCCGGCGCCCTGTGCGGCGTTGAGGTTCTGAATATTGTCGATAACGCTGAAATCGTTGTTTTCAGTATCAGCGATGATGAATCCCGGGGCACGGCCGAAGCGGCTGTCAACCTGCGCGTCCATGTCCTTCCCTGATGTTGTAATTGCTATTTTCATGTTTCCTCTTTAAGAATGAAGTTCTAAGCCGCTGAGATGATTCCACCTGTTTGTATGTATTCTTCCACAATTTTCGCTGATATCTCAACGCATTCCCGGCAGGTAATTGAGCCTGATTTTTGAATGTCGCTGCAGCGTGTCATTCCTCCGGTTAAGGATTTGAACTTTTTAACGATACCTTTTTCAAGATCAGCTCCACACAGCCTGATGGCCGCGTAAAGAGCGCCGCACATGCCGCAGGGCGCCTGTCCGGTACCGAACCTTTCGAACTGCTTAATCATCGAAGCACTTATTCCGCAGTACTTTTCGGCTGAGTAGCACACGGCCTGGGCCGAGTTGCCCCGGCCGCGAGTGTAGTAGCCTGAAGCCGTGATTTTCATTTCCCGCTCTCAAGCTCGTTGAGTCTTTTTTCCATGCGTTCTACTTCTCCGCGCAGAAAGTTGAGGTTTTCTTCAAGCATGTTTTTTTCACCCTCAGGTCCAGCGCCTGAATAGTCCGCCCCGTATCGGGCGTCTGCCTGAAAAGGGTAGCCGAAACCCCTTCTAAAGCCGAACCAGCCGCCTCCGCCTCCGCGTCTGAAAAAGCCCCGTCCGAAACCGCAGCCTCTGTTGTAATTTCCGGGGGCATTGTTTCCAGTACATAAACCTGCTCCCCGTCCTGTCATTGGTCCGAATCCCTGCGGACCTGTTCTGTCACCAAATGGCATGTCGACCTCCTTTGTACATCAGCGGTTACGGCATCCGCGTCTTCTGCATCGTCTTCGGCATCCCGGCATGGCGAACGATTCGTCAATCTCACCGGATATAAATGCCCGAATTACAGCATCTGAGCAGCCGGCGATGAATGAGTGAACCTCAATGCCTTCGCCGGCAAAGGCTTCCTCTGCCCATCTTGATGCCGCTCCGCAAATTAACCTTGAAACGCCCTGACCGGAAAGCCTCTGAGCTGTTTCGTGGGGCGGAGCGCCTCCTGTTTTGAGACAGGAAACCTCTCTGTAGCCGCCGCCGTCTTTCTCGAAAATTAAAAAGGTCCCCGAGGAGTCAAGCACAGGCGCGACCCTGCCGTTCCATATTGATATTGCCGTGTACATGCCAGTATATAAGCAAGAACTGTGCCAGCTTTAACGGCCTCTGAATGAAGCATTATTGGGTATTTCGGGGCATTTTTAAGGGCTTTGTGTCTCAGAAATGCGACAACAGGGCATTGGTGTCGCGCGAATGCGACTAATCTGTATTTCTGGGGGGGATATGTATACCGAGCGAGCTTATCCTCCGATATATGGTGGACCTGTCAATTCCCAGCGCCCTGGCAGCTGCATCGGCGCTGAAGCCGTTTTCAGAAAGGGCTTTCTCAATGATCAACCGCTCGGCCTCAAGCCTGGCCTCCTTAAGGGATATTTCCGGAGCGGGCTTTGTGTCCGCGGCTGAGTTTTGAATCTCGGGGGGAAGATGTTCCATTTCGATAGTCCTGCCTGTGCACAGCAGGACGGCCCTTTCAACGGCGTTTTCGAGTTCGCGGATATTGCCGGGCCAGCTGTACGAGTTGAAGGCTTCATACACCGCTGAAGAAAATCCGTTTATGTGCCTGTTCATCGATGCCCTGAACTTGACAAGGAACCTTTCGGCAAGGGCTGGAATGTCTTCGCGCCTGTCTCTCAGGGGCGGCAGCTCAAGGGTTATGATGTTAATCCTGTAGTAAAGGTCCTGCCGGAAGCTGCCTTCGTCAACCATCTGCTTGAGGTTTCTGTTTGTGGCGCATATTATGCGGCACTGGGACTTCTCAGCCCTGGTAGCGCCCAGTGGTTCATATTCCTTTTCCTGAAGCACCCGGAGCAGCTTCACCTGAAGGCTCTGGGGCATTTCGCCTATTTCATCAAGAAAGAGAGTTCCTCCCGCGGCGATGGCGAAGCGTCCAGGTTTGTCGCGGTCGGCTCCGGTAAAGGCCCCCTTTCTGTAACCGAACAGCTCCGATTCCAGCAGGTTCTCGGGGAGAGCTCCGCAGTTGATTGGGACGAATGACGCTTTTTTTCGGGGACTGAGATCGTGAATACGGCGCGCGGTGACCTCCTTTCCAGTCCCCGTGTCACCCTGAATGAGGATAGTGCTCGGACTGTCAGCTATCACCGGGAGCATATCCAGCAGCTTAATCATCGCCGGACTTGCGGATGTATGTTCGTGGCCGGAAGCCGCCTTCAAACCGTTTTTAAGAGTCTCTATTTCAGTCAGGTCGCGGAAGGTCTCAGCCCCGCCGATGACCTTACCGTCCTCGTCAATCAGAAGCGCGGTCGAAACGCTGATCGGAATTCTCCTGCCGCTTCCAGTGACGATGAAGCCCTGCCTGTTGATGATGGGCTTCCCGCCCTTCATGGTTTTTCTGAGGGGGCATTCGCTTTCGCACATGTTGGATTTAAAAATCTCTGAACAGAGCGAGCCGATGGCGTCGCCCCGTCTGATGCCGGTGATTTTTTCTGCGGCACTGTTGAACGAGGTTATCCGCCATTCGGTATCGACCGTGAAAACCCCGTCAGATATGCTCTCCAGAATGATTGATGTCAGGCGGTTTTCCATATTATTAGATTGTATGGTGTCTGCGAATATGTCAAGAAGGAAGCGGTGTCAGGCCGGCAATACCCCGAATTGACTCAATTGTCCGAAAGAATCGCGTGTGTTCCCGGCTTCAGTCCGGTGTGGTCTGCTATGACCGGGCATTTAACCTTAAACAGGAAGCTGACCGGACGTCCGCAGTCAGAGAGGGTCTCGTAATTTCCCTGACCTTTCGCGATTACAAGATCGGTGCTATGGAACAGTGAGATAAACTCCTCCGAACAGTCCGCGAGAATGGTTCCAGGAGCGTCCGAGCCGTTTGAGATGATGTCGGCGGCGCTGTCAATTCCAGCGGTCAGAGCGTCTTCAATGGTGGCATCATTAATTACAGGAAAACCTCTGACGGCAACAGTGACATTGCCCGGCAGAAGCTCAATAAGCGGCCCGTCAAAGACAATCTCTCCGGCGTTGTCAGTAAGGTATAGAATACTATCAGCGTTGAGCACCTTTGCCCTGAAGCTATCAAAATCACCATGAAGCTCTGTCTCAAAGGCCCTGTTCATGGCTGTTTCGACTTCGTCCTCTGAAAGAGAGGTTTTGGCGCCGGAATCAATCACATTACCCGCTATAGCCAGTCTTACAGCGTCAAGTAGAGGATCAGCTGATTCCCGGATTACAGCTCTGAAGCGGGGGATGAGTTTCAGAGCCAGGGCGTTGAAACGGTCCTTTATCTGTTTGTAGGGGTCAGCAACTCCGCTTTCTGCCCGCAGCAGACGGTGAATATCGCGGGCCGTTTCCGGCGGTGTTGATCGGAAGTCAATATCGGCGATCAGGCGTGTGACCTTTCGGACAGCGTTTTCCCGAAGGGCTTCATCTTTGAATGAACAGGATGTTGCTTCAAGCGACTGCCTTATCAGGCAGGGTATACATTCAAGCGTAGATTTCAAAATTGTCTCCTTGCGCGGTATGTTGTTAACGGCAGTTTTCTTCGCCAAAGCGGAGAATGTATTCCGCTATGGCCCGGTGAAGAGTGGTAACGGCCAGAATGGCGCAGTGTATCTCTATGCCGGGGATGTCCAGAAGGAAGGTGAGGACATTGCCAGGTGAAATGTTAAGCGCTTCCATTATCGTCCGTCCCTCGGACATGGAGGCGGTGATTGAGCCGCATGCCTTCGATGACACGCAGCCGTCCGTAAAGAAGGTTGTCCTTGTTATCCGCTTGTTATCGATTAGCAGATACATCTCCATTGTGTCGCCGCAGACCCCTTTGACGATGGATGACGCGTCAGGGTCGTTCATGCGCATCATGTTTGAGTCTGGATTTTCAGTAGGATCAAATACATCATTCATAATATTTTACCGTTAAGGTTATCATCCTCATAATGAAATTGAGATATCAATGATATGCTGAAAGCTATAATCATTCATTACAATGATGTACAGGCTCGTTACGACTTTAATAATAGTCAAATGTTTTATTGACAAAACTTTGTATCGGATTGAGACCGGAAAAACCTGTAATTCTATTTGTCCGGCAAAACCCGGAGGAGGCACTAAATGAAAAAGGTATTCGGCCCAGTTCCCTCAAGAAGGCTTGGACGATCACTGGGTGTCGATCTCGTTCCTTACAAGGCATGTTCTTACGATTGTGTGTACTGTCAGCTTGGGCGGACTACTGACCTTACGGTTGTGCCGCGGGAGTGGTTTCCGGTTGAGGATGTGCTCAACGATGTCAGGGAAGCCCTATCCTCGGGGCCGGACTTTATTACGCTTTCCGGCTCCGGAGAGCCTACGCTGTATTCAAAAACCGGTGAACTCATTGAAGGTATAAAAGCCATTACAGATGTTCCGATAGCTGTTTTAACGAACAGCTCTCTGATGTGGAATAAGGCAGTGGCAGAGGGAATTATGGGAGCTGATCTGGTGGTGCCCTCGCTTGACGCTGGAAATCAGGAAACGTTTGTTGAGATCAACAGGCCTCATCCTCAAATAGAATACGGGGCCATGCTTGAGGGGCTGGTTGATTTTTCAAACCGCTATAGGGGTGAATTGTGGCTTGAGGTTTTTATCTCGGAAGGATATAACTCTTCGAATCGCGAGGTTGGAATGATCTCTGAGGTGGCAAAACGAATAAAAGCCCGAAGGATACAGCTGAACACGGTAACAAGGCCGCCCGCTGAAGCGTCTGCCGTGCCGGTATGCCGAGTGACTATGCAGGAATATGCGGGCATATTCAGCCCTGTCGCGGAGGTGGTCGCGGATTACCGCGATGCCGCGGACGAGGGAGGGCACTCTGCCGGAAGGGATTCTGTCATGGAGCTTCTCAAAAGGCGCCCCTGCACGGTCGATGATATTATCTCCGGGCTCGGCATACACAGGAATGAGGTTGTGAAATACGTTACAATTCTTGAGGGAGAGGGGCTTATTGAGAAGAGGCTTTCCGGAGGGCGGGGCTACTATTCCGTGAAAGAGTAAGGGGCCTGCACCCGGCCCCTTACTTGAGTATGTTATTATTTCTTTTCAGCAGTCAGCAGATTTGATTTTCCTGCCTTGTAGTCGTAACCGTAGCTGAAGGGCAGAACGCCTGTCGATGAATCTTTCATCTTCTTGAAAAGGTCATTCTGTTTCCTGTTAGCGAACAGAGGTATGGGAGTGTCATAGACACCGTGAACCTTCACATTCCAGCTTGATTCAGGCAGGTATCTCAGAGGCACGCCTGAGTCGTCCTGAACGATGAATCCGCTTATATCAAGAACCGCGGCTCTGATCTTTGTGAACTTGATTTTGTCATTGTGCATCAGGTAGGACGCTGACTTGATAAATGTCATGTACGGAGCATCCTTTTTAAGATACGGTATGAAGTGCGGACTGTGTTTGTCCAGTGCAGCGTCGATAACGTTAAGCATGAAGTAGCGTACCTTTTGCAGCTTGCCGCCGTTTTTTCTGAAGGTAATCTCTACTCCGGGTATTCTCTTTGAGGAAGGCGGATTTTCCCATCGGATTTTCAGGTCAGAGTCAATTCCGTCGACCAGCTTTGAGTCTTTGTCAATCGCAACCCTTCTTGCGTCGACTATAGTGTAATCGCATTTAGCGAGAAAGACCATGATGAGGCCGGCAATGCCGTTGAAGGAGTCGTTCCCCAGGTTCGCGGACATCCCGATTGTTCTGAAGAAGTTGACTTTGAATATTGTGTTGAGCGACTTGCTTATCCCGTTAAGGCCTTCTCGCATTTCCTTATCGTTCTTTGAGAACGGGTCCGGAATAATGCCGGGTGATTCCAGTCCGAACATAGTGTAGGTGTCTCCGTCAGGGAAGAAGGCCAGCACATTCATTATATCGGGTCCGCTGAAAGGGTACAATATGCTGCCCTCAGTTTTAGCCGGCGCGTGGTCGTTCCACCAGGCCTTCATTTTTTTGAGGTTGCCTTCCTGAAACCTGCTCCATCCCCTGGAAATCTGAGCGCTGTAGGACTTGTAGTATGAGCTTTTTGTGAACGCGTATAGCTTTGATTCCTCGGGAAGAGGCTTGCCCGCGAGGAACAGCGCTGTTTCGTTTAAAGGAAGGGCGGTTTCCTGTACCGGGCTGTCGTTTCCAGGCGATGCCGCTTTGCACGAAACAGTTAGAGAGAGGCAGATAACCGCCAGCAGGTAAAATGTGTTTTTGAAAGAGTTAATCTTCATTGATAGATCCTCGTTTTCTGATTATGGTTTTTCTTAGTGTGTGAGATTATAATTTATGGAACAGGGCTTATGGGGCTGTCAAGTGGAATATTTGGGATATTTTTACTTGACGAAAGCCCTGAATGCGTGGACAAAATACTAAAAATCTTGTTCAGGAAGTCTTTAATGCATAAAAAGTTGAGTTTTCTATTTTGTTTTTTAGCGATTATTCTTCTTTCCTGCGCCAGGGTTCCGGACACAATTGATTCTCCCAGCCTGAAAGTCGATTATTCCATAGAGAATAACTCTGAGGTGTTCACGGTCTTTTTCAGCGGAGGACTGAGAAACGAGAATTCAGACATTGTTTTTTCGGAAGTGACCGGAAGCGCTGATTTCTACGTTAAAGGGAACAGTGAGCCTGTTGAACGATTCAGTTTTTACCTTAAAGAGATAATGCCATTCGAAACAGGTATCATCGAAGCTGAGGAGGCAAGGACAAAGGAGAGCATAGCCGGTTTTCTGGGGCTAATGGAGCTCGACCGTTCACAGATAGTGAGCGATGGAACATCAGGCGGGTTTTTCCCTGAACCTGGATCGGTCAGACTCAGCGATTTGAAATTTAAAAAAATACCAATCAACAAATATATCAGAGGAAAGGTTAATGAAGAGAATAAATGACAGCAGGCTCTATTTCTGGTTCGCGTCGTCAGCTCTGGCGCTCGGTTTAATAACAGGAGCAATATCGTCGTATTCGTATTTTTTTGTTGAATCTGAAGTCAGAGAGCTGCTGAACAAAGAGAGCGATTATCACAAAAACTACTCCGCGGCTTATGTTATACTCCGCGATCCGCAGATATTCGCGCTCTATGAGCATTTCGACGCGGAAGGCGCTGCTGTAAAGAATTCGCTCCGCTACTTTGATTCCCGCATTTCATCTGGTGCTGAATTTGACAGGCAGGACAAGAAATACCTCGAAGTTCTTATGGACCGCCGTGAGAAGGGCTCGCTTCTCGGAATGAAGTCTATGCTTTTTCTGTTTTTAGTAAGCCTGCTGGGCTGGGCGGCCTTTGCCTTTGAAAAAATCTCCAGCCGGAGAGACGGGGCTTAGAGGATATGGGAAGTCCGACAGGTTTGCTGTTCTGTGGAAGACTGAGATGAGCAGAATCATGCTTGTTGATGATGAGCAGCCCGTAAGAAAGTACCTGTCGGTGGTGCTTGAGGCAAACGGGTACGACGTGTTTACGGCTACTGATGGCAATGACGCTCTTGCTCAGCTCGAAGAAACCCGCGTTGATCTGATTGTAGCCGACATGAACATGCCGGTTATGGACGGCCTGCAGTTTCTTGAGAAGCTTGCCTCCGAGCGGATATCAAGGGCGCCAGTTCTGATGATGTCGGGAAGCGCCGGCCTTCAGGAAAAGGTCAGATGCTATCAGCTGGGCGTTTACGATTTCATCGACAAGCCAGAAGAGAACGCGGTTTTCCTAAAGCGTATTGAGAACGGCCTGAAGATCGGCGAAATGATGAAGTTTAATGACAATATACGCGTTGAGCTTCAGATTTCACGGAAGCTTCAGAAATATCTTTTTCCTGAACCGGTTATGTCTGACAAAGGGGTGGGGTTTTCCGTCTATTTCAGGCAGCTTTTTGATATCGGCGGCGATCTCTACGATTATATATACCTCAGAAACGGCAAGGTGATCTTCATTGTAGCTGATGTGTCAGGACACAGCATCTCGGCTGCGCTGTACACAGCCATTGTAAAAATGGTTTTCAGGAACGCGCTGCGCGATGAGGAAACGCCAGCCGGGATACTATCCATTATGAACCGGGAGCTGTCGGCCACGCTTCCGGTCGAGCTTTTCGTGACCATGTTCTGCGGAATAATTGATCCGGAGACAGGCATGCTCTCTTATTCCAACGCTGGTCACCCCAAGCCGTATCTGGCCTCGGCAGGCCGGGTGACAGAGATACCTGGCAATGACTCTTTCCTTGGTCCGATAAAAGGAGCAAGTTACAGAGACTTTTCAATCAGACTGAAGGCGGGCGATAGTCTAATGGTTTATACTGACGGACTTACCGATTCAATCAAAAACTGCGGCGCCGATCTCAGTGTAGAAAAAATAGCCGGGGTTCTCAGGGATAATAGCGGGGCTGCAATACTTGATGGTGTCGGTAAATTGTTCTCTGATTATCAAATGGACTTCATGGATGACTGTACAATGATGTTTATCAGTTACTCAGGGCATCATTCGCTGTAAATGATGATATCTCCGTTGCTGTCTACTTTTTGTTTAAGCTTTGTCTCTCGTTTCCCGGTGTTTTTGTCAGGTCCTCTTCCTGTGTACAGGGTCATCACTCTGTCTACATAGAGCTTAGTCGAGCGGATGTCCGGTACCCTCATGTTTTTTCTTACAGCGCCAGCTCCCGCGTGGTAGGCGGCGAGCGCCAGCGGAACGCTGTTGTCGAATTGTGCCATCATGGCCTTAAAGTGTTTAACCCCTGCCCTGATGTTCTGTTCCGGCTCAAGTGGGTCGTCTACCCCGTAAATCTCCGCGGTTGCCTGCATCAGCTGCATTAGTCCCATCGCTCCGGCTTCTGATACGGCGTGAGGCACGAAATCCGATTCAGCCTTAATTATGCACTTTATCAGCTTGCTGTCGATGTTTTCTTCTTCTGCAATACGGTCTATCATTGTATCGAATCTGCTCTCGGGGAGTTTGGCGGGGGGATGGTGGCGTTTTGAAACAGTCCGGCTCGCCGTGTTTGTGAAGGTGATATTACCGAGGCTGTCCACCATGGCCGTAACCCGTCCGTACAGCGCGGGGCTGATGAAAAGCGCGGCAAGAAGCAATGGCAGCCAGTATTTCAATGAGGGCCTCCGTAATCTTACTCGTAGACAACGCCCTTGAAGCTTCCAGCGATAGAGATGCCGGAACCGCAGACATCAGCATAGTTCAGAACAGCTTCAGCATAGCTGTCATCAGTGCCGGTTGCTGAAAGGGTGGGCGCTGATGAAAAGATTATCTCTTCGGCCACGTCAGAACACCCATAGACAGCCGAACCGTCTTTCAGAAAAACCCTGTAGTTCTCTTGTCCTTCAGGCTTGAATACTTTGAGAATGACGCTGCCGTCGCTGCTCCTGACTGCAATGGCTCCATTGTAGTAGACAGCCACGCAGCTTTCTCCGGAGCAATCCGGAAGAGAACCAACGGCCGGATGTGTTTTGGTATCTGACCATGAAAAACCTGAGGTGAAATCAATCTCAGTGAAGCTGTCCTCGCTGTCAGAGCTGGTCTGGCTTCCGCAGGCAGTAATGGAAGCTGCTGCCACTACTAAGAGTATTCGGTAGATATAATTTAACATGTCGGCTATTCCTGTTTAATTTTTATAGTTTTAAGCAGTATCTATGGGGCCTTCTATTTATGGCACGCCATTCAGATTTAAAGCATGTCATGAAGTTACAATACAGTAAAAATTTGTCAACAGTCTTGAGGTTTTTACTTTAAATGATGGTTTTTTTTGCGGTAGAGGAGATAGAGGAGATAGAAGAGGAATAATTTGTAGTTCCCGTATATTTTATAATAGCATGTCGGTTTTGTTAATGACGTATAGATACCGTTCCGGGGATTATTGCACCGTTGATTTTTTGAATAATTAGGTCTGAGGCAGACAGATTTGATTGACGATCGGCCCATTATGTGAATAATTATTAATCTGTCAGCTCTGTTATTCAACCTGAGGGAAAGAGCTTTTTCACTCAGGTAATGAGAGGATTTTCTTTTTTTCGGAGTTTTATGGCATATTCACAGAGACTTGATCTTAAACAGTCGCAAAAGCTGGTGTTGACTCAGACTATGCGTCAGGGGCTTGAGATGCTTCAGATGTCTTCCCTTGAATTATCGGACCTGATTGCCGTTCAGCTTCTTGAGAATCCGGCGCTCGAGGAGGATATGAGAGCGGAAGATGAATCTTCCGGACCCGTGGAATCCCAGATAGCGGAAAATCTGAGCGGAACCTCCGACACAATGAGCCGCGAGGAGATTAACGGAGCTTACGATGACGGGACTGATTCCGGCTACAGCTATACCTACCAGCACGATGAATCAAAACAGAATTACATTGAAAATGCCGTTTCTCATCATGAGACATTGAAGGATCACCTGATATGGCAGGCACGAATGACGGCAGAGAGCGATTCAGAATATGAGCTCTATTTAAGAGTCATAACCTCGCTTGACGATCATGGATTTATTACCCAGCCTTTAACCGATTTAGCCGAAAGCGCCGGATGCAGCGGGAAAATATTTCAGGAAGCGGTCGACAAGGTGAGACTGTTCGATCCTGTGGGATGCGCTGTCCCGGGCATCAGAGAGAGCCTTCTTGTGCAGGCCCGGCACTATTTCCCGGATGAGCCCGACGCGGCGTTGATACTTGAGAAGTGTTTCCCCGAGCTTGAGAGCCTGAATTACGAGAAGATATCGGCCGTCACTGGTTTAGAGGTGAGCCGGATTATTGAGATGAGCAGAATAATTCAGAAGCTTGACCCTTTTCCCGCGAGAAACTTTTCTTCCCGGAGCGAATCATATATAGTACCCGATGCGGAGGTTCTTCTTGTTGAGGGAGAACCCATGGTCTTTTTAAACGACGGCTGGATTCCAGGGATCAGGCTGAATTCCTATTGTCTTGATTTGCTGAAGAACAGGAAAACTGAGGGAGAAACCCTGCTGTATCTCCAGGAAAAGGTACAGGAGGCAAGGTCGCTGCTGAGAAATATTACCGGCAGAAGGGAGACTCTTCTTAAGGTTGTCAGGGCGATTGTTGGACGTCAGACTGAATTCTTCAGATCCGGACCTGGCAATCTGAGGCCTCTGACGCACTTTGAAATAGCGGAGATTACCGGCTTTCACGAGTCCACCGTTTCAAGGGCTGTAGCCGGGAAGTACCTGCAGTCTCACTGGGGAACCTTTGAGCTGAAGTATTTCTTCGTTTCCAGAATCAGGGCTGTCGATGATGAGCCGGGTGAGGAAGCTTCGTCAGACAGGGTTAAGTATATGATAGAAGAGCTTGTTAAAGGAGAGAGCAGATCTAAACCATTAAGCGATGAGGATATACGAATTAAATTGGAGGAAGGAGGTGTTAATGTTGCGAGACGTACCGTGGCAAAGTATAGAGGAATTATGAATATTCCTTCTGCTGCCATGCGTAAAAAAATCTACATGATAAAATCAGAGGAGAGTGGCTTATGAACATCAAAATTACCGGAAGACATATTACAGTTACTCCTGCCCTGCAGGACTATGCCACCAGAAAAATTGAAAAACTTCAGAGATATTTTCAGCAGCTGTTCGATGTCCATGTCGTCATGTATCTCGAAAAGCTTGACCGCGGAGTCGAAGTCCTCATAAACGGAGATGGGGTCCAGTTTCACGGACGCGAGAACAGCGAGACTTTTTTTGCTTCAATAGATCTTCTGATTGATAAGCTTGAAAAACAGATAGTTAAATACAAGGGAAAGATGACTGCTCATAAGGGAATGCGCAATGAGATTCCGGATGAACTGTTAAGAATAGAACGTGAGGGAGAGCCTGGTGTGACAATGAATCAGGTCAGCCCTAAACCTGTTGATAAAATTGAGGCTTTCCTGCAGATGAAAAACGGCAGGAACGATTTTATTCTTTTTAAAATGGGGGTTGACATACACGGAGCCGAGGCTGAATGTTTTAATAAGTGTTACGCGCTGATTTTCAGAGATGGCGATGATTACAGGATGGCCGAGGTTCCTTATGAAGATGGTTCTCACGAGGAAAGCCGCATTGTTGAGTATAATATCAACGTTATAGACGAAACGCCGGCCAACCCCAATATCAGATTTAAAAAGGCCGCTTCATCTACTGTTAAATCCATGAGTCTTGACGAGGCGATTGATTCTCTTCAGGGTGACGGCTTAAAGTTTGTGCCTTTTTATAACAGGGATTCAAGGTATTTCAATGTTGTGTATAAATCCGGCGGGAAATGCGAGGTGATGGTGCCGGCTTTTTAGCCGGCATTTTTCAGGTAGTTGAATGGACAAAAAACTGATAATTGCAAACTTTCTTGACGATACTCCCAGGGTCGATCTGCAGCTCTCCCTTCTTGCGGGCAAAAGCGGACTGAAAAAAACGGTTACCCTGAGCGACATCAACAGGCCAGGTCTTACCCTTGCAGGATTCTTCGATTTTTTCGCTCATGACCGGATTCAGATTTTCGGACTCGGAGAAACAGCATACATGAGGCAGCTTCTTCCTGAAAACAGGAGCTCTGTTTACTCCAAATTCTTTTCATACGAGGTTCTCTGCTGCATTTTTACGCATAATGAAAAACCTGATGATCTGTTTCTGAGGTTTGCTGATGAAGCAGGGGTTCCTGTCATGGTGACACGGCGTGACACAACCCGCTTTACCAGCATACTGATACATTTTCTTGACAGTATTTTTGCGCCCAAAGTCACCCTGCACGCAACGCTGGTTGATGTGTTTGGAATAGGAATTCTTCTCATGGGCAAGAGCGGTGTTGGGAAGAGCGAATGCGCGCTTGAGCTTGTGGAAAGGGGACACAGGCTTGTCGCCGACGATATGGTAACTGTAAAAAAAGCCGACGAGACAATGCTTATGGGAAGCGGTTCTCCGCTGCTGAAGCATCACATGGAAATAAGGGGGCTGGGCATTATCAATGTTCAGGATATATTCGGCATCCGTTCCGTGAGAAACAGAAAGAGGATTGAACTGGTCGCTCTACTTGAGGAATGGGACGCCAATACAGAATATGACCGTCTCGGGCTTGAAGAAAAAAAATATACAATTCTTGACATAGATGTTCCCTTCATTACAGTACCTGTCAGGCCGGGTAGAAATATTCCAATCATAATTGAAGCGGCTGCCCTTGACCAGAGGCTTAAAAAAAGCGGCACACATTCGGCCAGGGACCTGGACAAAAGGATTCAGGACTGGATCAGCACGGAGAAGAAATAATAGATGAAACAAAAAGAGGTTGTTGTTACCAGCGATGCAGGGGTGCACGCGAGACCGGCTATGATGCTGGTGAGGGAGGCGATGAAGTATCCCTGTTCTGTCACACTGGTAAAAGACGATATAGAAGCAGACTGCAAGTCAATAATGTCCGTTCTGGGGCTTGCGATTATCTCTGGTTCAAGACTTGTTGTTAAGGCAGAGGGAGATCGGGAGGGCGAGGTCGTTGACAGGCTCGTTCAGATGATTGAAACTGACTTTAACGCGGTTTGACGGCAGTCCCGCTTTTCGAGCGGGGTTAAATATCCAATGAAAAAAAGAGTACATGGAAGGTTTTTCCGCATTGAGGAAAGCTCGTTTGAAGATGTAGTCTTCCTTATAGGCGTCTTCATATTCTTTGCTGTTCTTGTTCTGGGCCTTTTTCCCGGTAAGGACGGCGAGCTCTTTATGGGCAAGGATTTCTTCGTTTACGCGATAATGCTTGTCCCCACTATCGCCGCTATATATTTCATAATAATATCGTTTCGGAGAAATCTTTACCTTGATTCCTTCAGGATAGGGTCCAGCTTCAAAAACAAGATGGTTCTTGCCTTCGTATTCGTAGCTATTCTCTCATCGCTTCCCATAATATTTGCCGCAAACAGCTTTTTTCATAAAATAATAATCAGCCTGACAACAGACCGGACGTCGGCGGCCATGGCCGAGGCGGTCAACATGTCAGAAGAAAGAAAGGTTCAAATCGCAGATGATATTTCGGCCGAGTTGAAGTCTGCTGATTATATAATATCCTCTATACCCGCCGCAGCGGGGAATGTTTTTCAGAAGATCATTGCCGGTTTAAATGCCAAGGGATACAGATCGGTTGTTTTTGATTCCTTGCTGAAAACTGCGGCCTTTGACCCGGATTCGGAGGAGTTCCTGATAGCGGAGTTTTATAGAAACCGACTGAAAAAAACGGATTTCAGCCGTGACAGGATTCATCTTAACGGAAAGGAATACATTGCCGGATTTATGAAGAAAGAGCGTTATGCACTTGCGCTATTTCGTCCCGTTCCGGATATTCTTCATCAGCGTGCCACGCTCTTTAATAACTCCATGGAGGATTTTGTAAGGCACTCTTATTTGCAGAATTACTTCATGAATAGAGGGGGCGCCTTCTTTATCTCCATATCGCTTGTAGTGATTTTTATTGCTGTTGTCATCAGCCTGTATCTTTCAAGAAACATCACCAAGCCTGTCCTGGAACTCGCTGAGGCGTCCAGAAACCTCGCTTATGGGGACTTCAATGTGCGCTTAAACAAAAAGACCGATGATGAGATAGGTCAGCTTATTACCTCCTTCAACAGAATGGTCGAAGAGCTTGACAATAACCGGAAACTGATGTACCAGAAGCAGGTCCTTGAAAGCTGGAGGGACATTGCCCGGAGGGTCGTCCATGAGATCAAGAACCCGCTGACTCCGATTGTTCTTTCAGCGGAAAGAATGCGCAAAAGATACGTTGAGAAAAGCCCGGATTTCGGCTCAATCCTTATATCTGGTACGGATACCATTATCGAAGAAGTCAACACTTTGAAGAAGATACTCAGCGAGTTCACAAAATTTGCCAGGCTTCCGCAGATGAACCCTGAGTGGAATACCCTGAAAGATATTCTTTCAGGCTGTGTTGTCTTTTTCTCAGGGCATGAAGATGTAAAATTTCATCTGAGTGTTTCGGATGACAGGCTGTCTGTTTACGCTGATAAGCTTCTTGTAAAGCAGGCCATTAACAATATTATTCAGAACGCAGTTGACGCTGTGGGCGCAAAAGGGAATATTGGAATTAGCGCTTTCTATCAAAAAACAGCCGGAAAGGACCTTGTGAAAATTGTTGTTTCAGATGACGGCATAGGCATTCTGGAAGAGGATTTGCCGAATGTTTTCAAGCCTGGATTTACGAAAAAAAAGACTGGGACCGGCCTCGGGCTCTCAATAGTCGAAAAGATAATCATCGAACACGGCGGAAGGGTATACTGTAAAAGGCGGGATGAAAGGGGAATGGAGTTCATAATTGAACTTCCCGGCCGTCCCGATCCGGAGGAGATTCATGGCTAAAATTCTTATTGTGGATGATGAACCAAATATAATAAAGACTCTCAGCTCAATTTTAGAGGACGAAAACCACAGGGTTTTTTCAGCTTTGAACGGAGAAGAGGCGCTTCAGATTTTCAGGGGGAAAGAGGTCGATCTCGTTATTCTTGATGTGTGGCTTCCTGATGCGGACGGAAATGATCTTTTGGAAAAAATCAAGAAACTACGTCCGGAAACGGCGGTAATAATGATTTCCGGGCACGGATCAATAGATATTGCTGTAAAGTCCACCAGAATGGGGGCTTTTGATTTTCTTGAAAAGCCGCCATCCCTTGAGCGGGTCATAACGGCTGTAAACAACGCGCTTGAACAGGTTCGTCTCAGGCGTGAAAATCTTGAGCTCAGGAAAGAGTATAAGTCTGGTGATGAGATGGTGGGATCGAGTGCCCAGATTTTGGAGATTAAGAGCATTATTGAAACCGCGGCAAAAACAAGCGCGCGGGTTCTTATCACAGGAGAGAGCGGAACCGGCAAGGAGCTGATTGCGAAGGCCATCTATCAGCGCTCAAGGCGCTGCGGCAGGCCCTTTATCAAGGTAAACTGCGCAGCTATCCCAGATGATCTTATTGAAAGCGAGCTGTTCGGCCACGAAAAGGGCTCATTTACCGGTGCGGTTTCAAGGCGCATCGGGAAGTTTGAGGCCGCTGACAGCGGAACTATCTTTCTTGATGAGATTTGCGATATGAGCCTCTCCGCCCAGGCCAAGGTGCTCAGGGTTCTTCAGGAACAGCAGTTCGAAAGGGTGGGCGGAAACGAAACGATTACTGTTGATGTCAGGGTAATCGCCGCGACAAATATTGACATTAAGGCAGCTGTTGATGAGGGAAAGTTCAGAGAAGACCTGTATTACAGGCTCAATGTAATTCCGATAACAGCGCCATCTCTTACTGACAGGGCAGAGGATATTCCTCTTCTGGTGAATTTCTTCCTCGAAATGTTCAGCAACGAGCATGGAATAGGCAGAAAGGAGGTTACTGCGGCCGGAATGGAATTGATGAAGTTGCATAACTGGCCGGGCAATGTGAGGGAGCTTAAGAATGTTGTTGAAAGGCTTGTCGTTATGGTCCCTTCTGAGTTGATTGATGAAAACGAGATCAAAAAAAACCTGGAGTCGTACGACTATGACGACCTCATATCCGGTAGGACGTCTCCGCTTAAGCAGGCAAGAGAAATGTTCGAAAGGGACTATATAATTGAGGCACTTAAAAAAAATGGGAAAAATATCACCAGCACGGCAAAGCAGCTTGGTATAGAGCGGACAAATCTCCACAGAAAAATAAACAACTATCATATTGACGTGGATAAGATATGACTGAATCTCATACCAAATCCGACATAGAAGCACTATTGAAAAATTCTTTGCCGTTTGATGACTTCATTCTTTTCAGAGACTCTGAAGAAGCAGATTTTCTCAGGGAATTTACATGCGCCAGGAACCCTCACGGCCCCGGAGAGAAGGCATCAGCTGCCTGTGTCGAGCCGGAGGCTTCTTTGAACAGCCTTGAGAAAATCAGGGAAGCCATAGAAAGCTGCTGTGTTTGCGGCGACAATACAGAAAAGAAATTCGGAGTGGGAGACGGCAGCTCCGGCATCATGGTAATACTAAACGCGCCTCTTCTGATGTCTGATGCGGAAAGAAACCTCTACAGAGATGACTCTATCCGCCTTATGAAAAAGATGGTGGAATCAATTCAGGTTCCGTTCGCCCGCTGCTATACGACCAACCTGGTCAAATGCCGTCCGCTCAGTCCGGTAATTAAGCCGAGTGAGAAGGTTCACAACTGTCTTCCGATGATTGGAAAAGAAATAGGCATAGTAAAACCTTCAATAATCATCGTGATGGGAGACATCCTGCCGCTTCAGAGCCTGGTGCATGACAGCCGCGGTATCTTCTGGTACAGTGTTGAGCATCCGGTCACCATACTCAAGAATCCCGAAATGAAGCGAAAAGCCTGGAACACGCTGCAGGCGGTCATATTGAAAAAGCAGGAGCTTGGTCTCAAGTAAGATGTATGCTGATATTTTAGTGCCTGTCCCGGTAGACAGGGCCTTTACCTATTTGCTTCCCGAAAATTCCGGGGCAATTCCGGGCATGAGGGTGGGAGTGGACTTTGCGGGAAGAGAGCTGACTGGCTGTATTGTCAGAGTTCACCATGAGGCTCCTGTTGACTTCACTCCAAAAGAGATTACATCGCTTATCGATGATGAACCTGTTTTCGGAGACAGTTTTCTGCGGCTTTGCGCGTTCACCGCAGAGAACTATCTTTCGGCCCGCGGGGAGGTGGCCTCTATGGCGCTTCCGTCGGGGCTGCGTCCTTCGTCACGGCATAGAAAAAAATCGGGGGGGGATAAGGACCCTCTGAAGCCGCTCAGCGCTTCACAGTCAGCTGTCCTTAAATCAATAACAGAGCAAGTAGAAAAGAACTCCCTTTATCACCTCATCTTCGGTGTTACGGGCAGCGGCAAGACAGAAATATACATCCATCTTGCTTCGCGGATAATCAGCTCAGGAAGATCGGTAATTTTCCTTGTGCCGGAGATATCCCTCTCATCACAGATATTTGAAAGGCTTGAGGCTGTCTTCCGTGATGAATTGGTTCTGTATCACAGCGGCCTTACAGCACAGCAGAGGCTTCATTCATGGAAGCGTTTTTATTCGGGTGAATCAAGGATAGCTGTCGGAACGAGGTCAGCTGTATTTATGCAGTGTCCAGACCTGGGGCTGATTATTATAGACGAAGAGCATGACCAGTCCTACAAGGAGCATTCCACACCCAGGTACAATGCCAGGCGCATTGCCTTCTACAGGTCAAGAACGGAGGGCGCGGCAGTCATCATGGGTTCTGCCACACCGTCAATAGAAACATTTTACGCATGTCAGAAGGAGGTCATTAATCTGCATCGTCTTGAAAGCAGGTTTGGTTCAGGCGGAATGCCTTCGATTGAATTGGTAAAGCTGAGCCCGGGAAATTCGCAGAGTATGCTTACCCCCAGGTTAAAGCTATATGTAAAAAAAGCAGCAGAAAAAAAACAGCAGAGTATACTGCTTTTAAACCGGCGGGGATTTGCGCCGCTTGTAATATGTTCTTCCTGCGGTGTTCCTGTAGAATGCCCCGACTGCGGCATTGCCATGAACTACCACAATAATGGCCGGCTGATCTGCCACTATTGCGGTTACACAACAGGTATGCCTGAAAAGTGTGCTGAATGCGGATGCGAGGAGCTCATCCGTTTCGGTTCCGGAACGCAGAGGGTCGAGGAGTCGGTTGTCTCGGAATTTAGCGGGTATGCCGTTGCCAGACTTGACCACGACAGCGCCTCCCGCAAAGGGTACACACAGGACATTGTAGCAAAGATGAAGTCAGGTGAAATCAGCATACTCCTTGGAACCCAGATGGTAGCGAAGGGGTTTGATTTCCCCGGAGTAAGCGTAGTGGGAGTTCTTGTTGCAGATATCGGGCTGAACATGCCTGATTACAGGGCGAGCGAAAGGATATTCTCGCTTGTGACCCAGGCTGCCGGACGCTGCGGCCGGGGCGATGAGCCCGGCAGGGTGCTGATACAGACCCTTGATCCAGGCAACAATATATTTAAATACATAATTAACAATGATTACGAGGGCTTTTATACGTCCGAACTTGCGGTTCGCCGGTTGGTAGGCTATCCTCCCTTCTGCAGGCTGGCACGCCTTCTTCTCAGGGGGCAGAACGAACAGGCTGTAATAGATGCGGCATGTTCACTTTCCGGTTCAATCAGAAAGGCTGTCAGCGAGAAGGGTTTTCCTGTGACAGTACTCGGGCCCTCAGAGGCCCCGATAGGACGAATCGCCAGGAATTTCAGGCATCACATCATACTGAAATCAAAAGATGTAAACGCGATAAGGGAGGTTATAAAGCTGACGAGAGATTCTGTGAAGGGGAGGGGCCTCTATCTTGAGATTGATATTGACCCCTCTGATATGATGTAGCTGTTATTTATTTTTGATTGTTTCAAGTTCACGCCTGACAATCTCTTCAAACATCTCTGCCTTCGGGCCGCCGAGAATTCTGCGTCCGCCTATGAACAGAGTGGGGGTTGCTTCCACCTTGTTTCTGATAGCCGCCGCCATATGCCTTCTAATCTGTGCGTCAGTTTTGTCGAGCTTCATGGCTTTTTCAAAAAGGACTTTGTCGGCATTCAAAGCGCTTCCTCCTGAAACCATGTCGAATATCTTTACTGCCCAGTCAGATGAGTACTTCTTTCTGTATTCCTTACGTGAGGCAAAATGGGTGTCGACATAGTCCTTTAGGACTCCGAGCGATGCTGCGGCCTCAACGGCGCTGGAGGCAATACAGGAGTTGTCGTAAACTGTTCTCTGGACATCCGGGTTGCAGTCGCTGTCAAGGGGATAGTGGTAGTAAACGAATTTCACCTTTCCATCGAATTTATCAAGTATCTGCTTTTCCTTGTCGTAGAATGAACCGCAGGCGCTGCATAGGAAATCAGAAAAGACATGGATGCTGAGTTCGGCGTCAGGATTTCCAAGAACGATGCGGCTTTCCGGAAGATCAAGCTTTTCGACGGGCTTCTTGTAGAACTCTTCAGCGTATTTATCAATCTCCTGCTGGGTAACAATTTTTACCGGATGTCTTAGGCTGAGTGCCGTATTGGTCTGATAAAGCGAATAGGGAAGAAGAAAAAGTGTGATCACCGCAAGCGCTGAGGCCGCTTTTCTGTCTGACGATTCCGGCTTAAACTCCTTCAGAACAGATTTAATACTCAGTCCCTGCTCTTTCCTCAACCGTGAATACAGTAAAACAAAGACTGCAAGAACAATGATGTTTATGGCGTAGGTGGCAACACAGAGCGGACAAAACTCACCAAGATATACGAGAAGCAGGGCGAGGGCGATGTCGACAGCGACTGAAAGGACGGTAAGAGCTGTTCCTGCCGCTGTGTACGCCCTGAGGTAGAAATCATGTGCGTAGTCAGCAACGAGAACTCCAATCAGTATTACCAGGTAATAGAGAAGTCCAAACGCGGCTACCGGAATGCCCAGGAACACGGAGTACGGAGAATGAGATACATTCGTGCACGAACCGGTTACACCGCATGACAGGATGCCGAAGTCGGCAGCCGGCTGGTAATGCTGAATCAGCAGCACAGCTGAAAGGAATGAACCTGCCGCAGCGAGGATGATAAGCAAATAGATGTATTTCTTCATTTTATTGCTCCAAAGAAAGGGTTTTTATGAAAACTGTGACAGCTTAGCAATCCCGCTTTTTGCGGTCAAGCTGTTCATCGCTGGCATCATGCTTTAGACTCCAATCATGGGATCGGTAAGCCTCTTGTGTTCCTCCAGAGCAAAACGGTCGGTCATCCCGGCAATGTAGTCCGCGCATACGAGGTAGGTGTTCACCGAAACAGCTCTTGAACGGTATTCGTCCGGAAGAATGTCAGGGTAGCGGGTATAAATGCTGAAAAGATCGCGTATCACATTCTCGGCCTTCATCGACATGCGTTTGACCTTGTAGTGTCTGTAGAGCCTGGTCTGGAGAAATGATTTTAACTCGCTGTTCGCGCGGTGCACTTCAGAGCTGAATCCCGCCAGTGTTTTGCCGCAATTGGTTACATCCAGCAGTGATTTAATACTGTTATCGCTTATTGCTACAGAGGTGGTCTCAATAAGATCTGTTACGAGGAGGTTAATTATCATCCTGATAATCTCCCGCGTAAGCAGTTTGGAATCCGGGTGCACCTGGCTGCTGCACTTTGCTGAAGCAAGCAGCCAAATCTCAAGTTCGGCAATCTCGTTCAGGGATAGAAGCCCTGAGCTTATGCCGTCATCAAGGTCGTGGCTGTTGTAGGCTATTTCATCAGCAGGGCTGATTATCTGCGCTTCAAGCGTTGGAGGGACTCCCGGGGCGAAGCTGCTGAAGCTTTCTCCGCAGTCGGGTGTTGAATGCTTGATAATTCCTTCCCGCGTTTCCCATGTCAGGTTCAGGCCGTTATAGTTTTGATAGGTCTTTTCAAGTTCTTCGACCACTCTGAGCGTTTGCCTGTTGTGCTCGAAGCCGCCATGGTCTTTCATAAGCAGGTTAAGCTGTCTCTCACCGGAATGGCCGAAAGGGGTATGGCCCAAGTCATGGGCAAGTGCTATGGCTTCGGACAGGTCTTCATTAAGCCCGAGGGCCCTCGCCGTTGTGCGGGCTATCTGGGCTACTTCAATTGTATGGGTGAGGCGTGTGCGGTAATGGTCTCCCTCATGGTTAATGAAAACCTGGGTTTTGTATTCAAGGCGCCGGAACGCCTTTGAGTGGATTATCCTTTCCCTGTCACGCTGAAACTCTGACCTGTATGGATGGCATTTTTCAGGAAAAAGTCTTCCGCGTGAGTGACTGCTGAAGCACGCGTAGGGGGCGAGAGCCTTTTCATAGGCAGGCAGATGCGCATTTTTATCTTTCAAGTGAGAGTTCATTCTCTCTTGCCTGGGCGGCTGTTTTACGGTTAATTCTAAGTTCTTCGTTTGCCGGGTCGAGCTCAATGGCCCTGGTAAATGCCTGTACCGCTCGCTGAAAATCGCCCTGATTGTAACGGCATTTACCGATGTTGCCGTATGCCTTTGAACTGAGCGAGTCATCATTCGATGCCTTAATTGCCTGATAGTACATATCGACAGCATTTTCGAACATCTGTCTTTTGCTGTACAGAACTCCGGAAGCGAAAAGAGCCTCCGGGTCGCCGGGTTTTATCAGCAGGGCCTTTTTCAGGAAGTTCATGGCTTCATCGAAATTAGCATCCGACTCCTTCTGATCCGCTGTAATATAGGCGATATTTATCAGAGATTTGCGTCCCATCTCGGTTTTTTCGTCAATTTCTGCTGCGCGTTTGTACGCACTCAACGCGTAGTCGAGCTGGTTCTTCTTGTGATATATCATAGCCATTTTATAATGCGGTTCCTGAAGCGAGGGCCATCTTGAAATAACCGTACGGTACTGTTCCTCTGCGAGATCAAAAAAGCCGTTTTCGTAGTAGTAGCCCGCGGTTGCAAGAAGCGGGGCAGGGTTTTGGGGATTGAGCTCAGCAGCCTTCTTCCACGAAGTTACTGCAAGCTCAGGCTTTCCGCCGTGCTTATAGGAGAGGCCCAGATTAATCAAGACGTCTTCATCTTTCGGGGATATGGCCAGGGCCTTTTTGTAGGCTTCAACAGCTTCGTCATAGCGCATGGTATCATCAAGAATATTACCCATGTTGAGATAGGCGATGCGCGCGTTTTCGGTAGCCGGCTCCATCATAGTGATTTTGCGGAAAGCCTCGTAGGCTTTATCCGGCTCACCGCTTTCATAGTATATCTCTCCTATTCGTGAAAGAATTCGGACATTACGGCCCTTAATCTCTAGGAGCCTGTTGAAGGCGGAGAGGCTTCGCCCGTATTCGCCGGCAGAAAAGTAGGCATCGCCGAGGCCCTCAAGCAATTCCGGTGAGACGCCTGAAAGGGATTCGGACTGTATGAACTCCCTGAGGGCATCTTCCTTCCTGCCCTGTCTCAGGTATGCGATTCCGAGATTGTATTTCACCGAGGCGTCATTGGGCCTGATTGAGGCTGCCTTCCTGAGGTTTTCCTCGGCGAGCTCGAAGTTCCCTCGTTCGGTGAAGATTATTCCAAGCCTGTTGTAGGCCCTGTATGCTATGTCGCCGATGCGGTCAGCGGCCCCGGCCTTTTTAAAGTACTCTACCGCGGCAAATTCATCGCCCTGCTTCATAAGAGATGAAGCAAGGTTGTACATCACCGGGGCGTTTCCGGGGGTATCCTCAAGTATGCCGGCATAGGCATCTGCGGCCTCTCTGAACTTACCCTGTTCAAACAGGATATTCCCCCTGAGTATCCTTGTATCAGTGTCATCCGGGCTGATATCAAGCGATTTGGATATCTGCTCTGAGGCTTCTTCAAGGCGGTTTGAATGCCTGTATGCGAGAGCCAGGTTCTTCAGTATTTCAGGGTTGTTGTCATCAAGCGAAAGGGCTCTTCTGTAGTAATCGATTGCTTTTTCGTAATCGCCCCTATCGTCGGCGATCATGCCCATATAGGTCAGAGCAATGGCCCTGTCCCGGCTGTCAGCGTCAGATTCAACAACCTCTGTGAATTCGCTAATCGCGTCTGTGTAGTATTTTTTGAGGTAGCTTTCGCTCCCGCGCTTGATGTGAATGTTGTCCGATTGCAGGCTCATACTTCCTGAAAGGCTGCCTATCGCTTTCTCGTCTCCGGCAAGTCCGGAAACTGCCGGAACTGAGGGCTTCATTTTTGACGTGTATAGCAACAGAGCCGCAGCGGCGGCAATTACAAGAAGCAGCACGGCCCCCGCTGTGATGAGGCCTCTTTTCCTGCCCGAAAGGCGGGAGGGCAGGCCGGCATCCGGGGTTATCGAGCTTATCCTGTTGGTAAGGAGTTCATCTTCAGGGATCGGAGGTCTCTCTCCTGACGGTTGAACGCGTCTAACCTTCTTCATTGGTGCTGTCCGTAGAAACAATGGTTTTATTTATTGCGTCGAGGATGCCGTTAATGAACTGGCCCGAGCTGTCTCCGCTGTAGAGCTTGCCGAGCTCAATCGCTTCGTTAATTGTCACCGCGGCGGGCACCTCATGTGAGTTAAGCATCTCGTAAATGGCCAGCCTTAGAATTGACTTGTCAACAGCGGAAAGACGTTCCAGCTTCCAGTTCCTTGAGAAGCGGTCAATAAGGCTGTCGATTCTTTCGGAGTCCGCGAGAGTTCCCCTGATAAGTGCGACGGCGAAGTCCCTGATCTCGGGGACAATATCGCTGTCAATCCACGAGAGAGAGGTGACATTGTCGAGGAGTTCATCTCTGTGATCTTCCTGATCTTTGAGTCGCATCTCGTACATGTACAGTGCCTGAAGGGCGTATTCCCTTGATTTTCTTCTATGTCCCATCAGCGCAGTTTCTTGTAGAGGTCGGTCATTTCAATTGCCGAAAAGGCGGCGTCAAAACCCTTGTTTCCTGATTTTGTGCCGGCCCTTTCAACAGCCTGTTCTATCGAGTCGGTGGTTATCACTCCGAATATCACCGGAACCCCAGTGCTCATCGAAACCTGTGCCACTCCCTTGGATACCTCTGCCGCAACATAGTCGAAGTGCGGGGTTGCGCCTCTGATAACCGCGCCGAGGCATATGACAGCGTCATATTTCCCTGATTCCGCAGCTATTTTTGCTGCCGGTGGAATTTCGAAGGCGCCCGGAACGCGTATGGCGGTAATGTTTTTGCTTTCCGCGTTGTGGCGTAGCAGACAGTCGACTGCGCCGTCGAGCAGTTTCCCTGTAATAAAGTCATTGAACCTTGAAACGACAATCGCGAAGCTTTTGCCCGACGCGTCGAGTTTTCCTTCTATGGTATTCATCTCAGATTTTCCCTGGTTTTAGAATGTGTTTGTGTGCAAACGCTCATTATATCCTCAGTTAAAACGGCTAATCGTCAAGCCTTTTTTAAAGGCCGGGGGGGGATGTCTTTGCGAGTCAATGCCTCCGGAAAACACATGGCCCAATCTATTTCATTGCCCGGCAGAAATGCTTTGAGGGCAGTCGTGCGTCAGATGGAAGCTGTGATTTGCCGCTCGGGGGTTCGGGCCGGAGCGCTCTGAAATAATCATATCGATGAGATTGTTAAAAAAACTGTTTCATGCCGCTGATTTGAAAAAAATCTTGACAATACGGGCCCTTGAAAATTTGTTATTTATATCAGGGCGATTAGCTCAGCTGGTTAGAGTGCCTGCTTGACGTGCAGGAGGTCACTGGTTCGACTCCAGTATCGCCCAAAGATTCCCGCCGATGCAATGGAGACTACCTTGAGTGATAAGATAAAGATCATATTGCCTGACTCGACCGAAATAAGCGCGGAAAAAGGTATAACCGCGGGTGAGGCAGCCGGGCTTATAAGCAAGGGGCTGCAGTCAGCTGCCCTTGCCGCAGAGGTTAACGGACATGACGTTGACCTCACAACTCCCATCAACGAAGACTCTTCTTTAAACTTAATAACATTTAAAACAGAAAAGGGCAGAACGCTCTACTGGCATTCGGCTTCGCACCTTATGGCGCAGGCAATAAAGCGGCTTTATCCATCGGTAAAATTTGCGATCGGCCCTTCGGTAGAGAGCGGATTCTACTATGATATAGACCTCGACGTAAGTCTGGTCCCTGAAGACCTTGAAAAGATTGAAGCAGAGATGCTTAAAATCGCGGAAGAGGGCGCCGAGGTTAAGCGTGAGGTCATGAGCCGCGAAAAGGCGCGAGAGCTCTTTGCTGCAAGCGGCGAGGTCTACAAGGTCGAGATGATCGACGAGATAGAGGCCGATACAGTTTCCGTTTACAGGCAGGGAGAATTCTTCGATCTATGCCGGGGCCCTCATGTGCCCGATGCCTCTTACATCAAGGCGTTCAAGCTTCTTTCAGTCGCTGGCGCGTACTGGAAGGGCGACGAAAAAAACAAGATGCTTCAGCGGATTTACGGAACAGCCTTCCCTGACAGGAAAGAGCTGAAAAAGCATCTTGAGCTTATTGAGGAAGCAAAAAAACGGGATCACCGAAAAATAGGCAAAGAGCTTGAGATATTCTCCTTCAGCAATGACGTTGGAGTCGGCCTGCCGCTCTGGCACCCAAACGGCGCTATACTGCGTTACATAATCGATAAATTTGAGACAGCTGAGCATCTCAAGCGTGGATACAAGCTTTACACGGTACCGCATATCGCCAGATCAAATCTGTACGAGACATCGGGCCACCTCGGCTTTTACAATCAGAACATGTATTCGCCTATTCAGATTGACGGACAGGACTATTATCTGAAGCCGATGAACTGCCCGTCGCAGATTCAGATTTTCAACAGCACCATGAAAAGTTACAGGGATCTGCCCTATAAAGCATTCGAGATGGGGACTGTTTACAGATATGAGCGGTCTGGTGTTCTACATGGACTGACCAGGGTAAGAGGATTTACCCAGGATGACGCTCATATCTTCTGTACCGAAGATCAGGTTGCAGAAGAGATCGGGAAGGTCCTGGCATTTACACTTGAGATTCTGGGAGTGTTCGGCTTTCATGAGAAAAACATTTACCTTTCAACCAGACCGGAAAAATCAGTTGGAACTGACAGGAACTGGGAGATAGCAACTGAAGCCCTTAAAACAGCACTTGAGGTCAATAATGTTGATTACAGCATAGATCCGGGAGAGGGGGTATTTTACGGACCCAAGATCGATGTAAAGATAAAAGATGCTATAGGCCGTGAATGGCAGTGCAGCACCATTCAGGTTGATTTCAACCTTCCGGAGAGATTTGACATCTCTTATATCGGAAGCGATGGCCAGAAGCACCGCCCCATAATGATTCACCGAGCTCTTCTTGGCTCTCTTGAGCGGTTCATCGGCATACTTATCGAGCATCACAGCGGCAAGTTTCCGGCATGGCTGGCTCCTGTGCAGATGATTATTGCCAGCGTTTCTGAGGAACAGGCAGCGTATGTTGAAGGGCTTAAGAACAGGCTTTTAGTTGAAGAGATGAGGCCCGAGATTGATGTGAGAAGCGAGTCAATAGGCTATAAGATCAGAGAGGCTATATCCAAAAAAGTACCTTACATTTGCGTTGCAGGAGCAAAGGAGGCCGCGTCCGGCGAGATATCAGTGAGACGTCTCGGGCAGAAGGAGTCAGTTACCATGACAGTCGATTCATTTGTACAGATGGTGAAAGAAGAGGTTGCAGATAAGAAATAGATGTGTTGCGTTTGTTCCCGTGAGTTGCTGTCTGGCGGAAAAAATAACCGGCGGTCAGGAATTGTAGTTGATTTTAAAATATCCCCTGTAAAGCTGACCTTTACATATTAAATCAAAGTTATTGGGGGTATTCTAACATATATGAAACGAGGAATGGGGCCCGGATCAGCCAGATCGGAGGAGTACAGGGTTAACGAGCAGATTGACGCATCTGAAGTCAGGCTTGTTGGTGAAGATGACAAAGACGCGGTAATTATTTCTCTTAAAGATGCCCTGGAGCTTGCCGTAAAACGTGAAATGGATCTGGTTGAGATTTCTCCGAACCAGGATCCCCCGATTGTCAGAATAACCGATTACAGCAAGTTTAAATATGAACAGCTGAAAAAGGCTAAAGAAGCCAAAAAGAAGCAGAAGACGATTCAGCTCAAAGAAATAAAAATGCGTCCCGCGATTGACAGTCACGATTTCGTCCACAAAGTCAAGCACGCGCGCGATTTCCTTGAGGAGGGCGATAAGGTCAAGTTCACGCTGATGTTCAGGGGCCGGGAGATGGTTCATCCGGAGCTTGGATTTGAGGTCATGAAGCGGATTCAAAATGAGCTTGATGATGTTGCAGTTGTTGAGAAGGATGCCTCTCAGGAAGGGCGAAATATCACCATGATTGTCTCTCTAAAGAAGAAGTAACCAATGCCGCGAGAGCGGCAGAATGACAGATAAACCTTTTATATAGAAACAGTGAGGAACAAAATGCCTAAGTTAAAGTCGAACAGTGGTGCTAAAAAGCGTTTTAAAATAACAAGAAACGGAAAGGTTGTTTACGCGAGAGGATTCAAGAGGCACATTCTTGAGTCGAAGTCTCCGAAAAGGAAAAGACAGCTTAGAGGTACAGCGGTGGTCGCAGAAGCTGATACTCCCCGTGTGAAGGCAATGCTGCCCTACGCATAATAATTGAGTATATCAGGCTGGTTTCCCTGTGGTGTTATATTCCATAGGGTACGAAGCACGGGAATTCAAAGAGGATGACAATCCCTCCCTGATTCTGCCTTCCGGGACAAAGCGAAGCCTGATTGCAATATACGAACAAAGAGGAAAGAGATGCCAAGAGCAACAACAGGACTTGTTCACCGAAAGAGAAGCCGTAAAATCTTAAAGGATGTTAAAGGATTTATCGGCTCAAGAAGCAAGCTGTACAGAACAGCAAAGGACGCGAGAAGAAGAGCTCTACAGAATTCCTACAAGGACAGAAGAAGAAAAAAACGCGATATGCGTTCTCTCTGGATTGTCAGGATAGGAGCTGCTTCACGGATGTTCGGTCTTTCTTACAGCAGGTTTATTTCAGGACTCAAAAAAAATGAGATCGTGATAAACAGAAAAATGCTTTCTGAACTCGCTGTAAGCGATATAGAAACCTTTGGAAAGCTTGTTGAAAAGGTAAAATAATCGGTTGAAACCGTGAAGCTATCCTTTAAAAGAACAATAGGCGCCCTGATCGGGGCGCTTTTTCTTTTAGTTTCTGTTCCTTCGAGAGGGTTTAACTTTATTCAAACCGCTGCGCCACTTCCTGAGGGTAAGCTGCAGCTCTCCCAAACAGCCGGCTACCGCTATCTCGGAGATGGACATGCAATGAATTACGGAACGGATGCCGGACTGGGAATCACCGATTCGCTTTTCTTCAGGGCCGGTTTCGAATCTATGGCAGCCGCTGATGTTAAACATTCATCTGGAATAAACGATGTGGACGTGAATGTAGGCTATTCGCCGGGGTATATTTTTGGTGACTCAATCATCCTGGCCTTCGGTATTAATCTAAGATTTAGTCGGGCCGGCCGTGACGATGCACTGGATGATTTGAGGTATGCGGATAATGCTGATGTTCTGCTGCCTTACGCGGCCCTTTCTTTTCCGTTCTCGGAAAGGCTGATGATCCATGTCAATGCCGGATATGCTTTCAGAGAAGAGGAAGAAGAGAGCCTCTACAGGGGGTTTAATCTCAGGATAAATGACAAAGAAGCATACAAACAATTATTTGGCCTCAATCCGTTTTCTGACGGAGCTTTTATGGAGTTGTCAAACTTCAAAAATGATTATATAATAATCGGTGTTGGAGTAAACTCCGGACATATTTATCCAGTAGTGCCTTATGCGGAGTTTTTGAGCCTTATCCGCTTTACCGGGAAAGGGCTTGCTGACGGAGAGTCAGGCCATCTGTTCCAGGGAAGGCTGGCTTTCGGGTTCAGGTATTTTTTATCAGACAACGCTTTTGCAGGGATCAGCGCTCTGGCAGTTTTTTACGGTTTTTTTGGGGAGGATGAGGCGGCAGTTATATCCGAGTTCTCGGTTCGTTTCTAGACGTACAGGGAAACTTAACAGCGCCGTAATCCAAAATTACAATATTCAACCTGAGCGCTCTAATATATTCTTGACTATGATTGGACTCTGTGTATACTGTATGCGGGTTATTCCCGGGAGAAGAGGATTTTGCTAAAAGCTGACCCTTTTTATTCCGAAACTGAACTATAGGTCTAATCCTGCAAAACAAATCGTTCAAATGAAACTGTGACGGAGGAGCAACAATGATAACAATGCAGCAGCTTGAGGAACTCGAAAGCAGGGTTGTGAGGGCTCTCCAGCTTATCGGCGATTTAAGGTCTGAAAACGCGAAGCTTGAAAGTGACAATGAGACGCTTAAAGGGGAGGTCGAAGAGGTCAGGTTAACCCTTGAGGAGAAGGAACAGGAAATTGCCAGGATTAAGAAGGAGCTTGATGATGCAACAAGCGAGCTCAATGAGATAAAATCAAAGGAAGAAGTCCTGGAAAAGAAAATTATCCAGCTTTTAGGAAAACTCGACGGAATTCAGGGAGCTGACGGTGGACCTTCAGCCTCGTTCGTAAGCACTTCCGCAACAGCAGCAGCTGCTCCTCAGGATGCGATCCCGTCAGCTTCAGCAGAAATTGAGGCTGAGGACGAGGAACCCGCTTCGATAGAAGACGACGATGATATAATAATAATCGATGATGAAGATGATATCACAGATGACGGGATTGTTATGGAAGATATCACAGATGACGGTTCTTCTGATGATGATATCATACTTCTTGACGACGATGATGATGAGGTTGTTATTGGCGGAGATGATGAGATTGTGGATGACACGTCTGCCTCTCAGGAAGAAAATGATGAGACTTTTGACGATGACGACTTTATAATTATTGAAGATGATGAAAGCAAGTAGGCTGGAATCGCCGGAGTAAGAGGTTTCAGTTTTGGAAAACAACACGAAAGTAAAAGTGTCGATATTCGGCCAGACTTACACTGTAAGCGGTGATGCCGGATCCGAGTATATTCAGAAACTTGCGGAGTTTGTAGATTCCCGAATGGAGGAAATGAGCGTCAATGTCGCCAGCCGCAATCCGTCACAGGTGGCTATACTCGCAGCGCTGAATATTGCGGACGAGTTTTTTCAGCTGAAGAGGATTAAGCTCGGGTCGGACAGGGAAATGGAGGAAAAAACCAGGGCCCTCATCTCGATGCTTGACGAGGGACTCATAGGCGACAGCTTCTCGAGAATTGACGGCATTTCAGAATAGAAAGTATTCACCAGGTGTACTTCCTGCCTATTCCTCCCCGGGATGTCAGATTTTGGAATTCTGTGTTTGGTGGCACATTCAAGTCAGCATGGGACGGGAAGCCTGGCTGATATTTACCGGCCGGGGCGTTCGGATATGATATGATTTAGCAGGACGGTACTACAGGTAGAGACAGGCGGCCTGGATTACAAATACTGGCGGAGAGAGATATGAACTTAGCAGAATTAATTAAAACAAAAGGCGTAGTTGACAGCGCTCTTGAAGAGGCGGAGAATAACGGTACTGTGACTTCAGGCAGCGTTATTCAACTTGTCAGCTTTCTTCTTGATGATGTAGAATACGGCGTGAATATTCTGTCCGTTCACGAGATACTAAGATATCCTATTATTACGCGACTTCCGAATACGCCTGAATTTATAAAGGGTGTAATCAATCTTCGCGGAAATGTCCTTCCTGTCGTCGATGTGAGGCTCAGGTTTGGTTACGAGCCGGGGAGCATTACAGACCTCACAAGAATAATAGTCACTGAAATCGCGGGAAAACAGGTAGGTCTTCTCGTGGACAATGTTCATCAGGTTGTCAGAATACCTTCTTCCCAGATTGATCCACCGTCTGATTTGCTTGAGGGTGTTTCTGAGGTCTTTATCAAAGGAATTGGAAGAATGAAAGACAGGCTTATCATCATAATTAACATGACAAGAGTGATATTTGAAGAAGATGAAGAGGAGGATGCGGAAATATCCGCATAACTCATATATCAGTGCAACTTCCGGAGGCTTTTTCCGGAAGTAATAACAAACCGGAGTATATCCTATGACATTTTCACTGGGCGAATATCAGGACATTTTTCTTGAAGAGGCTGATGAACAGCTTCAGGAGCTCAATCAAAACCTTCTTGAGCTGGAAAGAAATCCTGAGGACAGCGAAATCATAAATAATATTTTCAGGGCTGCCCATTCATTGAAGAGTTCCGCGGCGTTTGTGGGTTTGAACGATCTCAGCGACCTGGCTCACAAAATGGAGAATCTGCTTCAGGGTATTCGCGATCACACGATGAAAATTACTCCGGTGATAGTAGATGTTATATTCAAATGCTTTGATAAAATCAGAATTGTAATAGATACTGTCGCAGGAGGCGAAGCACCTAAAGAGGATTTGAGCGGAATTATAGCCGAGATAAAAGCTGTTAGCGAGGGAGCTCCACCGCCCGATTCCGCGGCTGGCAGCGGTGAAGGCGAAGAAACAGAGGAAGTAGAAGAACTCGTTCCCAAGACAGTTTTGACCTCCGATGATTTTAAGTCAATTAAGAGCGGGTTAGACGCGGGCAGTAACTGCTATGAGGTTACTGTGACGATTGACCGTGCAGCTCAGATGAAATGGGTCAAAGCCCAGCTGATTATAAGCAATATTGATCGAAACGGAAGCCTCATTAAGACAATTCCTTCCATTGAAGATATGATCAGTTCTGAATTGCAGAATGTCTTCAAATTTATCTGTCTGCTCGATCAGGACTATTCACCAATAGTACATGCCTGCAATGTAGATCAGGTTGAAAAGGCAGTCATCAAGCAGGTAACAATAGAAAATGTAAACGGTAAGGCCGGGATAAGATTTAATCAGCTTGAAACAGTCGATTTTACTGAAGCTGTGTCGTCAAAGCCGGTTGTATCTGAAGGGAATGTACCGGAACCTGTACGAGTAAGAGATGACGATGTTTCTGAGCCTGAAACAATCGAAGATGGCAGCGACGAAGCAGAGGAAGCGGATTCCGTAAAGGTTGAAGAGGCAGTTGAGAGTGTAGAGACAGAAAGAAAGAGGGCTCCTGTACTCAAGACAGTTAAGGTGTCTATTGACAAGCTTGATCAGCTCCTGAACAATGTTGGAGAGCTGGTAATAGCCAATTCCGGCTTCTACAGGCTTTTTGAGGACATAAGGAAGTTAAGCGAAGGGAAAGCTCTTGTTAACGAGTTTAAAAACCGGATGGAGCAAATGTCAAGGATTGCCAAAGATCTTCAGACCGGCATAATGAAGACCAGGATGGTTCCCATCGGACAGGTATTCTCCAGGTTTAACAGGCTTGTCCGTGATTTGGCGAGAGACTACGATAAGAAGATAGAGCTGGTTATCAAGGGTGAAGAGACCGAGCTTGATAAAAAGGTCATTGACGCCATTGGCGAACCGCTGATGCACCTTATCAGAAACGCAATAGATCACGGAATAGAAAGGGCCGAGCAGAGAAAAAAGGCCGGGAAACCGGATGTTGCGAGCATTATTCTAAACGCCCATCAGGGGGGCAATCAGATATATGTCGAAGTAAGCGATGACGGTAAGGGGTTGGATGCCGAAGTTATAAGAAAGAAGGTCATCGAAAAAGACCTCGCCACTGTTGAAATATTGGCGAATATGGATGACACAGACATATATAATTTTATTTTTGCTCCCGGTTTTTCAACCGCTGAAAAAGTTACAGATATTTCAGGGCGCGGAGTAGGGATGAATGTGGTTCGTGAAATAGTTAACGAACTGAATGGAAACGTGATGATCGAAACAGAAAAGGGGATGGGGACGAGGTTTGTTATGGCGTTCCCGCTTACACTCGCTATTATTCCAGCTATTATGACGAGGATGGGCGGCGATATGTACGCAGTTCCTTTATCAGACGTTAACGAAACGATAAAGATATCTCAGTCAGATATAACTACAATTGAAGGGCATGAGGTAATAAATCTGAGAGGTGAGATTCTGTCGCTTCTTAGATTGAGCAGATTTGTCCGGGTGAAAAGCCGCCTGAAAAAGGGTGAAAAAATACCAGTTGTTGTTGTTCAATATGGAAACAGAAAGATCGGACTTATGGTCGACGATCTTGAAGGGAAGATGGAGATTGTAATCAAGTCACTCGAGCAGAACTACAAGACTGTAGAGGGACTTGCCGGAGCTTCGATACTTGGAGATGGAAGTATTTGCCTTATTCTTGATGTCGCAACTATGATAAACAAGACAATATCTGAACAGGAAAAACTGGGACGAATCGACATTGAATCGCTCCAGGAAGGCGAAGTGGAGGTCGAGGAAGTGAGTGAACTTCCGGACCTTTCGGCTGTATCCAGATCGGAAGGACTTGCTGAAGAAGAGGATGAGGATTCAGAATTCCTCGCCAGCAGGCAGTTTAACAAGGAAGTTGAAGTTCCTATTCAGAAGTCCATTCTTTTCAATGAGCCGTCCAGTCGGGAAATAGCCGGAGAACAGCCGGCGAAAATTGACGTTCGGGCTGGGGAAGAGCATAAAGCTGATGCCAAAGCTGACGACCAGGAAAGTCACGAGATCGTATCTGAAGCCGGGGAAACTGCTGAAGATGACAACCGTGATTTCCAGGGAGAGACTGCGGATGAGACTTATCAGGAAGAAGGTGAAGGTTCAGTGGAAGCTGAAACCCAAACAGAGGAGAAGGGAGTTGAGGAAGAGCAGTCTCCAATAAAAAAAGAACTTACTGAAGAAGAGATAGAACAAAAAGTCCACAACGCGCTTGAAGATTTCAAGAAAGAGTTGAAGGAAAATGTCAACTCGGCGATTAGAATTGAGAAACCGGATGATATAATTGCAAGAGAAATGGATTTGCCGGCAGATGCTGTCAGAGAGTTCCAGCTTATCGCCAATGTCGGAGCTGCGAATGCCGCAGAGTCGCTTTCAAAGATTCTCGGAATCAGAATTGATCTTTCCATTCCGGAAGTAGATCTTTGCGCTACAGAATCAATTCCTGAGAAAATCGGCGATGTCAGTATTCCCTATTACGGAATAATGATGCCGATACAGGGCGATGCTTCCGGAACAATGATATTGATTCTGGGAGAGGAGGTTGCTTTTGAGCTCCTTGCCCTTCTTCTTGGATCCTACGACAATAAGAACACTGAACTGACGGAAGACGGCCAGTCCGCGCTCAAAGAGGTAACGAATATCATCGGGGCCTCTGTCCTCAATGTGTTTTCAGAAAAAACAAGGCTTGCAATAAAGCCTGATGTGCCTCTAATAGTTCATGATTTCATGCAGTCTGTCATGGACTCAATTCTCGCTACTCATAACATGATGAGTGACTATGCTATTGTTATGGATACAGCCTTTTATTTTGAGAATGATAAAATAATTGGAAATCTCCTGCTGCTTCCTGACACAGATTCAATGAAGGTGATTGTAGAGAGGCTGAGGACTGCGAATGTCTGAAAAGATAAAAGTTCTTGTTGTGGACGATTCTTCACTGGTTAGAAAGATTATCGGTGATATTCTTGAGTCTGATCCCGATATTACAGTAGTAGGTACCGCTAATAATGGACGGACAGCTGTATTTAAAAGCAAAGAGCTCAATCCAGATGTCATAACAATGGATATCGAGATGCCGATTATGGACGGCCTCGCAGCCTTAAAGGAGATTATAGCTTCAAATCCCAAGCCGGTGATTATGCTGAGCGTTTTGACGCATCACGGAGCGGATGCGACGTTTAAGGCTCTTGAACTTGGAGCGGTTGATTTTGTACCAAAACCGTCTTCGCTGCTTTCGCTTTCTGTTGATGAGATTGGCGAACTGCTGAAACTTAAAGTAAAATCAGTATATAAATCAAAAATATCAGCTGCTTCAGATCCGGGATACGCAGGTCTCGTTTCAAATATATTGAGCGAGAAGCAGGCTGAGGGTGAGCTCTGGAGGTTCAGGAAAAATGATGTCAGCAAGAAGCTTGTCGCTATCGGGACATCAACAGGCGGTCCGTCAGCGCTCCTGCAAATTTTCAGGACCTTTCCAGAAAACTTCCCCGCCCCTGTTGTAGTTGTGCAGCATATGCCTGAGGGTTTTACAAAGGCATTTTCTGAGAGACTTAACCTGAGTTCAACTTTAAACGTTAAGGAGGCTGAAGACGGGGATAGGGTATTGCCGGGATGTGGCTATATTGCTCCGGGACATTCGCATATGCTGGTTGAAAAACGAAGTGAAGGCTCCTTTTTGAGGGTTGTAAAAGGAGAAAAAGTATCAGGTCACAGGCCGTCAATTGATGTGCTGTTTCATTCTGTAGCTGAATGCTATTCATCCAATACGGTAGCGGTAATAATGACCGGTATGGGGCGCGACGGGGCTGACGGCATGTCTCATATAAACAGCACTGGAGGTTTCACTCTAGCTCAGGATGAAGCAACATCCGTGGTCTATGGAATGAACAGGGTTGCTGTTGAAAGCGGAGCTGTCAAAGAAATCATCCCACTCCATGAGATTACTAAAAAAATTGTTGAACATATCTGAGGGTATGATATACTGTATAGCTGTACTGAATAATCAGGGTAAGCGCTGTATTAGGGTGTAATCTACGGTAGTGGGGAAGTCGGTATATCAGTATTAAATATTTATCTTGACTGACTAATAAAGAATTGATTTATATTACTATAGGCGTTTAGGTGACAAGGGGTATGCACCAGAAAGAGTGATTGTTTTATGTCGCTCATAGTTGGGTATTATTAATCTATCTGGAGATTAAACATGGCTAAAGTTTTAATAGTGGATGACGCGAAATTCATGAGGACTCTTGTTAAAGATGCCCTGGTGCCTGCCGGACATGAAATAATCGCTGAAGCAGAGAACGGTAATGAGGCAGTGGCTCTTTATAAAAAACTTAAGCCAGACCTTACTACTATGGATATAACAATGAGGGAAAAGGACGGCATTGAAGCGGCTGAAGAGATACTTGCCTTTGACCCCAACGCGCGAATTATCATGGTTACCGCTCTTGGGCAGGAAAATCTCCTAACCAAGGCAATCAGGCTTGGCGTTAAGGATTTTGTTGTTAAGCCCTTCCCGCCTGAGCGGTTGCAGAAGGCAGCTGAAAAGGCTCTATCCTGAACGGGCGGGCCTGAGTTTTCAGGTTCGCATTTTTTGTCCTTTTGTGTACGGGATCAGTGTGTGATCCATTCTCTTAATCCCACTGAGAAAAGAGCAGTCTTTATTCGCTTGTTCCTATCTAACCTTCTAATATTTATGAAGTGACTAAATGGAAATACTGGAAAATGGAAATGAGCTTCCTGCCGAGAAGGCTGAGAAGTATGTGCTGCATGTAGAGAACTATGAAGGTCCTCTTGATGTCCTATGGGATATGATAAAACGTTCAAAAATTGATATTACGGAAATATCCCTTTCCGATATTACTGAACAGTATATCGCCTATTTGAGGTTAATGGAGAGGATGAATGTCCGGATAGCTTCAGAGTTCATCTGGATGGCCTCAGAGCTTTTATACTATAAGAGCAAAGCCCTTCTTCCTTCAGGGGATATTGAGGATGAACTCTTTGTGCCCCCGTTGCCTCCGGAGTTAATACAGAAGCTGCTGGAGTACAAGAAATATCAGCAATCAACTGAATTGTTCCGCGAGATGTATGATTCTCAGGCTGACGTCTATGTAAGGGAAAATGCTAATGTAGAAATAGAAGGAACAGAAGAATATCTTGACGTCTCATTATTCGACCTTCTAAAAGCGTTTGCGAGAGTTCTTGAGTCCCAGAGTACTGTTGAGAAAGAGGAAATTGTATTTGACGAAATACTTGTCAGCTCAAGGATAGAGTACATTCTTGATATACTGAAGGACAGGGAGTATGTCATTTTTGTTGAAATATTTTCTGAAAGACCGACCAGAGCGGAGGTTGTAGCTACATTCCTCGCTATTCTTGAGATGGCAAAGACAAAAGCGGTTAAGCTGCTGCAACACAGGGTTTTCGGTGAAATTAGAATCATGAGAAATTTTTCTGCTGATCAGATTAACTCAGGTCAGACTTCGTGGCAGTAAAACGGGCTTATCAGATCCTTTAAGACGGCAGTAATGGACATAGAAAAAATTAAAGAAAACACAGAGAACGAAAATCCGACTGAAGACGAAAACGGGACTTCGGGAGAAGAGGAATCAGATCGAGATGAGCTTGAGCTAAAGGGCCTGTTCGAAGCGGTTCTTTTTTTGACCAATGATCCGCTGCCCGTATCCTTTTTTGTTAAACAGTTTTCTGTTGATCCAACTCAGGCAAAAATTATTATTGATACTCTTGTTGACGAATATGAGGAACGCGATGGGGGTATCCGTATTATTGAGCTTGCAAGCGGTTTTCAGTTCGCAACGAGCGCAAGACACGCTGAACCTCTTCGCCATGCAATGGGCCTAAAAAAAAGGGACGTACTTTCGCGTGGGATGCTTGAAACCCTGGCGATAGTTGCATATAAACAACCGATCATTCTTGCCGAGATTGATGAGCTGAGAGGTGTTTCATCAAGAATGATGATAGCCAACCTGATGAAGCGTAATCTGATAAAACCAGTTGGAAGAAAAAACGTGCCGGGGCGGCCGTTAGCCTATGGAACCACGGATGATTTTCTGAGATTTTTCGGTTTGAATAAGCTCTCAGACCTTCCCAAGCTTTCAGAGATTAAGGAGTTTTCAATCGATAATGAAGACTGAATCCTCAAAAACCCTTGATTCTATTGACAGGCAGCTTGTCAAGCTTGCCGGTGAAAGAGACAGACTTCTTGCAGAAGCACTCCAGGGCAGCTCAGAAGAACAGGTCACCGAGACAGCACTTGCAGAAAAATTCTCACGGCTTTTATTGGATTCCGGAATAAATGAACTTCCCATGCGGAGAATCTTAACCGGATTTATCCATGAATTGACAGCTTTATCTCTGAGAAGAACTAAACCGCGCAGGGTGGCGTATCTTGGCCCTGACGGCTCATTTTCAAGCATTGCTTTGAGAGAATTGTTCAGCTCGTATTCTGACATGCTTCCTGTAAGGACAATTTCCGATGTTTTCAGAGCAGTAGAGAGAGGTGAGGCGGATTATGGGGTCGTACCGGTTGAAAACAGCACAGAAGGGGCTGTAACTTATACACTCGATGAGCTTATTGAAACATCTCTCAGCATAAATGCTGAGCATTTTACGCGTGTCACTTACTCATTGCTTTCATTAGAAGAGAATCTGAGCTCTGTTAAGACTATATACTCACATCCCCAGCCGCTTGCACAGTGTAAAGGATGGCTGCGCAGCAATTTGCCTCAATGCGCTGTTGTTTCAACTGATTCGACTACGAAAGCGGCCGAAAAAGCTGCCCAGGAAAGAGGGGCTGCCGCCGTAGCTTCAAGCCTCGCCGCTGAATTGTATTCGCTGAATGTCCTCTCAAGCGGGATAGAGGACATGAGGCAGAATTATACCAGGTTCTTTGTAGTGGGCACCGGTGTCAGATCGGCTACCGGCAATGATAAAACGTCAATAGTCTGCGCCATTAAGGATAAGCCCGCGGCACTTCTGGGTCTGCTCAGACCTATTGCCGAAGCCGGTATCAACATGACCAAAATTGAATCGCGTCCTGATAAGAAAAAGATGTGGGAATATAACTTTTTCATTGATTTCAGGGGACATATCAGTGATCCCGTGATATCCGAGGCCATTGAATTGATAAAAAAAGAGACTATTTTTCTTAAAATTCTCGGTTCATATCCAAGTACTGCAGAATAATTCCCGCCAGGGGTAAGAAACCGAAGCTGGAGGATGGATTTGACTGAGTTTAGCAATATTGTGGTTATCGGGGTAGGGCTCCTCGGGGGCTCTTTCTGTAGAGCGGCCAGGGTTATTTATCCGAATGTAAAAATTACGGGCTGCGGGCGTAATCGGGAGAATCTGCAGCAGGCACTGGATGAGGGGGCTATAGATTATATATCATCCCCAGGGCTGCCTGATCTTTCAGATGTGGATATTGTTTTAGTAGCTGTTCCCGTGAAAACCTCTGTGAGCATAATTCTTGAGATTCTCGATAATCCTTCATTCAGGGACGATGCGCTTGTTATTGATGTCGGCAGCGTGAAGGGTAAACTGGTAGAGCGGATATCTGAGCACCCCCGAAGCGGCCGTTTTATTGGCTGCCATCCGATGGCCGGATCAGAAAAGACCGGTTTTGCAAGCAGCAGTTCGAATCTTTATCGAGGCTCTTCAGTGATAATAACGCCTCATGAGGCTAATTCTGAGCGGGAAGTTGAAATGATAAGTCAACTTTGGATTGCTCTGGGGGCTAAAGTTACATTGATTGATGCCAGGCTGCACGATGTTTATACTGCATATACAAGTCATTTGATGCATATTGTTTCGAGCGCGGCTGTTAATGCTGTAGAAAGTAAATGCGCTGGAATTGAAAAAGAGAAGCTTGAATTATTTATAGGAAGCGGTTTTAAAGACATGACAAGGCTTGCTTCAGGATCTCCGGATATGTGGGCAGATATATCCGAGTATAATTGGGAGAATATTTCTGAATCAGTAGACCGGATGATAGGTGCATTGCATAATTTTAAAACGCTTATCTCTGATCTTAAAAATAACCAGAATAACGTGCATGATTTTTTTATGAGGGCGAAAAAATACAGGGATTGGCTTATTTAGAATGGATAGAAGGATAGTTGTTGCGGTTGACGGCCCTGCGGGATCGGGGAAGAGCAGCGTTTCAAGAGAGGTTGCTTTGAAAACAGGTCTCAAGTACATTGATTCCGGAGCAATATACCGTGCAATAACTCTATATTTGATCAACAGGGACGGCGCAGTTACTTCACTTCCAGAGGAAGGCGCTGATTTTGAAAGTATTAGCATCCGGCAGGAATATACTGAGGACGGTTCTGTGAAGACTTACCTGAATTCAACCGATGTCAGTCTTGATATTAGAAGTGAGCAGATTACGGCAAATATTGGAGCTGTTTCGGATAATAGATCAGTTCGGGACTATGTAACAGGCCTTTTACGTAAATGGGCCTCGGTAGAGTCTATCATAATGGATGGAAGGGATATCGGGACTGTTGTTTTCCCTGAAGCTGATTTGAAAATATATCTGGATGCGTCTGTTGAAGAAAGGGCAAGAAGACGCCTTTTGGAATATGAGCAAATGGGAAAAAACCTTGACGAAAATGATATCAAAAACCAGATTAAACTGCGCGACAGCCAGGATAAGAGCAGAGCTTACGGGGCGCTTGTGAGGGCTGCTGATTCCGTGTATTTGGACACCTCAGATATGACCAGAGACGAGGTTGTTAATTCAATAGTCGCGAAGGTGTTGGGACTGTGATGTCTCATGGCTGCCGGCGGTTATTGTACCTCCGGCAAGTGAATAACAATAAGGGTAACTGATTATGGATCAGATCAAAGAAGAGTATGGCGAATCAATTGACATGGAACATGTCGCTGATTCGGCGTTGGATGAGATTGAGCCGGGCAGCATAATCACCGGCGAAGTAGTTTCTGTAAATGGTGAGTATGTTTATGTCAGTATTGGAGCAAAGTCGGACGGAAGGGTGTCGCTTGATGAATTCAAGAACCAGCCTTCTGTCGGTGAAAAGCTCGAAGTCAAACTTCAGGGCACAAGGCTTGTGGATGGGGTTTTTCAGCTTTCTGTTAAAGCTGCTGCTCAGGAAAAGCAGTGGAAGACTTTTATGGAAAAGCATCCAGACGGCACCGGTACAATCGAAGGTAGAGTCGTTTCAGCAATAAACAAGGGTAAACTTGTTGATTGTAATGGCTTTACAGCTTTTCTTCCTTTTTCGTTAAGCGCTGATCTCAAGGGTGTTTCTTCTACAGATCATGAATACAGTTTCGTAATTAGAAGTATTGATAAAAGAAAAAAATCTGTCCTGATTTCACGGGTAGAAATAGTCGAAGAAGAAATGTCTCAGAAATGGGCTTCCTTTGTGGAAAAATATTCTGAAGGCAGCAGAGTTCAGGGTCAGGTAATGAAGTTTGTAGAGTTTGGAGCGTTTGTCAGAGTCGACGGTATTGACGCCCTTCTACATCGGAATGATATGTCCTGGAAGAATGTGTTCAACCAGAGAAAGATATTAAAACTCAACGAAACACGTGAATTTGTTATTCTGTCGATAAATAACGAAACAAAAAAAGTATCAATCGGTTTGAAACAGCTCACATCAGACCCATGGGAAAATATTGAGTCCAGACTGAGCCAGGGCTCAAGAGTTAAAGGCACTGTTGTAAATATTATCAATTCCGGAGCTTTTGTGGAACTCGATGAAGAGGTGGAGGGCTTTGTTCCTAATACCGAGTTGTCATGGACCAAGACAAGTGTTCCTGCAAAGGATGTTTTCCAGAAGTCTCAGGAAGTTGAGCTGGTGGTATTATCCATAAACAAAGATGAGAAGCGCCTGCAGCTTGGTTATAGACAAACGCTCGATAATCCCTGGGAAACAATTGATCAGAGGTTACCGGTCGGTTCAGTACACAAAAAGGAAATCAGAAAGGTTGTAAGCTTCGGCCTCTTTGTAGAACTTGAGCCTGGGATTGACGGACTTGTTCATGTGTCCGATATAACATGGGAAGATGGACGTAAGAATCCCGAAGAAATGTTCAAGGCTGGCGAAGAGGTCGAGTTTAAAGTGCTTGAAATTCGAAAGAACGAGATGAAGATATCGTGCGGAATAAAGCAGCTCGAGAAGTCGCCATGGCAGGCAGTGGCAGAGAAGTACAAGCCCAGAACTAAAGTTTCTGGTACTGTCTCAGGGATTACGAAGTTCGGTATCTTTGTTAAGCTGGAAGAGAAATTGGAAGGAATGGTACATATTTCAGAGGCCTCTAAAAGCAGGGTAGAGGATCTTTCAGAGATTTTCAAGGAAGGTGATGCCGTTGAAGCTGTTGTTATAGGCGTTGATATTAAGAAGAAAAAAATATCATTGAGCATAAAACAGCTTGATATCCAGTCAGAAAAAGAAGAGATCAATAAACTACTAAACGAGACCAAACCTGGCGCTTTTACAATTGGCGATATGGTAAATCTTAAACTCGGAGAATAGCCCAGACATGACCAAGCAAAGAATTAAACACACTCAGTCCATTGATATAAAACGAAATCCGGTGGAACGGATACTTATGACTGTAAAAGACTTAATTGCTGCCAACAGGAAGAAAGTTCTTCTGGGTTTTGCAGGTTTAATGGTAGCTGCTGTTGTATTGATCGTAATTTCGTTTTTCGTGTCGAATTATTCCATAACTCAGACGGAGAAGTACGAAACCGTCATTGAAAAATACGCTAAAATTGATTCCAGTGACGTTGATTCGCTGAAGAAGTCAGCTGATGAACTCATTAATCTTGCAGACAATACAGCTTTTGGATTTGCATCTGAAATGCCTTACTATGTTGCAGGTAATATATACTTCAATATTGGGAAATTCAGCGAGGCTGAGGATTTGCTGATGAAGTATGTTAAGAGTTCTTCTTCGGACATTTTTGTGCCTCTTGCGATTCTTAAGGCAGCAATAGCAGCGGAGGAGCAAGGCCAGATTGACAGGGCTCTTGACTATTGCAAAAAACTTGAGAAGCAGTACAGTGATGCGCCGATTCAGGATCAGGTTCTTTACAGCTCAGGAAGGCTTTATTCTTTGAAGGGCGACAGCAAGATGGCAAAAAAATACTATGATGATCTGATTCAGCTTTATCCACGTTCCAGAATGGCGGAGAGGGCTAAAAAGAGAGCTTTTTTTATCACTGATGCCGATTCGAACAAATGAAAGCTTTAATGAGCGTATATTTTTGTTAATAATGCTTGACACATTTGCGGCTAAAAGCGGTAATTTAAAGAGTCTGGTTTTCTAAATCGGGAAGATATTTGAGAATATAAAATAAAACTGATGGAGTAATGTTGTGGCAGTTCCAAAGAGACGGAAATCAAAATCAAAATCCAGAATGAGAAGGTCCCACGATGCTATTGGGGTTCCATCGCTCAGACCCTGCCCTAAGTGTGGTGTATATACTCTTCCTCACAGGGTTTGTCAAGAGTGCGGATACTACAAAGGTATTTTAGTGGTTGAGAAAAAAGTCAAAATAGCTGAGTAGTTTGACTATTAACCTGGTTGCATATTACAGGGATGCCTTTGAGGCATCCCTTTTTGCATTTAGCTTGACATAACATAGTTCATTATTATTTAATTATATGCTATAAAGCCAAAATAACTAATACCTGAGAATAAAATGGAATACACTTTAAACAGAGTTCGCTCGATTATCTCGGATCAGCTTGGCATTCCATATGAAAGTCTCACTTCAGAGATTCTTCTTGAAGGTGAAGCAGGTATTGATTCAATTGATATGGTAGAGCTCTTAATGGCAATTGAGACCGAGTTTGATATCGACTTATGCGGGACAGATATCTCCAGGTATAAAACAATAGCTGATATTGTGGAATGGGTGAAGGCACAGAAGTAGAAGCGATATGATGAAAAAATAGCGTTATTCGGCTAAACAAATAATATTAAGAAAATGAATTATGCAAGAGAACATAAATAAAGACAGCAGCGGCAAAAAACGCAGAAAAAACCGACAAAGACAGCTCGAAAAGTTGCAAACCATTCTCAGAGTCAAATTCAAGAACAACTCAATTTTAAACCGTGCGCTGGTACACCGCTCCTTTGTTAACGAGTCCGGCTTTGATGTTCATGATAATGAGAGGCTTGAATATCTGGGGGATTCAGTTCTGGGCCTCATAGTAAATGAATATCTTTTTAAGCATTTCGAGATGTACCATGAGGGCGATTTAGCCAAAATAAAGTCTGTCGTAGTATCAGAAGATATTCTTTGCAGGATATCAACAAAACTCAATATTGGCGGATTTCTCCTGATGGGTAAAGGCGAGGAGAACAGCGGTGGAAGAGAGAGGCCTTCTATTCTTGCGGACACTCTCGAGGCAATAATCGGAGCGATGTATCTTGACCTTGGTCTTAAGGAAACAAGGAAATTTGTTTTAGGACAGATCAAGGAACATATTGACAGGGTCGATTCGCTTACATATTTGAGGGATCCAAAAACAGCACTACAGGAATATGTGCAAAAAAAATACAAGAACAGGCCGGCTTACATCGTAGTTGAAGAAAACGGACCGGACCACAATAAAGAGTTCAAGGTAAATCTCGAGATAAACGGACATATTGTTGCTTCGGGGATGGGTCCCAGTAAGAGAAAAGCTGAAATGAATGCCGCTAAACTTGCGTTAAAGGAAATTGATAGAGGAGGGGAGCGCCTATGAGCGAGGATAGGTGCCAGCCTCGAGTCAGGGTTGCCGGGATAATCATTAAGGATGGAGCCGTTCTTATGATAGCTCACAAGAAGGGAGATGCGAGATATTGGCTTCTGCCTGGGGGTGGAGTCGCGTGTATGGAAACCCTTGATGAGGCGCTCAGGCGGGAATTCATAGAAGAGCTTAGTATTGAAGTTGAAGTCGGGGATGTGGCTTTAATAGCTGATTCTATAGATACTGAAACAGACAGGCACATCATTAATATCTGCTTTATGTGCAGACATTTATCAGGGGAGCACAGGCTGGGGACTGAAGAGATTCTGGATAGTTACGGCTATTTTAAACCGGAAGATCTGGCGGATATGACAGTTTATCCTCCGATTAACAGCGAATTAAAAAGCATTGTGCAGGGCATGATGAAGAGTATATATTTAGGTAGATTATGGCTAAAAAAATAGACCGGATTGAGGCTATATGTCCATCCAGCAGCTACGATATTTTAATAGGTAATGGAATACTAAATCAGGTACTTTCTGAATACAAACCCTTCAAAAAAAACGATATATTATGCATGATCGTAAGTAAAAAGGTTTATTCCCTTCATAATCAAACAATTGATATACTCCGGAAAGAATTAGATGTCAGGGCATTTCTTGAATTTGAGGATTCAGAAGAATCCAAATCTTTTATTGAAGCGGAATCCTTTCTAAAAAGGATGGTTGAATCCGGGCTTACAAGAAAATCGGTCGTTCTGGGTATCGGCGGTGGTGTTACAGGAGATTTCTCATCCTTTTGCGCATCAATTTACATGAGGGGGATTCCCTTTATTAATATTCCAACAACACTTCTTGCCATGGTCGATTCGAGCATTGGTGGAAAAACAGCCGTAAACCTTGGAATGGGTAAAAACATAGTGGGCACTTTTTTTCAGCCTCAATTTGTTGTGGCCGACACAGCCTTTATTAAAACGCTTCCTGAAAATGAAATTCACAATGGTCTTGCAGAAATCATAAAGCATGGTCTTCTTGGAGAATCGGAAACGCTTGAAATACTCGGGAAAAATGAGTTTTCGACTCTTGACGAAGATGACTTTCAAAGACTAATTTTTCTCTCGGCTCTTTTCAAATCATCTGTCGTGGAAAGAGATGAGAAAGAATCCGGGCTGCGAGCTATTTTAAACCTGGGTCATACCGTGGGGCATTCTCTTGAATCAATAATGCAGTACCGGGGAATTTCACATGGTGAAGCTGTTGCTCTCGGAATTGAAGTTGAGGCTGAGATCTCCCTGAGGCTTCAAATGATAAGCCCGCAGGAGAAAGAGAAAATTTCGTCGTTGCTGAAACGATACGGCATGATGAGTAAGCTTCAAGGAATAAAAAAAGAGGAAGTTGTTGCTCATATGTCGTATGATAAAAAAAACAGCTCAGGGAAAATGAATTTTGTGCTTCTGGAAGGCATAGGAAAACCAGTGTACAACATTCAGGTACCTGAGAAGTGTATTCATGATTCATTAGATTCTATACTCTGATTGACGCTTGTATCTGGAGGCACACTTGGCAGACGGTCTGAGATATTCAGTACATGATTATGAAGGGATAAAAGTCCTGGATGTTATTGGCAGTGTTAACGCTGTCACTGCGCATCAGATTGTTTCCGTCATAGACAGGATAACTGAGAAGGAAAGCATGATTTTGAATATGCAGAATGTCCATCTGGTTACCTCCGCCGGAATTGATGCTGTAGTTGATGTATCTGTCAGAGCGAAAGCAAAAGAAAAAAGGGTTGTTCTTCTCTGGGCTGATTCAGCGGTTAAGAAGATGGCTGAAACCTTTGATTATTATTCACTGCTGGTATTTGCCGAAAGCCTTGAAGAAGGGGCGATGAAAATTGAATACTATACCTAAATCCTCAGTTTCTGGGGAAGAGGTGAACCTGAGGCCTTCCGCTGTATATGTTGCGTGAAATAAGGACTTCGACGCCGAAATACTTCCGGATTATATCTGCGGTTATGTCGTTTGGATCAATATGTTCACTGATTGTCCCATTGTTCATGAAATAAACAGAATCTGCAGTATGAAACAAATATGTCAGGTCATGGTCGGACAAAACGACTGATCTCTTGCCAGTGGCAGTGTAGCGTTTTATCTCTCTTTGCAGGCATTGAACACCATTAAGGTCAAGTGATGTAAATGCGTTGTCTAACAACATGAGCTCTGCTTCCCTGACAAACGTGAAAATAATTTTAGCAAGCTTCATCTGGGAGTCCGTTAAAACTGAAAGCTTTCTGTTTAAAAGATGGGTCATATTGAATCTGTCAGAATATGAAATGACAGTTTCCTTTGACTCTTTTGAATGCGGGCTGAAAAGCTTTTTCTTGAAGTTAAGCGATGAAAGAAGATATTGCCAGAGGGTGTCATTTGTGTTATAAGGATTTGATTGAGATAATGTTGAGGCAATCAAATCCCTGTTAATACTATTTGACGAGACTCGCTTCCAGAACGGAAGATTTTGTTCTGCTGAAAGCTTGCCGTAAATACAGCTGAGAAGCAGCGACTTACACGACTCCGGCGGGCCGGCTATACCGATGATTTCTCCGTCATTTATTGAAATATTAATATTTTTTATCAGAGATTTTTTTGCCGGGTATGATTCGATGTTTACCTTTATCATTGCTGAGCGTTATCCTGCGGAAGTATGTCCTTTCCATGCTGTGTATTGCCGTCATCATTCGTGGCAGGTTCAGGTTTGAGCAACTTCGCTTCAGGTTTTATCTGCGTTTTATTCTTAATCTCTTCACTTGTCTCATCTTCTATTTCATGAGTCTCATTTTTCTGTTCGCTCTTATCTGTTATTAATTTTTCAGATTCAGCCTGTTTTGTCGGTTCAAGAGATTTTCTGTATTCCTGCATTACAGCAATGAAGTCTTTCTCTTTTTCTGCTTTTTCTTTTATTGAACTGTCATACAGAATGGGGGTCAATATTCTCCCGGCTTTTTCGACCATGTCGGAACGGGCACAGGCAAGGGCATGCAGATATCTGTCCTGATTAGACATGGAGGTTATAAGGCTGAAGGTTTTTTCAGCTTTTGTGTACTTTTTAAGATAAAAAGACGATTTTGCTGAAATAAGAAGGAGTTCGTTGGCTGGTTTAATCTCTATAAGATTGTCGGCAATCTCTTCCGATCTGGTGTATGATTTCTTGTCAAAGCTGGCCCTGGCTAGTATGTTGAGCGCGGTGTAGTATGAGCGTCTGACGCCGGTTTCAGATTTTGCAATTTTATTAAAAAGTCTGTTAAAGATTTCAATATACTTATCATCACCCTGACTGTAATATATGCTGCCGAGCTGGAGAAGACATCCTGGATCGTTAGGCTTTATCGCGGACGCAGTTTGAAGTGTTTTAATGGCATTGTCATAGTCTCTTTGTTTGATGTAGACTGCTGACTCAATCAACAACGGGTCGATGTTGCTCCGGTCCAGACTGTGAGCCCTCGAAGAATGCTCAAGCGCCCTGTCGTAGCTGTTAACAGCATAATATGCCCGGCATAGCTTGGTATGCAGTATCGATTCTGTTTTGCTATCTAAAAAACCGAATTCGAGAGCTTTCTCCAGGTGGGGGACTGCCTCTGAATACCTTCCCATGTTGATGAGCGAATCTGCAAGCGCGATATGCGCAGCTGCGTGAATCGGGACTTTATCAACCACCTCTTTGAAGTATGACGAGGCCTGAGAGTCTTTCCCCGAAGAAGAAAGGATGAGGGCTATTTCAAATCTGGGGGCAAGAAAATCCCTGTCCATGCCGGCAGCCTCTCGGAGAATAGAGAGCGCTTTTTCCGGATCACTCCGCTTGAGATTAATAGCTGTTGTATACTTTTCAATTGCTTCGGGATTGTCTGTCCAGAGAAGCCTGTTGATTAGCTTCTCAACCTTTTCGCGCGCTGAGTTATCTCTGAGCCTGCGCCACATATTCTTTGAAGTCCTGGCGAGAGACTGCGTGTCTCCCCGCTGCTCGGACAGAACAACAAGGTTCCAATAGGAATTGACGAGATACTTCCGGGTTGTAGGCCTTTCAGTGGCAAGCCTGTAATACTTTTCGGCTTCAGTGAAGTTGCCCTGCAGCTTCTCTATCTCTCCGAGGAAATAGTAGCTGTTGCCGCTTTTTGAGGTCTCAGCAGCTTTTAAAAACAGCTCTTTTGCCCTGTCATACTTTTTGTAAACGAAGCTGCTCCTTGCCTGTGAGTAATAATCGGCGTAAACAGCCGATGAAAAAGTAGTCAGTATTATGGCTATTGGAATAATTATTTTCATTTTTAAGTTCCGGGTACGGCCTGAGGGCCGTTATTATTTACTTGATTTATTCATTCTATCAATGCATTTGTCAACATATTTTGACCGCTATCCATTGCCATAATCGGGTTATATAATGAGTTCATTGATTCGTTCTACCGGCATTATCGCCGCTTCAACTCTTGCCAGCAGGGTAATGGGTTTTCTCAGAGACATGCTCATGGCGTCGTTTTTTGGCGCAACCGGTTCAACCGACGCCTTTTTTGTGGCTTTTAAGATTCCAAATCTTTTCAGAAGGTTTGTGGCCGAGGGCTCCCTGACTATTTCCTTTATACCGGTTTATACCGATTATTTGTTAAAAAAAGGGGAGGATGAGGCTCTGTGGCTGGCGCAAAAAACTTTTTCAATTCTCATACTTATCCTGATAACAATTATAGGTGTGGGAGAGTTTTTCTCGCCGGAAATTGTGAAGCTGTTCGCGATGGGGTTCTCTGACCAGACCAGCTATTTTCTTGCTGTTGATTTGACACGCATTATGTTTCCGTATCTTTTTTTTGTAAGCCTTGTGGCTTTTTCAATGGGTGTCCTGAATTCCAGGGGTTATTTTTTCGCACCTGCTTTCGCACCTGTTTTCCTCAATGTCGGAATGATAACCGGTATTATTGTTTTGAGTTCATTTTTTACTCAGCCGCTGTACGGAGTTGCTGTAGGTGTTATTGCCGGCGGTGTGATGCAGGTAATTCTTCAGATTCCATATCTTATTAAGGCCGGATTCCGGATGAAGCTTTCATTTGATTTTCGACATCCGGGTATCAGGAAAATAATGAAGCTGCTTGGTCCGGCCGTCTTCGGTATGGCGATTTATCAGATTAACAGCGTAGTGCTGACGGTACTTGCTTCATTTCTGGACGCAGGAAGTATAAGCTATATATACTACTCCGACCGTTTAACTGAGCTTGTCCTGGGGGTATTTATTGTTTCGATTGGCAATGCGATACTGCCCAGTTTGTCACGTCACACATCTAACGATGATGTTGAAGGCCTGAAAGCGCTGTACTTAAAGTCGATATCGGGGGCCTTTGTTCTTGCGCTTCCAGCTGCGGTAATTCTGACAGTTTTCGGGTATCAGATTATATCAGTACTGTTTTTAAGAAATGAGTTCACTCCAAACGATGCATTGATGACCTATCGAGCGTTGTTTTACGCAGGGCTTGGTCTATTGCCGGTTTCAATTCTGAGGCTGACTACCCCCGTTTATTATGCCATGAAGGACACAAGGACACCTGTAAGGATTTCAGCTGTTTCTATGATTATCAATCTGGGGCTTGGAGCGCTGCTGATGAGAACCGGACTTAAGCATGCCGGACTCACTCTCGCTTTGTCTGTCGCTACTACCGTTCAGGTAATTTTACTTGTTGCCGTTTTGAGGAAAAGAACAGGGCCTATGGGTATTAAGAAATACATTCGGGGATTGGCCGGCACTCTTGCAGCCTCTGCTGTTATGGGTGCTGTGTTTTTCTTAATGAGAGATATTGCTGACTGGAATGATGCTTCGCTGCCTTGCAGAGCAGGAGCTTTGACTGCGTCTTTAGTGACAGGGGCATTGGCTTTTCTGATAGTCAGTTACGCAGCTGGTGTCGGAGAGGTAAGGTTTATTATAAGGCGTTTTATTTTTCGGAAATAATGTCATGGGGAGGGCCATTATCCCCCCCCAAAAAAAATTAAAGCATTTCCTTTGACGCCTTAAGTGCAAGGGCGGCAATTGTAAGACTTGGATTTACTGACCCGCCTGACGGCATTACGCTGGAATCAATTACAAAAAGGTTCTTCATTCCCCATACCCGGCAGTCAGGACCGACCACTGAGGTGTCCGGATTGCTGCCCATGCGGCATGTGCTGAGCGCGTGAGAAAAGGTTTCAATGGGCATTGTATAGTAAAAGAGCGCTCCCGACTTAATGAGAATTCTTCTCGCCTTTGCGTAGAGCGCGCCTCTGGCTTCAATATCCCTCTTGGAATAACGGTGAAAAATTTTCATCTCCGGCATGCCGTATTTGTCCTTTTTGCTGAAATCGGCAAAAACCCTGTTGTCGTAGTTTGGCGTGTCTTCAGCGATACAGAGTAGATTTATAAGATAATCGGAAGCGATGCCGGCGGCTGTTTTAAGGCCGAACGGTGCATTTGCCTTGATGACGCCTTTGCCGATGCTTGAAACGTCCTGGATGACTCCCCATGGACCCGAGGGGCTGCTTTTTTTTCGTGGGTCGCCGTAGTAGAAGTCGGTCAGGGCTATCTGCTTCTGAAGCCTGTGTTCTTTGTTGGTTTTATAGGGGAAAATGCCGGCAACGACTCCATTTGCATGTCTCATAAGATAGCGGCCGATGTTTATGTTGTCAGCTGCGCTGTCGATTCCTGAAGCAAGCAGCAGATGCGGTGATGATAGAGCGCCAGCGGCAATGATTATTGTTTGTCCGGATATTGTCGAAGTTTCCATCGTCGATTGGTTTATAATATCGACTGAAACAGCCCTGTCGCCTTTTGTGTTAATTTTTACTGCCCGGTGTTCAGAAAGTACAACCGCGCCTTTTTGTTCGGCCTTCGGCAGAATCATGACGTCCAGATCGTTCTTTGCTTCAATCTTGCAGAGGTAGTGATCGCATGTTGAACAGAGGATGCACTTGTTTTTGCCGTGCTTTCCGCTAAAGTTTATAGCCATTGGCAGAAAGAACGGGTTGAGGCCCAGCTTTTTTGAGGCATCCCAGATTCTTTTAGACGGAGGGGAAAGCGTTGTGTCCGGGGCATGCGGATATTCTTCCGGCGCAAATGGTTCAGTTTTGTCTTTTCCTCTGATTCCGGCGATTCCGAGCAGGCGTTCAGCCTCAAGGTAGTAGGGTGATAGTTTTTTGTAAGTATAGGGCCAAACTGTATCGGGATCTCGTTCATCAGTGCCGGGCAAGGGCGCTCCCAGGAAATCGTCCTCGCGCATTCTGAATGAAACAGCTCCGTAGAGTGTTGACATTCCGCCGACAGTGTCGTCAAACCAGTCTTTTTTATATCCGCCTCTTTTCTGGTTAACGAAAAAGGGGACATCATTGCGGTACATGGGGGCTTTCAGGTGAAGCTTGACCTCGTCCCAGCATGAATCGTCTCTAATCGGTTTTTTGCCTCTTTCTATGACAAGAACTTCTTTTCCGGCCGACGCAAGCCTGTAGGCTGTCATTGCTCCGCCAAAACCGCTTCCTATAATGATGTACTCGTAGCTTTTTTTCAGCTTCATGATATCCCCCCTGGATTGAAACGGATTTTAATGAACCGATATGTCAGATAAATGGCCAGACAGCTTCCTGATAAGCTCTGACGAGCAGTAAAAGAAAGGCGCCGCCCTCAAGTATCCAGGTCCATGCCTGCTGATAGGTTCCCTTGAAACTGATCCAGCCGTATGCCCCCGTGTCAGCCCACAGATTGAAGGTGAAACGTTTTTTTGTGAAAGGCAGAAAAATTGGAAGTCCGACGCTGCTTGGCATATCAGCAAGCAGGTGGATAATGAGGCTCACGAACGCAATAGATGCCCATCCCCAGTTAAATGGAAGAAGAATTAGTCCAACCAGAATAGGTAAAAGAAGCGAATGCGACCATGTGCAATGAAAGGCCTTTGGAGCCAGCTTGAGCATTATTGGAAGTCCGTCCAGATTTGGGAGCTCGTGAGCGATGAGCGCGACAGCCATTGCTTCGATTGAGAAGGCATCAATCTGCCCTCCTGTAAGCTCAGGTGCGAATGATGATATTGTTAATGCTACTGCGAAATGTCCTGCCTGCATGTTGTCCTCCAGAGTTTTTACAGGTAAAATGCGTGGTTCGATGAACCAGGTTTATGATGAAGCTATTATACTTTTTATTCTATCAGTGTCTTTAAGATCCTTAAACAGGTAATCGGGGTTATGTTCTTTAAGCGTATCTTCGGGTGTCCATCCGGTAGATACCGCGATGCTAACTGAGCCTGATTTTTTCGCGCACTCTATGTCGAAAATGGTATCTCCGATTATAAATGTCCTCTTCGGCGGAACACTGTCTCCTGTAGCTTCCTGCAGTTTCCTGAGGGCTATATCCGGCATCTGATTCCTTATGTGGGTGTCGTCCGAGAACGCCCCAAAGCTGAAATAATGAGAAAGCGAAAATTTATCCAGTTTGACAAAGGCGCTTTGCCTGAAGTTTCCTGTCAGGAGGCCAATGTGATTTCGGGAATCTTCCCTGAGAGCACAAAGTATTTCGCGTATTCCCGGCATCAGAACACACTCATTCTTTTTTATCTGCAATTGCAGAAGTTTGATATATAGCGCTTTAAACTTCTGCAGTCCCCTGTCAATCATATCGCTGTCAATTCCAGCCGGCTCCAGGTTCTCATATAGCAGCTGGAGGTCGGTTCTTCCCTGATAGCTGCAAACATCAAGAGTTCCGAAAGAGCCGTAAGTTTCAAGGGAAGCCTTGACGAAGGCTTCTTTGCCGGCTCTACCTGAATGCATGATGGTTCCGTCTATGTCAAAGAGTACAGCTTTTTTCACTTATCCTTTTCCCTGGCTTCACGGGCTATGATCTCTTCAACCATTTCCTCTGCAGTTCTGTTCTGGTCATAAAAGTTAATTTTGAGATATCTCTTTTTTGCGGCCCTTGAAAAGGGGTCAAAGAGAAGGGCAAAACCAATTCCTGGGAAAAGCGAGAAGAAGAAAACCAGACCCGTTTGGACCGCAGTGAACGGCCTTTCAGGTACTTCGAAAAAGTAGATTACGAGAAACCCTATGATTGCTGTAAATAGTACCGAAAGAAATGGTGTTCGTTTATGCATTGTTATTTCCTCTATAAATTTTAGAATTTAACAATAATTTTTTCATTCATTATTAATCAACAAAAAAATCTGAACTTGATTTATGCTTACAACTTTAACTTGACCATTGGACTGGCATCTGTATTTTCATAGTTGTGCTGAATTGTGGCCGGGTATAATTGATGCTTAAAGGGAGATTGACAGGGTGAATGCTTCTAAAAAAAAGGTTATCATTGCGGGTGCGGGCGAAGCCGGGCAGACGCTTCTTTCGGAATTTATTAAAAGGGGCGAGGCTGAACATATAGCTGGTTTTATTGATGACGATAAGGCTCTTTGCGGTTCCCTGATAGAGGAAAAGCAGGTGCTTGGTTCTTCTGAGGATATATCAGCTATTATTCATATGTACTCTATTACCGAAGTTATAATCGCGATGCCATCCGCTTCCGGCGTGAAGATCAATTCGCTTGTTAATGCTATTACGGCCAAAGATCCCGATACGGTAGTGCATATAGTGCCATCAGCAGAAAGGTATTTCGAATCTGTTCCTCTTTATCCTTCCCTGCAGGAAATATCATTTTTCGACCTGACCGGAAGAGATGAATGCGTGATAAACGCATCCAGAATTAGCGGGAAAGTTAAGGGTAAAACTGTTCTTGTGACGGGGGCTGGAGGAAGCATAGGCTCGGAGATATGCAGGCAGCTTTTGAAGTTTTCTCCGCGCAAAATTGCCTGCGTAGGGAAGGGTGAGAATTCAATATACAACCTTGCGCTAATCATGCAGGATTATACGGAATACATGGAAAATCCACCGGAGATTTCTTATTATATTGGCGATGTCAGAGACAGAATGAGAATGGAGCAGGTCTTTACACAGGCCAGGCCTGACGTTGTCTTCCACGCGGCAGCTCACAAGCATGTTCCTCTCATGGAGTACAATGAGGCCGAGGCCGTTCAAAACAATGTATTAGGGACTCTTAACATGCTTGAACTCTCTGCTGAGTTTTCAGTTGAAAATTTTGTCCTTATTTCTACTGATAAGGCCGTCAGGCCTGCTAATGTGATGGGAGCTACCAAGCGGCTGGCTGAACTTCTTACCGGCTATTATTCTGAGGTCAAGGGCTTGCGAACAGCGATAGTAAGGTTCGGAAATGTTATTGGAAGCAGAGGTTCCGTTATTCCTCTTTTTGTCAGCCAGATCAGGAATGGAGGTCCGGTAACCGTGACACATCCGGAGGTGACCAGGTACTTTATGAGTATTCCCGAGGCCTCGCTTCTTGTGATCAATGCCGCTGCCATTTCGGAAGGCGGAGAGATTTACGTCCTGGACATGGGTGAGCAGTTTAAAGTCAGCGATATAGCAGAGAGACTCATAAGGCTTCATGGATACGAGCCTGGCAAGGACATTGATGTAGTTTACACCGGGCTGCGTCCTGGAGAAAAACTTTATGAAGAACTCTTTTACGATCCCTCACTGATGAGGAGAACATCCAACGACAGAATTTTTGAACTCAGCAGGGATTCTATTGTCACTGAACGGTCAAGTATTGAAACCTTTATTAGGGGGGGATATGACTCTCTGCATAAACTCGGTCCGAATGAGATCCGGGAGTTTCTAGCGCGTTATGTTCCGGAGTACAATTATCGAGTCCCGGATGAAGATTGCAGATTGAAAACAAGGATAGTAAATTAGCAGCACATGGAGGAGATGATTATGCCAACAGAAAGGGCTGAAAATGTTAAGCCGTTTATAGTAATGGATATATTGGCCAGGGCGGGTGAGCTTGAGAAGGCCGGCGAGAGTGTAATACACTTTGAGGTCGGAGAGCCCGATTTTGATACCCCTGAATCCGTTAAAGAGGCCGCAATAGAAGCCATCAGAGCTGGTAAAACACATTATACCCATGCGATGGGCATGCCAGAGTTAAGGCAGGCCATCTGTGATCATTACCATAAGGAGTACGGAGTCAGCGTTACCCCTGACAGAATACTCGTCACATCGGGGACTTCGCCCGCGCTGTTTCTTACCATGATGGCGCTTGTTGAAAAGGGAGAAGAAGTAATAATATCGAATCCGGGTTATGCGTGCTACCCAAATTTTGTGGAGGGCGCCGGTGGGAAAGCTATTGAGGTCATAACGCGTGCTGAAGATGGTTTTGTTTTTACGCCTGATTCAATAAAAGAGGTTATTTCAGACAGGACGAGGGGCATTCTGATTAATTCGCCGTCAAATCCTACAGGTGTTGTTATGAGCGGCAGCGATCTTTCACGGATAGCCTCATTCGAAAACCTGTATTTAATCTCAGACGAAATCTATCACGGGCTGTCATACTGCGGCAGAGCTGACACTATACTTCAATACACTGACCGTGCTTTCGTTGTAAACGGGTTTTCAAAGCTATACGCTATGACAGGCTGGAGGCTCGGGTATGTTATTTTCCCCTCAGAATTTTCCAGGGCTATGGAAAGGATACACCAGAGCTTCATGATTTCAGCTAACAGCTTTGTCCAGATAGCGGGAATTTCTGCGCTTAAAAACACCGCTGTTGATATTCAAAATATGAGAGAAACCTACGATAAAAGACGAAGGTTTATGATTGATGGTCTTAAAGCAATCGGTCTCAAAATTCACAGAGAGCCTACAGGAGCTTTTTATATATTTGCCGATATCAGGCATATCAGTATTGATTCATACGCTGAGGCCTATAATATCCTCGAAAAGGCGAGGGTCGGCGTAACTCCCGGAATTGATTTTGGCTCCGGAGGCGAGGGATTTCTGCGGTTCAGCTATGCAACATCAATGGATAATATTAAAGAGGGCCTCAATCGTCTGGGTAAGTACTTCGCAGAAAGATGAGGCCCGGCATAAAAGCGAACTTTTTAAAAAATCATTACCGAACAGAATCCGCTGACGGAGTCTACGCTTGTGTGGTTGACATAGTCGTCATATCTCGGGTTTTCTCCGTCTCCGTAGTACTCAGGGATTTGAGGGTCACTCCACTCGTCTTCGGGTTTTTCGTCAAAGGTAATAATAGCAGCTCTGACGAAGTATTCACCCCTCATGTCAGGATCGGAGGGAACCTCAACCGATATGCTTGCTCCTCTGCTTGAAGCTGCCGCGAGCGAAGAGTTGTCGTTGAAAGTAATCCAGGACGGAAGGCTGAGGGCCGTGTACTCGCTGGCAGCTATGACCTTGTATTCGGAATACTCGTTCCAGGGTTCAATGGTCATGTATATCTCCCATCCTGCAAAGTGTTCCGGTGCTGTTTCTTCCCAGCTTACTGTGAGAGTGGAAGCGCCGTCATGTTCAGCTTCTATGGAAAAGCTTGCTCTCTCTGTAAGAGCGCCTTCAAGCATGTCTATGCCGTAAGAGCAGGAAATAAGGGGTGTTACGAATATGATTAAAAAAGGCAGTAATATTATTTTCATGATTATTTCTCCAGATAAAATGTCGATACGGCTCAGGCTGTCGGTTCCTGTTTTGCTTCTTTTTCCTTCTCTTTTTCTTTTTCGGTTTTTCCCGTACTGAACGAGACGTTAAACTGAAGGTCAACAGAGAACTTGTCAATGGTTTCTATGAGCCTCTCAAGCTCCTTTGCTTCGTTAAATCCAGCTTTGATCATTGCACCGCCATAGGGAGCCTTGAATTCAAGCGAGTAAAAGAACCCGTGAGCACGGTACTTGCTGCTGTCGCTGTGAACAGGCATTGCTTCGTGATAGAAGTTGCTGTATCCAATTGTTGAAATAAGTTCTGAGCCGGGTTTTGAATAAAAATGGTTAAAAGCAATCTCTGCAGACAGCTTCCGTAGCGGGCTTAAGTCAAGCTCCTCTCCCGTCCTCTTTTCAATGAGGGTTTCGCTTACATATTGGAACTCCGCTTCAGCTGACAACCGGAGCATATTGTTTATGTTTTCTTTAAGTCCGATTGAGCCAGTATAAAGATCGGCGCTTTCTTTTGTGTAGTCTGATCCGCTTTTGGCGCTGTTAACCCAGACTGCGTCGTAAAGCTCATCATTGTAGAGACCGACCTGTTTGTAGCCAAGGCTGAGTACAGGCACGTAAGGATTAATTATTTTGAGGAACATTTCCGCAAGATTGTTTACATTTACTATAACCTCAGTCTTTTCAATGTTGCTTTCTTTAAGGGAAAAGCGCGTGTCGAGAAACGACAGCACGTTTGAGGAGAAAAACCATCTGTAAGATGTGGAGCCTTCAGAGCCGAAGTAGTCCATGGTTCCATCATCTGACGGTTCAATGGATTTGTTAACCAGAATTCCGCCGTGCAGATACACATAACCCTTCCACACGAAGCTTCCAGCAAAAATATCGTCAAAAAACTGAGAGTATTTGTAATCGGTTACGCTTGAGTCTCCAGCTTCTCCTCGGTCGATCTCTGTTTTGCGGGTCAGGCCGTAGTGATAACCTGTTGTATTGAATCCCAGGAGGATTGTGTTTGCATTGTTAAGAGGGTGAAGGTAAGTCAGACCGCCGTAAGTCCTTATGAGACGCATAGATACCGGCACATTCTCTCCTGTCTCCCGGCTTGGACTGTATATCTGGAAGTCATGGACCCAGTTAATCTTTCCGAAGAAGTCAAAATTCCACTCTGATTCCTGGATAAGAGCCCATCTTTCAAAAAAAATTGATTCAACCGTCTCGCTTCGGGCGACCGAATTGTGGAGAGTTGAGGCCTCGTAAGGCGCCGCCAGAAGGGAGGACTTGATAAGACAAATTGCTGCAGCTGTCAGCAGCAGAGAAGAGAGTTTCTTTAAGTAATCCATTGTTTACATCCGTTAGTTCAATAAATTTTTTTTTGATATTTTGGACACAAAATTTCTGTTTTGTCAAGAAGAAATAGCCTGATTGGGCTTTTAAGCCGGTTATATTTTTTTTGCTGAAGTATGGAAAAAAATAATAACTTTTAGCAGAGGCGTGGATAAAGTTCTTTACAAAATAAAAAATGCTGATTCAAATTATACATAAAATGTTCAGTAATTTAATTAACCCGGTTCGGCAGGAAGTCGGGGAAGGTGATCCTCGAATTGCTTCTTACCGCAGGCATATTAAACGACTGAAAGCAAATCAGCTGGAGGCCGTGCGCAGTTAAAAGTACAATAATCTATTTACATCAGACATATCGTTTTTTTTCATTCCCGCTTTCTTTAAGTCTTTAGTCTTCAACTGCCGGTTGAATGTAGCTGAAATCTACGCAACTAACTAGGAGGATAGCTAATGCTGAAGGAGTACAAAACAGGCCAGATCAGAAATGTAGCGATTATTGGTCACGGAAGCACCGGGAAGTCAACGCTTTTTGAGTCAATGCTGTTTGTTGGCGGCTCAATTGAGAAAATGGGCAGCCATGAATCAGGTACACTCACTTCCGATTTTGATGAGGATGAGAAGAAACGCAAAATATCAATTCGAAGCTCCATGGGCTTTGTGGAATTCGAAGATGTTAAAATCAATATTATAGACACACCCGGCATTTCAGATTTTACCGGTGAAGCAATGGCAGCTCTGCAGGCCTCGGAGTGCGCAATACTTGTTGTTGATTCAGTCGATGGAGTTCAGATTGAAACAGAGAAGTGGTGGCGCTATCTTAAATCGAACAATATTCCCCGAATAATCTTCGTTAACAAAATGGACAGAGAAAGGGCCTCCTATGAAAAGGTCACCGCCAGTCTAAAAGATAACCTCACAAAGGATATTGCTGTCCTGTGCTTCCCAGTAGGAGAGGCCGAGACTTTCAGCGGGGTCGTAGACATTACGCACATGAAGCTTATGACGCCTATCGGAGACGGCAGGAGGGTTAACATCCAACCGCTTCCCGAAGAACACAGAAAGCATGCCGAAGACGAGTGGCAGCAGCTGATGGAACTCGCCGCAGAAGGCGATGATGAGCTAATAGAAAAGTTTTTGGACGGTGGTGAACTTAATGAAGGTGAGATCGAACGAGGAATCCGGGAAAGGGTAGATGATGCAAAGCTGACTGCGGTTATATGTGGCTCAGCGCTGAAGGTAACAGGAATAACCAATCTCTTGAAGGTTATAAAGGATTTTGCTCCTGCACCTGTAATAGGGAAAAAGTACAGGGCTGTTAAGAAGAATGATAAATCACCTGCAGAAATAACCTGCGATCCGGACGCTGCTCCTTCAGCCGTGGTATGGAAAACCTATATCGACCAGTATGCCGGAAGGTTTAACTATATTAAAGCCATATCCGGAGTCTTTACACCGGAAATGGAGGTTCTGAATCCATCGCGTGAGCAAAAGGAGAGAATCGGCAAGCTGTATTCCCTCTGCGGAAACAGGCAGGTCGAACTGCCGGCTCTTTGCGCCGGAGACCTGGGTGTAGTTGTAAAGCTTGAAAAAACATGCACTGGAAATACCCTGTGCGCTCCTTCATGCGAGGCGGTTTTTGATTTTATGAAACTGCCCAGCCCGGTTTACTCGTACGCAGTTGAACCGCAAAACAAGGGAGATGTCGATAAAATTGGCCTTTTCTTTACGAAGGCTGCTGAGGAAAATCCCACTATAAAATATGAGTTTAACGCCGAGACTCACGAGAGCGTCCTGTCGGGAATGGGCGAGATGCAGCTGTCCATACTTCTGCAGAACCTGAAGGACAAGATGAAAATTGACGTTAACACCCGTGAACCAGGGGTGGCATACAGAGAGACAATAAACATTGAGGCGGAATCAAATTACAGGCACAAAAAACAGTCGGGAGGACATGGGCAATTCGGTGAAGTCTTTATCCGGCTTAAGCCCCTGCCGAGAGGTGAAGGTTTTAAGTTTACGGAATCGCTGTTCGGAGGGGCCATACCCAGGCAGTATGTTCCCGGAGTTGAGAAAGGTATAGTTGAGGCCATGCATGAAGGAGTCCTCGGAAAATTTCCGGTCGTAGACGTTGCTGTCGATCTCTATGACGGGAAATATCACGATGTCGATTCTTCAGAAATGGCATTTAAGATTGCCGCGAGGCAGGCCTTCAAAGAAGGCATGGAAAAGGCAAAGCCTCAGCTTCTGGAACCAGTTATGAATGTCAGCATTTATGTTGATAAACAGTTTATGGGCGACATCCTTAGTGATATAACGAGCCGAAGAGGAAAGGTTATAGGGATGGACAGTGAGGAGTCTGAGGGAAGCGTTTCGGTCGTAAAAGCCACTGTACCACTTTCAGAGATGCAGAGATATGCCATCGATCTTCGTTCGATGACCCAGGGTAAGGCCACCTTTGAGATGTCGTTTTCCCACTATGATCCAATATCCGGAAAAGACGCTGAAAATGTGTTGTCCACCAGGAAGAAATTTTTAGATGAACTGTCGGCTGAAAAATAAGAAAGATAGAGGGCCGGACGTAATATCCGGCCCTCTTGTAACAAAAGGTCCTGCCGTTACACCTACAGTTCATAATATAAGAGAAACGCCCTGTCAGTTCTGGTGATTCAACTCTATAATGAGATAACAGCTCCACTGATGACGTTCTACATATCCATAATGTGCTTGATTTACGGGGGCAGAGCGTTAATCAGGGCTTGAGGGCCGAAAACATGAATCATTCAGAATATAAAAACGCCATACCTCTCAGTCTGCTTATACTTGTATCCTTCTTTCTGCATTTCACCATGTTTTTTACTGTGAGTCTTCCCGAGTTGAAACGCCTTCCGTCCATAGACGACATACTTTCCGCAGACGGAGACGGCCGTCCGAAATTTATTGCTGCGAATATTAATCAGGATGATAGACGTCAAATAAGCAGAAGAACTCTTCTTTCCGACAGGGACTCGACGGAGAAGGGCTACATAACAAAAACCAGGGGCGAAACCTGGTACAGCGGCTCAAGCGATATTAATCTTTCAGCTGCCGGACAGGGTAAGGGCCGGAGCAGTGTCAGAAGCAGTGAGATGAGGAAATACTCCGTGATACAGAGTGATGAGTCTGCGATGACGATGAGCATTGTGAAGCCGGAGGAAATCGACAGAAGCGGCGACGGCTCAGCGGGGAAGCTTGTAATACCTGACAGCTCTCAGGTAAGCCGGTCGAACAGCCTTTACTATTCAAGCTCAGGACAGTTTTCATTGAATACGGTGAAGTTCAAACACTATGAGTTCGCGAAACAAATCGTTGATAAAATTCGTTCGAACTGGTACCCGCCCATAATGGCGAATGTCGCTATCGGAGGTTACGGGGCTGGAGCTGTAAGGGTCAGGGCGATTCCCCCTCAGGATGTAAAGACATACTTTGTTCTTAACCGTTCAGGTGATGTGTTGAGTTACGGTATAATTGACTCATACGGGAACAGAAGCCTTGATGATGCCTGTCTGGATTCCATAAGGATGTCGAAAAACTTCGGCAGGGTGCCCGACGACATTAAAGGCGACAGGGTTTTGATACCGTTTATTTTTATTTACAGGTGAAACATTGCGGCCCGGCTGTCTGCGGGCCGCGTTCCTGAGATCAGCGTTTTGCCAGAAGCTCTCCCAGAGTGACATTGCCGACTGCCTTTTCTCTGTCCCTTTCAAGGCTCTTGAACAGGTTTTCCATGTAGTCCTTGAGCGGTGATTTTTTTACACCTGCCGGAACTTCAAGAGAAACATCGTGTGTCAGGTTGAATATTTCCCTGAGCCTGATGTTTGACGATGAGTTCCCGGGAACGAAACTGCTTCCATCCTGCGCAATAATGAGGTTATGTTCAACAAAAAGATCGGTATAATGAGAGACTTCATCTTCGTTGCCGGAACATATTTTTAGAAGTTCTTTCATTTTGGCAGCTCCCTTTCCCGATTCAAATTTGCTGTAAATATGGTGAAGGACGGCAATGCCGTTGTAGACATGAACGGCATTACGGTTTCTTATTGATTTTTTTACGCGTTTGTAGGTGTCAGGGTGCATAAGGGTGTACGAAACCACCGCGCCGAACAGGATAATCATAGCCGAAGCGTAAACCATCAGGAGGAAAAGCGGTATTGAAGCAAGGGCTCCGTAAACCGCAAGAGTTCCCCGGGCAAACGCGCGGGTATAAATCATGAAAAGAAGAATAAAGCAGACCCATACAGCACCGGTGAAAGCCGCTCCGATGGCCGCCTGTTTTACAGGGACCCTTGTGTTGGGGAGTGTGGTGTAGCAGAGGAAGAATAGCAGCCAGATGAATGCAAAAGGAGTCATAAAGTTAATCAGAAAACCGATAAAGTTGTTTGATTTTATGCCCTTCCAGTTTTTACCGCCGTCACTTGACACCATCGCCATGCCCGAGTCGCCAATGGCCCAGAGTGATTTACCTGACGAGATGAGAGTGTTTACGCTGTAGGTGGGCATCTTCTCCCTTTGCCACTTCTCGCCTCCGTCGACGGTGCTGAGCAGAGTCCCCTTTGTACCCGCGATGTATCCGGTACTGTCTGAAATGAAAGCGGCGTCATTGTAGTTAAACTCCCTGAATCTGATCTGTGACCAGCTCGCTCCTCTGTCGGAGCTTTTCAGGATCACGCCTTCATCACCGGTTATCCACACGGTGCGTCCTCCGGCAAACCTTACGCTGTTGAGGTCGACATAGGCGTCCTTTCGCTTTGCCTGCTCTATCAGCAGCTTTTTCCATGTAGCACCGCCGTCCGATGTGGTGAGGATGACCCCGCTGCTTGCGGTTGCAATTCCCAGGTCTCCTGAAAATTCGATTGAGTTGAAATTATTAAGTGTTTCCGGCCATTCGCGCGCCTTCCAGCTGTCTCCACCATCAGTGGTTTCGAGGATAATGCCGTTATCCGCCGCGATAAAGCCTTTTTGGGAAGTTAGCATTTCGATGTCGTTAAGCGTAAACGATCCCCATTTAGAAAGCTCCCAGGCCCTGCCGCCATTGACTGTTTTGAGAACGTAGCCGTCTTCGCCTATTATCCAGCCTTCGCTGCCCCTGAACTCGATGTCGTTGAACTTTAGCTTTGCGTATTCAAGATCGTCGACGTTAAACTCCTGCAATGTGAAGCTCGAACTGGAGGCGTTGTACAGATAGACCTTCTGATTGTCGAAGTCAATATTAGCTTTCGTGACAGTGGCAGCTTTGAATTTATTGTCGTATGCCCTTATTGTGGCCTTGTTGCCTACGACCCATAATTTGTTTTCCGGCCCGACGACAGCGGACTTGAAATGCGGCTCCGAAAAGGCCTCAACTGCCTGGGTCGCAACTGTCGATCCGGCAATCATCAGAACTGGGCCGAGTGTCAGCGCAGCCCAGTAATAGACTACCTTTTGAAATATTGGGCGCTGCTTCTTTACTCCCCAGATCTGGTTGAGCGAGGTCTCGAGTGATCTGAGCATCGCTGTAGCCGAGAAAATCATAATTACGGCGCTGATTCCTCCGATTTTACCCGCGTTGTCGACCAGGCCAGATATTGCCGCAAAAATGGGGTCGATGTTGATCTTTATATTGTGCTCAAGCATGAACAGCGAGACACGGCGGAACAGCTCTTCCTTTTTCCCGCCCACTCCGGAGAAAATCGAATAGAATGTCAGAATCATTGTGAGCATGGGGACCAGCGAGACGATGATAGTGTAGGTAATAGATGAGGCGCGAGTCATGCAGTTATCGTGCATGAATTTTCTGAACGAGACTATCAGTACCTTTACAGCGTTAACTATTCTGGTAACCGGTTTGGAGAAGACCTCTCCCTCGGCAGCCTTGTTTATGAATGATAATCCATTGAGGACAATTTCTTTAAGCCTCTTGATTGTTTTATTTGGGATGCTGCTTTTTTGAGTTTTGCCTGATTGTTGTTCTTTTTTATTCTTTTCCATTTCCGGCTCCGCCTGAAAAAATCTGACTCCGATAGAGGAGAGACTGGATTTTCTTCCATTTATAAATAAAGGTCAATAAAAAAAGGGAATATTTTGAGTTAAGTGATTATTGCCGATGATATTCTTGACAATTCAGGCTTATCCTGCCAGATATGATTAATCTAAGACGGAGTGCATCAATGCGAACACAGACTGTAAAAGCGGATTTGGACTGGTCTTCCCTGTCATTCGGCTATATCAAAACGGATTTTAACATCAGGTATCATCACTCTAAAGGCGCCTGGTCAGAGGGGGAGTTGTTTGATGATGACAACATCTCAATCAATGTCGCTTCGGGGTGCCTGCATTACGGGCAGGAGGCTTTTGAAGGACTTAAGGCTTTTGAAACCTCAGATGGGCGTACGGTAGTCTTCAGGCCTGACCGGAATGCCGACAGGCTCAGAAGCAGCTGCCAGAGGCTGTATATGCCCCAGGTTTCGACTGAAATGTTCAACGATGCAGTCAGCAGGGTCGTGAAGGCCAATGCCCGCTTTGTTCCGCCGTACGGAACCGGTGCAAGTCTTTACATAAGGCCTCTCATTATCGGTACGGGGCCAAGAATCGGCCTGGGGCCGGCAGAAGAGTATGAGTTCATTATTCTCGTATCGCCTGTAGGGCCGTACTACAAAGGCGGCTTCAATCCGGTTGAAGCGCTGGTTGTGGAACAGTTTGACCGTGCCGCTCCTATGGGAGTCGGCAATATCAAGGTTGGCGGAAACTACGCCGCCGGACTTGCCGGAGATCAGTACGGGAAGAAAATGGGATATCCTGTTGTTCTATATCTTGATGCCAGAGAGAAGAAGTATATCGACGAGTTAAGCACCTCCAACTTTATTGGCATAAAGGGAGATACATACATAACGCCAGAATCCAATTCAATTTTGCCGAGCATTACAAATGACAGCCTTTCTGTAATCGCCAGAGACATGGGTTTTAAGTTCGAAAAGAGGCCTGTGGAGATAAGCGAGCTTGACGGCTTTGACGAGGTCGGGGCAGTAGGTACCGCGGCCGTTATTACTCCGATAAGCCGTATTCATCACGGCGAAAAGGTCTACACATTCGGTGACGGGCAAAGCGCGGGCCCGGTGGTGAAACGGCTGCATGACAGGCTTCTCGAGATTCAGCATGGAGAAGCAGAGGACAATCACGGCTGGCTTTACGAGGTAAAGTAAAATGCCTGCGGGGTAAGGCCTTTGGCCTCAGTCCCCGCGGAAATTTTTCAGCCGAGCGTTACCCTTTCGGCCTGAAGAGCGAGGTATCTGACCAGTGTCTGTTCAGTAATAGCATTCTGTGTAACCAGAATAATACCTATGAGCCCACCCTCATTTTGTTGAACCTCAAGTGCTTTATTGAGCTGTTCTTTCGTAATTTCGCCGTTTTCCAGCAGTATTTCACCAAGCAAAGCTTTTGACATCTTGTCCTCCCGGATTGAATGGAGACTAATCAGACTGCATATTCATACAGAGGCCTTTCGAGCAAAGGAATCTCAGGTTGTATGATCAACAGCATGACATGCATCTTAACCAAAAAATAGGGGATGTCAATAAATTATTGCCCGGTGCCGGCTATAATTTACTCAATCTTTTTAAAGGACTGTTCATCATTGGCCCGGGGATAATGGCCCGATATAAGATATAGTTCCCGGTTTTTGTGATAACGAAAAATTATCGAGTTTGATCAATGAATTTAACAGGCACTTCTGACGATACAGAGAGCATGGAACAGAAATACTATCGGAGAGATACAGATATGGCCAATAGAGCGATGACGCCGGCATCGGGCCGGGCAGCCTACTACATAGCTGAAATTGGACTGAATCACAATGGGAATATTGATGCCGCGCTTGAAATGATCAGAGCGGCTGCTTCGTCCGGAGCTGACGCGGTAAAGTTTCAGACAATAGTGCCTGAGAAGCTGAACTCGGTTTACACCACATCGCTTCTTCAGTCCGGAAATGATTCAAACAGGGATAGTAGTCAGATTGATTTTTTCTCAAAGTTCTCACTGAATTTGTCTGAATACAGGGTTATAAAAGATGAAGCCGTCAGATGCGGACTTGATTTCATTTCATCCGTGTTTGACGCTGCCTCACTGGATATGCTGACCGAACTCGGAGTGCCTTTTCATAAGCTCGCATCGTCAGAGCTTAGCAATCCTGAGCTTGTAAGGGCTGCCGCGCGGAGCGGTCTTCCTCTGCTTCTTTCGACAGGAATGTCGTCAGAACAGGACATTGAGCTTGCTCTCAATCAATGGGAAAGTAATGGCGGAGGCGAGATTGTCCTTCTGCACTGCGTTTCTTTATATCCATGTTCTCCGGAGGATTTGAACCTTTCAAGAATACGGACACTCAGGGAGCGCTTCGGAAAGAGGGTAGGCTTTTCTGACCACAGCGCTGGTATCGAAGCGGCGTTTGCCGCCGCAGCTATAGGAGCTGAGGTGTTCGAAAAGCACTTTAAGCTCTCATCCGGTTTTGAGTGTCCCGACGCTTGTGTTTCGGCCGCTCCAGATGAGTTCGGAAGGCTTGTCGATGCCGTTGAGAAGGCTGCACTCATGTCAGGGGATGGAGCTTTGTCTTGCGGCACGAGGGAGGGCGAGGTCGCGAGAGCTGCAAGGAGAAGCCTTTTTGCGGCAGCCGATATCCCCAAATGGAAAAAGATTGAGAGCTCAGACCTGGCCGCGCTCAGGCCCGGCGTTGGGATTCCCGCGAACAGGGATGACCTTGTTATTGGGAAAGTGGCAAACAGGCTCATTGAAAAGGAGCGCATAATTAAAATGGAATATCTTGACTGACAGTGTCGATGTCCGCTCTTCAGCCGGCTGTAAAAGACCTTGACATCGTGAAACGTCCGGCCAATAACGTTTTTTAAATATATTATACTTAGAATAATTGAACTGACTATATGGAAAACAGAGACGGCTTTACGGGAAAATTCGGAATAGTGGCAGCGGCCGCCGGTTCCGCCATTGGACTGGGGAATATCTGGCGCTTCCCCTATGTGCTGGGAGAAAACGGCGGGGCGGCGTTTCTGCTTATCTATCTGGCGTTGATTCTGGGGTTGGGCGTACCTGTCATGCTTTCAGAGATGCTTATAGGCAGGAGGGGACAGCGCAATATCTTCGGGTCTTTCCGGCGTCTGGCGCCGGGCTCTCTCTGGCCGGGAGTCGGCCTTCTCGGTGTCGCAACGGCCTTTGTGATTCTTTCATTTTACAGCGTTGTAGCCGGGTGGACCGTTGACTATGTTTTTCTTGCGCTGAAGAATGAGTTCGCCGGCAAAAGCCCTGAAGAGATAAAGCTTATCTACGACGCTGTGTCTGGCGACGCGGCCGGTTCCGTGATACTGATGATTATTTTCATGGCGGCTTGTGCTTATATTGTCCTGTCCGGCATCAAGAACGGCATTGAAAAATATGCCAAGATTCTCATGCCGCTTCTCCTTGTGATAATCATTCTTCTCTGTATCAGAGCTGTGACTCTTGACGGCGCTTCAGCGGGGCTAAGCTTCCTCTTTACTCCGGATTTCTCGAAGATAAATGCTGCGGTAATACTTGAAGCGCTCGGACAGGCTTTTTTCTCGCTAAGCCTTGGCATGGGGGCAATGCTTACCTATGGTTCATATATAAGCAAAAGGGACAGTCTGGCACAGACGGCTATTTCCGTATCGCTTTCCGATACGCTTATTGCTATTCTGGCTGGCGTTGCCATATTCCCCGCAGTATTCGCTTTCGGGATACAGCCCGACGCGGGCCCGGGGCTTGTCTTTGTGACTCTGCCGGGCATATTCAACCAGATGGCCGGAGGGTACTTTTTCTCTATCCTCTTTTTTACCCTGCTCGTTATCGCTGCCCTTACTTCGGCGATATCGCTTCTTGAGGTGATAGTCGCGTACTTTACCGAAGAGTTGAAGCTAAAGAGGGTGTTCGGTACATGGCTGGCCTCAGGTCTGGTGGCAGCGCTTGGTGTCCTGTGTTCAGTTGAAGCCTCAGTATTTGATTTTTTTGATAAGACATCATCAAATATACTCCTTCCTGCGGGAGGGCTCCTCATTGTTCTTTTCACGGGATGGGTTCTCGGCAAAAAAAATATCAGGGAAGAGCTTGAAGAGGGCGGGAACAGAGTGCGTTTTTTTACTCCCTTTATAGTAATAGTCAAATTTGCCGCCCCTGTAGCCATCGCGGCTGTTTTTCTCAACAGTACAGGGCTGATCAAATTTTAAGCCCAAAAGACGATGCGGTGTGATAATATCACCGCGCGTTATGAAACAAACTGTCCGAATCCAGTGACAGAATATTTTTCCAGGAGGAAACCGTTTTGCGAAGATGTCTTTGTTATATTGCTGCTGTAACTCTTCTTACAGCAGGTTATTCCGGCTGCTCATCGCTGAATCCCTTTCATAGAGAGGCGCCTGAAAGGTACTCGTCCGAGGGAAGAAAGCTCCTTGAAGAGGCAGCCGCGATGCTGCGTTACAGCTACGGGTATGATTCAGAACTGGAAATTCACTATATCGTTTCGACGCCTCTTAGCGAAAAAAACCTGAAGTCAAAATCCTCTGCGATGCTCTCCATTCTCAGAAAGTATAAAACAGAGGATGTTGTCGATTTCTACGGAGCCGTCTTCTCGCTGAAGCTCGACACCCAGGCTCTCATGGAGGTTATGAAGGAGGATGAGGAGTGGACCGATTATACATACATACAGAAGTATCTCTATCCTCCCATTGCGGAATTTGAGTCCTTCCTTGAAAGCGTTATCTCCTCAATGGGCAGCGATGCGGCTTCTCTGGCAAAGGCAAAGAAGGAAACAGTGCAGAGTTCCCGTGTGAAGAAGTAACGGCTTACTGTAATGCGGCATTACTATACCTGCTTCGGATTTATACAAAATGACTGACAGACTATACACAGCATATATCGTGCCTGCTTTAACGGCTCTGATTCTCTTTTCAGGGCCAGTTTATTCTCAGACCGCTGTCCATTCAGAGGAAGATCTTTACGCCGATTTTCAGGTCCTCGTCGGAGAAAGGGAGCGGCCATACCTGAACTACAAGACGCTTTCTGATTCCTCATGGGATAGCTCTCCCGGATTGAAGATATTCCCGCTTGAATTGTACTCATCGTACAATGCCACTGCTCCATACGGGGCTAATGACGGAGCGCTGTGGCAGGGGAAGGGGCTCAACATGTCGTTTACCGGAGGCGTCAGGCATAAGTCAGAGCTGTTCGAGCTAACCTTCAAGCCTCAGATCGTATTTTCGCAGAACAGCAGCTTCAGATTAATGGATTCGGAGTATTCATCGGAGTACGGCTATATATGGGGTTATTCCGAAAATGCCGGAGCCGATGCGCCGCAGCGTTTCGGTAATCAGCCGCTGTACGACTTTAACTGGGGCGATACGGAAGCACGATTTACCTGGAAGAGTTTCACGATAGGCGTTGGAACTCAGTCTCCATGGATGGGCCCCGGCAGGGTAAACGCCATAATTCACTCAAATAACGCACCGCCCTATCCTGCTGTTGACATGGGGCTTCGGCGTTCAAGGCTTACCATACTTGGATGGTATGCGGGAGATGTTGAGGCTCGGCTGCGCTGCGGCTATCTTTCTGAGTCAGATTACTTCGATGAAGACAGCTCAAATGATCACAACATGATAAGCTCGCTTTCTCTCGCTTACGCTCCGTCGTTTCTGAAGGGGTTGACCCTCTTTTTGAACAGAGCATATCTGGCCAGGTGGAAGGCGGACAGTTTGAACACAATACCGAAGCTGATGCTGGTCAACTGGAGCGGAGGCGGCGGACAGGACGAGTGGGACCAGAGGGTCTCTCTCGGATTCGACCTGCTTCTTCCGGAGGTCGGTGCAGAGTTCTACGCTGAAGCCGGATTAAATGACTATCCAGGAAACACCTTGACCAAGAATATCCAGAATCCTTTTCACAGCCTGGTCTACACATGCGGGGTGAGAAAATCTGTGACGATCGACGCGGAGAAAAAATTGCGGGGTGAGGTCATCTTTGAGTGGTCGAACCTTGAGCTTTCGCCAGATTTTCAGTTTCAGTGGCCGGCAACGTTTTATATGCATCATGAGGTCACTCAGGGGCATACAAACGAGGGACAGTGGCTCGGCGCCGGAATAGGGACAGGCGGCAACAGCCAGTACCTCGGTTTCAGAGTATACTCCGGAGCACAGGGTGTTGATTCCAGGGAGATATACATTCACCGCTACAATCCCGACAATGATTTCAAAAACAGAGAAACCATTAAAACCGGGGATGATGTGGATGAGATTGGGAAAAACAACTACAGGACGATACTCGCCGTAGGGGTGAAGTCATCAAGCAGGCTTATTGGGCGGCTGGACCTCCTTCTCGGGCTGGCCGGGATTCTTGATTACTGCCGCTACTACGACCACACTGATCCTGATGCGATAAGCTGGAATATGCAGGTGCAGGCGGGAATCAAGTATCACCTTTAGACGTTGTCTCAGTATGAAAAGAGGTAATCCGAAAAGCTTCAGGCGCGGAATGATGAAGGAGAGAAGATGAAGGTCTTTTTTGCAGTTGCGGTTACATTGTTAGCGGGAGCCCCGCAGGGCCAGCCATCGGCTTACGTGCTTTGCTATCACGCCTTTAACGGCAGAAATAACGAGTACACCTTTACAACAGATGAGCTTGAGGCTCACTGCAGCGCCCTGAAGGGAGCGGGTTACCGCTTTATCAGCTCGGAAGAGTTTTTCAGGGGTGATTACAGGGGTCAGAAAAACGTACTCATAACTGTGGATGACGGCAACAAAAGCGTTTACGAAGCCTACTACAGGGTGTTTAAACGCTACGGAATTAAGCCGCTGCTTGCTATATATCCAGCCATTATTGGAAAAACCGACTACGCGCTGAGCTGGGAGGAGCTGAAGGAGCTTGCCGGAGACGGATGCTCAATAGCCTCGCACGGATACAATCATCTATATGTGAACGACAAGCTTCTCGCAACTGACCCGAAGAGCTTTAACCGCGAAATAAGGCTTTCACAGAAGAGGCTGCAGGACAGGCTCGGCCGGGAAGTGAACATTTTTGTATATCCCTTTGGTCTCTACGGCCCGGCGACTCTAAGGGCCCTCAGAGAATCCGGTTACCGATATGGCTTTACTATAAAACCCGGCATAACCGGACGGGATGATCTGACACGAGCCCCATTCGAGATTAGGCGATACATGATGACAGAGGCTTCAGCCCCACGGATACTTGCCCGCATGGACAGCTCCATCAGGATTCCGGGAAAGGCATCAGTGTCAGAGAATGCGCAAAAGCCCGTCAAGCGCGAGCAGTTAAAATCAGATAAAACTCACAGGGTATATAAAAGGGCAAAGTTGAAAGCCATGATTGAGCCCGGATATGAATATAAATTGAGTGCTGATGAGGCCCGGAAAGGTCCAGTCGTCACCGAAGTCGAAGGGTATACTCCTTTTTTTAGAATAAATGCTGGAAGCGCTGAGCCGGCCGGTGTAGTATCGGGCGGAGTGTCGGCCAGGGCAGACATTTTGCCTGCTGGAACAGTTGAGGCAGCAGCTGTTGGCAGCCGTCATGGCGATCATGTGCCTGTTTCGGATGCGGACGGAGCTGCAGAGGCCAAAATGAGCTCTGTCGAATCTGAAAGTTCACCGGTAAAGGACCTTTACCTGAAGACTGTATCGGAGGCAGCTGTTTTTTATTCGTCAATGCTGAGATTGAGTGCGCGCAAAATGCCCGAGTTCGAATGATTTATACTGTATTGGAGAAAAGCCGCGGCTCGATAAAAAAATATACCCGTTGTGTATAATTTTTAGTATATTAACATGATGTTCTGCGAATAAGCAGCGGCCAGTGATGTCTATCTGAAATTGGAGTTTGGTATGAAGATACAGTCGGTAGAGAGTAACGGTTCCATCACGCTGAGCATTGAGGGTGAGATGGAGAATCTTTCAATGAAAGACATGCGTGAGGCTCTGGACAGGGTCATTAATACGAGCGATCTCGATTTGAAGGTCGATTTCACGAACGTTGAGTATATTGATTCTTCCGGAATCGGTATGCTTATCTACGCCTATAAGTCGCTCAAGGACCAGGGCCGCAATTTCAGGCTTATGAATCTCTCAGACAGAGTCGCCGGAATTCTTGAGATGAGCTCGCTTTCTGAAGTAATAGCTGACTGACGGTCAGAATTTTTTTGCCTCCCAAACACCTCTGTGACCGGTCTTCGAATAGCTCCCCTTGATGATTTTGCCGCCTGCGCTGTATTTTCCATTGTAGTGCTGGACGAAGTAGGCCCCCGCGCCTGTTTTTCTAAGCTCCGCCGGCGTGCTGACTGATCTTTTGAAGTAGAGCGAGTTTCCTTTAATTGTTACGTTCTTGAGGTATTCGACCGCACCATGAGCCCAGTTCGGAAATTTGACAGCTCCGTAAATACGGCCGTTCTTTTCCCACAGGCTGAGCGTGCCTCTGTGGGCGGAGACATTGATGTGGTAATTCCCCAGATATTGCGGAGGCACAGAGGCCGCGTCCTCGTCCCCTTCATCGTCGATGTATTCAATAAAGCTGATATCCTCAAGCCCGATTGCCGAAAGCGAGTAGTCAATATCGTTCCGGGCAAGAAGTTCCTTTTTCGAATCATGGGAAGGATATGAACGTGTCATAATCACATAACCGCCCGCGAACACAAACCTGTTTGCGCGAAAAAACTCTCCGGACTGTGTTTTTACAATGGCGCTTCTTGATGGAGCAAATGATGCGATCAGCAGAAGTATCAGGATTGATAATGCTCCCGCGGCAAAGACCAGGGCTGTTCTTTTTAATGATATTTTATTTTCCACTTTTACCGTCCGAAATATTCAGGGCCTTTACCGTGGTCAGCTCAGCCATATCGTGATTGCCGAGCTGACGGTATATTCCCGCAAGGTTTATGAGGTACTCGCTGTTATCCGGTTCAATCTTAACCGCCTGCTTCATAAGGGCAAGAGATTTTCTGAGAAAATAAACTCTCTTTCCGGGAAGAGGTTTGTTTACGAGTATACTGGCCAGATGGAAATAGCCGGGCGCACATCCGGGTAGTGATTTGAGCAGTTTTTCGAGCGTCTCAACGGCGGCGGTAAAGTTATTTCCTGCCCTGTAAAGCGATGCGAGTGTTATGAAGGCCTCGTCGCAGACAGGACAGAGCTCGACCGCTCTTTGAAGCTCGACTTCCGCCTGCGCAAGTTTACCCTGCCTGAAGAGCTCAAGCCCTCTGTCAAGATGAGGCCTGTATTGTGCCTCAGTTGCAAGTCGTGCCCGCGAGATTGCTGAAAGGTAGCTCTCATGTTCCCCGCGGCGATAGTAGTGACGCACGACTGCGGTCAGACCGGGAGCGTATCCAGCATCCAGAGAGAGGCATTTTTGCAGGCTGCTGAAAGCGGAGTTGACGTCGCCTAATCTTTCGAAGGTAACTGAGAGCTTATAGTGTGACTGCGCTGTGCTTTCATTCGAAGCCGCAGCATTGAGATACAGGGAGTGAGCTTCCTCAATCCTGCCCATTTTGAGGTATACATCACCCAGCAGTTCTGAGGCTTCAGCTTTACCCGGTTCCTTTATCAGGGCCAGCCTCAGGCTTTCAACGGCAAAGCTGTACATCTCTGCTTTATACTGTTTAGCACCTCGCCTCAGGTAGAAGTCTGAGCTTTCCTTCAGAAGCTCCTGTGAAACTATTTCTCCATCCGGAACAAGAAAAAATAAGATGAAGACGGTTATAAAAAATGAATTCCTTGTTGACATATTCAACCTGTATATTATTTTCGTACTTGTTTGATGGTCAGGTAGCTCAGTCGGTAGAGCAGAGGACTGAAAATCCTCGTGTCGGCGGTTCGATTCCGTCCCTGACCAATCTCTTTTTCCAACCTCATTTACCATTTACCATTTACCATTTACCATTTACCATTTACCATTTACCATTTACCATTTACCATTTACCATTTACCATTTACCATTTACCATTTACCATTTACCATTTACCATTTACCATTTACCATTTACCATTTACCATTTACCATTTACCATTTACCATTTACCATTTACCATTTACCATTTACCATTTACCATTTATCGGTTCTACCTCTAACTTCTCAAGTTTTTTATCATCTTGACAAAATACCGTTCTGATATTTTCTGTAACTGTTGCTGTTTTGAAATATTGGCGCGCTTTTATGTTCAATGCCGGGCTTCGGTCTGTTCGATGCAGCATTTTTTCTGGAATGACGTTTCTTTTCATCAGGGATAAGGCCCGTGATGTCATAAGAGTAACGAAGGCCTGCTTTTTCCAAAGGCGAGGTGGACCGGGAATGATTCCCCGATCAGATGCAGAGACAGGGAAGTTTTATCGATAGTATTTTTGTAAGGAATTTCCCCGGTTTTCTTGATGAATTAATGAAATGAATAAATACAGTTTGGGGTACAGCTATGATTGATCCAAAGATAATCCGTGAAGATATAGGACTTGTGAAGGATATCCTCGAAAGAAGGAACATGAGTTCTGCTGTCGATGTTGATGCGCTTGCCGCGCTTGATGAAGAGAGACGTTCTCTCATTCTTAAATCCGATGAGTATCGAGAGGTCAGAAATCGCCTTTCAAAGGAGATCGGCGCTATTAAGTCGAAAGGCGGCGATGCTTCAGCTATAATGGATGAGGTGCAGAAGGCTGCTGACGGCATAAAGTCATGCGAGTCGAGACTTGCGGAAATCGAGGGGGATTTCAGCGAAATGCATCTCTCTGTTCCAAACATCCTTGATGCTTCAGTTCCCACAGGCAGGGATGACTCGGAAAACATAGTTGTGCGCGAGTGGGGAGAGAAGCCTTCTTTTAACTTCGACCCGAAGCCTCATTATGACCTTGGTACGGAGATGGGTATTCTGGACTTTGAAAGAGGCGTTAAGCTCGCGGGCGCAAGATTCTATGTCTACAGAGGGCTGGCGGCTCAACTTGAAAGGGCCATTCTTTCTTTCATGCTTGATCTGCATACCACTGAACACGGCTACACCGAGATTTTCGCACCGTTCATTGTAAACGATGAGAGCATGACAGGAACGGGGCAGTATCCAAAGTTTAAAGATGAGTACTACAGGATGGACAGAGACGGTCTATCGCTGATTCCAACAGCAGAAGTGCCGTTAACAAATCTGTACCGGGATGAGATTATCGACGGCAAGGAGCTTCCAATATCGGTGACAATGCAGTCATCGTGCTTCAGGAGGGAGGCAGGCGCCGCGGGCCGCGACACAAGGGGCCTTGTCAGGGTGCATCAGTTCCAAAAAGTTGAACTTGTTAAATTTGTGGAGCCGGAAAACTCGTCTGAAGAGCTTGAACGTCTCACAGCTAACGCTGAAGAGGTTCTCAAGAGGCTGAAAATACATTACAGGGTTGTTCTGCTATGCAGCGGCGACACTTCGGCTTCTTCGTCCAAGACCTACGACATTGAGGTTTGGATGCCCGGGCTGAACCGCTACCTTGAGATATCATCCTGCTCTAACTTTCTTGACTATCAGGCCAGAAGAGCAAGAATACGCTATAAGAAAGACCAGGGGACAAAGCCGGCCTTTGTGCATACACTCAACGGTTCGGGCCTGGCTGCCGGCAGAACGCTTGCCGCGATAATGGAGAACTATCAGACGGCTGAAGGCAACATAGCCATACCAGAGGTTCTTAAACCATACATGAAGGGATTAAAAGCCTGAGTATGAAGGCCCCGCTAAAGTGAAGCAGGGGCCTCAATTTTTATCTCCTCGATTCCATCCGCCTCAAGAACCTCTGAGATGCTTCTCAGCTTTGAGTTTAGAAAGTCGATCCGCTTCTGAGAAGCAGCTTTTTCCTCTGCTGACCCATTTTTCCCAAGTTCAACTGATTCTGTAATCTCCGACTCAATTGTCGTTGTCTGGATATGCCTTCCTCCCTTCTTCGAGACCTTGTTCTCGGTCATAATCGGGACAAGAGTGAAGGACGCATTGATTCCCGATTCAGACTGTTTCAGGTTAGTTTTTAGAATCACAGAATCTCTGGTGCTCAACATGGTTCCGGACTTCAGCCTGTGGGAGCTGCTTTGATTGGAAATAAAGTTGCCCAGGCTGTAGAAAACATGGACCTTCCTGCCGTCAGGGAAGACCATCCTTTCAACTGGAAGAAGTATGTGCGGGTGATGTCCCACGAAGAGGTCAACACCGCGCTCCATGTACGACTTGATAATTTCTCTGTCCTTATCTGCCGGGCTGGGAATGTATTCAGCTCCAAAATGACCCGTCATTACAAGATAATCGCATTTACCCTTCATGAGGTCAATATCTTCAAACATATCTTCTCTGCTGTAGAACATATTGAGATGGAAATCTTTCGTCTTTTTTGGAGCAAAAAAATTCATGACACCGGTATTTGACAGAAAGCCGATTCTGATTCCGTTTACATTTTTTATTATTCCGCCCCTCGCGGAGACTTCGTCAGTACCGGCGCCGATGAATTCAAGTCCGTACTCTTTCAGAAACTTCATTGTGGAACGCGCGCCGGTTACCCCCTGGTCAAGAAGGTGATTGTTGGCTATCGTCACCATCGTGAAGCCTGCCTTCTGCATCGCAGGTATGATTTCCGGTCTGGAGTTGAATATCATGGGGCGGCTGGAAAATGGGTGTTTGACGGGAAACTCCATGTTGCCCTGAACTACGTCGCAGTCCTTGAACTCGCCGGATATCCTGTCGAAAAGCACATCAAAACCGCCGTTGTTTAGAACCTTGCCTGTCTGCTCACAGTGCTCCATGTTTCTTGCGGCGCAGTTCTTCACGGGAATATGCATCATAATATCGCCGGTGAAGGCGATAACAGCGGGCGGGTTTTCAGCTGAGGATTTACATCCCGCAGCCAGTAAAGGAATCAAAAGTAAAAAAACTATTTTTTTAAGAAAAATATTCATAAACAACCTGTTGAAATAATTTTGCAATAATTACATGCTCTTATTGCGTACCTGACCTGTTCTCAGGCCCGCGGCAGAGGATTATGTCCGCATACGAGTCATTTTTTAGTTCTGAAGCGCTTATTCAAGTGTTTTTTGGAATAGCGTCAACAATTGTCCAAAGAAAAGCTTTACAATATTCCAATACTGGTATCTTATTCTCCGATTGACGTTATAGTCATGTTTTTATGAGCTGAATCCCATGAAAAGAATTCCATTACATTACCAGATTCTGGCGGGTATTGCTGCGGGCGCGGCAGCCGGCATGACGCTTCCTGAGTTCGCCGGAGCGTTCAAGACCGCGGGAGAGCTCTTTGTCAGGGCACTGAAGATGCTTGTTGTGCCTTTGATTATAAGTTCGCTTGTGTCAGGGGTCACATCGAATTCGGCACCGGGCGGAGCGGGCAGGATAGGGCTGAAGGCCGCTCTGTACTATCTCTTTACAAGCCTGCTGGCTCTCAGTACCGGACTTTTTCTTGTGAACATCATCAGGCCCGGCGATGGAGTTTCCATTCCGATACCAGCCGATACAGCAGGTGTACAGGCAGCTGAAATCGGCGATACACTGAAGAGCATTATCCCTGAAAATATTTTCAACGCGATGTCAGGATCAGACATGCTTGGAATCATTGTATTCACTCTCATGTTTGCTTTTTTTATAACGAAGCTTCAGGATGAAAAGAGGAAGCTTCTTTCTTCTTTTTTTACTGCCGTATTTGAAGTAATGATGAAGATGACAATGGCGGTTATACGCTTTGCTCCTGTCGGTGTAATGGGAATTGTTGCCGGGGTGGTTGCTGATCAGAGCGGCTCGCCCGAGGGGCTTGCAAAGCTTGCAGCAGGGCTTGGCCTTTTCGCGCTGACCGTGCTGGCAGGACTGGCCGTGCATTTCTTTGTAACCCTGCCTGCGGTTTTATTCATAGCAGCAGGTGTAAATCCGCTCAGACATTACAGGGCAATGTCGTCCGTGCTCCTCACTGCATTTTCAACTTCGAGTTCCAATGCCACCCTGCCTTTGACAATCGAAGCAGTCGAGAAAAACTCCGGTGTTTCAAACAGGATTGCCGGGCTTACCCTGCCTCTGGGAGCGACTGTGAACATGGACGGCACCGGGCTCTACGAGCTGGTAGTGGCCGGTTTCGCGGCCCAGCTTCTGGGGATTGAGCTGACAATATTTCAGCAGCTGGTTATGGTTGTCACGGCCCTGTTCGCTTCAATTGGGACGGCTGGAATACCGATGGCAAGCTACGCGGCAATGGCGGTCGTTTTTACGGCTGTAGGGCTGCCTATTGAGGCAATGCTTGTTGTCATGCCGATTGACCGGCCCCTTGACATGCTGAGGACGTCGATAAATGTGCTCAGTGACACAGTGGGCGCGGTTGTTATTGCGAAATCGGAGAAAGAAAAGCTTAAATACTAATTCCTTAAAAAAGCAGGCATGGAGGTCCGGAATGAAGATGCTGGTTGCTATCTCGAACTATGGAACGGCCAATGACCGCTACAGAGACAGGCTTTTGAAGGAATACCTCGCCATGAGCTTTGAAACGGACATAGTGCTTATGGCAGAAAAGGTGAAAGATATCCCCGCTCATCCGAACATATCTCTGATTACGGGCCTTCCGTCCAGGGATCCATGGTCGCTGCCTTTTCTACACCGTCCCCTCTTTATTGAGAGGCAGGATGACTACGATCTTTTCGTTTACTCAGAGGACGATACTTTGCTCACCGAGGCTAATGTCAACGCGTTCCTTGAGGCTGACAGGCTTTTGCCGGAAGGAATGATTCCCGGATTTCTCCGCTATGAAGAGGGGCCGGACGGGCAGCGTTACTGTTCGACAATGCATGCCTTTTATCACTGGGATGTCGGCTCTGTTGCTGAATACGGAGGCAAGCTTTTCGGCTATTACACAAATGAACACGGGGCGCTCTATATTCTTACGCGCGGACAGCTAAAAAAGGCCATCGCCTCTGGAGGCTATACTGTTACCCCGCATGCGGGGATGTACGATATGCTTGTGTCAGCCGCCACAGATCCTTACACAATGTGCGGTCTGAAAAAGATGATATGCCTTTCAGATATTCAGAACTTTATGCTCCACCACCTTCCAAATATCTACAGCATCAATGCCGGCCGCTCCATTCAGAACATCCTGAGCTACAGCGATCTCAGGGAGGAAATCAGGGCAATGGAAATACTCTGGAGCGAAGGCAGGGTCTCAGAGAGGCTTTTCCCGTTGCCTCAAAAACTTCCCACGCGTGAGTTTAACAGGGTGTTTCACACAAAAGGCAAGGGGGGGATAACGGCCCTTGCCGGGACTCCGCCCAAAAGAATTCTCTCTGTCGGCTGTGTTGATGGAAAAGACGAAAGACATTTGATGGATATGGGGCATTCCGTCAGGGCTGTGCCCGCTGACGGAATTATTGCCGTTCTGGCTTCAGGGAAGGGCGTCCGGCTGACCTCGCCGAATCTTGACTCAGCGCTGAAGGAACTCGAAGGAGAAAGCTTTGATTTGATTTTGCTCGATAATGTTCTCCAGTACTTCCAGAAGCCCTCAGAGCTCCTGTTGAGACTGAGAGAAAGCGCCGGAAATGACGCGTCTGCTATTCTCGTTGCAAGGAACCTGAAAAGCGTTACGATGTATCGAAAACGCAAGGTCGGGGCAGCCCGACGCTTGCTTGGTGATTTTAGCAGGTCAGGAATCTATTTTACCGATCTGTCAGTAATAAGGTCGTGGATTAAACAGTCCGGCATGAGAATTGACTCAATTGTGCCTGTCATGGGAAGAAAAAAGCGAATTCTGAACAGGCTGACGTTGGGGGTGCTGATGAGATTTTTCGCTGACGAGTTTATTGTGAAGGCAGTGCCCTCTAAGTGAATCTAAAGGCCGTTATCATCCGACGGATAGAGCTGAAGCTTTCACAAGCCCGTGCTGAATAAAAGAAGCCCCCGGCAATCTGCCGGGGGCTTCTTGGTGTACGATGAGCGGGTGATGAGAATCGAACTCACGTAGTCAGCTTGGAAGGCTGAAGTTCTACCATTGAACTACACCCGCATGTTATATTTACATTGATATCTGACCTCCCTGCTGTGTCAATAAAAATTGCAAAAAAATCTTACCTCAAAGAGAAAAAATTTTCGCTCTCTGGTATAAAAAACCTCTTTGTGCCCGGTCATTTGATGTGCAATAAAACAGCGTTTTTTGATTGACAATTATGTCTCATTTGGGTATTTGTGGGGGAAAGTGGGGATTTTTGTTGAATTAATTCCTGCGAGGGGTCGCCGAATGTTCATGGGAGAATATCATCCGGTCGCTGATGAGAAGGGCAGGGTTGCCGTTCCAGTCAGGCTGCGCAAGGCTTTCGGCGATGATATCAGCACGCTTGTTTTAACCCATGGCTTTGACCGATGCATAATGGGTTTCCGTGAATCAGATTGGAAGGAATTTGTTGAGACGAGGCTTGTACCGCTCTCGCAGTCTGATCCGGATAACCGCAAAAAGGTACGCTTTTTGTTGGGCGGCGCCTCCGTTTGTGAGCTTGACAGGCAGGGCAGGCTGCTTCTGCCGTCATATCTGAAGGACTATGCCGGCATTGAGAAGGCTCTTGCAGTCCTTGGTGTTTACGACCGGATTGAGATATGGTCGGAAGAATCCTATTTGAGTTATAAGCCTGCCGGAAGTTGTCTTGATGAATTCGCAGGCGATCTTGGTCTTTAGTTTTGAGCGTTGATCTTTCCGGGATTGTCCGGACAGAATATATAAAAGCGGAATACAATGAGACATAATCTTGAAGAGGCTGTTAATCCTGAATTCGCGCACATCCCCATTATGTGGAGGGAGATGTTCGAGTTTGTGGAAGGTTCTGCTTCGGGCGGAAAGGGGACCCTGGTGGATTGCACCCTGGGCGAGGGAGGCCACTCGGACCTGTTTCTGCGCTTTTTCCCTGATTTAAAGGTCATCGCTTTTGAGAGAGACCCCGAGATTCTGGAGGTTGCCGGGAGGCGGCTTTCGGTTCACGGTGACCGTATCTCATTCGCAAACAGTAATTTCTCCGAGGCCGCTGAAAGGCTTTCGGAGATGGGTGCCAGGGCGGACTATGTCCTTTATGACTTCGGGATATCGTCCTTTCACTTTGACAGAAGCGGGAGGGGCTTCGGTTTTAAGGAAGATGAGCCGCTTGACATGCGGCTTGGTTCCAATTCGGACGGCCTAACGGCCGAAAGAATTGTGAACAGATTCAGCGAGGATGAGCTGACGGATATTTTTTACCGATACGGAGAAGAAAACTGGTCGAGGCACATCGCGCGGATAATATGCGAACGGCGCCAGAAGAGGCCGCTGATGACCACGGGAGAGCTTGCACAGCTTGTGCTTGAGGCAATTCCTAAGAAGTTTCATGTGAGAAATATTCATCCGGCAACGAGAATATTTCAGGCTATCCGAATCAGGGTTAACGATGAGCTGACGGCTATTGAATCGGCCCTTAAGGGCATTCGGTCAGTCTGTGCTCCAGGGGCCCTGATTATGGCAATGTCCTTTCACTCGCTGGAGGACCGTATAGTAAAAGAGCGTTTCAGGCTGCTCCACAGGGGCTGTGAGTGCGGTCATGAGCCTAAAATGTGCGTTTGCACTAATAAGCCCTTTGTCGAGATTCTCACAAAGAAGCCGCTGATGGCACAGGAAGACGAGGTCGCTCTTAACCGGAGGTCCAGAAGCGCGAGATTGAGAGTTTGCCGTGTTATTTAGCGTTTTTTGTTTTTTCTAAAAGATGGTTGAAAGAGCGGCTGTATATAAAAAGTCTGTCACGTTGCCTTTTCTGGCAACCTGAGGAGGCTGGCGGTGAAATACCTTGTTATTGTTCTTTCCATGAGTCTGTTTGTCATCGGATTCGTATGGCAGAATATTGAGGTCGTTAAGCTTAAGATGGAATACAGGCGGCTTCAAACAGAGAGGGCAGAGGCGGCTAGGGAGAACGACCGGCTTCGATGTGAGATTCAAGAGTTGAGCAGCCTTAAAAGGCTCGAAAATGCCGCTCTGTCTCTGGGCATGAGGCCGATTAAACCGGGCGATGTTCATATAATCGGGAAGGAAGCGAAGTGACTGTAAAAGTGAAATCCATTGAACTTCAAAGGCTTATATCGCAAAGCCCGGCTGATGTCAGGCTTTGCGGGTCGGAGAAGCAGGGCCGAACCGAAATCTTCGGAGTAGAGTACGATTCAAGAAAGGTATTCCCAGGAGCGCTCTTTGTGGCGGTTAAGGGATTCGAGTCTGACGGGCATGGCTATGTCCGCCGGGCGGTTGAGGCCGGAGCTGCTGCCGTTGTTGTTTCGGAGGACAGGGCTGCCGAGTTTGAAGACCTCTCCGCCTCGGGCACAGCTGTTCTCGTATCATCTGATACGAGACGTACACTTTCCGCGCTTTCAGCGGCCTTTTTTGGTTTTCCATCACGGGGAATGAGGATCGTGGGTGTTACCGGGACCAACGGTAAGACCTCAATAACCTACATGATAGAATCAGCTCTCAAACAGGACGGGGCTTCGCCGGGCGTTATCGGAACGGTAAACTACAGATGGGCCGGCAAAACCCTTGACGCGCCCAATACAACTCCCGAGTCGAGAGACCTGCAGGAGCTTCTATACTCCATGAGCCTTGACGGGGTAGATACCGTTGTAATGGAAGTCTCCTCTCATGCCCTTGAGCTTGGCCGCGCCGCCGATATCGAATTTGACTGCGCTATCTTTACAAATCTGACCGGCGATCACCTTGACTTTCACAGGGACATGGAGTCGTATTTCAACGCCAAGCTTAAGCTTTTCGATCATCTTGATAAAAGCCCAAAGCCCCGGAAGGCCGCTGTCGTAAACATTGATGACGAGTATGGTAAGAGAATATACGCTGACCGTGATAAATACCAGTATCCCGTCTATTCGTTTGGAGTTGAGAATCCCGCTGATTACATGCCGGAGAAGAGCTCCATCCTCAACAGAATTACAGGCCTGGCTTACATGTTAAAGTCGCCTGAAAAAGCCGGAATCTCGCTTAAAATAGCCGGGCGCTTTCATGTCTACAACTCGCTCGCTGCGCTTTCCGCGCTGCATTCCCTGGGTGTGGGCTTCTCCAGCATCTCTGAGGGCCTTGCTTCTCTGGAGGCTGTACCGGGCCGTTTCGATGTAAGGACTTCAAAGTCAGGCTTTAGCGTAGTTGTTGATTACGCTCATACCGGCGACGCGCTTGAAAAGCTTCTGCAGTCGGTAAGGGAGCTTGATCATAACAGGCTGATCACTGTGTTCGGATGCGGCGGAGACAGGGACAAAACCAAGAGGCCGGTGATGGGCAGGATTGCTTCCGAGTACTCCGATATCGCCATTGTAACCAGCGACAATCCCAGGACCGAGGATCCGGCTTTGATTATTAAAGATATTATCCCCGGAATAAAAAACGAAAACTACGAAGTGATTGAGGACCGCACAGATGCAATCGAATACGCCGTGAGCCTGGCTGTTGAAGGCGATATCATAGTAATAGCCGGGAAGGGTCACGAAACATATCAGATAATCGGTAAAACAAAAACTCATTACGACGACCACGAGGTTGCCGGGACTTTTATAAGCCGGAGGGAATCTCTGTGATTGCGGAATACAAAAGCACCGCGGGTGCGGTAGCCGATATTGTTGGAGGCAGACTTGCCGCGGGTGGGCGTGGAACGGTCATTGAAAGAATAGTCTCCGATTCGAGAGAGCTTTCCGGAAGGGGCTGCCTTTTTGTGCCCATCAGGGGCGAAAAATTCGACGGGCACGACTATATCGAAAAAGCTTTTGAGGGCGGGGCTGTTTCAGCTGCACTGTCTATGACTGAGGGTTACGAGCAGGCCGCGGCAAGGAACGGAGCGGCTCTCATAAACTGCGGCGATACGCTTGCCGCGCTCGGGTCGGTCGCGGCAGCGCACAGGCTTGAGATGAAAGCCGTTGTTGCGGGAGTTACAGGGACGAACGGCAAGACAACAGTTAAGGAGATGCTCCACCACATTCTTTCACTAAAGTACAGCTGCTTTAAGAATGAAAAGAATTACAACAACGAGATTGGTGTTCCATTTACGATCCTTGGGCTGCGCCCTTCACATGAAAAAGCGGTTATCGAAATGGGGATGAATCACCCGGGAGAGATAGAGAGGCTTTCAAAAATTGTAAGGCCGGACGTGGCAGTAATTACCGGAGTGGGCGAAGGCCATCTTGAGTATCTGGGTTCTGTGAGAAATGTTGCTCTCGCCAAGAGTGAGATTTTTATGGGGATGAGGCCTGGTTCTTTGGCCGTTGTTAACGCTGACAATGAATTCTTTAATCTGCTTGAGGAGCGTGCCCGCGAGTACGGTGTTAAGGTGACCGGCTTCGGGCTCGAACGAGGAGATATTGTTCCTGACGGCTATCAAATATCCCCTGAAGGAATACGCTTTAAACTCTTCGGGGTTGAAATGCGCGTTCCGGTCTATGGCCTTCACAATGTCAGCAACGCCGTTGCCGCAGCCGCGGCAGCATCGTATATGGGAGTCGGCCCTGAAGAAACAGCTTCAGCGCTTTCTTCTTTTAAAGGCGTCAGCGGAAGGAGCGAGCTTGTCGAGTGCGGAGGAGTGACGGTAATCAACGATTCATACAATTCAAATCCGCTGTCAGCATCTTCAGCCATTAAGTCAGCTTCAGCGGCGTTCAGAGGCAGAAGGCTCATTGCAGTGCTCGGCGACATGAAGGAACTGGGTCCGGAAGCAGCAAGGCTTCATGCCGGGACAGGCCGTGAGGCGGCGCTTAACGGGTTTGCGGCGCTCTTCGTTTGCGGCGAATTCTCGAGGGAATACGCAAGCGGCGCTGCCGGCGCGGGTATGGATTCGGTAAACGCGATTGAGTTCGATTCGAGGGAAGAGCTTGCCCGCTATCTCAAGTCATTTGTTCTTCCCGGCGACGTGGTGCTTGTTAAGGGATCCAGGTCAACAAAAATGGAAGAGGTCGTTCAGGCCCTGGTCAAACGAGAGGAAAGATAAAATGTTCTATCATTTAATACTGCCGCTGCAGGATCACCTGTCTTTTTTAAGGCTTTTTCAATATATCACATTCAGGTCTGCTTACGCGGCGCTGACTTCGCTTCTGCTTGTGCTCATTTTCGGAAAGATAATGATTGCCTGGCTTCAGAGCCTTAAATTGAAAGAGGAAATACGCAAACTCGGTCCGGAGAGTCACCAGGCAAAGGCCGGTACTCCAACAATGGGCGGAATAATTATTCTCGGAGCGGTTCTCGTCTCAGCCCTGCTCTGGGGGAACTTCAACAATGCCTACTTTATCGTGCTTATGGCGGCGACTGTTCTTTTAGGAGCGCTTGGCTTTGCTGATGATTACATTAAGACAATACTCAAAAGAAAGGACGGGCTTCCCGCAAGAGGTAAGCTTCTCATTCAGCTTTGTATAGGCACCGGGGTTGCCGTTTTTATTTACGCCAATCCCTCTAATCCGGATGTCTCAAGCAGCCTCTTTGTTCCATTTATCAACGAGGCGGTTGCCGAGATGGGGTGGATGTGGATAGTTTTTGCCGTTATTGTAATCGTCGGAAGCTCCAACGCAGTAAACCTCACAGACGGGCTTGACGGACTGGCGACCGGGACGGTAGCCATAGTCGTTGTTGTACTTGCTATCATGACTTATGTGACAGGACATGTAAAGATCGCGGAATATCTCCGTCTGCCTTACATAGCGCAGAGCGCTGAGCTGACGGTATTTCTCGCTTCTCTTGGAGGCGCGCTTCTCGGCTTTCTCTGGTTTAACAGCAATCCGGCCGGCGTATTTATGGGAGATACAGGTTCGCTCGCTCTCGGCGGAATTATTGGGATAGTAGCCGTAATGATAAAAAAGGAAATCTTTCTTTTTATTGTAGGGGGCGTCTTTGTTATTGAAGCGCTTTCAGTTATCATCCAGGTCATATCCTACAAGACCCGAAAGAAGCGTGTGTTCAAGATGGCGCCTCTACATCATCACTTTGAGCTTTCAGGGTGGCCTGAACAGAAGGTCGTGGTAAGAATGTGGATTCTTGGAATAGTCCTCGCGATTCTGGGGCTGAGTTCTCTTAAGATTCTGTAGGGGGATGAAAACGTTAAGCGGAATGATAAATCTTGATAATATAAACAGCATTCTCGTTGTCGGTCTGGGTTACCGGACCGGTCTGGCGGCGTCAAACTTTTTAGCGGCATCGGGTAAGACAGTGACAGCCAACGACCTCAGAACGGCCGATGAGCTTTTTGAAGTTACAAGCCGCCTTGACCGTCGAGTAGGTGTAATAGCTGGAACACAGGATGCGTCGGTACTTGATAAAGGCTTTGACCTCTTGGTGCTGAGTCCCGGGGTTCCGGCTTCTATTCCCCTGGTCAAATCCGCGGTGGAGAGGAGTATTCCCGTTATCTCCGAAATCGAGCTTGCGGCCGCTTTTTTAAAGGGAACCGTAATAGCCATAACAGGAACAGACGGAAAATCTACGACAACAGATATGACCGCTTTTATTCTGAAATATCTGGGGATGAAGACCCTTATGGGCGGCAATATCGGTATTCCTCTTATATCGCTTGTCGAACAGTCCGGAGATGATACTTTTTCAGTTATTGAGGTATCGTCCTTTCAGCTCGAAACCGTCAGGGATTTTCGCCCTGATGCCTCCGCGCTTCTTAACGTGACTCCAGACCATCTTGACAGGTACGCGGGAATGGAAGAATACTTTCAGGCGAAGATGCGAGTAGCCATGAATCAGAAAGAAGGCGATTTTTTTGTGTATAATCTTGATGACGGATTTGCGAGAAGGGGGAGCGCTTCGGTGCAATGCGCTGCCCTTCCGTTTTCGCTGTCGGACGATGCGGCTTCATGTTTCTTTGACGGAGAATCCATTTTTTTAAGAAAGGGCGCACGTCCCGAGTTCGTGATAAAGGCATCTGATATGGGCCTTATCGGGCTGCACAATGTACAAAACGCGATGGCGTCACTTCTGCTTGTTGTTTCAGTTCTGATTAAGAGAGAAATTTCGCCCGATATAGAGAAAATCGCAGAGGCCCTTAAGCAGTACAGAGGCCTGCCGCACAGAATGGAGCCTGTAGGAGAATATCAGGGGCGCTGCTTTGTAAATGACTCCAAGGCTACAACCGTAGGGGCTGTTGAGATGGCTCTCAGAAGTCTGGACGGCAACGGAGTTCTGATTGTCGGCGGAAGGACAAAGGGCGATGACTATTCAAGGCTGGCCGATGCGGCTGAAGGACGGGTGCATTCCGTGGTCACCGTTGGAGAATCAGCAGACTATTTTTACGGAATATTCAGCGGCTTCAACAGAGAGAAATCTTCAGACCTCAGGGACGCAGTTATGAAGGCAATGAAAATGTCAAAGCCGGGTGATACCATCCTGCTTTCACCTGCCTGTGCCTCCTTTGACATGTTCAAGAGCTTTGAGGAGCGTGGAGAACTTTTCAGGTCTGTTTTCAAAGAGCTTTCAGAAGGAGCAGCAGCGTGGAGCTGAGCCGCCCAGCATATTCGCTCAGAAGAAGGGAGCCTGACATGGTTCTCTTCCTGACGGTGTTTACCATCGCCGGAATGGGGATAGCGATGTGCTACAGCGCGAGCGCCGTATTCGCGCTCAATCACTACGGAGACGCTTTTTACTTTTTAAAGAAACAGCTTATCTGGTTTTTCGCTGGATTCATCGCGCTGCTTGCTTTTCAGGAGATCGACTACAGAAAGTATTCAAGATATACGGGTATAATGCTCATTGTTATGGCGGCGCTTCTTATTGCTGTCATTATCCCCGGCATAGGTGAAGACGCTAAGGGATCAGCGAGGTGGATAAATATCGGCATATTGAACTTTCAGCCGTCCGAGTTCGTGAAGGTCGTGACAGTTATCTATCTGGCCAAGGCCTTTTCATCGGAAAACACTGACAATCCGGTGGTCCAGATTCTTGTACCACTCACCATAGTCGCTGCTATGTCATTGCTCATACTCCTTCAGCCGGATTTTGGTACAGCTGTTGACATTCTAATTGTTGCAGTGACTCTGTTCTTTGTTTCCGGCTTTTCTCTTTTGTATATATTAACCCTTTTCGTGATCAGTATTCCAATGTTTTACCTGATTATATATCAGGTTGATTACAGAAAAGCCAGGCTTTTGGCCTACCTTGATCCCTGGGCGGACCGTTTCGGGTCGGGATATCATATCATTCAGTCGTTTATAGCCTTTAAGAAGGGAGCCCTGCTCGGCGTCGGTCTCGGCTTTGGGACTCAGAAGCTGCAGAGGCTTCCCGAGCCCCATACCGACTTTATTTTTGCTGTAATCGCGGAGGAAGTCGGGCTTTTTGGAACGGTGCTTATTGTCCTTCTATTTTGCATGTTTTTTATGAGGGCGGTGAGCATATCGCTTACTGCACCGGACAGATTCGGAAAACTTCTCGCGATTGGTCTGGGACTTATGGTTACGGTACAGGCCTTTATAAATATGGGGGTAGTCACCGGGTTGCTGCCAACTACAGGCATTCCGTTGCCGATGATAAGCTACGGCGGTTCATCGTTTCTGACTACCATGATTGCTGCCGGAATACTGCTGAACATATCACGAAACAGGGATTATTCATCGGCGGCTGAAAGACACACAGATGAGGTATGGAATTGAAAGAAGGATCAGTATTGATAATTGGAGGCGGTACCGGAGGCCATATAAGCCCCGGAATCGCGTTATACGAAGAGTTTATGTCAAGGGGAGTTAAGGCGGTTTTTCTTGCTTCGAACCGGGACAAAAAGTACACATCTCTTGAGGCGGTTGACTCAGAGCTGCTGAACTTCTATCCGGCGCCGCCTTTCACGGCTAATCCGGTTAAGCTTCCGATCTTTGCACTGAGGTTTTTTCTTGCTGCGGGAAGAGCTTCACGGATTATGAAAAGGAATCAGGTCAGGGCTGTAATCGGGATGGGAGGATATACATCAGCGCCGGCCCTTTTTGCGGCTGGTATGAGGGGGATTCCAATTTTCCTTTGCGAACAGAATTCAATACCCGGCAAGGTCACGAGGCTCTTTGAAAAGAAAGCAAGAAAGATATTCGGAACATTTGAGGTATCAGCACGATATTTGAAAAACAGAGATGCCTTCGTATGTACAGGGAATCCTGTCAGGAATAACGCGATATGCTCAGTTCCGAGAGATGAGGCAAGGCGCGCGTTCAACCTTGGCCATTGCAGAAAGGTGCTTCTCGTAATAGGGGGAAGCCAGGGGGCGATGAGGCTCAATAACCTGATTTTTAGCCTCAGAGAGCGCTATCCTTCAGATTTTAAGGATATTGGAATAATCTGGAGCACAGGCCCTGCTTCTTTCTCTGATTACAAAAAGAAGGTTCAGGAAGAACTAAGCGGCGGGTCGATATACCTGTCGCCGTATATAGAAAAAGTCGGACTTGCCTACAGAGCAAGCAATCTGGCCATAAGCCGCTCAGGAGCCGGAGTGATGATGGAGCTTGCCGGAAACGGTCTGCCATCAATACTGATTCCTTATCCTTACGCGGCAGACAATCACCAGGCTCTCAATGCCGCCGCTTTTGAGGAAGCAGGCGCATCCCTGAGTGTAGCGGACTCTCAGGCAACAGCCGAGAATGTAGCCCCGATGCTCTTTCAGCTGCTCTCTGATGACAGAGGACTTGCGGTGATGTCCGAGGCATCCGTTAAGGCAGCCCGTACCAATGCCGCCTCAGAGATCGCGGTAAGGGTCTGTGATCTGGCAGGGCTGTAGGGCGAATTAAACAATTTAGAGGAATCGAAAGTGTTCAGAAAGTCAAAAAAAATGCACTTCATAGGAATCGGCGGAATCGGTATGAGCGGAATTGCCGAGATACTTATAAATATGGGATTTGAGGTTTCAGGTTCAGACCTTCATGAGTCTGACCAGACAAGACGTCTTCAATCGCTGGGGGCCAGGGTCTTTATCGGCCACCTGCCGTCAAATATCCTTGATTACAATGTCGTAGTGACATCGACAGCGATAAGCCGTTCCAATCCTGAACTGATTGAGGCAAAAAAAAGAGGCATACCCGTGATTCACAGGTCGGAGATGCTCGCAGAGCTTGTACGGCTCAAGCACGGAATAGGAGTGGCGGGTACACACGGAAAGACGACGACATCGTCCATGCTTGCGCATCTTCTATGCCATGGCGGTTATAATCCGACCGCTATAATAGGCGGGAAGGTGCACAACTTTGACAGCAATGCCTGCATCGGTGAAGGCGAATACCTTGTCTTTGAAGCTGATGAATCGGATGGTTCATTTCTTAAGCTCCTGCCGACTATTGGAATTGTAACGAATATTGACGCGGATCACCTTGACCACTACAAGTATTTTAACAATATCAAGTCCGCCTTTCTTGAGTACATAAACAATATACCGTTTTACGGCTATTCTGTGCTCTGTATTGATGATCCGACAGTCAGGGAGCTTTTGCCCGAGGTAGAGAGGCCTCACATGACTTACGGCTTCTCACCCGACGCGGACGTAAGAGCGGCCGAAACCAGGCTTGAAGACGGCATGATGAAGTTCAAATGCTTCATCAAGGATAACCTTTTCGGAGAGATTGAGCTTGCCTCTCTCGGCAGGCACAATGTTCAGAATTCGCTTTCGGTAATTGCGGTGGCCCACGAGCTTGGTATGAGCAGTGTGCAGGTAAGGGAAGGTCTTGCCTCATTCCGCGGAGTCGGAAGACGCTTTGAGAGAATTGGCGAGGAGAACGGCATTCTGGTAATGGATGACTACGGGCATCATCCAACCGAAATAAGAGCGGCCCTTGACGCTTTGAAGGAAATCGGGAGAAGGCTTATCGTTGTATTTCAGCCTCACCGCTATACCAGAACGCAGCTGCTGTGGGATGAATTTGCCCAGGCATTCAGCAAGGCTGATGAGCTGATATTAGCCGGAATATATCCGGCCGGTGAACAGCCTATTGAAGGTGTTTCATCTGAACTGATTGCTGAGGCCATTATGAAACACGAAAAACGCTCTGTTGATGTGGTCGAGAGGTTTGAGGATATAGCCGAAGCTGTTCTCGCAAAAGCAGCCCCGGGAGACCTGATTGTGACACTTGGCGCTGGAGATATTTACAAGGCCGGAAGAATGATTATAGAAAAACTCAGGAAATAGTGCCGATTATGCCGAAGTTTTATAGTAGTGTGCTTGCTGTAGTTCTCTGCGTTGTTGTCTGCGCTGAGAAATCTGATGCCTCAGATATAAGGTATTACAGGAGCATGGACTTTAGCGGTCTGGAATTACTTGATAAGGCTGTAATTTTAAAGGGAGCTGTTTCAGCGGAAAATGGGGCAATCGCGGCTGATATGGATCAGCTGAGGATGAACCTTTCAGGCAGTGCACTTGTCGATTCTTTCAGACTGGATTCAAATGGGCAGAGGCTATCTGTGATTGTGAAGGAAAAGAAGATAAGGGCAGCTCTCGCAGTTGTTAACGGCTCAAGGGTCATTCCGGCGCTGCTGACATTTGACAACAGGCTTGTTTCAGGGTCTGAAGCGGCTTCTATGCCCGTGATCGTGGTAAATGTGGAGAGGTTTGTTAACGGAAAACCGGCAAGATCTCTGCTCAGAGCCGCAGGCCTTGTAAGATGGATATCCGATAAGGAACCAGATTTTTACAGTCAGATTCTATCGGTGGAGCTGACAGATTCCGACAGGCTTGTTGTTAAGCTTAATGGTAGAAGGACGCTGTTTAGAACAGATTTTTCAAGACAGGGGCTGATGATGGTCAAGAAGGCGGCGGCTTTTTTTGACACAAAAGAATACTATCCTGACAAAATGAATATTATCGGAGACAGAGCGGTCATACGGTGACCGGGGAGAGCATAATGGAAGAAATAATGGTCGGTCTTGATATAGGTACCACAAAAACATGCGCTGTCATAGGCCGCATGAATGAGAATAACCAGGTTGAAATTGCCGGAGTGGGTGTCGCTCCCTCGACAGGTCTAAAAAACGGGATTATTGTAAATATTGACAATACGGCAGCAGCTATTCAGAAGGCTATTGAAGATGCCGAGCTTATGGCCGGCTATGAGGTCACCAATGTCTGTGTCGGAATGAGCGGGCAGCATATTAAGGGGCAAAACTCCAGAGGAGTTGTGGCGATTTCAAACAGGAACAGGACAATAACTGAAACAGAGGTCAAGAGGGTCGTTGAAGCGGCTCAGGCTGTTGTGATACCTCCTGACAGAGAGATTATGCATGTCCTTTCAAAGGAGTTCTCAGTTGATGATCAGACTGGAATCAAAGACCCCATCGGGATGAGCGGCGTAAGGCTGGAAGCTGAAGTGCATATTATCACCGGTTCAACCACAAGTATTCAGAACATGATGAAGTCCGTAGACAGAGCCGGTTTCGGATTTAACGACATTATTTTCAACGCTCTTGCTTCCGCTGATGCCGTAATAAGCAGTGACGAAAAGGAGCTTGGTGTCGCCCTTGTCGATATCGGAGGCGGTACTACGGATATCATCGTATTTCTGGAAGGCGGTGTCGCGTATTCTTCGGTACTCTCTGTCGGCGGAATTCACGTTACAAACGATATTTCTATCGGGTTGAGGACTCCTCTCGAATCCGCGGAGATGATAAAGCGGAAGTACGGTTGTGCAGTTCTTGATCTTGTTGACGCTTCAGAGATGGTAGAGGTGCCGTCCGTCGGGGGCAGGGCGCCCCGCAGGCTCTTCAGACAGGAGCTTACTCAGATAATCGAACCCAGAATGACTGAGATAATGGAGATGGCCTCGCTTGAGCTGACCAGAAGCGGTAAGAAGGATATTCTCGCTGCCGGCATAGTCATTACCGGAGGAGGCAGTATGCTGGACGGCTGTATTGAGGCAGGCGAGCGTGTTTTTAATATGCCCGTTCGAATTGGCGTTCCCAGGGATATCGCCGGACTTAAGGACGTGGTGAATACTCCTCAGTACGCTAACGGTGTGGGGCTTCTGAAATACGGGATCAGAATGAACCGCTACAAGAAGCCGCGGTTTGAAAAGGGCAAGGTGTCACTTGCCGGACGTATCAGGAAGTGGATGCAGGATTATCTTTAGGATCAAGGGCATTAGTCCGATAAAGTGGTTAAGCTGTTGAAATTGACTTTAAGCTGCATGAGTCGTGTTTCAAAGGTGAAATTTGATTAATATGGTCATTAATGACCTGGTATATTAATTAAATTTAATATAGATTATTGATTTTTTTGGCACTTAAATTAATCTGTATCGTTTTTTTCTTGCTTAATGAGACATAATAAATACAATGCTTTTCAACACAGTATTGGGGAGGAACAATGTTCAAGTTAGAAGAGGAAAAACCCTTAAACACCGTTATAAAGGTTGTTGGTGTCGGGGGTGCCGGAACAAATGCCGTCAACAGAATGATCGCGACCGGTATGACCGGAATTGAATTCATTGTAGCCAATACGGATGCACAGCAGCTTCGTGACAGCCTTGCGTCTGAAAAAATTCAGCTCGGAAACAAGCTGACTCGCGGTCTTGGTGCGGGAGCAGACCCAGAAATAGGCAGAAAGGCGGCCACTGAGGATAGAGACCGGATAGAAAAGGCGCTTGCCGGCGCTGATATGATATTTATTACAGCCGGTATGGGCGGTGGAACAGGAACAGGAGCCGCTCCCATAGTTGCTGAGGTGGCAAAAGAGCAGGGCGCTCTCGTCGTAGGTGTAGTAACAAAGCCCTTCAAAGTGGAAGGGAAGAGGCGTGGAACCCGAGCTGAAGAGGGTATTCAGAACCTTAAGCAGAAGGTTGATACCCTTATTACTATACCAAATGATCTGCTCCTGAAGATAATAGATAAAAGGACGCCTATCGAGGACGCGTTCAAACTCGCTGATGATATTCTGCGCCAGGGCGTTCAGGGCATAGCCGATCTAATCATGATTACAGGCATAGTCAATGTAGACTTCGCAGACGTCCGCACTGTCATGAGCGAGACTGGAGACGCTTTAATGGGAGTTGGAATCGGCAGCGGTGAAAACAAGGCTATGGAAGCCATATCCATGGCTATAAACAGCCCCCTGCTTGAGGAGACGAGTATTGAAGGAGCAAAGGCGGTACTGATCAATATTGCAGGCGGAAACGATCTTTCTCTTCATGAGGTTAATGAGGTAACTGAGATAGTTCAGAACCAGGTTGATCCTGACGCCAACATTATTTTTGGAACTACTGTGGATGCCGCTCTGGATGACCGAATAAGGGTTACAGTCATCGCGACTGGTTTCGACAAGAAAAAGAACATGCTGACAAAGCAGCGTCCCGTCTCAAGGGAGCTTGACCATAAAACCGGAACGCCTCTCACAGTTATTGAGGGAAATTCCGAGAATCAGAGGCCATCCGCGGTGCCTGACAGAAATAAGTTCAGCCTTAGCTTCGAAAGAGATACGCGGAGAAGAACTGATTTCTCCAATGAGGATCTCGATATTCCTACCTTTTTGCGAAGAGGGGCAGAGTAATAATTCGGGCCGGTTTTGAAACCGGCCGCGTTTTTTTTGTTATTTTACTATTTTGTATTCCACCCTGCGGTTGAGGTCATTGTACAGGAGCCCTTTTGTTTTTACGGCAGGCCGTTTTGAACCATAGCCCCGGGTGGTGAGCCTTTTTGGGTCAATTCCCATCTTAATGAAGTAGTCGCGTACAGCACGCGCTCTTTTCAGGCTGATTGTGTAGTTTGCCTTCCGGCTTCCCCGTTCGTCCGAATGTCCCATGATTCGAAGTTTGATTTCAGGATTTTGACGCAGGTGTTCTATCGTTCTGTGCAGTCCGGTTATCTCAGAAACACGTATTTTCGGCGAGTTAAAATCAAAATATACCGGATTAAGCCAGTTTGAAGAGCCTTTCAGATCTGACTTCACCTGAATATCCGCTTTAACAATTGAACCCGGGACTACATCGGCGCGGGTATCTCCTTCAATAAGCTTCCCGTCGAGAGGGCAAATCTCTACAGAGGTAACGTCGCTTTTCGGAAAGATAATTACTCTTCCGTCTACGATACTTCGAGTGATCTCCCTGACCTTTTCTTCGCCCGAGTAAAGCTTTATAAGGAATCTCCCGTCAGCCTGATTATTTGCGCCGATATTATGTAGATTATAAACAATCCTGGTGCGTCCGTCAGCTGCCGTTTTTATGTCGGTTTCATCTGCGTCATTTGCCGGCTGAACGGGAATCTCAGCCGGTTTTTGAGGTTCGGGGGGCCTGGAGGCAGGCGAGTCTTCGAGCATTACAAGCTCCGGAAGCGATATTTGCACGTTTGCTTTATCATTGTCATTTACAGATTTTTCGGGAGACGCGGTTTTTTCGCCTGATAGGGGTTGTTGAAAGCTGGGCGCTGAGGGTAAAGTCAGCTCATAGATATCATATCCGCCGAAGGAGTTGAGCCGGTCGGAGCAAAAATATGCTTTTTTTTCTGATGAACTCATGAACAGCTCATTGGAACTTGAATTTATCTCCGGGCCGAGGTTGACAGCACGCGAGTCGGCAGTAAGCGGCTCACTGACATGGTAGATATCCCATCCGCCAAAACCGCCGGCCCTTCTTGAAGCGAAATAAAACCCTCCGCCCGGCGACGGGGTCGGGGCCATCTCGTAGGAGCCGGTATTTACGGGATAAGGCATTTCAACCGCGCCTATGTATCTTCCCTCTGTAAAGACAGCGAACATGATTTTTGAATTTCGAATATTGCTGAAACGCCATCTTGAGAAATAGATAGTCTTTTTGTCAGTGCTCAGAGAGGGCGTTCGTTCATTCCATGTTGTATTTACCTCACCAGGAACCGGAACGGGTATGGACCATTCTCCATTGATCTTATGTGAAATATATATGTCATAAGTTATCCTGGCGACACCATCGGCGGTTACCGAAGGCCTTAGGCTGCCCTCGCGGTCTGTTGAAAAAACAATAGCTGTCCCATCCGGCGATATATATGGCGTTTCGTCGTTGGACGGTGAGTTGAGGATTTCAAAAGGAGCGGGGTCAGACCATGACCCATTTTCATAGGTCGCCATAAAAATGTCGTGATTATTTGAACCTTCCGGCTGTCTGCTGAAAAGCATAGTCTTGCCGTCGGCTGTGACGGAAGGCCCGTAATCGTCAAGGGATGTGTTCAAAGTATTCCCGGCATTCAGGGGTTTTGAGCCTGAAACCGGATGTTTGCCTTCGGCTGAAAGCGCTGTGGAAATGAATAACGCAAAAGCCAAACAGATAATGTTGAATGTATTGTTTTTCAATGTATAAGGCCCCCGGAATCAAATTGTTCTCGGAATTGCACGCCCGGATGTATGCAAAAAGCGGACAATCGTATTAATAGATATGCTAAATGTATTCAGTTATCAAGCACAATCACGCGATGAGGCGGTAAAGTGCTCATAATGTATTTTCGATAAAAAAACGGCTCATCTTCAGTCAATAAATGTAACAATGCACATTTATTGAATCTTCTCAAAAAGACATGCTTTATAGCTTTATGTCAGGGTAACTGTCTTGAGCCGCGCGGATATTGTTTTCTTTCCGGATGCAATCGCGATAATTCACCGCGTTTCATTACAATCATTTTCGAATTCAAATATAAATGAAAATCGGCAATGGGCCGATAAGTCTATTAGATAATGGAGGTTCCTTGATGAGGATAATTTGTGCCTGTATAATGACTGTATTTATAGCATCCGCTGCCGTGATACCGGCAGTTTCGCAGGATAGCTATGAGGACTACCGTTATCAGAGAGATACCTATAACAGGGATTACCCTTACCAGAGATCGGATGACGGCAAGACAAGACGGGAAAGCCCACTTTCCGATGTAAGCGTAAGGGAAAAGGAGGACTTTCTCGACGATCTCCGCGGTGCTGTACGGGATGAGATAGATACAAGTATTAGCAAGGAAAGGAAAGCCAGCACCCAAAAAATAAATGAAAACAAGCTGATAAGAGACGTAAGGCGCATTGTCAAAGAAGAAATTGAAGATGCGATTAAGATCAAGGAAAAGAGGTATCTCACAGGAGGAACATGGGAATTAGGAGGTTTCGTATCAGCTCAGTTCAAGGGGCTCTCCAGCAGCGAGGAGGACAATAACTTCAGGTTCCGAATTCAGCCTACTGTGAACTACTTTATATTTGAAAACATGGCTCTGAGCCTCAGAGGCGAGGCGGACTTCAATGTGACAGCAAGCTCTCAGATATATAATGCCGGAGCAGGGCCGATGTTTGTTTTCGGGCTCGACAGAAAGGAGACTATCTGTTTCTATACTACCATTTTCGCCGGTGTCAGCATGAACACAACACTGCAGAATCAAATGGGTTTCCGGTACGGGAACGAGTTTGGATTTAAGTTTATTCTGACAAGCGGAGTGATTCTCAATTTCGGGGCCCTTGTGGCATTTGATAATGCCGGTGATTCCATGGAGGGATTTCAGAATATCATAATTCCGACAATGGGTGTTACCGCCTGGTTCTAGAGCCCTCTCTCGTCAGATGACGGGTAATCCTCAATGATTTTAAGTGATGAGTATTTCGGATGTTTTGAAGACTCGTGTTTTCTTCCGAAAATTATTATTATCTCTGTCTTGAAGTTTTCCCTGATTATAAAATAGTATTCCGCGGCAAGCTTTCTCAGAAGGTCAATGCCGCGTCCTGTTTCTGATATCATATCTGAAACATCTTCTCCCGTCTCTGCTGACTTCAGTAGAATTTCCTCCTGTATAAGCGCTCTGTTGATGCTTGCCAGTATCTTTTCACGGGTCAGTTTGCCGTTGTAGTCGGTAATGGAAACGCCATAGCAGCTGGCCGACAGGGCAAGAGCTATATCCACCCTGCTGCCGGTAAGTGTAACCGGAAGTCTTCTTTCCTTTTCAGCAGTCAGCCCGTGGGAATGATAAACGGCGTTTACCGTCATCTCATTTAAAAGCAAATTGAAGGCCATTCTGTTTTTGACCTCATAGCCGCCCTTAATCAGCTTTTCGTAGAGAAGCTGAATGGAGCTGGCGATCTGTCCGGACTTTGTTATGCTGATCCTGAAGGACTGCAGCGGGCCGGGCATATAGTTGTTCAGCCCGAAGATGTTTTCACGGTTAATCAGCTTGTCGCTGAGAATCAGCAGCTCATGTTCATCGATAGGCCAGGCGAGCACATTGCCTATTCCCTCCTTAAAAATACGGTTGAAGTAGTAGTCAATCTCGCGGTCTGATATCATAATCGCGGGAATAAAAGGATAGTTTTCCTTCAGATACTCGTAAAGGGCGAATGAGTTGTCGCCGGGCAGCTCAATCGCGCTTACGACAAGGTCAAAGCTCAGCGAGTTTAGTTTGAGTATCGCGTCGAAAGCGTTTTTCGAAAGCAGAGGTACGTATCCGTTTCTTTGATAGATGCCGCAGAGAAGGTGTCCGCAGTTTGAGTTATCGACGATAAGAATATTTTTCATTTAATAACATAACCCGCTTTTTGAAGCATTAAAATGATAATAAAAACACTAAATATTTAATTGAGTATTGACTTTGTTGTGATACTGAATAAACTTATATTATAGAAGGGCAACCGGCCTGTTTTGTCAACCCAGATAGGCGGTTTTTATTACATTGCGGAGAGAGAGCTATGAAAAAAACAGCTTTACTGTTAGTATGCATTGCGGCGGCTGGATTGTCTGCCGACTTGGGCGCGCAGGATAATACAAAGCAGAAAGAGTACAGCCTCAGCTCTAAAGTCCTTGAGGAACAGTGCAAAGAGCTTGATACGGAAATACTCAATATCACAAAAAAACTGGCTACTATAGTAAAGGACACCGATCTTCTGAAGACAAAGGATATCCGGATTTTGCCATATCAGAGCTCGTATAGAATAGGCGATGACTATATTGAGATTGAAAGGCATAAGTATATAAAGGCAAACTCCTATCTGAATAATCCGGCAGGCATTGGAGACATAAGGGGTATACGCAAGAAGAGTCTGAGAGTTTATATCTCCGGGCAGACAATCAGCAAGCTTGAATCGAGAATCAGCGAAAAGATGTTTAACTCGGGAGAGCTTTTGGAGATTACAATAACCGACACATCGCCTCTTGACGAGAATACGGACGATATAACATTCACTCAGATGTACAAGAACAGGAAGATATTTGAGAATAAGAAGCTTGGAGACATTAAAAATACAACTGCTTCTCCTATACGAAACGAAATCAAGAGGGATTTTATAGTGCCTCATCTTACACAGTTTTTTAATTCGCTGATGTTTATTACCGAGGCCTATGCGCGTTCGAATAAGGATTCTGACAAGGACATGGCGGAGTTTTTAAGAAAAGCGGCACAGTTTCAATAGGAAATCTGCTCATCAGCTTAAATCAAGTTTAAATATTCTGGCTGTGTTTGCGGTTGCGGCGTCCGCCGTTTCCTCAGTACTCAGCCCGAGCAGTTCAGCCGCGGCCCTGAGATTGAATACGATATTTGCAGGCTCATTGAACTGTTCATCTCCGTGCTTTTTTTCAACGGGGGGGATGTCCGGGCTGTCGGTCTCAAGCAAAAAGTGATCCGGGAAAATCCTTCGGAGCATCTTTGCTCTTTTTGGGCTGTTGCGGTAAGTCAGTATACCGCCAAGTGAAAAGGCTATGTTGAGCCTGATGAAGACCTCGGCAATCTCAGCGCTTCCCGAGAAAGAGTGAATGATGCCCCCCGCCGGCAGGCCGCCGATCCTTATGATTGACCTTGCCGCTTCCTCGAAGGCTCCGCGGCAGTGCATGATGACGGGAAGTCCGAGCTCTTTCGCTATGGACAGCTGAGCTTCGAAGAATTCAAGCTGCATGTCGAAAGGGACCGGCGCTTTTTTTTTGTCGAGCCCGATTTCTCCGATGGCTGCGGCCCCTCTTTTCCCGGCGAGATACAGGGCGTCAAGGCTTACACTGTCACACTGTTTGATATACCAGGGATGAATCCCGTTAGCGAATTCAACCTGGGGGAAACGCCCGGCAAGAGATTCTGAAAGCTCCCACTGTTCCGGTGTGATGGAGCATGTAATCATCTTTACGACGCCGGCTGAATCAGCTCTCTGGACAATACTGTCAATTCGCTGCAGAAGGCTTTCGCTTTCGAGGTGGCAATGGCAGTCGACAAGCTTCATTTTATTCTCCGATTATCTTCACCATCACCCGTTTGGGCCTTCTCCCGTCAAATTCGGCATAGTAGATCTGCTCCCAGGGGCCGAAGTCGAGCTTGCCTTCGGTAACGGCAATAACCGCTTCGCGTCCCATAATAGTACGCTTGATGTGTGCGTCACCATTGTCCTCTCCGGTCCTGTTATGCAGGTAGCGCCGGGGCTCGTGAGGCACGAGTTCTTCCAGAAATTTGTCGAAGTCTTGAATGAGCCCGCTTTCGGCATCATTAATATGGATAGAAGCGGTGATATGCATGGCATTGACCAGGCAGAGGCCTTCTGTTATTCCGCTTTTGCGCAGTGCCTCTTCAACGTCCCTGGTAATGTTGATGTATTCGCGTCTTGACTCTGTGCTGAAGGTTAGATATTCCCTGTAAGATTTCATGTTTCCTCCTTTGCGGTGGTATTTGTTCATTTTGAAAGTATTTTATCCAGCGTTTTTTATGTGCTTTGAAGCGGGAATCTGAAAACAGAGGTCTATACGCAGGCGGGGATAATATGAGAGCCGTAACACCGAAGGCGAAACGCGGCGCATTCTCCGCCGCAGTCGGGGATATTACAAAAGCCGCAACGCCGAAGGCGAAACGAGGCACATTCCCCGCCGCAGGCGGGGGATACTGCGAGAGCCGCAACGCCGAAGGCGAAACGAGGCACATTCCCCGCCGCAGGCGGGGATATTAAAAGAGCTGTAACGCCGAAGGCGAAACGAGGCACATTCCCCGCCGCAGGCGGGGATATTACAAGAACCACAACGCCGAAGGCGAAACGGGGCGCATTCCCCGCCGCAGGCGGGGGATATTACGAGAACCACAACGCCGAAGGCAAAAGGGGGCGCATTCCCCGCCGCAGGCGGGGGATATTACGAGAACCACAACGCCGAAGGCGAAACGGGGCGCATTCCCCGCCGCAGGCGGGGGATATTACAAGAACCACAACGCCGAAGGCGAAACGGGGCGCATTCCCCGCCGCAGGCGGGGATATTACGAGAACCACAACGCCGAAGGCGAAACGAGGCACATTCCCCGCCGCAGGCGGGGATATTACAAGAACCACAACGCCGAAGGCGAAACGGGGCGCATTCCCCGCCGCAGGCGGTGATACGATCCGTCCAGGTGTGTTTTTTGATGAATCCATATAATGCTTGACAATTGGTAAATACATATTATAATAGTAGTTCTAGGAGTAGTTGGATTATAATATGCGAACAGGCATTTACCCGGGATCCTTTGATCCCGTGACTTATGGGCATCTTGATATCATTAAGAGATCAAGAAATATATGTGATAGATTAATTGTAGCGGTAGCCAGAAACAGCGAGAAAAGCTGTCTGTTTTCTTCGCAGGAACGGATGGAGCTGATTCAGGGCTGCTGTGGGGAATTCGGTGATTTCATAGAGGTTGTAGCTTTTGACGGATTGCTTGTTGAATATTGCAGAGAAAGGAAGGTTTCCTTCATAATCAGGGGTCTTCGCTCAGTGAGCGATTTTGAGTACGAGAACCCGATGGCTGCTGTAAACAGGAAGCTATCACCGGAAATAGAGACAGTTTTTTTGACTTCACGAGAAGAAACCTCCCTGATTTCCTCCCGCCTTGTCAGGGAGGTCGCAGGCTATCACAGTGATGTATCCGCCCTGGTCCCCCCGCTTGTCGCTGGTAAGATCCGGCAAAAATTTCCGCTGGGCCGCTGATTTCAAAGGCCCTGGGAAGAACTCCTGGTAAATATAAAAGAAGCATCCGATGCTGTTATGTCGCGGGTGTTTCGGGTTAAAGGGGGTTTGCCATGCTGACGCTTATTTTAATAATCGCTCTCCCTGTTGCGGGTGTTCTCGGGTTTGCTGTAAGAGCCTATATAGGAAAAATCAAACTCAGCTCCGCAGAGGCCAGGTCCCACCGCATTCTACAGGATGCAGTAAAAGACGCTGAAAACAAAAGAAAAGAGCTTCTTATTGAGGCGAAAGACCAGCTTCTGAAAGAGAAAAACCTGTTTGAAAAGGAGATGCGCGAGAGACGTATAGAGCTGCAGACAACAGAAAAGAGACTTGTACAGAAGGAAGAGGGGCTTGAACAACGCTCTGATTCCCTTGAAAAAAGAGACAAACAGATTCAGTTAAAAGAGCAGGAGAACGCGGAAAGAGAGGACGAGCTCCGGAAAGAGTTCGAAAGACACTACAAAGAGCTTGAAAGGATTTCCGGAATGACAACTGAGGAGGCCAAGTCCCTTCTGCTGAAAAACCTGGAAAATGAGGTGAAGTTTGAGGCCACAAAGCTCATTAACAAGATTGAGGATGAGGCCAAGAGGACTGCTGAAAAGAAGGCAAAGGAGATCATAATCACGGCCATACAGAGAAATGCTTCCGAGCATACCTCTGAGTGTACTGTGACAACCGTGTCTCTTCCTTCGGATGAGATGAAGGGCCGTATAATCGGACGAGAGGGGCGGAACATCAGAACTCTCGAGAACCTTACGGGTGTGGACATGATTATCGATGATACCCCTGAGGTTGTCGTTATTTCCGGTTTTGACCCTGTCAGAAGAGAAATCGCGAGGCAGTCACTCGAAAGGCTTATTCAAAACGGGCGCATCCATCCCGCCAGGATTGAAGAGGTCGTAAACAAGGTCACTGAGGAGATCGAGTCGGCGATGCTCGAAGAGGGCGAAAAGGCAGCCTATGAGCTGGGTATTCCAGGGCTTTCCAACGACGCGCTGTATCACATAGGAAAGCTTAAGTACAGGACAAGCTATGGCCAGAATGTTCTCGATCACAGTAAGGATGTCGCTAATCTTGCAGGAATAATGGCGGGAGAGCTTGGTCTTGATGTGCATCTTGCCAAAAGAGCCGGCCTGCTTCACGATATAGGCAAAGGAAGTATTGTCGAGGGCGAGGGTGCTCATGCTCTCGTAGGGGCCGAGATGGCCAGGAAGTTTGGAGAATCAGACAAGTGCGTCAATGTAATCGCTTCGCACCACAACGACAAGGAACAGGAAAGCTTTGAGGCTGTGCTTGTTCAGGTCGCGGACGCGATATCGGCGTCAAGGCCGGGAGCAAGGAGAGAGTCTCTTGACACATATCTCAAGCGTCTTGACAACCTTGAGAAGATTGCAGGAAGCTTTAAGGGAGTTGACAAATGCTACGCCATTCAGGCGGGCCGGGAGCTCAGGGTACTTGTGGACAATTCCCTTGTCAACGATGACAGGGCGGAGACCATGGCCCGAGAGATAGCAACACGGATTGAGTCGGAACTCAAGTATCCAGGAATCGTACGCGTAACGCTTATACGAGAGACCCGCATTGTTGATTACGCCAAGTAATAAGCAGAAAATATCAAATCCGGAGGGGCTCGGCCTCTCCGGATTATTTCAGTCATAATCAGGAAATAATGATTAAAGAGTTTAAAATATTAGCGGTCGGCGATGTTGTCGGGCGCGCGGGGCGAGATATTCTCGCGTCAAAACTGCAGGGGCTTGTAGACGCCGGAAGAATCGACATGGTAGTAGTCAATGGCGAGAACGCGGCCGGCGGCTGGTCGATAACTCCGGAAATATATAGAGACTTTACCGGACTTGGTATCCATGTAGTGACAATGGGAAACCATGTCTGGGACAACAAGGATGTTCTGTCCATAATTGATTCCGAAGAAAAGCTCGTTCGTCCGGCCAACCTTCCGCCGGGGGTGCCCGGAAAGGGCTTCTGCTTTCACAGCGTGAAGGGTACCAGTGTATGTGTTATCAATCTAATGGGACGCACCCACATGCAGCCGATTGACTGCCCGTTCAGGAAATTTGATTCTGTCTACGAAGAGGTCCGGGAAAGGGCTGATGTTATCGTCGTTGACTTTCACGCGGAGACTACCTCTGAGAAGAGGGCTTTCGGCTGGTATGTTGACGGGAGGGCGAACATAGTATTCGGGACGCATACTCATGTTCAGACTGCTGACGAGGAAATATTCCCCGGCGGGACTGGATATATAACCGACCTCGGGATGACCGGAGCCTTCGATTCAGTTATCGGCATGGGCAAGGAAACCTCAATAAGGCGTTTCCTATACGGCACAAGAGAGAGGTTTGAGGCTGCGGCCGGCAACCCGAGAATTAACGGAGCCGTGTTCACTATTGGTGAAGACCGGAGAGTATCCGCAATTCGGAGGATCAACGAGTAGGCTGAACTGTAAGGCCAAAGTGCAGTTCAGGTTTTGTTACAGCAGAGGCCGATATTCTCACCTTGATTGAAAAGAAACTTTCCAGCCAGATTATATTTCCCCTTTTATAGCCGATGTACTCTACCGCTTCCGCTTCAGGCACTTTTATGTCGATGAAGCTGTCCCGAAAATTTTGCAGGATGAGGGCGTGAAGCCTGCGGCGTGCGAGACGCGATTTTACGAAAAAGCCGAATGAACAATGGTAGGGGCCGGCTATTATCGAGGATGTGTTATCCGCCTCAAGGGGATGAAGGCCTGTCCTGATAACAGGGATGTCTGCTTCCGAAAATATCTCGTGCATATCGGCGCAGAGGTCGACGGCTTCATTCAGCTCAAGCGGAATATATTTGCCCGAAATGTGAAGCTTTTCAAGTTCTGTACCCCTGATAACGACAGTCGGATATATGCGGACCGCGTCCGGCTTAAGGGAGACTGCCTTTCGGGACGATTCAATGGATTTCTCATGTGTATCGAGCGGCAGTCCGGGCATGAGCTGGATGACGGTTTTAAAACCGTATTGCCTGAGAAGGCCAATGGCGTTTACGGTGTCTGATGAGGTGTGGCCCCGATTGGCTGCGTTCAGGACATCGTCGTGGAATGATTGAGCTCCAAGTTCAACGGTCTCGACTCGGGAAGAACGAAGCAGTTCAAGTATATCGGGTGATATGCAGTCAGGTCTTGTTGAGAGCCTGATTGTATCGATCTCGCCTGAATCAAGGTAAGGACGGACAGCTTCGAGAAGCTGCTTCTGGCGTTCAATCGGGAGGGCGGTGAAGCTGCCTCCGAAGAAGGCGAGCTCTGTCCGTTCAACTGTAGCCGCCTTGAATGAGGTGTACCGTCTGATTGAAGACTCGACTGAGCTTCTGTCCCGCTCAGGACTGTATCCGCTCGATTTTATCTGATTGCAGAAGGCACACCTGTGAGGGCAGCCCTCGTGGGGGATAAATACAGGCACTGTTATCTGTTTTTTTGACATAATACCTGAATAAAGATGACGCAGGATGTGTAAAGTTAAATATTGAACGAGGTGTTTATGGATATTATAAAGGAAAAAATAATCAGTAACATCTGTTACACTGAACTTGTTTATGCTCGGATAAACAGGAAGCTTAACCTGGATTTGTCAAATGAACAGATTGAGGAGTTTATTCGTGAAATTCTCGAAGGAACCCCGGTGAGTGATTATTCACGGGCTGGGAAGAACTATTATGTGTGCAATCATAACAGGCATGTCAGAATAACAATAAACTCGTCTACCTTCAGAATTATAACCGCTGATAGAATTTAGAAGGATTTTTTAAAATTCCCTGAGAGAGACGGACGGTACGCGGATATAAGTTTTTCACTGAAATCCCAGGAACAAAACTCTGTTGACAGCTGATTAAAAGAACAAATAGTAAACTCGTAACAGGAAACAAAACCAGTGCAGCTTATATTTTAAACCGAACTTCTGACAAAGGAAACTAATGCCTTCACTATTAGTCCCAACATCATCTCACGAAACAGAATTCACTGAAAAGAAATCGAGATTTATCAGCCGGGCCTGCCGCATATCCGATGCCGCAGAGGCAAGAAGTATTGTCAGGAAGCTCAAGGAGGAGTTTCCTGATTCGAGACATGTCGTATGGGCATTTATATGCGGAAGGGAACGATCGGTATTCGGTTTCAGCGACGACGGCGAGCCGCACAATACTGCCGGCAGGCCTCTCTTCGAGGTCGTTAAGGGAAGCGCCTTTACTGATGTCCTTGTAGCTGTTATTCGGTATTTCGGAGGCGTTAAGCTTGGGACTGGCGGCCTTGTGAGCGCGTACACAAGAGCCGGGCAGGAGGTACTCGCCGGGCTTCCTTCTGAAGAGCTCATTGACAGAGTCCCGTTCTGTTTTCATGTTTCATATTCCCTGTATGAGGGGATCAGGCGCCTCGTCACGGAGTTTAATGGGGAGATTACAAACGAAGAGTTCGGGGGGGATGTGGCCGTAAGCTGTAGTATTCCCCGGGTTTCCTCAGAGGACTTTATCGTCTCTATAAAAGACAGGACAGGAGGCGCGGTCCTGCTCTAAAAGCCTTTTCAGTCAGGATAAGCCCCTATTCGTCCCTGCCGTTAGAGGCGCGGCGAAAAATCTGTTAGAAAATCTTATTGACTAAACCGCATAGCGTTTTTCACTTGTTAATGGCTTGTTTTATTGCGGGTTAATATCGACCCCTCGAAAAAAACGGCCTTAATGCGATTAATAAAGAGGTATTAACAATGCCAACTTACGAGTATAAATGCACTGAGTGCGGTCATGTTTTCAGCGCTTTTCAGTCAATGAACGATGAGCCTCTTGATGAGTGCGTAAAATGCGGCGCCAGAGCCAGGAAGGTTTTCGGAAACGCAGGTATTATATTCAAGGGGTCAGGTTTTTACGTGAATGACTACAAATCAGGCGGAAGCTCAACGTCAACGTCGGGCAAAAAAGAAGCCGCCTGTTCCGCGGGCTGTGAAAGCTGCTCAAGCGCCGGATGATTAGCGCCTTTTTCTGGCCTTCTTCTGACGGTAGAGGGCCAGAAGGTAGTTTTCTATAGTTACGATTCCCCTTCCAGGAAGCTGTTCGTCCTTCAGCTTGCTTCCGGCTATTTTTTCTACATACTCTCTTATTGACTCAAGGCTCTCTGCCGCGTCAGGTTCGGCTATGAGGTATTCGATGTCAGCCATCAGTATTTCCTGGCTTTTTCTTGGATAGAGAACAGCACGTGAATTGTAAACAGGAATTACTATCTTGAGCCCTGATGACCGGAGCTCATTTATCAGTTTGTCAATTGTGTTCTGATTTTCTGGCGTAATGTCAATAAGCTCTGAAACAGGGAAAATCGGTGACTTTATGGAGAGTGCCGCCGCTCTAATGTCTTCAGTCTCCCGTGAGAATTTTACCTTTTTTGCGGGTGAGGAGTTCTTTTTTACGGGTATTTGTGTTTTTTTTCTTTTGCTGCCGAAAATAGATTTTAACGCATGAACAATCCGGGAAACAATACCTTCGGGCTGAGAGTCGATATCATCAAAGGAAATTGACATTTTTTCTTCAACAGCTCTCTTCCACTGTTCGTATTCATTTTTTAAGAGCCTGAGCTTTTGAATGTTGGCTCCTCCAATTAACGGTGAAGCTTTTTCAGGGGACTTTAAAAGTTCGCAGCCGGCGCCGTAAAGGATGGTGAGCTGATCAGCGCATTCCTCTTTTTCTCCCTGGGTTAACCTCGCTTCACCCGACATATCCCGTGAAACCTTTGTCATGAACAGATTGAAGCGCGCTACAAGCTTTTCTCCATCCATCAGATAGTGTACGCCGTCACCGTTAACATGCGGTACTATTTTTTTTGAGGGAGCTGTTTCCCTTGCCCATTTAGATATCATTTTGCGGTCAAGCTCAGGAAATATTTCGCTGAGATCATCGTCGCGGCATACGGCAAACTCCCTGATATATCGGGCGATGTCGTCGCTTAAGGTTATCAGAGGGTCAATGATCTTTTCTACTTTGAGAATGCACTCTCTAAGAGAAGCGAAGTTTTTAATCTCTACTGCGTCTTTCTTGTCCAGAGAAGCGAATATTTCGTCAATGATTATGTTGAGAAGGTAGTCTACCTTGCTGTCCCTGTAGTCAGTGAAGGCCGTATTGAGAATCCCAAACTTTTTAAGACGCCTTTCAATGACCGAGTGGTGTTTCTGTATGATGCTTTGCAGCTCGTCGGTGTTAATGCGTTCCCTGACTGCTTCGTAATTCTGGCGGTGAAAGCAGTAGTCCTCGAAAACCTCGAAGAAATTTTTATCAAGGGAATAGTGTTTGTAGGTAAAAATATTCTTTCCAAGCTCGAGCTTAATCAGTCTCGATATGTAAACCCTGTCAGGAGAGTTCTTTATGAGCTTGCTCAGATTGAAGAGCCTGAACTGTGAGAGAAGCGACAGAAGACTTTGTACAGACGATTCATCGTGTTCTGACTGAATTCGGCCATAGTCATCATTTGACATGCGCACAGTGAATTCAAGCTGCTTGTCAATGGAAAGCTTCCTGGTGGTAGAAGCGACATTGAATCTGAAGGACACAACCGTTCTGACCTGATCAGGATAGTTTTTCAGGAGCTGATCAACGAGATAGCTTATGTTCTTGTCCCTTGATGGAGAGACCGGCATTCTTATTTCACGCGAGTTCTTAATGCTCTCAAGTGTCGAGAGTGATGGCGAATTCCCTGATAAGTAATCTGACTGGGCACCATGAATCTCCTGAAGAATTTCAAGGATATGCGCCTCCCTGATCATATGAGAGTGAAGGAAGCCGAATCTTTCAGCCGGATTATTGTTGGGTTCAGTCATTTGAGGGTTCACCATCCGCTGCCGGTTTTCTATACGTTTTCAAAGGCAACATGAAAACGTTTTGAGAGCATTTGTCAATTCATTATTGTCCGGCAGTTTTCGGTGCAGACCTTACCATGGGTACAAAACGGACATATTCGATGTGTTCAGTAACATTTCCCCCGGGGGTTTTCGTTATTTTCACGAGCGATTGGACTTCAGTTCCTACTGGTGCAATGAGTATGCCTCCAGATTTCAACTGTAGCATGAGCTCTTCAGGGACAACCGGAGGCGCGGCGGTAAGAATAATGACATCAAACGGACTGTGCTCTTTCCATCCGGCATAGCCGTCTCCTGTCCTGAGGCGGATGTTTTTATAACCCTGCTTTTCGAGGTGTGAGCGGGCTGATGCGGCAAGCGAATCAAGTATCTCTATTGAGTAGACTTCCCTTGCGAGAAGTGAAAGAACGGCAGCCTGATATCCGGAACCTGTTCCGATTTCAAGGACCTTTTCAGTTCCAGTCAGCTCGCACTCCTGCGTCATCAGGGCGACTATATACGGCTGTGATATTGTCTGACCGTGTCCGATAGGCAGGGGCATGTCAGCGTAGGCATCCTCAGGCCTGTAGCCGGGGGCGAAGTCGTGCCTCGGGACAGCCCGCATGGCGGCAAGCACCCTGGAGTCAGATATGCCTCTCGCCTCAATCTGGGTTCTGACCATCCTGTCCCGGTACATTTCCAATGTTTGTTTTTTGCCTCCGCAGGAGAGAATTAGTGCGGGAAATAAAAGCAGGAGAATTGGATAAACGCTGCCTGATTTCATGCCGGAAATCCCCCTGACATTAATCTAACAGGGGAATCTCCGTAAATCAACTACAAAAATGTCAGGCGGCGAAGAGGTCAACCGACTTAATCTGGGATATCTTTATGCGGGTTTCGCCTTTCCCCTTTTCGGCAGAGATGAGCTCATCATCAATCAGGCTCCTGTTTTTAAGGAGTTCGACTTCTGTGCCGTCCTGAAGAACGACAACTATGTCGAGTCCTTTGATATTGATGTATTTCATTAACATTTCTTTAAAATCTCTTTCGGGTTTCCTGGCATTTTTCATGTCCGTCTCCGGTAATAATATTATGTCACATTGATATTATCGGGAAAACCCGTTTTCTCATTAATCATTTTCATAGTGACTATATAAAAAATCAAAGAAATGGATGATGGATTATTTAGTTGACCGAAAAGCATATTGGTTTACGAATATTAAAAAGCAAATCTTGTGAAACTAATTAATTTAGCAAAAATTGGTCAAATATTATAGGCTTTGTCGACATCAAAATATTTCCGTGCTAAAAATCACTTTATTACAGGGGGATTCCTGATTCTACGGAAAACAAAAGGGTTCAGGTAATTGTTCTATTTGTTTTCCAGGGCGGTATCAATGAGGTTATGCTATGACTATTGCGTCTGCCTGAATATTGTGCTTAATTTGGCTGAAGAGATTGGATTATTGACTTATGAAAGGGATGGAAGCTATATCCCTGTGGTCATAAGACTTTCTCAGGTCAGGAAGGCAAGGGCAGGCTTATAGTATGGTAAAAATATTATTATTTTGGAGGAGAATTTTTATGAAAAAAGTTCTATCAGCTCTGGTTCTTTGTCTGTTGACGGTTTTTGCCGCCTGCGGCTCGGACGATGAGGGCAGCAAAAGTCCTAACAGGGATTACGGAATCGATGTCCAGGACATGGGATCAGTTTCGGACATCTCGAAGGTGAGCGCTGACAGCTCAGTGAACTTTACTGTTTCATTGGAGGTAGTAAGCATAGGGGAGGGAAGCTACAGGGTTTTTAACAAATCTACAGGTGTTGAGATCACAGAAGAAGCATCTCTCACAAAAGGAACTGTCATACAAATTGTTTCAACTCCTGCAGAGGGATATGCCCTTGATCAGGCGTACGCTGCGGTTGCCGGTGGTATGTTTGGCCCTTCCTACGAGCATACATCAACTGAATTGACTTACGAGTTTCCGCTTTTTAACAATGTCATAGTCGGCGCGGCCTTTATTCAGGAAGCCGACAGGGCAGGTTATGAAATCTATCCTAATATAAAATATGGAGAGACTGCTGAAAAGCACCTTGTGTACGATGTGTATGTTCCCACAGATGTTGAAGAGGACGAGTATCTGCCGGTTGTCTTTATCATTCATGGCGGGGGATGGACTTCCGGAGATCCGAGTGTTCTAATTCAACAGGCCAGGGATATTACTAAGACAGGAAACTACGTTGTATGTCTCCCGAACTATAGATTTATCGGAAACTCAGACGGCGGTTCTTCAAACTATGATGTTACACATCAGATTGAAGACTGTATGGGAGCCATGGCGCATTTTATGAACCTCAATCCCGACAAATATCATGCTGACACGACTCGTTTCTGCCTTACCGGGGACAGCGCTGGCGGTCATCTGTCGGCTGCTCTTGCTACGATATTTGACAATATTGGAACAGGGGGATTTAACGGAACAAGCTTTGAGCTCTGGCCAACCGGCCTCGCGCAAGGCGATGTTGCATCCTTTAAGGAACAGTACATCGCGGGAATTAAAGCGATGGCGCCGAGCTACGGAATCTTTGACCTTTCCTCAACCGCTCTGGTCAATCTTGGTTTTGATTACTTCTCAAAAAATACGGCCGACGATTCAGATGAGGATGTGAAAGATTTGATGCTTCAAAAGGTATCGCCTGAGTATCTGATTCAGAGTGTCTCTGTCAAGGTGCCCTGCTGGCAATCCAAGGGCTCGGTGGATATGCTGATAAACCTTGAATCAGTTCAGAGGTTCAAAGCATCTCTGAAAGCCGCGGGCTGGGCTGATGCGGACAACCAGTATTATGAGATGGAAGGAGCCAATCATGCTTTCTATGACTGGAAGCCGAACGCTACAACCCAGGCTACGTACGGCCTATACGGCAAGCCCGGGATGGTAAAGATGATAGAATTCTTCGATAAATACTGCTACACGCAGGAGTAGGGTTATAAGCCGCGCTGTCAATACGGGAGCCAGGGTTGAGGCTTCCCTGTTGACAGTGCGGTTCCTGTTTCTGACTTCAGTTTCCCTGCTCTTTTCGCTGTTCAAGCCGGCTTAGAACCGACTTCGCCATTTCTGGATACAGTTCATACAGGCAGCTGGGGCATATCCCGTGAGATATCCCGTTTGACAAGGTTTCGATCAGCTGCTGAGTAAGGCTGATCCATTCCATTTTGCTTTTTTTTACCCTGCCGCAGTTGGAGCATACAGTCATTACAAAGGATTTGTTGTCAGAAGAGCTGCTTTCAATCAGTTGAATTATTTTGTCAATCGAAGCGCCGCTTTCGGATTCCTTTCCCAGATCAATAACAATGCCTCTCAATATGGCAGGATTTCCTGACGCGTTCCTTTCTATGACAGTCCCTCGGTCCATATACCAGTGATACTGAGATGAAGCCGATAGAATTCTGTAGTCAACCTGATATAGGTCTGTGCTGTTTCTCAGGACATTCTTCATTGCATCCATAGTACGTTGAAAATCGTCAGGATGAATCAAACGGGTAAACGCACCGTAGCCCTTATCTCTGAATTCTGAAGGATCATAGCCCAGCATTGTTACCTTGCAGTCGTTAAAAGTGACCCTGTCTTCAGTAATATTCCATTGCCACCACGCAAAAGGCGAATCAAAGAGCAGCTTTCTGAAGTATTCATCTCTGTTGTGTTGAGTGTGCATTCGTAGAAATCTCCCTTGCAGCTATGATCCTGTTTCTGCTGTAAACTATAACGGTTGATATTGCAGATACAAAAGCATAAACGCAAGCGGTTTTCTTTGAGTCCCGGCTCTGTTCAGTTGGAATTAAGACTTCTGGTCAGGAGCCGGCGCTTTGACGACAATCAGTTCAAGCGTTTCTTCATCAAGATTGCTGACATTCATTTTTGTGTTAACAGGGATTTTAAGCAGTGAGCCCTTACTGTATGTATGAATATCCTGTTCTCCAAGCCTGATGGACAGCCTGCCTCTAAGCACTGTCATGTACACCCAGGAGTTTGAAAAATGCTCCGGCAAAGCTTCGCCCCTGTTCAGTATCATCTGTATGTAGTGGATGTTGTCATCAAAAACAACTTTGTTAATGGTTTTTGTGCTTCCTTCAATGAGTTCAAATCTCTGTTCAATCATAATCTTCTCCTCTTGATATCTGTAGTACCATATCATTTTAAGGGTATCTTGTAATTGATTCAGGTCAAAAGCAGAAGAGATTTGCGTATAACCGGAGCGATGTTTTATCGAAATCGCAAAAAGAACTGGAAAACACCGGCAGATTTCTATTTCAATAGAACTCAGCTCTCCAGACAGCGTATCCGGCTAAAGAGTGCTTCTTGGCGATTGACCTCATACTTTCCATCAGGGCATTATCGGACAGATAGCCAACCAGGCTATGACTGTTATGGATAATCCGGACATGAAGAGTTCCGGATGGGTGCCGTGAGCCGGTTCCTTTTGATAGAAAGCGCTTTACCGAAAGCGATGAAACAGCAGTGGCCTTGCCTTTCTCATCCCACATGTAGCCGTACGCGGGAATTCCGAGCCTTATTTTTTGAGGGGGGATATGCGTAAGGAGGTACTCTATGTTCCGTTCAGCCCAGGCGATGTCGGTTACGGGGCCCGGGTCTGTCCCCGGCCGGTGAAAGTCGTAGCACATGACGGTGATTTCGTCTATCAGAGGGCCGATAAGCTTCGTGTCGTGAAATTTGCTCCACTTCTCCGGAAAGCCTGTTTGCGGGAAAACTGCCATAGTGATTCTGGTGCCTTTGAGTCTCATCCTCAGGAATTTTAGAAAAGAAGCCAGCCTCGGAGCATATTCCGGCGGCAGATATTCCAGGTCGAGTTGAATGCTCAGGGATTTTGTTTTCATTATCAATTCTGAGATTGAATCTGCGGCATGAATGCTGTTTTTTTTGCCGGATAACAGCTTTATGCCGTCATTCGCTGATGTGAGCGAAATCAGGGGTGTTATCCTCGTTTTTGGGTAAAGTCCACGTATGCGGTCGATGAGCCTGAGTGTCCTTTCCCGGTATTTCAGAGCGCCGGAAGACGAAAGCCTGAAGCCGGTCACGCATAGTATGTCCGAGCGTTTTGTGAAAGCACGGAGGCGCTGTGCTGTATGCGCTGCCTCTCCATGGAGATAATCCATGCTGTCAGAGTAAGCAGTATCAATACAGGCGGCTGACATTATCAACGATATTGCGAGAGCCAGGGTACGCATGAGCCTCCGTAAATATTTTTGAATTAGTGCTTGCTTCTATCCAACTATCATTGAATGTAATTTTTTTCAAGCAGACCTGTGTTTTTTTTATTATGTTTTAGTAAGTCTAATGCAAGATTATGCGGGAAGTAAACGATAACGGAGATTGAAATGCAGATAAGCAGCGATTTAAAGAGAAAACTCAAGGCGGAGGCCCATCATCTCAAGCCGGTTGTTCTGATCGGGCACAAGGGGCTGACAGATGCCCTTGTTGGAGCGGTTGATAAAGCCCTTGAGGATCACGAACTTATTAAGGTCAAGTTTAATGATCTGAAGGAAGAAAAGAAACAGCTTTCAAGTGAAATAGAGGAAAGAACTGGATGCGCTCTTGTGGCTCTGACCGGCAACGTGGCGATATATTACAGGGAAAACCCTGATAAAGACTGATCTGTGCCGTAGTGGTGTGGTTTAATAGATTTTTTGATTATTTTATGGGAAAATTGTATAAAAAAAAATATAGAAACGGACGACACTTATAGGAAGGGCGATAAGCATACTTCAACTCCTGGCTGGACGGGGTTGTGGTAATAACTCAGAGATAAGGTTGATAGAAGGATGAAAAAGCTTCTCTTGTATTTCGATCCAGGCGCGACAAGGATATTCGTTAATAAGGTTGGCGAGAACGGTGAAAAGAAGGTCGGCCTTTCGTCGCCATATAACTTTGTATCCACATCTGAGATAGTAGCCCGTGTTATTGAGATTGAAAGCGAATCGCAGATATCAACCCGCCTTGACCCCGGTGCCACCTTTTACAAGGTTATAGACTTTCAGCAGCTCAAGGCAAGGGAAGGCATAATATTTGACAGCAAGGCACAGGCCTTCAAAGCGGTAAACTACGGCTTTGTAGTTCTTGTCGGAGGAATTCTCAAACTTTTTCCGGTAATGAGCATCACGAAGGACAGGCTTCAGGTTTTTTACAATATTTATCCAACCAGGTATGGAAAGCTTCCGTCGGCACAGGAGATACAGGACGTTCTTCATGAGAACAAGATATTGACGGGGATCGGACAGAAAAAGCTTGAAGAGCTGCTGGCTTCCATCGACCCGGAAAAGCCAAAGCTGTCCCGCATTCTTGTCGCGGCCGGAAAGGCCCCCGTTAACGCCAGAGAGGAAACATTTAAGCCAATAGTTAACTATGAGAAAAAGGCCGGGGAGATCCGTTCAGACGGAAGGATTGATTTTAAGGAAGTAGGTTCTGTCATACAGGTCTTCAAGGGGCAGGAAATCCTCGAAAGGATTCCGGAGGTTCTTCCAGAGGAAGGTATGGACGTTTACGGCAATACTATCCCTCCCGGCGTCGAGCAGGTGGAGGGCTTCAGACGGGGTGATAATATTGTCCAGTCCGGAACCGACAGCAATATATTTCTGTCGGCTATCGACGGCGTGCTTAAGGTGGTACAGAAGAAGATTTCTGTTCTGAAGACCGTTGTCATTAACGGCGATGTTGACTATGGGACAGGCAATATCGAGTTTAACGGCTCTGTTGAGGTGACCGGCTCAGTGCTCCCGGGATTTGTTATAAGAGCAAAGGGAGACGTTACGGTAAAGATGAGCGTTGAAGACGCAATAATTGAAGCCGAAGGAGACGTGAAAATCGGCATGGGGGTTGTCGGCAAGGAATCCGTTAAAATAATTTGCTCCGGCACATTTCATACAAAATACCTCCAGAATGCCACCGTTGAAGCTGGGGGAGAGGTAACTGTAGAAGACTCTATTATCAACTCCAATGTTTTCTCAAACAAGTCGGTTAACGTGACAGGTAAAACCGGTAAAATAATCGGAGGGACTACGACTGCGCTTTACGAGGTTGTGGTGAAGACGGCCGGTGCTGTAAATGAGACGCAGACGGTATTGAATGTCGGGCGGAACCTGTTTATTGAGAAAGAACTCGAAGGCATCAGGCACGATATCGCAAGATGGAGGGACGAGGTTACAGAGGTAATCAGGAAGCTGAAGGTCAACTTCGGGGAGGGGATTTTTGAGGATCCCAAGGGCTTTATCTCCATCCTGCCTCCGGTCAAGAAAAAGGGCTGCCTGCTTCTTCTTAATGAGCTTAATCAGGGCAACAAGATATTGAAGGAATTGACCGACAGGAGCAGGGAGGTTGCTGAGAAGCTTAAGCTTGAAAGGGAGCCAGTCATTATCGCCTATGACCGTGTTTATCCCGGAACTGTCCTCAATATAGGCAAGCGTGTCAGAAAGATTGAACGCGATTACATGAACGCAAAATTCTATGAGGATAAGGACTCAAAGGAGATCAAGTTCACTACCGCAGTATGAAAATTCCTGTTAAAGATTGAAGTCTGTGTAATCAGAACCTTCCCTGAAGTAGAGGGGATAGAGTTCAATTTCACCGGTTTCATAGCTATTATTTTCCAGGTATATTTTCAGCCAATCGTAATATCTTTCTGCTTCTTCCTGCATGGCTTTGTGAGCTTCCATGTATTGCACAATTCCGTCTGAGTTTTGGTCATTGGAAATATCGGTTTTATATCTAAGAAATAGTTCAATTTCATTAAAGTTTCTGTCCACCCAGGTTTGTTTGTCTTTTACGGAAGAAGTTGCCAACAGTGAAAACTCTAATGGGGCTTCTGAAAGAAAAACTCCGCCCCAGCATGAACTGATTAGAATTAAATTTTTCTTTGATGGAATATGTTTTAGTATTATTTTCAAGTCATGAGGACAAATGTAAGAGTAGAAGTCCGGGAGGCTAATTCCGATAGGATTGCCATGGCCGCTTATGTATAATACTAAGGTGCTTTCTTTGTTTGCCTTAGATGCGATAGTTTCTGCTGCAAATTTCAGATTCTCAATTGTGAAGTTGTTTGAATAATTGCCGTTGAAATGCTTTTTTTTTATTTCCTCCGAAGTCTCTGCCAGCTCTTTTTCTGACCAGTCAGGTTCTTGAAATTGATCGCTGTATAAAATGAAAATGTTTTCATCGCTGAAACCGGATTTTTTTAGATGCCTGTATATCCGGAGAATGGATATCCATTCAGCATTAATATCGATTGGATCCAGCTGGGTTTCTTGATAAGAGGGGTTCATGGTAACAGCGGTGCACAGTATAGCATATTTATTTGATCGTAGCCGGGTTGCATCATCAGGGGGTTCTACAGACTCGATATTGCCGTTATCGTTACATGAAATGGCAAACTGCAGAGCCAGGCAGGAAACAGTTAAGATAAAAACAGCTGTTCTTTTCTTAATCAGCTGATACATAGAGTTCCCGTGTATATTGTTTTTGATCAGTTGAGCACAGGAAAACGATACTCTTTCACCCTGTACAGCTATTACATATTTTTAAGTTGAACAATATATTATGTCAATCTTTATATGTCTTTGATGAGCAGACCTGAGGGTTCTTTCAGGGTTATTTACCAGCTATTCTTTATAAGTATTTGACAAATGTCTTCTGAAAGGCAGATGTGAATCTGTGCCCGCACAGGAAAAAAAATTATTCTGGAGAAAGAGTATGACTTCAAGAGCAGCCGGACTTAAACCCTGCAAAGTCGACGAGGTTGATGAGCAGATCCTTGATATACTGGCCTTTCAGGCGAAGACAACTCATCAGGATATTGCCAGGCAGCTTAAACTCGACGAGTCAGATGTTACAAAGCGGATTGATCGTCTCGAAAAGGAAGGCGTGATAATCGGATACAGAGCTCATATAAACTGGCAGCGTGTAAGGCAGAATCATGTCAGCGCCCTGATAGAGGTAAAGGTGAGCCCTGAACGCAACGTTGGATTTGATGCGGTCGCTGAAGCAATCTACAAGTTTCCGGAGGTATCTTCCCTCTCTCTTCTTTCCGGGGGATATGACCTTCTGGTGCAGATTGAGGGTGACAATCTCAGAGAGGTCGCTCTGTTTGTTGCAGAGAAGCTGGCTCCCATAAGCGGTGTTCAGTCAACGGTTTCACACTTTCTTTTGAAAACATACAAAGAAGACGGAGTAATGCTTGTGGAACCGGGCGGCAATAACAGGCTGCCAGTTGCGCCCTGACCTTTATTCGGGAAAAAGACTGGACAATTCGGGCCTGTTTTTTATTTAAACACCAGAGGTTTAACAGATGGAACAGGCACGTTACCGTATTGAGGTTTTTTACAAAGCGGCTGATTACAGAAGCCGTGTTATCGCTGAAAAGCTGAACAGACTCGGCTGCGGTGTTGAACAGGCATGGATGACGGACAATTACCTGCTGAATGCCGATATTACTGAAGATGATGCCGAAAGGGCGGCCCTATCGCTTGCCCAGGCGGTAACGCAGTCATATAAATTAAACACACCATATAATCCGGGAGATTTCGACTATGCGGTTGAAATCGGCTATCTGCCCGGAGTCACAGACAACGTATCCCACACAGTCAGGGAATCCATTGAAGATCTTCTAAAAACAGAACTCGATGTTGAGAAGTCGGTTTTTACAAGCGTGACGTACTTTTTTAAGCTGAAGGATAGGGCTTCCGTTAAGAAGATTGCTGAGGAGCTTCATAATCCGCTTATTCAGCGTTCCCGAATTATGACCGCAGACGAGTACATATCTGAAGGCGGAATGGGGCGCCGCATACCGGTCGTTCACATTCACGAGAGGGCGTCTGCCGACATAGTTGATTTGAATATTTCCGAGGATGAGCTCGCTGTCATAGGGAAAGAGGGAATCGCCGATAGCGATGGTTCCCGCAGGGGGCCTCTGGCCCTCGACAGGCCTTCGCTCATCGCTATAAAAGATTACTTTCTTGAAAAAGAGAAGCGGAATCCACGGGACATTGAGCTTGAGTCAATCGCTCAGACCTGGAGCGAACACTGCAAGCACACCATTTTCGCCGCCGAAATTGACGAGGTAAAGGACGGTATATTCAAGCGGTACATACGTGAGGCTACAGTGCGTATACGCCGCGAGAAGGGCGACAGGGACTTCTGCCTCTCGGTGTTCACCGACAACGCGGGCGGAATTGAGTTCGATGACGACTATATAGTCGCTGACAAGGTTGAAACCCACAACAGCCCGAGCGCTCTCGATCCTTTCGGCGGTTCGATTACCGGCATAGTGGGCGTAAACCGTGATGCCATCGGTTTCGGTATGGCTTCAAAGCCGATTGCGAACCGCTATGGCTTTTGTTTCGCGAACCCATTCGATGAGAAGCCTTTATACAGAGGAAAGACGCCTGACACCGCGCTCCTATCCCCCCGCAGAATAATGGAAGGAGTAATTCACGGAGTCAACGCCGGAGGCAACACGTCGGGTATTCCGACTCCGCAGGGCTTTGTCTACTTTGACGACAGGTACAAGGGCAAGCCCCTCGTGTTCGTGGGAACAATAGGCCTCATTCCAAAAACAGTGAACGGCAAGTCCTCGGTAATGAAGCGCGCTCTGCCGGGTGACAATATTGTAATAATTGGCGGCAGGGTCGGCCGCGACGGAATACACGGCGCGACTTTTTCATCTGAGGCGCTTGACTCGGGCAGCCCCGCCACCGCTGTTCAGATAGGCGATCCAATTACCCAGAAAAAGCTCTCCGATGCCGTTGTCAAAGAGGCGCGCGACATGGGGCTCTACAATTCTGTTACCGACAATGGCGCGGGCGGCATCTCCTGCTCCGTAGCTGAGATGGCGAAGGAGTCAGGCGGTTTCGAGGTTGACCTTGAGAAGGTGCCGCTGAAGTATCCCGGCCTGGCGCCCTGGCAGATATGGGTCAGCGAGTCTCAGGAGAGAATGACGCTGTCAGTGCCCGACGAAAGCCTTGATAAGTTTATTGCGCTGATGAAGTCCCGCGGTGTTGAGTCGTCCGTGATTGGAAAGTTCAACGCGGGAACGAGAGGCATAGTCAGATACAATGGCGAGGTTATATTCGATCTCGATATGACTTTCCTACACGACGGCCTTCCTAAGAAGGTGCTTAAAACAACGCTTAATCTGCCTGAACAGCATCCATCCAGCCTGCCTGAACCGGAAAGTCTGAAATCCGCATTTACGGCGATGATATCGAGGCTCAACACTGCTTCTTTTGAATTCATTTCGCATCAGTATGACCATGAGGTACAGGCCAACAGCATGATTAAGCCGTTGCAGGGTAAGGGCAGAGTCAACGGCAACGCGAGCGTTATCGCGCCTGTGCCGGGTTCAAAAAGAGCCGTTGTAATGTCGCAGGCCCTATATCCCTCTTACAGTGAAATCGATCCTTATAAGATGGCGGCCTGTTCGATTGATACCGCAGTCAGAAATGCGGTGTCTGTCGGAGGCAGCGTTGATTACATGGCGCTGCTTGACAACTTCTGCTGGTGCGATTCGAACAATCCGGAGAGGCTGGGACAGTTGAAAGAGGCGGCACGTGCCTGTTACGAATACGCTGTCGCATACGGCGCTCCTTTCGTCTCGGGAAAGGACAGCATGTTTAACGACTTTAAAGGCTACGATGAGTGTTTTAATCCGGTCAATTTATCAGTGCCGCCGACGCTGCTGATATCTTCAATAGGCGTTATCACCGACAGCTCGGTGTGCCAGACGCTCGACTTCAAGGCAGCAGGCGATATAATCTACGTAATCGGTTCTACCGGCGATGAGACCGGCGGAAGCGAGTATGAGTTGTACCTGAAGGGGTGCTGCATCTCTGCGGACGGCGGGGCCGGTACTGTTCCAGCCGTCTGCGCTGCTTCAAATATCAGAACATACAGGCTCTATGAAGAGGCGATGAAAAGGGGCCTGATAGCCTCGGGAATTAGCGTCGAAAGAGGCGGGATAGGCGTGGCTCTCGCGAAGTCGGCCATCGGCGGCATGATGGGCTGCAATGTTGATATCTCGGCAATCCCTTCTGAAAATGTTGATCGGCCCGATATTCTGCTTTTCAGCGAGACTCAGGGGAGGTTTATCGTTTCGGTATCTCCGGAGTCAACGGACGAGTTTGAAAAGATCATGGGGAATACAGCCTCAAGGGTCGGCAGTACCACTTCAGACGGAACGCTGACTTTAAGCAGGGACAAAGAGGAGCTTGTCAGCCTGAAGGTTGACGATTTGAATACCGCTTACCGCGGTGTGTTCGCCGGGTTTTAACGGCGGCAGCAAAATAGAAGACAGGAAGTGAATATGAAACCAGGGGCTTTAATCCTGACAGGCTACGGAATAAACTGCGATGAGGAAACACGTTACGCTTTTGAGCGATCAGGAGCGAGAGCCGATATCGTTCATGTTAACGACCTTATTGCCTCTCCGGGGATGCTTGCTGATTATAATATTTTCGTTTTTCCGGGCGGTTTTTCGTACGGAGATGATACTGGAAGCGGCAAGGCGCTTTCAAACCGAATCAGGAACAACCTTTCCGAGGAACTCGGCAGCTTTATCGAGAGGGACACTCTGGTGCTTGGTATCTGCAACGGATTTCAGGTCATGGTGAACCTCGGCCTTGTGCCGGCGATTGGTGAGCCGTTCGGAACAGTTGAGGCGTCGCTTGAGCACAATAAATCCTTCAGATATCAGTGCCGATGGGTTGACCTGAAGGTGGATGCGGACTCTCCCTGTGTTTTTACCCGCGGCGTGGAGTATATGCATGTTCCTGTCGCTCATGGCGAGGGAAACTTTTACGCTCCTGAAAGCGTCATTGATGTTATCGAAAAAGAGCACCTGTCTGTTATGAAGTACGTTAACCCGGATGGTTCGCCCGCCTCAGGTTCTTTCCCGGCCAACCCTAACGGTTCACTGAACGATATTGCCGCGCTCTGCAGCCGCTCGGGCCGTGTAATGGGGATGATGCCGCATCCTGAAAGGGGAATGCTGTTTACCCAGAGAGACGACTGGACCCTTAAGAGGGAAGAGCTTCGCAGAAAGGGACAGCCTGTGCCGGAGGAGAGCGACGGCATGATAATCTTTAAAAATGCCGTTTCGTACTTTGAATAGAATGCAGGACAGGGAAACGGCCCATAAGCCGGGTCTGTCTGTTGGAGAATAATATGTCATTTATCTATAAAAAGCCGCTTCCCACACCGGAGGAGATAGCTGATAAGTATCCAATGCCGGCGCATCTTCTTAAGGTTAAGGAGGCCAGGGACAGGGAAATCAGCCGTGTTTTTACGGGCGAAGACAGCAGGCTCGTTGTCATAATCGGCCCGTGTTCGGCGCACGATATAGACTCAGTCTGCGACTATGCGGGAAGGCTCTCAGCGCTTCAGGAGAAGGTGGCTGAAAAGCTTATTCTGATTCCTCGAATCTACACAAACAAGCCCCGTACTACCGGCGAAGGCTACAAGGGGATGTTTCATCAGCCCGACCATCTGAAAGAGACAGATATCGTAAAAGGAATAGAGATGATAAGATACCTTCATTTGAAGTCTCTTTCCGAGTCACATCTGACTGCCGCGGACGAGATGCTTTACCCTAACAACTATCCCTATCTTGAGGACCTGCTTTCGTATGTCGCCATCGGGGCCCGTTCCGTGGAAAATCAGCAGCACAGGCTGACCGTAAGCGGGCTTGACATACCTGTAGGCATGAAAAATCCTACTGCCGGTGATATCAGGGTGATGCTTGATTCCATTTTCGCGGCACAGGTCAGCCATACCTTCGTTTACAGAAGGCATGAGGTTGAGACTTCCGGGAACCCGCTTGCTCATGGAGTGCTCAGGGGCGCTGTAGACAGAAACGGAAGGAATATCCCAAATTACCACTTTGAAGATCTTCTGCGAGTGGCCAGGATGTATGACGACAGGGGACTAAAAAATCCCGCGCTTATTGTTGACGCGAACCATGCCAACTCCTCAAAGCTGTTCAAAGAGCAGATACGGATATCAAAAGAAGTCATGTCGAGCAGAACCTACTCGAAGGCTGTACGTGATGCCGTTAAAGGTCTAATGATTGAGAGCTATCTCGAGGAAGGTTATCAGGACCCCAATGGTGACAGATACGGATGCTCCATAACCGATCCATGTCTGGGCTGGGAGGATTCTGAGAGACTTATCCAGGACATAGCCGATATGGTATAGCCTGGGATGAGCGTCTTGCCAGAAACACCGATTGAGGCTGCGGGAGGGCCCGGAGACATAGTAGTTGTTCGTGTCAATATCCCCCTCCTCATAAAAAATGCACTTCCGAATCTGGATCTCACTTCCGCTGCAACTCGCGGACCTGAAGAGTTTGAAGTTTCTGATTTTTGTTCAAATATTTTAACTCCCGAAGAGATTGTATCTCTCAATAATTTCAAGACATTAAAAAAACAGATTGAGTGGATTTCCGGAAGGGCCGCTGCGAAAGCGGCTCTTGCTGCCTTTAACGGAGCAGCCGGTTCCGGCGCAGCAGTCGCATACCGAGAGGGGGGGGCTCCATTCTTCCCGGGCTATAGTAATCTTTCGCTTTCCATTACCCACTCCGGAGAGCTGGCCGCGGCAGCAGTATCATCTGATTACATGCTGGGCATTGACGCGGAGAGAATTGAGCCGCGGGATATTGGCGCAGTTATGAGAGTAGCCTTTTCAGCTGAAGAAAGGAAGATTCACAGAGATTCCGGACTTGAAGAGGTCCTGACATCATTTTGTATCAAGGAGGCATGGCTGAAGTATCTGGGCAGGGGCTTTGCCGAGAGCCCCGCTGGAGTTGAGTATCTCGACGGTGGAATTTTCTATCGCGGAAAGCGGCAATCTGAAATCCAGCTTCAAATTGAATCTGATCAGGCAGACTATATTTTCGCGCTTATTTACGGCCCTGGTTTCGGCTGTGTTACTATTATGTAAACTCCATGTCTCTGGTTAAAAAATAACTTGAACAGTCTCTTTTTTTAATGTAAAATGAGCTTCTTCTCTTAATATACCCCTTTCGGGGTTTTGCAGGGCATGGAGGCGCGATGGATACAGTATTACTCCGCGGTCTGATTAACAGCGGAGCACTTCTTATGGCGCTCGTTTTTATATACACGCTGATCAGGCCCGATCCATCGGGGCCGCTCTACAAGCGCAAGCAGGTATTGGCCGGACTGCTGGTCGGATTTATTTGTATAGCTGTGATGCTTAATGCAGTAGTCACCTCTGACGGAATATTCTTTGACACGCGTTCAATACTGTTGAGTCTCGCGGCCCTGTACTTCGGCCCGCTGGCCGCTGTTATTGCCGGCCTCATAGGGGCCGGTTTCAGGTTTTTACAGGGCGGATCAGGGACGGCAATGGGAATTGCTGTGATTTTCGTGTCTGTTTTAACCGGCCTTCTGTGGAGAATGTTCAGAAGCAGGAGGCCGGCTGATTACTCCTTGCTGGAACTCCTCCTCTTCGGGATAACAGTTCATATCGGAATGCTGCTCTGCACTCCACTGCTTCCTGAAATGGAGTTTGCTGGAACTCTCTCCAGAATAGCTCTGCCTATCCTGCTGATTTACCCTCCTGTTACGGTGTTTCTGTCAAAAATACTGACGTTTGAAAATTCACGCATAGAAAAGAGCAGGCTTGCCGAGGCTCTTGCCGAAAGTGAGGAAAAGTACAGGACTATTGTAGAAACTGCAGATGAAGGGATATGGATGATTGACGCGGATAATCTAATGGTGTTTGTTAACGGCAAAATGGGAGATATTCTGGGCTGCAGAGCTGAAGAGATGCTTGGTCAAAGCCTGTTTTCCTATATGGATGAGGTTTCAAAGCTTGAGGCGATAGGAAATCTTGAAAGGGGCCGTTCCGGCAAAAGAGAAACCCTGACCTTCCGTTTCTCTCACTCAAGCGGAAGGGATGTCTGGACCCGCTTATCTTCAACCCCGCTTTTCGATAAGTCCGGGCGATACAGGGGGGCTCTGGCGATGGTGACCGACATTACCGGGGAAATCAATACCCGTAAGGAGAAGGAGGATGTTGAGCTTCAGTTGAGAAGGTCGCAGAAGCTTGAAGCAATCGGGACCCTTGCGGGGGGCATAGCTCACGACTTTAACAATCTCCTCTCGGTGATCATCGGTTTTAGCGAGCTTGCACTCAAAGCGATCCCCGAAGGTTCACCTGCCAGAGATAAGCTGAGCAATGTGCTCATTGCATCCGATAGGGCCAGGGATCTGGTGAGACAGATTCTCGCATTCAGCGGCTCTGAGGAGAAGGGCAGCCGTGTTATAAGCCTTTCATCTGTTTGTCTGGAGTCTATTGAGCTTTTAAAGGCGATATTGCCTTCATCTGTCATACTTGAAGAATCAGTCAGTGATGGTATATTCGTGAACGCTGATCCAGTGCAGATGCAGCAGGTTATTATGAATCTGGCGATGAACGCCAATCATGCAATGAGAGACAGGGGAGGCAAGCTGCTCATAAGCCTTTCTCTGATGAGAGGAAACGGTGAGGAAGAGCCGGGGTTTAAAGCCGAGGCGGGAGAAGAGGGATGGGCGTGTCTGGCGGTAAAGGACAGCGGGACAGGTATGACTAAGGAGCTGATGGAACGCATTTTTGACCCTTTTTTTACAACGAGACCAAGGACCGAGGGAAGCGGACTTGGACTTTCAGTCGTTCATGGTATTGTAAATAAATTCGGGGGAGAGATAAAGGTCGAGAGCAGCAAGGGAAACGGATCGCTTTTCAAAATAATCCTGCCGGCATTTAAGGCTCCCCCATTAAGTGAAAAATCTGAATGCGGCGGGGTGCATACCGGGCTGGAGAAGATTCTGTTCGTTGATGATGAGCCGCTTCTGCTTCTCATGGGAACTGAGCTTTTGCAGGACATGGGTTACGATGTTACCTCATTCGAGAACAGCGTAAGGGCGCTTGAGGCCTTCAGCAGTTCACCTGAATCATTTGACCTCGTTATTACTGATATGACCATGCCGGTAATGGGCGGAGAGGAGCTTGCCAGCAGATTACTTAAGATCAGGCCCGATATACCGGTGATTCTATGTACCGGGTACAGCGCCGGTTTGACGAGAGATCGGGCTTTTTCAATTGGCATAAGGGAGGTGCTTGAAAAGCCGGTTTCAGGCGCGGGCCTTTCGGAAGCAATAAAGAGGGTAATGGGGAGCAGCAGTGAATAGACGATTTTTATCAGGAGTACGCTATGGATTTAACTCAATGGAGCTACGAGGCGCTTGGCAAAAAAGCCTGCGAGGCGCTAAAAAAGAACGGATTTGATGCCCGTTTTGTTTCGACGCCTGCCGAGGCGTTTAGCATCATTATGGGGTTTGTGAATAAGGCCGGCAATGCCGCCTTCGGAGGTTCTCTGACTCTTAAGGAGCTGGGGATACGGGAAGCGGCTTCTGAAATTGGGGTTTCAATCATTGATCACAGCAGGCCAGGGCTTTCACCTGAAGAGAAGCTTGATGCAATGAGGCGTGAGCTTACATCTGATCTTTTCCTGACGGGAGCGAATGCGGTAACGCTTGACGGGCGTATTATGAACGTGGACATGATCGGCAACCGTCTCGCGGCGATGCTTTTCGGACCAAAAAAGGTCGTGGCCGTCGCCGGCGCGAATAAGATTGTCAGAAACGAGGATGAGGCCCTGACAAGGATTGAGCTTGCCGCAGGCCCGATGAACAGCAAAAGGCTGGGACTGAACAACCCCTGCGCGGTTACAGGAGTGTGTTCGGATTGCAACTCTGATACCAGGATATGCAGGGCCTATCAGGTTCTGAGGAAAAGGCCGCGCGAGACTGATTTTACGGTGATTATTGTCGGCACCGCGATGGGGCTTTAATCAGCCGAACTTGTGACTTATGCCGCAGCCGCCCTTCGGAAAACGCCACTTAATGTTCTTATACGGGCAGCCTATTCTGCATGAACCGCACTCAAGGCAGCCCTCGTAGTTTACCGCAATTCTGCCGTCTTCCGGACGGTAGACAAAGGCCGGGCAGAAGGTGACACAGGGCTGGCCCTTGCACTTTGTGAGACATACAGACTGATCAATTATTTCGAGATGGCTGTCCGTGTCGACTCTGAATCGGTTGTGAAACAGCTTATCATCAATGTTTTCCTTTTTCATCTTACTGATATGAACCCCCTAATAGCTATGAGCGCCAGTTTGAAAAGGCCCGTCTTTTTGCGGATGTGGCGGAATATGGCCTTCTGCTTTTTCTTCTTGGTGATTCCGTCAACTGTAAGCATCTCCCTTCCGGCGAACTGGGCAGCGTCAGGCAGTGAGTTGAAGAGGGCCGATGTGTTTTGCAGAAAGCCCGGAAAGCCCCTGTACTTCTTCATGTCCTTCATCACGAAAGACCTTTTCATTCTAACTGCGTATTCAGAGAGCATGGACTTGCTGAAGTCGTGCTTGCGCGCCGCGTGAATAAGCGTAAGGGCAGCCATTTTTCCGGAGGCCATTGCCAGATTGCTTCCTTCGCGGTGCAGGGCGTTGAACAGCATGGCTGAGTCGCCCGCTATCAGATATCCGTTTCCGTAGAGATTGGGAATGGTTCTGTAGCCTCCTTCCGCGAGCCAGTGGGCTGTGTACTCAAGCGTGCGGCCTCCTTCAATCAGCGGGGCTATCATCGGGTGCTGTTTGAATCTATCCATCAGGTCGTAAGGTCTGGTTCCGGTCTTGACAAAGTGTTTGAGGTTAGCCCCTATTACGAGGGATATGGACCCCCGGTTCGTGTAGAGCGCGCCGACACCGTTCATGCCGGCCGTAATTGATCCGAGTATTTCGGTTGTAACTCCGTTTTCCCGGCCGACATTGAATCGTGTATCAATGATGTGCGGATCAAGCTCAATGGTTTCCTTGACAGCGAGCGCGACGTGATCCGGATGCGGGTCTGGCCTGTAGCCAGCTTCAACGGCGAGCGGTGAGTTTATGCCGTCAGCCAGGATTACAGCGTCGGCGAAGACATCTCCGTCAGGGCGGTTAGTCCTCAGGCCGATAACTTTGCCTTTTTTGTCTCTGATAAGCCCTGTAACGGTTGTCCCTGACACAACGAGGGCGCCCTTTTGAGAGGCTATGCCGGCGAACCAGCGGTCAAACCTGGCTCTTCCGGCTGTAAAGGCGTTGAGCTTTCTTTCTTCTGAAAACGCTTTATCGCGGTAACCAATGCTGAAACCGGCCTCGTCTGAGAGATAGAATATTCGCGATTCGACAATATTCCTTTCGACAGGACAATGCAATTCTTCAAAGCCGGGTACTATTTCAGAAAGGTTATGTCCATATAGAACACCGCCGGACATGTTCTTCGCTCCGGGGTATTCGCCTCTGTCGAGAACGATAGTTTTAACGCCGGCATCGGCAAGAACACATGCCGCGGAGAGGCCCGCGGGGCCTGCTCCTACTACCGCTACGGTGAATTTCTCTTCCATATAATGTTTACCTTTCTCCCTTGAGCACAGCTTCAGCGCCGCGGGCCTTTATGCGTTCTATCAGCAAAGGCACTATCTCCGCGTAGTCGCCTATTATGGAGTAGTCTGCCATCGATACCATGGGCGAGTTCCGGTCTGAGTTGATAGCAATTATTTTTTCTGAGCCCTGAATTCCCGCCATGTGCTGAACAGCTCCCGAAACCCCTATGCCCACATATAGTCTGGGCGACACAGTACGGCCGGTCTGCCCGACCTGTCTTTCGTAGGGAAATAGCCCGGCTTCGACAAGGGGCCTGGAACAGGCAAGTGTGCCTCCGAGCAGATGAGCAAGCTCATCAAGCATACCGTAGTGCAGGCTGCTGTTTACTCCCTTGCCAAGGACTATCAGGGATTTGAAGCTTGAGATGTTAGCTGCCTCAGAGACAGAAGGGATTGTCTGCACAATGCGCGGATATTCAGGCGGGACAACATTGTAGTCTATTGTTTTTACTGTTCCCTTTCTTGAGCCGTCACGGTCACGTTTTTTCATGACTCCAGGGCGGACGGTGCTCATTTGCGGTCTCTTTTTGCGGCAGAGAATTGTTGCCATGATGTTCCCTCCGAATGTCGGCCTTGTCATTACCAGAAGGCGGTCATCCGTTATATCGAGTTCGGTGCAGTCGGCGGTAAGACCTGTTTCAAGCTTTGTTGCACAAAGCCCGGAAATTTCACTTCCGCGGTGAGTCGTGCCGATGAGCAGTATCTCCGGCTTTATCTGTCTGGTCAGCTCCGCGAGCGCCTCTCCGAAGTATCCGGCGGTGTAGCTTTCGAAATGAGCGCTCTGCATCCGGTAGACAGAGTCGCAGCCCATGGCGATAGCGTCGCTGCATGCGGCATCATCCCCCCCTAAAATAAAACCGATGACCTCGGTGCCCATTTTCTCGGCCATTTCGCGCGCCTTTCCCGTCAATTCCCAGGAGACATCGGCGACCTTTCCACTTTTGTATTCAAGAAGAACGGCGATTCCCCGCCAGGTGCCATTGGCTTCGGCTGAGGCCTGGGAAGAGCGTTTGCGAACCGGCCTGCTGAAGATTATCGCATCGCTGGGGCAGCTGCTGACACAGAGCGTGCATCCGGTGCACTTTTCGGGATCGATGAGGGCCACCCCGTCCTCCATGACAATGGCGTCAAAGGCGCATTCGGCTATGCATATCTGACAGCCTGAACACTTTGAGGATATTACTTCGGCAACATCTTTGCCCTTGCTGTTTTTAGGCATTACTTTTTCCTCCGTTCGCAGCCAGCTCGACGATGCCGGGTTCATCCTTAAGGAGTTTTTTCAGAAGCGATCTTACTGATTCGGCAGCTCCGCTTTCCGAGCAGTCGAAGACGGGGCCTCCTTTCCGCTGAGGGGGTGCAAAGATGGTCTTTACTGAAGTCGGAGAGCCCTTCAGTCCGATTTTGCCGGGGTCAACATTGAGCATCTCTGCGGTCCATACAGGAATTTCCTTTCTCACCGAGGCTACAAGCTCAGGCAGCGACGGATAATGAGGCTCGACGCAGTTGAGTTCTACTGTAATCAGAGCAGGGAGCTTTGACTCAATTATCTCGCTTCCGGCTCCGGTTTCGCGCCTTACGGTTATAGTGTTTTTTGAGCTGTCCGTTTTTTCTATGGAGATAACGTTTGTAAGGAGCGTGTATCCAAGCCTTGAAGCGATGCCGGGGCCTGTCTGGGCTGTATCTCCGTCAACCGCCTGCTTTCCGCAGATCACGAGGCTGACGGGGTCGGATTCAGATATTCTGGATATTGCCGCTGAAAGCGTGGCGCTTGTCGCGAGGGTGTCAGCCCCGGCAAAGGCCCTGTCAGAGAGCAGTACGGCGTCGTCCGCGCCGAGGGCAAGACATTCCCTGAGAGCGCTTTCTGCCTGCGGTATTCCCATTGTAATGACTGTTACTCTGGCTTTTGACTCATGTGCGATTTTTACGGCGCATTCCGCGGCAACCAGGTCGTAAGGATTGCATATTGATTCTACTCCCGCCCTCATCAGTGTGTTTGTTTCGGGATCAATTCTGACCTGCGCGGTGTCGGGAACCTGTTTGATGCAGCATACTATATTCATGTCGATAACACCGGTTACGCGTATTTTTGAGAATCTGGCGCCTCAGCCGGAGGCGCCGTTTAATAAGGGGAACCATTCTGGTATTTCGGGTTTATAAGTCAACGTTAAAACCCGGGATACGGTTGCTGTGCCGCGCTAATTCTCGAATTAAACATCTCAGAAGGCATTGAAATATCAATAAGAATTTACTGCTTTATACAGGCGCTGAACGGGATGCTCAATTTCTGCTATTTGGATATGAAATTCAGAAAGCTGTATCTCAGGTGAAAATCTTTATAATCTCACTGTATAATCTTTATAAAAAATTAACATGGAATTGCGAATTTAGCCGTGTGGTAAAATTTATGGAGAAAAGATTTTTTAATGCGCTTTATTATGGATTTACTAAGACGTTTCAAGTCGGCTTCAATCCTCATATCCCTCGCAACAATTGCTCTTCTGGTTTCCGTACAGAACATAATGATCTTTTACTTTGTATCAAAAAAGGATTCGGCGGTTGCTGAAATGCTGAAAGTACAGGACTCAAACAGTAAAATACGCGACGGCTGCATAGATTTTCTCGCGTGGAAGAACGAGCTCATCGAATCCATTTCCTCCGGCAGGGAATTTGCAGGAGAACTGAACCATAATGAAACGGGGCTTGCCAGGTGGTATTATTCTTTTTCGGGTACAGCCGAGTACTGGGAGATGGATGATGAACGGAGAGGGGTCTTCGACTCCATTGGTCCGGCCAATGTTGACCTTCATAATACCGCCAGGATGATGTTCGGAGCCAGGAACGCCGCGGAGAGAATGGAGATATATAACAGCAGCACGCGGCATGTTTCCGATCATGTCGGAAGCCTCATGCGGCAGTATATTGAGCTGAACAGAAAGTATCTGCTTTCCATGCGTGAGAAGATTGAGGAAATATCATGGGAAACTACGGCATACTCTCTCGCCCTGGGTCTGCTGATAACGGCGTTTACAGTCTTTCTCGGATACAGGATTGCACGGTCTCTAATGAATAATATGCGCGGATTTTCTGAAAGCTTCAGTAAAATGGCAAGGGGAGACCTGAAGGCTGATATTGAAAAAATATCAAGGGATGAATATGGTACTCTGGCGGTGGAGTTTAACAGATTTCTGGCGAGCATGAGGACGATGATTTTCGCGATAAGAGAGAACTGCGGTAACCTGGCTCTTTCGACCGAAGAAATCAGCAGAACAGTATCGAGTTTTACCGGAAACGCGCAAATGCAGGCCTCTCGCTCAGAGGAGATTGCGGCGCTCATGGATGATTTTGGCGGCGAAATAGACGGTATCGCCGAGGCCGCCGGGAATCACTCGGCCAGCTTTAACGCGTTGACTCAGATTATTTCAAGCCTATCCGATGTGATAATACTCATGAACGAAAATGTCGCATCGTCGTCGAAAAAGATTGACCGCATTGTTGACGAGGCCGAAGAGAGCCGAAAGCTATTTGCCAATATGAATTCGCTGATGAACAATCTCTCTGAAAGCTCAGGAGAAATGCGGGAGGCAGTACAGATGATTCATGACATCTCTGAACAGATTAATCTGCTTTCTCTTAACGCGGCTATCGAGGCGGCGAGGGCCGGCAAAGCCGGCGGAGGCTTCGCTGTTGTTGCGGGAGAAATATCCAAGCTTGCCGATGCTACTTCAAAGGGAATGTCCGGAATTGATTTGATAATCAATAGGAACTTTGAGGATACAGAAAGCGGTATCGAAGCCGTCAAAGCGGCGTCAGAGAGATTCATGGGCATAGTCAGGGAGATGAACTCAATACGTACCATGATGGGTTCAATAATGGAGCTTACTGAGAGCCAGAACATGATCAATGAGGCGGTAAGCTCGGAAAACGAGAGAGTTCACGAGTACGAAAAAGCCGTCAATCACGCCATATATGAACAGAGGAAGGCGGTTGATGAGATTGTTGAGGCTGCAAAATCCATCGCGGAACTTAGTACGTTGAACGCTGCATGTATTGAAGAGATGTCGCTTTCCGTTGATTCAATCAACGAGAAGGCCTCCGAGCTTAATCAGATGGCGGGTCTTTTCAATGTTTAATCTTTCAACTGTTAACGGAGTGAATCCAATGGATGTTCCCGCGTCCGGTCCGGAGGATATTATCCCCCTTGATGAGAAGTGGCGGCAGGTTGTTGCCGTGCTGGACTTCGCATTTCAGCCCATAGTAAACTACTACAGCGGTTCCATCTACGCGGTCGAAGCCCTTGTGAGAAACAGCGCCGAGGCGGGTTTCAGAGGCATCTTTGATATGTTTGACCAGGCTTACAGGGACGGTGTTCTCTATTCTTTCGATCTCGCTCTTCGCGACATGGCAGTAGGCAAGTTCAGTGAGCTGCCTTTTCATTCCCGAATTAAGCTTTTTTATAACTACGACCCCCGTGTTCACGAGATGCCTGATTATTCCTTCGGCCATACTGAAAGAATACTCGACTTTTACCGTGTGTCGTACGATTCTCTCTGTTTTGAGCTTTCAGAGCAGCACCGGATAAGCTCAGTGGGTGTTTTTGGTGACTTCATCGCGAAGACAAGGGGCAGAGGCTTTAAAATAGCGATGGACGATTTTGGTGCCGGATTCGCGGGATATGAGCTCTTTTACCACTCCGAGCCGGATTTTCTAAAGGTTGACAGGTTTCTGATCAGCGGGATTGACTCTGATATGAAGAAGAAGACCTTCTGTTCTTACATAATAGGCCTGGCAAAGTTTCTCGGTGTTGTCGTCATAGCGGAAGGGATAGAAACCGAGAGCGAGTTTCTTGCATGCCGTGACCTCGGATTTGACCTCATGCAGGGATACTTTGTGAGCAGGCCGGTTACTGACATGAGCTGTATTCAGGAGGATTATCAATGTGTCAGATCCGCTATCATTATGAAGAGAAGAGGGCCGGATGCCGGGCGTGACCTGATTGGGCGTGAGATAATGTATCTTGATCCTATCTCGGTGAACGACCCGGTTGAAATACTCTTTAAAAGGTTTAACAGAAATTCGGAGTTAAACTTTTTTCCCGTCCTCGATACGCATGGAATGCCGCTTGGGATAATCCACGAGCGCAGCATCAAGAAATACATATATTCCCCATTCGGATACGATCTTCTGCATAACACGTCGGTGACGGAGTCGATATCCACGTTTATCGAAACGTGCCCGGTCGTAGATGAATCAATGAGTCAGGAAAAGATACTGGAGATTGTCGCGAACAGCCCTGAACTCGACGGTGTTATTGTGACTTCAGAGCTTAAGTACAGGGGCTTTCTGTCAGCGAGGTCGATTTTAAAGATACTAAACGAGAGCAATCTGGCCTACGCGAGGGAGGTTAATCCCCTGACCAAGCTTCCCGGCAATATTCTCATCTCCCGTTATATTACAGTTTCAATGCAGACTGGAGCGAAGTATTCAATTTTCTTTTACTTTGATTTCAACAACTTCAAGCCTTTTAACGACAAATACGGTTTTAGAAAAGGTGACAGGGTAATAATGCTGTTTGCCGACATCCTCCAGAAGGAGATGGGAAGCTCAGGTTACTTTATCGGGCATGTGGGGGGCGACGACTTCTTTGCGGCCTGCTCATCGTCAGTTGATGATGTTGATGTTCATATTCAGAAGGCTGTAAAAATATCAAAGGCATTTTCAGAATCAGTGACAGCCTTTTACGACAGGAAGGATATTGAGTCAGGCTATTATCTTTCCGTTAACAGAGGCGGGGTTATGAAACGCTACCCTCTTCTTTCGGTAAGCTCTGCGGTTTTAAGAGTCTCGCCGCGTACTGTAAGTGAAGCGGAGCTTTCCGACAGGCTTGCCGAAGTTAAGGGGCGAGCGAAGCTGGATCCTGAAAATCTGGCCTATCTTGATCTGGTTTCCAGCTAGACTGTCCCTCCGTCAAGCCGGGGATTGTTCCGGCCGCATCTATCCTTACCTATTGACTTATCTGCCTCCGGGTAATATTATAGCGATATCTTACAGATGAAGCTGTTTCGCTCACTCCTGAAAGTCCGGTTGACAGAAAGATCTGTGAATAATATAAAATAATATATACAAATAAGATAAATAGGGCTGAACCACGGTTTTTTTTATTGACATCAACCTCAAATCCGGGTGTCTGGTAAATCTTGAAAACGGACGGACGAGTCAGTCCGCAGGAGGAAAAAATGATTAAGAGAATTATCAATACACCGCTGCCCTGCATGGTTTACAATCCAGTAAAAACCGCAGATGCTTCTTACGCGGTTGCCGCCTATGAAGCCGGAGCTATGCCGGTTATTGATACCGAGTTTATCCAGACCGGGGATGTGCTGACGCTTGTGGATCAGCTTGCCGCACGGAACATTATATTCGGAGTCAGGCTGTTCGCTTCTGATACAGAGCTCATCGGCTCCCTGAGTGAAAGAAGGATAGACAACCTGGATCTGGTGGTGTTAGCCTACAGGAGGGCAGATGAGCTGTCAGGATTCGATTCATCTATGCCTTACCGGATATTCATTGAAACAACTGATATAAACATTAATGATAAAATAGATTCAATCTCTCCGCAGGCGCTTATTGTCAAAGGCTTTGAAGGGGCAGGAAAGGTCTCGAAGTACACATCGTATGTCCTTCTTCAGTGGTATCTTGACAAGACTTCATATCCGGTCGTCGTACACGGAGGAGTCGGGCAGTACACTGCATCGGGAATGTTCGCTGCGGGTGCGTCAGGCGTAGTACTCGACAGCCAGCTTTATCTTGCTGATGAGTCCCCGCTTTCAGATAATTTCAGAGACCTGCTCAGAAAGGTTGAGGAGAACAGCTCTTCGGTGATTGGAAAGGCAACGGGAATACCGTACAGGTTCTTTGCAAAGCTGGGCACAAAAATCGTAAAAGAGCTTAAGGAGAAGGAGAGCGTCCTTGCAGCTGAGGCTGACGGAAGCGCAAAGCTTTACAGGCTCATTGAAGAGCACTTAACTTCCATGAACGACTCATCGGCCAATACTCTTCAGTCGCTGTTCTACCTCGGCCAGGACGGCGTCTTCTCAAAAAACTTTGTAAAAAACGGCACAAAGCTTAAAGATATGCTTCACGGCTTCTTCAAAACGGTCGGTGAGAACCTTGCGGACATCGAAGACTATGACCCGATCAGGGAGAACACAACTCTCGCCAGGGAACATGGAACCAGGTTCCCGATCGTACAGGGCCCTATGGGCAATATCAGCGACAGCCCTGATTTCGCGAAAAACGTATATGATTCAGGAGCACTCCCTTTCTTCGCTCTCGGAAATCTGCCGGTGAATCTCGCTGAGAATATGGTCAAAGGCGGAGCGGAAAAGAAGATATCTTTCGGCGCGGGAATGATAGGCATCGGGGCCATGAACAAGAGCTTTCAGGAACACATTGACATGGTGAAGAGGCATAAGGCCCCGTTTGCGCTTTTCGCGGCCGGAATACCGGCTCAGGTTCTTGAGCTTGAAGCGGCAGGCACAAAGACCTATCTTCATACCCCTTCAATGCAGATGCTTGAGAATGCGATGAAGAGCGGATGCTCCAGATTCATCTTCGAGGGCAATGAGGCTGGCGGCCACGTCGGCGGACAGACCAGCATGGTTCTGTGGGAGCTTGGAATGAACAGGCTCATGGAACTTGACGCTGAAAAGGTGAAAAACGTCAGAGCCGTATTCGGAGGCGGAATCGGTACCTCAAGAGGATCATGGTTCGTTTCAGGAATGACATCGTGTCTCGCGAGAAAGGGAGGGATGGTAGGTATACAGGTCGGTACGCTCTACCTGATGACCGAGGAGATCGTAAAGACAGGCGCCCTGAGCAAGGTGTACCACGAGCTTATACTGAAATCATGCGAGACAATAGTAATGGGAGAGACAGTGGGCCTCATGTCCAGAAGTCTTCCTTCTGTTTTCTCTCAGAAGATGATTGAGAATGAGCATCAGCGTATCCGCGACGGACTTCCTCTTGGCGACAGAAAGGTTGCCTTTGAGCATGACAATGTGGGAGCGCTTCTCGTTGGCGCGAAGGGCTACAGGCCAAAGTTCAATCCTGATGGAAAGGTTGAGCTGGTCAAGCATACTGAAAAAGACCAGTTCGATATGGGCAACTTCATGGCCGGTGATTCAATCGCTTGCGAGGACAGGCAGATTAACGTTCCAGAGGTCAGCGATATCCTGATAAACAGGAAAAAAGGAATGTTCGCCAACCTTGACCGCCTTGAAGTGATGACGAGCCGGGATTCAATTATACACGATGAGATTGCCGTTATCGGAATGGGCTGCGTGCTTCCCGATGCCGGAAGCCCGGAGGAGCTTTGGAAGAATATTCTCGATAAAAAATACTCTATTACTCGAATTGATGAAAAAAGGCTCTCTTCCGAATACTATTTCAGTGAGGACAGAAAGGCCGAGGGAAAAGCGTATTCAAGGATAGCCGGGCAGGTAAGCAATTTTAAATTTGATTACAGGAGATTCGGATTTACATCGGAAGAAGCCGGGGGGCTTTCAAGAAGCCAGCAGATGATCTTGGAATCGGCCGCAAGGGCTGCTGATGATGCTGGACTGTCGAAGGACAGTATTCCCGGTAACAGATCAGCTGTAGTAATAGGAACATGCCTGTCAAGCGAGCTGATGAACGACCTGCTTCTCAAGTATAACTATCCCGAAATCAAATACTACATTGAACAGATTGAGGAGTTCAAGAGTCTCGACGCTAAGACGAAAAAATCCCTTCTGGAGGAATTAAAGAAGGCCGTTTCTCAGGGGCATACAGCTGAGTCTCCTGAAGGAGCCATGAACCACATGGAGGCGTCCAGAATCGCCGAATACCTGGGCATCAAAGGGCCGAATTACACGGTGGACGCCGCATGCGCGACGTCGCTTGCCGCTATCGACTCGGGAATCAAGGAGCTCAGGTCCGGGAAAAGCGATCTGGTTCTTGCCGGCGGTATAAACACTAATCTTTCTCCTGAATCCTTCATCGGCTTCTGCAAGATGGGAGCGCTCTCAGGCGAAGGGTCATATCCGTTCGATGAGAGATCAGGCGGCTTCGTGCTTGGTGAAGGTGCAGGCGTGTTCGTCCTCAAGAGGATGAAGGACGCTCTTAGAGACGGCGACAGAATACACGCTGTCATAAAGGCGACGGGCGCCAGCTCAGACGGAAAGGGGAAGGCAATTGCTGCTCCGAACCCTGCAGGCCAGGAATACGCGCTCAACCGTTGCTTTGAAAACATGCTGGATAACACCAGGATATCCGATGTTGATTTCATTGAATGTCATGGAACTTCCACTTTGATGGGCGACCTCGTTGAAACGCAGACTGTAAAGAAGGTTTACAATACAGGAAAGGACGTTTACGTCAGTTCCGTAAAATCACAGATAGGCCACCTTCTGGGAGGGGCAGGCTCTGCCGGTATGCTGAAGCTCGTCATGGCTCTGAAGAACAAAATCCTTCCCCCAAACGGCCAGTTTAAAAAGCACTCACCCCGCCTTGAAATAGAGGGCACTCATATTAAGGTGGTAACTGACGCACTCGAATGGAAGAAAGCAGAAGGCCCGAGAATTGGAGCTATCAGTTCATTCGGTTTCGGCGGGATAAACTATCACTGCGTAGTCCAGGAGTTTACTGAAGGCTATACTAAGATCAGAAGGCGCATATTCTCGGAACCGTCATTCAACTACAACATGAACCGAGTGGTCATAACCGGTGTGGGAGTCAAGCTTCCCGGAGCTGAGAGCGTCGAAGAGATGTGGGCGGTTCTCGATTCCGGAAAGAGCGTGCTCGGGGCTATTCCGGAGGCCCGCTATCACGCTGAGGCTTTCACAACAGAAGAGGACTCTTTGTTCCGCCTCGCTCCCGTAAAAGCGGGTGTCATCACGGGAGATGTTGACAGCAAATCCTACCGCGTCCCTCCGGCTGCTGCAAGGGTCATTGACAGAGGACAGTTCTACGCTCTTGAGGCGGCGGGAAGGGCAATGAAGCAGTGCGGTCTTGACAAAAAGCTCGATAAGGGAAACAAAATCGCAGCAGTGTTCGGCGCCCTGACCGGCGAGATGCTGATGGAGAATGTTATACGAATCAGAATTCCGCTGCTGCAGGAGGCAATCCATTCTGTTAAGGGGCTCAGCGATTCTCTGAAAAACTCCATCTCGGAAAAGATTGCCGAGAGCCTGAAGGAGAGATACGCGGCGATAAACGAAGACACCGTTCCGGGCATGCTCAGCAACATCATAAGCGGAAGAGTCGCAAACTTCTACGGACTTAACGGAGCCAACTTCATAGTTGATGCTGGAAGCATGTCATCCGCTGTAGCGTGCAATCTCGCCATGAAGGGGCTGCAGTCAGGGGAATACGACTTCGCTCTTGCCGGCGGTGTTGAGTCCAACATTTCGGCCCCGACTATGAGGGCCTTCCAGAGAATGGGCATTATCGGCGAAAATGGCGGCTCAATCTTTGACGGGAAATCAACAGGAACAAGCCTGTCCGAGGGGGCTGTGGTTTTCGCGCTCACTACTCTTGAAAAGGCCCTTGAGAACAACATGCCTGTTCTCGGGGAGATCAACGGCATAGCCATTGACAGCTCGGCGGGCGCCCGCTCGGGAGAGCTTTCAACGGAAGCTCTTGTACGTTCAATGAATGACTCATTGAACAATTCTCCTCTGAAAAAGGAAGACATATCATATATTGACATATATGGGGCTTCAAGAGCGGAATCAGATAAAAACGAAATAGCTGCCGTCGAGAGGGTTTTCGGAGCTAAGGCGGCTGTCGGAAGCTCAAAGCCGGTATTCGGCTATCTGAGATCAGCAAGCCCGGCTTTCGCAATCGCCAAGCTCATCGGCGCGAGGAAGTTCGGGAAAACACCGGGTTTCAATGCTATTAAACCCGGCGCTGCGCTGCTCAAGGCATCGTCAGCTAAAATTGAAGGCGCAATGTCGATAGGCAAACATGATTACGCTGCCGCAAATATATTCGGAATCGGCGGCAATCACGGATTTGTTGTTACGGGCGCTGTCCCTGACTGGGCTATGAAAAAGACAAGACAGTTTCCGGCCGGCGCTGTTGTGCCGAGGCCTGTCCCTCTTGCCGCTCAGCCGTCAGTAAGGGGAGGCGGAGATAAAATAACGGCGCTTCTATCCGGCCAGGGCGCTCAGCGTTCGGGCATGATGAAGGAACTCTATGAGTCTGTTTCAATTATCAGAGATACCCTTGACCGTGGAAACGAGATATTCAGGAAGGAGCGTGGACAAAACCTCCTCGATATCATGTTCGGTGATGATCCCTCAATTAACTCGACTGAGATTACTCAACCCGCGGTATTCCTTTCGTCAGCGGCACTCTATGATTACGCCGCTTCGTCAGGGTTCTCGCCTGATTACTTCATCGGCCACAGCCTCGGCGAAATCACGGCTCTTTACTGCTCGGGAATTCTCGCTTTTGAGGATGCCATGAGGCTTGTAATAAAGCGTTCTGAGCTTATGAAGGCTGACGCCGAAAGAACAGCCGGAAGGATTATGGTTCTGTTCAAGGGATGGGAGGAGTCTCAGGGGCTGATAGATGAATCCGGAATAAAGAACGTGTTTGTGGCCAACAAAAACAGCGAGGTCCAGACGGCTGTTTCAGGAGCGGCGGGGGATATAGACTCGTTCATGTCATATCTCAAGCAGAAGAACGTCACTTTTAAAGCACTGAACCTGTCCGGAGCGTTCCATACTCCTTTCTATGCTCAGGCTTCGGACTCTATAAGGTTGTTCCTTAAAGATGTAAAATTCAAATCCGCTGATTACACAAAGGTAATATCAAATGTGACAGGACTCCCTTATCCGCAAAACGAGGATGGGGTAAAGGACCTTGTAGCGAGACAGATCGTTTCGCCGGTGAACTTCATTCAGTCGGTCGGTTACGCTTTTAACAATGGAAGCGGGCACTTCGTTGAGTTCGGCCCCGGCAGGCTTCTTGTAAACCTTCTTAAGAATATCACCCTCAATTACAGGACTGTGGAATCCGCGGTTGATGTTAAAGCAGGCGAGCTTGCCTCACTCCGTTCATTAGATTCACACCTGAAGTCTCTGACAGGCGGGGCGGCATCTTCTGCGGCGTCGATTGCATCAGACAGCAGCGACCCGGAGTTCAAGAGATTCCTTGAGGAAAAGAAAGACGAGATTAACACCTTGCTTGCCAACGAGTTTAATAAGTACAAAATGGAAGATGCCGGCAACGCGGTGAAGCGCTTCGGCTTCTACACCGGGAAAATTGTTGTTTCCGGCGCGGCAATAGGACTTCCGGGCTCCGCCAACAGGGTATTTGCCGAGAATAACTTTGACCGTATCATCGCAGGCGAGAACTTTATTGATTCGCTCACCGCACAAGATAAGGCAGAGATGCTTAATAAAAACATCGTCAGGGTATATAAGGATCCTGCCGGCAACGCTAAGTTTATTCAGATCAGCAAAGAGGAAGAGGTTATTCAGCTTGCGGGAAAGCTCGGCTATTTCAGCCTCGCCAATGACTACGGGATCGACTTTGAGCACGACTACCCCGAGGCGCTTGCCATGGCAGCGGGAATAGAGGCTCTGAAAGACGCGGGCATCCCGCTGGTACAGGGATTCAAAAAAGCCTCCAATGGCGCCATGATTCCAGGAGCCTATGAACTGCCGCAGGAAATGCAGGACCGCACGGGGGTAATATGCACCTCTGTATTTGCCGGACTTGAGACGTTTTCGAAGGAGCTCAGGGCTTACTATGAGCACAGGTTCCTCACTGAGCCATATGAAGAGTTCAAGAAGATGTACTACTTCATGATGGAGAAGATATCCGATACCGGAGTCAAAGACAGGCTTACCGAATGGTTCTCGTCGCTCAGAAAGGCCGGAAGCGAAAAGGCTTACAACTTCGACAGAACCATTCTGTTCAAGATTATTAACCTCGCGCCAGCCCACTTTGCCCAGCACATTAAAGCAAAGGGGCCGAACACGCATACAAGCGCAGCCTGCGCTTCTACAACACAGGCGATATGTATCGCTGAAGACTGGATAAGGACCGGACGCTGCGACAGGGTTATTCTTATTGGCGGAGAAGCGGCGAATGGGGAAGGACAGGGACAGTGGATACAGTCCGGATTTTTAGCCCTCGGGGCCGCAACGGTTAAGAAGACAGTGCAGGAAGCGGCAAAGCCCTTTGACGAAGACCGCAATGGAACGATTGTCGGAAGCGGAGCAGTGGCCCTAATCATTGAGAAGGAAGAATGCGCCGTCAGACGCGGTCAAAAAGGACAGGCCGAGATTCTCGGTACATATTTCGGCAACAGCGCCTTCCACGCGACCAGAATTGACGTTGAACATGTCGCCAGAGAAATGAAGAATGCTGTAATTCAGATTGAGAAGCGTCATGGCCTTAACCGTGACGATTACGCAAGGCACATGGTTTTCATGTCGCATGAGACGTATACTCCGGCAAGAGGCGGAAGCGCGTCGGCAGAGGTAATGGCCCTGAGAGAAGCCTATCCTCAGCATTACAGAGAAATAACAATAACCAACACAAAGGGATTTACGGGACATACCCTGGGCGCGGGAATAGAGGACGCCATACTCATCAAGGCGCTTTTAAAAGGGAAAGTGCCTCCTATTGCGAACCTTGTCAAGATTCCGCAGGAGTTTGCTGACCTTAAGTTCAGCAAGGGAGAACCGGGAGATTACAGATACGGTATGCACTTTGGTGCCGGCTTCGGTTCTCACTTTGCCTTTGCCCTGATTAAAAAAGGCCAGGAGAACTGTTTCGAGAATAACCCTGAATATACCAGGTGGTTGAAGGAGATATCCGGAAGCGACAATCCCGAGCTTGTTGTAATGAACGGGGCCCTCTGCATCAAGTCTGCCGGGAAGCCGCTGATGCCGCGCAGGGCACCCGAGGTAAAAGCTCCGGCGTCTCAGGCTGTACAGACAGCTGTGACAGCGCCATCTGCCCCGGCAGGTGGAGCCGTTCACGCTGTGAAGGAGATCATTTCCGAGTACACCGGCTATTCTGAGGACATGCTTGATGAGAACCTCGACCTTGAAGGCGACCTCGGCATCGACACAGTTAAGCAGGTCGAGATATTCGGCGCGGTGTCTCAGAAGTTCGGTTTTGATGTGCCTGAAGACCTTAAACTCGGAGAGCTCAATACGATAGCGAAGCTCGCTGCCTACATCGCGAAGTCCGTTCCCGGACTGGCTGCTCCGTCAGCTTCGGCGCTGGTTCAGGCAGCAGCCCCCGCAGCAGCGCCTGCATCAGGCGGAGCTGTTCAAGCGGTGAAGGAGATCATTTCCGAGTACACCGGCTACTCTGAGGACATGCTTGATGAGAACCTCGACCTTGAAGGCGATCTTGGCATCGACACAGTGAAGCAGGTCGAGATATTCGGAGTGGTGTCTCAGAAGTTCGGCTTTGATGTGCCAGAAGACCTTAAACTCGGAGAGCTCAATACGATAGCGAAGCTTGCTGCATATATCGCGCAGGCCGTTCCCGGACTCGCTGTTGCTCCGTCACCATCGGCGCCGGTTCAGGCAGCAGCCCCCGCGGCAGCGCCTGCATCAGGCGGAGCTGTTCAAGCGGTGAAGGAGATTATTTCTGAGTACACCGGCTACGAGGTGGAGATGCTGGATGAGACACTTGACCTTGAAGGCGACCTCGGCATCGACACAGTAAAGCAGGTCGAGATATTCGGCGCGGTGTCACAGAAGTTCGGATTTGACGTGCCGGAAGACTTGAAGTTAGGCGAGCTCAATACGATAGCAAAGCTTGCTGCATATATAGCGCAGGCTGTTCCCGGACTTGCTGTTGCTCCGTCAGTTTCGGCGCCGGTACAGGCAGCAGCGCCTGCGTCAGGCGGAGCTGTTCAAGCGGTGAAGGAGATTATATCGGAGTACACCGGCTATGAGGTGGAAATGCTGGATGAGACACTTGACCTTGAAGGCGATCTCGGCATCGACACAGTCAAGCAGGTCGAGATATTCGGCGCGGTGTCACAGAAGTTCGGCTTTGATGTTCCTGAAGATCTTAAACTCGGCGAGCTCAATACGATAGCGAAGCTTGCTGCATATATAGCGCAGGCCGTTCCCGGACTCGCTGTTGCTCCGTCAGCATCGGCGCAGGTTCAGGCAGCAGCCCCCGCGGTAGCGCCTGCATCGGGTGGAGCTGCTCAAGCGGTGAAGGAGATTATATCGGAGTATACCGGCTATGAGGTGGAGATGCTGGATGAGACCCTTGACCTTGAAGGCGACCTCGGCATCGACACAGTTAAGCAGGTCGAAATATTCGGCGCGGTGTCTCAGAAGTTCGGCTTTGACGTGCCGGAAGACCTTAAACTCGGCGAGCTCAATACGATAGCGAAGCTCGCTGCATACATCGCGCAGGCCGTTCCCGGACTCGCTTCTGCTCCGTCAGCTTCAGCGCCGGTTCAGGCAGCAGCCCCCGCTGCAGCAGCACCTGCATCAGGCGGAGCGGCTCAAGCGGTGAAGGAGATTATATCGGAGTACACCGGCTATGAGGTGGAGATGCTGGATGAGACCCTTGACCTTGAAGGCGACCTCGGCATCGACACGGTCAAGCAGGTCGAGATATTCGGCGCGGTGTCACAGAAGTTCGGCTTTGATGTTCCTGAAGACCTTAAACTCGGCGAGCTCAATACTATAGCGAAGCTTGCGGCTTACATCGCGAAAGAGGTTCCGGGCGCCGGTGCAGCAGTTCAGCCATCTGCGGCAGAACAGCCCGCTGTAGCGGTTGCAACTGAGGCTGGCGGATCGGGAATAAAGCGCTTTGAGGTCGGAATAGCTGAGGCGGCACCTGTTTCACAGAAGGTGAAAGACCTCAAAGGGAAGACCTATCTTGTAACGCTTGATAAATCCGGATTTTCAGACCGGGTAACTAAAAGGCTCAAAGCAATGGGCGCAAAGGTTGTAACTCTTGGAGTTAAAGGCGCCGACTACAATTCTATGGGCAGCTTCGAGAAGCTTGAGTCTGACATCAGGGCCATTGCATCAGATGAAAGCCTGTACGGAGTTATTCACTGCGCACCTGTTGCCTGGGCAGGCAAGCCTGCTGATGAAGAGTCGATAAATGTTTCAGTCAAAAGTCTGTTCCTTATAATAAAGGGGCTCTACGGGCTGCTGAACAGAAAGGGAGGAATCATTGCAGCTCCCGCATTTGACTCTGTTGTGTTCCCGTATTCAGGAGAAGAGGCATCCATCTCGCCGGTTTCAGGAGGAGTGGCAGGAATGCTGAAGACCGCTTCAAAGGAGATGAAGGACACGGCCTGCAAGGTCGTTGACTTCAGCTTCAGGAAAGCCGGCGAGAGCTTTGACATAGCTGCCGATATCTTCATGAACGAAATCTTTTCCGGTGACAGGACAGTTGAAACCGGATACAGGGACGGCGTTAGATATAAAATATCACTGAAGGAAGCTGCGGCAGTGAAGGGCGATTTCGTACTGAAAGAAGGCGATACCGTCATAGTCACAGGCGGTGCCGGAGGTATTACCTTTGAAATGCTCAAGGATATCGCCTCAAGAATTAATGTGAAATTCGTAATACTCGGAAGAAGCCGTATCGACGGTATTGAGCCTGACTTTATGAGGCTGGAAGCTGATGAGAGGTATATCCTGGGCAAGCTCAAGGACAGAATGCAGGGAGCCAAACCGCTTGAGCTGAAAAAAGAGGCCGGCAGAATAATCCGTGCCAGATCGGCGGCAGACAATATTGAGACGCTCAGAAAAACCGGATGCGAGGTTGAGTACCATGCCGCGGATGTCGCTGACGCTGTCTCTGTCGAAAAAGCTCTGAAGGGAATCAAAAATGCCGCTGGAATTATTCACGCGGCTGGAATTGAGGAAAGCCAGTTCATAGAAAAAAAGGAATTCTCCCAGTTCAATCGGGTATTTGATGTAAAGGTTTACGGTGCCCTTAATATTCTGAAGGCTGTGCCGAAATACAGGTTCCTGGCAACCTTCTCTTCGGTAGCTGCCAGATTCGGGAACGAGGGGCAGATTGATTACAGTTCAGCAAACGATCTTCTTTCGAAGATAGTTCTGAGAGAGAACCAGCTTAACAGCGGTAAAATATGCAAGATCATTGACTGGACAGCCTGGGATGGCGCGGGTATGGCGACAAACGAAACCGTAATGAAGGTCCTGAAGGAGAGAGGCATGAAATTCCTTCCGTTGAAGGAAGGTGTGCGCTTCTTCATGGATGAGCTGTCAGATCCGAGAAGCATTGAAACCGCGGTAATGGGCCTCGATCTGGAATTCGACCCTGACCGTATTCTTCCGGGATCAGGTTCGCCGTCGTGCGGAAGATATCCTTTCCTGGGTACGCCAATATCCTCTGACGAAAAAAAAGCCGTCTATTCGCGTGTTCTCGATATAAACACGGACCTCTTCCTGCTTAATCACTCAAGGGAAGGAGTACCTCTGTTCCTTGGCGCTACCGGGGTTGAATCACTCGCAGAAGCATCTTCAAGGGTTATGCCGGAAGGACGCAGACTTATCAGCCTGAAGGACTTCACGATACCCTATGGAATCAAAATTCTGCAGGGACGTCCAAAGGAGATTATGATAGAGGCCGAGGCCCTCGGAGATGAGGCTGCCTGCCGCATAGTGTCCCAGTTTAAAAACAAGGCCGGCATTGCTATGGGTGACATGACAGTTCATTACAACGGCACATGTGTTTTCAGCGGCGCCGAAGCGAAGGCAAAGAAGATAAGTCTGCCGGAATTCAAGCCGGTAACTGTTGAAGGAGATTTCCAGGAGCTTATATATCATCCTGAAAGGCTCTTTATGGATGGCGTGTTCAGAAGTATTCAGGGAATTCTTTCTTTCGACGGCAAAAAGCTTGTTACGAAGGTGAGAAACCCTCTCAGCGGAGAATTCTTCAGGGGATGCGTTGAGCCCGAGTTTGTCACAGATCCGGTGCTCGTTGACGCAATGTTCCAGACCGGAGGTGTCGTTGAATTTCTGACTTCCGGGGTCATCATTCTTCCGTCGTCAATTCGCGTGATGAATTTTTACGCGGGTACTGAGGCGATGAAGGATTACCTGTGCATTACAGAGAAAAAACATGACGGTGAAGAGACGAACACCTTCGATCTCTGGCTCACAGACGAAGCGGGAAATGTCTTCGTTGAGGTTCTCGATTTTCAGATGATCAAGATTAAGGGAACATCAGGAGACACAAATCTAAAAAATAGAATTAGGACGTCGTTCTGATTGAAACGTGACGGGGATCATCCTGCCCGATTTTTGGCGGGGGGATGATGTCCCGGAAAACCGGAGGCGGCAATGAATCACGTCAGACTTGAAAGCGTCGACTCAACCAACAGCTATATAAGAAGAACGCCGTCTCTTCTGGCTGAAAAGTGCGTGCTCGTGTCAGCGCGAGAACAGACATCCGGCCGGGGCAGGGATGAACGCTCCTGGTATTCAAGGCCGGGGCTGGACCTGACTTTTTCGATGTCCTTCAGAACGGACTGCCGGACATCCGATGTTCCGGCCTTCACCGCGGCCGCCGGGGTTTCACTATACAGGGCGGTAAGACCGCTTGTCGGGGAAGGCCTTTTTTTGAAGTGGCCGAATGATCTCTATTTCAAAGGCCGAAAGCTCTCGGGCATACTGTGCGAGTTTGTACAGGAAGGGGATATTCAGGCCGTTATCGTCGGCATTGGAATCAATGTCAGGGCGGGCGCTTTCTGTCAGGCGATTGCCACGGAAGCTGTTTCGCTTGAAGAGGCCGCAGAACGGAGCTTTGAGCTTGATTCGCTGCTCTATCTAATAAGCAGCCGTTTGAGAGATGAGCTTGTTGCTTTTTCGGGTCAGCTCGATAAAAACACCTGCGAAGACTGGATTGAATTTTCAGACCGGGACCGCGTGGTGATGACTGAGATGAAAGGGGTTTTGCGAAGCGGATACATTGCCGCCCTCAACCCTGACGCGTCGCTGAGAATACAGGACGCTGAGACAGGACAAATAAACAATTACAGAGGCGAGGTATTTTATGCCGGCGAAAGGTAAACATACTGGCGAAGCGATGAAAGGGGCGGTCCTTCCCGCGCTCACTGATACGGAAAAGCAGGATTTCAATAAATCACTGGAATACCTGAAGAAGCTGAACGTATCTGCTGACGGGAGGAGTTCAACTGAGCCCGCGCGGAAGGAAGGTAAGCTGAAGAAGGTCCTTATTGCCAACAGGGGGGAAATAGCCAAAAGGTTTTTTCTGGCGCTCCATGAGGAGAATATTCCTTCAGTGGCAGTAATCACAGACGCCGACAGGGGTCAGAGCTGGTATGAATTCGCCGACGAGGAGCTGTATATCGGCGCCAATGAGAACTACACAGGTATCAACATAATTATTGCTGCTGCGGTCCTCTCGGGCGCAAATGCGATATATGCGGGTTACGGCTTCCTGTCTGAAAATCACGGCTTCGTAAAGCGGATCAGGCAGATTTCAGAATGGCTCGGCACTGAATTGATATTTATGGGACCGCGCTATGATGTAATGGAGGTCATGGGTGATAAGATCAGTGCCCGTGAGGTAGCTCGTAAAAACGGGGTACCTCTCTTCGAAAGCTCCGACGCTTTAAGCGACAGCGATATAGACCACGTTAAAAAAGAAGCCGCAAGAATCGGCTATCCGGTAATCATTAAACTCTCAGCGGGAGGCGGGGGCAAGGGAATGTACCCTGTGTTCTCTGAGGGCGAAATTGAGTCGGCTGTCCAGTCGACATGCCGGATAGGACGCGAGCTGTATAATGACAGCTCATTCTATATGGAAAAGTTTATACAGCGGCCTGTTCACATAGAGGTGCAGGTTTTCAACGGCAGCGCTATTGGAATCAGAAAATGTGCGGTTCAGAGACGTAATCAGAAGATAATCGAAGAGAGCGGCCATACATTTCTGGAAGATCATCAGTTTATGTCGTTTCTCTCATCAGCTGAAAGGCTTGCGATTGCTTCAGGTTATTCGGACGGTTGCGGCGCCGGTACGGTTGAGTTTCTTATAGACAGTGAGAACGGAAGCTTCGGTTTCATGGAGATGAATACAAGGCTTCAGGTCGAGTATGCTGTGACTGACCAGTCACTCGGCATAGACCTTGTCAAGTGGCAGATTATGTTCTACGACGGACGGGGTAATGAAATTGCTAATCCCCAGATGATGAAGTACAAGACCCTTGACCGCTATCATTCAATCGAGTGCCGAATATACGCTGAAGACCCGGAGAATGACTATCTGCCTTCGCCGGGTTCAATTGTTGAGGTAGATCTTCCCACCTTCAACGGAATCAGGTGCGACTTCGGATTTACAAAGGGCGATAACATTCTGCCGATGTACGATCCTATGATAGGAAAGCTGATCGCACACGGCAGCACGAGGCGTGAAGCGATAATCAGGCTGGAAAGGGCCCTGCAGGAGTTCTACGTTAAGGGAATCAAGACGAACACCAACCAGTTGCTGCAGATAGTAAGGCATCCTGAATTTCAGGACGGAGGTTACTCAAACAAGCTGCTTGACGATAATCCGGAGCTTCAGTTTAAGGCCGAAGCTGAAAAAAACAATGCCTGCTCTTCGGCTGATACCATTGAACCGGTAATATTCGGGGCATTCTGCGAATACATTTCGGCTCTGCACAGGGCCGCCCAGGATTACGCGGTCATAGTCTCGCTTGAGGGGGCCGGCAACGCTCCCGCGGTTACTCTGCCTCCAGCAGCATTTACTGTTCAGTACAGGGGGGGCAGCAGCAGGGTTGATTTTCTGCAGACAGAAATTGACAGCTTTATCGTCTCTCTTAACGGTGTTAATCACGGCAGGGTGACGCTAAGCTACTTCAATGACAGGGACGATGATTTTATTGTTCAGTACGGCACTGGCTCAAAAAGGATAAGGTGCGAAAGACAGTCCGACATGCTTGTGGTCAAGCTACGTGACTCGCAGAACAAAGCTAATTACCACAGGATGCTTATTGTCCCCGAGGGGCAGGGCGCAGCGGCCAATGAAGGACTTGTGAAGTCTCCATTTCAGGGGACATTTGTCTCGCTTGGAAGTGCCGGCCTTGAGGTTGGCGCAGATGTTAAGGCTGGAGACCCGCTGATTGTTCTTTCGTCGATGAAGATGGAAACTGTGGTTAAAGCTCCGGTTGACGGCACAATTGAGTATTTGATTGAAGACGGTGACGAGTCCAGGCTCGTATTGTCAAAAACACCTGACGGCAGAATAATCGGCAGGAGTATTCAGGAAGGCGAAGTCCTGGTGCGCATCAAAACCGAAGATGTTGATGACTCTGAAACCTGCTCCGGAGAAAAGAAAGTCAATACAGGCACTACTGCACTCGATTTGCTGAGAAGCGGTGTGCCGGTGGAAAACATAGTTTCAGATATCGAAAAACACTTCGACGATATTCTTGAGATGTTTCTTGCTTCAGTCAAAGGCTTTATCAGCGACAGCGTTCTTATCGATTCAATGATTGAAGTCCTTGAGAAGATTGATCATGTCGCGTGGGGTAGTATAATAAACGAAAAGAGGGCGGAAGGTGTAAATGATATAGTACTTCACTATACTAATATACGAAAAATATTCTCACCGGTCATTTCTGAAAACGGATTTTCCTATCAGGATGAACTTGACAGGTATTCGAGAGACTGGAACGAGCCGGGAGTGAAGTTTCCCGGAGAGTTTACTTCGCTTATTAACGAGCTTCTTGCCAATTTCGGAATATCCTCAGCTAAGCCTTCAAACGTAATGGAAGAGATATACAGAGCTCACTTCAATCTTCTAATGCGGCTTTCTTATGATTACTGTGTCAGAAACTGGAAGCGGATCGGTCCGCATTTTAATGTAGTTACCACGCTTCTGCCTTCGAAGGACAAGACTCTTCTTACAATGAAGCGTCTTCTGCTTCACACCCAGACGGAATCGGACGACTCGGCATACAAAAAGATCAGGAGCTATCTTATTGAAAAGTATCCTCATTGCTACGCCGAGTTTTCAACCGGTGGATGGAGCGATATCCCCAATATAGAGAAACAGCTTTCAGGAAACGGCGAGACCGTGTCATGCGAGCCGGCGGGAGAGCATGAATTTATTGAAAGCCTCCTGCCCGAAGGCTTCAATGAAGAGGCATCACGAAGAATGGAAGAGAAGCTGGCTATTCTAAAGCTGAAGTACGATATTAAGCGCCTGAAGAATTCGCTTTCGGAAACCTCAGTCTACAGGCTTGAGCCGATAGACCCCGAGGGGGAGGTGATGTACGCGGCTTTTACTGCCATTGATGCAGCCGGGGGCAGCGTTATGAAGAATGTTCGTTCCGCCTTCACCGGAATATCCGAGGCTATATGCAGGGTGACAGGAGACTGCTGCAGCACTCCAAACTGGATAGAGGTTATTCTAACGGGTCATCAGGTAGTGATTGACTGCGACGGCTCGGATGAGAGGCCTGGATACGGTCTTGTAAAAAGCCTCGCTTCCGATCTGGATCCTTATTTCTGCGACAGGAATATTCTTGCCTTTGCTTTAGATACTGAATTGGCTCCTTCAGCAGATGCTCCATCTGCGAGAAAGACGCTTGTACTTGCGATAACTGAAGGAAGACCGTCTTTTACGATTATGCAGCAGGACGATGCTGGTAACCCGTATTCAGATTCAAAACAATATAACAGAAAAAACCAGTCCCTGTACGACGACGCCAAGTGGCCCATTGACGTCTGGTCTGAAGAAACACTGGACAAAGGTACTTCAAGGGAGCTGACAATTCCTTCCATAGATGATGACCCTGAGAACCCCGTCGCCGCCAGAATAATACTCGGCAGCATGAACGGAACGCAGGCGCTGTTCTACATGAAGGACTTCCGCATCAGGGGAGGATCCACCGGAGACAGAGAAGGCCGCAAGTATGTTGCTGCCGGGTACATTGCCTTAATGAAGGGCATTCCGCTGTATGTGTGGAACGACAGCGGCGGAGCGAATATAAAAGAAGGCGTAGTGTCTCTCAACAGGGGCGCCCAGGGCTTCATGATGAACACCTTCCTTGCGGGGACTGCCGGAATTGATAAGTTCTTAAGATACAGAAAGAACCTGCCTGACAGCGGAATGAGTGCGCTTTTTGATGAGCTCGACTCATTGCTCTCTCTGAATGAGGCTGAGGCCCGCAGAGGTAAGGCCATGCTCGTAGCCATCGGAATAGGGGCTTCCGCGGGGCTCGATGTATACGGCTCAAGCCAGGCAACCATACAGCTGCTGCTTGACTCGCAGAAATCTTACAGGGTTCTGACAGGGGCAAATGTCATCAGGGCCGTTATGGGTGAGGATATCAGCAACTACGATATAGGAGGCGCGAAGGTGCTCGGCAAGTGGGCCGGAATTGTAGACCTCGTTGCCGGTGACAGGGTTGAGATGGTGGCCTTTGTAAGAAAGATTCACAGCTATTTCTGCACTCTCAATACGGCTTTCGCGCAAATCGAAGCTCCGCTGTTGAATGACGCGGCAGACAGGGCTGGAGACGGTTATACTGTATTTACGGAGACAACTGTTCACAGAAATGTTGACGGCGGAAGGTTTTGGACTTTCAAGGACGACTACTACGGAGCAAACGCCCTCATAGGAGGATTTGCCTCACTCAGGGGAAAGCGTGCTCTTATTATGGGCCCCAGAACGAACAGCGGACTTACTACATCTCCGTCACTCAACAAGTCAAGAGAGCTTCTGAGGATCGCACGGAGAACCGGAGTGCACCAGATTCTTGTCTTCGGAAAGTGCTGGCACAGGGTCCGCAGCAATATCGAGAATGTGAGCATGAGACCGCGGATGGACTTTGTTAAAACGCTGGGAAGCCGAAGAAGCGGCGCCAGAATACACATTGTTACCGATATCGAGGGACTTAAGGCTGCTGAAATCAACAGCTATGCCGACTTTATCATATTTATCAAGGACAGGGAGCTTCCACAGGCGGATTACAATTTCGCGAGAAAAAATACCTCGTTCATGGTCAAGTCGTTCAGCGAAGCTTTTTCCCTTTCAGCTGACCTTCTGGGCCTTCTGAGTAATCCCGAGATATCGGATTCAGTTAAGCCTGAGATTAAACCGGATATCCCTTCAGATTCCGGAGAGCCCTATGACATGATTGAAAGGGTAATAAACAGGACTTTTGATTCGGGAAGCTTTATTGAGGTCTACAGGGGAATGAATGACCCTATGACGGGGCCCAATCTGATTACAGGGCTGGCCCGGCTCAACGGCCGAACGGTCGGTATAATCGCCGATCAGCCCCTTGTTAAGGGAGGAGGCGCAGATTCCGCCGGAACTGAAAAGTTCAGGATATTCGTGGAACTTTTATCCAGCAGGAATATTCCACTTGTGATGCTTTCAAATTCCTCGGGATTTGTGCCGGGTTCGAAGGAAGAGCGTTTCCGTATTCAGGCCATTGGTGCCGATTCGCTAGATGTGAATATTGAAAGCACAATACCCGTCGTTTCTGTCGTACTCAATCAGAACTTCGGCGGAAGAATGATACACGCGTTTAACCGCTACCTGCGCCCTGGAATAGTGTATCTTGCGCTTGACCACGCGGTTATCGCCGTACTTGGAGAAACAGTGGCTTTTGAGCTGCTTCAGAAAAAGGAATTCAACAGGCTCATCTCTGAAGGCAAACAGCAGGAGGCTGAGGAGTTTTACAGACAGGCGATGTCGGCATTCCGTGAAAAGGCTCGGGCTGAAAACGACTGCCTCGCCACAGGTGTTCTTGACTGGGTAATTAAGGACAGCGAGAACCTGAGGGAACATCTTCTAAAGGGAATGGAGAAGGCGGTGGCTGAGGCCGCGACAATCGCGTAGCGCCACGATTACAGGATAACAATGGAGAAAAACATGACACTAAATACAGCTTATAACAGATACATTGATGTTCTCAATTCATTTCACAGCTGGCGGCTACGAAGCGGGGCATTGACAGGAATGTTCCTTGCCGCCTGCGCTGCGCTTTTCACAGGCATAATGGCACAGGCCGCCATATATCTTCCGTGGACGCCGGTCCCTGTTACCGGCCATACGGTAGCCGTGTTCGCGGGCGCTGCTCTTCTCGGCAGGTGGGGCGGAGCAGCCCAGCTGATGTACATCGCGGGAGGCGCCGCTGGCCTTAACTGGTTCGCCGGCCAAAACGGGGGACTCCCGGCCCTCTGCGGGCCAACAGCCGGCTACCTTGCCGGATACGCTCTTGCTGCATGGGTTCTCGGCGAGGTTTTGCAGTCCTCAAAAACTCCAAGAAGGTTTGTCAGACTCCAGCTTTTAATGGCGGCGCTTAACTTTGGGGTTGTGTACCCTGTGGGGCTGGCGGGGCTGTACATGTGGACAACCTCTGTGAAAGGAAGCGCGCCGGGAATTTTTGAACTTCTGAACATGGGATTATTTCCTTTTATCCCGGGGGATATTGTCAAAATTGGAATCACATCAACCCTGATATACCAGCTGCTTCCCAAAAGAAGGTGACACCCTGCTGAATGAGGGTCCTGCTGCTTTTTATTCAAAACAGCAGGGCCCTCTCAAAACCAACCGTATTTATCACAGAGGAAAAATGAGAAGATTTATCACAGCGGTGTTTGTCTCTCTGTGTCTTTGCGCGCTGCCGGGTATTCTAAAGGCAGAACAGGCTCAGACAGGAAGGACATGGACCTATGTCTACATGCAGGGAAATCTTGATCCCGATTGGTCACTGGTCATTATGCCGGGGGCCAAATATGAATTTGCCCGAAACGGAGGGAGTGACACGATTGGATTTTACGTGTACGAACTCTTCGTCGGGCCTCAGTACACAGTTAAGTGGGACGATTTTACCCTTACTGTCCCGTTCTGGTATTACTATGTTGGAATGCCCTATAAACCATTGGACGATTATTACTATACTCACAACCTGTCTGTCTCGCCCAGGCTGACCTGGAGGCATGGGCGGCTGTCCCTGTATTTTAGGCTCTTTACTTACAACACACTGTATTCAAATTACTATGACACCGCATCGGAGAGAAGGGGATATTCTCTGATGACAACTCAGATGCTTGGCGTCTCTTACTGGATTGGCCGCGGCTTTTCTATCGAAGCTGGAGACGAGATATTCACTGGAATAATCGATGACGGCGGAACAGCTGCCTCAGGATTTGGCTTTATCAGAACAGGGTTTCAGAAGAATAAGCTATATGCCGGTCTGTCCTACAGTGTAATGAAGGGTGTAAGCCTGAAGCTTCAGTATGTGAATGAAAGAAATTACAACACAGATTTAAGATGCACCGAAAATCATCATCTGGTCTATACGGTAATGTCTTTAGCGGCTGATTTCTTTTCGAGAGATGCGGGACGTTGAACAGACGCTGCATCGTAATCCCTGCGGTTTCCGGCAGTAAGGTTGTGCAGGAAGCTTACTGCCGGGCCGGTTTCGACGCTTAGTTCCTGATTTTCTGCCTGATAGATGTCTCCGTCAATTGTGTACTCAATCGGCGAGTCTGTTACGAGCTTAAGGCCGCGTGTTGTGCGGTCTATGTGCATAGGGTCGTTGATTATATCCCCTTTTTTGAACCTGTTGAGATTGAACAGCATTTTTATGGGAGATACCGAAGTAAGAATCGCCTGAAAGGACTCGGGGTCGGTGCATGCCCGGCAGAGCGGTGTGAAGCCCATGCCGATGTGTTCGACTGTGCCCGCAAGAACGGCCCTGACATGTCCGATCGGCAGCTTCTCGCCGTCGGCGTAGAAACAGCCCTGAGTAGTGGAGAACATCTCGGAGCGTTCACCGTCAACAATGGCGTGAAGTATCGACTTCAGTGCCGTATGCAGGTTCTGAATGTTTCCTTTCTCGCGTCCAGAGTAGGCATCCTTTAAAAACCTGGTTGTGAAGCCTGCTCCAAAGATAAAGCCGTATCTATTGTTCACCTTAAGGGTTCTGCGATATGATCGCGGTACATCGGAGGCGCTGCTGTAGGAGTCAAGAATTGACCTGATGAGCTCGGGGCCAGAGGTGTCTAGTCCGATTGAGTTTGCCACGTTATTCATGGTGCCGCTCTTGAGCAGTATGAAGGGAGGAAGCTCCTTCTCTCCATAAACGCTGACAGCGGCAGTGAGAACCTGATGAAGGGTGCCGTCACCGCCGGCAACACCGAGGGCGTCAATACCGCTTATACGAAGAGACTCAAGCTCTTTACGCATCTGTTTCAGATCCTTTGTCAGCCTCACATCGACTGACCTCATCCCAAAGACAGACGCCGGATCCTTCTTCATTAGCCGTATCTGCTTTGCTCTGGCATTGACAATGACTCCGATTTTCAGCGTATGCCTCCAGTTGCTCTGTCCGAGTTCTCGACGTGAATGTAGAGATACTGTGTTAAGGTATTATTAGGGCTATGTTAATTTACTGTGAGAATCCTCATGATTAAATAAAGCGAACATAACAGCCTGCGGGCGGGTTTCGCTCCTTAATGGCTGTTATTGTATGAATCTGTGTTAAAAAGTCAAGCCAAATGATTTTAGTAATATAAATTGTTACACCTTCAAGGTTCTGCGTAAAGAATGCTGTGTGGCCGGGAAAGACCGGTTCAGGTCCGGTATCATGAATAAAATTGTCTTGATATATTTGTACCGTAATGAGTTGATAATTCAGGGATTTTTGTCCGGCAGGGAAGTATGGACGGCCCCATAAATTAGCGGATCAGGTGTTTTGAATATGAGGATGAGACTATTTATTATTATTCTGACGGTCTTTTCCATTTCCTGCGGGAAGTGGAAGGTCAGCAGTCTAAAGCCGTCTGACTACATGGAGATTAAAAATGGTAAAGAGCCCGGCAATGTTCTGATAAACTACGACGAGTTTGCTCTGAGTGAGCTGTCCTTCGGAATAGGAATTCACAGGGATAATGTTCTTCTTGTGGATAATAATCTCAAGAGGATTCAGCTTCTGGACTCTGAAGGCAAGCCGGAGCTTGTAATTGGCTCCGTAAAGGACATCGAACATAAGGATATTAAGACCGCGCCATTTAATTTCAGCTCAATAGGCGTTTTTACAATGAGTGGAGACGGGAACATCTATGTTCAAAACCGTTTTACGCAGAGGTCAAACATCCCTGGCGGTCAGGACTCCATGAACTTCTCGCCGTCTTATATTCTGGTTTTTGATGAGAATGGGAAGCTGCACAGCACCCTTGGTCAGAGAGGAAATCCGGATCTGCCTTTTTATTACATCGAGGAGATGAAGGTTGACGACCGGGACAGACTCATTGTTGTCTCCCGTTCATTTGACGCATGGAGTGTTTTTCGATTCGCAAAAAAGAAGCGTGATTACTATAAGAACCTGAGTTCGATTGAGTTCAAGGAAAAAGACGGTGACGATGTATACGAGGGCAAAATAGAGAATGTTAAGCCCTACCAGAACGGTGAAACACTCATGATCAGCGTCGCCTATTATCACAAGAACAGGCTCAAGTTCCGCCGGATATACGATTTTTCAATACAGGGAGACAGGCTTGAACGTTCGGTTATTGATATTCCGGATCCGAGGAATGTTCTTTTCAGCATTATTGATGACAGACTTATTTATTTTTGGAACATGGATTCCACTGACGTCAAGTTTATGGTAAGCAACATGGACGGAACAATATTAAACAACCTGAGCCTTGATTTCAAGGATAAGAGCTGTCTGTATTCCAAGATTATTTCGAACGAGGAAGGGGAGCTCTTTTCATTTCATGTTACAAAGAAAGGAATCAATATCAGGAAGTGGGATTGAAAATGAAAGCTGTGACAGCCGCAGAGATGAGCGGCATTGACCGCCGGGCTATTGAAGAGTATGGTGTTCCACAGAAGCTGCTTATGGGTTATGCCGGCCGTGAGGTATGCAGCTATGTCATGTCTGAGTTCTCTGAAGCTGAAAGAATATGTGTCTTCTGCGGAGACGGCAACAATGGTGGAGACGGCTTCGCGGCCGCCTATCTTCTCTCAAATGTTGGTAAAAGCGTCAAAGCAGTTTTTGCCGGTGATGAGAGAAAGCTCTCTTCGGCTTCGGCTGTATTCCTTTCAATATGCCGGAAATCATCGGTTCCAGTAATAGCGGTCACTGACAGGGAAGATGTCGTAAGAGAACTGGCTTCCACAGACCTTATTGTTGACTCGGTACTTGGCACGGGGACTTCGGGGGCGCCCAGGGGACTCAAGGCCGAAGCGGTGACCCTGATTAATCAGTCCGGCTTGCCCGTCCTTTCCGTCGATATTCCGAGCGGCCTGCCTTCAGACGGGCATGCTCCTGAAGGCGAGGCAGTTAAGGCATCTGCAACAGTCACTTTCGGCCTGCCGAAATTGGGCATGGTCGTGATGCCGGGCAGGGAGTATTGCGGCAAGGTTGCGGTTGCGGATATCGGTTTTCCCCTTCCACTTGTTAACAGCAGTGATCTCGGCTGCAGCCTGATTGACAGAGGCTATATCTCAAGGCTCCAGCTGAACCCGCTCAGGTCCGATACACATAAGGGAGAGAGAGGTCACCTTCTTATAGTGGGCGGCTTTGACGGAATGGAGGGGGCTGCAATCCTCGCTGCCGAAGCGGCGCTCGAGGCAGGTGTCGGGCTGGTAACGGTCATGACAACCGGCAGCTCGCGCAAGGTCATAGCTGGCAGACAGCCGGAAATAATGACTGTGTCCCTCCCCGCAGGCCCTGATGAAAGCGAATTCAGGGCGCTCATACAGTCGCGCCGTTACGATGTTGTCCTGGCCGGGCCGGGAATGGGCCGTTCGGAGTATTCCCGCTCTGTGTTTCACCTGCTCCTTAAACTTATCCCTGAGACTCAGGTTCAACGTGTTCTTCTTGACGCGGACGCGCTTTTTCACTACGAAGCTTCCTGTTCTTCAGGCTGCGCTCTTCCCGAAGGTGCCGGTTTTTTAATCACGCCGCATTTCATGGAGGCATCACGTATTCTTGGTGAGGGCATTGCTCAAATCAAAGCCGACAGGCCTGCGGCAGCCAGAAGGCTGGCGGAAATGACCGGATCGGCTGTTCTTCTGAAGGGGCCGGCTTCAATCGCGGTTTCAGGGCATACTATGAACATAAACACATCGGGGAATCCGGTACTGGCAACCGGAGGGACAGGCGATGTCCTCGCCGGAATCGCGGCGGCATTTCTCCTGAGGGACATATCTGTTCTTGATGCCGCTTCCGCCGCCGCCTTTGTGCACGGAGCGGCGGCTGATATTTTCCGTGAGGAAAATGGACCGGTAATGAAGTCCTCAGATCTTCTGCGCTATATCAGGCGCGCTATTACGGGAAGGCCGGCCGCCGCCAATTAAGTACGGCCGGTTCTATCCACCCACAAAAAAAGGAATAATATGAAAAGATATACACTTGAGAGGCTGGGGCCTCTGCTCCACTCTGTACAAAAACCCGCTTCATACATAGGCGGTGAGGTCAATGCGGTCGTTAAGGAAAAAGCTGACGTGCGAATGGCTGTGTCATATCCCGACCTTTATGAGATTGGAATGTCCAACAATGGAATCCGCATTCTTTACGAGGCAGTCAATTCGCTTCCATACGCGGCATGCGAGAGGGTCTTTTCGCCTGCTGCCGATTTCGAAGGGGCGCTAAGGGGGGCCGGGTTAAAGCTCTTCACGCTTGAGACTCTGACACCTCTGTCCGAGCTCGATCTGCTCGGCATCAACGCGGCTCATGAGCTGCTGTATTCTAATATTCTGCAGCTGATTGATCTCGGCGGAATACCGCTTCTGACGAAGGATAGGGGAGACGGAGATCCCATTGTGCTGATAGGCGGGCAGGCGGTTTCAAATCCGCTGCCTCTGTTTGATTTTGCCGACGCCTTTTTTATCGGTGACGGAGAGGATGGCCTGAAAGAGGTTGCCGCGGCCATAGCCGGGGGTAAGAAAAACGCTGCTTCCCGCACGGAACTTATCAAAATGATCGGCAAGCTCGAAGGTATCCTGATTCCGGACGACTATATTTCCGGTCATGAAGGTGCTTCTCCGGTCAAAAAGAGGGTCTACAGGTCAAATGAACTCTCAGACCCGGAAAGGCCGATAGTTCCGAACATAAGGATTTCTCAGGACAGGGCGGTTGTTGAGGTGACCAGGGGATGCTGGAACCTGTGCAAGTTCTGCCATTCGGGATACTACGATCTTCCTTACCGGGCCTACGATGAGGACAGGGTATTGAGCCGGGTTCTCAAGGTGCTTCAAAATACCGGTTACAGCGACCTTACCCTTTCCTCTCTGTCCTTGAGCGATTACCGCCCTCTGACAGGTCTTCTGCCGAGGCTGCTTCCGATTCTCAATGAGAAAGGTGTGAGTATTTCTCTGCCTTCACTGAAGGTTGATATGGGGACTTTGCCTCTTATTGAGCTCGTCAGCGATGTCAGAAAGACGTCTCTGACCTTTGCTGTAGAATCGGCCTCGGAGACAATGAGGTCGATATCTAACAAAAAGGTTCTTGAGGAGGACCTGCTTGACATAATACGCCATGTTTCCGGGAAGGGCTGGAAAAGGATCAAGTTCTATTTCATGCTCGGGCTGCCCGGCTGCAATAAGACCGATGAGGCTGAGGATGTGATAGTTCTTTTGAAGAAAGTCCAGTATGCGGGAAGAAAGAGACTCGAGATTAATGTGACCCTTTCACCATTTGTGCCTAAACCCCACACCCCGTTTCAGTGGGAGGCGCAGATGGATGCTGACTACTTCAACGACGCGGTCTTGAGAATTAAACGCGGCCTTCCGCGGTCTATAAAGATTAAGAACCACGATGTCAACTCAACAATACTCGAAGGGGTTTTGGCCAGGGGAGATGAGAAGCTTGGAGCGGTAATTTATAAATCCTATCTTGACGGATGCCGAATGGATTCATGGCATGAACATTTCCGCTACAGCCTGTGGGAAAAGAATCTAAACGAGCTGCTGCCCGAGTGGAAGAGCTACACAGCTGCCCGTAATCCTGAAAAGCCACTTCCATGGTCAATAGTGGATACTGGATTCGGGAGGCTTGTCGGTGCATGGCGGGAGCGATGCGCTGATTTACAGAAGCTCAAGGACAGAGCAGGGCTTCCTCAGGAAGCTCCCGCGGCGGCCGAAAGCCTTGAGACTGATCCGCTGGCTGGAAAATACGAGGCTGTAACAACGCTCAGGCTCAGGCTCTCAAAAACCGGAAGGGCCAAATTTATACCGCATATCGACCAGATTGAGATAATTAAGCGCTCGCTTCGCCGAAGCGGTATTCCAGCGGCCTTCACCCGGGGATTCAACCGTCACGAGAGGGTTGACCTGAGCTTTCCGGTCCCGATTGGTGTTGAAAGCCTTGCAGAGATCTGTGACGTACAGCTCTACGCGATTCCCGATGATGGTTTTAAAGACAGATTTGCTGAAACGCTTCCGGAGGGTATCGGTCTCGTAGCCGCTGAATTCATCCCGGGCAGGGAGTCTGTGATGGGAATAACAGCGGCGTTTGGCTACACGGTTGAATGTCTGACTGATGATGCGGCTCTTGCTCTCAGGGCGGGAATTGATTCGAGGCCTGCTCTTATTAAAGAGACAAAAAAGGAATCAAAAGAGGTCCTGTTTGATGATGCGGTTCTTGATTTCAGCTTTCCGTCGGAGATGAAGCTTGAAATGACAACAAGGGCAGCGACCGGGAACGCGGTGAGGGCTGATTCTCTTGTTCTTCAGCTCGCAGGGTTTGAGCAAAGCCGTGTTTCAGAATTCAGGATCGTTAAAACGGCGCAGTATAGAGAAAAAGCGGATGGAGCTCTGGAGATTATTTGAAATAATTGAGGTTTTTTAATAAGTAAGCCGCAGGGCCGGAATTCAGCCTCCGAAAGATTACGGAGGCTGACTGCGGCTTGTGAGCATTAGAAGCTGTTTCTGTGTGTCTTCCACATATCGTCAACAAACTGCGACTTGGAGGTCTGCACCGGATGCGTGTAAACCGGGTGACCGCAAGCCGCGAGGTGTTCCGGCGTTTCACTCATCCATCTGTCCGTATACTCAAGGTAGTACGGGAAAGCGAGGTTTTCCTCTGCGCCGAAGACTCGTGCGCACAGCGAGAAACCTGTCATATATGCTGAATGCATTCGTCTATACGTTTCCTGTTTTTCGCCGCCGCCGGGATATGCTTCTTCAAGCCAGCCCCACTCTTCCGGGTGCAGAATCTCGTGTTCAGTATCATTGCCGCTTGTGCCGTCTCTCCATAGATATTTGGCCCCTGTCCAGCTCTCTCCGTACAAGAGTATTTCGCTGAAAACGGAACGTCTGGTTTCTTCGAAGACGTACAGCTGGCCTTCTCCGTAGGACGGGCTGTTGTTATCTCCATTGACCCACATGTCTCTCATCTCATCATCATTGAGTATTATGCCGGCGAAGATTACAGGCCAGCGGTAGTTGTAGGCCCCTGTGCCTGGTGATTTAAGCATTGTGTAGTAATCGATGGCCACCTGGATGTAATTCTGAACAAGAACTGTCCTGTCGCCCCAGTCGGTCATACACAGCACTGCTCCGTGGCTGAGAAGCAGGGCAACATCCTGGTGATAGGATGGGCTGTTCTGTACCGGCATAATGTAACGGTGTGTCCAGCCGGCGTTGTGAAGCAGCCATGGCCTTTCAAACCAGCGCTCATAATTCTTTTTAATTGTGTCGGCTGTCGGGGTTGATGAAACCGCATTGAGTGAAGGAAGCCTGTCCCATTGAATCTCGCTCGTGTTGTATATTCTTTTCTCCGTGCCGATTATTCCGGGCCTGAATGAGCCTTCTGACGGAACATCGGTCAGAACGGTCAGAACTGATGCTGAGTAGACTGACGGTCTCGGATTTGTTTCATTTTCATCCTCTGATATTGTGGAAACAAGAGAGGAGTCTGCTTCGATCTCAACAGGGAAGCTGACCTTGTACTTGTCGGTATATCCCACCGACCTTGAATCGTATGAGTGACCGCCATTCGGGGGATTGATCATAGATCCGTTGATATAGTATCCATTGGCTGTTGTACGGGGCGAGGGAGATACCTCTTCAACGGTTACGGGCCCGACTACCCAGTAGTCGCCTGTTACGAAACGTCCATACGTTACTGTTTTGCTGAAGGTCCAGGTAATACCGTTATGTGTGATAGTACTGCCTTCGGTGGTTTCAGCCGGAACCGTGCCGCTGTTCTCATCTTCCTGTTCATCGCTCACGTCGCCACTTTCAGAATCGTCATCATCGGTGGTGTATCCTTCATCAGTTGTGTCTGATGAGTCGGCCGTTTCCGTTTCATCTGCAGCTTCAGATTCGTCAACATCATCAGCTTCGGAGACATCTGATGATGTTTCACTTTCGTTTTCTTCATCAGACTGGTAATCTGATGAAGTACTTGGCTGAGATGAAACAGGGTCAGAGCCGGTTTCAACTGTTGTTTCGACCGGTTCTCCGGGAATGTACGTCCCGCTGCATCCTGTGCTCAGAATAAAAATTCCGGCAGCTGCCGCAGCAAGGGTTGCTAAGATTTTATTGCTCAAGGTTATGGTTTTTGTTTTCATGTCAGTGCTCCTGTTTATATGTTGCTCTTTGTTCCCAACTCCGGAATTGGCGAACAGAGGAATGTATAAAAAGGATTTGAAATCGGCGAAAAAAAGTTAATAAACTTGAAAAAAAAACGTCAAAATGCTCATTAATAGAGATGTGACATAAATAAAAGCGGGCAGGGAGAGTTATTGCCCGCTCCGGCGGTAAAAGACTGAGGAGAAACTACTTATAAGTACTTCTGTACTGTTTCCACATGTCGTCGACAAATTCAGATTTTGAGGTCTGAGCCGGGTGTGTCCCTACGGGGTGACCGCAGTCAGCCAGGTGTTCGGGCGTCTCGCTCATCCATCTGTCGGTGTACTCGAGATAGTACTTAAAAGCCAGCTTGTCTTTAGCGTTAAAAGCGTGTACGCAGAGTGAAAAGCCTGCCATATAGGCCGAGTGCATGCGCCTGTAGGTTTCCATCTTCTCGCCGCCCCCGGTGTAGGCTTCTTCAAGCCAGTACCATTCGTTAGGGTGAAGCAGTTCGTGTTCTGAGTCGTTGCCGTTTGTGCCGTCCCTCCAGAGATAGGTTGCATCGGTCCAGCTTTTCCCTTTGGGCAGTAGTATATTACTAAAAATAGTCCTGTTAGTCTCTTCGAAAATGTACAGCTGACCCTCTCCATATGAAGGGGAATTGTTGGTCTTGTTTATCCACATATCTGTCATTTCGGTGTTATTCAGCATAATTCCTGCAAATATTACCGGCCATCGGTAGTTGTAGGCCCCTGTCCCAGGGGATTTCAGCATTGTGAAGTAATCGATTCCTACCTGTATGTAGTTCTGTACAAGCGTGGTCCTGTCTCCCCAGTCTGTAATACACAGAACAGCTCCGTGGCTGAGCAGGAGGGCCACATCCTGATGATAGGAAGGGCTGTTCTCAACCGGCATAATATAGCGGTGCGTCCAGCCGCTGTTGTGAAGAAGCCACGGTCTTTCGAACCACCTTTCGTAGTTCTCCTTTATCGACTCGGCTGAGGGAATTGAAGAGGGGGGCTCAAGCGCAGGCAGGCGGTCCCACTGAATGTCTTTTACGTTGTAAAGGGTTTTTTCAGTGCCTATGACTCCGGGCCTGAACGAGCCCTCCGGAGGGGCTTCAGCCAGCACCGTGAGCACTGACGCCGAGTGGACTGAGGGCCTCGGGTTATCTTCAGATGCGTCCTCAGATACGGTCGAAACAAGGGAAGAGCCGGGTTCAATCGTTACCGGAAACGTGAAAATGTGTTCTTCCGAGTATCCGACAGAGCGGGAGTCATATGAGTGGCTTCCATTTGCGGGATTGATCATGGATCCGTTTATATAGTTGCCCTTTTCTTCCTGTGGCGGCGGATATACAGAATCGACTGTAACGGGGCCCACTACCCAGTAATCTCCTGTAACAAATCTTCCGTATTGAACGGGATTTTCAAATGACCAGGTTATATCATAGGAGGTTATTGAGTTCTCTGTTGTCGTGCGCTTCGGCTGATACGTCTTTTGCTGGCACGTTGCGGTCGACAGCAAAAGCAGCATGACAATTGAGGCAAGAACATTCATACTGAAATTCTCAGCCTTTAAGGAACCCGATCCTCTTTTGAACACTTCTTTCATAAAGACTCCCCTGTTGGAAAAGGAATTATGTAGTAAATAGCAAAAGAACCACTACAATGTAATGTTAAAATCAAATCAAGGATGAATCAAATAATAAATTAAAGATTTTCGTGTAGAAATATAATAAGTTCAATTAGGAATACATCCCTAAGATTTTAATATCGAGTCACAGCTAAACAGGGAAAGGCCAGCAGGCACTGATTAAGAGTGAAATTCTTAAAATGATTGACATATTTGAGGGATGACGATAGGTTTTCACCCGGGTACAACAGGGCAATTATGCATGATGTTTGCCCCCAGGAGGCATTTGCCGGACTGTGTATCAACGGCAAGGGATATTCACGGGAAAAACAGAAAGATGCTCACAATAATTTTCGTTAACTACAGAAGTTCAGCGCTTCTTGACAGGTGCCTCCTTTCCATTGAAAAGTATGAGGCTGACTATCGCAGGTATGAGATTGTAGTTGTTGATAATAACTCCTCGGACCCGGGACTCGCTGAGGTCCTGTCCAGATTTCCATACATTAAACTTATTCAGGCGCCTGAAAACGGGGGCTTCGCTTACGGAAATAATATTGGAATTCGAACCGCAAAATACAATACAATTCTCCTGCTTAATCCGGACACATACCTGACTGATAATGCCATAAGCAAGCTTTACCGTCGAATGAATGACATTCCGGAAACTGACATCATCGGGCCAAAGCTTCTCAATCCCGACGGAAGCAATCAATCATATTTTCTGCCCAAGACATATCTTACGCTGTGGAGGCTCTTCTGCGAGAGGTTGTTTCTGCATCGTCTTTTCAGGAGAAGCCGTTTCTTCAACTCCTATCTGAGAACGTATATGGATTATGACAGCGAGAGCCCTGTTGAGCAGGTTTCCGGTGCGGCGTTCATGTTCAGGCGGAGGGTTGTCAGGGAGATAGGCCTGTTCGACGAGAGGTACTTCATGTATTTTGAGGAAAGTGATTTCTGCAGAAAGGCAGCGAGACGCGGCTTCCGGCTTCTCTACTATCCGGGCAGCTCAATTGTTCACGATTCCGGGCTTGGCTCCGAGGCCAACTGGTCAAGGTCCTGCGGATGGTATATATCCTCATTTAAACAGTATTTCAAAAATAATTTTTCTTGCTTTTCGTACGCACTGGCTTTAATAATTTATTTCACCGGGGCTTTGCTAAGGTTTGCCGGATCGCTTGTAACCGGCAGGAAGAAATGCCGTTATTATTTTTTCGAAATGATATATATTATCGGCTTTGGAGCGGGTCGCAACTGACCGGGCGGTGGTCTGTGTCATAAACCGGATATCAGAGGAGCGGAGTTTGAAAAAGATACTGCTTGTTGCGTCTTCGGGCGGCCATCTCTATCAGCTGCACAGCCTGAAGAATTTCTGGGGCTCCAGAGAACACTGCTGGGTGAGCTTCCCGTCGCAGGATTCCAGGGTGATGCTTGAAAAGGAGAAAGTCTACTGGGCCCATTATCCCACAAACCGAAGCATTAAAAATCTCTTTAAAAACCTCGTCCTCGCCGTAAAAATTATCCGAAAGGAGAGGCCCTCTCTGATAATCTCGACTGGAGCGGGGGTTGCTGTTCCATTCATAGTCTGCGGTTTCATTATGAGGGTGAAGACGGTTTACCTCGAATCAATAACCAGAAACGAAAAGCTCTCACTCTCAGCGTTGCTGATATATCCCTTCGTGAGCATGCTGCTTGTGCAGTGGCCTCAGCTCGCTGCCAGATACAAAAAAGCAAGGTACGAAGGGAGGATAATATGATCTTTGTCATGACTGGAACAGAGGCTTTTCCCTTTAACAGGTTTATTGTTGAAGTAGACTCTATGATTGAGGACAATGTTTTTGGTGAAGAAGTCTTCATGCAGATCGGTTCATGCACGGCAGAACCCCGTCACTGCAAGTGGGTAAAGTACATGCCGTTTAATGAGGTTTGTGAGAAAATAGTTAAGTCAACAGCTGTTATCACGCATGCCGGGGCCGGATCGACCCTGCTTTGCCTTGAGTTGGGAAAGAAGCCCCTTATTGTCACGAGGAGGAAGGAACACGGTGAGCACCTCGACGACCACCAGGTGCCTTTCGCCCGGATGATGGAATCGCTTGACTATGCGGTTCCAGCGTATGATGTAAACGATCTCCGAAAATCATATTCGCAGATCAGGAATTCAGCCGACAGTGACTTTACGATTAAGCGGGACAACTCAGCGTTAACCGGGTTTCTTGAACGCTATTACGACTCAGTTTAATCCATCCTCCCGGGCTTTCCGAAGATATCTTTCAGAAGTACTTTGTTGAAGTTCCTTTGAGATAATCGTTTTCCAGGATTGAGCAGATGCTTCGGATGAGATTTCTTCGGATATCCAGCTCAATCGGGAGATCGGGATCCTGATGGGCCTGGTTGACCCTTGTGCCGACGTAAAATTCAATGATGTCGTTGGAAAGGAGAAGCTCTTTGAGCATCTCAGCCCCGTTTCTCTTTGTGAGGGAGGAGCTTCGTCCAGCGAGAAGCTCTCTGCAGAAGCTCAGGGTTATGCAGCCTTCGGTCATCAGGGTTATCCCCGGCATGGTCGAAGTCGCCGGAATGACAGGGTCAATCGAACTCAAGTCAACCTCGGCGCAAAGACCGAGCTCTCTTTCAATGATGTTGCCTGTTGTGCCTCCGCAGACGGCGCAGGGGCCTTCCCATTTCCCCACGAGCGCTGAATACTCCGTGTCCCTGGCAGGATCTACCGGAGGCCCGGTGAGCACTCTGAGCACCCTGGGATTGCGTATGTAAGTCACAATGCTGCTGATGTCGTCGCCCGCTTTGAGTGCATCGTTCGATATCGCCTTTTCGCAGATTGAACGGGCAAGCGATGTTGAGCTCGCTTCAGGATCGCGGCCGATGATGCCGGAAATAAAATCGGCGGTTCTGTCCATGCCGAAGCCCATCGGCCACTCCGGGCTGCCCATGCCTGAGCCAGTTATGCCGTCGGAGAGAAGAATGAGCCTGTCGCCCGGTCTGAGACGGAAACGTGTATGCAGGAGTTCGCGTCTGGCCCATCTTCCTTTGTCGATTCTTTCCGGCGGATGATACAGCCTTTCGCTTCCCCTGAAGATGAGAAATTGAGGGTTGCCGTGTTCAATGATGTCGGCTATTCTGCTTTCACTGAGATGAAATATGGTAAAGGTCGAAAAGCTGATTTTTCTGACCGGGCATACAGGAAGCGCGTTCATCAGGAGCTCAGCCGAACGGATAGGGCTCAGCTCTGAAGATATATACTCAAGCCCCATTGATGCGGTAAAGCTTGCCAGCACATTTGCCTCTACGCCGCTTCCAAGGCCGTCGCAGAGTATCGACACATAGGAGGATGTGCCGGTTTTTTTCGTAAGGCAGATATCTCCGTTAACCGGATTTGAGTATTTCGACTGCTGGTATGAGTCTATTTCAACAAAAAAGTTTTCAGGCATTTCCCGGTCCGTTTCCGTCTTCTTCGGCAGAAAAGCTTTCTATCAAGGAGTTTAATATCTTTTCAGACTGGGCCGCGTTTTTCCCCATGAGAAAGGCTATCTGCTGCGCTGTCACCGATGTATTTCTAATGACTTCGCGCGCCTTGCCGATTATCTGTTCCCTCTTTGATTCGGAGAGTGTCGCATCCCTTATGATGGCACCCGCGATTCTTGACCTTTCAACCGTAAATACAGTGACTGCCATGACATTGTCTTTGTGCTTTACAAACTGCTGGGTTATGTCCTCGCCGGATTCAAGCACATTCTTAAACAGCCTGTAGAAGGGTACGACACGGCTGATATCGGCACCGATCAGCCCCGGAATAAGCCTGGAGAGCGAAGCCGCCTCTTCTCCGAGCATTTCTGTGAAGTGATCGTTGCTGTCAATAATCTGGAGGCTGCTGTCGACGATTACCACTCCGTAGGGTATCGTCTTGATGAGCGCGTTAGCTTTCTTCTGTGCGAGCTGTCTCATGTACGAGCTGCACATACAGGGTTCCGCCTGGCCGGTTACGAGAGCTCTGGCGAAGTTTCTGCATGTGCCGTATCCGCAAGAGTCGCAGTTGAGTTCCTCTTCTTCGGAAAACTTGCCGATTGAACACAGCGCTTCTGTTGTAAGGCCGCCGCTTATTTCGCCCGGGGATATCAGCTCGGGCGAGTAAGTATGACTGATGTCGGATGAATAAAGCCCATCGGGCTCTCCCTTTTTTGATTCTGCGTAGTTGAGAACAGCGAGTCTTGAGCCGATTGAGGTCGAAGAAGAGCATCCGGGGCCGCCTATGCATCCGTTTTCGCAGGCGAGAAGTTCCAGAAAAAGCGCGCCCTCTCCGCCGTGTCCGCTCATCTCGTCGAAGGCTCTCTGAATGGTGCTGATGCCGGACAGCGTCATGTATCTGTAGCCGCAATCCTTACCGCTGAGGGTTGATATCATCCCCCCCTCAATAGGGTAAAGAGAGCCGTTTTCAGAGTTCCTGGGAATAAAAACATCGTTTTCATCGGTTACCTGCTGCCTGAGGTCAATGCACGAGCTGTTAAACCAGTGTTTCAGGTCATTGAATGTTATAGCTATATCGAGCAGGTCAGGAAACTGATCGGCCTCCTTCTTTTTTGCGACACAGGGTCCGGCGAACACAATGCCGATGTCGCTGCCGTATATTTTCTTGAGCATAACGCAGTGTGAAAGAAGTGGCGAATGCAGCTCTGAGAGATTCTGAGTGAATTCAGGGTAGTATTTCCGTACAAGCTCGACGGCGGAGGGGCAGGCTGTAGAAATTGTCATGGGTTTATTCTCAGCGGTGAGGTTTTGTCTGAGGGCTGCACTGACCTCTTCGGCTCCGAGGGCTGTTTCTGAAACACCGAAAAAACCGAGCACTTTTGCCGCGCTGACGATCTGTTCAGGTAAAATCCCTCTGAATTCTCCGGCAAAGGACGGCGCCAGGGAGAGAATAACCCTGCTTTTTCTTTTTAAAAGGTGTAGGACTCTTCGAAGATCATCTCTGATTTTCTTTGCTCCAACCGGGCAGACCTCTACGCATCTCCCGCAAAGAATGCACCTGTCGGGTACAACCTCTGCTTCGCCGTCAACCACGCGTATCGCTTTTACGGGGCATTCTCTGATGCATCGGTAACAGTCACGGCATCTTGTTTCCTCTGAGTATATGGGGTTTTTCTGTTCCATTTTACCTTACAGCACATGCTTGAGAATGTCGATGAGGCTTCCCTGGTCAACGTTTGAGTATAGCTTTTCGTTTATCCAGATGTTGGGGCCGTCCATGCAAAGGTCTCCGCAGCGGCAGCCTTTGATGTTTACGCTAATCCCTGAATCTCTGCTCTCAAGATATCCGGTTATTATCTCATAGTTTTTACCGTTTCCGCGGGAGAAGCATGAGCTTCCCATGCATATCGTTATAGTTACCTGGCTGTCATTTTCCATTTGAGCCCGCTTTCATGATATTTATAATTGCCTCCGGAATGAGTCTCCCTGCGGAAGAGGCAGCATATTCGTGTTATGATTACAGAAGAAACCGGGCGCTGTTTATGTCAAGAAGTCTGGCTTTTTTTATGCGGCGTTTTTGCCGATAATGAAGGAGTAAGAGAAGGATGAGCTGAAAAAATTGGCAAGCCGGGTTGTCAATACGTTAAATTTGTTGCCAATATAAAAGCATCTGCAATATTACATATCAGATCAGCGGCTGATTGCCGCGAGATCCCCGCAGGAGAAAACATGGCTATAGGTAAGGCTGAGAAGGCTGCGTACAACGACGAAATCAAGGATATTAAACGAGAGGTTGATGATATCCAGAGAGGCGTAAATGAGCTTTCTGCTTTAAAAAAGCAGAGGCCGAATCTGGCTTACTATTACAATCTGGAGATATGTATCTCCTCAATGAAGATAATGGACCTTAATCTCAAAATGAGCGATCTTTCAATAGACATGCTGGGAATCAAGAACGAGAACTTCCTCAACAACTCCAGAAAGGAGTTCTATAAGGTTCTCACCATGCTTGAAGAGATAGTAGGCGACGATGTTGACCGTTCTCTGCGGGAGAATGACGCCTACATAGCAAGAATTGACAGGATGAACCCGAAGCAGATTCTGGAGTTTGTCGACAAGGTTCACTCGGTATTTCTTAATCTAAGAAACAAGGTGGGCGAGGGATCAAAGTGGAAGTGGGCTTTCGTTGAACTCCAGGCAAGGGTCGCTGTCGTAACCAAGAACCTGACAAATTTTTCGGATGTAGCTAAATACAGAGATCCGAGGGTTGAGTTTTACAGAGAGCGTATTGACCTTATGGAGTTGTGTAAGCAGTCCCTCGAAGAAGCCGCGAAGCAATACCGGACGAAGTACGAGCTGTCAGGAAAGGCGAGAGATGACCTGAAAAAATCTATTGAACTTCTTTCCGCTTTAAGAAAAATTCATGTCCTTTTCAGCGAGGACGAGGATGCAGGCAGACTCAAAACCACCATAGATGCCGCCAGGCAGGTCCTTGAAGCAGAGGATTTGGAAAGGGAAAACAAAAAAAAGACCAAAAGCAGGTAGCTCTTTAAAAAAAAGGGCTTTTAGGCTTGACCGCGAGAAAAATGATTGTTATATTATTAGCACTCGATCTTAATGAGTGCTAATAATGGGTTGGTTTTATGATCGCAGGAAATGGAATAGAAAGAAAGCTTGATGAGCGTGAGGCCGCTATCCTTAAGGCTCTGGTGTATGAGTATATAATAACCGGCAAGCCGGTTGGCTCAAGGTCGTTCGTTCAAAAGTATTCATTTTCAATATCTCCAGCAACAATGCGAAACGTAATGTCCGATTTGGAAGCCCTCGGATACCTTAAACAGCCGCATACCTCGGCAGGGCGCATCCCAACTGACAGGGGTTACAGGTATTACGTTGATTCCATTATGGACAAGTACAGTTTAGGTGTGGATTCAGAGGTGAAGGTCAAAGATCAGATAGCCGCTCGTGAGGTGCAACTTGACAAGATATTCGAGTCGGTAACCCGAAGGCTGTCTGAGGCCTCGAAATATGCAGGCGTAATGTTGACTCCCCGTCCGGATTTCGCGGTCGTAAAGAGGATTGAGCTTATCCCGGTAGATAATGGCGAGCTTCTGATGATCTTGATAGCGAGAACCGGCGCCATCGTTACAAAAAAAATAACAGTTTCTGACAATATCACGCAGGACGCTTTGAGGGAGTTCTCAAGTTACCTGACTGCGGAGCTGTGCGGTTATTCCATCCATGAAATAAAGGTCAATGTTTTCAAGCAGCTCAGGGCTTCTGGACGCAGGGAGGCTGCATCAGGCGTGGCTGTTGATATCGCGGAGCTCGGACTTGGCGGTGAGGAGGAGTCGTCGTTGAGGATTGACGGAATAGAGAACCTGCTGAGGATACCCGAGATGTCCGAGCAGGATACTCTGGTAAGTTTTCTGAATATAATTGAAGAGAAAAATATCCTCAGAGAAATATTTGAGGATACCATGAAAAATGAAACCCTGAGGACCCTGATTGGAGAAGAGATTGAGGATCCCAGAGTTACAGGCTGCAGCGTTGTTGCAACACCGTACAAGATAGGAAATGCAAATGTAGGAGTAGTAGGGGTGCTGGGGCCCACCAGAATGGATTATGAAAAGGTGGTCCCAATGGTTGACTATACCGGGCGCATAATGTCGGATCTTTTGACCAAGATGTCCAGGTAGAAGGCGCCTGTTTTAAAATATTAAACGGAGATAGTATTGATGGGTAAAAGCAAAAAAATACACGAAGATGAGTCCATGGAAGATGTAAGCGTCGAAACTGCTGAAGATTCCGGAGACAACAGATCCGGATCTGACAGAAGAAAGGCGGACAGGCGGCAGGCGGCAGAAGAAGGGCCGGCTGTATCACAGGAGGAGTTGTCAGCACTTAAGGAAGAACTTGCGAAGGCCAGATCAGAGGTTGACTCGCTGAAGGATCTGCTACAAAGGAGACAGGCTGATTTTGAGAACTATAAGAAGAGAATGATGCGTCAGATGGAGGACTCAAGGAAGTTTACCTTGCGCGATATAGCCTCTGATGTAATTACGGTAAATGACGACATTCTAAGGGCGCTTGATGCTTCAACCACCGTTTCCGCGGCAGGGCTTGATGAAGCGAATGCCTCCATTGTTGAAGGTATCAGAATGATATCCGGCCGAATGGAACAGGTATTATCCAAATACGGTATTGAGGAGATAGAGGCGCTGAACACGGAATTTGACCCAAATTTCCACGAGGCTTATGAGATTGAGATGAGCCCCGATGTAGAGGCGGACACTGTTGTCTTTGTTCACCAGAAGGGTTATAAACTCGACGACCTTGTTATCCGGTCGTCTAAAGTGAAGGTCGCAAAGCCGGGCAAAGGAACGGCAGTTGACGCGCCAGGAGATGGAGCTGCGGAAGAACAGCCCGAAGGCGGCGTTTCAGGTTCAGAGTCTTGATGAGACAAAATTGAAAAAGGGAAGCTCAGGCTAAGGCCTGTAATAAATGGATTAAATTTACAGTATAAATATAAGGAGCAAAACTATGAGTAAAATTATCGGTATTGACCTCGGTACAACTAACTCTTGCGTAGCTGTTATGTCAGGCGGAGAGCCTGTGGTAATACAGAATTCCGAGGGACAAAGAACTACTCCATCAATCGTTGCTTTCAACGATAAAGGGGAGAGGCTGGTTGGACAGGTTGCAAAGAACCAGATTATCACAAACCCGGAAAACACAATCAGATCAATCAAAAGGTTTATGGGAATAAGCCATGCTGATATCAGCCATGAGATGAAAATGGTGCCTTACAGGGTAAACGAGGACGGCAGCGGAAATGTTATCGTAAAAACTGTTGCAGGAGATTTTACACCTCAGGAGATATCTGCCAGAGTCCTGCAGAAAATGAAACAGACAGCTGAAGACTTCCTGGGGGAGACTGTCAGCAGAGCGGTCATAACAGTTCCCGCTTACTTTAACGATGCCCAGAGACAGGCTACAAAGGACGCAGGAAAAATAGCCGGCCTTGAGGTTGAGAGAATTATCAACGAGCCGACTGCGGCGGCGCTTGCTTACGGTCTCGACAAGAAGAAGGAAAATGAAAAGATTGCCGTCTACGACCTCGGGGGCGGTACTTTTGACATATCGATTCTTGAGCTTGGCGATGGAGTTTTTGAGGTAAAATCGACGAACGGAAACACTCACCTCGGGGGAGATGACTTTGACCAGAGAGTAATGGAATGGCTCATATCCGAGTTTAAAAAGCAGACAGGAATTGATGTTTCGTCCGACAAGATGGCGCTTCAGAGGTTGAAAGAGGGCGCGGAAAAGGCCAAAATTGAGCTGTCTTCAAAAATGCAGGCTGAGATAAACATCCCGTTTCTTACAGCTGACCAGAACGGCCCGAAGCACCTGATTGTAACTTTAACACGGGCCAAGTTTGAACAGTTGATTGAAGATCTTGTCCAGTCAACAAAGACACCCTGTGTGCAGGCGCTTGAGGACGCTGGGCTTACAGCTGGAGAAATAGATGAGGTTATTCTTGTCGGAGGTTCAACAAGGATTCCAGCTGTTCAGGAGCTTGTAAAGCAGATATTCGGCAGAGATCCTCACAGGGGGGTTAATCCTGACGAGGTTGTCGCAATTGGAGCAGCGATTCAGGGAGGAGTATTGGCAGGTGATGTCCATGATGTTCTTCTTCTTGATGTTACTCCGCTCTCCCTTGGAATTGAGACTCTCGGTGGTGTAATGACAAGACTGATTGAGCGGAACACAACTATTCCAACACGCAAAAGCCAGGTGTTTTCGACAGCTGCCGACAATCAGCCTGCTGTTTCAATACATGTTCTTCAGGGAGAAAGGGAGCTTGCGTCTCAGAACAGGACACTCGGAAGGTTTGATCTGACTGATATTCCGCCTGCACCGAGGGGAGTGCCTCAGATTGAAGTAGCTTTCGATATCGACGCTAACGGTATAGTACATGTTTCCGCTAAAGACCTTGGAACAGGCAAAGAGCAGAAAATCAAGATTGAGTCTTCAAGCGGACTCAGTGAAGACGATATCAACAAAATGGTTCGTGAAGCCGAGTCCCACGCAGAGGAGGACAAGAAGGCAAGAGAACTAATCGAGGCCAAAAATGAAGCTGACACTCTTATCTACTCCATTGAAAAGATGGTGAAGGAAAACGAGGCCAAGCTTGAGGCATCCGAAAAGTCAGCTATTGAGACAGAAATAGCCTCTCTCAGAAAAGCAGCAGAGGGTACTGATCTGGCCGCGATTCGAGAGGCTAAAGGAAAGCTTGAGCAGGCTTCACATTCCTTTGCCCAGAAAATATACCAGGAAGCTTCCGCTAAACAGCAGGAAGGAGCACAATCTCAGCCTTCTTCTGAAAAAACGGAGCAGGCAGCATCTGAATCAGAAAAGGTTTATGACGCGGATTATGAAGTAGTTGACGATGAGGACAAAAAATAAAAAAAGGTATTAACGGCTCCGGCAGCGGGTTATGTGAATATCAGCTGCCGGATTAAACCGAGTTTTGTTTTTTATATCACGAGAGGACCAAATTGGGAAAAAGAGATTACTACGAAGTTCTGGGAGTGCCTAAAAACGTCAGTGAGCAGGACCTTAAGCAGGCTTATCGGAAGCTGGCTCTTAAATATCACCCTGATAAAAACAAGGGCAACCCGGAGGCGGAAGAGAAGTTTAAGGAAGCCACTGAAGCGTATGAGGTACTCAGAGACCCCAAGAAAAGAGCTTCGTATGATAAATTCGGCCATGAGGGACTGTCTGGGTTTGAAGGTTTCGGAAAAGGGTCCTATACAGACTTCTCTGATATTTTTGAGGACATCGGCGGTTTCGGAGATATCTTTGAAAACTTTTTCGGTTCTTCGTTCGGAGGAAGGCAGCGCACTCAGCGGGTACGCAGAGGTGCCGATATACAGTATGATCTGCAGATAACCCTTGAAGAGGCAGCGAGCGGCAAAGAGGTTCACATCGAAATTCCGCGTCACGAGGCCTGCGAGGTATGCGGAGGCAGCGGGTCCAAGGCCGGGACTAAGCCCAATGTGTGTCCAGTCTGTAACGGGACAGGGCAGGTCAGACAAACACAGGGCTTTTTCTCCATCACGCAGACTTGTCCGAGATGCCGCGGCGAGGGGCGCATAATAACTTCGCCGTGTAAGAGCTGCAACGGATCAGGTCTGACACTCAAGAAGCGAGCCATAAGCGTAAAGGTTCCAGCGGGTGTTGAATCAGGTTCAAGGCTGAAAATCTCCGGAGAAGGAGAGCAGGGGCCCGGCGGGGGGCCGAGAGGAGATCTGTACGTTGTGATGCACGTAAAAAAACACGATGTTTTTGAGCGTCATGGCAATGATATACTAAGCGTTGTAAATATTTCATATTCTCTTGCCTGTTTGGGCGGAGAAATCGAGGTCCCAATTATCAGCGGAGGTAAGGCCAAAATGAAGATTCCTGCCGGTACTGAATCGAACCAGGTATTCAGGCTTAAAGGCAACGGTATTCCGTATCTCGGCTCTTACGGCAGGGGAGATCAGCTAGTTAAGATCAACATCACTGTTCCGAAGAAGCTTACCGGACGGCAAAAGGAATTGCTCAAAGAGCTTTCAGGGCTTGAAGCAGAGTAAAACGCATTTTTTTGAGAGAATTTGCATATAAACCCGCAGAATGGAACCGTTTTGCGGGTTTTTTGTTCCAAACCAGCAAAGACTGACAGCTTTTTTGCTCTTGACTAAACTTTTAATGCCAATCAGCCTGACTTTGAATTTGACACAAAAGAAGGAGATTAACATGGTTCCTGTGATTGATTATGGAAATTTAGCTGTAGTCGTATCAAAAGTTACAGCTGTGGGAATGATTATATGCGATGAAGGCGACTACGGGTTTGAAGTCTATCTTGATGGACTGCACGAGCCTCTGATAATAGGTTTCCAGAGCGAGCAGGATGCGTCACTTGCCCGTGCGGAGCTGATTGCGGCAGTAGCCGGGTTCCACCATGAGTCCGTATCCGGCCTCTCGTCTGACAATGAGCTGTTGTCTTCTGGTGAAAGCGGTTCGGACGATGGCGGTCAGAAGAACCACTGACACAGGTTGCCGCTTTTTTGAATTGATGTCATTATAAATAGAGACATTTCCTCATCATGATTAAGGTGAACTGCCCTCTGTTTGTGAACGTTTTGGTATCCCGCCCCCTGAGTTCCCTCAGAGCGGAAATAAATAGTGCAGCAGGTATATAGAATGGTAAAAAATAACTTTGAGCTTATAGAACGCGGGATTGAAGAGATTATTCCTTATGAGGAGTTTAAAACCCGCTTAAATGAATCGGAGAAGAACAACAAACCCCTGGTTATTAAGGCGGGATTTGACCCTACAGCCCCTGATATTCATCTCGGTCACACTGTACTTTTAAGGAAACTGCGCCATTTTCAGGATATGGGGCATACGGTCGTTTTTCTTATAGGCGATTTTACAGGTATGATCGGCGATCCATCGGGAAAGTCGGAAACGAGAAAACGCCTTACAAAGGAACAGGTGCTTGAGAACGCGGAAACCTACAAAAAACAGGCTTTTAAGATTCTTGACCGCGAAAAAACCATCATTGAGTTTAATTCAAAATGGTGTTCATCTATGTCATTTGCCGAGGTGCTTGAGCTGACAGCGAAATACAATGTCGCGCGGATGATGGAGCGTGATGACTTCTCCAAGCGGTTTAAATCAGGCAGGCCCATATCCATACTTGAGTTCATGTATCCCCTTATTCAGGGATATGACTCCGTCGCACTCAAAGCTGATGTTGAGCTTGGAGGAACGGATCAGAAGTTCAATCTTCTGGTGGGACGCGATCTTCAGAAAGAATACGGGGTCTCGCAGCAGATAATAATGACTCTCCCTCTTCTTGTAGGGCTTGACGGTGTTCAGAAAATGAGCAAGTCGCTGAACAACTATATCGGGATTGACGAAGAGCCATCACAGATTTTTGGAAAGGTAATGTCCATTTCGGATGAGCTGATGTTCAGGTATTACGAGCTTGTTACCGATGTTCCACTGCATGATGTGGAGACAATGAAAGCCGGAGTTGCTGATGGAAGTGTACATCCCCGGGCTGTTAAGGTCCGCCTCGCGAAGGAGATTTGTGAGCAGTTCTACGATTCTGACACGGCGGACAGGGCAGAATCGGAATTTAACAGGATCTTTGTCCAAAAAGATGTTCCTGAAGATATTGATGAGTTCCTGGTCCAGCAGTCCGAATTGAGCGAAGGCTCGATATGGATAGTAAAGCTCCTTGTAGTTTCGGGATTGGCAAAATCTAACGGCGAAGCCAGAAGGCTTATTGAAGGCGGAGGCGTATCGCTGGACGGTGAAAAGATATCGGATGCTTCTTCTGAACTTGCCTTTCCACTTACTGGAGACGGTGTTTTGAAGGTCGGCAAAAGGCGCTTTTTGAAGTTGGTTTCATCATAAAAAATAAAAAATTGTAACACCGGCCGGGGAAATATGTCCAATTCAGAAGATTTGAAAGTTATTGATAGTGTGTTGAAAGGTGACGTTGACGCCTATGCTTACCTGATTGAAAAATATCAGAATATGGTATTCAGGTATGTCAACACTCAATTCAATAATGAAGATGATTCTATGGATATTACGCAGGATATTTTTATCATGGCACTTGAAGCGCTCAAGAGTTTCAGACAAGAGTCGAAGTTTTCCACCTGGCTTTACAGTATTATGGTGAATTACTGTAAGAATTACAGAAAAAAATCAAGAAGGCATTTTTCTTTTTCACTGCTTACGCAGAGAGATAATGAGGAGTACGAGATACAGATTCCGGATGAGAGGGCCGACCATGAGAAGGATATCGTTGAAAAAGACACCTTGAGAATTCTCAAGGAGGAGATTTACGCCCTCCCAGATGATTATAAAAAGGTTCTGGTGCTTCGTGATATCCAGGGACTTTCATATAACGAAATTTCAGATGTACTAAAACTTAATCTATCAAATGTTAAGGTTAGAATACACAGGGGGAGAGAGCTTCTTAAAAACAGACTCTCCGAAAGGGGGTTGGTATGAAAACCGCACATGTAACATTTGCCCAGCTGTCAGATCTTTACGACGGGATTTTAACTGAACAGGAGGAAAAGCTGGTTGCTGACCATCTTGAGAGCTGCCTGGAGTGTCAGAGGGAATTTGAGATGTTGAAAAAAACCCTTTGCTGTCTGGCTCCTCTCCGCGAAACGGCTTTTTGCACCGAAGAGTTCAGTCCACGTACCATGAAACTTGTTAAAAAGAGGGCATCCCGCAGTGCTTCCGGACGCTTTGTTCCGGCTGCAGCCGCTGCAGCTTTTATTATTGGCGGATATACTTTTTTCTTTAGCGGACCGGCAAACAATTACGGTACAGATTCCACAGATTTTGTAATAGCAGGATCAACAGGAAATAACAGGTTTGAAAATGCCGTTTCAAGAACCGCTTCAAAGAATGTAAAAAATACAACCAGAGACGTAATAAATGCAATAGCTGATAACAAAGCCCGGATTGTCCGGATATCGGATTCCTTCATAGAGGGAGAAGTAAGTCTTTCCGAGTTTTTAAACCTTAAGTCGCAGCTTGGAGCAAGACATATTGATTTTGCACAGATCAGTGAGTCCTCAGACGCTGACAGAATCCGGTGGAATTCTGGTATTGAAGAGGTATCTCTTTCAAATGTTACGTGGCAGGACGAAGAAGCAAGGGGTCCTGAAAAGGACTTAATACGTTTCAGGGTGTTTAAGTAAAGTCGCCGCTTTCCATGCCCTGAATGAATTCTTCAGTTGTTTGGATGTTTCCGCCGCATACGCCTCGAGAGCTGTAGAGTGATGCGATGTGGCTTTCATGCGAGTAGTCCGCCTGGGCGTCCTCTATGTGGATTATTCTGTATCCCCTGTCTGACGCGTCCCTTGCGGTTGTTTCGACACATTGGCTTGTTGCGAGTCCGGTAAATGCGAGACAGGAGGGCGAGAGCTTGGTCAGAAGCTGTTGAAGTTTTGGATTGGTAAAGCCGCTGTATGCCTGCTTAACGATAGTCTCGGCTTTATCGTATGGTGTAAAAATATTCAGCTCAGGAATCAAGTCTGACATGGGATCTCCAATAAGAGGATAGATGTTTACTATGCCCTGGCTCCGCGCTCTTTCCCAGGCTTCTCTGAACGAGTAATGCAGGTCGCTTCTGTCTTCCATCTTGCCGGCAATTTTTAGAAAAATTACATTCAGCCTGTTGTCAGTGTAATACTTTAATACTTTTGCTATATTGGGAATTACGGTTCTTCTGCATCTCTCTGAAATATACTGCATACATCCCGCCTGAAGGCTGTCAAAAAAACGGCAGTAGTCTGAATCGCTCTCAAGATAATATCTCTGCATATCAGTTATTACCAGGACGGTTTTATCTCTCATTGGGACTCCAATAAAGCAGTATCGAAAAAACAAACGCCATGACATAGGAGCAGCTGGTTATTTTTTTTAATTATATTCCAATATGGTCAACAAAGTGCAAATCTTTTTTAGCCCGCAGCTTGACATTGCTGTCTATAATTTATTAATTTAAGTTTAATAATCGTTGCGGGGGTTTGATATGAGGAGAATGGAGCAGGAGATATCTTTCGTGGAGAGGCGTGAAGAGATAAATCTCTGCAACCCTTTCTATGGGGATGGTGTTTCCAATGAGCTGAAGGAAATCGATAAACATGAGATACTTGTTAAAATATGCAGCATCCTCGGCGCATCTCCGGAAAATTTCTCCGTGGCTGAAAATATATTTAATGATATCAGATTTGAAATAGCCAGATATGTTCTTCATCATGAGTATTGCAGGAGCAACACAATACGTTCAAAGCTTCTTCTATGGCTCGATTCTAAAATCAGCCCTGATAACGCGGCCATACTGGAAAAGTTCTGCGAACAGTATCTTAAAAGATGAGAAGTATTCTGCTTCATGTCTGCTGCGCGCCCTGTTTTTCGCACGTGAACGAGGTCTTGTCCCGGGAGTGGGAAGTTGTTCCTTTTTTCTACAATCCTAATATTTCGCCTGCCAGTGAATATTACAAAAGGCTTGATGAACTCGAAAAATATACACGGAAATATGGTTTTGGGCTTAAGGCAGGCAAATACAATATCAGGCAATGGGTTTCAGCTGTTTCTGAATACAGATATATGGGCGAGCGTTCAATCAGGTGCGTGGAGTGCATCAAGTTCCGGCTTGAAGAAGTCTTCAGAAATGCCGTCAGCATGGGGATTGGTGCTGTATGTACTACCCTCACGGTCAGTCCTCACAAAGACGCGGCTGCGATAAACCTGGCCGGGAGTGAGCTTGCGGCCAGATATAATGTTGAGTTTGTGACATCCGATTTTAAAAAGAATAACGGCTATAAAAGGTCTGTAGAAATATCCAGAGAAGAGGGGTTCTACAGGCAAAGCTACTGCGGATGCGTTTATTCAATGCTTGAAAGAGACAGGGAAAGCGGTTTTGCGAGAAAGGGCAGTCTGTTCAGGAGCCGGCTGGAGAACAGCCCGCAGAAGATCGGTGATAGTAGTCATTCATAAGCATTTCGATGAAATCGTGTGATAAGTCATCCGGCTCAGAATTCAGCTTGCCGACAACAAACCTGGTGGAAGGGGTTTCGCTCTCACAGGAGTACTTGCTTGCAGTATAGCCTCTGTCGCGCCATTTGAAGATTACAGTCTTGTCTTCCTGAAAGGAGTCGATTATTTTAAGCTTATCGTCTTCCGGCAGAGAACAACAGAGCACTTCAATTATTTCTTCCATTAGATTCCCGTACCAACAGATATTTTAATGAGACATAACTTTTAATAAATAAATTGTAATCTTATAGCCTTTCTCTAAAGATATAGTCAAGAATAAAAATTAAAATTTATAAAATATACACCATTTTTTTTATTTCTGTATCTACAGATTATTGTGTTATTTTCTCTGTTTGCCTTTAATATTCTGTAAGTTTTTTCAGCCGAATTTAGTTCTCCCGCAGAGGTTGTTCATTATCAGAAAAACTGTGTTTGTTTAACTTCAACAGACATGAAACGTTTATTCTGTATGGATAATCTTGATATCTGGCAGAGGGCCGCGTCATCAACAGGCTCAAGATACAGTCTTGTGCTCGCCGGGGCAGGAGCGGGGAAAACAAGCACCCTCATCGCGCGGGTAATCATGCTGATAAACAGCGGGGTTGAGCCCGGCCGAATTCTCATTGTAACATTCAGCAGGAAGGCATGCACCGAACTTCGGGAGCGGTTATCAACGCGATTGAAAACCGGCAGCGAATCTGTGTTCATTTCAACGTTCCATGGGCTCGCCCTTGGAATTCTGAGAGATTACAGAAACGAGTTCCGTGAGCTCTCGGGGTATAACAGCTTTCCTGATGTAATGAGCGGAGCAGAAAAAGAAGCTTTGATGCACAAATTATTCCGTGAGAACATGAAAGCCTGGAAAGGCATGCCTTATGATATTGCGTCAAAGGCCGTTTGCGGAATGCTCAGCAAAAGAACGGTGTCAAGAGAAGAAATGGCAAAAAGCGGGATGTCAGCCGTGATTGAGCGCTTTCAGCAGCGGTTTCGACTGCTAAAGAGGGAGAGCTCGCTTATTGACTACGATGATATTATCTTTTTCGCGAACAGCCTTCTGAGCCAAAACGCCCGAGTGCGTGAGCAGGTGCAGAGTAAGTTCAGCTATGTGCTGGTTGATGAGTTTCAGGATACGTCTCCTGATAATTACGAGCTGATCCGCAATATCATAAACGGGAACAGAGACTGCGGGCTTTTTTTAATAGGCGACGATTGGCAGTCAATTTACGGTTTCAGGAAGGCTGAGGTCGACTATATCGTTAATCCGTGGAAATACTTTCCGGGGATCAGCATCTACAGACTCGAGCGAAATTACAGGTCTCATAGAGAGATAGTCGAGATTTCAAGCAGGCTTATCCGTAAAAACAGGTACAGGACCAGGAAGAAAGCCGTGTCAATTCCGGGTCCTGGCGGTCTGGTTCGAATCTATATTGTCTCAGGGCCGGCGGATGAGTCTGTATGTGTTTCAAAACTTATCGAAGGTGTTCCCGACAATGAAACACTTCTTGTTGAATATAGAAATAACCGTTACGGCAAAGAGATAAGAGACAGGGTCGGAGAGGCCGCTGAGAAAAAGAATGTTTTTTTCATGACGATGCACTCTTCCAAGGGGCTTGAATTCGACAATGTCGTAATAGCCGGATTGGCTGATGGAATACTGCCCGACCGCTCATCCGGTGTCGAAGAGGAAAGGAGGCTTCTCTATGTGGCAATGACCAGGGCAAAGAAAAGGCTGATAATACTCGCTACACCTGGGGCCGACGGACAGCTTCCGCTTTTCTGCAGTGGGCTTGGGATCAGGGCAGTGAAGTGGGATGAAAGTTGTTTGTGAGATATAGCTGCGGGATAGTTTATTTATCCTGAGAATAAAAAATTTATGTCATTAATTGTCATAAATACACACATACAATGTGAGATGCGCAGAGAGTAAATGAGATTCTTTGAAAACATGTATCGTTTATCAAAATAAATATATATTGACATGGCATTTGTGATGATATATATATTGCTGGTGAAATCAAAATAAATCGGAGGGAGTAATGGATCGTAATTTTCACGGACTCACGGACTCACATTCGCCGTGCCTTATTTAAAATTGCAATAGTAATTATGTTGCTTCCCGCGTTTTTATCCTGCGACTCGGAGAATATGAACTCTCAGGAGAACAGTTCAACAAAACAACCATCCATGACAAGACTGAGCCTTATCAACGGGCAGTCAATATCCAAAAAAATCGGCGTAAAGAGAAAGGGCCTTCTTATCAATACAGATCAGACCATAGATGATAACATAGTTGATACCCTCATGAAGGCGAGAAACACTGAAGCGGTTGTAGAAAGAAATAAAACGGACATATACGGGTATTCACATCACAGGTTTAAACAGCGCTATGAGGGGATTGAGGTCATAGATGCCGAGTTTATTGTACACCGTGACAGGGATGGCGAAATTCTCTACGTTAACGGCAGGGTCTTCAATCCGGAGGGTATGTCAGTAGAGGCTGAGATAGAATCAGATGAAGCGGCAGAGCTTGTAGAAGATGAGTACGGTGAAGACGAAGACTTTGAGCTTCTTTCAAAGCCGGAGCTCGTGATTAAGGATTCATCGCTTCAGTATCGTGTTTATTATTCAAAAAATAGTGAAGAAACATCAGTAGAAAATTATATCTGCTATATTGATGCATTAACAGGAAAGATCAATAAGGTTAATAAGCTGAGCCCTGAATTCTCATACGAAGCATCAGAGATAACAACTATTTCAGGACAAAGGCTGTCTGGAGAACGGACCAGTGACGATGAAACAGTCAGTTTCAATGCCACTTTGAAATATCAATATGAATATTATGAAGAATCTGGTGGTTATGATTACTATTATTACATTTACCCTGATACATACAAGTATTGGTTGAAGGATGACAGGACTACCACCGCTGGAGGTGCAAGGTATAAGCAGTGGTATGTGCAAAAAATACATAAATATCTAGGAAAATACAGCTATACTTCTTTTGTTACTAGTACTATATATTCAGCAACAAATTTCAATTATATTGATGAAAATAGTACAAACAATATAAGGACAATAATAAGTAATACAGGCACCTTCAATAATTCAGAAATATCGGCTGCAAAAAATATTTCATTGATTCAATCATACAACTACAATATACTCGGAAGACTGGGGATTGATGACGGACAGAGTCCGAATTATATCATCAATGGAACATGTTATCCACTTCCCGCATGCATTTATGTAGATGATGATCATTATGATGCCACAAATTGTGGATATACACCAAAAGACTTTAGTGCGACTGTCAGAGCATATTCATATCCACGAGGGTCATTTTATTTTGGCTCTGGCGATGGGAAGACTCGTGGTTCACTATGTATTCTAGATTTGATGGCGCATGAATATGGTCATGCAATCTCGGATTGGGAATCAGGTATTCATACGTCAGACAAATTAAGCGAAGAAGCTGCTCTGGCCGAATCATACTCAGATATATTTGGGACAATAGTAGAGTTTTACTATCAGCCTGACGGACGCCAGTATTACGGAACGACCATTGGTGAATACACAAATCACCGTCCTGGCTATGCTGACTGGTATATCGGGGAGGATACATGTATATATTCTGAATCTCCTGTGGCATTCAGGGATATGAGAAATCCATGTTCTATAACAAGTAAATCAGGTTATACTGGTTCTAAATATTATAACGGAATCAATTGGAACTCTTCTAACGAGTGTCATGCCAGAGCAGGTGTTCAGAACTTCGCCTTCTACCTTCTCAGCGATGGCGGCAGCGGCATAAAGGAAGACTGTCCGGGCGGCAAGGCGTACAATGTGACCGGAATTGGGGTCCAGAATGCCGGCGCGATCGCGATGTACTCAAACTGTAACCTCCTGACCTCCAACGCTGATTTCCAGGAGTCAGCAGATGCGTGGTACTTGGCTGCATTCCTGATGGGATATACTGGGCAAATGGCCTTTTATACTTCCAATGTTCAGGCTGCATGGTCAGCGGTTGGTATTACAACAATCAATATTATGTATTAGATTACGAAGCGAGGTAAAAAATGAGAAAAATAACCTTAATACTGTTAGCACTGTTTTCCATTCTCTCATGCGATTCAGATTCAGATAACACTCCGTCAGGAAGCGGGCCGGGACAGGTTGAGCCTCTTGAGGGAGTGTTTGTTCTTGGTTCTGTAGGGGATGCTGCTGATGGATACTGGCATGACGGATTGTGGCACGGTTGTAATGTTCCAGATGGAACAGAATATTATTTTTCAACATCTATTTGTGTTAGTGAGGATGATGTTTATGTGTCAGGCTTGGGTTCAACATCTGGGTCGGAAGTTGTAGGATATTATCAAAATAATGAATGGATTTATTTTGAAAATACATATGGTTCACAGTATATCAAAGCAATTGTTGTAATTGATGATTCTGTGTACTGTGCGGGAATATCCTCATCGGCTGCTTGTTACTGGGAAAACGGTGAAATAAAATATCTCAAAGATATTTTCGGAGATGAGAAAGGGACTGGTTGTGCAAACTGCATAGTTGTAAATAATTATGATATTTATGTTGCAGGTACTATTTCGTCCGCTCCAGTATATTGGAAAAATGATGTGCCAGAACAATTGTTTGTAAATGACGTGGATATAGATTATGGTGGCATAAATACAGTCATCTTTCATGATGATGAAATGTATGCTGCAGGTTGGGTTCGTGATACAGACAATAAATACCATACGGGATATTGGATAAATGGTACCTGGGTAAGTCTTAATAATCCTTTTTATGATTCATCGCAAATCAGTATTACTGATATTGTTTTTGTAAATAATGATGTTTATGTGTTAGCATATGCATTAGATATTTCTGAATCATATACTGAATTTACATCCGGTTACTGGAAGAATGGCGTATGGACTACGCTTGAGGCACAAAACGGTACAGTAAAGGCTGTGGCTATGGTCGAACATGATGGCGATATCTATATAGCTGGCACCTGTTATGAAAATTTCGGTTTTAATGGTTTTTCCGCTTCTTACGCCGGCTATTGGAAGAACGGCGAGTGGCACCCTCTTGGCGAAGAAGGTGTTAAAACACAGGCATTTGACATTGTCGTGAAGTAATTTCTGCAAAGAGGCCGGCAGTGAAAGGGCCGGCCTCTTTGTTTCCCAAAACAGTTGATCAGAAATCAGGGGCTTTTTAAGATTGATGAACTTCAATTGATTTTCATATCCAGCTGGAAACTATTTTTTTCAATTGAGTTTTACTCTACATAAAGGACTGGCAACTTATTTTAATCCAACAAGAATCAAAGATGTCGTATTTTCGATACAATAGACGAAAAGTATGTCATTTTTCCTCTCTTAAATACTCATAGTAAATAATGATACCCCTTGCAGCAGCTCTGCCCGGGTCAGTGTCCAGAACTTCGCCTTCTATCTTCTCAGCGATGGCGGCAGTGGCATAAACGAAGACTGCCCGGGCGGGAAAGCGTACAATGTAACAGGATTTGGGGTCCAGAATGCCGGCGCGATAGCCATGTACGCAAACTGTAACCTGCTGACCTCCAACGCTGATTTTCAGGAGTCGGCAGACGCGTGGTTGCTTGCGTCATATCTCTTTTATCTTGAGGGGATGGACGATTATATGGACAACGTTGTTTCTGCCTGGTGTGCTGTGGGGGTTATTCCCCAGTTAAATGGCCATTAATATGTATAGAAGGAGATCTAATATGAAAATAACAGCTTTAATTATATCAGCTATGTTTATGCTTATATCATGCGATACAGACTCAGAAAATTCTCCGTCTGGACCCGGGCCGGAACAGGTTGAGCCTCTTGAAGGAGTATTTGTGCTTGGATATCAATATGGAGAAGAAATAAAATATGGATACTGGCATGATGGGTTGTGGAATCAGCTTCCAGTTTCAGATTCAGGAAAAATTGGCAGAGCTTATTCTTTATGTGTGTATGAAGATTCGATCTATATGGCAGGGTCTGAAAGTTATGATGGTAATAACTTCCAATCGGGATACTATGTCAACAATGAATGGGTTCAGATCAATGAGCCAAATGAATATTGGCATATATCAGATATTGAAGTTCACAACAATAAAATATATTGTGCAGGCGCATCGGGGTCTACAGCATGTTACTGGATAAACGGTGAGGTAATATTTCCTGCTGATATTGAAGGTGAATCTTATGCCAACGGGAAGATTAACTCAATAATCGTTGAAAATGATAATGTTATAGCTGTCGGCGATAATCATATTTTCCCAGTTTACTGGTTAAACACAGAGCCTGTACAGCTGTCTATACCTGGAGAATTAATCAATGGCAGTCTGTGGGTAGTAAGGAAATATAACGATAATATTTATACGGCAGGATGGTGTAGAAACCAGGATGGTGATTATCTTACTGGCTATTGGAAGAACGATGAATGGGTTACATTGACTAACCCGTTTTGTGAAGATGCAAGACTTACGATTATCACGGGAATAGAAGTAGTCAATGATGATGTCTATGTTTGTGCATATTCTGATGTTATTGAAACTTTAGATTTTCAAGTGAGCTATTCGGAATTCACTTCAGGTTACTGGAAGAATGGAGAATGGTTTGAACTTGAGACACCGAATGGGACACCAAGGGCGGAAGGAATGGTAGAACGCAATGGTGATATTTACATTGTTGGTACATCCTATGTTGAATTGAATCACCTTTATCCATTCTCATCCGCTTCTTACGCCGGCTACTGGAAAAACGGTGAGTGGCACCCTCTTGGCGAGGAAGGAGTTAAAACACAGGCATTTGACATTGTCGTGAAGTAATTTCTGCAATGAGGCCGGCCCTTTTCGGGCCGGCCTCAAGTTTACCTCCACACATTTAAAAATCCGGAAGCTCTGTTTTTGTAATAAATGCCCGCAATCCACGCTTTTTTACTTTCAATTATCAGGGCATTTGCTTAATATCGCAGTTGTTCCGTTGAGACTCAGCGGTATTATTTCAATAGCAAATAAGCTGGAGATTGAACATGAAGATTAAAAGAACATTGACGTTATTTTTTGTTTTTATCTGTTTTTTGTCTGCCGGGGCGGAAGACAGAGGACTTGAGATTGAGTCTATTGTGCCTTCCAACGCATCGGTTTTTATTAAAACCGCGCCGCTGGGATCGGTGATTGACTCGTTTAACGGTTTTGTCGGAACTTCATTTACTGAAAATCAGAAGATGAATCTCAAAAGCGAATTAAAGGAGATTGCCGATAAAACCGGGATCAACCCGGTTGACAAAACCTCCCTTGAAAAGGCCGGAATTGACACGTCCAGAGCTTCTGCATTGACGTATAAAGAAGGGGATGGAAGTGAGGAGCTCATTACCCTCTATATTCCGATCCGCGATGCTGCTACATTCCCATTGAAGTTTGTTGAAATATTGAAAAAAGCTAAAGAAAAGAGCGGCAAAAAAATCGATCCTTATCCCGTAGTCACGAATTACAGGGACGTCTCAGTTAATCAGATCGACAAAGACGTCTTTTGTGCTGCAGTCGGAAAGTATTTTGTAATAACATCTCAGGGAGCTCTTTTGAGATCAGTGATTGATCTCCAGAACTTGGAGGGCGCCGCCATCTCCGGGGATGCTCTGTACATGAAGTATCTTGGCAATGCCAGGTCGGGGAATGACGTTAATGTCTTTATCCGGCCGGAAATATTTGATAACCTCTACGCGGGAAGAGGCAGAAAAAGCCGCCCGAAACAGCCGAAGTCGGACATGTTCAGCGATTATTTTAACTATATCAGCGGCGGGCTCAAGCTGAGCTCATCAAGCTTTTCCGCTTCTATCGGTGCAGACTTTGTTGAAGGCAAGGAGAAGGTTAGCCGTATTCTCAACATCATGAAAACAGGGAAACATGAAATTTCTCTGAGTGGAAAGGATGCGCTGATTTTTTCATTTGTGTCCCTCGATATTGAGAAAATAGCCGCGGCGCTCAAGTCTGAAAAGGGAGATGATGATTACAGGCAGATGGTTTCCATGATTGAAATGACGACAGGCCTTGACTTTGAAAAGGATATTCTGCCGTCATGTGAGGGAGTTTTTAATATTCTTGTTGATAACCCTATTACGGGAGACTATGCCGGATTTACGGCAGCAAAGAGCGCGGCCAGGTCCAAAGCCCTGTTCAGCAAGATGATGAGTTCAATGAAAACCAGATTCACTGCCGGCGGGAAGTTCGGAACAACATCTATCGGGAAGTCCCGCGGCTTCTGGATTGTAGGCGGGGACGCCAGGCGGATATATTTCAGCAGCGACACAAGAGGCATCTACGCCGGAACGAATCCACAGCTCTTGCTCAAACTGATGGGTATGAAGCAGATATCCGGTGAAACTGGAGGAAACGGGATTAAGGGCAGAATCAATGAAAACACCTTTCTGATGACTCTGGTGAAGAAAAACGATCTCCTTTCAAATCTGCTGGTTTCACAGCTTTCAATGAGGGGACTTGTAACTGGTGAAGGCGTGGCTGAGCTTGCGAAGACAGCGTCTCTGGTGGGCGATATCTATCTCAGCGGTTCGCGTAAGGGCGGATTCGCGGAGGTTATGCTGGAAGTCAATATAGCCGGGAAGTGAGAAGATGCTATTTTATACGGGGCTGCTGAGCGCGGCCCCGATGGAGTTTGATGCTGATGAAATATCTTTTCGGGCCGGTTAATTCCAGGCGCCTGGGGCTTTCTCTCGGAGTTGATCTTGTTGGAAGAAAAACATGCTCTCTCGACTGCGTTTACTGTGAGAGCGGGCCGACTACTCGCCTGACAGCTGAGGCTGCCGGCTATCTTCCCGCTCAGGATGTTATTGACGAACTTGACGCGTATCTTTCCGAAAGGCCGCGCCTTGATGTCATCACCTTTTCGGGAGCTGGCGAACCGCTTCTCAACTCGGGAATAGGCGATGTTATTGAATTTCTTAAAAACACATATCCTGAGTATAAAATCTGCGTTCTGACCAACGGGACTCTTCTTAAGCTTCCTGAAGTGAGAGCCAGGATAATGAGGGCTGACATTGTTATTCCCTCTCTCGATGCCGCCTCTGAAAACGTTTTCAGAAAGATGCTGAGGCCTCACCCGGACATTTCTGCGTCGGGAACAATTGAAGGTATAAAGGCTTTCAGCAGCGAGTTTAGAGGCACTTTGATTGTTGAGGTCTTCATTCTTCCCGGATATAACGACTCTGCCTCTGAGCTTTCTGCAATCAGGGACGCCTGCATAAGCATAAACCCGCACTCGGTTCAGCTTAACAGCCTTGACCGCCCTGGATCGGTAGAGGGGCTTCTGAAGGCAGACGGCGAAAGGCTCGCTTCGATAGCGGAGATGTTCGGTCCTCTGAGGGTTGATATCCCCCCCTTAAAAAACACCACTGACGGGTCTATAAAGCCGGCTTCAGATGCAGGGAGCGAGGTGATGAAGTCGATAGCGCGGCGTCCGGCAACTGCGGCAGATGTTGCGTCAATGAGCGGTCTTACAGAAGAACAGGCTGAGATGGTGCTTGAACGTCTCTGTGAAGAAGGTAAGGCTGAGAGGGCAGAAATGGAAAGCGGTGTGTTTTACAGGCCCGCAGGCTCTAATGCTGGACAGGGATAAGAATTCTTGCTGTTGTTTTCGAGGTGCCGTCGGTTGTAACCCTGAAGTTTATAGATGGAATGTTGATGTTTTTCAGAAGCACAACGATCATTGAGATGCCGAGTCCCATGCCTTCGGCCTCAGGGTCGGGATTGTCGATGAAAAACTCGGCTATGCTGTCGTATTTTGAAGCCTGCTTCATCTTCCCTTCGATCTTCTTCATCTCCCTGTCCTGTAGAGGCAGGTTATTCGTGACCTGAATGACCGGACCCTGTTTTGTCGATTTGAGATACAGTCTTGTGCTCAATCGGTACTCTTTGCACTTAATTCCGTATTGTAGAATACCCCTGTTGTTGAGTATTGATCTCATGCTGCTTACTACGTTTTCTGTGTTTTCAGGGTCGGAAATCGCACCCTCCTTAACGAGGATGTGTTTTGAGTTTGCCTTTGTGGCGTTTGCGATTAATTCTTTTATACAGGAAATAAGCGGGGTGAAAAATGATTCGATACGGTATTTTGTCAGGAGTTTAAGCAACGAATAGCGGATTTTGTCCTCAGTGTCGTCAATCAGAGAGTAAAGCACAAAAACAATGTCGTCTCTGTTATTGACCGCGGTCATAACATTTCTTTTAAATTCATGATCCATTTTCCCATCACTTGTACGGCTTATGCTTAAACCGCTATCTCAGGCTCGATAGTCCCGTATCAGCGTGCGGGGAAGGCGAACCTGGCCAATTAATACTTAAAAAACAGGACTTCACACCGACAGTTAAGCTTTCAGCTTTTGCAACGCTAATGGCCACGGTGTCATCCTGCCGCTTTTATATTACAGAGAGTAAAAAATTTCAAGAATAAAAATATTCTTGAAAATGATTATTGTTTACTGTCTCTGGTATCATAGCCTGAGAAGGGCGGCAGGCTGTGTTTTTTCGGCATTATATTGTTAAAATTAAGTGTTTCATGCAATGGTAATTCAATGAATATACTGGATACACTGTTCCCATCTCCTGCTGCGATGGCAGCGCTTGCCGCGGTCGGCGTTTGTTTCGGCCTGGTGCTTTCTGTAGCGAAGATAAAACTTCAGGTTGTAAAAGACCCGAGGGTTGACCTGGTCATAGACGCGCTTCCAGGGGCTAACTGCGGGGCCTGCGGATTTCCCGGATGTGCCGCTTACGCCGAGAAGATTGTGACTGAAGGCCTTGATTTTTCTCTTTGCCCTGTGGGTGGAAGCGAGACAGTAAGGGCGATAGGTAAAATTTTGTCTGCCGGTGAGGTCAAGGCCCCCGAGCCCGAGATCGCGAAGGTTCATTGCAGGGGGGGGCTTGCCAACTCATTTGACAGATTTATCTATTCCGGGCCACTGAGCTGCTCCGCGGCTCATGCTGTTTCAGGAGGATACAAGAGCTGCGAATATGGCTGTCTCGGCTTTGGAGACTGCGTCGATTCCTGCCAGTTCTCGGCAATCGAAATGAACGATAACCGGATACCCGAGGTTTTTCCGGATAAGTGTGTTGGATGCGGCAGCTGCGCTTTCGCGTGCCCGAGGGGCGTTATAACAATGGCGCCTGCCAGGACCGGAGTGACGGTAATGTGCAGGAACACAGACAGGGTCCCTGTTATGAAAAAGGCCTGTTCGGTCGGATGTACCGGCTGCAGGCTTTGTGAGAAGAACTGCCCATACGATGCAATTCATGTTGAAAATTTCCGCGCTGTAATAGATTATTCGAAGTGTACTGACTGCGGCAAGTGCAGTGAAGTCTGCCCCTTCGGTGTCATAACCACGCCGCTGGCGGCTGTTGGTCCGTCATGATGCGCCAAAAAAACTTTCTCAGCTGGAATCTCTGAGTTATGAAATCTGTTTATGAAATGTCGGGAGTTGAGAAGGCCGCAGCGCTTCTGGTAATGCTGGGCCCTGAGGCGGCTTCGGAGATTATGAAGCAGATGGATGAAGACTCGGTTGCCAGACTCTCCGTTGAAATTGCCAGATTAGAAAAGCTCAATCCGTCCGAGAAAGAGGATATCATAGGCGAGTTCTATTCAGCGCTGCGCGATGCGAGGTTTAATGTTCAAGGAGGGACGGATAGAGCCCGAACTCTCCTTCAGTCAGCCTTTGGCGACGAGAAGGCTTCCGAAATTCTTGAAAAAATTAAGCTGCGCGAGGTCGGCCGTGAGTTTGATTTTCTGCGGGATGTAGATCCGGAAATAACAGCGGCTCTTCTCAAAAACGAGATGCCTCAGACTATTGCAGTGACACTCTACTACCTGAAGGGGGCCGTTGCTGCTTCCGTTTTGAAAGCCCTTCCTCAGAATATTTCGCGTGACGCCGCGGTCAGGATGGCTAAAATCAAGAAGATTGCGCCTGAAGCAGCAGCAGGGATAGCCGCGACCCTTAAAAAAAGTTACAGGAAGCATCTTGAGAAGGGAGAAAGCCTTAAAAGTGCTGGCGGAGTAGATGCACTTGTTGATATCATAGCGCATATGAACTATGACAGTGAGAAAAAGCTCATTAAGAATCTTGACGGCGTAGTACCCGATCTCTCCGGAATTCTTAGACAGAGGGTTTACTCTTTTGAGAATATCATTTCTCTTTCAAATAGAGATGTCAGAATTCTCATAGATGAAGTTAATGACGACACCATTCTTGCCCTTTCTCTTAAGGGTATGAGCGACGATATGCGCTTTAAGCTTATCAGGAATATGAGCCAGAACAGGGCGACGGATATTCTGGCTGAAATGGATTCTATCGGGGCCGTTAAGGTCTCCGAAGCGGAGGAGGCAAGGGCAGTTGTCGTAGAAATCATGCGGCAGCTCGATGAAAACGGTGTTATTACCGTAAGGCGCAGCGGTGAAACGTACGTCTATTAAATAACAATACTACGATGATGGATAATATTTAATATGGATTTAAACAGTTTTAATCTTCACGAAGATGTGATTAAAGGAATAAAGGATACCGGATTCACCGAGTTTATGCCGGTGCAGGAAAAAACCTTTGCTGAATCGCTGAGCGGGCGTGACGTCATGGTGCAGTCTCAGACCGGTTCGGGGAAAACGGCCGCGTTTCTGATAACTGTCTTTAATGTGATGATGAGATCGGAAGATAGGACTTCAAAGAAAGCCCTTGTTGTAGTTCCGACCAGAGAGCTTGCGGTTCAAATTGAAAAGGAAGCTGAACTTCTTGGAAGGCACCTCGGAATAAAAACAGGGAGTTTTTATGGTGGTGTCGGTTACGGAAAGCAGGAAGCTCTTTTGAAGGACAATGTACAGCTTATTATCGGAACTCCGGGAAGGCTGATCGATTTCGCAAACAGCGGCAAGCTTGATTTTAAGTCTATTGACATGCTTGTTATTGATGAAGCGGACCGCCTCTTTGATATGGGCTTTTTCCCTGACATCAAGCGGATGCTCAAAAAAATGAAGGACAAAAACTCAAGGCAGACAATGCTTTTCAGCGCCACGCTTAATTTCAGGGTAAGAAACCTGGCGTGGGATTACATGAACGACCCGGCAGAGATACTTCTCGCGCCTGACAACATAACTGTAGACAACATATCGCAGGAGCTTTATCATGTAGGAACATCTGAGAAGATAAATCTGCTGCTTGGTTTAATGAAGAAGCTGAATCCTTCGAATGCTATTGTATTTGCCAATACAAAGCAGATGGTATTCGAGCTCTCGAAAAGGCTGGCGATTAACGGATATAAGGTTCAGTATATAATTGGAGACCTTCCCCAGTCAAAAAGGCTTGATGTTATCAGCAAGGTTAAATCAGGAGAGGTTCCTTTTCTGGTCGCTACTGATGTCGCAGCAAGAGGACTGCATGTCGACGACCTGGAGCTTGTCATTAACTACGATATTCCCGAGGATTGCGAAAACTATGTCCACCGCATTGGAAGGACAGCGAGGGCAGGGAAAACCGGACGGGCTATATCCCTCTCCTGTGAAAAATACGTTTACGGCCTTGAAGCCATTGAAAGATACACGGGCATAAAAATTCCAGTTGTCTGGGCAGAGGAATCTGATTATGCGGATGACGCGAGTGCCGGAATGCGGTTCCGTCTGAATACAGAACAGGACAAAAGGGAGAAAGGTGGGAAGGATAGACGTTCAGTCAGGAAGCGCGACGCGGAAAAACTCACTGCTCACAGGTCGCGGACTGAAAAACCTCGTGTAAGGACTTCCGGAGAAGGCCAGCATCAGTCTGAAAACAAGTCTTATCCAAAGGCGGTCAAAGTCGGAAAGGACAGGCCCGACTATAAGAAGGTCCGCAGGCCGAATACTCCCCAAAAGAAAGGCGGTTCGCTTGAGGACAGGCTGCAGTATTACAGCAGCAAATATGGAGAGGATTTCAAACCTGTTAAAAGGGATGGCAGGCCGGCCAAAGCCGGAAAGGGCATTTTAAATAAAATCGCCTCAATTTTCAAACGCGGAAGCAAAAAAAGATGACGCTATCTCGGCGGACTCAAATGAGAAAGTCTTCAGCCGCGTGGCTGGGGGCGATGTTCCTTGCCTTCGTCATCAATATAAGCGCCGCTGCGCAGAACGGTATGTCTGTATCAGATTCGGAGGCAAAAACTGCGGTGGAGATTCTGTCCGAACTGAATGAATACAGCGGAAAAGAAATAACCATGCGTCTCAGACTCAAGTACATTGACCGCGTCTTCGAAAAGATTGTTTTCTATGATAAAAAAAACTATGATGTTGAGTTTGATATCAACAGGAAGGTGCTTCATGTTCCTGCTGAGAAGATCAGAGGGCTTCACGAAGGCCTGGAATATATTGTACATTTCAGAGTGAAGGGAGTCGGCGGAAACCGTACACTCGCCGGCGAGCTTTTGAACCTTGAGCCGGCTTTTCTTGTAAAAGTGCCTGAAAGTGAAAGAGGTCCCGAAAATGGGAAGGCAGAATAGCTGGGCGGCTATTCTGCCTTCAGCTTTGTTAAGCAGTGCCAAGTTTCAATATGATAAAATCGGGAGGGAAATACCATATCTATACTTGTTGTTTTATTATCGGTTGGAAGGGAAAATATCTTTAGTAAAAAAAATGGTGCTTTTGATTGAACGGTAAAATTATTAAGATCTACGGCCGTCACTACAATGTACTGGCCGGTGGACGGGTCTTTGACTGCTCACTCAGGGGAGCCATACGAAGAGATGAAAGAATGAAAAGGTTCTCTGACCCGGCGGCTGTCGGCGATGAGGTCGAGTTTGAGATCCTTGATGACGGCAGCGGATTGATAACCTCAATTTGCGACAGGCGCAATATGTTCTCCAGAAAGGATTCCTCATCAAGAAAAGAGGATGTGATTGCGGCTAATATTGACCGCATTGTTGTCATACAGTGTTACGGAGAGCCAAGGTTGAATCCGAGGTTTGTGGACAGAATTCTCGTAAGGGGGATGAAAGAGTCGGTTGAGACTCTTCTCTTTATAAATAAAAGCGATCTGGCAGATGATTTCACTCGCGGCTACATACAGCGCTATTATGCACTGTCTGGCCTCAGGATCATTGAGGTCAGCGCCCTCGACGGCAGCGGCATTGATGATGTCAGGGAGCTTCTCGGCAAGGGGATATCTGTTTTTACCGGCTATTCGGGAGTCGGGAAGTCAAGTATTCTGAACTCTGTGTATCCGGGGCTGGAATTGAGAACAACAGATGTATCTGAAAGTACCGGGAAGGGCCGGCACACAACCACTAATGTCCAGCTGGTTATGAGAGATGAAGGCTGCGGTGTAATTGACACTCCAGGAATGCGCGAATTTGGTCTTATGGACATTGAGCCTGAAGACTTACAGGACTTTTTTCCGGAGTTCGCGAAGTTGAGGGGCAGGTGCAGGTTTTCCGGATGCACGCATGATCATGAGCCTCAGTGTGAGGTTAAGGATCATGTTGAACGTGGGGACATTGATGAAGATAGATACATATCTTACCTTAATATTTTAAATTCGCTGAAGGAGTACCGTGCCAGGAGATACTGAAATGTTGTATGCCGGTGATGCCATGATTAGAACCGAACAGCTTGGAATTGATTTCGAAGGCAGGATGATACTTGACAGCATTGATATATCGGTCTCGCCTGGGGAGACCGTTGCGGTTTTAGGACGAAACGGATGCGGAAAGACTCTGCTTCTTAAATCCATTGCCGGCCTTTTCCCTTTCTCAAGGGGGAGCGTCTTTCTGGGAAAAAAACCTGACGGTTCGGAGTCGTCAACCGCTTATGTTTTTCAGAAAGGTGGACTTTTCGATTATCTGAATGTTTTTGACAATACCGCGTTCGGACTTAGAAGAAGAGAGTTCTCTGAAGACGAAGTTCGAGACAGGGTCATGTCGTCTCTCAAGCGGGTAGGGCTCTCGGGAAACGAGAACAAGTATCCGTCAGAGCTTTCTGGCGGAATGCAGAAAAGAGCGGGACTTGCCCGGGCCGTGTGCATGTCGCCCGATATTATCCTTTATGATGATCCTTCGGCGGGACTTGACCCGGTTCTCAGCGATTCAATAGCCGATCTGGTGCTGGGAATCGCGGAGACATCTGGAACTACGTCTGTTCTCGTAACACATGACATGAGTTTTGCTGAAAAGACAGCGGACAGAATAATGCTTCTTTACGCGGGAACAGCGGTTTTCGACGGAAGGTGCGGCGATTTTTTTTCAGGAGGCAATGTTTACGCCCAACAGTTTATTGAGGGACGAATAGACGGCCCAATGGATTATATGTAAAATATAACCTTGAAAAAGCATGATACCTATCGCTATTGCGCATTAGCAGTATTAACTGATTATATATTATGAGGATTAAATGGATATTAAAAAAGAAAGCAAATACGACATCTCCGGAATAGGCTCAGCGTTGCTCGACATGACGGTTAAAGTTAATGAAGATTTTTTGAGTGAGCTTAAGCTCGGACATGGGACAATGAATCTTGTTGGTGAATCTGAAAGCCTGGGAATTCAGGGAAAAATGTCTTCTATGAGTGCTGAGATTACTGCAGGAGGAAGTTCAGCTAACACTGTTGCCGGGGCAGCTTTGCTGCGCGCATCAACAGTGTTTATGGGGACCGTCGGAGCTGATGTAAACGGCAAAAGATATATCGAAGAAACCGCTGCCGCTGGAGTAAAGCCTGAGCTTTCGACAGCTGAAGGAATGACGGGGCTGGCAATAACGCTTATCACACCGGACTCGGAAAGAACATTCGCGACACATCTCGGTGCAGCGCTTAAATTCAGAAAAGAAAATATCTCAACAGAAGCAGTGGCCCAATCAAAGATACTGCATCTTGAGGGATACCTCTTTGAAGACGACAATCTGTATTCGGCGTGCGTAGAGGCAATGGAGATTGCGGCGAATAGCGGGACTCTCGTGTCGGTTGACCTTGCTGATCCGGCACTAATTGGAAGAATACACGACCGATTTTCTCATGTGCTTAAAACATATGCAGATATCGTCTTTGTCAACGAGGACGAGGCCAGGGCTTTTACCGGGCGTGAAAAGGGAGATGCTCTGAATGATCTGGCGGAATCCGTATCTTTTGCGGTTGTTAAGCTCGGGGCTGAGGGAAGCCTGATTAAAACAGCAGGCAGGGTCTATTCAATAGCGCCATTTGCTGCTGAAGTTGTCAATACCAATGGAGCAGGGGACATGTACGCCGCGGGCATACTCCACGGCCTGTGCAGGGGGATGGAGCCGGATATGGCAGGAAAGATTGCAAGCTTCTGCGCGGCTAAAGTTGTGTCGCAGTCTCCGGCAAGACTTTCACAAAGGCCGGATCTTTCCGGATTGTAATATCGCTTTTTAGTGTCTGGTACACCTGTGTAAATGTGTCCCGGGCACTTTTAACGCCTGATTTTCAAGGAGTTTTGACTAAATTCTGTTCATTCTCAAAAAGGCCGCATACGCTTTTTACAGCATGGGCGTAGGCTTCGTCAAAGCTGAGATTTGATTTGAAACCGGCGGCGTTTTTGTGCCCTCCGCCGCCGTTGGCCATAGCGATTTCGGCCACGTTGTAGTCGCCTTTTGTCCGCATGCTGATTTTTACCGGGCCTTCATAGTCCTGTTTCACGAGCAGGCTCGCTCTGACGCCCTTAACTGTCAGGGGAAGGTTAATCGCGGATTCACCTTCAACGAAAGCCGCATGAGAGTCGTGAAGCATATCGCGTGTCAGTTTGAGAGCTATGACTTTGCCGCCCGCCAGAACCTCCATGCTTGACAGAATGCGGCTTCTAAGTTCAAAGCTGGAGAGCGTGTTGCTTTCGTAAAGGTGCTCGTAGCAGAGAAAGGGGTCTGCTCCCATCTCCATGCAGTGGGCTGCTATTCGGTAAGTCCAGGCCGAGGTTTTGGGATAGCGGAAAGAGCCCGTGTCAAAGAGCATTCCTGTGTAGATAGCCTGGGCCGATTTAAATGAAAGAGGCTTTTTGTAGTACTGTATAATGTCATAGATTATTTCGCTTGCAGAAGAGGCCTCAACCTTGATGAAATTTTTCTCGAATTTGTTGCGGTCTCCCTCATGGTGGTCGATTATGAAAAGACCTGAAACCTTCGAGCTGAAATATGAGTGTGCAGCTCCGATGTTTTCATAGTCGTTTGTATCCAGAACGAATTGAGCATAGCCTTCTATGTTGTATTTGCCGGGATTTTCTCTGTCGTAGATGTTGATTTCGTTTTCAACGTCTATGAACTTAACCGTTTCTGGGACAGGATCCGAGTTTATTATAATTGATATCTTCCCGAGTGAACGGAGAAGCTCATTAAAGGCTATTTCGGCCCCAAGGCCGTCAGCGTCGGGGCTCTCATGAGTTGAAATCACGAATTTGTCGTACTTCTGAAGATATTCGTCTAGTTTAATAAATCCGGATTCCATCTGAAGATGTCCTCATCATCCCTTCAAAAGGGGATGACCCATGGATTCCCTTATATTTACATACTGCTCTGCGCAGCGTCTTGCTATATTCCTGACTCTGGCAATATAGCCAACCCTTTCAGTTACAGAAATGGCTCCTCGGGCGTCGAGCATATTGAAAGCATGTGAGCATTTGAGAACAAAGTCATATGCCGGCAGGACCAGATCGATGTTACCATTATCGAGAATTGACAGACATTCCTTTTCGTAGAGATCAAACAGTTTAAAGTAGAGTGAAGTGTCGGCAATATTGAAATTGTAGTGTGAAAACTCAAATTCGCTTCTGTGATGGACATCTCTATATGAAAGCCTGTCGTTCCATTTAATGTCGAATACGCTGTCCACGCCCTGAATAAACATGCAGATGCGCTCAAGCCCGTAGGTCAACTCTGCAGTTACCGGAGAGAGCTCAATGCTGCCGCACTGCTGAAAGTAGGTGAACTGAGTAATTTCCATTCCATTGAGCCATACTTCCCAACCGAGTCCTGCTGCGCCGAGGGTCGGGGACTCCCAGTCGTCTTCAACAAACCTGACATCGTGCTCTTTAAGGTCAATGCCCAGGAATCTGAGTGAGTCGAGATACATGTCCTGAATATCAGCCGGTGAGGGTTTCATGACAACCTGATACTGGTAGTAGTGCTGCAGCCTGTTCGGATTATCGCCGTAGCGTCCGTCTGTGGGTCTTCTTGACGGCTCAACATAGGCCGCGTTCCAGGGCTCAGGCCCAAGAACCCGAAGAAAAGTTGATGGATTAAAGGTTCCGGCGCCAACTTCCAGATCGTATCCCTGTATGACTGCACAACCGCGAGCGGCCCAGTATTCGTTTAGCTTCGATATTAGTTCCTGAAAAAACATATTCCACCCGATTAAATCATTTATGCCGGCAATATGCCGCAAGACACAGAGATTTTCTCTTCTGACTGGATATACGTCAAGTAAATAACTTGCTGTAAATGGCTCCGGGAACCTGTCAGGACTGAGATTCGTAGCTTTCTTTTAAGGTGCTGTGAAGCTTTTCAAACTGGGTTTTGCTGTTCAGGTTGAGATAATCGAGAACGTCTTCATCGATAAAGTCGAATCTGAACCTGCGTGACTCAATTTCGACAAGGCAGTCGGCAATGTATATTGTGTAGATAAGCTGCTTCAGGTTGTCCGGAGCGAGGTGGGGCCTTCTGTTCAATTCAATGGCGGTAATAAGCGCGTCGTTGAAACGCCACTTTTTGACGATAAGTGAGCCGAGAGTGCTGTGACTGAGTCCGAGTGAAATCTCTTCGAGGAGATTCGTGTCTTCCAGGCCCTTATATCCTGCGATCTGTTTTAGCTTTTCCTGGAGCTTTTCGTCGATTGAAAGAAGCACAATCTTGCCAATGTCTGCGAGAAGAGCGCCCAGGTAAGCGAATTCGCTGTTTTTGCTCTGATGAGAGTGGAGTGAAAGCTTCTGAGCGTAGAACGCTCTTTTGTACGAGGTTTTACGGATAGCCTCGTAGCGCTTGTACCTTGAGTCCATAATATTAAAAGCGCCTGAAGCGACAAGCAGGGTGTTTATTCCCTTAATGCCTATCTTCATGACTGCTTCTTCTATTGTGTCTACCTTCCTGATGGTCAGATAACCCGCTGAATTTGCGAGCTTGAGTATGGATGTTGTCAGGGCGGGGTCACGCGAAATATGCTCTGAAATCTCTTTTATCGTAACGTCAGGTGAGGTGCAAAGCTTCTGAATGGCTGCTATGTTTTCAGGGAATGCAGGTATCTCATCAATTTCTTTGACAAGCTTCTCTGTAATCTCAACGTTCTTTTCTTTTTTTACAAGATTCTGAGGAATGGATAGAGTCGCTATTGTGCGGTCATCCTTTCTGAATATCTTGAACGAGTCGGGTCCCAGGCCTGTATTCTTGCACAGCATCATTGCCATGATGAGTCCCAGCCCCGCGCCTTCTGATTCATCGAGAACATCTTCAAAAGCGTCAGAGATATCCTTGTATTTGTAAGCCTTTGATATCCTTGACTGAATCTTTTTAAGCTCAGCTTCAAGTATCTCAATGTTGTTAATTACGCTGAGGTGAATCTGCTCCCCGAATGTCTTGAATGCAACCCTGACGACAAAATTTGAGTTTTTGAGCTTTTCAAGGAAATTCTGCTCATCGTCGTGGTAGGCCTCCTGCTTGAAGTGCTCCATGCCGTTTCTATAGTCTTCGGTTTTGCTGATGTCAAGGCCCTTGAGTTTGAAATAGAGTCTCTTGAGGTTTGCCTTGATAGCGTTGTTTATGAGTTCTTTGGCAACGGATATTACAGTATCCTTGATATAGAGAATGTCATATTCTTCGAGGTACCGGTGTATAATTCTTATTATAAGAGCTTCTACTGAGGGAGTCAGCGTATTAAACTGAATGTAGAAATCTTCATTGTTTTTAATAGCTTCCTTGTAGTCGGCTGGTTTGATTATAAAGTCGGGAGAAGATTCAGTCAAAATATAGCTCCTATAGGGCGTTAATATAGTTTATTTGCTGCAAATTTTATTTGTTCAAAGGAAATAATCAAGTGTTTTACGGTCTGAAGCTGCGTATCCCATTAAATTAATCCCAAAACCAAAGAAAACCTGATTTTCGCCTCCGCTCTGGAGGCCCCTTGCATAACCGATATAGCCGAATGAATCGACATTGTAGCCCAGTGTCAGATTAGCGTAGAGCTGTACTCCTGCGCTCACCTTTGTTTCAGAAAAATCCAGCCTGCTTGACCATACATTGCCTGATTCGGCAAAGAGCTTAATCCACAGGTCCCTGAACATGAGCGGGAAGTTCCCCGAGGCCAGATCCATCTGGATGAGCGGGAAACGGTATTCCAGAAAGCCGGCTGCTATATAGTCGCCCGTCATGTCAGCTGAGGCCGGATAACCTCTTATTCCGAACACGTCTTCAATAGCGGAGGGCCCTACAACGGCCCCTGAAGCGTATTTTCCCAGATAAAAGCCGTCTTCCCCGGCCGGCCTGGAAAAAAAGCCGCCGCCTCTGATGTTCAGAGCCACAACGTGATTCAACGCGAAACCGGGCAGATACTCATAGTACTCACCCGCGGCCTTGCCAAAGTTATTATCGGAAGAAATAGTGCGGTTATAAATATTTCCGAATAAAAGAAATCTTTTTCCGTTTTCAGGTGAGATTGAATAGGTATAGGCCTCATCGCCCATATATGAAAAAGAGCACTGAACAAAGGACTCGTTGGCCAATGTGGTCGTTTTTGTATCCTGATAATAGCGGTCGGTGTATTTTTTATTGTAGAAGTACGATAGAGACAGCCTGGAATCACAGTCAATCTCCCTGAACGGCAGAGCCATCGAAGCGTAGGCCATTCGGTAGCGCTTTCGTGAAACGGCTGAGTCAGTTTCCGGCTCCGACCAGGGAAAGCGATCCCGGCCGGCAATAAGAGTGCTGTCGGCGAAGCCCCCGGTCAGGTCGGGATAGAGCCCGGAATAGGTATAGTACATGTTTACCAGGGCTCTGCGCTGTTCAAAGTAGTACGCGCCCGCGAGCCCGTAAGAGTGTCTGTATAGAACATCATAGGCGTAAGTAGAGAAGGAAAGAAAGCTGTCATATCCTCCGGGGTATACCTCAACCGCGTCAATGCCGAAGGATGGCAAAGCGAATTGCGGCAGCGCCGAAGGAAAGGGGGAGTAAGGCCTGTCAGTGATATGTTCCAACTCAGGGGAGGATGTGGACTCACCGAAGTAGTCTCCGGCAAGGGGCCGGGACTCAGCTTTTATGGAAGAGTAAGCCTTCCGCGGATATGGTGAAACCGCAAGGCTGAATCCGTCCGGGTGATACGAGGAGTAGACCACACCTCCTCCCGAGTCAATCACTCCGGGATGGAACGCGCCGCCGATCAGATTTGTAATTCGGGAAATGGTGCCCGTATCAGGGTTGTATTCATGCAAATTGTAAACGCCGTTGGAGTCGGCAGAGAACAGTACGCGCCTTCCGTCAGGGTGAAAGGCAGGATGAATGCAGCTGAAAGGGGCCTTCAGCGACTGCGCTGTTTTGTCAGTGAGGTCTATCAAGGCAATCGAGGCCTCCGGCCGGCCCTTTCTGTATGACAGCACGGCCCTTTTCCCGTCGGGGGAATAGCGGCAGAAGGAAAGCTGAACCGAGCTGTCTTTGAGAATATAGGTTGTCTTGGTGAAGTCAGCCGGAGATTCGCAAAGCGAGTATTTTCCAGCTGAGGAAGTGATATAAAGAACCCTTGATCCGTCAGGGCTTGTGTCAAGGTGGCTGATCCTTTTTCCCCCGGTGAGCCTGTTGTAGTCGCCGGAAAAGCTGTACGCCTCTCCGAAGATGCTGAAGTTTTTGTATACCGCGGCATCGGCAACGAACACAGAGCCGTCCGGCGCAGCCGAGAGGCAAAGAGGCGCGTACAGCTTGCAGTGTTCCTTCCATCCGCTGCCGTCGGTGTTGACTGAGACCAGCTTTGTGTAGCTCCGCTGTGACTGTTCAGCGTAGTATACACGGCCGTCAGGCCCGGCTATGGGCATTAGCGCCATTGTCGACTCGGGCGATATAACAGTTTCTGCGCTGAGGCCGTCGGCTTTGATTCTGTCGATTATTTCTCTATTTGACCTGAAGATGTCATTTTTCCATTCATCCCAGAGCGTTGGGAATCTCTTTCTGAAAACTTCCCTCGAGTTCCAGCACAGCATGTACGGAATCAGGTTGTCTGAATTAGCCTCAAATATCTGCGCTGACTTTCCCTTGCCGTACTTTCTGTCAAGAAATTCGAGAAAACGGCCGCCGTAGATATAGGGCACACGTCCAGCCGGCCACTCTCTGGGGAAGACTGCCGCCTTGCTCATGTCCTTGAACCTGTCTGAATAGACCTCTGTTCTGATAATCATGTCGGCGTAGCTGCTGTTGTTCCGGCCGTGTTTGCCGTCCATGGATTCATTGAAAACAGCGTTTCCTTCAATGAGCCACATGGGCTGAAAGATGCCCGGGAAGAATATCCGCCCGGGGAAGACACGTGAAAGGGAGATACATCCCGTAATCATGTCGAGGTTGAGGATATGAGTGTATTCATGGGTGAAAACTGTCTCTATCCAGTCGCTCGAGTTGTGAAGCACAGAGTCCGGACCCGGCGCTGAGGCGTATATCTCAATGCGGTTTACGGGAAATGGTGTCGCGCTTCCGTTTGACCAGTCGGTGTTGTCGACAACCACCACTTCAGTTTTAGCGGAAGGCGTCCATCCGGCAAGGGGGGCGAGCTTTTCGTGAGTGCGCTCCGCGATAACCGCTGTTTTGAGCGCCATTTCCTTCAGCCCCTGGTGGAAGTGAATGCGGAAATGGGCTGTTTCAATAGTGCGCCATTCGAGAGATGGACTGTAGATGTTTGCCGCAAAAAGGGAGCCTGCAGCAATAACAGCTCCCAGAAAGGTGAGGATTCTGAGCGGTGTGCTTATGATGTTCATTCCCGGGTTCCGCCTCCTGGAATATAATTCTGTGTCTGCTGTGCCAGTATTAAAGCTGAATACCGCGGCAAGAGCCTGATACTTGAGCAGGACATTTTCTATGACACTTTACATAAATAATGTATTCGATTACAATCCAATCTTCAGGTCAATTGTAAAAAAACGAGCAGTTCAGTGAGTTAAGAAAAAATCATTTTTGGGTTGAATAAAAACAGTCTTTTTAACTATTTGTACCTGGACGGGTGGCAGGTAGCGGTTTTATCCGGCCCACCAATATTCATTCATTTTCTTAATTTGAATTGACATTCACATATTACGGGTTTATCGGTAGCAAGGTGCTTCCTGAGCCGATGTTGCCCGGGATGATGAATCTGCTAAATTCTAATATCGGAATTTTTACGCCTTATGGAGTTCGTCAATGCCCAGAGATGATTTTCCCAATCTAAATACAAAGACTCCCGACGGATTGAGACCGGGCGGGAAGCCTTACAGAGTGATAGTAGCTGAAAGCAGAGATTTTCAGAGGAAGCTTATCGTTCAGATACTTGAGTCAGAACAGTATCATGTCGTGGCACAGGCCGAAAACGGACGCGATGCGCTGAACAAGCTTGATGCCCTCGATAAGCCTGTTGATCTGATAACGACTGAGCTTGACATGCCGGTTCTTGACGGATACGCTATGCTGTATGAGCTCAATCAGCGTTCATCCAGGCCGATAGTTGTTTTTGTCAGCGAAGAGACAACAAAGGGAGTCATGCAGGATCTGATCAAGATGGGAATATCAGATTATATTCTGAAACCCATTGACCGCAGGGTTTTTCTTGAAAGGCTTAAAAATGTGATAAAAAGGCATAATATTTAAGGCCTGCTGCTGGCGGTCCGGGGAAATGGTGCAATATGTCCGATGTTTTAAAATCAGCTGCTGATACTCTGGCAGAGCAGACCCGCAAGCTGGATATCGCTGTTCATTTTACTCACGGCGACACGGAAAAGGCAAAAAAAATGATCGCCGGCGCTTACAGGGATATTTTTGCGATCAAAGTGCGTTTTTTTTCCTCCTCGCTTTCGGGAGCTTTCCTCATTTTCTTTCATCCCGAATACCTCCAGGTCATGAACATATTTGTTCTCGTCACCTCCTCTTTCTCCATAGAGGATCTTAAGACGAATATCGACTGGAGAACCTTTGAAAAACAGCTCAAGGAGATTCAGGATGAGGGCCAGTATGACCAGGTTCTTTGCAACCATGCCAGAGAGGAAATTGTACATTCCCTTGACACTCTTGCCCTTGCGGAGATAAAAAAGCTAATCGACCTCAATGACGCCATCGCTCTCAATCACAGATTTAAAAAAGTCGCTGAATCCAAGCTCGGGTATCAGCAGATAAAAATCAGTGTCGATGTCGAACCGACATCCTCGCTTGACATGGAAGTCTACTCCATTACCGGGAAAAAAATCGATCCGAAAGACCTCCAGAAGCCTCAAACCGAAGAACAGGGAGAGGGAAAAGCAGAGCCTGAAAACCCTGAAGATGTTCTTTCCGGCAGGGAGATTAAGCTTGTAGTGAACGCGAGCCTTATCCTGTCGCCGATCAAGGGCAAGGATGTGTCGCAGCTTTCAGAAGGGGAGAGGGTAAAAATCAAGCTTGTCGACAAAACCCCCAAGTCTGTTCAGCTCGCGAAGGCATTTAACGCCTATGATGAAGAGAGCGGGGCGTTCTCGGCCATAACCGGGAGAATTGTATCAATCAAACACGATCCGGCAGGCGGATACAGGATTAACGCTGTCGTTGCCAAAGGAATATACGCGAAGATATACGAAGAGGAAGAGAATATCAAAGTCGCTATTGATGACAGCGGGGCGGCCGCGCTTGCGAAGGCTCAGAGCGCGTCTTCCGCTAAGATCAGTCCGGTCTGGATGATTGCTACCGGCGCCTGCGTGCTTCTTCTGCTTGGAACAGTGATTTACTTTCTTTTGAAATAGTCTCTTATTTAACCATTCTCATCGGCAGGCCCCGTGAGGATAGCAGCTCTTTAACTTCTTTTATTGTATGCTCTCTGAAATGAAATATTGAGGCGGCAAGAACCGCGTCAGCCTTACCGTCTGTCAGGCCTTCGTACATGTGCTCAATGTTTCCGACTCCGCCGGAGGCTATCACAGGGATGTCAACCGCGCTGGAAACCTCGCTCGTAAGCTCAATGTCGTAGCCGGCCTTTGTGCCGTCCCTGTCCATGCTCGTAAGGAGTATTTCGCCCGCGCCCAGATCGCGCGCTCGCTTTGCCCACTCAACCGCGTCCAGTTCGGTAGGAGTACGGCCCCCGTGCAGGTAGACAGTCCATCCCCCCCCCGAATTTTTCTTTGCGTCAATTGCCACGAGGATACACTGGGAACCGAACTTTTCGGCTGATTCGGTAATGAGCCGGGGGTTCTCAACGGCCGAGGTGTTGATAGATACCTTGTCGGCCCCGTTCTCAAGAATCATACGGACATCATCGACGGTGCGTATGCCGCCGCCTACGGTGAAAGGAATGTGAACTGTTTCAGCGACATTCTTGACCATGTCGAGGATGATGGCCCTTCTGTCCGACGAAGCTGTGATGTCAAGAAATACAAGCTCGTCCGCGCCCTCTGCGTCGTAAAATTTGCCGTTTTCAACGGGGTCTCCCGCGTCAATAAGGTTGAGAAAGTTTATTCCTTTGACTACGCGTCCGTCCTTGACGTCGAGGCAGGGTATTATTCTTTTAGCAAGCATTGCGTTCTCCATGAAAGGCTGATGGAACTAATCTGAAGGCTGTGTTGATTTGCGCAATAATAATTTTATTGATGATGATTTGTGAAAAAAAAGTGTTTTTTCAGTAATTAAAAAAATTTTGTTTATTTTTTCTGCCAATACACACATAGTCCATAAAAGCAGATATCAATATAAAATGATAATTAAAGACCTCAGGAGGACTTGATGAAAAGGCTGTTATTGTGGGTTTTACTGCCGGTGTTGTTTGTCGTTGCAGGCTGTGGAGATGAAATGGAGAGGATTACTATCGATCCTCCTGAAACAGATTCTGAGCGGGCTAGAGAGCTAACTTCAAGAATGACCCTAGAAGAGAAGATCAACCAGATGAGCGGAGGGCCAAGACAATCTTCAACCATGTCAATGATGACACAGATATACGACGCTAGGCTCAATATTCCGAGCATGGTTTTCAGCGACGGGACCCGCGGCGCCAAATCAATGACGACCGATCAGGAGTACTCGTACACAACCGTATTTCCGGTTGCTTCACTACGGGCTGCTTCGTTTGACCGGGAATCGGAATATATGGTAGGCGAGATAAGCGCCCTTGAAACGAGGTCATTGGGCAACTACGTCCTCTGCGCTCCCAATCTGAACCAGACAGTCAACCCGCGATACGGCAGGAGCCAGGAGGCCTACGGCGAGGACTCATATCTTATTGGCGAAATGGCTTCCTCGCACATAAATGGAACAAAGTACTCGGGAGCTGCCGACGAAGACGGTGATGGGAAACCTGATCTTGATGAAAGCGGAAAGATCATATACTATGACGCTGAAGGCAGGCGCACCTACGCTGTCCAGTCGGTAATATCCGAGTTCGCTGTATCGGGTGTTGAAAACCCACGCCGGCTGATCAACGCCGTTGTTGACGAGAGAACACTCCGCGAGGTATTTCTGCCCCAGTTCAGGAAGACCATCGACAAGTCAGACCCGGCAGGCGTTATGTCGGCCTATAATCGGGTGAACGGAGATTACTGCGCGTCCAACAGAGAGCTTATGAAAGATATTCTCCGAGGCGAGTGGGATTTTAAGGGATACACACTTACGCAGTGGTATGGAATTGCGGAATCAACTGAAAAGGCCGTCGAAGTCCAACTGGGAATCGAGATGCCCTATTCATCCGGAATAGAAGATTATGAATTTGTATACGGCCCGCAACTTTTAAATGCTATTTGTTCTGGAACTATACACGAATGTGATATAGACCCCATGGTCGCACGCATACTGTTTAGAAAAATACAATATGGAATGCTGGACTACGGACGCGATTTCTCAATTACCTATGGTGTAGGCCAGGAAGACGAGTACCACGCCTATCAGAGCACCAAAGGGCTGCAGAGACCGGAGTCCATTCAGGCGAGCCTTGAGATCGCGAGAAGAGGAATCGTCCTCTTAAAGGACGGCAGCCGAAGCACAGAGTCATCTGTCGGTGGCTTTCTTCCACTCAGCAGTAGTTCGGTTAGCATTACATCTGAACACCCGGCGGTCATGCTTGGGCAATATTCCAATGAAGCACGCACCGGTGATTTCGGTTCATCAAATGCGATCTCTTCTACCATGCATGCCAGCCTTGACATCACTCCCTTTCAGGGATTCATTGAATTCCTCGGGGAAGAACACGTTAAGTATTTTACTGGGAATAAAGATATAGATTATGTCTACTTTGCGATCAATGATGAGGAATACGAGGATGAGAAGGCTTTGAACACGCTTAAGACAGCTTCGTGGGCAATCATTGTATGCTCCTATACCCCTGCTAATTTTTATTCACCTGAATTGACGGCTCCAGAAGGTGAAGACATGGACCGTTCCTCACTTTCGCTGCCAGAGCGTGACCTCGGCAACATACAAGCGGCAGTTGAAGCGAAAACGGCCAACCCTGACCTAAAGATTATGGTGATCATTGAGAGCGGTTCAGCCGTTCTCGTCGAGGACTTTGTAAATGATGTCGATGTGATTGTTCAGGCATGGTACCCCGGCATGTGCGGCGGCCAGGCCATAGCCGAGCTCGTCTTCGGACAGACACTCGATCATAACATGTGGACAGGCGAGCCGCAGGAGGTCAGAGCTGTCAGCTTCTCAGGGAAAAGCCCTGTGACATGGCCGCGTTCAGACGAACAACTGCCCTTTTATCCTTCGAGCAGACAAACAGAAGAATACAACTACGGCTACTACCACGGTTACCGCTTCTTTGAGAAGGACCTGGCCGAAACAGAAGACAAAAGCCCCCGCTACTGGTTTGGTTACGGACTGAGCTACAATACCTACAGCTACAGCAACCTGGAGGTCGATCCTAACTACGTCAATGATGAAGGAACCAGGCTTGTCAAGGTGAGCGTCGATGTCACAAACAACGGAGAGTACGATTCATCAGAGATTGTGCAGGCCTATGTAGGCTTCAGTCAGTCACAGCTTGACGACGCCTGGGGCCGTCCGGTCAAGCAGCTCTTCAGCTTTGACAGGATTGACATTGCTGGAGGAGAAACAGAAAAGGCAGTCATGTACATTGAGCCATCAGATCTCGCCTACTGGGACAAGGCCTCTCAGAGCATGGTAATCGAAGACATGCAGTACGAGCTTATCGTGGCAGAAAGCTCCGATCCGAATGCCCAAAAGCTCACCTCGGCCTTCAGCTTAAATTAGACTTTGTCTGGAATTTATGCACCTGCCGCTTCACATGTAAGCGGCAGGAACTCTGTAACACGATGTCCGCTAATCTGTTAATCACCACAGAAAAACTCCATCCTCACAAAAATACTTTCTGATCAGCGAAACATTACTCCTGCCTGCGTTTTAATCTGTAAGGACAGAAGATGTGTATCAACTATTAAAGAGGCCGGTTGAGGACAGGAAGATGTTTTAATCTGAGGATGTGAAGTGACATCTGTAGAAACGAAAATTTGATTTAAACCGCCGCTATTATTAGCTTTTAGGCAATCATATACGAGGATAATTGTATGAAGCTTTCTCATGAAAAAAAGGTTGAGCGCTTTTACAGCCATGGGTCGGACGTGCGTGGTACACAGGAGGGTGGATATCTCTCATTTGGTTACTGGAAGGGCGGCGTAATGGACTATCACGGGGCAGTGGACGCTCTCGTTGAGAAGGTGCTGAAAAAAGAAAAAAAAGTAAGACGCGGGACGAAAGTACTTAACGCGGCCTGCGGCTACGGAGCGGAAACATTCAGAATTTTTGATAAGATCAAGCCCGATAAAATTGTCGCCATAGATATAACCGGACCTCATATTTCGTTTGCCCGCAGACAGGCAAGGGCGCAAAAGCTTGATGAGAGAATAGAATTCAGGAAAATGAATGCGGCTGAGTTGAAATTTCCTTCCGGGATGTTTGACTATGTAATAGCAATAGAAGGCCCCGCCCATTTTCATACGCGGGAGATGTTCCTGCGAAGCGCGTTTAGTGTTCTCAAACCTCGAGGGGTACTTCTCCTTTCTGATATTATTGTCGATTTTGGATACGAGGAAGGGAGCCGGTTGAAGAAGATTGCCGGGGAATTCTGTGCCAGGAGGTGGTTTATGCCAAGAGAGAACTGGATGAAAGCTCAAGATCTTAAAGAGCTAATAAAAGAGATCGGCTTTAAAATTGACAGCTTCGAGACTGCAGGGGCCGACGTTTATCCTGGTTTTTCCAAATACAATCTCAGATGGGAGTCAATAAAAAATGCCGTCAGAATAAGGGGTTTTAGAATAGGTCTTTCATTGACATTCATATCATGGCTTCTTGGATTTGTTCACAGAAAAAAAATGATTGATTATATCTTTGTCAGGGCAATCAAGCAGTAAATAATCAAAAAAAACCATCCTGTACCTTCAAAGGGTATCTTTTTAAAAACGGTAACGATACCTTGACAGCAGTAACGCTGTCAGTGTAGAGCTGTTGTGCATTCAAGCCTCTTGTAAATTTATGGAGATCGTTTATGTCTGAGATCATAATCCTTGTATCAATTGCACTTCTTATCGTAATAAATCTGGTGAACCTTTTCTCTGGGCGTGAAGCTTCGGCGCGTTCTGTTCAGTCTAAACTTGAAATGTTTGAAAACAGGCTGGCCGAATACGGAAAGTCACTCCGGGAAGAGTTCGCGGCCAACAGAAAGGAGTACGGCGTAAATTTTCAGGAATTTCGCAGAGAGTTGGGTGAACAGTTTACAAGGTTCACCAACCTCATTCAGCAGAAGGTGGACGGCCTCCAGTCCTTTTCAGTGAAGGATGCCAGAGAGGGCAGAACGGAGCTTTCATCAACACTGAAACACTTCGAGGAAAAGATTACGTCCAATCTTGAACTCATCCGCAAGTCAGTAGACAATGGTCTTTCGTCTATGCAGAGAGATAATAACGAAAAGCTTGAGCAGATGCGTAAAACCGTCGATGAAAAGCTTCACTCAACCCTTGAGAAGAGGCTTGGGGAGTCATTCAAGCTTGTCAGCGACCGGCTTGAATCTGTCCAGAAAGGACTCGGAGAAATGCAGACCCTCGCGACAGGGGTGGGCGACCTGAAAAAAGTGCTGTCCAACGTCAAATCGCGGGGTGTTATCGGAGAATATCAGCTCGCGGCAATACTCGAGCAGCTGATGACCCCGCAGCAGTACTCGAAAAACGTCATGACAAAGCCGGGCAGCCGTGAGAATGTCGAGTTTGCCGTCAAAATACCTGACAAGACAGGGGCCAACGATTTTATCTGGCTTCCAATAGACTCCAAGTTCCCAACAGAAAACTACCAGCGTCTTCTCTCCGCCTACGAGGCCGGAGACAGAGCGCTCATAGACGAGAGCGTAAAGCTTCTTTCCGCTAACATTGAGAAGTCAGCCAGGGATATACGCGATAAGTACATTGAACCGCCTCACACCACCGATTTCGCGGTAATGTTCCTGCCCTTCGAGGGGCTCTATGCTGAGGTCCTGCGTATACCGGGGCTTTTTGAAAAGCTGCAGAATGTCTACAGAGTAACGGTGACCGGACCGACCACGGTGTCCGCACTTATAAACAGCCTGCAGATGGGTTTCAGAACGCTCGCAATCGAGAAGCGTACCGGAGAGGTCTGGCAGGTCCTCGGAGCGGTAAAGACCGAGTTCGGGAAGTTCGGCGATATTCTTGATCAGACGAGGAAGAAGCTTGACGCCGCCAGAGCGGAGCTCGATAAAACAGGTGTGCGGACCAGAAGGATAACATCACGGCTTCGTGAAGTGGAAACCCTTCCTGATGAGTCAATCGCCGGGGTTCTTGCTGTATCGTCAGCTTCCGATCCGGGTGAAGACGAGACGGACGATTAGAAATCCGAAATCATAAATCCTTGACAACTTCAGTAACGGGCTCTTAATTGAGTGACTAAATCTGAAGGCGGGTGGAATGGACGGTTTTTTGAATTTCTCGAAGGAGTATGTTCCGCTTATAGACGGATGTATTTCTTCATTTTATAAAAGCAAGGTGAAAAACGCGGCGTTTCCCTTCATGAAGCATTACTACAGAGACCTTGCTGCATATTCGTCAAGGCCGGGTAAACGCGTAAGGCCTCTTGTCATGCTGGCTTCCTATTCCGGCTACAAAAAGGGCAAATCTGACATGGAGGAGGCCGTTAAGCTTGCCGCGGCGGTGGAGCTCATGCACTCCTTTCTCCTTGTGCAGGACGACATTATTGACCGCTCCGAGTCAAGAAGGGGCGGAAGCGCCCTCCATGTGATGGCCGGTGAGAGAATGGGGCGGCCGCCCTTTGATATGTCCTCGGCAGCGGGAGTCGCCGTTGTTCTGGCAGATGTCATTTTCTCCAACGCGCTTGAGCTTGTAGCCTCGGCAGAGATTTGCAACCGTGCGAGAAGGCGCTTTCTCTCGGTCTTCGCGTCGACCTACGAAATGACGGCCTGGGGGCAGGTTCTCGATATTGAAATGTCATCGGGCGGTGGATTGGGCTCTCCGAAGGACACGCCTTTAACTATAAGCAAGCTGAAGACTGCCTACTATACAATAATGTATCCGCTTCTCATGGGAAGGGTGCTCGCCGGCCCGGACGATCCGGCAGAGGAGGAAGCCATCAGGGCCTTCGCCATACCGCTTGGAATGGCATTCCAGATAAGGGATGATCTGCTCGGAGTTTTCGGCGCCGAGACTGAGACAGGCAAGCCATCTGATTCGGACCTCGCTGAAGGCAAGATGACGCTTCTTATACAGAACGCCATTGATGCCTTCGACAGTCGCGGAAAGGAGGCCTTTCTGAAACTGTTCTTATCCCCCCGCAAAACTGAAGCAGGTGTAAAAAAAATGCGGAGATTGATCGTTGAAAGCGGTGCGCATGAAAAGACCGCCGCTGAACATGACAGGCTCATTGAGGAAGCGGCCGCCGCGCTGCCGTCGCTGTCGCTGTCAAAAAAAGCCGTCCCCGTGTTTCAGGGGCTTGTGGGCGCTGTGGCATCGCTGAAGGGAATAAGCTACTGAATTGTCTGAAGCAGCCTCTCGATCTCCTCTCTGATACGGGCGGTCTTTGAATTGAAAGAGGCAATAACAGCGTCCCTGCCGGCTTCTATTACTGCCGAACCGTACGAGTCAATGATGCCCCTGCCTCGAATGTCGTCCCGCTCCTTGCACGACATAACCGAACTGGCCATCTCTGTGAGAAGCTCAGAGTACCTTCTGAGGTTGTCTGCGTCGCTGTTTTTACTGAAGCCCTCAGCGCTGAAGAGCTCAGCGGCGTAGGAACCGTCGGGGAATGCAGCCCCCGTTTTGAGGCGCTCGAAAAGCGCGGAGAGGCAGAAGTACTCAATGCACTTTGAGTAGGCCTTTATTCCCTCAAGGCGCGAGCTTTCAGCAATGTAGTTTCTGCCGGCTCCGGCAATCGTCCTTTCTGTGTGAAAATCAGACGGGACTGCATTGACAAGGGCGTCCCTCGCTGTGACCGCCAGACGGACAATATCCTCCCGAAAAATCGAAAACGAAGGGTCGCCCCTTTCAGCGAACTTCTTTTCGCTTCTGAAAAGCGTGTACGGGCTTTTCGCGAAAACCCATCCCGGAAACAGCTCGTTAAGCCCCGGCGAAATCGCGGCATTTACCCGTGACGGAGGCGTGATAAGCGAAAAGGGAAAGCATACCTTCTGCGGCTGCGTCGTGACCCCGGTGGCGATGATGCTGTAAGGGGAGGCCGAGTAGTTTGCCGGGAATTTCACGCAGCATCCGAGCCCGAAAAACTGCCCCTCGCCGCAGATTATCTCCTGGTCGGGGGCGCGGCCGGTGTGGTTAGAGCCCACATTGGCGCCGTACCCGATGTTGCCGCGTCCTGCCGGCCATAATGCCGATATCAGGAGGGCCTGGTGGTGAAATCCCGTATGCGGCCCCACAATTGAAGAGTTTATCTCGCCTTCGGAGGCGTGAGTGCCGGGGCCCAGCAGGCTTGAGATGATGTTCGCGTGACGGGAGGCTCCCGCTCCGGAGCACAGCGCCGAGTTTTCCACTACGGCATGGGTTGCAGCGCTTGAGCCCGGCTGCAGAAGCGACGATTTCACGACCGCTCCGGAATGGGCTTCAGCGCAAGCGCCCTCCGAAGCCAGAAGGCTTGAGTTCTCTACGAGCTGCGCCCCGCTGACTTTACAGCCGGCGCCGATGAAGGACGAGACGATCCGTCCGCAGTCCTCGATCACCGCATTCGGGCAGACTATTCCCAGTGGGAAAGCGCTCTTCGAGACAAACTCTTCAATCCGTTTTTTCAGCTCCTGTTTTTCGGGGGGGGATAGTGCCGTCTCTGCGAGCGCGCAGGCCGCGCTGACAGATACGCCTGGCCAGAGAGTAAAGCTTCGCAGTCCGGCCTCGCTGCCGACGGTAATATTCGTGCCGAATCCGAAGGATGAAGCCTGCGGGCATGAGATGAGGGCGGTTCTAACGACGCTCGCTGAATCCATGATGCAGCAGCTGGAAACCTCTGCGGCCCGGTCGATGAGGCAGCCGCTGCCGATCTCACTTGATATGAGGGTGCTGTCGAAGATTCCCGTTTCCGGACGCTCATTGCCGTCTCCTGTTTTATATAAGCCGAGAACGCATCGTCCATAGAAACGGTTTCCCCGAATTTGCGCCGGATCAAAGTCCCTGTGAACGAGAAGCTGTCCCCAGTCAGGGCAATAGTTACCCTGCTTCTTGAGGGCCCTTATCTCCCGGCGGGAGAGGGCCCTCACATGGTCACTGAAAAGCCTGCTCCTGCCCGGATTGCTCAGATCTGACAGTATTTGAAGAAAGCTGTTTTCGTAGTCAGTGTTGATTTCAACTCTGTATTTCATGGGTCTCTTCCTTACGGTCAGCCAGACATACGCTGGTTTGATGACGGATGTAGCTGTTGAGAATTATAGTGATGACTGTTTTAAATATCCCCCAGAATAATGAGTCTACAAAAATATGAAAATAAAGTACAATTTTTGAAAAGTGAAAACACGTCGATACATTGCATCGCTTAAGCAGCCAATTATTCCTGAATAATAACGAATTGTTATTGATAATATAATGGGCGGTTTTAGCTTCTAAACAGACGGTCGGCAAAAGGGGTTATACTATTATGAAAATATACATGGAGGAGTAAATGGATATAAAAAATGGAAAAGATATGAAGATTGAGATTAAAGTGGATGAGTCTTCTGCATCAGGAACTTATGTTAATTTCACTAACATCAGTCACTCGGCCGAGGAATTTGTCATGGATTTCCTGTTTGTCCATCCGACCCCTCCTCCGGGATTCGGCAAGCTTATGTCGAGGGTTCTTCTTTCGCCGGGTCACGCTAAAAGGCTGCTTGCCGCGCTGACTGAGAACATTGAAAAATACGAGTCAAGGTTCGGGCCAATAAAGGCCATTGCCCCGCCTCATCAGGGCAATCTTCAGTAGCAGGCCAGGAGTAGAGCTGAAGTGAAATGCTTTATGATATCGCTGATGCTGGTAATCCCGCTTATTTCTTCGGCAGAGGAGCGGAAAGCTTCTGAGCTTGATGCTTTTCACAGGCTCCATTCTCTGTTTGTCAAGTGGGATGACGGCTTTTTCGGGAGCAGGGGCTGTCATGAGAGGGCGCTGAGGGCCTCGCTGACAGAGCTGATCGGCGGGCAAATTACGACTCCGGCCGGCTACTTCCCGGTATTTCCGCGAGGACAGGCGGGCAGAGTTTTTGACAGCAGGCACAGGCTGTACAGCTGGCTTGTTATTCATCCGGGAAGAAATCCCGGGAAAGCATTTGAAGCGCCCGCATCCGTGAGGCAGTGGCGCACCGGCCAAGAGTATTCCATAAGCGGGAAGGTCGTCCGCTGGAGGCTCGGCCGCGATACGAGGGGCAGAACAGTGAATCTATGGCTGGATGAAATAACTGTCTCCGATTGACAGACTTGACGCAGGTGAATATGGCAACAATACTTGATAAAATAGTACAGACAAGACGCGGGAGAATAGAGACGGATCAAATCGACTTTCCTGAGAAGGAGGCTGAGAGCAGGGTGCTGCGTATGCGCAAAGGCGGATACCAGCCTGCGCCATTTACGGTCCTCAAGTCGGAGAATGAACCATTCCTTATTGCTGAAATCAAAAAGGCGTCCCCTTCCAGAGGAGTTATCAGGCCCGATTTTGATGTGCAGGACATCGCGTCCGCGTACGGAAGCTCTCCTCACGTGAAGGCTCTGTCAGTTCTTGCTGAGCCGGACTTTTTTATGGGAGCTTTCGCAAATATTGAAACCGCGGTCAAGGCCTCAGGGAAGCCCGCACTCCTGAAGGACTTCGTTATTGACCCATATCAGATTTACAGGGGCTATATTTGCGGCGCCTCGGCCTTTCTGCTGATCGCCGCTATCCTTGATGACGCGGAAATCGCATGTTACTCCTCAATAGCCAGGGACCTCGGAATGGAGATACTGCTTGAGGTCCACACTGTTGATGAATATAAAAGGGCGCTCGAACTCGAAGTCAGCCTTATCGGGATAAATAACCGGGACCTTGCGTCCTTTACCGTCGATATAGCAAACACCGCGAGGATAATCGAGGCTGCCGGAAAGCCGGACTCAGTCACGGTGATATCTGAAAGCGGAATAAGCTCTCCGGAAGATGTCGCGTGGCTGTCGAAGGCAGGAGCTGACGGATTTCTGATTGGAGAGCAGTTTATGAAACAGAGCGATATCTCCGGGGCGGTTAACAGGCTGATGTCCGAAGCAGCCGGGGTAAAGGTGCTGTGAAGGCGGCGCTTCCAGTTAAATCTCACAGCTTGCCGGTTGTAAAGATTTGCGGAATAACCGGATCAGAAGACGCTCTCTATGCAGCGGCTGCAGGCGCAGACATTCTCGGCTTCGTCTTCTACGAAAAAAGCCCCAGGGCTGTCAGGACTGAGAAGGCAGCTGAGATTGCGGAAGTCTTGAGGCGCCATTCGTCTTTGCCCGAACTCGCGGGGGTTTTTGTCGACTCTGTAATTGATGAGGTTCTGGAGACAGCATCCCTTGCCGGACTGAATTACATTCAGCTTCACGGCAGTGAAGATAACGCATATATCTCCAGGCTGAGAGGTCTTCTGCCCTCCGGAACAGCCATAATCAAAGCCGTTCGAGTCAGGGACGCTGAAGATGTGGCGCTCTCTCTGACCTTTCAAAGCGATTATGTCCTTCTCGACGCGTATTCATCGGATGGGTACGGCGGGACAGGAAAAAGGTTTGACTGGACTCTACTGAAGGAGTATCAAGGGAAGGATAGGCTCTTTCTCGCGGGAGGCCTGAACGCGGAAAATGTGCTCGATGCGTATAGGACAGTCTCCCCGTTCGCCCTTGATCTTTCCAGCGGACTTGAACGCTCGAAGAAGGGTGTTAAGGACCATGAGAAGATTGACGCGTTATTCAGGGCTCTGTCTGTGCTGGATGCCTGAACAGGGCGGGGTTTGCGGGGCTTAATGGTCATGGCTGAAAAGTTACTTCCAGAATCGATGGATTCTGAAGTGAAGCGTAATAAATACAATAATGACGGGAAAATACTATGTGTGGAATAATCGGATACGCCGGCAGCGGTCAGGCTTCAAAAGTGATAATTAACGGACTTAAACGTATGGAGTACAGGGGCTATGACTCTTCGGGGATGGCCCTGCTGGGAAATGACCTGTTTGTCTGCAAGAAACAGGGAAAGCTCTCGCAGCTTGACAGCTGCATCAGCCATTCGGAGTTGAAGGGCTACAAATTCGGAATAGGCCATACCCGATGGGCGACACATGGGGCCCCGTCTGAGGCAAACGCGCATCCGCACAGCGACTGCGCGGGCGAGATAGCGCTTGTCCATAACGGAATCATTGAAAACCACTCGGTTTTGCGGGAGATACTCAGGAAGGAAGGTCACAGCTTTACAAGCGAAACTGACACCGAAACCATAGTCCATCTTATTGAACGGTATCACAGGAAGGAGTCGCTTGTTGATTCAGTTATTAAGGCCCTTTCATTTGTTGAGGGCACATACGGAATTGCTGTTGTCTCAAAAAAAGAGCCGGGCAGGCTTGTTGCGGCGCGAAAGGGCAGCCCGCTTATTCTTGGAATCGGCGAGACTGGAATGGTTGTGGCTTCAGATGTCAGCGCGATAATCGAACACACGCGCAGCGTCATCTATCTTGAGGACAATGAAGTGGTTGAGATATCAGGCAGCGACTATACCCTCTATGATCTGGAGAAGACCTGCTTGCACAAGAACGTTGAAGAGATCGACTGGGATATCGAAGCAATCAGCAAGGGCGGTTTTGACCACTTCATGCTCAAGGAAATCCATGAACAGAATGAAACCGTCCGGAATGCCTTCAGGGGCCGGCTTCTGTTTGATTCAGGGAATGTTCGTCTTGATGGTCTCAGGCTTACTGACGAAGAGCTTAACTCCATTGAAAAAATAATATTCATTGCCTGCGGAACATCATTTCACGCGGGCCTCATCGGTGAATATCTCATTGAGGAATACGCCAGGATTCCTGTTGAGGTTGAATATGCATCTGAATTCCGCTACAGAAAGCCTATTTTAAAGAAAGGCGATCTGGTCATAACGATAACTCAGTCGGGAGAAACCGCCGATACCCTTGCGGCCCTTCGCGAAGCCAGGGCGAGGGGAGTCAAGGTCCTGGGGATAACAAATGTTGTCGGCAGCACAATTGCCCGCGAGTCGGACGGCGGTGTTTACACACATGCCGGCCCCGAAATTGGAGTCGCGTCTACAAAGGCATTTACCTCGCAGGTTACAGTTCTTGCCATGCTAACAATACTTCTTGCCCGCCGCAGGGATTTTACCCTTGCTGAAGGACAGAAGATAATTTCAGAGCTTGAAAAAATCCCGGAAAAGATTGACTGGATACTCAATAACAACGGTATCAAAGAGATCGCCGAGGAGTACAGAAGTTCTACAAATTTTCTTTACCTTGGCAGAGGCGCTCAGTTTCCGGTGGCCCTTGAAGGGGCATTGAAGCTGAAAGAAATATCCTACATCCACGCTGAAGGATATCCCGCGGCGGAGATGAAGCACGGACCCATAGCGCTTATTGACAACAACATGCCTGTGGTTTTCATAGCCCTCAAGGACGATATCTACAGCAAGGTCATAAGCAATATGGAAGAGGTGCGCGCGCGCAGCGGAAGAATTATAGCTGTTGCAACCGAAGGCGATAAGGAGATATGTGAGCGTGCCGATCACGTAATCTACGTTCCAGAAAGCCATGCCGTTGTGGCTCCGCTTCTCACGGTAATTCCGCTCCAGCTTCTGGCGTACTGGATCGCCGTACTCAAGGGATGCAATGTGGATCAACCGAGAAACCTCGCAAAAAGCGTAACGGTGGAGTAGTCCGGACGGCAATATCCCCCCTGAAATATTTTTAGATGTCCGGATGTATATTGATTGACAATAAACTGTATCAGGTTTATTCGATTGGTCAGTTGTATCAGCGGCTTCGTCGGTGAACTTCCGGCTCGAAAATACTGAAACCGGATTGTCATGTTGACCGGGGCCGAATGGGCTGCGTAACGCAGCCGTGTTTATGATTATCCACTAAAGAGGTTCAGATGGTCGTTATTGAAAGTATAAACCACATTGGTCTAACGGTATCAAACATTGAGAAGTCGATGCAGTTTTTTAAAGATCTCTTTGACTTTGAAGTAGTAGATAAACACTCAACTTCTCAGCAGACATTTTTAAAAATGGGAGAGATGATGCTATGCCTTTACGAGTGCGAGGGCTTCAGGAACACTGACAGTTCGCGCGCGGCTGTCTCTTTCTATATTGACGAAGAAGATTTCGAGGATGCCCTCGACGAACTTGACGAGTTGGGAATAGAGATAGTTTACGGGCCGGAAAATCTGAGGGGCGGCAAAAGCGTAATATTTGTCGATCCGGATGACAACCGTATTGAGCTGTCATACCCGAAACTGTAGGAACATGCTTTAAACCTGAGAGCCGTCCCGTCCGGGCCGGCAAAGGTCCGGATAGGCCGGGCCTTTTTTATTACAGAAAACGGCCGCAGGTATTGGAGGATGGGATGAATGTCAGGGATTTTTTTCGGAGGGTGAAAGTTATACCTGTCTCGGTAGTTGAAACTGACTACGAGGCCTTGAAGCTTTCCGAGACGCTTGTCGCGGAGTCGGTTAATCTCATTGAAATTACTATGAGGACTCAGGGCGCGGCTGACTGCATAAAAGCGGTCAAAAAGCGCTTTCCGGAGATGATAGTGGGTGCGGGGAGTGTCCTTACGCTTGAGTCGTTCAGGGCGGCAGCTGACGCGGGAGTCGATTTCGCTGTTTCGCCTGTCTGCGATTTGAAGCTGCTCGGTTTCGCCGGCAAGAGCGGAATCCCGTTCGTTCCGGGCATATCGACACCGTCAGAGCTTAACAGCGTTTTGGGGCTTGCCGATGTAATCAAGGTCTTTCCGGCGGAACAGCTTGGAGGCCCTGCATACATAAACGCGATATCCGCTCCGTTCAAGATGATGGACTTTGACCTCATGCCTACCGGGGGCATTCACACGGGTAACATAGCTTCCTATCTTTCAACAGACAGGGTGTCCTGCTGCGGACTGTCGCAGATAGCGGACCGAAAGCTTCTCTCCTCCGGTGACTATACCGGGTTAAGGCAGAGAATAAGGGAGGTGCTCGACGCTGTGCCCGAGAGGCTTCGCGCCGAAGAAACAAAGCGGTCTTAGTCCGACAGACCTCCTCTAATTGCCGAATAAAACGCGAACGCGGTAAAACAGGAGTCTTATCCTCATGGAAAATCTTTTCAGAAAGGCCTTTGAATTCAGAGGATTCCTTCACAATTCAACAGAAAACACCTGCTACAGAATATTCAATTCCGGATCGGATGGAATTCCCGGCCTGACAATTGACAGATACGGCGAATATATCCTTGTCCAGTTTTATGACGAAGCGATAGTAGACAGTAAGGACGGCCTTCTTCGTGCTGAGCTGGCTTCTGAAATAGCTGACGCTGTTGAGTGTCTCCCTTTCAATGTGAAGGGGGTAGTGCTGAAGAACCGGATTATGTACGTTGATATCCCGGATTATTCCGATGTCCGGACGAGCCAGCTGCTTCAGGGAGAGCTGCCTCCCGGGGACTATGGCGTACGCCAGAACGGCCTCGAAGTCTGTGTTGATATAGTCAATGGACAGAGCACTGGAGTTTTTCTGGACATGAGGGAGGTCAGAGATTTCCTGGGTTCGTTTTACAGGGAAAAGGGAGTCCGCCGAATGCTTAACCTTTTCTGCTATACAGGGCTTTTTTCTGTTCACGCCCTTGCGAGCGGAGTCGCATCGGCTGTCAACGTTGATCTGTCGAGGTCCGTATTGACGCGTGCCAGAAAAAACTATGAGCTCAACGGGCTTCGCGCTGATGACAGGGACTTTATTTACGGGGACGCGAATGAATGGATACGCAGGCTTAAAAAGCAGGGAAGGGTGTTCGACTTTGTTGTAATTGATCCGCCGACATTTGCCAGGCACAGGTCGAAGTCGTTTTCTGTAAAAAGAGACATGGCAGATTCCATAAACAATCTTTCTCACCTCGCCCCCGGCGGCTATGTGCTCAGCGCCGTTAATACAAAAAATGTTGATGAAGCTGAGTACCTTTCCTATCATCCCGCGGGGTGGGAGCTTGTCAGATTCTTCAGAGAATCAACCGACTATATTCCCGAGAAGGAAAACTACCTCAAATGCGGTATTTGGCAGGTAAAAGAATAAAAAAACGATAATAATAACCGGTTCGTCTGCCGTTTCTGAAAATATGTTGACACTGCCATGAGCAGCATTGACAATATATTCGCCAAGAGGTGGTCAATAAACTGATATGCTGTATTTATCAATAGCTTTAATAGCGGGCGGTGTTTTGGTCTTTGCGTATTCGCTCATCTCGTTAGTCGCCGAGAGAAGGCGCGACGCGGTGTTTGTAACCCGCCAGCAGGACGACAGACGACCTGAAGAGGCATCCTTGCGAAGGGGGGGCCGGTATAAGGCTGACCCTGCCGCCCGAAAGATTTCACAGCCTGAAAGGACCGGGCAGTCCCCCCGGCCGCCCATAAGCGATGAAGATGATTATCTTCCTTTTTCAGGGGGGGGTGATGCCTCTTCAGAAGAGATTGCTGCCGCTGCCGAGCCTGAGCCGATTTCAGACGCCGATGCCTTGTCAGAGGGTGGAAACATTCAGGGGCCGTCTGTTCGGAATCATCAGGAGGAGACGGCAACACTGGGCGAAAACACTGTCAGTCTGGAGGCCGAACCAGTGTCCTATTCAGAGGCTGAGGCTGAAACCGCCAGTATTGCGTTACAGCCTGAAGATGAACCTGCACCGAATCGGGATGAGCATGTTTTTTCGGCTGCTCTTTTCGAGGATGAGGCGGGTATTCTTGACTACAGGCGTGTGGGACAGGAGCACGGTATTGACCCTGAAGCCTATTCCGGATTGAAGAGGGCCGGGAAAGGTGCGTTGACGGTTGAAGGCGACGGCCTTTCTTTTCGAAGCGGCGGCAGGCTTTTCAGGTATGATTTTCACAGACTGCAAAAAATTCAATCGGGAGACGGCTACGCGGCTGTCTTTATGAAAAAAAACGGCGCGGTGAGACTGTTTGTTTTTGATGAAGCCGCCCGGGCGGGGAATTACCTCAAGGATCGTTACGATGAATACAGAAGTTCAAGATGAAATTCTGTATTAGGCCGTTTTGAATAATTTATGGAGTAAGGATTTTCCGGATGTATTACAGATATAAGCCCAGAAAAAGAGAGAGGCGCGTTCTTAAAAGGTTTTTGTTTTTTCTGGTTATGGCAGCGTTTCTTTCAGCCGCGTACTATTTTCGTAGTTACCTGATGTTCTGGAAGTACACTGACAACAGGGTCCTGTCAGAAATTTCAGCCGCAGCATCGGTAGTTGACAGCACGAAACGCGTTGCCGGACTCAATGATCTCGACGGTGTCATGAGAAAATACCGGGATGACAATCCTCTAAAATCCGAACCCTTCCTCATGTCCGGAAAGGTCAGTTATATGCTCGGGGCAAGCCTTCTTGGTGAAGATTTCTCCTGGTATTTCATAGAGGACAGGCCGGTTCCGGTTCCTGATCCTTCGTCCAGGCACTTTATCGCAGCGGTCAAACATATCAAGAAGGGAATTGCGCTGAATGGATCCTCAGATATACCATCACAGTACAGGGTGATTCTCGCTAGAGCCATGTACTATACTTCATTCAAATCTACTGCCGAAATAGCGTCTGTTGTGGAAAATGTTGATGTTGATACAATAGATGATAAGGAAGAACTAAGGTTCCTATCCTATATTCTTGCCTCGGGGAAGTCGCCTGAAAAAGGATTCAGGATACTTGCCGAAAGGTGTGTTGAATCAGGAAATGAAAGGCCAGGCTTTTTGAGGCGGCAGTGAAGAAGAAAACCGGCAAATATACAGATGCCATCATGGTATACAGGGACATAATTGCCTCATCGAAAGATGAGAGGGTTTTAAAAATAGCAAGGTTGAGTCTCGGCAAGGTCTATTACGGCCAGCTTTTATACAGGGAGGCTGTTGCCAGGTTTGAGGAAGCTCTCAGGTTTGATCCGGAAAACACTGAAATAAAGGGCTGGATGGACAGGGCCCTTGCGGCGTCCGGAGACAGGCAGGCCGCTGCCAGGATATTAAAGAATGTCGGGACGCAGCTTGAGTAAAATTATAAGTAAGTAATTTTTTTTGCCGATAATTATACGATGTGTCAGAAAAAATGAATTGTCTTGACAAAAACTGACAGATCCGGCATAAGGAAGCCTGGATTATGTCGTATTAAAAGGTAATCAATCTTCAGGAGATATATGATGCTTAATTCTTTCTATGGAATGTTTTCCAACGATATGGGGATAGACCTCGGGACAGCAAACACGCTGGTTCATGTAAAAGGCCAGGGAATCGTTCTTAGCGAACCTTCGGTCGTTGCTGTTCAGACCGGAACCGGAAAGGTTCTTGCGGTTGGGCAGGAGGCAAAGAGAATGCTGGGCCGGACCCCGGGCGATATTGTCGCGATAAGACCGATGAAGGACGGCGTAATCGCTGACTTCGAAACCGTAGAAAAGATGATTCGATATTTCTTTACCAAAGTTCATAAAAGAAAAACGCTTGTAAGGCCGCGTGTTGTAATCGGTGTTCCTTCCGGTATTACAGAGGTGGAAAAAAGAGCCGTGCGCGAGTCAGCTGAACAGGCAGGCGCCAGGGAGATTTTCCTGATAGAGGAAGCACTCGCCGCTGCAATAGGAGCGAATATTCCGATACATGAGCCGGCCGGGCACATGATAGTCGATATCGGTGGAGGAACAACTGAAATAGCTGTAATATCCCTTGGAGGAATGGTAATAGCCGATTCCATCAGGGTGGCCGGTGATGAGTTTGATGACGCAATAATAAAATATATGAGGACACAGTATAATCTGGTTATCGGTGAAAGGATGGCTGAAGAGGTCAAATTCCGCCTCGGCAATGCCTTCCCGGAAAAAAAGGTCGAGATAATGGAGCTGAAGGGTCGGGATGCTATATCCGGTCTTCCCCGAACACTTGAGATAGATTCAGCTGAAATCAGAAAGGCGTTAAAAGAGCCTGTCGAGCAAATCCTTGAAGGGATTAAGCATGCTCTTGAGAAGACACCGCCGGAACTCGCCGCGGATATTGTGGAGAGGGGTATTGTTATGACAGGCGGCGGTTCTCTCCTTAAGGGACTGGACAAGTATATCAGTAAGGAAACAGGGGTGCCGGTTATCCTTGCGGAAAATCCCCTTACATGTGTTGTTCTTGGCGCTGGAAAATTCCTGGAGGAGATTAAAAATCTCTACAGAGCAAACCTGAAATAGAAGACTGACCGTGGACTTTTTTATTAGAAACAAATCTGTAGTTGTTTTTGCGGCCTTTTCTCTTTTCTGCATTATATCGCTGTCTGTTCATTCCTCTACCGCAGCTATCTCTCTTGAGGGAATAGGCAGTGCTCTGGTTATGCCGTTTCAGAAAGGGTATAACTTCGTGCAGAAGGGCGTACACAGACTCTGGGCCGGTTTTACTGAGCTTGGCGATGTGCGCGAGGAACTCCAGAAGACAAGAGAAAAGCTTGAGCATTACGAAGGAATAGCCGAAGAGCTCTTTCAGATCCGCAGGGAAAATGAGAACCTCAGAAAATTGATCGGCATGAAGGAAAAGGTCGAATACGATTCAATTCATGCGACGATTATATCCAAAGATCCCGACAACTGGTTCAGGACCATAATAGTTAATAGAGGTTCTTCTGACGGAGTCAAGGTCAATATGCCGGTGGTCGCTTTCAGCGGAGATCAGAAGGCGGTTGTAGGCAAGGTAGTAGAGGTTAGAGGAAGTATTTCAAGAATTATGCCGGTTATTTCCTCAAATATGAGGCTCGGAGTGATGCTTCAAAAGAGCGGATTCCCGGGTCTTCTGCAGGGACAGTCCACAAGCTCCAATCTATGCGTAGTCGATTATATCAGCCGGGCCGCAGTGATGGCTTTTGGGGATGTTGTGGTTACATCCGGCCAGGGAGGAGTGTTTCCCGAAGGTCTGGTAGTCGGAACAGTCCTTACGTCCGGCGTCCCCGATTCGAGCGCCTATCAAAAGACAATTGTCAAGCCGGTAATAGACTATGACAGAATACAGGATGTAATCATAATTAAAAAAGAACCTGATCCGGAGTTTGTAAAAATGCTTGAGGATGCGAAATGATTATTACATATCTGCTGACAGGTCTTGTCCTTGCCATAGCGCTTCTTGTTCAGGGTCATACATCAACAGACGCGATAAGGTTCTTCGGTGTAAAACCTGATCTCGTTTTTATTATCGTTGTTTATCTCGGATATACATTCGGATCATTTTATGCCCAGATCAGTGCCTTCGTTTCCGGAATTTTCCGCGATTCCATTTCAAATTCACCGCTTGGATTTCTTACATTGCCTGCGGTTATTATCGCTTTTCTGGCCGGAATGCTCGGAAGGGGGGTCTTTAAATCAAGCCTGCTTATGATTTCTCTGATGCTTTTTGTAGCCAGCCTCTTGAAGGGTGTAATATGCCTTGTATTGGCGTACATATTTTCAGCAGGTGACGCTGTATCTATTTACAATCTGATACTGCCAGAGGCCCTTTACAATGCCGTTCTGGCTCCTCCTGTTTTCATACTTCTTGATAAGCTCTTTTCAAGCGAGATTGAGAGGGGGGATTTTCAGTAGATGAACCAGTCGTCTCTAAGGGCCAGGATGCTTGAAGCTTTCAGGGTCCGGATGTACATCTTTCTGGGAATTGTAGTAATCAGTTTTCTGATTCTCTTTGTTCAACTAATAAACCTCCAGCTTGTTCAAGGGAACGAGTATAGTGAGAGATCCAGGCTGAACATGGAAAACAATATCCCGATTACGGCGCCCCGCGGTGAAATATATGACAGGAATTTTGCCGCCGGAGAAAGATCGTTTACTATCGCTTCTAACCGTCCTTCATTCAACGTTACAACAATACCGTCAAAGTTTAATAGCCGGAAGCAGTTCAGACATATTGTCCGAAACCTGAGTATTCTTACGGGCGTAGAAGAAAAAGAAATTCTGAAACAGGCTGAAGGGCATAATAACTGGGAAAGGATAGTCCTCGTTGAAGATGTTGATTTTTCAACAATCGTCAAAATTGCTTCCCATAATGAACTTTTCCCCAACATTGACTGGGAGGACGCTCCGGTGCGAGTTTACAATTCCGGAAACAGCTTCGCGCATGTGGCCGGTTATACCGGGAATATAAGCCGGTCAGAATACCGCAGGCTTAAGATGCAAGGGTACAGACACTACCAGAAAATTGGGAAAACAGGGATTGAAAAGCAGTATGACAGCGAACTCCGGGGAAGCGACGGTTTTATCCGCCGGATAGTTGATGTCAGAAACAGAACTGAGGGCGAAGAAATAGGCGCCAGGCCTCTGTCCGGCAATAATCTTGTCCTTACTATAGACGCCGGAGTGCAAAAGGCCGCCAGCGATGCGATGAAGGATATGAGGGGGGCAGCAGTAGCCATTAAGCCTTCAACCGGAGAGGTGATAGCGCTTGTCAGCAAACCTGATTTCGATACTAATCTGCTCAATACAAAAAACAACAGCGCTCTGATAGCCGAGATATCAACCAACAAAGAGAAGCCGTTTTTAAACAGGGTTATACAGTCGATGTATCCTCCCGCTTCAACATTCAAGCTCGTTACTGCTGTCGCAGCGCTCGAAACGGAGAAGGGTCATCCCTCCCTGGCTTATACCTGTTACGGGAAATATACGTTAAAAGGATATGTTGACCGGGATTTCTACTGTTATGAGGTTCACGGAACCCTTGATCTGACGCGGGCCATAGCAAAGTCCTGCAGTGTTTATTTTTATCAGTTGGGGTATAAGACCGGTCCAACCTCAATTCTTCAGTATGCGGACTACTTCGGACTGAACCAGAAATCAGAAATCGATTTACCTGGAGAAACAGCTGGATTTATACCGTCAAAAAAGTGGAAGCTCAAAACATTTAACCAGCCCTGGTTTGACGGAGATACAATCAACCTTTCGATCGGGCAGGGTTTCTTAAGCGTTACTCCAATGGCAATGGCTCAATTTACTTCCGCAATAGTCAATGGAGGTATGGTCTATATACCGCATATTATGAAGGAAATAAGAAGCCCTGACAACAGCAAGATTATCAAAAAGAATGAAATTAAGAGGCTCAGGGAAATACCGCTTTCACCGGTGACGCTGAACACAGTAAAGCAGGGGATGAGGCTTTCCGTTACAGGAGGAACATCGGCCGGACTGTCATACCTGAAGGTTCCTGCGGCGGGAAAAACAGGAACAGCGCAGACCCGTTCCAGCCGTCACGATGACGCTTCACAGCACGGATGGTTCACCGGATTTGCCCCCTTTGGGGCAGAGCCGGAAAAGGCGGTTGTAGTCACGGTAATGATTGAGCAGGGGGTTGCCGGAGCGGCAACTGCCGTTCCAGTTGCCGCAAGAATATTTTCAAGGCTTGAAGAATTGGGGTACTTTAAATGAGCGGCAAAGACAGCCTCTACAGGATAGATTATCTTCTTGTTGCAGCAGTTGTTGCAACCGCTCTTATCGGAGTACTGATGATTTACAGCGGCGGGTTTGACCCGATAGATAAGCTGAATTCAGGAATGTATAAGAAACAGATACTTTGGCTGATAATAGGCTTTGTGCTGATGATAGCTATTACTTTTATTAGTTACCAGCAGCTGGGTTACTACTCAATTTATATTTATGCTGTCACTCTTGTTCTCCTCATGATTCCAACCTTTTTAGGCAGTCCGGTGAGAAACACAAGAGCATGGCTGAATTTTGGGCTGTTTTCAATACAACCTTCAGAGTTTATGAAAATAGCCCTTGTGATAATTCTTGCCAAATACCTGGAACTCCGAGAGAGAGATATGTCCCGTTTCCGTGAGATCATGATTCCAATGCTTCTAACGCTGATCCCGGTCGCGATAATAATGAAGCAGCCTGACTTCGGAACGGCAGTCACCTTCTTCCCCATTCTTTTTGTGATGCTGTTTGTCGGTGGGGCCGACGTGGCTTACCTCATGTCCATTATCTCAATAGCGGTAATAGCCCTTGTTGTACCTATGTTCCTGACATACAGGGAGTGGATCGGGGATACAGACAATCTGCTTCTGAGGTTTTTCAGGGATACCGATCAGATAATAATTATTTCCGCTGTACTTATTTTTATTGCCGCAGCCGTCTTTATAACCAGTTACTTTGTTAAGCATAAGATTTTCAGGCGGATATACCTTCCATCATTAGTGCTTTCAGTCGGGCTCATGTCCTCTGTAATAATTCAGCGTTTCTTCATTGACTATCAGAAAAAACGGATTCTTGTTTTCTTAAATCCAGAGCTTGATCCTCAGGGTTCCGGCTATAATATTATTCAGTCAAAAATAGCTATTGGTTCAGGAGAGTTTCTGGGTAAAGGATTTCTTGAAGGGAGCCAGTCTCAGTTAGGTTTTTTGCCTGAGAAGACATCCGACTTTATATTTTCGGTTGTTGCTGAGGAGTGGGGTTTTATTGGAGCGACTGTTCTGCTGCTGCTGCTGGCATTTATAATATTCAGAGGTGTGCAGGTCGCCCTTCAGTCGAAGGATAAATTTGGCGCTCTGCTCGCCAGCGGAATCGCTACAATATTGTTCATTCACGTCATAATTAATATTGGCATGGTTATGGGGATTATGCCTGTTACAGGATTGCCGCTTGTGTTTGTTTCCTATGGAGGCTCCAATCTGATTATGTCAATGCTGGCCGTCGGAATTTTGATTAATATCCGGATGAGGAAATTCGTTTACTGATTGAAGCATTTAACAAATCCGGAGGCAAAAAATGAAAAGGGCAGTCGTACTTTTGAGCGGGGGCATTGATTCTGCAACCTCAGCGGCCGATGCAAAGGGAAGAGGTTACAGCATTGTTGCAGTAACATTTAATTACGGTCAGCGGCATTCAGTTGAGGCCCGTGCTGCGGAACGTATCGCTGAGACTTTAAAGGCTGAATCCCACATTTTTATAGACATACCCGTTGGTGTTTTTAATTCCTCTCTGGTTAAAGACTGCGGAATTGAAGTTCCAAAAATGCGGGAAGTTCTATCCGAAGATGACATACCGTCAACCTATGTTCCGGCAAGGAATATTCTATTTCTTTCGTATGCACTTGCAATAGCTGAATCCCGCAATGCCGATGCGGTGTTTATTGGCGCTAACGCTGTTGATTACAGCGGATATCCTGACTGCAGGCCGGATTTTTTTACGGCATTCTCCAGAGTGTCAGAGCTTGGAACCAGGGCGGGAGTGGAAGGACACCCGGTTAAGATAGAAACTCCGCTAATTAATCTCACTAAAGCCGAAATCATAAGAAAGGGTATTAAGCTGGGGGTTGACTACGCAATGACGCATAGCTGCTATGATCCAGATGAAAGCGGAAGAGCCTGCGGCGAGTGTGACAGTTGCATTATTAGAAAGAAGGGCTTTGAAGAGGCCGGCGTGCCTGATCCTACTGTTTATTCAGCGAAATGAATGCTTTGAGGTCTTTTGCCGGGATTGCGGCTGATATAATATTTCCCTCATATTGTGTTTTATGCGGCCGGCCGACAGGTGCTTTTGATTATCCACTTTGTATTCAGTGCGAGTCAGGTATTAAGACGCCGGTGAATATCTGCCCGATTTGCTCCGGTACTGTTGCCGAAGGAGAATGTGTATTTTGCGCTGAAAGACACTTCTATCCGCAGAAAAACATTTCACTTATGGAGTATAAGGGCGGCGGGGCTATGCTGCTTCAGCATTTTAAATTCGGGGCAAAGAGGAAGCTGGCCCATTATTTTGCGGGGAGAGCGATGCCGCTGTTGAGTGAAATAGCCAGGCCAGACATTGTCACATCAGTTCCAATGCGCTATAGAAAGATGCAGAAAAGGGGATATAATCAGGCTGAGGAGTTCGGCAGAGCCATTGCCGGCAAAATTGGCGTTCCGTACGCAAGGCTTCTCGCGGAGAACAGGGCGGCAAAGAACCAGAAAACCCTTGATTACTGCAGCCGTTTCTTTAATACCTTCGGGCGTTTCAGAACTATCAATAGCGGGCTGATTCCAGGGAAAATAATTCTGTTAACCGATGATGTATTTACAACTGGTTCGACGGTTAATGAATGCGCGAGGATTCTTGAAGAATGCGGCGCGGAAGCAGTTTTTTCCGTAACAATAGCGAGAGCAGATGTAAAAAAGCTTGATAAATATTCCATTGTATAAAATAATCACGTGTCACGATGCTGCCGATATCACCAAAACCGGGGTTTAAATATGAAAAAAGAGTCTTATGACAACATCGAAATAATTACTCTTGAGGGTCGCATTGACCAGGATGGCTCAGAAGAGCTTGAAACGGTACTTCAGGAGTGTCTTAACGAAAAAAAACACAATATTTGTATCGATATGATAAACGTTAAGCATATATGCAGTTCAGCGCTTGGTTCCCTTGTAGCTATTAAGAGGAAAATAAAGGACAGCGAGGGTGATATAAAGCTGATAATTTCGAGCGACAACCTTCTAAGGTTATTTCAGACGACAATGCTTGATAAGGTTTTTGAGATTTATGACTCAAGGCGGGAGTGCCTGTCTACTTTTGATTAATGACTGGCTCAAGCGTTTTGACTGATTATTTCCTTTCGCCCATTTCCGAAGAGATGAAAGCTGTTGATGCTTGCATCGATAGAAGACTTACAACAGGAAGCGATATCATTGATTCTGCCGCCGGGCATCTTTTTAAAAGTGGTGGGAAGAGAATAAGGGCAGCGCTTGTTCTCCTGTTTAGCAGAATCTGCGGGGCGGAACAGAGAGACAAAGCAGTAGAGATGGCTGCCTCAATGGAAATCGTTCACGCGGCAAGTCTTATACACGATGATATCATAGATTCGGCGTCCAGAAGAAGAGGTTTGCTATCCGTTCCAGCCATGTTCGGCCCAAAGGTTGCAGTCCTGACGGGCGACTATATGTTTATTAGTTCCGTACTTCACGGTGAAGATGGCGATATTTCGTATCTGCCGGTTATGCTTAAAGGCGTTTCCGACATGGTGCAGGGCGAGCTGATGCAGCTTGAGGGGAGTGAAGACGGCAGCATCGAGGAAGAAGTCTATTTCAGAATTGTTGAGAAAAAAACGGCTTCTTTTATGTCTGTTTGCTCCGAGCTGGGGGCAATGGCAGCCGGCGGCAGCGAGGATGATATAAAATCTGCGGCTGCATATGGAAGATCTCTGGGTATTGCGTATCAGATAATTGACGATGTTATTGATGTGGCAGGAAGCCCGGCACTTTCAGGTAAAAACAGCGGGAATGATTATTTTGAGAGAAAATATACTCTCCCGTTTATAAGGCTGATTCAGAAGACGGGTGGCGCCGGAAGCCCTTACATACGAGCTCTCAGGAAAAGGACAGTCAGAGGGTGGAAGATTATTCAGCGGGCTATCGAAGAGCTTGATATTGTGAATGACTGCCGAAGCGAAGCCGAAGAGTATATAGGCCGGGCCAGAGGGGAGCTTCATAATTTCGAAGAGAGTGTTTTCAGGGATTCAGCTGACAAGCTTGCAGTGCATATATTAGATCGGAAGAATTAACAATAGGCCGCAAACTGAACTACGGTATGAACCGTGTTCTTGCTGCCAATACAGGAGGATGTTATATGACCGGAGAAAAGAAACTTCTGCTTGAGGCATATAACCAGGGACTTACAGCCTATAAACAGAAAAAATGGAAAGAGGCTGTTGTGAATTTTGAGAAAGCTCTTGAAATTGATCCCGATGACGGGCCCTCCAGGCTTTATTTGCAGCGTTCGACAGCCTATCTGGAGGTTTCGCCTCCAGATGATTGGGACGGTGTATTTGTAATGACCACAAAATAAGTTTATATATAATGGAGTTTCGGCATATAAGCCTCAGGACAGGGAAATGGCAAAAAAGATTATTCAGGTTAACAAAAATCCTATTTATGATATAGGAATGATATCAACGGTGTTTGCTGGAGATACTGATTTTTCGGGGGATCTTTCCTTTAAGAAATCGCTGCAGATAAACGGACGATTCGAAGGTGAAATCGCTTCAGGCGGCTACCTCGTTATTGGCGAGGGCGCGGAGGTGAAGGCTAATATCAAGGTAAAAACCCTGATTCTTATGGGTACTGTGCACGGTAATATCGAAGCCGAACAGAGGCTTGAAATACACGCGAGCGGTAGGCTTTATGGGAATATCAGGACGGCCCAGCTGAAAATAGCTGATGGCGTTGTATTTGACGGTAAATGCGAGATGATTAAGCCTGAAGAGAGAAAGAACAAAAAGGAACCACAGAAGGCTGAAGCGGTCCAAAAAGAGGAATAGCGCTTAAGGAAAATGGAAGCTCGATTCTACACCGGGAAAGAGGGCGGAACTGTAAAGTGCGGTCTGTGTCCTCATGGATGTGTGATTCCGGCCGGAGAGTGTGGCTTTTGCTGTGTCCGCTTCAACAGAGGCGGGCGGCTTATGGCTGAGAGCTATGGGGCTGTTTCAGCCGCGGGTGTTGATCCTGTTGAAAAGAAGCCTCTTTATCATTACTATCCTGGAAGACAGATATACTCTGTTGGCTCATTTGGGTGCAATCTCAGGTGCCCTTATTGTCAGAATTGGCAGATATCACAGAGTTTTAAAGAAGATTCTTTACATTACTCACCGGAAAATGTCATCGCAAACGCCTTATCCACGGGTTCCTTCGGAATAGCATACACGTATTCAGAGCCTCTGGTATGGTATGAGTTTGTGGCTGATACAGCTTCATCCGCCGCTCAGCAGGGGCTTAAGAATGTTCTTGTAACTAACGGATTTATTAACAGTGAACCGTTTGATGATATTCTCAATAATATACATGCTCTCAACATTGATCTTAAAACATTCAACAGCGCCACTTACAGTAAGATTCATAGAGGCAGTCTAAACGCCGTTAAATCAAGCATAAGAACCGCATACGAAAAGGGCTGCCATGTCGAGATTACGACACTTGTGGTTACCGGAATCAACGATAATCGCGGTGAGCTTATGGAAACAGCACGCTTTATATCGTCTCTGGACAGGTCGATCCCCTGGCATATCTCAAGGTATTACCCCGCCTTTAAGTATGATGCTCCGGCGACTGATGAATCATTCATTCTCAGCATTTGTGAAGAGGCTTCATCGGTTCTTGATTACGTTTATGCGGGAAATACTGCTTCACCGGGCCGTTTTTCGGATACGTTTTGCCCCGCATGCGGTTCTGTTCTGATTAAAAGATCCGGTTACAGAACAGTTTTGAGTTCTCTTGATGCAAGATCATCCAGCTGTTTAAACTGCGGAATGATCTTGCAGTTTGAAGGACTATGCTGAAAAAAAAGCCCCACTTTGCAAGCAGGGCTTTTGTATTACATGGCTGTTGGATTAGCTGATAAAGAGCATCTCCCAGTATTTAGGAAGCGGCCATTTCTCATCGTCGACCATGCCCTCAAGGGAATCAATTGAGCTTCTCACCGAGTTCATCGCAGGAAGGAGGTCTGTTGAGTAGAACTTTGCCTTCTTCGTCTCATCGTGAATGTCGGCGGCTGCCTTGAAAATTTCCGAGAGTTTATCAAGACCGCTTTTTACGGCAGATATCGTCTCAGACAGCTCTTTCAGCATTTCTTTCTGTGCTGCAGGCTCGCTTCCGAGAACTGATGTTACCCTTGCTATTGACTTAGCAAGACCGGACTGATACCCGATGGCTGCCGGCAGAATCTGTGTCTGTGTCATGTTTAAGAGGCATTTAACCTCAATGTCGATATTTCTTATGTAACGCTCATTTCTGATATAAAATCTGGATTTGAGCTCAACTCTGGAAAGAACCCCGTACTTCTCGAATACCGAAAGGGCCTTCTCTGAAATTAACGCTTCCAGAGCCTCAGGGGTTGTTCTCAGATTCGGTAGACCGCGTTTTTCTGCTTCAGTATGCCATGCCTCGGAGTACCCATCGCCGTTGAATATTACGGCTTTTATTTCCTTAAGCTCGCCTCTGATGACTTCTATTACGACCTTATTGATATCGCTTCCCTTGTTGGCTTCAATCTTGTCGGCAAGCTTGTCGATGGCATCTGCGACGATGGTGTTGAGTACTGTAGCTGGAAAAGCTATGGACTGTTCTGATCCTACCGCTCTGAATTCGAACTTGTTTCCGGTGAAGGCAAACGGTGATGTCCTGTTTCTGTCAGTGTTGTCCTTGCTTAGTATCGGAAGAGCAGAAAGGCCGAGGTCAATAATCTCCTTATCGGTGGCTTTAGAAATATTACCGGCTTCAATATCTTCAAGAATAGAGAGAAGCTGACTTCCGAGGAATACTGATATTATCGCGGGAGGGGCCTCATTTGCTCCGAGCCTGTGATCGTTTCCTGAAGAAGCTACAGAGGCGCGAAGAAGGTCTGCGTTCTCGAAGACTGCTTTAATCGTAGCGGTCAGGAAGATCAGAAACTGTATATTGTCGTGGGGTGTTTTGCCTGGATTTAGCAGATTTATTCCGTCATCAGTTGAGATTGACCAGTTAAGGTGTTTCCCGGAACCATTTATGCCTGCAAAGGGCTTCTCGTGAAGCAGTAACGAAAGATTGTGCCGTTTGGCCACTGTTTTGAGAGTATCCATCAGGAGCTGATTGTGGTCGGCAGCCAGGTTTGCAGCTTCGTAAACAGGCGCTATTTCGAACTGGCTCGGAGCAACCTCGTTGTGCCTTGTTTTTGCGGGAATTCCGAGGCTGTAGAGAACCTGTTCAACGTCATGCATATAGGACTGAATTCTCTCTTTGATGCTTCCGAAATACTGGTCTTCAAGCTCCTGGCCTTTCGCGGGAGGAGCACCGATAACGGCGCGGCCTGCAAGGGTAAGGTCCTGTCTTTTGTAGTAGTAATCCTTATCAATGAGGAAGTATTCCTGCTCGGGTCCGCAGTTAGAATTGACCTTTTTGCTGGTATGGTTTCCGAGAAGCTTCAGCATTCTCAAGGAGCTCTTATTAACCGCCCTGTCTGATTTAAGAAGCGGCGTCTTCTTGTCCAATGCCTCGCCGGTGTACGAAATAAACGCTGATGGAATGCAGAGCGTTATTCCCAGGCCGTTACGTCTGATAAAAGCGGGGCTTGACATGTCCCAGGCAGTGTAACCCCTTGCTTCAAAAGTGGACCTGATTCCACCGCTCGGGAAACTCGAAGCATCAGGTTCACCCTGCACAAGCTGTTTCGCTGAGAAAAGCTCAATGACTCTGCCCGGCCCGTCGGGTTCGGCGAAGGCGTCATGTTTTTCTGCGGTTATTCCGGTCATTGGTTGGAACCAGTGTGCATAGTGGGTGGCGCCCTTCTCAATGGCCCAATCCTTCATTGCGTTAGCTACCGCGTCAGCAGTATCCAGATCAAGAGGCAAATCCTCCTGAATAGCTGTCAGGGTTTTTTTGTAAACAGCCTTCGGGAGTCTTTCCTGCATTACTTTCAGACTGAAAGTATCTTCACCAAAGAATGTTGATATGGCCTTTCCGTTTGATTTGGAAACTTCATACCCGCGTTCATACGTTATTCCGATTTTGTTTCTTCTCATGTTGCCCTCCAGTTAAGGTTTCGAGATATTGTTAAGCCGATCAGCCGTCCGGTCTCTGTTTCCTGATCCAATTTCTTATCTGCTGGAAACGGGCTCTCCGTCAAGATCAACTTGTCTTAATAATTAACTGATATTTTTTTTAACCAGAAAAGTCAATATCAGGTTTATAAATTGGGCCTTGCCGCAGCTATATTTAACATTGATGTAACAAATATGTGCCTATTTAGAAATAGATATCCTTTTAGGCAATAACATTAATCGTATAGATCGCATAAATGATAGTATGAGAATTGACAAAAACAGGCCTTAAATCTATGCAGGGCCAGCAGCCTTTTATCGGCGAAAAAATAATTTACAGCGGTATAGTCTCACCTGAGAGTGAACTAAAGTCGCCTGAATGTCATGAAATGCTGCTGGCCTCAATTCAAGAGCCTTTTAAGAGATATGATGGCGAAGAATGTGAAAATGAATATAAACAAATTACACGAAATAAGGAAGCTTTACGGGCTTTCAGCCAATAAAAAGCTGGGACAGAACTTTCTGATAGACGGCAACATAATCCGAAAGATAGTTGAGGCAGTCAATCCGGGGGAGAATGATATCGTACTTGAGATAGGCCCGGGACTTGGTTCAATTACAGGAGTGATCCTTGAGAGGTCAAAACATCTTACCGCTGTTGAGATCGACTCCGGAGCAGCCAGGTACCTCAAAGACAGTTACGGCGGCAATCCCTCATTCCGTCTTATCCATTCGGATTTTTTCAAATATTTTCCGGACAGGGACTATACGGTTATCGTATCAAATCTTCCATATTACTGTGCTTCAGAAATACTTTTCAATATAGCATCCCGTTACAGAGAGTCGTCGCTTCATGTTATGGTTCAGAGGGAGATGGCCGCACGAATGATCTCGCGGCCCGGAACCGTGAGTTACGGCGCGATGACTGTTACTCTCTCTTATTATTACAGAAGCTCCATTCTTTTTAACGTTCCTCCCGGCGCGTTTTATCCCGCACCTGATGTTACATCTTCTTTTATACGTCTTGAAAGAAGGGACGACAGGGATCTGACTGACAGAGAGGTTGAGATATTTCATCTTGTGGTTAAATCCGCCTTCTGGGGGCGCAGAAAAACGCTGTTAAAGGGTCTTACGGCCTCTCCTCACCTTGGATATTCAAAAGAGATTATTTTAAAGGGACTCGCCGAGTCTGGTATTGACGGTAAAATGAGAGGAGAGGAATTGGACGTTGAAGAGTATATCAGACTGGCCCGAATACTCAATAAGCTTAACGGAGAACACAGTGCTGACGGTAATAAATGAGATGAATGATGAAGCAGAGAAACCCGCGGGTGGGCTCTATAAAAGCCGGGGGCTTTCCGCTCAAAGCTTTGAGGTAAATGGACTCGAACTGAGATTTCGTCCTGTTAGCGGAGCAGAAATTGACGCGATAGCTGCGCTTGAAAATATAAGTTTTGAGCCCCACGTGGCTGAATCAAGAGATTATCTGTCTGACGAAATAGCTGCCGGCAATTACTGGGGTCTCTTTCTCATGACAGGTGAAGTTGCCGCGTATATGGGCATTGAGGTTGAAGATGACTATCTGTATCTTTCGAATATCGCGGTAGCCCATAGCTATAGAGGCTCTGGACTGGGGGGGCTGCTTCTGGGACAGGCACTGCGATGTGCCTTCCAATTGAGACTTAGAGGGGTAAGGCTTCATGTATCGGAGAGGAACCTCAATGCGATCTCATTCTACGAGAAGCATGCTTTTACCCGTTCAGATATTACCCGTTGTTTTTACGCTCCCGATGAGGATGCCGTTATCATGACACGCGACTTTTCTGTTAATAATTGTATTTAGTGGCAGGGTGTTTTATGAATTTTGGAGCTGCAGTATTGTTGATGGCGCTTGCCGCTTCCGGCTCACCGGAAGTGCAGCAGGAGAAAACTGATCTATACGGCGATATCCCCCGTGAAAAGTATTTAACCGGCCGATTTGACCCGGCTGAGAGCGGACTTTTCACCGAGTTGGCCGTGTCTGGTATCGCCACCGACGGCAGAAAGCAGTATCTCAGAAAGGAAGCGGCGGCAGCATTGAAGGCGATGTTCAAAGATTTCAGCAAGCAACATCCGGGTGTGAGGGTTTATGTGAGAAGCTCCACGCGTACATTCTGGCACCAGAAGGCTATATGGGAAAACAAGTGGTATGGCCGCACCCGCGTGGGCGGCAGGCGGCTTAATGTGGAGGTCCGAGACGAGCTGGAGCGTGCAAGGATAATTCTTCGGTACTCATCAATGCCGGGGACTTCCCGTCACCACTGGGGAACTGATTTCGATATTAACAGCCTTAATAACTCGTGGTATGAAAAAGGCGTCGGTCGAGTAATTTACAGCTGGCTGAAAAAAAACGCGGAACGATACGGTTTTGTTCAGCCTTATACCGGGGGCCGAAGCGCCGGTTACGAGGAAGAGAAGTGGCACTGGTCATACCAACCGCTGGCACGCCGTCTGCTCAAGGACTGGAATGAGGCTTTCAAGAACGGAGAGATGCAGATTGACGGTTTTGCCGGCGCGGGAGCATCCGGAGGACTTGCCCCCGAGTATGTAAATGGGATAAATCCCGATTGCCGATGAAGGTCCTTCTTGCCTATCTCTGTCAGCCTGATGACAGCAGCGATTACTTTATGTCTCTGCTGCCTTACGGTGTTGTGTCTATAGCGGCGTTTCTCGAAAAGGAAGGGGTGGATGTAGCTCTTGCCAATTACTCAGCCTCAGGGGTTCGTGGAGCGCTGGCTGAAATGCGAAAGCTGCGGCCTGACATACTCGGGCTGTCGCTGTTTTCGTTCAACAGGGCCGCTACGCTCGAGCTTGTCAAAAAAGCTTCTAAGGAATTTCCCGCCATGAAGATTGTTCTGGGCGGACCCCATGCTACCTTTATGGCTGAAGGAATTCTACAAAGGTATCCGGAGGTTGACCTCATAATAAAGGGCGAGGGCGAGAACGCCATGCTTGCGGCTGTGAGGGATTATAAGGCAAAGCGAGATGTTCCCCGCATAGTAGAAGCTTCACGAATAACGGACATCTCGTCGCTCCCGCCGGCATCGTCATATGGAGGCCCTGTTTCGGGCGTAAACGCAATTGAACAGTTCAGGTACATTGTTACGAGCAGGGGCTGCCCCGGCTCGTGCACTTTCTGTTCTTCACCCTCGTTTTGGCAGAGAAAAACAGTGTTCCGTTCCGCGGATGATATCTATAACGAATTCAGGGAGCTGTACGAGAAATACGGGATAATCTATTTTTCAGTCAGGGATGACAATTTCACCATGAGAAAACAGCGCGTTATGGATTTCTGCTCTCGAATTATTCAGAGCGGAATGAAGGTGATGTGGAATTGCCAGGCAAGGGTGGATTCGGTCGACTTTGAGATGCTGGCCGAAATGAAGAGTGCTGGTCTTGAACACATACAATATGGAGTTGAATCAGGATCCCCGGCGATACTGTCAGGGTATCACAAGAACATCAGCGTTGAAAAAATAGAGAAGGCTGCCGAGGCCACCAGAAGGGCCGGAATCTATCTGTCGATATACTTAATGAGCGGAATGGCGGGTGAGACCCGGGAGGATTGCAATCGCACTCTCGCGCTTATACGCAGAATAAGGCCTCATGACGGCATGGTATCCCCTGTCTCCCTTTATCCCGGAACCGCGATGTACGAGGAGTTCAAAGAGTCGGGGAGGGTGGATGACAGCGTATGGTTCGAGACGGACTCAAGCGGGGTATATCTGCGTGAAGACAGGGAAGCCGGCCGTATGTTTCAAAGCATACTGAATGAGCTGGAATTGACCGGCGAAGGCTCTGTATACCGCCCCGATGATTTTAAACGCCATCGTGAGGAATGCGGCGAGTCGTGGGTAACTGATGTCATGGAGGGCGATTTTCTCGCACAGTCAGGCGACCTTGAAGGAGCGCTTAATACTTACAGAAGGCTGGCCGGGTGTGGCAACATCTGGGGTTTTGAAAGGTCAGGTGGCCTGTTTTTGCAAAATGGGCGCTACGATGAGGCGGAAGAGGCGTACAGAGGGCTTCTCAATCTGGTTCCAAACTATTCCGGGGGGTTTGTAAGGCTTTCTGAGGTACTTTTCCTGAAAGGGGACATCGCTGGGGGTGAATGGGCTCTTGACAGGGCTGAAAGCCTCAACTGTCATGATTCGGAGATTAAACTGCTGCGGAGACGTTTTGGAAAACATAAGTCCTGATTCCCTAAAATATTGGTCATCCGGTTTCAATGGAGTGAAATACTTGACAAATAATCAGCTGTTTGAAATCGTTTTCTATATATCCGCCTTGTCTGTCAAAAGCCTGAAAGCTTATGATCGTGACAGGAAATTATCCAGCGCGGGCAGCAGCGGGTGGAGAATTCAATTTAAAACATCAGGATGTTATAATGAAAAGAAGAGAGATATTCGCGGGAAATTGGAAGATGTACAAGACTCATTCCGACGCTGTAGAGACCATAAAAAGCCTTATCGCAGGATTTACAGCCGGCTCTGAGAGAGAGCTTGTCATTTTCACTCCTGCGCCTTATGCAAGGGACTGCGCCGCGGCCAGCCAGGGAAGCAAGCTTGCGGTCGGAATGCAGAATATGTACTTTGAGGATGAGGGTGCTTTCACTGGAGAGGTCTCACCCCTGATGGTTAAGGATTGCGGATGCCGTTATGTGCTTATAGGCCACTCTGAACGGAGACATGTTTTCGGAGAGACAGATGCTGATACAAACATGAAAATGAAGGCCGCAATAAAGCACGGGATTGAACCGATGCTGTGTGTGGGCGAGCTTCTTGAGGAAAGAGAAAAAGGCGTGACCGCCGATGTAATACAGAGACAGGTTAAAGAGGCCTTTAAAGATGTTTCCAGAGAGGATGCCGCAAAGGCCGTGATAGCATATGAGCCTGTCTGGGCAATAGGTACTGGAAAGGTGGCGACACCGGAGATTGCCGAGGAAGTACACTCAAGCATAAGAAAGATGATTGAGAATATCTACGATGCTGAGCTTGCATCTGTTATGCCCATACTTTACGGTGGATCCGTCAAACCTGACAACATTGAGGGGCTTTTCGAAAAGGAGAATATTGACGGCGTACTTGTGGGCGGCGCAAGTCTTAAAGCTGATTCTTTTCTGAGCATAGTTAACATCTGACACTCGAGTTATAAATTATAAGTATTGTTGTGAAGTTGGGTGTATGCGTTACACTCGTGTCGAGGGAGCTGTTTTCCCCTTATGGCTGTAGCGCTGCCTGGAAAAGTAGTAAATAGATATCAAAAATGAGGAAATAAAATGGGAATACTGGTGTCGGTAACAACAGTTATATTTGTTATCCTTTGCGTGCTTCTCGTGATACTGATTCTTCTTCAGTCTGACAAGAGTGCCGGTATGGGAATTCTGGGCGGGTCAAGTCAATCGGCTTTCGGTTCGTCAACTGCGGATGTAATCACAAAGATTACGGCAACAATGGTTGGAATATTCATGGTTGCTTCCCTGGGGCTGGCTATAATGGAATCAGCCAAGTCAGATTCAATTAAGAAGCAGCTTCAGGACGCGAGTGCAGCGCCTGCCGCGAAGATCGAAAAGGCTGAGGATGGGGCTGCAGTAAAAACACCTGATGCAGGTGAAGGCACAGCCAGGCCGGGTGATAAATAATCACATTTACGAGCTCTGTTGTTGATGTAACTCGCTGTATTTTCGCGGCGGGTTATTTTCGTTTATGATGATTTATATTAGAAATTATTGAAGGAGATTTCAATGTACACGACTGACTATATTTTTACTTCAGAATCTGTCTCTGAAGGACATCCTGACAAGGTAAGCGATCAGATATCCGACGCTGTTCTTGACGCGCACATTAGCTCAGATTCGGATTCCAGGGTGGCTCTCGAAACCCTGGTTACAACAGACAGGATAGTGCTTTCGGGCGAGATTACATCGGCTGACTGCTGTGTTGATTACGAAAAAATCGCCAGATCAGTTGTCAGAGATATAGGTTATAACAGTCCGGATCTTGGTTTTTGCGCTGATACCTGCAATGTTGATGTGTATGTTCACGCTCAGTCACAGGATATATCGCAGGGCGTAACGGAGGGGCAGGGCCTTTTCGCGGAACAGGGAGCTGGCGACCAGGGCATGATGTTCGGTTATGCCGTTGCAGAGACGGATGAGCTGATGCCGCTGCCTATCTCGCTTGCTCATCGAATTACCAAAAAGCTGTCAGAGGTCAGGAAGAACGGCGGTGTAGACTTTCTTAGGCCTGATTCCAAGTCTCAGGTTACAGTGCAGTATAAAGACGGTAAGCCTTTCCGAGTAAACACTGTAGTTGTTTCAACTCAGCACAGTCCCGAAGTGGAGCAGAAAGATATTCGGGAAGCGGTTATTGAGCTGGCGGTTAAGAAGGTTGTACCTGTTTCTCTGATAGATGACAATACCGAGTTCTATATTAACCCCACCGGACGTTTCGTAATCGGCGGCCCTCATGGAGATACAGGGCTTACTGGACGAAAAATCATTGTTGATACATACGGTGGAATGGGCCGTCACGGCGGCGGCGCGTTTTCAGGAAAGGACCCGTCAAAGGTAGACAGGTCGGCTGCTTATATGGCAAGATATATAGCAAAGAATATAGTTGCCGCGGGCCTTGCCTACCGTTGTGAGGTTCAGCTTGCTTATGCGATAGGCGTTGCGGAACCTGTATCGGTTATGGTAGAAACTTTTGGAACAGGTACAGTGTCAGAATATGAAATTGTTAAGAAGGTAAGGTCGGTTTTTAAAATGAAGCCTGCCGGTATACTTGAGACACTTTCACTGAAACAGCCGATTTACAGAAAGACAACTAACTATGGGCATTTCGGCAGGGAAGATCAGGGCTTTGTATGGGAGAAGACCGACAAGTCGGAGCTGCTTAAAAAATCATGAAAATACCGGGAGAATGCCAGGAGCATTCTCCCGTTTAACATCTACCCCGGCGGAGTTTTTGATGCACTGATGCGCTTATCCTTTTACATAACAGCTATTTTATTATTTCTTGTGATCCCTTTTATCGCAGGTCCGCTCATGGCCGAGGGTGAGTATTTATTTGCCTATGATGAAGGTACTGAGCCTGTGTCTCAGGAAAAAAACGAAAAGGCCACGCAGAGTGTTTCAAGAACAAACGTTGATGCTGAATTGATGTACGGGCAGTATAACAACATATATTCCACCTTCAGTATTATCCAGAACCACGACAGGTTTACATACCAGCTTAATTCCGATTTCAGGCGTTCAAACGATTTCGGATATAACAACTCATCATACAATAACAGTCAGATCGGATTTACAGGCAAGGCGGAGTTTTTTGAAAACTGGAAGTTTATTCCGCAGATTGATGTTTATAACCTTTCCCACGGCATGTTCGACAACTCATCTTTCAGCCGTGAGGAGAAGGATAAGATTGCCGTTGTTTTTAAAAATGAGTATAAACCGACGCCAACACGCTGGAACTTCAATCTGGGCGGGGTTCAGTATGTTCACAGGCTAACATCAAGGACGGCTGACTCGGTTGAAAGCAGTCTTTATAAGGTTTTCGAAGAGGTGGAATGGGAGTATATCCTCTCCCCATCTAACAAGTTTTCTATTAAGCATTCACTTGAGCAGTATACATATGATTCTGACGAAATCGGCTCGGATATAACTTACATTTCTAATGAGTTCAGCGGAGGTTTCCGTTTCAGCGAGTTTTTTCAGCTTGGTATTACGGGCATAGTTGATTGGGATAGAGACGAAGGCCTTTTTCCGGCAGCAAAAATTCAGCTTGGTACTGTAGGGCTTAAGTACATATCCTTTGATATTGGATACAGAAATGAACTCGTTCCATTTAGGCCTGATGATATATACTTCAGCCAGAATTTTGTACTTCCAGACAGGATTTTAGCTTCTTCGACGCTGCACAGAGGAGAGGCCTCAATGTCTCTTGAGGCTGATTACGGGAGCGGGACGTCGTTCTCAGTTAAAAAGATACGCTTCAAGGCTGGAGGCGGGTTTGAGGATAACAGCAGGTTTGCTAATTTTTACCCTATTGACAGCACCGAAGCGAGTGTCATCGGGATAGAAGGCATATCAGCTCAGAAATACGATTTTATTTCCGAGTTTTCATTTGACTGTTTGATCTTTGCTCGATTATTCAGGTTTTCGGTCAATTATACATACGAAAACTATACCGCTGATGTCAATGTCACTTACAGGCCGGAGCATCAGTTTGACGGCAGCATAAAGTATATCTTCAACAGGGGCGAAGTCGAGTGGAGCAACCGTATCACAAGCAGTGTGTACGTGAGTCCCTTTCATGCTGAAGTTTTACAGAGTGCTACAGTTGGCTCATTGAAGCTTCAGTTTCAGATTGCTGAAACTTTATACTTCAATCTGTTACTTAATAATCTGTATGGAGCCGAATACAGCTACAGAAATGGCTATCCTGAACCGGGTTTTACTGCTCTTGCCGGTCTGAGAATAGTCATTTAGCTTATGTCCGGATTAGTCATGATATGAGCAGCCTTTTGTACATTTTAAATCTACTTGACGCAGCGCGCTTCACCGATATACAGGGAGCCCCGGCGAAGAAAGATCAGTGCATTTTTGTTGCATGATACCGGTATCCCGGAGATAAAGGCCTTAAAATGGTTTCAGGATTGGATAAAGATAGATGAAAAAACGTTTTGGTTTCAGATATATTTCCGTACTCGCATTATTTTTAGCTGCTTACGCTGCTTTGAATGATTTCAGCGGCAATGTTTATTCTCAGAACTCGAGATATGAGGGTAAAATTGTAAGGAAGATTGAGTTTACCGGTAACGAAAGCGTTTCAAGCGGGGCCCTTCTGTATGCGATGAAAACCTCTATTGGATATCCGCTGAACAGCGCCGAGGTAAGGCAGGATATCAAGGAAGTTTTCGACAAGGGGCAGTTCGAGAAAGTCGATGTTGAGATAGAAGAGGTTCCTGACGGCGTTAAGCTTCGTTTTATATGCAAGGAAAGAGCAAGAATCAACTCGATTGATTTTAAAGGCAATGATGAGTTTGTAGATACCGATCTCGAAGCATCGATACCTGTTAAAGCAGGAGATGTTTTTAGAACAGACCTCCTGGAAAAAGGAGCGAAGGCTATCAAGGCAAAGTATGACGCCCAGGGCCTGTTCAATGCTGTTGTCTCATACAGAACTGACGAGGTTGACTCCGGAAGAGATGTAAAAGTCAGCTTCATTATTGATGAGGGAGAGGAAATAGTTGTAAAAAAGATATCCATTCTTGGAACAAGAAAAATTGATTCTGACGATTTGCTTGATCTGATGACCACCAAAGAAGAAGGTCTTTTCAGAGACGGTGCTTTTAAGAAAGAAGAATATGAAATGGACAAGGATAAGATTCTCGCTTATTACCGGGAGAACGGTTATCTCGACGCTCAGATTACCGGTGAAAAAGTTGAATATGAGTGGGATAATCCAGCCGAGAAGCAGACAAGAGTGATTTTTATCGTACTGAATGTTGATGAGGGCGATAAGTACTTTTTTGACGGATATACGGTTAAGGTTGAATCTGAAAAGCCGGTGTATACTCCCGAGGCTCTCATGAAGAATTTCAAGCTTAAAGAAAAGGGTGAGCTTTTCAATGACACCATGTTTCAACAGGATAGGCAGTCAATAAGCTTTAAATACGCATCTCAGGGATATATATTTGCCCGGGTTGTTCCAGAAAAGAAGATAATCGAAAGGGAAATTGTTTCAGATGGAGAGACTGTAAAAAGGAAATTCGTCAAGGTGGATATTACCATCACTGAGGGTACAAAGGCCTACGTTGAAAATATAATCATAAAAGGGAACCAGAAGACGAAGGATCATGTCATCAGGCGGGAGCTTCTTATAAAAGAAGGCGAGCTTTTTAATTCTGATTTGATGCAGCTTTCAAGGGAGAAGGTTTATAATCTTGGCTATTTCAAACAGGTAAACTTTGATGTCAGACCTGGCAGCAGGGAGGGGCAGATGAACCTCGTTGTAGACGTTGAGGAACAGCCTTCCGGAACTATATCGCTCGGTGGAGGTTACGGTACTACATCAGGTTTTTCCATCTTTGCAGATATTACCGAAAACAACTTTATGGGCAATGGCCAGATTGCAGGCATCAAGTTTTCATACGGTCCATACACATCATCAATAACCCTGTCATTTACAGAGAGATGGCTTTTTAACAAACCGATTGCCTTTAATTCGTCAATATCATACGGCCTCTATACTTACGAAGAGAGCTCAATATTCCCAAGCGGAAGCGATACATCGGAGTATCAGAAGCAGACATTCGGATATTCCCTCGGCCTCAGCTACCGATTCTGGTACTATTTTCAAGTGGGTACATCATGGTATCATGTGTTTAAAAGCTATATTAATCCGACCGGAAACAGTCCTGATTATATATTTGAGTATGAGAGCCTCGGGGTTCAGGAGAAAAGGACACAAACTGTTTATCTCTACAGGGACACAAAAAACAACTATCTGAATCCGACTTCCGGGACAAGAGTCGGAATGAGTGTCGGTTTTACCGGGGGTTTTCTTGGCGGGGGAGACCATTTCATGGAGCTTAATCCGGAACTCTATGCTTATTATTCTCCGTTTAATCTGCCGTTTCTCGAATCTCATCCGTGCGTTTTTGAGTTCAGGGCAAATGGAACTTTTCTTATGCAGCCGATTGGTTCTGTAAATCAGGATTACTCAAAGAACGAATGGCTTGACTCTGACGACAGGCTGAGGATGGGAGGCCCGGAGACTATAAGAGGCTGGGACTATTATGACACGGCTTTCCCAAAGTCGTGGGCCAATGCGGGACTGTATCACAGGGTTTTATACGGGCTTGAGTTCAGGGTGCCTATTCATCCACAGATGCTATGGCTGGCATTCTTCTTTGACGCTGGTTCTCTCTGGTCTGATAACCAGTGGGAGAAACAGATCGTAAGCGATACTTACAGAAAGTATATTAACAACGACAAAGAAAACGGGGATCTTCACAATATCGGACAGTTTTTTGATACAGACCTTCTTCAGTATTTCAGGTATTCATACGGAGCAGGTCTAAGGGTGCAGATTCCGATGATGCCGCTTCGGTTCTGGTTCGGCAAGAAGATGATCTATGACGGCGATAAATTCTGCAATATAGGGGGCTGGACCTTCCAGTTCCAGATAGGAGATATCAGGTATTGATGTCGGTGAAAAGATTGACCATGCTCTGTCTGCTTTCTGCAGTTATAACGGCCCTTTCGTGCAGTACAGGCACGGCTCGGGCCGAAGGCAAATGTCCGGTGGTACGTTATGTAAATCTGAGCGCTGTCAGTTCATATATCGATTCTACTGATCCTGAATACGCCCGAATACTCAAAGACCGCGATTTGGCTTCGAGAAAAATGAAGGCCGGGCAATCAAACTCAGAAAGAGGACCGATTTCTGAAGATACGAAATCAGAAGCGGTTGAAGCGACAATTCTTGAAAACGCCGAGAGTATGCTTTCCTCATATCGAGCGAATAATCTTAAAAGAATCAATTTAATTCTAAAAAAACTGGCAGCGGAGGAAGGTGTGGATTTCATTCTTAACTATTCTGAGCATGTAATTTATGCCGATTCTTCATACGATTTAACGTCGCAGGTTATTCGTGAGCTTGAGAAGCAGAGTAAGCTAAACAGCCCATTGCTGAGATAGGACGAAATGAATAAATATAAAAGCATATTTTCCCTGATAGTTTCTGCATTAAGTCTTGTTCTTGCGGTTTCATGTTCAACAGAAAAGGACAGACTTCTTAAAAATGCCCTGAAAGGTTTTGAGGGTAATTATGCGGTCTATGTAGATAAGGGAAGCTTTACTTTGACTGTCTATGACAGAGATATCAAAACAATTAAAAAGTATCCGATTGCTTACGGATTAAACCCGGACAGAAAGCCCAAAATACACGAAGGAGATAACCGCACACCTGAGGGGTTATATCACGTTACCGAGGTTCTCAGCATGGATGCTTCCAGTAATACAGAGTCATACAGTAAGCTGGCTCTTATGAATCGTTTTTATTTCAGGGCATCACAGGGCCACCACCGTTACGGAAAACCGCATGAAGATATTGGAGATAATGCGTACGGTTCAAGGTTTTTCAGGCTGAGTTATCCCAATGACATGGACATGCAAAGATATAAGAAATTCAAAAGCTCCAATCATCATAAATCGGGAAAAATCCCGGGAATCGGCGGAGGGATAGCCATTCACGGGAATAACGACCCTGAATCGATTGGCCATCTGGCATCAAGCGGCTGTGTGAGAATGTACAATGACCACATTATTGAGCTGGAAAAGTATATTCAGGTGGGTACTCCCGTAGTTATAAAAAAATAAGCGTAATTACCTTTTACTTTAAAGGTTGACATTAATGTTGTTATTATTGAATATGAGTAAAAATTCATGTTATTGAGTGCGGGCTGCGTGTTTCCCCGTTGAGGATGGATTCAAGCAGCAGGCAGTTTAGAGAACTAACGACGGAGGAGTTATTTATTCATGAACACATTTGGAATGGCATTCGCGCAGACAGCACCAGCAGCTCAGCCTGCAGCAGGCGGAGGATGGGTCAGCTTTCTGCCGATTATTTTAATGATAGTAATCTTTTATTTTTTGCTGATAAGACCTCAGCAGAAAAAGGAAAAGGATAGAAGGAAGATGATTGCGGCCCTTCAAAATGGTGATCGCGTTCTTACTACAGGGGGGATATATGGAGTTGTCTCCGCTGTTAAAGAAAACGATATTATTGTTTTAAAAGTATCTGACAATACCAAGATTGAGATCGCGAGAAGCGCTGTCCAATTAAAAATCCAATAATAAAAAATCTGTAATGAAACACATTGCATTATTTTTGATAATCATTTCCGTCCCCTTCTTTCAGCTGACTGTTCGTGCTGAAGATCAGTCTCAGGTTCAACAGGGGACTGAAAAAACCGGGGATACACAGAGTGAGTCAGAGACTGCCGACAGTTCGGGGTTGAAAGAAGGGAGCGTCGTTCCGTTGAAGAACGATTCAGCTCCTGTTGCTGAGCCAGAGCCATCTGGAGAAACATCAAAAAGTAAATCTCCGGAAATAGCGCCGGCAATTGTTCCTGCGGCAGCTCAGAAAAAAAGTACACCCGAGCCGGTTAACGTTCAGGATGAGGCTTTAAACGATCCGGGAGACTTATCTTCCAGGATGCTTCAACCCGATGAAGGGTATTTTAGATATTCCAGAATCCCGGGGATCGTAATCGACAGGGCAGAGCCGGAGACAGTAGCAAGTACGGCAGCTTCTTCGATTGAAAGGGTTAAAGGCGGAGACGAAGCCGATGAAAAGAGCGGCTTTATGGGTTTGGGCGGAAAAAATTCAGATGTACTCGCTAAAATAGGACTGCTTGTTTTTATCGCGGCGATAATAATTCTCTACAAACTGCGGTCTGCTTCCGGCGGCAGGCGTGTCATGAGAAGCATTAGAAAATAACAATAACAACAAAAGACAGACAGAGGAGCATTATGAGAAGGGGAATGATATACAAGGCTGTATGGATTTTATCTCTTGCGGCAGTTGCAGCTTTGCTGATTTATCCGACTATCGGAATGAAGACTATGGAAATCACTATGCTGAATTCCGCGACAGAGCAGCAGAAAACGGCCGTAGCTGGGTTATTCTCAGAACGTGGATATTCTGTAGAGACTAAAGATAGTTCAGTCCTGATAAAAAGCAGGGGCCTTAATGACGCGGTAATGAATGAGGCAAGGACTCTTGAAGGTGTCAGTGACGCGAAGATTTTAAAACTCTGGGTCGAGGAAAAATTACTCGCAAAGAAAATAAACCTTGGTCTTGACCTCCAGGGTGGTATGAATCTTGTACTTCGTGCCAACTATGAAGGAATTGAAAAAAAGCTTGGACGCAAGCTGACAGAGAAAGACAGAAGCGAAATAACTCAACAGGCGCTTGAGCTTCTCAGAAACAGAATTGACAAGTTTGGTGTTTCTGAACCGTCTATCAAACCTTCAGGAAATGAATCGATTGAAATTCAGCTTCCAGGTGTTAAAGATCCGGCAAGTGTAAAAAATGCGCTTGGTCAGACCGGGCGTCTTGAATACAGGCATGTTAACGATGCTTATACCGCTAAAGCCACGGAATGGATTAAAGGAAACTACAAAGAGGAAAAAATGCCTCTTGATGTTGTTGCTCAGGATAAGCTTATAGAACAGATTGCCAGCGGGATTAAACTGCCTGCTGATCTCGAACTGATGTTTTTCTATGAAAAGGACGAAGAAACAAGTCAGTTGACACCATCGTATCCAATGGCATTGACGAAAGATGTGGCTGTCGATGGTACTGATATCAGCGAGACTACTGTAAACCAGGATGAATACGGACAGATAATTGTATCATTTAAAACGACTTCAGAGGGAGCGGCAAAATTTGCTGCAGCCACCGCTGAAAAGTTCAAGGGAACAAAGCTGGCCATTGTTCTCGACAGAAAGATAAGAAATGCTCCTAATATCAATGAGCCGATTACAACCGGAAGCGGACAAATCAGCGGCGGATTTACATACAATGAAGCATTGACGCTTTCAAGAATAATAAAAGAGGGCGCTCTTCCGGTAGACCTTCAAATAGTGCATGAAAGCTCAGTAGGTCCAACACTCGGGCAGGATTCAATTAACGCCGGTGTAAAGGCGCTTTTTGTAAGCCTCATAGGCGTGATGCTGTTTATGGTTGTTTATTACAAGGGTGCCGGGATTGTATCTGTATTCGGTCTTTCGGTTAACATACTCTTTATGATGGCCCTTCTTTCTTTACTCGGCTTTACGCTTACTTTGCCCGGTATCGCAGGTTTCATCCTTACCGTTGGTATGGCAGTTGACGCGAATGTTATTATATATGAAAGGATCAAGGAAGAGCTGGCGGGGGGCAAGTCCGTTAGAATGGCCGTTGTGAGCGGCTACGAGAAGGCCTTCTGGACGATTTTTGATTCAAACCTGACAACAATTATTTCTGCGTTTATACTGTTTCAGTTTGGTACCGGACCGATTAAGGGATTTGCGGTTACTCTTTTCATAGGAATTCTGACGAGCATGTTTACTGCTCTGTATATAACGAGATTCATTTATGAAATAATATCTCAGAATAAACGTATAAAGAAATTATCCATTTAAATAAAGGAGTGCTACCTTGAAAAGGATTGTTGAGTTTTTAAAATACAGGTATTTCTTTTTCGCGCTTTCAGCGATTATGCTCGTAGTCTTTTATTCTAATACCTACATGAAAGGCGGCCTTAATATGGGCATCGATTTCGTAGGTGGTATGAAGGTTATAGCAAAATTTGATAAGGAAGTCACCGAGGGATCGTTGAGAGATGTTCTAAAGGTACATGATCCTATTGTCCAGCAGATGGGTGATCAGCAGCTTAATGAGTATATCATAACAGCGAAGATTACCAGCGAGGAAGAAGCAAAGAATGAGCTGAATGAGGTCAAGTCGAAGCTAACGGCTTCATATCCAGGGGTCAAGTTTTTAAGCGAAGAGAACGTTGGACCTTCCATTGGTAAAATGATGGTTAGAACGGCCATAAAGCTTGTCATTATTTCCATGCTTATGATGACCGCTTATTTAACATTCAGGTTTGAATTTAAGTATTCTGTCGGTGCAATGGCGGCTCTTGTCCACGATGTCATTCTCTCTATTGGCTTTATAGGTTTGACCGGCATTGAGTTGAATACCCCGGTTGTTGCTGCTCTTCTGACTATTTTCGGTTATTCGGTCAATGATACAATTGTAGTTTTTGACCGTATCAGGGAAAATACTCAGATTAAAAGTCAGAACACATTTATTGAAGTAATAAATAAATCAATAACTCAGTCAATGAGCAGAACGTTGCTTACATCATTGACAACACTGTTCTCAGTTTTTGCCCTGTTCCTTCTGGGTGGTGATGTGCTCAGGCCTTTCGCTACAGTCCTTCTTTTCGGAATAGGAATTGGAACATATTCGTCTATTTTTGTTGCCGCACCTACCGTTCTCGGATGGGAAAAACTTAGAAAAAAGAGATAAAAGTGTGCTTCAACGCACGTCACTATTAGCAATTTCCGGTATCTGCTGTATTCTCATTATCGCTGCCTCAGCGGCCGAGGCAGCAGATGCCAAAAACTCTCACCGTTCAAAACAGTCAAATTTTATTAGATATCTTACACGAAACAATGAATATGCAAGAGCTTCACTGGAGCTTGAACGCACAAATGTACTATATCCCGGCTATTATGATGCCGATCTGTTTCTGACAACATCCGCCTACCTTGATTTTAAAATAGGGAGATATTCACGAATTTTAAACGCTGATATTCCCACTTTATTGACAGGGCAGCCCCATCCATGTAACATATTCAGGATTGACGCGTTAAGATTTTCAAAAAACTTTAAGAAGGCAGCTGAGTTATCAAACACTGTCTGTCAGCCTCCCGATAATGATTCCGAGCTGAATCAGATATGCCGAAAGCGCATTTTTGCCTCAAACCTGCAGGAGTACATTAAAACTGGTATAAGTAACCATACCGATATACTGCACACCAGTGAGTTCGAAGCTTATAGAGAGCTTCTGCAATATACAAAAAAAGAGCACAAAAACAAGGTATCTCCAGCTGCCGCGGCAGTCTTTGGAGTTGTGCCTGGCATGGGCTATGCTTACGGAGGCGATGTGGCAACCGGAGCTGTGGCGTTTACGGTCACGGCAGTATGTACTGCTATCAGCATGCTCTCATTCAACAGCGGTATGAAGCCGGCCGGAATAGTATTTGGAGCTGTTGGTTTCTTCTTCTATTCCGGGTCAATAGTCGGGGGATACATGCAGGCAAATCGATACAATCAGTCAATTTCGGACAGTCTCATGAGAAATATAGAGGAAAAAATGAAACTTGATGAAGACAGAGAAAAAATATTCAACAAAAACGGTCTCGGAAAATAGATATGAATGAGCATTTTATGGGTGTAGCCCTGCGTCAGTCCTTCTCAGTAATGGGAGAAACATCTCCAAACCCTCCGGTTGGAGCGGTTATAGTGAAGGAAGGTAAAATCGTAGCGACAGGGGCGACCTGCGAGTGCGGTTCAGATCACGCTGAGATTTCAGCGTTAAAAGCTGCCGGGGAAAATGGGCATAGCGTTGTGGGCGCTGAAATGTATGTCAGCCTTGAACCATGCAGCCACCACGGGAAAACACCGCCATGCGCAGAGGCGATAGTGAAGGCTGGAATAAGCAGGGTATATATCCCCCTGATAGATCCGAACCCTCTTGTCAGCAGGAAAGGGGTACAGTTACTGAAAAACGCGGGTGTTGAAGTTGTGATAATGGAAGCTTTTTCCGAGCAGGCGGCTGATATCCTTCGCCCGTTTTATAAGCGTGTAAGCAAGAGAAAGCCCTTTATTATTAATAAGACCGCAATGACTCTTGATGGCCGTACCGCTTCGATCACTGGTGATTCCAGATGGATATCATCTCCGGCTTCGAGGCTGATGTCGCACCGCCTGCGTTCAAAGGTTGACGCCATAATCATCGGAAAGAACACCCTTTTAAGAGACAACCCGTCTTTGAACGTAAGATTTAACGACTTTGACAGGGGCACACATGAGAATCTTGAGCTATCAGCACAAAGAATCGGCGGATACAATAATTTTCTCTTAACATCACTGATGTCTGGAGGGGATAGCAGTGTCCGGTGCGGTGAGCCTCTTCGAGTTTTATTTGGATTGCCTGATCCTGAATTTTTTACGCATTGCTTTTTTAGGGACGGGAACTATGTAATTTATGATTCCGCTCAAACTGTTTTTAAATCATCGCATAAGGCGGAGAATATTAAAAAACTGATTGAGGATGGAAATCTTGTGCTTTCAGAGAAATCTGAAAAAGCAGATATCACTTCAAAGGCACTTATTGACCTGTACCAGAGAGGCATTGTTTTCGGAATGCTTGAGGGAGGCTCATGTTTAGCGAAAACATTTTTTGAGATGGGGGATATTGACCAGTTTCTGTATTATATTGCTCCTAAAGTGCTTGGAGGCGGTTTTGCTCCGCTCTCATCAGATAAAATAAATGATATAAGCGGAGCATTAAATTTGAAAAATATATCCTACGCCGGTATAGACTGTGATGTAATGATATCAGGATATTCAGAAACTATAACGGTGAAAAGCGGGGAGATATGTTCACAGGAATAGTTGAAGACAGGGGGATTGTCTCGTCTGTTAGAAAAAAGGGAGCTGGTATTGAACTCAGGGTTAACTCTGCAATAGTAACCATGGATTCAAAAACAGGCGATTCTGTTTCAATAAACGGTGCGTGTCAGACAATCGAAGAAATTTCCGGAGCGGAATTTTCTGTTTTTGTTTCGTCAGTGACTGCCTCAGTAACAACGCTCAGCTCATTTAAAGCGGGATCAAAGGTGAATTTGGAGCGGGCGATGAGAATTGATTCACGTTTCGGCGGGCATATCGTGCAGGGCCATGTCGATGGCACAGGAGTTATAAGGGAAATCAGAAAGGATCCTTCCGGCGCTTATTTCAGAATATCATCAAAAGCTGAAATAATGCGATATATTATCAACAAAGGCTCAGTTTGCGTTAACGGGATTTCTCTGACTGTCGTGTTAACTGAAAATGATTATTTTGATCTTTACATCATACCTGAAACACTGAGGGCAACGACTGCCGGTGAATGGGTTCCTGGTGAAGAAGTAAATATTGAGTGCGATGTTCTTGCTAAATATGTTGAAAAACTTTTTGGAGCTGAAAAAACATCCGATAACGGGAGAGGCCTTGAGTCAATACTCAGAGATGAGGGGTATATTTCACGCTGAACAGGTTTAGATTGACTCCCACAGGTTTCTTGATTCAATTATCGTGAAGAATTTTTTTTCGAATGAATCTACTTCTTTATAATTTGGTGTATCTGGATTCCCTCTGAAAAGTACCGTATACTTGCCGATGTACTTGACCGCCCTTGACAGCTGATGCTTTTTTATTGATTTGAGTATCTCGTGATATATAACAACAGCGGTTGAATTGTATATTTCGGATTTCAACTCCGCGGAATCTTTGCTGATTTGCTGAAATACCCTGTCAATTTCATAGTGCCGGTCAGGGGTTGAAGGATCAGAAAATTTGAGGAGGTAACGCATAACAGCCTTCTTGAATTCGTGTGAACCAGGTGACGATGCAAGCTTAATCAAATCTTCAACTGTCTTTGCGGATTCGGTACGGAGTTCCCTGTCAAGCCTCTCCCTGTATTCACGGGCCTCTATCATCTTCTTGACTTCAAGCGTATCTATGGCGGCCATATCATCGGCAAATTTGCGGTTAAGAAGTTTAAACTCCCTGTTTGAGTATTCCATGAATGGCCTGTTGAGTATATTAACAAACTCAATGGCTTCCTGTGAGGACGCCGTCCCGCGGTCAGCTTTCATGCCCCGCAAAAATCTTAATGCGAGTGAACCGGGAATAGTGAGATTTAATTGTGAGGGCTCAACAGCTCTCAGCAGGGCCATCTTATAGAGAAGAGGGAGGCGTTTTGTCTGCTTGATTTCAGCCTCATCAATAAGCCGGGACAGCTCCTCAAGACTTTCAACTGGAATACGGATAGACCAGGCTGACAGCGGTTTAATGAAAAAATCAATGTAATCGTTCCGTCCCTTTTCTGCGAGACTCTTAATTATTCTTGAGTAGTGATCAATAAGCGGGAGATGAATAATCTGGATTTTGTTCATATGCTAAATTCCAAATATTTTCCCAAGTTTGACTCTGCGCGGATGAACAGGGAGCTTTATCTCTTTTCCGCCCAATGAGGATGACAGGTAAACCGCGTGAACAGCTTCAAGCGCTCTGTAACCGTCAATACCATTGAACTCACTACAGTAATCTCCTGAAAGCAGAGTGGATGCAACGTCGTAAAGTTTTGTAAAACAGCTTTCGGAGCTGAAGTCAGGGAACTTAACTTCACTGAGATCATTGAAGCCGCTGTAATATTTTGACTTATCTTTCAAAAAAAGCCTGTTAATGCCGTTTCCGACAACAAGCCTCCCGGATTCAGCTGAAATATCAAGCTCGAAGTGAAAGTACTTTCGGCTTCCGCCCGCTTCGAGAAAGACGTCCTGGCCGCTAGACGTCTTCAGCCAGGCGAGGGCACTGTCTTCGTAGCCGGTATTGCGCGAATCCCTCCGGATTTCTCCTCGCAGTGAAGCAATATCCCCCAGAAGGAACCGGATGAGATCGAGCATGTGAGTGCCGTCGTGGAGCAGGGGGCCACCACCTTCACTTATATCGGAATTGCCGCGATAGGGTCCTGTCAGGATTGACGCGTGTGCTGTACGAACCTGTCCTATTAGCCCGTCACCTAATATTTTTAACCCCTCATTGTAAGCGGGCGCGAATCTGCGTTCGTGATTCACTATAAGCATGACGGCGTTATCTTTACATGCTTTGATTATGCGCTTAGCCGATTTCAGGCTATGGGATATCGGCTTTTCAAGAATAATAAGCTTTGCGCCGGATTCGGCGGCCTTAACTGCAATTTGTGCGTGGGTGTCGGTTGGTGTCGCAATAATAACAAGATGAGGTTTAACGTTTTGAAAAAAAACAACATAATCGGTAAAACAGGAGTCGGAAGAGATGCCCGCTGTTTGTGCAAAACGGCTGAGGCGTTCAGAGTTGATGTCAACTGCGTGAGTTATTGAAATGCCATTTGCCCTGCATCCTCCAAAGTGGGTACAGGGTTTATTTCTTAACGGATCATCTTCAAGCAGGAACCCGATTCTTCCGCATCCTATTAGAGCTGTTACTGGAAATGGAGCCATTATTCTCAGAGTATGGGGAGGTATTCATTAATTTCAAAATCAGTTATGTATCTGCTGAATTTCTTCAGCTCGTATTCCTTGTTTTCCAGAAACTTTGACTGAATATGGGAGCCGAGAGTCGACTTGATCAGTTCGCTCGACTCAAATTCACGGAGCGCATCCTGAAGCTGGCAGGGAAGCGGCACAAACGCGTTTTTGTTTTTAGCGGTATCAAGAGACTCGGGTATTGTGTACTTGTTCTCAATGCCCTTTAAGCCTGCTGCCAGAATGGTGGAAAAAACCAGATAAGGATTGCACGAAGGATCGGGGCTTCGAAGTTCAATCCTCATTGACGAAGGTTTGTCTGCAGGGCAGTTCGGCACCCTGACCATAGCTTCCTGACTTCTCACACCCCATGTGGCATGTGTCGGCGATTCAAATCCTTCGACAGTCCTCTTGTATGAATTGATCCACTGGTTTGTAAGGGCAGTGTACTCTCGGCTGTGAGCAAGAAGTCCAGCGATAAAGTATCTGGCGTTTTCTGAAAGATTGTTTTCCTTTGACGAATCAAAAAAAGTATTCTTATCTTCACTAAAAAGCGACTGATGGATGTGAAGGCCGGAGCCGTTCTGGTCAGCAAGGGGTTTTGGCATAAAGGAAGCGTAAATGTCATTGAGCTGGCCTATTTCCTTGGCTATAAGCCGAAATGACATAATATTATCGGCTGTCGCGAGGGCGTTATCGTGTCTGAGGTCAATTTCATGCTGGCTTGGGGATCCCTCATGATGCGATGAAATCACACCTATGCCCATATCCTCAAGGGTAAGAACAGTCTGTCTTCTGTAGTCGGCTGCTGAATCAAGCGGAGTAAGGTCAAAGTATCCGCCTCTGTCGAGTATCTCAGGGGATTTAGAATTTTTGAAAAAAAAGAATTCTATTTCAGGTCCGGTATAAAAAGTAAGTCCAGCTTCAGCGGCTTTAAGTAGATTTTTTTTAAGGATATAACGGGAGTCTCCTTCAAAGGGCTTGCCGTCAACTGTATGGATGTCACAGAATAGCCTTGCCACGGAATTGTCCCTGGGGCGCCATGGCAATATGGCGAAAGTTGCTGGGTCGGGCACCGCAAGCATTTCACGCTCCTCTGTGCGAATAAATCCGTCAAGCGTGGATCCGTCAAAACGTACTCCCTCTTCAAGTGCGTCCTCAAGTTCATCAAGTGTTATAGCGAAGCTTTTCAAAAAGCCCAGAATGTCAGTAAACCAGAGCCGGATGAACTTAACTCTGTTTTCGTGTGCCATTTTTAGTATATATTCTTTATCGGGTTTCATATGTGTATAAGTCCTCCACGTTAGTCGCTTGTATTGTATTTACCAGCTGAAGAAAATGAGTATTGAAAAAATAGTTAATGCTATAAACGCAATAAGAAGCAGATATAAAGAAAGCTTTGATGAAGAAGCTGTTGATTTTTCTGTTTTTTTAGGCTGTCCATTTTTATGTCTGAAAGAATCAATGTCGGGGTTGTACATTCTAAGTTTGACCTGCTTCTCTTCCTCAATCAGCTTTCCGTAAATATTTCGGCCGATCCTGGTCAATATCTCTACCGGTTCATTCTTGCCTTTTCCCGCCTTGATATCAATTACCTCTGACGGAACCGGTTTTATCTCTCGGTCTTCACGAAGCTGCATGAGATCAATATAGTAGTTCTGACGCTCAGAGTTAGGGGTGACTCTGGTCATAATTACATCTCCTACTTTCAACTCATAGATGGGTTTGCCCTTAACAGGTGAAAGTATGGGTTTTGTGATAAGTACGACAGCGTCTTTGCCTAACTGGGAGTTTGATTCTGCTGACGGCTCATTCTTCTCAACCGGTTTGCTTCTTTTTTTCATCACATCAGCGTATTCCGCAGGAGTTATCTCCTGGATTACTGACTCAAGCACAAGGTTCTTTTCATGCATTATGCGGCTCACCAGGTCGAAGAGTGCTATATCGACTTTATCGTAGTCGTAGGAAGTAACGCTTTTGTAGAATCTCTGAGCCGTGTTGTAATCATCTGCCATGTCTGTAAGCTGGCTCATAAGGGTTGTAGTCAGATTGTTGTTAAAGTGGCCTTTCCACTTAAGATCAGCAATAAATTCCTGATATCTGTCCCAGCCGGTGTGAAGTTCCAGGTCGTAAGCGTCAGAGTAAGTGGATATAACCCCATTGAAGTTTTCAAATTTTTCCGAATTATTAAACATTATGATAAGCTGGCCGTAAAGATTCATGGGGATTGATTTGAATCTGGCCTTTACCGCAAGCAGGTTACCGTCACTTACTGTTTCATATTCTGTATTCATGTCAAACCGCTTCAGCCTTGAATTAACTTTACTGCTTCATCAAGTAATCCTAAAGTCCTGAAGTGTATGTGTCAATATAAAAAAAAACGGTAATAATGAGGCTTGAGCATAAAATGTTGATGACAATTAGATATTATTTTTCGATAAATTATGTATCGGGGTAATAAAATGAAACTGAACAGGCTAAAAAAAGTAATCGGCATTTTCATTATAATGATAACCGCAATGCCGGTATTTTCTTTTACCGATCAGACAACATCTGAAAGGATAATTTCTGAAAACAGGGATTTTATCGAGTTTATAAATATATGTGTTTCCAACATAGTCCCTGAAAAATCAGATGAGCTTAAGGCAGTATATCAAAAGCATTTCAATGCCGAGGTCGCTTACATGCAGTCTGATTACAGAAGGACATTTAAAAGGGTCTATTCATCTCAGGGTGAGCTGGCTGCAATGTATGAAGAACTTCTTAGAGACAAGTATATGGAAGATTCAAAGCGGATTCTTGACAGCTATGCCCCGGAGATTATCAGATCGAAAAATCCAAGGGCAAGGCTTTATCTATCACTTGGCTACAGAGACAGAACCGTTGCTTCAACTCATTTTACTGTTGGCGAAGCTTCAAATCCAAGGCTGTTTTCCTATAAGCTTCATAAATTTCGCGAGGGTATCAAAATGGCGAGAAGAGCTAAAAGATACGCCTTTATTGGGCTTTTCGAAAGCCAGAAGCCTGAGGACAAGAGAAAGATATATGAAAACCTTTTAAAAACTGAAAATGAGAGCGGAAATCCCTTCTATGCCCGTTTTGCAGGAAAGACCGGAGACCAGCTAATTGATGAGATTAATATTTCATTTGAGGATAATGAACACCGGGAGAAGGGGCAGGCTGTAAAGGACCAGGCATACGAGAACAAGCTTGTGAAGCGGGTGCGTTTCAGAAAGGAGTCCAGGGCCGCAAGGTACATGCTTGACAACGATTTTGACCAATGTGAAGATATTCTGAGGGAATATATTGATGATTTTAACTTCAAACTTATTCTTTCAACCATATCAACTGTTTACGGAAGTGATACGGGAACTGCCGGGAAAACTGAAGATATGAAGCTTCAGCATCTTGATAATTACGGAAGGCTGAAGGGCCAATCTGTTATTGACGGGTTTACATCTGATCTGAAAGTTGAAGATGACATGAAGATTGAGAAGAAAAACGATGATGCTGCTGCTGATTCGAGTAAGCCTGCCCAGGGCGGGCAGGATGCGGAGCCTGAGGCGGCGGATGATAAGAAGACCTCTGAGGATGGGAATTCACAGAAATGAACAGTGTATTCAAAAAATTAAGCCTGTTAAAAAATGCCGGTCATAAACTCGTTATCGGATACTCGATTTTCTTTGCCTTTCTTATTTTTCTGGATATACTCTATTGGATTTTTAACTGAAATATTGTTTTCTTGTTTAATGATAATTGTAAGCAGCTTTACGAATATTTAAGTTTTCAGTGGTTGTTTCTATATTGGAAGAATGTATGGGATTTATAATAAAAAAACCGGCCATATAAGGCCGGTTTTTTTCAAGCTGTTTTACTTCGCGATTTTTAGAAGAAGGTCTACTACTCTGTTTGAGTATCCCCACTCATTGTCGTACCATGAAACAATCTTAAAGAATCTCTTTTCACCTTTCAGGTTGTTCTGGAGTGTTGCGAGAGAATCGTAAATTGAAGATCTTTCATCGTGAATGAAGTCAGATGATACGATCTCTTCGTTAGCATATCCGAGAATTCCCTTGAGGTATGACTCGGATGCTTTTTTCAAAAGAGAGTCAATCTCTTCAATTGATGTGTCACGGGCCGCTGTAAATGTGAGGTCTACAACTGAAACTGTAGGAGTAGGAACCCTGAATGACATTCCAGTAAGTTTTCCCTTTGTAGCAGGAAGAACCTCGCCAACGGCTTTTGCAGCGCCTGTTGTTGACGGAATAATGTTGATTGCAGCTGCACGTCCGCCTCTCCAGTCCTTTTTAGAAGGGCCGTCAACGGTTTTCTGTGTTGCTGTATATGAGTGAATGGTAGTCATGAGTCCGGTTTCAATACCAATTCCCTCTTTAAGAAGAACGTGAACAACAGGAGCGAGACAGTTAGTTGTGCAGGAGGCATTGGAGATGATGTTGTGTGCGGATGCATCATACTCATTGTCGTTTACACCCATAACAACTGTTTTAACGTCGCCCTTACCTGGTGCAGAGATGATAACCTTTTTGGCTCCTGCTTCAAGGTGACCCTTGGCCTTGTCTGAGTGAGTGAAAAGACCCGTAGCTTCGATAACATAATCCACTCCAAGCTCTTTCCATGGAAGCTGTGACGGCTCTTTTGTGGCCATGATGCACTTGATCTTGTGACCGTTTACTACAAGAACATCATCTTCTTCTACACTTGGGCTGCTTTTCTCAGTCGACAGTGTCCCGTTGAATTTTCCCTGTACTGAATCGTACTTCAGCTGGTAAGCGAAGTATTTAGCATCAGTACTGATATCAACGACAGCAACGACATCGATTTCTTTGCCAAGATGTCCCTTTTCGGCCAAAGCGTTAAACACGAGTCGGCCGATTCTTCCGAATCCATTAATACCTACTTTTACTGCCATGGTACTCTCCATTTTTATATAATTTTACTGACCTGATTAAACATTCAGCTCAATGTGCCTATTTAATATACGATATCCGCATATATTTCAATTATTTTTTGTAAGAGTAATTCGTCAATAATTTTATATTTTGGTATATAAACACTGTTGTTCAAATTAATTTTTCCTTAATATTGTAACGCCACAGCTCAACGAGTTTATTAAACTGTCTGTCTTCGGGATCATTTACAAGGGCTTTGTTTCTTCTTTTGATAAGGTAGTTCACTGTTGCGTCTTCAAGAAGGACCTTCTCTGACAGCTCATTGAGCTTAATTATGCAGTAGTTTAGATTGTAGGTCTGAAAGTCTCCGATGTGGCGGGATGAGGCTATGGTGGGCTCATACTTGAGAAGAAGTTCTGTAAAGTAAACAGACTGCCGCCAGGCCTCAGTGCTCCCTGAAAGGCCGTCTTTAAAGAGCAGGCTCTGTTTCTCAAAAAGCTCCATGTTCTTGTAATATGAATCATAGATGGGTTTGATGAGTTCAGGAAAATTGTTTTGAACCTCCATAAGGTCTATAGGTTCGTTGATTCCTTTGAAGTAGGAAAATATCTCTGCACTTTTTTCGCCTGATGGCTCAACAGGAACCAGCTCAATGGCGAGATCTTTGATTATGGTTCGTATTTTGCCTATCTTTTTGAGATAGACCTCAATTTCTACCGGTTCGATGTAGTAGTGTTTTTTTTTGTCCATTCCAGTATCTTGGCTAATAGTTTTTGCTGTGTATCTGTAAAGGCGATTAGCTCGTCTTCATGAACATGAAATGAGCTGTCTTTGCCGCTGTTAAGCTTTGTGAAAATGCCGTAAAGTCGAAGATCTGAGTAAATAAGTCTGTCGCGGGATATCGACCAAAGGGTGTCGCCGGGTTGAACGGTAATTTTGCTGTTGTCAGGCATTTTGAGCACATTGGCTGGATATATCCAGTTTGGGTCCTTCCCCTGTTTCGAGATATCTGATAATTCAGCGTATCCGTTTGAGGCCGCTATTCTGTTGGCAATTCGATAGATGTCAACGGGGCTTATCTCTGACCTGAAAGCATCAGGCAGGGCTTTGTAGTTTAGTTTCTCTGTTTCAGTTAGCGAAGGACGATGCGGTAGTGTTTCTCCTGGCTTGAGCCCTTTCTCTACGGATTTTTCAGATAGCAGAAGTACTAATAGGGCCGGTATTGCAAATAATAATACTGCAGCAAAAAGAATTGAAGCCTTACTCCTCAACCATGAGGCAGGCAGTGAGGTTGTTTTGTTTACTGACCGGCGAGTTGCATCCTGGCCCCCACCCGGTAATGGCGAAGATTGAATGATTTTATTCAGTCGTTCGTGTTCTTCACTCAGACGTATTATCTTGTTATCATAGTCGGAATTTTTAACCTGTCTGTCAAGCCGGGTGATGAGAAGCTTTAATCTCTCCCTGTCCCGGGCGATCAGTTCAGAGGCTGATGTGATTCTGTCGGATAATTCCATATGCTTCAGCAGATTAACCTCATCACGATGAGATTTGATAAACTCGTAGATCCTGGAGCCGTACCACGAAAGTGTAATTTCAGAAACCAGGGGATGGAGGGATTCACTTGTTGCCAGATGTTTCGATATTTCCTGTAAAAGCCTTTTGTAGACCGCGAACCTGGCTCGGTCGGGAGTCGCATCCTGATGAAAGGAAATGAGGCTTTTCAGATTATAGTTAAAGGTTGTGTCTGCCGGAGTGCTTTCAATCATGCTCAGAATGGTTTCTTCATCGCCTTCGCTCACGAGCGAAGCAGATTGCAGCGGAAGATTGTGATGGAGGTGAATTTCTTCGCCTTTAGACAGTTTGACAGGGCAATACTTTATTCCCGGACGTAAAAGAGTTACCCCCGGCGAGAGCCTTTCTTGCGGGATTGAATCTCCATAGAGAACAACCTGAACGGGGGATCCTGAAAATAGCAGGGCATTTGAAGAAAAAAGCTCATAAGATGTGATTACGGCGTCAGGATTACGGTGTACCGCGTTCTTGATAAGTTTGCTCTCATAAGCGAATATGATACGAATGACGTTTTGAACCCTGCTTCCCTGAGAAGCAATAAGAAGTTCAAAGCCTCCTGGAAGAAAGTCCACGGTAACCCTGTCGATGCCGATACTGCGTGGAGGTTTGAGCTCCTTCAGCTTTTCATTTTGCTGCGTAAATGAACGCAGCCTGTTGCCCAGGTGGTGAACCTGAAGGGAGCATGCAGTGCCTTTCTGTCTCTGCCAGGTTGAAAGGGGGAATACACTGTAAACAGGTTGATTTTGCGGCAGCAATATATGCTCAATTCTGCTGGGATCGACGGGCGATGAAGCGAAAGCTTTAACGTCATCATGCGGATATCCGGCTAATATGGTCCTGCCGGCGGATGTTATACTGAGGGAGTTCCCGATTACGGAGAGCGATATCCCCCCTTCGATTTCAGATGTCCGGTTGAGGCTGGAAATAATGTCAAAGCCCGAAAGCCGGGAAAATGAGGTCTTTTGGGCCTCGGACAGGTCGAGCAGTGGAACGCCGTTGCATAGCAGCTTGAAGTTGCCGTTTGGGCTGAATATCCCTGAAAATTGGCCGTCGCCGGGGACGTTCATGTTGCTGTTGATCTCAGGCAGATCGCTTTCCGTACTTACAGTCGCTTCGTTGACATGGGAAAATCCACAGTCACTTAGAGATGTGAAATAGAGGTCAAGCGCCTGCTTCGAGCCGAAATATCTGTTTTTTGAGGGTTCAACGGAGTCGATGTTGAACAGTTCAGCCTGCGGGGATGCACAGACAGTTTCGCTCAGTACAATACAGTCTATGAGGGGTATGACTTCGCGCGGCAGAGCATGAGAGCTGCCTAATCTTATGAATGGACGCTGTTCAGCGCAACCGCTGCCTGTGTAGATGATGAAGCAGTCATGGTCTATGATGAACACCCTGTCACTTTCCGTATGCAAAGCGTGATCTGCTGTCATATTATATTAAACCGATACTTGTGATTAAACTCAGTCTGGTTGATTCGTATTCATCTTTAATATCTGTTTAAATGAATGCAATAACAATTTTCTTGCGACTTGCCGATGGATGGAGCCTTAACTCGCTATGTCGGCTTGCCGATACTGTATAAACGGGGTATTATTGTATTGACAGAGCATTAATCTGACGGCATTGTCTTAGAGCAATTTTAAATAATAACAGGGAATAATGAATCTTTCCAGATTAGTAATAGCGCTGAGTATCAGATCCAGATTTTCGCGTAGAAATTACATGAGAAACTTTCTCATGTTGTTGCTTGTTGCTCTCGTTTCAGTTCTTCTGTCGGGACGCGGTGCCGATACCGCCCCGGTCGGATGGGAAAAAGCTCAGTATATTTCAAAGTACGGTCTGAAGGTTAGAAACGCCTCAGTCGACGCTAAGGGTAAATTTATTGCGGCCGCATTTGAGGCGGATGACCGGAACGCGGGCCATGGGATTTACGCGTCTGTTTCCTTCGATGCTGGAATTAGCTATATTCCCTCCGTAAAAATTGCCGAAACAAACCGGGTTATTGCGAATAATCCCAGGGTAGCTGTTTCAGGCAATGGGCAGGTATTTGTTGCATGGCAGAATCATGAAATTTCAGATGCGGAAAACAGAATCAACTATGTGGTGTCACGCGATTTAGGAGCTACATGGAGCGAGGTTAAGAAGCTTAATCTTGGCCATGAGATGGAGATGCTTCCCAGGGTTTTCTACGATCACAAAAACCGCCTTCACCTGTTCTTCCATGCCATGAAGAGCGGTTCTTTTAACCTTTTTCACTGCACTACTGAAGACGGCCTCATCTTTAGCCCTGCTGTTGTTCTCGTTAAGCTCGCTTCAGATATGAGGGGGGCTTTTTTCCCTGCGATACACCTTTCGGGCAGCGGAATTTATATGGTCTGGCAGGGCAGGAGCGGGGATTTTACGGACGATCTCTATTTTATGAAGTCGGCAAATTACGGCCGCAGCTGGACTTCTCCAGAAAGAATTACTTACAGCCGGGCGAGCGACGCGGCTCCGTCAATTTTGCTGTACGGTAATGACATATACGTTGTATATCAGAATAACGACGATAAAACATGGTCGATAAGGATGATCAGAGGGCTCGATTTCGGCGAAGACTGGGAAAAAACGCCGATTCAGGTTACCTCGACGAACTCGAACTGCCTTTCTCCCAGGATAGCTGTTTCAAGGCCTGAACAGCTTGTTGTAACCTGGTATGATACGCGTTCACGAGTACCTGCGGTTTTTTCATCGGAATATGATCTGTCTAAGAGGGCCTTTAGCGATGGAGCCCGGCTTTCTGATGAAAGACTGGCGGTTAGAAATCCTGAACTTGCTTCTTCCGGAAATAAGGCTCTCCTTTTCTGGGAGCAGGCAGACAGGCTTGTTACGAAATACAGCGATGTGTATGCTGCTCCTCCGGCGGTCTTTTCAGATACGCACCCCGAAGGTGTCTGGAGCAGGAATTCAACCGCGAGGATAGAGTGGAAGGCCCCTGATGACGAATCAGGCATAGTTGGCTACGCGACCATGATTACGCGCCCCTCCCAGTCAGTCAGAGTTGAAGAGATAAATCCAACGATTCAAAACCTCAACGCGAGTTCCAATGTTGCCGTTCTCGCGGAGCTTGAGGATGGCGTGAATGTTTTTCACATAAGGGCTATTGATGGAGCCGGAAATTTAAGCCGTACAGTGCATTATAGAATACAGGTTAGCGTAAATCCGATTCCAATGCCTCTTGTTATATCTCCGACGCACCGTCAGGGAGAGAAAGCTGATACGAATACAGCCACTTTCAAGTGGACAGTTGACGGAAGGGAAAGACTCAAGGGATTTGCTTACAGTCTTTCAAAAGACAGGCCTGAATACCCGGGGCTATTTGTCAGGGATTTCAGCAAGAGTTTCGAAAACCTCGAGCCGGGAAACTATTTTTTCAGCCTGGCGGCAGTTGACAAGACCGACCGGTATAGTCCTGTTGCCGATTACCATATTGTAGTGGGAGATGTTGAGGCCTTGAACCAGGATGAACTTCTTGAAAGAACGAAGGACAGAGACCGCGAGGCTTTGGACGAAAGGCGATGGCTTGCTGAAAAAGGGACAAGAACTCGGAGGATATCCGCTCCGAAAGCAGATATAATGCTTCCTTTCGAAGCAGGCACTGTTTTCGAAGGCAACTCGTTCAGAGCGGAAATAAGGGCAATCGGTATTAATCCTTCAAGAATTGAAGGTTACTATTTTAAATACGGGAGTGAACCGTCGGCTGAGGAGCTGAAAGTCAATTCGGGCAGAGTAGTGACGCTTGAGGGATTGAAGCCGGGCAAGTACTATCTTTCAGCCAGGATCCGTTATCATACAATCTCTAAAGGGAGAAAGGTCTATCAGTGGTCAAGGCCTCACGATGCGGTTGTTGAAGTGGGTGCTGTTCCTGAAATTCGTCCGCTGAACCGGTATGCCGGAATGCTTATACGGAAACTGACAGGGACTAAAGCCATAATTCTCGGAGGAGGGCTGATCGTTTTTATGATGTCAGCACTTTTTTTCGGAGGGGCGGGGAGAATGCCTTTCTATTTTCGGCTGTATCGATACAGGTTAAAAACCATTATCAGGGCTGCTGTTCGATAATATGGGTTTTAAAAGAATCAGCATTATGTTATCATTTTTTCTCCTGGCAGCGTCAGTTTTCTCAGCTGACATTGAAGAGATGGACAGCCGGGCGCAGGAGCATTATGACAGGAAGGAATTCACAAGTGCCATTTCCCTGTGGCTTGCGATACTTGACCTGAGTCCCGGAAATGAGAAAATCCAGTCAAAAATTGAGATGATTTATGACCTGAAACAGAGAAAAGATGTTTCTCTTCAGAGGGCGAAGCTTAACTACAGAATTGCCTTAAAGAACTTCGATTTAAACTATGACCTGGCGAAGAGAAGGGCGCGACTGGCCATTGATGATTACATTGAAGCTTACAGGATTGACCCTGAGGATCAGGAGGTCCAGCTTCTGAAAGACGACATGAAAGTCCTCAACGACAGGATTTCTGCTGAAGAGGAGAGGCAGAGGCTTTCGCGGGAACTCAGGATGAAGGCGGACGCTCTGGCTGTCAGGGCTGCACAGGAGATGGAGAAAGAGAATTATCCTGCCGCTCTGGCAATCTGGAATGAAATTCTCTCATTTTTACCTCAGGATGTCAATGCGCAGGAAGGCAAAAGAAAATGCGAGCTTGCGATTCAAAACAGAATACGATTTGAGACGATTAAATCATTCATCGTCAAAGGTAAAACTCTGTTTCAACAGAAAGAGTTCAGGGGAGCAAGGCTTGCGTTTTCACAGGCACTTAACCTTGACCCGAAAAACAGAGAGGCAAAGGACTATCTAAGGGATGTAGAAGAAGAGCTCAATAAGCTGCGGGAGTATGAGCAGAGGCGTGTGCAGGCTGAGAGCTTCTATCAGGCAGGGCTTAAGAGTGTTTCGGAAAACGACTTTGTTCAGGCACTCGACGATTTTGAAAGTGCCCTTGCCCTTATTGACAATTACAGGGACGCACGCCAGAGAATAAGCGATATAGCCAGGCTCAGGAAGGAATACGAGGATCGGGAGAAAGCAAGGCGGCTGCAGACAATTGACAGAGAATTTCAGCGCGGTGTCATATCTTTCACTGAAGGGCGATACCGGGAGGCCATCTCTGCTTTTGACAGAACACTAACCCTTGACCCGGGAAACAGCCAGGCTAAGGAATTTCTACAGCGCGCAAAGGATGCTGAGCGGGAGATGGCTGAAGAGGTAGTTGATGAATTCTCACCCTACTATGATATAGTAAACTCGCTTGTTGTGTCGGGTAAGGCTCTGTTTCAGAGAAAGAAATATCAGGAATCAAGGGAGAAATGGGCACAGATTCTCAATCTTTTCCCTAAAAATGCGATTGCAATTGAATATATTTTAAAATGCGATGTAAATCTCAATCCGGAAAGGTACAAAACTTTTGCGGACAGAATAATTTCTCAGGCAAAGGAAGATATAGCAAGCCGCAGTTTTAAAGCGGCAGTGAGAAAGCTCGAACTTATAAAAAGTATTCAGCCGGATTATCCCGGTCTGAGCGCGCTTCTTGCAAAGGCAGGAAATGCAGCAAGGAGCCCGGCAGCGGATTTAAAACCTGGCGTTGTACCGGCCGATCCGGCAGAGATAGAAAGGAGGCTGCGACTTGCGGCACAGTACTTCCAGAGAGGAGGGCGCGAGAATTACAGGCTGGCGCTTGAAAACTACAGATGGATTACTGAGCGGAACCCGGAAAATATTCAGGCTGTGATTGGCCGAAACAAAATCGAATCTCAGCTGAGAATTGGGCAGGCTGCTCCCGACAGGCCCGCCGCGCGAACTCTGACTGCCGAGCAGAGGGCGCTTGTTAACAGGCATTACTACAATGGAATAAACTTTTATACAAATAATGACTTTAGAAGGGCAATTGAGGAGTGGCGAAGGGTGCTGGCTATTGACCCCAACCACGTTAAAGCCAGAAATAACATCAGAAAATCTCTTGGATTTCTTGGACGTTAATATAATTTAACAGGAGCCGTTTGGATGAATCAGACAGAGTCAGAGAATAAACAGGATAAGGTATTGAGGATTAAATTCGGACTTAGACTCAAGATTACTGTTTCCATAATAACACTCGTTGCGGCTGTCCTCGGAACAATTGCTGTATATTTTATTTTCAGGGAAAGCGAGCTTCTGAGGAATCAGATATTCGATTCTATGAAAAGAGAAATTGAACATCTTGCAGGGACTGCGCAGGAATCAATAGGGGTTGACGAACTTGCGATAATATCATCCATCAAAAATCTGGAAAAGATTTCGTATATCAAGTATGCCTATGTGCTGAACAGAGACGGGCAGGTAATACAATATTTTCACAGAACTAAAAAAATGAATCCTGGAGAGAAGCTCGATGACGGATTGGCAAGAAGCTTCAATGAAGGAACATCTGAGACAAAAATCATTGATATTGAGGATTCTGAAGACAGCTCTGGAAGAATTCATGATTTTTCACGACCGGTACTGAACAAATTAGACGGTAAGCCGATAGGAATGACTGTTATTGGGCTTTCGGATATTATCATCCGGAAAGAAATCGCCAATATGATCAGGATAATCGGTATTATATCATTGATTTTTCTTGGAATCTCCATAGCGGGCTCAGTAATACTCGCGGGCGTAATTATCAGGCCTATAAAAAAGCTGTCCACCGGAGCGATTCAGATAGGTAAAGGGGATTTGGATTACAGAATAAACCTGAATTCGGGAGATGAGCTTGGACTTCTTGCACGGGAGTTCAATGATATGACAAGGCTAATAAAAGAGGGCAAGTCAAAGGAAATTGAAGCCAGGCTTATGCAGGAACAGCTTGATATGGCCCGTGACATTCAGGAAGGATTGAATCCCATGGGTTATTATGAGAAGAACGGCGTGCAGATTAAGGGTTTCACCAGAGCGGCAAAAGGAGTTGGCGGTGATTATTTCGATTATATCGATATCGATGAAAACAGAGTAGGGGCCCTTATAAGCGACGTTTCCGGGAAGGGTGTTCCTGCTTCGCTGGTTATGGTTATGATAAGAACTGTTTTTACTTCGTATATCACAAGGGGTGATGTCGACTGTTCGAGCGTGGTTACCGCAATAAATGATGCGTTAAGCGCCGACTTTGCTATCGATAAGTTTGCCACATTGTTTTTTATGATCTATGACAGGTCGACCAGAGAGCTTTCTTTTGCCAATGCCGGTCATGGTCCCCTGTTAACTTATCGGGCCGCCAAACACACATGTACTGCTGCGAAGCTTGACGGAGTCCCTATCGGGATTATGGATGGAGTTGATTATGAGCAGGCGAGGGTGAAAATGGAACCGGGTGATATGGTGCTGATGTATACCGACGGAATAACAGAAATGAGAAACTCCGAAAAGGAGGAATTCGGCATAAAGAGGGTATACAGCTTAATACGAAAAAACCATAACATGAACGCTGAAGAATTCGTTGACAAACTTGTAGATGACGTGGAAAGTTTCAGGGGCGAAACACCGCCACATGACGACATGACGGTGCTTATGCTGAAGGTTACTTCGTAGCTATAGCAGCTCGTCAGAGCTTTCGTATATTTTGAAAAACTTATCAAGAGTGGCCAGTTTAAGGATGTTGAGAACATCATCGTGTATGTTCATAAGAGCAAATTTGCCATTATGTGCCCTCATTTTTTTCTGGCCGGCAACAAGAGCTCCAATTCCTGATGAGTCCATATAATTAACATTGGCCATATCGACCACTACGCTGTTGTATTTTCCGTCAGTAATGCTGAAAAGCGCTTTTTTCAACTCGCTCACATTGTACAGGTCAACTTCACCGCTTACTTCAATTATCTTATGCTCTCCTATGTCTTTGAAAGCGATATCCATTCAAATCCCCCTGCTAATTATTAAACATATAGAAGCAGATTAAGTCAAATATTGTCAAATCATTATTATACAAAAAAAGCACAATCAGACGGTTTATTTTAATTGTTCCACAATAACTGCTTGATCAAAAAAAATTGAATCGCCTGCTCACCGGTCAAATTGTTAACAATTAGCCCAATATTAATCTTTTTGAAAAGTAAACAATTTATGAATATTATCATACTTATTATCGGTAATGTAAAGCATAAAAATGGATTAAAATGGAAAGCAAAGCCGGGAGAAACTCTCCCGGCTGAAAGAATTACTTTTTGTATTTTTCTTGTAGAAGTGCTCCAACCTTAAGTGGTAGACCATAGATTCGCAAAAAGCCGGTTGCGTCCTTTTGATCGTAGAGATGGCTTTCATCAAAAGTAGCTATGTCTGGCTCGTAGAGAGTTATGTCAGACTTTCTTCCTACAACAGAGCACGATCCTTTAAAAAGCTTTACTCTCACGGAACCTGTCACATTTTTCTGGGTTTCGTTGATGAAGGCGTCAAGGGCTTCGCGCTTTTTGGTGAACCAGAGGCCATTGTAGACGAGTGTCGCATACTCTGACGCGAGCTTGTCTTTTAGATGCTGTGTGTCTCTGTCAAGAGTAATAGATTCGAGGTCACGGTGAGCCGCAAGAAGAACAGTTCCAGCAGGTGTTTCGTAGACCCCTCTCGATTTGATTCCAACGAGCCTGTTTTCGACAATATCGACCCTGCCAACGCCGTTTTCTCCGGCCATTTTGTTAAGTTTTTTCATCAGAGCTGAAGGGCCGAGCTTCTCTCCGTCAATCGAGACCGGCTCCCCTTTCTCAAAGCCAATTTCAACGTATGTTGGAGAATCAGGGGCCTTCTCAGGGGATTTTGTCAGTATGAACATGCTTTCATCTGGCTCATTGTAGGGGTCTTCGAGTATACCGCCTTCATATGAGATGTGGAGTATGTTCCTGTCCATGCTGTAGGGCTTGTCCCTGGAGACCGGTACGGGGATGCCGTGCTTTTGCGCGTAGTCGAAAAGGCTTGACCTTGAGTTAAGCTCCCACTCCCTCCAGGGGGCTATTATTTGAAGATGAGGAGCCAGGGCCATAAAGGCCATTTCAAAGCGCACCTGGTCATTGCCCTTTCCGGTTGCCCCGTGACAAACGGCATCAGCTCCTTCTTTCAGAGCAATTTCGACGTGTTTTTTCGCAATTACCGGCCTGGCCAATGATGTCCCGAGCAGGTATCTGTCCTCATAGATGGCATTTGCTTTGATTGCCTGAAAAACATATTCCTTTACAAATTCTTCAGTAAGGTCTTCGACATAGCATTTGGAAGCCCCTGTTTTTATCGCCTTTTCTTCAAGGCCGTCAAGTTCCTCTTCCTGACCCACATTGGCTGCGTAACATACTACCTCGCAATTGTATGTTTCAATGAGCCATTTGACTATGATGGATGTATCAAGTCCCCCTGAGTAAGCGAGTACTACTTTTTTTATGTCCATTTATTTCTCCGGTTATAATTCTTTATCCGGATAAATCCGGAATTTATACTATTTCATAAGCGCGCAAAGCAGAGCTTTTTGCAGGTGAAGGCGGTTTTCAGCCTGGTCAAATACAATCGACTGCGGTGAATCTATGACCTCCGCGTCAATCTCCTCGCCTCTGTGTGCGGGAAGACAGTGCATTACCTTGCAGTGGGCGGGGCACTTCCTCATTAGTTCAGCGGTTATGCGGTATTTGGAAAATGCCTTTTTTCGCTTGGCTGCTTCTTTCTCCTGCCCCATGCTTGTCCAGACATCTGTATAGAGGTAATCGCAGTTTACTACAGCGTCGTTGATTGATGTCGTTACAGCAATGGACGAACCGGTCTTTCGTGAAATTTCTATAGCTGTTTCAACGACATGAAGGTCAGGCTGGTAACCTCTCGGACATACCGCAGTGATGTTAACTCCCAGGATAGCAGCGCCAAGCAGGAGCGAGTGGGCCATATTGTTTCCATCTCCGATGTAGACCAGGTTTGTGCCTTCGAGATTTCCTCTTTCATAAATTGTGAAGTAGTCCGTAAGGGCCTGACAAGGATGAGCGTCATCAGTCAGTCCGTTGATTACAGGGATACTTGACTCCTTTGCAATCTCCACAACTTTAGAGTGCTGGTCAGTCCTGATCATAATTCCATCAACGTAACGTGACAGGACCTTTGCGGTATCAGCAAAGGTTTCACCCCGTCCCAGCTGAATATCGTTCGAACTCAGGAACATCGCAAGACCTCCAAGTTCATACATGCCGGCCTCAAATGATACACGTGTTCGTGTCGAATTCTTTTCAAATATCATTGCCAGAGTTTTGTTTTTCAGCGGTTTTAACAGCTTCCCGGAGTTGCGTGTTTTTTTTAACTTTGAAGCAAGCTGAAAAATGGACAGAATCTCTTCTTTCGTCAGGTCATTGACTTCTAAAATATCTTTTGTATTTAGATGTGGAATTTTCACTTTATTGTTCCTCTTGTGTGAGTATTTTTTCGAATATTGTTAATCCTTTTTTTACGAGAGAAGGCGCAATATTCAGGGCCGGAGCAAATCTTATCACGTCGCCTGCTGTACAATTAATTACCAGTCCGGATTCAAGTGCTTTTTTTACAATATTTGCACCATCGGTTTTCACGGAGGCGCCTATTAAAAGCCCCATTCCCCTGATCTCTTTGATGAGTCCGGTTCTATCCTTGATACGTGTCAGTTCATCAAAAATAAGAGAAGAAATCTTCTGAGCATTGTTCAATAGAGCGGGTCTGGAAATCTCTTTCAGGACCGCATGAGCGGATGCAGCTGCGAGGTGATTTCCGCCAAATGTTGAACCATGGACACCCTTTCCGAAATAGTCTGTAAGGAAACTCTTGGTATGTATGGCACCCACTGGAATACCGCCGCCAAGACCTTTCGCAAGTGTGATTACGTCCGGTAGGATGCCGTAGTTTTGATACGCGAACGGTTTGCCGGTTCTTCCAATACCTGTCTGTACCTCGTCAACGATAGTCAGAATTCCGTTTCTCGTACAAATGTCGAAGATTTCAGCCACGAATCCATGTTCAGCGGGTATTATTCCGCCTTCGCCCTGTACGAGTTCAAGCATAACTGCGGCGGTTTTTTTGCTTTTATCCACAGCCTTTTTAAATGCCTTTATGTCGTTATATGGCAGATACCTGAAGCCTCCTGGAAGGGGGCCGAAGCCGCTGTGAATTTTTGACTGTCCGGTTGCTGTCATGCTTCCCAGTGTTCGGCCGTGGAATGAGCTCTGAAAGGTCACGATTTCGTAACGTTTATCGGAGGTAGATAAACCGTATCTTCTTGCAAGCTTGATTGCTGCTTCATTGGCTTCAGTCCCGCTGTTTACAAAGAGCGTCTTGCCGGGAAATGAAAGCTGTGACAGCAGCCTTGCGGCCTCAATCTGTTCAATATTGTAATAATGGTTGGACGTGTGAACGATCTTGTCCAGCTGTGAATGCAGTGCTTTCAGAACAGCCTTATTGCCGTGTCCAAGATTCTGTACGGCTATCCCAGCGAACAGGTCAATGTACTGCCTGCCGTCCTGGTCATAGAGTAGTGATCCTTCGCCTTTAACGAAACAGACTTCCTGCCTGTCGCCGTAATTCTGATAAAGGTGATGTTTGTCCAGATCGATGATTTTTTTCAGTTTTTTCGATATCAATTCCGGAACCCCGTAAAAAAAATAAAAATCGGACTGATCCGATTTATTCTAATACGTCCCGGCTTGACTTATTGTCAAGTATTTATTCCGGCTGTAATCAGGGAGAAAGGCAGTTTGTTGAGACTCCTCCAAAAAAAGTCAGGGCATCCATGTTTGATTTTTGCGCGAATATTATTGAATATCCCGCTCCTGCCTTTAAAGTCACAGGACCCATTGACAGTCCAATACTGAAGGAAGTCTTTACGTAGAGGTTGTTTGAAATCTCCTCTCCGCTGACAACCCTGACAGGGCCGTCTTCCGCCGTGTCGTCATAATATCTGAATGTTGTCATGGAAACACCTGCTCCTGCAGTAAGCGAGAATCTGAAAGGTCCTGCAGGCAGGGTGAAGGCGACTCCGCCCCACGGTGAATATGAGTGCATCTGATTAAGATATGAGTACTCCGCGCCGTCTTTGTCCTCGGAATCGGTTGAGAAGTAGTCCATACCCGCAATAAATGAGGTATAAGGGATGAGACCAGATGAGTTAATTGAGATGTAAGGCGATACAATCCATGAATTATTATAGATATTGCTCCAGTCACCCCGCGGGATTATACGACCGGCATCTATACCTGCAGAAAAGTACGAAAGAAATGAAGCGAAACCTCTGTAAGGGGACGGCTGTAACTCAACAAGGTTTTCTTTGATGAAAACATCAAGAACGCTGTTGATTGAACTCGACATGCTGCTCATCGGTGCGTCAATTACCGCTGAGAGTTTTAGAGGTTCTGTATCAAGCTGTTGTTTTCTGTTGAGAAGCGTGTTTATTATGTTCAGCCTTACGGACGTAGTGTCCTGCCCGAAGAGCACTGTGCCTGTGATAATGAAGTCGGCCTTTATTCCTCTGTCTATAAGAGCGCCTTTAAGATTTTCCTCTGAGGCACGGGAAGCGGTTGACTCGTCCAGCATGACGTTAATGCCTTCATGCTTTTCAAGATAGCTTGTAACAGCTCTCGGGATGACCTCCTGGAGATAGCCCTGGTCTGATACGTCGCCTTCACTCTTAAAAGGGGAGGATATTACTACTGACCACATGCGTTTATTCTGCGCATTTTCGGCTGACAGAAGTTGCATGGAAAACAGTAATAAAGCAGCGGTTAACAGTAGTCTTCTCATAATCAATAATATCTCTGTGGATTATTACATCCGTTTCCAAAATGGACGGGCGTTAATGTTAAACAGACTATTATTTAATCAAAATGTCAAGGTATAAAATCATGTTGTATATTCAGCGTTGATTTTAACGTAATCATATGAAAAGTCGCAGGTCATAAACATTGCGTTTTCGGTACCTGCGCCAAGATCGACGAATACAGTAAACTCACGCTGTGACATTATCCCCTTGAGCTCCGAACTTTCACATTCTACCGGAGCCCCATTCCTAAATATTGTAAGAGGTCCGAATGATATTGTGAGCTTTTCCTGGTCAAAAACAGCTCCGGAGTAGCCGGCCGCGGCTGCAATACGGCCCCAGTTGGGATCCTCTCCAAAGAACGCGGTTTTTACGAGGGCCGACTGTGCAATTGACCTTGCGGCCCTGCGAGCGTCTTCCCGGGTTGCTGCTTCACGCACATGAATTCTGACAAGCTTTGTAGCTCCCTCTCCGTCTTTAACAAGCATTTCAGAAAGCCGGAGAAGAACATTTTCAAGTGCCGATTCAAAGTTGTCCAGAGATTCTGAGTCAGAGATAGGGGATGTGCTGACCGGACTGAGAATCAGGGCAGTGTCGTTGGTGGACATGTCGCCGTCTATTGTTATTGAATTTATAGTTTTATCAACAGCTCTGCGGAAAATTGAGTCCAGAGTCTTCCTTTCAATTGGGGCGTCGGTAATCATAAAAGCCAGCAATGTAGCCATATCAGGGGCAATCATGCCTGAGCCCTTGGCAGTACCGGCAATTACATACTCCTGTCCGCCGGCAGAGAATGATGCCGCGGCTGACTTGGGGAATGTGTCGGTTGTCATAATGGCCTTTGAAAAGATTGCGCCCTGAGACCGGTTCAGCCCTTCAACCAGGGAGCTATGTGAAGAAAGCATTTTCTCTACCGGTAGCTGTCTGCCAATTACACCTGTAGAACACATCAAAACGCTTTTTTCTGAGAGGCCAAGTCTTCTTTCAATGTCGGAAGTGATATCAAGCGCTGCCATGTAGCCCTTTTCACCGGTGCAGGCGTTTGCAATGGTTGAGTTGACGGCTATCGCCTCAACTGGGGAATATATTCTTTCTCTGCAGAGTCTTACCGGTGCCGCGGAGACAATGTTTTTTGTAAAAACCCCCGCTGCGTTGCAGGGACCGTCCGGTTTTATAAGAGCATAGTCAAGCCTGTCAGCATATCTGATGCCGGCTTTTATTGCTGAAAATGTGTATCCTGGAACTGTTTCCAGACCGCCCTCGATAATCCTCATGCTGTTTATCCTCTTTGTTAAAGCCATATAATCATTATTTGCGTATCACAGTCCCAAATGGGCCTCAAAAATAAAGAAAAAAATGAAATTCCGAGCACCACAATAATAAGAAAAAATATATTGAAATTTTTTCTTTTATATTTTATTATATTTGTTATTATACTGATAGCATGATTATTTCTTCATTATTCGGCGCTGAGGCGGTTCGACAGGATACGGAACCGAACGTCGTATTTTGTTTTTCTGTGTTTCGTTTTATTTTGAGTGATGGGAGAAGGTTATAGTAACCGCGGGTGAACGAATATCCATGAACATTAAGACCAGCTGGCAGGGACTCTGCTGTATATTATCCCTTGAAGGGGAGTTTGTCCATCAAAATGTAATGAAGTTTGATGAGGTTTGGGACAATGTTATCATGGGAAAACCGAGGGTCGTTGCGGTTGAGTGCAGCGGAATGAGCTATATAGACTCATCAGCTATAGGTACTCTTGTAAAGGTAGTAAACCGCTCAAGGAATGATGATTATTCAGTTGTTTTTTTAGATATTGTTGATCCAATAAAGCGTATAATCTCAGTCGCCAGGCTGGACGCACTTTTCGAAATGTACAATTCTGCCGATTTCTATAAAAAATTTTCACAGGAACTGAAAAACGAATAAGCTTAAGCTAAGCGTGATTTTTAGTTTAACCTTCCGTTTGCCGAAAAAACAAGTATGAAGAGGAAAACCGCTTACATCAGTCTTTTTTTTATTTTTTGCGTTTCCTGCACTCCACCTCCAGGCTATGTGAGGCCGTCATCCACATCAATAACTGCAGGATATACGCCTTCTGCAAATATTGCAAAACAGGCTGATCCGGGCGGTGTGCGGAACAGGATTATTAGTACGGCGCAAAGCCTGTTGGGAACACCTTACAGGTTCGGCGGGTCAAAGCCCGGCGGTTTTGACTGCTCCGGATTTGTGTATTATGTATACGGTGAAAATGACATAAGTATTCCAAGGGCAACCTCCGAGCAGTACCTGAAAGGGCGCAGGATATCAAAGTCCGGGCTTAGAGCCGGTGATCTTGTTTTTTACCAGACATATCGAATGGGTATATCCCATGTTGGTATTTATGCGGGAGGCGGGAGATTCATTCATGCTCCAAGAACTGGTAAAAATGTTGAGTATACCAGGATGGACAATCCGTATTGGAAGAAAAGGTTCCGGGGGGCAGTCACTTATCTTTAATTTATGTAGGATTAAGCTATTCGAGTTTGATTATTTCGCCTTCAGGGCTGTATCCGTATATGCTTCCGTCCCTCGACACCTTTGAGCTGTACATGGCTGTATCGGCGCATTCGATGAGCTCTTCATGGTTTTTTACCCGGTTCGGGAATGGATACGTCGCGATACCTATTGAAAGGGTCAAAGAATCGTTTTCCAGCGAAGCGTTTTCTTCACCGGTTATTGATGATATTTTTACGCGGTTGATTATTTCACGAATCCTTCGAGCTACAATGAGGGCATTCGTGTGATCAGTTTCGGGGAGAAAAAGAGAAAATTCGTCACCACCGAATCTTGCTGCGATATCGTAAGGCCGAATTATGTATTTTAAGGAATCTGATTCTGTGTTGCTTATCTTGTAAAGATTTTCGTCAATGAAGGAACTGCTTATTTTTTTCAGCACCTGGTCACCCACAAGGTGGTTGAAGCGGTCATTAATACTTTTAAAATTATCACCGTCTAAAAATATGAGAGAGATATGCGACAGAAGATCTGTATCGGTGTGGAGAAGATCGCTGTCGAGCTCGTTATTTTTTCTCTTTACCCGCTCAAATTCGGACTTAAGGCGCTCTATGAAGGTAATTTTGTTGAGAAGGCCTGTCAGACCGTCAAAGCCGGTCAGTTGAAACGTAACGGCGTTTCTTACGATTGTGGCTATCGATTTTGGACTGAGGGGTTTGTTTAAAAAATAATAGGCGCCCATGTCGAGTACTGTTTCCGATAACTCAACGTCGCCTTCAAAGCCCGTTATGGCTATCACAGGAGCATTTATTTTGAGTTCGTTTTTTAATGTATCGAGAATTTTCAGTCCGTATACAGGCGAGGGCGGCCCGCCGTTTTCTCTGGGAATGGAGAGGTCGAGAAGAATGGTGTCCCAGTAGGTCATTTGTACTTTTTCAACAGCCGCCTCGCATGATCCCGCGTGATCGATATAGTAGCGGGGATTAGAAGCTATAAGGATCTTTGTTATTGCCGAAATGACAGAGCTGTCATCATCTATCAGCAGAATACTAAAGTCCCTGATGTTCATGTACTGTTCTTTGATGAAAGCTGAGTGCATTTATTGTTCCTAAAATAGTATATTTTATACTGACATGTGATAACAGTAAAGTCAAGATTTTTACAAAAATAAGCGCTTAATTGGAGTAAAGATGTTAAAGGTTGACTTGACAAAAATACCAGTAAAAGACAATTTAAGGTCGAAATAATAAATGTTTAGAACCTGTTATAGATGTTTGATTCAGGTGTTCCTTTATCAATTTTTTAAAATATGCTTGTTAGTAAATATAAGTCGCTAATTGTCACCTTTGAGGGATTTGACTCAAATGAAAAAAACAACACCACAAAAGAAAAAAACAGCCACAAAAAGACCGACTCCCGCCAGAAAGGAGAAAAAACAGAATATTTCATCGGGGCAGGGAGGAAACCGTGCGGCCCTGTTGCTCATAATAATGGGACTGCTGACGGTTATTCTTCTTATGACAATTCACCACAAACCAGACAGAAAAGGTCCCGATGCTCTTACCGGACAATCCGAAATATTCAGGCCGGATCATCCTCAGGAAAAAAATGAAAAATCTGATTCTGACGGAAAAGAGGCATCAACCGAAGAAAAAAACATCGGAAAGGCTAAGGTCATCGAAGAGAAAGGGGCTGAAGAAAACCAGAAGGGAGCTGGTAAGTTAAAATCAGTATCCTCCAGAATATACCTGTACAGGCTGAACGAAAAAACATCAAAGCTGTACATGTCTGCCGTTGGCAGAAGGGTCTCCGAGAAGGATAAACTAAAAAAAACGATGGAAGCCTTAATCAGCGGAGCGACGCCGGCTGAAAGAAAGGCGGGTTATCTTTCAGCGGTTCCTGAAAATCTCGTTGTACGAGGTTTGAGGCTGGTAGGCGGGACTCTCTACCTTGATTTTTCATCCTCAATAGAGTATGGAGCGCCCGGAAATATAATGTCTCAACGTATCGATCAAATTGTATATACGGCCACACAGTTTCCAGAGGTTAAGGGAGTGGTAATCAGCATTGACGGAAAAAGAAAAGAAACAATAGGGAGCGACGGGCTTTCAATAAGCGGTACGCTCAGGAGGAGATAATGCTCGAAGTAGAAATTAAGGCATATTGCCCTGACCAGAAAAAGGTTGCCGACGAACTGGGCAGAATGGGAGCGGCTCCCAACGGCTTCAGGGTTGAGGAGGATATTTACTTTAACCATCCTGGCAGAGACTTCGCTGTTACAGATGAGGCTCTCAGAATCAGAAAGGCCGGAGGGAAGAATTACATAACCTACAAGGGACCGAAGCTGTCAAAAAGAACTAAAACCAGGGAAGAGGTTGAGCTTAAATTCGATGATTTCAGCTCTATGGTGAAAATACTTGAATCGCTTGGATTCAACGAAAGCGGCAGGGTAAAGAAGGAGAGGTCCTTCTATATTTTTCAGGGAATAAATATTTGTATCGATAATGTTGAAGGACTTGGCTGGTTCGTCGAACTGGAGCTTCAGAGCGAAGACCGGGAGGAAGCTGAGACGCTGCTGTTTGATCTTGCTGAAAAAATCGGGCTCGAAATGTTTGAAACGAAATCATACCTGGAAATGACGCTTGCGGGAGGTAAGTAACACCCGCAAGCGCCGGCATTTATCGCAGTTTATATCCTCTATGCTCAATATCTGAGATGATTTTCTTCTGTATTCTCTCGATGTCTCCGTGTTCAAGGGTCCGGTCCTTTGCAGCCAGTATCAGCCTGAACGAAACGGATTTTTTCCCCTGATCTATGCGTTCTCCGGTATAAACCGAGACAACCTCAGAAGATTTCAGATAGTCCCCCGCGCTTTTCGTAATAATTGCGTTCAGTGTGCCGGCGTATTCATCGGCCGGACAGACTATTGAGAATTCAAGAGGGACATCCGGATACTTTTGAAGCTCGCTGAAGGCTGTATCTTTTTTAGGAAGCCTGAAAAGAAGATCAAGATCAAGGTCGAAAAGCGCGGCCCTTCCGGCAATATCGAAGTCTGAAAGGGTTTTAGGATGCAGTTCAAAAATCAGCGCCAGTCTCTCGCCGCCGGCCGTAATTTCAAGACTCCTGGCCGGGTGAGCGTAAGGAGGCAGCCCGCTGCTTACGGGAGATTCGCTGATATCTCTGATACGAAGCTTTTCGATAAGCCCCAGGACCGATGATTTTGCATGATAGAACATGGCATTTGACGGCTTCCGGGAAAAGAATGCCCCGGTAACACGGCGCTTCTCTTCAACAAGCTGAGCTGATGTTTTGTCATCCTTAATGTAAATTCTTCCGCACTCGTAAATCGAAAAGGACTCATTGTAACGCTGGTTTGATTCTATGTTTTTTATTAGATTAGGCACAAGAGTGCGGTTGAGCCTGTCGTGTTCCTTTGTTAGCGAATTCTTAAGGCGAAGCTCAAGATCCTCATTGATGCCGAGCCTGTTAAGGATTTCCTCTCCTGTGAAAGAATATCCGCTGACTTCAATCATGCCGAGATCTCGTGAGAGGATGTTCTTAACTTCACGCTCGAAAGTCCTCTGAGGATTGTGCGGCGGTGTGACGCACGGGAATAGAGGAGCTTCAGGCATGATGTTGTCGTAACCATATATCCTGCCTATCTCTTCAACAATATCAGCGTCAATGGAAATGTCCTTTGTAGCCCTGTAATGGGGGACGTCAATATTCAGAATCCCTTTGTTGTTCTTCACCTCAAACGAGAGAGATTCAAGAATAGAGATGATTTTTTCATCCGATATTGTTTCGCCGAGCTTGTTCCTGATCTGGTCTGTGGAAATGGATATTTGAACAGGTTTCTGTTTAACAGGATATGAATCAATAATCTGACTTGCAGGCTCAGCGCCGGGTATAATGCTTTGAATCAGCTCGCAGCACCTTAAAAGGGCTTCTTCCGTAAGTTCAGGGGAAATTGACTTTTCAAAGCGTACAGAGGCGTCTGTTCTCAGGCCGCAGCGCTGCGCTGTCTTTCTGATGGGCACCGGATTGAAGTTCGCGGCTTCAAGTACTATGGATGAGGTGTCGTCTGAAATCTCGCTGTTTTCTCCTCCCATTACTCCGGCAAGAGCGACAGGTCCTTCGCTGTCAGCTATTACAATGTCTTCTTTCGTGAGTGTATGTTTCTGGCCGTCAAGGGTTACGATTTCCTCGCCGCTTGCTGCGAAACGGACCTGAATGGTATTACCGCGAAGCTTTGTGATATCAAAGGCGTGCAGCGGTTCGCCAAGTTCGCCCATGACATAGTTAGTAACATCAACAATGTTATTGATTGGCCGCATGCCCATTGAGGTAACCGCCGCGGCAAGCCATGCCGGGGACGGGGCCACTTTGATTCCGCTCATAACAAGGGCGCTGTATCTGGGGCATGCGGTATGGTCCTGAATCTCTATTGAGGGGGCCGTATCGGATGTATCCGCAAGCGAAAGGGCGCGGTTCACCGGGTCCTTTACTGCGCGGCCGAAGAGCGCCCCAATCTCACGTGCAAAGCCCCGGTGGCTCCACAGGTCAGGCCGGTGTGTAATGGACTTGTTGTCAATTTCAAGCCTGATATCGCACCACTCAGGCATAAGCTCGCTCATGGGAACTCCAAGCGGTGTATCAGCAGGCAGTATCATTATACCGCCGCTCCCTTCGCCGATTCCCATTTCCTTTTCGGAACAGAGCATGCCGTTGGACTCTTCGCCGCGTATCTTAGCCTTTTTGATGACAAAGCCGTCGCCGAAGTCAGTGCCTGTGTCAGCGAGACAGACAATGTCGCTGTCGCGGTGATTCGGAGCGCCGCAGACGACCTTTACCCTGTCATCGCCGTGTGTGAGTTCGACAAGCGTGAGTTTGTCGGCATCAGGGTGAGGTTTGACCGAAAGGATTTTAGCCGTCCTGATGGTTTTAAGGTGCTGATTCATGTACTCAATGGAATCAATTTCTGCCGTCGACATGGTCAGCTTCAGAGCCAGCTCGTCAGCTTTAATTCCGCTGAGGTCGACCATTTTAGAAAGTATATTGCATGAAAGCCACATCTTTATTCTCCAGGGATAAATTTAGAATTGTTTCAGGAAACGGATGTCTCCGCTCTGGAAATGTCTTATGTCATTAATTCCGTATTTCATCATTATGAGCCTGTTGAGGCCGAGTCCAAACGCGAAACCTGACCATTTATCAGGATCAATGCCGCCCATTCTCAAAACGTTGGGATGCACCAGCCCGCATGGAAGAAGTTCGACCCATCCGCTCTGCTTGCAGACGCTGCATCCGTCTCCGCCGCAGATGAGGCAGTTGATGTCGAGCTCAAAGCCCGGTTCAACGAAGGGGAAGTATCCCGGCCGCAGCCGGACTTTGACATCTCTCTGAAAGATTTCTCTCAGAAGTTCCTTCATTACGAAGATGAGGTTGGCGACCGAAATATTTTTGTCGACCATCATGCCTTCGACCTGGTAGAATGTGTTTTCGTGAGACGCGTCAGTTGTCTCGTAGCGGAAGACCCTGCCGGGCCCGATGACCTTAAACGGCGGCTGCATCTTTTCCATGCCTCTTATCTGGATCGCGGATGTGTGCGTACGGAGAAGGTTGCCGTCTTCGGTCCAGAATGTGTCCTGCATGTCTCTTGCCGGGTGGTGTTTGGGGATGTTCAATGCCTCGAAGTTGTAGTGCTCCGTTTCAGCCTCAGGGCCGTCAAGAACGGAAAACCCCATGGATGTGAAGATATCCTCAATTTCGTACTGCATCTGGTAAATGGGGTGGAGGCGGCCTGTTTCGCGCCTTGAGCTTGACTGCTCGGATGTCAGCGTGACATCAATCCAGTCCCTGCTGATCTCATCGCTGATTGATGACTCCAGCAGCGATGATTTGCGTTCGTCAATGAGTGTGTCAAGTTCCTGCTTGATCTCATTGGACAGCTTCCCGATTTCTCCCCTTGTTTCAGGCGGCATGGAGCCGAGCGACCTGAGGACGGCGGTCAGCTCACCCTTACGGCCGAGCACCTTGACCCTTATTGCCTCAAGTTCATCGGAGTTTTTTGCCTGCTCAATTGACACAAGCGCTGATTGTTTTATATTGTTGAGTTCGTCTTTCATAAAATCCCCTGAAGGTTTCCGGCTGGCGGATTTACGTTGTATTCTTTCAACAATTGACACGAAAGGGGCGTAAAAAGTCAAGGTTAATAATGGATGAGTGATGTCCGAGTCCAGCCGTGAGAAGCATTAAACCCGCCGGAAAGCGGGTTTAATGCAATGACATATAGATTGCTACTGATAAACCAGACCGGCACAACTAATCTCATAGCATTCTTCACCATCACAATCTACGTCAGGCACAATCCATTGGCCGTTTTTATAATAACCTGCGCCGATAAAACGTTGAGCCGCTTCTAATACCTGAATATAACTGACACCAACTAAAATATCATCACAAACTGTTAACGAGGATATTATCGTATAAAAACTGCCCGTCTCAGTATTATAAGGCTCACAATAATAAGTCCATTTATTGTTATGCCACAGACTCAATTCTGAATCGTCAGTTACAGCAATGTAAACGCCATCGCTGTTAACGGCAATTTTGCCGTTGTAACCTGATGAATAAGTTTTATTTATTCGTATCCACTCCGTGTTTTTCCAATATCCTAATATGTATTCACCTTCGGACTTCTGAATATTTCCGAATGAATAGACGTCACTATTATAGACATATATTGATACAACCAACCCAGTGTATGTTTCACCATCATCAGGTAAGTCTAAAAGAACCAATTCGTCATTAAACATGTAAGCGGGTTTGTGATTATACATGCCTCCAAGATAAACATCGTTCTCAACTACATCTAACGAACTGCAACCGAAGGATGGAATTGGAGAATAGACGGTTTTGTTAAATAAATAATGACCAGTTCCACCGTTAATTGTTCCGTAAATATTGTCATTGTCGGCAGCTATCTCAGTTACCTGGCCATAGTATGGACCTGCTTCAAAAGGATTCCATTCCCCATTTACCCAGTATCCAGGGACATAACCTTTCAGAGAGACATCGTAACAACCTCCCCCAATGTACAGGTTTGGTCCATCTATTGCCACACATTCAACTACGATTGGGTTTTCCGTCCCAGAATTTTCCACAGGCGTAAAGATCCCATCATGACACCATCCTGCATAATAGATTCCGTCATTGTACATTCCAAATACAGAATATAGTCCGGAAAGAGGTTCAGGCTTCAACGGAGTTTCTTCTTCTAAATCTGCTTTCGAAGAAGTGTTGTCGCAGGAAATAGCAATAATTGATATAACAGCGATGAACAATAATTTTAACATGTATTTCATGATCTAATCTCCAACAATAGTTTAATAATTTAATTAAAAAATAACTGTCCGCCTGAACCGTAATAAACTGAATGTTGTATTCCGACAGCCTGCCAGGCGTGATTGATGGAATTGCCTACTGAAAATAATGTGTCATAGCTTATCCCGCCTTCTTCATATTGATTTATAAGGGCATAGAGCCACGCGTTGGCGGAATCCTCGAAGGTTGCATCTGAGCTCAAATAATACATTAGAGCATTCATAGCTATCCAACCGGCATATTGGACACCAATTCCGTCAACTGAGTAATAGGAAAGATTATTATCATCCGGACCAGAGTATCCACTGCCACCTTCACTCAGAAGGTAAAATGCCTTACTTTGAACTCCGGATTGTGCATAATAATCGGCATATTCTAATGCTATGGAATCCCAATTTTCTCCGCCGTAATATTCACAGCCCGGGTTTCCAGAATTGTTTATAATTGATGACGGATTTTTTAGATCTCTTGTCGCGATTCTGTCAATCCAGGAATCCTCTCCCACATACCAGTCAAAATGTCCCTGCAATACTGATGGGTAAACATAAGTTCCATCCGGCTGGTAGTAGTTTTCAACTACAGCAGAAAAAATATCGGAATAGGATTCATTTAAGGCAATGGACTCGGTATCATATGAATATTCCAAATGTGATGTAAAGTCTGTGATGGCATGACAGAATTCATGAGCAATAACATCTAATACTGTTCTTGATCTTCGTTGCCATTCAATGGGAGCACTGAAATGAAAAGTCCAGAACGGTTGATTATTTGAGTAGCTTTGATAATTGATTGTTTCATATTTCGTGGTACCTGTTACGTCAATATATAAAACAGCAACGGAAGATGCCTCTAATCCGTATCCTTCAAATGAATAGTCGTCATTAAAACTGTTTCTTCCTAAAACATCATGCGTGTACTGCATAATTCTGTTAATATTGTAAGCAGCAGATACAGCTGATGAAGAAACTGCCGTGTCATACAATTCGCTATCTGAAAAGCTAACAGTATATCCTACTTTTTTATAATCGTTAAATGATCTATGTATATAAGGCTCAGAATCACCATCGCTCCAATCGTTATTGTCAACTTTCTTTATAACAAACCTTTTATAAATCTGCGAAGGGCTTGTCTGGGTATTCTGAAAATGATACTCCTCAGTGCCCTCAATTATGTCATAACAGTAACCGCCAGACCCTGTTATGCCCCAATAACCCAGCAATGCTGGAAAGGTTACGGTGCTGTTATTAGTCCTTTCACCTGATAAAAGGTATCCACTGGCGTTTGTTGGTTCAGTAAAATAATCCACAGGCTCATCATTCATCTCTAATTGATGAATGATGTTGTCAATTTCAGAGGCTGTTATAGCATCTATGTATGAAAGACAGTATCTATTCTTATTTGACTCGGGAAGCGAATATGAAACTTCATAACAGAGCAAAGCGTCCTTTATTACAAGCCGAATATTGCTTTCGTCTACATCCGGTGATTCACTCTCATGAATTTTCTTAAATGATGTCAGGGCTTCAGATTCTGTTATCTCAGGTTTGACAGAGAGGCTGTCTGTTTCGAGCATTTTCCCGTGAATGAAGAACACCTCGCCTTTGGAATTTGTATGCTCTAAAAGCTCTGCTCCGATAACTTCAATACCTTCATAGTACTGCTTATATCTCCTGGTCCTGCACCCCAAAAGGTAAACCAGTTTGAAAGAGAGATGCTCTTTTGTTAAATTATCTAACAGGAGAGATGCCATGGGAAAGAGAGTCAAGAATCATTCACCTGAATTTAAATTCAAGGTGGTCCTTGAAAGCTTTATCAAGGACAACGTAGCTGAGGTATCCCGTCAATACGGGATAAATGCCAACCAGTTATCTTTATGGCGGAAACATTTTATTTCACAGGGTCATCATGCTTTTCAGTCTGAATCGTCCAAGGAAGAAATGAAATACCGCAAGAAGATAGAACAACTGGAAAATATGATTGGGAAGAAAGAAGTCGAAATATCGATTTTAAAGAATTATCTGGATTTTTACGTACCTCTCGATGGCAAATAGCTGAATATGCCCGGTCAGTTGTTGCCAGCGGGAGATCTGGAGTAAATCGAATCTGTCGAGTAATGGGCATAAGCAAGAAGACGTACTATTACAGTATGGATTTTTGTGAAAGAATAGAAAAGCGTTATGGCCGCATAAAAGACTGGGTTAAGGAAATAATCGAAGACAACCCGGCATATGGCTATCGCCGGATCAAGAAAGCCCTGTTTGAAAAGTATGACGAAATCGTTAACCATAAGGCACTTTTGGTAATATTAAGGGCCTGGGGGCTTGAATTGAAGCGGAAAATACGTCCTTTGCGCAGGAGTTGGATTGTTAAAATTCTGGATTATCTTCAGCTTCGAGCAAATCTTGTGTGGTTTTTGAGTAAATCCGGTTTGATAAAGAACTGCTTTCAGGTAATTGTTTCAGATACTACTGAGCTTTTGTATCGTGGCGCTAAAGCATATTTATGTGTGCATCTTGATATATTTGGCAAGATGATTTACGGCTATAAGCTTTCAATGAAGCCTGATAGTCAAATGTTACTTCATTCGTTTAGAAATGCCGTTAAGACAATAACTGGGGAATTCGGCATCCAGATTAGTGGAATGATTTTTCATCAGGATCGTGGAAGCATAAATACCGGATCAGAATATGTTTCTGCAGTTTTGGGGAACGAAGCCAGATTAAGTTATTCCCGCAGAGGTGAACCTGGCGACAATGCCGTCAATGAATCATTTTTCTCAAGATTCAAGGATGAATGGCGGGATGTTTTTATTGAGGCTAAAACTTTTGGAGAACTTGAATCCATGGTGAAAAAAGCGATTGAGTATTACAACAGCAGAAGATATCATTCAACGATTGGATTAGAAGTGCCGGAAGTGTTTACGATGAAACAATCGGAGCATCTAATAAATCAATCAAGAGTGGTTTCCTGAAAAGGGTGCAGGACCCCTGTGGGTTATTCCAATAGTATCTGTATCAGAAACCTTTTCAAGTGCTTCCGAGTTTGACTGTTGCATCAGTTGCGGGATGGTTTCACAGCTTAATTCGACAGTATCCATAGGATTTAGAGACAAAGCGATTCTTGATGGAAGTTTAGTAGCCGAAGCAGTTCCTGACCTGAGGTATATCTGTGAGAGAGCTGTGTTATTCCTTGAAGATTCTTTAGGGGTCTGCATTTCACTGCCGCAGGAAGTTGTGGTTGCGGCTAACAAAAGAATAATTGAGATGAATAAAAAATGAAAAATCTGGAATCTGGAATCTGGAATCTGGAATCTGGAATCTGGAATCTGGAATCTGGAATCTGGAATCTGGAATCTGGAATCTGGAATCATTATTGCCTCCGTAAGATTTTATGTATTATATAATTGCGCTTCGAGAGTAAGATGTCAATAAAAAACTATAAAAAGTTATATAAACCTTTGATTGAATTCTTAATCTCTCACCTGTTAAGAAAGCTTAACAGCCTCTATGAGTGAATAACTACAAATAATTGACAAAAAATCTGAAAGAATTCCGAAAAATCGATGAATACTCTTGTATCAGTTTAAAACATTGAAATGATGCTGAGATTAATAGTGTAAGTATTCAAAGACGCCCAGCTGATCACAACATTTTCATGAATCTCCGCTGAACCCAACTTCACTGTTGAATTCAGGATTGCTAAATGTGTAATCACAAAATTCCCGTTTATTTGAAAAACATGGTATTTGTAATCAGTTAAAGGATTTATCAACAACTCCTCAGGAGTTTAGGGGCGAATACCGACTCGCCCCTAAACCCGCTCCGCTGGTGCGGGTCTTTGCTTTACAAAAATTTCAGACTGCTTTTACTGGTAGACAATGTCTTCAATTGCTACAGTATCGCAGACTTCGCCATCACAGTCTCCTTCCAGCTCGTTCCAGCTGCCGTTTAAATAATACCCACCATAATATTCAGAATACACGCTGCTGAGAAAATTAACCGATATATAGATATCTGAATCAATGACCAAAAGAGAGCTTATTATGGCGGTGTAATCTTTATTAGGTAGCTTATTTTCGTATGATGTCCATACTGAGTTATGCAGGAAGCCTGGGGTTCGGTCTTCAAGTTCTCCCGCAATATATACCCCGTTTTCGTTTACGGCTATTTTTCGGCCTATGATACCGAAACCAATATTGACAGATACCCATTCATTGTTTTTCCAGTAGCCGAGACTGTAACCAGTTTCCGAATTGTATAAGTACCCGCAGGCATAGATATCTCCATTGTAAACACAGGCTGAAGAAACTATCGCAAAGTCATAATAGGAAGGACCGTCTTCAGGTAATGGCAACTTGTGAAGTACACCATTGGAATAATAAGCGGGAGATTGTACTTTGTTCGCCAAATTATTTCCGTAAATTATGAGCTGGTCATTGTAAAGTGCTATCGCTGTAGGAGAAAATGTATAGGGGGATAATGCAGTAACATCTCTGTTAATCCAGCTATATGCCCCATTTCCACCATCAAATATTCCATAGACATTATTGTTATCAGCAAATATGTCCACGACCATCCCTCCGTGTTCTTTTATTAGAAACCATTCCCCATTTTCCCAATAACCGGGAGTATAATCTGGATGGATTTCTCCTCCAATGTATAGATATGGTCCGTCAATTGCTGCGCAACGCGGCATTGGATGTATTTCTCCGCCTGACCCTTCCGCCAAAGTGTATTCGCCATTGTGATACCAGCCGGCATACACCTTTGAGCCGCTGGTCATGCTGCAGATGAAATACAGACCGGACAGATTTTCAGTTTCAGCTTCTTCAACTTCGCTGATTATTTTTGAATCTGAATCATCGCAGAAAAGATTTAAGAAGATCAATGTAATGACCAGAAGTTTTGATGTTATTTTCATATTATTCTCCAAAGCCTCTATGAGTGAATAACTACAAATAATTGACAAAAAATCTGAAAGAATTCCGAAAAATCGATGATTATTCTTTCATTGGTTCAAAACGATGTAATGACGGTGAAATTAACTGAAGAAGTATTCAAAGCCGCCCAGCTGTTAACAATATCTTTGTGAATATCCGCTTTACCCCCCGAAATTCCCCCCGGGTCTTTTTGTGTTGACCTCAAGATTGTTACCTGCTGTATTTTCAGTACAATCCTGAAAACAATTAATCTGGCACATCGGCAAATGAAAAATAAATCTGATTACATAAGCAGAATCAACAGAGTAGTTGATTATATCGAATGCAATATCGACAGGGAATTTACCCTTGATGAGCTTGCGGGAGTCGCATTCTTCTCCAAATATCACTTCCACCGTATTTTCAGTTCGATAATGGGTGAAACACTCTTTGATTTTATCTTACGGGTGAGACTGGAGAAGGCGGCAAGAGCACTCCTGGACAATCAATCTGCAAATGTCAGTGAAATTGCCTACACGTGCGGTTTTTCAAGTCAATCGTACTTCACGAGGGCCTTTAAAAAACAGTTCTTTGTGTCGCCAGTCAAATGGCGTCGTGAAAAAAGCAATGAGGTTCAATATGCAGGCAACCAGAGTAAAGCGGAAGGCAAGCCCGGGAAAGACAGCGCCGGCCATAACGTCTATGTTGAATACATGAAAAACAACATCATCTGGAGGTTTACAATGGATTTTCAACATCAGACGGTTGAGGTAAGGGACTTTGAGGAGTTGACTGTCGCCTATGTGCGGAATATCGGCCCGTACAAGGGAAACGCACAGCTTTTTAACCAGCTTTTTACAAAGCTATGCAGCTGGGCCGGAGCAAGAGGGCTTATCAATGATAAATCCGTGTTTCTAACGGTTTATCATGATGATCCGGAGATTACGCCTGAAGCAAAGAGAAGAATCAGTGTTTCAGTTTCGGTTCCGCCTGACACTGAAGTCTCGGGTGAAATCGGCAGAATGACAATCCCCGGAGGAAGATACGCCTTCGCCAGGTTCTCGCTCAGGGAAGATGAATTTATGGACGCGTGGAACTGGGTCTATGGTGTCTGGCTTCCGAAAAGCGGTTTTCAGCCTGACGAGCGCGCCTGTTTCGAGCTGTACACGGAAGAGCCCCGCGATGGTGTTTTCCCTGTCGAGATATGTGTTCCGGTGGTGCCGGTGTAGGCAGCCCTTTTCCGGGCGCTGCCCGCACCACCGTCGTGAAATTTGTGATAGAATGAGCCTGCCTAAAGCCAGTTTACGGACAGCTCTTTCCTTCTCGGGAAAGACGCTGTCCTGTACGCCGGGACTCCAAATCCGTACGCATAGCTCACGAGACAGTCTTCAGGAATGCCGGCTTCAGCCCTGAGCTCGGGCGATGACACAAGAGCCATGTACAGAAAGCCCGCCCAGAATCCGGCCAGGCCGTATGAGGGCATAAGAATGTCAACATGGCTTAACGCGATTATGCCGTCCGTGACCGCGGCGGGCCCCATCTGTGTATCGGACGGGACATAGGCAATAAGCGCGTGGGGCGCCCCACGCATGACAAGGTTAATGCCTTTTTCATAAAGCTTAACTGTTGCTTCATGCGGAAAGAAGTGCTTCATAGGCGTGTCGCTGTCCTTCAGTCCTTCAGCCCACTTAATGAGAATTTTCATCATACTCTCGAGCTTCTCCGCTGAGTGAATGACTGACCAGCGGACGGGTTGACTGTTTTTACCGCTCGGGGCGAAGGATGCTGTTTCGAGAACCTTTCTTACGGAATCCAGTTCGGCAGGGCTTTTTTTAAAGACCCTTACTGATCTTCTGTTTTTTATGTATGCGGACAGTGCCTCTCCTGAAATGTCATAGCTGGTGAAAGGCGGTCTCTCTGCCATGCCCTCCGGATAGGCTACAGCAAGGGCCTCTTCGGGGCAGTAAGACTCGCAGTGCCCGCACGAAATGCAGAGTCCCGTCTTGTCCAGCTGAGCTGATGGAAAGCCTCTGTCTCCAAAGCTGATAATTGACACCGGGCAAACAGTTGCGCAAATACCGCATTTTGTGCATTTGCCTGTGTCGACTGTAATGTGTCCGTTCATTCCTTACCTCACTGTTTCTTTTAGAGTCTGAAATATTTTGTTATTCGCATGCATATCAAACCGGGATGAGCAGTCAAGCAATAGAAAAAGAATGAGTATGGGCCTTGACAAATAGGGGCTCCGATGGAGAGAATACTCGGGTGCTAAGACGGAGATTCCAGAGGCGTAGTTGCTTTGTTTTAATCATCGCAAGGGCCGGGCCCACGCGCGATTGTCGGATTTTTCCGGCTTTGTGAAAAATAGTAAAGGAATAACATAATGAAACTTATAGATCTTCACACTCATTCAACCGCTTCCGACGGTATCTATTCGCCCCGGGACCTGGTGTCGCTCGCGCTTTCGAATGGCGTCAGCGTTCTGGCCCTCACGGACCACGACACGGTTGACGGAGTACAGGAAGCCGGGGCTGCCGCACACCGTGCGGGCATGGAATTTGTTCCAGGCATTGAATTCAGCGTTAAAAGCGACAGGGGGACGCTTCATCTGGTCGGCCTCTTCATTGATCATGAAAACGAACCTCTCAGGGAAAAGACTCAGGAGCTGACTTCTTTGAGAATTTCCCGGGCTTCAAGAATGGTCGACGATCTTAAAATTCATGGGGTGGATATCAACTTTAATGAAGTCCGGGAGCTTGCGGGAGATGCCTCGATCGGGAAGCCCCACATCGCGAGGATACTCGTGAAAAAAGGATACTCCGAAACCGTGAACGATGTCTTTAAAAAATACCTTGAAAAGGGAATGCCCGGTAATGTACCCAAGGAGAAAATATCCTTTGACGATGCCGTTGCTCTTATACGAGGGGCCGGAGGGCTTCCGGTGCTCGCACATCCCGCTTCACTGATGATAGAAGACAGCTTAGAATTTGAGTCCAGGCTTAAGGATTTTGTTGAAAGAGGGCTTGCCGGTATTGAAGCCTTCGCTTACATGCATTCTGACGCTCAATGCGCGGAGTATCTGAGGCTGGCGCGCAAGTACTCGCTGGCTGTAAGCGGAGGCAGCGATTTTCACGGGGATAAGGGCGAAACCATCGGGTATGCCGGTCAGGAGAGGCCTCTTGGCCCGGAGCTGTACCGTGAGATTCTTGAGTATCGTGACAGCAGAGGTTGATATCATCCCACGATTGATTTAAAAATACTTCCGTAAAACCTTTAAGATACCGAAAATACAAAAGGTAGTAAATTTGAGGAGATACGGAAATTTATGGAAGAGATAATAAACCCCGCGTTGATGCCGCTGATAAACAACGGAATGCTTCCCTCGGTACGGCTGACCGATCTGGCATACCTGAGGGAGTTCATTAATCGGGTCTCCAGCAGGGACTATCTGCCCGGCAGGGACGCGGACGCGCTATTTGAGCGCTATGGCGCAATGCCCGACATTCTCAGCTGGGGAGACTATTTTCAAACTGAGCTGGCCTTTTCTCTCAGGGGAGCCTCAGACAGCGAGTTTCGAAGGGCATTTGCGACTGTAAGGTTCGATATTATTTCAAGCTGGGAGATATTCAGCGGAAAGGGCAGGGCTTTTTTCGATTTTATCGACAATGCCCGCGATGCCGTGGTGACTGATGGGCTTGAGTCGTTTGAGGGAGTTGACCGGGATGAAATTATTCACCTTGGAATTCTTAAAGATTACTATATAAATTTGGGCATACTTGACAGATTTACTGATTCAGAGCGTAAATGGTACTCTTCATACGGGAACGCCGCTGCTATGTAGCGCCCCCCCCTCCATGATTTGATAAAGTTGTATTTTGACTGATCAAAAAATTCTTGTATAATGCAGTTTTATCTGTTAAAGTCCTGTCGATAATACTGGAGAGACAGGACTAATGACCGAAGAGGCGAAAAGAATTCTACTCATTGACGATGAGGTTGTCTTCTGCGAGATTATTGGAGACCTCATTGCTGATTTTGGATACAATGTCATAACAGAGAATTCGGGAGACGCCGGCCTTGAGGCTTTCAGGGACAGGCAGCCCGACATGGTTCTTGTTGACCTCAATATGCCGGGAACGGACGGTTACGGTGTTCTCAAGGGAATACGGGAGTCCGGTTCGGATATTCCCGTTATTGTTATTTCGGGAGCTGGTACTGTCGACGGTGTTGTGAGGGCGATTAACTTCGGGGCCTGGGATTTTATTTCAAAACCCATTGAGGACATCAGTATCTTTATCCACAAGATTCAGTCTGCGTTTGAGAAACACAGACTGATAATCGACAAGAAGAACTATGAAAAATTTCTTGAGGAAGAGGTTCTTCGAAGGACAGAGTCTCTCCGTGAGGAAATAAAAATAAGAATTCTCGCCGAAGCAGAGCTGCGCAAGGTTACTGAGGCCATCCAGCAGAGCCCCTCCATGGTCATTATTACTGATCCCGGTGCTGTTATAGACTATGTTAACCCAAAATTCTGCGAGGTCACCGGATACAGCTTTGAGGAGCTGAAGGGTGTAAATGCGGGAATTGTCAAGTCAGGGGTACAGCCGGCTGATTTCTATCAGAATATGCTTGAGACAATTCATTCAGGCAGGGAGTGGAGGGGCGAGTTTCATAACAGAAAGAAAAACGGTGATTTTTTCTGGGAATACATGGTTATCTCTTCGATCAAAAACGAAGAGGGGGAGATCACAAACTTTGTAGGAGTGGGCGAGGACATTACCATGAGGAAGGACTACGAGGACCTTCTCATGCGTCAGGCAAATTACGACACCCTCACCGACCTTCCGAACAGCATTCTTCTTATAGACCGTCTTACCCTGGCGCTGGCTCAGGCTGCCAGAAACAACATGATAGTAGCGCTAATGCTTCTTGACCTTGACAACTTCAAGAAGGTAAATGATACCATGGGCCACGACATAGGCGACGAGATGATCAAAGAGGTCGCCCGCCGCCTTCAGCAGGCGGTGAGGAGCTCCGATACTGTCGCGCGTTTCAGCGGAGACAAGTTTTTTATTCTTCTTACCGAGCTTCACCGGTCGACCGAGGTCGAGACGATAGCGGAAAAAATCCGCAATGTAGTCTCAAATCCGTTTATTGTCGAAGAGTCTGTTTTTATGGTTACTGCCAGTATAGGAATTACGACGTTTCCTCAGGACGGGGACGATCCTCGCATACTTATGCGAAACGCGGACGCGGCAATGTACCGCTCAAAGGAAGAAGGAAGAAACCGCATCTGCTACTTTTCAAGCGAGCTCAACCAGAGGGCCCTCAGGCGTCTGCAGGTGGAGACTCAGCTCAGGTTTGCCCTCGCCAACGATGAATTTACGCTTCACTTTCAGCCGCAGATCAATCTGAGGGAAAACAGGGTCAGCGGCGCGGAGTGCCTCATCCGCTGGAAGAATCCGGTGCTCGGGCAGGTTGGCCCTGATGAGTTCATCGGGATTGCTGAAGATACGGAGCTTATCAATCCCATCGGGGAGTATGTTCTGCGCAACGCGTGTATTCTCGCTTCAAAGTGGGTCAGCGGAGGCGGAAGTCCTGTAAAGATTGCAGTGAATATCTCTTCCAGGCAGTTTAAAGAAGGGGGTTTTGTTGAAATGGTTGAGGATATTCTGAAGGAGTCAGGATATCCCCCGCGTTTTCTTGAGCTGGAGATAACCGAAAGCGTTCTTGTGACGAATGTCGATGAGACTGTTGATATTCTTCACAGACTGGTGAGAAAGGGCGTAAATGTATCTGTAGACGATTTCGGCACCGGCTATTCTTCGTTGAGCTACCTGAAGAGGTTCCCGGTTAATTCGCTTAAGATCGACAAGTCATTTATCGGGAATCTGACGCGATCGAATGAAGACGCCGCGCTTGCGAGGGCTATTATTGCGATGGGGCACAGCCTTGGTCTTGAGGTAGTCGCCGAGGGTGTCGAGAATGAAGAACAGCTGAGTTATCTTAAAAAGCTCGACTGCGACATTATTCAGGGGTACTATTACAGCAAGCCTATAGACTTTAACGCATTCAGGGATTTCATGCTCAAGTGGTGATTTTCTACTCCGGGGCGAAAAGTGATTGAAATTCAGAGGCGGTTGTGTTCTGTAAATCGTGTAATTCAGGACATTGACCGTGTTGTCATATTGGCCGCCCTGTTTGTATTTTTGCCAGCTTTTCGCGGAATAACCGGGCTGTACCGTATGGTTGCCAGCCGGATTGTCAAAAAACAGTATATGGAGTAAGATAAAATGAGAAAAACAGCCGTATTTGCCGTACTGATTGCCGTTGCAGCGGCATTTACCGCCTGCAAGAAGAAAAGCGAGCCCGCGAGAGAAGGGCTTGTCAATTTCGTTACAGGGCAGGTTTTTATCGACAGGAACGGATCGAAGAAGCAGGCTCAGGTGGGGGATGTGATCCGCCAGGGCATGAAAATTCAGACTCAGGAAAAATCGTTCATAGATATATATATCGGCGAGAACGCTGTTAAAGTCCTTGAGAACACCGAGGTTGAGGTTAATACTCTGCTTTTTGACGCGGAAACGGGCGGAGAAAAAACATCCCTCAAGGTTCAGAGAGGAGATGTTATCACGAGGGTCTCTAAGAAGCTTTCCAAACATGACAGCTATTCAATCTCAACTCCCACTACCATTGCTGCCGTCAGGGGAACCGAGTTCATGGTTTCAGAGAAGGACGGGGCCGGTCAGGTAGCCTGCCTTGACGGACTTGTCAGGGTCAGCGATGCTTCGGACGCAGATAAATCATTTGTTGATATTGAGGCCGGACAGGAAGTCAAGGTCGAACCGGGAAAACCTCTGACTGTTCAGGAGCTCTCTGAAGAGAACAAAAAGAGGCTTCAGGGAATAATCAGCGAGATAAGCGAGATAAGACAGGATATCCGCAGGCGCTTTGAAGAACAGCGTGAGCAGATACGCAAGCAGGTTTCGGATCAGCGTGACAGGAACCGTGAGATGGTTGAAAAGCTGAAAGATGAAAACAAAAAGATGGTAGAGGACCAGAAAGCCCAGGACAAGGCCAATATTGAAGCTATTAAAGGCTCGGTTGATGAGGAAAAAGAAGCTGTAAAAGGCGGTGTTGATTCGGCGCGTGAGGATTCCAAAAAGCAGCTTGAAGGCGTTAAACCGGAGATCAAGAAGTTCGGCATTGATTCGGTAAAGCCCCAGGTTAACAAGTTCTCAGCGGACATAGAAAAGAAGTAAATTCGACTGTGATGCACGATTTTCGGGGCCGGATAAGTCCGGCCCTGCCTGATTAATGCAGTGTGAGCGGTTGGGTGTGGCGCTAAATAGAGCCTTATGAGACATAATGTTGCAAAACGGGTGGATAGCATCCCTCAGAAGAGGTGAATAATAATTCGTTTATGTCTCATAAAAAATACTAATGCTATATGGAAATCGTCCGATTGAAGTATTAGAAGGAAATATCTGTTAATGAGGACGGGTTTATGTTTACTACAAGAATGGAGCAGTCAAGTTACCTTCTCGAAAAGGCTCTCGACGCAGAGTCACTTAGAAGAAAGGTCATTGCTAACAATATTTCAAATGTTAATGTTCCTCATTTCAAGAGGAGCGAGGTCAATTTCGAAAGTGAACTGAAAAGGATCATCAATCAGAGAGAAAATCCGGACAGCAAGCTTCCGGCAAGGCTGACGGATGATAGACATATACCGTTTTTTATACCCCGTGACGTGACAGAGGCGGGATTAAGAATTAACCATGACTACAGCACTACTTACAGAAATGACGGGAACAATGTTGATATTGAAAAAGAAATGGTAGATGCGGCTAAAAATCTTATGAGATATAATTCATATGTATCAAGCATAAACCACAATTTTAAATTGATGAAGCTTTCGATGAGAACTGCATAGGGGTGATGAATAATGGGAATGTTTGACAGCTTCAATATAGCCTCCACCGGACTTACGGCACAGAGGCTGAGGATGGATCTTATCAGCAGCAACATCGCCAATGCTAACGCGACGAGGACGCCTGAAGGCGGCCCCTACCAGCGAAAAATGGCGATATTTGCCCCGATAAACATAAGGCCTTCATACAAATCTCCACTTGTCCCGGAAAGGATTGAGCATGGGGCGGGACAGGGCGTAAGGATCGTTAAGATTGAGCAGGAAAAATCCCCTTTCAGGCTTGTGTACAACCCGGATCATCCGGATGCCATTAAGACAGGTCCAAAAAAGGGCTATGTTGAAATGCCGAATGTCAATGTTGTTACGGAAATGACGGATCTTATTTCGGCTTCGAGATCGTATGAAGCGAATGTTACAATGGTGAACAACGCCAAGAGCATGTTCAGCAAGGCCCTGGAAATTGGCCGGGTCTGACGGTAGGAGGTATTTAAATGTACAGAGAAATATCGGTAATACGCGACGTAAATATCACACATGACCTTTCGATGAGGTCAAGTGAGAGAAGAAAGATTAACTGCGATCAGAAGCATGAGGGCGGCATTAAGGAAATGAGGGCGGAAATAAATATGCGTAACAGCGCTTCGGAGGTAACATTATGAGTATCGGCGGAATATACCCGGGCAGTGAAGTCAGCATGAAGGTCACAAATCCACTTCACTATTCTGATAAAAAAGAGAAGTCCCTTGCTGAAGATGATATTTCCGGCAGCTTCGCTGAGATGTTTAACAGCGCTGTAAAAAAGGTCAATGATCAGCAGACTGGCGCAGAGGAAATGACCCGAAAAATGATCTATGAGCCTGGTTCGGTTGATATTCACAGTGTAATGATCGCTCAGCAGAAGGCTGAAGTCTCGCTGACCTTCATGAAGGCCGTCCGTGACGAAGCTATCAGGGCTTACAGGGATCTGCTTAACATGAGGTAATCGGTTCTCCGGAGATGCGGAAACTGCATAATAAAGGGCCGATTACTGGAAATTAATTGACATTTTGATTAATCTTTTTATTATGTATTATGTCTCATTGTATGTTTTCAGCCAGGTTCCACTTTCCCGATCTACGTCTGGCTGCGGGGCAATGAGTAACTCAGTAGGTTTCCGGAGGGGTTATGGCGGAGTTTATTAATAAACTTATTGCACAGATAAAAGAGGTCTTTCTAAAGCTGGACAAGACGAAGAGAATCATCGTAGGCGCTGTGGGCGGCGTTGTGATTATCTCATTCGTGTTTCTCTTCTCTGTCTCTACCGGCGAGCCAGACGCGGTACTCTTTTCAGAAATATCGACATCAGAGTTCGGAGCTGTTACCAAGAAGCTCGATGAGATGGGCTACAGGTACAAGGCCTCCGGCACCAGTTTGATCTTTGTAAATCCCGCAGAGAGAGACATAATCCTTACGAGACTTGCTCAGGAAGACGGCATTCCCAAGGGAATACCGGGCTGGAAGCTTTTTGATATATCAAGCTGGACTGAGACGGAAAAGGAGCTTGATGTAAAGTACATGCGGGCTCTCCGCGATGAGATAAAACGTCACATCGAATCTCTCAAAAACATTGACAAGGCATCGGTCGATATAGCGATAGCCGAAGATACAATCTTCACCGACGGAACAAGTCCCTACACAGCTGCCGTGAGTCTTACATTGGCTCCCGGCTATGACAAGCTCTCTCGAAAGGAAATAAAAGGCATTGTGCATCTCATCTCAAGGGCTGTCGGCAGCAGGCTGAAGCCCGAGGATGTTGTTGTCACCGACGACCACGGAAACATTATATCCGACTTTGACGACGAGTTTGACAAGGCAAAAATTGAGTACACAATACTTGAGCAGAGGAGGAAGCACGAGGAAAAGGCTCGTGTTAAAGTGCTCAAGGATATTAAAGAAGGGCTTTCCCGCATCTACTCTGAAGACCGCATCCAGGTTGTGCGCCTCAATATGGATTTCAACTGGGACAAGGTAACAGAACAGCAGGAAGAGTACACGCCTATAGTAATGGAACCGGATAATCCTGTGACCCCCTATTCCGAACGTAAGGTTAAGGATTCACTCGTCGTTTCAGAGAAATCTACTGATGAAAAATTTCAGGGACATGGCTGGAATCCTGAAGGCCCTGCCGGAACCGACAGCAATACCCCTCCGGGGTATAAGGCGAGTGATGACCAGTTCGCGAAATACGACAAAAACGAGAACATTAGAAATCACGCGGTAAACAAGACCGTGCGGAACGTCGAGCGTAATCCTTACGATGTTACGAAGGTGTCAGTGGCGATAGCGATTGACGGACATCAGGACCTGCCCAGAAACACTGACGGATCATACGACCTTGATCCCGCAAAAAATCCAGTCCAGACGCCTCTGACAGAAGAGGAGCTCGCAAAGGCTGAGAATATCATCAAAAAGGCGATTAACTTCAGTGAGGCCCGTGGCGACCAGGTCGCTGTTGAAAATATAATGTTCGACCGCTCCAATTACTGGAATTCGATCAGGGAGGAGTACAGGCGCAAGGAGCAGATGAAAAAGCTTCTTCTTGCAGCTCTGATTGGAGTAATAGCTCTGTTTGTCGGATTCATTCTGTTCAGGTCGATTCAGCGTGAAATTGAAAGACGAAGACGCATACGCGAGGAGCAGCTCGCTCTCGAGCAGCAGAGAATGCGCGAGGCCGCCCTTCGTGTCGCGGAGGAAGAGGGAATCGATGTTGAGTTGTCTCTCGAAGACAGGGCAAGGATGGAGCTTCATGAGAACGCGATCAATCTGGCGAGGGAGAGGCCGGACGATGTCGCTCAGCTTTTGAGGACCTGGCTTGCTGAAGAGTAGTTTATTGCTGGCATAAGCCGGGCTTTTTCCCGATAATTTGGTTGAAGGGTGCGCACTGAACGGATTATCTTTGTATCGATACAAAGAGTTCCGGCGGTGCGCCGGATTTATTAATGCTTATCTCATTGAGGAGTTTACATGGCAAAAAAGGCTGAGCTGACTGGACGGCAGAAAGCCGCTATTTTCCTGGTTTCGCTCGGGTCGGATGTATCGTCGGAGATTTTCAAACATCTCAGAGAAGACGAAATTGAACAGCTGACCTTTGAAATAGCACGTCTTGACAAGATTGAGCCTGAAGACAGGGACAGGGTGCTTCAGGAGTTCCAGGAAATGATGATGGCCCAGGAGTTTATCTCCAACGGGGGAATCGATTACGCGAGAGATGTCCTTGAGAGGGCTCTCGGAACCCAGAAGGCGATTGATATTGTCAACAGGCTGACTTCTTCCCTTCAGGTCAGGCCATTCGACTTTATACGAAGAACCGATCCAAGCCATCTGCTGAACTTTATCCAGGGAGAACACCCTCAGACTATTGCTCTCATACTCGCATATCTGGACGCCCAGAAGGCGGCCCAGATTCTTTCCGGCCTAAACCACCAGGTTCAGGCCGATGTCGCCAGAAGGATTGCCCAGATGGACAGGACCTCGCCCGATGTTCTTCGCGAGGTCGAGAGGGTTCTTGAGAGAAAGCTGTCAACCCTGGCGAGTGAAGACTTTACATCAGCCGGAGGTATTGAGGCGATTGTTGAGGTTCTCAACAATGTTGACCGGGGAACGGAGAAGATAATCATTGAGGCTCTTGAAGAAGAGGATCCTGAACTCGCCGAAGAGATCAAAAAGAGGATGTTTGTCTTCGAAGATATCCTGCTTCTCGACGACAGGTCGATACAGAAGGTTCTCCGCGAGGTCGACACTCAGGATCTCGCGAAGGCGCTCAAGGGTGTCGATGCCGAGGTTCAGGAGAAGATATTCAGGAACATGTCAAAGCGCGCGTCTTCACTGCTGCGTGAGGATATGGACTTTATGGGCCCGATAAGGCTGCGCGACGTAGAGGAGTCACAGCAGAAGATTGTAAACATTATCAGAAAACTTGAAGATACCGGAGACATTATTGTGGCCAGGGCCGGTGAGGAGGAGTTAGTTGTCTAAGCTTGTTTTCAAACCGAACCAGATTAAGCAGTCCAGTATCGCTAAACAGATAGAGCTGCCAAGCAAGTACCAGCAGGACATTATTGAGGGCGAGGAGTTTAAGGAGTTTGAAGTCGATGAAGACGGAAATCCGATAGACGTCTACCGGGGGCCCTCAATTGAGGAGATGGAGGCCGAGCTCGAGAGGTACAGGCGGGAGACCGAAGAAGAAGTAAAGGACATGATTGAAAAGGCCAGAGCCGCCTCAAAGAGGATTGAGGAGGAAGGCCGCTCCGCCGCGTTTAACGAACTTCAGCAGGCCAGAGAGCAGATATCCCGTGAGATGGACAGCCTCAAGATTGATTCTGAGCAGGAGATCGAGAGAGGCAAGTTCGAAGCTGAAAAGATGATAAAGGAGGCCGAGCTCAAGGTTTCCGAGATTGAGCATGAGGCGTATAAAAAGGGCTATGAGGCCGGCCGTGAAGAGGGTTACAAGGAAGGGCAGGCAGAGGTAATGAGGCTCATTGACCGACTTGGAACGGTTGTATCCACCGCTGTTGATATCAGGGACGATATCATCAAGTCATCAGAAAAGCTGATGACCGAGATGATTCTGATGATATCCAGAAAGGTTATAAAGGATGAGATCGTCGAAAGGCGTGAGGTTGTCATCAACAATATAAAAGAAGCCATAAAGAGGGTGAAGGACAGGGACAGGATAGATATTCGTGTCAACTTTGCAGATCTTGACATGACAACAGCGCATAAGGATGAGCTGATTAAGATGATGGAGTCCCTGAAGAAGGTCAATATATACGAGGATTCAAGGGTTGAGCGCGGGGGATGCATCATTGAAACCGATGTTGGAGCGATTGACGCGCGTGTATCGACTCAGCTGGATGCCATAGAAGAAGCGATAAGGAATACAACTACTCTGTAGCGGGAAAACATGATAAAGATATTACCAGGCGAAAAAGTAGACATCCTTTCGAAGTACAGGAAGCTGATTGATGAAGTTGACACTGTCAAGTTCACCGGAAGGGTAGAGAAGATTGTCGGTTTGACGATTGAGTCACTGGGGCCCGCTGTCAAGTACGGAGATCTATGCCGCATCAGAACGGCCGACGGAGACTTTATCCATGCTGAGGTTGTTGGGTTTAACAGAAACAGGGTAATACTGATGCCGATTGGCGACATGGCTGGTGTAGTTTCCGGTTCGGATGTTTATGCTGTCGGTTCCGGCCTGACAGTGCCGGTCGGAGAAGAGCTGCTGGGAAGGGTCATTGACGGAATAGGGCGCCCGATGGATGGTAAGGGAGCGATATTCACTGCCGCAAAATATCCGGTTGACGGCAAACCGCTGAACCCGCTTCGGAGAACAGTCATTGATACTCCGCTTTCCGTGGGAGTGAGGGCCATTGACGGTCTCAATACCGTGGGGCGCGGGCAGCGAATCGGAATCTTTTCCGGCTCCGGTGTGGGAAAATCAACTTTGCTCGGGATGATAGCCAAGTACACAAATGCCGATGTTAACGTGATAGCCCTCATAGGAGAGAGGGGGCGTGAGGTTAAGGACTTTGTTGAGAAGTCCCTGGGAAAAGAGGGGCTCAGGCGGTCTGTAGTTATTGTTGCGACCTCCGACCAGGCCCCGATGCTGCGTCTCCGCGGAGCGTATGTAGCCCATACCGTTGCGGAGTACTTCAGGGACAGAGGTCTGGCTGTCAATCTCATGCTCGATTCAATCACCCGTTTCGCTATGGCACAGCGCGAGGTAGGGCTTGCCGCGGGCGAACCCGCCGCGACGAGGGGATATCCACCGTCAGTATTTACGAAGATGCCTCAGCTCATGGAAAGAGCGGGAACAAGCGACAGCGGAGGAAGCATAACGGGATTTTACACTGTGCTTGTCGAAGGGGATGACATGAATGAGCCGGTAGCGGATACCGCGCGCGGAATTCTTGACGGCCATATCGTACTCGACAGAAAGATCGCTCACCGCGGGCATTTCCCCGCTATTGATATTCTCGCGTCAATATCGAGGTGCATGAAGGATGTAGTGACACGTGAGCACAGGCTTGCGGCGCAGAAACTTCGTGAACTACTCGCAGCCTACACTGAGGTGGAAGACCTTATAAATCTTAACGCCTACGCGAGGGGGTCAAACAGAAGAGCTGACGCGGCCATTGATATGATTGATTATATAAACGATTTTTTACGTCAGGAGTTTGATGAGTCTGAAAGCTATGAGACTGTTGTACAGAGGCTGCTTGAAATGACCGGTGAACGCAAGCCGGAAAGACCCGTAAGATCGACATCGCCTCAGGCACCTGCTTTTGCAAGGGTTTTAAAATGAAAGGTGTTGCTTGAATGAAAAAGTTTAAATTCAGGCTTCAGGGGCTTCTGGAACTAAGAGAAGCGAAGGAAAGGGAGATTATGAATGAGCTCTCGGTTCTTGTGGCAGAACAGAATACTTTCATAAACAGAAGAGACAGTCTTGTTGACTCGCTTCAGAACCAGGGAAAGGCCTACAGAAAGAAGATGTCTGATGGTACTTTTTCTCCTTCAGATGCCATGCTTTACGGAAGGTTTATGGACAGGTCTGTCAGGGCTATTGAAACTGAACAGAAGAAAGCTGATTCAATGCTTCCGGGTATTACAGAGGTTAGAGGCAGGCTTGTCGATGCCTCGGTAAGCAAAAAGGTGGTTGAAAAGCTTAAGGAGAAAAAGCTGGCGGAATACAGCTATGAAGCCGCAAGGGAAGAAGCCAAGGAAAGCGACGATGCCAATCAGAAGATATATATGCGAAACAGAACATTAAAGATGGAGCAGATCTATGATTGATGACATGTATGCTGTTATGAAGAGGATGGCTGAGATCAGTTCGCGTTTCGGGCTTAAGCGACATAATACTCGTTCGATTAGCGAAACAAAGGCGGCAGATTCCGGGACAGAAAGCTATCAGACCTCAGGTATCAAACGTTCAGCTTTCAACACGGAGCTATCAGCTTATTTAGGCCTTGAATCAGCAAATACGCCGGGCAGCCTGAATAAGCCTGCCTGGAGCGGGCAACTGCTGAATCCTGTTGTGCCTGATGCGGAAAGCATTCGGGGCGGAGGAGCGCAGCTTGATCTACTGAAAGCTATTTTAAAAAACGCGTCCGGCGGTGAAGAGCGCAGTGACAATATTACTGACGCGGTCCGGGCCTACAGCTCTGTTGCCTCGGACAGCATTATCCCCGGGGAAAAATAGAATGAAATTTGACGGATTTTCTAAAAGCACGGAATAAGAACGGGAGACTAACGGGTTAGGAATATGAGAAATATCTCGAATAAAGCAAAAGCCGCATATCTGGTAGTGCTGATATTCTTTATCACTATATTCGGGCTTTTCTGGATGGATTATATCGGCCTTGTTGACATGAGCGGTGTCGTTGCCAGATTTACGAAGCCGGTTCCTTCCGTTGTTGACGCTTCAGATGATGAACCTTCGCTCATTGCGAAAGAGGAGTTCGAGAAGGAAAAACAGCGGCTTCGAGAGAGAATTGAGGAACTTGACACAAGAGAGATGAAAATCGCAGAGTCTGAAAAAAAGATTCTGGAGGAGCTTGATAAAATCGAGAAGCTTAAAAGCGGTCTTGAATTCGAGAAGAAAAAGCTCGAAAATGAGAAAACTAAGTATTCCGGTTATAAACAGAATGTTAAAGTTCTTGCGGATAAGATAAACTCGATGCCTCCCGATGATTCAGTAAAAATTATGATAAACTGGGAAGAAACACTGATTATTGACGTACTCAGACAGATGGATGAGGACTCAAGGAAGCTGGGAAAGGTGAGTATCACATCCTACCTGATTACACTTATGCCAAAGGAGAAGGCCAGCAGAATAATGTATCTCATGACTCAGATCTGAGGCCGCTGAATTCGGCTATCAGATCAAGAAGCTCCTTCTTTCCTGTGCTCTTCTGGGAGGATGAGTAGAATATGCTGTCACTGCCTACTCCGAGTGCCTTTGATATTTTTACTGCGGAAGAAGCCAGCTCTCCCTTCGAAACCTTGTCACACTTTGTGAGCACAATAGCGCAGGCTTTTTCCTTGCCGGTGAGAGCTGAAATGAATTCAACTTCCAGATCGCCGGGTATTCGTCTTACGTCAATCAACAGGAAAGCAAGTCTCAGGTTATCTCTTTCATCAATGTAGCTTTTTATCATCGGGATGAAGCCCTTCCTGACTGAAGAAGGTGCTTTGGCAAAGCCGAAGCCGGGCAGGTCTACAATGGATATTCTGTCATCAGCCACAAAAAAGTTTATCAGCTGAGTCAGGCCGGGCCGTGAACCCGTTTTAACGAGATTTTTCTGACCAGTCAGCATGTTTATAAGAGATGATTTACCCACATTTGACCTGCCGAAAAAAGCGAATTCCGGATACGGATATGCCGGAAATGAGGAGGGGCCTGTGCAGCTTTTCAAAAAATATACTTTTTTAAACTTCATTTATTACCTTTTCCATTAAGACAGCGTCTGAGTCGCCGTAGTATTTAGGCCTGAGTCCCGTCTTTATAAAGCCTAACCTTTCATAAAAGGCAAGAGCCCCACGATTGAGGTTGCTGACCTCAAGGAGTATCTTTTCAGGTCTGATATCAGCGCATTGCTGAACAGCCCACTTCAGGAGCGATGAGGCCGCGCCCAGCCGCCTGTACCGGGAGTCGACTGCTATGTTCTGAAGCTGAATCTCTCCGGTTATTTTCCAGAATACAGCGAACCCTGCAATCTGTCCATCAATATCCTCCGCAACAGCCATGATGGAGAAGTCATAATCAAGTTCGTTGTAAAAGTACTCCTTTTTCCAGAGAGCAAGGGATGAGCTTTCGATCTCAAAGATTCTTTCGATATCTTCATAACTTGCCCTGCGGATGCTGAAATTTTTCACGCTTTCTTCCCAAGGGCTTTATATGCCTCAGCAATCAGGAAAAGAGCCAGAACAAAGAGTAGAACTGAGGCCGCTGCAACCGGATAATTTGCCTTTTGAATATTTGAGTAAATCATGAAAGCCAGGGCCGTCAGCGTTGTAGCGAACATGAATACCATGGGAACGCGCACAAACAGGGTGCGTGATCCCTTTTTAGAAAGCCATACGGAAACAGCAAGAAGAGCTAATGCCGCGAGCAGCTGATTGGCTGCTCCGAATACAGGCCATATTCTTAAGCCTTCGCCGCTGAAGACAAGAAAGCCGGCCGCGATAATGCCCGCTGAGGTTGAAAGCATTCGGCCCGGCCTGAACCTGGACTGAACAGAGTTTTTGCTCTGGAAGAATTCCTGAAACGCGTAACGCGCGAGCCTTGTCGCTGTGTCAAGCGATGTGAGAGCAAAAGCGGATATGGCAAGCGAGGCGAACATCTTTGATGCGGACTCATCAGCCCCGAGGCTTTTCATGAGAGAGCCGAATCCCGCCGCGAAAAGTTCAATAGGGTTGGCAGCAAGGGCCTTATAGTCTGAAGTGGCGAGCATTCCAGCTACAACAAGCGCTATAACAGCGAGCATCGATTCTATGAGCATGCCTCCAAAGCCGACGAATTTCGCGTCGCGTTCATTTGAAAGCTGTTTCGAGGAAGTACCCGAGGAAACAAGCGAGTGAAATCCTGAAACCGCGCCGCAGGCTACAGTGACAAAGAGCATCGGGAACATTACCCCGACTTTATCCAGATTGAATGTAGCGGCAGCCGGCAGATTGATATCGGGCCTGACAACAAATATGCCCAGAAGCGACAGGCCTATGAGAGCATAGAGAATGAATGAGTTAAGATAATCCCTCGGCTGCAGGAGCAGCCATACAGGCAGAATTGACGCGGTAAAAATGTATCCGAAAAGAATCCAGACCCACGTTGAGGCCGGCAGTGATACCGGGAAAAGAAATCCTGCGTACAGCGCTCCGCACATGGCAATTACGCCGAGTACCGTTAGAAGAGGAAGAGGGAGCTTGAATCGATAGAGCAGAAGCCCGAAAATTACAGCTGTACCGATAAAGATAATTGATGCCGTTGCCGCTTCGGGAGAAGATTCCAGCGTTCTTGAAACGATGATTGTGAAGACAGCTACCACCAGAACGAGTGTAGACCAGGAAAAAGCAAGGAAGAAGAATTTGCCTCTGCTGCCTATCTCTGATTCAATTATCCCACCGATAGAGCCGCCCCGGTTCCTTACCGATGCTGCCATTGAGCTGAAGTCGTGCACAGCTCCGATGAATATCCCTCCGATTATTATCCATAAAAGTACGGGAAGCCAGCCGTAACCTGCAGCCACTATCGGCCCTATTATTGGCGCTGCTCCGGCTATAGACGCGAAATGATGGCCGAGCAGAACCTCCTTTCTCGCGGGAACAAAGTCGACGCCGTCGTAAAGCTCATGGGCTGGAGTTTTCCTGGAAGGGTCAATCCCCGTCCAAACTGCCACCCTGTTGCCGTAAAACCTGTAGGCGAGAAGGAAGAGAACACCCGCACCAGCCACTACTATCAGTGAGTTCATCGCATTTATCCTGAAAAGAACATTGTTTATTCGTTTTGATAATCCTTTTACTGACATTTATGTCAAAGAAAAAAAGAATGATTCTGTTTCTAAGGAAGATTGAATTATTTCAATAAAAAAGTATAGAATTTAACATAAAATGCAATAAAACTTGACTTAAATGCAAATGATTTGCATTTAGATATAAATAAAAAGTATTCCCATTCACGGCAGGAGGGAGGCAGGTGTCATCTAAAGGAAGATGTGTTCCAAGGACGGTTCTGACAGAGGCGGGGCTTAAGGTGACCCGGCAGCGTATTGACGTTCTTGAGGCTATAGTCCGCTATAGAAAGGCTTTCAGCGTTTCGGATATAAAGCAGGCAATGACCGGAGCTCCTGATACAGCAACCATCTACAGAAATATTATGCTCTTTCTTGAGAAAAATATTCTCCGGACGGCGTTGAGCTGCAATGGCACCAGCTTTTACGAGCTTGACTGCAGCCATAATCCGAGGCATCCTCACTTTGTCTGTGAAATGTGCGGGCGGGTTTTCTGTCTAAAGCATATTGATGGTGTTGAGGAACAAAGCCTGCTCCCCGAAAGAGGTTTCAGGGTGACAGCCATGCAGCTTGAGTACCGGGGGCTGTGCCCCGCATGCAATTCAAAAAAATAAAGATGGTGAACCTGGATGAAAAGAAAAGCTGTTGTAATCCTTTTAATACTGATAGCAGCCGCCGGCTGTAAAAAGAACACTCAGACGGAGAAAGTTAAGGTCACGGTTACCATTTTCCCGCTGCTTGATTTTGTGCGCGAGGTTGGCAGAGACAGGGTCGATGTTGATATGCTCGTCCCGCCGGGTGTTCAGCCTCACTCGTTCGAGCCCAGGCCCGCTGATATAATAAGGCTTGGTGAAAGCAGGCTGTTCGTCTTTATTGGAGAGGCGATGGAGCCATGGGCAGAGGACATTCTCAAGTCGATGGGGAAGGACGCGCCGGCAACTCTGAACGCGTCTGACGGTGTTAAGCTGATAAACAGGTCCGGGGATGATGGCCATGTCCATAAAGGCCGCTCTGATAAATCTCCAGCGCATTATGACCCGCATATCTGGCTCGATTTCAGCATTGACCAGGCAATAGTCAGGAGAATAGCCGAAATGCTCTCTGAGTCAGACCCGTCAAACGAAGCCTTCTACCGCGAGAATGCCAGAATCTACAGCGAAAGGCTTGAAAGGCTCGATGAGAGTTTCAAAAAAGCGCTTTCAACATGCCGGAACAGAACCATCCTTCACGGCGGTCATTTTGCCTTCAGATATCTCGCTGAAAGGTATAACCTGTCGTACATGTCTCCTTACAGAGGTTTCTCCTCAGAGGCTGAACCATCTCCCGGAGATCTGGCAGCGATTATTGATAGAGTCAGGGAAACCGGAGCCGAATACATCTTTTATGAAGAGCTGCTTGAGCCCAAACTCGCGAGAATTATAGCCTCGGAAACATCGGTAAAGCTGCTCAAGCTTCACGCTGCCCACAATGTTTCTCCTGAAGAGATGAAGGCCGGCGCCAGCTTTATCGGTTTGATGCAGGAGAATCTGTCTGTCTTGAAAAAGGCCCTGGAGTGTAACGAATGATTATATCGGTTAAGAATTTGAGCGTCAGTTTCCAGGCAATGAAGGTCATTGACGGCATCTCATTCGATATTGAAAGCGGAGACTTTGTTGCCCTTGCAGGTCCAAACGGCGCGGGAAAAACGACCCTTGTCAGGGCGCTTCTCGGGCTTCAGGAGAGCGAATTTGATGAGCTTGCCGTCCGCTGTGAGAGGACAGGATATCTTCAGCAAAAAACATCGCTCTCTGACTACAAGTTTCCCGCTAATGTCAGGGAGATTATTCTTACGGGCCTGCTGTCAGAGAAGAGCTTCCCGCGTGTTTACAGCTCAGCGGACGGAAGAAGGGCTGATGAGGTAATTGAGATGATGGGGATTGGGGATATCGCCACCAGGCTTATAGGAAAGCTTTCGGGAGGACAGCTGCAAAAGGTCCTTCTGGCACGCGCGCTCATTAACAAACCGCGATTGCTTTTTCTCGATGAACCGACAACCGCTCTCGACCCTGTCAGCAGGGATAACTTTTATGATCTGGTTTCGCAGCTTAACAGGGATGGCATTACAATACTCTATGTGACCCACGATGTCGGGGCAATGCTTAAATATGCAGCCAGTGTCATGTATCTCGACAGAAAGATCCAGTTCTACGGAACGGCTTCCGGTTACAGGGAATTTGTCTCGTTAAACGGCAATGTAAACGCCGCAGGGAGGCCGTGATGTACGATATCTTTGAAATCCTTTCCAGAGCGGCCGGTTACGGCTTCATGCAGAAGGCGCTTATTTGCGGGATATTTACAGCCATTTCGTCTTCGATACTGGGTGTGTTTCTTGTTCTGAGGCAGCTGTCCATGATTGGACACGGTCTTTCTCATGTCAGCTTCGCTACGATAGCCTTTGCCCTTGTTCTGGGTGTGAATCCTCTCGCGCTGTCCATACCTCTTGTGATACTTGCTTCGCTGGTCATACTGTACCTGTCTGAGAAAGCCTATGTGTACACCGATTCGGCAATCGGGCTTATCGGATCTGTAAGCGTTGCCATAGGCGTCATTATTGTCAGCACAGGAAATGGCCTCAATGTAGATATCTACAGCTACCTGTTCGGCAGCATACTGGCGATAAGCCCTTTTGAAACGGGGCTTTCGGTTTCACTTTCCGCGGCTGTTGTTGCCGCAGTGCTTCTTCTGAAGAACGAGTGGTTCTCCATATCCTTTGACCGGGAATACGCGAAATCATGCGGCATCAACATTTTCTTCAATGATGTAGTTTTTTACATATTGCAATCTGTGGTAATAGTAACCGGAGTCAAAATAATTGGCGCTCTGCTCATGTCGAGCCTCATAGTTTTTCCAGCCCTTGCCTCGCTTCAAATCGCTCACCGGTTCAGGAGCATGATTTTATTTTCGGCGCTAATATCGGTCATTTCAGTTGTATCAGGAATAGTGCTGGCATTCCTGATAAACGCCCCGGCGGGAGCTACAATCGTATGTATCAATGCCGCGTTCTTTTTCGCGGCCTTCCTGTTCAACAAAGTGATGAGGATAAAATAGTGAACTGTAATAGAACTGATTGTTTTAATCTTTCCGGGGATGAAGCCGCAAGGAGCCGCGTTGCTCAAATGGTCAGGTTCAGGCTTGGAATTCCGAAGAGGGCTGAAGTCGAGGTACATTCGCATCTATGTGAAGGAAATAACGTAACAGAGGTCAGGGTCACAGGCGGTAATGCCGGCTCAATACAATTTAACATCCCGTTGCAGGCTGAGGCGGTAACTGAGGACGATGTTGACGCGGCATGCGAGGCCTTTCTGGGCGGTGAGGGCAGTTCCCTGCCGGGGATTTACCGCAGGCTGATGCGGCTTGGCGGTTGGTGGGTGATTTTTGCCGGATCATTGACTGTATTCAGCGTCTGTCCTGTATGCGGACAGGTCGGCTGTCCGGCAGGTGTCGGCCTTTACGCAGTTCTTTCGGTCATTCTCGCCTGCGCGAAGGAATACTTAAAGGACTTTATGAGGGCCTTTTCTTCAGTTTTTCGGCGTGTCAGGAAAAGACTTGTTCTGAAGTGACTTTATAATCAGGAAAACCGTGCTGCTGCATGGAAGATGAAGGCCGTGTTTCGCGGCGGTTTTCAGTATCCTTCCGGTGATATTGTCAATCTCGGTTCGTCTGCCGGAGCGGAGGTCCTGAAGCATCGAACAGAGATTATTTGATGTGGCTTTGCAAACGGAGAGTGTTTTCTGCAGCATATCATCAGGACAGAGCATTATTTTTGCCGCTTCAGCCGCGCTGACTGATTCCATTACCAGAGTTTCCATAAGCGGCATCGTGTGCGGATCTTCTGCGAGGAAACCGTTCGGGACATTGAGAATAGCAGCCACCGGGTTGATCGCGGAGTTTATAACGGCCTTTTCCCACAGGGCCGATTCAGGATTGTCTGATATATTGCTTTCTATACCAGCCTGATTGAGCAGAGAATTGATATTCATAACGGCGTCTTTATTGCTGCCTCCGACAAGGGTCGGGCCTCTGCCGCCGGCGGTAACTTCTCTCCTGCTTCTTCTGTATGCCCCGCAGGAGGTAACTCCAAATACCGTTCGTGATTTTCCAAAAACAGAGGAAAGAATCTCGTGGCTGTCCAGGCCGTTTTGCAGTGTGACAACGATGCTGTCGGGGGCTAACGCTCCGCATACTTCGCGGGCGGCGCTTCCGGTTGAATAGCTTTTTACGAAAAAGAAAATAATTTGGCAGTCCGAGAGGATTTCCGGATTGGTTGAGGCTGACGGTGTGAAGGACTGCATTGCTGTCAGGTAATCAATTGTAACTCCCTGCAATATTTCTGCAATGCCTGATTGATTCGGGTTGTAGAATACTACATCGTTACCGGATTCAATAAATCGTCCGCCAAAGAGCAGCGACATTGCACCCGTTCCAGCGAATCCGATTTTCACGATGATCCTCCATGTGCGAACCAGCCGATTGATAAGCCGTTTTTATATTCCTGAATGACTTCACCCTCCTGATTTAATATCAAGTAATTAATTTCAATATATCAAAGCACAATTCCGGGAAACCTGCGGTATAAGGAGCACAATTAAGTGTAACAATTTAATTATAGTGTCAAATACGAAAGCTATATACTCTTTGCTGATTTTTAATGCAACTCTTTGAAAAAAAAGATGTCTTAACTAACGACACTTTCATAAAGGGTATGTATTGAACTTGACGTAATGCCAATGTCTCTGTAGGCCTTGACTTGAGATTGGTTAGCCAGTGTCGATAAGCTTTCGAGAAAAGAAGCCCTGTTTATGGGTATCTGGAAGCTGAAAAATTATTATTATGCCGGTAACAAAATGAATAACAGACACCTTGCAGTAATGATTAGAGAGGTTGCGGCCCGATTTCCTGAGCGGATCGCCCTTCAGATTAGAAAAGACGGGAAGCTCATATCGACGTCGTATGCCGAGCTGATACAAAGAGTTAACGCGCTTGCTTTCGCCCTCGCTGGATTGGGGGTTAAGCAGGGAGCCAATGTCGGAATTTTTTCAGCAAACAGGCCTGAATGGGCAATTGCCGATTTTTCCATTCTCACGCTTAGAGCCGTGACTGTTCCAATATATGGGACTAATACAGGTAAACAGGCTGAGTATATTATCAACGATGCCTCTGTCAGCGTAATTTTTGCAGGAGATCAGGAACAGTATGACAAGGTTAAGTCGTACATGAATGATTTATCCCCCTTAAAAAAAATAATCGCTATGGACGACTCAATTCAACTGTCCGGTGAAGACTCGTTCTACATGAGTTCTCTTATAAGTCAGGGAATCGGGGCTGGTTCTGGTGAGGTTGTTGAGTCATTGACGGGAGCTGAAGCCGATGAGCTCTGTTCAATAATCTATACTTCCGGAACTACGGGTGACCCAAAAGGCGTAATGCTATCTCATAATAATTTCTACCACCAGATTGAATCAATTAACGCCAACTTCAACCTCAGTGAAAATGACAGGTCTCTGGCTTTTATTCCTTTGAGCCATGTTTATGAGAGGGCATGGTCATACGTTGTTTTTTCAAATGGAGCACAGAACAACTACTGCGATGATCTCAAGAAGGTGCTTGAGGCGATGAAGGACGTGAAGCCGACGGCGATGGTGAGCGTTCCAAGGCTCTATGAAAAGATCTACGCGGCGGTGACGGACAGGCTTGAAAGAGGAGGCCTTGCGAAGAGGACTATTTTTAAACTTGCTCTGTGGATAGGCAGGCGCTACAATTCCCGCCGGTTTAAAAACAGGTGGATTTCGCCATTTCTGAGATTCAGGTACTCTATAGCTGACAGCCTCATCCTTTCAAAAATCAGGGATGTGGTTGGCGGTGATAAAAACTTCTTTTCTGCCGGCGGGGCGCCTCTTTCACGCGATATCGAGGAGTTTTTCTTTTCAGCCGGACTTCTGATCTGTCAGGGATACGGCCTTTCGGAGACATCGCCGGTTCTTGCATGCAACACACCTTCAGCTTTCCGCTTCGGAACAGTGGGCAAGCCTCTTGACGGTGTAAGCCTCAGGGTGGACAGTGAAACGGGAGAGATACAGGCCAAGGGGCCCAATGTGATGTCGGGATACTATAAAAGGCCTGATGATACGAAAGAGGCTTTTACAGAGGATGGATGGTTCAGGACGGGTGATGTCGGACTTATTGACAGTGACGGCTTTGTAAAGATAACTGACCGGATTAAAGATATTATTATCACATCAGGGGGCAAGAATATTGCGCCTCTCAGAATCGAAACCATTGTGGGTGTTGATCACTATATTGAACAGATTTGCACAATAGGGGATAAGCGTAAGTTCGTAAGCGCACTTGTCGTCCCTAACTTTGCTGCGCTTGAGGAATACGCTGCAGAGCAGAAAATTGAATTTTCAACCCGCGAAGAGCTTGTAAAAAATGACAGAATCAGGGATTTCTTTAAAAACAGAATTGCGATGAACTCCGGCGATCTCTCCCAGTATGAAACCATAAAGCGTTTTACATTGCTTCCGAGGGAATTCACACAGGAATCCGGCGAGCTGACCCCCTCGCTCAAAATAAAGCGGCAGGAGATTATGAAGAGGTTTGCCGGCATTATTGAAATGATGTACGCAGAGTAGATAATTGTCTATGATGGAAGAGTCCCCGTGTCAAGGTTTTCTCCGGGGATAATCGCTTCCAGGTCTTTGAGCTCAATGCTGCCGATCTGGTAGCATTGAAGGGCCTTAATCCTCCTTACTGCCTCATCTTCAGCTTTTGTCAACAGCTGGCTGAATGAGCAGACGGCAGATGTATCTGAATCGGGTTCCCTGTATTCAAAGGACTGCTCCAGCTTTATGATGCTTTCAGGGTTTTTCACATATCCATAGAAAAGGCCGAGCTCTGGCTTGCTGACCTTGAACAGCTTAGCGGCAAAGGCAGAGGGCTTGAAGGTGAACAGCCTGTTTAAAAAAAGCATTCTCCTCAGCGCCTTCATCGTTGCTGCTTCATCAATGCCGTACAGGCAACTGATTGCCCTGAAAAGGTGATTGCTCCGAGCGGTCGCTTTTAGCTGTGATATTCTGTATGCCGGCTGAGGAATCTGCATGTCAAGGGCCGTTTCAAGAACCCTGTGTTTCAGCCTCGCGGCTTCCTTTTTTTTCTCATCAACATCATAGTAGTCCCCCGCGAGATAATTAATAAGGGGATGCACCGTCATGTCAAGAACGCAGTGAGTTATGTAGCCGGCGCACAGGGCAAGTGCCGCTGTATCGGTTTCATTCGCGAGATAAAGAATAATACGGTTTGTAGGGCTTCCGTCATGGCCGTGAAGAATGTCGGATATTCTTCCGGTTTTTGGATCCTGAAAATAAAAGAGAATGTCAGGCCCTATTGCCCCGAGAATATAGTCTCCGATGTTCTCATTTATGGAATTGAACAGAGCTGAATTGGCCAGCGAAGAGAGTGTGCTGAGTGCGAAGGAAATGTGTGTTTTTTCTTTTGGCATCCTTTTGTTCCTCAGAAGCAATGCCATACCAAAAGCCTTAAAGAGTCAAGTGAAATGAATACTCTGTAAAACCGGAGAAGCACGAACTTCTCCGGTTTTTATGCCAGGTTTTAGTAAACCTCAAATTCGTAAAGCGAGAAGCCGTACGATGTTGCTCTTGTGATGCCGTACATTCTTACATAGCGTGCCGTTATCGCTGTGAACGATATTTCATCGGTTCCTCCATTACCGTTTGTGACGTTTGCGACGTCTGTCCAGTTATAGGCGTTGGATGAAGTCTGAATCTTGTATGCGTAACCGTAGGCTGCTTCCCATTTAAGAATTACCTTACTAACGCTTACCGCAGAACCAAGATCAACGTAGATGTACTGATTGTTGCTGAATGATGAGGACCACCTTGTAGTGGTGCTGCCGTCAACAGCAGCTGATGCCGGGTAACTTGAGCTTTCAGTCGACGAAGCAGCAGCTGTTTTACCGAGAGCGAGGTTCCCGCTAACATCGTCATCATCATCGTCATCGTCGCCTGAAGATGGTCCGTAGACCTCAAACTCGTAGAGCGAGAATCCGTATGATGTGGCACGAGTAATACCGTACATTCTTACATAGCGTGCCGTTACAGCTGTGAACGATATTTCATCGGTTCCGCCATTGCCGTTTGTGACGTTTGCGACGTCTGTCCAGTTATAGGCATCGGATGATGACTGAATCTTGTATGCGGAACCGTAGGCCGCTTCCCATTTTAGAATTACCTTGCTAACGCTTACCGCAGAACCAAGATCAACGTAGATGTACTGATTGTTGCTGAATGATGAGGACCACCTTGTAGTGGTGCTGCCGTCAACAGCAGCTGATGCCGGGTAATTAGAGTTTTCAGTCGACGAAGCAGTGGCTGTTTTACCGAGGGCGAGGTTGCCGGTAACATCGTCATCATCGTCGTCATCGTCATCTCCGTCACCTGGAATGGTGAAATTGTCTGTCGCGAACTGCAGCGCTTTGGGAAGGCATACTTTCCAGAAGTCCCATGTATGAGATCCGGAACGGGTAATGTACTCATGAGCTACATTGTACTGGTTAAGAGTTGAGTGGAATGATGTGTTCATGGAAATAACAACGGAATCCTCTGTGCCGCACTCCATTGTGAAAGGCGGCAGTGAAGCTCTGACCGCGGCGGAGTATCCGCTTATCAACGAGGATAGACTCGGAGCGCCACCTACGGTAAAAGCACCGCTCATGGCATATCCTGAGCTGTACTGCTCATAGTGTTTAAAAAGATGAAGAGCTGTTCCGTAACCGCCCATGGAAAGTCCAGCTATTGCACGAGTTTCCTTTGTTCCGTATGTTCGATAGTTTGAATCAATGTATGGAACAAGCTCCTGTGAAAGGAAGGTTTCGTAATTCATTCCAGAAGTGTAACCATTGCAGTAGAATGCAGTATAACCGTTAGGCATGACTATGATCATTTCTGCCGCGTTGCCGTTCGATATGGCCGTGTCGGTAATGGTTTTCATGCTTCCGCTGGTCGCCCACGCCGTATGATCATCGCCATAACCATGAAGCAGGAACATGACGGGATACTTTTTCGTAGTGCTGCTGCTGTATGAAGGCGGAAGATATATGTTGTACTGCACGCTTCTTCCAAGAACGCTGCTTGAAATGCTTTGAGTTGTTACGGAGCTGCTTCCGGTGACCGCAAGTGCAGCGTCGTTAAAACCATCAGGATAATTGGATGATACGGCGGCGTCATTGCCGCAGCCTGTAAGAACCGCTGTTATAAACAGAGCGAGAAGGCCCATAGAGAGAGTTAAGACTTTTTTCATGACATAATACTCCTTTGACCTGTTGATGTGAAATCATTTCCTGAAAGGAAACTTTGGAAAATGTCCCGGGATGCATTGATGGTATGAATTAATGAGAAAGAGTCTAATAAGAAGTTGATGTATCAAAAAAAAGTAATTCGTAATTAGTGATATCAAATAAAGACTAAAACTGTTTTTTTGCAGGAGAACAGGCAGATTTTCCTCGCCGAAGAAATCTAAGATTTTATTGATAATCAGTTTAAGCCTGTCGAAAATGCGAGGTTTTTTCTTGACTTAAAGCGATCTTGCTGGATTCAGTTCTATTTGAGTAGCAGCATACGAGCAGATAATATGCTGTAATGAAACTCAAACCGCTTTACATGTAAAAATTGCTTGAAAAATGCTGAATTTGTAATAGAGAAAGGTAATCCTTTTAAGTAATATAAATGTACAGGAGTAAATCATGACAATAATTACAGACGTAAAGGCACGTGAAGTGCTTGATTCGCGGGGAAACCCCACAGTTGAGGTTGATGTTGAGCTTTCCTCCGGGTTCAGGGGCAGAGCAATCGTGCCGTCAGGCGCTTCGACAGGAGAGCACGAGGCTGTTGAGCTGAGAGACGGAGACAAGAACAGGTATCTCGGAAAAGGCGTTCTGAAAGCCGTTGCAAACGTAAATGAGAAAATTGCCGGCGCGATTATCGAGATGGATGCGATGAACCAGATCGAGATAGACAGGGTAATGATGGATCTTGACGGTACGCCTAACAAGTCAAAGCTCGGCGCAAACGCTATTCTGGCTGTCTCTCTCGCCTGTGCCAAAGCCGCAGCGGAGACACTGGGAATGCCTCTTTACAGATACCTCGGCGGTGTTAATGCGTGTGAGCTCCCTGTGCCGATGATGAACATTATCAACGGCGGGTCACATGCTGACTCCAATGTTGATCTCCAGGAGTTTATGGCGATGCCGGTTGGGGCTAAAACCTTCAAAGAGGCGCTTCAGATGGGCGCTGAGACTTTCCATGCTCTGAAGAGTGTGTTGAAGTCGAAAGGTTATAATACTGCTGTTGGCGACGAGGGCGGATTTGCTCCAAACTGCAAATCCAACGAAGAGCCTCTTGAACTCATTGTTGAAGCCATAACTAAGGCAGGTTACAAGCCTGGTAAAGACATCATGATTGCTCTTGACCCGGCAACAAGCGAGTTCTACGACAAAGCCAAGAAAAAGTATGTATTCTCGAAAAGCGATGGAAGCGAAAAGGACAGCGGGCAGATGATCGACTTCTGGGAAAAAATGGTGGAAGCCTATCCAATCATCTCAATTGAAGACGGTCTGGATGAAAATGACTGGGAAGGTTTCCAGGAATTTACTAAACGTCTTGGAAAGAAAGTGCAGATAGTCGGCGACGACCTTTTTGTTACAAATACGGAGCGTCTAAAAAAAGGAATTGAGCTGGGAGCTGGAAACTCAATCCTGATCAAACTAAATCAGATTGGAACATTAACAGAGACCCTGGATGCTATTGAGACAGCGAAAAGGGCAGGATACACTGCTATTGTTTCACACAGATCGGGCGAATCAGAGGACACAACCATCGCTGATCTCGTTGTAGCAACGAACGCAGGCCAGATCAAAACCGGTTCAGCATCGAGAACTGACAGGATCGCCAAGTACAATCAGCTTCTCCGAATTGAAGAAGAGCTTGGAGCAATGGCTGTATTCAAAGGACTGGGAGCATTCTACAACATTGGCGGTAAATAACAGAATAATCACCTTTTTTCTGATTTTCACTCTTTCAGCTGTTTATGTTTTCATTTTTGGGGAGACGGGCCTGATTGAAAGGCTGAATCTCAGCAGAAAGGCTGATGGTTTTGAGATTGATATTCAGGAACTCAGGCTGCAGAACGGCAGCCTGAGCCGTGAATTGTCGCGGCTGAAGGCAGGTATGTATTTTGACTCGGAGCTTGCCGGAGCCGGGTTTGTCTTTGCCGGATCGCGACTGGCGGTGTTTGAGGACGAGCAATATCCTTCAGAAAAAGAAAATGAAGTTGTTTCGGAAACCTCAATAAACACGATGCACTTGAGAATAATATGGATAGTTTTTTCCGCAATCGTCGTACTGCTGTTTCTTATTAGAAATCCTGTAAGGGATGGGCCTGATGAAGACCTGCGGTAGTATGAAAGTCTCCGCTGAAGATATGGAGGCTGTAAGATTCCAGCTTGATGGACAGCATCCTGCAATCCTCGCGGTGGTGAAAAGGTGTGTTTATGGATTTCCCTCAGTTGTCCTTCTCGATCCGGTGCCGAAAAAGGTTGATAAGAAGGAAAATAATTTCAAATATACCTCTATAGCAACGCCTTTATGGTTGACATGTCCTCATCTTAATGATAAAATCCACAAAATAGAGTCTATGGGCTATATAAAAAGGATCACTGATTTTCTGGCAAATGATGCCGAAATGATGCGGTTGATGAAGGAAGCCCATACCGCTTATGCCTTTTTGAGATTGATGATTTTTAAAGAGTATTTTGAAGATCTTCTGTTTATTGACCGTAACAACAGGGTTTTCAGCAGCGGGATCGGCGGCATTGCAGACGTGAGGCATTTGAAATGTCTCCACCTTCACTATGCTCATTTCGCAGTTGAGAAGGGCAATGTTATAGGGCGGTTTGTTGCTATCCTTGTTGGAGATGATGATCACTGTAAAGGGGTGAGATGTTCAGATGCAGGCGGGGGTAAAAGAGATATTGCCGATCAAGAGGATTCGGAAGGACGGATCACTTGACTCGGAAACGGTGTTAAGAATTGCTTCGATTCTGAGGGGCGGAAATCTTGTTGCAATGCCGGTTGATTCAGTTTTCGGGCTTATATGTATATGCTGCTCTGAAACTGAACGCCTCATGGATAGCCTCTTTGCAGAGAGAGACGAGGATGTCGTAAGGATGGTGTCCTCTTACAGGATGTTGTACGATATTGCTGAGATTGACAAGGCTGAGTATGACTTTCTCAGAAGGGTGTGGCCCGGCGAGGTGATCGTCAGGCTAAGGAAAAAGAACAATCCCGGTTCAGGTTCAACCATTCCAGTGCGTTTCCCCCGGAACAAGTTCGTTCAGGACATTATTGCTGAAACAGAAAGGCCTCTCCTGTTTGGGTCGACATTGAAGTTCAGGAAAAAAAGGCCTTTTAAGAGGACGGATGTTTTTGATAAGTATCATAAAGCCGATCTTATAGTGTGCATTGAGGAATTTTTAAAAAAGCACCCATTCCCTACCGTCGTTGACGTTTCCGGAGGGGACCTTGATATTCTCTCTGAGGGGAGGATATCGGCCGAAGAAATCAAATCGCTATATTTCCTCTGATTATTATCCCCATGGATTTTTCTCTTTGATTTTAAACCGCTCCTTTTTAAAATGAACCGCATGAACTGGTTGCAGTTTTGCTTGCTATTATTTATCATCCGGATGTAATGCTCATATGTTGATATCACTGACAAAAGTACTGTTCAGGGGTGTCCTGCTGACCGCAGTAACCCTTTCTCCGATATCAGGACGGGAGCCTGTTGAGAAAAACATTCTTCATTCAATTCACTTTGATATCTACTATCCTCAGGGATTTGAAAGGATGGCGGCCGTTGCTGCCGAAGAGCTTGAGGCTGCCTATGAAGAGGCGGCAGGGTACGCGGGTTTACAGATCAGCCGCCCTGTCAGGGTAGTGTTTAGTACACAGCTGACAACCGGCACAGACTGGATGAGAAGCGGCAGCCATAGACTCAAATTTGCTCTGATGAGCCCCGGGAGCAGGTTTACTGTTGCCGCGCGAGAGGCTCTGCTGAGCCAGGTTCTTATGGAGGCAGAATCCTTCGGAACAGGTTTTTTAGGCTTTTTGCCGGATATTGGCGAAGCGGACAGACTTGTGACACGCGGTGCGCAAATGTATTTCTCTGGTGACTATGCCACTCATGGAGCTGCTTTCGCCTCTGTCGCTTTCAAGGGGACTAAGACCGGTGATATGATAACCGCTCTCCTGAGAGGAGACGACATTAACAGCCATCAGGATGTGAGCCTTGCCGCTTCATTTTTTTACTTTTTGGATAAAGAGTATCCACTTCTTTCCATATCAAGGCTTTTCCATGCAGCGGCATCGGGTCGCGGCTTTTTAGCCGCCGCAGAGATGCTGACAGGCAACAGCAGCGCGGAGCTTTCAAAACGGTGGTCTGCGTTCATGGAGAAAGAGTATTGTTCGCCTGAGAATGCGGACTTAATCGGAAACAGCATGATTGTCCCCGGGGCAGCGCCGGGGGAGCTTCCAGTATTATCCCCGGATAAAAATAAGGCCGCCATTTGCCGTATGCGATCAGTTATACTCTTTGATTCCTTCGGTGTTCAGGCTGTGGGCCTGTCCGTGCCGATCAGCTGTATCTTCGAGAAGCGATCCAGACCGGCATGGAGCTCTGACGGGAGGCTGTTTGCTTTGTCTGCTCAATCGGAGGGCAGGGCGTGCCTCGCGGTTATCGATAGCGTAAAGGCTGAGGTAAGCCGTTTGATAAAGCTGCCTCTGCTCGCTGTAAGTTCGGTTTCCTTTGCTCCCGGCGGCAAAAGTATAGCTTTCGCGGGTCATGGTCCCGGCAATGTCAATATATTCACTTGTGATATTGACGGGGGCTCTGCAAGGATGCTTACTTCCGGCAATTATGCGTGCACCTCTCCAGTCTTTACTCCTGACGGCGACATTATCTATATATCGCGAAAGGACCGCGGCTCGCCGGAAGTTCTGATGCGTCTCCGCATGAAAACCGGGCAGAGCGAAGAGCTTTTTAGTGTTTCAGGGGCAAATGATCTGGCTGTAAGCCCTGACGGAACTCTGCTTGCTGTGAGTATATCAGGTGCTGACGGAGACGGTCTCATGCTGATAAATCCTGATTCAGGGTATTTCGCTTCGGTGAGGCTGCCGGCACTGTGTGTTAAAACCCTGACCGGGCTTTTTGATGAGGAATTCGCTGTCGCATATGTCGAAGGGCGGCACTGGTCAGTAAGGTTGGTATCAATCCCTGAATTAAATATGAAATATGTATCTCCCATGGTAAACGACGCGGCGGATAAGGCTTCCGATCTGCAGATATACTTCGAATGATTCGCTGATTTACGGCTTCTGCGGATGCGTGATTTATTTTAGCATGATTTGGGCCGATACTGTATAGATCGAATAAAAATATGCTTGAAAATTGGTATGCCGGTTAAGGATATAGTTCCATGAAGCCGCCGTACAGCAGGAAGGTCGCGATGAATAAATCCGAGATTAAAAGAACCACAAAAGAGACTGATATCAGCGCTTCTTTGGAGCTTAATTCGCTTGAGCGGGCTGAGGTTGATACAGGGGTTCCCTTTTTTGACCACATGCTGATGTCCATGGCAAGGCATGGCAGATTCTGTCTGAAGATCAAGTGTTCGGGCGACTACGAGGTTGACGACCACCACACTGTAGAAGACGCCGGAATTTGCATAGGCCGTGTTCTCAAGGAAAGCCTTGGCGACAAGGCAGGAATACACAGATTTGGTGAAGCCCTTATCCCTATGGATGACGCCCTTGTGATGGCTGCTGTCGATCTGTCCGGACGATACTTTCTGGATATTTCGGGCGCGGACTTTAGCGGATATGTCGGCCGCTACAGTGAGGAGCTGACGCTGGAGTTTTTTCGCTCCCTTGCCGTTAACGCCGGGATTAATCTGCACATCAGGGTCCTCGCGGGAGCGAACAGACACCATATACACGAAGCAATATTCAAGGCGGCAGGGATAGCAATTTACAGGGCAGCCAGGCCGGATGATTTTCTTAACGGGCAGGTCCTCTCAACGAAGGGAACTATTGAATGATTACAGTTATTGATTACGGGATGGGCAATCTCCGTTCGGTTGTAAAAGCCGTCGAACTCTACACTGACAATGTGCAGGTCTCCGGATGTCCGTCACAGATAGAGCGCTCAAAGGCATTGATTATGCCCGGTGACGGCGCTTTCGCGATGGCAATGAAAAACCTTAAGGAAATGGGGTGGATAGAGCCTCTTAAAGAGTTCGTTGCTTCGGGCGGTAATTTCCTTGGAATCTGCCTCGGATTTCAGCTGCTGTTTGAGTCGAGTGAGGAATTCGGAGACTGTGAGGGCCTTGGTATTATTCCAGGCAGGGTTAAAAGGTTTGCCGAGTCGGGGCTCAAGGTGCCGCATATGGGCTGGAATACGGTAAATTTCGCAAACAGCTCGCCTTTTCTTGATGGTGTGCCGGACAACAGCCATTTCTACTTTATCCACTCCTTCCATCCTGTGGATGTTCCGCGTGAATGGGTTGTCGGAGAGGCGGAGTACGGGACGAAGTTTACATGCGTCGCGGGCAAGGGCAATCTGCTGGCAACTCAGTTTCATCCTGAGAAAAGCCATTCAACCGGACTCAGAATTATTGAAAATTTTGTGAGGAAATCTTGATTATAATACCTGCGATAGACCTGAAGGGGGGGAAATGTGTCCGCCTGCTTCAGGGAGATCCCGATCGGGAAACAGTCTATTCGGACAGCCCGGCGGAGGTCGCGGCCGAGTTCCAGAGTAAGGGCGCGGGCCTTATCCATGTTGTCGACCTTGATGGAGCATTCGAAGGCCGTCCAGTTAACATTGACCTCATTAAAAGCATTGCTGAAAGAATTACTATCCCTATTGAGGTCGGCGGTGGAATACGCACGGTCTCAACGGCCGGGGCCTATCTGAGCGCGGGTGTTGAGAGGATAATTGTCGGTTCCGCAATTTTTGAAGACAGCTTTGAAGACATGCTAAAGGAGTTTTCAGGAAGAATTGTTGCGGGGGTGGACGTCAGGGACGGCTTCGTAGCTACGAAGGGATGGAAAAATGTGACATCGGTGAAGGATGAGGATCTTATTGAAAAGCTTATGGAAATGGGTGTAAAAGACATCATCTACACTGACATTTCAACTGACGGAATGCTGGGGGGGCCAAACATTGAGGCCTATGAGAGGCTGCTCAAGCGTTTTCCTGAAATCAGGCTCATCGCCTCGGGAGGCGTATCGAGTATTGATGATATACGCAGGCTCAACAGCGTGAAATACGGCAGTCTCGCAGGGGTTATAACAGGCAAAGCTGTTTATGACGGACGGCTGGATATCGGTGAGGCTGTGAAGCTGGTTTCGTGAGATGAACATAGACCGCGAATGGGATGAAAAAGTTGAATGGCCCGTAGAGATTGAGCAGTACGAGCGCAAGATCTACGACCTCAAACAGCTTATTGAGATAAGCAAGGGGTTGAATTCAACTCTTGAATACAACACGCTTATCGAATCAATACTTCTGACCTGTATGGGGCAGATGCAGCTTCTTAACGCGGGCATATTCATCAAGAAGGGAATCAGCTCGTCAGTACTCAAGCTTCACAGGAACTACAAGGGTTTTGAACCTGAGCATATCAAGGATTACTCGATAAAACGGGATTCATCGCTTATCCGATTTCTTGAAACATCAATGCGCTGTTTTACAATTGATGAGATTCTTTCAAAATCCTTCACTGACGGTTCCGACGAGATATTAAAGCGGCTTAATCCGGATATTATTGTTCCTCTTTCAAGCAAGGGGCAAATAAATGGCATCATAGTGCTTGGGGACAGGATTGTGCCAAAGCCTTTTTCCGAGACCGAGAAGGAATACCTGCTTGATATAGCATCACTTGCAGGTATTGCCATAAACAACGCCGCGCTTTATGAAATGGCCACAACCGACATGATGACACGCCTGAAGATACGTCACTACTACCAGACTGTTCTTGAGGAGGAGTTCTCCAGGAGCAGAAGGCTTAAATGGCCGCTTTCTGTAATCTTTGCTGACGTTGACAGGTTTAAGCAGTTCAATGATGAACACGGACATGCCGCGGGAGATGACGTTCTTGTGAGAGTGGCCCGCGTTCTGGCGGATAACATAAGAACAAGTGATACTGCGGCACGCATTGGCGGCGAGGAGTTCGCTGTTATTCTTCCAAAGACAGATATAATGGAATCGCTGATTGTCGCTGAAAGGATAAGAAGCTCAATCGAATCGGAAGAGATTGAGTATAAAGAGGAAAAGCTTCGTGTTACAGTTTCAATTGGCCTCTCTCAGCTTGATCCGGACAACGACAATGATTACTCCGATATGACATCCAGGGCTGACCGAGCGCTGTATCTTTCGAAAAACGGCGGGCGCAACACAGTTTCGATGCTGTAAGTAAAGTGATACAGGACGTTTTTCAATAAAGGCCACCCCATTATATTTGCCGTAAAAAGTATGTGCAGTATTAATTATGTCTCATTATTTTATCTGTGAGGGTGTATTTGAGCTTAATTTTGTTGACATATTTGGGCGATAGATAATAAATGTCTTTGTCTTCGGGGCCCATAGCTCAGTCGGTTAGAGCGGCTGACTCATAATCAGTAGGTCCGGGGTTCGAGTCCCTGTGGGCCCAAATATTTCCGGAGTTTTTTCTCCGAGTAAAATATCAGGATGTGGAAAATGTACGCAATTATTGAAGTAGCAGGCAAGCAGTATAAAGTTGAGAAGGATGCTGCTGTGTGCGTTGACAGGCTTGACAGAAAGGAAAACGAGAGCTTTGATATTGATAAAGTTATACTCTTTTCGGACGGCTCCGAGGTTAAAATCGGTCAGCCATACCTTCAGAATGTGAAGGTCGTAGCGGAGTGCAAGGGAGAGGGAAAGACAAAGAAAGTACGCGGAATCAAGTTCAAAAAGAGAAAGAACTATGAGCGTACCCTCGGTCACAGAGAGTATTACACAAAGCTTTTCATAAAGGACTTTGTTGTAAGCTGAGAGTGTGATCACTATATCCTTTACCAATCTCCGGTTAGTAGATGGTCTTATGCTTCCGGTAGCCGGGTGTAAGAGTTTTCGGCTTGTTTTAAGCGGGCATTCTGGAAGAGGGGTTAAGGGAGACGATGTTGTCTGTGCCGCAGTTTCAGCGATCGCCCATACGGCCGTGGCATCAGCTGCGAAGTTCGGCGGTGTGAGGCACAGGGTAATTGAAAAGGATGGCCTGCTTGATGTGGAGTTTGATGAATCGCTTGTCAACGGCAGCGGTTCGGGGTCAGCCCAACTTGCTTTGAATTTTTTATATACCGGGATTTTTGAGATTCAATCGAAGTACCCCGGGACAATTGATTTGAAATTTGATTAAACCCGCTACAGCCGGGTCTTTGAAGGAGAGAGAAATGGCACATAAGAAAGGCGGCGGATCGACCAGAAACGGCAGAGATTCAAACGCTCAGCGGCTTGGAGTTAAACGTTTTGGCGGTGAGCTTGTAACTGGTGGAAGTATTATAGTTCGTCAGAGAGGAACAAAGATTCATCCCGGAAACAATGTCGGCAAGGGCGGAGATGATACTCTTTTTGCTAAAGTTGACGGTGTTGTGACCTTTGAAAGATATGACAAAAAGAGAAAGAAGGTTTCTGTTTATCCGGTTGCTGCTCAGTAACAATCAGAAACAATCAGTATGTTTTATATAGTTAATGAATCGCGTAGGGGGTAGACCTGCGCGATTTTTTATTTGTCCGATTAGGCGGACGGCATTATAAGGAGTTTACAAAATCGGAGAAATATGTCAAAATTTACAGATACAATAAAGATAAAAATCAAGGCTGGCGATGGAGGTGCGGGTTCTGTTTCCTTTCACAGGGAGAAGTATGTACCTAAAGGCGGTCCCGATGGAGGTGACGGAGGAAAAGGCGGTGACGTCTACTTTGTCGCAGACAGAAGATACTATAACCTTTCTCACTTTTTCAAAGACAAGCTATATCACGCCGGCAGAGGCTTGCAGGGGATGGGACGAAACCGTCATGGAGCAGACGGAGAAGACCTTGTTATTCCGGTACCTCCTGGTACGCAGATAACTGATACAGATACCGGTGAGCTGATTGCCGACCTGATTGAAGAGGATGTGAAGTTTCTGGCAGCACGAGGAGGGATTGGAGGAAAGGGTAACGCCTTTTTTAAGTCGTCAACTCACCAGGCGCCCCGGATGGCCCAGAGCGGTATGCCGGGTGAAGAGTATGAGGTCTCGCTGAATCTCAAGCTTATCGCGGATATTGGTCTTGTCGGGCTTCCAAATGCCGGTAAATCCACGCTCCTTTCGGTGCTGACAAACGCCAAACCAAAAATAGGCGATTATCCCTTTACGACGCTGACCCCAAATCTCGGAATGTTTAGCTGTGAGTCAGGGGTCTACAGTATAGCTGATATTCCCGGCATTATTGAAGGAGCGCATCAGGGCCATGGACTCGGGCTTTCTTTTCTTCAGCATATCGAGAGGGTTAGAGTTATACTCTTTTTGATTGATATTACCGGCGAAGATCCGGTTTATACGCATCATCTCCTGAAAGAGGAATTGAAGAGTTACAATCCCGCGCTGCTGGAAAGGCCCTCGTTTATTCTTCTGACCAAGACTGACCTGGCGGATGATAAGGAAATTTCTGAAAAAGGGGAACTTTTCCCGGATGAAAAGGTTCTAACTATATCGTCTACAGAAGGGACGAATATTGATGAACTTATCTGTATTGTTGATGAAATAATGGATAATGAAAATGTCAAGAAAAACCTTCCTGAAGAGTGTTAAGAGAATTGTAGTCAAAGTCGGTACAACTTCGTTGACTGAAGGCGGCCTCATATCAGAAAGCAAGATAAGAATGCTCGTTGATGATATTGCCGGCCTGCGTGAAAAGGGCTATCAGATCGCTCTGGTTTCTTCGGGCGCTATATCTGCCGGCGCCGCAGCCATGGGTAGAAAGAAGAACAACTTGACAATCCCGGAAAAACAGGCTCTTGCATCAATCGGGCAGTCCCTGTTGATGAATGAATACAGGAAGCAGTTTGGAAGAAAGAATCTCCACGCGGGACAAATCCTTTTAACCGAGGATGATGTTAAGAACCGGAAAAGGTTTCTAAATGCCCGAAATACCTTTGAATCCCTTTTTGAAATGGGCGTTATTCCAATAGTGAATGAGAACGATACAGTGGCCGTAAATGAAATAAAATTCGGGGACAATGATACTCTTTCAGCACATATAGCTTCCGTTATTGACGCGCATCTACTGGTTCTGCTCTCCGATATCGACGGCTTCTATAGAGACCTTTCTGATACTTCTCCTCTTGAGCGTGTAAATAAAATCACACCTGAAATATTAAAGAGCGCGGGAGACAGCGGTTCCGGACACGGCACCGGCGGGATGATAACCAAGCTAAAGGCAGCCGACATGATACTGAAATGCGGCGAGATGATGATTATTGCCAGGGGGGCAGAGCGAAATATCCTTGGCCGTATTATGGCGGGGGAGAACACCGGGACCCTTTTTGCCGGTGAAAACGCCAGAATCCCCAGCAGGAAAAAGTGGATAGCGCTGCGTAAATCAAGGGGCGAGGTGATTATTGACAGCGGGGCGTCAGAAGCCCTGATTTCACGCAAGAAGTCGCTCCTCGCGTCGGGTATAACCGCGGTGAACGGCAGCTTCGATATGGGAGTCGCTGTGGAGATTCTTGAATCGTCCGGAAAAGCTATCGGCCGGGGTATAGTAAACTACAGCAGTACTGAGCTGGATACAATAAAAGGAAAGTCGACCCGGGAGATAAAGGAAATTCTCGGGAGCAAGTATTTTGAAGAGGCAGTTAACCGTGATTATATGGTTGTCTATAATACGGATGATAAGGCTGCGGATTAGTAAAAGTATATATTTATAAATAAAACAATAAGCGTCTCGGGATGTTTGCAGCACATTTCGTATATAAGGTAAACAATGACGGCGCTAAGAAAGGGGCGGAATGAGAATAGCTTTTTGTTTTTTAGCATGCCTGATTATAACTTCGGGCTGCTCGCAAGACTCAGAGGGCCATTCAGACAATGTGCCCGTTGAGACCGGCTGGACAATTATGGTTTACGCTGATGCCGACAACAATCTTGAATCCAGTATACTTGAAGATGTTGCTGAAATGAAGCTTGGTTTTATCGATGAGGCCGGGGTTAACCTGATACTTCTGATTGACCGCGGGGCGTATTCCTACGACTCAGAGGTGCTTGGAGGTTATTTTACCGATACGCGCATGTACAGGATTTTTTCAGGAAAGGCTTCGCGGATTTACGATGAGGAGTCGCAATATTTTGAAGGTCTCAACCCGGATAAGAGGTATGAGGCTAATATGGGCGATCCTGAAACATTAAAGTCTTTTATCGGATACTGCAAGACGAATTATCCGGCTGATAAATATGGACTTATTATAAGCAGCCATGGAAGCGGGCCAAGAAAAAAATCAGCCGCGGCTGAGTCGCTTTCTTCGACAAGAGGGATTTGCCAGGACGAGACAAACGACTACGACTCCCTTTATACTGCTGAAATTACTGACGTTTTGTCTGAGGATGAAGCTGTGGATTTTCTGGGCTTTGACTCCTGTATGATGGGTAACGCGGAAGTCGCCTATCAGTACAGGCCAGGCAACGGCTCTTTCAGCGCGGACTATATGGCAGCATCTCCGGCCGCAGAATGGTCATACGGATGGGACTACAGAGCAATATTCTCAAGCCTCGACGGTACCATTTATGATCCCCATTCAATGACAGGAGAGGAGCTGGGACAGCTCGTCGTAAGTACATACGCCGATTATGTGGAAGGTTTTCAGAGCACTGGTACAATGAGCTGTTATGATTTAAGTAAGATCGAAGCCGTAAAGAACTCAATAGATGAACTGGCTGTGGAATTTTTCAGCAGTTCATCGTCCAGGCAGATGGCTGAGGCAATAAGAGGAAGCGGAACGCTTATTGATATGATATACTACTTTGACAGCAGCTCTCTTGAGGAGTGGGTCTACCTCCCTATGTTTGATATTTACGATTTTGCCGCCAAAATCAATGACGAGTCTTCAGATTTTACTGCAACTGAGAAGCAGATATCGGGAGAGATTATGAACGCTGTTGAAAGCTGTATTGTTTCATCGTGGGCGGACAGTGATTACAATTCGTTTACGAAGGGCAGTCACGGCATATCCTTTTTCTTTCCGGAAGGTGATTATCAGTATAACTATTACGATACTGCATCCCGCGACCAGATGTCATATTCGGTTTGGGTATATCAGTGGTGGTACAACGCTGTTAAGACAACTGGGTGGCTGGATGATTACGGTCAGGCGGGAAGCTTCCTTTACGGAAACCTTGCCTGGTGCAAAGACGGTATTGACCCCTCTGTCGGCTCAGTCGGAAACTGGTTTGAGCTCCTGGACTCCTGGTACGATACAGAAAATGGCGAAGACGGAGGTTCTAACGGCTACCAGTGGTAGCCGTCAGACTGAAGCCTTTTGCCTCATTAAGTCAATATCCCCCCCATGAATTTAAAATGATTTGACACCCGCCGTGGCTCCGTGAAAATTGCGGCAGCAATCAGAAGGAGAAAACACATGAGACTTTCGAGATATATCGCGCCTACGCTTAAAGAGGACCCGTCAGATGCCGTTGTTAAAAGTCACAAACTAATGATAAGGTCGGGCCTTGTCCGTAAGGAATCGGCTGGAATGTACATATATCTTCCGCTGGGGCTCAGGGCCCTGCGCAAAATTATGGATATTGTTAGAGCGGAGATGGAGGCTGCCGGGGCTCTGGAATTTCTGATGCCCGAGCTGACTAACGCGGAGCTATGGAAGGAATCCGGACGCTGGGAAGCCATGGGGCCGGAGATGATGAGGATTGCCGACCGCAATGGAATGGAATATGCTCTTGCCCCCACCCATGAGGAGGCGTTCACATCTGCTGTACGGTCGCTTGTGGCTTCATACCGGGATTTGCCGGTAACGGTGTATCAGATGAACACAAAGTTCAGGGATGAAATCCGGCCAAGATTCGGAGTTATCAGGAGCAAGGAATTTATCATGAAGGATGCGTATTCCTTCGATATGGACGAGAAGGGCCTTGAAGCGTCTTATCAGACGATGAGGGCTGCTTACAGAAAAATTTTTGACAGGTGCGGCCTCGAGACTATTCCTGTCGAGGCTGACTCGGGTTCGATGGGCGGAAGCAACTCTGAAGAGTTTATGGTCGCTTCTGAAGTAGGAGAAGAATATCTGCTTATCTGTGACAGCTGCGGCTACAGGGCCAATCAGGAAAAAGCGGCCTATGGAAGAGGACAGGCTTCCACACAGGAGCTGCTGCCCCTTGAGACAGCGGATACTCCTTCGGTTAAGACTATCGAACAGCTCGTAGAGTTTTTCGGCAAGCCCTCTGCTGTTTTCCTGAAGAGTATTGTTTACATTGCTGACGGAAGTCCAGTTCTGGCCGTTGTTCCCGGTGACAGGGAGATTAATGAGTACAAGCTTAAGAATGTACTTGGGGCTCAGTCACTTGAGCTCGCCGATGATAAGACTGTCGAAGAGTTTACAGGCGCTCCCGTCGGATTTGCGGGACCAGTTAGAACGGGGAAAGTCAGGACTATATATGATATATCAATACAAAACATCACAAACGGGATAACCGGCGCTAATGAGAAGGACCGCCACTTTGTAAACGTTAATTCCGGCAGGGACTTTGAACTAAAAAATACCGAGGATATCAGCTCAGCCGTTGAAGGGGATGCGTGCCCTTCATGCGGAAAACCTATGAAGGTTAAGAAGGGAATTGAAGTTGGCCATATTTTCAAGCTCGGGTACAAGTACACAAAGGCAATGAATGTCTCTGTCCTTGATGAGTCCGGGAAGCCTGCTGTGCCGATTATGGGCTGTTACGGGATAGGCGTAAACAGAACAATGGCTGCCGTAATTGAGCAGCATTGCGATGAGCGCGGTATAGTATGGCCGGCATCTATTGCCCCCTTCCAGGTGCATCTCGTCTCTCTTGCGAAGACTGATGAAGAGAGGGCGAAGTCTGATTCAGTCTATGATGCGCTGTGTTCCGGCGGGATCGAGGTTCTATATGACGACAGAAATGCCAGCCCCGGATTTAAGTTCGCTGACGCGGACCTTATCGGCCTTCCTCTGCGGATTACTGCAGGAAAAGGCTTCTTCCAGAACGGGACTCTTGAGATCAAGGTGAGAAGAACCGGTGAAATGGAGGAAACTGAGTTTGAGGACATTGCCGTTAAGGTTAAAGGAATGCTTGAGCAGCTTTAATGTCTATTCGCGTATGCGGGAGGTCTCATTTCTCCCGCGGCGGGAAAACATCGGTGCGGAACATGAAACCTGCCGTCACAAGCGCGCTGTAAAACCTTGAGTTCTCACCTTCGGCATTTCTGACAATCTCGGTCAGATGGTAGTTGCCTATTATCCCCGTATAGAAGTCAGTAAAACGGCCCACACGGAATCTGAAGGTTATACCGGCTGTTGCAGCCAGCTGAAAGTACCAGAGGTCGTGGGTGTTTTCATGTACGCCTTCTGCCTGGGTCGATGTGTCTGTGAAGTTGAATTCGTTTATGAGCATGTAGCCAGGTGTCAGGCCGTACTGGAGGCAAAATGAAAACCAGCCGGCATTGAATGAATTGACAAGAAGGACTGGCAGCGATAACATCATGAAGTGGGAATTGTCAAAAATGTAATTTTCACCCGCGTCGAAGGAGCTGAGGTTGATTTTGTTGTCTGAGAAAATAAGCCCCGACTGAATACCAAACCTCTTGCTGAACATTCTTTCCGCTGTAATACCGACGGAAAAAACCGGACCCGGCTTCCAGTCGATGTCTGTATTCGTGCCGTGAGCATTGACGTAGCCGTAAGAGCCCTGTATTCCAAACGCGTCTACAGCAGTATGCGCCGGTTTAATCACGGCGAATAACAGCATGATGGCCGGAATGACGGTCAGGACTCTCATATTATTACTTTTCTTCCATGATGCAGGTTCCGTTGAAAAGCGAACCGTTTTCAATGTACAGATCAGGAGAAACTATATCGCCGCTCGTACGGCTTTTTTTATAAAGTTCCACCCTGTTTTGAGCTTTTATTTTCCCGTTGATACTGCCGCTGACTGACACTATGCGGGCGTTGATGTCGGCGCTTACAGCAGCTTCCCTGCCGATGATTAAGTGCCCCTCTGTTTCAATTTTTCCTTCAAATCGGCCCTTGATTTTTAATGAATTCTTAAACCTCAGATTTCCCCGGAATTCAATGTCATCAGCTATGACCGTATCAATTTTATTTTCATCTTCAAGAATCTCTTTTGCGTTTGTCTCAGCCATCTGTATATATTTCCCCTGTCAATAAACTAAGCCGTGTCTGACTATAACCGCTTAACTGCGGTACGTTGAAATGAAAAAATCACATCACTGATTATGTATATATATGAAGCTCTAATTGTCAATTAAAACAATAGAACAGGGCTTAATATTGACCGAAATTATAATTTGACAGCCATGTATATTCCGATTTACTGAGCCTCGAATTGAAAAAATGAACAGGCGGGGGATAAGGTATGGACGAACTATTGAAAGCTGCAGATGAGCTTGGAAGAGAAATAAAGAAATCATCGACCTGGAAGGAATATCAGAGAGCTGCCGCAGAAATGAATGAAGAAGCCGAAGCGCGCAATATATTTGATGAATACATAAAGGCAGCCGACGAGATGAGGGAACGCGAACGCGCCGGAGATATAATTGAATCCTATGAAAAGGAAGAGTTTCGCGAGTTGACCGAAAAGGTAAAAAACAGCGCTTCCATAATAAAATATCTGAGAGCTGAGGAACAGTACGCTGAGATGCTTAACAGTGTCCAGAGGATGCTTGAGGGGAAACAGTGACCCCTGAGGAAATCAGGGGCCGAACGTATATTAAACCGCTTTTTGTACCGCGCCTGATTTGATGCATTTGGTACAAACTGATTTTCTTACTACAGCCTTGTTCATCAGAACACGGATTTTTTTGATGTTAGGCAGCCATTTCTTTGATGTCTTTTTGTTAGAGTGGCTTACGCTGTTTCCGAACTGAACGGATTTACCGCAAATTTCACATTTAGCCATGATATTCCTCTTCTTCTGTGAAGCCGTTTATAGCTTAAATTACGGCGAATTATTAATTCACTTTCTATGTATAGACAGGCTAAAATTTGGCATAAAATATTGCAAGCTTAATATTGTGTTTTGAGTAAAAAGTACCTCATGCTGCTTAATGAATAAGGGCCGGACCTTTCAGTCAAGACCCGTATTTATCAGAAATTCTTTAAGAATCTCACTTCTTTTATAAAGTGCTGACTTCCTGAGGGCCGCGGCTCTGAAGCTTTGTCTTTTTGCGCTTTGCGTGAGGTGGCTGCTAATCACACCGGCCAGCTCGGTTTTGTTTTCAGCGAGATAACCATTTTTCATGTGATCGATAATATCTGCAGGCCCGCGAGTGTTGTACGCAGCAACCGGACAACCGCAGCTCATTGCCTCAAGGACTACACACCCGAAAGTGTCAAAACGAGAAGGCAGAACAAGGATGTCGGCTGAAGAGTATATCGCAGGGAGATCGGTCTGCTTAACCCAGCCGGTAAACTCAGCTTCTGGCAGCTTGTTTTTAAGCCAGTCTTCGGCGGGTCCTGTGCCGGCAATTATCATCCTGAGATTGGGTACAGATTCTCTGACCTTTTTGAAAATGGCTGGCAGATCAGTGACGCCCTTTTCTTCACTCAGTCTTCCTGCATACAGCATTACAGGGTAATCTTCCGCGTTTCCGTGGAGTGCAGGATTCGGCTTTTTTATGGGCTTGAAAATTGGATCGGCCCAGTGAGCTGTTCTGTACACCTTCGATTCCGGAATGCCTATCCCGCTGCCGGTAAACCACCTATGCTGGTCCTTGTTCAGTACAAAAATGCCGTCGAACGATCTGTAGAAAGCCCTGAGCAGGCGGCGTATTCTGTCTGTTTTAAATTTGTCGAGTTTAAGGACTCTGTTTACAAAGCTCATCCAATCGGTGTGGGCATAGAAGTATGCCGGAACAGAGTAGGCGTTTTTAAGATAAAGGGAGATGAGACCCATAGGTCCTTCAGTTGAGCAGATTATACGGTCGTATTCTCCGTTTTTAAAGATATCGTGAATAGTAAGTATATCCGGTATTCTCAGGTTCTGGTTGCTATAGCCCGGAATGCTGAACTCTTCAATGGGGTTTACTACAATGAGATTGTCTTCAGATTGAAGCTTGCTGCTGCAGACAAGAATATCTATCGGCAGTGTCTTCTCTCTTATTACTTCAAGGAATTGCCTTAATACAATGGCGACTCCGTTCTTGTCGTCAAAGGTATCGGTCAGCCAGAGCATCCTTTCAGGATGCTCTGGAGCTCCAAGCGATGAGGCAAACTCCTTGAGAAGCGGGCGTGATTTATAAAGGACTCTTGCGCTGACGTAATTAGCAGCTGTGATAACCGCGGAAGCGAGGAACGGGAAGGAAAGGTTATCTAAAAGTTTCGATATGTTTATCCCCCGATTTCCGTTATCTTCGTTCGAAGTGCCGAGGATATCTCTGATGTAAACTGGAAGCTCAAATTTATCGATAAGCTTTCCGGGTTCTTCGCTTCTCAGAAGCTGATTGATTGATTGAACTGGAAAGTGTTTTTTCATCCTTGAGAAAAGAATAGCGTTAAGCTGTCCGCTTATTGTCTTCAGAGATATATCGAGTTTTACCGCACTTTCTTCCTTGCCGCCATTTCTCATAGAGGCAATGTTCTGAACCTCTTTAAAAATGGGTTTGTATTCGGATGAAATGAACATTTTTTTCAGCAATCCAGGTGTTTTTCCTCTAAGGGACTGATGAAATATTCTGATGAAGTCCATCGTTATTCTGTGTTTTCTGAGCTCAAGAAATGTATTTGCTATCAAAAAAGCCTTTAGTTTGTCTGTGCTGCTGCCCTTGTGAAGCAGAAGCCTGATAAGGCCCGGATCTTCCATGTTTAGCCCGAGTTGACAGAAATAATCCAGAAAGGTCACTGACATCTTCTCGCTGTCATTGTGAACACCAAAGGGCGCCATCTGTCCTTTTCGTATTGCCTCCAGAGCCAGATCAGAGCGTTTTTCTGTTTTTAGCCTGTCCTGCAGGCCCGGGACGTGCAGCAGAGTGCCGGTCTGGCCTGAAAAAAGACCCATGTGGCTGTCGGAACCGCCTGAAACGCTCTTTCTGTAAGGGGTTGCGCAGAATCTGTCAGGCGCCAGTGAGTACTTTTTTGAGTACCAGTCTATTCGTTCGGGAGTCAGGCTCTCAACCCACTTGATGACAAGTACATTCTGCCAGGTGTCCCTCTGCCCGTTGAGGGCTTCGAAGCGTTCGAAGCAGAGTGCCATCTTTTCAAAGAAGTCCATTGGAGGGAGTCCGTCTGACTTGTAGTGATATAGAGGATGGGCCCATATAGTTGGAATTTCATTCTGGCGGGCGTAGTCAAGAAAAAGGTAAAGGTCTTTTCGGAGCCTGTTTATATCTTTCTCCTGGGCCTCGGAGAATCCGTAAGCCAGAACGTGAATGCCGATTTTGTAATCGGGAACCATGCAGCTGAATTCTGCGCCTGTAAGAATATCCATCCCCTTTTCGCGAAGTTCTTTACACGAGCGGGAATTGTTGTGATTGGTGATAGTAAAGGTGTCACAGCCGCTTTTGCTGAGGTTTTCAATCAGCGTTTCGGTTGGCAGATATGTTTCAGGCACTTCGAGGAGGCGGCCGAGTATTTCGTCAGGAACATCGCTGTTTTTATCATGGCAGTGCAGGTCGATAGTCAGGGTTTCCTCTATTGGGAAGGATTGACGCGATTTATTGACTAACTCTTCGAGTTCATTTCTGAGCGTCTGGTGGAATGATTGCCTGCCATTTCTTTTCGGGTTCTTTTCAATTGTCATTGCTTCTCTCTTTCGGGCCTCTACGCCCTTTTTGTTTTTTCTGTTAAATTGTTACTGATAAATTGTTAAGAAAATCCAAGAAAACTATGTGAATAATGTTAATTGTTGGTGTGTTCTACTTTAATGCAGTGGAAGCTGGAACTGGCAGAATGATATTATTTTACACGGATGCAAACGGTGGTTGTACTTTTTTATTGAATTTCCAGGCATAAAATAGAGAATAGTTTCAATCGCATGGTGCGATGCTATCATGATGAAATTAGAGCGCTTTGTGGTTTGAAAATGGGAGTTGAGGCCATAGTATGAGTACAGTCAGGGTTATAGCCGGCATGCTTAAGGGCAAGCCCATCCCGTTCATTAATAAAAAATTTGACCATGCTGATATTACGACTCAGAAGGTTAAGGAGGCCTTTTTTTCAATAATTGGGGAAGACCTTTCAGGTAAAAGCTTCCTTGATCTCTTTAGCGGGAGCGGGCAGATGGGTATTGAGGCCCTTAGCAGAGGTGGAAATCCGGTTGTTTTCAATGAGATTGACAGAAAAAGATACGGCTTTATTAATGAGTTTGTCGGCAGTCTTTCGCTCGTCAATGAGAGCATCGTTACAAACCTTCATGCTGAAAGGGCTGTCAGGTGGCTAAGTTCACGAAATATGTGTTTTAATATTGTTTATGTTGATCCGCCATACGATAAGAGAAAGGGCACAGTTCTAATTTACGGCGATATCCTCGAAAAAATAGACGAAAGGGGAATTCTACACGAAAACGGAATAGCGGCTGTTCAACATTTTTCCGACAATAAGCTTCCTGAAACAGCCGGCCGTCTGAAGATCGTCAAGTACAGGGAATACGGGAAATCGGCATTATCCCTGTACGGATACTGACACCGTTTTTTTGCTGAATACAGGCGGAGAGTTAACCGCTTAATATATACTGGAGAAAAAATATGTCTGCTGATAAAACTGATCTAAACGGAGCGGGAATAGAGAAAAAAAACGGGCCTGTTAGCTTTATTAAAGAAATTATCAATGAACATAACAGAACCGGACGCTTTGACAATAAGGTCATAACCCGTTTTCCTCCGGAACCCAACGGTTATCTTCATATTGGCCACGCTAAATCAATTTGCCTTAATTTTGGTCTTGCGGCCGAGTACGGCGGTGAATGCCACCTGAGGTTTGACGACACAAATCCAGTCAAGGAAGAAGACGAATATGTAGAGTCAATTAAGGACGATATTCGATGGCTGGGTTTTGATTGGGGAGAGCACCTCTATTTCGCTTCTGACTATTTTCAGCAGCTTTATGAATGGGCCATTAAGCTCATTAAAAAAGGCAAAGCCTATGTTTGCGACCTTAATGGTGAGCAGATTCGAGAATACAGGGGAACGCTTAAGGAACCTGGCAGGGAGAGCCCCTACAGAAACAGGACCGTTGAAGAAAACCTTGATCTTTTTGAAAGGATGAAAAATGGGGAATTCCCGGACGGCGCCAAGGTTCTGCGTGCTAAAATAGACATGGCATCTGGAAACATCAACATGAGAGACCCGGTCATGTACAGAATTCTTCACGCCGAGCATCATCGAACCGGGAACAGCTGGTGCATATACCCAATGTATGACTTTACGCATGGTCAGTCTGATTCGATTGAAAAGATAACTCACTCAATATGCACGCTTGAGTTTGAGATACACAGGCCTTTGTATGACTGGTTTTGCGAAGAGCTTGAGATCTACCATCCTCAGCAGATTGAGTTCGCAAGGCTGAATCTGACATATACGGTAATGAGCAAGAGAAAGCTGCTTCAGCTCGTAAAGGAAGGCCACGTAAACGGATGGGATGATCCCAGAATGCCGACTATCGCGGGACTAAGGCGAAGAGGATGCCCGCCGGGAGCGATTAGAGATTTCGCGGAGAAGATCGGTGTCGCAAGAGCGGACAGCACTGTCGACATGGCTTTTCTTGAATTCTGCCTGCGTGAAGAGCTTAACAGGACAGCTGAAAGGATGATGGCTGTCCTCAAGCCGCTTAAGCTCATTATCGACAACTACCCGGCGGACATGGAAGAGGAGGTGCTGTGCGAGAACAACCCAGAAGATCCGGCGGCAGGTGTAAGGAAGGTTGTATTTGCGCGTGAGCTGTACATAGAAGAAGATGATTTCCGAGTTGAGCCTCCGAAAAAGTTTTTCAGGCTTTTCCCGGGCGGAGAGGTGAGGCTGAAACACGGGTATATTATCAGGTGTGAATCCTTCAACACCGATGAATCGGGGCGAGTCACGGAAGTGCACTGTACCTACGATCCAGAATCAAGAAGCGGCGGGGATAGTTCCGGCCGAAAGGTCAAGGGGACTCTTCACTGGGTGTCAGCAAGGCATGCTGTTCCGGCTGAAGTGCGGCTTTACGACAGGCTGTTTGTTTCAGAAAACCCTGATAGTGCGGAACCCGGCAAGTCTTTTCTGGATAATATCAATCCTGAATCGCTGGTAACAATAAATGATGCTCTTGTCGAACCTCTGCTTGCTGAAGCGCCATCAGGACAGAGCTTCCAGTTCATAAGGAACGGGTATTTTTACAAGGACCCTGATTCAAGGCCTGGCAGGCCGGTGTTTAACAGAACGGTGGGCTTGAGAGATTCCTGGGCCAAAATTGAAAAGAAAGGTTAGATGTTTGATAAGGCCCCAGAAGTCAGCGGGGCCTTTTTTATTTGGATGCGGTCTCAAGAATTGAAATCTTCATGCCTCTTGCAGAGGACATCGCCCGCAGGACTGACAGAGGCATGTCGCTTTTCAGGTGATGATAGGCAAGCGCAATGTAGCGGCTGTGAGACTTCGGGCCCGGCCTTGTCGAGTCGACAAGGACCCATTTCCCGTCCACAAGAGCTTCCGCCCACATGTGGTATACGTAGCAGTTTTTCTCGCCCATGAATTCCGGTACAAGAATCATTCCCACTACGCCGCGGGAAGGTATTCCAAGCGAACGCAGAATAGCGATTGTCAGCACAGAGTGCTCAGTGCAGTCGCCTGTCCGGCTTCGGATGATATTGACGGCCGGCATCATGGGCACTCCCGTCGTTTTGTCAGAGATAAGTCTGTCAACAAAGCTTTCAATCTCAGCTATGCTGCCCGATTTATTGCGGAGCTTTTGAGACAGCATCTTAACCTCCTGTGAATTGAGGTTTAGCAGGCGGGTGTTCGCAAGGTACTTCTTAATGTCAGTTTCTGCGGCGGGAGCAGGGAATAAACCAGATTTCAAGGTAATGTGTTTCCGCTGGCCTTTAACTGCGGATGCAATTTTTTGCTGAAATGGCGTATCTGGAAGCGAAAAGGCGGACTCTGAAGAGCTGATCTCACAGGTGATAAAGGGAGAGCTGAGGTATTCCGACTTCATGTTTTCCGCGTGGACAATAAACATGTCCGCCTGCTGAGCAATCGCATGCGGCTGAATCGCAGTAATCAGAATGGGCAGGGCAAAGAGCGCTTTACTAATAACGCCAGTGATTGATTTCAAGTGTGCTTTCCCTCAACTCTATTCAGAAATAATCATCTCAATTCTGTTGTTAAGCATAATAATCACGGCCTTCTTTACAATTCCGTTCTTATCCATATAGATGTCAATATTTTTGAATCCCTCAATTGACTGGCCGACGTGAATCAATCTCTCTTTTTTTCCGTTTATCTCGATATCTTTTTCTCCAAGAACAACAGCCTTTATTTCAACAGCTTCTTCAGGTTCGAGCGATGGGTCGTAGATTCTGGCGCTTATCTCTTTACCGGGTTTAAACCCGTGACGGATCATCTCAGCAAGAATGTAATTGCCGTCAAGGTGAAAGCCGCCTTCGATTTGAGCTGTCGCAGTAACCCCCGCGCTTGTAACCTCTACAGTTCCGCCGTTAAAGACAGCTTTCGTGTCAATGTTCTGGATATTGCCGTTGTTTATGATTTTGTTGTTAATTTCGATGCTGACCGGTTCGAATGATGCGGTTTCAGTAACAGTCTGAGTCATCGCGTTTGAAACAGGACCGATATTCATTTTCATCTCGGTTGTGATTTTGTATTTCCCGCCTGAAAAACTGTTTGATACCGCGGCCGTACCTATCTCGGTGCTGTTCATGATAAGCTTGTAGTTCCATTTCCCGGAGGGAATTTTCTCCGCGTGTTCCCTGCAGCCGGCGAGCATGCAGGCGGTTATTGCAAGAGTGAAGATTGTTTTTTTCATGTCACTATCCTTTCCTGAAGTGGTCAAATCCCCTGGGGTTGACCACTTCAATTTTATTTCCATCCTTGAGGAGGATATAGCCTGTTTCTGTTACGGTTCCTATTCTTGAAATTCCCTCGGCCTGAGCGTCTTTTTCATTCGAGGTGAAGAGCAGTTCATACTCCTCACCGCTGTTCAGAGCGTAGACGGCAGGATCGGCATGGATATTCCTGCAGTGTGCTGTCAGTTCAGGGAGAACCGGAATGGACTCAGCTTCGATTACAAAGCCGGTCTTAGAAGAACAACAAATATGTCCGAGGTCGGAGAGCAGACCATCAGAGATGTCAATCATTGATGTAGGCTTGAAGGTGTTGAGTATATTTTCAACCATGCCGCTCCTTACGGGAGGACAGTTATGTCTGTCCAGAAGAACCGGGTGAATCATTGGACTAAAGGCTGTTCTTTCAAGGATTACATCAAGTCCGGCCATGGATGATCCAAGTGTCCCGGTAACAAAGATGCTGTCGCCCGGACGGGCTCCGGAGCGCTTAAGAGGCGATTCTCCATTCTTTTCGCCGTAAAGAGCTATGTTTAAAACCAGCACCTCAGATTTCGACAGGTCGCCGCCGCTTATAGCGCAGCCGCAGGAGGAGGCAGCGGCTGTCATGCCTTCATAGAGTCCGAGGACGCTCTCTTCAGACATCGCCTCTGGAATGCCCAGAGACACAAACGCGAGAAGCGGGTGTCCGCCCATGGCCGATATGTCGGAGATGTTTGAGACCATGGCTTTGTATCCGATGTCGCGGGGAGTGGACTTGCTCAGCAAAAAGTGCTGGTTCTCAATGCTGATGTCGGTGGTGAAAAGCCCGTATCGATCAGGGCCCAGCGAATACACGGCGCAGTCATCGCCGATTCCGGTGAGAAGTCCGGGAATCTCAGCTCCCCTGGAAGCAATTACTTCAATTTTCTTTATAAGGTCCTTCTCATCCTTAACCGGATGTGAGGGACCCTGTGCTCCGGATGTCCGTCCGAATCTTTCCATTTCAGTGTGCGTACTTTTCTCCGCAGAATTTTATTCTCTGTAAAAGCCTGTCAAGGCCGATAAGCGGCAGGGCCCGGTGCAGGTCGGGGCCCTTAAGCCTTCCGGTAATGATCGCGCGGGCCGGCATGAAGAGCTTCTTCCCGGATTGACCGGAATTTTCCTTGAGCATCTCCAGAAAGTCAGTGAAGTTTTCAGCTGTAAGTGAGGCGGCTATGTCCGAAGCGGCCTTTATTACTGCGGCTGCGTAATCTTCATTCAGCATTGCGTCGGCTTCATCATCGGGCTTACAGACATCGTCCAGAAATATGCCGGCGAAAGCTTTAATGTCGGAAAGGACCTCGCAGTTGCCCTTCAGAAGCTCGGAAAGCCCGTTCAACAGCTCGGAATCTATGTTGTTTATGTCATAGCCGGCCTTCTCTATGTATGGAGAGAAAAGAGGAGCGAGTTCGTTTCCTGAAAGCTGTTTGATATAGGCGTTGTTCATCCACTTGAGCTTCTGGAAATCAAAAATAGCCGAACTTTTGCCTAACTTGTCGAGTTCAAACTCCTTTAGCATTTCGTCGAAAGGCATAATTTCGCTTCCGGCTTCGGTTGCCCATCCGAGAGAGGTGAGATAGTTGACCAGAGCCTGGGGCAGATATCCCTCTTCACGGTACAGATTAACCGACGTAATGCCGTGACGCTTGCTCAGCTTGGCCCGGTCGCTTCCGACGATGAGAGGCAGGTGGGCATATTCGGGCACATTGATTCCGAGGGTTCTTGCGATAAGAATCTGCTTTGGCGTATTCGACAGATGATCTTCACCCCTTACAACATGCGAGACTTCCATTAACGCGTCATCTATGACGACAATGTAGTTGTAAACGGGCACTCCGTCAGATCTTACTATAATAAAGTCTCCGCCTATGTTTCCTGAATCAAATTCAACGCTGCCCTTGAGGTGATCGTCGAATTGAATCTTCTCGTTCGGCGGGACCTGAAAGCGTACAGTCGGTTTTCTGCCTTCTGCCTCATAGGCAGCTTTCTGTTCGGCTGTCAGATGTCTGCATTTTCCGGAGTATTCGAAAGAAGTGGTTTTGCCTTCGCTGTCCTTGCGCATATCCTCAAGCTCTTCTTTTGTGCAGTAGCAGTGATAGGCCTTGCCTTCGGAAAGAAGCTTTTCCGTGTATTTAGCGTAAATATCGAATCTTTCCGATTGACGATATGGACCGAAATTGCCTCCCATGTCCGGCCCTTCAGTCCATTCGATACCCAGCCATCGGAGATCGTCCATGATTGAACGTTCAGACTCAATCGTGCTGCGTTCGAGGTCGGTGTCCTCAACCCTGAGAACAAGGTCGGCGTTGTATTTTTTGGATACTATGTAGTTAATTACAGCTGTTCTGGCATTGCCTATATGAAGGAAGCCCGTCGGGCTTGGCGCAAATCTTACTCTCATGTAATTCTCCTTATTAGTGTTGTATAGATTTTCCCGGTACAGCCGTGTGTCAATTAAAAAAGGTAATATACGCGGGGGCAGAAGGCCGAGTTTTTTGATCTTTTTTTGTGAAAACTGTTTGAATACGCTTTGTTATGTGTTATAGTCGAGTAACGGTTGTTTCATAATTATTAAATTTCGAATTAAGAAAAAAGGCAAATGGGTGGTTTACTATGCCGGATAGCGGAGTTGTTCTTGTAATGGATGATGAGGATTTCATTCGCGAGATTGCGGGTGAGATGCTTCTGGATGCAGGTTTAACGTATCTGGGCGCTGCCGATGGAGAAGAGGCAGTCAGACTGGTCAAGTCCTCTCTGGAAAGTCCCGAAGGTGAAAGAATTTCTATCGCCGTGCTTGATTTGACAGTGCCTACGGGCATGGGCGGCCTTGAAGCCGCCGGCATTTTAAGGGGGCTGGCTCCTGATATCAGGCTGGTGGCTTCGAGCGGATTCTGTAATGATCCGGCTATGTCCAATCCTCAGGAAAACGGCTTCGACGCGAGCATAAGGAAGCCGTACAGACAGGACGAGTTTATCGCGCTTTTAAAAAAAATGCTCTAACAATCGGTTCCGGCAAAGCACTGTCAGTAATCAAATAATGATTGACCTCAGTAATTCTGCTGTCATGATGTGACTGTTCAACAGGGGTGCCCTACGGGGCTGAGATTATACCCTTAGAACCTGATCCGGGTAATGCCGGCGAAGGGAGTTCGGATATCCTTAATACATTCCCCATTCTCTCCAACCAGCATTGCCTCCGGAATTACAAGGAGGAATAGTCCATGGAACAAAAGGTCTCACTCTCAATCATCGATTCGTACTTTTCACTGTTAAAGGACAATCTTAAGGTGGATGTTGCCATCGCCGGCGGAGGGCCTTCAGGGCTGTACGCGGCATACCTGCTGGCAAAGAAAGGCATTAAGACCGCGCTTTACGAAAGGAAGCTGGCCCCCGGCGGCGGAATGTGGGGCGGAGCCATGATGTTTAACCGAATTTTTGTGCAGGAAGAAATTGCGCCTGTCTTTGACGAACTCGGTATACGCTATGAGAAGAGCAATGGCGGGCTTGTCGCGGATTCGGTTCAGGCGACGTCGGCGCTCATATACAGGGCTGTAAGCGCGGGCGCTTCAATATTCAACTGCTATTCAATTGAGGATGTTATTCTGAAAAAAGGAAGGGTCTCCGGAATCGTAGTCAACTGGGCCCCCGTGCACCGGGAAGGGCTTCATGTTGACCCGCTTATGATAGAGGCAGAGGCGGTGATTGACGGCACGGGCCATCCCTGCGAGATCGCTTCCATTCTTGCGAAAAAAAACGATGTAAAGCTGTTCACGGCAACCGGCGGGATAGTTGGCGAGATGTCTCTCGATATGGATGAGGGAGAAAGGACTACAGTTGAGAATTCCGGTCCTGTTTTCCCAGGGCTGTACGTATGCGGCATGGCGGCAAACGGCGTAAAAGGCAGTTTCAGGATGGGGCCGATCTTCGGCGGGATGCTTAAGTCCGGCGCTAAGGTAGCTGAAATCATTATGGAAGAGCTCAGGAATGCTGATTGACCGCGATCTTTACATTATCATGACCAGGCCCCGTATCGGTTACTTGCCCTTCCTTGAAATCTGCATTGAGGAGGGGCTGCCTCTCGTTCAGCTGAGGGATAAGACTCTTACTGACCGTGAGCTATTTGAAACCGCCGTGAAGCTGTCAGAAGCGGCAAGAGGCACCGGGACGGCTCTGATAATCAACGACAGGCCGGACATCGCTGCCATGTGCGGAGCGGGGGGCTTTCACCTCGGACAAGATGATGTTCCGCTGGAAGCCGTAAGGGTGAAGATTCCTGAGTGCAGAGGGCTCATCACTGGAATATCAACCCACTCGAAGGAGCAGGCCGAAGAGGCATTCAGTCTTTCACCTGACTATATCGGTTTTGGCCCTGTCTATCCGACTCCGACAAAGGAAAAACCGGATGTTCCGGTCGGAACAGACTCTGTCGCACAGATAGCAGGCTCAAGTCCATGTCCTGTGGTTTTTATAGGTGGGCTTTTTCCCGACAACATGGCGGCATTGCTTGAAAACGGCGCAAGAGTGATTTGTTCAGTGAGGTACCTCAACGAGTCCGATAATCCCGGAACGAGGATAAGGGAATTGAGGCGGATGATTCAATCGTATATTTCGTAGCAGCCGTAGTCTTCTCTCTTGAGAAGACGGTTAATATCCTTGATGTTGAAGAAATCCCTGTCGAAGTCTTCTCCGAGCCAGGCAAGCACCTCTTCATATTCTTCACTCCCGGGATCTGTAAGAATATCAAGCATGTCCTCAAAACCTCCGGGGCCCCCGCAGTCTTCAGGCGGGCAGGCCCTTTCTCCGTCAAGGCATTGAGGATGTTTCAGGGGCCTGTCGTCAATTATATCGAGAAGTTCGATTTTGTGTTCCCAGCCGTCGCCGAAGTCGTAATCGTAGTGTAGAATTTCGCCTTTAGCAGTCAGAAGGCGGGAAAGGGTGATTTTCCTGTAGTCAACATACTCCAGAAGAGATTCATCATCCGGTAAAGAATAGAGGACATCTTTATGTCTGAACTGATGCAGGTGGCTGGAAGTCCAGCCCATAACCGTCTGTATGACGCGGTGCAGGTCAGGCAGCTTTATAGTTGAGGGGACAAGAAAAGTCCTCCATATTTCAGGAGTAATATCCTCAAGGGTAATTTTCAGCAGATACGCTCTTGAAGGTTTGAATTCGATAATCTCAGCCATTCAGGGTTCCTTATTCTTTGTTGTATGTTTTCAAAAGGATACTTGATTTTTGTCAAGACGAAATCTGCCGAATCGTCTCAGAACAGCATTTATCCTGAAACCAGATGTTAAATATTGTATGCGAATTGAAGCATAAGACGATCAGCTTAACAACAAAAGATAGCATAAAAAGCGGATGTAAACAGCTAAATATAACTAACTCGGGGAGTGAAGCGAGATGCATGCGTTCAGGAAGCGGAGCTGACTGCCTCCTGAACGTTGATGTAATATTTAGCGTGGAAATCCGCCGGTTGTGCCGGATGATCCGACTGACGTTACGGATGAGGATACCGTGAAGGTCGCGGATATCTCGCCTCCAGAATACTCAATCCCGTCCAGGAGAAGGCCTTCGAAGATCGAACCGGAGGAAGCGCTCCCGCCGCTGTAGAGGCTGTATTCGGTTCCAGTGAGTATAAGTGGAGAAGATATCACAGCTGTGCTGCCCGACGCGGGGATCACAGCGGCAAAGGCCGTATTGCCTTCCGGGTCAAGCACGGCGAGTATATCACCGGCTTTCGAACCAGAGCTGCTTACGACAAGGACATTCTGTGTGCAGGCTGAAGCTGTTGGAGTGCTTGTCGATCCTCCAATACCGATCAGAGTGCCGCCGGTTATTGAAAAGGTGTTCTGGTCGCAGTCAAAGGCGCCTTCGGGAGCTGCGGCGCCTGATGCAACGATGTAACCTCCGTTTATGGTCAGCGTGCCGTTTGAATCAATAGAGTCGTTTGCCGTACTGACCGCAAAAATACAACCTCCGTTTATGACTATGCTGGTTCCCGCGTTTATCGCGTCGTCGGCCGTGCTTATCGTGATATAGCCGCTGTTGATAACTACGCTGCTCTTGCCTTCTATTCCCTCGGGGCTGCAGCTGATCCCTTCAACCTCGTCTTCGTATGGAGTGCCTGTTGTTGTTATGTTTATTATGCCGCTGTTGATTGTCACAGTCGGGTTCGGGTCGTCGTCAGTCGTTGCAGTTGTGTAATCCTCTTCGATGTCCCATGAGGCGGTAATTCCCTTGCTCACTGAGGTTATGTTAATTGTGCCGCCGTTTATGACAACATAGCCCTTGCCGGCTCCCCCCTCTTCATCTGTTCCGTCGACCTTGATACCTTTGCTCTCCTTGTCTTCCTTTGTCCCGGTAGCGTTTATTTTAAGGCTGCCGTCATCAAATATGAAGCCGTTTATGCATCGTACAGCGTCTCTGGCGCTAACGTCAACATTGAGCTCTCCTGAGCTGACTCTGATATGCTCCTGAGCATATATCCCGTGTTTGTAGTTACCTGAAACAGAGATGCTGCCGCTCCCGCCGAAAATCAGCGCCCCGCCGCTGAATAGGGACGCATCATAGTCTTCAGCGGATTCTGCCCTTGATGACTGGTCCGAAAGGCTGTTTTCAGTGCCTTCTGCTGATACAATGAAAGCTCTGGACGCAGAAGGAAGCAGCAGCGCGGCCGAGTCAGGCGAGCTTATTGAAGCGTTTGAAAGCAGAATCTGAAAGTCGGCGTTGGGGCTGCTCACAGTGACGCTTCCACTGAGTGTCCCGGAAAGGCTGTATATGATATTTTCCGTGGTGTCTGATTCAATGGCGATGCCGTATTCATTGAGATAGACGGAAATGCTGCCCGAAACCCCGGTGTAAACCGTTGCGGTAGCAGACGTGATGTTTGTTTCTGATGGATCCGCGACTTTGACAGTCCTGTCAGTAAGATTGATGTTTACCGTGGCTGCGAAAGTGATGTTTGACAATACTTCTGCGGCTTCATAGGTCGCGGATGATTCATCGGCTACTGATACCGAGTAAGCTGAAGAGTCAACTTCAGTGTTTGCCAGAGTTGAACCGCCTCCGGAAGGCGTGTCGTTTGTGATATCTCCATCTTCGTTATCAGGCGATGTTGAATCATCTGAGCCGCATGATACAGCCAGAGCCAATAGAGCTGACGTAAGGAGAAGAGAAAGAGTTTTTTGTCCAAAAGACATAATTATGCCCCCGTTCTTATGATGTTTGTGAAAAGGTGAGATTAGACCTGATGGAGTCAGTTTCGGTTCCGATGCTTGAAAAAATAAGGGGCGATAAAACAGGATTTATGGAGATGAATAAATAATGAACAGCCGGGAAAAGCACAAAAAATATTTTGCTACTTAAGCCTGCGGCTGAATTCATCCTGAATCTGACTTTGCAGAGGGTGATTGAAGTAGAGCCTGACCTTGAAATTGCCTGTGTCGGCGGCATCGATTTTTTTATTTAACCAGCCGAAGGGATAGAGCACCAGGCAGAGCGCTTCTCTGAACACACCCGGCTTCATGGTCTTCTCGATGTAGGCGGAGGTCTGTATTAGGGCCTCTCCTATTACCGAGCCGAGGGCGGGAGTGAATATGGCGTCATTTGCGGAGACCTGTTCGCGCCACTCTCCGACATATTCCCAGAGAAGGCTTCCTCCGAATGACCAGGCGAAGGACTCAAAGATGCCGTACTGGTTGCTTCTGGCAATCTGGTAGTAGTTCATGCCCGCGTACATGTGGTATATCGTGTTTGTGTTGAAGTTGTTGGGGTCCCAGTACCAACCGTCCTTTATTTTTCGCCAGGCGTCGTCGAGTGTGTAGTCGTAGACCCAGTCGTCCTTGTTCAGGTGGGAATAGTAAAAGTAATGTCCTATGCCGAGCCCTATGCCCAGCGATATTTCAACAGATGTTCTCACTGCCCTGTAGCATGCGGAGCGCTTTATTCCGTGCTCCCACTCGTAGCCGTCTATTGAGCTTCCGTCAGGGCCCGAGAGTATCGGCCTGAGGTTTTTCGGAGTATCAGAGAGGGCTATGTATGCGCTGAATGCCTCCTGAATGCTTTCTGCCCGGGTCGCCCTGAAGGTTTCGGCAATTATACGGGCAGCCTCCTCGTGGCGTCCCGACAGATTGTATCCCGATGAAAGTTCAAACTGCAGAGAATACGGCGCATTCAGAGAGTCAAGGGAATCTGAACGGAGCATGAGGGGGCCGCTTTTCGGCAATGATTGAAGATAGGCGTATATATTCAGCCCGGGTGACAGAGGTGCCGCAAAAGCTGAAGGGTCATAGCGGTCTTTTATCTGAAGTATGGCCCCGGGGAAAAGGTCCCTGTAAAAGGACATGTCAATATCCTCCCCCAGATTAAAAAAAGAAATCCCGGCTGGATAGGCGCCTGACGATGAAGCCTCAGCCGCGTATGATCGGCTTGAACCGGATATGATAAGCAGTGACAGCGTAATTGTTCCGATTTTATTTAGCATTGAATCTAAAACCTGATCTCTCCCTGAATTGTGAAACGATGCCAGTGGTGGCTGATCTCCCTGATCGCGGAGAATCCCTTTATGTGGTAGAAGTCATATCCGGCTCCGACAGTGGTCCGCGTGTTAAAGTAGTAGCTGTACTTGAAGGAAATGACATTCATGATATCGTACAGTTTGCTATCCAGAAAAGCCTGAAAATAGAAGAACCTGTATCGGAGGTCGAACCTGCTGTTGATGTAACGGTCAACCGAAAGCTCGATCTCTGCGGGAAGGACCAGGCTGTAGTAGTAGTTGAGCGCGTTTATCTCAAAGCCTTTTCTGCCGTACCACTTGTTGGTAAAGGCCTGGCTGAGCGTGTCTTCGTCTTCAACGTCTGTTGCCGTAAGTGAGGAATTCTGGCCCGGCCCAATGCCAGCGCTCCAGGTCAGAGTGACGGACCCTTCCCGACGGGCGAACTCAAGAATCTGTCGGAAAAGCAGGGTCTCCCAGTAGCAGTACTGTATGTGCACGTAGTCCGGGTAAATGGAGTCAGTCCAGCGGACTGAAGGGTCTTCAAGATAAGGCCTCTGGTATTCAATGCCGGTGAAAAGTCCGTAGAGGTTCCTGACGCCGTTTTCAGGGCTGCCTTTCTGGCTGTGACGGCCGTACATAATGATGTCCACATTGAAGAACGGATCATTCAGCTTGTTCAGGTTGCCGCCTTCTCTGTCGTTGATGGTGATGGAGAAGTTGGTGTCAATGTAGCTTGCGGGTGTCAGAATCATGCTGTTTCTTCCAGAGAAACGCGAAGGGTCGTACTTCAGCCGCCAGTCAACCAGAAGCCGGCCCCTGTCTTTTTCAGGAAGGACGTCCCACTTTTCATTTACCCTTGTGTATCCCAGGGCGAGGCTGCCGAAAAAAGACGTGCTGGTTTTCTCGGGAGGGGCACCTCCTGAGGTTTCGCTGAGTGCGTAGGGTATAATCACCGCCTTTACGCGGGCATATTCGGCAGCGTGTTCACTGTCAAAGCGGAAGCTTCTTTTCCGTGTACCTGTAATATGCGTAGAGATTACAGAGTACGCAATGTACTCAGAGGATATTTCCTCTTCAACACGAAATGAAATCCTTTTGTAGGCCGGTGTAAGGCGCCATATATCGGCTTGCTTGCCGTCCTGAGATGTAAACCATCCCTTTGAGCTGTAGACAGATGCTATATCGCTGACAATCCTCTCCGGGAATCCTGTTTCCGCGAGAGCCGAATTGCTTATAAAAAGCAGGGCAATGAGTCCCGCCGGCTTTAATAAATATCCTCTGATTATACTATCCCTGTATTGTCATTTTGTCTCTGTCCGGATAAAATCCGGTTTAAGCGGACAATAAAGTGACATAAATTACGTAAAAGCATTACAATCAACATAAAATTTACTATATGGTTAAAAAAATTCACCTTTTATATTACTTGACACTGCTGTGACTTTTGATTCTACTTATCTATTGGAGTTAATATGCAGCGTGTCAAGTTAATTGAAACGGCTGAGGCTGTTCTTTCATCCGGGCCGGTAATTGCGCTGACCGGAGCGGGCATTTCCGTGGAAAGCGGCATTCCTGACTTCAGGAGCCCCGGAGGGCTCTGGGAGGTCTATGATCCGTCGATATACGCCTCAATATCCACATTTGAGAAGAGCCCCGAAAGGTGCTGGGATATGCTTTTCCCGATGATGGAGCTCATCCTCAAGGCCGAACCGAACGCCGCCCACCTGGGTCTTGCCGACCTTGAGAGGGAGGGTGTACTCAAGTCGGTGATAACGCAGAACATTGATTCACTGCACAGCCGCGCTGGCAGCGTTAATGTCATTGAATATCACGGATCGGCGTCAAGGCTGGTCTGTACCCGCTGCCGCAGGGTTAAGGGGCTTGAGGACTTTGACCCCGCCTCGCGTGTAGTCCCGCTCTGCGGAGAGTGCGGGATTGCGCTGAAGCCTGATATCGTGTTTTTTGGGGAGAATATACCCGTAAGGGCATTTGCCGATGCGGCTGAACTTGCCAGCAAGGCCGGCTGCGTAATCGTCGCCGGTTCGAGCGCCGAGGTATTTCCCGCGGCATCAATACCTCTTGAAGCAAAGAGAAACGGAGCAATAATTGTGGAGTTTAATATACGTGAGACGGGACTGACATCATCCTTTACTGATTACTTTATATCCGGGAGAGTCGGCGAGACAATGCCGGCCTTTGTTTCGGCCCTGCTTTCCGTCAGGGAGGGGCTTTGAGAAGAATACAGCTTCTTCCGGACTCGGTCCGGAACATGATAGCGGCGGGCGAGGTGGTCGAAGGACCTTCGTCAGTGGTGAAAGAGCTGATTGAGAATTCGCTGGACGCGGGCTCCCTTGAGATCAGCGTCCAGGTCGCTGACAGCGGGCTTAAGCGGATTACGGTGACCGATAACGGCTCGGGAATACATCCGGACGACCTGAAGCTGGCCGTATGCGAACATGCAACCAGCAAGATAGCCGATGTGCACGATATTGAAACCGTTGAGTCCTACGGCTTCAGAGGCGAGGCCCTTGCCAGCATATCATCCATCTCTGACGTGACAATACTCACGAGATCGGCTGCCATCGACACGGGCGCCAGGCTTGAAAATGCAAGAGGCAGCGTAAAAGTATCTCCCTACGCGGGCCCGTCAGGAACCACAGTAATAGTCGAAAACCTGTTCTACAATGTTCCGGCAAGGCGTAAGTTTCTGAAAGCCCCGAGGACAGAGCTCAAGAACGTGAGAGAGGTATTCATCAGGGCGGCCATACCCGCCTGGCGGACATCATTTTCGTTTGAAAACGACGGGAAGCGGACCATTACATTGCCTCCGGCTTCAAATCAGGAGGAGCGCCTTAAACAGGTCTTCGGCGTTTCTGAGTTTGAAGGCCTTCTCTTTGACTCTCTGGAAGACCTCAAGGTCAGAATAAGCGGCTTCTTCTCAAAGCCGGACAGGCTCAGGGGTTCCAGGTCGATGCAGTACCTTTTTGTAAATGGAAGGCCGGTTGAAAACCGCTATCTGGGATTTCTGCTTTCCAGGGCATATGAGGCCGTCGCGCCCCATGGCCGTCATCCCGCTGCGGTGATATTTATCGATATCGAGCCGTCGCTTGTTGACGTCAACATTCATCCGGCAAAGCGCGAGGTAAGGCTTTTTGACCAGCGCTATATTGATTCGCTTATCATCCAGCTTGCCGGCAAGGTTCTGAACAGGGTCCACAGCGCGGGTGAAAACCTCTTTTCAGGAATTAATAGGGGGGGGGATGATGGCCCTGCAGAAGAAGGCCGCTTCCGCCCGCGCACAGGGGGAGCCGTGCCGGCCGAAAACGGCGGCTTTGTTCAGGGCAGGATGGGCTTCAGCTTCGACAGGGCCAGCCCGGACTCGGCCGGCGTCGAAGTGCAGGATGGGCCTCTGACCATACGCGAGACCGAAGAATTTTACCGGACCGTGACAGGCGCCGACTTTGCCGTTATCGGAGTTGCCTTTGACACCTACATAATAGCACAGAAAGGCGAATCGCTCTACTTCATTGATTTTCACGCGGCGCACGAAAGGTTCATATACGACACCCTTGCCGGAAAAGGAATGCACTTTGAAAGCCAGGAGCTCATGTTCCCGGCCGTTATCGAGCTTTCGCCGGGCGATTACGCGGTTCTGATGGATAACATAGAGTACTTTGCGGGACTCTCATTCGAGATCGAGGAGTTTGGAGGCAGCACTGCCGCAGTCAGGGCCGTTCCCGAGCTCGGTGTCAGGTTCAATGTGGAACGCTTTGTAAAGGACGCCATTGAGTCAATAAAGGGAGAGACAGCTCCCGATGATATCAGAAAAAGGATAGCCGCAAGCGCCGCCTGCCACAGCGCGAGACGGGCCGGTGACAGGCTTGCTCCCGGCGAGGCCGATATCATCTGCGGTAGGGTCTTCTCCGGAGATGTTGAGCTAAGGTGTCCGCATGGAAGGCCCTTTGTACACATGGTAGAAAAGGACTCACTTGAAAAAATGTTTAAGAGGCAGCTATGAAGATAGTTCTTGGAGTCACATCATCAATATCAGCTTATAAGGCCTATGACCTCTCAAGGATGTTTGTTAAGGCGGGGCACAGCGTGCATGCGGTGATATCCGAAAACGCCCTGAACCTTGTCTCTCCGCTCACCTTTGAGACTCTAACCGGCAATCCGGCTTATACGGACCAGTACAGCAGGGACAGGCGTGAGATGGGTCACATATCGCTGAAGGACGGGGCGTCGCTTCTGATTGTCGCTCCGGCTACGGCCAATATTATCGGGAAATTCGCCTGCGGAATCGCAGACGACCTCCTGTCCACGACTTATCTATCGGTGAGCTGTCCGGTGCTCATTGCGCCGGCAATGAACCCGGCCATGTACGCGCACCCCGCGGTGCAGGCCAACATTGAGGTGTTGAGAAAAAGAGGAGTAGAGTTTGTTGATCCTGAGGAGGGGCCGGTGGCCTGCGGAGACGAGGGAGTCGGCAAACTTGCGTCAATAGAAACAATCTATGGGAAGGCGCTCGATGTCATTCGCTGAGAGGAAGGCCGTAATAACCGCGGGGCCGACAAGAGAGTGGATTGATCCGGTAAGATTCATATCCAATCCCTCAAGCGGGAAGATGGGGGCCGCGCTCGCTGACAGCGCCTTCCCGGATTTCAGGGAAACGGTATTGATACACGGCCCTGTTGACGGCAGCATTGTTTCCGGCAGGCCGTACAGAACAATCAGCGTTGATACTACAGAGGAGATGCTTGAGGCTGTCAAATCTGAACTTGAACCGGGATGCGTCCTCATAATGTCGGCGGCGCCGGCCGACTATGCACCGCTTAAAGCTGAATCCTCAAAGATCAAGAAGGGCGATGAGACTTTGACTCTCACTCTGAAGAAGACCCCGGACATTCTGAAAGAGGTCGCTGCCATGAGAGCGGCAGGTCAATTCCCCGGAATGATAACTGTCGGTTTCGCGGCAGAGACTGACAACACGGAAGCATACGCCCTTGGAAAGCTGAGAGACAAAAACCTGGATATGATATGCCTTAACGATGTATCGAGGCCTGGTGCAGGTTTCGGTTCTGATACGAATATTATTACTGTTTTTCAGAGAAACGGCGGACGCTGTGAAATACCTCTCGCGTCCAAGGTGGAGGCTGCCTCAGAGATTCTCAGGCTGGCCGGATTGATTGAAAGGGAGGCCACATGATTGCCGGTATCAGGAAAATGACCGAATCAAGATTGTTCAGTAATCATTCCTTTTTTATTCCAGTTACACTTTTGTTATTATTCTCATTATCCTTTGTGAACTGTGGCAAGGCCAATTCGGGCGCTCCCTCTGCGGAAAAGGTTGACAGAGCTGTGAAGGCCGCAGCCGGCTATCTGACCCGTTCTGTTATGGATAGCGGAAGGTTTATCTATCAGGTGAATATGGACCCTTCGATGAAGGTCCCTGACAGCTACAATGTCCTGAGGCATGCGGGGACAATCTATTCGATGTGTATGTACTACGATGCTTTCCCTGAAAAAGAGGTCAGGGAGGCAATCCTCCGTTCGGGAGAGTACTTCAAGAGGGAATTCATAGCGCCTATGCCGCGGAAACCCGGAATGAAGGGAATTGGAATGAAGCATGCCGGCAAGGTCAAGCTCGGTGCTAATGGAATCGGGCTTCTGGCACTTATGAGCATAGAAAAGATCAGGCCCGGTTTTACTCAGCCCGCTGAGCTTCGGAGTATCGCGGAGCTGATACTGTACCTGCATAAGCCGGACGGAAGCTTCTACTCCAGATATCAACCGGCCGCTGACTTGCGTGACGACAGCTGGACTTCGCTCTACTATCCGGGCGAAGCGGCATGCGGGCTATTGATGCTGCACGAAAAATACCCTGACGCACGCTGGCTGAACTCGGCAGTAAGGGCCCTGGAATATTTGGCTGAAAGCAGAAAGGGAAAGCGCAAGGTTCCGCCCGACCACTGGGCCCTTCTTGCCACAGCAAAGCTTTTTTCACTCAAAGACAGCGGGCTTTCCGAAAAACAGAGGGAGCTTATCGCGAATCACGCTGTTCAGGTCGTAAGATCAATGCTGGCGGGGCAGGTCTCAAGTTCAGACTCCAATATTGACGGGGGCTTTACACGCGCTGGAAACACCACCTCTGCTGCCTGCCGCATGGAGGGGATAATTGCCGTTTATCCGTATCTCCCTGAAGCGGTGCGCGCAGGGCTGGGCGTAAGGGAGTCATGCGACAGGGCCGTAAACTTTCTCCTTAATGCTCAGGTAAAGGACGGAAAGTACAGAGGAGCATTTCCTCACAGCGCGGGCAGGTCATTAATCTTTTCTGAGAGCAGTGAAAAGTCAGGCGAGATAAGAATTGATTATGTACAGCATGCCTTAAGCGCCATCCTTGAATACAGGGAGCAGTTTCTGGTGAATGCCGACAGTGTGCTGAAAGCGCGAAGGTAGCGGACGGGACAGAGTCAGGGAGCGGTTTTTTGCACTCTAAATAACGGGCAGTGATGTTGATGGTATATTCTGAAGCTAAAGGTTAAACAAACATAAAATGAGCAAAAGCCAGGTTAAATCAAGAGAGAGAGTTGCAAACCACGGTGAAGTATATACTTCTTCCCGTGAAGTTAACGCGATGCTTGACCTTGTTAAACAGGAAACAGAACGGATTGATTCGAGATTTTTAGAACCGGCCTGCGGGACAGGAAACTTTCTGGCGGAAATTTTGAATAGAAAATTACAAGTTGTAAGCAGCCGATATAAAAGAAATCAGGTTGAATATGAAAGGTATTCGATTATCGCTGTTTCAAGCATATACGGTATCGATATACTTGAAGACAATGTTGCAGAATGCCGCCACCGTCTTTATGCTATTTATGTTGAGCAATATGATTCGTTATTTCATGAATTTACCAGAGATGAATGCAAAAATGCGGTACTCTACTTACTCTCAAGGAATGTTATATGGGGCGACGCTTTAACTCTTCGAACCGTTGGAGAAAAACCTTCCCCGATTATTTTTTCTGAATGGTCGGCAGTTAACAGCAACAAAATCAAAAGGCGTGATTTTACAATGGAAAATCTCGTGAATACATACGCCAGCTTAGACTCTGAACCGAATCTTTTCTCCGATCTTGGCGACAATGCCGCAATACCAAAATCAGTGAAAGACTTTCAACCAGTACATTTTATGAGGCTTGCAGATGTTGAAGAGCAATAGTTATAATCCGGATGTTCTGTCCTGTCTCGCTAATCTAAGCAGTGATGAAATTTTCACTCCTCCGCAAATGGCGAATAGATTATTGGACTTATTACCAGAAGATATATGGAAGAACAAAGACGTTAAATTTCTTGACCCTGTGTGCAAAACGGGGGTATTTCTGAGAGAAATAGCCAAAAGGCTGTTGAAAGGACTGGAAGATACCATACCGGATAGACAGGCAAGAATTAACCATATCTTTAGAAACCAGCTCTTTGGGATTTCAATAACTGAGATTACCGCCCTTCTTTCGCGCAGATCTGTTTATTGTTCAAAAAAAGCAGACGGTAAATATTCTGTCTGCGGGTCATTTGATAATGAACAGGGAAATATTCGTTTTAATAGAATTGAACATATTTGGGATAACGGCAAATGTAAATATTGCGGCGCGAGCCGGGAGAATTATGAAAGAGGCAGTGAACTTGAAACGCACGCCTATGAGTTTATCCATACAGAGAAACCAGAGGAGCTTTTTAATATGAAATTTGATGTAATTATAGGGAATCCGCCATATCAATTGAGCGATGGCGGACATGGCCGAAGCGCCAGTCCAATTTATCATAAATTTGTGCTGCAGGCCAGGAAGCTGAATCCGCGCTACCTGGTAATGATCATACCTTCACGCTGGTTTGCAGGCGGAAAGGGGCTTGATGACTTTAGAAATGAGATGCTAAACGATAACAGAATCAGAACCATCGTCGATTTTGAAGATGCAAATGAATGTTTCCCGGGCGTAGATATCGCAGGTGGTATTTGCTATTTCCTCTGGGAGAAAGATTCAGCAGGTCCATGCGAAGTTACTAATATGCATAATGGCAAAGAGGCTGTTACAACAAGAAAACTAAACGAGTTCAGTACCTTTATAAGGCATGGAAAGTCTGTTCCGATAATCCGAAAAGTTCTATCAATGAATGAAAAGAGTATGAGTCAACAGGTTTCTGCAAGTAAACCTTTTGGGCTAAGAACGTTTGTTCGGCCAAGAGATAATGGAGATATTACACTACGTTGGCAAAAAGGAGAAGGCCCTTATAACCGTAGTGAAATAACTTCCGGTATTGAAATGATTGATGAGTGGAACGTGATAACGTCCTACGTTGGCTATGATCATGCGGGCAATCCGGGAAAAGATGGAAAGAGGCGGGTGTTTTCAAAAATTGATATCATGCCTCCTGGTACGATTTGTACAGAGACATATCTTGTTGTAGGAAGCTACAAGAATGAAAACCAAGCGTTAAATCTTATTGCATATATGAAAACTAAATTCTTCCGTTTTTTGGTTTCGCAATTTATGTATTCTCATCATATTACAAAAGATGCATATTTTTTTGTTCCAATTCTTGAAATGAGTGAACAATGGACTGATGAAAAGCTATATAAGAAATATGAGCTTACAGGGGAAGAAATTGACTTCATCGAATCAAAAATCAGACCCATGGAGTAAATGCTGTGAGTAGAGATTTCTTTCCTAAACGACCTGATACAAGCCCTAAAATCCAGACATTGTCTGGAAAATCGAGTTGGAGCCATAACATGTATAAAAAAACCCTGTTTTCTATACATGTTTTCGTTGATAAGTATATAATATGCCTGTTTTCTATATACGATGAGGACGCATATGTCCTATAAAATACCCTCTCTTCCTCATTCTGGCGATATCGAAACGGTTTCAGTGCTGAAAAAAGCAGCTTCAGCACATCGTTATCTGGCAGAACTAAAAGGCCTCTCCCGCAGTATTCCAAATCAGGGAATTTTGATTAATACCCTGTCGCTCCAGGAGGCAAAAGACAGCTCTGCCATTGAAAATATTATAACTACCCATGATGAACTTTACAGGGAAGAGCTTTTTCCTGAATACGCTGTCAATGCCTCCGCCAAGGAGGTCAGAAATTATGTAAGTGCGCTGAAAACAGGTTTTGAACTGGTTAAAAAAGATAACCTGTTTACAAATAATCACATTCTCATTATTCAGTCAGAGCTTGAAAAAAACAGGGCAGGTTTTCGGAAACTTCCAGGGACAGAATTGAAAAATGAACAGACAGGCCAAATCGTTTACACGCCGCCCCAGATAGCTGATGAAATTATTAAGCTCATGGGCAACCTTGAACAATTTATTAATGATGATTCTCTGAGTTCTCTTGACCCGCTTATAAAAATGGCGCTTATACATCACCAGTTTGAAAGCATCCATCCGTTTTATGACGCGAACGGGCGCACAGGGAGGATTATTAATGTTTTGTATCTTGTGTTGAAAGGTCTCCTTGATATACCGGTGTTATATCTGAGCCGTTATCTGGTTCATAATAAATCTGCATATTATAATAATCTACAAAGAGTACGCGATACGGGCGACTGGGAATCATGGATTATGTATATGCTTGATGGGGTGGAAACAACTTCGCGCAAGACTATTTATATGGTAGAGCAGATTGGTATAGCCCTCAGTCAGTATAAACATGGAATCAGAGGGTCATGTAAATTCTATAGTCAGGATCTTATTAACAATCTGTTTTTTCACCCGTACACAAAAATTGAATTTCTGCAAAAAGCTCTCAAAATATCAAGGCTGACTGCGGCTAAGTATCTTGAAATCCTTGTATCAGAGGGGTATCTTCAAAAAGAAAAAATCGGTAAATCAAATTATTATATCAACAAAGCATTGTTTGAAATACTGACAAAAGGGAATATATAATGAGTAGAGATTTCTTTCCGCAAAGGCCCGCGGCAAATCCAAAAATCTATGCCTATGAAGATACCAATCCGCAATACACCGGTCTTCTCAAGGTAGGTTATACTACTATCGATGTTCAGGCCCGCGTTAAACAGCAGTATCCCACTCTACGTCCCGGCGACCTGCCGTACAAAATCGTGCTTGAAATATCCGCAATGCGGAATGACGGAACTGTATTCAACGATCATGATGTTCATCGGTTTTTAAGGAAAAAAGGTATTAGAAATCCTGAAGGTGAATGGTTCAAGTGTTCAGTCGATGATGTTATTGCGGCGATTATTTCAATAAAAACCGGAATGATAATTGAAGATAATCGTACTCTGGATTTCAAAATGCGCCCTGAACAGGCTGCGGCCGTGGAAAAAGCGGCATTATATTTCAAGAGTTTCAGAAAAGAAAATCCTGAAAAAACACCTCACTTCCTGTGGAATGCTAAAATGCGCTTTGGTAAAACCTTTGCAGCATATCAACTCGCAAGAAGAATGAAATGGAAAAGACTGCTGGTTTTGACTTTTAAACCCGCGGTGCAAAACGCCTGGGAAGAAGATATTAAGAGTCATATTGATTTTAAAGGGTGGCAGTTCATTTCCCGTAATGGAATGAGCTATGAAGAAATTGATAAAACCAGGCCCTATGTCTGTTTCGGTTCATTTCAGGATTATCTTGGGAGAAACAATGCCGGCGGAATAAAAGCAAAGAATGAATGGGTACACACGACAAAGTGGGATTGTGTAGTCCTTGATGAATATCACTATGGAGCCTGGAGAGAAAACGCCAGAGATTTATTTGAGGCCGAAGAAAACAGAGAAGAAAAATTCGGCAAAGGAGAAGGAATAGAATTATTTGATGAAGCAATTATGCCTATTACAACAGGTGCATATCTATATCTTTCGGGTACCCCTTTTAGAGCAATAACTTCAGGTGAATTTATTGAAGAACAAATATATAACTGGACCTACTCTGATGAACAGAGGGCAAAAGAGGAATGGGTTGGTAATGACAATCCCTATGTTTCATTGCCGAGAATGGTTATGATGACATATCAGCTTCCTGATTCTATTCGGGAAATAGCGATGAAGGGGGAGTATGATGAATTTGATTTGAATACTTTTTTTTCTGCTGAAGGTCAGGGGGATGATGCGAAATTTCTATTCAAGGACGAAGTCCAGAAGTGGCTTGATTTGATCAGAGGTTCATTTCTTGAAACATCAGTCGATAATCTTAAACTGGGAGCAAAAAAGCCACCACTTCCATTTTCAGATACGCGTCTGTTGAATGTTTTGTCACACACATTCTGGTTTTTACCGAGCGTACCTTCCTGCCATGCCATGAAGAATTTGCTGTCAGAGAAACAGAACAGCTTTTATCATGATTATAAAGTGATTGTAGCCGCCGGTCCCGGTGCGGGTATAGGCGTAAATGCCTTACCGCCGGTATTAGACCAGATGGAAAATCCGCTGGAATCAAAATCAGTTACTCTTTCCTGCGGAAAGCTGACTACTGGCATTTCTGTTAAACCCTGGACAGGAATCTTCATGCTTCGAAATACTTCAAGCCCGGAAACATATTTTCAAGCCGCATTTCGTGTGCAGACTCCATGGACTGTCAAAAACCCGGACAGCATATCGCCGAACAAAGAAGAAATAATCAAAAAAGAATGCTATGTTTTTGATTTCGCGCCCGACAGGGCATTAAGACAGATTGCAGAATACAGCTGTCGTCTTAACGTGGATGAGTCAAACCCTGAGAATAAAGTTAAGGAGTTTATCAGCTTTCTCCCTGTGTTGGCCTACGATGGCAGTTCTATGAAAAGAATTGACGCGGCTGGTATTTTAGACATGGCCATGAGCGGTACAACAGCGACATTGCTCGCAAGACGATGGGAAAGCGCGTTGCTGGTAAATGTGGACAATGATACACTTCAACGTCTTATGAAGAATGAAGCAGCAATGAAAGCCTTGATGAATATTGAAGGGTTTAGGAACCTCAATCAGGATATTGAAACAATAATCAATAAATCTGAATCGATCAAAAAGATAAAAAATACTGCGAATGAAAGGGATTTATCTGATAAAGAAAAGAAACATCTCAGCGATGAGGAAAGGGAGTATAAAAATTTAAGGAAGCAGATCCAGGAGAAGCTTATTAAATTCGCAACCCGGATTCCAGTTTTTATGTATCTGACTGATTATCGTGAACAGACTCTAAAGGATGTTATAACACAGCTTGAGCCGGGACTTTTTAAAAAAGTAACCGGAATTACCGTCAAAGATTTTGAATTGCTAGTAAGTCTTGGAGTTTTCAACAGCGCCTTGATGAACGATGCTGTTTATAAATTCAAAAGATATGAGGATTCAAGTCTGTCTTACACCGGCATTAATAAACATGAGGATGAAAATATTGGTCTTTATGATACTGTAATTAGTCCAATTGAATTTATTTCGGCTTATGGGAAAGTTGCGGATAGTTAAACATTTTCTGAATTACTTGCAAGTTTAATTGACTGGTAAGGGGGGGGCTGGGTTTTTCCGGCGGTTCGCATAACAGGGAGAAACCTGTACCCTGCTTGAGTTATAGGCAATATCGCGCCAGGGCAGAAAGAAAAAGATAGATTGATAATGCGGAAGATATTAAAATCCCCACGCCCCAGGAAGCCCGGCGTTCATGCCGGGCTGAAGAGAAGGAAAAATGTATTATAAATGGCAAAGACAAAAGCAGCACCGAAAAAAAGGTTCGGAGAAAACGTCGGAGAAAACGTCGGAGAAAATCATCAAAGCGATTCTTTTAGACCCTCAGATCACAATAGCCGAACTTGCCAATATAACCGGCGTTACCACCCGTTCAGTTGAAAGAAATATTGGTTCGCTCAGGAAAGCAGGGCGGTTAACGCGGAATGGACCGATAAGGGCGGACACTGGGAGGTAATAGTTGATTAAATTAACTGAAGAAAAACTTGAACAGGCCAGGACCAGATGGCAATGCTTTTCGGAAATTCCGAATAACCACTCTATGAGTCTAACCCGTATAATACGGACAGAGGGTTAAGCCGAAAATATTAATATTGAGGTTTAATATGGTTCCGCTTAGCTTCACCCAGATTATGTTTCACTGCGTTTCGCAGTTACTTCATATAGCCGTGAAATGTCAGATGAAGCAACATAGTCACCATCAGCTTCATCCCGCGCATAAGGAGGTCAGCCATGAAGATAAAAAAAGCGAATGTTGCCGGAATGTTCTATCCTGCCGATCCTGATGAGCTTCGTCTGATAATACGCAGATTTCATGCGGCAGTTGAACTCCCGTTATTCCAGGGGCACATCCTCGGGATAATTTCACCTCATGCCGGATACATATATTCCGGGCAGGTTGCCGCGTACGGCTACAGGGCGCTTGAAAAAGAACTGCCCGAAACGGTGATAATCCTGGCGCCTTCGCACAGGGCCAGGTTTGGGGGAGCGGCCCTGATCAGCGAGGGGAGCTATGAGACACCGCTCGGTATCGTGGAAATTGATGATGTCATCGGCAAGAGGCTGGCGTCCGAGAGGTTTTTTACTGATATTCCGGAGGTGTTTAATATGGAACACTCACTTGAGGTGCAGATACCTTTCATTCAGTACAGCTTTCCGGAGTGCAGAATAGTACCTGTTATAATCGGGACCACTGATATCGATATCTGCTCTGCGATTGGAAACGCGGTCCATGAAGCTTCTGCCTCGGTGAAAGGACATACGGCGATAGTCATGTCTACAGATCTGTCCCATTATCATGGGTATGATACAGCCGTAAGCATGGACCAGAGGGCGATCAGGGCCATTGAGCGCTGTGACCCGGAGTTTCTGCAAAACACCCTGGCTTCGGGAGCAGCTGAGGCGTGCGGCGAGGGGCCCCTTGCTGCCGGTTTAAGCGCCTGCAGTAAATCGGGCAACACGGAAGTCCATGTCCTGAAATACGCCAATTCGGGAGATACTGCAGGCGACAGGTCGCAGGTTGTCGGATACGTTTCAGCCGTTGTGACGGGAGAGTGAGGAGCAGGGTTTTTTGGGGCAGGGAGCCTGCCATCCATCTTCACGCTGAGAGCGTGGACATTTTTCTGTGCGGAGCGCACGGGCATTTCTTTCGCCACTTTTTTGTCGCGCCACAAAAAATTCATCTGTTTTCTATAGCAGGGAGCCTGCCGGCTGTTTTTCACGCTGAGAGCGTGAGACCTTTTTCTTCGCCCCTTTCGTCCGGGTTTTTTGCCGTAGGCTTTAACTCGCTCAGCTTCGCGACTCGCATTTTTGGCAGGGAGCCTGCCGTTCTTTTTCACACTGGGAGTGTGAGACCCTTTTCTTCGTCACTTTCGTCCGGGCGAAAGTGACCAAAGCCCGCGCCTCAGGCGCCGGCGGGGCTTAGCTATTGTGGGTACAAGGCTATTTCAACGCCGGTATCATCATCCTGATGAACCGGCGCCCGGGCGATTTGCGTCCATGCAAATCGTACTGGTTGGGTTGTTGAAGTAGTGTGTCTGAAACCCCTTCAATCCGCTATAATGTTTGAAGCGTGCCTTTATTTTGCTGTGCTGTGCGACGAACCAATACCAGTGATAAGCTCATTGATTTTTATCCTGAGCTCAGTTATCTGATGCAGCGACAGCCCTGTTCCGCAGATAAGCTTTTCAGGTATCGCGGCAGCCTGTTGCTTCAGTTCGGCGCCTTTCGCAGTCAGGCTGACTATGACCCGTCTTTCGTCTGCGGTGTCCCGTCTGCGTTCGATAAGTCCCGATGATTCGAGCTTTTTCAGCAGCGGGGTGAGCGTTCCGGAGTCGAGGATTAGCCTTTCCCCGATTTCGCTTACACTGAGGCTGCTGCTCTCCCATAGCACAAGCATGGTTATATACTGAGGATAGGTGAGGCCCAATTCGTTGAGCAGGGGCCTGTACCTGGCAGTGATGATCCTCGATGCCGCGTAAAGTGAGAAGCATAGCTGATTGTCAAGCTTCAGCGCATCATCGCTGCGCAGGTCTTTATTTTCCAAGCAGTTTTCTGATGTCATTTTCAATCCTTTCCGGTCTTGTTGACGGAGCATATCTTTTGATGACATTACCGTCTCTATCAACCAGGAATTTTGTGAAGTTCCACTTGATTCTCTTTGCGAGAAAGCCGCGTGCGTTATTCTTTAAGTAAACGTAGAGAGGGTGTGTTTCCTTTCCGTTTACGTTTATCTTGCTGAAGAGCGGGAAGCTCACATTGTAATTCAATTGGCAGAAAGATTTAATATCTTCCTCTGTGCCGGGTTCCTGTTTTAGAAAGTCATTTGAAGGAGAACCAAGTACCTTGAACCCATCCTCTGCATATTTTCTGTGAAGAGCTTCAAGACCCTCGTATTGTGGTGTTAAGCCGCATTTGCTTGCCGTATTTACGATCAGGAGGACATCACCACGGAACTGTTCCATCTGAATCAGGTTTCCGTCAATTGTCCTTATGTTTATCCTGTAAAAATTGTCTTTGTTCATAAAAGCCTCGTGTAAAATTATATTGAGTACAATATAAATATCCATTCCATCCTCGTCAATATAAAATATCTTAAATGTTAAATTAATCAGTTATTGCAGTTGACAAAAGATGGCATAAGGTAATAAAAAGTAGCGAAATGTAACAAGAGAGAGGCAGGCATGACACTTTTAACAGTTGATGCGGTTGCAGAAATTCTTTCGGTCCATACGCGGACTGTCAGACGGTATATCAAGGAAAAAAGGCTGTCGGCGCAGAAGGTCGGCGGTCAGTGGAGGGTGACTCCGGATTCCCTGAAGCTGTTTATGGGCATTGACAGCTTTGAGGAGATAGCAAACAGAAATCATTCTGAAGAAAGAAATATTAAGTTCAGTCATGATTTCAGCTCTGTGGAGAGAATAACGGTTTCTGCAGTTGTTGATGTTCTGGTCAGATCAAGGGATGAAGCTGACAGAATCTCCGCTACAGTACTGGCTGCAATTCAGTGCAGAGAGGGCTCCGGCGGAGCAAGATGCGACTGCATATTTCATGAGTATGAGGGAAAACTCAGATTTATGCTCTGGGGTACTCCTGATTTTATCAGCAGAATGATGCAGAGCCTTGAAGTAATAGTGTAAAAGTGAAATTAGTATACAGAGGAAGGTGTATGAAAACTGGTCCATTTTTTAGAAGTGAAATGTACAAAAATGCAATATTTGAACGCTATGATTCGGTTCTTGCCGGTTGGATTAAGGCGGAGCGGATGAATGTATCAACACGTTTCGGTAATACGCATGTTATAGCCTCCGGCACCAGAGATAAAACGCCCCTTGTCCTGCTGCACGGTTCGGCATCAAATTCATCAGTGTGGACTGGAGAACTGAAAGCGCTTGAAGCTGATTTCACGGTGTACGCGATCGACATACCGGGGGAAGCCGGAAGGAGTGAAGAAGTCAGGCCGGCTTTGAATGATGACAGCTTTATCGAGTGGATGGAAGATGTCTATAAAGGACTGGAGATTAAAAATGCCGTAGTTTGCGGAGTTTCTCTCGGGGGCTGGATTGCCGTTAAATGGGCTTCCAGTCACAGTGAGTGTGTATCAGGTCTTGTCCTTGTTTCAACGGGCGGTGTTGTTAATCCTAAAGGGTTATTTCTTCTGAAAGCGGTATTCCATGCTTTAAGAGGACGGAAGGGGGCCGACGGATTTATGAAAATGCTTTTTGGAAAAATGGAAATTGATGAAGAAGTCCGTGATTACTTCAGGCTCATGGCGGAGGGGTTTTCTCCGAGGACCGGTTCAATCCCTCTTTTCAGTAATGAATTACTGGCCCGGCTGAATATGCCGGTCCTGTATATTGGAGGCGCGGATGATGAATTCTACGACAGCAGGAAGGCGGCTTCCCGCCTGACAGAAATTGTTTCACATGCACAGACAATAATACTGGAAAATACAGGACATGTCGTAACAGGGATTGGTGAGATGATTAAGGACTTTGACCGGGGTGTGTTGCAGTAGGGTTTAACTCGCTCAGCTGCGCTGTGCGACTTGCATTTTGGCAGGGTGCCTGCCTGTCATTTTTCACACTGGGAGTGTGAGACCTTTTTCTTCGTCACTTTCGTCCGGGGTGTGTTGCCGTGGGCTTTAACTCGCTCAGCTGTGCGACACGCTTTTCTTCTGGCAGGGAGCCTGCCGTCAATTTTCACGCTGAGAACGTGGTACATCTTTTGCCGCTTTTTGACCGGCCAAAAAGCGGCGGTAAAAAGCCGTTCCTCAGGCGCCGGAAGGGCTTGACTTTTTACTGTTACCAAACTATTGCAGCGCCGTTATCATCATCCTGATGAAACGGCACCCAGGCGATTTGCGTCCATGCAAATCGCACTGGTTGCATTGTTGAAGCAGTGTGCCTGCAGTTTTTTAATTCCGCCATTATGTTACAGCCAGCCATAGGACATCCATGTCCTGAGAATTAGTTACTGTGAAATATTCCGAGGAGTGACAGCTTTATTATGTCAGGCTCCTTCGGAGCCGGAAGGCGCAGCGTCCTGCTGCGCTTGAGTGATTATGCATTTTGGACATATTACGTTATCATATTGATTTAACAGGCATTAGGTTTTGGCACCCGGTAGAGCCGCCCAATTTGGGCGGCTCTACCTCATCGTGACACAGTCCCCCGGGGGTGGCAAGAGGAGGAGAGCCGAAGGACGTAACTTGCCGGCAGAGGCAGGGTCGCTTCGCACAAAAAAACGGAGTAGAATATGTTCAAAGGGGAAGACCTCAGCACGAAACTTTTTTATAAAAGAAAATTGGTGAAGAAAAAGTCTTGAATATTATACTGATAATGGAAAAGCTATTTAAGAATATGGAGAATTTGATGCCAACTATATTTGAGTGGAATGGATACAGGTTTTTTTTCTTTTCAAATGAGGGAACTCCTCTTGAACCGGCTCATGTACATGTCAGAAATGGTTCGAATATTGCGAAATTCTGGCTGATTCCTGAAGTTAAAGTTGCAAAATCATGGGGACTCACTTCCAGAGAATTAAATACGCTTGAATTAATTGTAGAAGAAAATAAAAATTTGATTATGGAGAAATGGAATGAATTCTTCAATTGAAGACGTAAGAGCTCACAGGGTTTGGTTCGATAATGATAATATCTGGATATTGTTTACGGATGGACGTCAACTTGCTGTGCCTTACGCATATTTCCCTCGTCTGCAAAAAGCTACGCCTGATCAAAGAGAAAAGTTTCAAATGAGTGGCGGAGGCCTCGGGCTTCATTGGGAGGAGTTGGATGAGGATATCAGTGTTCCTCATTTGCTTCTTGGTTCATCAATGAAAATTGCTGTATAAATATTTTGGGCAGGGAGCCTGCCGTCTTTTTTCACGCTGGGAGCGTGAGACCTTTTTCTTCGCCACTTATGTCCGGGCGGAAGTGGTCGACGGCTTTTTCTACCTCCTGTAGGCCGTCGACACTTAAGCATCCAGCTTTTCGGCCAATATCTTTTAGGCGCCGGAAAGGCTGAATTGCCGCAGGCTTTAACTCGCTCAGCTGCGCGACACGCTTTTCTCCTGGCAGGGGGCCTGCCGGCCATTTTCACGTTGAGAGCGTGGTACCTCTTTTGCCGCTTTTTGACCGGACAAAAAGCGGTGGGAAAAAGCCGTTCCTCAGGCGCCGGAAGGGCTTGGCTGTAGCTGTTACCAAACTATTCCAACGCCGTTATCATCATCCTGATGAAACGACGCCCGGGCGATTTGCATCCATGCAAATCGCACTGGTTGAGGTGTTGAAGCAGGGGGCCTGCAGTCTTTTAATTCCGCCATTATGTTCCTGGCAGCCGATGGCATTTTCGCCGTCCTGGCGGCCATCGGCACTAAAACATCCTGTTTGTCGGACTCCTCGCAGTCGGCCGCGGGGAAAAGCGCTGCGTTTGTTTGAGCACCAGGTAGAGCCGCCCAATTTGGGCGGCTCTACCTCACCGTGACACGCAGCGCCCCACATCTGACAAGATGAGGAGGGAAGCCGATTTTTCGCGGCTTGTGCGTAGTTACAGGCACAAAAAAGAGTGTAGATTTATAATAAAATTATATAATAGTAGCAAATTCCAATGAGGCTGTTATATAGAGTCTAATAGGTCTTGTGTTAAATATAAAGATTGAGGAGTATTCTTATGAAATGGTCTCATCGGGTCTCATCGGGTCTCATCGGGTCTCATTGTATTGGTTTTGTTTTCTGTTATTGGTTTGTTTTCATGTAGTAATGGAGATGTCGATTTAAAGAATGAACATACAGATGTTACTGCACTTTTAACTGAAAAAGAGATAAAGGCATTAAGCCTTCTTCAGGAAACACATTCTGTATCGGATGAGGCTGCGATGTCTGAGGTCGAAAGTGTTATGGAGTTGCTCAACAACGATGACATTAAACGCAGCGGAGAGATTAAGGACCGCAGGCTAAGCTCGGTCAAGAAAGAATACGTAAAGCCTTCAAAGAATTTTATTTCCAGAGAATTAGTATTAAAAAAAATGCGGGAATATAAAAATAATAGACTGCATTATCGGTCAAACGAAGAATCTGAAATAGACGAATCTGAGAAGGAGAACACGGAAGCAGAAGATGTACCGCTTTATGTTTTTAATTTTTCTGACTCTGAAGGCGTGGATGCCGGCTTTGCTATTGTAAGCGGAGATGACCGTACAGACAGTGTTCTTGCTGTTGTTTCTGACGGCAGATTGAACTCTGAGAATGATAATCCAGGACTTGCCGTATTCGTGACCCGTATTCCGGATTATATAGACAGTAAAATAGAAGAATACAACAGCATTGATGTAGCTGATCTGGAATCTGCTCTTGAAAAAATAGAAGACAGTGCCGGCAGTAATTATTCAGAATCGGATTTACCGGAAGCTCTTTCTGGAGAGATTATCACCCGGGGTAGTTCGACAACAACAACATTTTATGGTGCGTAGACAAAAAATACAGTATACGGCCCGCTTATGGCAACCAAGTGGCATCAATTTTCACCTTATAATAATCTGATTGGATATAATACGATTTGTTCAAACAATCCGAATGGGAAACCGGTGGCCGGTTGTGTGGCAATAGCGATTGGTCAGGTTATGGCATATCACAAATACCCGGCTGCCTTTGGAGGCGTAACTTATAACTGGTCAAAAATGATAAACCCGTCTGATTCAGCATCAAGGAACATGGCAGCTTCTTTGATTGCATCAATAGGCAGGCTTGTTGATATGGACTATGGATGTGATGGCAGCGAGGCATACAGTTCTGAGACAGACGACTGCTTTGACGATATGGGATACAGTACTCCAAGTAAGTATCAGGATTACAACCTTAATAAAGTGATATCATCTATAGCCAATAGAAAACCGGTTTGTACAGATGGTTATGCTATAAAGGTTAAAGAAAAGGTATTAGGTTTTACATATAACACATATTACAAAAAAGGACATGCGTGGGTAATTGATGGTTATACGAAGAGGAGCCGTCCAGTAACTCGTTATGTGAGAACGTCAACAAAAACTACGAAGACAACTTCGACACAAACAGAGGAATATGTAAACTGCAACTGGGGATGGGGCGCAACCGATAACGGATGGTATCTGAATAAAGTCTTTGATACTAACAAGAGCGATATTACACTTAAATCTGGAACAGAAAGATATTACCAGTATAAACTTAAAATTCTACCTGATGTTTCGAAATAGAAGGGGATGGAAACAATGATGAAAAATATATTTAAAACTGTTATATTGTTAGTGTCACTTCTGTTCTCTGGATGTCATGAAGATGAAAATTGGAGTCCTGAGCCTTTATCAGATTATTTTGTCTGGGAATACACAACAGTAAGGTATATCAATCCGATTGTAATGCTTTATTATGAAGACGAAGAAAGCCATAGTATTTCAGATTTTGAGATTGGATTGATGGACTGGCTCTCATACCATAATGATGATTATAATTCAGGCTATTTTTATCGGGACTCACTCAATTATCCTGAGGAACAACGTGAGAGATTTCTTGAACTGGCTTCAAAAATTAGTGATGGAAGCTTTGGCGGCAAATCATCTAATACTTTTGGTTTTTGCTGTCCTGATGTATCTGTAAGTTCAATTAACATAAATACAATTGAAGACTACGCCGAAACGCATAAAAGCGGTTCATCTCTAAACGATATAGTTCAAATTGGTTATTTTTGTGCCGACGAGTATGTAGATAATGGTTTTAATTTTGATGGAGGCGACCAGATACAGTATTCGTATTCATATGTGTTTGCTCAGAAGGAAGCTCTAATCAGCTTTAATGGTAGTAAACATACAATTATTGGTTTAGATACAATTAATCTTCAATTAACTATTCCTCCGTCGGACGATGGTGAATACAGTTTTGAGATTGAGTACTGTCAGTCTGATGGAACATCATTTAAAGGAACTGTTGGTCCTGTGAATATTAAAGGAAGTTCAAGATAGAAGTAGTAGGCAGGGAGAGCTTGAGTGCATCATTCAGTGAATAACACTTCAAGCTTCCCTGTTTTTTTGGTTTTGCACGATTAACTCTAATCATTCATGCGAATAACAGGCATTTTCTGGTTGAGCTGGATATTATTTTCAATCATTAAGTGAATTGGTGGTGCGGAGCGCACGGGCTTTTCTTTCGCCACTGTGATGTGCGACACGCTTTTCTTTTAGGCAGAGAGCCTGCCGTCTATTTTTCACGCTGAGAGCGTGAGACCCTTTTTGGTTACTTTCTTTTTTCGATCCAAAAAAGAAAGTGACCAAAGAAAAAGGGATCTCCTGCGCGGAGGGCGATGGGACATCCATGTCCAAAGAATTTGTCACTGTGGAATAGTATATGGAGAGATTGCTTTATTTAGTCAGGCTCCTACGGAGCCGGAGAGCGCAGCGTCCTGCTGCGTTTGAGTTACTAAATCTTTTATTGTATTATGTTAAAACCGTAACCAATGCTTTGGGCCATACAGCTGAATTTGCATACGATGCAGGATTAGGAGTGTTACTCGAGCAGAAAGACCCGAATGATCTTAAAACAAGATACAGTTATAACGGTAAGGGTTTACTGGACGTTATTTCTATAAGAGGTCCTGAGGATAATGACTTTCTGCAGCACCGTAGAATTTCCTACAATGACCTTGATTTGCCCGATAAACAACACGTTGAAATACAGGAGCTTGTAGATAGAGATGGGAACTGGAGAACTACAAAGCAGTATTTTGACGGGCTGGGCCGTACTTACAGGGAAGTTGCAGACGGTAACTATGATTCAAACAATGAGAATGTAGAGAATTATTATTTAACCGTTTACAGCTTTGATGATGTTAACCGCGTCAGCGGTAAATCCAATCCGGTTCCTGTGGATGGAAACGGAAACATGCTGATTCAGCCTTCTTATACTCAATATGCTTATGATTTTGCAGGGCGCCCAATTACTGTCACTAACCCTGACGGGACGGTTTCATCCTACAGCTATAACAGCAGCATTACTGCTGAAAAAGCTGTTCAAAGTGTTACTGTAACCGATCCGGAGGGGAACTACAAAACCAAGGAGTATGACTCAAAAGGACGCATTGTGAAAGTAAATGATGCGGGCATCGCTTCAGTTAAATATAACTATGAAGAAGATGCCTTCAGAGTGAGCATAACGGATGCTGACGGACTGGTTTCAAAAATAATTTCTGATTCATTGGGACGGAAGGTCACTCTGGAAGATCCGAATTCGGGTCTGTGGAGTTATATCTATGACAAAAACGGAAATCTGAAAAAACAGACTGATCCCAAACAGGCAAGCATATCATTTGCCTACGATGCCTCGAACAGGGTTGTAAAAAAAGACCTTCCGGACAGTGATACCGATGTTGTATATACCTATGACGGTACAGAGGATTCAGCAAAATCGCATGTTATCGGTCAGCTTACAGGAGTAACCGATGCATCAGGAACAGTGAGCAGTTACTATGACCAGTATGGAAACAGAAAGGCATGGATCAGGACTGTTGACGCAGGTAAAGATGACGCCATGAGCTTTTCTTTTTCAGCAGAGTACGACATACGGAATCAACTGAAAACACTCGACTACCCTGATGGTTCGCAGATACGTAACTATTATTCACCGGCAGGGTTTCTGAGAATGGTGAGACTGATGCGTACGGACAGGGGTACGATTGACAAGCCGGTTTCTGAAGATGATCAGATTGTGAATGGTAATTTTGGAGCGTAGCTTGTAACATATTTCGGACCTGCAGTTAATAACGGACAGTACGAATTTGTTAGACGTACCGGAAACAATATAAGAACAACGGTGTCTGTTGATCCTGAAAATATGCGTGCCGGTCAGATTACGAGCAGAACAAATAACGGACTTGAAGGTTATAGTGAACTTGAGAACACAAGTTATGAATATGACAGCGTAGGCAACATAACCTCAATCACTGACAATATTACAGACGACGGTCTGAATGAATCACAGAGCTTTACCTACGATAAACTTTACAGGCTTAAAACTGCAACAGCATCTTCGCTCTACGGAAGCCTCGAATATGCATTCACAGCCGGAGGAAGGCTGACTAAAAAGGGTAACATATCTCTTGGCTATTCGGACACGGCCCATCCTCAGGCGGTAACATCAGCCACTGAAGACGGTGCAACCGTAAACTACGCCTACGATCTGAACGGAAACATGACATCACGAGCGGGGCGGACCCTCGACTATGACAGTGAAAACAGGCTTACATCAGTCAGTGACGGAGATACTTTAAAACAGAGCTATGTGTATGATGAAAGCGGCAGCCGCATCAAGAAGGTGAGGGAAGATGGAACGGTTGTCTACTCGATTGACGGGCTGTACGAGGTAGTACGCAATGCCGATGGACTGCTTGAGCATACCAAATATGTACACGGCATAAAGGGTGAAATGGTTGCCCAGATAACCAAAAACGGGCTGGATATTCGAAGCCTTGCCGCAAACCTCGAACTTCACAGAAAAATGGTGCTTGCCGAATCGTACAGTATCGGCGGCGGAAGAGGACTTTACGGAACGATTCTGAGCGCCTGGAAGTCGGCATATTATAAAACAGACTTCTTCCTTGCACGTTATGAAAATGCAAAAATCTTCTACGTATTCTATTTCTTATTACAGTTTTGGTAATAATTGCCGGTTATGTTTACAGTCAACTGGGCGGCAAATACGAAGGTCACATCCTTCAAAATATGCCGGCGTTGAGGCATCTGACGCCTATTGTGTTAATTGCCTTTGTAGCGGTTTTCGGATTTAACGGCTGCTCTTCAGACACAGGCGGCGATGACCCGAGTTTCCTCGATGACCCGGTACCCATCGACGCGCCGGATACAGGCTCACTCAGCGGTACCTACAACGATGAAACACGGAACGGATTTCCACTAGAGGGAACTTACTTCTATCATCCTAACCACCTTGGAAGCGCGTCGTACATAACCGACACAGCCGGAACAGTAATAACGCGATATTATTACAAACCCTACGGAGAAATAATCCGTGACAAAAGCTCGGGCGCTGATATAGTCAGGCACAAATTCACGGGACAGGAGGAAGACGCCGAGACCGGACTCATGTACTACGGAGCGAGGTACTATGATCCGTACATCGGAAACTTTATAACACCGGATTCACTGATACCTGAACCTGAGTACTCACAATCCTTCAACAGGTACATGTACACTTATGGCAATCCAGTGAGGTATAATGACCCGAGCGGGCATGCCGCAGAGGAAGCGGTTGCAGTAATGGGGTCGGATCAAGCCTATGATACAGTAACAGTAATGGAAGCATGGGTAGGTAACGGCTATGGTACAGCTCAGGCAAGTACTGGTGCCTCGAATAACAATGAGAATAATAACGGGGAAAAAGGTGTAAGCACAGCTGCTTCAAAGAAAGGTGTTAACAGTATTTCAACAGTAAGTATTGGTGATAATGAAAGCGATGGAGGTGATTCTGGAAGATCAAAAAATGCCGGTATTAGTTCCGGGAAAGCTTCAGGCTCACCTCAGTCAGAAAGTTCAACGCATTACGACTCATCGTTCAGGGATATGCTGAGTTCTACAGCAAATGAGTTCGGCAGAGGCACCGGGATGTTGTTCAACTTCGATTTCGGATACGACTGGGCATCACAGGGGAAAGAAGCAATTGGTTCTGGACGATATGCTTTTGGAGCAGCAAGCTTTTTGGCTGCCGGAATAGAGGGGACAGTTGATTCCGCGGTGGCATATTTTCTCGGGAAAGCTATTTACGGCAGACTGAGATCGATAGGTGCTGGCGGAGTTAGTGTTGTAGGCGTTGATTTAGCAAATAGATTTGCGTTTGATCCAACACGTGTTAGGCTCCTAAAAACAGTAATAAATTCTGATGGCACAATTAGAACTTCTCAAACGGTTCTAAGACAATTATCAAGTACGAGAAGTTATATAACAACACAATCAATTCATGAAACAATTGGTTCTGGTGTAAGAATTGCAGATCCGCAAGGTGTAGCTGGGCAATTTCTGTACAAATCAAATGCAATTTTCAATGGATCAAGGGGAACTCTTGAAGTATTGATTCATGAACCTACAGGTGTTATTCGACATGTATTATTTAGAAGCGGTGGTGTGCAATGATGAATAACTATTCAAATTACAAAGAACAGATATATGATTTAATTATTAAATATCTTTCAAAAAAAATTGATGCAGAATATTTTTGTGACGCCTATGAAAATTTATACAATTTGAAATTGGATAAAGATGTGTTGTCTCCATCTGAATATCAAATATTTGCTCGTATATTTGATAGTGTGGTATGGTATTCACCGTATGAAAAAGAGAGGGAAGAAATACCTAATTATCTCAGTGATTCTCAGATATTTGAAATTGTCAATAATGCATCAAAAAAATTAAACATCAATGTATAGTAACAATTAACTCATTACCTTCATAATCAGGAAAGATGTCGCATCAACAACAGGAAGACGCCGAGACCGGACTCATGTACTACGGAGCGAGGTACTATGATCCGTACATCGGAAACTTTATAACACCGGATTCACTGATACCGGAACCTGAGTACTCTCAATCGTTTAACAGGTACATGTAGACATACGGCAACCCTGTAAGGTACAATGACCCGACTGGGCATGCCCGCCTTCGTGACCTGAAGTTTTCTGATTTACAGATATTTTTTAATGCAAAATTACTCCTTGACTAATAACCATAAAATGATTACTTTGACTTATGTATGAAGTGAAGATTAAAAAAAATGCACTTAAGAATTTACAGAAGATGCCAAAGGAGATACAATTTTTATTTGATTCTCTTGTTGATGATTTAATCGAAAAAGGTCCAATTAGAAAAGAATGGCCAAACTTCAGTACGTTAGGAAAAAATGAATACCATTGTCATCTATCTTATAAATGGGTTGCATGTTGGTATTATGAAAATAATTCGGTGAGAATTGAGGTTTATTATGCAGGCAGTCGTGAAAACGCCCCGTATTGAAATTACAATAAAAGGCGATATTCCTCCTAAGATGATAGCTTTATTAAAAGAAGAATATGGGAAAAAAGTTCATATTATAAATGATGACGATGATGAATATGTAAATATAACCACAACTGATTGGTATAAAAAGATTAAAGCAGAAAAAACTCCTGCTGATAATATGAAAATTTATAGAAAGATTCATAAAATAACTCAGGAAAAACTTGGAGAAATGCTTGGTAATATTCCGAAACAACATATTTCAAATATGGAAAACGGTTTAAGGCCAATCAGTAAGATTACGGCAAAAAAATTAGCGAAAATCTTTAATGTATCTGTAGAAAGATTTATTTAAAAGACAAAAAAGGGCGGGGGTAACGGCATATGACAAAGCTTATGCGCTCACTCGCTGTCGCTCGTTCTGGCTACGCAACATAGCGGCGTTAAGGCTGCCTCGACTTTGTTTAGGCAAAACGTAAGCCGTAATGCGCTGCCCGAGGGCCGGCAATGTCAACACCGATTTGTTTTTGCCGTTTTTTGTAGTGTCATCACTAATATTAGCTTACAACTTCCATGACTCTCGCCGCAAATGACTCAATCGGCTCATTTGGCTCTGCTGTGATTGTACAGGTATTCTCTCCGCGCCGGCTTATACCTTTTGTATACTTCTTGTCGTAGTAGTCGAGAAGGTGTGAGGCGGCCGTTGTCATATCTCCAGATTGAACGGCTGCAACAGCTTCACTGTAAATCACACTACCCATCTTTTTTTTGAGGATATTGCATGAATTTATTAGAGAGTCTGGATTGAGTTCGCCGTAGTCGCGGACTATACGCGCGACCCTTTCCTTTCGGGGCACCTCTATTATTATTAGACGGGCGCCTCGGATTTTTTTAAACAGAGCCTCAGGGACAACGCATTTGCCGACATTAACGCTTTCATCTTCGATGAAAACCGGTTTGTCCAGGTCGAATTTGCGCCATTGCTCGAAGATATCGTTTTCGAACTGTTCGGTAGTGGGCTGGACGCGCCCTATGCCTCCGAAGGCCGATCCCATGTGATTGGCCAGACCCTCAAGGTCAATGACCTGGCAGCCCATACGCTTGAGTTCAAGAAGCAGATCTGTCTTTCCGCTGCCGGTCATTCCTCCTATAACAGCGAGCTGCGCTTCTGATTCAAAAGAGGCGTGCAGGTGACGGCGGTACGCCTTGTATCCACCGGAAAGGGTATGTGTCTTGATTCCGCATATCTCAAGCAGGGAGGCGACTGACGAGCTGCGCATTCCTCCGCGCCAGCAGTGTACAAGGGCCTCTCCGCCGGGTGCCGCGTCACGGGCGGCTCTGTATATTGACAGGGACTTCGGCAGGGCGATCTCAAGGCCAAGCTCAACGGCCTCATCGTGTCCGACCTGGACGTAGGTTGTTCCAACTTTTTTACGTTCCTCATCATTAAAGAGGGGGATATTGACTGCCCCGGGGATATGGCCCTGACTGAATTCAGAGGGCGAACGGACGTCGATTACCGGCAGAGATTCGCCGAGTTCCATAAACTTTTCAACTACTTCAATCTGACCCATTTCTCGCCTTCTCTGTGTTCGATGGTTTTACCTATGACAACGGCGCATAGTTCACCTGAGTCCTTCAGCCGCGATAATACCGTGTCAGCTTTATCTTCAGGAACACACATGAGTATTCCTCCGGAGGTCTGTGCGTCGCATGCTGTCATCTTGAGACTGTAGTCGACGTGTTCGGAAAAATGGACTTCATTGTCGCTGAATTTCAGGTTTCTGAAAGCGGCTGTGGGGATGCAGCCTGAATCGGCGAGCTCGTAGGCACCCGGGAGCAGCGGCAGCTCAAGGCTGTCTATTTCAATGGTTACACCGCTTCCTCGGGCCATTTTGAGAGAGTGCCCTATCAGTCCGAATCCGGTAATATCAGTAGCGCAGCGTATTCCGTGCTCAGTCATTATAAGGGCCGGGTTTTTATTTAGCCGCATCATGCTTTCGAGAGCGGCCTGATACACGTCATCGCCGCATTCACCGAGTCTTTTTCCGGCAAGCACAATGCCTGTGCCGAGAGGCTTTGTGAGTATGAGAAGCTCACCCGGCTTCGCGGCGCTGTTTGTAATGACCCTGTCGGGATGCACCGTGCCCGTTACCGCCAGTCCGTACTTCGGCACCGCGTCGTCAATAGTGTGGCCGCCGGCAAGGGCGGCGCCTGCTTCCGCGGTCTTTTCTGCGCCTCCACGGAGTATATCCGCGAGAACAGGAAGGCCTTCCTCCTGCGCGGGGTACATTACTATATTCAGGGCAAGAATTGGATTTCCGCCCATGGCGTAAACATCGCTTATCGCGTTTGCCGCGGCTATGCGGCCGAATGTGTAAGGGTCCGAGCAGACAGCAGGAAAGAAGTCTGTGGTCTGAATTATAGCGGTTTCATCGTTGATTTTCCACACAGCCGCGTCGTCATGCGTGTCGATGCCTACCAGAAGGTTCTCAGGTCTCAAGACCGGAATATCTCTGAGCAGCTCATCGAGCTTCTGCGCAGGGAGCTTTGCTGAGCAGCCTCCGCTTTCGCATAGAAGTTCACTTTTCATATTCGTTGCTCCTGTATATAGTGTAGTTGAATTCAGAAAGTACAGCTTCAATACTGGCTGCGCATTCATCATCAATCTCTATGCCCATTCCGCATTCCTTTGATATGCTTCTCGGCACCGGAATAATACGGCATGTCTTGCCGCTCATCCGAAGGGCCTTCTCAGCCCGTATGACTGCCCGGGTCGTCTTGAATATCAGAAGCATATCAGATACTCTTCGCCTGCTCCGCGAGAGATTGTGCGAGGTACTCAAAATCTTCGGGACTGTGATACGGCGAGACGGCGATTCTGACAGTTCCTTCGGGGAATGTTCCGATGCGGCGGTGTGCCTCTGGCGAGCAGTGCAGGCCCATGCGTGTTTCAATGCCGTGGTCTCTGTAAAGCGAGTCAGCCAGGCGCGCGGGATCGGCGTCGTCTATTCCGACCGAGAAGACCGGGCACTGTGCTGAGGGCTCATGGCTGCGGTAGAGCTTCATTCCGCTGATTTTGCCTATTTCGTCCATGAGGCCGTGAAAGTCAGCGTCAGAGTGTAGTGTTTCCGGACGGTTCTTCAGAGCGGCGTTAAGGCCGAAGATGCCCGCTATGTTGTGGGTCCCTGCCTCGAGTCTGTCTGGGAGGAAGCCGGGCATGATTATTTCGTCGGACATTGAGCCCGTGCCGCCTTCAATGAGAGGGAAGACATCTTCCAGATGCCTGCCGTAAAGGGCGCCGGTTCCTGTGGGGCCAAAAAGGCCCTTGTGCCCGGTGAAGGCGATGTAGTCCAGGTCTCCGGCCTGGAGCTTGCAGCTTCCTGCTGTCTGAGTAGCGTCCACGAGAAATCGTGTGTCGGGGAACATCTCCTTAAGCTCATGGATCGGTTGAAGCACTCCGTTTACGTTGCTTCCGTGATTTATCACGAACAGGTCATCATCCCCCCCTGCATTAATAGAAGCGCATCTGTCAAGGTCAATGCGGCCGTCAGAAAAAGAAGGCAGAATGACTGTTTCAACCCCCGATGTTTTCTCGAGGGTGAAAAGCGGTCGGCGGACAGCGTTGTGTTCCATGGTGCTGATAAAGGCCCGTCGGAATTTAATGCCTTTCAGAACTGTATTGACCGCATGTGTCGCGTTAAATGTGAATACGATATTGTCAGCTCCGGCGGTTATGAACTCAGCAAGCAGTTCGCGCGTTTCCTCGACAACCGAAGATGTCTCAACTGCTCTGGAATAGAAGCTCCTGCCGTAAGGGCCGCCCGTTTCGTTCAGATAACGGGTGACGGCTTCCGCGACCTGCGGAGGTTTAGGAAATGATGTAGCCGCGTTGTCGAAGTAGAGATTCATGGTGTGACAAGCCTGTCCGCTGCTGCCAATTTTTCCATGATAGTGTACATGTTCGATATTTCTCCAACGGCAATCTCATCTGCTATACCGAAGAAGTTCACGCATGTTCCGCAGACTATTATTTTAACGCCCTTATCCTCAAGCTCTTTGAGGCTCTGCTCAACCGGCGAGTTGTTTGCCGCGAGCTTTACCCCTGTGTTGTAGAATATTATTGTATCAGGGAGGGGATTGAGCTCGCGTATTGTGTTCACAAAACCCTGAATGAGCAGCCTTCCGAGTTCATCGTTTCCGCGTCCCATAGTGTCGGATGTGATAGATATGGTCATGTTCGCCGGGGTGATCTGGCAGCCGCATGTTTCTCCGGCCGTGAATGTCACGCTGAAAACACCGTTGTCGAAAGCTGTCTGAGGTGTAAGGCCGTTGTCTTTCAGAAAACGTTCAACGTTGTTTTTTGATATCTCATCGTTTATGAGAACCGTTATTGTCTCTCCATCCGCTGATTCGGAAAGGGCCCTCTTTGTCAGAATGAGCGGTTTAGGACATGCCATATCTCTCGCGTCAATTGTCTTGTTTCCCATTTATGCCCCCATAATTGTATTGTACCATATTCTGATTATGCGGCGTTATTTGTAAAAGATATTTTGGGAATAATCACCGTTTATTTTTCATGCGGCTTCATTGAGGAATTTTTGAAATTATACTGGATTTTCTCCAGAGGCGTGGATACTATTTAAGGCTGGTTTGAGGGCGGCATCGGAGTTTGCCGGTTCGTATTCGTTTCAGCGCAGCCGGATTGAGACTATAAAATATATTGAAGGCGGAGGAAAAATGACCTTAAACAGACGATTATATGGAACCGGGTTCATGAGCATTGTGTTTATTAGCGCGATTCTTTTTTCTTTTATGCAGGGCTGCGGCAGCTCTGATGAAGGCGAGGTTATCAAGCCTCCTGAAAATAACGGTGAAACTGGTGAAGACGACGATGATGATGTGCAGCAAAATCCCGACTCAACGGTAATAGATTATCGAAATACCGACGCTTCTATTATTCCGGATGAATATGTCGAAGCCGTAAAAAACAATCTTCACGTAGTGTATCAGCACACGTCTCATGGAAGCCAGATTATTTCGGGGATGAACGCTCTCCGTGATTACGCGCCCTACAGCGGTCGTTACAGCTGGTCTGACGACGGGAGCAGCGGCCTTGATCTTGACGATTACGGAATCATGGCGGGCTATCATGATCTCAGTACCGAGGACTCCGAAGACGCCAATGGCGATACTCCATGGGCTATTGCAACCAGGGAGCTTCTCGACAATCCTGCGAACTACCACGTAAACGTCATCATGTGGTCCTGGTGCAGCATTCACGGTCATAACATTGAGCGCTATATCAGAAACATGGAGAAGCTGATCGCCGAGTACGGCGCCGGCGGGACGGGCCCGAGAGCGGCCGACCACCCTGTGGAGTTTGTCTTCATGACAGGACATACCCAGGGGGAGGGCGAGGACGGTTTTGTGGCTCAGGCTGCCGCTCAGATTCGCCAGCATTGCGTTGACAATGGCCGCTGGCTTATCGATTACTATTCGATAGAGTGCTTTGATCCGGATGGTAACTACTTCGGTGATCTGGATGTTGACGATGATCTGAGCTACTCCGGGGGCAACTGGGCAGAGCAGTATCTTGACAGACACCCCGGAAGTCTGCTTGAAGTGCTTGTTATGGGAGACGGAGAGTCATATTCGGGATGCCCCTCATGCGCTCACTCTGAAGAGGGTGAAGGCCAGCGGGAATCAACTCTTAACTGTGTCCTCAAAGGACAGGCTGTCTGGCATCTGTTTGCCAGAATAGCGGGATTGCGCGGCAGTTTATAGAATCGAATCAATCAAACTGCATGTATATGTATTATTGCTTGACCGGATGCGGCATTGGTGGAAAAATGAGGCAGCAAAATCTATAAACCGCTTCGGGGTTCCGATTGCTTTTCCGGCATGAATTGGACTTGCTGCCCGCGGTTTGATACTATTCTACGAGGAGAGAAAGATGAAAAAAGCGCTGACTATCATTATCGCTCTTGCCGTAATCGCGCCTTCTGCGTGTAAAAAAGAAGAAAAAGCTGAACCGGCAAAAGCCGAGATTAAAAAATACGCGAAGTTTCGCGCCGCGGTTTACAAGGAGCCAGAGTTGAAGTCATGGCTGGCTACTCTGGAAAAGGCCGAGGACGTTTCAATAATTGCGGAAGAGAATGTTGCTGATTCAAAAGGCAAGATCAGCACAGTGGCCAAGGTCAAGCTCGCGGATGACTCACAGGGATACATCAACCCTTCATATTTAGCGGAGGCTCCGGTAGTTTTTGTTCAGGAAACAAAAGCCTTTGTTAGGCCGACGATTGGTAGCACAATCCGCGCTACAATACCCGCCGCTGAACTCGGCTTTATTACCTCTGAAAAGGATGGATGGGCAAAGGTTTATGTGGGAGAGCTTCCCGGCGGCAAGAAGGTTTACTCGGACTGGGTCAATGGGGGATATTCCACCGATCCGAAGCTTATTCTGGAAGCCAAGCAGTATCACAACGCTGTCGAAAAGGCCGGGAAGGATTCAACAAGGGCAGCCGCGCTCGAAACACTGAAGACGCTCTCTGAAGGCTCGTCTGTAATTGCCGTTATCGCAAAGGATAAGCTGGCAGAGATTGAAGCTGACAATGAAAAGGGTGAAGAGTCATCCGATTTTTCGGGTGAAGACCCGTCTGACAACAAATCAGAGAATAAACAGGAAGAAGCAGCAGAATAGTCTGGGGATTTAATTTTGTTAGCCTTTAGCAGCAGGTTTAATAACGATGGATTGCCCGTAAAGGCAATCCATCATATTTTATAAGCAGGTATTTTCAGCATGAAAGAGATTAACATAGATATGCTCATCGCAGATCTTAACAGAGTCAGGGATACAGGCCCGCTGGTTCACAATATCACGAACTATGTCGTAATGAACAATACTGCAAACGCGCTTCTTGCTATAGGAGCCTCACCGGTAATGGCCCATTCCGTTGATGAGGTCGAAGACATGGTTTCGATTGCCGGTTCGCTGGTGATAAATATCGGGACTCTTGAAAAGAGGTGGGTCAGAGCCATGATTATGGCCGGTAAAAAAGCACGCAAAAGAGGTATTCCTGTTATCCTAGATCCTGTCGGTTCAGGGGCTACACCATATCGAACCGAGGCCTCACTCAGGATAATAGCTGAATGCAGACCTTCGATTATAAGAGGAAACGCCTCGGAAATTGCCTCTCTGCTTGACAGCGATGTTTCATCAAAAGGGGTTGATAGCAGCATGTCCTCAGCCGATGTTCTTGCCCCCGCACGGGAGCTTTCGATTAAGACCGGAGCGGTAGTATCAGTCAGCGGGGCTGAGGATTACATTACAGACGGCAGTGAATGCTTCATTGTCAGGAACGGAAGCCCGTTGATGACCAGAGTCACGGGGCTTGGCTGTACCGCTTCAGCCGTCACAGGGGCCTTTGCGGCGGTCAATCCTGATACTTTATCGGCGGCTGCCGGAGCAATGTCGCTTATGGGCATTGCAGGAGAAAGGGCATCGCTGCGTTCCGAAGGCACTGGAAGCATGCAGGTTAACTTTCTCGATGAGCTGAGTCTACTCAACGCTGAGCGAATTGCTGAAACGCTGCGGACGTCAAATGCGTAGCTTTGACCTGTCACTCTATCTTGTTACTGACACCGGACTTTCTATGGGTCGAACGACTCAATATGTTGTCGAACAGGCCGTAAGGGGCGGCGTGACGATGGTTCAGCTCCGTGAAAAGGACATGGCATCAAGGCAGTTTATCGATCTGGCTGTTTCGGTGAAGGGTATTCTTGAAGGCAGCGGGGTTCCTCTAATAATAAATGACAGGGTTGATGTCGCCCTCGCGTCAGGCGCCGACGGCGTTCATCTCGGACAGAGCGACATGCGCTGTGAAGACGCAAGGAGACTGCTCGGCTCCGGCAGCATAATCGGATTGTCGGTCGAGAGCAGGGAGCAGGCTCTCGAGCCTGACGTCCGGTTCGCGGATTACCTCGCCGTTTCCCCGGTATTCGGCACCCCCACAAAGACCGATACGGCGCCGCCTGCTGGCCTGGAGGGCCTGAGTTTGATAGCCTCATGCACGGACAAGCCTGTCGCGGCAATCGGCGGTATAAACGCGGGCAACATCTCAGATGTGATAAGGGCCGGGGCGGCGGGCGCGGCTGTGGTTTCAGCGATAGTATCGTCGGGGGATGTGGCCTCATCAGCCTCTGAGCTTTTAGAGTCCGTCAGGCGGGCCCGTTAGAGTGTGCTTTTACCAGCTTTGTAACTGTTTCGATGTGATATGTGAAAGGGAAGGCGTCAACAAAGCTCATTTTCTCAATTGAGTAACCTGCTGCAATGAAATCAGCCGCGTCTCTCGAAAATGTAGCAGGATTGCATGACACATAGACTATTGTTTCAGGGGCGCATCCGGTAACGGCGCCGCGTGTCTTTCTGTCAAGGCCTGTACGCGGAGGATCGACTACTACAGCTGAATACCGGCCTTTGCGCGCGCTTAAACCCGCGGCGTCTCCGGAAATAAACGCTATGTTTTCCGCGCTGTTCAGCAAGGCGTTTTTTTTGGCAGACTCAATGTTCTTTCTGTCAATATCGATTCCCGTACCTCCGCTGAATATGCCGGAGAGCGGAATGGTGAAAAATCCGGTACCGCAGGCAATATCAATAAATTCACCTCCGGCATCAGGGGTGATATAATCCAGAACAAGTTCAATCATCTTTCCGCGAAGAAAGCGGTTTGCCTGGAAGAAGTTGTCGATGCCGCGTTCGTACCTGAATCCGGCTGCTTCTTCTGATATGAGTTTTCTCTCGTCCATCGAGGTTATTACTGTGCCATTTTTGTCGACAGCCGCCCGGAATTCAGGAGCCGCGGTACTGAGGCCGGATAATGCTTTATTGATCTCCGGATGCATAAGCATACAGCCTTCTGGTGGAAGGGCGACGATCTCGTTCGAAGATTTTATTCTGAATCCCGATTTTCCTCCGCTGAAGGTGAACCTGCCATGGCTCCTGTACCCAGCGCGTTCAGCTGAATGAATATCGATTTGAGGAATGCTGTCAGCGTCAATTCCGGATATCCGCTTCAGGGAGTTCATTATAATATCTGCTTTGAGTTCAAGCTCCGCGCTGTAGGACATGTGCTGGTACGAGCAGCCGCCGCAGCTGCCGTAAACTGGGCATTCGGGCTTAATGCGATCAGGAGAAGGTTCAATCACTGTCTTTACGTCGGCGAAGAAGTAATCCTTTTTTCTCAGAGTGATTTTCGCGTCAACTGATTCACCGGGGATGCAGCTGTTTACAAACACGACGCGGCCTTCATGGTAACCGATACAGTTCCCGCCGTAGGCGGGCTTTTCGATCCGAAGTCCGCGTAATATATCTTTCAAGAGTGATTGCCTCTACACTGTTTCGAAGTCAATGCGCATCATTACCGGGTCTACCTCGGAGAGCCTGAGGCGGACAGTATCTCCAAGCCTGTATCTTCTTCCTGATTTTCTTCCTACAATTGTAAAATCATCCTCGTTCACAAGGTAGTAGTCATCCGTCAGATTTTTAAGAGGCACCATGCCTTCAATCGGCATGTCGTGAAGGGTAATAAACATGCCGTATTTGCCGATTCCGCTGACAGTGGCGTTGTACTCATTCCCGATATTATCCTTCATTAGACGGCAGCTTTTCAGCTTCACCATGTCTCTTTCTGCCTTTTGCGCGATACGTTCCATTTCCGAGCTCTTCTCGCCAATAACAGAAAGCTCTTCGGATGTATATGGCGGCTTAGCCCTGTCGATAATGCTTTTTAAGCAGCGGTGCACGATCAGGTCCGGATATCTTCTTATCGGCGATGTGAAGTGAGTGTAGTCCCTGAATCCAAGCCCGAAATGTCCGGCGGGCGTTGTTCCGTAAAATGCCTGCATCAGCGATTTAAGTACAACGAGGTTTACTACCTGTTCGTTCTCGCGCCCGGAGACGTCATGAAGCACCTTTTGTACAGCCATGCCGGTATCCTCCCCTTTGCCGGGCTTGAGGCCGTAAACTTTGAGGAAGGTTTTAAGTGCCGCGAATTTCTCGGGGCTCATCTCCTCGTGAATGCGGTAGAGAGAAGGGATTCCGGTTTCCTTTATGAATTTAGATACGGCTTCGTTAGCTGAGAGCATGAACTCTTCGATAAGGCGGTGGCTTGTGAGCCTCTCAGCGTATCGGATTGACTTGACCCTTCCGTTATCGTAATCAAGAACGGCATCTTTAAGAGCAAGGTCGAGTCTGCCTGTTTTAAGCCTTGAGGCGAATAGCATTTCGGCAAGCCTGTTCATTGTCCGCAGGGAGCGAGCCGTATGGGTTATCTTTTTTGACGCAATCAGCTCATGGGCCTGTTCATAGGTGAGCCTTTTGTTTACCCGGATAATCCCCCGGTGGAATTCTGAAAAGACCGGCTTGGCATCTGTGTCAAATGTAATCTCTGCTGTGAGACAGAGCCTGTCAACGCCGTGCCTTAGAGAGCAAAGGTCGTTTGAAAGTGTCTCGGGCAGCATTGGAATAACGTTGTTGCCTATGTAGTAGCTTGTGCCCCGGCTGAAGGCCTCCGAGTCAAGCTCGCCTCCCGGAGTTACATAAGAGGATACGTCGGCGATATGAACGTAGAGGGTCAGGCCCTTATCGGTTTTTTCGAGTGAAACAGCGTCGTCGAAATCCTTCGCGTCTGCTCCGTCAATGGTGACAGTGAAGAACTTCCTGTAGTCTTTGCGCGGCGAGCCTTTATCATTCGGGAGATTTTTTTGAGACAGCTCGCTGTATTGGCCGTGCGGCCCTGGCAGTGAATGCCTGCAGCATATTCTCTTGAAGTCGCCAGATTCATCATTCTGATGATAGCTGTCGATGGGGACACAGACCTCCCTTCCGGAAATAGACTTTCCTGTCAATTGCATGGTGTAGAACATGTACTTGTCGCGGTAACGGTTTTCGTCGCCGGCAAGGCGCTTTCTTTCGACGCATAACTCGGGCCCGGAGGGACTGTCAGCTCTCGTGTAGATGAATAGGCCCTGTGATGTTCTGCTGTAGCGGGCTGTGAGCTCGTGGTTTTTACGGTTTGTTATGGATGATATTTTCCCGTAAAGTGTTCCACGGCGAATATCGTACAGCGTGAAAAGCACTGTGTCGCCTGTGGCAGCTCCGCCGGCATCTTCTCTGCGAATCTCTATCTCAGGAAGTCCGCGCGAGACCACTATTCCGCCACCTTTTCGCGATACGAAACGGCCCTCGGCCTGGAGTGAGTTCTTTACAGAATACCTGCCGGCTTTCGCGTTTACAAGCTCCCATGATTTAAGCTCTCTGAGCACTGAATCAATTACAGAGAGGTCCTTTGCAGAGGCAGACGGGGATTTCTTTTGAGATTTCTTGCTGTGCTTTTTTAGCTCTGTCCCTTTTTTTTCTATGTGAATGTTTATAAGGTCTTTTCTGGTGAATGAACCGCCGGAGGCGATTATGCTGCGGATTACAGCTTTAGAGGATAGGGCCATCAAGTTTTCCGTTATGTAGAGTTTAGCTATGCAGCTGTTTGACAGCATACCTCTTAACGGGGGTATGTCAATCAAATAAAGGCATTGTTCTTGACAGTGAGTTCATGTCGAGTTTATTCAAGGCGTGGAAACGGGATTAAAAATCAGCTTAAACAGCCTCTATGACACACTTGTTCGTGAATACGGCCCTTGCGGGTGGTGGCCTCTAACCGATAAATCTGACGGGTCCTCTGTTTACAGCGGAAGGGTTCCCTGTGATGAGGACGAGCTTTTCGAAATTGCACTCGGAGCCATATTGACCCAGAATGTCGCCTGGATAAATGTTGAAAAAGTCCTCTCGGAGCTGGTACGCCGCGGGGCTTTGAGTTCGAAGGGTATCTCCGCCACTCCTGCGGATGAACTCAGAATGATAATACGGCCGGCAGGATACTACAATCAGAAAACAGCACGCATTTGCGGTTTCATCTCCTGGCTCAATAAAATGGGGGGGATGAAGTCCCTTGCTGAATACGATACACCCGGCTTGAGATCGCTTCTGCTCAGCGTTAAGGGGATAGGCCCTGAAACAGCCGATTCAATAATTCTGTACGCCTATTCGAGAAAGGTCTTCGTTGTGGACGCCTACACACGGAGGATATTACGGCGGACGGGTATATTCAACTCCAGCTCTGATTACGAGGGGCTCAGAGCCTTTATTGAGAAGTCATTCAGAGGCAGCGTAGACGATTACAGGGAGTACCACGCTCTGATTGTTGAACACTCCAAGCGATTCTGCCGAAAAACTCCCGACTGTGAGGGCTGTTTTCTCGGCGGAATTTGTCCCGGCAGTAAGGGCGAATCACTGTGACCTTCATTTTCGATCCTGATATAATTATTACGGCCCGCCTGAAAGATTCTTATTGACATGGAGCAGTTTCTGTGTAACTTATTCGAGTTATTTAAGTCTTATTATTTGACTCAGCGGGACGCGCTCTTCTGTGTCCGCATATCCCGTCTAAAAGAATAACAAACCTGAATTTTAAAGAGGCAGCTGCGCGCTGTCACTATACCTATTTATCAACGGAGAAATGAGATGACCCGAAAGAAACTGCAGGATATGCCTGAAACTGCCGCGTTGCAGGAGCACTATGAAAAGATAAGAACCGTTCACATGAGGTCTCTTTTCAGCGAAGACCCGGAAAGGGCCTCCAGATTTACTCTGGAAAGAGAAGGGATATTTCTCGATTATTCAAAAAACCGGATAAACAGCAAAACAATGGATATGTTGTTTAAGCTTGCCGAAGCCTGTGACCTGAAGCGCGAAATTGAAAGGATGTTTTCCGGCGAGAAGATAAATGAAACCGAGGGAAGGCCTGTTCTGCACGTTGCGCTTCGAAATGTGAGCGGTAATCCAGTGCTTGTTGACGGAAAGGATGTGATGCCGGGAATAAACTCTGTTCTGGGACGAATGAGGAATCTTTCACTCAAAGTCAGGTCAGGTGAGTGGAAGGGGTACTCTGGGAAGCCTGTAAAAAACATCGTAAATATCGGCATCGGCGGATCGGACCTTGGACCCGTCATGGTGACAGAGGCTCTGAAGTTCTACTCTGATAGAAATCTCAATCTGTTTTTCGTTTCAAATGTTGACGGAACTCATATGGCCGAGACTCTCAGAAAGGTTTCGCCCGAGGACACTCTCTTTATTGTCGCGTCTAAGACATTTACTACGCAGGAAACAATGACAAACGCGCAGACAGCAAGGGCCTGGTTCCTTCAGAACGGCGGGACAGAGGATGGCATATCCAGGCACTTTGTGGCCCTTTCTACGAACGCCGCTGCTGTTGAGGCCTTTGGAATCGATACTGAAAATATGTTTGAGTTCTGGGACTGGGTCGGAGGACGTTACTCGCTGACATCCGCGATAGGCCTGCCGATAATGATTGCCATAGGTCCCGAAAACTTCGATCTGCTTCTGAAGGGCTATCATGGAATGGATAATCACTTCAGAACAGCTCCGCTTGATGAGAATATGCCTGTAATCCTCGCGATGCTGGGGATTTGGTACAATAACTTCTTTGGAGCAGAGACTCACGCTGTATTGCCTTACGACCAGTACCTTCACAGGTTCACGGCCTATCTTCAGCAGGCTGATATGGAGTCAAACGGCAAGTACATTGACAGAAGCGGAAACAGGGTGGCGTATCAGACCGGCCCGGTCATCTGGGGAGAGCCGGGTACAAACGGACAGCATGCCTTCTACCAGCTGATGCACCAGGGGACAAAGCTCATCCCGGCTGACTTTATATGTTTTGTCAACTCGCTGAATAAAGTAGGCGACCACCACAGAAAGCTTCTCGCGAACTTCCTCGCTCAAACTGAAGCGCTCGCGTTCGGGAAAACTGAGCATGAGCTCATGGACGAGGGTGTTGAGGCAAGGCTGATACCGCATAAGACATTTGAGGGCAACAGGCCGACAAACTCAATTCTCATGGAGAGCCTGACGCCTGAGACACTCGGCGCACTCGTTGCGCTGTACGAACACAAAATTTTCGTACAGGGAGTTGTCTGGGATGTGTTTTCATTTGACCAGTGGGGCGTTCAGCTTGGAAAGGAGCTTGCTAACAGGATACTTCCCGAACTTGAACCGGGCTTTAATGGTGATCTCAGACATGATTCGTCCACTAACTCGTTGATTGAGTACATCAGAAAAGGTTAATTGCCGGTGAATTTACAGGGTTCCTCCAACAACAGCGGCAGGGAAAAACAGACGTCTTCGTCAGGGCGGCGCGATTCAGTCGAAAGCAAGCTTAAAAGGCTCGATATGCTCCGGGCTGAGGCCAACAGTGTCAGAGAAAAGGATAAAATAATAATAAGAAGCCTTTTTAAGAACTTTTACCACAAAAAGCTTACGGTAGGTATTGGTTTTCAGAGGGCTTATGGATCTATTCTCGCTGGTGACTACTTTGACCTGATAAAGCTGCCTGACGCCTCCTACATGTTCGTCTTTGCGGATGTGAGCGGTCATGGGCTCCCGGCATATACGACGCTTATAAGGCTGCGTTCGGCCATAAGCCTTGCCGTAAAGGAAATGAACCAGCTCTACGCAGAGAGCGGCCGTCTTGACACGGCCTTTCTCGTGCATGATATCAACAGCAAGTTTACCGATATTATGGAGGATTCGAATTCGTCGGATTTCGCCTGTGTTAATTTTACCATTATAGCCCAGGAGAACAACGAATTCGTACTCAGATTTTACAACAGAAGCATGCTTTTCCCAATTGTTGTCAGATCCAGGAAGGGGTCCCTGCCGCGTGTCCTGAATCTTAATAATTCACATGAGGGCTGGAAGCCTGAAAAAAGCTTTCTTCTCAGCACCGATCTCAGGGGCCTGATGAAGCAGGAATATGACATGACCCCTGAGTGCAGGTTTACATTGAGCGAGGGCGATTCCGTGCTTTTTTACAGTGATGGGATAACGGAGGCTTGTGACGCTGAAGGGATCGAGTTTGGAGACAGCGGTGTTGAAGAGGTCTTGAAGGAGAATGCCGGACTCTTTCCGCAGGTGGTTGTGGATGACCTTTTCAGGTCAGTATATGATTATATTGGAGCACATGAAAGGCAAAAGGATGACATGACTGCTGTAATGATCAATTTTCCTTTGCCCGGTTAGAAATAAAGCCTTGACAATAACTCCCCTGAACATAATTCTTAGCACTGTATAACTTGCCCTCTTTCTTTACGGATATAACGGCCGGATTGCATATATTATTACTGAGGTGATGAATGGAAAATGTTCTCAAGAAGATTGAAGAGCTGACGCTTTCACACGATAAAATTTCTCCCGAATTGATAAAAGAAAAAAATGTCAAGCTCGGGCTGAGAAATCCGGACGGCACCGGAGTTGTTGTAGGTATAACCACCAAGGGGAAGGTCGTCGGCTATGAAAAAGGCCCTGACGGAAAAAAGGTTCCAGTCCCGGGCAAACTCTATTATTGCGGTTATGATATAGAAGGCATTATTAAGGACGTCATCACAAGAAAGGACTTCGGATTCGAGGAGACTGTATATCTTCTTCTTACAGGCAAATTGCCAAGCCAGAGCTATCTTAACGCCTTTAAGACCATACTTGGACAGCGGCGCTGCCTTACAAGGCAGGAACGAAGCGTCATAATGGAAGAGGTTCAGAATGAGAACCAGATGTACGGTCTTCACAGCGTCATATCGCATCTTGGAAGATGCGATTCCAATCCGGATTCAGTCGACATCAAGGATGTAAGCAGGCAATGTCTTGATCTGATTGCCAAGTTCCCCACAATAGTAGCGTATAATTACAATGTCACAAGGTTCAAACGCGGATACGACTTGAAGATGGTGAGGCCGGTGCCGGAACTCAGCACGGCAGAGAATTTTCTGTACATGCTCAAGTCCGAGATGCCGGACAGCGACGAAGCCCACCTCTTTGACCTTGCCCTTATTCTTCATGCTGAACATGGCGGAGGCAATAATTCAACATTTGCCGTCAGAACCGTATCTTCAAGCGGCGCCAACACCTACATGGCCATTGCGGCAGGCATCGCTTCGCTAAGCGGACATCTTCACGGAGGCGCAAACGAGTCGGTAATGAAGATGATGAAGGACTTAAAAAAGAATGTCAGGGAATGGTCAAGCGAAAGTGAAATATCAGCATATATAAACGCAATTCTTGACCGGAAGGCCAATGACGGATCAGGAAAGGTTTACGGGCTTGGTCATGCTGTCTATACCCTGTCCGATCCCAGGGCCGAGATACTGAGGGAATACGCCAGAGATTTCGCAAAGAAGAAGGGCGCTGAAGAGGAGTTCGGACTTTACGAAAATGTTGACCGCATAGCAAGCAGATTACTTTCCGAAAGAAAAGGTGTTCCCATTAAAGCTAATGTGGATTTTTATTCAGGATTTATATACAGGCTCATAGGCATACCCCAGGAGCTGTTTACTCCAATTTTTGCAATGGCGCGTGTGGCGGGCTGGTCCGCTCACAGGCTTGAGCAGATTGTGCAGGGTAAAATTATGAGGCCCGCTTACATTGCCGCCAATCAGGAAGATAAGTCCTATTTACCAATCGGAGAAAGGTGATGACAGATAGCTTACCGACATGTGAGTTTCCTGCATCAAATCCAGCCGGGCCAGAGGTGGTAGATGTACTGAAAAAATCCAGGCGTATAGCTGTTGTGGGGCTTTCTCCGCGGCCTGAGCGCGAAAGCAATATGGTTGCGGCATACCTCCTGGAGCATGGATATGATGTAATCCCTGTTAATCCGGCTGAGAGCGAGATTCTCGGAAGACCATGCTATCCTGACCTCAGGTCTGTTCCCGTAAAAATTGATATTGTGGACATTTTCAGAAAGACCGACGCCATACCGGAAATTATAGCTCAGGCCCTTGAAATCGGGCCTCAATGTGTTTGGCTTCAGTTAGGCCTCGCCTATAACGCCGCCATAGAATCCCTGGCTGAGGCGGGAATCGTGTATGTTCAGTCAAAATGTCTGAAGATAGAGCATTCCCGTCTTCTCGCAGAAGGGAAACTTTAGGCCGCTGTCAGGCCTTAGCCGGAGGTAGGCCTTGGAAATCTGCCACATCAGCTATTCCCGACTCTTTGCCTTTCTTGAGAGACAGAACAGGCCTGTGATGGAGATTGACCTTATCAGAGAGTTTATACCGGCTGAAGATACGGCCCGGGGGCCGGAGTGTTTGTTTCAGAAGCATTTCTCTGTCTATCACGCGCTGCATGTCCTGAAGGGCAAGGCGGGCCGCAGAGGTTACTATCTTCACCTTGATCCTCAAAGAATAAGGCTTCTGCCGGTTCCGGGGCAGGGAAGTTGCGGATATTACTACCCGGAAGAAGGCTGCTTCTGTGGAGCGGTGGAGAAGGCCTCGGGACGCTGTGAGAACCACCTGAGAGCTGACAGCTCCGGTGTAAACCTTCCTGTGCACGATCCTCTGCATGAGTTCTACATGAACAGATCAAACATCTCCTTCGGGGAGTCCACTGAGCTTGCCGCGAATACGGAGGCGATAAAAAATTACGCGCTCAACAGGGAAGCGGCCGATACAGCTCTTGCTGTTCTGGGCATTTCACGCCCTGATCCACGCAAAATAAAGGAGAGGTACCGGGCTGTTGCTCGTGAGGCCCATCCCGACCTTAATGGCGGGGATGATACGAGAATGAAGGAGATAAACGAGGCTTTCAGCCTGCTTGAGTCAGTTTTTCGCCTTTAGAAATCACCTTGACTGCGAAGGCGGAGATTGATATTATAAACTCTATGAAAGAAAGTGAAAAGTTTACATTTATCATTAACCGGGGCATAAAGGAAGGCTTCGAGGTTCTTGAACTCAGAAAAATGGATTTTCTGCAGATGACAGCCGGGCTGCTCAGAAAACCCAGAAAGGTCTTTCTCGGACTTGGTGATTTTCTCGAAGTAGGGGATTACAGCAAGCTCCTTGACACCCTGTTTTTCAATGTTGAAGGAGTGAAAATAGAGAAGCTTCTGGATGAGTATAACCGCAAGATATCAGCGGACGGCAATATCCCTCTGTCCTTTTTTAAAATCGCCGTTTACTATCCGGACTTTCTCCTGAAGGATGTTCCGACGTTCTGCGTTTCCGTTATTGGAAAAAAATCCCGGCTCTTCCCCGGAGCTGAAAATTTCATCAGATACATCAAGGACTTCGATCCGCTGATTCTTACGGCAATGCCCTATGAAATAGCGATTGAGTTCGGACGCCGTTTGGACTTGAATGACGAAAATCTTCTTTCGACGAGCTACATTACAAGGCGCGGGGGCCGTCTGAAGGATGTCTATGCTGGCGGAGTTAACAGGTTCGTTTCCGGAAACCGCAAGGCCATCGAGATTGAGAAGCGGCTTACAGGGCTTGATCTCAGAAATGAAGACGCCGTCTACATAGGAAGAGGAGAAGCGGGGGTCAAAACATTCTCGCATGTCAACTCCGTTGCCTTTAATCCGCCGGTGAATATAATGCCTGAATCCAGGATTACACTTTACGGCTCATCCCTTGAGTCTCTCTTAGTCCTTTTTAATTTCGGAGATAAACATGCCAGGCTGTTGATTTCTGACGCGTGGGAGCAGTATATGCCCTCTCTTATTGTTTATTCTGAAGTTAAAGAGAAGTCCGAAGAGCTTATTGAGATTGAGAAGATGCACCTGAAATGGCAGGACAACATTATTGCCCAGAGAATCGAACATTCCGGTGAAAGCTACAAGTCAGTTGAACGGGAGATTGAGGTAATACTCGGGGGATACTTTGTCGATATGAAGGAAGTACGTGAAATGATAAACAGCCGAATGAAGGCGTATCGGAACTCTCCAGAAGCCCTCATGGAAGAAATTTACAGGATGGCATCAGCGCGGTACACCAATCTGTGTTCCGCGCGATAGGCCGTAACCTGATTAGCAGCAGCAGCCGTCTTCGCCGCAGGAACCTTCACCGCATGAAGAGCAGCCTGAACCGTACTTCGGCGAGTCATTGATGTCGACAACCTTGACTTTGAAATTCAGAGTCTTGCCGGCCATAGGGTGATTCAGGTCAATAAAAACCTCGGAATCAGTTACCTGTTTGATCTGTGCCGGCATTGTCATGCCGTTTGCCATACCAACCTCAATTACCATTCCTTCCTGAGGTTCAAAGCTCTGTCTGACCTGATCAATCGGCATCGGCTGTACTCTCGCGTCGTCGTATTCTCCGTATGCTTCGGCTGGTTCAATGCGGACCTCTTTTTCTTCGTCAAGATTCATGTCCGCAACAGCTTTGTCAAGTCCCGGGATAATCATGCCTGAACCGATTTCAAACTCCAGAAGATCTCCGTCCTCATTTGAGTCAAAAACCTCCTTGTTGTCAAAAAAACCGGTATATTTTATCGCCGCGAATTTTCCGTTTTCAATCATGATGCCTCCATTTGTTTTTGATTATTTTTGGTTAAGGATATTTAAGGGAGGAAACGTAAAGTGTTAACTACCTTTATTTGATTATGCCACATTATCGGGATATGGCTTAATGTAAAGGAATAAAAGTGACGGTTAAGGGCCTTTATGTTGAATATGAAAAATTATTAGAGGATATATCCTGGAGGGTATACCCTTCTATCGCTCTCCCTGCGTTCGCCAACCCTTCTATCAAGGGCCCCGTCAGATAGACGTCTGTCGAAGAGTTCTGCGGCTGCTCTGATGGATGGATGCCTACGGTCTTCAATTCTGCGGTCAGAAACCCGCCTTTCGCTTGCGCGTTTGTCGAATAAAATTGCATTGTTACGCGAACTTATGTATCTGTAGACCATCAAAGCCGCTCCGGCGGTGATCAACAGGAAGAAAGCGAATGTTACAGCAGTCATATCTGCCTCCTCGAATGATTGTTGAAGTAAATATATTCAAGTATGGACGGGGCGGCAAGTTTTCTGCATCCAGTAGCTTTATTTTGAAACAGAATCGAAAAATTCAGTATAGTGAACCTCGCTAAGCGCGTCAATATCCTCAATAAAAAAACCAATTCTAATGCTGTTGTTCTGACCGGGCGCGATATTTTTTACGGTTGCGAGGATTGAAGCCTTTTTGTTTTCTGGAAGAATCATATCAAGGCTGATCTGGGAGTTTAGCTTGAAATATCTGATAAATTTGCGCTCCTTTATGGTGATCCCAAAGCCTGAGGGGGATACATTCGAAACGAGCATTCTCTCTTCAGAAGGTTTGAATATTTTGTACTCCCTGAACACCCTGTCGGCGAAAAGACAGAATTTCCGGACATGAGCTGAGTAGGTGCTGTCTATCGGGCTGAGTGAATTTACGGTGATATATCCATAGGGTAGTTTCCCGTAGAGAAGCATCGGAACCGATACCTCAGAGATGTAATCAGGGTTCTCTTTTAGAAAGTTGTCGTTGGGAATAATGTTACTCCTGTAGTATGAGTAGTCTGACTCCTTTCCTGCCGGGGCATTAGTTTGTATGTTTTCGATATAGATGGGTGTTCGCCTCAGGTTGAAGTAGTGCATTCTCTTGTCGTTGTGGGATTCATTCATTAAAAAGAGCCTCATTTTATGCATCGGGCTGCCGAATTCGGAATTGATGATGTCCCTGATCTGGTCGGTCTTTTTCAGAGAAAGGGCGAGCGTGTTTTCAACAATGAAATCTGCTATTATATTTGTTATAAATGCCAGTTTACGGTTGCCTTCACCTTCTGCAACCGGGGTTCTTGTCTCAGCTCTGGACTGTGAAATTATCTGAACTCGTGTAGGCTTAAGAATAAAGAGATTTTCTTCCTGTTTCTCTACGTTATTAAGAAAAGCATAGAAAACCTCAGTGCCAAGCCTTGTGAAAATTATAACTTCCCCGTTAATTGTTTTTATATGGGGGATTTTGAACGCCGCTGTTTCGCCGCTGAATCCGAGATAACGTACCGGCATTTTGCCGTCTTTTAACCTGAGAAATATCTCCCTCCCGCTGAAGTATTTGGTGAAAAGATCGGGAAAGTTATCGGTCAGTGTCTGACTGGTTAGATTGGACTGTTTCATCTGTGATATGGAAATCCTTCTCCGCGGATAATCAGGAGTATTCAGTTTTTTTCAGGTTCGAAGTATTCATCTGTCCTGTCGGGCATGCATCAACATTGTCTGTTATTCTATGGCTGATTATTCATTAAGCAAGGATTATTTATAAGAGAAATGTTTTTTAGTCTTAAAAAAGCATCAAAACACTATTAAACAGATTACAAAATGCAGGAGTGCATTTTATTAGAATTTTGCGCGGTTTAATATTTCCCTGCTGGGTGCGATGTTCTTTTTTGTTAGAAATGATTCTAACTCCTGCATTGAGCTGAAGGGCCTGTTCATAAGGATTTCTGAAGCTCCCTTACGGCTTATTCCAGGTATATGCTCAAGGGCCTTAGCGGACAGGTCATTGAACCGGAACGGGACTGGCAGACAGGTGAGAGAACGCTCGCGGTGTCCGACAACAACAGAATCAACAAAGCTTCCTTCAGGAAGGTTCACCGGGTGTTTGACTGTAATGGAATAGCTTGCTATCTGCTTCCCGAGTGAATATTCATTCCGGTTTTCGAGGATTTTATTAGACTTTATAACTGTTCCAAGGGGATAAATTCTTTTAAGCATCTCCGTGTCAATTTCCGATCTGATTTTTCCGCGGTAGAACTCAAAACGGGAGACTGTTTTTGAGGTGACCCTGTACGGAGATATAAACATGCCGGTATCAGGATAGGGTGTGAGCTTCCTTATGTTTATCCTTTTTACCATCAGGCCCTGATTCAGGATTTCGTTGAGGATTTCAAAATTTATTTTGAATGTCTCCGTTGTCTCTCCTCTGAGGCCGTGTATCAGATTAATTCCTGGAAGAATGGCGGGGATTCCATTTCTTCTTTCTCCGCCGGCGCGGTTGATAATTCGTACAGCTTCAACAGCCTGGGCGGGAGTGACCTTCAGGTTGTTTAGCGGGATGAGCCTTGAATCGAAGGACTCAATGCCCAGCGCCATGGTGTCGCCTTCGCTGACAGCCGCGGCAATGGAAGATATAATCTTCTCAGACCTCTCCGGGAAGTTTACGATTGTTCCCGGGTTGGCATTGTCAATGTTCAGCACATCAATAAGCCCTCTTTCCCGTCTGCTCTTTAATTCGCCGAAGAGCTCCATGACTGGCGCCGGATCGGGTTCTGGAAATCCGTTAACATATCCTTTTAGTGATGATCCGTACTGGATAATATCTGCCTGTCTGCCTATTCTGAACCTTGTAACACCTGCGGCGATAAGGACGTCGATTTCCCTGAGAATGCCCTCAATCGGTCTGAAGTTGATTTCAGGGAAAAGCCCCTCTGAACAGAATGAGCAATGCTGCTCACGCGGGCATCCGCGGTAGGTCTCTATCTCACAGATTACGTCAGGAAAGTCCGGGTGCTGTTTGACTATTTGAGCTCCCGCTGCGCACCAGATGTCGGTTTCAGCCGTCGACCTGTAAGGGGCTTCATCCCCCCCTGAGATTAAAGAAAACGCTGCCTTCTCTATGTCGCCTTTTACCCTTCGGGCGTTAGCGGGCAGGTCAGGCATTGCCGCAGCGACCGGCCCTCCGATATGAAATTCCGAGTTCGGATTAACACTGATTATCTTTCTGATCTCCGCCGCTGTCCCGATCTTTGTGCCGAGGTATTTCCCAGGCACTACGGCCCCGCCAAAAAGAAAAACGGTATCATACTTTGAGGTAAAAGCATAATCAGTTTCTCTGAGAGATGATATGGCGAGGTATGCAATATCCGTCTCAGGGACACCCGCTGTAAGGAGCGAGCCGTATATGCAGCGGGGGTAGGGAGATATGAACGGCGGTACGCCGAAGCATGCGGGTTCGTCGACAAAACAGTCGAGAATCAGATAGCGTTTTCGCATAGCTCTTCCAGTGCCTTTGATATGGTAGACGTCATGTGAGCTTCAATTTTCTTTTCGAGCGCCATGACAAAATCCCTGTTTTCAAGTATTCTTGTTCTCGCCTCAGAGTTGATTCCGTAACGTTGAAGCAGGTCTTCAATTCGCTCTTCGATTGAGACTATTTTATCGTGTTTCACTCTCTTGTCCGCGTAGTGGACAATTTCGCATTCTTCGAGCGGGCCTGCGGAGTCGAACCGTTCCATTCTGACATGAGTGGCGCAGATGAGGGCTGCTGAGTGCAGTCCCATTTTGTTGAGCATGTCGGCACCCATCAGGTCGTGTCCGTGCAGCCCTTCCCTGATAGATTTTGTCTTTGCTATGTCGTGAAGAAGCGCACCCGCGGCAACGAGATTCATGTTAATAGAAGAGGGCTCCTTAAGCCGGGAGGCTATCGCTATCGAAACATTCTTTACCTGAATTGAATGCTTGATGATGTTAGGAAGCATATGATTGGCTTTCATTATCTCAAGGCATTCGCTTTCGTCCGGGATTTTTTGCGTGAATTTTATGTCCATGTAGTGTGCGGTTTCCCTGTTATGACGAATTTAGTGACAGCGAAGTCACTGCAATTTCAATAGAGCTTTATTGTTTAACTCTAAATTAGTATCCGGCATCAATCCGGACAGTTGCTTCAATCAGGTTCATTAAAGGGGGCATATCAATCAAGTAAAATTTGACTGTCAGGTTCTTCAGGACATTCTGAAAGGCATTGTGGACGGCCTTTCTCAGCTAACGACGTTTTTAGATTGACTCAGACTTATGCATCATGTCAATTATTATGAGCAGGATCAATTATTACGGCCGCAAATACTGTTTCAGTCACGGAGGATTTACAATGAAACTTAACGTAAAGTGGTTTTCCATTACAGGGTTGATAATGGGAGGCGGCATCGGGCTTATACTTTTTATCTGGTGTTCCGCAAACGGTTTCGGTCTTCAGCTTGTTCAGCTTTTTGAATCAATCCATCCAAGCGGCGGGCTGTCCATAGTGGCAAATATCAGCGGTTCATTTGTATCAAAAATTCCGGGAATTATTGTCAATACTGTTTATGCCTCAGTAGATTCTTTTATTATTACTTTCTGCTACTCAGGGCTTTATAACCTCCTGATATCCAGGGCATCTAAAAAATAGGCTTATCATGGCTGAAAAAAAGAAAATCAGAAAGGTCCGTTTCGGGTTAAGGCTCAAGGTATCAATTGTCATTATAGCCTCAATTACCCTTTCATCAGCGCTTCTGGGAATTGCAGTGTACAACCAGTACAACAGAAAAATCAAGCAGACTATGATATCCTTCAGCGGAACAATTCTCGGCGGGGCCTACGATGATATGTACTCGTATCTGAAATACAAAAGGGCGGTCGACACAGGTGATAGAGGCTCCAGACGCGGGTATAGACCAGGGCCGGGAGTCTATAATGCCCTGAAAAAACACAGAGAATCAATTGAAGCCTATTTTAATTCAGTACTTAAGCGCGAACCTATGCTTGATATAGCATTTCTTATTGATGTTAACTGGGATAATATCGACTTTCAGTGGGACAGGACTTCCAACGCGCATTACAGCTATTTCAGGAGGGCTGACGGAAATCTTGAGTCATATCCTCTTTACAGCCGGGACGGAAAGCCGCTTCCCGGCACATACGGCCGGGACGATGCTCAGCTCAAGCCGACGGTGCTTAAGCACTTTATGAATAATATTCAGCTTTCACCGTATATGGCTTTCAGCGAAGGAAGAAAGGAGGGGGAAGAGGAGTTCGTTGTTGTAGCCGTTCCGATAATGAAAACCGGGGGTTCCGAACAGCTTTACCGCGATTACGCAGACTACATTAGGGAAAAGCCGGCAACTGAGAAGGAGTTTGCGAAAAGGGCAATTACTGGAGCGTCTTTCAAGTCGGCCTTTATGAGAGAGCTCATTGGTTCCGGCATATATCCCGATTACGAGATTAAGTTTGATAAGGAAGCCGATGTAAACTACCTTGCCCGCTATATCTATTCAATGCTTGAGGGGTGGAGGCTGCCTTATTCGGGAAGACGTCCCTTTCTTGAGGATCTTTCTGCTATTCTTAAAACCTACAGAGGAAATGATGATATTCTCAGCTTTAGTGAGCTTTCGAGCGCTGCAGAGGCCGTATCCAGGCGCTACGGGCTGAAGCCGCTTGACCGGGAGAAAGCCCCCGCCGCGTGGCTGGGCTTTTACAGGTTTGTTGAAAGAAAGGGCTTTGAGATAAATCCCCTTGTACCGCTTGACAGACTGAGTGTTCTATCTTTTAGAAAGGATCTTGCCGGAATAGCGGGAGTGTTTATTTCCAGGAGCGAATATCACCGGGAGATGAAGGAGAACCGCGATGAACTTATTAACCTGATAATCAGCATACTTCTCAGGGTTACTGTAATATCGCTGCTTTTCCCGGGTTTCATAATCAGGTCGGTTGAAATTTTGGGAGACGGGGCTTATCAGATAGGCCGTGGAAATCTCTCGCAGAGAATTATGCTTAACGGCAGCGACGAGCTTTGCCGGCTTTCGGACATATTTAACATGATGGCTTCGAACCTGCAGAAGGCCCAGTCGGAGATGCTTGAAAAAAAACGCATGGCCGATGAACTTAAGACAGCTGAAGAAATCCAGTCTGCCCTGCTGCCGGGCTCTCTTCCGGAAAGCGCATCTGCCGAATTCGGAGCGTATTACTCCGCGCAGAGTGAAGCGGGCGGTGATTACTACGATGTGATTGAGCTCGATGACGGAAGGTACGCGATATGCATTGCCGACGTGAGCGGACATGGTGTGGCATCGGGCCTTGTAATGGCTATGACAAGAACCCTTTTGCATATCTACTGCGGCAAAACAGGCAGTACAAAAAAGGTGCTTGAGCAGATAAATACCTATTTGAAAGAAAATACCGCTTCAAATTACTTTGTGACAATGTTTTACGGGATATTCAGCCCGGAAACCGGAAAGCTGACGTACACAAGCGCCGGGCACTGTGAGGGAATAATACTGCGAGAAGGAAAGGTGCGGACACTTCCGGGAGGCGGCATAGCTCTCGGAGCTGCCGGCACTGACCTGTTTTCCAGTCTCGCCGCAATCAATGAAGTTACTTTAAAAAAGGGAGACTACATTGTACTGCATACCGATGGAGTTGATGAGGCGCGAAATAAGCATGGAGAGGAATACGGGCTTGAAAGGTTTTACGCTTCATTGACGGCCAACTACGGATGCAGCCCGCACGAGCTGACCGATCTCGCAGTAAAAGACCTGGACAACTTTACAGGCGATATCCCGAGGAAGGACGATGTTACACTTCTTATCGCGAGGTTAAAATAATGTACAGGATCTCCTTCTATGTTCCGGCTGAGAAACTTGAAGAGGTAAAGAACGCCATGTTTGAAGCCGGAGCCGGCCGCATAGGCAGCTATGATATGTGCTGCTGGCAGACCGCGGGTGAGGGGCAGTTCAGGCCTCTTTCTGGAAGCAATCCGTATGTCGGGCATCACGGGAAGGTCGAGAGGGTAAGTGAATATCTGGTTGAAATGGTTTGCGGGGATTCAAGCGTAAAAGACGCTGTTGAGGCAATGAAAAAGGCGCATCCCTATGAGGAACCCGCCTACGGAGTCTGGAAGCTCTCCGGTTTCTAAGCTCCCTGCGGATTTTTGATGCGTTCCTGTACGTTTGTGACGAGCTTAAGGTACTCCTTCTCGTTTAGAATATGCTCCCTCACGAGGGGATTGGCTTCGAATTCTGCCGTTAAATGCGCTCTTTCAGATGGTGACATTGTGCTTTCTCCAGTTCCGTTAATCTCCCGGCCGAGCAGGACGAGTTTTGCCAGGAGCTCCTGAGCCTTCCTGTCGCTTTTCATGACCTCAAGGCTTTGCTTGTATTTTAATGTGATCTCATGATTTTCGAGAAGCTCTGAAAGCCTTTCGGCCTTCTTGATGATTGCCGCAATGTTGTCTGTCTGCATAGTTAACTGTTCACCATAGAATTTTCATTGGATTGATGAGCCGGCCGTTGTGCCAGAGTGTAAAGTGCAGGTGAGGTCCTGTTGAAAGACCGGTTGAGCCGACCCTTCCGATAATGGACCCGGCCCTGACCTTTCGACCCTGCGCGGTGAGAACCTTTGACATGTGCCCGTATAGGGTTCTGTATCCTTCAGGATGTTCAACAATGACCGCGAGACCGTATCCTCCCATCCAGCCTGTTGAAGTTACGACACCTTCACGCGCCGCGCCGATGAGCGTTCCTGTCGGTGCGGCAATGTCTATACCGTTGTGAAATCCTCGTGAGCGGTATATGGGATGGGTCCTCTTGCCGAAGAATGAGCTGTATCTTCCTCCGAGGGGTGATCTGAATTTTTCTCTGAGCGAATACTCAGCCGCAAGACTGTCTGTCATCGCCGTAGTAATTGGCCTGGTGTCTTTGATGAAAACCGCGATCGGTTCAGGATCTGACTTGAAGAAGCGGGAAATACGGTAGAATGCCGGAAACTCGGGAAGCAAAATGTCTGATTTTTCAGCGTTGTACTGGTTCCTGAGCGCTTCTATGCCGTCAAAGCTGTCTACAAAGGCAAGGACACCCTTCGTATCCGGAACAACAACGCGCTGGTCAATCCTTGCAAGAAGATCTTCCCAGAAGGGGTTGGCTGCGATAAGGGTGTCAATATCAACCCCGTATTTTCGAGCAATTTTCCAGAAGTTGTCGCCTTTTTCGACGGTGATGATATTTAGCTTTATCTCTTTGAAATTAACAGACTTTTGGAGATGTGAGATGTAGCTGTCAACCGTTTTGAAGGCGTCCTTTGTTCCAATAATATCAGAAGTATCAGTGTGTGATGCTGCCCCGGAAATTTTAAAGCTTAAGAAAATTGTAAACAGTATGAGCGGGATTGTAAGTGCTGGAATGAATATGTATTTATTTTTCATGAGCAGACCATGATATGAATTATTTTTGAGGATGTATTCTTTGATATTCAAGATATCGGTGTTTAGTCAAGAAATATTTATATAGTATAACTCAGTATGTTAAAAACTCATCGAGATGTGCTGTGTAATAGCGGTGTATTTAATCATCAGCTCTTTGCAGGCGCGTTCCGGTGCGAAGACGGAAAAACATAATATCTCGTGTTTAGGCGGTATGGACACGCTCTCCTTCGGACGATGAGTTTAATTTCAGGTGCTAAAATATTCATATGTTTTCCATTTTACGAATAATTTTTGATTTATATTAAAATATCATTGAATAATGACGTGGGTAATCTTATAATATTTACAAATATTAAAATGTGCTGGAATATCCTGAAATTCATTCCGGCACAGAAGGAAGAGGCCGGTATGAGAAAAAATACTATAAAGATTTTGCTCCTGGCGTTTGTTGCTCTGGCTGCCGCTGTTTCGGCTGCCTCGTTTTACACCGAGTACATGTCACCTGAGAGAATAAAGCTTTTACCGGTGCCTAAAGATTACCGGAATTATTTTTTCCTCCAATCCCTTGGGAAATCCACTCACATTATATTCAGCGAGTTTTCAGCAGCTGAAGTGTTTTTATCGCATATTATTGATGAGGATGGAGACGGTAAGAGTGACAGAATCACTGAGTACTATCCTGATACTCAGAAATTCGCGGCACCAGTTAAGTCATCTTCAAAGTCGTACACAGACTTTAATAAAATGAAATCTGATATCATAACCGGAAAGGCCTTTGAAAATACATACTCTTACAAGATGAGATCTATGGATGTTTTGAAGTTCAAGCTTAATGAGGGACGCGATGTATTTAAAGACCAACACGGGTACGCCGTCAAGGTGTACGATCCAGACCAGCCCTCATCTATTATGAGCGAGTTTTTCTTTGGAAAGAAGGACAATGAATACGATCTGGTTTTTAAGACCAACTACTACAAGATTTACAAAATGAAAATTATGCCTCCGGTGCCGTACTCGGTTTACTGCCGGCGCTCAACTGATCCGTACATAAAACAGATTGTTGAAGAGTTGCTTGAATCAGTTAAATAGAAAACCAGGAGCCTGAAATGGAAACAAAAAGAATAAAAAAACTAAGAAAGCAGTATCTAATAGACAGAAAGTTTCAGTTGAGGACAGCGTTTTCTGTATTGTCAGTTGTGACGCTGATCTCGGCGGCTGTAATCGCGGCGATATCACTCATTGTTCTCTACAATAATTCGAGGATACAGAATATCTCCGTAATTGAGGATAATATCGTTCATTATCTTACTTCGATCACTTCAGCTGAACAGGAAGAGGCGCATGGAGAGGCAATAAAGCAGATTGCGATTAATCATTCAGATAACATGGAAGCAATGTCAAACATGATTGAGACAAACCGGATTCTGATTTTCGCCATGATCTTTGCCATCGCTGCGCAGGCGCTTATTCTCTTCATGATGATGATTCGGAAAACTCATCGTATATCAGGCCCGCTTTTTGTAATAACCCGCCACATGGAGGAGATCAGGGATGGGCGCTATCCTAATTTGAGGCCTCTTCGTGAGAGCGATGAGCTCAGAACCTTCTATCATGTCTTCGGGCAGATGGTTGCCGCGCTGAAAGAGCGCGACACAGCGAGAAAGGAATAGTTATTGAACCTTCATGGCCGAGCCGGCGCAGAGTCCCTCCAGAGGGCATGCGTCGAGCAGGCCGTACTCGGACATTATGCGCATCAGAAGTCTGAGAGGCAGGCCTACAACGTTTGAGATTGATCCGTTAACCCTTTCGATTATTTTAGCCCCGTTTTCCTGCACGGCGTAGGCTCCGGCCTTGTCACTGTACTCAATCCCCTCCAGATAATCGCGTATTTCTGTTTCGCTGAGTGGGCGGAATTTTACCGCCGTTGTTTCCGAATAGCTTCCGCGTTTTGCTGCCTGACCCGGTCTTTCGAGAGAGACGGTCATTGCGGTAATGACGCTGTGCTCTCTTCCGGAAAGGGCTTGCAGTGTCTGTACCGCTTCATCGAACGACGCCGGTTTGCCGTATATCGTATCGCCAAGTGAAACGATGGTGTCGCAAGCCACTGTGAAAAGAGGCTTGCTGTGTGTATCGGCGTTTGCTACCTCATCGTGTTTTTCCGATGAAAGTCTAAGAGCGTATTCGGTCGGGCTTTCTCCGGGCTTTCGTGTTTCGTCAATGCCCGGAACGGCGGTTAGAAACTCCGGCGTCAGCAGGCTGAGAAGCTCACGCCTGCGGGGTGAGCCTGACGCTAACAGTATTTTAATATTGTCAGATGGTCTGCTCATTTTAATGTCACTTTTTCGTTGAGCTTGTAAACGTTTGTTATATTTTTTATCTGTCTTATCTTTGAGGCGATTTCGCCGAAGTGTTCGTTGCTTTTTACCTGAAGAGTGAACTTGAAAAGGGCATTGCCTCCTGGCTTTGCCTCAGCCTCAGCCTTCAGTATGTTCGTGCTGCAGAGTGATATCTCATCGGCAACATCCTTGAGAAGGTTAGGCCTGTCAACCCCTTCGACAGCGATTTTCACAGGATATGCCGCCTTATCAGACTTCTCCCATACAACTTTAATAAACCGTTCTTTCTCTCTTTCAAGCCGCTTTAGAGAGGGACAGCTCCTTTTGTGCACAGTTATTCCCCGCCCCCTTGTGATGAAACCAATAACATCGTCACCAGGAATAGGCTGGCAGCACTGAGGGAGCCTGATAAGCACATTTTTGTCTCCGTCAACGCTGATTGCGTTCTGCGAGCCGTTGGAAACACGGCGGATTTTAATCTGTTCCTCTTCCGGTATTTTGACCGCGGCGGTCGGTGTTTCCTTGCGCTTTTTGGATTCTCCGGACTTCTGGGCCGCTTCATCATCTTTGCTTCGGTTCTTTCTGAGCCAGGCCCTGATTTTATACCTGGCCCCCGAGCTCTTGACGTACTTGAGCCAGGAGGCCGAAGGGTGTCCGGTTTTGCTTGTGAGCACTTCGACGATGTCGCCGCTATTCAGCCGGGTTCTGAGCGGGACGATCTTGTTGTTTACCCTCGCTCCTGAGGTATGAAAGCCGACCTCCGAATGAATCGCGAACGCGAAATCGACGGGCGTTGCGCCTTTGCCAAGCCTGATAATCTTACCTTTGGGAGTAAAGACGAAGATTTCATCTTCGTAAAGGTCCATCTTCAGGTCGTTGAGGAATTCACGTGAATCGTTGGACGATTCATAAAGTTTATTGATGTTTCTGAAAAACTCGAGGTCCCTGTAATCGCCGGCGGATGGCTTGCGGTTTTCCTTGTAGAGCCAGTGAGAGGCAATGCCCATAATCGCTGTTTCGTGCATCTCTCTGGTCCTTATCTGAACTTCGAGCGGGTGGCCCTCCGGGCCTATAACGGTTGTGTGCAGAGACTGATACATATTTGTCTTCGGGACTGCGATGTAGTCCTTGAAGCGTCCGGCTAAAGGCGTCCAGAGGGTGTGAATTACTCCGAGAACGGCATAACAGTCTCTGACCTCGTGTGTTATAATGCGTATTGCTCTCAAATCATATATCTCATCGAAGTCCTTGTTGTTCAGTTTCATCTTGCGGAATATTGAGAAGTAGTGCTTTGCCCTTCCCGTAATTTCAGCTTCAAGCCCGATTTCGCTGAGCCTTGAGGTAACGGTCTCACGTATTTTCTTCAGGTATTGTTCCCGTTCGGGTTCCTTTTGCGCGAGGAGCTCTCTGATGTAATCGTACTCCTCTTTGTATATGACGTGAAAAGCCATATCCTCAAGATCAGAGCTGATTCTTGTCATCCCCAGCCTTCTGGCAATCGGGGCGTAGATGTCAAGAACCTCCCTTGCGATACGGTACTGCTTTTCAATAGGCTGAAACATGATGGTGCGCATGTTGTGTGTTTTGTCGGCAAGTTTGATGATGATTACACGTATATCCCGGACTGTTGCCATGAGCATCTTTCTGAGAGTATCAGCCTGAGCGCTCGCGCGGGACTTATTCTTTATGTAGGATATTTTTGTGACACCGTCAATCAGGATTGCCATCTCTTCACCGAAACGCTCCCTGATGATCTCAAGCGTGGTTCCGGTATCCTCAACCACGTCGTGCATCAGCGCCGCGCAGATAGTAATCGTGTCCATTTTGAGGCTGGCGAGTATTATACCGACCTCAAGAGGATGAATGATGTACGGTTCTCCGGAAAGACGTGTCTGCCCCTGATGGGCTTCTTCGGCATAGATGTAGCAGGAGCGCAGAAGATCAATATCTGCCTGAGGGTTATAGGAGAGTATCAGTTCAATGAGACTGTCAAGATCTCTTCTTCTTATTTTCAGTTCAAATTCAGACATAGATTTAACAGGCCCTGAAAGCGGCCTCTTAAATTATTATCAGCCTCATTGAGAGCCTGTGTTGTAAATGATTTTTTTACAGTTATGGTTTTTTTTTGAGAGATGTAAGCCTTTTAAATCGAATGTCAGTGAATTGATGATTAACACTTTATCAGGTTTATGCCTGAAGCGGCAGCGGGATGTTGATAAGGGGTTGAGTTTTGGCAAATAATGATTATATTGGTTTCAGAATAGGGAACATAATGTCGAAAATTAATTATTAAAGTCTGGAGTTGTCCGATATGGGGAAAAAACGGGAATATTTCCCGATTTATACAACGCTTATATCCGCAATAATTTTTTTTTCAGCTATGCATGGGGCGTTTTCTCAATTTCTATATGAGCAGGGGAAGCCGTCAGATGGTTCGGGCTCATATCCTCCCTATGTCGCTTATAATATAAGAGCGGAGAAGATTTCCGGCAGCGGAGGAGGTGCCATTGTTACGTGGGATGCAAATCCTTCTTACAAAGGCAGTTTTGCTGTATTTAAAAGCACGGGCGTTATTGACAGCGCGGAAAAGCTGCGACAGGCTTCAGCTGTGAGGATTTCGCAGCTTTACGGCAGGAACGCGGCTGTGGACGGCACGGCACAGGCGGAAGGTTCATTCTATGCTGTTGTGGCAGAAGAGAGGCTTTCGGGAAACGCGGAGCTTTACGCCGGAGTAAATTACACTATTTTCTCTGTCTATACTGATACAACGGCTAAGCCAACCGAAAACACCGCGCGTAACGGTATTAGCGCGAGGCTTATTCAGGGCGGGAATATTCTCGTTCAGTGGGATGGAGCTCCCGGCAGCGGCAATACATATACTGTGTACAGGAGCAGCGCTGTCATAGACAGCCCCGGCAGGCTGAGGGAGTCTGAGAAGGTGACGGTGACGCTTGATGAGACGGCGTTTGTGGATCAGACAATGACCTCATCAGGAACGTACTTCTACGCGGTGACAGTAAAGCCTGCAGGTAAAGAGGAGCTGATCGCAATGAAGGCGGGAGAGAACTTTACTACCGCAGGTGTGTACTTTGCAGGCCGTGATAGCGGAAGGACTGAGGATTATTATTCGGTAATAGCGATCAGGGCAAAGACTGTTAATGAAGGCGTATTGCTGACCTGGGACTATTCAGGCAGGAGGGGAAACAAGTTCTTTAAGGTCTACCGAACCGTTAGAAATGTATCTTCAATTTCGGAGCTAAATGATGCTGAACATATTGATGATGTTGAGATAATAGCCGGAAGGTTTATTGACACAGATGTACCGGCAGGGAAGTTCTTATATGGGCTCGTTCCATATGATTCAAATTCGCTTGCCGGGCACAATATAGTTCCCGGGATAAACTTCACCATTGCCGGGGTAGGCACTGAGAAGAAGGCGGATGACGCGGAAAACACGGCAAAGGGCGATGTTCTGATACCGGATGCCGGGAGCTTTGATGTTCTGCCGATTATTCCCGATGAATACGGTAGTGACAGCCGGCAGGATGACGTTTCTGAGCTTGAGGCCGTGAACAGAATTCTGAGAAGCTCTTTCTTTAAAGGGGATTTTAAGAAGGCGAAGGAGCAGCTGGGGGAATACCTGAAAACAGGGACTCAGCCGAGGGCCCGTGCGAAGGCGAGGCTGTTTGTGGCGAGATCGCAGATTGAGACAGGCGATTTCAGAGGGGCTATGACAAATCTGGTCTACAGCGACTTTAAGAAGTACTATTCAAAAGAAGCGTCATTCTGGTTTGAATTCGCGTCTATGAGGTTACGATGAGGTATGGATTATGAAGAAAGGGGCTGTTGCCGGAATTCTTATGATATGCGCGGGGCTCGCGCTGTTTGCGTATTATGACAGATATGTAAAACCGGAGAACGAGGCAAGAGAGCTTAACGTTGAAGGGAGGATGATTCTCGAAAGGGGAACAACTGAATCTCTGAATCAGGCTATTAGCGTTTTTACGAGAGTCGTCGCTAAATATCCGGATACTGAAGCCGCAGATGAAGCTTACTATTTGATAGCCCTCGGATATGAAAAGCTGGGCCTTAACAGGCTTGCGTATATTAAGTATATTTACCTTCTGAAAAATAATCCGCAGCTCGGCAGCGGGCTAAAAACTGAGATCAGGACCAGGATTGCAAGGCTTAACATTCTGAAAAGCCAGACGGAGGAAGGGACTCATCAGCTCATGAATGCCCTTGCCGACACCGACAACCCGGATATGAGAAGCAGAATCTACAGCGAGCTCGGGCATTCAAGCCTTAAAAGCGCTGAATACGCAAGAGCGAAAAGGATGTTTGATATCGCTCTCAGAGAAAACGGACATAATGAGGAAGCAATAATTGGAAAGGCAAGGGCCTTTAAGCACCTCGGAGAAGACAGCAAGGCATACGATCTCTATGAGTATTTTTTGAAGTATTACGGCAGCTTTAGCCGCTACGAAAAGGACGTTAAAGCATCGTACCTGAATCAGATATATCAGAGCGGAATATCTTCGTTTAAAAAAGGCGCTTATTATGCTTCGATTGAGTTTTTTAAAAGGATGATCGGATATTTCCCCGGCGATAAAAAGACCGAGAACGGGCTGTACTGGATCGGTGAAAACTTTTTTGCCCTAAAAAAGTATGAATCGGCCATATCCTATTTCAACAGGGTGCTTTCCAATTCATACTTTCATAAAGATGAAGACGCGCGGATTAAGTGCGGATATTCATACTTTCTTGCGGACAGGTTCGATCTTGCAGCAAGGGAGTTTCAGACTTATCTCAGAGATTATCCGGGGGGCAAACACGCGGATACGGCAAGGAAATGGAAGGAGATGAGCACGAAGGAGATTCTCTACCGCATTGAGGACGGGATGGCCGATAGCGGAGAGACAGAAGAAGATAAAAGTATTGACGATTCGGACTACGGCGAGGAGCCTGTGAGCAGTCAGACTGACGGAGTATCCGGAGAAAATATTTCCGTGGATAGCGGCTATGAGAATGTAGCCGAGCTCTAAGCCGCTGAAACGGCAGGCTTTGTCCGTCACTGGATGCTTAAGGAGAAGCCATGTTCGAATACAATCTGGCGGCAAGCTGTTCTTTCGGGGTTGAGTCGGTCCTGAAGCGCGAGCTTTTTTCGCTCGGCTTTGAAAACACGAAGGCCGAAAACGGACGGGTAATCTTCCGGGGAACCGGCGCTGATATAGCAAAGTGCAGCATTAATCTCCGTACCGCGGAGAGGGTCTATATAGTTCTTGCCGAGTTTCCTGCTCTTGACTTTGAAGAGCTATACCAGGGGGCCCTTGCCGTCCCGTGGGCCGATATTCTCCCCAAAAACGCCTTTATGCATGTTGTCGGCAAATCGGTGAAGTCAAAGCTGAGAAGCGTCCCTGACTGTCAGTCGATTGTCAAGAAGGCCGTCGTTGATGCCATGTCGGCCAGGCACGGTGTTCAGCAGTTTCCCGAAGACGGCGCTGAATTTAAAATAGAGATATCAATGCTAAATGACGTGGCTGCCATTTCGCTGGATACCAGCGGGAAGGGGCTTCACAGGCGCGGATACCGCGAGGCAGGCGGCGATGCTCCGCTGCGCGAGACGCTTGCCGCTGCCGTCATTCTTCTTTCGAGATGGAATCCGGAGAGGCTGTTCTGCGATCCGCTGTGCGGTTCCGGTACTATTCCGATTGAAGCGGCCATGATCGGGGCGGATATAGCTCCGGGCCTTAAACGCGCCTTTTCCGCCGAGAGCTGGGGGCTTATCGATCAGAAGATGTGGGAAACAGCGCGCGAAGAGGCCGAGGGTAAAATCAGGAGATTCGAAACTTCAATTATGGCTTCCGACATTGAATGGAAGCAGTTTAAAAAGGCACGTGAGAACGCGGAAAGGGCCGGGGTCGCGGACCTCATCGTATTTCAAAAAAAACCAGTTTCTGAATTCAGCTCATCGAAGAAGTTCGGCTGCATCGTAACAAACCCGCCCTATGGCGAGAGGCTCGGAGACAAAAGAGACGCCGAGAATGTCTACAGGGAAATGGGGGCTGCTTTTTCAGGTCTGGACGAGTGGTCATATTTTATTCTCACCGCTCATCCCGAGTTCGAAAAGCACTTCCGCAGAAAATCTGATAAAAACCGTAAACTGTATAACGGGAAGATTAAGACTTACCTTTACCAGTATCTTGGGGAACTTCCTCCGAGGAGGGTGTTGCCGTAGGCTTTATCTCGTTGTGCTGTGCGACACGCTTTTTTCTGGCAGGGAGCCTGCCGTCTATTTCACACTGGGAGCGTGAGACCTTTTTCTTCGTCACTTTCGTCCGGGCGAAAGTGGTCGACGGCTTTTTCTACCTCCTGTAGGCCGTCGACACTTAAGCATCCTGCTTTTCGGCCAATATATTTTTGGCGCCGGAAAGGCTTGGCCTTTGCTGTTACTCGACTGTTGCAGCGCCGTTATCATCATCGACTAAGGCTTTTAATTATCAAAGGTTCCCTATAAGGGAATATTGCCTTGACTTTTTTTCTTTTCCAATTATTATGTATCTATGAAAGTACATTGCAGAAAAACAGTGTCGCAATTTATAAAAAAACACGCGGACGTCAAAACTTCGCTTGAAGCCTGGTACAACGAAACAGTCAGAGCAAAATGGGCAGGTCCTGTCGATATTAAAAGAAAATTTGCTTCTGCAAGCTTTTTGGCAGATAACCATGTGGTATTTAATATTAAGGGAAATCGATATCGTATTGTTGTAAAAATAGCATATAAAAACCAGATGGTCTTTATAAAATGGCTGGGGACTCATGCAGAATATGATAAAAACAAATTCCCGTAGAAAAGCATAGATACATAAAGGAGGAGAGCTTTATGAAAATTAAAATTATAAAAACAGAAGAAGAGTACAATACAGCCTTAAATAGGATAGAAAAACTTATAGATATCGATCCAATTGAAGGCACAAAAGAAGCTGATGAGCTTGCCCTCTTATCGTTGATTGTTTCCAAATATGAAGATGAGCATTATCATATTGACATGCCTGATCCCGTTGAAGCAATAAAATTTAGAATGGAACAAGAGGGTCTTTCACAAAAAGACTTGGTTCAATATATAGGATCGAAGTCAAAGGTTTCGGAGGTTTTAAACAGAAAAAGGTCTTTGAGTATAAATATGATTCGCAATCTGAGTAAAGGCTTGGGGATATCAGCAGAAGTGCTTCTTAAAGAAAGTACAGTACAGAAGTCGGCATAGAGTAAACCCCTATTAAGCGAAATCATCAACAATAAAATCAAAGAATATCAGGAAAACTAAAACGTGGTAGTTGTGCCTGCAGACTATTAATTCCGCAATTGTATTCCAGCTTGACGATCGTATTTTCCCCTTTCTGGCGGACTTCGGAACTAAAACATCCTGTTTGTCGGACTGTCTTGCAGTCAGCCGCGGGAAGGGGTGTTGCCGTAGGCTTTATCTCGCTGTACTGCGCGAGACGCTTCTCTCCTGGCAGGAAGCTTGCCGGCCATTTTCACACTGGGAGTGTGAGACCTTTTTCGTTACTTTCTTTTTTCGATCCAAAAAAGAAAGTAACCAATGAAAAAGGGATCTCCTACGCGGAGGGCGATGGGACATCCATGTCCAAAGAATTAGTCACTGTGAAATAATATATTGAGAGATTGCTTTATTTAGTCAGGCTCCTTCGGAGCCGGAAAGCGACGCGTCCTGCTGCGTTTGAATGATTATACATTTTGTCCATATTACGTAATCATATTGATTTAACAGGCATTAGGTTACGGCACCCGGTAGAGCCGCCCAAATTGGGCGGCTCTACCTCACCTTGATACGCAGCCCCCCGAGGATGACAAGATGAGGAGGGAAGCCAACATCTCGTGAAAATAAGCAAACTTCAAAAGAAACTATACTAAACGCCTGCATAAATGATGTTCTCGCAAAGTACGCAGAGAATATTATTTTTGAAAATGCATTAAGCAGCTTTGTAATTTGAATGGTAATAATAGTCCATGAAGTTCCAGATCAGGGACTTAGTGTGCTTTGCGAGAGAAAACAAGCCTCCATATCTGACAAGAGGATGCAGGGTCGACCTTATTAGTCGTCTCTACAGCTCCAATGCCTGCGACCTGTCTGGACCACACGCATAGCGTGTAAAGCTCCTGCTGAATTTCCATGTTAGCTGGATGTCTGCGACTTGCTGAAAATAAAAAAACCGGCGCGTTAAGTGCCGGTTTTCACATTCATATTCAGTAACGTGCTGGACGTGGCGAGTCAGTTCTTGGTTTTGCCAGATTAACCTTTACGTTCCTTCCCATAATGTCTTTGCCGTCAAGCTGCTCGATTGCGGCGTTCGCCTCGTTGTTGTCCTTCATCTCCACGAACCCGAAACCCTTTGACCGCCCGGACAGGTGGTCCATAATGATTTTTGCTGAAACCACTTCGCCATGCTGACCAAAAAGATTCTGCAGCTCTGACTCTGTTACGCTGTAAGGAAGGTTCCCTACATAAATGTTTACTGACATCGTACACCTCGTCTGTTGTTGAAATGGTCTGGTTTGAAAACTGTACGGGCAGGTCGGGAGACGTAAGAACAGAAGTGCGGAAATTCACATACAAGAATACTGCACATTAACAGCGGTATGGGCTGCTGTGTCCTCGACACATTTTACAAAATTCAGAACCAGAAATTGTGCCTCAACACTTACCATATATAAAAAATCAAGTCAATTAAAAAAATAAATAAAAAAATTACCTGGCATCGCATGAGATTTATAAACCATTCATTTGAATTAAGATTATTAACAAAATTATATTTCCACATAGCTGATGGCAGCGGACCATCGTTTGGATGGATTATCCGGAAAGCTAAATATACGCTAATATTCCTTTTCTCTCTTGACAGCTTAATGGAAGTTGTTGTTCTAATCTCATCAGTTCGTTAGCGGCTGAAATCCATTCGGGTGTGGTTAAGATGCTTGTTTCCAAAAAAAAAGGGGACGGCTCCAGAGAACAGGGGCTTGCAATGAGTATTGAGAGGGTCGTCGATGATCTGTGCCGTCCCGAGTCGTACAGCGCGGTGTATCACGGGTCAAATCCGCATAATGTACCGATGCCTTCAATACGCGATCTCAAAGAGGCTTTAGAGCTTCTGAAAATAATCATTTACCCCGGATATTTTGACAATATAGAGCTTTCCCCCTTTTCGATAAAGTACACAACAGGATCGTATCTTGAGCGGGCCATGAGGATCATGACCGACCAGATTAAGCGGGGATTCTGCTTCTACTGTTCAGAGGAGCTGAGCTGTGTTGACTGTGAAAAAAAATCCCTGGAGATTGCAGACCAGTTTCTCGAGTCAATCCCTGAAATAAGAAGAATGCTGGCCCTTGACGCCCTGGCGGCTTTTGAAGGCGACCCGGCGGCAAAAAAAATAGGCGAAACAATATTCTGCTATCCCAGCATAACGGCGCTCACAAATCACCGGATAGCGAACGTGCTTTACAGGCTTGAAGTGCCGATCATTCCGAGGATAATTTCCGAAAGCGCGCATTCCGCCACCGGGATCGACATACATCCGGGAGCGACCATAGGCGAGAAGTTCTTTATCGACCACGGCACCGGTACTGTAATTGGAGAGACCTGCATCATCGGGAAAAACGTCAGAATCTATCAGGGGGTAACGCTCGGAGCGAAGAGCTTCCCTCTTGATTCTGAAGGCAATCCGGTTAAGGGAGTTCCCCGGCACCCGATAGTTGAGGACGATGTTGTTATCTACGCGGGCGCTACCATCCTCGGCAGAGTTACCATCGGCAGGGGCGCTGAAATAGGCGGCAATGTCTGGGTGACCAACGACGTAGAGCCGGGTGTCAGAGTAGTACAGCAGCGTGCATCCCGTATGCGCTTTAACAATGGCGGGGGGATTTAGTCCCTGCTGGCAGCTTTGCTCCTCTTCTTTACACCGGCTTTTCGGTAGAACTCGGAGTTATGAAGCCTTGCCGACTCTATTCGGCTTCTGAACGTCATCGCCTTTTCCCTGTTAACTAACGCCAGGTTGTTCTTCTCGCCGGGGTCTTTAGCCAGGTTGTAGAGCTCTTCGTATGAGTCCCTGCTGCGGATTATATACTTCCACTCTCCGTCTCTGATCGATGTGATATCATCCTTCCAGAAGGTGTGCAGCAGGGCAAGCCTTGCCGGCCCTGAAGAGGCGATGCTTCTTCCCTCGTGCGCAGGATGGGCAGGCGCTCCGACAATATCCAGTATTGTAGGAAGTATGTCAATGTGCGATGTGAGGCTTTTATTCTCCACGGGCTCCGGAAAAAGCTTCTTATTGTAGATAATAAACGGGACGTTGACATTCTCCTCGTAGAGATAAAACGGATGGTTGTAGTTGCCTCTGTGTTCGTAGAACGCCTCGCCGTGATCCGCGAAGACAAGGAGCAGGGTGTCATCCATGAGTCCCTGAGCTTCAAGCGTGTCGGCAAACTCGCCAAGTGCGTAATCGGCATAGTGAAGTGAGTTGAGGTAGTTCATTTTTGATTTCTCTCTGGCGGACAGCGAACCCGGTATTTCTCCTGTTATACGGAAGCTGTTGTCCGGAATGGCGTACGGGTGATGAGGGTTCACCGGAAGCATCACGAGAAAAAAAGGATTCGAGCCTGATTGCCTGATAAAGTCAACCGCCGGTTTAATCATTGAGCGTTCGTCAAGCCCCCAGCCGACCTTTTTGTTATGGGGGGGGATATTCTTAAGGTCGTCATACTCGATGATTCTGTCGAAGCCTCTGCCCGCAAGGAATCTTCTCTGGCCGGCATACCTGAGATCGCCGGTGTGAATAACACATGTCGAATATCCATTCTCCCCGAGTATCTCGGGAGCTGTTTTTAGTCCGATGTCCGGATTTCTCTGTATTACAAGCTCTCTGCTATCCATCCTCTCGTGCGCTGAAGCGAGCACGTTCAGCATGGCGTTGGCCGAGAGCGGCGAATTGGTATAGTGCCTTTTCATGGCCAGTGAATTTCTGGCGAGCCTTCGGAAGGCGGGCATGACGAATTTACCGTTAACCTTCATATCAAGATACTTTGCCGGAGTGGATTCGAAGAAGAAGAGGATGATGTTGTATTTCTTGCCTTTGGGATGTTTCCACGCTGACGGAATATAATTATTTTCCTCAATGGATAGGCTGGAATACTTTCCCGTTGCGATATCTGACTGAAGTTTGTTTTCTGTCTTCTCCGCACTTCGCGCGCTGTTCTGCGCCGGGGAAGGTGTTATAAGGTTCAACAGAGGATTGGAGGTTATCTCTGTGAGAGAGGCTTTAAGTATCTCAGGCTGCAGGCTGCTGTAACGCTTCGAGAGTGTCCCGGAAAGAGGATAATGAATGGCTTTCAGAACCAGCGGAGCTGAAAGAAGAACAGCTGTAAAGGCGAGCAAAATTGCGGCGGGGTAACGCTGCCTGATTTTTCTGATATGCAGACTGGCCGCGGTAAGAACAAACAGTGAGACGGCTGAGCCGGCGTAAAAACCGCTTCCCGCTTCGGCGAAAAAGGACGATGCCACATCCCCAAACCCGCTCTTGATCTCATCATTGAAAAAAGAGCTCTGAAATGTTGTTTCATAGACACGGAAAAAAACCCCTGCCATGAGCAGCAGTTCGGTCTGAAACAGGGTGTAAGCGGATGCTGTTATATCGCGCGCAAGCGGCCTTTTATTAAACAGTGTGAAAATAAGCAGGTAGAGAAGGGCTGCCAGTGATACCATTATAATATCCGGAATGAAAGCGAGGCTGATATACTCGGAAAAACTCAATCCGCGAAGCAGAGAGAACCGCTCGCTGACTATTGTCCACGCGAAATATCTGTATAAAGCGAAAGAAGCAACGGTGAAAAAAACAAAAAAGGAGAAGGGCAGAACTGCCTCAGCCCCCGGACCTTGAGCTGCCGGACGCTTCCTGAAGGTAAATCGTGGCATTGTGTATTGTTTCCTGTAAAGATGATATGAAGCTATGTTTTAGGCGTCTGCTGAACGGTCAATCCGTTTTTGTCCGGCTTGTCCTTAAAGGCGTAGACGGTCATTGAGCTTGTAAGACAAAAGCTTCCAAACCGGATTTTGCTCTTGATGTGATAAAAGGCTATTCTGAACCAGGCAGAGTAGTCCCGCAGGCTTTTAAATGAGCCTCTTGATTTTTTGAGCTTTGGAATGAGGCCAAAGTCAACGGGATGAAAGACCTTGATTCGGCTGAAGCCGGCTGTCTTGAGGGCCCGCGAGAGGCTGCTCTTTGTGAAATAAGACAGGTGGCCGGGAAGGTAATATCCGTATGCCTTTCCCTCTCTCCTGGCCTGGCGGCCCGCCATGTTCGCGGTCTGAATGACAAGGACACCGCCCGGACGCAGAAGGCTGAAGCACGACCTGATGGCCGCGGCCGGGTCCTTGATGTGTTCAATCACCTCGATCATGGTTATAACTGAAAAGAAATTGTGCTCAAAAGGGCAGTCTTCAAGCGTTCCTGTGTGGACCCGGCCGCCTGAGTATTCTGCGGCAGCCTCTGACGAATATAGAGAAAGCTCAATTCCGAACGGTGAGTAGTAAGCGGCAGCAGCCTTCATCAACCCTCCGAATGAAGCCCCTACGTCCAGAAAGCTGCCTGATTTGACGTATTGATGAATTGACTTGATTCTCGCGTTGTAGACGAAGTCGAAGAACCTGCGCCCCTTCCTTTCGTCGAGATAGGAGTAGTCCGCCCTGCCGGTGTAGTAATCTTCGGAGTAGAATGACCTTATTACCGAGTCCGTAAAGGCCGGGTTCATGAAGATGAAACCGCATTTCAAACACCTGTCCACCTTGAATGTGGGGACGGCTCTGTCAATGCTGTGATGATTTTCCGTAGCTGCGCTCCCGCAGAGAGGGCATGCTGTCCGCGGCAGGTCAAAAAGCCCTGAAGCCTGAATAGTCATTTGTTCTCCGGACAGTGGCAGAAAAAGATGAGGTCTATATTGGTTGACATGATATGTGATTATCTCTAAAATGCCTTTAGGTTTTGTGTTATAATTAAGAACGCATTAAATAATCAGTCAAATAAAAATTGAAAATAGCCGCAGTATTTAACGATAATCACGGTAATAAATGAAAACACTCATTCTTGGAATATATTTGAACTGTAAACTCTGCAAAAAAAAAATGAAAACGCCATTAATTGCGATGCTGCTTTTATCGGCCATGCTTGCGCCTGCATCGTGCAAATACAGGGGGCGTCCGGATTTGAGAGAAACGCTCCGTATGCAGCTTCCGGCCGAGCCGGATACTCTCAATCCCATAACCGCCACAGACGCCTATTCATCTACCATTAACGGCCACATATACGAAACTCTTCTCGAAAGGAATAACGATACACTTGATCTTGAGCCATGCCTGGCAGAACGTTGGAAAATCTCACCTGATAAAACGAGATTCAGGTTCTACCTGAAGAAGGACGTCCTCTGGAGCGACGGAAAGCCCTTTACAGCCGACGATGTTGTCTATTCGTACAGGACTATTATGGACCCGCGGACCGCCTGCGCTTCTCTAAAGGTGTATGTGAAGGACATCAAGTCGTGCGTAATAATTGATAAATACACGGTTGAATTTACCTATGCGTCGCCGTTTTTTCTTGCTCTCGAATACTGCGGAACAATGCCGGTAGTCCCGAAACATATATTTGACGACGGTTCGAACTTCAATGAGCATGTTAACAACAGGAAACCTGTCGGCACCGGCCCGTACCGCTTCAGCGTTTGGAATACTGCAGAGAAGATTGAACTCGTAAGAAATGAAAGGTACAGGGGCGACAAGCCCGAGATCAGCCGAATCGTCTACAGAATAGTACCCGAACCGAGCGTGGCCCTGCAGATGCTGAAAAAGGGCGACCTGGATGTAATGGGGCTTCGCGATATACAGTGGGCCAGGCAGACCGGCTCTGAACGCTTTCAGAGTATGTTTTATAAGCTAAAATACTACCGCCCTAATTACAGCTATATTGGATGGAATTCACGCAGAGATATGTTTTCGGATAAAAGGGTCAGAAGGGCCATGACCCATCTTATTAACAGGAAGGACATACTCGGCAAGCTGCTTTTTGGAAACGGAGAGATTGTAACCGGAAACTTCTATATATTCAGCCGCTACTATGACCGGTCAATTGAGCCGTGGCCGTATGATGAGAAAAAGGCGCGCCTGCTGCTTGGCGAAGCAGGCTGGCGCGACAGTGACGGCGACGGGATACTCGATAAAAACGGCAGGAAGTTTTCTTTTACCTTCACGATATCCTCCGGCAGCAAGTTTTCAGAGAGACTCGCTACAATACTCAAGGAGGACTTTCAGCGCTCCGGTATTGAGATGAATATTAACCGCTACGAATGGGCGGTATTCATTCAAAAAATCCAAAAGAAGGATTTTGACGCCACCACATTGGCGTGGAGTCTGGGATATTCAAGCGACCCCTACCAGCTATGGCACTCGTCGCAGATCGCGAGCGGGTCAAACTACTGCAGCTTTTCCAACAGGGAGGCTGACCGCATAATAGAGGCGGCCAGAAAGGAATTCAATGACTCCAAGCGTGAAAAGATGTACAGACGCTTTCATGAGATACTTCATGAGGAGCAGCCGTACACTTTCCTGTTCTGTACGCCCGCGCTTTCAGCCGTCAGCAGGCGATTTGACAACGTTAAGGTTCACACCACAGGTCTTGAAATCAGGGAGTGGAGGATTGCTGAATGAAGCGCTATCTGGCTAAAAGGCTCCTGCTTATTATACCGACTTTTCTCGGAATAACGCTTGTAACGTACGCCATGGTCAGGCTGGCCCCGGGTGATTACACTTCGATTAAAGCCGGCATGGAGGGAGCTCTCAAAGCCGGGGCAGTAGGGGAGGATATACTCAACGAGGAGAGAAAGCTCTACGGTCTAGACAGGCCTGTTATTGAGGGCTACGCGGAGTGGCTTGTAAAGTTCGTGAGGTTCGATCTGGGCACGTCGCGTAAGGACGGAAGGCCCGTATCGGTCAGGATAATGGAAACCCTTCCTGTTACCATGACGCTGAGCTTTCTCACTATCATCATAATATATATTGTTTCAATCCCGCTGGGCATATTCACGGCGGTGAGGAAGGACGGGCTCTTCGACAGGGCAACGAGCCTCGTCTTGTTCCTGCTTTATTCGCTTCCTTCTTTCTGGATAGCTCTGCTGCTTCTGATGTATCTCTCCGGCGGTGAATACCTCAACCTGTTCCCGCTTGGCGGGCTGCACACTGAAGGGGCCGAAAGCGCCGGCATTCTGGCGAGGTTTGCCGATACGGCCTATCATCTCGTGCTGCCTCTGGTAACGCTTACCTACGGCGGCTTTGCTTTCCTGTCACGTTACACGAGAGCGAACATGCTTGAAGTCATAAATCAGCAGTACATTACTACGGCGAAGGCGAAGGGGCTGTCCAACTACAAGGTGGTTTTTGTGCACGCGTTCAGAAACTCTCTGATACCGCTTGTAACCCTGATGGCGTCGCTCCTCCCGGGGTTGATTGGCGGAAGCGTAATCGTCGAGTCAATTTTCGCCATTCCCGGAATGGGCAGACTCGGCTTTGAGGCCATCGGAACCAGAGACATCCCTGTGATTATGGCAATATCGGCAATATCCGCGCTGCTTACGCTCGCGGGCATACTGCTTTCTGATCTGACATACGCCCTTGTTGATCCGAGAATCAGGCTTGGGGGAAAATCATGAGGGGCGGTTACTGGCATGGCGTATGGGAAAAATTCGGACAGAACAGGCTGGCTAAGGCCGGGTTCTATGTCGTGCTGTTTCTGTTCTTCATTGCGATATTTGCCCCGTTTCTTGCGGGCAATAAACCCTTCGTTTATGTTTCGGATGAGGCGACGTATTTCCCGTTTTTTGTGGACTATGAGGAGTTTGCCGATACGGACTTCAGAAGTGACGATGCCGCCGGTTTTAAAATATTTCCTCCAGTGAGATATTCGCCCTCTGAGTACGATCTGGACAATGTCGTGACCGGCCCGTCATCAGAGCACTATCTCGGGACCGATGAGCAGGGAAGAGACCTCGCCTCCAGAATGATTCACGGTACAAGGGTATCCATCTTTGTTGGGTTTATAGCTGTATCTATCTACGTCTTTATCGGGATAATAATTGGGGCTGCTGCCGGGTATTACGGCGGAATGGTTGACCTTGTAATATCAAGAATAATTGAGATTGTCATGTGTTTCCCCACATTCTTTCTGATTCTCACCATATTGGCCCTCTGGGGTCCCGGGCTTGTGAGCGTTATGGTCGTTATCGGGATTACCGGCTGGACAGGAATCGCCCGGATAGTGCGGGGGGAATTTATCAGGCTCAGAGAGTCCGATTTCGTCACAGCGTCAAAGGCCGTCGGAGCGCGGGACTTTTCCATAATCTTCAGGCATATCCTGCCGAATTCACTTGCCCCGGTGCTTGTCTCGGCAACTTTCGGAATCGCCTCTACGATACTCATTGAGTCTTCATTGAGCTTTCTGGGTTTCGGTGTCCAGCCTCCAACCCCGAGCTGGGGGGATATTCTGTCGCAGTCACGGGACTTCATGGACTTTGCCTGGTGGCTGACGGTCATTCCAGGCCTCGCAATATTTTTAACCATTACTGCGTATAATCTCGTCGGCGAAGGCCTTCAGGACGCGCTTGATCCAAAAAGGGGGGCGAGAAGGTGACGGCTCTGAGCAGGGGTTACTTTGCCGGCAGGCCGGCTGTTTGCCGTCCCGCTATGCTTTTTCTGATTGCGATGTTGTCGGGCCTGTCCTGTTTGGGACTTTCGGGCATTCAGAATGACCCCGGCTATATCCCCCGTGAAACCGCTGTTCCGGGCTGGAAGATTGTTTCAGCACATTTTGTGAGAGGCAAAAGCCCGCTGCCGCAGGAATTTGCGGATATCGATTCCGGAAGTGTTGTTTCTGTTTCCAACGCTGTCTACAGCCCGTATCCTGAACCTGAAATCGAAGTGAGGCTGTGCGTAGTTGAGTTTAATCACAGTCTTGAGGCTCTGAATTTCTTTTCGCTGTTTCTCTGGGGAAAAAAGGACGTGGTCTTTAGAGGATTGGGCCGAGCTGTGTTTGATGATGGAATCATATCGGTAAAAGGGAGGTTCTGTACGGCAGTATTCGGCATCGTCCCTTCCATGAGGTTTGTGAACGGAACTGATTCAATTGTTGATGCCGCTGAAAAGAATCTGACTTTTAACGAATCTGACAGAATGCCGGGCTATACGGAACTTTTTAGCAGAGGCGATAATTCTCCGCTTTTTTTCTTCAGCGGCGGTATTGAAAATTTGCCTTCCTTGAAACAGTGCTTTGTCAGAAGAATAGTCTTTTCAGGTGATGAGAGGCATGTTTTCTTTAAAAAGCTTGCAAATGAGGAAGAAGCCTCCATAGTGTTTATGAGGCTAATCTCGCGGCAAAGCGGTTTTTCCATGACTATGGCAGGCGGTACACAGGTGCTTGTCAGAGGTTCAGATAAGGGAATCTATACGGCCGTTTTCAGTTTCAGAGATTACATAGCCGGCGTTATGGATGCTCGGTCTCTGGCTGAGGCTTCCGGTATCATAAGAACGCTGGTTGAGCCGGTTAATATTACAAAGCCTGTTCCGGAGACACGATATGCAGATTAATGTTGAACAGATAATCCTCAATTCTCTCCGAAAGCTAAACGAGGAGAACTCATTGAGGCTGATGGCCCTTCTTAATATTCTGCATCTTAACATCGATGTTCTTCTGAATAAGTCGATTGAATGGTTCGGTGATAATCCGCCAGACGAGTTCCGTTCAGTTCTCAACTCCCTGATAGTACTTACTACGTCGTTTCTTGAGGGAGGCGATGTCGAGGATTTTCTGTCCGAACAGGATCCGGAGCTTGTTGAGGTATCGGGGCTTGTTGAGGAGCTTATACACGACGCCGGTCAGCTTTTCGGATTTGAAAAGGAAGTCCTTGTGTTTGACAGGCATCCGGCCTCCTGGATCATGGTGCCCAAGAGGGAATTTAGAAAGTCCTTAAACGACATATTGCTTGTATTCCGCCCCTTCATGTCCATGGACACGTCATGTACCTTCTCTGTTTCCGAGAACAAGACAAATCTTGTTATAAAAATCAACTATGAGCGTCTCTCTTCTTCTTTCCCCGGTATTAGAAATATTCAGAAACCTTTTTTTTCATATACTGTCGAGCCTGATGAGGTGAAGAAGATTGGGATGGGGCTCATTTCAGCCACATCGGGCCTCAGCGAGATGGGCGCGGTTGTGCAGCTTAAGCCGCTGCATGGCGGAAACAGCTGTCAGATTACAATTACGTTCCCTTCGATGGAATTCCTTGAAACGATGGCGCATGTAAGAGAGGACAACAAAAAGCATCAGACATCGAGACCAGTTCAGACAGGGACAACCGGTACAGTATTGATTGCGGTATCCGACCTTATTGTTGAAATGATTCTCTCTGAGGTCCTCACTGAATCCGGTTACAGCGTCAAACGCGTAAGTCCCAAGGATATTGCCGGTCTAATCGAAGAAACGGACACAAAAGGCCTGGTCATTGATCACAGTTCTGTTTCCGCGGCAGCCGAAGTAATTGCCCCGGCATGTAAGTCCGGTCTTAAGACAGTTGTGCTACACGAAACAGATATTGCCGGAGAAGAGGCTCTTGAGGGAGCCCGTTATTTCAGGAAGCCCATCGAATTGGAGAGCATAGTCGGTTTCCTGAAAGGAGACTGATCAGTTGGTATACTTCGTCGGGGACATTCACGGGTGTTACCGCTGCCTGAGGTCTTTGCTTGTGAAGCTTGAAAAAGATTCTTCCCGTGAGGACATGTTTGTTTTTCTGGGGGATTATATCGACAGGGGTAGGTTTTCCTTTGAGGTAATCGAAAGGCTTATTGAATTTGCCGGCACCAGGAACTGTGTTTTTATTAAAGGAAATCATGAGGATATGCTGCTGAACTACGCCTCAGGCCGGGGCGGCTCAGCTGTTTTCAGGTACAACGGGGGAGATTCCACTCTGCTTAGCTATCGGAAGCACATGGGCGGGTTCTCGTTCCCTGATGAGCATAGATCTTTCTTTGAGTCTCTCAGGCTTTATTTCGAGGGAGATGATTTTATTGCTGTACACGCGGGCTTGAATCCGCTTGTTGAAACTGTCGAGTCTCAGACGGAATTTGATTTGCTGTGGATAAGGGAACCGTTTTATCAATCAAACAGGGTTTGGGATAAAACGGTATTTTTTGGACATACTCCGACAGTATTTATCTCGGGAAAGACCGGCGTGTTTATAGACAGAAAGCGCCGTCTTGTCGGAGTCGACAACGGAGTACATCTCGGCCACCCGCTGGCCTGCGTGCGATGGCCTGACATGAAAGTTTTTTACAGCGATGCGGAGAATTGATTATGAAAATCCTTTTGACCGGTAAACTGACTGCGGTTGCTCTGCTGCTCGTTCTGATCAGTTCCGCGGGCGGCAGGGAAACTGCCTATAAAATATACGCATCAATAGAGGCGGTTAGAAAGGGCAATCTGGTAACACTGGCCTTTACGGAAAAGCCTGCTGTTTCGAAGTATTACATTATCGACGGTGTAAAAGCTCAGGGAGAGGTCTCTCTGCTGTCGAGCGAGAAAACTGATACAGGTTACAGAGTACTTGCTGTGTACAGGGTCTACAGCGGGCCTGAAGCGAAAGTCGTTCAGGCCGGGCGCCGCATCGCGCTTTCAGAAACACCGGCTCTTTACAGGAGAGATTTCTCAAGCCCCTATGTCACCGAAAAACCAGAATATCGGGAAAAGATAATATCCCCCATAGATAAAAGAGAAATGATACTTATTCCTGAGGGTAAATTTGTTTTCGGATCGAATAGTGGAGCCAGAGATGAGTTTCCGCAGTCTGAGAGGTTTGCGGGCTTCTTTTATATTGACAGGTATGAGGTTTCGAATTCAGACTATATGAATTTTGTAAGGTCAGCCAGAGCTCCGCTGCCACGCTCATGGGCTAAAGACGGATATCCTGACGATAAAGCCAGTTGCCCTGTAATGGTCACCTTGCACGAGGCTGAGGCGTATGCCAGGTGGGCTGGCAAGCGTCTTCCAAGTGAAATTGAGTGGGAAAAAGCTGCCAGAGGGTTTTCAGGAAATCTATATCCATGGGGTAACGAGTTTGAACCGGGCAGGGCTAACTCGATGGAGCTGTGGGCCGATGAGAAGGGGCTTGCTGATTTGCAAAAAAAGTACGGCAGCGCTGAGCCTTCTCCGCTGCCCGTAGATTCATTTGTTCCCGAAGGGGATTCTCCGTTCGGGATCGCCAACATGGCCGGAAACGCGCCTGAATGGACCTCTGACTGGTACAGAGCTTATGAAGGGAATACTCAGAAGAACGAAAAATTCGGGAACCGCTACAGAGTGGTTAGAGGCGGTGGATGGTTTCACTGGAAGGATATGCTGCGGTCTGTAGACAGAAATCCGTCGGGTATTCCAAACCTCTACAGGGACAACTCGGCCGGCTTCAGGTGTGTTAAAGAGGTGTCAAACGTTGATGAGGAATAGCAATTTTAAAATATTCTAAAGCTTGTTCACAAAGTTATCAACAATTGTTGATAACTTCTCGGGCGCATGTTGATAAATAGATATTTCCGATAATTGAGGCGGATTGAATGATAGGGAAGATGACATCATTTCTTTTCAGATACACGTTTAGGATTGCTCTGCTTACAGATATTATTGTTTTGCTAATTACGGCTTCCTCTTTCTATGTATCCGCGCTGTTTGTAGGTCAGCCTTCGGTTGAGTTGAATTTTCTCATCAGCCCTTATTTTGCGGCGGCAATATTTGCTCCATTTCTGCTTCATCTGATACAGTGGGGGCTGCTTTCATTCGCGGGAATTCCGGCCTTTTCTCAGGGCCACAGGCTGGTTAACCTCTGGCATCGAAATCGTTTTGTCAATGACCCTGTTGAAAAGAGGATTCTCTATGAAACACTGAGCAGCCTGCCGGTTTTTTCGATGCTAAACACCATACTCTACCTCGTTATTATGGGGATGATGACGGCGGGAGCTCTGTACTATTTTCACTCTCAGTCAGCTGTATTAGACAGTACTGAGCTCAGAGGCTTTGTCAGGCTAACCGGTATCGCATTTCTTTACTCAATTCTGCTCAGTTCCGTAATGTCATACAATGTCGCTGAAACATGCACATCGTTCAAGAGGAGAGAGCTGCTCAATTCGCTCAACTACTCGGAAAGGGCCGAGACCTCTGTCTCTTCTATAGGCCCTGGATTAAGGCTCCTGCTTATTCTCATCTTGTTCTTGCTTCAATTCGCATTTGTCTTTCCATCGGCATACAGGCTTGGGCAGCGCGGCGCGGATATATCAGGTTTAGCGATGCTTCCTGTTTTAGTTATGCTTATGATTACAACCGGTCTGCTCGTGTACACCTCTGTTCCCGTCCTCGCTCAGCTAAGCGACCTTCGTAATTCCATAGCCAGAATACGCCGCGGAGGCAGGCCTGCTTTTAAACGGCCGGCCCTGGAAGGCGTTACCGCAGAAGCACAGTTTTCCCTCCTTGACCTCGCGGCAGAGCACGAGACAGAGGTGCTGGGTCTTGAGGAACAGGCAGAGTTCATGGATAATCGGATTGCTGAATTGGAACAGCAGCTGAAGGAAAAGGAAAGCCGAATGAAAAAACAGCTGAATATGGCAAATATTATTCAGCAGAGCATTCTTCCGGTTTCATTCGACGGATGGAACGAAATCAAGGTCGCAGTCAGACACATGGCTCTGGAAGAGGTAGGGGGCGATTTTTACGACTTCTACAGAATGAAAAATGAAACTCTCGGGGTTGTAATCGGCGATGTCTCAGGACACGGCATTCCAGCGGCCCTTGTGACATCAATGTCGAAGATTCTATTCAGCAGCGCGGCAGAGAAAAGCACATCCCCGGTCCAGATAATAAGAGAGGTGAACAGGACTCTGCTTGAGAACATCAGGACTGCCGAGTTTCTGACATGTTTTATGCTGACGGTTGATGAGGACTATAATCTCAGCTACACAAATGCCAGCCATCAGAGGCCTGTACTTTTGCGGCAGGAGACTGGAGAGATAGAGCTGCTTGATACAGACGGTTTGTTCATTGGTATCGTTGCCGATGAGGAAAACAGATATACCGAGGGGAAAACAGGTCTTAATTACTCGGACCGCGTAATCCTGTATTCTGACGGAATTACGGAGGCCGTCGCGCCTGACGGTGAAAAGTACACTAATGCGAGATTTGAGAAGTCCATTCTCAGGCACAGAGACAGGCCACTGGAACAGTTCGCCGATTCTCTCATGCAGGACGTAAAAAGGTTTACAGGCAAGGAAGCTGTTAAGGACGATGCCACCATAATCATTCTCGAATTAGTGCGTGATGAGGCTGTAGACGCTGTAAAAAAAGCAAAACGGCTGATATCGCTGCACAATCCTGATGGCGCTGTTGAGCTTCTTGAGCAAGCTCTTGAGAAGATGCCTGAGAGCCAAAAAATTCTTTACAATCTGGCCAAGTGTTATTTTAGAGTTAATGAATACGGGAAGTCAATTGAGTATATTCTCAGATATATTGAATCAGAGAAGCTCAACAAGTATGCCTATTACATATGCGGTGCTTCATATTACCAGCTGTCCGACTACGGAAAGGCCCTGCGCTATCTTGATGCAGCTCTTAATCTTGACAAACGCTTTGTCAACGCGCTCTTTGCCAGGTCCATGACTCTCGTTAAGTCGGGGGATCACGCGGAGGCGAGGGCCTGCATAGAAAGAATTCTGGATATTGATCCAGACAACAAAATCGCTATACATCAACTGAATAAAATCGACGAAATAAATGAAATTGAAAATGATAAAGAATCTTAGCCTTGAAGAGGCGGGCGCCTACTTCAAACAGAAAGGGCTTCAGGAGTACAGGGCAAAGCAGCTCTTCAGCTGGATATATGACAGAAACTGCGGCTCTTTCGATGAAATGACTACCTTCTCGAAGGAGCTCAGGGCTGAACTTTCTTCCGATTTTATTTTGAACCCGCTGGAACTTGAAGAGAGGACAATCTCCGAAAAAGACGGAACTGAAAAGTTTCTGCTCAGGACGCATGACGGCCATTTTATTGAAACTGTCCTTATCAAGAATGACGGAACGGAAGACGGCAGGCTGACTGTTTGTGTCTCAAGCCAGGTTGGCTGCGCTATGGGCTGCGTATTCTGCGAGACGGCTAAGCTCGGCTTTATCCGTAATCTTGAGCCCGCTGAGATACTGGACCAGCTCGGACAGGTAAGACGGTATACAGGCTTAAAAAACAACAACATAGTTTTTATGGGAATGGGCGAGCCGTTTATGAATTACGAGAATGTGATCAAAGCAGCTCAAATTATGAACTACTCGTTCGGATTTCATATTTCGGTAAGAAAAATAACCATCTCAAGCTGCGGCATATTCCCCCAGATAGAAAGGTTCATTGATGAAAAACAGCCCTTTAACCTTGCCCTCTCTCTGAACGATACTGTATGGGAGCGGCGGGCCCAGAGTATGCCGATAGAGAAAAAGTATCCCTTTAAAAAGATCGCTTCTCTTTTGAACAAAAAGTTTCCCGTTTCAAGAAACAGGCTGACCATTGAGTATGTGATGAAAAATGACAATATATCAAGAGAGGACGCGAAGCGTATTAAGGAAATGTTCCGCTTCGCCCGCATTAAGATGAATCTGATTCCGCTGAATCCTGGCTCTTCCGGTATAGTAAGACCCTCAGACGATGCGATAAACGCATTTATTGACTACCTGTCGATCATGAATGTTCCAGTTTCAATCAGGAAGAGTATGGGGAGCGACATCGGGGGGGCTTGCGGACAGCTTTCCGGAAAGAAAACCGGGCAGAGAACAATATTTGAGAACGCGGGGTAAACGTGGGCAGGCTAAAATTGCTATTAAACCGGGTTAAGAAGAGATGGAAGCTTTTGGTTCTATATATTCCGGGGGCGCTGTTCATTCTTGTTTCAGCTTACACTCTGGTTATCTATCTGAGCTGGGTTTCCGACGAAGGGGCCGCTCTGGAAAAGCTTGCGAGATACAAAAAGCTCATTGACCGCACTGAGGAGCTCAGGGAAGGAACGGTTTACAGCTACAGCGATGTCGTTCCCGGTGCGAGGGTTGTCGATATTCCTACAAGAATCTATGACAGAAACGGGGAGCTTATTGGAGAGTTTTTCGAGCAGAAAAGAGAAATCATTCCTTACTCATATATTCCTGAATGGATTGTCAAAGGGGTTATCGCCAGCGAGGACAGGGATTTTTATGAACATACCGGCGTTAATTTCAAAGGGATTTTCCGTGCCATGCTCGTCAATATCAGCAGCTTTAGCGTAGTACAGGGCGGAAGTACAATTACCCAGCAGCTATCCAAGGTTCTGTTCACTGATATGGATAGAAGCATCAAGCGTAAGATATACGAGTTTTTCTGTGCGAGAGAAATTGAGAGGCATTATGATAAACAGGATATACTCTCAATGTATCTGAATTTGATATACTTCGGGAACGGCGCTTACGGAGTAGAGTCAACATCGAAGATGTTTTTTGGACGCAGCGTAACCGGCCTTGATGAGGCAGAATGCGCCATGATTGTAGCTACAATCTCAAGTCCGCGAATCTACTCACCGCTGTCAAATCTCGATTCATCGGTGAAAAAAACGCGGCGCATACTGAATTCAATGGTTGATGCCGGGTTTCTGAAGCCCGCAGCGGCGGACGCAAGATATAAGCACTTTCTCAGGGAATGGGAAGTCGAGTTCACAAAAGAAGGAAAGGCCGTTTCATCGAAAATCGGCGGCTTCCTGTACAGCTCTTATCGTGTCAACAGGGCGCCTTTTTTTAACGAACAGATCCGAAGAACACTTGTGGAAAGATTCGGCGACGACGCTGTAAAAAAAGGCGGACTTAGCGTCTACACTACAATAGATGCCGAGGCCCAGGACGCTGCGCGGGAAAGTCTCAGAAGAGGAATAAGCTCTCAGCGGGACTTTCACAGGAAAAAAGCCGGGAAGTCCGCAAATACTCGCTATGCCAAAGAGGAGCTTGAGAAGGCATCAAATATTGAGGGGGCTCTCGTAGCGCTCAATCCCGGAACAGGCGAGATACTATCCTATGCCGGAGGATACGATTTTACAGCAAAAAATCAGAATGATCACGTGTCACAGATTTTACGTCAGCCGGGTTCCTCCTTTAAACCGCTGGTTTATTGCGCCGCGGTTGAAAAGAAGGCCATCACACCATCAACAATAATCCTGGATGAAAAGACTGTCTTTAAGGGAGGATATTCACCCTCCAACTATAGCAACACGTTCAGCGGAAGCGTTACCGCGAGGGAGGCGCTGAAGAAGTCAATAAACATACCGGCGGTTAAGGTTCTTGAACTTTCGGGGTACGGAAAGGTTCTTTCGTATGTCGGAGGAGCGCTTCAGCTGTCAAAAACTGACCTTGAAAAGAGATTCGGAGAAACACTCAGCCTGGCGCTTGGAACCTATGAGATATCACCTCTCGAAAATGCGGTATTGCATTCTGTCATCGCAAACGGGGGCAGCTACATCAAACCGTACGGGATACGCCATGTTAAGGATTACAATGGGAGCATTATCTGGAACATGGAAGAAGAGGTTGTAAGTGAGATGAAATCAATAAGGGATAAAGGAAATATTATTGATGAACCGGCTTCGGCAGTAACAGTATCTATGCTCAGAGGTGTAACAGAAGAAGGCGGTACAGCTTATTACAGTGTCAGGGGAAGGAAGTTCCCGTTCCAGACTGCCGGGAAAACGGGGACAAGCAACAATTACTGCGACGCATGGTTTATCGGCTACACTCCCGCCATTGTGACAGCTATCTGGATAGGAAACAAAGCCGGCGCAATTTCACTTGGCCATGGAAGAGCAGGTGGAGCGATAGCTGCCCCGGTATGGGCCGATTATATCGGCAGAGCATACAGGGAGGGATATCCTACAGAGTTTGCCATACCGCGCAAGGGTGTTACGCGGGAGAATATATGCGGTGTTTCGGGGCTTGTCGCGAGACCCGACGGCAGCTGTTCCGAGTACACTGTTGAACAGGTTTACTACGCCGGCACCGAGCCGGGTGAGTACTGCAACATTCATAAAAATGACAGCCAGGAGCTTCATTCAACTGAAGGCTCCGGAGCGTCTGCGCAGAACCACTCAATGTGAATATCTGCAGAATAAAAGCATCATTGATAAAGGTTAAATGGTTATAATTATGAGAGCTTCAAGAATTATGTTTTTTATATCGTTTATTTTTCTTGTTATGGTGAACCTGTCTTTTACATGGCCCCTTGAAGAATCCAGGCTTACATCGACATTTGGAGAATCGCGGGGAGACCACTTCCACGACGGTATTGACCTGATAAGCACAAACTCAGACGTGAAACCCCTTGCCTCTGGAAAGACAATGTTTATGTGGGACCAGGCAATGTTTCCCCTTGACAATGAGCCCGGCGGAGGTAACTACCTGATTCTAAAGCACCCGGAGAAGGGACTGTATTCAGTATATATGCACCTTGAAAAGGGGCTGTCGCATAAGTCTGAGATCGGAACCGCTGATGTTTTAGGCAGAGTCGGCAACACCGGACATTCATTCGCGGCACACCTTCACTTTGGTCTTTTTACTGACAGCGGCAAAAAGTCCATAAATCCGCTCACTGTTCTATCAAGTTATAAAGATAAAGAAGCGCCTGAGATATCAGAATTTGCGCTGCTTATCGGCGACAGATACGTAATCGTACGGGAGAATTCCACAATAAGGCTTACACAGCATTATCCCCTTTTGATTCGCGTAGTCGATTCAGTTAGCGGCCGTGAGAGACTGGGTGTTTACAGACTTAAGGTTGCTGTAAATGGTGTCCCTGCTGTAAACAGGGAATTCGATGCAATAGAGAATATAAAAGGGAATCACTGTGTTGGCGGTAAACCTTTTCAGGAAGTTTTCGACATTAAGGGGTATTACAGGGTTCCTGAAATAAAATACAGGTCAGGTTTAAACACCATCGTTGTTGAGGCGGAAGATTTAGCTGGAAACAGGTCGGTTAAGGAGTTCAGCTGTACTGTAAATCTTGATCTGGACCAGGGCTGAGGCAAGCGGTGATTAAGTTGCATAACATGATACCTCATTTCAGGAGAGAAAAGAAGATAAAGCAGGCCGACATGGCTAAATCTCTCAATGTTTCCCCGTCTTATCTGTGTAAAATTGAAAAAGGGATTCAGATTCCAACGAAAAAATTTATGGAAGACTGTTCGTTATATTTAGGCGTCACGATAAATGCACTTTTCCCCACCGGGCTGAAGAATAAAACAGATCGAATTAAGGAGATAAACTCGTGCTTCAAGAGCAAGCTCTGGAGCATCCGCACTGAGAGAGGCATAAAGCAGTACGAAATGGCCAGAATACTCGAATGCTCTCCGTCGTATCTTTCGAGGGTAGAGAAGGGCATCCTGATTCCAAATGAGAGGTTTAGAAAACGCTGTGCCAGAATTCTCAAGATCAAGGAATTTGAACTCTTTCAGTGACAAGACTTACCGATGGATATTCATTTGCATGAAATAATCTCTATTGCGGTGCTGGCGGTATTATCGGCCTTTTTTTCCGCTTCGGAAACCGCGCTTTTTTCGCTGGGTAAGGCCGACCTCCACCGATTTTCACGTTCCGGGAAACGGGTAGAACGCGCCGTCCATTCTCTCATGCGTGAGCCGCAAAAAATCCTCATAACAATTCTAATAGCCAATCTTTTTGTCAATATTGGAATATCAGCTTTAAGCGCTAAACTGCTTTTAACACGATGGGTCAACTACGGACATATCATATCAATATTTTTCGTAACTCCAGCTATTATTCTTCTGTGCGAGATTTCTCCAAAGGTTATCGCGATTAGCATTCCCGGGGCATTCGTTAGGAGGGCGTACCCTCTTATTATGTTTTTCCACTGGATGCTCTATCCCATTAGAATAATTATGATGTGTATCGCGAACCTTATCGTCTCAGTGTTCAGGCTTGATTTGAGCCACAGCCGTTTGACAGAAGATGAGCTGGGTCAGGTAATCAGAAAAGGAGCCGAAACCGGAGCGATTAATCAGGATGAGGGCGAGTTTATAGGGAACATCATAAGGTTCGCAAAAAAGGAGGCCGCGAACATTATGTTTCCCCGCAACCGGGCTGTTATTATTTCCGAGGATGTCAGCCTTGATGAAGCTGTTAAGGTGATGCTCGAAAACGATATTGTGAGGGTGCCAGTATACCGCGAAGACCTCGACCACATTTCCGGATTCGTGGATTCAAAGGACTTGATGCCGTACTATCTGGGATACAAGAGCTCAAAGAGCATAGGCAGATTTATCAGGCCCATTGAATTTTTCCCCTCAACCAGGGAGCTTAATGACCTGCTGAATGATTTTCTTGAAAAAAGAATTCAGATGGCCGTAATAGTCGATGAATACGGTGGTACAGCTGGAATTGTTACTCTTAACAGGATACTTTCCGAGCTGATGGGCAAGGACTTCAACAAGTGGGAGGTCAACGTTAAACCGGAGATAAGGCGCATATCAAAATCAGCTGCGGTGGTTTCAGCTGCGATGCAGATAACTGATTTTAATTACCGCTTTGATGAACGCATTGATTCGAACCAGTCCGATACAGTCGGGGGCTATCTAATTGAAAAGCTTGGCCATTTACCCGGAAGGGGTGAACAGGTCGAGACTGAAAGACTCATCCTGAGAGTCAGGTATATCAGAAAAAACAGAATTGAATCGGTAGATGTAATAAAAAAGGAGGGTAACGGCGGTGACTGAATGTAACTATTTCTATGAAGTCTCTATTTTTGTGTTTCTGTTGTTGTCCGCTTTTTTTTCCGGCGCAGAAACCGCTCTTGTGAGCGCCAGACGGGAAACAATTGAGGTCTCAGCCAGGAGGGGCTCCGGGTCAGCAAAAAAGGCCCTTGTTCTTCTCGATAACATAGAGGAGTCAATCAGTATGATTCTGCTTGGCAATAATATTGCCAATGTCGCAGCGTCGGCATTTATCACATACCTGGCGGCAAAGGCCTATATGCTGAGCGACCGTAATCTGTTTTATGTGACAGCAGTACAGACCGCAGTGTTTCTGATATTCGGAGAGATTACACCAAAGCTGATAAACAAGGCTAAGGGAGAAGGCTTTCTGCTTCTTTTCGCGGTGCCCCTCAATTTCATGAGGCTTGCGGCCAGGCCGTTTTCCAGGTTTTCTCTCGGTTTCACAGGAATAATGAAGTCAATGCTCAGGGTCGCTAAAAAACAGGCAGGTGTCTCAGTATCAAGAGATGAGATAAGGTTGCTTTTCACTATTGGAGAGGAGGAGGGCCTTATTGAGGAAGAACACAGAATGTACGTTTCAGAAATACTGCAGTTTCGTCTGAAGACAGTACAGCAGATCATGGTTCCAATAGTGGATATTACTTCTGTGGAGATAAACTCAAGCCTGAAAAAACTTTGTTCGTTGATTGAGGAGACCAGGTATTCAAGGATACCCGTTTACGAAAGACGGGTCGACAATATTGTGGGGTATGTCTTTTACAGAGATATTCTTCGAAGTAGAGGTGAGTCAACCGTCAGGGAATTGATGAATGAGATACAGTATGTGCCGGAGACAAAGAATGTTTTTGAGCTTTTCATTGAGATGCAGGAGAATAGCCTTCCGGTGGTTTTCGTTGTAAATGAATACGGCGGTATTACCGGCATGGTGACACATGAGGATATAGCCGAGGAGGTTGTAGGTGAAATACAGTCCAACGATCACAATGAGGAAGATCTCATAATCAAAACGGGAACTAATGAGTATACTGTCTCAGGTTATATCGACATAGAACATCTTCAAAAGGTATTTCCAGTTCAGATTCAGAAGAAGGGCTTTGAAACCCTTGCCGGTTTTCTTGAATACCACTTCGGTAAAATTCCAAGAAAGGGCGAGAAGCTTGTGCTTAACCGGGTTCAATTCATTGTTGATGAATCCGACAGCCGCTCAATTGACCGGGTTGTAGTTAAGCTGCCCGCCCGATACAGAAACAAGGCCTCATCTGAAAAGTAGACAGCCTGAAGCCTGCTTGAGAAGTGAGTTTTAAAACTCGTCCATCTTCAATCCGAGATGAGTTCCGCCGAGAACATGAATGTGAAGATGAAAGACCTCCTGTCCGGCATCAGGCCCGTTATTCACGACAACTCTGTAGCCGCTTTCTTTTATGCCCTTGATTTCTGCAACCCTTGCAGCCGCGAGAAAAATATCGCCGAGAACCTTTGAGCTGTTAATATCAAGGGAATTAATATCGGGTATATGTTTTTTGGGAATTATCAGAACGTGCACCGGAGCTTTCGGGTTAATGTCGTCAAAAGCGAAAACGCTGTCGTTCTCATAGACCTTCGAAGAGGGTATTTCTCCGTTAATAATGCTGCAGAATATACAGTCCATTTTTATCCTCCATTATAACTCGTATAGTCTCTTGTATTTTATTCTTGTATAATGGTCAAGTATTTTGAAGAAAGGAATAGTAAGATATGAGCGATAGACAATATTGTACTTGCTGAATCAAAAAGTGACTGGACCACGCGTTTATTAGTCAGGCAAATAGTTACGGCAAGATATTCCTCCAAAAAAAGAAGAATGAATTATGATGAAAAAAATTGATAATATCAGAGCTGTCCTCTATCCGGAAAATGAATCTGCAAACGAAATGGTACAGCGGTTCACGTCTCTTGAAGGAAAGATCGTAATCCCGTACAGGGATGAAACAGAGCTTGGCGTCCTTATGAAAACGCTTTCCGGCCAGGGATATGCTTCAAAGGAGGTGCTCATCCTCAAAAATTTTATGGGGAGAACCTATCAGAAATGCCCCGGTTCGAAAAATGTAGTTTGCTGTAATTACAGGCTTTTAAATACCGCATTTGGCTGTCTATATAACTGCACATACTGTTTTTTAAACACCTACCTCAACTCCTATGGTATTACTCAGTTTATTAATCTCGAAGATATTGGAAAGGAAATGCTTGAGAATAGTCCCGCGGAAAAGGGTAAAATACTGAGGATAGGGACTGGGGAGTTTACCGATTCGCTCATGTTTGATTCAACAACGGGCCTTGGCGAAAAGCTTATCCGTGATGTATCCACCAGGAAAGATATTATGCTCGAGTTTAAGACAAAATCTTCAAATGTAGGCCATCTGTGCGCTATTGAGAACAAAGGCAGCGCCGTTATGGCATGGACACTTAACACCGAGAAGAATATCTCAAAGTGGGAACAGGACACCGCGTCGCTTGAAGAGAGGCTTGATGCCGCCTCTGAGGCTGCGAGGGCGGGTTTTTTTACCGCATTTCATTTTGATCCAGTCATACTCTATGACGGTTGTGCCGATGATTACAACTCGGTTATTGACCTGCTTTTCAGAAAAGTTCCTGCTGAGACCATCGTATGGATTTCAATCGGCGGTTTCAGGTACACACCCGGTTATCCGGATGCGATACGCATGGCCTTCCCGGAAGAGAGTCTCACGTCGGCGGAGATGTTTCCGGGTGTCGACGGGAAGTACAGATATATAAGAAGCGTCAGGGAGAACATCTATTCATCGATATTCAGACGCATCAGGCAGTATTCGGATAAGCCCTTTGTTTATCTGTGCATGGAGACCCGGCAGGTGTGGTGCAACTCATTTGGGATTGGCTATGAAAGCTCGGGAGAGCTTGAAAACGCGATGAGTTCACATATTATTAAGCACTTTTTTAAATCAACCCGCAAATAACCTTGAATAATATTCTTGACCGCCCTGACATGACTGTAATGATGTACAGTCATATTCGGAAATATCCGACAAACGGAGAGGTAGTTTGGACGAGAAGGAATACAGAGAAGCAAGAAGAAGACTGGAAACACTTTTAAGTGATATCCAAACGATGCATGTTACAATTGGATCCGAGAATGACAGGATAGAGCTTTCGCGTCTTGAAGCGGAAACGATGAGAGACGGCTTCTGGAATGACAAGGACAGGTTTGCTGAGGTAAACAAAAAGATTACAGAGATAAAACGTAAAATTATTCCCTGGGATGATATCCTCAGAGAGGTTAAAGAGGCTTCAGAGCTTCTTGGAATCGCTGTTGAGGAGTCTGATGAGGCGCTTGCCAATGAGATGGTTTCCGGCATTGAGGGCCTTGAGCGCAGGTTTGAAGAGCTCGAGACCAGAGAGCTTATGTCGGACGAAGATGATCCAAAAAACGCTTATATAACAATACATCCCGGCGCAGGCGGAACTGAATCGCAGGACTGGGCGAGCATGTTGTTCAGAATGTATTTCAGGTGGGCAGAGTCGTACGGCTTTAAAGTTGATGTGCTCGACTACACTCCCGGCGAGGAAGCAGGCATAAAGAGCGCAACGCTTCACGTGAAGGGCGACTACGCTTACGGATATCTCAAAGCGGAGAATGGCGTTCACAGGCTTGTCCGTATTTCCCCGTTTGACGCGAACAAGAGAAGGCATACATCATTCGCTTCAGTAGAAAGCGTTCCGGAAATAGATGAGGATGTCGAAGTCGAAATAAATGAATCGGATTTGAGAATTGATACCTACAGAGCTACCGGCGCCGGAGGTCAGCATATAAACACGACTGATTCCGCGGTCAGGATAACTCATAATCCAACTGGAATAGTTGTACAGTGCCAGAACGAGAGGTCTCAGCACAAGAACAAGGCATTTGCCATGAAGCTTCTGAAAACAAAGCTCTATGAACTGCAGAAGGAACAGGCTGCGGAAAAACTCCAGGACCGCATTGGAGAGCGGAAGGAAATATCCTGGGGCAATCAGATAAGGTCATACGTTTTTCAGCCCTATACGCTCGTAAAAGACCACCGGACAGGACATGAAACCGGTACGGTGGAGAAGGTCTTCGACGGCGATATCGGCATGTTTATCCATTCATATTTAAAGATGCTGAAATCAAATGTTTAAGGGTAAAGCGGATTAAACAGGTCATCGGAAATGAAATTCAAATCTGAAAAGCTCAAAAACTTCCAGATACCGGAATTGTCTCAGATGCTGGACAGCGAGCTGTCGGAGATAGAGATCGGCGATGTTCTCGGGAATATAGCGCGTACCCGAAGGAACAGCTTCCTGGGCAGGTTCAGCAAATCAGACCTCTTCGAAATACTCAAAGAGGCAGGCGTTCTTGATGAGCTGAGAAAGGACGGATTTGAAGATTTCAGCATTGCTGTAGAAATTGATGATACCATGGTGAGCTACATGAAGCTCTACTCCGGTGGAGAGTCGCCGGCAAATCTTCTCATTGACCTTCGTTTGACTGAAAACAAGTTCATTCCGGAAAAGAGGTATTTCCCGCTCGATTTTGAGATTCCTACATACGATATGATATTCATAGAATGGCTTTCGCTGCAGAACCCCCGGAAGGGGTTCGCCGGAAATAAGCCGCAGCTTCCCGGACAGATGAAACCCGGACTCGGGCTTTTGAAAAACTGTTTTAATATGATGTACATAGTGGGAAAGGAGATCACAAAGGACGGGTTCATGGATATCCCTGACCACTTTCACGGCGCGGTGATGTATTCCAGGAAGTTCAAGTTCTTCAACCCGGCCCAGGAGGGAATCCTGCATGCCATGCTTCGCGATTTAAGAAAGTATTCATTTTACGATATCACCTGGGGCATGCTGACTGAAACGGTTATTGATACCTATAAAAACAAGCCTCAAAAGTATGAGCCGTCCGAGCAGATTTTCCAGGTTTCACCCCGAATGAAAAAGTACTACACATCGATTGCTTATAAAACCGTTTATCTTCGCTACTATCACAGAAAGAAGTTCAAACTGGACTACGATGAAATGGTAAAGAGGCGGGGGGAGATTCTCAAGTCAAGGAGTATTGAGGAGCTTTAATCTTCATGAGCCCCTGATTGAAGCTCTCTGAGCACCCGTCTTGTCGATTCAATATCCTCAATGTCTTCGCTGATGTTTTCAAGCTGCGCGGATAGCGCCTTCAACAGTTCAGAGCGGGTTTCGTTCATTTCGGTGCATGCACTGTGACATAGGTTTGAAGCGGCCGATAAGTCTGTGAAGAAAACTTCAGTGGATGAGGCAATGAGATCATCAAGGTCCTTTCTGCTCAGCCCTGTTACTGCGGAAAGCCTGTCAAAGCTCTCCGCGATGGCAAAAGTGACGGCATCAACCTCGGACATAAGGCCTGATGCCATGTCTATTGTTTCAAGAAGGATGTCGGTATCTGCGCTGCATGAGCTTCGCAGCAAGCTGGAATCAAGCTGAGTTATTCTTCTGTAAAGGGCGGCTCTTTCGTCGAGAAGACGGGTGAGTGAGGTAAGCAGCTCACGGACATCATCCCTCAACGCTGAAACTGCCCTTGGACGCGCTTCCCGTCTGGTCGGACCTGGCTTCATTGGCAGAAATCTTATCCCATGCGTCTCTGAGCGTCTTGAGATTGTCGAGAACAGGCTTGAGCAATTCCCTGTCCTTTTTAATGTTGGCCTCAAGCAACTGTTTCTTGAAATAGAGGTACAGGTTAAACAGGTTGCCGGATATCTCCCCGCCTTCTTTCATGTTGAGTGAAAGTAGCAGTTCGGTGATGATGTCCTGGGCTTTGATAATGTTTGTGTTCGCTACATCGTATGTTTTTGCGCTGTCCAGGTTTTCCATGGCAATGTTAAGGAATTTTATTGCGCCATCGTAGAGCATAACGATGAGTTTACCCTGATTGGCGGTTGCAATTTTTGTTTCTTTGTACTGGTTAAAAGGATTATTCCCCGTCAGGGCCATATAACGATCTCCTGGATTGAATGAGTATTCTCAGTTAATATAACAATATTATCGTATATATTGTCAGGCTACTTTACCTATTTAAACCGGCCGCTGCGGCAAATGCGGCCGGCTGTAAAATCAGGATCCGATTGACTCAACCCTTTCAAGGATTTCCCTGTACTTCGAAAGGGTTTTCTCTATTACTTCCTCGGGAAGGGGAGGCGCAGCGGAGTTCTTGTCCCACTCCGTAGAATCCATGTAGTCGCGAATGAACTGTTTGTCGTAGCTGACAGGCGATGAACCCGGGCTGTAAGCGGCCTTTTCCCAGAACCGGGAGCTGTCGGGAGTAAGCGCTTCATCTATCAGTATTATCTCGCCGTTTTTTATGCCGAATTCGAACTTGGTGTCAGCCAGAATAATTCCCAGAGGATCCATTTTGTCTCTCGCGAATTCGTAGAGCTTGAGTGTCAGCTCTTTAATCTGAAGAGCCATATCCTCCCCGAGATCTTTAATCATATGGTCAATGGATATGTTTTCGTCATGTCCGGAGTCAGCTTTGGTCGCTGGTGTAAAAATTGGGCTTTCGAGCCTGTCAGCGAGCTTCAAGCCCTCAGGAAGCCTTATTCCGCAGATTGATCCGGTATTCTGGTAGTCCTTCCAGCCTGAGCCGATGATGTAGCCGCGGGCCACGCATTCAAAGTCAATGCGTCTGGTGAGATGCACCAGTACAGATCTGTCCTGAAGAAGTTCAGGAAAATCGCAGAATGGTTTGGGAAATGATCGGACGTCGGTTTCAACAACGTGATTTTTAATGAAATCGATATTTTTAAACCAGACGTTGGATATGCGGTTCAGAATGACGCCCTTGCCCGGTATTCCGTTCGGGAACACGTGATCAAAAGCTGATACTCTGTCGGTTGAAACAATTAGAAGATGTTCATCGTCAACTTTGTAAAGGTCGCGGACCTTGCCGCTGTAAAATTTCTCAACACCGGGAATTTCTATGCTGGTCAGCGCTTTCATGTACTGGCCTCCATTATAATGATTTTAATTTTTCAGCCATGAGGCTGTTTACTATCTGCGGGTTAGCCTTGCCGCGGCTCTCTTTCATAACCTGTCCGACGAGGAAGCCTATTGCCTTTTTCTTGCCGTTTTTATAGTCCTGAACCGAGGCAGGATTGGCCTCGATTATTTTCATGATGAGTTCTTCTATCTCACCGCTGTCGGTTACCTGTTTAAGGCCTTTTTCTTCGACGATGGAAGGGGCTTTTTTGCCCGTTTCGCACATCTCATTGAATACCTGTTTGGCTGTTTTGCCGTTGATTGTGTTGTTGTCGATGAGAATAAGGAGTTCCGCGAGTGAGGCTGCTGAGACGTTAAATTCAGTGACAGCATCTGCATCAGGGATTCTGGCAAGAAGTTCGCTCAGTATCCAGTTCGCGCTTCTTTTGGGAGCGGCTCCCGCGCTGATACATTCTTCGTAATAATCAGCCAGCTGTCTTGATGATATGAGGATGTCGGCGTCAGCCTCGGGAAGGGCGTACTGCTCAATAAAGCGTGCTTTTCTTGGTGCCGGCAGCTCCGGAAGTGAAGCACGAATCTCCTCTATGAAATCTCCGGTAATTACAACCGGGGGCAGGTCCGGGTCGGGGAAATAGCGGTAATCATGAGCGTTCTCCTTTGAACGCATGCTGTACGTTACCATGCTGTCAGCATCCCACAGCCGGGTCTCCTGAACGATATCAGCTTTGCGGTCGGATTCTGCAAGGTCTGTCTGCCGCTCTATTTCGTAGTTGATTGCGGATCTTACGGCCTTAAAGGAATTGAGGTTTTTTATTTCAACCTTTTCACCCAGCTTTTCGTCACCGAATTCTCTTATGGAGATGTTGACGTCGCATCTGAGGCTGCCTTCCTCCATATTGACGTCGGAGACACCGATGTACTTCATTGTGGTCTTGAGGCTCTGCAGATATTCATAGGCCTCGTCGGCCGATCTCATGTCGGGTTCGGAAACTATCTCAGCAAGGGGAACCCCGGCCCTGTTCAGGTCAACGTAGGATTCGTTTCGGCCGGCAATCTCGGAGTGAATAAGCTTTCCCGCGTCCTCTTCGAGGTGAATTCTTGTCAGAGCGATTTGTCTGGATCCATCTTTTGTGGAAATATCAACATGGCCTCCCTCGCAGACCGGCCTGTCGTATTGTGAAATCTGATAGGCTTTGGGCAGGTCGGGATAGAAGTAGTTCTTGCGGTCAAACTTGCTGTATTCTGCTATTTTAGAGTTGAGCGCTAGTCCGGCAAGAACAATCTTTTTCAGAGCATCTCTGTTCAGCACAGGAAGTACGCCGGGTTGCCCCTGGCAGACGGGGCATGTATGGGTGTTAGGTTCGCCGCCGAATGTTGTAGGGCATGAACAGAATATCTTTGACGCTGTATTGAGCTGAACATGGACCTCGAGGCCTATAACAGATTCATATTTCATTTTTTCCTCGTTTTGTTGTTGAAAATGCCGGGGCTGCTAAGAGAATAATTCAACAGCGGTGGCCCTTATCTTATTAGGATCAATTTGTTGGCGTTTTTTGTCAACAAAAATGGGCAACAGTTGGAATATAACAAATCTATGTCTTTTTGGGCTTTTCTGTGAAAAAACAATATCTGTTTAATATACTTGTCGTGTTCGCGGCGCTTCTCGCTGGATTCGGGGCGGGTTCATTTGTAGGCTCTGAGGGGCTGAAGCTATACCTCTTTCGAAGGGCCGCTCTTCCGTTTTTTTTTCCGGGATATTCATCCACATATCATGCGGCAGTAGCCCTGATGAACAGTCCTGACGAACTTCAGAGGCTGTCCGGCTATTACGCTTTGATTCAGCTTGGGACGATTGACGAAGGCCTGCTTCTCAAACGTCTTTCCGGAGAGTCAAATCCAGCCATAAAACGTTCTATTGTCTGGATTTTAGGGCGAAGCGAGCTCTCAAAGACAGCAGCTAAGACTCTCGCGAGGATATTTGACGAATCGTCAGCTTCAGTAAGAGAAGAGATTCTGAGAGTTCTGGATAAGCATGACGCGGAAGCGGCTTTGGAGCTGAAAAAGAAGTATAAAATTGAGCTCCCTGCAGGGAGAGAGCTGCCATTGTCACCAAATTATTCTTGTCAAAAAAATGCGGCAGCAGATTAGTTCTGTAAGCTGTCACTGTCTATAAGCGAGGAGTCTGTATGGATTACACAAAATATATTGATGAAGTTTGCTTGGGAGCAAAAAAGGCGTCGCGTGCGGCCGCCTCGATGTCTATCAGCAGAAAAATAGAGCTTCTGAAGAATATGGCAGACCGCCTGGAGAAGAATTCCGGACAGGTCGTGAAGGAAAACCTTAAGGACCTTGAAAAGGCTGAAAAGAACGGTCTTTCCGCAGCCATGGTTGACCGCCTGAGGCTGACACCGGAAAGAATATCCGGTATGGCGGCGTCAATCAGAGAGATTGCGGCACAGGATGACCCGGTCGGCAGAATTGAGGGGATGACTGTAAGGCCTTCAGGAATACGCGTTGGCCGCATGAGGGTCCCAGTCGGTGTTGTGGCTGTAATATACGAGTCGCGTCCCAATGTAACTACCGATATTGCAGCATTGTGTATCAAAAGCGGAAACGCCGCTATTCTTCGCGGCGGGAAGGAGGCGATTCATACCAATACCGCGCTCTACAGCGTAATATCTGAATCCCTTAAGGAGGATGGAGCTGATACGGGAACGGTTGTGCTGATTACCAAAACAGACCGCGAGCTGCTGACATCTCTCTTAAAACGCAGCGATTCAATAGACATTGTAATACCCAGAGGCGGACCCGGATTGATTCAGCACGTCACTGAAGAGTCAACGATTCCGGTGATTAAGCATGATAAGGGCCTCTGTTCGGTATTCGTTGATTCTTCTGCCTCTCCGGAGATGGCAGAGAAGATCGCTGTAAACTCCAAGGCTCAGAGGCCCGGTGTTTGCAATGCTGCTGAAACGCTGCTTGTTCACCGGGAATACAGTGAGAAGGCCTCTCTTTTTCAGGCTCTGATCAGCAAAGGTGTCGAACTGAGGGGATGCGCAGAAGCCTGCTCTGTGCTTCCGGGAAGTATTAAAGAGGCATCGCCGGAGGATTACGATACTGAGTTTCTGGGCCTTGTGATGGCTGTCAGGGTTGTGGGCGGGATTGATGAGGCCATGGATCATATCGCGAATCACGGTTCGGGACACTCAGAGGCCATCGTAACAGAAAACTATTCCGCGGCAGAGCGTTTTCTCCGGGAAGTTGATTCCGCGGCTGTGTTTGTAAATGCGTCGACCCGTTTTCACGACGGAGGTGAGTTCGGCCTTGGCGCTGAGGTGGGAATCTCAACGCAGAAGCTCCATGCCAGAGGAGCCATGGGGGCTGAGGGGCTGACTACTCTGAAGTATGTCGTCTACGGAAACGGTGAGGTCAGATAGAGATTGAAACTGGGATTTATCGGAGGCACATTCAACCCGGTACATCGCGGGCACATTGATAATGCCGCTGCGGCCTTCCGGCAGCTTTCGCTTGACCGCTTGATATTTATTCCTGCCTCCAGGCCTGTTCACAAGCAGGTGCCTGTTGGTGCCGATCCGGAAGACAGGTTTAGAATGCTTGAACTTGCGGTCGGGGGCGTTCAGGGTTTTGAAGTCTCCAGGATCGAGCTGGATCGCTCGAGCAGCTCATATACAGTCTATACGGTTGAACAGCTCCGCTCGCTTTATCCTGATGCCGATCTTTACATGATAGTTGGAGCTGATTCGTTTAATCAGCTTGACTCCTGGAAGGACTATAGCAGAATTATTAAGCTTGTTACGCCGGTAGTGATGAGAAGAAGGGGAGATTTCTCCCTTCGAGGTGATATATTAAGTCAGGCTCCGGGAACAGTGGTTCTCGAAAACGATTTTATTGATATCAGCTCAACTGATGTACGCAAGAGAATAAGGTCCGGTGAACCGATGGAAGCTTATTTGCCGGAGAGCGTTATACAATACATAAAGAGCAAGGGGCTTTACCTCAGGTGAAAAAGAGACTGATGATTATAGCGGCAGTTACGGCCGCGCTTATGACAACTTTTTTTACAGTACATTTTTACAAGATCAGCACGAGAAACGCGGTTGAAAAGCTTGCCGCGGAAAAAAAACTGATCAATCTGCTTATAGCCGGAACAAACGGGAGCGATTCAAAGAGGTGCAGCTTTTTCGCGATCCTGTCAATTAATCCGGAAAACAACAATATCGGAATTACATTTCTCCCGCCATCCTACAGAATAGCTCCTGACGGGAATGCAGAGGGCGCTGTACCCGTCAGCAGCATTGAAAGCTCGGATTTTGATGATTTAAGAAAAACCATATACAGAGATCTCAAGCTGGATGTTCCATTTTTTATAACAATGACTCCTGCTGTAACAGCAAGATTTATCGATCTGATTGGGGGAATAGATATCTTTGTCCTGGATCAAGTCGAGAATATGGACGGTGTTAGGACTGGCCTGAATTACTTCGATGGAGACAAAACGGTCTCTTATATTAACAATGCTGTAAACAATTCAATATATATAAAATATGACAGAATTCAGGACGTTCTTATGACCCTTTATCAAAAAAGGACAGAGCTTGAGCTATTCAGGAATTACAGCTTTGTATCGGAAGCGATGAAGGGAGTGAAGACAAACATACTTCCGCAGGAAGCCCTTTCTATGCTGGAGTTTGTCTTTAATGAAGGAAATCTGATTTGCGGCATTGTACCTGGAGGATTCAGGGACGGTCTATACGTAGTTGACGATATTTCATACAGGCTTTTTGAAAGCGAGTTCATGAGCGGGCTTGTTCTGGGAAAGGAGTCCGATTCGCCGATTAAAGTCAAGATATTAAACGGTACCAGCATATCGGGCCTTGCCCGCAGGATGAGAAACTATCTTAACAGGGACGGTTTGAATGTTGTCGAGTTCAGCACATCGCCATACAGCTCGGTTAAAAAATCCGTCATTATAAGCAGGAAAGGCGATATCAGATCAATACGAAGGGTGTCGGAGTTGACCGGCATATCAAAAGTTCATTATATTATAGACAATACCCAGCTTAACAATGTGCTGGTAATAATTGGAGATGACATTGCGGACACAACAGGACATAGATAACAGAGATATTAACGGCATTACAACAATTACAATCACCGACATCGCTGAAGATACAGAAAGGCTTCTTGAGGATAATAAAGCTGTAGAAACAAAGCTTCTCGATATAAGAATGTTTAACAGCCTGTTTGATTACTTTATCGTGACAACCGGGTCTTCAAGGGTACACTGCAGAGCGTTGGCTCGCGAGGTAAGGGAATACCTTTACAGCATGGGTCTCAGGGAAGCTATGAGGCCTGACATGGATTCCGAGTGGATCATTGTGGACTTTAACGACATTGTAGTTCATATCTTCACAGAAGAAACAAGAAACTATTATCAGCTTGAGAAGCTGTGGACGGCTCACTCAAACACAGGGCCGGTCAGCCGCTGACGGTTGCCGGGCCCTGAATCCGAATATTTTACTCCTTTCTTTCTCCAACGGTTACCCACAGGTTTATCCTGGACTTGTTTCTCCAGACAACGAGCTTGACGGTTTTACCGATTTTGCTTTTGCTTATTGTTGATACAAGATCTGAAAATTCGCTGATTTTTGTGTCGTCTACCTGGAGAATCACATCTTTAACCTGCACACCGGCTTTATCTGCCGGACCGTCAGGGTCAACTGAACCGACAAGAGCCCCTTCGTTTTTCTTGAGGCCAAGCTCTTTGGCAAATTCTTCAGTTAATGGCGATATCTGAACGCCAATAAAGCCGCGTTTTATTTTACCGTGTTTCTTGAGCTCAAGAAGGCTTTGCTTAACATTGTTAATCGGTATAGAAAAGCCTATCCCGATACTTCCGCCGCTCTGAGAGTAAATGGCCCTGTTAACCCCTATGACCTCTCCGTCAATATTGATAAGCGGTCCGCCGGAGTTGCCCTGGTTGATGGACGCGTCAGTCTGAATATGGGAATTGCCGAGACTGTCGACCTTCTTCCTGCCGGTAGCGCTGACAATGCCCGAAGTAAATGTTTTATCAAGGCCGAATGGGTTGCCAATGGCAACAACCATGTCTCCTATCTGAACGTCATCCGAATTGCCAAGGTGAACGGGCTTGAATTTTTTTCCGCTTTCGATTTTCAGAAGAGCTATGTCGAGCATGCTGTCTGTTCCAATAACCTTTGCTTTATAGTCTTCATCATTGACTGTTACTGTCGCGGAATCAACTTTATCTACTACGTGGGCGTTTGTGCAGACATATCCGTCGCTGCTTACAATGAAACCCGTTCCAAGGCCCCGCTGTTTTTTTGTTTTAGGCGTCTTTGGAGTATTGCCGAAGAACTGTCTAAAAAAAGGATCGTCCGCGAAGGGGTTTGAGTATCTGACTTTGACCGTTTTCTCGGTGCTGATGAATACCACTGAATCCTTATATTCATTGTAGATGTCGCGGTAAGCCTGCTGCACCTGATAGACGGTCTTTTGTCCGCTTTCTCCTTTTATGGGAGAGGGTTTGTACGCGTCGTCTAAAAAGGTTCCTCCGGCAAAGAGCATGCAGGAAGTTAAAAGTAAAGAAATTGATACAGCTGAAGCAGTTAACAGGTTTTGCGTTTTTAGAAAATTTTTCTTAAAAAGCATTTGATTTACCTCTGTTTAGTGATATAATAGCTTTAACAGGTTTTGAGCCTTATCTGGACGCACAAAAGATGGGGCATCAAAGATGTTTCGTTGTTACGTTTTTTTAAAGCTTTCATCGAAATATTGTTCCAGACAAGGCAGACGGCCTTCTTGTCTTTTGCCGTCGTCTCCCGGTAATGGGCCTGGATATATAACTTTGATATTTTGAGTCTTGGTTTGTTACAAACTTTTCATTTTCTCTTTATATAATATTTATAATTCTCTGGTTATTCTTCCTTTGTACAAAACATTAAGCGCGTTAGTTATTCGCGCAGTTAAATAATGGAGGAACAAAAAGATGAAGTTAAAGTTTCTTGCCGCAGGCGTACTGGCTGTGTTTTCAGCGGGGGCTGTTTTTGCCCAGGAAGCTCCAGTGAAAGAGGCTGCTGCCGGGGAGATATCCGGTGAGGCTTATTTCGGTTATTATGGCGATCTTAACGGAGATGACAAAACTCACGGGTTTGAACTGGAAAGGGTATACGTAAACTGGAAGAAAAAGCTGAGCGATACGCTTTCAGCCAGGGTAACTGCTGATGTTTATCAGTCAGACGATGTTGATGGTGACGGCAAGTCTGACGGACGCGGAGACTTTTTTGTAAAGTATGCTTACTTCCAGTACAAGGATTCTTTCGGTACCATTGGAACGCAGCTTCAGGCAGGTCTTATCGGGAACCCGGTGCTTGGTCTTGTCGACAAAATGGCCGGAATGAGATGGCTGACAAAAAACCAGATGGACACAATGAAGATTGATAACTCTGCTGATCTGGGAGTGTCATTCAGCATGAATATCATGAAGATGGCTGACATAACTGCTTACTATGCTAATGGAGAAGGCTACAAGACAATCTCCGGCGAAGCCTACAAAGGAAAACAGTTCAGCGGACTTCTTTCTCTGACTCCGTTAAAGGGACTGTTCATCAATGCTTTTTATAAATACGAGAAGGTTGATGAAGAGGGAACCAAGGACTCTTACTTCGGCGGCGGAATCGCCTGGAGCGACAAGATGTACAAGGCAGGCGTAAATCTTACAAGCGTTACAGATGCCCACAAGGAGTCTTATGGAAAGGGTCTTTACACAGACGCGTGGGTCAATGTAAACATGAAAGACCTTGCCGGAATGCCGATAACCTTTAATGGACGCCTGGGCTACATAATGCCTGACGAGGACGGAGCGGACGAAACAATGACATTCGCTTTCGGCCCCGGCTATCAGTTTGCTGACAGCCTTCAGGCCGCTCTGTGGTGCACATACGCAAAAACGGGCGACGAAAAGGCAGATGTAAACGGTGCGATCAAGTTTGAGCTGAAGTACTGAGAATTAAACACCTGATAATGATTAGCCGCTCAGCCATGGTTGGGCGGCTTTTTTGTGCACTGAAAATCGTTGTGTGGATGAAATAAAGCCGGTGTACCTGATAGAAGGGAAATTTGCCGGAAAAAGCACAATTGGATGCGGATGAGTATAAGAACCATTTTACTGTAGATCTCAGCAGCGATTTTTCTGGCAGCTTCTGCGATGACAGGTCGGATTATTATTTCCCCTATATTGATCATTAAGCTCGGACACACCATTAGGTCATTATTGCAAAGTCCACTGGGGACTAATAGAAGCGATTGTATATTAGTCATGTAAGTTGAAATCTAAACTGCCCATATGTTAACGGGCAGTCATAAATGGTAGTGGAATATTAATGATATTTATGTGTATGACTGGCAGGACACTCAGTAAGTCTCGGTCTTTTCTTCGCCGTTATTGGAATAGGTCCAGGTTCCTGTTTTTTTGCCTTCGTTGTAGGCTCCCTTTGCCTCAATCTGGCCGTTTATGTCGTAGTACTGCCAGAGTCCTTCTTTGTTCCCCTTGCTGTATTTCCCAAGCATCTTAAGCTTCCCGTTAGGGTAATAGATATTTGTCTGTCCGTCCTTGAGGCCGTTGCTGTACCAGCTTATTTCGCATGGCTTGCCGTCCTTGTAGTAGTGGAAGTACTTCCCGTTGAGCTTCTCGTCGCGGAAGTTCTCTACAATGTTTGCTACGCCGGAATCGTGGAATGTTATCCGCTGACCGTTGAGCTTTCCGTTTCTATAGGAGGCCTTTGCCACAACCTTGCCCCCGGTAGAGTACTCAGACCAGACTCCATTTTTGAGCCCATTGCTGTATGAACCTGAGAGCATCATCTTTCCGCCGTTTTCTGAGCTGTAGTAGTAGACCCACTTGCCGTGCTTATTGTGATTTTTAACAGGTCCTTTGCCTTTGAGTGAGCCATCAGGCCTTAGCTCTTCAAGTATGCCGTCAGCCATGTCTGTTGTTGTTGAGGCTTCGATTGAATCAATGTCGTATATTTTAAATGAATTGGCGGGCTGACTCGACAGAAGAGCAGCCGGAATTATTACTGAACTTAAAAAAACAACTGATAACTTTTTTCTCATATTAAACCCCTAATATTTTGTCTGAAACATTACATTTTAATGAACACCGTTATATGTGTCAAACATTTACGTTATTAAGTCAAGAATTCTTTGAATGACGGATAATTTACGAAGATATAAGAGGTTAGACCCTGTTTAATCGTGAAACACTTCAAAAAAATAACACAGCTGTCGGGGGCCCGGGAAGAATAAATACTGAAGGAAAATCCTGATTTTCCGACAATGAAGACATAATCCGGTATATTATACAGTGCCGGCAATATCAGCAACGAGGTAACAGACAATGATGAGATCACTCTGGACAGCGGCTTCAGGAATGGTGGGCCAGCAGTTTAATATAGATACAGTTTCAAACAACCTTTCGAATGTTAACACAACTGGATTCAAAAAGCAGAGGGCCGAGTTTGAAGACCTGCTTTATCAGACTGTACTGATGGCCGGAACGCCGGCAACAGAGGTAACTGAGGTCCCAACAGGAATACAGGTGGGACACGGAGTAAAGGTCGCGGCCACGCAGAAGATGTTTGAGCAGGGAAGCCTCCAGGCAACCGAGAATAAAACAGATATAGCTCTTGAAGGAGAGGGATTCTTCAAGGTACAGCTCTTTGACGGATCCATGGCCTATACGCGTGACGGTTCTTTTAAGATCGATTCTGAGAGGCAGCTGGTTACATCCAACGGATATCTTATGGAGCCTCCGATAGTTCTTCCTGACAATTTCATCCACAATTCGCTGAGCATAAGTCAGGACGGCCGCATAACGGTTAAGCTTATCGGCGAGGATGATCCGGTTGAGGTTGGAATAATGGAGGTGTACAGGTTTGTCAATCCAGCTGGTCTTCAGAGCATAGGGGGAAACCTGTTTAAAACAACAGCCGCTTCAGGTGAGGAAATAGCCGGCAGGCCTGCCATTGACGGGATGGCGCGACTGCATCAGGGCTTTCTTGAGATGTCGAATGTTAAGGTCGTAGAGGAAATGGTCAATATGATAGTTGCCCAGAGGGCCTATGAGGTAAACTCAAAGGCAATTCAAACCTCAGATTCCATGCTCGGAACAGCTATAGGGCTTAAGCGTTGACGGGAATTAGACTAAAAGCAGTTTCTTTTGCTTTGCTCATACTCCCTGCTCAACTGTTTGCGGGTGAAAGTATAAGCATGTATCTTTATTCGAGGGTAAGCTGCTCCGGGAAGGCACGCATTTCCGACATCTGCAGATTAGATGGTCCTGGTGACTGGACAGCTGAGATCGCGGCACTTGAGCTGCCAGAGAAGCTGTATGATGACGGACTCGTTGATTCATCTGAAATAGTCAGTCTCTTGAAGGACAGCGGTTTTGACCGGCATGTGGACATATATGGAAGTTCGGTAAGGTTTGAATCAACAACACCTCATAATCGGGCGGGGGATAAAGCCCCTCAGATCATCCTTGTTGGCCGTGACCGCACAGTGCGTATTGTATACCGCAGGAACGGTATCTCAGTTGAGTTAAAGGGTAAGGCTCTGAACTCGGGTAAGGCCGGAGATGAGATTGAGGTTCGATCCGGTAAACGGATAATCAGGGCTGTTGTTACAGGAAATGATGTCGTGGAGATATTGATGTGAGACGGGTCATCGCCTCAGTTATAATATTGTTCAGCGCGGGATTCCTTTCCGCGGCTACGGTGTGGGTTGAGAAAAACCTGTACTCGTCGGGAAGCAGCCTTAATCCAGGCGATATTATCAGAATAAGTATAGATGATATATCATCCATTCAGTTTTCAATGGATATCAAGGGAGGAGAATCCCTCTCTGTCGACTCCAGCCCGGATGTTACGATTTCGGGCTTTCTGCCCAAAGTAATATCAACCAAAAATATAAAGAATGAAAACAATCTGAGGTACAACAGTAAAAACAGAATGTCGGCTGTAATTGCTGCCAGAGTAACCGGGCGGGATCAGGCCGGCAAACTCGCGGTTGCCGGGACAAGAACATACAGCTTTGACGGTAAAACGAATACAGTAAATGTCAGGGGAACCGTTGACCCTTCGCTCGTTGTAGGTGATTTAATAAGTTCGGCGTCGGTATCAGACTTCCGGATGGAAATACGCTCTACGGTCGAAGGCGTCGGAATCAGGAGACAGGCCCCGGGGCCGGACGAGCAGGCGGCTGTAACGCTCACGGAAGCAGAGAAGAGAGAGCTTATAGTCCAGTATCTTGAGAAAATGTTAAGTATAATTGGCAGATAAGATGAGAAAAAAATACTTCCAAATTGCACTTCCGCTGTTAGCCCTTTTTCTGCTGACAACTGCATCAAACAGCCAGGTGCCTGTTAAGATTAAAGACCTTGCCGTGTTTGACGGGATCAGGTCGAACCATATTTTCGGATACGGGCTGGTTGTTGGACTTCAGGGAACAGGCGATTCGAAATCACATCTTGCCGGGACGACCCTGTCAAATTTTTTAAAGAACGCAGGCATTGACGCTGAAATGACGGTTACAAAAAACAGCGCGGCTGTTCTGCTGACAGCTGAACTTCCGCCATTCGCTGTAACAGGCGAAAAAATAAATGTTACCGTATCATCCATTGGGGACGCTAAATCGCTTGAAGGCGGAACGCTCATTCAGTCACAGCTTGGAGCATCAGACGGAAATATTTACGCAGTCGCTCAGGGAAAGCTTTCGATTCAGGGAGCCGCAAACAACAGAAGGGGAGTTAAGACGACAGCCGTTGTGATGCAGGGCGGTGTCATTGAGCGCAATGTTGCTGCCCAAATTATCAATGAAAATAGTGTATCGCTTGTTTTGAACGATTGGGATTATACTCTGGCGGAGAGGATAATAAAGGGGATTGAGAAAAAATATCCCGATTCAAAGCCTCAGATCACAGCAGACGGCAAGATTCAGCTTTCACTGAGCGCTAACATTCCGCCTCAGGAGTTTCTCGGCACTGTAGAAAATATTGAGGTCGTTCCATCGTACAAAGCCCGCGTTGTAATCAATGAAAAGGACGGTACGATCGCAGCGGGTGGCTCCGTGAGGCTTTCTGAGGCCATGGTTTCTGTTAACGGGCTTGTGGTTGATATTGAAGGAAGTTCACGAAAAGGATCTACTGCATATTTTGGGAACACTACCTCTGTAAGAGACCTTGTTGAGGCCCTTAACTCGGTCGGTGCGGAAACTTCAGATATTATATCGATTATGAAGTCATTAAAGGCCGCCGGTGCTTTACATGCTGAGCTTATCATCCGATAATAAAGCTGAGGTGATGAGATGATTAACAACGCAATGCTTAACAGTGTAGTATTGGAATCAGGTCGTACTGCCAGGACAGAGGCCTTGACAGGTAGCCTGAAAAACCGTTCGGAAGGAGCATCTTTTGGTGAGCAGCTTAAGAATGAGCTTGCCAGAAGAGATGAAAGAACCGACATACAGCTCAAAGATGCCTGTGTACAAATGGAGTCCATATTTGTCGGTAAAATGCTAAAGGAAATGAGAAAGTCTGTACAGAAATCGGAATGGATCAGCGGCGGGTTCGCGGAAGAGGTGTTTGAAGACATGCTATACGATGAATACGCGCTGTCAATATCCAAAAACTCAAACATGGGAATCGCAAAGATGATGTATGAGGAAATGAGCAGAAAACTTTGACGTATTTGTACGGGTCGCACTGGTGATAGTCAGACTTATCCCTCTAATTATCTTAATCTTAAGCCTTCATCCGCAGCATTCATCTGCCTTAGAATCCAGCCGGCAGGTAAGGGTGTTGCTTGATCTCTATAAAAATTGCAAAAAACTCACTGTTGCAAGCGACAGCCATTTAATGCTAAACAGCCGCGAAATTGCCAGTGGCAGAGTGGAGCTATGGCGTGAACACGGAAAGCTGAGAACATCTCAGAATAGAACTGAGTCTGTCCTGACATCCTCATCCGACGGGAAATTATACATTGATGCCTATGGCAGAAAAAGGATTTTTCATGGAACGCTAAGTATAAGAATAGTAAAAAACCGCCTCAGGGTAATAAATATCACCGACCAGTATAATTATCTGCGAGGTGTCGTGGCTGAGGAGCTTGGAGAAAGATTCAGCCTTGAGGCGCTTAAAGCTCAGGCTGTTTGCGCGAGAACGTGGCTGTTTGTCATGATGAGCGGCAAAAGGGACAGAGATTATGATGTAACAGATATTTCTGGCGAGTTTCAGACTTTCAGAGGTACGTCAAAGTCAGGAGCAAAGTGTGATGAGGCTGTAAAGTCAACAGAGGGGCTTGTACTCTTCAATAAGGATGGACTGTTGAGACCCTATTACCACTCAACATGCGGTGGTTTCCTTGAACCCGCTGATAAAGTCTGGAATAATAGCATATCCATAAACTCAGAAAAGAAAAGGAAAAGAGACAGGATCGGAAAGACTGATAACTGCTCAGCTTCACCATATTACCGCTGGGAAGTTAAAATTGCCAAGAGGGAATTGTACAAAGCGGTAGGCGGTGATCAGAACCTGGAAGTCAAAGACATCGAATTTATATCAGATAAGTATGGACTGTTAAGAAAGGTTATCCTGATATCTGTATCAGTGAAAAGTGAGCTTAATGGTCATCAGTTCAAAAGAAAGCTGGAAAAGGCTGGAATCAGCGGTGTAAGAAGCATTAGGCTAACAGTCAGAGAAAATGGCGATTGTTACCTCTTTTCAGGAAGCGGTTTCGGTCACCTGACCGGAATGTGTCAGTGGGGAGCGGAAGGCCTCTCGAAAAATGGGAAAACATTCAGAGAAATACTTCAATTCTACTTTGAAAACGCTGAAATAAAGCCTTTTAACTGATAACTTTTCAAGATGATTATGAAAATTTCTTGAAAAAATACCCGACAATTGAAGATAGTAACCTCTCACAGGCCAGCATACCTCAGTTGGTAGAGGAGTCGATTCGTAATCGACCTGCCGCCAGTTCGATTCTGGCTGCTGGCTCATGCATCCCGTTTTACCTGACCACTTTATATTCATACTAAGAAAAAAAACTTTGTTTATTCTCCACTTTATGGCATAATTATCAAAGTATGATTAAGATTAAAGGTAATCTCATATGATAACGGGGGAATGCAATGAGGTTTTCAAACATTCGCATAGGTAAGAGGCTGGCCTTTGTTTTTGCCGCAATTCTGCTTTTCAACGTGTCTATAGTAACATTTTACTTCATCAAGCTCAATCAGACTGTGTCGATGATAGAGGGTATTTACAGCGAAGGGGTTCAGAGTGTTGACTATCTGCTTGAGGCTGACAGGGACGCCTATCAGAGCAATCTGGCTATTAGCAGGGCAAATGAAACAAGAATCAATAGCGACAGGAAAGCACTGGATTCTGAGCTATCCGATATCAGGGAGAATATCAAACAGGTTCAGGAAAGGTTTAAAAAGTATGCCGAGTACTCAAAGCTGACCAATGAGGTCATTGAGAAACACCGCCAGGATTTCTTAAATGAGTACGGCGTTTTAAATAAGCTTACTGAAAAAATTGTTGTGAACCTGGAAAAGGGAAACTTTGAAGCGGCAAAGGATTCGTACTACGGCGAGTACCAGAAGTCGTTTTCGACAGCCAGAGCAGGGCTTGACACGCTTACAGGGCTGCTTCTTGCAAAGGCGGAAGAATACAAATCAGAAAGCTTATCTGAACTCCGCCAGGTGCTTATCCTGACAGGAGCCGCGAGCATTGCACTTATAGTGTTTATCATTTTTATTTCAATTGCTCTTACAAGAAGCCTTACGGTTCCTGTAAATACTACAATGACCATAGCTCAAAGAATGTCTGAGGGTGACCTGACGGTTGAGATTCACTCTGATTCAAAGGATGAGCTTGGAAGGCTCATGGATTCGTTTGGTGTCCTTGTAGAAAATATTAAGCAGGTCATAGTTGATGTGCTTGATAAGTCAAATCAGATGGCAACAGCGTCAAGCGAACTCTCCTCAACCTCAATGAACTTCTCCAACAACGCACAGGACCAGGCTGCCGCCGCTGAGGAAGTGAGCGCTACTGTAGAAGAGATTACCTCCGGAACTACTATAATCGCTGATAGAATACGAACGCTAAACTCGAACATTCTGACGATGAGCGAGAAGATGAATGATCTGTCGCTGTTTATCAAGCAGATTGACAGTTCGGCCAACGACACAATGGAACTGACGGATAATCTTGCCGGAAAAGCCAACAGCGGGGACAAAGCCCTTCAGTCAATGAAGGAAAGCATGAATAAGATCAACAACAGCTCAGGAAAGGTGCTTGAAATAATCGAATTGATCAATGATATATCCGATCAAATAAACCTGCTTTCACTTAATGCGGCCATTGAGGCGGCAAGGGCGGGCGATGCTGGAAGGGGTTTCGCAGTTGTTGCCGACGAAATATCGAAGCTCGCTGACCAGACAGCTAAAAGCATTGGCGATATTGACAGACTGATAAAGATGAACAATGATGAGATCACCGTCGGTATGAATATTATGGTCGGGGTTGTTGACACAATCAGCGATATTATTGACGGTGTTACGGTTATTAAGGACAAGATGTCAAATCTTGTAGAAATGATGGAGACTCAGAAGGGTTCGAGCGGAGAAGTAGAGGTCGTTCTGAAGGAAATTAAGGATTTTTCCGATGCTATTACCATCACTATGGACGAGCAGAAGGGAGCTATTACAGAGATATCCAAGTCAGTGTATAATATAAACGAACTGACTCAAAATTTTGCAACCGGAGCGGAGGAAATGGCCGGAAACGCTGAGGAGCTTTCGACCATGGCCGAAGGCCTGAAAGTTAGGGTTGACTTTTTCAAGGTTTGAAATCAAATGCCGAAAGGGTTGAATGTAACAATCCGGCATAATTTAATTCTTATATTATACAGTACATCTCATGGCCCTGCGAATCAGGCGGGGCCTGATTGTGTTAGAGCAGCTAAATGGAGGCAGACATGAACAGCGATATAAAAATTGCTTTTTTTGATTCGAAACCCTACGATCAGGAAAGCTTTAAGGATATGAATTCAAAGTTCGGGTTTGAGGTAAAGTTTTTCAAACCCCACCTTACAATAGACACTGTGTCCCTGACAAAGGGGTATGAGGTTGTATGTGTATTCGTAAATGACATTCTCACTGACGCGATTATCGACGAACTTGTAAAAAATGGCGTAAAGCTTATAGCGCTGCGAAGCGCTGGATATAACAATGTTGACCTGCAGGCCGTTTACCAGAAAATTCACGTTGTAAGAGTGCCGGCATATTCCCCCTATGCTGTTGCAGAGCACGCGGTGGCCTTAATGCTGACTCTTAACAGAAAAACGCACAGGGCGTATTACAGAACACGCGACAGTAATTTCAGCATACACGGACTCATAGGATTCGATATGCACGGCAAGACGGCCGGTATAATCGGAACCGGCATAATCGGAAGGGTTCTCGCCGGAATTCTAAAGGGATTCGGCATGAGGATATTGGCCTATGACAAGTTCCCGAACCTCGAATATGCCAAAGAAAACGGAATAGAATACGTAGAGCTTGATGAGCTTTATGCTCAATCAGATATCATCTCGCTGCACTGTCCGCTTACAAGTGAAACATATCATCTGATAAACTCCCAGAGCATAGCAAAGATGAAGAAGGGAGTGATGATAATCAATACAGGCAGGGGGCACCTGATAAACACAAAAGACCTTATTGAAGGTCTGAAGGATGCCAGAATCGGATGCGCCGGGCTTGATGTTTACGAGGAAGAGAGCGAGTACTTTTTCGAGGACTACAGCACCTCGTATGTAGAGGACGATGTGCTTGCAAGGCTGCTTACACTGAACAATGTTGTGGTAACGTCCCACCAGGCCTTCTTTACCAAGGAAGCGCTGGCGAACATTGCCGAGACCACACTAAAGAATATTGAGCAGTTCTACAGAGAGGACAGCCTTGATAATGAGATATGCTACAAGTGCAACAATTCCGTCTGTCAGAAAAAGGAGAGCGGAAGGTGCTTTTAACAATAATTGCTTTTTGAAACAGATGTTTTCTGTAATTATACTGATGTTATAGCCATGAACAAAAAAGACCTCGTTGAGAGTATCAGGTCTTTTCCGTTTAAATGTTTCTTGCTCATCGACTTAATAAGTCTGCCGGACAAAGTTTTATTCAATTGTCTTGTTTAAGGGGTCATATAGAAAAAACTTCCAGATGAATATTATGTCGTTTCTCTTCTCCATTATTATATCATACATATTTAAGAACATTATCCACTTTATAAAATATAAACATTTACACTTTATTTAATAATCTATATCTCATTCTATGATTTTATAATTTTTTTTCCGAAATATTCGGATACAAGCATCAACAACTGTATGATCATACAAAATGCCGCGCTGCGAAATGATTTCCTTCAGTGCGGATTGAATTCCCAATGCAGGTCTATACGGTCGATGCGATGCCATTGCTTCAACAACATCTGCGACAGCAAGAATTTTAGATTCTAAAATCAGTTCATCGCCTTTAAGGCCCAGCGGGTAGCCGGAACCGTCCATGCGCTCATGGTGTTGAGCAATTATTTTAGCAATAGGCCATGGGAAATATACATTCTTTAATATATTAAGACCAATGTTTACATGCTCTTTAATCAAGCCATATTCAATTTCGCTTAGACGTGTTGACTTAACAAGTATCTCTGCTGGAATGCCTATTTTCCCTACATCATGAATGGTTGCAGCAAGCAGAAGACCCTGAATTCGGTCTTCGGACAGTTCAATTTCTTCTCCAATTCTTTTACATATGTCAGCAACACGACGTTGATGACCCGCTGTATATGAATCTCTTTGGCCAATGGTCTCGGCGATTACTTGAATTGTCTGTTCAAGGCTTAAAATCAATTGCTCCTGATGCTTAGCCTTTGATATTGCTGTTCTAAGCGCTTTGATGCCATAAGATAAATCAGCCGCGAATTCCTGTAGAAGTTTTAGCTCGGGGGATGACCAAACATTATATATAGAACCATACAGTATTAAACAGTATCTTTGATCTTCAGGAAGGTAAAAAGGAATAACTATTAATGAGTTTACTCCATTCTCTAATGCTTCTTCACGCCATGTTTCCATTGTAGGATCAGTTGCAATATTCTCACAAACTTGAACATCCATTGTCTTGATTGAACGGCTGATTGGGCAATCACCTACTTCGCTATCATCCCAACTTATACTTTTAAAACCCCAAAAATATTCTTTATCGCCATAATAAGCTATAGGTTTCACAATTTTATCATTATTATTCTCCGCGAAACCGATCCATGCCATTACATATCCACCTGTTTCAACAGAGATGCGGCAGTATTCATTAAGCAAATTTTGCTCGGTCTCTGCTTCAAGTATAGCAACATTACCTTCGCTAAGAATCTTCAATGCTCTTGTTGTTACTTTCAAAGCTATTTCTGCGATATTACGCTTGGTATTATCTCGAATATTGCATTGAATTATATCAATACCATCACAGTCATAAACATTGCTAATAAACTCAACTGACACATGTCGTCCGTCTTTTGTCTCTAATGGAAGATCATCATATCGGATATAATTATTTTTCTGTAGTTCCGCAAAAGCATCAATTGTTAAAGAGGTATTTTTAAAAGGGCCAATTTCCCACAGTTTTTTACCTAATAATTCATCTCGAGTATAGTTTAGCATTTTAATAAGATAGGGATTTATATCATCGATTACTGCAGTTTTACCGTTTAAAATAAGGATGCCATCACACGCAGTTTCAAATAATCGACGATAACGTATTTCGGAGAAACGCAATTTGTTTTTAAGATCAATGCTGTCTGATGGCGATTGCAAATTTTTAATTTTATTTTTCATATAATCCCCTTATTGTTTAATGAATGTATGATTGTATAAATATATCTGTGAATGGTTGAATAATGAAGAATAGAGTGTAAATGCTATAGATCATTGTTCCTTGGGTATTTACGATGGTTTTTACAAAAATAATGGATAAGGACTTAAAATGGGATTATAACTGCTGTCTAAACAAATGGAATCTTCTAAAGATTAAATCAAGCTAGAATAATCTAATCGATATGCTGTGCGATAGACCCTTCCTGCCGAGCCTGCTTCAGTTTTCATTCGCTCTTATTACGTACAGCTGGCCTGCTGATATATATAATCGAATATTATTTATAACTACTACCAGTATAATAGCTATTGTGGATATACTGTTCAACATAATTTCTATGATTTTTAACACTTTTGCAATGACAATACCGGCTGTAGGATAGTAGTGCTGCGTTTCTGTCAAACACTGCAAACCGCATAGTTTTGCTCTTTATATCAGGTAGTTCGCTGGGTGCCGGAAAATATTGGGAAAGATTTTGTATGCTGTTAAGGAAAAATATTGTGGGAGTGAGCGGGAAAAGGGAAGTAATCTACCATCCGACAGCCGGAAAAGCTGGGGATGATAGATTACTGTTATGGGTGGATGACGGGATTCGAACCCGCGACAACTGGAACCACAATCCAGGGCTCTACCGCTGAACTACATCCACCATCTATGTAAACAGGAAAAGTGGCCTAAAAGCCCTCCTGTAAGACAATAAGTCCATTTATTCTGCTGGATGACATTTGTCAATTATTTTTGAAGAGAGTTTGCCTTCAATTGGAGCCTGCCTCTTGGAGTGTATTTTCTCTGGCCTGAGTGCAGCAATGGCAGTCAGCGTATTCCCGGGGGAGAGGCGGCTTTGAGGTTGTTGAGCTTTCGGAAGAGGGGTGTTTATATTGAGACCTCCATGTTCTCTGAATAAAGCTTTAACTGAACTTCAAAAAACGAATTCAGAATAATTTATGACTGCCCATAAAAATAATAATTTATGAATTGTATGATATTATTCAAATTATGAAAAAAAATTTGTTTAAAATGCATTCTCAAATCCCGTCCCATTGCATAACCCCTTTTAACTGGTGTTTACTCTTTTGCGATTAAAATATTTATTTTGCAACCATAGAATGGAATTTATGTCTTTATAGTTAAATCAAACATTTTCAAAAATCTTTTTCCAAATTCTCTCTTTTCTTCTGTCATTCGTTTTTTAATCACTTATTAAGTTTCATAGAGAGGCACTGTATGAAGAACATATTAATGGTTTACCCGGAATTTCCGACTACATATTGGAGCATGAAGTACTCACTCCCGTTTATCAGGAAAAAGGCTGCGACTATTCCACTGGGGCTATTAACCGTAGCGGCGCTTTTACCGGATGATTATTCAGTTAAGCTGATAGATATGAATGTTAACGAACTCAAAAAGACGGATATTCTGGAAGCGGATTTGGTTTTTATATCCGCTATGATTGCTCAGAAATCTTCTTTTGATAGTGTTGTAGCGCTATGTAACCAGATGAATGTACCCGTTGTTGCTGGAGGTCCATATCCAACCTCATCTTTTGAAAAAATTACCGGTGTTAATCATTTTGTACTCAACGAAGCTGAGATTACGCTGCCTCCTTTTATTAAAGATTATGAGGAGGGAAGAGCGGCAGGTGTGTACATGAATACAGAAAAACCGGATATCAGAAAAACACCTCCGCCTCGCTTCGATTTAATAGATTTCAGCAACTACAACAATATTGCTCTCCAATACTCCAGAGGATGTCCGTTTAACTGTGAATTTTGTGATATTATTGAGTTGTTTGGAAGGACTCCAAGGTTTAAAGATACTGATCAATTCATCCATGAAATGGATCTGGTCTACAGGCATGGATTCAGAGGCTCGCTTTTTGTTGTGGATGATAACTTTATTGGCAACAATAAAAAGGTTAAGGATTTGCTTGGTGCTATAATTGCCTGGCAGCGGGAAAACAACTATCCATTTTCTCTTTTTACAGAGGCGAGTATCAATCTTGCGGAGGATGATGAATTGTTGAGCCTCATGGCCGAAGCAGGATTTGATATGGTTTTTGTGGGGATAGAAACTCCTGATAAAGAATCCTTAAAGAACTGCGGGAAAAATCAGAATCTGAAGGTTGATCTAATGGAGAGTGTAGAGAAAATCCAGAGAGCGGGGATTGAAGTGACCGGGGGATTTATAGTAGGGTTTGATGATGACACTTCAGACATTTATGACAGACAGATTGCGTTCATTCAGAGAGCCGGCATTTCGATGGCAATGGTCGGGATACTGGGAGCACTTCCGAATACTCAGCTCTACAGACGTCTTATGAAAGAGGGAAGGATAAAAACAGATAATCCATTTTCAGGAAATAATACCCATAATCTCCAGATGAGCTTCACGCCTGTCATGTCCGAAAAATCCATAATTGAGGGTTATAAGAAAATACTATCTGAAATATACAGCCCTGGAAATTACTTTGATCGGTGCTATACTCTTCTCGAACGGTTACCTGCAGACAAATCAAAAGCAGTAAGGCGTGTAAAGGCAGTTCAGATAAGAGCGTTATTTCTTTCACTCATAAAACAGACATTTTCTTCATATTCACTGAGTTATCTCAGGTTCCTCTTGCGCGTCATTGTCCATCAAAAAAAGCATTTTGTGTTGGCAATAGAACATGCTATAAAGGGTTATCACTTTTTTGTTATTACTAAAAACATTATCAAGGCCGATGAGCTGTCATCAGTATTTGAAAATGCAAAAAAAACAATAAAAGACTCTTTTGAATCAATTATTTCAAACAGCGCTGTCCAGGTTGGCGGATTGATAAAAGAATTCAGGTATCTGGAGAAGATTAAAAATAAACTTGAGAGAAAATATCGTCGTCTGAATATTGATATTCAACAGAATCTTCATGATGAATTTCAGGAGTTTATAAATACTTTTAATTACTATTTATCCAGAATGGATAAAGTGATGAGTTTTCAATAAACCATGATTTTACAGGGACAGTCAGTACTCCTTTTGCAAAATGATCTGAGAGGTTATGTCTGACATTTTCACTTCAGCTCCCCGATTTTTATAAGCAAAGTGGCCTCATAGGGTTGAAGCTGAAAGTACAATGCTGAAAGGTGACAGTTTACATGCCTGTGAGTTGACAGCAATACCTTCCACTGGGCCTTCCTGTTCAGTCTGACCTCTTTTTTACGGGAAGTGAAGTTAAGGACGACAAGGACAGACTCCTCGCCGTTTTTTCTGAAGTAAGCAAGAACGCCCCTCCTGCCTTTCAATACGGGTTTCCATTCTCCCATGTAAAGGGCTCTGTGTTTTTTTCTTGCGGCTATAAGCCTTTTATACCAGTTGAGAAGTGAGTATGAGTCCTTCAATTGCGAGCTGACATTGGCCTTCCTGTAGTCGGAGCCGATAGGCAGCCACATTTTGCCGTTTGTGAAGCCTGCGCTTTTTCCGCCATTCCATTGCATCGGGCTGCGGGCCTGGTCTCGTCCTGAGTAAAAAGGCCAGAAGCGTTTCCCCAGCGGGTCCTGTATGTTTTTTCTGGACAGCTTTACGTTCTTCATTCCTGTCTCTTCGCCGTAGTAAACGAAGGGCGTTCCTTTCAGTGTCAGGAGAAGGGCTGCCGCAACATAGGCCCTTTTATCGGCATCCTTTCCGTTGCCTAGCCTGCTTATGCTGCGCGACTGGTCATGATTGGACAGGACATGGCAGGGCCAGCCTTTTTCCGGAATAGACTTCATCCACCTCTTGATTGCGCGATAATAACGTCTCGCGTTCCATAACCGGTAAATAAGGGAAAAGTCAAATGCCAGATGGAGCTCATCCTCCCCATTTCCAAGAAAACGGGCAGACAGATTCGGATTGCCGGGCGGTAGAGTGAAAACCTCACCAACTGAAAATCTGTCAGGATAGCTGTTGAGCAGTGTACGTAAATCCCTTAATATCTCATGGTTTTCCGGCCTGTTGCGGTCATAGATGTGCTTTTGTATATAGTCGAAGAATAGAATACAGGGATTGTTTCTGAACAGGCGGTCTTTAACGAACCAGTTGACCACATCCAGACGAAAGCCGTCAACCCCCCGGTCGAGCCAGAAACGGACCTCATCAAATACCGCTTCTTTGACCTGAGGATTAAGCCAGTTGATGTCAGGCTGCTCGGGCAGAAACGAGTGCAAGTAATACTGCGAGGTGTGCTCATCCCATTCCCATGCCGAACCGCCGAAAGAAGACCGCCAGTTATTCGGCCTCTTCCTGCGATGACCATCTCTCCAGATGTACCAGTCCCGCTTCGGGTTTTTTTTCGATGAACGTGAAGCTAAAAACCACGGGTGAAGGTGAGAAGTATGATTGATTACCAGATCCAGAATGACACGGATATCTCTTTTATGCGCCTCATCTACCAGATGGTCAAAATCACCCTGTGAGCCGAATACAGGATCGATATCTCTGTAATCGCTGATGTCGTAACCGAAATCATACATTGGAGAAGTGTTAATCGGAGAAAGCCATACCGCGTCAAATCCCATATCTCTGATATAGTCAAGTTTCTGAATTATTCCAGGAATATCGCCGATTCCGTCATCATTGGAATCATAGAAGCTTCGGGGGTATATCTGGTAAATAACTCCGTGTTTCCACCACACCCAATCGTATTTAGTCTTCATTATTTATCATTACAGCGTGAGTATTTCATATCATCTGTGTAATATTTCTTGATGCTTGGCGTTTCAATAACATTCTTACATTTAAAGATATGTCTGTAAGGATGAAATAAATAAAATATTTGGATTTTGTTACTTTGTTAATATGAGTATTTTTCATTGACCCATGTGTTTTTACATATGATTTAAAATTGCGACAGTAATTGATTTTGTGAGATGGAATCCAGGAATAGTTATAATGAGCTTGACGAAATGACAGGCAATGTTTTAAAAAAGTGTTCTGAAAGCCCACAAAGGAAAATGCTGATTATTGATGCTAACTGAATCTTATGTATCCAGGATATTTTTTGTATTTTCAATAATATTTTTCTTTTATGCGCTAATGCAGCTTTTGAACAGGGCAAAGCATACTGTACATTTCCTTAAATCGTTGTTGTTCTTTTCGATAGGGTATGAATATCTGTTCTCATGGTTGGACCTGACAGGAATTTATAAAACCTCCTTATGTTTTCTGAATTACACTGATAGCAGTTTTATCTTTCTGATTGGCCCCGTTATGTATTTTTACTTCTTGAGTATCACAGGAAATAAAAATGTCCGACCCGGCAATATTCTTCTTCACGAGATTCCATTTCTAATTTCTTTTATCGTCACAGTCCTGATAAACATATATCAACCAGACACATTTCATTTCGAAACAGACTCTTCATTGTTTTATTTAAATGAGACAAAAGATTATGCTCTTAGCTTCCTGATTGTTGTGCCATATTTTTCACTTTTTTTATACCTCATCCTTGCACTTCGAAAGATTTATTACTTTTTTGGAATAAAGATGAAGTCCCGTGAAATACAGACGATTCTTTTCTTTTTGGCCTTTTCAATTCTGGCTACTCCTTTTATGCTTCTGGGGCATATTATTGGATCTGATTTACTAATCTATTCGGGAATGGTTTTTTTCTCGATGGTTATATTCTTATTTGTAATATTTTCAATACGATATCCGGAATATACTGTTCAGGTGATCAGGGAGTCGAGAAAACTGAGTTACAAACACAATATAGAAGCTGGAGTTAAAGATTCTATTGTCGCTGATAGGCTCGTTGAGTTGATGGAGACAGAGAAACTATTTCAAGATGAATCTCTTTCATTAAAAAAATTAAGTGAACACTTGATGGTTACTCATCATGAGTTATCACGGATTATAAATGATGTCTTCAAACTAAATTTTTATAATCTGGTTAACAGCTACCGAATAAAAGAAGCACATAAAATATTTATGGAAAAACCCGATAAAGCAATTATCGAGGTGGTGTTTGAAACAGGTTTTAGCACAAAAGCCTGTTTCTACAGCAACTTTGTCAAGTTTACTGGAATCTCCCCTGGTGAATTTCGTAAAAATTGCAGTATCCTCTGAAAATTGTTCAAACTTTATAAGGTTGGACGACAAGACATATTCATTTTTATAAATTGAATATACTCATAGAGTATGTACTAATTTATAAAATGGAGAAAGTTATGCGAATGAAATATTATTCAGCTTTTGTTTTACTCGTTATTATGATGTTAGGCAGTTGTTCAGGTTCGGGAGATGATAGGTCTAATGATTTGATTTCATACAGTTCAGAAGAAAATGAAAAAGTTTTAAATCAGCTGGGTATTGACACCGACCCTGGTGACAGAATAGGCGTAAGTGGTCGAGCTTTGAGTGAAAAAGACAATCCATTGGGAAGCATGATCACAAATATTCAGAAAACTGATGAAATATTTCTGACATCAACAGGTAATCAGTTTAATTTATTTGAAAGAAATACTGATTCAATTACAGAAAAGACAACATTTGGTAATGTTGATGATATTGCCCAGTCAGCAAACTGTTTTCGGCAAACTGTCGCAGCTGACATTGATGGTAATGGAAAGGAAGAAATTATTATTGCTGTTTTCTCAAATTCTCCAAATACGATTTCTTTGTATGAGTTGACTGATGGGTCAGCTCAAAATATAGAATTCAAGTCATCTGTTTCATGGAATACTTCAGCGTCATACTCTGATGCACGCGACTGGTACCATAAAATTGATCTTGATTCAGCTGATCTTGATGGTGACGAAAAAGATGAAATAGTTATTACTGCTGAAAGTAATTTGTATGTTTTTGATAATGATTTTACTCAGGTAAACCTTAATATTGACACTTTCCCTCCTCTCGAAGGATCTACCAGTCAATGCCTCAGGGTTGAATGTGACGATCTTGATAAAGATGGATGTGCTGAGTTGATTTTTGTAAATGGAGATTATGCAGATAATCTTACAGCATTGATTTCAGTCTATTCATATAGTGAAGGTATACTCAATCTGTTGATTGATTCGGTACCTGCTGCCGTTGCTTCAATCTCCCTGAGGGCCGCAGATGTTAAAACAGGCGATGTCGATGGTGATTATTTGCCCGAGCTGGTATTTGCAGGAATAGACAACAGTTCGAGTGATCTGATAACATTTATAATGGACGTTGAATCGAATGAAGGAACTGTTAGTGGAACAATCCTTGATTCGTATGGCACTGATGACCTTAACAGTCAGACGAGGCTGGATCAGATCGGCAATGGTTGGTGGCCTGCAAGGGACAATGATTGTAAAATACCCATTTTGGCTGTTGGTGATCTTGATCATGATGGAAAAGATGAAATTGTTTCAAATGACGATATCTGGTCGTATAACCCTGATGTGAAGCAAATGGATTATGCGTACGATACTTCGAGTAATGAAATACTTCGCCAGGCTCTTCCGCAGGAGTATATGCCGGGAATACTGGGGATATGGGGGGTTAGACCAACAGATACGGCATGGTTTAATCAGGTCGCAATTGGTGATATCAACGGAGATGGTCCGAAGGAAATAGTCGTACTTGACTACACCAGAGACAATTTACGAATATTCTCATACGATTCCAGGGAAGGCAAGGTTGTCAGGGGGGATGATGTCCAGTATACTACACTCTCAGATTATCCGACGCTGTCACTGGCTGATGTGGATAATGACAGTATGATTCTTGAATACATCGGGCATAAGCTTATATTTTCGACACCTCAGATTACAGCTGTTCTTGTTTCTCCCCCATACCATGCTGATAAGGACCAGAACATTGATAACTCGTACACTCGATACGGTAAGGTTACTTCTGTTTCGGCAGGTGTAAGCGGTACAATCGCTTATTCAATCGGTGTATCGGGTGGTATTTCTGCCGAAGTGCCGGTAATCTCAAATGGATCTGTTGAGATAAAGGCAACTGTAAGAGACACCTATGAATTCTGTGCAGATGCAGAAACTTCAGCAGATCTGTCTATAGCCTATGATTCGTATGCTGGTGAGAATAGTGTGGTTTTTACAGCTGTTCCTATAGATTGCTATATGTATGAGGTTGTAAATAAAGGTGATTATACTGAAGATGTTTCTTTGGGAGATATTTATTATATCACCGAACATCGATCAACCAGGCTTTGTTTTACAAGTGTTGAATTTTTTAACGAGAATAATGGCGATTATGATGATATTGATGATTCTATTCTGATTCACTCTGTGGGAGATCCGTCTTCCTACTCGAAACTATCAGAAGCGACAAAAAAGGTCAATCTTGATATAACCCAGGCACTGCTCATGAATAGCAATAGTGGCAACGTTGCTGAAGGGAACAAATATACTACTATGACATACGAGACATCAAATACTATAGGCGGTTCTTTTACATATGAATCTGAAGTCTCTCTCGAAACACAGGCTTCGTTCATTGCGCTTATTGGTAGTGAAAGAACAGTAAGCGTTGGTCTTACACTGTCTTCCTCTGCCAGCAGTGGTACCTGTATCGAAGGCTCTGTTGGCGGATTAAATGGCTCCGATTACAAGGCCGGCAATCTCTTTGCATGGGGCATTTATTCATACGTGGCTTCTTTGTCAGGTAATAAGTTCACTGTGGTAGATTACTGGGTGGATTAGTGATGTTATTGTATTATTGAATTTGGCGAATAACAATAATACATCCTTTTGGCTGTTGTTTTGCCAACGGCCTTGCCGGTATTACTTATGCACACGGCCTGTTAATCGTAAAAAATATTCTTGAAAAAAGGAGCAGATAATTGCGTATGAATCAATAAAGAATTATAGTATATACAATTTATTGATTACATATTGTCAAAGGAACGAAAATGCGAATAGGAACTCCACTCTCCGAATCTGCTACAAAGGTGATGCTGCTGGGCAGCGGCGAATTGGCCAAAGAGGTTGTAATCGCGCTTCAGAGACTGGGCGTGGAGGTCACGGCCGTTGACCGCTACCCCAACGCTCCGGGAATGCAGGTGGCGCATCATTCGTACACGATAGACATGTCTGATCACACCGAGCTTCGCGCGCTGATAGAAAAAACGAAGCCGCATATAATTGTCCCTGAGATAGAGGCCATTGCCACTGAGGAGCTGCTGAAGATCGAACAGGAGGGTATTGCCGAGGTTATTCCAACGGCGAGAGCTGTTAATCTTACAATGAACCGTGAGGGTATAAGAAGGCTTGCCGCCGAGGAACTCGGGCTTCCGACATCACGATACAGGTTTGCCGGAAGCAGGGAAGAGCTTGCGGAGGTTGTGAAAGCAATCGGTTTCCCCTGCTTTGTAAAGCCGGTCATGTCATCTTCCGGCAAGGGGCAGTCGCGTATCGACTCTGCCGACGAGGTCGATGCCGCCTGGGATTACGCTGCCAGGGGAGGCAGGGTTGACAGCGGAATGGTCATCGTTGAAGAGATGATTCACTTTGATTACGAAATCACCCAGCTTACAGTTAGGGCTGTAGGAACTTCCGGCTCTGTTGAGACCTTCTTCTGCGAGCCGGTAGGACATGTGCAGGTCAACGGCGACTATGTCGAGAGCTGGCAGCCGATGGAGATGAGTCAAACTGCTAAATTTAGGGCGAGGGATATAGCCGGAAGAATAACCGCCGCTCTCGGAGGCAGGGGTATCTTCGGTGTTGAGCTCTTTGTGAGGGGCGATGAAGTTTTCTTCTCTGAGGTCAGCCCCCGTCCTCACGATACGGGGCTTGTTACTATGGCCACTCAGAGGTACAGCGAGTTCGATCTTCACGCGAGGGCGATACTTGGACTGCCGGTTGACGCTTCTATGAGGACGCCGGGCGCGAGCGCTGTTATTTATGGGGGGATAGAGTCTGAAGGAATTGCGTTTGAGGGTGTCGGGGAAGCACTGTCTGTTCCCGGGACCGACATCAGGCTTTTTGGAAAGCCACGGTCTTTTGTTAAACGGAGGATGGGCGTAATCGTAGCGGAAGCTGACAGTGCTGAAGAGGCGAGGGAAAGAGCTAAAAAGGCGGCGTCGCTTGTGAGGCCGGTCAGTTAGCGTTTTTTCCCAAATATCAGCTTGCCTTCTTTCATGTCCCAGTTGAGATCAATCTCTTTGAAAGATATGCTTTCGATCAGCTTCCCGGCCGCTTTTTTGAGCTCTTCAGGGGGCTCGCCCGAATGGAGTACTGTTGTATTGAACAGGACAGTTGATATTGAGGCTTTGACTGTTGTTCCGTAGCGGGGCAGTGCGTAGCTTATCTGCAGCTTCGAAAGATGTTCTTCCTTGAGAAGCGGGCTGATATTCTTCAGACTGATACTGCTGAAAAAATCACGCCAGCTCAGCTTTGGAAGTATTTTTGATGTAACGTCATTCCAGCGCTCCCCATCAAGAAAATAGAACCTGAGCTTTGAGTTGACACCGATTCCGTCGTGTTCGGTCGTATTGGCGGCGATATACCTCGTTTTGTTCGCGTCAATAAATATCGCCATTTCGTGAATGACCGTTCCCCCTCCGGTGCCTTCGTCGGTTATGTTCAGCCAGCCGTTTTTAAAGTCAATGGTTGGAGTGAGTTCGTAGTCAGCCGACGATTGTGTGATGAACTTTCCCCCTTTATTTTCGATTTTGAATTTGGAAGGATATTCAGAGCTTATGGAAATAAGCTTCGCGGGTATCATTTGATAATAGTCGAGCACGGAAAGGTTCTTAGCGTTTGAACCTGCCGGGGCCAGTGCTATCAGTGTTAAAAGAAGTGCTGTCCTTTTCATGTCAATCCTCCTGAATAGTTGAATAATTGAGTCTATATGACCGAATAACTTCGAGAACCCGATTTCTTTACCATGATTTTGCTTCCGAAGAGATCAGATAAAACCTCGTCTGTCAAACCCTTATCAATTTCTCCGCTGAAGAAGGTCTTCCCGTCTTTGAGTATCATTATTTTTTTGAATAGAGGGGTTATTTCTTCGATGTGATGCGTCACGTAGATTATCTCTACTCCGGTATGCTCATGAAGGCTGTCAAGCAGGTGAAGGAGCTCTTCGCGTGAAGAAATGTCCAGACCCGTTGCGGCCTCATCCAGGATAAGAAGTCTCGGATTTCTAATCGTAGCCCTCAGGATGAGGCATTTCTGCCTTTCACCGTCAGAGAGTGTGCCGAAAAGGCGTCCGGCCATTTCCGACATCCCAAAGGTCTTCAGAAATTCTAAGGCCTTTTCTCTTTCGTCCTCTCCTGGAACGGAGTAGGGGCCCAGATTGGCTGAAAAGCCGCTTGCAGTAATGTCGAGCACTGATTCTCTTGATCCGACCATCTCCTTGAGGAATGTGCCGACATATCCGATGTCCTTTCTGACCTCGCGTATGTCGGCGCCGTATTCAATGCCGAAGCGTTTGACTCTTCCTGCGCTCGGGTAAAGGTAGCCGGAGATGATCTGCAGCAGCTTTGACTTGCCGCTTCCGTTTCTGCCGAAAAGCACCCAGCTCTCTGAAGGCGATATCCTCCAGTTGATTTTTGATAAAAGCGTACTGCCGTCAGGTAGCGAATATGATACATCCTCAAGCTCTATCATCTGGCCTTTTTCTCTTCTTTTTCCTGACGGTTTTTTCGGGAACTTCCTGTGAGGATTTCGCCCGCTCTTTTTCAGCGAATTCCTCTCTTATGATTCTCTCCCTTGTCATGTCTTCTTCGCAAAGCATGTTGTTCGCTGCAGGCCTGAATCGTTTTTCGATGAATTCACGGAACCTGTCAATGTATTCAAACGCGGCGGGTACCATAATAAGCGTAATGAGCGTTGATATTATGAGGCCGCCAATTACGGCTACTCCCATTCCGGTGCGGTACTTTGCTGCAGCTCCGATTCCAAGGGCAACAGGCAGAGTCCCTGCAAGCATGGAGAGCGTTGTCATGAGAATCGGTCTCAGCCTTATCAGTCCGGCGTTGTAGATTGCCTCCTTTCTCGTCATGCCCGTGCGTATTCCTTCAAGAGCGAAGTCGACAAGGAGGATTGAGTTCTTGGTTACAATGCCCAGGAGCATGATTATGCCTATCATCCCGAACATGTCCATCATCTTGCCGGTTACGATGAATGCGTAAAAGGCCCCGGAAAGCGCGGGAGGCAGCGCTATCAGAATGGTCACAGGCGTGATAAATGATTCATACAGGCTCGCCAGAACAAGATAGATAAATAAAATGGACAGAAAGAAAGCCATAATGATATTTTTTACCATGTCCTGGAAGCTGTCAGCCTGACCGATGAATGAATAGGATACTCCTTCGGGCAGGGGCAGCTCTTCGTTTACAATCTGATGTGTGCGGCTAAGCGCGTTGCCCAGCGCCCCGTCAGGAGCAATGTTTGCCATAACCTGTACAATGCGCGCCCTTTCCTGACGGAGAATACGGGCGGGGCCTTCAGTTGATATACCTTCCGCTACAGCGTTGAGCGGTATCATGCGGTTTTGTATGTTAGGAATCTTTGTGTTTTCAAAGGCGCTCTTGAGATTGCGCTGTTCCGGTTTCAGTCTGACCCTGATATCGTATTCAAGCCCGCCTGAGTGGTACTTGCCCGCCAGGCCGCCTTCAATCTGATAGCGCAGCTCAAGGCCTGCCAGCCTCTGGCTCACTCCAACCTCTTCAAGCCTGCGCGGGTCGAGATGTACCTGAAATTCAGGTTTGCCCGGTTCAAAGCTTGTCGTTACTTCAGTGAGGTCGGGAATTGCCTTGAGCTTTTCTATCACCTTTTCGGCGTATTCGTTAAGAACATCAAGATTCTCACCTTTTATTATGAGCACATATGGCTTGTTGGATCCGCCTCCGGCGACCCGGCTGTAGTTGTCAACAGCCGGCTTGGCATAGCTGTATTTCGCGAGAATTTTTCTCAGCTCCTGCTTTATCCCAGCCGTGTCGCGCGTTCGCTCTTCTCTGGGGACAGCGAACATTCCTATGGAAGCTACATTGGCCTGCCCCTGGTCGTTTCCGGCCTGAAGGGTGAAAAAGTCAAGTTCCGGAAGCGACTTTAGCTCTTCAGCGATTTTGAGGGCCGTTTCGTATGAACCGTTGAGACTTGTGTCAGGAGGAAGCTGGAGGTTGATGAGAAACTCTCCCTCATCGGGGTCAGGCTGAAAGGTTTTTTTAACAGTCCCGAAGGCATAAACGCTGCCGATGAACACAGCAAGGGTAATGAGTATTATAAAAAGGGGATGATTTAGCGAGAAGCGAATAACGCTGCCGTATCCTCTTTCAAGAAAGGACTGAAGACGTTCAAAGGACTTGACCACAAAGTTGTTGTCCTTCTTTCCGCTGCCCGCGAAGTACCCGCTTAAAAGCGGAGCTACCGTCAGGGCGTCGAAAAGGCTGATTGAAATAGCAAAAACAATTGTTAAACCAAACTGCTTGAAAAAACGGCCGATTACCCCTTCAAGAAAGGCTATCGGGAAAAAAACAGCAATGATTGTAAGCGTTGTGGCTATTACAGCGAGCATGACCTCGGTAGTGCCTATCTCCGCTGCTCTCATGGAGCCGCAGCCGCCTTCGAGCTTCCTGAATATGTTCTCGCGTACAACAATGGCGTCATCAACCAGAAGGCCGATTGTAAGCGACAGAGCGAGAAGGGTCATGATGTTCAGCGTAAAGCCCATAAAGTACATGAGAACAAATGCGCCGAGCAGGCTGTTCGGTATAGCGATACTTGTTATGATGGTTGACCTGACATTTCCGAGGAAAAGATAAACAACAAATATGGCGAGGATGATGCCGATTATCATGGTCTCGAAAACGTCATCAATGTTGCGTCTGATGTGTTTGGCTGTGTCGTACACGAAGATGAGCTGCGGGTTGCCTTTGCCCTTTGACAGGACCTGGTTGATGCGTCCGAGCCGTTCCATGACCCCGTCGCTTACGGCAACAGTATTGCCTCCGGACTGCTTGAATACATCGATAAGCAGGCAGGGCCTCATACCGCGGTCAGCTCTGTTCTTCGAGTCGGCCTGCTCATCCGCGGCGGAAGTGTTTCCGGCGGTAAATGGATAGTATATGTATGATATTGTGTTTAAATCTTCGGTGCCGTCAACTACGCGGCCAATCCGGTCAACTGTCACAGAGCTGTTAACATCCCCACCAAACGAAACGACGGCCTTCTGTATCTGGTCGAGGTCTGTGAATTGGCCGACAGTCCGGAACAGAGTGCTTCTGCCGTTGCTGTCATGTTTGCCGATAGGAACATTTGCTCCTGAATTGGAGAGCCTGTTCACCACGGTCGAGGTTGATATCTCGTATTCGTTGAGCCTGTTCCGGTCAAGTTCAACCTGAATCTCGCGCCTCGTTCCGCCTGAGATACGGACTTCGCCGACCCCGCTGACCTGCTCAATGATGGGCTTAAGCTCTTCTTTCGCGAGATCGTAGAGCTCTGCCGGCTTAATGTCGGCAACAAGCGCGAAAGTCAGGATTGGCATATCGGTAAAGTCGAACTGTCTGACAACGGGTTCGTCAAGAAGGTCGGCTGGAAGGTTGTTGCGGGCCAGGGCGACTTTTTCACGCATCTTCTCTTCGGCGTACTGGATGTCGGTTTCGTAGTCGAACTCGGCGATAACGACGGACATGCCCTCGTTGTTTCTTGACGACAGGCGTTCAATCCCGGCGATGGAGCTGACCTGTTCCTCGATTGGCTTTGTGATAAGCTCCTCAATCTCAGTGGGTGTTGCGCCCGGATACAATGTCGATACGGTTACAACAGGAAAGTCAATCGGCGGGAAGAGATCGACTCCGATTCTTCCGAGCGAGATTAAACCCAGTACAATCATGATGATGACGATGCAGGAAATAAAGATAGGGCGCTTTAGAGAGAGCCTTGCTATATTCATGTTATCCCTTCGCTCAGCTGAAGTATTGTTGCCGCTGTATAGCTGTTGAGAACATGTCATCTTTGATATAAAATGAAATAATATTCAATATAAAAAATAGACTGAAGGGAATTTTATTGAGTTAAGGGCAAAAAAAGAGGCTGCCTGAAAGACAGCCTCCGTATCTATATTAAACGAAGCAGCCTATGACAGCTTCCCTTCGTACGCATTAAGGTACATCTGCTTTATCTCTGAGATGAGCGGGTACCTCGGGTTCGCACCTGTGCACTGGTCGTCGAACGCGAGCTCGCACATGGTGTCAAGGGTTTCCATGAAAGCTTTCTCATCAACTCCGGCTTCTTTAATCGAGAGCGGGATATTGACTTTCTTTTTGAGCTCGTCTATCGCGTCGATAAGTCGCTGGACCTTGTCATCTGCAGTTTTCCCGCCAAGTCCAAGAAAATCAGCGATTTTCGCGTATCTTTCGCGAGCATTAGGATACTTGTACTGCGGGAAAGATGCCTGTTTGATCGGAGCGTCCGTTGCATTGAACTTGATCGTGTGATTGATCAGTATTCCGTTTGCCAGACCGTGGGGCAGGTGGTGTTGAGCTCCGAGCTTGTGTGCCATTGAGTGGCAAACTCCAAGGAATGCGTTCGCGAAAGCTATTCCCGCGAGAGCTGAAGCGTAGTGCATTTTCTCTCTTGCCTTGAGGTCAGTCGCGCCGTTCTCGTAAGCGGACGGAAGGTACTTGAAGATCAGCCTCATGGCTTCGAGGGCAATTCCGTTCGTAAAGTCAGACGCGAGAACTGAAACATAGGATTCAATCGCGTGAGTGAGCGCGTCAATGCCGGAGAAGGCTGTGAGTCCTTTCGGCATGCTCATTACAAGCTCGGGGTCGATGATCGCCATATTCGGTGTAAGTTCATAGTCGGCAATAGGATACTTGTGACCGGTTTTCTCGTCGGTAACAACGGCAAACGGTGTCACCTCGCTTCCCGTTCCCGATGTGGTCGGAACGGCAACCATGACGGCCTTCTTGCCCATTGTCGGGAACTTGTAGATGCGCTTCCTGATGTCCATAAACCTGAGCGTGAGCCCTTCGAACTTTATGTCCGGATTTTCGTACATGAGCCACATTACCTTTGCCGCGTCCATTGGCGATCCGCCGCCGAGAGCGATAATAACGTCGGGCTGGAAGACGTTCATGATGGAAAGGCCCCTTGTGACAGTGGCGAGTGTAGGATCAGGTTCGACCTCGGCGAATATTTCGAAATCGATATTCAGTGTTTCAAGTACGTTCGTGATCTTGTCGGCGTAACCGAGGTCAAAAAGCGGCTTGTCGGTAACAATAAACGCTCTCTTCTTGTTTTCAAGCTCCTGAAGAGCGACTGGAAGCGAGCCGTATTTGAAGTATATCTTTGGCGGAACTCTGAACCAGAGCATATTTTCTCTCCTTTCTGCGACGGTTTTAATGTTGATAAGGTGTTTAACGCCTACGTTCTCACTGACGCTGTTTCCTCCCCATGATCCGCAGCCGAGTGTCAGAGAGGGTTCAAGCCTGAAGTTGTAGATGTCACCGATGGCGCCGTGAGATGAAGGCATGTTTATAAGGAGACGCCCCGTCTTAAGCCTCGCGCCGAAGCTTCTTACCCTGTCCTGGTTTTTCAGCTGGTCGGTGTATAGTACTGATGTGTGGCCCATGCCTCCGAACTCAACGAGCTGTATTGCCTTCTCGACTGCATCTTCAAAGTTCTTTGCCCTGTAAAGCCCGAGAACTGGAGAGAGTTTTTCATGGGCGAATGATTCCTTATGGCCTATCTCTGAAGCCTCCCCAATGAGCACCTTGGCGGTTTCTGGGACCTTTATTCCGGAAAGCTTTGCGATTGTAAACGCGCTCTGTCCTACTATGGCAGCGTTCAGCTTTCCGTCCTGAATGATTGTTTTAGCGACTTTATTCTTTTCTTCTTTGTTGAGGATATATGCTCCGCGTTCCGCGAACTCCTTCTTAACCTCGTCGAAAACGTCATCAACAACAATGACGGTCTGCTCAGACGCGCAGATTACGCCGTTGTCGAATGTCTTGCTCATCAGGATGCTGTTTACAGCCATTTTCAAGTGAGCTGTTTCGTCGATAATGGCGGGAGTGTTTCCTGCTCCAACCCCGATGGCGGGCGTCCCTGACGAGTAGGCGGCCTTTACCATGCCGGGGCCTCCGGTTGCAAGGATGAGGTTGATATCATTATGCCTCATCAGCTGCTGGCTCATCTCTACCGTCGGCTCGTCTATCCAGCCGATAATGTTGTCCGGCGCTCCAGCTTTGTTGGCGGCTTCAAGCACAATCCTGGCTGCCTCAATGGTGCATCCCTTTGCTCTCGGGTGCGGTGAGAATATGATCGCGTTTCTTGTCTTAAGCGCGAGAAGCGCCTTGAAAATCGCTGTGGATGTAGGGTTTGTTGTTGGAACTACACCCGCTACGATTCCGATAGGCTCGGCAACCTTCTTGATTCCGAACGAAGGGTCCTCTTCGATGATGCCGCAGGTCTTGTCGTCCTTGTACTGGTTGTAGATGTACTCGGCGGCAAAGTGGTTCTTGATGACCTTGTCCTCGACGATTCCCATTCCAGTTTCAGCGACGGCCTGTTTCGCGAGCGATATGCGTGCCTCATTCGCTGCTATGGCCGCTCGCCTGAAAATCTCATCGACCTGTTCCTGTGAAAAAGTTGAATATGTCTTCTGGGCCTCTTTCACTTTTGCAATGAGCTTTTCAAGCTCTTCGGGGTTTGTTACTCTTGTCATGATTTGCTCTCCTTATATTTAATATTGCATGATAGCTATTTGATGCTGTACTGTCTTTCCTGAGCGTTTACGAAATAGATTACTGCCTCCATCTCCATCTCAAGGTTTACATTGGTTATAATGAAGTCTTCAGGCGCCCTCAGCCGGATGGGGGCGAAGTTAAGAACACCCTTTATTCCGGCCCGTATCATGACATCAAGGACCGATTGGGCGAAAAGGTCCGGAACCGCTATGATGCCGGTTTTGATCCCGTTTTCCCTGATGTATTCTTCCATGTTCTCTACCGGAAGAACAGGCGGCTCCGCGGCGGCGTTGAGCTTTGTCCTGTCATTGTCAAAGACTGCGACAATGCTGATGCTCTCGTTCTTAAAGCCCTTGTAGGTCTCCATGGCTTTACCTATATGGCCGTAGCCGGCAAGAACCACCTTTTCTATCTCATTTTTTCCGAGGATATCGCCAAGTTTATCAAGGAGGTCTTCTATGTTGTAACCGCCCTTTTTGCTGCCTGTAATGTCGAAGAGCGAGAAGTCCTTCCTGACCTGTGACGGTGTAACTCCGATCGCGTCCGCGAGGTTGTCGGAGAATACCTTTTTGAATCCAAGTGTCCTCAGCCTCGACAGGGCCTTTCTGTATCTCGAAAGCCTCAAAATGCAGTTGCGGTTAGTCAGCATGTTTATCGCTCCTCTCTTATGTGTTAATGTACCAATACTTTTCATAGATGAGTTTGGTCAAGCATATAAAGTTCATAAAAACACAAATAATGTGAAAAATATAACATAATATGTTACAATAAATCTAAAATATGGGCAAATTGTGATATAAATAGACAATATAAGCGTATATGTTTAGATGTGAGGGTGTTAGTCGCGGCTGTCGGAAGAACAGTCTTTATTGCAAAAAAGACACCCTGCTTTAGACAGGGTGTCTCGATTCATACAAGCTTTGCGATGTTATGTTGTCTGAACCTTTAGTTGTAGGTTGCTGTTAAGGCTATCCCGTAGTAGAGATTGGATATGTTGTTAGGAAGACCCTGATCCTTCATGCTTGAGTAGCTGAAAACCCCCGCTATGCCGAGACCCCAGTTATCAGAGGTCCACCATTCCTTTCCGCATGAAATGGAAAAACCGTAACCGGTATCGCTTGAGCCCGTGGTTTCAACGCCTGAATCATTTGTGGTAATGCTTGCCTTTGTAATGTTGACTGACATGCCAAAGTAGACATTTGACGGGAGTATATAGTAGCTGAAGCCTAATCCCTGCGTTAAAGTGTCAGTAGTCATGTCTCTCGATTGTGCGGTTTCTTCTCCAAGTTTAAGCTCCGGATCTTCAAGGATATATATGCCCATTTCATAAAAAAGAACAATATTGGGGCTCAGTGATCCTCCGAACAAGAAATTGACATTGGTTCCGGTACCGCTCATCTTGAGGTCGCTGTTGTAATCAAATTCTTCATAGTTGGTACTCTGGCTTCCGAAACCCATCATAAAACGGAAGAAAAAACCGTCATGGGTGTGGTAGCCGAATTCATGATTTTCTGATGTGTCCTGGGTGTTTTGCGAAAACGCGAATTCGGTGAAAAACATAAAAAGAGAGAAGAGAAAGCATACTGCAGTAATTTTTTTGAAATGGTACATCATGTCCTCCAGGCTGTTCTTTGTATTGATTACAGAAATGGCACTGTAATTTTCGGTTAACTTGATGAAATGTGATTCAGTTGTATGTCGCCGTCAGCGCAATTCCGAAGAAGTAGTTGCTTATGTGATTGGGAAGGCCTTCGTCCTTCATTCGCGAATAGCTGAGAATAGCCGCGAGACCTATGCCCCAGTCAGCTGACACCCATCTCTCCTGACCGGCTGTGAAGGTAAAACCGTAGCCGATTTCACTTGATCCGCTACCCTCATCGGTATCAGCAGTGATCCTGGCAAGGTCAAGACTAAGTGATAGATATGTGTTTGACGGCGTAAAGTGGTAGTTAGCTCCAAGGCCATCCGTTTTCAGTCTGTTGGTTAAACCGGAAGTGGAATAAGTCATTCCATCCTGTTCGAGCTTGGGGTTTTTCTGATTGATAATGCTGGTTTTATAGAAAAGTGAGATGTCAGGGGAAATGCTGGCTCCAACCTGGATTGACGCATTGAATCCAGGGCCACTGCAGGTAAATCCTGAAATCAGATCGGACTCTTCATAATTGGAGTTCAGATATCCGAAACCTCCCAGAAGCCTCAAAAAAAGGCCGTCATGTGTATGGTAGCCTGGCTCATTCGCAGCTGCAGATTCCGCTTCGTTTTCAGCGAATAAGGGGGCTGCTGTGAGTGTGACCAAAATGAAGAGCAAGCATCTGTGAATAATTCTGTTTCGATACATCCTGTCCGCCAGCAAGTCTGTTATATAAGGTTAATCCTTAATTACGTACACATGCTATGAAATTGCTTAAGCCTCAAGACCCTGTTGTGAAATACAACGTTTTATGCGATAATGAGAAATGTTGAGGCATATCGTTGAATATTCTTATAAATATAAAATTCATGGTTTATAAAAAGTCAAACTTTTTTATTTTTCGATTTAATTTTGCTTAATATTGATTTCTGACAGAGGGTTTTCTGCTGTGAGAAAATAATCTTGACAGTGGACAGGGCTCCCGGAATCTGTATGTTCCGGACGGTTTTCCGCCGCGGGATCTGCCCAGACCGCTCATTATTCTTCTAAAGGTTCAACAGGACGCTATCCCGAAATTATAATTCTAATAATCATAGAGAGTTTGATAATGCTGTACGTAAACAATGTATCTCTGTCATTTGGCGGCAGAGTCCTTTTTAAAGATGTCAACATAAAGTTCAGGCCCGGAAACTGCTACGGTCTGATCGGAGCAAACGGCGCAGGCAAGTCTACCTTCCTCAAGATAATTTCCGGTGAACTGGAGCCGGGCGAAGGTGAAGTCCTTACCGACCCGGGTGAGAGAATAGCTATTCTGCGTCAGGACCACTTTGCCTTCGACGAGTATACAGTTCTGGATACGGTCATCATGGGGCATGCGGAGCTTTTCGATGTTCTGAGAGAGCGGGACGAGATATACAGCAAGGATGATTTCTCTGATGAAGATGGCATCAGAGCCTCCGAGCTTGAGGAGAAGGTCGCTGAGATGAACGGGTACGACGCTGAGGCCGACGCTGCTATTCTTCTTTCTGGACTTGGCGTCGATGATTCACTTCACACGAAGAAGATGAAGGAGCTTGAAGGCGGTGAGAAGGTAAAGGTGCTTCTTGCGCAGGCTCTTTACGGAAACCCCGATATCCTTCTTCTCGATGAGCCTACGAACCACCTTGACCTTGAGTCGGTATCGTGGCTGGAGGAGTTTCTGATTGATTTCAAAAACACGGTAATTGTAGTCAGCCACGACAGGTACTTTCTTAACAGGGTTTGTACACACATAGCCGACATCGATTACGCTAAGATAATGGTGTACTCCGGCAACTATGCCTTCTGGCAGGAGGCAAGCCAGCTCGCGATGAAGCAGAAAAAAGAGGAAAACCGCAAAATTGAGGAAAAGCGAAAGGAGATTCAGCAGTTTGTTGAACGTTTCTCTTCAAACGCGTCGAAGGCGAAACAGGCAACGGCCCGCAAGAAGCTGCTGGATAAGCTTGTGGTAGAGGAGATTCATGCATCGTCGAGAAAATACCCCTTTATCGAGTTTAAACCGGACAGGGAGTGCGGACGTTCAATTCTCCGGATTGAAGGCCTGACAAAGTCAATCGAAGGCGAGCAGCTCTTCAAAGGCCTTGAGCTTGTGGTCAACAAGGGCGACAAAATTGCATTTCTGTCATGGAGCCATGTAGTACAGACAGCTCTCTTTAAAATCCTTACGGGTGAGATGGAGCCGGACAGCGGGTCATATACCTGGGGCGAGACAATTACACAGGCCTATATCCCCAGGGAGAATTCTGATATCTTTGACAGCGATATGAGCATTCTTCAGTGGATCAGGCAGTACACCGAGAGTACTGACGAGAGCTTCGCGCGCGGTTTTCTGGGCAGAATGCTCTTCTCCGGCGATGAGTCGCTTAAGGGGCTTTCCGTTCTTTCGGGTGGTGAGAAGATGAGATGCCTGATCGCCAGGTCCATGCTTTCAGGCGCGAACGCCCTCATCTTTGACGACCCGACCAATCACCTTGACCTGGAAACAATCACTTCGCTCAACAACGGGCTTGCCAGGTTCCCGGAGATTGTTCTGTTTACTTCGCATGACCATGAGTTCATTAACACTGTCGCTAACCGAATTGTTGAGATTACACCTCACGGAGTCATTGACAGGATGATGAGCTTTGACGACTATCTCGCCAGCGAAGATGTCAAAAAGCTGCGTGATGATATGTACAAGGGCCATGTAAGGCTTTCACTGTAGGGGAAAATGGCTCTCATAAATCTTCAGAATATAACGCTGTCGTTTGGAGGGCCGACGCTCCTTGACGGGATCGATCTGCAGATACAGCCGGCAGAGAGAATTTGCCTGCTCGGAAGAAATGGCGCGGGCAAGTCCTCTCTAATGCGCATCATTTCGGGGGAGATGGAACCTGACTCCGGTGAAATTGTGCGTGAAAAGGGATCAACAGCAGCCTTCCTTCCCCAGGATGTTCCTGAAGACATACGGGGGACAGCCTTTGAGGTCATTGAGTCCGGACTATACGGCGATTCGGCCCTGGACATGATGTATCATAAGGACGAGATGAAGATGAAGCTCCAGGCTGAAAAGACGCTCTCTCTTCTCTCGATGGACGGGTCGCTTGTCTTTGAGAACCTTTCAGCAGGCATGAAGAGAAGGGTGCTTCTCGGAAGGGCCCTGGTGCGCGAACCTGACATCCTGCTTCTTGATGAACCTACTAACCACCTTGACATCGAGTCGATATCGTGGCTCGAAGAATTTTTATTCAGATATAAAACCTCTGTTTTTTTTGTCACGCATGACAGGTCATTTCTTCAAAAGACCGCCGACCGAATCATAGAGCTTGACCGGGGTAAGCTTGCTGACTGGAAATGCGATTACGCAACATTTTTAAAACGAAAGGAAGCGATGCTCGAAAACGAGGAGACACACAACGCCCTCTTCGATAAAAAGCTTGCTCAGGAAGAGGCCTGGATCAGACAGGGGATTAAGGCCAGACGTACCCGGAATGAGGGCCGCGTCAGGGCCCTTGAACAGATGAGGAAGGAGAGGGCCGAAAGGCGGGACATGCAGGGCCGTGTCAAGATGAGCCTCAACAGCGCTGAACGCTCAGGCAGACTCATAGCTGAGGCTGAGAATATCTGCTTTTCTTACGGTGACAGCGATATCATTACTTCGTTTTCAACGGTCATACAGAGAGGGGACCGCGTGGCTGTGATGGGCCCGAACGGATGCGGGAAAAGCACTCTTGTTAAACTTCTTCTGGGTGAGTTAAGCCCTATTTCCGGTTCCGTAAGGCTCGGAGAGCGTATTGAGTACGCATATTTCGATCAGCTGAAATCGACCCTTGACCCTGAGAAGACTGTAAGAGAAACAGTCGAGGAAGCAGGAGAGACGGTGACTATAAACGGCAGGGACAGACATGTGATAGGCTACCTGCAGGATTTTCTGTTTTCGCCTGACCGTGCCCGGGTAAAGGTTGCATCTCTTTCGGGAGGTGAAAAGAACAGACTCCTGCTGGCAAAGCTCTTTGCCAGGCCAGCTAATCTGCTTATTCTTGATGAACCGACAAACGATCTAGACCTCGAAACCGTTGAGCTTCTCGAAGAGCTTCTTTCTGAATACAGCGGCACAATCATACTTGTCAGTCACGACAGGGCCTTCGTAAACGCCGTAGCGACAAGCACTATCGTATTTGAAGGCGAAGGCTTAATTAGAGAGTATGCCGGCGGATACGACGACTGGCTGTATCAGAGAAAAAATGAAACAGCTCCGCAGCCGCAGAAGGAGAAAAAAGGCCGGGAGAAGAAAACAAAGGAAAAGACAAAGCTGAGCTTTCGCGAGAAAAAGGAGCTTGAAGAGATACCGGCCCTTATAGATAAGAAGGAATCTGATAAATCAGACCTTCTGCAGAAGATGTCCGATCCGGAACTGTTCCGGGAAGGAAGCGGAGTGAATTCCCTGCGTGGTGAATATGAAAACCTTGTAACAGAACTTGAGGCTCTTTACACAAGATGGGAAGAGCTTGAGAATATGAAGGCGGAGTACGGAGAATGATAGACACTGAAAAGGAAAGATATGCCTCGAAGATATCCTCGGAAAGCGGCATCCCTCTCCGGGGGGCGGCAGCAGTTATTGAGCTTCTTGATTCTGACGCCACAGTTCCTTTTATCGCACGCTACCGCAAGGAGGCAACCGGTAGCCTTGACGAAGTGGCGGTTGCGCTCATAAGGGACAGGCTTGCCGAACTCAGGGAGCTCGACGCGCGTAAAGACTACATCATCAAATCACTTGAGAAGAACGGCCATCTGAACGACGAGCTGGAAGCAGCTGTGATGTCAGCAGACACTATGAACGAGCTTGAAGACATATATCTGCCATACAGGCCCAGGAGACGTACAAGGGCCCAGATTGCGAGAGAGAAGGGGCTTCAGCCCCTGGCGGAAATTATTTTTGAACAGGGCGGCGCCGATCCAGTATCAGCCGCTTCTGATTACATTAACAGCGAGCTCGGTGTGGAAGACGCGGAACAGGCGCTGGCCGGAGCTTCAGATATTATCGCCGAAATGGTGAGCGAGAACAGCGAGGCGAGGGCCGCCATGCGTGATCTGTATGCGCGTGAATCGAACTTCTCATGCTCTGTAATATCCGGCAAGGAAGAGGAGGGCCAGAAGTTCAAAGACTACTTCGAATGGAATGAGCCGATCAGCAAAGCCCCGTCGCACAGAATTCTCGCTGTAATGAGGGGAGAATCTGAGGGTATACTTTCAGTAAAGATAAATCCGGATGAGGATTCCTCATTGAGAATACTGGAGGGTATGTTCGTCAGGGGAAACAGGGCAGACAGCGAATTTGTAAGAAGCGCGGTCAGCGACAGCTACCGTAGACTGCTTGGCCCCTCTATGGAAAACGAGGCAAGAGCTGTCTGCAAAATGAAGGCTGACGCCGAAGCTGTCCGTGTATTCGCGACAAACCTCAGAGAGCTGCTGCTTGCTGCCCCGCTCGGCGGCAGGGCCGTAATGGGAATAGACCCGGGTTTCAGGACGGGGTGTAAAGTAGTGTGTCTTGACCCGCAGGGCAAGCTCCTCTCATACGACACTGTTTTCCCGGGAATGAACCAGCAGCGTGACGCTGAAGCCGTTAGGAAGCTTACAATACTTGCTGAAAAACATGGGATTGAGGCTATAGCCGTGGGAAACGGTACGGCTGGACGTGAAACTGAAGCCTTTGTTCGCGGAATTGATTTTGGTAGAAATATTATCATTACTCAGGTCAATGAAAGCGGTGCGTCAATTTATTCCGCTTCAGAGGCTGCCCGCGAGGAGTTCCCCGATCTTGACCTGACTGTGCGGGGCGCGGTTTCAATAGCGAGACGCTTAATGGACCCTCTGGCTGAACTTGTTAAGATTGATCCCAGGTCGATAGGCGTTGGGCAGTACCAGCATGACGTAAATCAATCATTGCTAAAACAGACTCTCGATGATACGGTCATCAGCTGCGTTAATGCTGTCGGGGTCGATGTTAACCGGGCGAGCGCAAGGCTTCTAACATACGTGTCAGGTCTTGGACCTGAGCTCGCCGCTAACATAATCAGATACAGGGATGATAACGGGCCTTTTCGAAATAGAAATGAGCTGAAAAAAGTAAAGAGGCTCGGCCCTAAGGCCTTTGAACAGTGCGCCGGATTTCTCAGAATTACTGACGGAGACAACATACTTGATTCAAGCGCGGTCCACCCGGAGAGCTATCATATCGTTGAAAGAATGGCCGCAGACATGAATTGCAGCGTTCTTGATATGATTAAAAAGGATTCGGTCAGAAAGGGCATATCAATAAAAAATTATGTCGATGAGAAAATCGGACTGCCCACGCTTACAGACATTATGAATGAGCTGGTCAAACCGGGCCGCGATCCGAGAAGCGAGTTTAGCGTCTTTCAGTTCGCTGAGGGCGTAAATCAGATCGGCGATCTTGAAAAGGGGATGGTCCTTCCCGGTATAGTAACCAATGTCACTGCTTTCGGCGCGTTTGTTGATGTCGGGGTCCATCAGGACGGGCTGGTTCATGTAAGCGAGCTTGCCGACACTTTTGTAAAGGATCCATCTTCCATTGTGAAGGTGCATCAGAGGGTGAGTGTCAGGATTTTAGATGTTGACATTAACCGCAAAAGAATATCATTATCTATGAAAACCAAATAATTCTTTTCTTCTGGAGGGAATATGCATATTCAGTCTCTGCTGCTTTTTCTGCTGATAGGAGCCATAGCTGGATGGCTTTCCGGCCTTATTACAAGGGGAGGCGGCTTCGGAATCGTGTGGAATGTCATCATCGGAACGATTGGCGCCCTCATCGGCGGTTTTCTGTTTAAGTTCTTTGAGATAAGGGTCAGCGGATTCATCGGTTCGCTTATTACAGCCACAGCCGGCGCGATTATTCTGCTCATGCTGATAGGGCTGATGCTGAAGAAGAGAAGGCGCTGACCTTTCGCTGATATTATAATCCGCCATATATGGCGGTTCGGATTAGAGGGGAAATGAAGCATAAAGGTTCATGTCTTTGCGGTATTATACAATATGAGATAACAGGGATATTTGAAGATTTCTTTTTCTGTCACTGTAAATCATGTCGTAAAGATACTGGTTCAGCTCATGCTGCAAATCTTTTTTCCAAAACAGCAAAATTAAAGTGGTTGAGTGGAGCGGAAGAAATAAAAACATATAACCATAATAATTCAGGTCACATAAAGAGCTTTTGTCCTATCTGCAGTTCCGCACTGCCAAATATTCAAATGAATGGTAAACTATTAGTTGTACCTGCGGGAAGTCTGGATACAGATATTGATATAATTCCTACTGGTCATATCTATTTGAATGAAAAAGCCAACTGGGATGACAATCTCGAAAAGTATCCACATTATGATGAGTTACCTGCAGAATAGAATGTGTAGAAGTTCTAAACTAACCGGGATTTCGAACTCCCTCATAATCAGGAAATTTGTAGCCTCCATTAGGAGGTAAATATGAAATATTCGAAAGGATTTAAAAGAAACGTAGTAAGAAAGTTGCTTAAACCGAACCCGCCAACGGTTCAGGAGTCCCTCTATGTCAACATAGATGTCGCCTAAAATATTTAGGAGAAAGCTATGAAATACAGTCGAAGGATGAAAGAATCAGTATTGCGGAAGGTATTGCCTCCTGAGAATCGGAGTGTTCCTGATGTAGCCACAGAAATGGGTATATCAGACCAGACAATTTATAACTGGAAACAATTCCCATTTGAGTGAAGCTAAACACACAACGGAAAACAAATACTCAGAACTTGATAGAGCCTCACTCGACATTGTTAGAATGATAGATGAAAAAGCTGCAAAAAAAATGAGGTGTTCAGATATAAAATCAATTCGAATCAGATTGTAATGATTTGTTTTTAAATGAAAAATATTTTTTGGAGGGTTTATGAAAGTATTGTATTTATCGATTGTGTCGCTCGCTTTAATCACATCCTGTTCCGGTGTTGTTGATGTTACCTGCAGCGGTCATGTTTATGATGAAGAAACAGCTGCCCCTCTACAGGGAGTAGAAGTTACTTTAGATGGGCATGATATTGTTACATTGTACACCGATGAATCAGGCTACTTTAAAGGAAAAGGCCATGCAATAACAGATTATGTAAATAATGAAATATTAACTCTATATTTTAATAAAAACGGTTATCAACAAGCAATGATAGATATCATGGATTCTGGTGATAAAAAAACTGGTCTGGAAGTGTATCTGTACCCGTATTCATATTGAAGATTTAAACATAAAAATTTAAAAATAAGCCCTGGTACCGGTTATTCTTTATTTCGGAAGCTGTTAGATTCTTTGCTGTCAACACCGATTGTCAACTTGAATAGATTTTGCCGCTTTTCACCGATTTAAATTTGCCGGTTTTGTGCAAAAGCCCCTTGATGACTTTGGGGAGAGCATAGCTAATTCAGTTACCGAAGGGCGCTATGTCTTAGATGAAAACCTGGAACAGACAATCTCAGAAGAAAGAATCCAGAATTCGTAAGTAGTGGGGCTGTCCTGGAAGTGGGAAGTACGTGGATTACAATTAAAGGTATAGGACAGCCCCGGCAGAGATGGTGTAGCCTGAAAGCTCGGTGTTGAACGATGACCCTCTGCCGGTTTTAGTGATCCAGGAATCGTTAAAGACGTTAAAGACCCACGTGTATCCGGCAGAAAAAAACCACGAAACCGGGGAGGTGTACCTGTAAAGCAGGTCGACTGTAAAACCCGCGAAGGGTGAAGCGAAGGAATCGCTGACCTTCCCGCTGTTATCAGTCGGTAGAGGTTCTGCGAACAGGCTTGTGTTGATATGCCTGTAATTGTAACTCATGGAGAGATATCCCCCTTTTACTACCGGCCTGAAATAAAACTCGCTAAACGCTCTTATAATGTAGCCATATCCTATTGCGAACGACGATGTGTATGTGTTTTTTATTTCAGATGAAATCTCATAGTTGCTTCCGTTGTGTTCGTATAGGGCGGAATCGTAGGAATACCATCCGCTGAATGGAGAACGGATGTTGAATTCAGCTATAATGCTGTGATTCATCAGGACGTCGCAGATTAGACTCAGGCCTAAACCGTACTCATTTGATGCCGAAGGATTCTTATCGTAATTGAACAGCGACATCGAACCTGAAAATCGGATATAGGGCGTCCGGTAGTCGGGAGAATAGTTATCGATAAGGTACTGTTTGGAGGCCTCCGAGGCCTCAAGGAATGCAATCGTTTTATCAGAGTTGTAAAGTTGCGAGCCGGTTTTTGTGTCGTCGGCACGCAGAGCTATGGCTATTATATTTTTGTCCCTGGATATTCTGCCGTATATTACAGCTGAAGCACCCGCGAGCGCACCCGCATGAGGAGCGAGCTTCGATGAAAACATGCCCTTATCGAAGATGTCCGGAAGGTCGAGTATCTCTTCAAGAAGGCCTTCATCTGCGAGCTTAAAGTACCCGGCTGATTGTATTTTTTCTCGTAGAATTTCCCTCATAGCGGTAGCGACATTCCGCTCCTCTCTGGTCACTGCGCCTTCAATTGCTGCTATAGCTAGGACAGAGTTCTGTTTCAGGTTGTTTCGAAGAGTTTGTTCAGCAGCTGAAGCCTCATTGCTGAGAAATTTAACCATTATATTGGGTAGAGCCTTATCTCTTGTTTGATCTGCATATAATGTCTGTGGAACGGAGTTTGTCATTGCTGAAAAAAGAAGAAGCGGAAGAAAGAGTTTCATTATCAATCCTTTTTTTACCAGATATTGTTCACTTTAAAATCTTAATCAGGGAACAAGTTCCCATGAAATCTCAGTTTCCTCAGCGCCATTTTGGCTGACATAGTAGCATCCGCCGGCAGGCTTAGCGCTCCTTATCACGATGTCGTACCGGACAGTTCCCTGGTAGACTGTGTGTTCTGAACCCTGGCTGTCTGTATATATTGCAGCAGCTTCAATGACACCGGCAAGATCGCCGTTTTTCGACATGTTGGAATTTGTGGCATTGCTCCCCATGAGGTGGAAATAAAAGTCACAGTAATCGCTGTATGTACAGGTTCCTATTCCTCCGAGTCCATCCATAACGACTTTGTAGTTGGCCGTGCCGGATACATTTCCGTCGGCCTTTACATTGGCGCCCAGAGACTGGGTGCTCTCCATCTCAAAACCAAGCATTGCTTCCCATTTTTCCTGTGATTTGAGTATTTCCTTTTGATATTCGAGCATGAATTCGAGGTCAGAGATGGTTCTGTAGCCCCAGGTTGCATTGCTGGAGATTCCCTTTGAGTCGTCCGAACCGTAGGGTACAACAAGGTATATAAAAATTCCCGGCGGAACTGATTCATCGGTGAAGGTAAGTTCGGATTCATCTGTACCGCCGGCTGTTACAGCTTTCTCGCCGGTAATTGAGTAATCGGAGCTTCCATAAGGCGCTCTTAGCACCTGATAGTATTCCGCTCCCGATACGGCGTCCCAGGCAACAGTCACGGAATTGGGCGAACTGCCCCTTGAAGCTGTTATGCCTTCTGGCGCGGTGGGGCCGTCGCTAGCATAACCTGATACGGTATCCGTAAGCAGCTTCTCGTACCCTTCAGTGCTGATTGCCCTGACACGGTAAAAGTAGTCAGGCCCAATATCAATATCAGAATCTTCAATATACATGGACGATGTTACTCCGAATGGTGAAACTGAAGGTGTTTGTTCCCCGCCGTTATCGCCATTGTCCGGCTCTTCCAGAACTTCTTCAGGTTCTTCGGAGTTTTCATCTTCAACCCTGTAGTCTTCTGGATTTCCTGTGTATTCAGAACTACTGATTTTTTGTAGGCCCTCGCTGTTTATTATTACAACCTCATCCTGTGATGTTCCACTGAAAAGCAGTAGTCCTATCGGGCTATTGGATGACAGCGCGAGCGAACTCTCATTTCTCAGGCAGATGACTCCATTGGATTTGATTTCTACGAATGATTCGCCTGATGCCGTACAGACCTCTTTGCCTGCAGCTGAGTTGATTGCATCTGCTATTTCAGACTGATTGTATCTGTTGATGTCAAACCATCTCCCGCCGGAAAAGGATACACTAAAGCTATAGTCCTCAAAATCAATACCTATTGAAGCAGTTTGCCATACGGTTACATAAACTCCGTCACCGCTAAGGTCAACATCAGAGGTGAAACATATTTCAGAAGTTGCGGGCTCCATGGTGCTATCATCCTGCGGGAGTTCACTTTCAGTTGCATCGGACTCAGTTTCGCTGTCAGTGATCTCACCCGGTTTAGGATAGACGCTGTTTTGTATGTACGCTTCAGGAGAATCCGCTGAAATCTCTGCGAAAGGAAGAAACTCTCCGTCCTTGCCGTCAGATGAGCGGTAGATAATGTACGAAGCGGCAAAAGGAATATCTGCCCACGATAAAACGATTCTATCCTTAAAGAGACCCTTTGTGGCATATATTCCTGCGGAGCTCTCGTTTTCAGGTAGTGTGTTGAGGCCGATGTCGCCTGAGCAGGATGTTGCGAATGAAGCAAGGCAGAATAGTAAAAGAGCCGCGGCTGGCCTTATTAAATAGCCAGATATGCGTAGACGTAGAATTGACAGAGCACTACAGAGCATTATTGCCTCCGGAGATTCCGTAATTGTATAGAATTCCATAGAAAATTAATTCTGTACATTACACCTTGATAATGTCAATATATTTTTAATAATATTTTAATGAGCAAAAAGGGGTGTTTCCCGCGAGGGATTTTTGTCATGTAAACTAAGAAAGCCCAAACGGTTTCAGGGCCCTTTCCAGAATGCCGTGCATGTAGGCAATTATCATGCCGTAATTCGTAATGGGCACATTCTGTCCGCGCGCGTCCGCAATGCGGCTGAGTATCGAGCGCCTGTTGACCATGCAGCCGCCGCATTGGATTATAAGAGAATAGGGCGACAGGTCCTGCGGATAGTCGCGGCCTGATACGGAATCGAATATGAGATTGCGGCCGGTATAGCTTGTAAGCCATCGCGGAATCTTGACGCGTCCGATATCGTCGGCAATCGCGTGATGAGAGCACTGTTCTGAGATGAGAATGCGGTCATTATCTTTAAGCCTGTCTATAGCCTTGAGCCCATCGGCATAGGCGGCGAGATCGCCCTTCTGCCGCGCGAAAAGAATTGAAAAGGACGTCATGGGAATATCTCCCGGGGTGTCCGCGTCAACCTTCAGAAAAGCCTGAGAATCAGTGACGACGAGCGAGGGCTTATCCCTGAGAACATTGGAATATATATACGAAAGCTCTCGCTCCTTGACAACTACAGCGTTCGCATCGCAGTCCAGAATCTCTCTTATTGTCTGAACCTGGGGCAGTATCAGCCGGCCCTTCGGTGCTTCCTTGTCGATAGGTACCACGAGGACGATGGTCTGCCCTGAGCTGATCAGATCGGCAAGTATTGGCGGGTCAGGAATCTCTTTGCCCAGATTTTCAGCGAGGGAGTTTTTCAGCTCTTCAATCCCGGTTTTATGCAGGGCGGATACGCTGTAGGCAGGGACTGAATATTTGCGTGTAAGATTGCCTGACAGCTGTACATCGGCTTCAGCCTCGTCTGCCTTGTTGAAAATGAGAGCCCATTTTATACCACTCTTCATAATGCTTTCAGCGAGCCCTTCCTCGAACTCACCGAACTGATTTCCGGAGATAACGAGAAGAGCGAGATCGGTCCTTTTAAGGGCCTCTTTTGTTTTCAGAATACGTTTTTGGCCAAGCTCGCCCGTATCGTCTATACCGGCCGTATCAATGAAGAGAACCGGCCCGAAAGGCTGCAGCTCGTATGCCTTTTCCACCGGGTCGGTTGTTGTACCGGGAACATCGGAAACAATCGCAAGATCCTGTCCGAGCATCGCGTTAATCAGCGAGGACTTGCCCGCGTTTCTGCGGCCGTAAACTCCTATGTGAAGGCGGTTTCCCTTTGGTGTTTCATTCATCTCTGTATCCCATTGCGCAGATATTTTCAGGTTTAAGCATAGTATCAATTTCAGCGGGGGTGGCGGCATTCAGCTCAGAGGCGGCTGTTTTCAGGTCGGCGCCGGTATCCGCCATGTGACGAGCGACGGCAGAGGCCTTTTCGTGTCCTGTGACGGGGATTAGGATAGCTGCAGTTGAGGGAGATATAAGCAGGTTCCTGGCGCATAGAGCTCTATCCGCCGATAAAGCTGAAACGCATTTTTTGGTAAAAAGCTCAACTGCCTGTGTCATAATGTCTGTCGACTCAAGCATCATCTGACCGGCAAGCGGAAGGAAGGCGTTTAGCTCAAGTTCTCCTGACGAAAAGCAAAGCGAAGCGGTGAGTTCATTGCCGAATACCTTTTTCGCAACTGAGCTGACCATCTCGGGAATAACCGGGTTAAACTTTCCGGGCATAATACTTGAACCCATCTGCACAGGCGGAAGAACGATCTCGCCGATAGAAGCCATATACCTCAGGTCATTCGCTATCTTTTCAAGGTTTACAGCGGAGGTCTTGATCATGCCGAAGGCCTCCTGCAGCTGGTCGTGATTTTGCGTCGCGTCGGTCATGTTCTCAGCGCGTGAAAGCGGCAGTCCCGTAATTTCGGCGAGCTTTCTTGATACCGAGAGAATATATTTTCTGGGCGCCGCTGTTCCGGAGCCGATTGCAGTTCCGCCCAGATTGATCTGCCGTATTCGTTCGCGGCTTTTAAACACCCGCCATCGATCCCTTGAAACGGCTTCGGCGTATGCCGAGAACTCTCTCCCAAGCGTGGTCGGGACAGCCGGCATGAGCTCTGTCCGGCCGATTTTTACAACGTCGGCTAACTCTCTCTCTTTCTGCTGAAGGCCGAGCTGAAGTCCGTTAACAGCGTTTTCAAGCCTTTCCAGTCCCCGGTACACCGCAATCTTGAGCGCGGTCGGATAGACATCGTTTGTTGATTGGTGAAGATTTACATGTTCAAGGGGGTGAACGGGCTTTCCGGATTTCAGGGAAGCGAGGCTTGCAATGATTTCATTGATGTTCATGTTCGAGCTTGTGCCGGCGCCACCCTGCATGGGGTCAACGATGAAGTGCTCGATATGCAGTCCGTCCGCGCATTCCTCGCAGGCGGAGACCAGGGCCGTGCCGATATTCGGCTCAAGATAACCCAGCTCAGTGTTAACAAGAGCGCAGGAGAGCTTAACCTGCGCCAGGGCCTTAAACAGATCAGGATATACTGGAAGCCCCGAGCGGGGGAAATTGCTATATGCCCTGAACGCATTTATCCCGTAGAGCGCATCGGCCGGAAGCTCTACTGCTCCGATGCTGTCAGTTTCTCTGCGTCCTGTCATACTCTTCCTTCATCTTGAGTGAATCTCCCCGTCCGGTATCTATGTGTCTGCCGATTGACCCGGCAAGGGAGCTCAGTCCTGCAAGGTAGCTGTCCCAGTCTTCCTTGACGCACTTTTTCCCTGGATATATCTCATACAGCTCTTTGTAGGGGCCCGGAGTGAAGTTCGGCATTATTACGTTTGCTCCAGCTTTGAGAGCGTCTACGCGGTAGTCCTCCTCAATGCTGCCTATCGCTGTTGTAGCGGGCAGGTGTGAGTTCTTGAGCGCGAGCCTTGTAAGGGCAATGGTTTTCAGTGTCAGCTGCAGGTTGCCGTGTGGAATGTCAGAGAGCTCTGTTGCTCTGTGAGGTATAAAAAGCCCAATCCCCACCATGTCGAAATCCATCTGCTGGAGATATTGAATGTCGCGGGCGATTATCTCTTCTGTCTGTCCCGGGAGTCCGATAAGGAGCCCTGAACCGTTCTGGTATCCGATGCGTTTCAGGCTTTCAGAGCATCTCAGCCTGTTTTTCAGATCCATGCCGGGATGCAGCCTGCCGTAAAGAGCTTCATCTGTAGTTTCAATTTTAAGCAGATAGCGGTCGGCGCCGGCTTCAAACCACGCCCTGTACACATTGTCTTCTTTTTCGCCGGCTGAAAGGGTGATGGCCATATCAGGGAGTTCTTTTTTTATTCTTGTTATTGTCCGGGTGAGAAGTCCAGGATCAGCGCCGTGTTCCTCTCCGGACTGAAGGACAACAGAATTGATTCCGGCTGTGTTAATGTTTTTTACAGCATCAAGTATCTGCTCTTCCGTGAGCCTGTATCTCTTGAGCGTTTTGTTGTTTTTATTAAGTCCGCAGTAAGCGCAGGTGTTGTCGCAGAAGCTTGAAAACTCAACGATTCCTCGAAGGAAAATTCCGTTCCCGCAATGCCTGCTTCTTTCAGCGTCCGCTCTCCCGAAAAGCGCGTTGAGCTCATCAGAATTCTTTATTTTCAGCTGTTCAATTATTTCGTTGTATATCATGTAAATCACCAGCAGCCAATCTGAAACAGGGAGAGGTCTTTAGCAATAAAAATTTAAGTTTGCCGCATATGCCCGATTTGCATCATAATCAAAGGGGGGATAATGGCCTGTCTGATGTCGTTGTTTTATCTCATTTAGATGCTGACCGGAATGTCGAAAAAAGGCCCGCTTTGAAGCGGGCCCTAAAAACATGTGTGCTTTTTAGTCTTATTTTGTGTAAAGCGGCCTTGAGATATACTTTGTGTGAAGCAGATGGTGCGATTTTTCACTGCCCGGTTTCTCAAGATATTCAGCGTATATCTTCTGAATCATAGGGTTATCGTGAGAACATCTGATTTTATGATCTGCATCATCCTGATAAATTCCCCCGGCCCTTTTAATCCTGATTTCGTCTGTTACGCCGTATGGCTGTCCTCCGCCGCCTACGCAGCCTCCCGGGCATGCCATAACCTCAATGAAATGATAGGGCGGCTCCTCTCCGTTTTCCTTTGCCTTCCTGACCTTATCAAGCACATATTCGACATTGGCAAGACCATGAGCGACAGCGACCTTAACCTTTGTCCCCTTGATGTCAACTTCGCCTTCCTTAACTCCCTGAAGGCCCCGAACGGCTTCGACATTGACGTCGGACAGGTTTTCTCCCGTTACAAAATTATAAGCTGTTCTTATGGCAGCTTCCATAACTCCGCCGGTTGCGGCAAAAATTGTACCCGCTCCGGTATAATCTCCCATAATGTGGTCGGGATCGTCATCGGGCAGATTTACGAAGTCTATACCGGACTGTTTTATCATTCGGGAAAGCTCTCTTGTCGTCAGTACAACGTCGGTGTCCTGAACCCCGGATGATGACATGTCGCGGCAGCGCTGTATCTCAAACTTTTTAGCGGTACACGGCATTATTGATACCATGAATATTTTTTCGGGCGCTATTTTCTGCTTCTCAGCGTAGTAGGTCTTTGTCATTGCTCCCATCATCTGTTGAGGAGATTTGCAGGTTGAGAAGTTGTCAATCATGTCTATTTCGTATTTTTCCATAAAGTCAACCCATGCCGGGCAGCAGGAGGTAATGAGAGGCAGTACTCCCTTGCCGTGGGCGAATCTTTGGACAAATTCTGTGGCTTCTTCCATGATTGTCAGGTCAGCGCTGAAGTTTGTGTCAAACACCGTTTTAAAGCCAATTCTTCTGAGAACGGAATAGAGCTTGTTTGTCAGGTTTGTTCCCGGTTCAAAGCCGAATGCTTCACCGACAGCAACCCTGACAGCGGGAGCAATCTGAACAATACAGTACTTGTTCGGGTCGTGAAGGGCCTCCCATACATCCCTTGTATTGTCGTACTCAGTGATGGCTCCGGTCGGACAGTGGGCTGAACACTGCCCGCATTTAACGCATGGGGACTCGCCGAGTTTAATATCGCCGGCAGGGGCAATTCTGGTCTTTACGCCCCGTCCAACGAAGTTGAGAGCCCAGACGTTCTGGATGTTCTGGCAGACATCAACGCAGCGTCCGCATTTTATGCATTTTTCCGCGTCAAGAATCATCGTTCCGGTAGAATCGTCTTTGTTCATTCCGAATGCGGGCAGAAAGTGGGGGAATGGCACTTCCCTGATTCCAAAGTCCGCTGATAGCCGCTGCAGTTCGCAGTTGTTGTTTCTTCCGCACTGAAGGCAGTCATTGGGATGGTTGGCGAGAATTAGTTCAAGAACAGTCCTTCGAACCTCTACAATCTCACTGTCATGAGTTGTAATGTCCATTCCCTCTGCAATTTCAGTACAGCAGGCCCGGAGGAGCTTGTTTGAACCCTTAACCCTCACGATGCATATCCCGCATCCGGCTGAAGCTTCAAGGTCGGGATGCTTACAGAGGGTTGGAATTCTAATGTGTACCCCGATTGCCGCGTCAAGAATTGTGGTTCCAGCGGGCACTTCCACATCGAGCCCGTTAATCTTAGCTTTTACAGTTGTAGTAGTTGTCATATCGTCACCCTTTGTTAATCGCTTCAAATTTGCATTTTTCATAGCAGAGTCCGCATTTTATACATTTTGACTGATCAATGAGGAACCCGCTTTCACGGTCGCCGGATATTGCTGAAACCGGACAAACCCGTTTGCATACGCCGCATTTGACGCATTTTTCAGTGACTATGATGTATGTCAGCAGGCTGACGCATTTACCGGCTGTACATTTTTTATGTACAATATGATCTTCATATTCGTGGTAGAAGTACTTTAAAGCTGACTGTATCGGATTGCTGGTTGTCTGTCCGAGGGCGCAAAGGGAAGCCTTCTGCATGGCCTTTCCAATTTGCTTCATCTTTTCTATATCATCAAGTTCTCCCCGACCGCCTGAAATCTTCTCAAGGTAGGTCAGGAGTTCGCGGCCGCCGATACGGCATGGAGCGCACTTTCCGCATGACTCGTCCACTGAGAATTGCAGATAGAACTTGTTTACGTCGACCATGCAGTCGTCCTCATCCATGACGATCATTCCGCCCGAGCCCATCATGGAGCCGATGGCAGTCAGGTTTTCATAATCAATCGGAGTGTCGAGAAACTGATCAGGAATAACACCGCCGGAAGGTCCTCCTGTTTGTACGGCTTTGAACTTTTTGTTGTCCTTGATTCCCCCGCTGATGCTGTAAACGATGTCTCTAATAGGAGTTCCCATGGGAACTTCAACGAGTCCTGAGTTTTTAACCTTTCCGGTAACGGCAAAAACCTTGGTGCCTTTTGACTTTTCTGTTCCAACGGAAGAAAACCATGCGCTTCCTTTGAGGATTACAACCGGTATGTTGGCGAAGGTTTCTACGTTGTTTACAACCGTGGGTTTTCCCCAGAGCCCTTTGACGGCAGGGAAGGGCGGTCGAGGTTTGGGGGTTCCCCGCTCTCCTTCAAGCGATGCCAAAAGCGCTGTTTCCTCGCCGCATACAAATGCACCCGCGCCGTAACGGATTTCAATGTTGAAGCTGAAATCGCTTCCGAGAATACTATCACCAAGCAGACCTAATTCTGTAGCCTGCTTGATCGCTATCTCAAGCCGTTTAATGGCAAGGGGATATTCTGCTCTTATGTAGATGTAGCCCCTGTCAGACCCTACGGTGTAACCTGCTATTGCCATTGCCTCAAGGATTGAGTGAGGATCCCCTTCAAGAGTACTTCTGTCCATGTAGGCTCCCGGGTCTCCTTCGTCAGCATTACATACGACGTACTTCTGGTCGCCCTGAGCTTCCTTTGTGAAGGACCACTTCATTCCTGTGGGGAAGCCGGCGCCTCCGCGCCCTCTGAGCCCGGACTTTTTTATTTCGTCAATTACCTGATCTGGAGTCATGTCAAAGATGACTTTTTCAAGAGCTGAGTATCCGTCTCTGAGTATGTATTCTTCGATCTTTTCAGGGTCAATGACACCGCAGTTGCGGAGTACTATTCTGAACTGTTTATCAGCTTCTGTTCCTGTTCCTTCAGGTGTCTTGCCTTTGGCCAGGTGTTCCTGTACTATTGAGCGGACTTTTTCAGGCGTAACATTGTGAATGTAAATATTTTCCGGCAAAATTTTTATAAAAGTATCTTCCCGGTCGCATGCCGCTGCGTCAATTATGCTTACAACCTGAACATCGTCAGTGAGGTTGTGTTCGGCAATCTCCTTTTCAAAAAAACTTACAAGCTCATTTCTCTTGTTGAGATTGCTTTCGCTGTCACTCGCAACAAGTATATAGTGATTATATGGCATTATCTATTTACCCCCTTTCATGATATCTGACGAAGGCCTGTCCTGAATTAGATTGTTGACGAGGATTTTGCGGATGACATGTTTTTCGATAATTTTACGGGCAATCTCCGGAGTAACTTTCCCGTATATTATATCAGGCATCCCGGCGACCTTCACTTCGACTGTCGGTTCTGTTTCGCACAGGCCCATACAACCCGTCTGTTTAACTGTTATGCCTGACAGGTTTTTTGAGCTGATTTCCTCCTGAAAGGCTTCAAAGGTCTTCCTGGCTCCGGCAGCCACCCCGCATGAACCGAGGCCAACCAGAATTACGGTCTCTTCCGCCTGTTTTGTTTTAAGGTCTTCCTTGAATTTTATGAATTTACTTCTGTCTAGTTTCATGGTTCCTCCTGGTCAGTACTTGAATTTGGCAATTATTTCGGCGAGTTCTTCACGCTTCACCTTTCCGAAGACCTCACCGGCGATTGTCATTACAGGGGCAAGTCCGCAGCAGCCGATACATCTAACTGCTTCAACTGAAAAAAGCCCGTCTTCGGAGGTTTGATTTACTCCGACACCGAGAAGAGTTTCAATTTCCTGAAGAAGATCTTCACCTCCCTTAAGGTAACATGCTGTTCCCATGCAGACCTGTATAGGATATTTACCCGGTTTTTTAAGTTTAAAAAGATGATAAAAAGTGAGGACCCCGTATACTTTTGCCAGCGGGATATCGAGCAGCTCTGTCAGCTTCAGGGCCGCTTCTCTCGGGACATAACCATATTCTTCCTGTACCTTGTGAAGAATCATGATCAGGTTGCCTGGCTTATCCTTCCACTCGTTTACGTGGTTGAGGATTTCCGGCGACAGCGTGATTGTCTTGTCGATGTGTTCTTTCATCCAATTCCTCCGGATTATTTATATCGCAAGAAGTTTAGGAAAATTTCGTAACCTGGATAGACAGGCAAAAAAACTAAACATTCTCTAGCGTTCAAAAGATTAAATCACTGAACGAATAAAAAACTGCAAACGGATTAAGAAAGTTCTATATGTCAGAGTGAAACAAAAGTTTTAGTTTAACGTTATTTGTTAAGCTGTCCCTTTAAGATTAATAATAGAAAAGTGAAAAAGCTACATTATTGACTCAATTGCCCTGATGATGCACTCCTCGGTAATAGGTTTGCCGGTAAGCCAACCCTGAAAGTAATCACATCCGAGGTGGCGAAGTATTTCGGCCTGTTTTTCTGTTTCAACACCTTCCGCTACTACCTTAATCCCGAGGTCGTGCGAGATGTTGATGATTGAGCTTGTAATGCTTCTCGATCTTTCATTGATATCAACATCATGAACAAATATCTTATCGAGCTTAAGAATGTCAATTGGCAGGCTTCTCAGATATGAAAGCGATGAGAAACCTGTACCAAAATCATCAAGATGAATCTGGTGGCCAAGGGCCTTAAGCCGTCTAAGCATCGGCATCGCGGCGTCAAATGACTCTATAAGAAGTGATTCTGTTATTTCAATTGGAATGGATGTCGACTCAAGGTTGTTCCTGTTTAGAAGATTGGTAAGTTTTTGCGGAAACTTTTCGTCAATGAGCTGAGCCGCAGAGACGTTTACGGATATGTGCGCTCCTGATGTATCGCACGAGGACGATATAACTCCGATACTGTGAAGGACATGAGCGAAAACGCGTTCTACGAACCCGCTTGCCTCGGCAATGGGGATGAATTCAGAAGGGGGAATTGAGCCGAGCGTGGGATGATTCCACCTCGCAAGGGCTTCGAACCCTACTATACGGTTGTTGGACAGCTGGACCTGCGGCTGGAAGTCAACCGAAAGGTGTTTCTCGAGTCCGGGAGACCTGAGTTCCCTCTCAATATCTCCCTTGCGTGAGAGCCTTTTGGAAATCTGTGAATCGAAGAGTTCAAACGATTTGGTCATGGAATGCTTTGACTCTTCACGTGCCGTCATGGCATTAATTAGCAGCTCGTCATAAGTTGTCCCGTGATTGGGATACATGGCTGCTCCGACAGTAATGCTGATATGCATCTCATGCCCGCCGAAAGAAAGCGGGAGTGAATTGTCGCCGTATATGGAGGATAGGGCGTCGTTGACTGCAACAATCTCCTGGCTGGTTTCAAAATGGGGAATGAACAGGCAAAAGTTTCCGCTTGTTAGTTTTCCAACAGGGCAGCCCAGTCTGTCAAAAACCGACATCCTTTCTGCGAATGAACGCAGCATCTTGTCACCCATGTCGAAGCCCAGGGTTGTACTGACAAATGAAAGGCTTGTTATCTTGATTACGGCAAGCATGGCGCCCATCTGATTGCCGGATTCAATAAGTTCTTTGACAAGTCTGGAAAAGAGACGTTCATTGGGCAGTGATGTGACAGTGTCATAATACGCGAGGCGGTATATTTCGTTTTCCTTTTCTTTCAGTTGAGTTATATCCCGTCCTTCCGCTATAAAATACGAACCGCCTCTGCCGCTGTTGGTCATTGGATAGACTGAAAAGTCCATTATCCTTATATTTCCTTCCATGTCCACGCAAGGTATTTCGTATCTATTCTGAATGCCGGTTTTTGCGTCTGATACAGCTGCATCTATGAGTTCAGCTGAGGTAATATCCTTTTTGTAGAAGGGCATATCCTTTAGATGTTTTCCAATAAATGAGCTGGTTTCTGTTCCAAAAAGGGAACGGAAGCTCCGGTTTGCGGCAATTATACGGAAGTTTTTATCAAGGAGCGTTATGAAGTGATCAATTCCGTTGAATACAGATTCAAAACGGGTTTTGTTAAACCTCAGCCGGCGATTGGTTGAACGTAAAATATAGATTGCGGCCAGGCCAGTCACAGATAGGAGAAACGAAATAAAAGCTGACCAGCGAGAGAAATATATGTGGGCTTTACTGAGATCGCCGTAGCCCAGGCTCAGGTCAAGACCCGCGATAAGAACCGCGTTCAGACCCGGGATTGTCCTGGCCGAGCACGACTTGATACCGCCAATATCGTTTTTAGAAATTTTCCCGTCGCACTTCACGAAAGCATGTTCAAGCGACAGCGAGGATGATATGAGCTCTCTCACGATGTATTTACCTGCATTATCCCTGTTCTCGAGAATGTTTTCTGAGTTGACCAATTCGGTTTCAGAGTCTGCAAGCAGTGTACCGTCAAGAGAAATCATTAACAGGCTGATATTGTTTTCTTTTAAGGCCCTGCTCATTGTACGGACAGCGCTGGTTGCAGCAATAAGCTTTCGGCGGTTGCTATCAATATCGCTTGAGGAGCCCGCGAAGAGAGGAGAAATAGCGTTATAGGTAATATCCAGGATAGATATTATTCTTTCATGCCTTGACTTAAGAAAAATCGAATCAGCTTTTTTTTCGATATAATCAGTGATATAAACCTGTGAAAGGAGGAGGGCAGTAAACAGAATAGCAATAATAAGAACCGGTATAGAGGTTCTGTCAAAATATACTCTTCTCTTAGATTTTGATTTCATTATAACACCGGGCCGTAAACAGTCTGCTGTTCTATCTTGCGGTTATTTCCGACATTATCTGACGGATATTTTCATTGCATCTGGTTTTGTATTCCTCAATCAGAGGATTGCTCTTGACGCTTTTCAGATCTGAGTAGAGGCTTTCGTAAGAGGCGAGAGCCCTGTCGAGTTCTCCTGTTTCATAGTAAAACCTGCCGAGCGCGAACCTCGGGCGGTAATAATGTCTATTTTTTTCCGAGAGTTCGCTGAGTATACCTATTGCCTCTTTTCTGCTGTCATCAGTCTTTTTCTCATAGAATAGGAGAATTGAAAGCCCGTACCACGAGTCCTTGAGAGAAGGGTCCTTTTGAAGCGATTTGCGGTAGTTGGACTCGGCATTATTCAGGTCATTTTGGGAACCGCTCTTTTCCCAGAGGTTGGCATATGCCGCGGCAGTTATATAGTAGACATAACCTGAGCGGTTGCCATAGTATTCGGTCGCTTTGATGTTTTTTAATGCGTCTTCAAATCGGTTTAACTCGAGATATTTTTCAGCAAGGGTCAGGTGTGTAGACGAAAGGGGTTTTGATACGTCTTCGCCTGATTTTAGCTTTTTTGTGTAGTCTTTGACCTTTTCTTCAAGACGCTCAGTGACCTCAAGGGCGCGTTCAGAAGGTTCCTTTTCTGAGAGCCTGTACGCTTCAGGGGTAAAGACCTTCTTTAGCGGCGAGTCTTCTCTGCACGCGGTAAGAAGAATGAGACTCATGATATGTAGCGTTATTATTGCTCTTTTCATTACTCAGCCTGCAAAGTTTTAATAACCCTTAAGTTAGAATTCATTTTTTATACGTCAAGAACTAATTGTTTAAAGAAGAATAATGCAGTTCAATCCCTTGAGCCGGAGGGAATAAAAAAATGGATGACTAAATTTAAGCGCTCCTTTAACATAACCGATAATAGAATACAGTTGATCTGTACACGGTTCCATATTTTGAATAACTATATCAGGGAATAATAATGGATTTATCTACAATTATTGGCCTCGTCGCCGGTCTGGCGGCCCTCGCCATGGGTATTTTTATCGGCGGCGGTACTCTGCTGATGTTCGTTGACGCTCCGTCAGTAATGATTACCGTGGGAGGTTCATTCTGCGCCATGCTTGTTGCCCACAACATCCCCAAAATGGTCAAGATGTTCGGTGTGATGAGGTTTACGATATTCCCGCCGAAATACAATCTGAGCGAGCTGATCATCACGCTTGTCTCTTTTTCGGAAAAGGCAAGGCGCGAGGGACTTCTTGCTCTTGAGGATGACCTTGATGAGCTCGATGACCAGTTCATGAAGAAGGGGCTGCAGCTTGTAGTTGACGGAACCGATCCGGAACTGGTGCGATCAATAATGGAATCTGAGCTGGAGCAGACACTTAACAGGCATGACGCCAGCAGGAAGCTTTTTGACGACTGGGCAGCGCTTGCGCCGTCATTCGGTATGATCGGTACCCTGCAGGGTCTTATCATGATGCTTGCGAACCTTGAAGACAGAGCGGCCCTTGGTCCGACTCTCTCCATTGCTCTTATGACAACGTTGTACGGAGCTATTATGGCGTATCTGCTTTTTTCGCCGATGTCGTACAACCTTGAATCGCAGACCAATCATGAAGCGCTTAACAAGATGATAGTCATCGAGGGTGTTCTTTCAATTCAGTCAGGCGAGAATCCCCGAATTGTAAAAGATAAGCTGATATCCTTCCTTCCTCCCGCGGACCGTGAGTCGATTTCCGAAGAGGTCGGAGAATAATGGCGTTAAAGCGCAAAAAAAAGTGTCCAGTCGGTACGCCGGCGTGGATGGTCAGTATGGGAGACATGAACAACCTGCTCATGTGCTTCTTCATTATCATGATGGGCGATATAACAACAGTTACTCAGGAAGAGTTCCAGATGACTATCTCAGCGATTCAGGGCTCTCTCGGCGCCATGCCGGGGGGCGCGTCCCTTTCAAAGGGGAGGGTCATGGAGCTCGGTCACAACATGATGACATTGCCCTCAACTGACAAGGGCCGGTCTCCCGGCAGAATGCTCCGAAAGGCCTATGAGGTCTTTAAGCCTGAGATTCAGTCAAAGTATGTGAAGATACGCGAAGATGAACGAGGGCTCATCATTACACTGATGAGCGACCTTTTTTTTGAACCTGGAAGCGCAAGGCTTATGGACGGGGTAAGGCCTGTTCTGACAAAGGTCGCTAATCTTACTGCCGAGTTTCCGAATTTCGTCCGTATCGAGGGACATACCGACAAGGATAAACCTGTGGCCGCAAGGATGCGCGGAGGCTATGAAACCAACTGGGAGCTTTCTTCCGCGAGAAGCGTCAACGTTCTGCGGTTCATTGTTGAAGAGGAAAATGGAAACCCCAAACAGTTCTCAGCTGTCGCCTTCGGAGAGCACAGGCCGGTAGATGACAACAATACACCCGAGGGGCGCGCGGCCAATCGCAGGGTTGAAGTCGTAATACTTAAAGAAAAGTTTCTGAAAGAAGAAAAAGCCCGGGGCATCGACAGGCCTCTTCCGTCAGAAGAGTGGAGATGAAATGCCCGATCTTGATATCAGCACACCAGCCCTTCTTTTCTCTGCGATTTCGCTGCTTCTTCTCGCTTTCACAAACAGGTTTCTCTCAATCGCTGCACTGGTTAGAAGCCTGCACGACTCGTATCTGGAGACGCGTTCAAAGACCATCTACTGTCAGATAGAGAACCTAAAGTCAAGGCTTCAGCTTATTAAGAACATGCAGGTTGCCGGCCTTGCCAGCCTCCTTCTCTGTGTTCTCTGTATGTTGCTGATCTACATAGGATTGTATCTTGCAGCAAAAATCATATTTGCAATCGCACTTATTCTTATGATTTTGTCGCTTTCTCTTTCGATACGTGAGATATTCATATCTGTAAAAGCGCTCAATCTGCACTTGAGCGATATCGAGAACACGGAAAGAGACGAATTGTCTTAGTCATCTTCTGATACGGCATTTCAAGTGCTATGGAACTTATTGCTCTGCGCTTGACGCTGCTCAGCCTTGCGCTTCACCTCTTCTAACCTCAATGTTTACATATCTGTAACAAAACGGGTACAAATCTGTTTGACCATCGGTTCATGAAAAGTTTTATGAATAAACATAGACTCATGAAAATTTGATCTGGGGGTGGGCTATGTTATTAATATTATTAATATCTGTCGGAATAGCCGTTGTCACTTTGACAACAGCGGTTATCATTATTAAGAAAATTCATCGAAAATCAATTCAAGCCTATATCCGTCAGATAGAAGAGATGGCAGCCGATTCAGAGAAGCAGGGTAAGGAGTTGAGGGTTGTCTCTGAACGTCTCGCGTCAATCGCCGTTCAACTCGCTGATACAATAGACGAATCAAACGCGTTTTCGAAAAGCATGATGGATTTGTCGCTTGAACTTGAAAAGAACAACGGCAAGATGCTAAACAGCTCATCAAGGTCAATATTTGAGGTAAGGAAGATGACGGGCCTTCTTGACAGGATGACAGGGATGACATCATCCATGAAAAAGGCAAGCCTGGACGCCAACATGACCATCAGTGGAAGTCTTAAGGACATCTCTGCGATAATTGACGCTGTTGAGCTTATAAACATTACTTCGTCTCAAACGGCTCAAAAGGTCGAGGATGTCCAGTCGACATCGAATCAGATCATACAAATACTTGATACCGTCCGTGACATTTCAGAAAGGACCCAGCTTCTCGCTTTCAATGCGGCGATTGAATCGGCACGGGCGGGCGATACCGGAAGGGGGTTCGCGGTAGTTGCCGATGAGATCAGAAAGCTTTCAGGCGCGACCGGCGAGGCTGTTGAGAGTATCGGGGGCCTTGTATCATCAATTCTGGCACAGGTGGAATCGCTTCATGAGGTTTCAGCGAAGAACAGGCAAAGCGCCGTCGACGGGGCGGCATCTGTGAAAATTGTCGAGAAACGGCTGGGGGATATAACTCTCTCGTTCGAGGGCACTCTCACAGGCATAGACAGTATATCAAAGCTGGCACTTGAACAGGATGATATGGCAAGCTCTATAGGAAAGAGCGTCAGTGTACTTGAAGAGGACATAAGGTCGGCCGATGGAAGCGTGGAGAAGGTTCACGCCGCGGTAGAAAGGCAGCACAGCGAAATAATGGGGCTGACCGATATGGCAAAGCGGCTCAATGAAGCCGCCGAGGAGATGAGGGAGATGACATCATATCTCAAGGCGGAGACCATTACGGGGGGCAGCGTTTCTGAAAGGATAATTGATTCAGCCAGGTATGCTGTTAAAAGAGGCATTCTGAGAGAAATATCGCTGCTGCCTACGACAGGAGAAGCCCACGGAGAAGCAGTAGACGAGTTCCTGAAACGTAACAGTGTTTTTGAGGCTGCCTGGACAAATGATGTGAGGGGAAGATTTATATGCTCGGTGCCGCCGTCCGGGATCGCGAACGCCACGAACAGGGAATGGTTTCGACACGCTGTAGCGGGAGAGGAATACGTATCAGAGCCCTATCTGTCTGCCATTACCGGAGAGCCCTGTGTAACGTTTTCATTCCCGCTTGCCGGCACCGACGGAAAGATATTCGGTGTTGCCGGTTTTGACATAAGCGTTAACCGCAGGCAGGGTTAATTCCCAAGCATGTCGCAGCACAGGACATAGGGTATCCCGTCAGCGGAAACGAAAGGGGCCGATATGGTTGTGCAGAGGTTGCCTGACGCGGTTGACAGATAGACGGGGCTGGTATACCGCTTTAGCCCGGTCTTAAGATAGAAGAAGTAGTCCTTGTAAGATTGGTCAGTTCCCTTCGGGTCAGGTGAAAAAAGCGGGCAGCGGGTGTAGTCCGGGAGTTCTTTGCAAAATGTTTCTGATATCTGTATGCCGTCGCTGTCGATTATATAAACACACTCGACTGCCGGCATTTTGTGAATGATTTTCCCGAGTGTGTCGTGGAAGTCGTTTGGACTCAATGCTGATAGAATTTCAATAATGCTGCTTATAACATTGTCGTATCTGATGTGTCTGATGTGAGTCTCCCTGACTCTTTCAAGCATTTGTTCTCTGAACATGTCCGCTGCCTGCAGCATTTTCCCGGCAACTGATTCCGGCGCTTCAGGAGATTCCTGCGGTTTTGAGAAGTAAAAGCCCTGGAGAAGGTCGGCGCCGATTCTAAGGCATTCGGCAGAGTCTTCAATGTTTTCAACGCCCTCTGCGACGATTATTGATCCAGTCCCATGGCCCATCGCGGTTATCGCCTTTACTATTTCCCTGCGGTAGAAGCTTCCGCTTATGCCCTGGACAAGAGACATGTCAATTTTGATGATGTCAGGTTTTAGAAGTATAATCCTTTCAAGGCTTGAGAACCCTGATCCGATATCATCAATTGCGATAAGGAATCCGTAATCCCTGTATCTTCTTACAAAGTCAATCAGAACTGCATCGTCCTTGACCTGGGATTCGAGGATTTCAATCATTATCTGGCTCGGAGCAATGCCGGATTCCTCAGCGCTTCTGAGGAGGTGGTCTGACCTGTAAGCCGATTCAAGTATTGATGAATTGATGTTTATAGAGAGAACAGAACCGCGGAGGTGGGCCTCGGATCCTTTGAAACCCTGCAGCGCCGCCTTTCTGCACTGCCTGTCGAGCTCAAGAAGAGTTCCGGTTTCCTCAGCTTTGCTGAAAAGTGTACCGGGATTGACCATTCTTCCAGATGAGTCCTTTGCCCTTGCAAGGGATTCAAAGACTGATACCGTCTTTTTTTTTACGGAAACTATCGGCTGGTACACAGAGTACAGACCTCTTTCGAGTATTTTGTTATATTCTTCATTGGTGAGGCTGTTCATGGTTATGGACCCGTATGGTTATAAGTAATTTTATAAACACATATATCTGAATAGTGTCAATTAATTATTTAGTCTGTGGCAGTGATTTAACAGGGATGTAATCTGCGGTATTAGAGAGCTTAGACTTTAGCACCGGACCTCCGGGCCGCTGAGCTTCCTGCAAGTAATCCGGTCGAGAATGCCGCCTGAAGATTGTATCCCCCCGTATATCCGTCAATATCCATTACTTCACCAGCGAAAAAGAGGCCCGGGACTTTGAGTGATTCCATTGTCTTTGGATTGATGTGCTCAATAGAGGCTCCGCCTCTGGTCGCCATTGCATGATTAAAGCCTTCGACAGCATGTATTGTCACTTCAAAGGCTGTCAGGCTGTCAATAAGGGCCTTCCTGTTTTCTCTGGATATTTCCGAGGGATGGGTTGCCGGCTTAATGGAATGAATGTCAAGTACAACCAGAGCCAGGCGTTCTGGAAGGCCAAGACCCTGTATAAGACGTTTGATGTTCTTTGAGCCGGATGAGCGCGATTCAAGAATAAAACTTTCATTGATAACCGAAGCTTCTTCAGAAACAAGAGAAAAGCGGAAAATGTCGCCGGGTAGAGCGAAACGGCTTATGTCAAGAACCCCCGGACCCGAAAGCCCTGTATGAGTGAAGAGAATATCACCTGTATTCTTTGCCTCAAGCCGGCCTTTTCTGATAAGTTCGCATTTGGAAGATTTGACTGACAAACCGGCAAGTTCAGAAATGTACGGTGACTTGATGATAAAGGGCGCAAGAGCTGGACGCTGCGCCACAGTCGGATGCCCGGCCATCTCTGTCAGCAGAGAGCCTGAACCGTCTGAGCCGGTTGCTGGATAGGATTTGCCTCCTGCTGCAATGATCAGATTTCCAGCCAGGTATTCTTCGCTGTCAGTGATTACGGTAAAACCGTCAGTTTGTCTATTAATAGACAGAGCTGGACACTTTGTAAGGAGTTCAGCTCCGCTTTCATTGATTTCAGCAAGCAACATCCGCAGAATATCTGAGGATAACATAGAGGATGGGAAAACCTTTCCGTCTGGCCTGGTTAATGTTCTAATGCCTCTGGAGTTCAGAAGGGCAATCAATTTTTCTGGAGGAAAAGCTGAAAGCGCCGGTTTTAGAAATCTGCCTGTACCGGGATACCTGTCTAAAAAACTGAAAATATCTCCTGTATGGGTTATGTTGCATTGGCCTGAACCGGAGATAAGAAGCTTTCTGCCGGGCAAAGCTTTTTTTTCGAGAATTAAGCAATCTGGCCCCGCATTCGCTGCCGCAAAGAGTCCAGCCGGGCCAGCTCCAATTATGATTGTTTTACAGGATTTCATTTTCGCAGAATTAAGTGTAATTGGATTGCTGTCAAACAGAGTAATGCGAGGATTGACAAAAAAAGTGATGAAAAATTTTAATAAGGAAAAAAAATTCCAATAATTATTGACAAAAGGTGAAGGAAATTTTACCTTGTTAGAAGTAGCTAAGAATAAAAGAGGTATCTTTTATGTTCGACGGCATTGTAAAACTGGAAAACATGGGATGTGCAAAATTGAATTTGGCTGATGCGCCCCGGGGTAAAATGCTAAAAGTAGGTCGATTTCAGGGCGGAAGGGCGTTTTATCAGAAGCTTTTAAGCCTTGGCTTTTATCCAGGAGCCGCCATCAAGGTGATTTCATCAAGCAAAAAGGGTCCTGTTATCGCTGAGATATGCGGATCAAGGGTGGTTATTGGTCACTCCATGGCTGAAAGGATATCAATCGACTGTTAGGAAGAAAAAAGAGAAGTTTTTTTTGAAACAAAGGTTAGTTAAAACAAACAAAGTTAGATGTCAGGTTTGTTCAGATGTTCTTTTAATCTATTGTTAAAAAGAATTGTGTGGAGTTCAAGCGTTTTTTTGAAGTTCATTCGTTATGAAGACGCCGAATTCAATAATTAAGTATCAATCGAACTAATGAATTTTAATGGAGTTGGTAATTGGGCAAGAGTTTAAAGGTTGCAATAGCGGGAAATCCAAACTGCGGGAAAACAACCCTGTTTAATTCGCTGACAGGCGGAAGGCAGACCATAGGAAATTGGCCCGGCGTCACCGTAGAAAAAAAAGAGGGACGCTATTCCTATAAGGGCCGCGAGGTCGAACTTGTTGATCTTCCCGGAATATATTCACTTTCTGCTCATTCGGAGGACGAGAGGGCGGCTATGGACTACCTCAACTCTCATGATGCAGACCTTGTAATCAATGTCGTTGATGCTCTCAACCTGGAAAGAAATCTTTACCTGACGGTACAGCTTGCCGAAATGAAGGTTCCCATGGTTGTTGTTCTTAACAGGATGGATCTCGCTGAAAAGGACAAGATTTCAATAGACATCAATCACCTCTCTGAGCATCTCGGGGTTCCCGTGGTTGGCGCCAGTGCAATAAAAAAATACAGCGTTGAGTCAGTCAAGGATGCCATTGAGAGCTCGCTGAGCGGCCCAACGATTCCTTCTCTTGCTGTGGATTATCCTGATGAAATTCAGCGATATGTCAATAAGTGGAGCTCGGATTTGACCGGTGTTGCTGGTGAATTCGGAGCTAATCCCCGCTGGTTTGCGCTGAAGATGGTTGAGGGTGACAGGTGGGCGGTCAATGAGGCCGTCTCCTCCGGGCTGGTCGGCCGCGGCGATGTTGTCGCGGCGGTGCATGAGATCGAATCCTATCTTTACGAGTCTCCGGATATAGTTATCGCAGATTACCGCTACGGCTACATAAACAGCCTTGTCCGCGAGGTGGTTACGAGAAAGGTGGACCGCCAGAGAGTGTCTGACATAATTGACCGTGTTGTTTTGAACAGGGTTCTCGGTGTTCCAGTATTTCTTGTAGTTATGTATTTTGTCTTCTGGGCTGCGATCTCATTGGGCGGTGCGTTTATTGATTTTTTCGATATCGCTTTTGGTGCAGTATTTGTAGATGGATTTGGATATCTTCTCAGTCTTGCGGGAACGCCAGCATGGCTTAATGCTCTTCTTGCCGGAGGAATTGGCGCGGGCATTCAGACTGTTGCAACTTTTGTTCCGATTATTTTTATGATGTTTTTTATGCTCTCCCTGCTTGAGGATTCAGGGTATATGGCCCGCATCGCGTTTGTCATGGACCGATTCATGCGCTTCATAGGCCTGCCAGGGAAGTCCTTTGTACCGCTCCTCGTAGGTTACGGCTGTACTGTGCCTGCTGTTCTCGCTACAAGGACTCTTGAGTCCAGAAGGGACAGGCTTCTTACCATACTTATAGCGCCATTTATGTCCTGCGGAGCCAGGCTGCCTGTTTATGCTCTTTTCGCGTCTTCTTTTTTTCCCGGAAACGCGGGTCTTGTAGTTTTTTCACTTTATATCGCAGGGATTGCTCTCGCGGTTGTTTCAGGTCTTGTTTTGAAAAATACACTGTTTGTCGGCGAGCCTTCTCATTTTATTATGGAGCTTCCGGTTTATAACCCGCCGCGCTTTAAACACATTATTATACACACCTGGGTCAGGCTTAAGGAGTTTGTAGTGAGGGCGGGGCAGGTTATTGTAATTGGTGTAGCTGCTCTGTCCTTTTTCAACAGCCTCGGTACAGATGGTACTTTCGGCAATGAGGGAACTGAAAAGTCGGTTCTGGCTAATGCCGGCAAGGCGATAACGCCGGTTTTTTACTCTATGGGTGTTCAGAGTGAAAACTGGCCCGCGGCAGTGGCAATTTTCTCGGGAATATTCGCCAAGGAATCAGTAGTTGGAACATTGAATTCCCTTTATTCCCAGATTGATTACTCGTATGCAGCTTATGAATCTGCTGCGGGTGAGCCCGGGGCGGCAGGTGACGCGGGGCCCGGTGTAGGATCAGCACTGATTGAAGCTATCTCAACCATTCCGGAGAATCTGAAGCAGACGTTTGTGGGGATAACCGATCCTCTCGGAATACAAAAGGAGTTTTCCTCCGTGAACAATCCTTCAGTCTACGAGGATAGGGTGCACAGCTCACTGAGGCGGCACTTTAAAAATAACGCAGAGGTTTATGCCTATCTTCTGTTTATCCTTATATACTTTCCCTGTATTGCCGCTCTGGGCGCGGTGAGTAAGGAAGCAGGATTAAAGATTGCAGTTCTTCAGGCCCTGTTTCTGACTTTGCTGGGCTGGATTGCTGCGACTCTTTTCTATCAATTCGCCGCGGGCGGCAGTTTTATGTGGATTTCCATATCGGCAGCAATGCTTCTGCTGATGGTGCTCTCTCTCAGAATTATGAGACAAAAACCGGATGATGAAGCTGAATAAATATTTTAATATCACTATATTTTTGGAGAAATGGTATGCAGGAGTTAATCAATATAATTGAAAAAGGCGGAGCCGTTATGTGGCCAATCGCTTTTTGCGCCTTTGTTACTGTAGTAATCTTAATTGAACGTTATCTGTATTTTAGAGTGACTCATGTGCGTTATGATGTTTTTCGTGACTGTCTTGTCGAGAGAATAAGCAAAAACGAAATATCTGAAATTGATTTCAGAAGGGAATATGTGCCTGCGGGTACAGAAAAAGGTGTTGTTTCCAGAGCTGTCATTCCTTTTAAAAACGCATACAGAAAGTTCTCAGTTCTTGTATGGAACGCCAGTCCGTTTACAAAAATAGCCTCAGAGTATTCAGCAAACGCAAAGGCTGATGAAAAAACAAGAAATGAGGCTCTGATGAGGACCGGATCACTGGAAATCGAAAAGATGGAAAAACACTTCAAGATTCTCTCAGCTATAAGCACAATAGCCCCGCTTCTTGGTCTGCTGGGTACAGTAATAGGTATACTTGAGAGCTTTCAGACCATACAGAGGATGGGCGGACAGGTTGACGTTAATTCACTGGCCGGCGGAATATGGGTTGCTCTTCTGACCACGGTCGCAGGTCTGATAGTCGCGATACCGGCCCAGCTTGGATACATTTATTTTGACAAGAAGGTTACTGAGCGGTCAAACCGTATGAACTATGTAACAACCTATCTGAACGAAAAGCTTTTTGCCCGGTCTGACAGCTCATATTCATCTGCCGGGGTTGTGTCATCAGTTCAGCGAGACGATTTTGAGCAGAGGCTGGTATGATGTTTGTCAGAAAACAAGCGGAGATGCCGTTTATCAATGTAGCTCCGCTTGTAGATATTATTTTTATACTTTTGATTTTCTTCATGTTGAGCTCGAATTTTATCAAACCGATGCTGATGATGGAGCTGCCCAAAGCATCCCATGTTGAAGAGAAGCTTGAGAAGGTTGATATTATCGTGACAGCTGATTCTGCCGGCGCCCTTTACGTTAATCGAGTTCCTGTAGAAATAAACAATCTGCAGAATTTGCTGACTGAAAGAATGGCCGAGGTCGGGAAATATGATGTGATTTTCAGCGGAGACGGTTCAATCCCCTACGAGATGTTCGTTAAAATCCTTGATATCGCAAAAGAAGCCGGAGCGACAAGTTTTTCCGTGGAACACGACAAGGAGAAGTGACTGAATGGGATTTCTTGAGAGGTTTTACGGGCTGGTTGAACAGGGCAGGTTTTTCAGGATTCTTCAACTCATTTTGCTCTTTGCGCTGGTTGCGGCATATTTAATTTCAGGCATTACCTTCGGCGGGGCAGAGGTCTATAAGAATGAACACAGCGAGGTAAAGAGGTACATCGTTAAGAAAGTTTCCAGGCTGCCTGAGAAGGCAGAGCAAAAGGATACTGAAACAGAAAAAAGGGAAGCCGATACAATTTCCCCTGAGGATATCAAAAAAAGGTACATATCTTACGTCATATCAAAAATTGAACAGAATAAGATTTATCCGGTCTCTGAACAGCGTCTTAATCATGAAGGTAATGTGACATTTATTCTGGAGATAAAAAGAAGCGGAGAAGTTGCGAGTTTTACTTATCTTAACCGATGCCGCTATTCCAATCTTAACAGCGCGGCTGTTGAGGCGGTCAGGAAATCGGCTCCGTTTGCCCGGATTCCGCCGCAGCTTGAGGAAGATGTGATAAGAATCAAGGTTACTATGAGCTATTTTTTAAGATAGCACTCAATGTTAATCCGCTTAAGAAGTCTGCTAAGGAGAAAATGATACTCTTTACTTAAGAACCAGCTTTTTACATCAACTCGCAATTCAGGGCAATAAAATTATTACCTAAAACTAAAATAAATTTGACAAAAGGAATATCCTTTACAGTGTATGTTAGTTAAGATTAACATATTTAGTCCTATAGGAGAGATTTATGGAAACACTTTTTAGCAAAAAGGCATTGATAGTTTTATTTATGATAATGCCTTCTTTGTCTCTTTTTGCGTTTGAAGTTCAGGATTCAACATCTGGAGCCGTTCCTGTAGACAACCGTGAAGCTGAAAAGGTTGTCGTTACGGGAACAAAGACGGCAAAGCTTATGAGGACAGCACCGGTTAAAACCGAGGTTATCAGCAGAGACAGGATTGAAGCCAAGGGCGCGGATACGGTTTTTGAAGCGTTAAAAGGCGAAGTCGGACTGATGGTAGAAAACAACTGTCAGAACTGCGCGGCTAATACCGTTGCCCTGAACGGTCTCGGAGGAAACTATACGCAGATTCTTATGAACGGATTTCCCTCAATTTCCTCGCTTGCGGGCGTTTACTTTCTTCAGCAGGCTCCGGCTTCAATGATTGACCGGATTGAGATAGTTAGAGGGGGCGGATCGGCCCTGTACGGTCCCGGCGCTATTGGCGGAGTAATTAACGTTATCACGCAAAAGCCTAAAACAAACGGAGCAAATGTTGAATACAGGCAGGAGTTTATAGAAGGATTCAGCAATCCGACATGGGTTGCTAATGTAGATGCTTCCTACGTGAGCAACGACGGCAAAACCGGCCTGACAGTTTACGGAAGCAAGAAGGACCAGGACAGCTGGGACGGTAATGACGACAGCTATTCCGACCTTCCTGAACTTAAATCCACTTCAATAGGAGTTGGCGGATTTTTTAACATCATTGAGGGCATGGAGCTGACGTATAACGCCTTTGGAGTTGAGGAGTTCAGAAGAGGAGGCAACAGTTTTGATCTGGTGCCTGAGAAATCCGGAATCTGCGAGCAGATTGACTCAAACAGGGCTTCAGGTGATTTCAAGCTTTCGCATACGGTTAATGATTTCTTTAATTATTCAGTTTATTACGGCTTTGCGAATACAGCACGAAAAACATATTATGGTCCGATGAACTCAGAGCCTTCAACAGACGAACAGTTGGCTGAAAATCTGCAGAACAACGGAACTACAGACAATCTGTTCCAGGTCGCGGGAACTGACTTCGGGTTTGCAATTGACAAAAACAATCTCATTCAGGCAGGATTTGAATACTCTTACGATTCGGTTGTGGATAAAAACGCCAGTATCGAACGCGAGATAAATGATGAACATAATGATGTAGGAATGTACGCTCAATATAACGCAAACTATGATTTGTTTGAGACCATCGTTGGTCTTAGGGCTGACAAGCACAGCAAGCTCGATGAATGGGTCTTCAGCCCCAGAGCAAGCGCTATACTCAAGCCGCTTAAAAGTCTGCGCTGGAGGGCCACTGTCTCGACTGGTTTTGTTGCTCCCCAGGTTTTCGATGAAGACTACCACATAGAGATTGGTCTTGCGGGTGATACTTCAACTCAGCATGTTATTGTTAACAGCGATGATCTCAAAGAAGAAAAATCAATCAGCTATTCTACCGACCTGGGATATAACATCAAGGCCGGTAAATTTGACTTTGACGTTAATGTTGGAGGATTTTATACCTCAATCGAGGACGCGATGTTCATCGACTATGACAATGTCGAGTCGACTAACTCAGCTGTTTACTATTATAGAAGAAACGCTGAAGGTACAACCAGGGTTTACGGTGGAACCTTCGAGTTTATGGCTGAATACGGTAATATGATCAGCTGGTCAAACGCACTTACCGTTCAGGACGCGGATATGCCGGATGCGGGAGATCAGTACATGAACAAAATGCCCAATATTCACGGAGCTTCAATGCTGCAGTTGAAGTGGAAAAAAGCCGAGCTTGACCTCTCTGCCCAGTATATCGGTAAAACCAATGTCTTCAAGGAAGACGAAGGAGAAGAAGGAGAATTTGTCAAGACAGATGACTTCATTGTTTACGGCGTTAAGGTGAAATACGATCTGCCGTACGGCGGGAACAATGTTGCTTTATACGCTGGTATTGATAATATTACCAACGCCTATCAGGAGGACCTTGGGGTTGGTACCGACAGGCCTGCCGGATACCTCTACGGTCCAACAAGGCCGCGTACATATTACGCCGGATGTAAGCTTTCACTGTGATCAAGTAACTTTAAACTCATGACGGTGTCATAGAAACGACACCGTCATAATACTGCCTGGAGGTTTTATGTTATTATCTGATATGAAACAGCTTCTTATAAAAAACGGGCCGCTTTCGATCAGAGAGCTGTCAGTTCTGTTAAAGCAAGACGAAGCCGCAGTTGAGCATGGACTTAGAATGTGGCTTGATAAGGGCAGTGTTAAAAAGGAGTCAGTGCAAACTTCATGCAGCGGCTGTTCTTCCTGCGCGTCTGCCTCCCTTTGCTCAGATTCAGCTGTGTACAGATGGATTGCATGATTCCTTGAGCAGGCTGTTTGCTTACTGCCGAGAGCTTTATCCCCCCTCCAAAAACAAAGCACATTCCATCAAAATTTTAACTTGATTTTTATCCGATGTTTCAAAGATATTCAGGTGAAACGCATTTTCCCGGATGTGTAACTCGCATAATTTCCTTAAAATTATGTTGAATAATTATTATTTAAAGGTGTTTAATTTGAAGCCATTAACATTAACTGAAGAGAAGATAAACGCCGCTGTAGAAGAGCTCAGCCTTCTAAAAAACCCGCTTGATGAGGCGCTTGCCCTGCTGGACAGGGAGCAGCCATATACCGCTGACTATATCCACGGTGAAATGACTGATGAACTCACTGATTCAGAAAGGGCTGTTCTGGTGGATATAGCCTCGACCGTCTACTACATAATCAGCAAAAATTTCACTGCCGTCAGGGCTACGCAGCAATCTCTTGAAAAGGCATATTCAGAGAATGTCGGCAGATTCGAAGAACTGTTCAGAACCTCAGATGAGGAGGATTTCAGTATCGAGGTGTTTTTTGACTATCTTGTTTCCGGCAACTCTCAGGAGCCTCTGTTTCTTTTCGCGGCTGAACTCATAACTGAGGCGCTGGAAGATGAAGCTGATGATTTTACTGAATCTTTTTCTGTTATACTTGTCCACCTGAAGACAATCATTGATGCTGTTCTCTGATTATTTAAAAAAAAATAGCAGTATTCAGAGCAAAACCGGCAATTACTGTTGAAAAATATTTTAAATGGTATATAGTGCAGTTGTCTGATTATCTGACGTCACTGAACTGATCAGGATGATTGGAGCGTTGTATTAGTACGGAAGAATAGTAAATCTGATAGTCTTAGGGTGGCGTATTGCATCTGAAATAACACTGATAAGTATATGAAAGATGAAAGAATAAATAAAATACTGCAAGTTCTGATCAATGCCAAAAATGGTGATTATTCAGTAAATGAAACCGTTACGGGAGCCGATGACATTGCAGAAATATCCTCTCTCGTAAACAGCCTTATAGGCAGGCTGAATCAGATTAGCAGCAAAACCGAGCTGGCGCAGGCCGCCTTTGATGAAAGCCTGAAGAAATACCGTCATTTTAATTCCCTTCTTCAAAGTGTATTTTTTGTGTACTCCTACATCGGTGACGGTGATTTTAATTTTATCTATATATCTGAAGAAACTGAAGCGCTTCTCGGTATTGACTCAAAAAGGATTATTGAAGATTACAACCGTCTTCTTGAACTGGTTAAGCCTGAGGACAGGAGGGCTTTCGTTGATGTAATCAAGTCTTCGAAGGATAGCATTAATCAGTGGCAGCATGAGCTCAGGATTAAGACGGATGGAAGTTACAGATGGTACAGATGCAGCGCAAGACGTGATTACGATCTTGGCGAGGGGAATATATGGAGCGGGGTGCTTCTTGATATTACCGGCCAGAAGGAGTCCTCTGAGCTCATTTCTTTGCAGAAGGCCGAGATTGAGCTTGCTTATATGGAACTCCAATCGGTAATCCAGGAGCTTTCTGCCACCAATGAAGAGATGGAAGCTATCAATGAAGAGCTTACGGCCTCGCAGGACGAGCTCATTCAACGGGAGGTTGAGCTTCAGCGTAACCTCAGGGAAACAACATACAGATACGATATAAGCAGGGCGCTTAACGGCATTGACACTGAAAGCCATGTGCTTGATGTCCTGATTGAACAGGCTGAGATATTTTCTGAAGCATGCGTAATCCTGTTCAGCAACCGATACAACGGAAAGGGCAGAATTGTTACTGTAAGAAGGATAAATCCATTTAAAAGCGGAATTGAGATAGCGATTCTAAAAAAGAACAGGGATATTATAGTAAGCGATTACGACAACACATGGCAGCTCAACGATACTGAGCCTTTTATATGCAATAACCTGGAACGTGACGGCAGAGTCATTCCTATTGCTAAAAAAGCATACGCGGAGTCTGGAATTAAAAGCTTCGCCATTTTTCCGATGAACTCCGGCGGCGCGTGGGTTGGTGATATTGGCGTTTTCAATACTAAAAGTGATTATTTTGACCGCGAGAAGATTGTGCTGTACTCAACTCTGGCTGAACAGGGCGCTGTAGCGCTTGCTGCGGCAAGGCTCAGAGACGAGATTTCCAGCTCAAGACAGAGGATGTCGCAGATTGTGGAACAGTCGCCTCTCGCTATAATCGAGTGGTCAACTACGCTTTCCATAGTATCGTGGAACAGCTCAGCAGAAAGGATATTCATGCATTCTGTGGATTGGGCAGTTGGCAGGGATTGCAGGGCCATAGTTGATGAAACCTATGAAAAGGATTTTACAGATGAGCTTCAATCTGTATTGTCCGGCACTTACAGCGCTCACTATGAAGCTGAATGCAGGCGGGGCGATGATAGTATCATTGTCTGCGAGTGGCATTTCGCGCCGATTATCGATGGAAGAGGGAAGGTTTCAGGGATAGTCTCCATTGCCGAAGATATCACAGAAAAAAGAAAGTATTCGGCAGCGCTGGAGCAGGAAAAAGCCCTTCTGAGGACGCTCATAGACATGATACCTGACCCGATATATATGAAGGACATGTCCGGCCGGAAGACACTCGCCAACCCGGTTGATGTGTATCTGATGGGCGCGTCAAATGAGGCGGATGTTATCGGGAAAAATGATTTCGATGTCTATTCGCCGGAGGATGCCGCTAAATTCTGGGAAGATGATGAAAAGGTCCTTTTCGAAGGACAAAAAATTCTCAATAGAGAGGAAGAATTTATTCTCAATGACGGATCAACGCTCAATATTTTAACGAGCAAGGTTCCGCTAAAAAATGAAAACGGCGAGATTGTAGGACTGCTTGGTGTAGGCAGGGACATTACTGACAGGAAAAAGTATGAGCATGAACTGGAAAGCAGCTTAAAGCAGACCAGGATGCGCTATGATTTCAGCAGAAAGTTCGCGACCTGCAGGAATGTTGAAGAGGTCATTGACGTTATAATAAGCGAATCAAAGATCAACACTCAGGTATCCATAGGAATCAGTACGCTTATCTCAAAGGATACTGAACTCGTATTTAAAGTCAGGCGCTATGAAGAATACGATTCCGGGTTGCCCGCGCCTGTTAAGCCGGGAACAGTAATAAACGAATCTAATGATGATTTTGTCAGAAATCTGTACAGTGACAAAATCATTATCGCAGATCCGGTAGTATCTTCAAATGAAATTGACCGCAAATTCAAGAAAATTTTCGCTGTTTCGGGAGTACAATCCTATTCACTGTTCCCTATTTCCGGAGCAATGGAGTGGTTTGGATTTATCGCTGGAGCATCAAGGGTTCAAGGCGTTATGGATGAGGACTTTGTTCAGCATTTTTCAATTTTGTCTGAACAGGCATCAATCGCTTTCAGAGCTACAATACTCAGGGAGAGGATCGCGGAATCTCAGAACAGGTTGATGCTTCTCTTCGAGCAGTCTCCTCTCGGCATTATTGAATCCAATACGGAGATGAAGGTCGTATTCTGGAACAAGGCAGCCCAGACTATATTCGGCTATTCATACTCTGAGGCAGTCGGGAACGATGTTTTTTCTCTCATTTTCGGAGACACTCCTGACCAGAGATTCGCGGATGACTGGAGGAAGGTCAGCAGCACCGGAAGGCAGATACAGTCTATCTGTCAGTGTACAACCATGGAAGGCGGGAAGCTGATTTGCAATTTTTTTACATCTGCAATAACCGGCAATGATGGTGTGATTAAAGGCATTGTTTCAATGGTGCAGGATGTGACTGAAAGGGAAAAGGCGTTTGCCGAGAAGAAAAGGCTTGAGGAGGATCTTCAACACGCTCAAAAAATTGAGTCCGTCGGACGCCTGGCCGGAGGGGTTGCGCATGACTTTAACAACATGCTTACCGTTATTCTTGGCCGCACAGAGCTTATTAAATCGCGCATTAACGGCAATTCGGAAATAAAGGATGATATCGTTGAAATCGAAAAGGCAGCGAGGCATTCGAAGGATGTGACCACACAGCTTCTTGCTTTTTCAAGGAAGCAGATCATCAAGCCCGAAATAATAAATATGAATGAGCGCTTCCCGGAACTCCGGCGAACCCTGATCAGGCTGATTGGAGAGGATATTGAAATAGCATATATTCCCGGTAGAGACCTGTGGAATATAAAATTTGACCCATTTCAGATTGATCAGATCATAATGAACCTGTCACTCAACAGCCGTGATGCAATGCCCGATGGCGGCAAACTGTCAATACAGACCGATAATGTCACTATTGACGAAAATGAAAGTATAGCCAGACCGGAATTCAGAGCGGGAGAATTTGTCCGAATAACGCTGCGTGATTCCGGCACCGGAATGGACAGTGAAACGCTGCAGTATATATTTGAGCCGTTCTTTACGACCAAGGAGATTGGACGCGGTACTGGACTTGGACTCGCTACTGTGTACGGTATGGTAAAGCAGAACAATGGCTTTATCACTGTGGATAGCAGTCCGGGCGAAGGGACTTCCTTTGAAATCTATATTCCCAGATCTTATGAAGATATATCCGCCGTTATCAAGAGCTGTTCAATTAAGCCGGTAAAGGGAGAGGGAACAATTCTTCTTGTTGAAGATGATATGCTCGTAAGGAGAATGGTAAGCGCAATGCTGACGCAACTCGGCTATTATACAATGATTGCAGAGACGCCCGGGCAGGCCGTAGCCATATTCAGGGAGAAGAGTGAGTCCATTGATATGGTTATCTCCGACGTAATTATGCCGGAGATGAGCGGTGTGGATTTGCGTACTGAACTGGAAAAACATTCTTCCGGAGTAAAGATACTCTTCATGTCCGGTTACACCGCGGATGTTCTCATGTCCAAAGGAGGACTTGAGGAGGGGGTTAACTTCATCTCAAAGCCTTTTTCCATTTCTGAACTTTCCGATAAGGTCAGAGAGGTAATTTCCAGCTGACTGCAAAACGGTATTCAGCAGCTTTAATGATTTTATTAACTGAATATTTTACAAAAAATAAGAGCATAAGTCTTGACAGATCAAAGGCTAATCCCTACAATACCTACTAATTTACTTGTAATTAAGAGAGGGTTGCCATGACAAAGGAAAAAAATAAAAGTTTGAGACCCGAATCGCTCCTGGTACACGGTGGGCAAAGCCCCGATAGCGCTACGGGTTCAAGGGCTGTTCCTATATATCAGACAACAGCGTATCAGTTTCATGACACAGATCATGCAGCTTCGCTGTTTGCCCTCACCGAACCGGGGAATATATACACCCGCCTCATGAATCCGACTACAGAAGTGCTTGAAAACAGGGTTAGTTTGCTTGAAGGAGGGGCCGGCGCCCTTGCGACCTCAAGCGGGACTTCGGCAATCCTGTTGTCAATGCTCAATATCGCCTCTGCTGGAGATGAGATAGTCTCCGCTGAAAACCTTTATGGAGGCACCTACAACCTTTTCAAAAACACCCTTCCGAGGATGGGCATTAAGGTAAACTTTTTTGCTCCGAATGATTTCAATGCGTTGAGAGAAAAAATCACGCCCTCGACCAAAGCTGTGTATGCCGAGACTGTGGGAAATCCCAGGCTTGATATTGCTGATATTGAAAAGCTGGCGGAGATAGCCCACGAAAACGGAATTCCTCTGATTGTTGACAACACATGCGTTCCATATCTTCTTAAGCCGATAGACTACGGCGCGGATATTGTGGTGTATTCGGCGACCAAGTTCCTGGGTGGGCATGGAAATTCCATGGGGGGTGTCATCGTAGATTCAGGGCGTTTCGACTGGTCGACAGGCAGGTTCCCTCTTATTTCTGATCCTGATCCAAGTTATCACGGCATGGATTTTATCAGGGCGTTGAGTCCTTCAAATACTGCATATATCGTCAAGGCCCGGGTCTGTCTCATGAGGGACCTCGGACCGGCCATATCCCCCTTCAATTCTTTTCTTATTTTGCAGGGCCTCGAAACTCTTCATCTGAGGATGGAAAGGCATTCACACAACGCGATGGCAGTGGCAAGCTACCTTGAGTCCAATTCGGCGGTTGAGTGGGTGAATTATCCTGGACTTGAATCGAGTTCTGAAAAAGCCAGAGCGGACAGGTATCTTCCATGCGGGGCTGGAGCAATAATAGGTTTCGGCATTAAAGGCGGCCATGCTGAGGGAAAGACGTTCATTGATTCACTCAGTATGATCTCCCACGTTGCAAACATAGGCGATACGAGAACGCTGGCGATTCATCCGGCGAGCACAACTCATCAGCAGCTCAACCGGGAAGAACAGGAAGCAGCGGGAGTCAATCCCGGGTTCATAAGACTGTCCATAGGAATAGAAAATTCTGAAGATATAATTGAGGATATTGACCAGGCGATACGAAAGAGCTGCTGACGCTAACAAAACAAAGGAGATTAAAGTGCCAATTTACAATGACATTACGGAAACAATAGGCAATACGCCTCTTGTGAGAATAAACAGGCTCAATGATACCGATGCTGTTATTTTAGCGAAGATTGAGTCATTCAACCCCCTTTCAAGCGTTAAGGATAGAATAGGCGTAGCGATGATTAACGACGCTGAAAAGAAAGGAAAGCTTAAAAAAGGAGACACTGTAATAGAGCCCACGAGCGGCAACACAGGCATTGCTCTGGCCTTTGCCTGCGCGGCCAGGGGATATAACCTTGTTCTTACAATGCCTGACACCATGAGCACCGAAAGAAGACAGCTCCTGGAGATTCTTGGGGCTCGAATCGTGCTTACCGACGGGCGTCTCGGAATGAAGGGAGCCATTGAAACAGCTCTGAAGTTACAGTCCGAGACACCCGGCAGCTTCATGCCCCAGCAGTTCAGGAATCAGGCAAATCCTGAAATTCACATGAGCACAACCGGGCCGGAGATATGGAGCGACTGCGAAGGGAAGGTCGATTACTTCGTTGCCGGAGTCGGTACGGGCGGAACAATAACCGGAACCGGGGCTTATCTGAAGAAGATGAATCCGGATATTAAAATCATTGCCGTTGAACCGGAAGATTCGGCGGTCTTAAGCGGAAGGGAGAGCGGGCCGCATAGAATTCAGGGGCTAGGAGCCGGATTCATACCGGAAGTTCTGAAAATGGAGATTATTGATGAGGTGATTCCTGTAACCGACGCTGATGCCGCTGAAACAGCGAGAAGGCTGCCGGTGCTTGAGGGAATCTTGACCGGCATATCGGGCGGCGCCGCTATGAATGCGGCTCTCACCGTCGCGGCCAGACCCGAGTCAGCCGGAAAGGTAATAGTAGTTATTCTGCCTGACAGCGGTGAGAGGTATCTTTCAACATGGCTTTTCGCGGATTAATGATGATTACACTGGAGATTAGATGAGACTTTCCACCAGGTCGAGATACGGAATAAGGCTGATGATGGCCCTTGCAATGGAAGAAAGCAGCGAGCCAGTCTTCCTCAAGCAGATAGCGACTTCGGAAGGCATATCCGAGAAGTATCTGAGCCAGATTATTATCCCCCTGAAAAACAGCGGACTCGTAATTACATACAGAGGGGCTCACGGCGGTTACAAGTTAAGCCGTAAGCCATCAGAGATTAACATCAGGGAAATAGTGGAACCTCTTGAAGGAGACCTTAGTCTTGTCGAATGCGTCGCTGTACCGGGAAGCTGCGGAAAATCGAGCGAATGCGTGTCAAGGTCGCTATGGGATGAAATGAGCAGAATGATTATCGATTACCTCTCAGGCATAACACTTGCGGACCTAATAGAAAGATGCAGAAAAATTTCACATGCCGGAGATGCTGTTAACTACGTGATATAGGAGCCGCAGTCACATCTTTTTTTGTTCGAAAATAAAAGGAGTGTTCCGCATCGCGCCTTCGATGTCAAGGCCGTAGCCTCCTGCCCAGACGTCAGGGATAAAAAAGCCTGTGTAATCAGGTTTTATTTTTTTTCTGAGTTCGCTCACAGCCGCGGAAGGATTATCGAGCTTCTTGTTCAGCAGCGTGCATATTCTTATCGAGTTCACGGTACGCACAATGCTCAGATAGTCGAGCATCCATGCCAGAGTGAAACCCTGGTCGATGATATCCTCAACTACTATAATATCCCGACCTTCAATTTCAGGCGGCGTCATAATCAGTTTGATGCGCCGGTCTGTTTCTCCTTCTTCTTTCCGTCCGTTTCCGTACGCGCTGAGTTTTATGAAGTGCAGATTTACGCTTATGCGGTATTTTCTGAAAAGCTCTCTTGAGAGGTCAGCGGCAAAAATACAGGAGCCGTTAAGTACGGCAAGAAAGTCAATGCCGCTTTCCTGTTTGTCGTTTGCCAGTTCATCGGCAAGAACAGTAATTCTTTTCTGCAGGCATGCTTCAGGAATAAGAACTGACGGGTGTAAAGCCTCGCAAGCGGTTATGGGGTTTGAAGAATCCCTGACTCCGGCGGCCGGCACTTCTACCGGAAAAAGATAGTCAGAGTCAATCAGTATACGCTGTTTCATATCGCTTCCTTTTGTTTTCTTCCGCGCACATGCCACTCGTACATCGCAAGAGTTGCCGCAATGGGAGCGTTTAGAGATTCCACGCAGTCGGAAAGAGGCAGTGAAAAGGAGTTCTTTCTCAATGCTTCCGGAAGCCCAGGGCCCTCAAGGCCGGGTATCAGGATAAAGCTTTCGGGGAAACTGGCAGCCTCTATCGGTTCGCCCGAGCTGTCGAGGGACATTACCGGGCAGCAGAGTGACTCGGGATCAATATCGTATATCGACGGCCCCCTGAATATCTCAGCTGAGAATACCGTACCGGAAGAAGATCTTACGGCCCTGGGGTGATAGGGGTTCGCGGCCTCCTGGAGCATTACCATGCGTTTTATTCCCATAGCGCATGCGCTTCTGATGACAGTGCCTACATTGGCCGGATCCTGAAACGGAATCATCAGCGTGCATCCGGGGGAGGGCTGCCTGTCCCATTCGGCTACGAACGGCACTCTCACTGTGAGAAGTGGCGACTCCGTTTTATAAAGATCAATCTCGTTAAAAAGGGCTTTTTTAAGAATTATAAGCTTTCCTCTTTCGTGATAATCCATCATAATCTGATTAAAGTTATCGTTCTTTTCGCTGTATCCGTCAAAGATGATAAGGTGCTCTTTTTTTATGTCGCTGTTGTTGAGTATTTCCCTGACTATCTTTTTACCGCTTATTATTGTAGCTCCCTGCTTTTTTACGCCTTCAACGCTGGTGAGTTTTTTTATGGTCTTGTAAGTTCTGTTGTCAGCTGAGGCGATCGGAATGCCTATTGTTTCCGATGGATCATGGAAGATATGATACTTTTTTTCAAAAGTAGAAGATGTTTTCTGGAAGATGAGCAGCCTGCGCCTGTGTGATGATTGCGGAAGCGTGTATTCGAGGTCACGGTCAACGCGGTAATCAGCGCTGTTGGAGGGGGCAAGGGCGTTAAGGTCCTTATCTGCTTCAGGACCCTTCATGAATAGTACACGGCCGCCGCCAGGGAGAAAGTGTTTGACTCTATCGAGGGTGTCGTTTACTGATTCAAGAGCCCTTGTTATTACTCCGTTAACATCGAAATACGACTTGTCGGTAACCTTGTGAGGATATATCTCTACCCTGTCAAGCCCGAGCTCAGCTATTACTGTTTCCATGAACTTGACCCTTCTGAATCTTGGCTCAGCCAGAATTATTCTCAGATTAGGCATGAAAATTTTTAGCGGAATACCGGGAAAGCCGGCCCCTGTTCCAATGTCGACAATAGAGTCAGGTATCTCTGTCAGTCTGGTAAAGTATATTGAATCAATAAAGTGTTTAATAACGATATCCTCAAAGGTTTTAAGCCTGGTAAGGTCATACTCCTCATTGTAACGGATTAAGAGCTGGTAGAAGATGTAAAACTGATCCTCCTGGAGTCCGGTTAATGGCATACCACAGGCGTTGAAAATATCAGTCATGTTTTCTTTTGTTCGTAATTGCATATTCCTCTGTAGGGGGCTGATTTATAGTAATGGTATCATGCAACACTTATTGACAAAACCTGAAAAGTAAATAAAGTGACTTTCAGGTTTTAACATTTACCCTTGCCGTTGAGTTGCGCGATGCGTTAAGGTTATAATTTATTTGTGACGGAAAATATCAATAACAAAATGGATACGGGTTTTAAAGATGGATAATGACGAATTTATACCACCATGCGATGAATGCGGAGGGACTTGCTGCCGCTATGTGGCCATTGAAATAGACAGGCCGGCAACAAAGACTGACTATGATCATATAAGATGGTATCTTCTGCACGAAAAGGTTAATGTTTTTGTCGATCATGACAGGAAATGGTATGTTGAATTCAGGACACCATGCACGAAACAGTTTCCTGACAACCGCTGCGGAATTTATGAAGAAAGGCCCAATATCTGCAGGGGGCATGGTACCGGGGAGGGAGAATGTGAATTTTATGATTCTCCATACAGCCTCTATTTTTCTACAGAAGAGGAGTTTGTGAATTATCTTGATTCTAAAAACCGCAATTGGAGATTCAAAAAGCGCTGAAACGCTTTTATTAAGATATCAAGTGAATCATAATATCTTCCGAAAATCCTGTTATGAAGGTTAAACGTTCAAAGACAATTGCTGCAGCGGCCATTTTAATTGTAAGCGGGGCTGTGCTTCTTCTCAGGGCACAGAACCGAACTCAGGAAGGCCTGAGCAGCGCCGAGTTGGCTGATATTGAAAATGCTATAATTATCAACGGCATTGAAATGTCAAGCGATGAGCCGCAAATTATTGATGAGGAGACTGATTCCAAAACCGGGCAATCGGCCGGTAAAATTATATACGATGACTCCATTGTCTCTGTCGGAGCGGAAGAGGTTCAAACACTTCCACAGGGAAAAGGCAAAAGCAGCGATTTCCCGTCAGGCAAAACCATCATGGAATCGCTGAAAAAAAAGGACGGCCGTTTTCATCTCGTTGACTATGTTATTCAAAGCGGAGACAATCTCTGGAACATCGCTGAAAGGTGCGGAGTCAGCCATACCGATCTGATTCACTTAAACGGCATAAGAAACGCTGACTGCATCAGGTCGGGAAGAATAATAAAAGTGCCGTCCAGGGCGGGGGTATATCATACTGTAAAAAAAGGAGATACGCTTACAGAGCTTGCTTCAGTTTATAATGCTGATGTCGAGCGTATTGAGCGTCATAACAAAATAAAAAAGTCGTTGATTATTGCTGGAGAGCGGATTTTTATTCCTGACGGGCGAAGGCCCCGGGAAGCAAAGGCAGATGTTTCTCCCAACCGCAGCGGGGGCGGGATGATTTCGTCAGCCAAAACGAAGAAAACACAGATTGCTTCCTCTGCCAAAAAGTCATCAACGTTGTCGGGGCTCAAGTTCGCATGGCCTCTCAGGGGCCGAATAACCTCCGGATTCGGAAGAAGAACCAATCCTATTGAGGGCGGGAAGCACTTTCATTGCGGAATCGATATCAGCGTAAATTCCGGGACTCCCGTAAAAGCCGCAGAGAGCGGGAAAGTAATCTTCAGCGGATGGAAGGGCGGATACGGAAAGGCCGTCATTATTCGTCATGCCGGCGGCTATATATCAGTCTATGCCCACAACAGTGAAAATCTTTGCAGTCCGGGACAGGCGGTTAAAAAGGGTGAGGTTGTAGCGAAGTCTGGAATGACAGGAGCTGTAACCGGTGCACACCTGCATTTTGAGATAAGAAAATATGTTACGCCCCTCAATCCAATGAGGTTTCTATGAGTTCAGTTTTGCGTATCTCCATTTGTCTTCTTTCTTTGCTTGCGGTCTCCAACTTGAGCGAAGTTGAAGCAGTCCAGCTCAAAAGGACCGGGCCGGAACGGACCAGCGCCTTCTATTCTCAGGCTGATCAGCATGGCTGGTCTGTAGATGTCGTCGGTAAGATAATGTCATTTTCATCTCTGGATTATGCGGATGGCGATAACCTTTCCGGTAAAGCCAGAGTAAAATCGGCGGTTACAGTCCGACTCTTTGAACAGCAGGGAATAAGGGAAGGTGATGAACTCTTCGTAATCGATTCAAAAAATCTGATAACAGCGCGTATAAATGTAAAGAGAGTTTTTCAGTCAAAGTCTTTTGGATGGATGATGATCGGAAACGGTAATTTTCGCAACTGCAGGCAAAACGACAGGGTAGTTCAGCGAAGGGTCTCCGGAGCTTCTGATTATGCCAATATTCACAGGGTGCGGGGCGACTATTTCCGCAATACTGGAGACAACGGGAAGGCCATCTTCGAATATAAAAACGCTATCAAACTCGATCCGGGATGTCCTGAAGCAAGAATGGGGCTTGGCCTTCTCTATCTTCAGGACAATATGCTTCAATTTGCCTTCAATGAGCTCCTTCTGGCTTACGGCCGGCTCAGCCATGTGTATGACAGGGAGGACAGGTTTTTAATACTGGGCGGACTGGCGCAAATACGTTTCAGGGAATACTTCGAACTGGATTTACCGGAAAGCAGGCTTGTGAAATTCCGTGATGAAGGAATCAAATACTGCGAGGAAGCTCTCAAGTACTATCCTCAATCAGCGGAAATTAACTACTATCTGGGCAGGTTCTATTACCGACCTTCAACCGTACCGGAAAAAGATGATGAAAGAGCAAGGGATTATTTCATGAAGGTTGTACAGTTTGATCCAGGTCACGCGGGGGCAAATACAGCTCTGGCCGAACTGTACTTGAAATACAGAAACCGGGATAAGGCCTTATACTACGCGAACCGGATTCTCGAATATGACAGCAGCAACGGCAGAGCGAAGCAGCTAATCAAGTATATTGAAGAATATAACCGGTAGAAACCGGATTAGTCGGGGGGCTTGCTGAATAATGTTCAACCTGCTGACTTCTTTGCTTGCTGTGTCATTTCTGATACATCTTTTTTCAATACCACAATATATCAGATCGGATAATCCTGAGAAACGAAAGCGTTTCTTTTTGCTTTTTATCTTTAGCGGTGCGCTCAACAGCGGTTTGATGACGGCGCTGGCAGTTGTTGTTTTCAAAAACCCCGGCAGTTTAAGTACATTTGATTTAACTCTGACCCTGTGGGTGGCCTCAGGCGGTGTCTTTTTTGTCACTATCTGGATTCAGATCTCAATTCTTTTCAGAATCTACCGACGGAGCCGTAATCCTGAATTCTTCCATATAAATTATTTCGGTAAAAAAGTCTACAATACGAAAATTACGGGCAAAAATGACCTTGTCCTAATGTTTGCTACATTGCCATTGTTCCTCTTTTCTGGAGCATATTTTACGGCGAGGCTTATCAATTTAATTCGTAACGGCGAGATATAAATTCAGTCAAATTCCAGTTATTAAAAACGCTATTCAGGATTACGCTTAAAACTGTTATTGACAACAGCTGAATCAGCATATTTTATGAAAAAAAATGATTCAGCAGGCTAATATGAAAACATCGTTCTTTCCGGCGGAATGGCACAACCAGAGCTGTGTCCAGCTGACGTGGCCTCATTCTGAAACCGACTGGGCCGATAACCTCAAAGCTGTATCGCAGTGTTTTGCTACTATCGCTTCGGCTGTTGCGGAGAGAGAAAAAGTATTGATAGTATGCCGTTCAAGGCAGGAGGTTCTGCCTTATCTCGCAAACTGCCCTCCGGAAAACCTGATAATATCTGAGATACAGACAAACGATACATGGGCTCGGGACCATGGAGGCATTACTGTTTATGAAAACGGCAGGCCAGTAATCCTTGATTTTAAATTTAACGGATGGGGCCTTAAATTCCCTGCGTCTCTGGACAATCTGATAACATCTTCACTTTTTGAAAAGGGTGTTTTTGCTCCGACTGTACAGTACAATAACTGTCTTGATTTTGTTCTTGAAGGAGGCAGTATCGAATCTGACGGAGCGGGAACAATCCTGACTACCTCAGAATGCCTGCTGTCAAAAAACCGAAATGGAGCCTTCACAAGGGATGATATTGATTCGATACTCCGGAAAAGGCTTTACGCTAAAAGGGTGCTTTTCCTGGACAGCGGCTTCCTTGAAGGAGACGATACCGACAGCCATATAGACACGCTGGCACGTTTTGTCTCAGAGGACACAATAGCCTATGTCGAATGCACCGACAAAGGCGACGTACACTATGACGCACTGGCTAAAATGAAGGAACAGCTGGAAACCTTCACTACAGCCGGAGGTAAGCCGTACAGGCTTGTGGCACTGCCGATGGCAGAAGCGGCGTATGACAGCGGGCACAGGCTTCCGGCAACCTACGCAAACTTTTTAATAATTAACGGCGCTGTTCTGATGCCTCTGTATAAGACACCCGCTGATGACCTCGCCGCGGACATACTCAGCTCGCTTTTTCCTGACAGGGACATAACGGGAATTGACTGCAGGGCCCTGATTAAGCAGCATGGTTCACTGCACTGTGTCACGATGCAGTATCCTGAAGGAGTTTTACCATGAAACAATTTAAAGCAGCTCTTATACAGATATCACATGGGGGAAGCAAAGAGGCCAACCTTGAAAAGCTCAGATTAAAGATAACTGAAGCGGCGGGGAAAGGCGCACATGTTGTGGTTTTGCCAGAGCTTCACAACACAGAGTATTTTTGCCAGACGGAAAATGTCGAATGTTTCGATTTGGCAGAGGCTGTTCCCGGTCCTTCAACAGAGTATTTTGGCCGGATCGCTGCTGAATTGGGTGTAGTTATTGTATGCTCTCTGTTTGAAAAAAGGGCTCCCGGTCTATATCACAATACGGCGGCGGTTATCGAGAAGGACGGCAAGCTGGCCGGGGTTTATCGCAAAATGCATATTCCGGATGATCCGGGTTTTTATGAGAAGTTCTACTTTGCGCCGGGTGATCTGGGCTTCAAACCCATAGAGACTTCAGTGGGAACGCTTGGAGTGCTGATCTGCTGGGATCAGTGGTATCCTGAGGCGGCAAGGCTCATGGCCATGGCAGGAAGCGACGTTCTGATATATCCTACAGCGATTGGATGGAATCCCGATGACAATGATGATGAAAAGCTCAGACAGCTTGATGCCTGGTCGATATCACAGCGTGCGCACGCTGTAGCTAACGGCATTCCCGTTATCGCAGTGAACAGGACAGGGCACGAGAAAGATCCTTCGGGGATAACATCCGGAATAAAGTTCTGGGGGGGCAGTTTCGCCGCGGGAGCTCAGGGAGAGATAATCTCAAAGGCGGACGAGACCGAGTGTATCATTTACGCAGATATTGATAAAAGCCGGACTGAGGAAGTGAGAAGGATTTGGCCGTTTTTCAGAGACAGAAGAATTGACTCTTTCAGCGCGGTGACAGAGAGGTATATCAAATGAGCAGAATAAAAACAGCGGCAGCAAGCTTCATCAGGAAGGTCTATATCCTCACCAGTATTTTAGGAATTGCAGTCACCGCATCATGCGCCGGTAAAGAGTTCAGAAGCGAAGCAAAAGTGGAGCTGAAGCCAGTTAGATCGGAGAGCTCTTTTATGTTTGAACTTCCAACATATTACATAACAACTGCTGACAGGCATCCCCGAATGGGAACCCTCAGCATATCAATAGAGATAAATCCGGAAATTGTATCGCGGAAGACTGTAAACTCACAAATAGAGATTATGAACAGGGCCGTTGATGGCCTGCTCAGAAACAAAAAACAGTCAGATTTAAACTCACCGGAAGCAATTGAGAGGCTGAGAGCTGAGATTAAAATGTCTCTCAACTCGGAGCTCAAGCTTCACTTTGTCAAGTCGGTTACGATAAGACATCTGAATATCGATTAGAACTCTGAATGCCGCCGCATGTAACCGAGAACCTGAATTCCTGAAAAAGAAATGGTTAATATGCTAAAAAGAATAGCTTTATTTCTCTGTCTCTTTTCGCTTATAGCCGGCTGGCACGTAAATGCCTCAGCCACAAACGGAAATGGAAGCAACGACGATGATTATTTTTACGAAAAGGCATACAATGAAAAACTAAAGGCTGACTTTATAAAAAAGAACGGGGATATCCCCCTTCTTGAAATTGATATTAATGGCTTAAAAAGAACTTCCAGAACAGTAATTGACAATGAGCTTGAGATTAAAGAAGGAGAGCCAGTTTCGCGCTTTGACTCTTACCGCTTTGTCAACCGCCTGAAAAGAACCGGACTTTTCGCGAAGATCAGACTGGATTTTGCCGAAGAACAGCAAAAAGCGGTCATCAGGGTGTCTCTTGTCGAAAAAAGGGGATTTCTTGTGCTTCCAATGGTGGCGGGCAATAAAAAAAATGTGTCTGCCGGAGCTATGGTTATTGATATGAACTTTCTGGGAATGAATAAGAAGCTTTTTACAGCCGGTACATATTCTAACAAGTATTCGACGGCGATGTGCGGCTATATTGATCCGTCAGTTTTTAACAGCGATTTCCAGGGCGGTGCATTTCTGACTTACAGGCATTCCGTTGAAGAGATACTGGATTACAATGGTACAAGGCTTAGCGAATTCAAGTCCGATGTAATGAGATTCTCAGCTTTTTACGGCTACCGGTTGAATGACATTCTTATATTTAACATAAAGGCTGGGTACAATCTCGGAATGGTTGATGAAAAATACAGCGGAAGCTACAACGTTCCGGATGATCAGCAGAATATCTTTTACGGATTATCCCTCAGATACGACGGGCTTTCATATTACGAACACCTGTATTTCGGTTATGATTCATCGATTGAAGCGAACAGAAATAACGGTTTAACCACTGATGACGAATCATATATGTCCTATGAGATCAAGTCCTCCTACTCATTCAGGGTTTTCGGAAGGCACAGAATAACGCTCTCGGGTATTGGGAGATGGAGCGGTGTTCCGAATGTGCTGAAAAACTCAATAGGGGGTAAGTACGGCCATTTTACTGTTCCAGGTGATGTCGTGATAACCGGCAAGGATGCAAGTGTCTCAATGTTTTACGAACATCAAATTGCTTCATTCAAGTGGGGGGCCATTACATTGTTGACCTTCTGGGAGCATGGTGTATATGAAAGGCTTAATGGCGGTCCCGCATGGAGCTATGGACCCGGAGCCGGAGCAAATTTTTACCTGAACAGAATAGCCCTTCCAGCGATGGGACTGTATTTCGCGCATAATGTTGAGAGCAAGAAAATAGAAATAAGCTTCAGTATCGGTATGATGATGTGATTCAGGCAGACCGCCAAGGCCTGCCTGAATGAAAGTGCGGTTTTATTTGTCGAGAGCTACAAAACCCGGAAGATCCTTGCCTTCAATAAGCTCAAGGAATGCTCCTCCGCCCGTTGAAATGTAGGAAATCTTATCGGCTACACCTGCCTGGTTTACTGCTGTTACGCTGTCTCCGCCTCCGACAATGCTCAGACAGTCGCTTTCAGCTAAAAGCTCGGCGATTTTATTAGTTCCATCAGCGAAGTTTGACATTTCAAAAGCTCCCATCGGGCCGTTCCATACGATAGTTTTAGCGCTTTTAATTTTTTCTGAGAATATCCTGATTGAGTCCGGTCCTACATCAAGACCCATCTGATCATCCGGCATGCTGTCAGCTGCGACTATTGTGGATGGAGATTCATTTTTGAACTCAGCCGCGCATACAATGTCCGTCGGGAGCAGTATTTCTACGTTGCGAGAGCTGGCGTCTTTCATTATCTGCTTAGCTGTGTCCACGAGGTCTTCTTCAAGAAGCGACTTGCCCACCTTGAGTCCGTTGGCCTTCATGAAGGTGAAAGCCATACCTCCGCCGATTATAAGGAAATCTACTTTGGTTATCATGTTTTTAAGGGCGTCAAGTTTGGAAGAGACTTTAGCTCCGCCTATGATTGCTCCGAGAGGCCTTTCCGGGTTCTTCATGGCTTTGTTGAAGTACTCAATTTCATCCTTTAGCAGGTAGCCTGCGGCGCATACAGGGATATAGCGTGTTATAGCGTCATTTGAAGCGTGACCTCTATGAGCCGTAGCGAAAGCGTCGTTCAGGTAAACGTCGGCGAGTGATGCTAACTTCTTGCCGAATTCATCATCATTTTTTTCCTCTTCAGGATAAAAGCGGATATTCTCAAGAAGAACCACATCTCCGTCTTTAAGAGAATCAATCTTTGCCTTTAGCTCAGAAGATCCGATTTGATCCGTGATAAACTGGACTTCCTTCCCAAGGTGGCCAGACAGGTTTTCAGCAGCCGGTTTAAGGCTCATCTCTGCAACAGCCTTGCCCTTGGGCCTGCCAAGGTGAGATACGAGTATAACCTTGCTGTTGTTTTCGAGGCATTTTTTAATTGTAGGCAAAGTTGCTTTGATCCTTGTATCATCAGTGATGTTCATCGAGCTGTCGTAAGGCACGTTGAAATCAACCCTGATCAGGACTTTTTTCGATTTTAGGTCAATCTGGTCAATGTACTTGATTGTCATTGTCATTGCTCCTGTTTATTTGATTTTAAAAAATTCACTTATCTTTAATACCATCTAATAACCGATATCATGCTGGTAAAGTATTTTTTAATGAAATATATTCATGAGATTGTAGCATAATCTTGAAAAAGAGTCAACAAAAGTTCGAAGGATGACAGTGAAAGGCGAATATCGGTTGCAAAAATAAAGAAAGATCTTCAAAAAAATATCTTTATTGACAACATGATTGGGATTATCAGAAAATAAATATTTATCAGAGAGAGTTTTTTAATCTGGCCGCATGAATTATATGGATAACACGAAGTTCAAACCAACGGCAACAATTTCCGTCGTAAAAAATCGTGTTTCTATCTATTGATAGGAGGAGAAATGGATTATCAAAAAGCTGTCACAATTCCGCAGCTTTTCCACGAAGGAGTGGAAAACTTCGGATCAAAACCCCTTGTGTCCAGCAAGCATGAAGGGAAATACAGAGAGATATCATGGCAGGAGATGGGACGGACTGTAAGAGGGCTTGCCTCTTTTCTCATTGATCAGGGTATAAAAAAGAAGGATAGAATTGCTATTTTTTCAGAAAACAGGCATGAGTGGTGGGAGGCCGACCTTGCATCCCTTTCCGCAGGCGCGATTGATGTTCCAATATATTCAACAAATTCTCCTGATGAGGCGGCATACATTATTTCCGATTCTGAGTGCAGAATCTGTTTTGCAGGCACTGAGGCACATCTTGAAAAGCTGAAAAAAGTGAGAAAAAAACTACCGTCACTTGAACTTATAATTGTATTCAATAATGTTAAAAAGTCGAAGGGAGTTATAAGCTTTGCTGAGGCAGTGCGCCGGGGCGAGGAATCAAGGGATGCTCTTAAGCTTCAAAAAACAATGCAGAAGAGAATCGCATCTCTTAAGGAAACTGATGTGGCCACAATAATGTACACATCAGGAACTACCGGCAGCCCAAAGGGCGTAATGCTAACCCATAGCAATATCATCTGGAACGTTAAGCAGAGCCTGGGAGAATTCGGGGCCATGGTAAGACATGACTCAACCTTTATCTCCTTTTTGCCCCTTTCTCACGCGCTTGAGCGGACGGTTGGATTCTATCTCCCAGTTTATGCGGGATCAATGGTTGGATTCGTTGAAAATATATCAACAACCCTGATGAGTGATTTTCTGCTCATACGTCCTACTGTCCTTGTAAGCGTCCCGAGGATATTTGAGAAGATACACTCAGCTATTTTAGCCAAACTCGACGAAGCTTCGCCTGTAAGCAGGTTTGTATTTAACTGGGCCATGAAGATAGGCGCCCGAAACGTGCCATATAATTGTAAAAATCTCAAAAGGGGCGCAATATTTGATTTTAAATACAGGCTGGCCGACAGGCTTATATTCAGCAAGCTAAAGGCGGCGATAGGTTTCGACAGGATTGATTTTGCCATTTCCGGCGGCGGACCGTTGAGCGTGTCAGACGCAGAGTTTTTCCTTGGGATGGGGCTGAAGGTTTTTGAAGGCTACGGCCTCACCGAAACCACTCCTGTGACAAACGCTAACAGGGTTGTTCTGAATAAGCCCGGCTCCGTAGGGCCGGCGCTCATGGAAACACATGTGCGAATATCTGACGATGGAGAGGTTCAGATTAAAGGGCCTCAGATAATGAAAGGCTACTACAAGCATCCTGCTGAGACAAAGGCCATAATGACAGCAGACGGCTATCTCAAAACCGGCGATGTGGGAATCCTTGATGATGATGGATACCTGTGGATTACAGGAAGAATAAAGGACATAATAGTTACCGCCGGCGGGAAGAATATTTCTCCTCAAAACATTGAGGGGCAGCTCTTGACCTCACGATATATTGAGCAATGCGCTGTTATCGGGGACAGAAGAAAGTTTCTGTCGGTGCTGATTGTGCCTTCATTTACAGAGCTAAAGAAGTGGGCAGTAAAGAATGGTGTTCCCGCAACAGATAAAAATGCCCTCGTTAGACATCCGCAGGTACATGAGATGTTTGAAAACGAGATCAAATCCCTTCTTAAGAACTTTTCAAGAGTCGAGCAGGTTAAAAAATTCAGCTTGCTTTCAAGAGAGTGGGACCAGGCGGGAGGCGAGCTGACACCTTCGTTGAAGGTCAAACGCAGAATCATCGAAGAAAAATACAGGGATGTTATTGAATCAATGTATGCGTCAGAATGAGCAAATACTTTTCTAATGGGGAAAGGGGGGATGGAACTTATGTTTCATCCTTTTTTATACTTTAATAATCCCTCAGTAAAACCTGGCATTTATTAAACTTGACAAAACTTCAATTATGTGAAGAAAAATATTCAAAAAGCGGAAAATCAGGGGGATTGGATGACTCAGCATAACAAAAGAGCAACAGGGACAATGCCGGATATCTTTCAGAAAAGAGCGGCAGAATACGGTGAACGTCAATGTGTTCTTTATAAAAAAGACGGTGTATATACGCCGATCTCATGGAACAGCATCAACAAAATGGTCAGGGGCCTGGCATGCTACTTTTTGTCCAGAGGGGTGAAAAAAGGCGATAAGATAGCAGTCTTTTCGGAAAATAGATATGAGTGGTGGGTTGCTGACCTTGCTGCATTGTCTGTGGGAGCGGTTACTGTACCTGTATATTCGACAAATTCAGCTGAAGAAACATGGTATATCTTAAACAATTCAGGTTGTTCGGTTTGTGCTCTGTCAACGGATTCACATCTTGAGAGGATCTTGAAAAACAAACGCAGGCTCAGCTCATTGAAGGAAATCATAATATTTGAGAAGCCCGGGGCAAAACAGCGTTCTGTGACATGGATTGAAGACGCATGCGGAAAAAGAGGGCTTGATAAGTATGAAAAGGAGCTCGATAAACGAATCAAGTCAGTGAAGCCGTCTGATACAGCTACAGTAATGTACACCTCAGGGACTACAGGCGATCCAAGAGGTGTTGTGCTGACTCACGACAATATATTTTCTCAGGTCGATAATATTTTCAAGAAGTCAGAGATATACGGAAAGGTAATCCATACAGATATATTTCTTTCTTTTCTGCCGCTGTCACATGTGCTTGAAAGAACCGCGGGCTATTACGGGCCGATATATATAGGTGCCACTGTAGCATTTGCTGAGAGCATTGCTACTTTGCTTGAGAATTTTAAAGAAGTCAGACCCACAATCGTTATCAGTGTTCCGAGAATATATGAGAAGGTTCACGCCGGAATTATGGAGAAGGTGCATGAGGCCTCATTTGTCAAGAAGGCCATCTTCAGTCTGGCATTCACTGTCGCCAGGAAGAACCTTCCATATGTCTGTTCTGACAGAACGCCTGCCGGAGTTCTGGGCTCGCTTGTTTCTCTGATGGACAAACTGGTTTATTCAAAGCTAAAAGAGGCTCTGGGTTTTGACAGACTCCAGTTCGCAATCTCGGGCGGAGCGCCCCTGTCCCTCTCGGACGCCGAGTTCTTCATTGGAATGGGGCTTAAGATTCTGGAGGGCTATGGCCTGACTGAAACCTCCCCGGTAACACATTTCAACAGGCCGGGGAAGATAAAGCAGGGTACGGTGGGTTATCCTCTTCTTGATACAGACATTAGAATATCGGACGAAGGGGAAATCCAGGTTAAAGGCCGCCAGGTAATGAAGGGATATTATCGGGACACAAAGGGTACGAAGGCTGCCTTCACAGCAGATGGTTACTTTAAAACAGGGGATATGGGGTTTGTGGATGAGGCCGGAAGGCTGATAATTACCGGCAGAATTAAGGATATTATTGTAACAGCGGGAGGGAAAAATATATCACCACAAAATATTGAGAACAGCCTCAAATCCTCTGTCTACATTGAGCAGGCTGCAATAATTGGAGACCGAAGGAAATTCATCTCAGCCCTTATCGTGCCATCATTCCCTGAATTGAAAAAATGGGCTAAAAGGAATTCCATTGATTATTCCGGCAACTCTGAACTCTTAAACTCTGAAGCCGTACACAAACTGTTTGAAGAAGAGATCACAAGGCTGACAGAGAGATTCTCAAGGGCCGAAAAGATTAAAAAATTCCGGCTGCTTGAGGCGGAGTGGAGTCAGGAGTCAGGAGAGCTGACTCCAAAACAAAGTGTTAAGCGCAGAATTATAGAAGCAAAATATAGAGATGAAATTGAATCCATGTATAAATAGTGCGTCTCCTATAATACGGAACGAAGGAAAGGCTTACCAAATTATACATAACATTTCAAATACTTCTTTACATCCCGCGAACAATTAGTTTTGCTTTAATTGGTTTTGTAAAAGGCTGTCGATTAAGGCGGCCTTTTACTTAAGCTTGACAGGAAATAAATGCCGTCAACGGTACTCGGCCGTGCGGCAGCGATAACGGTGGGTTTGTGCAGGAAATACACAGTCTTATAAAAAGCGTCAGCGATTTTCTCTGGGGAGCGCCGATGCTTGTTCTTCTTTTCGGTGTGCATATCTTCCTAACCGTAAGACTCGGTTTTATCCAGAGATACATTTTTAGAGGTATCAGACTTTCATTTCGGAGCGAGGAAACAGGTAAGGGCGACATATCTCACTTTGCCTCGCTCTCAACAGCTCTTGCCGCCACAATAGGCACAGGAAATATAATTGGAGTCGCAACAGCTGTATCGCTGGGAGGCCCCGGAGCCGTATTGTGGTGCTGGATGACTGGCGTCTTCGGGATTGCGACAAAGTACTCAGAAGCCGTTCTCGCCGTTAAATACAGAGTACAAACTGACAGGGGTACAATGGCGGGTGGCCCGATGTACGCTCTTGAAAAGGGCATGAAGTCAAGGACGCTGGCGGTGCTTTTCAGCGTTTTTACCGCATGCGCGGCATTCGGTATCGGCAACATGGTGCAGGCAAACGCCATTTCCAGCCTTGCCATGGAAACCTTCAGCATACCTTCCTGGATAACCGGGATTATGTTGACTTTGCTTGTCGCTGCTGTACTAATCGGCGGCATCAGGTCTATTGCAGGCTTCTGTTCACTCTTTGTCCCTCTAATGGCTCTTTTGTATATTGGAGGCTGCATCGCTGTACTGATTATAAACAGCTCCTATTTGATTCCGGCCATTGAGGCGATTGTATCGTCTGCCTTCAGCATTGAGGCTGTAGGCGGCGGCGCTGCGGGCGGGGGGGTAATCGCGGCAGCGAGATACGGCATAGCCCGGGGGCTTTTTTCTAACGAGTCAGGTCTTGGATCAGCGCCCATCGTAGCAGCTGCGGCACAGACAAGCAATCCGGTGAGACAGGGGCTTGTATCATCAACCGCGACTTTCTGGGACACGGTCGTAGTGTGCGCTCTTACGGGGCTTGTCGTAGTCACTGCGATTATTCGTGATCCGGTGAGCATGAACGGACTGGGAGGCGCGGTGCTTACAAAGGCTTCCTTTGAGTCCATTCCTGTAGCGGGACCTCTGCTTTTAAATGTGGGCCTGTTGACATTTGTTTTTTCAACTATTCTGGGTTGGTCATACTACGGAGAAAGGGCAGTCGAATATCTTACAGGTCAAAGGGGAATTCTGCCCTACAGGTTTCTCTGGGTAGGCGCTGTATTCGCGGGTTCAGTGATGTCTCTGCCACTGGTCTGGGATCTCGCGGATGTCATGAACGCGTTGATGGCATTCCCGAACCTGATTGCGCTGATATTTCTAAGCGGTGTTGTAGCATCTGAGACCGGTAAGCATATCCGCTCATGTAAATAGCATACAGATAGGGATATGCCTGCGGTCTCATCTACTTGAAAAAGTCCATGTCATCCTTGAGCGTTTCAGCAACAGAAGCTATCTCTTCAGTGCTTGCAGTCAGCTGTTCTGCTCCGGAGGCGTTCGCCTGAACGAGATTGCTTACCTCTGAAAGAGAATTTACGACCTCAATGATGGCGCTTTTTTCTTCGTCAATAGCGCCCTTTATCTCGTGGGTGATCCTGTTAACTTCTTCAGCTTTGTAGTTGACCTTCGTGTTGATATCAACCTGAATTTCCATCGTTGAACCGATTTTGTTCATCATTTCTGAGGCCATAACGATGCCTTTCATTATCTCATCAATTTGAGTGGAAGCGTCATCAAGCGTGAGCACCCCCTTGTTGATTTCGTTGTCGTTTTTCATAAGCAGGGAGCTTATTTCGCCTATGCTTGTTGCTGTTTCATCCGCAAGTTTTGATATCTCATCAGCAACAACAGCAAAGCCGCGGCCTGAATCTCCGGCTCTTGCCGCCTCTATCGCGGCGTTTAATGATAGAAGGTTTATCTGGTCGGATATATCTGTGATGAGATTTATGATATTACGCACATCAGACGAGCTTTTTGAAATGTTCTGCATACTCAGTTTCATGTTGCTCAGCGCTTTAACGCTCATGTCGGCTTTTTCTGATATTGATGAGCTTGATTTTACATTTTCTCTGATAAGAACCTTCATTTCGTCGATGAGCCTGGAGAGATTGGTCATTTCGTCTATAAGGTCCGCCAGCTCAGAATTCTGGGTGTTTGCCTGGTCGGCTATTCTCTCCATGCTGGCCGAGAGTTCTTCGATTGTCGCGGTTATCTCCTCAATGGAAGATGCCTCGCTCTGAGCGTTGTTAGAAAATGAATTGGCGGATGCGGCGATTTCGGTTGATGAAGACGCTAACTGGGATGAGTAGTCCTTGCTTTTGAGAATCAGATTGTTTATTATAACCATAAAGGAGTTGAAATGATCCGCAATAGCCTGAAATTCGTCATGGGTTCTTATTTCGAACCTCTTGGATATATCCCCCGTGCTGATGACCTCTACTGTCTTTCTGATGGAGTTAATCGAAAAGGATATTGATTTGACAGTCTTGAACAGAACAATCAAAATGAAAAAAGCCAGAAATGCCATAGATGAGGCGTTTATTGTATTAGCTGTTTTGTTGAAGCTTTCAAGCTCTTCTTCAAGCTCCTGCATCTTTGAATTGCTGAGCTCGGTTATCTCCCTGAGCTGAGTCTGGAGTTTTTGAAGAGGTTGTGTAACGTAGCTGGAGTAGGCCTCCATTTTTTTTGCGGTATCCGGGGATTTCTGCACTTCTTCGGCCCCATGGTGTATCCTGGAATGAACTTCCTCCATCTCTTTGAATATTTTTTTCTGAGCTTCCGACATCACTGCAGGGCCGCCCTCGGGCCTGTGGGAGTTGTACCATTTGCCGAAGTTGCACTTTGAAGGATCCAGTTCACCTGCAAAAGATGAACCGGAACATATAGAATTTATCAGGCCGTTCGCCCAGAGAAGGTGCTGATTGTACAGCTCGCTCATGCTGAGATTCAGATCAGCGAGCTTTGATATCTGTTCTTCCCGTTTTGACTGATTGAGGTTGATGAAATAAATCAGGCTGAATTCGGCGGTTAATAATATTCCGATTATTATAAAACTTAAAACGAGCCTTCTTCTAATTGTCATATTGATCCTTCGAACAGATAATCTTGATTAAGTTGCTCTGGCATTATGGGAAAATAATATTTATACGTCAAAGTAAAAAATTTTAGTATTAGAAATTAAAACAAATCCGGATTGATTTAGGGCGGTATAGCTATTGATGACGAATATATAGAGCTGACACTTTAATATACAGTTTAGACTTTCATTCTAACCGGATTCAATTTTGTTATCTCTCATTCAAAGATTAAAAAACAAACAGATATCGCCTCAATATCAGGTCTATATTTTAATCTTTAAACTATTTTATTGGAATTATGGTAATCTGAAATCAGGATTCAACGATTTATTGTTGATAATTTGATACTGGTTTTTTTATTGTCTTAGCTGTTTAAATATGTAAACTGTTTTGCGGGTTTATCGCGATTGCTCTCATATTTATTTCCGGAGAAAGGCTTTATGGTAAAAAAAGAGGTTTTAGACCGCTGGACCATTGAGGATTCAGTGGACGTTTATGGCATCAATAACTGGGGCGCCGGGTATTTTAATATTTCTCCATCCGGTGATGTGGTAGTGACCCCATTTAAAGATAAAAAGATATCTGTAAGCCTGAAGGATGTTATAGACGGAATTGAGGACAGAGGCATGGATATGCCGGTTCTGTTGAGACTCGAAAACCTCCTTGATGCCCAGCTTTCGAATCTTCACAACAGCTTTCAGAAGGCCATTGACCAGTTCAATTACCGGGGGGCTTACAGAGGTGTTTTCCCTATCAAGGTCAACCAGCAGCAGCAGGTAATTGAAGAGATATCACGGTATGGAGCAAAGTATCATCACGGGCTCGAAGCCGGGAGCAAGGCCGAGCTTATAGTGGCAATATCGATGATAAGCGATCCGGAGGCCTGTATTATATGCAACGGCTACAAGGATGAAGAGTTTGTTGATCTCGGACTGTTCGCTCTTAAAATGGGCTATAAGTGCATTTTTGTCCTTGAGATGCCCGGCGAACTGCCTTTGATAGTCGAAAGGGCAAAAAAGCTGGGTGTTAAACCGCTAATCGGCGTGCGTCTCAAGCTGTCATCAAAGGCCGGAGGGCACTGGAGTGAGTCGGGGGGAGATAGAAGCATATTCGGTCTTAACACCTCACAGCTTATTGATGTAGTGGACCAGCTCAAGAAATATGAGATGCTTGATTCTCTACAGCTTCTTCACTACCATCTTGGTTCGCAAATTCCAAACATCAGGGATATAAGGTCGGCTGTGGTTGAAGCAGTCAGGATATACGCGGAGCTTGTAAAAGAAGGGGCCAGCATGGGTTACCTCGATTTAGGTGGAGGTCTTGCTGTAGACTATGACGGTTCCAAGACGAACAGTATTAATAGCATGAACTATACTCTCGATGAGTACTGCGCCGATATAATAGAAGTTATCATGAATATTCTGGACGATATGTCTATTGAGCATCCTGTTATCATTACGGAATCGGGTAGAGCGACTGTAGCGTACTACTCGGTGCTTCTTTTCAACGTTCTTGATGTCACCAGGTTTGAGGAAAAGCCTCTTCCTCAGATTGATCCCGAAAATTCTCATGAGCTTATTGTTAACCTTCTCGAAGTATATCAAACTGTTAACTCGCGCAATATCCAGGAGTGTTTCAACGATGCCCTTTTTTACAGGGATGAGATCAGGCAGCTGTTTAAACATGGCGGAATAACATTGAGGGAAAGATCTCTTGCGGAGAATATTTTCTGGAATAATATTAACCTCATAGCTAAGATGACTGAAGATCTTAAGAGAGTTCCCCATGCCCTGGACGGCCTGGAATCCTCTCTGTCGGATATCTACTACTGCAATTTCAGTGTTTTTCAGTCTCTCCCTGATTCATGGGCGATAGATCATATTTTCCCTGTGATGCCCATCCACCGTCTGAAAGAAGCTCCTATGAGAAACGCCATCATTGCCGATATTACATGCGACTGTGACGGAATGATTGACAGATTTACGTGCTTTAACGAGATAAGAAAGACACTGCCTCTTCATGAGAAAAAAGAAAATGAGGAGTACTATCTCGGTGTTTTTCTTGTCGGGGCTTATCAGGAGACTCTTGGAGATCTGCATAATCTCATGGGAGATACAAATGTAATAAGTATTCGAATTAACAATAATGGAGACTTTGATTTTGTAAGGGAGCTTGAGGGAGACTCTGTTTCAGATGTCCTGTCCTATGTTGAATACAATCCGAAAGACCTCGTGGAAATGTTTAGGGACAGAGCTGAAAAGGCAGTCCGAAGCGGCAAAATATCAGCCGCGGAAAGAAGGCTGATAATGAAGGCTTTTGAAAACGGACTTAGCGGCTACACATATTTCGAAAAATAATTCAAGGAGGGGCAATATGTCTCGAGTGTTGATAATCGGCGCCGGAGGTGTCGGACAGGTTGTGACTCATAAATGCTCTCAGCATCCGGATGTTTTCAGCGATATTATGCTGGCAAGCAGGACAAAGTCAAAATGCGATAAAATAGCCTCACAGTTGAAAAGACCGATTCAGACCGCTCAGGTTGACGCGGATAATGTCCCTCAGCTTGTCGATCTCATAAAGTCTTTCAAGCCGGAACTGGTAATCAATGTCGCTCTTCCGTACCAGGATCTGACGATTATGGATGCTTGCCTTGAAACGGGAGTTAACTATCTTGATACGGCCAATTATGAGCCGAGGGATGAGGCAAAGTTCTGCTACAAATGGCAGTGGGAATACCATGAAAAATTCGAACAAAAGGGATTACTGGCCTTGCTGGGAAGCGGATTTGACCCAGGTGCAACCAATGTCTTTACGGCCTATGCCAGGAAGCATCATTTCGATAAAATTGAAACGCTTGATATCATTGACTGCAACGCAGGTGATCACGGACAGCCCTTCGCTACAAACTTTAACCCTGAGATAAACATACGGGAGGTTACTGCCAGGGGGAAATTCTACGATAACGGTCAGTGGAAAGAGACAGATCCTCTCAGTGTAAAAATGGATTTTGAATTTCCTGAGGGCATCGGTGAAAAGAAGATTTATCTCATGTATCATGAGGAGCTTGAATCGCTTGTAAAGCATATCCCTGAAATAAAACAGGCAAGGTTCTGGATGACATTCGGAGATAATTACTTAAAGTACCTTGAAGTACTCCAAAATGTGGGGATGACGAGAATTGATCCGGTAATCTATAACGGACAGGAAATAGTTCCGTTGCAGTTTTTGAAATCAGTGCTGCCTGATCCATCTTCCCTTGGCCCGCTGACGAAGGGGAAAACCTGTATTGGATGCCTGATTGACGGAGAGAAAAACAATAACAAGGTTCAATATTATATATATAACATCTGCGATCATGAAGAGGCTTACAAAGAGGTCCAATCACAGGCAATCTCTTACACCACAGGAGTTCCTGCCATGATTGGAGCAATGATGATTCTAACAGGAAAATGGAAAGGGAAGGGGGTTTTCAACATGGAGCAGTTTGATCCCGATCCTTTTATGGAAAAGATGAACGAGTGCGGCCTTCCGTGGAAAGAGGTTTTTCTTTGATCAGGCTGACAAAAAGCAGGAAAAAGAATGACAGGAAGCCATGAATTGAAAACGCCGTACTTTATTGTGCATGAGGACTTGCTTGAACGTAATCTGGAAATGCTTGCGTACGTCAAGGAAAAGACTGGATGCAGGATACTTCTCGCCCTGAAAGGTTTTGCCATGTTCAGCCTGTTTCCGATGATATCTGAATATCTTGACGGCGTATGCGCCAGTTCGCCTCATGAGGCAAGGCTGGGCAGAGAAGAATTCGGCGGAGAAGTTCACTCTTTTGCCGCCGCTTATAGTCCGGAAGATTTTGAAGAGCTTCTTCGCTATTCAGATCATATTGATTTCAATTCTTTTTCACAGCTTGACCGTTTCAGGGAAAGCGTTATAAAACAAGGCGGTACCGTAAGCTTTGGTCTCAGGGTTAATCCGGAGTACTCAGAGGCGCCGGTTGAAATGTACGATCCATGCGCGCCCTTTTCACGTCTTGGGATTCGCGCGTCGCAGTTTGAGGGAAAAAGCCTTGAAGGTATAACAGGGCTTCATTTTCATACGCTATGCGAACAGGATTCACCTGCGCTTCAAAGAACGCTAAGCGCCTTTGAAAATGGCTTTAAAGAATACATTGTCGGGATGAAGTGGATCAACTTTGGCGGCGGGCACCATATAACAAGGCCGGACTACGATATCGAACTGCTGATAAGGCTTATCTCTGATTTCAAAGAGAGATATGATGTTGAAATATACCTTGAGCCGGGAGAGGCTGTAGCTCTAAATACTGGCTTTCTTGTTTCAACTGTACTTGATATTATGCACAACGGTATGGATATAGCTGTGCTTGACACATCGGCTTCATGCCATATGCCGGACGTTCTTGAAATGCCCTACAGACCGAATGTTTACGGAGCTGGCGTCCCTGGCGAAAAAGCTCACACATACAGATTCGGAGGAATCTCGTGTCTTGCCGGCGATGTCGTCGGTGATTACTCGTTTGATACGCCTCTTTCTCCGGGGGATCGGGTTGTGTTCCATGACATGGCCCATTACAGCATGGTCAAAACCAACACATTCAATGGAATACAGTTGCCTTCAATCGCTGTCAAGCGACGAAACAGTAAAATTGAGCTCATTAAAAGCTTTGGGTATACAGATTTTAAATCAAGGCTTTCCTGAAAAATGATGCTGTTTTGACAATATCAGAGAAGATTTATTGTTTGACTAAGAATTGCGAAGAGTAATAATAGTGCATGCAAATTGCGAGGTCATGTATGAAATTATCAAAAAGAATTAACAGGGAATTTTTAATCATTGATATCAACGAAGATATTTCAATGGAGAACGCTCATGAACTTGATGAGTATATTCAAAAAAGTATTAATTCAGCTTTAAATAAAGTCGTACTTAATATTCAGGCCGTAAACTATGTAAACAGCTTTGCTCTGGGTGTGCTTATCAAGACGATGCAGACGATTGAGAAAAAAGGGCACGAATTTTATCTGATGAATGTAACCCCAAGTGTTAAAACACTTTTCAAGGTAACCGGGCTGTCGGATAAGTTTAAAATATATTCAGAGTAACAGAATATCCGGGAATGTGTTGAAGACTCCCGGATATCAGTTATGTATGGAAGAGCTAATCACTTAACCTTCGCTTTCAGCGCTTCTTCTTTAAAAGCTTTCAGGAATGTAAACTTTGGAACCTTGGTAGCCTTTTTGGCTGGTATTGTCATTTCTTCGCCTGTCAGAGGGTTTCTGCCTTTTCTTGCCTTGGTTGCCGGCTTAACACGGACAAACAACTTGCCAATTTTCCCAACTGGTACTCTCTCGCCTCTGAGGGCTCCGGCAGCCATGATGTCAAAAATATCTTCAGTTATTTCTCTGGCCTGTTTTTTTGATATCTCGTGCTTTTCTGAAATGTAAGCCACCATTGTGGTCATTGTAAGCTTTTCCGGCAGCTTGACAGCTGTTTTCTTTGACGGCGCTGGTGTCTTTGATGCTGCTGATTTTTTTGTGCTCATATCTGCTCCTGATTTAGTATTATAAAGACTTAACATTACTTGTAGATAGGGCTGTCAAATCTATTTTTTCGAGTAAAATAATAATCGCAACTATTTTTTATCAACTGAACTCATTCAGATTTTTCTTAATGAAGACTTTTGTCTCTCTGATATCCTTCAGAAGAGACTTTATTAAATGAACCGCTGTAAAAGTATCGCAGTACATTGATATCCAGAATATTGATTAAATTATACAGCCACTCCTTCAGTGAGTATATGGCATCTCTGTCGTTCAGTATCACTATTGATTCTTTTTTTTCATGATTTTCAAGGCGGATTAAACCAGTATCTGCGAGGTATCTGACAGCATTTCTAAATACAGGAACTGAAATAGATTCGCTAATGTTCACTCTACTGAGATGATACAGCTTAATTCCGGTGTTTACACAGTTTTCGATAAGGGCCTTTTCAATATTCTTTTTTGGCGATGTTTCTATAGTTTTCATAACTATATAATAAGAACATATGTATTTTTCAACAATACCGGCAAAACAACGGAGTTTGAATACATCTTCAACTGAAGGTAAATAATCAGCAGATTCGAATGAAATAACCGAAAGCGATTTCAAAAAATTCAAGGTTTTTGTTAGAATCAAATAATCGTCAGACATGGTTGATGTGTAAACAAATTCACAATGAAAGAATTCTTTCAGGCGGATATAAGCTTCCAGAAGAGATTGTGATGAACCTGTGCCTGTACTTGACTCTTTTAACAGAGCCAGTGATGTAAACGCCAATGGAAGCAGATGGTGAATAACTGTATTCGAATAATAATTTATCGATCCTCTCTCTTCAGGGTTTAATAGGATGAGCCGTTCTGTAATTGGAGCTTCAATAGATGCGCCTTCAGGAAAAAATCTTAAAATACCGTCATCTTCAAAAATTTCAAGAGTTGATTCCGCTCTGGCAGTGAGACCTGTGCTGTTTTTTGAAGGAAAAGGGCAGTCTGTAATCTTAAAGAATTCAATGATATCGACAAGATGTTGTCTGAAATAATCTTCAGAAACAGCGTTTCCGGGCATTGAAAGAAGGGCAGTAGCAGCAACACCGGTAGGTGAAATCGGCATGGATTCACATATTTTTCTTGTTAGGAAAAGAGCGATATCGCCGATATCTGCCCGGCCGTTCCCCCCAGGATCAGAAAAAGAGCTCAGGGTGACGGGTTGGCCGAATGATACATATACTTTGCCGTATACGCGTTTAAGAATATTTCTGCTTTTTACAAATCCTGAAACGCTTTCCTTTTCCTTTTCAAAACCCTTGATCTCATGTCTGTATGATTTTTCTTCAGGCACCCTGTCGTAGTTTATTGCAGTAGGAATAAATACCAAATCATTGCTGTAACCCTGATCGACAGCTTCTGTGATATACTTAACAGCTCCGATCTTTGGGAAGAGCACGCTTCCTGTTCTGCTGCGGCCCCCTTCAATAAAAAACTCAATGCTGTATCCCTCAGCGACGAGTGTTTTGACATACTGCTTTAAAACAGCCGAATAGAGCAAGTTGTCCTTAAATGACCGCCTGACGAAGAACGCCCCCGACTTTCTGAAGAGCATGCCCAGGGGGAAAAAAGAAAGATTTGAGCCGGCCATAATGTGAGGCGGAACAAGCTTTTCCTTAAAAAATATTGAGGAAATAATTAAATAGTCCATGTGGCTTTTATGACTGGAAACAATAACAAGAGGCCCTTTTCGTGATGCTGAACGTATTTCAGCGAGCTGGGCTATGTCGTATTCAATTCCCGTGAATATTTTTTTAAATATAAATGAGAGAAGCTTATCAAAGAAATTCACTGCTACAATAGAAAAATCAGATGATATTTCCCTGAAGTGACGGTACGCTTTTTTCTTCAGCCTCTTTTCGGATGTGCCGGTTGATTTGTAAATTGACTTTATTGCATCCATGATGTCAGAATGAGACAGCACCGTTTCCATTATTTCATTCCGCGGTTTTATTACAGGTCCGAGAATAGTCCTCTTTTCATCATGCTGAATCTCATAGAGTTTGTGCCTCAGGATTGCTGCCGCTTCCTCAGGTGTTGTTTTGTCTTTATTCTCCTTCATGAAAAGCTGCAGGTCAATGGGGTCTGAAAGTCTTACGAATGGTTCGGTGGCGCTTTTAAGAACTGTAATCAATGCGGAAAGGAGTCCTCTGTCTCCGGTAGCCTTTGAGGCAACAAATCCCCTTGTCTTTTCCGGGTTTCGATTCCAGAAAATAATTTGAGGAAGGACGAATATTGGTCTGTCAGTCTTATTCTGTATTTCCAGAAGGTATTCGAGGGTGTCCGGAACATTCATCATCCATCTTCTGAAAAAAAGCTTCCGGGAAGTGATAGATAATACAAGGGGATTGCCGCTGTTAACCTGATAAAAAAGATAGTCAGAATCCTTTTCGTTGATCAGGCTTTCGGAATCAGCAATTCTTTTTATGAGCTGAAAAAACCTTTTAAGTCTTGATGAAATCTTGCTTGCGGCAGAAGGTCTGTAGCCAGGTGCGCAGAGGGGTGACGGATAGCCTGTTTTCCGTAGAATATTTGATAAAATAAGTAGCGACGTGTTCGAGCTCTGGAATGAAGCGAATACAATATGCCCTTTGCGGGAATATTTTTCGAGAGTGACTGAACTCTCAGAGTCAAAGCACATATTTCTAAATAGTACTTTTATGAATCTTGAAAACAGGCGGTTGTGAAAGGTGTCAACTTCGCTGTCGGAAATAAACGTCGATACCAAGGCCTTATCTTTCTTCATGACATGACTCCCTGCTGATGAATTCAGTGTTCGAAAGAATTACAACTTAGCTATCTGGTTGATTGTTTACAGAAGGAATGCACCGTTTTATCGTACTCCTGGTTAGCTCTATCAGCCCTTCAATGTCATCAGAGAAGCGGGAAGTGTCAATCGGGCTGTGAACGATTATATCAATTCTGCCTGGAAAAATATCCAGTGTACCGGGGGGCATAATGTCTCCTGCCCCCACAAGGGTAATTGGAAGAATGGGCAGCTTCATATCAACTGCCATCCTGAATGCGCCTTTTTTAAACGGGAGAAGTTCATCTGATTTGCTGCGCGTGCCCTCCGGAAAAAACAGTATGCTCGTACCGTCTTTAATGGCGCTTCGAGCCCTGTTAAGGGATTCCAGCGCGGAACTGGTATTACTTCTATCAATGAGGACCTGCCCTGACTTTCTGGAGTAAAAACCGATTACAGGTATTTTCCCGATCTCTTTTTTCATGACCCATCTGAAATCTATTGGGAGCCAGCCGTAAAGGGAGAGTATGTCATAGTTGCTCTGATGGTTTGCTACTATAATGTAAGATTTATTGGGGTCAATGTTTTCTTCCCCGAGTAGGAACACACGCACAGGAGTCAGTAGAGCTGTTATTCTTCCCCACAGAACCGGTCCAATCCTGCTGATACGGGGCCCGAAAACAAACAGGAGCGGGAAGGTCAAAATGGCAAATATTAGAGTCGCAAATCCAAAGGCCGGTATCAGAAAGAGCAATTTGTACGGCTGATACAAAATGTTCAGAACCCTGGCAAGTCTTTTGTCAGGGTTCTGCCAAGTGTTTTCAAATCGCGATCTTTCCTGTCTTTCTGAATCCTGCAAAGCCAATGACCTCTGAAATTGATATAGAGAATAAGTGATTGCCATCTGTAAGTTGGCAATCTACACATCGTATGTAAAAAAAATCAAGATGAAAATCGATATGTGTGGAGGGATTGTCTCAGAGCCCGCCCACGTATCAGAATGCCCGGCTTTTTAACTTGACAAAATATCGGACTCCGCTGATGTCAAATAGCCGTAAATTCTTTTGCAATATCAGCGGCATTCAGTTATAGCTCCATTTTTCGGCAATGTTCACGGAAGGTCTTCATATCAGCTATTGGTCTTTCCGAGCCGGGTTTGACGGAGAACTCAGCTGAGCCTGAAATTAAATACAGAACAGATAAACTGTAGAAAAATAAATAGAGGGATTATGTTTGAATCAAGGTCGTATTGCGGTGAACTTACAAAGGATAATGTTGGAAGCAGTGTTGATGTCTTCGGATGGGTGGATACCAAAAGAGATCTTGGCGGGATAATATTTCTCGAGATCAGGGATGTAACTGGAATTATACAGGTAGTATTTGATTCTTCAGAATCTAAGGCTAATGCTGAGACAGCTGATCAGTGCAGAAGCGAGTATGTCGTTGCCGTGAAGGGCGCTGTCCGTATGAGAGCGGAAGACCAGAAAAATGAGAATATTCCGACCGGCGAGATAGAGGTTTTAGCCGATAGCATTGAGATACTCAGCAAGTCCAAAGTGCCTCCGTTTGCCATTGATTCAAGAACCCAGCCGGGTGAAGAGATAAGGCTCAAATACCGCTTCCTTGACCTCAGGCGCGAGGAAATGCAGCAAGCCATTATCGCCCGTCATAAGGCGATGCAGACCACAAGGAACTATCTGACCGATAATAGATTTTTTGAGATCGAGACACCGATTATGAACAAATCAACCCCGGAGGGAGCGAGGGATTTTCTGGTTCCTAGCAGGCTCAACAAGGGCGAGTTTTACGCGCTGCCTCAGTCACCGCAGCTGTTCAAGCAGATACTGATGGTGTCGGGCTTCGACAGGTATTTTCAGATAGCAAAATGCTTCAGAGACGAAGATTTGAGGAATGACCGCCAGCCCGAGTTTACACAGATCGACCTTGAAATGTCCTTCGTAACAGAGGACATGGTTATCTCACTTGTTGAGGGACTCATATCGTCAATAATAAAAGACGTCTCAGGAAGAGAGATCACCATCCCTGTAAAGAGAATTACATACGATGATGCAATATCCCGTTTCGGAAAGGACGCTCCTGATACAAGATTCGGGCTTGAGCTTCGCGACTGTTCAGACATCTTCGCTGACTCTGAGTTCAAGGTTTTTTCATCTGCCTTGAAGAGCGGCGGCATTGTTAAGGGATTTGCTGCTGAAGACGGCGAGAGAATCTCGCGCAAGATGAGCGACGACTACACTGAACATGTCAAGATTTACGGAGCTAAAGGTTTTCCGATGTTCAGATACAGGGCCGGCCAGTTCGAGGGGGGAATCTCCAAGTTCCTGAGCGAAGAAGAGAAAAAAGCTGTCATAGAGAGGTTTGAGCTCAAGAATGACGCAATCCTTTTCTTCTCTGTGGATAAGCCGGATGTAGTTAATCAGACCCTTGCCAACATGAGAATAAAGGTTGCGCGTGACCTTGATATGATCGACGATGATAAGCTCGAACTTGTATGGGTTACAGACTTTCCACTCTTCGAATACGACGGTGAAGCTAAACGCTTTGTAGCGCTTCATCATCCGTTTACCTCTCCGAAGGATGAGTATATGGACGTGCTTGACGGGCTCAAGCCCGAAGACGCAGGAAGAATTAAAGCAAAAGCGTACGATATAGTGCTAAACGGAACAGAAATCGGCGGCGGATCGATAAGGATTTGGAATTCAGAGCTGCAGTCTAAAATATTCAGCTTAATCGGAATGTCTGAAGAAGAAGCGCGCGGAAAGTTTTCATTCCTTCTTGACGCTCTTGAATACGGAGCACCGCCTCATGGCGGTCTCGCACTTGGTCTTGACAGAATAATAATGATACTTCTCAAACGAAATTCCATAAGAGATGTTATGGCCTTCCCGAAAACGCAGAAGGGGCAATGTCTGATGAGCGGCGCTCCTTCCTCCGTAATTCCGGAACAGCTTCGCGAACTTTCTATCAAGTTTGTGGAAAGGTAGTGGATGTCAGAGCATATCCTGGAAATTGATGATGTATCGCTGTGCCGCCGTATTTGCGGTAAGAATGACACTAACATAAGGATTATTGAGTCACTGCTTGGAGCCGTCATAATACCGAGAGGCAATTCCTTTATTGTCAGGGGAGAGGGAGAGGCGCTTGACAGGACTTTACAGGCGCTCCATCTTCTCAGCGATTTTCTTCATGAACGCGAAGAAGAATATGAATTTTCAGAATTCGATTTAAGGTACATAGCCGACTCTCTCGTAAAAGGGAAAAAGATTAGGCCTTCAGAGCTTGGCCGCCTCAAGTTCTTCTTCAAAGAGAAGAAACGGACGATAGTGCCTAAAACGGCTAATCAGGCGGCATATATAACATCCATTCATGAGAACCCTGTGACGTTCGGTATAGGCCCGGCCGGTACCGGAAAAACATACCTTGCGGTAGTGGTTGCTCTATACTACTTTTTGAAAGGCAGTGTTGACCGACTTGTTCTTACAAGGCCCGCTGTTGAAGCCGGAGAAAGCCTCGGTTTCTTACCGGGAGATCTCGCAGAGAAGATTAACCCTTATCTCAGACCTCTATACGATGCTCTTTTCGACCTCATGCCGCCTGAGAGGATTGCACGGCTGATAGAAGACGGCAGAATTGAAATAGCACCTCTTGCGTATATGCGCGGTAGAACGCTTAACAGATCAGTAATCATCCTTGACGAAGCTCAGAACACAACAAGGTCTCAAATGAAAATGTTTCTGACACGACTGGGAGAGAGTTCAAAATTCATTATAACTGGCGATGTTACGCAGATTGACCTGAACAAGTCATCGGATTCGGGGCTGCTTCATGCGATAAAAATATTAAAAAACATTGACGGAATCAGTTTTAATATGTTTAATATAGAGGATATTTCGAGGCATCCAGTCGTGCAGAAAATAGTTACAGCTTACGAGGAATCAGCAGAAGCTGGCCGGTAATGAATACCTTTCTATCATCATATTCCGAAAAAATCAAAATACAGCTAAGAGAACGAAAGTTTATCTATTCACTGTTGTGCAGCTTCGGCCTGATTGCGCTTTCAACCCTGATTCTATCAATGCACAATTCAGGGGAAACGTACAGTTATTCGGTTGGGGATATTGCCAGTGAGGAGATACGCGCTTCCCGTGACATAGTATACTCAAAAGAATCTGAAACAGAATATAAGAAAAACCGTATTTCCCAGAGCGTACCTCTTGTTTTTGACCGCGATCTCGCTGTTCTTGATGGAAGACTGAAGCTGATTGATCAGCTTTTCAGGCATGTTAAATCGGCCAGCGATGAGGCTGACAGGGCTTCTATATATTCCAAACCTTACAGAGTAATGCTGCTCGGATCAAGGCTGCCTAAATATCTGCAGTTTAACAGGGATGTGCTCACAGAGCTTGTATCCTATGGAGATACCGAACAATTAAAAAGGGTAATATCTCAAACGCTTATTCAGATATATGACAATAGAGAAGTAAGCATCCTCGAAGAACCATACCGCAACCCTTTAAAGCTTGAAAACAAGAACATATCAATAAGGATAATCGACAATTCAGGAAGCGAAGAGATATCCGGCATAGTCGAAGACCTTTATACGGTTCCGGAAATAGCGAAGCGTGTACAGCCCATCGTTAATTCAATAGCACCGGGCCTTGAACAGTCAGCGAGTGAGGCCGTAAATAGAATTGTTATATCCACTTTAAAGCCAAATACGGTTTTTAACAGGGATGAGACTGAAAGGCGTATTGCAGAAGCCACCAAAAGTGTTAAAAATGTAGTCGGGGTTCTAAAAAAAGGCCAGATCATCGCGAGAGAAGGCGATACAATAACTCTTGAGCGGCTCGGCAAAATCGGCATTATTAACAAAAGCGCTGAGTCTTCTAATATCAGCTATGTACTGGGTGTTTTTGTTGTTCAGCTGATCTTTCTCTTTTTATTAAGGCTGTTTTTTGTCGGCTATGAAAGGGTGCTTGTCCCGGACAAGAAGTCGTCGATGATAGTGTTTATCCTTCTTACTGGTTTCATGATTTTTTCGTATGTAATAATGCAGGCAGATTCAGTTAGAACATCGGGATTATATCTTGCTTTGTTTTTTCCCATTCCATTTATAGCTATGATGATAGGGGTGCTGTACAATATTTTTCTCGGGCTCATAATGAGCCTTCATATGATTTTCTTTACAGCAATGATTACAAATGGAGATGTAGCAAGCATTCTTATCGCGGTAGCCTCCGCTGTAGCAGGTGTCTTCGTAAACCAGAATGTTCATCGGCGAACAGATTTTCTAAAAGGCGGTTTTTTTATTGGACTTATTAACTCAATCGTTGCGCTGACTCAGGTTTTAATTCAGGAACAGACACTTAATTTTGCAGTGATGAACATAGAGCTTGCGATGGCAAGCGGCATGATCTGCTCAATTCTTGCGCTTGGATTATTCCCGCTCTTTGAGGGCGTATTTGATGTAACAACAAGGTTCAAGCTGCTCGAGCTTGCCGATCTTAACGCTGATATTTTCAAGAAGATGCTTCTTGAAGCCCCTGGAACGTATCATCATTCTCTAATTGTGTCCAACATGGCTGAAACCGCATGCAAAGATATAAAGGCCGATCACCTTCTCGCGAGGGTGGGAGCTTTTTATCACGATATTGGTAAAATTGAAGATGCCGGGATGTACATAGAAAACAAGGTTACTGATCCGAGGGCAAAGACACTGTCGCCTAAGTATTATTCAAAGCTCATTATATCCCATGTCGACAAGGGGATCAAGCTCGCGCATCAGCATAAGCTTCCTCAATCGGTAATTGACTTTATTCAGGAACACCACGGCCAGACAACCATGTCATTCTTTTATCACAAGGCTCTTGAAACGGCTTCGGAAAGCGACAACGACGAGGAAGTTGACAAGGCGGAATTCCAGTATCCAGGCCCTAAGCCGTCAAGCAGAGAGACTGCTGTCGTAATGCTTGCTGATGCGATTGAGGCTGCTTCAAGATCCATTCAGGACCCTACACAGCTCAAGCTTGAAGGGCTTGTAACAAAAATAATATATAATAAACTGAATGAGGGCGAACTCGAGAACACTCCGCTCTCAATGACAGACCTCAATGTCATAAAAAATTCATTTCTCAGCATACTTAACGGCATATATCACACGAGAATTGAGTATCCTGAAACGGACGATGTGCAGCGTCTCGAAGAAAGGCTGAAACAGAGAGAGACGGTCAGCTGAAATGGTGAATGTTTTATATGAGTCAGCCGAAATTGATGATAGTGACGGAGTATTGGAATCTGACTTAATTTACTGGACGGCCGCAACAGTAGAATTGGTGCCGGACGCGCCATCATCAATAACTATAATAATTACAGACGACGCCTTTATAAGAAAGCTGAATTCAGAATACAGGTCAAAGGATTATCCCACCGACGTGCTTAGCTTCCCTGCCGATGATAATGACCAGAGTGGTCTGGAATTCGAATGCGAAGAAAGCTGTGTTCCGGGGGAGGTGTACATCTCCATTGACACGGCGAGAAGGCAGGCTGTAGAATTCGGGGTTACGGTAAGGGACGAGGTAAAACGCCTTCTGATTCACGGGCTGCTGCACTTATCCGGGTACGACCACGAAAGGTCTGCTGAAGATGAGAGGATAATGTCCGGGATGGAAGACCTCATCCTCTCAAAGATTTGACGGTCCTATTTTATAAAAACTTCCATCGCTTCTTTCAGACTCATAATGTTTTTTTCCAGTTCAGTCTTTTTATCAGCAAGGCTGTCTTTGTCAGCCTGAGCGTTGACGCTGAAATAGAATTTAATCTTAGGTTCTGTACCGGACGGCCTTAGAGTCAGAAGAGAGCCGTCATCAAGCGTAAACTGAATTACGTCCGAAGGCGGAAGCTTTATGGAATTCATGCTTTTCTCTCCGTCAGAAAGAGTAATGCCGGTAAGGTAGTCCCTTACAACGCGGACTTTTTTGCCGCAGAAGTCTGCTGGAGGGTTCTTTCTCATCCTCGACATTATGCTTTTGATTATTTCCACTCCGTCGCTACCCTTCAGCGTGACCGAGTGCAGGTCTTCAAGATACAGGCCAAACTTTAGATACACCTCATCAAGATAGTCCCCGACGGTCATATTGCGCGATTTGAGATAGGCCGCCATTTCCACAAAGCAGCAGCACGACGCAACTGCATCCTTGTCGCGGACTCTTGAATGAGGAAGATAACCGAAGCTTTCTTCGCCGCCGAAGACGAATTCAAAGCTGCCTTCCTCCTCGTATGAATGTATCTTGTCGGCAATCCATTTGAATCCTGTCAGAACATCTTCAATATGAACTTCGAAATAATCAGCGATTTTCCGCTGAAGCTCAGTTGTAACAATAGTCTTGACGACGGCAGCGTTTTCGGGCAGTCTTTGTTCCTCGCTCATTCTGGAGAGCATGTAGTATTCAAGAAGGCTTCCCGTCTGGTTGCCGTTAAGCAGCATATACTTGCCCTCTGCGTTCCTGTATGCTATCCCCATTCGGTCGGTGTCAGGGTCGGTTCCGAGAACAATGTCGGCATTGATCTTTTCCGCGAGCTCAATCGCCAATGAAAGGGCTTCTCTTTCCTCCGGATTTGGAGATTTAACAGTAGGGAAGTTGCCGTCAGGAACAGCCTGTGAAGGCACGATAGTAATATTTTCAAAGCCAAGCTTACGCAGGGATTCGGGAACGGCTCTATATCCTGTTCCATGAATCGGGGTGTACACGATGCTGATGCTCATATCCATATCAGCCGAACTCGAAACCAGTGAAAGCTCATCTGTGTAAGAGTTGAGCATCTCATCGCCTATAATCGAGATTTGACCTGATTCAACGCACTCATCAAACTCGATCTTCTTAATGGACTGGATGTCCTGAATCTTTCTGACCTCGCTTATTATTCCCTCGTCATGAGGCGGAACTATTTGGGCCCCGTCGGACCAGAAGACCTTGTAGCCGTTATATTCAGGAGGATTATGGCTCGCGGTAATTACAACGCCGAATCCCGCTCCGAGCCTGCGTATTGCGTATGAGGCAAGCGGAATCGGGGCAATATCATCCAGAAAAAAAACCTTTATTCCGTTGGCGGCAAGAATGGAGGCCGTTTCCTGAGCGAATTCGAGGGAAAGCCTGCGTGAATCTCGGGCTATGACTGCGCTTTTAGCTCCGCTGCAGGCTTTCTTAACGTAGTTCGCGAGCCCCTGGCTTGCCATCCCGACAGTGTAGATGTTCATTCTGTTGATGCCGGCGCCTATAACGCCCCTCAGCCCGCCTGTTCCAAATTCAAGCTGGCGGTAGAAGCGGTCGTTAAGCTCCTTCCAGTCTTCAATGTCAATAAGCCGCTTTATTTCAGCAACAGTGGCGTCATCAAATGGAGGCTGTGTCCATACTTCGATAACTTTGCCGATTGTCTGGTCAATGCTGTTCATATATTCTCCACTAAATAATGTCCTGCCCGGTATCAAATCAATGTCCGGGGCAGATGAGTTTTTGTAAATTAAATGATAACTTTATATTCTATAATCTCAGCGTTAAGCGTTCAAGAACTTTTTGTTATTGATTTAATGAGGTGGAGTTATTTTTATTAATGTTGAAAGTACAGCTAATGCTGAGTTTTTTTCGGGGGGAAATGGACGCTCAGAAAGACATTGTTGAAGCGGTGAGACAGACTGTGTTGGATTATGCTATGTTTGAAGCGGGTGACACTATTCTTCTCTCCATGTCGGCAGGGAAGGACTCCATGGCCATGCTCGACATATTATTCAGGCTCAGCCCTGAATTCGGGATAAGCCTCGGAATATATCACCTCAATCACCTGACGCGTGGAGCCGATTCGGACGCTGATGAGGAGTTCGTAAGGGCTGCGGCAGAGCGTTACGGGCTTCCTCTGACAGCAGAGAGGCATGATTTCAGCGGAATATCCGGATCATTCGAAGAGAGAGCAAGAGAATACCGCTATGCGAGGCTTAAGGCCCTATGCCGCGAAAAGGGATATTCAAAGGCGGCCACAGCGCACAATCTTAACGACAACGCTGAAACGGTTTTAATGAGGCTTTTCAGAGGAACCGGGCTTCATGGCCTTGCAGGAGTACCTTACACTCGAAATGATATCATCATAAGGCCGCTGCGCCGCCTTTCAGTTAGCGACATACTCCAATACCTGAAGGCAGAAAACATCAGATGGCGTGAAGATGCAAGCAACGGTGACATAAGCTACACCAGAAACCATATCCGTCATTCTGTCATGAATAAAGCGCTTGAGAGGTTTCCATCAGCCCTTAATGCAATCGAAAAGCTCGGAGGCATAAGCCGTGATTACTTAAGCCTCATTGACAGGCTTATAAGCGGTAAATATGGCGAGCTTGTCAGGACTGACTGCAAAAATGGGGATGTTGTTGTTGATATCAGCAATTTATGCAGGGATAGAGCTTTGTTCTGTCACGTTGCTGCGTCTGCTCTTCGAGAAAGCCTGGGGGAGTACGTCAGTTACAATCTGCTTGAGGATATATGGGAAAAAAGCGTTTCGTCATCCTCTCATGTGCGGATTATTGATAAACCGGGGCTTTCAATTATTAAGACCATTGAGGAGGGAATTACAGTTTTAAAGATTTCCAGAGTTGGAACTTTTTACTCCGAACATGTATCTTACCTTTACAGCATGCCGCTTAAAGAACTGCCTTTCGATGTGAATGTTCAGGAATACGGTTACAGGCTTCGTTTTCAACTTAAGGAAGATGCCGCTGTTGATCTGTGCCGGGTAAAGGAAGGGGGAGACAGGCGTATTTTTGTAACAATAAGGCCCGGTGACACCTATATTAATGTTAGAAGCAGGAAAAACGGCGATAGGATTAAAGCGGGGGGGCATACGAAAAAAATAAAGGATATATTCATAAATTCAAAATTGAATCCCATCGAAAAAAATAAAATTCCTATCATAGACATTGACGGCGAGACAGTTGCTATTATTGGCTTTTATGACGAATATTTAGAAAGCACTGTGTCAAATGACAGATATGCTGAAGTAGGGAAAGAAAAAATACTTGAGATAAGCAGGCTTTAACCTGATCATGACATGAACCGCTTTGTACTATGGCAGCTGAAAAGCGGTCTGAAACCAGGAGAATATAATGAATAAAACAGTTAAGCAGATTGCTCTGATACTGCTTGTGGGACTTTTAGTCCTGGCAGTATTCCAGGTCAATCAGACCGGTAAGGATGACCGGCAGATTAAATACAGCGATTTTCTGAAAAAAGTTGAAAACAACGAAATAGGCAGCGTAACGATTGAAAACAACAGGAAAATTTCAGGCTATCTGTCCAAAAGGCCGCCTGAAAAGCAGGAAACACCCGGATTTTTCGGGGGGAAGACCAGCGTTCCTGATTTTGAAACCACAATTCCCTACGAAGACAGCACTCTTATAAAAAAGCTTATGGATAAAGGTGTAGTTGTTGAGGGAAAAGATGAAGACGGTTTCTGGCTTAAGGGCCTGCTGAATTTTCTGCCATGGCTTCTATTTTTCGGCTTCATCTGGTTTATTATGATAAGGCAGATACAGTCAAGCGGCAACAAGGCCATGTCGTTTGGAAAAAGCAGGGCTAAGCTGAATTCTGAGCAAAAAACAAAGATTACGTTTGATGACGTTGCTGGAGCTGACGAGGCAAAGCAGGAGCTTCAGGAGATAATAGAGTTTTTGAAAGATCCGAAAAAGTTTTCGAGCATAGGAGCAAAAATTCCAACTGGCGTACTGCTGATGGGCCCTCCGGGGACAGGAAAAACATTGCTTGCAAAGGCAATTGCCGGTGAAGCCGGAGTGCCGTTTTTCTCCATAAGCGGATCGGACTTTGTAGAGATGTTCGTTGGTGTAGGAGCCTCCAGAGTCAGGGATCTTTTTGAGCAGGGAAAGCAGAGCGCTCCATGTATCATTTTTATCGACGAGATTGACGCTGTAGGGCGGCTCAGAGGAGCCGGACTCGGAGGCGGACACGACGAAAGAGAACAGACGCTCAATCAGCTTCTCGTCGAAATGGATGGATTTGAGACAAATGAGGGCGTAATCATTATCGCCGCAACAAACAGAATTGACGTACTCGACCCGGCTCTACTGAGGCCGGGCCGTTTCGACAGACAGGTCGTCGTTGATACGCCTGATATCAAAGGGCGTGAAAAAATTCTGGCAGTACATACGAAAAAGATTCCACTTGAGAGACAGGTTGACCTGAAGGTCATTGCAAGAGGGACTCCCGGTTTTACGGGCGCTGACCTGGCTAACCTTGTTAACGAAGCCGCGCTTCTTGCCGCAAGAAAAAACAAGAAGAGGGTTTCAATGTCCGACATGGAGGAGGCCAAGGACAAGGTTCTTATGGGGCCTGAAAGAAGGTCAATGCTCATATCAGACAGCGAGAAGAAGGTTATTGCATTTCACGAGGCTGGTCACGCTGTTCTCGGTATTTTGACCAGGTCGGACCCAGTACACAAGGTGACCATAATTCCCAGAGGCAGGGCGCTTGGGCTTACAATGCAGCTTCCGGCAGAGGACAGGTATATTCACACCAGATCGTACTGGATTAACCAGATCAAGGTCCTTTACGGCGGGCATATCGCTGAAAAAATCATTTTTAATGAAGTGAGCACCGGGGCCGGCAACGATATTATACGTGCTTCAGATATCGCGAGAAGGATGGTCTGTGAATGGGGGATGAGCACCAAACTCGGGCCGTTGACTTTTGGCAAAAAGAATGAACAGATATTCTTAGGAAGAGAGATATCGCAGCATCGTGATTACAGTGAGCTGACCGCCGAGCTCATTGACGCTGAGGTCAAGGACATTGTTGAGACCTCAATGCGTGAAGCTGAAGAAATGCTTAAAAATAATATGAAGCTTTTTACCGGTATGGCTGAAGCTCTCATCGAACGTGAAACCCTCAATGCTGAAGAGATCAAGCTTCTGGTTAACGGGGAGCCGCTGCCGCCCCTTCTGAACGGCAAAAAAGAAGAGCAAAAAGAAAATACAGACGAGCAATTCGATGAGACAGTATAAATCCTACTCAACGATATCTAATTATTAATGAAGAGGAATGAATTAAACGACATATTGTCTGATCTTTCGGATGAACCGGGATATCATGCAAGAGGTGTTGAAGAACAATCCGGGCCCGCTAATGATAACATTGAAGACGATGACTCTGCAATGGAATCTGCCGGCGGGATGCCGAATTCAGATGATTCCGGCTGTGTAGCGGAGGACGATGAAGGCGTCCAGGGCGAATACAGCGAATTTCGATCTGAGAGCGCGGGTCCGCGTGAGTCAATATCCCTCCCTGAAAAAAAAGCCGATTCAGAGAACAGGCTCCCGGGCCTTCCGGGAAAAATGCAGTGGAATACGGTAGAACCCTATACTCTTGAGGTCGATGGGCTTAAACTTCAGAATGATGTCTCAAGGGCATCAAGGATGTTTTATTTTACAGAAAGCTATGATAACGAAACGGATGAAGCCGCCAAAATCAGAAGGGCAGCGGCTTCTATGTTAAAGAATCAGAGCACGCATAGTATAGAAAAATACAACGAGTATATCCTCAAGGCTGTGTCAGTTATCACAGAAACATTAAAGGAATATTTTAATTCCATTGGTGAAGACAGGGATTATCTTGTGTACCATATCGGGCCTCTTACTATTTACAAGATTATTTCAACAGGCATAAAAAAAACATCTGAATGTTATGTTTACTATTACATATCAGAAGGAAAGATCGCTCGTTTTGTTCCTTTAGAAATGATAAAAAGTGTAGTTAACAGATGGTTCCAGGAAAACATCAATAACCTTGGCCTTGATTTTGATGATTCTACGAAATTCGAATCTGTCAAAACTCGTGTACAGAGCTTATATAAAGAGGACGTAAAAAAGCTTCAGAAAATTGCGGCTGATGTAACCAGCAAGGGCAGTGGGAAGAAAGTGAATGCTGAAAGTGTTTACGCAATTAAAGGTGAAAGTTTAATAGGTCTGCCTGCAATTGAGGTGTACAGGCGCTTTATAGGAAATTCTATTTTTAAAAATATTTAAACGAGGTCAGGACAGAATCTCAAGAATTCTGCTGTGTCTGATAAGCCTTACATACTCTGGAAGATTGCCCGTGTCGTTTTCTGTTTCTTCATGACCGGCTGCGGGAAGACTTTCTGCGAAATCCCGAAAGGCGTTCTGCGCCTCAGTTCTGGCTGACTGAATTATTTGAGAGTCACTTGCAAGGTCAGTAAACTCAAATTCGGTAGCGCCATGCTGTCTGACTCCGGTGATCTCTCCAGCGCCCCTTAGCATCAAATCCTCTTCGGCAATCACGAACCCGTCCGTTGTTCTCAGCATCACCTCTATTCGCCTCATGCTTTCAGAAGAAATATCATCAGGATGCAGGAGTACACAGAAAGAATCGTAAGTTCCTCTTCCTACTCGGCCTCTAAGCTGATGGAGCTGCGACAGACCGAATCTCTCCGGGTGATGAATAATAATTACATTGGCGTTGCTGATATCTATTCCAACCTCAATAACGGTCGTTGTTACAAGAATACCTGTTCTGCCTGACTCAAAGTTTTTCATGATAGTTTCTTTTTCAGCTGATTTCATCTTTCCGTGGATCATGTCCACTTTGAAATCAGGAAATACAGTCTCCGAGAGGAGCCTGTGAACGCTCTGTGCGGACTTCAAGTCGGTTTTTTCTGAATCTTCAACAAGGGGAAGGACATAGTATATCTGTCTTCCCTCTGAAAGATATTTCCGCATTGAGTTGTAAATGGAGTTTATTCTTGATTCTGGAAAAGCGAGGGTTTTCACAGGCCGTCTGCCTGAAGGTTTCTGCTTTAACACTGATACATCCATATCCCCGAAGAAAGTCATGCATAGAGTCCTTGGAATGGGGGTTGCTGTCATGACGAGCAAATGTGTTGATTTGCCTTTGCGTCTTAAAGCTGCCCTCTGAGCAACACCGAACCTGTGCTGCTCATCTATTACAGCTAATGAAAGGTTTTTAAATTCAATATCATCCTGGAACAGGGAATGGGTTCCGACAACGAGGCTTATCTTTCCCGAAGAGAGCCCTTCAAGAACAGCCTTTCTCTCAACAGCTGGTGTGGATCCTGTTAGCAGGCCGCAAACAGTTTTACCTGGTATTATGGTGTTCATTGTCTGCCAGTGCTGATAAGCTAAAATCTCCGTGGGGGCCATGAGTGCAGCCTGTGCTCCCGATTCTGAAACCATGAACATTACTGCCGCAGCTACCGCTGTCTTTCCGGATCCTACATCACCCTGAAGAAGGCGGTTCATCGGATGTCCCGAATTGATATCAGCGCAAATTTCGTTAATTGATCTTATCTGATCACCTGTCAGTTCAAATGGAAGGGAGCGGGTGAAGTTGTGAAAAACCGATGTCTTGAGCCCCGGCGTTTGAAATTGCGGAGGGTGATTGTTCTTGAACCTGGAATAAGCGAGGTAGAACTGAAGGAAAAACATTTCATTAAATGCAAGTCGCTTCCGCGCAATATCTGCTTCAGCGAGAGTTTCCGGAAAGTGGATGTCGCGGACTGCTTTTCGGAGTTCAGGAAGGGAATATCGTTTCAGCATTTCAGCTGTAAATATTTCATCTAATTCCGCTGAGTACTGTTCTATTGCGCTTTTTATAACTCTGCGAAAACCTCTTGAGTCAAAACCGGCTTTTTTTAGTTTCTCAGAAGATCTGTAGAGCGGAATTATCCGGGCGGTATTTATAAAACCGGATTCTTCATCGTAAAAGTCAAAGTCGGGATGAAACATCTTTATTCCTGAAGACCTTATGATCTTTCCGAAAAATACTACTCTTGTTCCCGGAATAAAAACCCTGCTGAAGTAGGCGAAACCTCCGAAGAAAAGGGCTGTTAAATTTCCGGTCATGTCTTCAATGACAACTTCAAGCCTTTTTCTGCCGTACTGTATGTTGCGCACTGAGGAGATTGTGCCGAAAACGGTCACGCTTTCTTCGTGTCCGCACTCTGAAATTTTTTTTGTCTGAGTTCGGTCAACATATGCCCTTGGCAGATTACATAGAAGATCCTCAACTGTTTTGATTCCAGCTTCGGATTTGAGAACACCTGACCTGGCCGGGCCTATTCCTTTTATTAGTTCGACAGGCTTTTTCAGCAAAGGGGGATTACCTCCGAGTAAAAGCTTCCGGGAATGCAGGATTTAATGAAATAAAAAAAGGAACCTTTAACAGGTCCCTTTATGTGGTGAGGGGTGGAGTCGAACCACCGAAGGCTACGCCGACAGATTTACAGTCTGTTCCCTTTGGCCACTCGGGAACCTCACCTGATGAGCTGGCGAGAGGAATTGAACCCCCAACAAACTGATTACAAATCAGTTGCTCTACCGATTGAGCTACGCCAGCATTATTTTCTTGCTGATAAATACATAAAAGCTTCATCAGGAAAATCTGTCAATAAAAAACCGAAACTTTATCAGGCCTTTGAAACAATTTTTTTCAAAGACAGATTCTGTTTACTGGGATGCCGGGTGGGGGAAATAAAAATATTGACTTAAAATCGCAAAACTAATAAAAAAAAAGAAATGGAGAAAATTATGTTTTTTAGATCACGTTCGGGTACAGCCCGGCTCTTCGGCCTTTTTGAAAAACTGATGATCAAAACAGAACAGTGTGGCGATTACTTTAGAAAGGTTATAAACACCGGGGATGTTTCAGATAATGAATTAAAGAAGATGCGGGACTATGAGCATGAATGTGACCGCATAACCTACAGTATTATTGAGGCCCTTAACACACGTATCAGGTTGCCCTTTGCTGTTGAGACAATGCATACACTGGCACATGAAATAGACAATATTGTCGATTCAATCTATGCAGTGATTAAGCGAATAAAACTCTATAAAATGAAAACAGACACAAAAGATCTGATGGATTTTGCCGACATTGTAGTTCAGACAATCGAATCAGCCGGGAAGGCTGTTAATGGATTGGGTGGCACTGCCGATAATCGGTCGGTTCAGGGGGCATGTAAAAAAGTTACTGTTCTCAAAAATGCCGGCGATCAGCTCAGGGACACAATGACTGAACGCCTTTTCAGCAAGACAAAGGATCCAATACGAATTATACAGAGTAAAGAGGTTTACGAGGGCGTTGATTCTATTCTTGATGCTGCTGAAAGGGTGACCAGAACGGTTGAATCAATCCTTTTGAGAAAAGGCTGATTCTTTTCCTTCCAAATTAACTTTTGCGGGTGGGCAGGTGATATTATTTCTGTTGTCATTGCTCTTTTGTTCATTTATAGTCCATTTTTTTTCTATATTCAGGATGATAAACCGCAAGACGTCCCTGTATGTAAAGCTTTTCCTGATTTCCGGTTTATTCAATATCTCCATTAGCGGTTTGTTAATCGCATTAATTCTAAACAGGCCAGCTTTATTGAATGATATATCGGCGGTAGGGGTGAAATTCTGTCTTTCGGGTACCGTATTTGGGCTGTCACTTTCAATAAAGCTAAAGATATTGTTATCAATTTTTCGAAGAACTCGCGATCCACGCAATTATCATCTCAATTTTTTTGGGAAAAAGGTCCTTCACTCTTCTGTGGTTAGGGCGTCTGAAATAGTCCTCTTTTTTCTCATGATGCCATTCTTCCTCATCGCTGGTTCATACTTTGTAGCTTCGATAATAAACATCTTAAATGATTAAGAGAAAAATCTGTGCTAAATAAATCTAAGATGACGTACTTCCCAAATTAAAAAGATTATAATAGCTTGAATTTTTTTGCAATATGTAGTATTAAATATATATATCTGGAGGTAATCCATGGCACCAGTATTCGGAGCAGATATTGAAAAATTGAAACTGGAAGGGAATAGAGAGGCCTTGATTCGGCTCCTGACAACAAGGAAGACGTCAAAAAAGCTAAAAATCATGAAAGCCTTAACGGATTTACTGCCCGATACGAAGATAGTAGAGGCGGTTAAACCTCTGTTTTATGACGAGGACAGAAGCGTAAGAATAGCGGCAATGACGATGCTGTCCGATTCGTACACTCCGGAACTTGATAAAGATTTGAAAATTCTTCTAAGTGAGGGTACACTCGCAGAAAAAATCGAAATGCTTAGAATGTTCACTGATAAGCCTGAAATATTCAGGGACAATGTCAGTGCGTTGCTGGCCATTGCTGTTGCTGACAGGAGCGAGCCTGTCAAAATTGAAGCGCTTAAAATCGCAGCTGCGTTCAGGGAAAAGGGCCTCAGAGAAATCATGATTCCCGGGTTGGGTCACCGTAACCATTCTGTAAGGAAGACAACACTGGCCGCCATTGGTTCTCTTGGCGACGAACGTGACGTGGATATGATTGTGGGACTCCTGATAGACAGCCACCCTGAAGTCAGAGCAGCGGCCCGCGATGTCCTCGGCAATATGAAATCAGATAGGGCAAAAAGCGCTTATTCAAATTCACGTTTAACTATTCTTGCAAAGAAAATGAGAGAATCATGTCTTGCCCGGCAGGAAGCGCTTCAGGAGATCGCGCGTCACAAATTAACCGAAGCAAGGGGTCTTGCTGAAAGGTCAGTTCATGACAGATACAAAACAGTAAGAATACAGGCCGTGAAGACCATTGGCGAACTTGGAACCATTGAGTCACTGCACGCGCTCAAGGAAGCCTTGAACGACAAATACTGGGACGTGAGGCTTGAGGCGGTAATTGCGCTTGAGCGCTTCATGTTCAGAGAAAGCCTTGAAGTTCTTAAGACGGCTCTGGAAGACAGGAATTCCAATGTCCGGGCAAGGGCTTCCAGGGCTGTTCAATCAATATCTGAAAGGCTTGAGAGGTTTAAGTAAGTTTTATAGACGGCAGTTCTTGACTTCGGTCTCAATTATAGCCGTGGCACCGAGTTCCTCCAGCTGGTCCATCACCTGAACTGTGTCTTTTTTTAGAACCATGACTTTGACGGCAAGCCATCCTTCCTGGTCGAGCTCTGATACAGTGGGGGACTCAAAGCCTGGGGTAATCTTTTCAGCCTGCTTGAGGAGATCTTTTTTGATATTGTACTCAAGAATGCTGTACTTCTGGGCAATAAGAATACCTTCAATTCTTCGTAGTATTTGAGCAACTCTATTGTCATTTATGACGTTTTTATTTCCGATCAGCGCTGTTTCGTACGAACCTATGTCGCAGAAAACCCTGAGGTTGTTATCACGCAGACTGTCGCCTGTCTCAACTATATCTACTATGGCGTCTGCCAGGTTGAGTCCGACCATTATCTCAACGGAGCCGTTCATCTCTACGCAGCGGACATCTATGCCTTTTGTTCTGAAGAATGCGTCTGTCATGTTGACGAAAGAGGTCGCTATTGTTTTTCCCCTGAAGTCCTCAAGAGAGGTGCTTCCGCAGCTGTCCTTAACTGCAACACATAGCCTGCATTTTCCGTATCCGAGGGCCATAAGCTTGCTTATGTCTGCCTTTCTTTCTTCAACAAGGTCTTCTCCGGTGATACCCAGATCAACTACTCCAGATTCTACAAGTACAGGAATATCATCGGCTCTGACAAATATGAAGATTATATCCGCGTTGGTGCATGTCGCGTATAGATTTCGTCCCTTGGCTCTGAACTTGTATCCGGCTCGTTGCAGCAGTTCGCTTGTCGGCTCCATAAGCCTGCCTTTTGCAGGTATGGCGAATCTGAGTTTTCCCGGTTCCAATAGATTCATTTTTTCCTCCCGGCTTTTTCAGTAATACCGCTGGTTCCGAAACGTCTTTCGAGCTCGTCTCTTATCTCGGCAAGAGTAATGTTTTTATATCCGGCGAGAACAAATGTATGAAAAATTAAATCGCATATTTCGTATATAATGTGATCGTGATCATCCTCAAGAGCGGCTTCGCATACCTCTGAAGCTTCTTCAGTAATTTTGCTGTTGATTTTATCGGTTCCTTTCCGGAAAAGAGATGCGACATACGATTTTTCCGGATCTGATTCCTTTCTCTGTTTGATAATTTCAAAAAGTCGATCGAATATGTCCTGATTGTTCATTCATTTGCCTCATTTTAGTATTCAATTTTATTTTTGATTTCTATAAGTCAAGGATTTATTGTTTGACTGCTCCTTGCGGTGTATCATTTAAAAAATGTTTGACTCATATATCAGCATAAAATCACTTGATATGTTTATGGTATAATTGAAATCCGGGTTGTCATAATGTATCTTTTTTGATACAGATGAAGGTGACAGCGCGGAGCAGACTGTTGTTAAATATTGTATAAATACTGGATATTCCAGAAAATAATATGAGAGGTTTACCGTTTTGAATATTACAGAAAAAAAACTTGAGGATTCTCAGATTGAGCTTACAATCAGTGTTGATTCGGACGCTGTTGAAGAAGAATATAAAAACGTTTTCAAAAAAATAATGAAAACAGCCAGGATTGACGGTTTTCGCCCTGGCAAGGCTCCGCTCGCCCTTGTTGAGAAAAAATACTCCGAATATGCCGACGGAGAGGTGGCTGAGAATATCATGCGGAAAAAACTCGCGGATGCGATTGAAGAGAAATCGCTGAGGCCGGTTTCAGCCCCCGGATATAGCTTCAACGGTATAACACGCGGTGAACCATTCAGTTATTCGGCAATTATCGAGCTTTTTCCGACCGTTCAGCTCGGAAAGTATAAGGATGTTGCTGTAGAAGAAAAATCCTGCAATGTGACTGACAAGGATATTACAGTTGAGATTGACAATCTGCGTGAGAGATTCGCGGAAACAGTTAAACTTGACGATGCAACGGCAGTAGAAAAAGGGAATCTTGTGAAGGTTCAGGTTCAAAGATTGTCTGGAGATGATGAAGAAGCGTCTGAAGCTCCTGGAGAATACGATGTTGTTGTTGGAAAATCTGAAGACGAATACTCCCTTGATAAACATCTTCCGGGCATGAAAACAGGTGAAGACAAGGAAATTGATGTAAAATATCCAAAGGATTACAGGGTTCAGGAGCTTGCCGGAAAAAAGGTAAAGTACAGCATTAAAGTTCTTCAAGTGAGCAAAATGGATATCCCCGAGCTGACAGATGAACTCGCGGTGAAGGCGGGTTTCACTTCTGCTGAGGAGCTGACAAATAAGGTAAAAGAAAATGTTGATTCCTACGTTAAAAACAGAACAGTAGGTGACGCAAAAGCAGAGATTATTGAAGCTGTAATCAAAGACAGTTCGTTCGATATTCCCAAAAGTTTTATTGAGAAAGAAATATCAGCTGTACATTACAGGTCACAGGAGAGAATCTCCAGAAGAATGGGAGTGCCTCTTGATCGTCTGAGAGAACTCAATATTGATGTTTTCGCAAGTCTGATGGGGTTGGAACCTGACGAGTATAAAGCCAGGCTTAAAGAGGAAGCTCTCATGTCTATTAAATCACAGCTTGTTATTTCTGAGATTTCAAAGGCTGAGGGAATGAAACTTGAAGAAAAACGCTTCGAGGATTTTGTGGAAAAATATACAAAATCCTCAGGAATGAGCGCTGATGAAGTCAAGGATATAATAGAAAAAAACAACTCGAGAGAAAATATTGAAGCCGACTTGATGATTGAACAGGTGATGGATTTTCTCTACGAAAATGCCAAAGTTAAAAAATTGAAGCCTGTTTCTGTTGAAGTTCTTTCAAAGTCCTGATATTTTTTATGAACAGTCTGTTTTTTGCAAAGGGAGCCGGTATTCCGTGCCGATTTTAGAAATATAGTCATAATATGAGGTTAAATAATGAGTTTAGTTCCGATAGTTGTAGAGCAGACAAGCAGGGGAGAGCGTTCTTACGATATATATTCCAGGCTTCTAAAAGACAGAATAGTATTTCTTGGGGAACAGGTGGATGATCATATATCCAGTTTGATTATCGCACAGCTTTTGTTTCTTGAGGCAGAGGATCCGGATAAGGACATATTCCTTTACATCAATTCCCCAGGTGGAGTTGTGACTTCCGGTCTTGCCATTTACGATACAATGCAGTATATTAAGCCGGATGTTGCAACTATCTGCATGGGGCAGGCAGCATCTATGGGATCGCTCCTGCTTGCTGCCGGGGCTGCAGGAAAGCGTTCAGCGCTGCCTAATTCCAGAATCATGATACATCAGCCGCTGGGCGGGTTTCAGGGACAGGCCTCTGATATTGAGATTCACGCGATGGAAATTATAAAGACGAAGAACCGGCTCAATGAGATATATTCCAAACATTGCGGTAAGCCTCTGGAACAGATTTCAAAAGACGTTGACAGAGATTATTTTATGTCGTCTCAAGAGGCGGTCGAATATGGTCTCATCGACAAAGTAATAGAACGAAAGTAGCAGATTTAAGGGAGAAGATATGACTTCAAAAAAGAAAGAGCCAAAAACCCAGCTCTTCTGCTCATTCTGCGGAAAAAGTCAGGATGTTGTCAAGAAACTGGTTGCAGGACCTGACGTATACATCTGTGATGAGTGTATTGAACTCTGTAATGAAATTGTAGCGGAGGAGGGAGTATCCACAATTGAGGATAATTTTAAAAATCTTCCTAAGCCTGCTGAGATTAAAAAGATTCTGGATCAGTATGTTATTGGTCAGGATGAGGCGAAAAAGATTCTCTCTGTTGCGGTTTACAATCACTATAAAAGAATTTTTTCCAACAACAACCTCAAAAAGAATGATGTCGAACTTGAAAAAAGCAACATTCTTCTTACCGGGCCTACCGGTTCCGGAAAAACGCTCCTCGCACAGACTCTCGCAAGAATCTTGCAGGTTCCCTTTGCTATTGTAGATGCGACATCGTTGACAGAGGCTGGATATGTCGGAGAAGATGTAGAAAACATACTGCTACGACTGATACAGAATGCCAATGGCGATATAAAAAAGGCTGAAGTCGGAATTATCTATATTGATGAGATTGACAAAATAGCAAGAAAAAGCGATAATCCTTCTATTACAAGGGATGTTTCAGGGGAGGGTGTTCAACAGGCGCTGTTGAAAATAATTGAAGGGACTATAGCTAATGTTCCTCCACAGGGAGGGAGAAAGCACCCTCATCAGGAATTTATAACTATCGACACAAAAAACATTCTTTTCATTGTCGGTGGAGCTTTTGTGTCACTGGACAAGATCGTTCAGCAGAGAATTGGAAATAAAACTCTCGGTTTTGGAGCTGAAATCAAGTCTAAAGTTGAGATTAAACAGGAAAGTGTTCTAAAGAAGCTTATAACAGATGACCTTATACACTATGGGTTAATCCCGGAGTTCGTCGGGCGTCTTCCGATTACAGCAGTGTTAGACGAACTCGACAGAGATGCTCTCGTGAGAATTTTGCTTGAGCCGAAAAATGCTCTTGTAAAACAGTACAAGAAGATATTCTCTTTTGAAGATGTTGAACTGGATTTTGAAAAACAGGCTATTGAGAAGGTCGCTGAGATTGCAATAAAGCGCGAATCAGGCGCCAGGGGATTGAGGGCCGTTCTTGAGAGTGTGATGATGGACTTAATGTATGACATTCCTTCAACAGAGAATGTCAGAAAAATAGTAGTTACAGAAGAAATGGTTGAAGGAAAGGGGAAGGCAGATCTGGTTTTAAATGAAAAAGAGAAAACAGCTTAAATATTTGCTCCTTCCTTTAAGAGGCTTTAATGAAAAGAAATATTGATTTTGCGAAAAGCTATCCGCTTCTCCCACTCAGAGATGTGGTGGTTTTTCCATACATGATAATACCGCTCTTCGTCGGGAGGGAAAAATCAGTAAACGCCCTCGACAGGGCGATGAAATCAGATCGTTTGATTGTATTGTCGACGCAGAAGGATGCTCAGATCAGCGTACCTGAAAGGAAACATCTTCACGATATAGGGACTGTAGCTGAAATTCTTCAGCTGCTGAAACTGCCTGATGGAACCATCAAAGTTCTTGTGGAAGGTGTTTCAAGGGCTTATCTCTCAGAGTTTACTTCGAAAGATGATATTTTTGAGGTTTCTATAAAGGATATAGAACGTCCTGTTGAACTGACATCTGAGGTTTCATCCGCCAGAAAAACACTGCTTGATGTTTTTGAGAAGTATATAAAGCTTAATAAAAAGGTTCCCAAAGAGGCGCTTACCACGGTTTCTGCGATTGAGGATATTTCGCAGGCAGTGGACACCATCGCTTCTCACGTTGAAATGCGGATTGAGTTTAAACAGTCTATCCTCGAGATTGGCAATCCCCATGACAGAATTAACAAACTGATTGAGCTTATCAATGGCGAGATAGAGGTCATGTATATCGAAAAGAAGATACAGGGCCAGGTTCGCAAGCAGATGGAAAAGACTCAAAAAGAATACTATCTGAATGAACAGATGAAGGTCATCAAAAAGGAACTTGGTAACGGGGATGAGGAAGTTGACGAGATTACCGAGCTAAAAAAATCCATTGAATCAGCAAAAATGAACAAGGAGGCAAGAGCAAAGGCTCTTCAGGAAATAAAGCGTCTGGAAAAAATGCCCCCGATGTCTGCTGAATCCGCTGTAGTTCGTACTTACATTGAGTGGCTTCGTGATATTCCATGGTCAAAGAAGACCAAGGACAGACAAAACATTGAAGAATCAATGGAAATTCTTAACAGCGAACATTACGGACTTGAGGACGTAAAGGAAAGAATAATTGAATATATCGCTGTAAGCAGGCTTTCTAAGAAGCTGAAGGGACCAATACTTTGCTTCGCGGGCCCTCCCGGGGTTGGAAAAACTTCACTTGGCAAAAGCGTTGCTAATGCCTTATCCAGGAAGTTTGTCAGGATGTCGCTTGGCGGTGTGAGGGATGAAGCCGAGATCAGAGGCCACCGCCGTACATACGTTGGGGCTTTGCCGGGCAGGGTGATACAGATGATGAAGAAGGCTGGTACGGTAAATCCAGTAATCCTTCTTGATGAAATCGATAAGATGTCCATGGATTTCAGGGGAGACCCTTCCTCAGCTCTGCTTGAGGTGCTCGACCCGGAACAAAACAATACATTTGTAGATCATTACCTTGAAGTACCTTACGATCTCTCAGACGTTCTGTTTATAACTACCGCAAACGCTCAGCACAAGATACCTATTCCGCTTCTGGATAGAATGGAGATTATAGATATATCAAGCTACACAGAGCCGGAGAAACTGCATATTGCTGAAGAGTTTTTGCTCAAAAAGCAAATAGAAGAAAATGGGCTTAAGTCGGATAATATTGAGCTTCCACGTGACAGTATACTTTTTATTATACGCCACTATACAAGGGAAGCCGGAGTCAGAAGCCTTGAGAGGGTCATCGCAAAGGTATGCAGGAAGGTGGCACGCGAAGTTGTAAGCAACAGTCCTGACTACAAAAAGATTATAGATAAGGATACAATAGTTCAGTATCTTGGTCCGACGAGATTTAAATACGGTGTTAAGGAACAGAAGAACGAGACGGGATTAGCCAATGGACTTGCATGGACAGAAGTCGGGGGCGATATACTAACAATTGAGGCTTCATTGATCCCCGGTAAAGGCAAGCTGACGTTGACAGGAAAGCTTGGAGAAGTCATGCAGGAATCAGCACAGGCTGCTTTTACATATGTAAAGGCAAACAGCCAGTTCTTCAACATCAATGAAGATGTTCTTTCCGAAAAGGATGTCCACCTGCATGTTCCAGAAGGCGCTATACCCAAGGATGGTCCTTCAGCAGGTATTACAATGGGTGTTGTTTTATCGTCGCTTCTGAGCAGTATTCCAGTCAGGTGCGATGTTGCAATGACCGGGGAGATTACTTTAAGAGGCAAAGTTCTTCCTATTGGAGGCCTCAAGGAAAAAGTAATAGCTGCACACAGGGCTGAAATTACTCACGTAATTATCCCCAAGGACAACGAAAAGGATCTCGACAAGATTCCAGATTTCGTCAGGAAAAATATGATATTTCACCCGGTTAGCTCCATGGAAGAAGTTATATTTTTATCACTCGAAAATCCAGGCAAGTTTTTTAAAGATGTTCAAAAAACAAAGGTTCTTTATTCAAAATGGAAGGAGAGCCTTGGTGACTGGAAAATATCGATAGACGGCACAAAAGTTGACGAATCTGTGATTACAATGTAGTACTCTGATAACAGCAGAAACTTTATTAAACGGTATCATTTGATTATGATGCCGTTTTGTTTTGTACAATCTAATGAGACATAATATATCTTATCGGAACCAATGAATACGTTAAATGACGGATACATTTATATAATTAACATAATGACATAATTGAATCCAAATATTTAAAACTAACACCAAGCTAAAATAATCCTGCAATACAATTCGGCTTCGATTCTTTCATATAATATAGTTCATAATTATTTCTCAAATCGTATACTGGCGAAGAAGTCACGAACCAGGTTTGCGAGCCTAACCATTACAAGCGATGTTATGGCAAGATCAAAGGGATGCGGAACATTGAGTCCGGTCTTATTGAACAGCGATATTGCACTCACATTAAAGCAGATAAAAACCGAAACAATCAGGACAAAGAAATCTCTTGATATCTCAATAGGTTTTTTATTGGAGGCATATTTGAATGCAGCGAGTGAAAAAACCGCCATGACCGCAGCCTCAACAATAAGCGATACAATGAATATGTTGAATAAGTTGTTGAACAATATGTCGCCCTTCATAGTCTGCTCCAAATAGTTTATTAACCACCGTTTGAATCAAATGCACTGATTTTATAGATATATATTCATTGAAAGTCAATAATTAATTATCAAATATAAATTTACATGTAATCGATTTCAGGTAGGAAGAATGGCAATAAAGATTGAAATCATTGGTCAGATATCATTCGATAAAGCAAATGAAATGCAGCTTAACATTAAGAGAGATGTTATTTCCGGTATGGAACATGGAGTAATATTAATGCTCGAACATAATCCGGCAGTAATAACTCTCGGTAGAAACGCAAAGCAGCACAGCCTTCTTGTTTCTGAGCAGGAAGCTCAATCCCTCGGTTACGATGTGCGTTACGCTTCAAGAGGCGGCGACGTTACTGTTCACGAACCCGGACAGCTTGTTGTTTATTTTATTCTGCCGGTAAAATCAAAAGATGTAAACAGCTTGATAAGGTATGCAATTAATCCTGTGCTTAAATTTCTCAATGAGGATTTGTCACTACCCTCTTTTTATAATCAAGATAAACCCGGGGTATGGTCAGGTAACAAAAAAATATGCTCGCTGGGGTTTGACCTGAGCGGCGGCGTAAGCATGCACGGGCTTGCCCTTAACGTTTGCAATACTCTGGAGGGGTTCACGCTGGTAAATCCATGCGGATCAGCAGACACATCAATGAGCAGCATTTCAGAGTTATGCGGGCAAACAGTCGACATCAATTTTTGCGCTGAAAGGTTATCTGATTATTATACAAGTCAAATCAGTCACCTTTTCCGAACACCTTTAGTTCAGTAATTGGCCCAACAACACCCATAATATTCTCGATTCTAAATCTAAGGGTGTTAACCCCCCTTTCAAGATCGGTTCGGTATATATCTTCAGTTGTTTCCCATTGTTTTCCGTTTAAACTTACGATAAACCGTTTGAAACCGGGTGTGAAGCTGCTATGTGTTTGATGCCTGAGGTGTACGATTGCTGAATGACCGTCATTATTTTCCAATGCGGCATTAACAGTGTTTAAATCGAAAAACATCTCATCAGGCGTAATTACATGTCTGTTCCTAAAAGCCCACTGCATGTCCCGGTTGTTGACTTTGTCCTTTACAATGTATATAGGAGACCAGATATTTCTTCCGCTTTTATCGCCGCCCGGATAGCTGAAAAAATCGTTTCTGCCGAGACATGCATACGCGAAAAAGTAATTCAGCCATTCTCTGTCGATAGGGATTCTGGCCCAGAGTTCTCCGGTGCCTGACTTTATGGGCAAATCGTTGTATGTGTAATCCCGCCTTCCCTTTCCAGCTCCAAAGACGAATATGATATCACGACCCCTGTTTTTGATCCACTCATTACGTATTTCGTTTATTGTGAGCGGGACACCGTTTTTTTCAATATGGATATTCCATGACGGGTCAATGAATATCCATTTACGATACTGGTTTGACCAGATGTCCGGAGCGGCGTGTTGACGAATCCCGGTTGACTTGAAAAAAAAGTATCTTGCTGTCCATCCCACGCTGAGAGCTGATTGAATGTAAAGCGAAGTGAAATGTGTGCATATAAAGCCTGATCCTTCTCTTGAAGCATTTAGGATCATTAGTGAATTCTTTACCTGTTGATCCATGCATTTCAGGCTGTAACGGAGTTCTCTGTGTACCCAATCCTTGAGAAGAAGCATGCGCTCATATTCATCTTTACCTGTTTTACAGTATTCGGAATATGCGTATTTCTTTAACGATTTCAATTTTTCCGAGTGAAAGTTTTCGTGATAGAACCGCATCGGAAGATTCTGCATGTATATATTTTCAGCCTCATGAGACGGAACAGTATATACAGCAGATAATAGAGCCAGAAGGGCTAATGTACGAATAGACTTGACAGTCATTTTCTGACAGCCTGATCCTTTCTTTCAGCCACAGTTAAATGATAGGTTATGTTTTTGTAGCCGTATCCGTAACCATAGCTGAAGTCGATCGGCCCTTTTGAATACTTGCGAGTGTTGTAGTCAAGCTCTCTCTGGTAAAATGATTTGAAAACCGGAATCGGTTTGTGATACTTGCCATAGTACGAAAGTGACCACTTTTTTTTATCAAAATATCGCAGTGCAATACCTGAATCATCCTGAACAATAAGCTTGCTCGTTTTGAATATAATGTTGCGTATTGAAGAGAAATTGCCCAGGTGCATAAGATATGATGCTGACTTAACAACGGTGAGCAGATCTGTTTTTTTAGTTATCCATTTCTTAAAGGGTTTAAGAGTCACTGATTTATCAGATATATCGAGGCTGAAATATACAAGTTTTCGTTCTGTGTTGTCATTACCGACAAACGTGACCTCAATTCCCATAACCTTTGAGGATTTTGATCTTCCCCTGACCAGCTCACCGGATATGTCTAACGAAACATATTCAGCGGTTTTGACGAAATATCCTCCCCTGGCTAAAAAGAAAAGGATAATGCCGGAGGGGCCATTGAAAACACTTTTGCCTATATTTTTCTGCATTTGCATTGTGACAAAAAAAGCGTGGTTTAAGATGAAGTTCAGTTCAGATGGAACATGTCTCAACTGTTCCATAAGTTCCGGTTTTTGCATGTCTGATAGAGAAGGTATATTTCCCGTCGGTTCGAGACCGAACATAATGATATATTCAGATGAAGGGAACAGAGAAAGAGGATGAAGAATGTCAGGGCCGCTGAAAGGATAAAAAACGGTTTTTTCTTTATGTACTGATAATACCTTCGAAGACCAGGCAGAAAGTTTGCTCAGATTTTCGGGGAAAAACGCATTCCAGGAGCTGTTTATTCCTTCTGAGTATTTTTTGTAATCAGCATTTGTTGCAATGTTTTTAAATCGATTGTTTTCATTCGGAACTCCGGCAATAAATTCTGCGATATCATTGATGAGTGTTCCCTTTGTGCGGAGCTGATCTATGTTATCTGATGTACCGGAAGCACTGGTTTTTCCCTGAGGCTCAAATGCCAGAAAAAATAATGCCGATAAGACTAATGCTGTGAATCTGTTTTTGCGCATATTTTACCCCTTGATATTTTCATTCACTATTTGTAAAAATACTGTACTATTTCTGTCCACAGTAATATTTATTTGAAGTCAAAAACAAAACTTAACAACCTGTATATTTTCTACAGAATGTTAAAAAAATAGTCAGCAATTTACACCTTTTTCATAAATATGTTGACTATTTGTTCTTTTTACCCATATCTATATGAATACGCTTTTGATGGAGAAGGATATGGCCCTTAGAAACGATTACGATTTTGATATGCTCGTAAATGCGATGGAAACCATTGTTATAGACGAACTTGACAGGCTTCTTCTGCTTGAAGAATACTCTGACATCTGCAGGTGCCAGGACTGTATTCTTGATATAGTTGCCTACTCTCTTAACCATTTAAAACCATCATACAGATCTTCACTTTCTTATAAAGGCGTGATGTACAAACATCAGCTTAGCCCCAAAAATGCTGAGGGCGTTGAAAGAATTATCCGTGACGCAATCAAGCGGGTAACTTCAAATCCATCGCATTAGAATATCAATTCGCCACTTCGCTGGCAGGAGGAAAAATGAAAGCTCGTTCAATAGTAGTGATTTTTCTTTTCACGATTGTCTGCGCGTCTGTATCGGCTGCCTCCGCTTCAGATGCCAACTCGTTGGGAAGGACATGGGAGTATGCAAGCCTGACTACCGTGTTTTCACCGGAATGGTCTCTTACTGCAATCGCCGGACACAGGTATGAGTTTTACCGCTCACAGGGTGACGACATCAAAACATTTATGTATGAGTTTTTTATTGGGCCTAACTACAAGGTTAATTTTGCAGAAAACTTTACATTCAAGTGCTCGCTGTGGTATTACTATATGGGGTTTGATATGAGGGATTCTCCTCTTGATGAGTATATGTACTCTCATAACGGTAACCTTATTCCCTCAATTGAATACAGATTTGGCGATTTTACTTTAAGCAACCGGGTAATTGTTCACGGGAAGTTTTACGCAGATAATGACCAGTTCACTTCCAGTTCGCAGAAGCGAGGATTTTCGCTTCTATGCAGGGAGATGCTGAAGGTTAGCTATAAAATTGTGCCCGACCTTAGTGTATCTTTGGCCGATGAAGTTTTCTTTGGCCTCATAGAGGACGGTGAAACAAACGGTATCAGAAAGGGCGAGCCGTGGTTTGAAGAAAACGGTTTTTCCAAGAACAGGCTGTATGCCGGATTAACGTACAAAATATCGCCTCTTGTTTCAGTAACACCTCAATACATTCTCGAAACTAATTATGATCCGGAAAACGATTACAAGCTGAAAGATAAAACACACTACATTTTTCTGAGTGTAGATTTCGTTCTTGTGACATTTTAGGCTTTTACGAATCGAATGCCCTGTAATAAGACAGGGCATTCCTATCTGCTTTTGTGAAGATAAACTGACTGTGTTGGATAGGAAAACTGGATTTTCTTTTTATCAAATGTTTCCTTGATGCTCAGGTTGATATTTTGAAGAATGTCCATGTGCATGTTGTAGTCGTTTGTCAGCACGTAGTATACAGTTTCAAACTGCAGCCCCGAGTCTCCTATCTCTTTGAAGTGCGATCTGTCAAACCTGGTTAGCTCATTCTTTTCCACAGAGTTGCGGATTATTTGAGGTATTGTTTTAAGGAGTCTTGTCGGAGTGTGGTAGGATACGTTTATTTTAAACAATACCCTTCTCTCCTCCATCCTCTTGTAGTTTCTCACCCGTGAATTAGTTATATCAGTGTTTGAAAAAATAAGCATTTCCCCGCTGAGACTTCTTATTTTGGTCGTCTGAACGCCAATATGCTCTACGGTGCCCATGTAATCATCGATAATAATAAAGTCACCGGGCTCGAACGGCTTATCCAAAAAAATGCTGAAATAGCTCAGTATGTCTTTAAGTAGAGCCTGAGCTGCGATAGCTACTGCTATACCACCAATTCCAAGACCTGTAATAAGACCTGTAATCTTGAATCCAATGTTATCAAGAAACAGCATCAGCGCAATGGACCAGAGTATAACTTTAATTATATTCTTCAGCGCGATTACTGCCTTTGAATGGGTTGCGTTCTCTTCTTTCTTGATATAGTAATTCAACAAAAAGGTTATCAGGCGGCTAAGAAAAAGAGTAACGATAATGGTAATGCCAAAAAACGCGGCTTTGTCGATAATCTTGTTTATAGTTTCGTTGATATTGAAGCTTTTAAGCGTATAATAAAATACTATAAAATAAAGCAGAGGAATAAAATAATGCCTGAGACAGTAAACGGCAAAATCATCGAGACGGCTTTCGGTATTCTGAGCCATGTCAGTAATTTTGCCCTTCACGAACCAGCGCAAAAGCGTTATAACAAGAATTCCTGCGGCAAAAAGAACAAGTATCTCACCGAAACCTGAAATGGCTGTTTGATCCAATGATTCCCTTGCTGCAAGAGCGATTTTTCCCACAAATACACCTCAATGATTTAATATTGAATTATTATTACTGTGCTAGAATTCAATGGATTGCAATATATATGATGATTTCAGTAAAGTATATAAAGTGCAATATTTTTTTCTTATAATCCTACTAATTGGACGCTAAAAATTTAGTTTTTATCATTCTTGACAAATAAAGGACAGAGGTCATATTATCTGACACTCTTTAATAGAAAGAAATGAAGGAAAGTAATGACAGAGCAAATAAACCCGAACCATGATGTTCCTGAAAACACAATCAAGGTTTCTATAAATGATGTCAGCGAGAATATTGATGATATACTGACACACAGACTTCCAGTATACAGACTTAATGAGCACTCGGAATATGTAATAATTCCCCTCGATAAGATTAAGCAGTTTATTGGTGAAGCTGAAAAAGACCTTGAACTCTACATCGCATCAGACTGGCAGGAAAAGGTTGAAAAAAAGGAGATGGATTTATCCGTGTCCGGAGCAGAGAATGCTGATAATGAGAATGTCTCACAGCCAAAGGACAAAGAAGAACAGAGCAACCTTGATGAATTCAGGAGAAGTATAGAAAAATACTCAAATATATCAGAACAGGTAAATGTTTTTAAACAGATGTCTGTTGTAGAAAGAGAAGAGGTTCTTGATAAATGCATTGAAGATTTGCATGAGATCAACAACCAGAGTCACAGGCTTGATCTCAGGGTGATTGTAAAGCTGGTCGAGATTATTGCAAATACATTTTATGCCAACTATATCAACATGGAAGACAATCAATCAACGGTAAATGTAAAGAATTCGTCATTTGGCATTTTCACTAAAACGGAATGGATGCTTAAACTTCTGATAGAGTATTTCCAAAGCCCCTATGTCAAGTTTGAAGACTATAAGCATATCAATTCAATCAAAACCGGTTCTTCTACAGTTGATTCAATGTGCAGGAGCCTGCTATGGTTTATAGGTTACTGTCTTTTTTTTAACCGCTACATTGATTCCGGGCTGATAACAAAAAACATCAGAGGAGATTTTAAAACGAAGTATCTTAGATACTATAAAAGAAGGCTTCCAGATTTGAATGTCAGGCTTGAAACCGTTATAAAGGGAGGCATGCGTAGAATTGAAACCCAGAGGGAGCTGCTTCTGTATTCAATTGGCAGTCTGCTTTATGATATTGGTAAAATACCAAATGTTGACTATCACGATGGTGATAAGGTTTTTGATGAAAACATGCTGAAGCTGCATACCCTTCTTGGTTACAATATGCTTTTGCGAACAAAAAAATACCCCTTTGAGGTTATAGCCATGGCTGCTTTTCATCATGAGTACTATGGTGGAAGAGGCAGCTATAACTTTACCAATCCGGTATTATCCAAGCTTTTAAAGCGTAAGAGAACAGACGCGAATGTTTTCAACTTCATAACATATGAAGCAAGGGATTTCATAGAAGGATATGCGCTTGCGTATTTCCCCTGCAAGATGATTGAGATTATTGATATCTATAACGCTCTTGTTGGTAAAAGAGAAATGAGTCACTTTGATGCGTTTTTTACCATGAAAAAGGAATTTGTCGCGCTGAGTCTTAAAATAGATCCGCTTCTTTTTGAAATTTTTACCGAATTTATTTGTCGATGCGGCCTCTTAACTGACAATGAAAGGCAAAAGGTCGATGCAATAATTTTTTAATCCAAAATTCATAAATAATGCCTGTTAAAAAGATTTTTATCTAAATGAACAGCTTATAACCTAATTTCCGAAAAGTATTGTTGCCATATTACAAATGCTTATAACAAAAAATGAAACTCATCCTGCAATAGTGGGTCTAAATATTAAAGCATATTGAGATTTGGGAGTAATATGAAAAAATACTTTATATTAATATTTTCTTTAGTTTTCTTTGTGTTTTTACATCCGGCATCTTCTGAAACAAAAAAAGTCTACACCTGGGATGAGATTGTTTCTCTTACACTTAAGTCTAATCCTGATTTAAAATCAGCAAGGGAAGACATTATTATCGCCAATGCATACTCTGGGGCTACGAGAGGAGATTTGTTGCCCTCGCTTAACGCAACTGTTTCTGCAGGAAGGACTTTTTGGAGTACGGAAGAAAACAAAGAAAACGCCTTTAGCTACACTCTTTCAGCAAAACAGCTTTTATTTGACGGGTTAAAATCGTATTACGACTATAAAAAATCAAAATCTGATATTGAAGCTGAAAAATATAACTATTTTGTTAAAGAATCAGACGTACTATATAATGTCAGAAGTTCTTATGTGAATTTCATCAAGGCCAGAAAATATCTGGGAATTGCTGAAACAATATATCAAAGAAGAAATGACAATCACAACCTTGTAAAAATGCGTTATGAAGCAGGGAGGGAAAACAGGGGATCCCTGCTCGCTTCTGATGCTGATTTAAGCGGGGCAAAGGCGGATGTTGATATAGCCAGGAGAGATCTTGCACTTGCGGGTAAGGCACTATTTTCTGCAATGGGAGTGCCGTATAATTACCCGGATTTTGAAGTAGACGGCAGTCTCGAAATAAAGGTAGACATCAATACAAAACCAGACTGTGACCAAATAGCCCGACAGAATCCCCTGCTCAGGCAGATGATTGCAGTAAAAAAATCATCGCTTTACAGCAAAGATGCAGCTAAATCCGCTTACTTCCCACAGATTTACGCTTTTCTTAATGGTGATGCCAATGGAGACAGTCCGAATGCGTCACAGAGATCAATAAGCGCAGGTGTGCAGGCCTCAATCTCGATATTTGAGGGAGGTTCAACCTACTATTCATCGAAGGTGGCAGACTCAGAGTTCAGGCAGTCAACATATAATGAAGAAGCAACACGCTTTTCGGTTATCCAAACACTTGAGGAGTCATGGACAGATTTACTCAACAAGCATGATGAGGTTAATGTTCGTGAAAAACAGCTCAAGGCAGCCGAGGAAAGATCGAAAATAGCCGAATCGCAGTATTCTATAGGATTGATCTCCTTCAATAACTGGACTATTATCGAAGAAGCTATGGTCAACGCGATGAACAGCTATCTAAACGCGAGGACTGAACTGTTGATTGCTGAAGCAAAGTGGGCACAGGCAAAAGGAGAAATCGTCAGATATGAAAAAGAGTAAACTTTTATTTATTTCTATTGCTGCGTCCGCAGCGATATTTGTTATTTACGTTTTATGGGATGATGACGGACCGAAAGAGCCAGTATATCAGGAAATACAACTTCAATCAGCCGATATACGTAAAAGCGTTTCAACAACGGGCATAGTAAATCCACAGAACAGGCTTGAAATAAAGCCCTCCGTTGCCGGCAGAGTTGAAAGCATTCTCGTTAAAGAGGGGGACTACGTAAGAACCGGCAGAGTCCTTGCCATGATGAGCTCTGAGGAGCGTGCGGCGCTTATAGACTCCGCGAGAGCTAAGGGGGCTGAAGCAGTTGAGTATTGGAAAAAAATATACAAACCAATATCGCTTATTGCTCCTATAAACGGCACCATTATTGTCAGGGATGTTGAACCCGGCCAGTCTGTTACTACATCTGATGCGATGTTTGTAATATCAGACAGGCTGATTGTTCAGGCCGATGTCGATGAGACTGATATCGGCCTCGTAAAGAAGGGATTTAGAGCAAGTATTACTCTGGATGCTTATCCGGAAGTCGAAGCTTCAGGAAAAGTTGACCACATATCTTACGAATCAACTACATCAAACAATGTTACTATTTACAAGGTCGACATTTTGCCTGACAGTGTGCCCTCGGTATTCAGGTCGGGTATGACAGCAAATATAGAGATATTTATGTTAGAGAAAAAGGATTGCCCTACTCTGCCGCTTGAAGCGGTCGGTAAAGACGGAGGGCGCAGTTACGTGCTTGTGAAAACAAAACAAATAAATAATCCCCAAAAAAAATATATTGAAACTGGAGTCTCAGATTTGACGAGGGTTGAAATTGTAAGCGGCTTAAGCGAAAGTGATATTGTACTTATGCAAAACACGAACCAGTATCTTCTCGATATGCCAGGTGATAATGATAAAACCAATCCATTTATGCCGCAGAGAAAAAAACAAAAAAAAGAAGTTAAGTAAAACACGATGATCGAATTAAAAAACATAACCCGAACATATATTACCGGTAAAAGCGAGGTTAACGCCCTCAGGGGAGTTTCGCTCAATATTAATATGGGCGAATTCGTAGCCATTATGGGGCATTCCGGTTCGGGGAAATCAACACTTCTGAGTATACTCGGTTTTCTGGATAAGCCAGATAGCGGATCATATTCTATTATGGGGAGAGAAACCAGCGGTCTTACCGATGATGAACTTTCTGTATTAAGAAATAATATCTGCGGATTTGTTTTCCAGCAGTTTCATCTAATGCCCAGAATGACCGTTCGCGATAATGTCAGCCTTCCCCTTATATATTCTGGCTTGAATGAAAAAATGACATTTGTGGATGAGCATATACGCTCTGTCGGACTTGCACATAGAATTGATCACATGGCCAACGAGCTTTCAGGTGGTGAACAGCAGAGGGTTGCAATAGCACGTTCAATGTCAAATGACCCGCTGATACTGTTTGCTGATGAGCCAACCGGAAATCTCGATTCAAAAACTGAAAAGGATATTCTCGCTATTTTGACTTCACTCCATGAGCAGGGAAAAACCATAATTATGGTTACCCATGAAGAAGAGATAGCTCACTACGCTGAAAGGGTCATATACATGAAGGACGGTGAAATTATCTCTGACGGACCATCCTCCAAAAGAAAAAAACCAACAAATGGATATGTCCGGGATAAACACGTTCCCCTTTTTGAAACAAACAGGTCAGCGATGACACTCGGGGCTTTAAAAGACTCCATAGTCCAGGCTCTGACTTCAATAACGACACACAAGATGCGGTCCTTCCTTTCCATGGTTGGAATTCTGTTTGGTGTTGCCTCCGTTATAGCCATGTTAGCTATTGGCGAAGGAGCAAAGGAAGCTGTTGCAGAAGACCTGAAGTCTATGGGCTCAAATATGCTTTCCGTTAGGCCCGGCGCCATGCACGCACGCGGTGTATCGCTTGAGGCCGGCACCGTTACCCGATTCACACAACGTGATTCTGATATTATCGGCAGGCTGCCCGAAATTGAAAATGCCACACCCGGTGTTAATGGATCTGCACAGCTTGTCTACGGCAATAAGAACTGGTCAAGCATGGTTATGGGTGTCAATGAAGAATATGAGCCAATCAATTCAGCAACTCCTATAGCCGGACGATTCTTCAATAAAGAAGAAAATTCAGCGCGAAGAAAGGTCGCCTTGCTGGGAACCACGGTAACAAAAGAGCTTTTCGGAAAAGAGAATCCGATAGGCAAAATGATAAAAATTAACAAAATAAACTTCCGGGTAATTGGCGTTTTGCCCAAGAAAGGCTCTTCTCCGTTTCGTGACAGAGATGACGTTGTCGTTGTTCCCATAAATACTGCTATGTACAGAGTACTTGGAGTCAGATATGTTGATTACATTGATGTTAAGGTTAAATCGCCGGATTTAATTGACAGCGCTATTAAATCAATAAGTAGTCTTGTAAAAAAAGAACACAGATTTTCTGATGATGACTCATTCCAAATTAGAGACATGACTGAGCTTCGCACCGCGCTTCAGGGCACTACCAGAACAATGGGGCTCCTTTTGGGGATAGTAGCCGCGATTTCACTTATTGTCGGAGGGATTGGGATAATGAATATCATGCTTGTCACTGTAAAGGAAAGGACAAGAGAAATTGGTGTCCGGCGGGCAATAGGAGCTTTCAGGCGTGATATCATGAGTCAATTTCTTACAGAATCTGCGTTGCTCACTGTTTCCGGAGGCTTAGGCGGCATAATATTCGGTATTCTAATTTCATACATACTATCTGCGGCAGCGGGCTGGGCTATAGAGATTACCCCTTTCTCTATCGCCCTCTCAACTTCTTTCTCAGTTTTTATCGGAATAGTCTTCGGATTCTGGCCGGCATATCAGGCATCCATGCTGAAACCGGTTGAAGCTTTACGACAGGATTGAGTTGATTAAGAGGGTTTTATCCCCGGGAATAAATTGAAAATCATGATTTATTTATTGAATTCTTCCGAGAATACTATATAGTCACGTCCTATTGGTTTCTTCAAGGCGGATTATACAGCATTTCTTTACGGGAGGAAGCAATGAAGTATTCCGGCAGGTCTGTAGCTAAATACTGCAGATACGTTCAACAGGCGGTCAATCTTGGAGTAAACCTTGAAGATATATTCGATGAAACCCTCAAATATCACGGATCTGAGTTCGCACTTGTTATGATGCATAAAATACGAAACGGATGACTTCTGCCTATGGCCGAAAAAACCAGACTGCTTTCTGTTCGGAAAAACCGGAGAAAAGGGAAAGATACACTGACAAAGCTGGTTGCATTTATTTCAGTTTTGTGCTGGGTTTTGATGGCAGCAGTAATGACACTGTTTGCTGTTTCACGCCCCAGAGTTGAACAGTCCTACTCTGCCTCGGAAGCGTTGTCTGGGTTTATATGGGACGGCTCATTGTTATCATATTCGTATTTTCTTCTGATCGCTGAGACCGGCCTGTGTATTATCGGCATTGTACTTAATTCATTCAGGATAAAAAGAAAAACTGACAGGTACAACACTTCACTGTTTTTTCTTTTGTTGATATCGCTGCTTGTGGTTTTTGTATCGTTCTTGATGTAAAAATCATGTAGAGCTTATATAGCTCAAGGCCTTCTCTTCGCTGTCAAAAATATCGAATGCTCTTATTATTCCAAGCGTTTTCAGAAGGCTCTCAGCCTGGTTGTTGGCCTTGCACAAGAGCATTTTTTTACCTTTCGTTTTCAAGCTGTCTTTAAGTGTTACGAATGTATGTACTGTTGTGCTTGTTATAAAGTCAATATTTCGTAAATCCATTATCAGATATTCGAATTTATTCGCGTTGATGAGTTCCTGAAGCCTGTTTTCAACCTCGCATAGCGTGTTAGGATCCATTCTGCCGGATAGCCTTACCAGAGGTACACCTGAAACCCACTCGACATTGATGTAATCGCTATTCACGTTCACAGTTTTCCTCCGGGCTGGAGCATAAGTTCCTTATCGCCTCATCTTTGCAGTTGTAAACATTTACCATGCTGTCAAGATCTACAAATTCAAGCATTTTTCTGACTCCAGGACTTATGTTGCAGATAGAGATGTTCTTTTTGTTTTCAAGGAGCCGAATGTGAAGAGATATAAGCATTCTTACCGCAGAACTGTGCAGATATTCAACATTTGATAAATCAAATAGGATATCGCATTCCGGGTCGTCGTTAACATAGGACGCGATCTCCTTTTCAAGATTAGCTGTTTGCGAGATATCCATTCGTCCGCTGGGGAAAACAACCAGCACGTGATCGTCTTTTCTGACCTGCATAACTGCTCCTGTCTGTATTTTTGCGGCAATCGGGGTAGAAAATAAACCCTCTGACTCTAAAATATACGGATGCCTGTGGTCGAGTTCAAAAAAATTATTCTTTTTTTGAAAAAAATATAGATATTTAGGGATTAATTAAACTTAATATGTACGTTTGGACGGAAAATAAGTGTCCACTCACGCTCAATTCTTCTTTTAAGCTCACCAGAATAGCTGTTCTGAAACAGTTTAACGACGCCAGTGGCAAATGAGAATGTAACATTTCCCTTTCCAACGGGAAAATTCTTCCCGAAAAGAAACGATACTCTTGAGAGTCTGGCCCGGTGAACTTCGTCAACTTTGAAATCGGCCCTGAACTCCTGTTCGCTGTCGTAAACAAAAAAGCCAAGCAGAGGGTTAATGTCGTGTTTGACGAAGTCAATCCTGTTCCGCTTTACTGAAACATAGCACACATCGCTAATTTCACTGTTATCATGGAATTTAACCCCTAACGAATAACTCCAGCTTAAATTGTGCGCTTCCCGCAAGTCTGACCCCTTAAGCTTGATTTCTGATTCCCACCAGTTATCTCTAACCATTATATTGTCGACGATGTGGTAGCCTCCATAGCTGAACAGCCATCCGCTGTATCCCTTGCCTACTACCTCTTTGCCGTCCGATGAAGTAAAGTCAGCGACATTGCCCAGGAAAAATGACGCAGCCCATGGCTCCGGAAAGCCTTCAGTAACAGCTCTAACAATGTTGAGGCTGTGAGAGAGTTCGGCATTCTGATAAAAATTGTCGTAGTTCTCCTTTATGTAAACCCCTGCAACGGGCAAAGGGTAAATGCTGCCCTCGACAAGAATATAACGTGGAAGATAGAGGTTTTTTAGCATATGACTATAGTACATCCATTCATTTGTCAGGATGGTTTTGGGTATGGGTTTATCGGTTAATGAAAGAGTGTAGTCAACACAGCTGTAGTACGGATCAAGTTCAAAGCTGATCTGATGGTATCCAGCTTTGTCGAGCTGGAATGGAAAGAGAACAGCACGGGCATCATCTGTCAAAAGCGCGAGGTTGACGGTTGCGAGAAGCAGGAGTTTCACTCTTCCGGTTCTAAAGCATTTCCCAACTGAATAACTCCGTTTTTTCAATGGATATCTGAGCCTCACGCTTTTTTCTTGATGATAAATTATGGACTAATCTGCAATAATGTATAATAATACAGAAGTTTGAAAATCCAGCACAATAATTCGAAAGTCAGTCTTTTTAGTTGTCAAAAATTTTCATTCAAATAAGCAGAAAAAAGCTTAATTCTCTGGTTTATTACAGCAGTATTATTTATTATTCAAAAATGAGTCTTTTTTATTATTGAGCTTGAACTATTCATGTACAGTTTAATAATTTGTATTATAAGAAGTTTGTTTAATACAAAACTATTATTATTCAAGAAGGACGGTCATGTCAAAAAGCCTATATCTAACAACGACAGAAAGTGATTCACAGAAAAAAGCTGTCACGCTTGGTTTGATGGAAATGCTTATCAGGCGTACAGGCAAGGTCGCCTACTTTAAGCCTATTATTCACGTTTCAGAAAAAAATACCGTTGAAGACAACTTCCGCCTTGTGAAATCCTATTTCAACCTTCCTCTTCACAATGAGCAGATGTACGCCTACACCTTTGATGAAGCGGAGAGGCTTATTTCCGGAGGGCTTCAGGATGAATTTCTTGAAGGCATTGTAAAGAAGTACAAGGAACTGGAAGAGAGCCATTCATTCGTTCTGTGTGAAGGAACCGATTTTGATCTGCTGACATCGAACTTTGAGATGGATTTAAACGCCAGGATTGCATCTGTTCTGGCGAGCCCGGTAATTGTATCGACTCCCGCCGCAAATCGGGAGGTGCGGAATGTTCTACAGGCTGTAAAGATAACTGTTGAATCCTTTAAGTCGAAAAAGTGCGACGTAATCGGGACTATTGTTAACAGGGTCCCCGAACAGAATTGTCCGCAGTATCAGCAAGTACTAAAAAGCGAGCCTCTGCTGTCAGGCCAGCATCTTGCAGTTTTGCCGGAAAGCTCAATTATTGGCACTCCCACCCTGCTTGAAATAGTAAAATATCTGAATGCGTCTGTACTATTTGGAGGAGATCAGCTTTCAAGGAGTGTAAACAATGTCTCAATCGGAGTTATGAGGCTTGAAAACCATCTCTGGGGAGTAACCGACGGAACCATGATTGTTACCACAGGCGACAGGGCTGATCTTATCGCCGGGTCAATCCTGATGAATCAGTCCAGTAACTTCCCTGAAATATCGGCTTTAATGCTTACATCGGAGCATCCGGTAGATAAAATGATTCTGAAGCTTATTGAAGGCGTTAAGTATAAAATACCTATTTTAACTGTTAATGAGGATATAACCAGAACGGCTTCAAAGCTTGATACAATAAAACCTGACATTCTGCCAGAAAACGCCACAAAGATACAGGCCGCTCTCAACCTGTTCGATGCTTACGCTGACACTGAGGCGCTCGCCAAGCTGATTATTGAATCCAGGGCTTCCAAGGTGACTCCGAAGATGTTTGAGTATGAGCTCATACATAAGGCGAAGATGCAGAAGAGACACATTGTTCTCCCCGAGGGGACGGATGACAGGATTTTAAGGGCAGCGGATTCCATAATAGCGAGAAATATCGTGGATCTCACACTTCTTGGAAATGAGAAGAAGATTAAGGCGCGAATACTTGAGCTTGGCCTTGATATGACAAATATTCAAATAATTGATCCTCACAACTCACCGCTTACTGCCAAATACGGAGAGGCTTTTTATGAATTAAGGAAGAGTAAGGGGACAACCCCTGAGGAAGCAAAGCTTGCGGTTCTTGATGTCAGCTACTTCGGAACTATGATGGTCTATATGGGTGATGCGGACGGAATGGTCTCAGGTGCCGTTCATTCAACGGCGGAAACCATACGACCCGGGCTTCAGATTATAAAGACAAAGCCCGGTGTTTCAATAGTATCATCAGTTTTCCTGATGTGTCTCGAAGACAGGGTCGTAGCTTACGGGGACTGCGCTGTTAACCCTGATCCCACAGCTGAGGAGCTTGCAAACATAGCTATATCATCGGCTGAAACGGGATACACTTTCGGCATAGATCCCAGGGTTGCGATGCTCTCATATTCAACAGGGGACTCCGGTACCGGAGCAGACGTTGATAAAGTTAGAAAGGCAACTGAGATTGCAAGAAAGATGAGGCCCGACCTGAAAATAGAAGGCCCTATTCAGTATGACGCGGCTGTATCAAAAGCTGTCGCTGCAACAAAAATGCCTGATTCAGAGGTTGCGGGAAACGCTACGATATTTGTTTTCCCGGACCTTAACACTGGAAACAACACATACAAGGCGGTACAGCGTGAAACAGGCGCAATCGCGATTGGCCCAATATTGCAGGGTATGAACAAACCTGTTAACGACCTCAGCAGAGGATGCACCATCCCGGATATAATCAATACGGTAATAATTACAGCAATACAATCACAGACACAGGAGTAATAGTTTTTTATGAAAATTCTCGTTATAAACACAGGAAGTTCTTCAATCAAATACCGGCTTTTTGACATGGAGAATTCGCACCTTCTCGCGGCCGGTTTGATAGAAAAAATCGGTGCGGACATCAGCCACGTGTCGCACAAGGCCTACAGGGCTGACGGTTCCAGCGAATCAATGAAGAAAGATCAGCCTGTCAAAAACCACAGAGACGGCCTTGAAATTGTCGCGGCACTGCTGATTGACGAAAAGCTTGGATCAATAGCCGACTATTCCGAGATAACGGCAGTAGGTCATAGAATCGTGCACGGTGGTGAGAACCTTCTTGAGCCTGAACTTGTGACCCCTGAAATTGTTGAAGAGATAAAGAAAGTAGTTCCACTCGCCCCTCTTCACAACAAGGCCCACTTAATAGGAATTGAGGTAGCTCAATCTGTTTTCCCAAACGCGTCACATGTCGTGGTCTTTGATACCGCTTTTCATCATACAATGCCTAAACATGCCTATATGTACGCTGTCCCGTATGAGCTGTACGAAAAGTATAAGGTCAGAAAGTACGGTTTTCACGGAACCTCACACAAATATGTTTCTTCAGAGGCAGCATCGTTCATCGGAAAAGATAAGAAGGACACAAACGTCATATCGATTCATCTTGGTAACGGAAGCAGTATTACAGCCGTTAAAAACGGCGAATGCGTTGATACCAGCATGGGCCTGACTCCGCTGGCCGGCCTGATTATGGGTACGAGATGCGGAGATATTGACCCGGCGGTATGTTATTACCTTTCAAAAAATCTGGAACTTGATTCACAGGGTGTCGACGATATATTGAATAAAAAAAGCGGTTTCCTGGGAATATGCGGCAGCAGCGACCTGCGCGAGGTTCGCGACAAGGCCCAATCTGGCGATGAGAGGGGAAAGCTGGCTCTTGATATGCTTGCTTACCAAATAGCTAAATATGTCGGCTCATACTATGCCGTTTTAGGTACAGTCGACGCTATAGTCTTTACAGCAGGAATCGGGGAGAACGCTGCGATCGTACGCGAGATGGTTCTTCAAAAGCTGGAACAGCCATTCGGAATTAAAGTTAATAAGGATAAAAACTGGCACAACAATGGATGCATGTCGGCTCCGACAGAAATCAGCGCTGATGACAGCAGAATAAAGGTCCTTGTTGTTCCAACTAATGAAGAGCTTCAGATAGCCAGGGATACCGAAGCCCTCTTGAAGTCAAAATAGCATTTTTTGAAGTCAACAGGACTTGTATATGTAATCATCGGCGGACGATGAGCTTGCTGCTGAAGCGGATACGGCCATGTTTCTTCCGTTTTTTTTGGAATGGTACAGCGCCTTGTCTGCCATAACGATGAGCTCACTGTACATCTTCGGCAGCGCCGGGGTTTTTGTAGCGCTCCCGGCGCTTATTGTAATACGATGATACTTTGAAGCGCTGTGAGGCATCTCCATAGCGCTGACAGCCTCTACGATGGACGAAGCAACATGAGCGGCACCTTCATGCGAGGTGTTCGGAAGTATTATTGCGAACTCCTCGCCTCCGTACCTGTAAAGATGGTCGGTTTCCCTCCTCAAGTTGTCTGTTATACACGTGGATATTGCTTTTAGACATTTATCGCCTTCAACATGTCCATATGTATCATTGTAGGGTTTGAAGTAGTCGATGTCGATCATGATCAGCGACATCGGTTCCTTCGCCCTGAACGCCCTCTCCCATTCGAACCTGACAACATTGTCAAAGTGACGCCTGTTATAGGCACCTGTGAGACTGTCTGTTATACTCATTAGCTCAAGCCGTTCATTAACTCCTTTAAGCTCGTTTGTCTGTGTGCTTATTATCTGGGCCATGTCATCGACTGCCATTGAGAGCAGTCCAAGCTCATTATTTGAGGGAACTGTACCGCGTCTTGCATAGTCACCTTTCGCTATGCGTTTAACCTGATCAATAAGGGAGTTAACAGGACTGACAATTGACCTGTCAATGGTTAAGATAACTATCAGAAGAACTGCAATAGTGGCGACAACCAGAAAGAATATGGCCAGCTTTATGACATTGTCACCCTTGACGGAAATGGCCATGGGTATTGAAATATGAAGAACATATTTACCGCTGCCGGCAATGTCCTGTCTCAGTGCGTAGACGTTGATTTTTTTTTCTGATCTGTTAATCAGCAATTTAACCGGTAAAGAACCAATCAGTTTCTTTTTTATTTCCGGGGATAAAAAAGACTGTTCTACAGGAAAAACACTGAAATCAATCTCGGTCTGCTCTCTGATTGACATCATGATACGCTCATCCAGAAGTTTGGACATAATAATAACGCCGTTTGAGGCATTTGGATTTGTTCTGAGCAGTACATTTCTTGCTGAAACAAGCATCAGCCCGATATCGGTTACGAGAACTCCCCTGACCTCCTCAATGGGCCTGTTAAATTTGGAAGATTTTTTAAGAACACTGCTTTTCAGCAAGTTTTCATTTTTTACAAGTACTTCGGATTTGAGTTTTTCACGATAGGGATGGTTGTATCCAAGCGCGTAAACCCTGTTTAGATTCCTGTCAAGAATTATCACCTGATCGAAATTGCCGAAAGCAAACGTCTCAGGGCCAAGGTTTGCGTTTATGAAAGAACTGTTCCTGGTATTAATATAGTTAAACAATGAGTCCCAGGTTGACCAGTCGTTACAGAGCCTGTCAAGGTGATATATCTCCCGTTCAAGCGCGTGTACTATTCTCCGATAATTCTTCTCAGCATCGTGCTCCTCAAGTTCAAAAAAGACCGGACGGACAAGCAGAATATGAATTGCCGATGCTGCCGCCATGAAGGCGAGAAAGGTTCCGGCAACGAGAATGATAAATTTATACTTAATTTTCAGATATCTGAATCTTTCCATTGTTCTCCATCTTCGGAAAATATTAACGGCATATATCTCAATTTGTCAACAGAATGGCTGAATTATTGAACATATAATGCAATTAATACACATATCGTTGCCGTCGTAATCAAGAAAAACGAACAGATTATCATCGAAAGCCTAAAAGAAGCAAAAATACTGCATAAAAATTTGTATTGCAGCTATACAGATCCCCGGTATTAATCTTGACTATTCAGATTGCAAAGTTATCTAGACATCTGATTAAAAATATAATCGTGGAGGCTTGATATGGCTTATAAGATTACTGATGAATGTACAGGATGCGGAACCTGTGCTCCTGAATGTCCAGTTGAGGCAATTTCAGAAGGATCGCCGTACTCGATAGACGCAGATTCATGCACAGAATGCGGAGTATGCGCAGGAGTATGTCCTGTTGAGGCAATCGTTCAGGATTAAGACTCAAAAACTCTTAAAAAAAGAGGGATGCATATCCCTCTTTTTTTATTGTTCACAAAAAATTGATTGATTATAATTTGCTGTTCAGTTATAAGAACAGTATGGAACCGATAATGCACAAACAGGTTAAAGCCATGGCCGAAAAAACCAAATCAGAACGAAGAAGGAGAAAGCGTTACGAACTCAGCGGTAATGCGTATGCTGTAGTAGACTCACATTTTACTCAGCTTGCCCATGTAATCGATGTCAGTGAGGAAGGTATTTCTTTTCTTTACACCGGGCAGGAAATAGAAAAAGGCAGAAATATCAACATGGAGATATTTCTTTACAATGATTCTAAATACGCTGAAAAGGTAAGCGCAAAGGTAGTCAACAATCTCACTGTCTCGAATAAATCTCTTCTTGATTTTGTCGTATTGATGAGGTGCTGCCTCAAGTTTGACAGGCTTGATGAAAAACAGCAGAAGAACATAGTCTATCTGATAAGCAACTATTCAAGTAATCCTCAATAGCTTCCATAATGCCTTTTCTTTCTAAAGATGTCCTTGAGCAGGTCTATGTGCTTTATAACAAAAGGGAGCTTGTGCATCCTGACCCGCTTGAATTTCTGTACAGATATCCGTCTTTGAAGGACCGTGAGATTGCCGGCCTGATAGCATCCTCCCTCGCGTACGGGAGAGTAAGCTCAATTCTCAAAACCGTCGAATCAGTGCTTTTAAGAATGGAGCCATCCCCTTTTCATTTCTTAGCAGATAACAGCTTAAATCGTTTCGAATCAATCTTCGGAAGTTTTAAATACAGATTTACTGACGGACGTGAGCTTGTTGCTCTTTTCTCAGCACTGAAGGAAATCTACAGGCAATATGATTCGTTAGAGAGCGCCATCACTCCTCATTCTGAAGAGGATGAACCTAACGCCCTTCCCGCTTTAAAGAGGCTTGTTTCCCTGATAATGGCCTTGTCAGGCCTGAAAAAAAGCTCGCTCATTTCTGATCCTAACAGAGGCAGCGCGTGTAAAAGACTGAATCTATTCTTAAGGTGGATGACACGAAATGATGATGTTGACCCCGGGGGATGGAGCTATCCTCATCGTTCTAAACTGATTGTACCTCTCGATACCCATATGTATCATTTCGGCTGCTGCTATGGATTTACCTCCAGAAAGAGTCCGGATATGAAGACTGCTCTTGAAATTACCGAAGGATTCAAAAGGCTTTCACCAGATGACCCTGTTCGGTATGACTTCTCTCTGACGAGGTTCGGAATTAGACAGGATATGTGCTGGGAGAATCTTGACGACTTGATTTCCAACCGGCCATATCCCCGGTAAAAAAAGATTGCAAATTCACCGTTTTATGCTAACCTTACGGTAAAGAAGCAGACAGATTACGGCCGCTATGAAAACGCGCAGTCCATGTACTCCGGCCGGTATATATTCAGGTTATAGATGAGATATGTAATCGTTGGAAACGGCCCGGCCGGGGTTGAGGCCGCCCTTGCAGCAAGAAAATCCGATCAGACCGGAGTAATCGACATCATCACATGTTCATCAAGCCTCTACTACTACAGGCCCGGTCTGGTTGAGCACCTTAACGGTGAAGGCGATCTCTCAAAGCTCGTCATGTTTAAACAAGATTTTTATGAGGAAAAAAAGATAACCAATATTCTCGGTACGCCGGTTGAAGGCATTGGGATCAGTGAATGCATGGTTTACGGTTCAAACGGAGTCAAAATAGGTTATGATAGACTTCTTATAGCAACTGGTTCTTCACCATTTGTTCCCCCGATTATAGGAGTTGAAAATGAGGGGGTGTTCACGCTGAGAACAATGAGCGACGCGGAGCGTATTGGAAGCTATGTTATCGGTAAGAAGAGTGTAATTGTAATAGGAGCAGGTTTGCTCGGTCTGGAGATTGCGTACAACCTTTCCAGGTCCGTAAGCAGGGTTACGGTGATTGAGTCGGAAGACAGGCTGCTGCCCCGCCAGCTTGACTGTGACGGCGCCGATGTTCTGGAAAAATGTCTGTTATCATTGAACATTGATATTTTAAAGAAAGACAGGGTTCGGGAGATAAAGCCTGGCCCTGGCAAATTGCTTTCAGTTTACACTGAAGGAGGCGCCGGGATTGAGTGCTGTGCCGTCGTTGTCTGCGCGGGCGTCAAACCCGACACCAGTCTTGCGATTAGCTCAGGGATTAAGGCGGGTAAAGGCATAGAGGTTGACCGGTTTTTTAGAACCAGCTCAGAGAATATTTATGCTGCTGGAGACGCTGCCGAGTTTGATGGAAGAACTTTTGGGTATTGGAGCATGTCGAGAAGGCAGGGAACTCTTGCCGGTGGCAATATGACAGGAGCTTCAAATGACTATAAACCTGAAAGAGGAAATACAGTACTAAAGATTGCAGGAATTGACGTATTCTCTGCCGGAGAACTTGATGTTGAAGGCTCCTCTTCAACTGTTGTCAATCAGGGCAGTGTTTATAAAAGGCTTGATGTCCTTGATGGTAAGATTACCGGAATTGCCGTGATTGGTGATTCTGATACGGCCAGGTTATCTCAGAAGGCCTTTGAAAAAAAAATACCTCTTGATGATATTGTTGAGTATTTTGAATATAAAAGGGTTGACTGATTGCAATGAGAATTGATATGTCATCAGTATAAATGTGTAATGAGTACAAATATGTCAGACATAAATATAGCAGAAACTCTTCTGGAAAAGGGGATTAAACCCTCTTTTCATAGAATCAAGATACTCGAATACCTTGTAAACAGAAAGAATCATCCGACGGCTGATATGATTTTCAGGGATATTTCGCCTTCGATTCCTACTCTGTCAAAGACAACTGTTTACAATACACTTAAGACGCTTTTAGACTATGGCGTCATTATCTCTCTTAATATAGATGAAGGCGAACAGAGGTTTGATGCTGACTGCACGCAACATGCACATTTGAAATGTATATCATGCGGTAATATATTTGATTTAGCGGTTGATGACAGCATAAGCGCTTATATTGAACACCAGAACCATATATTCCATGAAGTAAAGATAAACATTGAAGGCATATGCGCGGATTGCGCGGCTAATATAAACAAATAACAACAATCAGGAGGAGAATTATGAAGTACGAGTGCACAGTATGCGGATACATTTACGATCCGGAAACGGGTGACCCTGACAACGGTGTGTCACCTGGAACACAGTTCAGTGATATACCGGAGGATTGGGTTTGTCCTGTATGCGGAGTCGGCAAGGATTCATTTGAGCCGGTAGATTAAGATTTAAGGAGGTCATTATGGCTAAATTACATGAGATTTACAAATGTGCTGTTTGCGGGAATATAGTTGAGGTTGTTCACGGCGGAGCCGGCAATCTTGTCTGCTGCGACGAAGAGATGAAGCTTATGCACGAGAACACCAGCGACGGCGCAAAAGAGAAACATGTGCCCGTTGTGGAAAAGGTTGACGGTGGTGTAAAGGTAACTGTTGGTTCAGTACTCCACCCTTCAGAAGAGAAACACTATATTGAATGGATTCAGATAATCCTTGAAGACGGTAAGGACATGAAAAAGTTCCTTAAACCGGGCGATACGCCTGAGGCGTTTTTCCCGAATGTCAGCGGCGATGTCATAGCGAGGGAGTACTGTAATCTTCACGGGCTCTGGAAAGGATAAAAGGAGATTGATTTAATGAAAAGCGTAAAGGGAACACAGACAGAAAAAAACCTGCTTGAGGCTTTTGCAGGTGAATCACAGGCAAGAACACGATATACTTATTTTGCTTCAGTCGCAAAAAAAGAAGGCTATGAACAGATTTCAGCTATATTCATGGAGACCGCAGAGAATGAGAAGGAACACGCCAAGAGGTTCTTTAAATTTCTTGAAGGCGGTCAGGTCGAAATAACAGCAAAGTATCCGGCCGGCGTGATAGGCACTACGGAGGAAAACCTTCAGGCTGCGGCAATGGGCGAGAACGAGGAGCACACAATGCTTTATCCTGAAGCGGCCAAAACTGCTGACGAAGAGGGCTTTCCTGAAATAGCAGCCCTGTTCAGGCTTGTTTCAACCGTTGAAAAGCATCATGAAGAAAGATATCTCAAGCTGCTTGCCAACCTGAAGAATAAAGAGGTATTTAAAAAACAGGGAAAACAGCAGTGGATTTGCAGGAATTGCGGTTATATTCACGAAGGCGAATCAGCTCCGCAGATGTGCCCGACATGCCTGCACCCTCAGTCATTTTTCGAACTTCTTTGCGATAATTTTTAATTAAACCGCTGACCGCGATTTAATTCGCGGTCAGCAAAATAAAACATGAAAAAAAACGAACGTAGTGCTGGAATACTCCTACATATCACAAGTCTGCCGGGAAGGTCAGGTTGCGGTACCCTTGGCGTGGAAGCGAAGCAATTCGCTGATTTTTTAAGCGAGGCAGGCTTCAAATTCTGGCAGATACTTCCGTCAGGGCCGGTATCTCCGGCAACACAATACTCGCCCTACTCTTCACATTCAACATTTGCCGGCAATCCTTTATTCGTGTCGCTGTCAGATATTTTAGAAGGACTGGATAAGCCGATTATTCCTGAGATGTCCTTTGAGGACAGCAATAGCTGTAATTTTGACAGCGCATTTGATATAAACGGCAGAATCCTCTTTCAGTCATATAGATCGTTTATTGCCAACAAAGACGAACAAATCGATGATTACAATGCTTTTCTAAACTTCTGTGATGAAGAATCTGCGTGGGTCGATGATTATGCTCTGTTTGAATCACTTGCGTCAAAATTCGGGACACGGGACTGGACTCTGTGGGATGAAGGAATATCGTCCTTCGCTAACGAAGAAGTAAAGCGGTATAGGAAACTTCTCTCTGAAAACATAGAATTTCATAAATACGTGCAATATGTCTATTACACCCAGTGGTATGAATTGAAGGAATACTGCAATTCAAGGGGGATAAAGCTGATTGGAGATATTCCGATATACGTAGTTTTTGAGGGAGCGGACGCCTGGGCACACAGAGAGATATTTTCCCTTGATGAAAAAGGCCAAAGGCCTTCAACGGTAGCCGGTGTCCCTCCGGATTATTTCAGCTCAGAGGGGCAAAGATGGGGGAATCCGCTGTATCGTTGGCTTAACCTTGACGGCACCATAAATGAAATAACTTATGACTGGTGGCGTAGACGATTCTCGCATTTAAAAAAACAATTCGATGTTATAAGAATTGACCACTTCCGGGGCTTTGAATCCTTCTGGTCGATACCTGCCGAGGAAAAAACAGCAATTAAGGGCAAGTGGGTCAAGGGGCCCGGGTCGGCTTTCTTCGAGAAGCTAATGGATGACTTCGATTCTCTTCCGCTGATTGCCGAGGATTTGGGCGTGATAACCCCTGAAGTCGAAAATCTCAGAGATGAGTTTAAACTTCCGGGCATGAAGGTACTGCAGTTTGCCTTCGACGGCAGCCAGGATAATCCATATTTGCCGCATAATATTCACGAACGAAAATGTGTTCTTTACACAGGAACGCACGACAATGACACCACAAACGGCTGGTTTTACGGCAAATCACTCAATGATGAAAAGAGACGGTTCATAATGGAGTATCTGGATGTTTCAGACTATAGCAATATGCACTGGCATTTGATTAAAGCAGCTATGAGGACACCTGCCGAAACGGTTATTATACCCATGCAGGATTTACTTGGTTTCGGAAGTGAATTCCGTATGAATACCCCGGGGACTATCGGAAAAAACTGGGTATGGAAGCTTAAAAGTGGAGATATAGTCGCAGATACAGCGGGAAAATACAAACATCTTCTTAAGCTCTACGGACGGCATAACACCTTTATTCAGAAAGATTGACAGATCTTGAAACAATATAAGGTCTTCCCGAAGGCCCTTCAGGATTTACTATCACACCGCTGACTTTTACAGAAACGTTATTCTCGATTTTTTGAATAACTTCGGAAGAATAAATATCGGCCACACCTGAGAAGTTTCCTCCCTTTCCCGCATTTATCAAAAGAGAAAACGACGTTCCTTTGGCGCTTCTCGATATATTTGCAGTCCTGCCGGGCCATACGACAGCATATCCTCTGAAGAGATAGGGTTTTCGTGAGAATTCCTTATAATCAAGGTTTTCATATTCTCTCACATCTATATCTGAAATATATTTTAGAAGAAATAAAACCTTATCTTTAACCGCCGGACTGGCATTGCTGTTGATTATCCTGTTCAAGATCAGAACAGAGGAATTCAATTTGTTGTTTTTTATAAGGGCTCTTGCCTTTTTATAATCATTGCCGAGTTCACCGGACGAGTAATAGAATTCAGAGGTCTTCTCCCTTGACACCCTGCTTATGAGGCTATATGGCGAACCGTCCAGTTCAAGACCGTCGATGCCGTCCGGCAACTCTAACTCCGGTCTGGAATTAGAAGATGAGTAATTTATATTAAAGTGATATAATAAACCGGACAAAGCGGCTGCTGCTAAAAGTACCGTAACCGTGATGGCAGCATATCTGCGAATTCTTTTCCCGTGCCTTTTATTGGAAGAGTAGCTGCGTTGACTTACTGAGCTATGACGTTTTGATGAAGCCGAAACTCGTGGAGGCCCGGGTATCTCGACAAAGTCTTCCAGCCGGGCATTTTTTTGAATATCATTGAAATTGTCTGTTTTCCGCAGCATTCGGAGCGCAGATGATATTTTACGGCTTGATCTGTCTGAAGCGTGAGCGAGGGCGTAAGAAGCAACTATTTCGTCAATTGACGTGGAAGCCTTAAGCTTAAGGAATAGATCAAGTTCTATGAGATGTCTGTATTGGGGCCAGGATTTGCGGAGCTTTTCGAGAATCAAATCTGATTCAGAAAAGCGGTTCAGATGCAGGTAGTTTACAGCAAGGAGGAACAGCGGATATGGGCTGTCTTTCAGTGTTATTACAACGGGTTCAAGTATAGCCGCTGATTCTATGTATCTGCCCTTTTTAGTTGATTTATGTGCATCAACTAAAAGGCTGAAAACGCCGTCAGTCATGGCAGGAAATTTCAATCCCCAGGATCATCATCGTCGCGATTTTTCCCGAAAAAACGTGAAAAGGGATTGCCGCCGATGCCGTCTCCCTCAAGCATTTTGCCGATTACATAACCGGCAAAAGCAAGAATAAAGAGGAGTATCATTTTCCAGAAACCGAAAAGAAGAATCGCGATTCCAGCCACAAACCCGATAAGGGCGCCGAATGCCCTGCCCGGATGTTCTCTGACAAAGTCAGAAAGGTCTTCAAAAAAACCCATTAATTCTTTACCCTCTCAACATAGTCACCTGTTTCGGTGTTTACTTTGATGTAGTCACCCTCGTTGATAAACAGGGGAACCCTTACCTCAGCGCCCGTCTCTACTTTTACCGGCTTAAGGACATTTGTTGCCGTATCTCCCTTAACCCCCGGTTCAGCGTATGTGACCTTGAGTGTAACCGAGGAAGGTAATTCAATAGATATTGGTTCTTCTTCGTATATGGTAATATTTACAACATCTTCTTCCTTTATGAAGTCAAGTGCATTCCCTACCGCATTTACACTAATTGTTATCTGGTCATAGGTTTCTGTATCCATAAATGTCAGCGAATCAGACTCTTTGTAAAGATACTGCATTTCCCGTTTTTCAAGACGTACATCCTCGAATTTCTCGCCTGACCTGAATGTTCTGTCAACTACAGTTCCTCTTTTTACGTTTCTAAGCTTTGTTCTGACAAATGCCCCGCCCTTGCCCGGCTTTACATGGAGGAACTCTACAACCTGAAAGAGCTCTCCGTCAAGCTTGAAAGTCACTCCTTTCTTGATGTCACTGGTGGAAATCATTTAATACCTCTAAATTATTGTCATTTTTTTTGGCGATCTGGTAAGCACCTCACAGCCGTTTTCAGCTACAAGGACCATGTCTTCTATCCGGACTCCCCCCTTTCCAGGGATATAGATGCCCGGTTCGACGGTAATTGTCATGTTCTTAGTAAGCACGCTTCCACTGTTAGTGCGGATAGTCGGAAGCTCGTGAATGTCTAACCCTACCCCATGCCCCAGAGAATGGCCGAAAAAATCTCCGTACCCATGCGCGGAAATGACATTCCTTGCCGCTGTATCAAGCTCCGCGGCTGTAATGCCCTCTGCAAGACTATCTATTGCCGTTTGTTGGGCTTCTCTGACAATGGCGTATATTTTCGCCAACAGAGGGTCAACTCTACCGACAAATACCGTTCTTGTCAAGTCTGAATTATAGCCTTTGTAACAGCATCCCATGTCAATCAGTACGGGTTCACCGTGCTTTATCTTTTTATTCATTGAGGTCTGGTAGTGAGGCATTGATGAGCCTTTGCCTGATGCGGCTATCGTCTCGAACGATGTACTTCGGCATCCATTTGTCCGATAAAAATGTTCAACTTCGACAGAAATATCCCACTCGGAAATGCCCTCCCGGATTATACCAAGAAGGTGCTTAAAACAGCGGTCAGTTATTGAAGCGGCTTTTTTCAGGAGCTTTATCTCTTCCTCATCCTTTACCATTCTGAGCCGCTCAATAACACTTTCCGAAGCATGTACCCTGCACCCTTTCAGGTTGGCCTGGAGCATAAGAAACAGGTCAAGACTGAGTCCATGGTTTTCAACATAAAGCTTTTTTGACTTAATTTTGTTGATAAGACCGTGCAGAGTTTCAGGCATACTGCCTTTTTGGAGAACAAATTCAACGCTGGAAGGCAGTATTGACATTGCGTATTCTGAGTATCTCGCGTCCGAAATAAAATATGACTGTGTCCCGCACAGGAGTAATGAGGCAGAAGAGCCTTCGAAGCCTGTGAGATAGCGGATATTGGTTAAATCAGTTATCAGAAACGGAAAACTGATTTCCGCTTCAATCTCATAGATTGCGGTTGAAAGTCTTTCTATATGGTTCATTGATAACTCCCCTTGTGTAATTGAATCAGTGCAGGATTGAATGCCGGCAGTATTCAGAAAAAAACACAACTAAACAGCTCCAGGTTTTGTCCTGAAAATAAAGAAAACTGCTCCTGCAAGACAAAGCCCTGCCCAGAGATAGTCGAGAGTTAGCTTCTCCTTCATGTAAAAAACAGAAAAAGGAACGAAGACTGTAAGAGTGATTACCTCTTGAAGTATTTTCAGCTGCCCCAGACTCATTACGCTGTGCCCTATTCGGTTTGCCGGCACCTGAAGCATGTATTCAAAAAAGGCAATTGACCAGCTGACTACAGCGGCAACAAGCCATGGATATCCTGATAACTTTTTCAAATGGCCGTACCAGGCGAATGTCATAAAAACATTGCTGAATAGTAAAAGAAAAAGGGTAATATAGAATCTGTTCATGCGGGAAATGGCCTCTATTAAATCGTCCGTGTATCAATTTTATTGGCTGGCATGTCAATTGTTTTTCTGGTCTTTTGATCATGTTCATTAGCACATGCAGATGATTGTCCGGATACTATTAACATCTCAATTTGTTATTGAAAAATATGCCCCTTCAGCGATAGTGTACCAGCTAAAGGGTTTTTGAATAATAGAGTTAAATTTAGATTTCGCAGGGCCCTATCCTGCAGCTAATAAAAAGGCAAACAGAAATATAGAGTCACTTTATCTGTTGATGGCCTGCTTTTCGATACCTCATAAAATGTTTAAATGGAGCATGACAAATGATTGATAGATATTCAAGAAAAGAGATGGCGGATATATGGTCTCTCGAGAACAAATTCAGGCTCTGGCTTGATATTGAAATTGCAGTATGTGAGTCATATAACAGAAGAGGCATGATTCCAGACAGCGATCTGAAAGAAATAAAGGAAAAAGCGGATTTTGACCTCGACCGGATTCTTGAAATTGAAAATGAAGTGCATCATGATGTAATCGCATTTCTTACAGCCGTAAACGAAAAAGTCGGTCCGGCAGGAAGACACATTCACTATGGTTTAACATCAAGCGATATCGGCGACACGGCCCTCTGTCTTCAGATGAAACAGGCAGGCAATATTCTGCTTTCCGGTGTTGATGAGCTCATCTCAGCTTTAAGGGACAGGGCCATAGAGCTGAAGAACGTTCCATGCATGGGCAGATCACACGGAGTTCACGCTGAACCAACTACTTTTGGCGTTAAGATGGCGCTGTACTTCGAAGAATTCAAACGTAACCGTGAAAGGATAGCCCGTGCGGTAGACAACATATCGTTCGGGAAGCTCTCCGGCGCGGTTGGAACCTTCAGCAATATCGACCCTGACATTGAAGCGGAGGTGTGCGAGCTGCTTGGTCTAAAGCCGGATCCGGTTTCGACGCAGGTAATACAGCGAGACCGGCACGCGGAGTTTATGGCTGCAATTGCCATTACGGCCGGTTCGCTTGATCAGCTTGCGACCGAAATCAGACATTTGCAGCGAACCGAGGTAAGGGAGATTGAAGAACCCTTTCAGAAGGGACAAAAGGGCTCCTCAGCTATGCCTCACAAGCGCAATCCTATACTTTCAGAGAGGGTAACCGGACTCGGAAGAGTAATTAAGTCAAACATGAATGTTGCTCTTGAGAACATGACCCTCTGGCACGAACGCGATATTTCTCACTCTTCAGCGGAAAGGGTCATTCTTCCGGATTCTACGATCGCACTTGACTATCTGCTTAACAAGATGGTTTTCATAATCAGAAATCTGCATATCTATCCTGAAAACATGATGGAGAATATTAATAAAACCGGAGGGCTTTTTTATTCACAGAGCCTTCTTCTTGCCATCATTGAATGCGGTTATTCGCGTGAGGATGCTTACAAAACGGTTCAGGACATGGCAATGAGGGTCTGGAAACGCGAAGGAACTTTGCAGGAGCTTACTCTTCAAAACAATGAGATTGCTTCCAGGCTGGGGAAAGAAAAAATTGAATACATTTTTAATCTCGACAGATATTTAAAAAACATCGATAAGATATATAAAAAAACCGGGCTTGACAAGAAAGCTAAATGATCATGCCCAGCGGCAATTGATTTATTATGAGGACGAATTGAGTAAAACCTTTTATATAGAAACATTTGGATGTCAGATGAACCTGAACGATTCTGAGGTTATGAAGGAGTCAATGCTTTCTGAGGGCTATGTTGAGGCTTCCAGCCCTGATTTAGCAGACATTAGAATCTACAACACCTGCTCGGTAAGGCAGAGGGCTGAAGACAGAGTCATTGCCAGAATCAAGACGGCTTCCCCCGAAATATCTGTCAGAAATTCTACCGTCGTTGTAGCCGGATGTATGGCACAGCGCAACGGAGAGGCCCTGATAAATGAAGGAATAGCCCATGTGGTTCTGGGCCCCTACCAGAGCGCCCATGTCGGGCAGATTCTCAAGGCTTCACGAACTGGAGCATGGTTATCGCAGGATCGTGAAGATTACTTCGGACAACCTGGGCCAGGTCCGGCAAATTCAAGTTATAACAGCTTTGTGACTATAACACATGGATGCGGTAATTTTTGCTCATACTGTATTGTTCCATATGTCAGGGGGCCGCTAATTTCTTTCGATTCTTCAGAGATTATCAAGTATATTGAAAATCTGTCAAAAAATGGTGTTATCGAAGTTACACTGCTCGGGCAAAACGTGAATCAATTCGGCCAGGATTCAGGAGATATCCCTTTTTATTCGCTACTTGAAAAAACCGCATCAATAACTGGATTGAAGAGAATTCACTTTTTGACTTCGCACCCCAGGGATTTCAACTTAGATATTGTCAGGGTAATTCGCGACAATCCAAATATCTCAAGGTGTATTCACCTGCCCCTTCAAAGCGGTTCTGACAGAATACTTGCCGATATGAACAGGGGTTACAGATTGAGTGATTACATGAGGATTATTGATCATCTCAGAAACGAGTTATCGGATTTTTCTGTTTCAACAGATCTAATTGTCGGGTATCCCGGTGAAACTGAAGATGATTTTAAAATGACATTGCGTGCTGTCAGAGAGATCGGATACGACGACGCCTTCATGTACGCATACTCCCCGCGCGAAGGAACGGCCGCAGCGGAAAGAAAGGACTGCCTATCACGTCAGGAGAAGATTACAAGACTTAAAGAACTTATTTCACTTCAGAGGTCTCTTTCAACTAAGAAGCTTGAAGCTCGTATAGGACGTATCGAAGCGGTTATTCCTGAAAAAAGCAGCAAAAGATCAGTCAGCGATCTTATCGGAAGAACATCGCTTAATCATCCGGTAATTCTGAAAGGAAATGAGAGCGATATCGGCAGGCCGGTTCAGGTTGAAATAAGTCATATTATCGGGTCTACCCTGTATGGCAAAAAAAACGAGAGCTAGAAATACAATATTTTGCATTATTCTCCTCTCAGCAGCCGCACTTCAGGCTGGAGAAGATGCTGAGCTGTACAGGTCAATATCTGAAAGCAGCGCCGCTAACAGGCGGTCTGAAGTCATGTCAAGGTGCAGCATCTTCCTCAAAAAGTATTCGCGAAGCCCGCTCACACCAGAGGTATTGTACCTCTACGCAGGCCTTCAGAACACGCCGGAAGATTCCCTCAGGGAGTATAGAAAGATACTCCTTCGCTACGGAGGTCACGGCAAGGCAGAACTCGCCGCCTTTAGAATATGCGAAATACTTGAAATCTCAGCAAAGTGGAAAGAACTGAGAGATGAATCACTCCACTATGCGAGGAAGTTTAAAGCAGGAGCATACGAATACAGATTCAGGTTTTTTGCGATTAAAGCTGCCATATATACCGGTGATTATGAATCAGCCGGAAGGGAGTCTCAGGCGATTATTGACAAATCTGTTTCACCAAATATCAGAAACAGAGCGCTTCTATACTCATCAGCAGCAATTCTCAAGGAGACCGGTTATTCCAGACCCTACGTTATGCGGCTCTCAGAATTGCTCAAAGAATCCCAGGGTACTGAATATCATCCTGCATCGCTTTTCCTGTTGGGTGAATACTACGATAAGACGCGTGACCCGGACAGAGCATATTCAGCCTACACGAAGTGCATGGAGCTTTATCCCGATTCACCGGAATCAGCAATCTGTAAGACCAGAGCTTCTGAGTTAAAAGGCAAAGGAGCTTCTTTGAAACCGTTTATGCCCGACAGCTCCGTCTTCGGGAGTGCTGATGTAATTGATATCAGTCCTGTCATTGAACAGGAAAAAACCACAAAAGAGAGTACTTACTTTGCCCTGTCCATCGGACCTTTTCAGGACATCGCAAGAGCCAAGGGAATAAAAAAGATACTTGCCGGATTTTCATCGACTGTAACAATCCGCACAAACTCGGGTTTTTTCCACTACACCGGGAAATACAGCACTCCGGAGACCGCTCTCAGGGCACGAATCAGGCTGGCCGAGGAATACGGAATCAACGGAAACATCGTGCGAATCTCGCCTGACAACAAGTATATTTACATTTACGGTGACGAATAATGGAAGCTACACTTACTCCAATGATAAAGCAGTATCTCGATATAAAGAAGAGACATAAAGACGACATACTTTTCTTCAGAATGGGAGATTTTTACGAGATGTTCTTCGAGGACGCGGAAGTTGCCTCTGCCGCCCTTGATATTGCGCTTACCTCGAGACAGAACAGCGTTCCAATGTGCGGTGTCCCCTATCACGCAGCGGAGAGCTATATCGCCAGGCTGATTAAAGCCGGGTTCAGGGTCGCTATATGCGAACAGACTGAGTCTCAGCCATCAAGCGGCAGTATCGTAAAGCGCGAGGTCGTGCGTATAATAACTCCCGGAACGGTGCTTGAATCAAACCTGCTTCAGTCGGACGACAACAACTTTCTAGCCTCGGCAGTATTCAGCGGAGGAAATGCAGCCATGGCCTTCGTAGATATATCTACGGGAGACTTTTACTTAACGGAGATTAAGTCTGAACAGGACGTTCTGCGCGGTGAGATCGCAAGGTTCAATCCGCGTGAAATAGTTTTAAAGAAGGATTGTGCCGATATCCCCCCCTTTTTTAAAGAGTATATAAAACAGAAGGGCATTTCCGTTTATCAGGTTAATTCATGGACCTACGATCACGACTACATGGCAGACATTGTAACCGGCGTTTACGGAACCTGCGGAGTTAAGGGGCTGGGACTCAATACGGAAAACCTTCTTCTCGCATGCGGATCCATACTGTATTATATTCAAGAGACGCAGAGGCAGATGATAAGCCACCTGTCAAATCCTCAGATATCCTCTGCATCAGACAAGATGGTTCTTGACGACGCGACGATAATCAACCTTGAGCTTGTTGAAAACCAGCAGGATTATTCCAGGAACCGGACATTGTTTTCAGTTCTCAACCTCACAAAAACCGCCATGGGAAAGAGAATGCTTGAACGCAGCATCCTTGAACCGCTGCTCTCAAAAGACGAAATAGAGGAGAGGCTTAATTCGGTAGAATACTTAATGGCCAATTCCGACTTTATAAATGAGATAAGGGATATTCTTGCACGTATTGCTGACGTTGAAAGGCTTGTTTCAAGACTCAGCCTCATTAAAACAAACCCGAGAAACTTTATCGCGATAAACAATTCGCTAAAAGCGATAGCCGATGTGGACAGGCTAATACGCTCTCAGGGCGAATCTGCTTTGTCTGCTGTTATGGCTCCTATAACGGATTTAGGCCCACTGTGTTCGAGAATCAATTCGGCAATTACTGATGAGCCTGCTGTTTCACCTGAAAACGGACGTGTCATTCGAGAGGGATTCCTTGAGGAACTCGACCGGCTATATTCAATTAAACAAAACGGAAAACAGTGGATTATAGAATACCAGGAAGAAGAACGGAGACGCCTTCAAATAAGTACTCTCAAGATCAAGTATAACAGGGTTCTTGGTTACTATATTGAGGTCAGTAAGGGGCAGACACAAAATGTTCCCTCAGAGTATCAAAGAAAACAGACACTTGTGTCCGCGGAGAGATATACCACCGAAAAGCTCAAGGAATTTGAGACGGACATTCTCAGCGCTGACGAGAAGATTGTCGGTATTGAAAAAAATGAAATTGAGAAGCTCAGAAACGATGTTCTTGAAAGGCAGAAGGATATCCAGCGCAATGCCAGATGGGCCGGGCGCGTTGATTTTCTGCAGTCCCTGGCATCGTCCGCTCTGCAAAACAGATTTGTCAGGCCTGTAATTGATGAGAACGGGACAATGGATATTCGTGACGGCCGTCATCCTGTGGTAGAAAAATACTACACAAAGGAACCCTTTGTACCGAACGACATTAACTTTGACTCTAATGATAACATTATCAGGATAATTACCGGGCCTAACATGTCAGGTAAGTCTACCTATATCAGGATGTGCGCGATTATTCAGCTCATGGCTCAGACAGGCTCATACGTTCCCGCTACTTCCGCGAGAATACCCGTTGTTGATAGAATATTCACCCGTATTGGTGCTTCAGACAATATATCGAGGGGCGAATCAACATTTCTTGTCGAGATGAATGAAACAGCGGCTATTCTCAACAACGCGACGAACAAGAGCCTTATCATTATGGATGAAGTCGGAAGAGGCACGAGCACATATGACGGATTGTCCATTGCCTGGGCTGTCGTAGAATACATCCTGAGGTATCTTAAGGCAAAGACAATGTTCGCGACCCATTATCATGAACTCGTTAAACTTGGATCAAAAAAGGGAATTGTAAATTACAATGTAATGGTAAATGAGAGAATCGACGGGGTTGATTTTTTACACAGAGTAATCCCGGGGTCGGCGGATAAGTCATACGGAATACATGTCGCAAAGTTAGCGGGCATTCCCAGGCAGATCGTATCAAGGGCTAACGAGATACAGGAAAGGCTTGAGAATGGAGCAAAAACCTTTAATAACAGCACAGATGACAGCAATTCCCCTTCGGAACAGCTTCAAATATTCAACGCCGCAAATCATGTTGTGATTCAGGCTGTCAGGTCAATTGACACCGACAAGATAACTCCTCTTGACGCACTGAACGAGCTTAACAGGCTTAAAAAACTAATTGACTAATAAAACAGCGAACCTTAGTAATAAACTGTTCATGCTTTTTTCATGCAGGGTGATTCAGGGTCCTTAAAAATGTTCGATACCCGATGTAAATTTGCCGAATGAATTAAGGTACTGTATTCTTAAGCTATAACAGAGGGAAAATGGCTGCCACTCAATTTACGATTGAAAACTACCCTGCAAATTCCTTCATTATTGTCGAAGGGAAAAAAAACTCCAACAACTTCTACATCATCAGGGCCGGACGAGTTAAGGTTTCCAAGGAGATCCAGGTTGTTGCTGAGGAGCCCTATTCTGTTCTTGGACCGGGTGATTTTTTCGGAGTTATTTCCTGTATGAGCGGTCATTCCAGAATTGAGACCGCTATCGCACTTGAAAACGTGTCGCTCATCTCGGTTGACAGGGAGCTTTTCGGACTTCTCATTCAGAAAAACCCTGCCGTTGCAATGAAGATTATCCGTTTCTTCAGCCGCAAGCTCAGAGATTTCGACCATGCCATTGCAAGCCTGACTTTCAAAGACTCTGTCAGCGAAGATCCCTCGCGTCTTTTCCAGATAGGCGAATACTATATGAAACAGAGAAGCTTCAAACACGCTGTTTATGCGTACCAGCGCTATCTGCAGTACTGCCCTTCCGGTGACAATGTCGATGCCGCCATGAAACGGCTGCAGACGCTCAAAGCCCCTTACAAAGCAGCTGAAAGTTCAGACAACGCCCAGATGAACCGCGTCTACACAGACAACACCGTAATATTCAGTGAATATGAGCCAGGATTTGAGCTTTTTATTATTCAGTCAGGGCGCGTTAAGATTACGAAAATTGTAAATGAGGAAGTGCTGCTTGCCGTTTTAAAACCCGGTGATATTTTCGGGGAAATGGCCATCCTTGACAATAAACCGAGAAGCGCGTCAGCCATTACTTTCGGCGATGTTAAATTGCTTGCAATCAATAAGTCCAACTTTGAAAACATGGTACAGGAACAGCCTCAGCTGGCAACAAGGCTCATTCAGCTTCTCAGCGAAAGAATCTGGACAGCATACAGACAGCTCGAAAACCTGATGATTAAAGATGATATCGGCCGGGTCTATGACACCCTTCTGACACAGGTTGAAAAGCAGAAGATTAAAACTGATTCAAAAATGCAGCATAATTTTGAATTCGGCGCAAGAGAGCTGATAAAGATGGTCGGACTTCCGCCGGAAAAGGGGGATATCCTCATGGTTCAGCTACTTGAGGATAAACATATAAAGCTTGAAGCCGGAAAACTAATATGTACGGATCTGCTTGAACTTGAAAAAACCGTTCATTTTTTCAAAAAGCAGGCCGCTCTGGAAAGAAAACGTGAAGCCGCGAAAAATAAAAGTTTTTAAAATCATTCTTATCTCCACAACAGCCCTCATAGCTGTTATCGCCTCATCAACGGCGGCCCTGATTTACTTTTTCCCTGAGGAAAAGGTACGCGATCTTGTGCAGGAAAAGGTTCGCGAGAGTATGGGGCTTAATGTCAGCTTCAGCAAGCTTTCATATTCCTTACGTGGCATAACACTTCAAAACATAAGCCTTATGCGAAGCAGCGAAGGCGAAGAAAAACCTCTGCTAACCGCCTCCGAAGCGTCGCTTGGCTACAGCCTGAAAAGCCTTTTGGATAAAGAACTGAAGATAAACTATGTCTTTATTAAGGACATGTTTTTGACGCTCACAATCGATTCCAGCGGTAAGACCAATCTTGACAGCATCACCGGGAATATCCCCCAAAAAAAAGGCGATGGGTCTGGCATTAAGGCGAGCATTGACAGCATCAAATTCGCTAATGCAACAGTGTCATTTGAGAGCTGCACTGGTGTGTTTGAGCCTCTTAACGGCGGATATAACTTTGACGCTGATGTTGAACCCCTTGGCGATGGAGTTTTTTCATTTAAAAGCAGCAGACTGACTCTTTCGGGAGGAAGAGGTACGCTTCAGCCGGAGATTAAGTTTACTATCGACGATAAGGGGTTTCTCATTGAGGGGGATTCTGCTCTCGACAGGTGCTCGCTTTTATGGGTTTACAGATGGACCGGAAAGCCCAATCCCCAGCCCTACAATACAGTAACAGGCAATGTTGACTCGCTGAAAATACATTATGCTTTTGATTCAAGGGAGTTGAATATCGAAGGGCATGCAAAGGCTGTGTCTACATTGACAAAAAGCAAGTCGCTGGTTTACGGGGACGGTTACGCAAAGGTTTTCCGGCGAATGAACGATTCTTATATGACTCTATTTCTTTCAGATGTAAAGGGGAAAATAAACAACTCCTCTCTGTCTCTGAACAGACTGCTATACAAGGTTAGAAGCGGCCAAATTTCCTTTTCCGCTACGGATATCGACACCACCCTGCCGGACCTGAGAAACATTGTCGAAGTAATCCCCCCTGAGCTGAATGGCAGTGTTACCGGTAGAATGAATTATGACAATCAGATGTTTTCTGGGAGTGTTTCTCTGAAAAATATAAGTTACGGTGATGTGGTCAGCGGTGTAACAACTGGTATTGATATAAACGAAAATATGTTTAAAAACGAAAACATAACGGCTAAAGTATTGGGATATCCGTGTAAGGTTTCAATAGCTTCAACCGACAGAGCTTTTAAAAGGGTCTTTGCAGATTTCAAACTTGATCGCCTGGATATCAGGACAGCAGACGATACAAGTAAAAATACCGGAATAGCTGTCCCTAAAAAACCAGTCAACTTCACTTTCCCGATAAGAATTGCCGGAAATATTGTGGCGGGCAAGTTAAAGGTCGGAAATCTGGAGGCTTCAAACGCAGCGCTTAGCTATTCTGCGGAAGGCAAGGTCATAGCGATTGACAGATTCAGCCTCAACATATTCGGCGGTACCTTTAAGGGGACAGGCAGCATCGTGTCAAAACAGGCTGCTCCTGAATTGTTTACGCATTTCTCGTTCAGCAATGCAAAGATGCAGGACATTGCCTCATTCGACGAGAGCATTAAAAACCGTTTTTTTGGTATTGCTGCCGGAGAAGGAAGCCTTTCAGGCGAATTAAACAGCGATATACTTAAAACCTTAAGCGGGAATGTTGAAATAAGCATTGATAACGGCAAGATAGTAAACACAGGTATTCAGAACGGCCTCGGAATATGGCTGACTGAGCTCAGATACAAGCTGCAGGATCTCGAATTCAACAAAATCTACGGGAATATCAACTTTGAGAAAACGGAGCTCAATATCAAGTCCTTTATATTCAATTCTGATGATATCAGGCTGAAGATAAACGGACCGATTGATCTTGATTTCATCACAAAGCAGTTGTACATCTCACTGGAATTTAACAGGCGTTTCATTCAGGACATCCCTTCACCGGCTGTAAAGCTGGGCCTCGACCGTTACTATAAAAACGGCTGGTATATAATTCCGTTTACGGCCAGAGGCAGTATAACCGATGGCCGTAATATAAAACGCGTCTATTGATTAATACTTGCTGTCAGCGTAATCAACCCAGCCTCCGGCCTTGACAAGATCCCTGTCAAAGTCAGATATGCTGAAGCTGAACTTTTCCTCGCTGGCTTTGTTTTTAATTGTTATCAGGCTGTTTTCAAAGTCGGTTTTTATCTCAGCGTCAGTTCCAGCGTATTTTGCAAAGAGCCCGTCTATGCTGTTTCTGTCTAATTCAACAGCCATCATTCCGCAGTTGTACATGTTCTGTCTGAAAATTCTGGCGAAATTTTCAGCGATAACAAGGTTGATTCCGTTAACCTCGAGAGCCCATGGAGCATGTTCACGTGATGATCCGCAACCAAAGTTCTCCCTGGTTATTATGACTCTGACATCCCCGAGGTCCGTTGAGGGATTAAAGCCTTCAAGCTTCAGGTCCTCAAGCAGATAGGGCTTAAGAGCGTCCTTGCTTATCTCTGTCAGGTATTTTGCGGGGATAATTTCATCAGTGTTGATATCTGAACGGTCTAAGAAAAGTACCTTCCCATTAAATAATTTCATTGCTTACCTACCCTTCGAATAATTCTGAATTCTTTATTTTACCGGCAATTGCTGAAGCGGCTGCTGTGGCTGGACTCATGAGATAAACCATACCGCCTTTGCCCATCCTGCCGTTGAAATTCCTGTTGGTTGTTGCCCCCGCGGCCTCTCCGGAAGCAAGTACGCCATTGCTCATGCCGAGGCATGCTCCACATGTCGGATTTGTGACAACGAATCCTGCTTCCATAAATACCGCTATAATTCCTTCATCAAGCGCCTTTTTGAATATATCAGGGGTTGCCGGAGAAACTATGCCCCTCACCATGTCAGCGATCTTTTTCCCTTTAAGTATTGTTGCCGCGATTCTGAGATCTTCAATCCTGCCATTTGTGCACGATCCAATATATATCTGGTCAAGGTGTGTCCCTTCCATCTCAGAGACTGGCTTAACATTGTCCGGCTTATAGCCGAAAGTTGTCATTGGCACAAGGTCTGAAACATCTATCTCGACCTTTTCGGAATATTCAGCATCCGCGTCAGAGACCCATCCGGTGAAATCAGCAAGGGCCTCGTCTTTTCCGGGGTATTCATCCTTAATAAAAGGCCAGAGGTAATCAACCGTCTTCATGTCAGGATAGCATATTCCGCTTGTTGCCCCGGCCTCAACAGCCATATTTGAAAGTGTCATACGCGACTCCATGGACATGTCATTAACTACCGGGCCGGTGAACTCAATGACTCTGTTTGTTGCTCCGTTTACGCCTATTTTCCCGATTACGGCGAGAATCACATCTTTCGCGTAAACACCCTTTCTGAGTGAGCCTGTAATATTAACCTTCATTGTTTCCGGTGATTTAAACGCGCACACACCCTTAAGAATTCCAACTTCGAGGTCTGTTGTCCCGACTCCTGCGGCAAAGGCACCAAAGGCTCCATGAGTACATGTGTGGGAGTCTCCCATTATTATTGTGTAACCAGGCCGCGCGAATCCTTTTTCCGGGAATATCGCATGACATACTCCGTTTCTGCCAATATCGAAAAAGTCCTTTATGCCATGTCTCCTTGCCCAGTCTCTCAGAACCTTGCCCTGTTCAGCTGTCTTTGAGTCTTTTGCCGGCGTAACGTGGTCAATAACTGCTTTTATTTTTGCAGGATCAAAAACCCTGTCCTTGCCCCTTGCTATAAGATCGTTAATAGCTATCGGGGTTGTTATTTCGTGACAGAAAACAGCGTCAAGCTTCAGCACATTTATTCCGCCTGAAAGCGATTCAACCCTGTGTGCATCGAATATTTTTTGTGCGGTTGTTTTTCCCATCTTGTACCTCTGTATGTTCTATAAAAATGATGAAAAGCAGCTTGATTTTGCATACTCGTAATCACAGAACAATTCTTAAATAAAAGGATTTATCCTGCGAAAAACCGGTGATCAATTATGGTATTGAGGCAATACCGGTTCACTGTATTGATTATTAATTCATTTTTCAGGCATGAAGTGTCAAGAATAATGCACTAACGATGTTCTTTTTTATCAATTAAACATGCGCCGGGGCTTCTTTTTTACCGTCGCTGCTGACAGACTTTGCCCTGATAACGACTTTGTCGTTCTTTACTGTTACGGTAACATCATCGCCGTCATGTACAGTGCCGCCTAATATGGAAAATGCAAGTTCATCTTCTATCCTGTGGCGGATGAGCCTCTTAAGATTCCTTGCTCCATAGTCTTCACTAAAGCCATTTTCGAGGAGGTAACTCTTGAGAGCCTGTGAGAATTTCAGCCTTATACGACGGGGCATCATTCTTTCAGCAAGTTTTTCAAGCTGTATATTTATTATCTCTGCGACATCTTTTTTGATCAGTTTGTTAAACACAATAATATCATCAATGCGGTTAATAAGCTCAGGGCTGAAAAAGCTTTTCATCTCTTCGAGATATTTTTCGCCTGCAGACGAATTGTCGGTTTCAGAATCAACAAACCCGGTCCTGGGAAGCCTGCGGATATTCCTGTTTCCGGCGTTTGATGTCATAATAATAACGGCATCAGCAAAGCTGACCTTTGTACCGCTGCTGTCAGTCAGAACACCTTCATCAAAGACCTGTAGAAGAATGTTGTAGACGTCAGGATGCGCTTTTTCTACCTCATCAAGCAGAACCACCGAATATGGATTCCTGCGAATTTTTTCCGCAAGCTGCCCTCCGTCCTCATAACCGATATAGCCTGGCGGAGAGCCGATGAGCCTGGACACTGAATGCTTTTCCATGTACTCGGACATGTCAATGCGAATAAGGCTCCGGCGGTCCTGGAACAGGAACTCTGACAGCGCCTTTGCCAGTTCTGTTTTACCTACTCCGGTTGGCCCCAGGAAAAGAAAGGAAGCAAGAGGCTTTGTATTGTCGGAGAGTCCGGCTCTTGAATGTCTTATCGCTTTGGAAATGGAAGAAACAGCCTCATCCTGTCCTATAACGATTGACGAGAGATACTTCTCCATTTCCAGCAGCCTGATGCTCTCTTCGTCCTTTATAGTATCAACCGGAATACCTGAAGATTCGGCGACAATGGAGGCAATATTGGAAGCGGTGACGACAACCTCGTAGTCATTGATCCTTTCCTGCCAGTCGGAAAGCTTGGATTTCAGGAGCTCTCTATCGGCGATAATCTCGTCTCTCACGGCGGCAGCCTCTTCGTACTCCTGAGACATGACAAGGGCGTTCTTTCTTGAGTTAAGAATTTCAATTCTTTTTTCAAGAGCTGTTATATCAGCCGGCTTTTCATGACTGCGGAGCTTGGCTGTCGCACCCGCTTCATCTATGAGGTCTATAGCTTTATCCGGAAGATACCTGTCCTTTATGTACCTCTCAGACAGCACCACTGCTTCGCGTATGGCTGATTCGTCGTATCGGACGCAGTGATGTATTTCGTAATGCCTTTTAAGGCCCCTGAGAATTTCACAGGTTTCTTCCCGGCCGGGCTCATTTATCATAACTGGCTGAAATCTTCTTACAAGTGCGGGATCCTTTTCAAGGTGCTGCCTGTACTCTTTCAGCGTTGTTGCCCCAATACACTGCAGGTCGCCGCGAGCGAGAGCAGGCTTGAGGATGTTGGCGGCGTCAATTGCGCCCTCGGCTGCCCCGGCTCCGATTATGGTGTGAATCTCGTCTATAAAGATTATCAGGTCTTTTTCCTGCCGTATGGCCTCAACAATCCGTTTCAGCCTGTCTTCAAACTCTCCACGGTATTTGGTTCCGGCAACTATGGCTGGCAGGTCAAGGGCAAGGACACGGCATGAGAACATTGAGGCTGGCACTGTCTTCATTACTATTTTTTGAGCAAGGCCCTCTGCAAGAGCAGTTTTACCTACGCCGGCTTCACCGATTAAAATTGGATTGTTTTTCTTCTTCCGCGAAAGAATCCTGATTATTCTATCAATCTCGGAATCCCGTCCAATGACCGGGTCAAGCATGTTTTCCGACGCCATTTTTGTCAGGTCAGTAGAAAACTCATCAAGCTGAGATTTTTTTGACTGGTTGTCTGTGGATGATGACTTTTCTATAGGCACTTTTACTCCCAAAACTCTCAGTATTTCCGCCTGCACTACGCTGTAATCAATCCCTTCGCTGAATAGAGACTCAAGTCCCTTTGTGGTACCGTCCCGAAAAATTGCGAGCAGAATATGTTCAGTTCCAATGTATGAGTTTTTCAGGTTCTTGGCCTCCTCTCTGGATATCTCGATAATTCGCCTGTATCTGAAACTTACCGGTATCCTTTCGGAAAGTGAAGATCCTGTTTCTTTTTCAAGACATGAGCTTATGTCCCGTTCCAGCGAAATGAAATCAATGCCGATATTTCTCAGAATTCTCGCCGCGACAGAGTCCTCATCGTGAAGAAGGGCTATAAGAATATGTTCCGGCTCAAGTACGCTGGAATTAAGACGCCTCCCCTCGACCTGAGACATCTCCTCAAGAACCCTTTTTGAACGCCTTGTAAACTCAAACATATTGTGACCGGATTTCCTTAAGTTTATTCCTGATGTACCCGGCCCTCCGCTCATCGTAGCCGGCAGATGAATCCATTACTCCTCCAAGCAGCGTAAGATGGGCCTGCTGCGAAGTAACCATAATATCCGTAACATCGTGAATGCTGATGCCTTTGATAGTTGAAAGAACTATTCCTAATCTCAGATTTGATAGATGATCCATCGCTTCCGCGTAGCTAATTTTTCTCGCGTAACTGAGAGCCGCGAACGATCTCCATATTCGATCTTCAAGTTCAAGCCTGTTTGCGGCAACGTATTCGTCCCTGAGGCGGTCCTCAAAGTTTAAAACGGTTCCTGAAGCAGACTGAATTGAATTTATAATATCCTCTTCGCTCTTGCCAAGGCCATGACCTGTGTACAGGTAAAAAAGCGATCCGACAGCCCTGCTTCCCGGGCCGGATGTCTCTACAATTGAAACGCCTGAATCCATTATTTTCATTTGCAGTTCATGTACAGATTTTGACAATGCAACTGATGGAAGATGAACTATTATCGAACACTTTATTCCTGTTCCAAGATTGTATGGGGAAGATGTCAGATATCCAAGGGATTTTGAAAACGCGAATGGAGCAGTTTTTCCTAATACCTTTTCAATCCTTGATGCAGTTTCAAGTGATTCGTCAATCTGTAGCCCCGGAAGGATTACCTGAATTTTAAAGTGATCTGTTTCATTAAGCAGAACAGAATAATCGCTGTCTCGACCAATAAGAACAGAGGCATTACTATTGCTTTCCATTTCAGATGTAATCAGGTTCCTTTCTCTAAGCAGTCTTTTTTCAATGTCCGTAATGTCGCGAAGCCTGATTATTACCGAATCGTCAAGACGCAGCGATGCCTCAGTAAGCAGCTTAAACAGCGATTCGGCCTCGGCGGGGTTCATTCTGCCGGGAAATGGGAATGATCTGAAGTTCCTGATGATTCTTGTTCGTGTAGACAGGACAACATCGCTCAGAGGGCCTGAGTTTTTCCAGAAAAGCCCCGGTGCTTTTCCTGTCTCTTCAAATAATCCTTTAAGCATTTTATGACGCTCCATTTCTGATTAAATCCCGCAATAGCGCCGCGTCCTCATATCTTTCCTCTGCTACAGCCGCATTTAGCTGTTCTTCAAGCGGTATATTATGCTGAGTCGATGTATCAGGTTTTATTCTCTCGACTTTTCCAGTTTGCATCTGCTCAGGCACCTGTCCGCGGTATTGCCCGCCATGGTGAATCGATTCAATAACGTCTTTAAGAGATTGAGCTAAATCAACGTAGCAGTCGGGACAACCAAGCCTGCCGGTGCGCGTAAATATCTCATAGGACATTCCGCAGCTTTTGCAGTAAAGGTTTTCGGTAAAACCCTGCTGCTGAGTTTCAGCCATAAAGCCTGCAAGCTGAGGCATGGAAACGGAAAACCCTGACAGGTCTGATTTGAGACCTATCTCTCTTGCGCATCTTTCGCAGAGATGAACCTCGCTTTTTATATCCTTCACGATCTCGGTCAGATGGACTGTCGACATCTCCCTGCCGCAACGCTCGCACATTATCCGTTTTCTTTGCATTTTAGTATTTCCGCCCCGTCTGTCGCCGCGATTTCAATGCGCCTGACAGATGTCTTTTCAATCACTAATCTATTACATTAATTCAGGATTGTAAACCAATTATTATTATCGTTATTCTCTGTTGAAAAACTGCATGAAACATACATTCAATAAATAGTTGACTCTGTCAAGTTCACGGCTGTATTATACCAAAATATTTTACTCTGGATTGCGACATGGCATTTTTTAAAAAGAAAAGCAAAGGCTATTTGATTTCTGTTTGCGCGGGAGTTAATCAGATCCCTCTAATTAGAGAAGCTTCTGAACTCGGATATCACGTTATCGGAATCGACAATAACCCGCAGGCCCCTGGATTTCTTTTCTGCGATCTTAAAATACAGGAATCTGTTGAAAACCATGAATCCGCGTACATTAAACTACGTGAGCTTATGCTTGATGAGAATATCGCGGCGATAATGACTAAATCATACGGTCACGCAATCTGTACAGCCTCATATCTCGCTGAGAAGTTCGGGATACCCTACATCCCCTATAGTTCGACTTCAGCATTTCTGGACAAAAAAATTATGCGGGAAAGACTTAAAAAAGCGGGTGTACGAATCACACCGAAAAACTCGACTGCAATAAAAAGGCTGATTCAAAAAGACGAATCAATGACCGATTATCCAATTGTGGCCAAACCCGTGTGCGGACATGCTAAAACAGACGTAATCATGATACAGAATAAAAAGGAGCTTCAAAGACATCTCAATACCTCAGCATCAAATAATGACTTTATATATGAAAAATTTGTTCCGGGAAAAGAGATTATCGCAATCGGCATTGTCCACAATTCGAGGTATTATCTTGCTGAGCTGACGGATAAAATCACAACTTCACCGCCATACTTTGTAGATATAGTACACAGCGCGCCTTCTGAATATTCATCATTTGCAAAGGAATTAACGCAAATAGGACAGACAGTAGCCGATGAGTTTGGAATACAGAACTCACCGCTGATAATTGAGCTCATCGTAAGCCCGGACAATGAGCTCTTTGTCATTGAGGCAGTTCCTGAATTCGGCGGCGAATTTCTCACCGATGTCATGGTTCCCGCAAGAACAGGTTACCGCTTTATACGTGAGGCAATCAAGTCTCAAACCGGTGATGGTTTTCATCCCCCCGCTTTTAACCGCTCAAAAAAAGCCGGCATCATTAAATACATTACGGCCGGGAACGGAATACTTGCTTCCGTCAGCGCAAGTAACGTCAAACGCGGACAGGTGCAGCTGTGCAGGATTTTTAAGGATATTGGAGCTGCAGTCAGAAAACCGGCAAACAACCTTGACCGAATCGGGGTTATAGCATCAGTCGCGGGCAGCATGACCAGAGCAAACGAGGCGGTTCGTAACGCGGAAGAATCTCTTAAAATTGTGATAAAGGAAAAACATGAAGCAAAAACAGTGGCAAAATCATTACAACAGGGATAAATCCAGACTGTTCTACCCGGATGAGAATCTGGTCCGTATGCTCGCTGGACTAATCCGGGAGAGACCGGATATTGTTTCAGGGATTACTGTCGACCTGGGATGCGGAAGCGGAAGACACCTGAAGCTTCTGCAGGATTTCGATTTCAATATAATTGCCGGCATGGATATCTCTACAAAGGGGCTTGCTCACGCTTCCGCTATAGCTGATGTACCTCTCGCTGCCGCTGACAGCCGGAATATTCCGCTCAAAAACAACTCGGTTGACATTATTATTGCCTGGGGCTCGCTCCACTATTGTCACAAGGATGACCTGCAGGTGATGCTCAGAGAGATATACAGGGTGATGAAACATGGAGCTGTACTCCTGGCTACAATAAGAAATACCCGCGATACCTATCTCAAAAGAGGGAATCATCTGGGCTCTGACATCTGGCAGACGAGTTTGGAAGATATTGCCGGTTCGACGGTATCTTTTTTCAATGAAGCTGAGATTAAACACTTTTTTTCACTGTTTGACAGCTGCCTCTACGGCACAATTGAAAGAACAATACCCGGCGATATGTCATCACTGATATCGCATTGGGTCATACGAGCTGATAAACAGTAGACAGCCAGTATCAGGCATGTGAATAATATCTCAAAATTATCTTTACAAATATGCTCCGCAAATAGATTTGTTTTATCAGTAATAATTCAATTAAACATTATCTGTGCATTTTTAAGTTTCTGTTGATTTGGACCGCGTCAGTGCACGAAAATACATTTTCCGGCCGCGGAATGCAATACAGTGAGAATCTTTATTTTTGCCGTGAGTTTAACTCATGCAATTGGATATGAGGTGCGCTAATGAAAAAAGCAACAATAATCGGCGCCACAGGCTTTGGAGGCCTTGGGCTTATTGAAATACTCCTTAACCATCCCGGGTTCAAAATTCATCAGCTCGTTGCCCGGAAGGACACCGGCAAGCCTGTCAGCGCTGTGTTTCCGCATCTCAAAGGCAGCTGCGATCTGCAGGTCGCCTCTTCGGAAGAGATTGACTACGATACGGACATAGCTTTTTTTTCAACCCCTGACAGAGCCGGCATGACAATGATCTCTGATTTCATAAAAAAGGGAATACCTGTTATTGATTTCAGCGGTGATTTCCGTTTTTCAAACACAGACGATTATAGTGTCTACGCGAAAAATAAGGGGATGGATGATACTCACTGCGCACCGGATGTTATGGCTGATGCTGTATATGGCCTCCCGGAGAAGTATGCCGATAAAATCGCTGCTGCAAGAGTTGTCGGTAATCCAGGCTGTTTTGCAATCTGTATGATACTCGGGCTTCTACCAGCTGTGGAAGCAGGGCTGATCTCCGCTGAAACAAGCATTATTTGTGATGGCAAAAGCGGAGTTTCGGGCGCGGGAAAGAGCTCAGGCGAGGCAAACCTCTTTCCGCAGCGGCTGGAAAATGTAAACACATACAGGGAGGGCCGCCATCAGCATCTTGTTGAGGTCGAGAACATAATAAACTCAGTATCACAGGACAAGCTTAAGCTCTTCTTTGTCCCTCAGGTTGTTCCGATGAGCCGGGGGATTCTCAACAATATGTACGCAGACCTTAAGCCTGGAACAACGACAGATGATCTCCTTGAAGTATACATTGACTATTATAAGAATGCGCCATTCGTTTCTGTAACAGATAGTTCGCCTAACACGGCAGACGTAAGGGGCTCAAACAGATGCATTGTCAGGCCTTTTGCCGACGAGAGGACCGGAAGGCTTCTGGTAACATCGGTGATTGACAATCTTTTAAAGGGCCAGTCGGGCAATGCCGTCCAGAATGCCAATATCATGATGGGATACGATCAGACCACGGGCCTTCAGAGAGTACCCTTTTATCCGTGATAGTACAAAGAATTTAATTGTGAGCGTTATAGCCTGATGTCCGAAGAATTCACAAGCGGAACGATTGCCTCACCCGGTATTAGAATCGGAAGGGCCCGTGTCCTGAGCAGAAGAAATCCAGATATTCCGCGTTATTTTATTAACACCTGGAACATCAACAATGAGATTTCCAGATTCGAAGAAGCTGTCCACTCAACCAAAAGCGATATCGAGACTATACAGCGACAGGTCGCCATAACCCTCTCGTCCGAGATGTCCGACATTTTTGCCACACATGTCATGATACTTGAAGACCCCCTCCTTGTTGAAAAGGCCAAGGACATAATCAGAAGAGAACAAAAAAACGCGGAATGGGCCATCAATGATATCATTGTTGAGTACACAAACAATCTTGAAGCTTCCGGTGATGATTACCTCAAGGAGCGAATAGTAGATTTTTCTGATCTGAACAGGCGTATAATATCCAACTTGATGAATCACAGAGAAAAACCTCTGATGGACGTATCCGAAGGCGATATTCTTGTTGCGGCCGATTTTACTCCCGGTGAAACGGCCTGTATGAACAGGATGGCGATATCAGCATTTGTTACCGACAGGGGCGGAAGAACTTCCCACACGGCGATTATGGCACGAGCTCTGGGAATACCTGCAATTGTCGGAGCCATAAACGCAACGGCATCCGTCAAAACCGGGGATATGCTCATTGTTGACGCCATACACGGTAGAGTCATAATCAACCCATCAGAAGAGGTCCTGAAAGAATACAAACAGTATGAGCATGACTACACCCGAATTGAGGCGGAGCTTGAATTGCTTTCAAATCTGGGAGCAAAAACCTCTGACAACGAGGAAATATTCATCTATGGGAATGTCGAGGTTCCTGAGGAGATGAAATCAGTAAGCCGATTCGGAGCTCATGGAATAGGCCTGTACAGGTCAGAATTTCTGTTCATGGGCAAGAAGCTCCCCGATGAGGAGGCGCAATTCCAGGCATACAGAACGGCAGCTGAATTTTTCGACCCTCAGCCTGTAACCATCAGGACTATCGATATCGGCGGTGACAAGATAATCAGCTATACGGAATCCATGAAGGAGAAAAATCCTTTTCTGGGATGCAGGGCGATCCGATTCTGCCTGGATAATGAAGAGCTGTTTCGGATACAGCTTAGAGCGATTTTAAGGGCAAGCGCTTACGGCAATGTGCGCATACTTTTCCCCATGATTTCATGCGTTGGCGAATTAAAGGAGGCCCAAAAGATACTATCAGACGTAAAATCTGAACTTGACTCAGCAGGAATCACCTACAAAAAAGACATCAAAGCAGGAATAATGATTGAAGTCCCCTCTGCTGCTATTAACGCGGACAGGCTTGCTTCCTATTGTGACTTCTTCTCGGTAGGCACAAATGACCTGGTACAGTACATTCTTGCCGTTGACCGCATCAACGAAAAGATAGCCAGGCTTTACAACCCCGCTGATCCAGCGGTACTACGTTTTCTCAGAATGATTTCAGATTCGGCTGCCCGTTCAGACGTACCTGTTTCGATCTGCGGCGAGATGGCTGGCGACCCTGTTTACACAATGCTTCTGATTGGACTGGGCTTCCGTCACCTTTCGATGAGCCCTGCCTTCATGTATCAGGTAAAAAACGTAGTAAGATCAGTCAGCTCGGAAGAATGCAGAGTCCTGGCAGAAGAGCTGATGACTGAAGAAGACGGCGACATTGTTCGCCGCAGGATATACGAAATATACGACAGAAGATTTAACAGTTTCAGAAAAAAGGCATGAAACTTTACACTGAACTTGCAGAATACTACTTCTCGATTGAAGAGAACCACAGGGACATCAGCGACGATGTATCCTTTGTACGTTCAATTCTTCTGGATGAAAGCGCCCCTGCCCTCCTCGATATAGGATGCGGAACGGGTGAGCACCTGAATATTCTATCGCGCTATGGAATTACCTGTACTGGGCTTGACAGCAGCCCAAAAATGCTCGAAATTGCCAGAGCCCGTCAGGGTAACAGAATAAAGTTCATAGATTCAGATATGCGGGATTTTGACATGTACGAGGAATTCGACATGGCCATCTCACTGTTCGGATCAATGAACTATCTTGTCGACGACAGCGAGGTGGACAGGACTTTTTGGAATATCTGGCGAGCGCTTAAGCCGGGAGGCAGACTGCTCATTGAGCTATGGAACTCATATCCGATAGAGATTATCCGTGAGAAGGAGATTTCACGCGTATCTCTCACTCAGTTCGGAAATATCCAGATTGAGAGAGAAAGAGGTTTCAGGAAGATTGATTCCTTTGGGGGGCGAACCGTCTGTGAGGTAAACTACATATACCATGTCCACAAAAACGGGGCAACAGAGGAGATCAGAGACAGGCACATTATGAGGTCATTTTCGATGAACGAAATAGAGCCCTTCATCCGGGACAACGGTTTTGTTATTGAAAACGTATACTCAAGCGTACTAAAGGAACCCGTAACGCCCAGATCAAAAAAGATGATATTCTTATGCACAAAGGAGTAGCGTGGGTCAGCCCCTCAGAACAAGGGATGAAGCCGAAGCCGCAATTCCTTCACCTCTTCCGGTAAAACCGAGTCCTTCCGTTGTTGTACCCTTGATGCCAATTCTGGAGACGTCAAGGCCGTTCATGGCCCTGGATATATTGTTTTTCATAGTTTCTATGTAAGGAGCGATCTTAGGCCTGTCGCAAATTACTGTACAGTCAATTGAAATGACCTGGATACCGCCATCATCAAGCATGCCGAAAACCTGACTCAGAAGATCAAGGCTGTAAATATCCTTATAGTTTTGATCGGAATCCGGGAATAACCTTCCAATATCTGGAAGAGAGGAAGCGCCCAATAGTGAATCCATCAAGGCATGAAGCAGTACATCGGCATCGGAATGACCGACAAGCCCCTCGGGATGATCAATCTCTGCGCCGCCCAAAACGAGGGGCCTGTTAGCGCCAAAACGGTGAACATCAAAGCCGTTTCCGATTCGAAGAGAAAGTATATCCACAGAGGCCGACCGTTAAATATTGAAAACGTCAGAAAGCGAACTCAGCTTAAGTACATTAAGAACCTTTGAGCTTACTTTATTGATGTTGAGGGATTTACCCTTTTTTTTCTGGAGCTTTAAAAGGCTGATGAGTACACCAACACCTGAAGAATCGATATAGTCAACCGCAGAAAGGTCGATCTCAATATCCTTGTCGATATTCTGTCCAATCTCAAACAGCTTCTGTTTGAAAGTCTTGATGGTCATCATCTCGATGTCGCCTTCAACAGTCACGAGAACTCTGTCGTCACTTTCTTTGATGTCAATTTCCATATAGTACCTGTTTAATCGGTTTGTATGCTTCCAAAACAATGCTCAAAAAACACTTATGTGCTTATACATCTTAAAAAAGGAAAAATTGTCTTGCTTACGTATCATTCGGAATATACAATAGAAAAGGTCTGTTTGTCCAGAATCTTTTATATTTTCGTCATCTATACGGTTATATTTAATCTATTATTTGTGTATTTTCCATAACTGGACGAATCATACCGCTTCAGACAGGATGGTTTATAAAGTATTATTTAACTCTGCCATGAGGATAAACACGGTGAATAGAATTTTACTCATTTCTTTTATTGTATTAATAACAGGCAGCTTCCTTACGGGAGCTGATATTAATGACAATAGTGTAAAAAATATGATAGGCATCTCAGAATCCAGACTTGCGAGTTACATTGAAGAGCATCATCCACAGGCCGTTAAAGATGATATCTCTCAAATAGAAAAAACTATCGGTAAATCAAAACGCCTTCTTTCGGAGGGTAAAACGAGCGAAGCGTACTACATAATAAGCCTTACAGCGCCACAGTTCAAAAAGCTGCAGGCACGTATTGAATATCAGCAGACTTTGAATAAATACAATGAATTGGAGGGGCACATATCTGTTCCGGAGGTAAGCAAATGAAATTGAGGATATTATCGTCAGCCATTATCCTGCTTTTTGCCGTGGCAGCCCATTCTTTTACTGAAACAGATTATAACGACGCTATAAAAAAGGCCTCTGAAGCGATTGAGCGTCTGGAAAAAGACGAAAACATTAAACCTTATATCCCATACGGGATTTACGCCGATCTGGTTGTATCAATTAGAGCAGCACGTTCATCATTTGGAACCGGCAATATAGATGAAGCATATTTTCACGCGCGGGCAGCGATTGAATACGCTGAAACCGTTGCCATCATTGCGGACACCAGGCGTATGGGAAAAGAGATTGAGATTGCCAATACGATTTCAAAGATAGAAACGCGTATCGCGGAGAGTGAAGCGTCAAGGTATTCGCTTCTGCTTGCATCCGGATTTCGAAAGAAGGGGAATTGCTACACCGTTGATATTTCTGACGGGCTCGTATTCGGAAAAAACCGGGGAGCTTTGAGCGTTTCCGGAGAAGAGAGGCTTAATAAGCTCGTACAGATTATCAAGAAGCTGGGTCCCTCAGGAGTAGTCATTGCCGGACATACGTCAAAACGCGATGTGAAAAACTATTCCGCAAGAAAAGCCGGCATAGTTGAGTCATTTCTGATAAAGCAGGGAGTAGATTCCGGCCTTATACGAAAGGCGTCATTTGGAGACACCGTAGCTGCCGATACCGCCGCCGGATTTATAAAGGCTGACAGGATAGAGATTGTTCTCGAGGGGCTTCAGTAAGCTCTGACGCGGACGGCCTGATTTTTTCAATAAGCACCCTCAGCCTTGTGCGGCCCATAAAGCTCTCTCGGCTTAGAGAGCCCAAAACATCAAAGGTCGGGCTTTCATGAAAAACACGCTCCATTACACGGGCCATGTTCCAGCCTATTGCCTCGGCATATTCAGGATTGATAAGGTCGTATCTGCCATGCTGTTTATCAGCTCCAAAGGCAGTGAAGTTTTCAGCTCTAAGATTTCTTATTATAAAGAGCGGAGACGGATTGTCCCTTCCGAAAGGCTCAAGGCCTTTAAGGGCATTCAGAAAGGATGATGAAATGTCGTTTGAGCCGATTTCCATGTCAGCGGGCTGTTCCACAGCAGCAAAGTTCTTTTCGGAAAGGCCTGCGGATATCCGGCTTTGAATCTCATTAAGCGCGTCCCTGCTGGCCGTAAAACCAAAGGCCTGGGGGTGTCCGCCGATTCTTTCAAACAGGTCAATTAAAGGTTCGACAGCCGAATAGAAGTCGAAACCTTCAGGCGCACGGCCGGAACCTCTGACAAAGCCGGGTTCCTCTGAAACGGAGGCGTATACAATCACCGGCTTTGCATATTTGTCGCTTATTCTGTTTGCAACAAGTCCGGTCAGCCCCTCCTCCATGTCTCCGCCATTGACAAAAATAAACCCACCGGATGCGTCAACCGTTCCGCTTCGAATCATTTCCAGCACTTTTGAACATTCGGCTGTAACGGTCCTTTTCCTTTTTTCGTTCAGCCTCTTAATCTCGTTTACCAGCTCTTCACTGTTTCCGCTGTTTAAAAGAAAATCGGCCGTCATTTCCGCCATTCCAAATCTGCCGGGAGTGTTTAGCAGCGGGGCGATCTCCCAGCCGATTTTTTTACAGCTCATCGGACCGCCGTCAATTACGCGCCTCAGGTTTTCATGTGTTGTGGATTCAAGTTCTCTCATCCCATGGCATATAATGACCCTGTTTTCACCGGTCATGGGCATGATATCCGCTATGCTGCCTAACGCCACCATCTGAGAAGCGGACGATATGAACTCCCTTATCTTCGCTGGTGAAAAATGCTGGTATTCCTTAAAAAGAGAAATCAGGGGGATAATACCGGTCCGTGTCGCGGCAGCTTCCGTAACTCCGTTTTTTGCGGGATTCAATACGGCAACTTTTTTCCCAGGGAAAAGCGGGCTGATTTTGCTGTAATCCGCTTCAGATGTCAGCATGATTGAGGATTCATCTTTGAATGATTCAATGTAATCTCGCAGTGTTTCAAAGTCAGGTTTTTCTGCGGACTCACGGACAACCCCCTCTGTCAGCATGGCCACTTCATATCCCTCAGCCTTCGAAGCTATCAGGAAGACCCTGCTGTTGAATACCGGCAGGTAGCTCATGAGAACGGCCAGAGCGGTCTTATACGCCACCCCTACGCCCGCAAGGTTCTTATCTGGATATGAACACTCTTTAAGCCTTGGGTTAACGACAATAGCAGGCGGAATTTCATCGCCCTGCTCATGGTGATCCGTTACTATTACATCAATTCCACGGGAAACAGCGTATTTGATTTCATTGACATCCTTTATGCCTGAGTCGACTGTGATAAGCAGCGTAACTCGCTTATCCGCCATCTCGTCGACGACGGACTCAGTAAGACCATAGGGCTCATCCTTGACAGGGAAACGGTATGAAGGGGTTATGGAAAACTTCTCAAAAAGCGACATCATAACAGCGAGAGAGCTGAGTCCATCGAGATCGGAATCAGCGAATATACCGATCCTTTCGCCCGATGATATGGCCTTCTTTATTCTTTCGACAGCTTCACTCATTCCCGAAAGCCGAAACGGGCTGTGGCACTGATAGAAGCCCGGATTGAGAAATGCATCTATTTCGTCCGCGCTTCTTATGCCCCTGGCGTTGAGTATTCTGAGAACCCTTCTGTCAGCTGAAAGCAGCGAAGCGGACTCTTTGAGAAGGTCTTCATCTACTTCCCTGAGCGGCCATTCAGACATTCGGCTTCATCCTTCCTTTCGTTCAAGGGCCTTTTCCGAGTAGTGAATGGCCTTGTCAAGATACGCGCGTGAAACGCTTTCAATTCTGAATTTCTTGATTTTTGAAGCAATTTCCCTGATCTCATTGATCATCAACTCAGACTTTTTGTCCGCGATGGATATGCTTCCGTCAATCTGTTTGCATATTGTTTCAGAGGATATCTTTATTTTAAGAGAAAGCGTATTGAAATATACAGCCAGCTTGAGGGCCCTGATAATTGCCGTGTATGTGGAGTATGGCTCGCTGTTTGTACCGGTATACTGAGAAACCCTTCCAACCTGCCTGTCATCCTGATCGTGAATGACAAGGCCTATTCCTGATGGGCCGGTTTTTTTGCCGTCAACAAAAGCCGCAGTATATATAGAGAGTTGCGAACTTACTGGAACCGCGGAGAGCTCGGCACCGACAAGAAGAGCCGCTGCTTCGCTGTCCTCTTCAGGCTTTTTTGGTTCCTGTTTTTTTATGATAATCTTTTTTCTTGATAGAGGCTTTTCATATTTAGCGAGAATATCTCTCGCCCTTCTGATAACACCGCTCACATCGTCTTCAGAACAGGCCGAAAGCTCGGCAATCTTTGATACTGACTTGCCCTCGGCAAGAAGTTGAAGAACTCTGTCAATACTTAAAAGCATATAATAATCCTGTGTATGTTGTAATTAGATCGGCATGCTCTCAGGCGCTTCGCGTCCGGGCGTAAAGCCTTAATCTCTATCTGTTCAACGTAAGCATAACGGTTTCAAAGAAAAAAAATAAAATAATTATCCCGCAAGGGATATCACTCGGCGTAAATATACCTTCCACAATTTGTGCAGCTAATAATGGCATTTGTACCGGATGCCTCTACCGCAAGCTGCGAAGGAATCTGAAAGTGACATGCCCCGCAGACCTCTCCTTCAAGTTTTGCTATTCCGATGCCGTCCTTCGAACCCAGCAGCTTTTTAAATCTCGACTGGTGCGAAACTGTGAGGTTTGGAAACAGCGTGTCAAATTTCTCTGTCTCCGCAGCGATATCAGCTTCAAGGGCCGCTATCTTCGAGTTGATGTATTCATTGTCTTTGACAAACTGTTCAGAGGCCTCAGCAGCGTCTGCCGCGGTTTCTTCGGCTTTCTTTTCGCAATCAGCCTGGTCGTCGATGAGCTGAATCAGCCTTTCAGCGAGAGCTTCATCCTCACCCCTGGCCTTTTCAATCTCCCTGTCTACTGCCGCGATCTCCTTTTCAGACGCAAGCGTTGTCTTTCTTTCCTGAAGCTTCCTGAGCCTGGCGTCCGCTGTATCGAGGTCAAGCTCTATCCTCTTAACCTCAGACCTCACATCGGCAAGGCTTTTTGCGGCTGACTGAGACTCTTTGTTCTTCTCTTCAAGTCCGGCCTTCCAGAAAAGGATGTTCTTGCGGCATCTTGACGTTTCTTCCTTCAGAGACAGGATTCTGCTCCAGTACCTCTGAAGCTCGACCATAATTTTTATATCTTTGTTCATTGGCGGAAGTAGACCTTGAAGGGATTTTTTGACTGTGTGCTCATAATTAGTCTGATTTCTCCGTCATGGCCGTTTTTTGTCAAGCACTCATGTAATTCATCCATTAAAAATCTCAGCATTAGTTTTTCGGTATGATAGTGGCCCGCGTCGATAACGGCGACTCCATGAGCGGCAGCCTCCATTGCAGCGTGATAGCCCACGTCTCCGGTCACGATGCAGTCAACCTCACCGGAGGCGGCAATACCCGCAACGGCTTTCCCGCCTGAGCCGTTTAACAGGGCCGCTCTTTTTATTGCACGGTCATCGTCTCCGCAATATGCGAGGTGTTCCGCTTCAAGTTTCCCGGCGATATTTTCAAGAAAGCCCCTCAAGCTGACCGGTTTTGTTTCAGAGAGCGTCCCAAATCCGGTTACCCTTCCGTCTTCAAGGGTTTCGCCTCCGAAGAGGACCCTGATGTGTTTCAGCCCGAGTACTGATTCAAGCTTCCGGCAGAACACTCTGTCGAGATTGGTATGGGCCGAATAGACGCCGATGCCGGATTTAATTAACCTCATTATCACAGAAGACAGCGGGTCTCCTGGCAATATGCTCTTTATTCCGCGGAAGATGACCGGATGATGGCTCAGGATAAGGCTGGCGCCGGTCCTCTCTGCCTCGAGAACGGTGTCCATTGTGACATCAAGCGTAAGCAGCGCTGTTCTGATATCGCTGTTTTCCGGTATTACCTGCGGCCCTGAATTGTCATAGTTCTCCTGAAGGCTGAGCGGATATAGAGCTTCAATCAGTTTAAATAATTCCTCTGCGAGCAATGTAACCTCCAAAAAGTAAATACGCGTTGTCCGGTTCTGTAAGAGCACTATACCTCAGGGTCCAATCGCTGTCATCAATAAATTATGCTTGATGCTGAGATACCCGCGCTATATGAGTGAACTTTCGCTTGATATTTCAATATTCAGGAACTATAAATAAAAAACCGGGCAGCCGAGAAGCTCATTATTCAGGCAGGGCCCTGTTCTTAAAAGCGGATTTTATGAAATTTTGCATTGCAATACAATGATATGGAGAAGACAAATGACTGAAGGAAAAGAGCTTAAAAGGCAGCTGACAAACGTGCTCGTTACCGGCGGGGCCGGATTTATCGGATCAAACTTCATAAGGTATATGATGTCAAGAGACGACTTCGATGGCGGAATTATAAATGTCGACAAGCTTACCTACGCGGGCAATCCGGCAAGCCTTGAGGACGTATCAGATAAGTTCGGCGGGACGCGCTACTTTTTTGAAAAGGCCGATATCTGCGACGCGGAGGCGATGAAGGCCGTCTTCGAGAAATACAGCATCGACACTGTCGTGCACTTCGCCGCTGAGTCCCATGTAGACAGATCAATTCACGGGCCGGCCGAGTTCATATCAACAAACATCATGGGCACATTCACGCTTCTTGAAACATCAAGGGCCTTCTGGACCGGGAAAGAGGGAGTTCACTTTCACCACATAAGCACCGATGAGGTCTATGGCTCGCTTGGTAATACAGGCTACTTTGAAGAGACCACCGCCTACGATCCAAGAAGCCCATATTCTGCATCCAAGGCCTCTTCGGACCACCTTGTAAAGGCCTATCACCATACATACGGCCTCCCTGTGACTATTTCAAACTGCTCGAACAACTACGGACCGTATCAGTTCCCCGAAAAGCTCATTCCGCTCATGATAAGCAACATGCTTGAAGGAAAGTCCCTTCCAATATACGGAGACGGTAAAAACATACGGGACTGGCTGCACGTCGACGATCACAACAGCGCCGTCTGGGCCATACTCAGGGGCGGTGTTAACGGCGAAACATACAATATCGGCGGAGAGAATGAGTGGGAAAACATCAAGCTGGTGAATTCACTCTGCGAAAAGCTTGCTGCTCAGACCGGTGAAAAACCCGAAACATACAAGAGCCTCATCACATACGTAAAAGACCGCTCCGGACACGACAGGCGTTACGCCATAGACTGTTCAAAAATCAAACGGGATCTGGGCTGGAAGCAAAGCTACAGCTTCAGCGCCGGCCTTGATATGACGATAAGCTGGTATCTAAACAACCGCGAATGGTCCGATAACATCAAGTCGGGCGATTACCTCCAGTGGATTGAGAAGAACTACGGCAGGTGAGCTTTACGCGGCCAAAACCCCTTCTAAGCACCCTTATAAGAATAAAGGCCGCTATGCCGGCGCTGTTGGCTGCAATGTCGCCAATCGAAGCCTCACGGTGCGGCAGGAAGTACTGAACCCCCTCAATGAGTACGCCCACCGCGAAGACAAGCGCCGTACCAGTGAAAATGCCATGACATCCTCCGTAACAGCGGAGGATGCTCATTGTAAAAAAAGTCATTCCATGGAGCAGCTTGTCTGATAATTGCTTTTCTATCTCAAGAGAACCGGGTTTGAAAGCAAAAACCGCGGCTGTTATCACAGAAACCCAGAAGAAAGGGCCTGATGCCAGCTTTATCAGTCCCGCCGCCCTGTTTTGCCATTTACACATAAACGTTTAAACCTCGACTTAAAGATTGAGACAGCACCCAAAATTTCGTGTTGACAAATATCGGGTCCGGTATGATATACTTTTCTATTCAGGCGGACGCTTAAGCGCCAATATAAACGCCTGTATTCTCATTTTCAGGAACAAATACTATCTTATGACACAGGAAAACTCTGAACCGGGGAGTCGAAAATCACTCATTAAAAGAATCAGAACCCACCTGAAGAACCTCAACTCCGGGAAAAGAAAGCCCGGCTATGACTCAAAAGACTACGATAATCTGGACACAAGCCGTCAGAACATGATAAGGGGCGTTTTTGAGCTTCCTGATCACATCGCCAGAGACCTCATGATACCCAGGGTTGACATAGTGGCGATAGACTCAAAGATTGAGCTGAAACCCCTTGTCAAGAAAGTCTATGAGGCCGGGCATTCAAGGCTTCCCGTATATGACGACACCATTGACAATATAATCGGCATCCTTTACGCCAAGGATCTGCTTAAAGTTCTGATAGACAAGCCCAAAAAGTTCAACATAAAAAAAATTGTCAGGGACGCCTATTACGTGCCCGAGACGATGCCCCTTGACGAGCTGCTGTTCGAGTTTCAGAAGCGGAAACACCACATGGCCATTGTCGTTGACGAATACGGCGGTGTTGGAGGCGTGCTGACTCTTGAGGATATTCTTGAGGAGATAGTCGGCGATATAGTCGATGAGTACGACTCGGAGATGGCGCCAGAATTTGTTGAACTGGGCAACGGCAGCTACGAGGTAGACTCGAGAATGACGCTCTACGATTTCAACGAGAAGCTTGGAGTGGAACTGCCGGTCGAAGACTTTGACACAATCGGAGGCTTCGTTTTCGATCTGTTCGGTAAAATCCCCAAGCTTAACGAACAGGCAGCGCACGGCAATATGACATTCAAGATAAACAAAATTAAAGGGACCGTTATAAACAGGATCGGCCTCAAAGTGGAATAGAAGTTGAACGCTTCAAACGACAATCTAATTGTTCTAACATCGTCCATTACCGGAGAGGCCGATGTCATGGCTACCGCTCTGTGCCGTGACAGGGGCAAGGTCAGGCTTCTGTTCAAGGGACTGAAGAAAAGCCGGCGCCGTTCGCGTTCCGCAGGCGAACCCGGCTCGCTGCTCTCCGCTGTAAGCCGCAAAAGCCGCACCGGTAACTATTCCATAGTCAGCGATTTCTGCGTAAAAGGCAGCTGTGACGCCATCAGCAGGGACTACAGCAAGATAATGTGCATGCACTTCATGCTTGAGCTTTCCGACAAGACAACGGCGGGAAGCGACCCGGACTGCCGGGTGTACGACCTGCTGCTTGCGGCCCTCTCAGCGCTGTCTGAAACCGAGCACCCGGTCAGGCTGGCCTGCACCTTTACGGCCCATCTCATCAGGTCGCACGGGCTTCTCGGAGGACTCAACTGCCGGATATGCGGCTGCGAACCGGATACGGGCTCAGTACTCGAAACCTCAAACCTGTCAATGCTGTGCGGCTCCTGCCGCGAGCCGGGCGGCCATTACGCGGGCAGAGGCATTCAGCAGTTTTTCAGGGACTGTCTTTCCGGAAAGTTCAGGGACCTGGACCAATGCCTTTACAGCGAAGAGGATGTCCGCAGGCTGCTCTTCTATCTGACCGAGTACATCGAACAATATTTTAATATAGTCGTGAAATCCAGGAAGCTTCTCTATTCCTGTTGATTTTTGGCGGGGGGATAAAGCTCTATCTGCTTCTTTGCTTCTTTGCCGGCGTCTGACTTTTTTCAAAGTCGTTTTTCTCGATGATGTACGACAGCTTGAGCGACTCGTAGTTTACTATAGTCTGTGCATCCGCCCTGCTCTCCTTGAGATACAGGATGATCTCGTCCAACTGCCTCAGCTTCTCAATATACTCTCTTAGACATCTGAATCTGTACATTTCAATCCTCGTGTCAATATTTGATAATAGCAATTATCGGCCGAACAAATATATCCTTTAGGCTTAATTCCGCTATTTCCGAACGAACAATGGGTCAATCTGCAACACACAACATAGCCATTAAACGTCTACGTTTGAATATTTTTAAATATTTTTAATAATTAAGCTCAAACCTGGCAAGTATGAACAAATCGTGTACCTATAAGCCGGTTTTTAGCAAACTTGTTTCTATTAATAATTGACTTGATTGTTATAATAACGGATTATAATTTCAGAACCGGTAATTACTCTTCAGGTTTAAGATATTTCCAGGGATGAGGCTATCGTGAAATTAAACTTTTCAGCAAGGTTCTCGGTGCACACAGCCGCGGTGTTGTCGGTATTTATTATCCTGGTAGCGGCCGTCTTTACCTTTTCTCAGAGGAATTTTTCAGGCCTTTTCACCTCGTGCGTAAACTATGCCGAACAGCAGAGATTAAAGGCCGTAGCCTCATCAATATCTGACATGCCCGGTGTATCGGACAGCGCAGGCATGAGGCCGCTAATGCAAAAACTACGCGATATTCTTTCAGGCGACAGCCGCATTCTGAACTTCATTGTCTACTCTAAGACCGCCGACGACAGCTACTTCAGGGCCGTCGATTCAGCTGATTCAAGCGCAGTTCCCGGCCCCGAGCTTAACTCGGCTATCCGTGACACAGATGGGCAGTTTCGTAAAGGAATGCTTGAAATCACTCCTGATACGACTATATTCGGCAAAGATGGAAAGTACTGGAACAACACGGCAATGCCCGTTAAAATCGGCGGCCGTGAACATGTCCTGCAGCTTGTAACCGCCGCCCCGCCTGAAAATCCGTTCAGTACTGAATTCAATACAAAAAGCAGGCTTTATATAAGCATTATATCTATAGCGGCTTTTATTTCAATAATTACGCTCTACGTGATGACGTGGATATTCAACAGACGTTTTTCCATATTCATCAGGGGGCTTTCGGAGCATCTTAGCAGAGCCGCTTCGGGAAGCCTCGAGGTTTCAATGAGGAACGACGCGGCAGACGAAGAGATTGCAGGGCTCGCTTCATCCTTCAACAGACTGATGGAAACATTGAAATCGTCGGGAGATGCCGCACTCCCTGAAGCCAAATCCCCGGATGAAATGAGCGGCAGCCAGTCCTATGTTGACCGCCTATTTGCCGACGGCGTGAGTTTCATGAAAGAACAGCACTTTGACAGGGCCATTGATGTTTTTTCAGCAGTGAGGGCCCTTCGTGTTGACAGCTTCGGAGCGTATTATAATCTCGGCGTCGCGTTCGCGAGGACCGGGCAGTTTGATAAATCGCTCGAAAACTTCAATGAGGCGCTGGCTTTGAACCCTGCGAACAGAGATCTTCCGGAGTATATCGCTAAAGTTGAACGAATTATCGAAAAAAGCGCTCTTCGATCCGGCAGTTAAAAAGAAAGCCGCGTCATTTCCGGAGGAACCCGGCGTCTACCTGATGAAGGACTCATCCGGCGAGATAATCTACGTCGGCAAGGCAACATCGCTGAAAAAGAGAGTGCTGTCGTACTTCCGTAAAAACAACCAGGACGCGAAGACCTCAATACTCGTAAGCAGAATTGCGGACATTGACTTCATCATCACCTCTTCCGAAATTGAAGCACTTCTGCTTGAGAACAACCTCATCAAAAAACACAGGCCGCGATTTAACGTCCGCCTTAAAGACGATAAAAGATATCCATTTATAGGCGTCACGCTCGACGAGGATTATCCGCGTCTTGTTTACACGCGCCGGGTTTTCGGTAAAACAAACAGGTTCTTCGGACCTTATGTCGACGCCAGAGCGGCTAAAAACATGATTGAGCTCATCAATACAGTTTTCAAGCTGAAGACCTGCCGGCGGGATCTTCCGCTCAGGAGTGGTGAACGCCCGTGCATCAACCACCAGATACAGAAGTGCTCAGGTGTCTGCACTGGGCTTATATCCGCCGATGAATACAGGTCCATAATCTCTAACGCGGTAAAATTTCTGGAGGGCGGCACGGGTGCCATTATCGAAGACCTCAATTCGAAGATGAAGTCATACTCGGAAAGAATGGAATACGAGAAGGCTGCTTCAATCAGGGATATTATCCAGGACATTCAGGCGGTAAACGAAACACAGCGGGTGGAAACAAACATAACAGGCGACATCGACTACATTGAAGCGCTTCCGGAAGGCGATGAACTCATCGCTGTTATATTTGAGTTCAGAGGCGGCAATCTGCTCGGAAGGAAGATATCGGTCTTCGAGAACGCGTCATTGGCCGAGGTAAGCGACGTCATGCGGCTCTTCATGCTTGACTACTACGGTAAAGGCGATGTTCCCGGAAGGATTGTCACGAGCAGGCCTGTCGCCGACCGTGTAATCATAGAGAGCTTTCTCACAGAGAGATCCTCGCGAAGGGTGAGAATATCGCCCCCGGTATCGGCAAACGACCGCGGCGTATCGGAGATGGTAATCAAAAACGCGAAGCAGATTCTTGCCGACAGAAAGGCGAACAGCTCTGAAGGCAATTATCCGGCGGCCGCCGCTGAGCTTATGGAGGTACTGGGCCTCGACAGGCCGCCCGTTGAGATTGTCTGCTTTGACATTTCCAATCTTCAGGGAACAAACTCTGTGGCTTCCATGTCATGCTTCAGAGACGGAAAGCCATTTAAAAGCGGCTACAGGCGCTTTAAAATAAGGGGATACGAGGGGGCAAATGACCCCGGCATGATTCACGAGGCCGTGTCAAGGCGTGTCCAGCATCTTGTGAATGAAGATATTGAGCCGCCGGATATCATGGTGATTGACGGCGGCATTACACAGCTCACAAGGGCCCTTGAGGCCGTCAGCAATTTCGACATCAACATCAAGGTAATTTCCATAGCAAAGCGCTTTGAAGAGCTGTATTATGACCCTGCTGAAGAGCCTATCCGGCTGCCGGAATCGTCCCCTGCCCTTCGAGTCATTCAGATGGTACGCGACGAGGCGCACAGGTTCGCCATAACCTACCACCGCAAGCTCAGGGCGAAGGCATTCACCAGCTCAGAGCTCGACTCTATTCCCGGCATCACCGAGAATAAAAAAGGGCTTCTTTTCGGCAGCTTTCACTCAGTCGAGGCAATAAAGAACGCCGAACTCGACGAACTGCTGAATGTCAAAGGGCTTGGCAAGGCAGTCGCCGAAGCGGTTTACAGATTCTTTAACGGTTGACTAAAATTTCTCCCCTCACTCGAATTTTTCTTTACATACTCAACATATAATTATTATTGGAGATATAGTTTGGACGGGGTGTGGCGCAGTCAGGTAGCGCACATGACTGGGGGTCATGTGGTCGCTGGTTCAAATCCAGTCACCCCGAATTTAAGCCCTGAGATGATCAGGGCTTTTTTAATGTCAAATGGCAGAAATCTTCGGCATTTAAATCTTCCTGAAAATAAACTTCCAACCCGTTCAGCATCTTAATTATTCGTCCATCACTCTTCCATCTTTAAGTATATAACGAATATACAATTCAGCCTGTCTGATTTTTTAACTTCAATTGCGAATATCATTTGATTTTTATATGCTTTTGCTGGTGAAATATTTGATGAGGGTTTTGTGGAGATAAAGTATGCAGTATGTGTCATTAAAGACTCAATATTATGAGTAAGAGGAAAAATACGTATGCCATATATTCATTTTGGCCGCATTGGTGATATTTGGAAACATTTACCTTTAGCAGAATATTTAGCTACTGTCAGACCCAATAAATATGTTGAATCGAATTCTGCATCATCTATGTATTTATTATCAAATACACCTGAACAGGAATATGGGATTTATCATTTTTGGAATAATTGTCATAAGGCTGATTATCTAAAACAAACAGCGTACTATTTAATGATGAAAAATTTTAACCCTGGTAATATAACCACATATCCAGGTTCATCAGCAATCGCACTAAATTTACTAAAGAATATCGATTGTATTTTTTATTTTTATGATATTGAAAAAGACTCAATTAACAACATTGAAAAATATACAACACAATCAGGACTAAAAAAAAGAAGCCATTTTTATATTACAGATTCAATAAATGGAATTCATAAACAGCTTGATGAATTTAACGATCAAACTTTTATCCATTTTGACCCATATGATGCTTTTACTCCAAATTCTAAGGGAATATCGTACTTGGATTTGTTTTTTGAAGCAAAGAATAAAGGAATTATGGCAATGCTATGGTATGGTTTCATGACAACAAATGACAAAAAAGATATATATAGCTTGATTAAGAAAAAATTAAACTATAACAACAAAGAGAGATTATCCTGTGTTGAAGTATTTTTAAGCAGTATTCAAGAGAATTCAGTGCTGGTCAATCCCGGTGTAGTCGGTTCTGGTGTAATTACATGCAATCTTCCAAGTAAATTAATTGAAAAAACATATTGTATGGCAAATGAATTGAAAATGATTTATAAAGATTCTTTTGTATTTGATAAATATAAGGGCGATATAGAGGTGGAATTAATAGACTATTAGACTCGGGCCGTGTGAGTATTGGGTCCTTCGCGAAACCACGAAGGATTAGATATCAATTCAGTCTTTAAATATACTTGCAAATATACTTGACATGCATCTCTTTCTTTATTATTGTTACATCAAGAGGTTTCTTATGCCACAGATATCATTATATATCGACAAAGATACTTTATCCAGGATAGAAAAGGCTGCGGCCAAAGAACGTATTTCAATCTCAAAATGGGTAGGCAGAAATATTAAAAAAGCGATGAAGGAAGACTATCCGCATGGATATTTTGATTTATTCGGCACCATTACGGATAATTCATTTGAGATTGAGAATTTATCATTTGACCATGATTCCAAAAGAGAAAGCTTGTGAAGTTTTATCTTGATTCAAATATCTGTGTATATTTCCTTAATGGATTATATCCTTCAATACTGGAAAATTTGCAAAATACGAATCCGGATAATATAAAAATTCCTTCAATTGTAAAAGCTGAGCTGCTTTATGGCGCTGAAAAAAGTCAGCATAAAGCAAAAAATTTAGCTGCCGTCAACCGATTTCTTGAACCTTTTGAAGTTACCCCATTTGATGATGATTGTTCAATTGCCTATTCAAAAATTCGTTCAGCTATGGAATTGAAAGGAACAATTATTGGCCCGAATGATTATATAATCGCTTCGACAGTTTTAGCAAAAAATGGAATACTGGTGACGAATAATACAAAAGAATTTAAGAAAGTAAAAAATCTAAAAATTGAAAATTGGACTGTTAAATAACCGTTTCCTGGCTGTAAAATACATGAAAGTCTGGAATTGAGTCCATTGCCTGTTGTGTACCCTGATTTTCCTCCGAAGCTGTATTCCCTCCGTGTCAAGTTTAATATCATTATATGCTTGTAGTTTAGGCGCCCATTAAGGTTTTTCATAATATATTTTTTTAAACGTCTGGCGGCTTCCTACATCGACACTGATCTTAATCTCGAATCTATTATCTGAGACCTTTTTCACTGATTCAACCCAAAACCCGGCAGGTTTTGTAAGGATATCGTACTCCTTACCCATAACATACAGGCGTGTTTTACCTCCCATATGCCACCGCTCTCTGAACTTGCCGTCCCGAACTGCCTTGAAAGTCCAGATTTCATCATCACAAAAGAATTCCACTTTCCTTGTCACATTGGTGAAAGGACCGTACTCTTTTCCGTTAATTACGAAATAATACTTCTGGTCGCTTGTCTGATCATCTCCCTTAAAAGCCATAAAGTAAAAAAAACGGCCGCCCGGAGAAAAACCAGCGATACGGTAATTTATATAATCATATGGTCCATAGCCATCTTTATTGCCTGCATTTGTATGGACGCGATAAGTGCTTTTATTTGAATCATCTTTGTTTTCACTTATGAAAAGCCATTTATCTTTGTTTTTCGCAAGATCGCTGACCCAGAAGAATGGCCCAAACTTTTCCCCGTTAAGATTGTACCACCATTTACCGTCAGCCTTGAATGGAAGATCTGTTCTTCGCTGAGAAGCCGCCGGTACAATCAAAGTCAATATCAAGAAAATCACCAATAGATTTTTCATGGAATGCGCCCTATCCCTTTTGTAAATATGCAATTGAGTCATCTTCACTTCAAAAAAATAAAAGTGTCTTTTCAAAATTGACTTTATATCATAGATAATTTACCAGGTCAATTTTAAAATTTCGTGCACAATGATATCTATACATTTCGTCAATCATATCATAGATTTAACAAGTATTCAAGCTCTTTCTTGCAGCATATCAACAAACCTAAGCCATAAATGTTAATATATTTTTTAATATCATATAATTTATTATTGTTTTTATCAAACGATATTTAAATTATGACATTAACAAAATATTGATTTTTACAAGGCGTATAATTGATGGATGTCTTCAGCAATGTTTTTACTCGACTCATAGGTATAGTATATTTAACTGTTAATCTTATTCTGCTCTACCTTTTTCTTACACCAAAGCGTTCTCTCCTGTTTCAGATAATCGCTTTTTTGGCAACATTCGTTGTAGTTCATTTTTTCATTCCTCACCCTGAAGGCCTTTATGACACAGATTTCATTCTAAAAGCCTATCTTCTCGGGACCCTTTACCTGATACCCTGCCTCCTTGTATTCCAGGAAAAAACTTACGCAAAGATTTATGTTTTTTTTATGAATTACACACTTACCCAATTTGTCTTTTTGATACTGCTTCACATAGTAAGACTGGCTGGGCCTTCCGTTCCGTCTCTTTGGGTACTTGCAGGCCTGCTTATAGAGGCAGCTTTTCTCCCCCTGATAAGAAAAAACCTAAAATCACCTCTTTCATTAATTCTGGGACTAATTGACAGCCGATATCCCGCATTTACACTCTTTCCAATTCTTTCATTTCTATTACTTGCACACTTTGCTCTGACAGGAGAGATTAACAGTCCAGCTTTTGTAACGCTTACACTTTCTGCCGCATTAATATTCTATTCTTATTACCTGATTGGTACTGCAATAAAGGCGACACGCAGGGAAAGCGAGTTTGAGCACATTTCCAATTCAGACAGCCTGACTGGAGTTTCAAACCGAAGGCATATGGAAAGACTAATCAACGAGCAATTACAGCATTTTCGTAAAACCGGAATCGAGTTTTCATTAATTATCGCGGATATTGACCATTTTAAATCAATAAATGATACCTACGGCCACGACAATGGAGATGTTTTGCTCGTTGAAGTTGTTAACAAGATAAGCAGTTCAGTAAGGAACGTAGATACGGTTTCACGCTGGGGCGGAGAGGAGTTTCTTCTGCTTCTGCCTTCGACAGGCCGCGAAAACGCCTTCGCCATGGCTGAAAGGATAAGAAAAAAAATCTCTCATCATGCTTTCATCATTGGATCAACCAGATTAAATGTTTCACTCACGCTGGGCGTCTCGGTCATCAGAGCTGATGACACATCGGAAAGTATAATTAAAAGAGCTGATACAGCTCTGTACAGCGGCAAGAAGTCCACAAGAAACTGTTCTATCATGAGCACAGAGTAATTCATATCATAAACCAAACCTGCTCTTATCCCGAGTTAAAACAATCATAAACCCCGAGAATATTTAATTGACTATAAATGTCAGCAGTACAAGAGTCATGTTATAGAATCTCATTAATCTAAGCTCAGAGGCCCTTTTGATAAAGGAAAAAATATTTTTGATTGTCGTATTCGGATTCATCGCTTCTTTCCAGAGCATATATGGCGGTTCTGACGATTTCAATATTACAGGACTGCCTCTCGCGTCATATTCCACCGATGAGGACCTCAGGTATGGCGGGCGCGTCTATCTCTACACCGGAAACAGCGGAAGCCGTTCGAGTCAGTACGCCTATCCCTACGACAGCAGAACATATCTTCAGGCTACGGCTTCGACAAAGGGGCGTCTTGACGCCGAACTGGACTACGACAGCTGCGGCTTTCTTCATGAAAGACTGAGGCTTCAATGCAAACTGTTTTACGAAAGAATTCTGAACGAAAACTACTTCGGAACAGATGCCGGCAGCACCGACTCTCTCAGGGCACCTGACGGGACTTCCTACTCAACCTACAGCGGCTATGAAGACCTGTTCCTTAACGCGGACAGCGGAACCTTTGCAAACTACAACCTCTATGAGCATAACACGGCTGAGGGCTCCGCGCGAATCACCGCGATGCTGCCCTTCGACCTTCGCGTAATGACGGGAATCAGGGCCGGCAGCATTGACATTGATACAAAGGACAATGGAGTTCCGGACTCAACCCTTATGTCCCGTGAGCAGCCAGCGGGAATACAGGGCGGACTCATTACCTCCTTGCTTTTCAGCGTATCGCACGACACCAGAGACTACGAACCCGATCCGAAGAACGGATCAGCTTTAGACATCTCTGCTCTCATATCCCCTGACGGGACATTATCCGATTACGGATACTCTGCCTTTTCCGCCTCATACAGAAAGTACGTCTCTTTCAAGTCGAGGTTTACGCTTGCAATGAGGGCCGCATGGACATACTCTACTGATGGCGCTCCATTCTTCCGGAAGGGAGAATTCCTTACCATGAGCGACGTGATACCGGGGCTTGGAGGCTACAAGACGCTTCGTGGATACCGGAAAAACCGGTTCGTCGATGACTGCATGACTCTCGCTAATGCCGAATTGCGTGTAAGGCTTGACAGCTTTACCATTGCCGGTTCAACTTTTCAGCCGGTATATCTGGCATTTGTTGACGCGGGACGTGCCTATGGCGGCCCTGCTGATCCGATAACCGATCCGGATTTAAACGGCTGTCACACCTCATGGGGCATGGGCGGCGCGGTAGCGTGGAACCGTTCAACGGTGATACACGGCTGGGTTGCAATGTCAAAAGAGGACCTGGGCATATCAATTAATTTCAATTACATATTCTGAGATGAGAACACATGAATAAGATACTTACAGCATCAGCCATTATTCTTACAGCGGCGGCAACGCAACCTGCCGGCGCGGAGGTGAACTACGCTGACATCTTCAGCAGTGAAGAGATCAGGGACGTTACGGCCGGGGCAATAATTACTGACGTGAAGTACTTCGGCGATACTGTCTGCACAGGCCGCGTGCGCAAGGCCGGAGACAGCGCGGCTGAGCTCTTCCTGAAAGAGCCGCTTAAGAACTTTCACCTCATCGCTTCAGAGAGGGCCTTCATCCCACTCCCTAAAAAAAAGATTCCTGAATTTCTAAAGAAGCTCACATCGATAAAGATGCTCGAAGACCTCGACTACTACTCCATGACTGAGAATCGTGTTGAGCGCTTCATCAAGGACGTCAAAGTTATCCGATTGAATAGCAAGCCGGACGCCGGCAACAGCATTTATTCAGGGGGGGATATTGCCGTTACTGACAACAGGTTCGGCCGTATGATGTTCAGGACTTTGATGAAGGCAGGAAGCCGTAGTGTCATCATAGAAAACACAACCACCGAAAGCCTTTCAAAGTTCGGATTCACTGTCTGTGAACGCGGCGATTACCGGACATATACGGCGCTCTACTACCTGCCGGCGCATAAAGGCTTTCTATACTATTCAATACACGCCATGAAGATAAAGCATTCAGGGATACTGAAGATATATCCGGTTAATCCAGGAAGCTTCGGCAACAGGTTGAGGGCCTCGTTTATTCGTGCCGCGTCATTGGCTGGAGTGAAGAGGCTGGACCGGCTTGCGGCTTTCAGGGGAAAATGACGGTGCCCGGAAAGATAATGCGAACTTGACCGGGCTGCCTGCATATTATTGCATTTTTCTTGACACAAACGCGCTCTATAGGGAATGTAGAAGCAGCATTGAATGAAGCAGAGATTATTTTGATCTGAGGGTCAATATCCCCCCGCCAAAACAGAGACTCTGCTCCTGAAAACCCGGTTCGAAACAGGTTAACATGATAAACATTATACTTTGCGGTGGTACAGGCACAGGGATGTGGCCGGTATCGAGGACGATGTATCCCAAGCAGTTCGCGGCAATCACAGGCGGACTTTCGACATTTCAGAAAACTGTTTTGAGAAACTCAAAGATGTTCGATGAGTTGTGTATTTCAGCAAGCAGCGATAACTACTTCATAGCCAAGCATCAGCTCGAATCCGTTCTGACCGGTGAAAAAGTCAGGTATATCCTTGAGCCCGCGGTAAAAAACACCGCGCCGGCAATAGCGCTGGCATGCATGGGCATCGATCCGGAGAAAATTGTCGCCGTGACGCCCGCAGACCACATCATCGCGGATGAAAAAGCTTACGCCCGCCTCATGAGCGAAGCTGCAGAAGCCGCGTTAGAGGACAGGATTGCCGCCATAGGTGTTCCGGCTCTCAAGCCTGTGACTGAGTACGGCTATTTCCGCACAGCGGAAAGCGGAAACGGCGCTTTGAGAATAGCCGAGTTTCACGAAAAGCCGTCCATCGAAAACGCTTCGCTCTATGTATCTGACAGCAGCTGGTGGTGGAACAGCGGGATATATGTTTTCAAAGCGGGCGTGTTTTTATATGAGCTTAAAACCTCATCGCCGGCTCTCTATGAATTTGCCCGCGCCGCATTCGAAGGCGGTGTGAAGTGCCGCGACAACGGAGCCTCTGGTCTAAAGGTGCCCGCGGATATAATGGAAAAGGTCGAATCAATCAGCATTGAAAAAGCCGTCATTGAGAATACGGGAAACATATTCGCTGTTACCGGCGACATCGGCTGGAATGACCTTGGAAGCTTTGATTCGCTCTACTCCGTCTTAAAAAAGGACAGGAACGGTAACACCTCTGAGGGAAACATCATATACTCCGGCTCAACAAACAATCTCACCATATCAGACAATCGTAAAATCGCGATGGTCGGCGTTGACGATCTGATAGTCGTAGATACCCCTGACGCTTTGCTTGTCAGCCGCAAAAACGCCTCCGGTGAGCTCAAAGAAGTTGTGTCGCTTCTTCAGGATGAGGTCCCTGAAATAACATCGTTTCACACGACTGTGCACCGTCCATGGGGAACATATACAATTCTGGACGAAGGAGAAGGCTTCAAGATCAAGCGTATTGCGGTGAAGCCAGGCAAGAGGCTGTCGCTTCAGAAACACGCTCAGAGGAGCGAACACTGGGTTGTTGTTTCAGGGACGGCCGTTGTCCAGATAGACGAAAACATGAACACAGTCCAGAAAAACGAATCAATTTATGTTCCTGTCGGATCAGCCCACAGGCTGATAAACGAGGGCATGGTTGACCTTATTATTATAGAAACTCAGGTGGGAGACTACCTGGGCGAAGACGATATAGTAAGGATTGAGGATGATTACAAGAGGTAGCGTGCCACTTGTTTAACACGGAGAACGTAGTCCCGATGTATAATGCGTAACGGCTCGACTGTTCCCTGCGTTAATATGTTTATTATCCCCATGCACTGTCTCACACGAAAATGTTCCGGCCTTCGGCTTCCCTACTTCTCTTGTTATCAGCGGGGGCCGACCGGGTGCTCAAACAAACGCAGCGCTTTTCCCCGCGTCTGACTGCGATGTACTCCGACAAACATGGTGTTTTAGTGCCGATGGCCGCCAGGAATATAATGGCGGAATTAAGAAAATGCAGGTCCCCTGCTTCAACAACGCAACCCGGGCGATTTTCAAGGATGAAAATCGCACAGCGCCGACGTTCAGGATGAACTAGTGCCTAAGCCGCCCAGGAGGGGCAAAAAGGCTTAGGCCTTTTCATCACGATGATGATAACGGAGCTCAAACAGTCGAGTAACTGCAAAAGCCTAGCCCTTCCGGCGCCAAAAGACATTGGTCGAAAAGCAGGCGGTTTTTGCCAACAACAGATTGTCAACAGCACACGTGAATCAAAACAACAATCTATCTTAACGCGGCGAATGCGTTAGTCTTTCTCACTTAAAAAAAACAAAAACAGTAAAAATTGTAATTGATTTCCAAAGATTCTACTTTTAAGATTAATTGAATATTATTAATAACAATCTTTTATAATAATGTATTCTCTTAAACATAATTCTACTGCCCTCACTACAGGAGATTTGAATGCTACCCTTAAAACAGAACTATATCATTGATACAAAAGGCAATCCCGTTAGCGTGATTATTCCCAAAAAAGACTATGACAAGCTGGTAGATTACATAGAAGAACTGGAAGACATAGCCGCCTATGACTGCGCTAAAAAAGAGAAAGGTTCTCACAAGCCCTGGAAATCTGTAAAACGCTAAACAATGTACGAAATTATTTTTCTTTCCTCAGCCGTAAGAGATTATAAAAAATTACCTGATAAGGTAGTTCCAGACATAAATGACGCCATTGAAGCCCTTGCAGATAATCCCCATCCACGTGGATGCAAAAAACTAAAAAACCGCAATGCCTTTCGAATACGTGTTAATATTTACCGTATAATCTATGAGATTAATGAACAAAATATAACTGTTTTTGTTATCAGAATAAGGCAGAGGAAAGAGGTTTACCGGAATTTATAATGAACTGCCAAATAACAAACACGGAGCACTGACCCGGCCTTCGGCTCTCCTCAACTTGTCAGATGTGGAGGCTCGTTATCTCTCGCAAAGTTCGCCAAGTATGCGAAGTCCCTGATCTGAAACTTCATGAACTATTATTACCATTCAAATTCCGATGCTGCCTAATTCATTTATATTAATATTCTCCATTGCGTTCTCAGCGTACTTTGCGAGAACACCATCAATACTGGCGTTTCGTATAGTTTCTTTTGAAGTTTGCTTATTTCCACGAGATGTTGGCTTCCCTCCTCATCTTGTCATTCGCGGGGGCTGCGAGGTAGTCCGACAAACAGGATGTTTTAGTGCCGATGGCCGCTAGGAACATAATAGCGGTATTAAGAAACTGAAGGTCCCCTGCTTCAACACCTCAACCAGTGCGATTTTCAAGGATGAAAATCGCCTGGGCGCCGTTTCATCACGATGATGATAACGGCGTTGAAATAGTCTGGTAAAAGGAAAGGCCAAGCCTTTCCGGCGCCTGAGGAACGGGCTTTGGTCACTTTCGCCCGGACGAAAGTGACGAAGAAAAAGGTCTCACACTCCCAGTGTGAAGAAGACTGCAGGCTCCCTGCAAATAAAAATGCGTGTCACGAAACCCAGCGGCGAAAGAAATGCCCGTGCATTCTGCACAGCAAACAGTCGTAGGGGACGGTCGAGACCGTCCCGAATAAACAAAGTACCACGCTCGAAGCGTGAAATAGACGGCAGGCCCCCCTGCCAGAAGAGAAGCGTATCGCGCATCAGAGCGAGTTAATGCCAGCAGCCAAACACCAGGATAATCTAATCGGTGTTGACACGGATCATTCCTGCTGATAATAATCAGCTTATAGCAAAAAAATGAACAAACAGAGCTTCATTATTAAGAATCAGTACATGAAACAGTTCTAATGATTATAATGCAAAAATAGCTGAACTCAAAATGAGGGCTATTTGATTTCTTTTACAAACACATCAACTCGCTTATTAGGATATCTATAAATTCTTAAAACTTAAAGGATGGTTTGATATAAATGCGGAATAATGAGATTAAAGAATTGAGCATTATTCGTTCACTTATGATACTCTGTATTTTCATAACCCATTACTACGAGTTCTTCAATCCAGGAGATTCTGCAGCATTTGGAAATCCATCTGCGGGTTGGCCTTCATTAGGTGAAAGGTTCGCACAACTAAGACCTTTAGAATATGTAGATTGGACTTCCATAGTTGAGAATATTTATAGATATCTCGCCTTGTTTGGCGATCAAGGAGTTCAAATCTTTTTTTTGATAAGCGCTTTTGTTCTTACTCTGGGTTTTGAAAGAAAAAAGAATGGGCTTTTAACCTATAAAGAATTTCTATCTAAACGATTTTTCCGTATTTATCCAGCCTGGATATTGGCTCATTCAGGTTTAGTCCTAACATGGATAATCTTTGGTGCGGGCATTAGTCTATTTTCAATAAACACCTGGCTGAGTATGGCCGGAGTCAGGATTATACCTTCTCTCTATTATTATGGATCTCCGGCCTGGTGGTTTGTAGGCTGCCTGCTGCAATTATATCTGATTTATCCATTTGTTTACAACTGTACGATTGGGAAGAATTTACCAGTTCGCCTCCTCTATTTAATAGTGATATCAACTATTATAAGGCTGTGTGGACTCGTTTTCCTTTCAAACTATTTTCCGCATTATCTTGATGCATGGTCCCGTGGATTATTTTTTATTGTAAGAATGCCGGAATTCCTTATTGGAATTTATTTCGCGGATAAATACATGAAGAACAGGGAAACAACTCTGTCTTTTATTAAATCCTCTCGAGGCATCATCATAGCCCTTGGCATCTGGCTCGCAGGAAATATTCTTTCATTTACCTTAATAGGAATGTCAGTTTCATTTTTACTCACAGGAATTGGAGGATTCTGCCTTTTATGGGGATTGCTCTTAAAAATCAAGACAACTCAAAACAACCTGTTATTACGACTAAACAACATCTCCTATGAATTCTATTTAGTCCATCATGTTATTATATTGTATATAGCTTATAAGCTCCAAAACATAGTGTCTTTTCACGCGATTACTATTATCCTTATTTTTACAATAACCCTTATATTCTCAATTATCCTTAGAAGGGTTTCTCGGAATCGGTATATTATTACCTTTCTAAAAAAATCATTGTCTTTCCTGTGGAACAGGAAAAGGCATATTTGCATTTCACTTTTAATCCTTTATTTATTATTAATTGGCTTTGAATTGATAATTCAAAGAACTAATCCACAGGAAATTTATGGCTGGGGGGAAAGACCTGCACTGCAACCCGACAATAAATTCGGCTATAAACTAAAACCTTCAACCCGGACGAGATTGATGTGGCAAAGTTACGATTATCATGTGAATTCAAACTCCTCAGGATTTCCTGGAATGGAATATTCCATGGAAAAACAATCAGGAACAAAAAGATTTATTATTACCGGAGATGCGTTTGAAAGTGCAGAAGGTGTTGATACTGAAAAAAGCTGGCCCTCATTGCTGGAAGAATATCTGAACACTGACAGTAAATCAAATTATGAAGTCATGAATTTTTCTATTACCGGATGGGGACCACAGCATTACTTTAGAGCTCTTAACGAATATGTTCCACAGTATCGTCCTGATGCAGTATTTGTCGCACTTTTCATTAACGATTTAACTGACGTCTTCATTACGGATAAAGCATTTATGGATTCTATAGGCTTTGGCAGGCCTTCTCCCTTCGGATTTAAGTCAACAGTGAGGCTGGAACATACAAGAAAGCTTATCCACATCAAGAAGGGGCGGCTTTTAGCACTGATTAACAAAAACAGATATCCCTATGATTATTATTTAGGTCACCCGGACAAATTCCTTATTAAAAACTATCCAAAATTAAAGGAAGGCCAGCAGTTAGTATCCAAGTATCTGAAAAATATACTATTATTATGCGAAAAGTATGATTCGGACTTATACATAATTCTTGTCCCATCGTCTTTACAATCCGCCGATCCAGGTGAGATTAATTACATTCCTGAAAATATCGATTTAAGAAATAACAAACTCTATGATCTAAACCAGCCCCAAAATTTATTAATAGAAATCTGCGATAATTTAAACTTAAAGTATTATGATTTAAGAGAATTGTTTCAAATAAATAAAGGGAGAAATATTTTCCAACCTGATAATATGCATTTTACAAAAAATGGACATAAGATTACGGCAGAATGGATGAAGGAAAATATTCTGAAGCTTAATTATAACAGGTAGGTTAGATGATTATAGGGCATCATAAGCTGTCTTCATGAATTTTGTTTGATTACAAACTTCTTAAATTATAGGACTTATGATGTCTTTTTATCCCTGTTACACTTCCCTATTGAATTATGGAATCTTCATTACTCGCTTTCAAATAGAACTGCACCTTGTTTCTCACTTTCCTTGTCGATAAATTCAAATTTGACAGTTCGTTCAATCCCCTCTAAAAGTGTTACTGGAGGCACAAAGCCTGTCTTTTCAATATTAATTGATGAGAACTGAGTGTCTTTACAGAATTTTTTTACCCTGATTGCGCTTACAGGGAATTCCTTCCCTGTCATTTTAGAAATTATATCCAGGCCAAAGCCTCCCGCAAAACCAAGAAAATACGGAATCCTGATGTTCAATGAAGATTTCTTTTCAAGTTTTTCATTCACCGTTTTGACAAGTTTGTTCATTGTGAGATCAGGCTTATCGATATAGTTAAACAAATGCTCGCTTTTTTTATTTTCAAGTGAGAACTGCAAAAACGCGGCTACATTCTCCACATAGGCCATTGACTTGACATTATCGCCCTTTCCTACCATAATGAAACGTCCTGAGGCCATTTGCCGGAGCAGGTTGTATACATTGCCCCTGTTTCTCTCGCCGAAGATAACCGTTGGCCGTACTATAGTAAGACAGCGCGTCTTATCCCCTGCAAGCCAGTTTCTGTAAACGCCTTCGGCAAGCATCTTTGTCCGGCCGTAGTTGTTAAAGGGGTTAAAAACGCCAGATTCATCAGTGTTCTTAGGAGCGAAGCCGTAGACGGCGACTGAACTGGTAAATATTATCTTTTTTATTCCGAGCTTTTCAGCTGCTTTACAGACATTGGCTGCGCCGTCAACATTTACTTCATCGTACAAGCTTACAGGAGTAACATTGTCTTTATGCTCTGCGGCAAGATTGTATATTACATCGCAGTCTTTAAGCGGCTTGTGAAGTGATTTGTAATCACGAACATCCGCAAACTGCCACAGCTCTGGATAGAAGTCGCTTTTGCGTTTATCTATGATTATCACTTTATGTTGTGCTTCAAGAAGCCTTTTAGTTAAACGGGTTCCCACAAAGCCGGAACCGCCGATGATTGCAATTTTCATTGTTTTTTCATCAAATCCTTATAAACTTTTTTTACTTTTTTTAATACTACATCATCTGAAAACAAATTATTAACTCTTTTTAAAGCGTTATTACCATATTCAATTCGTAGTTTCTTATTTGTTGACAATAAATCTATGGCCTTGGCTAACTTTTTTACATCTCCAGGAGGAACAGTTAACCCTGTCAAACCATGCTTACTAACCCATGGAACTCCAGTCGGTAAAGATGTGTTTATTATCGGTTTTGCATAAGCCATTGCTTCCAACTGCAGAATACCAAAAGCTTCGCTAGGGTATTTTGACGGAAAGATAAACAATTCGGATTTTGATATTATATATTTTTTTTCTTCTTCAGATACATGTCTATTAATAAAAACAATATTTAACTGTGGATTATTTTTCATAAATTGAAGCACTTTAACAGCCTCTTCGCCAGTGCCTACTATTACTAATGGAATATCGGATTTTAGCAACAAGTATGCTTGAAGAAGATCTTCTATTCCTTTATAATATGAAAGCCGACCTAAAAAAAGTATAAACCTTTTCGGTAATTTCATATCAATCTTCTTTACAATTTTATAATTATTCAGATTTATTGATAGTGGCAACACACATGCTTTGTCATTGAATTGATTTATAATCATTGAGTTAGCTTTTAATCTCGGTGATGTTGTCAAGATAACATCTGCTTTCTTACAGGCTTTTATTTGAAACCAATTTATAATCTTACCGAAAATCTTTTGACGTATAATGTCACTATGCCAGGTGATTATTATTTTTGCTTTTGAAGGTAATAACGACAAAATAGTTCCAATAGGGAATGGCTCATGAAAATGAATAATGTCATACTTATTTTTATTAATAAAATATAATATTAATATAGAAAATGAAATAGGCATGGAGAAAAATGTGCCGATAGAAGAACATCTAATAATATTTACATTATTAATAATTTCTTTTTTTGTTTTCAGTTTAAAATGTTTCGATGCTACTAAAACATCAACCTCATCGACAGAAGAAAAATATTCAGCATATTGTTTAACAACTGATTCTATACCACCTATTTCTGGGTGGTATATTTTATTGATGTAAAGAATTTTCATTTTCTTACCAATCTAATAATAATTGCTATTATTAACTTTGCCCTAATTATTATTTTTTCATATAAACTATTGTTACTTTTAAAGCCAGAAGAAACATTGGAAGAATGCCTTCTATACATTATCAGTTTATCCTCAATGAAAATAGTTTCACCGAAAATTTCTGATACAAGCCCAATCCAAATATCATGTAAAGTAATATATTTTGGAAATGGTAAAGAGAGTTCTAATATATTTTTATTGAATGCCATGCAACAACCGTGATATGAACCATGTAAAATATTTGCAATAATTCCAGGTTTTGATGAATTAATCTCATAATATGATTCGTGTAGATAATTCGAATTTTCGTCAATAATTATTGCATCACTAACTACACAATCATATTGCTTCAAATATTTAAGCATAATCGAAATTTTGTTTTCACACCAAACATCATCCTGATCGGCTAAAAAAATATAATCTCCGCTTGAATTTATTAGTGCATTTTCAAAATTATTCTTTGCTTTATTCCAAGCCAATTCTTTTTTTGTTTTATTATTTTTTATACTTTGTGGTCCAATTCTTGTTGAATTATTTTTTACAATCTTTATACGTTCATCATTAAAATCTTTAATTATGTTTATTGTATTATCAGTTGATAAATCATCTGAAATAATTATTTCATCGTTATCAGAAATTTGTTTCAATATAGATAATAATTGATCATGGATATATCTTTCTCCATTATAAGTTGCCATACATACAGATATTTTCATATAATTGTATGAGAATCAACTTCTCCTCTCTCTCCTCCCCATATTTTTCTTTAAACCATCATAGACACCTTGAAGCATGGTTGTGAAATTTACCAAACGAGGTTTATTTAGTAATGTATAAGCTACAATGTACTCTATCACTTTTACAACAATACCAAACCTGCAAGCTATTGAAATATTTTTATTATTTATTGCCAAAAATATTCCATTCCTTGTCATATAATAATATCTTTCTGAAGATCGAAGTATTCTATTATTTACCGTAATATTACCTAAAGTATGTTTTATCGTAATACCGTAATGTCCAATAATCCTAAAGCCTTTATTTTTTGCTCTCCAACACCATTCAGAATCAACCCAATCAATGAATAAATTTTCATCCATTAATCCAATTAATAGTAAAGCCTCTGTTTTAATAATTTGGCCTGAAGCAATAACCTCAAAGGCATCAACTACATTATCCTTTCTTTTCGACCTTTTAATAAATAAAGATCGTTTGATAATAAAATCATTTACTATTTTTTTGTTACAATCATAAAATGCTGGAGATATTGAGCAAATGGAATTTCCATTTTCAAGCTCTTTATATAATCCAATCATTTTATTAATATAATTATTAGGATAAATTGTATCTTGATCGGATAATAAAATATAGTTACACCTGTTATCTAATGCCGCTTTTATACCAATATTTTGAGCTAAAGCTATCCCCATGTTTTTTTTTAGAGAAATAATTTCAATTTTAGCTGGATTAATATTTTTATATTCTTTATAGAATTTTGTGTTGATTTCTTCATGTGGCGTGTTGTCAACTACAAAAATTTTGTTTATTTGAGATTCTAAACTTTCAATGGTTCTAATGATTTGCTTAAAATCGGGTTTATAAGTAACTATGACTGCATTTACCATTATGATGATTTATTACCTGTTAAATATTTAATAACTTCTGAATAAATAAATAGTTGTATAACATACCCAATGAATAAAAAATTATAATTGATGTTACTATTATTTTTTGTTTAAAAATACGAATCATAGAAGGAAGTAATACTATAAGAACAACACCAATAAACTCAGATATTCTAAAGGCAAGAATCGGAAAAAATGAAAAGGAATAAAATACAAAAATCATAATACTAAGCAATTTAACTTGAATGATGTACTTGGAAATATAATAAATATTAAACACAAGTATAATATTTATGGCAATTAAGCTTATATAATAAATATTTAACAAATTTATTTCACTCATATCTCCGTACTGTAAAACTTGATAATAAAGCTTCACTTTACCACCAATACCTTCTGGTATTATATTTAAAAATTTTAGAAAAAAATATTCAATAAAGTTTATCTTAGCTAAAAGGATTCCCAAAAATGGCAAGAAAACATAAAATAAACGATTTATTTTTTTTGGATTCAAACAATACAAAGGAACCATTACTAATGAAGAATAATGGAATAAAGTTGCGAGCAAAACCTTGAAGAAATAATTTTTATAATTCCTATTTACAATGTTTGGTAAAGATAATAAAAAAATTCCTGCTGCAACTCCAGCTCGAATTTGCGTCATTTCATGAAGAATGAAATATAATGACATGTATATTATTAAGCTTAAGTACGGGAATTCAGATATTTTTTTAATAGTATAAAATTTAATAATTACACCTAAAAATGCAAATATAAAAAATACTCCCCTTACTTGATCAAAAAAAATGTATTTCGAAATTATTGCAATTAAAATAAAAAATGGTTCTTTATCAATTAAACTTAGAGGATTAGAATAATCCAAATTTATAATTATATTATAGTACTGTATTGAATCACGATCAAAACCGACATTTCTAAGTCCAGCTATTAAAACAATAAAAATAATAATCAAACAACCAATAATTGTTTCAAACAAAAAAGGTCTATTTTTAATATTTAGTTTGTTCATTCGACTATTATTTATTTAGAAGTACTAATCTTTATGATTTGTTTGTTGATTATTTATAAACATGTATAATTGTTTATAAATAAATTTATCTTATCCAATCTAGTATTTTATATAATTCAACATTCTTTATAAGATCTTCAGCTAATATTTTATTTTTAGCGCTTTTATCTGGGGTTAGACATACTTCATCATCATATATATCAATTCTTTCATATTGTTGTTCATAAAAATCACCAATATATGGTGATAATACTATAGGCTTTAAACCATAATATAAATACTCAATCATCTTTGTCGGACAGGCAACTTTATTTAGTATATGATCGTCCCTTACAATAAAACCATAGTGAGCTATTGAATAATACTTGAAAAGTTGTTCTGGTGGAACACTTTCAACTACAATTCTTGATTGTTTTATTTTTTTGTTTTTTATAATATTCTTTACTGTAATTATATCATTACTCAAAACAATAAAAACAATTTTTTTGTTGTCATGTCGTTCAACATAATCGACAATTTTTTCAAAGTTCTGCCATTTTTGCAAATTACCAGCATACAGCAATATAACTTGTTCCTCTAAAATATGCATATCTTTTCTAATCGAACTAATATTAATATTATTTTGTGTTAATAAATTTTGAGGTATTATTGGATAAATTATATTGTTTTTTTTATTTACATTTATATATTTTCTTTCATAGTAATATTTCATTTGTTTATTGACATAAATTAAAGCGTAAGCTGCAGAAAAACACTTTTTTTCGATTATCTTCATCATCAGACTTTTTATTTTCAGACCCATGAACTCCAGTTCCTCTGGTACAGCTCCATGTATATCAAGTATAATTTTATTTCTTTTTAAATTATGAAAATATAAACATCTCATATTATATATTGAATGAACATATATCGAACTTGTTTTCTTTAATATTTTATTAATAAAAAATAGCGAAAAGAATATATTTGCTTTTATTACAGTCACATCGTTGTTAATGTTTTGTTGCTTTATTCTAATATTTTTGGTAAATGATAATTCTAAATATATTCTTTTTTTATCGTTTAGTATATTATCAATTTTGTAGATTCTCTGAAGCATACCATCTTTAATATTTTCTTCTGTTGGAAACGGTGAAAGTATTAACATTGGTGAATCATTATTCTTCATTACAGTGCCTATTCTTTAATTTGTTTTCGATTTTTTATTTGTTAGAATTCTAAAGACAATAACAGCTTGTAACAATAAATGCACAATATATGCAAACAAATTAGCTAATGCTAATCCTTTAGCCCCTTTATCAATGTATTTATAAGTTGTAATGAACAAAACAATCGCCCATTGCATGTTTAATGCAGCTCCCCACCACATTTTATTCATACTAGCAATTGCCTGACCCAAAAGACTTACAGATGAATTTATTAAAGTGGAAATAACAATAATTATTAATACAATTTTTCCCTCAAGAAAATCTTTTCCGTACGATTCCATAATAAAGCCTGACAATGGAATAATAGTTAGTGTAATAACAGTCGAAATAATAAAATTTAAAAAAAGATTTATACTAAGAACTTTTTTGAACTTATATAGACTTTTTTCTGAGTACAAATTTGATAAAATTGGCAATATCATCGAACCTAGTATTGCGGGAATAAAAAGAATGGCACTTCTCCATTGATTAGCTGCATTTATCAATGCCATTTCAGAGTATCCATTTGGCATTTTTACCAACATTGAATAGCATATCCAATTTACTGGGGCGACCAAAACTGAACTTAATGTAGCAGGAATACTAAATTTCCAAATAATTGATATTTGATCGAAACAATGCTTATAATTTTTCTTGATGGAATTTTGATCTAAAACATTTTTTATGGCTAATGAATTTAGGGATATATTAACAATAGAGTTAATAATTGTACCAACTACTGCCCCCTCTAGATGGAAAAAAAAGCCACCTATTGTCAAAGCCGGCAATGATACTAACGCTGAAATAACGTTAATTTGTGCAATTTTTTTAAAACTTTCAAAACCCGATAAAATACCAATTTGAATACCGACAATTGCATTTGCAAACAACAACAAAGAACTAATTTTTAAAGTATTAGATAATTCTGACGCTGACAAACTACTTGTTGCAATTTCATTAGAAAATATAAATAAAACTAATGAGATTAAAAAGGCTGATGATATTGCTATAACATCTGATAAAGCTACAATTTTCCCAACTTTAACTTTATCAATATTTCTATATTCGGAGATATATTTTGTTGCTGTCATCCCCAATCCAAAACCAGCAAAGACTCCAAACATCCCTACAGTACTTTGTATCATACCAAATTGACCGTAAGTTGTCTTACCAAGTAATCTAGCAATAATAATGGATGTTAATAAGACAAATCCTTTTGAAACAACTGCTCCTAATAAAGACCAAAATGACCCATGAAAAACACGATATGCTAGTGGACTGCTTCTGATTTTTTTTTCCCAGATATTTATAGCTGGGGAAGGAATGATTGTTTTTATTTTTCTCTTTATATATTTATTCATTAAAACATAAACTAACAACATTAAAATTGCAATTCACGAAAGATCTTCACAATATTTTTGCTTGTTTCTCCATCACCATAAGGATTTACTGCATTAGCCATTTTTATATATTCATCATTTTCGTTTAACAGCAAATTCGCTGTATTAACTATTTTATTCTTGTCTGTTCCAACCAGAATGGCAGTTCCAGCCTCCACCCCCTCCTGTCTCTCAGTAACATCTCGCATGACAAGGACGGGCTTACCTAGTGACGGAGCTTCTTCCTGAATTCCACCCGAGTCTGTGAGTACCATATATGATTTGCTCATCAGCCATATCAAGTATGGATAGTCAAGCGGACTTACAAGATGTACTCTTTCAACATTTTTCAATATTCTGTTTACCGGTTCTCTCACATTAGGGTTTAAGTGAACTGGATAAACAATTTGAACATCTTTATTTCGCTCAACAATCTCAGTAATTGCATTACAAATATTTTCAAAAGCATCTCCAAAACTTTCTCGCCTATGACCAGTAACTAATATTATTTTTTTATTACAATCAAGAAAATCAAAACGTTTAAAATACTCTTCTTCGCCTTGTTTTTTTATCAAACTCAAACCGAGATATAGAGCGTCTATAACAGTATTGCCAACATTATAAATGTTTTTGAAAATACCCTCCGATTTTAAATTTTCAACTGCTCGACTGGTTGGTGCAAAGTGGTAGTCTGTTATATGTGCTGTAAGTTTTCTATTTCCTTCTTCTGGAAAAGGTGAATATAAATCTCCACTTCTAAGACCTGCTTCAAGATGAGCAATTTTTACTTTTTTATAAAAAGCTGCCAGAGCACCTGCTAAAACTGTAGTTGTATCACCTTGCACAAAAACCAAGTCAGGTTTACATTCTTCAATAACACTTTCTAAACCTTTTAGTACGTTAGCCGTAACATCAAAAAGTGACTGACCAGGTTTCATCACGTTTAGATCGTAATCTGGAATTATTTGAAAAAAGGACAAAACCTGATCGAGCATTTCCCGATGCTGGGCTGTTACACAGATAATTATTTCAAAATAATCATTATTTTTTTTAAATTCTTTAACAAGGGGCGCCATTTTAATAGCTTCAGGACGAGTTCCAAATATAAATAGGATTTTTTTCATTATTTAACCTTAGATAAATTCAAATTTTGTCGAGATTTTCAAAAACATACATTATTTGTTTAGGCTGTCGAAGTATTTTTTTGCCAATAAATGGGCGAATTATATTTTTAATTAATATTTGCTTAATATATGTTAAACCGTAATAGGACCATCCATGGCATGAATACACCACGACTTGACTCTTATTAAGCTTTGGAAAAGAAGTCATTGTATATGTATTGATATGTTCAGAATTATATTGCAGGTTTTCACGATAAGGTACGATGACAATTAGTTGCTTACACTTCTTCAATAATGATTCGGCAATAACTTGATCATTAGACAAGTGTTCAAAAACATTTGAAGCTATAATAATATCTACAGAAGGAACATCTGCGCATTCCCCTTGATAGAATTCTGCAATTTCTCCATATTTTTCCCTGCACATATCTACTGCAGAAGAAGAAATATCCATCCCTTTCAAAGAAGCTAAAGGAAAAGCATTATGATAACAAGGAATGCTATCGCCAAGGGCACATCCAAAATCCATAATTGTTCCTGTGAAATCTTTACTAATAGGCAAATATTTTATATATCCAAGTGCAAACGATTTAGTTTGATAGCGTCCTTTCTTGTTTTCCCAATCACCAGAGCTGAATCTGTTATCCCAGTAATCTTTTGTATTAACATTACTCATCAAATATACCCTCTCCATCTTCCATCTTTTCTTGCAACACACATCTCTGTTAGTAATCCAAATTGCCGCGTAGTTTTACAAACATCACATACTTCTTCAATATCAGAAGAGTGAAAGATCAGCTAATTATTTTTTAAATATCCATACGAAGAATTTAAGAGAATATAAGCTGATTGTGTGACTAAACTTCTTTCTAAAATGCTTCTATAACAATCTATTTTTATTCTTTTGAAATATTTTTTATTCAATTACTCTTATTATTCTTCACATCCTCACCCCGGTTCTCAAAGCTTCCTTAACGACCAGTCTTGAATCGGCTTCAGCGTCAGGTGTTACAACCATATCAATCTTCTGGTCGCCTATGGCAAACTGAATTTTTGTAATAGCCTTTACTATACGGGATTCTGCTTCGATACCGCTGTATGGCGCTTTCACAAGCAGATCAATGTCGCCGCCGTTTTTTGTGTCATCAACTCGTAAACCGAAAAGATAAAGCTCAACATCGCTACCAAACTGCGATAAAACAATCTCTTTAGTTTTAGTTTTTGAAAATCAGTCAGGCGCATTTCTTACCTTTAAAGACTCATCCCAACAATATTAGAATGATAAACTCTTAGATTATTTTTTCTACATCAATATTACCGGCAATTTTTTCAGCAATACGCCCGGCTTCTCTGTTCACTTCTGGAATCATTTATCAACCTCATATAACGAAATGACCAAAAGAGTCACACTCCGCCTACTTCGCTATCAGCCCAAAAAGTCCGCCCCTCTTCCGGTTCCTTCTTACATTAAGCTCACGCATCTTTTTCGCTGCTGTACTTATGGATATTATCGATCCTGTGTTTCTCTTCACCTCGGCGCTGACTGACTTGAGGTACATGGAGAGAACCCTTCTCCTTATAAAGCCGGCATTTGTGAAGTGGCACCAGAAACCGTACTGATACTTTCCCTGTCTGCTTGTAAGGTAAAGCACCTCGCCTTTGAGGTTCACTGTCTTTTTCCCTCCAAGCCTGAGCTTAAGCTGGAGGCTATCGCCCTCCTGTACAGGCACATTGGTGAAAAACTGTAATCCATCAGGCGAAATTTCCTGCAGACCGCCTTTGATGTGAAGCTTGCGGTCATTGAGGGTCCTGAATTCGACGGCCACTCCCCGCGGATAGTACCTCACAGTCTGCTCCCACCATCTGATTCTGGGATCAATAATGGCCGCCAAACGCTCAGTCCTGTCCTCCATCACTGAGAGCCAGTAGAGAAAATGCACCTGAACAACGAGCACCGTTAAAAGAAGCATTGACCTGCTGTAAAAGCCTCCATGCCAGTACAGGGCACCAAAGCTTCCAAACAATATAGCGATCGGGAAAACCGTGGCAAGTATCATAGTGTTCGAATAACCGGCTTCGAGCAGCTTGTGGTGTATGTGGTTTCTGTCGGCCTCAAATATCGGCCTCTTCATCTGAAGCCTTCTTATTATTACCCTTCCAACGTCAATAAAGGGGAACAGGAATATCATCACTGGAACTATAATGGTCCGCGATCCCGCGTCTGAACCGCTTGTCAGCGGAATAATCACAGAGACAATGTAGCCAATCGAATAAGCGCCCGCGTCACCGAGGAATATCCTTGCGGGAGGCCTGTTGAAAACGAAAAATCCCAGTATGCTTCCCAGCAGTATTAAGGATGATGTCATCAGAAATGGATTGCCGCTCATGGCGCCGACAACAGCAAAAAACACAAGGCCGATCATTGTGAGCCCGGATGAGAGCCCGTCAAGACCGTCAATCAGGTTTACCGCGTTCATGAACGCGAGTATCCATATGACCGTAACTGCGATATCAATTACCTCAGAGACTCCCTGTATGGAACTGATATAGTGGCCCGCGTGTATTCTAAGGCCTGAGGATACTGCAAGTGCTGCCGCAAGAATCTGAACGGCAAGCTTATAGCGTGCCCTTATGGGCTTAACGTCGTCAACAAGTCCCATGGCGAAGACCGTGAGGAGTCCCGCGGCAAGCAGAGGCAGTGACACGTTGAAGCTGTAATACCTGCCGAGGGTGAACGTTCCAACCGTGACGAAAGCGGTAATAACGCCCACACCTCCGAGACGGCCTATCTTGCCGGTGTGTATCTTTCTCTCATCGGGGTTGTCATAGAGAGACATAACCTCACAGAGCCTGATCATCAGATAGACTATCGCTGAAGAGAGAGCGAAAGCTGAAGTAAAGATTAAAGCATTAGTTAGAATAGTATCCATTTCAGAATCTCCTCAATGCGTTACGCTGTTTAGCCGCTTCCATCCACTCCATGAAAAACACAATGAAGACTGATATAAACAACCCCGCGAACATCGCCACAACAGCCATCATTGCCCTTTTGGGACTCACCTTCTTGTCCGGCACAATAGCCGGGTCAATCACCTCAACATATATCTCCGCCTTCGCTTCATCGAGCTTTGCCTTCTCGTAGAGCTTGACAATGGTCTCGTACACAGCCTGCGATACCTTGACGCCGGCCATAAGACCAGTGTACTCAACCATTTTATCAGGAGCGTTCCCGAGAGACGGGAGGGCCCCCGTTTCCTTTCCGCTTCCTTCTATCGAACTAAGGTTTTTATTAATCTCCTTTAGCTGTTTTTTCATAGCTAGAAGCCTCGGATTGTCAGGCGACAGAGCCGATTCAAGCCCCTGGACCTGCATTTCAAGCGACATCTTCTGGCTCATTAGAGCTCCATAAAGCGTCATTGTTCCTTTTGCCTGAACCTCCGGGTCAAGGAGTTTGCTTTTTTTCTGGAAAGCCGCAAGGCTCTTTGTCTCTCCCCTGAAGCGCTTCTTTTCAGCAATAAGCTGGTTTTCGTAAAACAGCCTGTTTTTCTTTTCGATTGTCAGGGCCTTCTCTTCCAGAAAGTTCTGAAGAACCTCGGTATACCTGTTTACAACAGCAGCTGCCAACTCCGGGCTTTCCCATTTGAATCCAAGAGTTATCACTTTTGTCTTCTTGTCATACTCTGCCGAAAAGAGCTCATCGAATTCCTCTATTGTGTACTGTATCCTGTCCCTCTTTTTTGGGATATCGTCCACGATTATCTTATCAAGCTCGAACTCCCTGACAATCTGTTCCTTGACCGTCCTGCTTTTCGCCAGAACCATTATCTTGTCGGTCTGGTCCTTGGCGCCGCCCATGTCAAGTCCGGCAAGCGCCGCCATACCCGCCAAATCTCCCAGCCCTCCTCCAGATGATGATGAAACAGGAAGCAGTGTGACCTCTGCCAGATACTTATTGCTTATGAACAGCGATATAACTATCGTTATTACCACTACCGAAGCGGTGAAAATTGAGACAAACTTCTTCCTGGACCATATCGTGTTCCAGAGTTCGAGAAGGTCTATCTCGTCATCGCCGCTTACCGACTGCGAATATATCTCTGTATTTTTTTTATTCATATTTGCCATTTTCTACCTGATCCCGACCTTAAAGGCTCAAAGCCATAACCAGGGTTGATACAGACTGGAATATAATCTGCGTAATGTCCCTGAACATAGGCCTCCACATAACCGGTATATTTATCTCAAAAGGAACTACAACCGCGTCGCCTTCTTCAAGCTCGAGATCGTCCAGGTCCCTGAAGAAGTTCTCATAGCTGTCACGTGATATAATCTTTCCGTTAGCCTTGATGACATATATATTGTCAAGATCAGAATTCTTGGCGGGCCCTCCGACATCATCAAGATAATCTTCAACCGTCTTGTTCTGGACATGCGGCATGGATATCTGGTTGTAAACATTTCCGAGCACGAGCACATAGTTCGGCTTTGCCGGAACGAAGATATAGTCGTCCTGCACAAGCTCAATATTGTCGTCACTGCTCTTAAGGCTGTCTATTGTTGCCGGTATGTCAAGCGCCAGCCTTCCCAGAGCCATCTTTGACTTTTTCTTTATCAGGGCGAGCATTTGCTGCTGTTGCCTCATTACAATAGTTATCGCGGACTTTTCCTCGTCCGACCCTCCCGCAGCTGCAAGGCCCGAAGAGCTCTTATTGACGTACTCCTCCATGGCGACCATGGATATGTTTATCTGGTTCATCTGAAGACGCTGCGCGTTTCTTCTGGTAAAAATTAGGCCCCTCGGGTAAGCTGTGTCCGTGTAGCCTCCGGCAGCTTCAATAATGTCAGAGAGCTTCATCCCCGGCTTATACTCATAGACACCCGGCTTGTTAACCTCACCTATAAGAGTTATAGTCTTGTTCTTTTCGTTGGACTCGGTCTTGCGTATTACAATTTTATCGCCCGGCCGGAGCTTTAGGTTGGCTTTTTCGTCTCCCCTGACAAGAAGGTCATGCAGGTATACAGTCCTTCTTGTCGTATCCTTTTCCTTTTTACCGAGTTTCATAATCTTCATTTTTTCAGATTCGGTAAGCTTAACGTTAGGATCAGCTTTCTGCTCATCACGCTTAAACAGGCCCTTTAACTCAGGATTGCTTTTGAGAAACAAATCAATATTTTCATCAGAGGCCTTTTCAGCATCGACCTCCTTTTCATCTTCTTTAAAAAGCTCATCTGCCGGCTCAATGTCTTTGACCTCAGCCGGATCGATTTCGCCTGTTTTCAGCTCTTTTGAGTAAATCTCAGCTTTTAAAATTGACGCAGATCCTTTGAGACGGACCTGTTTGAGCGCGTCTAACATCTTAATCCCTTCAAAGTAAGGGACAAGTTTTGACTCTTCAACCTGCCCTGAAACATGCATGGGCTCTTCAAGCCATCTAGGGTAGAAAGTAATCTGGTCTCTTTTCTCCAGAACGATGTCGGATTTACCGTTTAATATATTCTCAGGAGCAAAGGAGATCACAGTCGTTGTATGCTTTCTCCTTACGTCGCCAATTCTTGCATCCGTGTCAGGCAGCAGCTGGGCCTTCTTCATTACTTCGCTGAGCTTAAGCCCCTCTTTCCAGGAGTACTTGCCGGGATACCTTATATGCCCGGCGACTTCGATTTCGTTTTCAATTACGGAGTTTATCTGCTCTACTCCGATAAAATCGCCATCATCCATCACCTTTTGGAGAAACTCAGTTTTGTCCAACGAGCCCTCATATATATAGACTTTATCGTTTTCATATCGATAGTGTTTAATTCCCGGATTATAAGCTGAAAAAGAAGCACCTCCAGCGTAGTCGATTGCGCTTTGCACGGTATCACCATTCGAGATTTCGTAAATAGCGGGTCTCTTTACATCACCCGTGACTGCGGCAGTCTTTCCTATCTCATTGACAAGAACGCTGTCTCCCTCCCTTACTGTCACATCTGCCGGTTTTCCTGAAACAAGGAAGTCATAGAGATCGACTCTGATTTTCTTCTGCTTTCCGGATTCCATACGGGTAATTTCAATATTTCTGAGGCTGCCATTCTTCGCGACTCCGCCTGCCTGGACAAGTACATCAATAATCGAGTATGTTCCGAGTGACTGAACCACACCCGGTTTTTCAACAAACCCTGACACGTAAACGGGAAACTGTCTGAGCTGACCCAGCGTGAGAGCTATCTCAAAACGCTTGTATTTTTTTGCGAGTGAGTTGTGAACGATCTTCTTTATTTTGTTTATTTCAAGGCCCCAGACATAGAAAACACCGAGGTTAGGTACAAAAATCTTCCCGTCCCTGTCTACTGTTATAGAATAGAAGCCGTTAAGCCCGAGAATATCAACCGGATCACCCCAGAAGTACAGAAAAAGGGTGTCACCGGGTCCGACAGCGTATTTGTCGCCTACAGGGAGAAAGTTTTCAGCTGACCTGACTTTGAAAAAATCGTAGCCAAATTGACGAAGCTTTTTGTCTTCTTTGATCATGTACTCGTCTTCTTCTTCGATCTTTTCAGCTGCCCTTTTTTCAGGCAATCTGCTATTATATACTTTCTCTATTGATGAAAGCGGCTCTTTTGAATATAACCTGTATAGTTCGTCATCTGTCAGCAGTGACTTTTGATCTTTTGCCTGCGAACTGCTTTTATCAGTTGAGGGACGTGTATTTATTATTGAATCAGCCTTCGACGGCGTTTTACGCTGATTAAAAAGATTGGTTTGAGAGCCGTCGCTGCTGTAGTGAACACCGCTTCCTTGAAGCAGCAGCTCCTGCTGCGACATCACCTGCGCCCCGGCTCCGCTGCCGATGAGAATGGCAAAAGCTGTAAGCATCAGATACGCTGTCAGCTTGAACTTAGTCAGGCCTGTTTTTAGAAACCGTTTGAGAGAATTCATCATTAAAGTTATTCCATTTATTAAATGCTTAGTATTTATCAATTACAAGCTGTTAAGACTTCAGGCATTGGGCCGTAAACATTTAGCGCCTGAATAATTTTGACAAAGACTGTTTTGAACAGTCTCCAGTGATGGGAGGAACTTTTCCAAATCCCATCTTAGTAATGTGTTTTTTGGCATGAAAAAGTGACACATAAAATTTAAAAAAGACGAATTTTTTTCAAAATCGCTTTTCCAGCACAAAACTTCCAATCAATCTTCACCATCCTCCCGCCTGCTTTCTCAATCCGCGGCGAGGTTTAACACGACCAGCACAGTTAACCATTGGTACGACAAGCATGCTGTATTCAAGAGTTTTTTTCAAAAAACAATTACATTTATATGTATGTATTTGAGAAAAACAGCCGTACTTTTTTTTACAAACCCCAATTTATGTCAACACATATTTCGATAATACAAAATAAATTAAACACATTCAAATCACCGCCTGATATCAAAGAGCGCGAACCCTGCAAAAACTTCACACCATTCGCCTGGGACAAAGCCTTAACCAGGTTGATATATTGCAATCATAAATTATAAACCGCAATAAGTCAATGCAGGATAGGCTTATTTCCTATTCTTTTTCGTATTACTTATTGACCTTATCAAAAAATGAAATAAAATTGCGTTGATAAAGGTGTGATACTTTAAGGCTGTGTGATATCCAGTGTAATTCGGAGGCAGCATGAGAACAGCGATCCCTTTGAGTCTCAGGAAAACCGATATCCTTATTTTAATTTTCTTCTTCATCAACATTCTTTTCATTACTTATATCGTGGATTTGGAACAGCTTGTTATCGACGACCCGTCGAGTTTTGACTATCCCGTCTGGCCGCTCCCCTTCATGGTGGATATTGTCCATTGGTGGGGCAACAACTTCGACCCGGTGCTGATTGCCAGACCTGCGTGGTGGCGCGCTACCATATGGATAGACTCGCTCTTCTTCGGGCCGTTCTACATCTTCGCCATTTACGCCTTCATCAAAGGCAGGGAGTGGATAAGACTTCCGGCAATAATCTACTCATCTGTCCTTGTTACGAATGTCGTCATCATCCTCTTCGAGGAGATGAGGGGTATCCACAGTACGCCGAGTCCATTGCCGGTCCTTCTGGCAAATCTTCCCTGGCTGGTTTTTCCAGCTCTCATAATATTCAGAATGAGGAACGAACATCCATTCACAACGCAACTGTAAGGAGGGCTTTTTTACAGCTCTCCGGGCAATACACTTGACATTGTGAGCCTGTTCTTTTCCTGTTCTATGAGAATGAACTTAATTTGTCTATAATGAATAATAACTTTATCCGGAGGCAAGGAATACCATGTTAAGAAAATCTTTTGCAGTAAGCTTCGCAGCCGCGGCGGCTTTAATGCTTTCTTCATGCGGATACAACACGATGCAGCAGCAGGAAGAGAATGTCTTCAGCGCGTGGGCCGACCTGGAGTCAACGCTTCAGCGAAGAGCCGACCTTATTCCCAATCTGGTAAACACGGTAAAGGGTTACGCCGCTCACGAGAAGGAAACGCTCACACAGGTAATCAAGGCAAGGTCGCAGGCAACGGGGGTTAAACTCAGCGCAAAGGACCTCAGCAATCCGCAGGCCCTGCAAAACTTTCAGAAGGCCCAGGACTCTCTGTCAGGCGCCCTCTCACGCCTCATGGTTGTAGTTGAAAAATATCCCGATTTGAAGGCCGACAGGCATTTCTCCGACCTTATGAACCAGCTTGAAGGAACAGAGAACAGAATCAACGTAGCAAGAATGCGCTACAACGAGGCCGTTAAAACATTCAACTTCTCTATAAGAAAGTTTCCATACAACCTTACAAACAACATCATGCTGAATCTCGAAAGAAAGGAATACTTCAAGGCAGAAGAAAAGGCCAAAGAGGTTCCGGAAGTCAAGTTTTAATTCAGGCGGGCGCGGTTCATCCCGCGTTTGCTTTTCAGGAGGCAGAAAAGATGAGATTTCTTCAAGCCGTGACTACCCTCATGGCGTTAATTATTCCTATCACCCTGTCCGCGAAGGAGGTTGAGCTTCCGGAACTCAAGGCCCGCGTGAACGACTACGCTCAGATTCTCACCGAAAGCCAGGAAGCCGCTCTGGAGCAGAAGTTAGCGGCTTTTGAAAAGTCCGACTCAACACAGATCGCTCTGCTGACCATTAAATCGCTTGAGGGAGGCTCGCTTGAGCTCTTTTCAATCAAGCTGGCCGAAAAGTGGAAGATTGGGCACAGTGGACGCGACAACGGCGTTATAATCATTGTATCAGAAAAAGACCGCGCGATCAGAATTGAGGTGGGCTACGGGCTTGAAGGAAAGCTTACTGACGCGGTATCGGGCCGTATAATCAGAGAGGTAATGTACCCGGCCTTCAGGTCAGGCGACTACTACTCGGGCATAGAGGGAGCGGTCACAGCGATAATCGACGTCACGAGGGGTGAATTCAGCGCTTCCGGATTCAACCCCGCCCCCCCTGAAAAAAGCAAAGCGGGTGGTACCGTTCTGGTCTTTCTGCTGGTAATGAGTGTTCTCGCTATAGCTTCTGTTAAACCGCTCAAACGTGCCATAACCGGCGCTGTTGCGGCACCGCTCATCGCCTGGATGGCATTCCCCGGCGCTCTGTGGATGCTTCTTCTGCTTCCGGCGGGCATACTTCTTGGCCTGTTGCTGCCTCCTCTTCTGAAGATAATCTTCCTGGCATGGGTGGCCAACATGGCAGCCGGTTCATCGTCACGAGGCGGCGGCGGATTTGGCGGCGGAAGCTTCGGAGGCGGAGGTTTCAGCGGCGGCGGTGGAGGATTCGGCGGCGGCGGTGCTTCCGGCAGGTGGTAATATCCCCCCCAAATTGAATACCGAGGTGAAATCATGAAAGACCTTACGAAAAAGTTTTTAAGCGAACAGGACAAAAAACGGATCATAGATACCGTTAAAGATATTGAAAAGACAACTTCAGGCGAAATTGTACCGATGATTGTATCAAGAAGCCACGCCTACAACGCGCCGAGACTTCTGGGAACATTACTGAGCTCACTGGCAATTGCCCTCGCAGCGGCTTTCATTCTAAAGAATTACACAATATGGCTCTTCGTGCCGGCCTTTGCGGTATCTCTTTTTGCCGTCTGGGGCCTCAGCGGAGTCTGCGACCCCTTTCACCGCTTCTTTATTCCCGATGAGGTTATAGAAAGCGAGGTCAGCGACGCGGCAATGAGGGCGTTCTATGAAAGCGGGCTGTACAGGACCAGAGCTGAAACAGGAGTTCTTCTCTTTATTTCAATCTTTGAGAGACGGGTTTACGTCCTCGCTGACAGGGGCATTAACGAGAGGGTTGACAGGCAGGCCTGGGAAAAAGCGGCTTCCATAATAACTGATGGCATTAAACATGGCAGCCAGGTTGACGCGATCTGCGAAGCGGTAAAATATGCCGGCGCCCTTTTAGCAGAGCAGTTCCCGCCCGGAGACGATAATCCAGATGAGCTCAGGAATTTCATTAGCGGGAAGTAGCATTCCGGTTGGGGGCTTTACCCGCAAGACGAAAAACCCGGTAACTATTAAGAGTAATAATACAATGACAGACACCACAGCGCAGGAAACAGAAAAGAAACTCAAGCTCTACAGCGACCTGGGAAGGTTCTTTGATTCTGACGGCAGCTTCAGGGAAGGCATTTTCAGGGAACTTTTTGCCGGCAACATCGGGAGGCTAAGAGGCATGCATGCTTCTGAAGCCGACGCCGACTTGAGAACAGCCAAATCGATTTCCGAATACATCGCGGTAATTCTCGACTATCTGGAGGTAAAAAAGCTCCCGGATGCGGCAGTCACTCTTTTCAAGGCCGCGCGCGACGAGGCAGCTGCCGCCGGCATCGCTGACATCTCGATACAGGGCCGGCACACATCCTTTCTGCTTTCAGCCTCCCGTAATGAACCTAAAAAAAGCGAAAAGAACAGGCCCGTCGACGAAAAGATTAAGATGATATACGACGCCGCTCTGAATGTGTTCGAAGATGAAGGCTTCCGCAAGGCCACCATGGACAAGATCGCCCAATCAGCCGGAATCGGAAAGGCATCTGTCTACCGTATATTCAAGAACAAGGAGGAGCTTCTCGACAAGCTTCTGCAGCAGGAATTTGATATCATTGTCAGGGGCATTAACAAGATCAATTCCAGCAACACCGAAGTCACCGAGCAGATAAGCGAGATGATCCGTTACTGGATTGGCTATGTTTCACACAACCACACAGTCTATCAGCTAATACAGACAGAATCAAATTCCGAAGGCATTCACAACAAGGTGCTGTTTTACCACCATCTAACTTCCAACCTCCCGATGTTCAAGGAGCGTATTGTCTCACAGAACCTTCAAAACCGCCTGAAGACCATAAACTTCTACACTGTTTTCTACGGCATCCTGGGCTATATTGACGGGGTAATAATCAAGTGGATGAGAAGCGGCCGTGACTACAATCTCTCCGACGAGATTCCCGAGATAATAGATGTCCTCTTCTCCGGCTTTGTCGAATACAGCGAAATCCCCAATCTGAGGTTATAAACAGAAATGCTTAAATTCCCGGTGAGGTTATTCCTCTTCATTCTGATACCTGTAATACCCCTTATTATATTCAGCTCATCTTTTCCTGAGGGCTCTGAAGGCGGCCCTCTTTTTCTGCAGGTGCACTATACGAGTCCGCTGAGCGGTGTAAGTTCAGAGCAGCTAAGCGCGCTTCTTTCCGGAAAACCCCTTGATACGGCGGCTCCTTCAGTCACGGGTACGTTTGAGGTCTTCGCCGACAGCGCTGTGGCGGACGGGCTCATAGAGCAATATCCTCAGCTCAAAGCAAAGCGCGCGGACTTCAGCTCCAGCTCTCTTTCATCTCTTCGCAACTTTATAGGCATCTCCGATTCACGAGGGCTTCAGCCCTGCTTCAAAGTACTTCCGGTTGACGGCGTTCTTCCCTGGACGGCGGTGGATGATGCCGCCCGTAATGAGTCTGCCTACCCCTTCACAGCCGGCTTTGCAAGGCAGTGGGACAGCTCCGGGCACGTCAGCGTTGTGCAGACCGGCGTAACCGCCATGACTAGGGCTTTTATTCCTGCGGTAAAGCGCTCCGGCGATGTTCTTTCGCCAGTTCGTGAAACATGGGAGATAACCTCGTCGGCGGATATAGCCATGACCTCAAACGAGGTTTCCTTTGACGACAAATGCACCTATCCGTTCAAGGACAGAATGAGCTTCTGCTCTCCGAAGGAGTACTACCGAATTTTACAAAAGTCAGGCTTCGACGTAATTGAACTTACCGGCAACCACAACAACGACTATGGAACCGGCAACAGCATCAAAACCCTGGACATGTATGAAAAGGACGGAATAGTCTGTTTCGGCGGCGGCAGGAATACCGATGAAGCAGAACGGATAAGATACGTCGACGTAAAGGGAACACGCTTCGCGTTCACAGGCTTCAACCAGTGGGGGCCGCCTCAGGCATGGGCGGGCAATGATTCTCCGGGAGCGGCCCGGCTCACCCGTGAAAAGTTTTTCGCAGCGGTCAAAGAGGCTGCGGCCAAAGCGGACATTGTATTTGTGTCAGTGCAGTGGGGTAACGAAAACAGCCCTGTTCCACACCCCATTCAGACGGAGTATTTCAGAAAGGCCGCTGAGATGGGGGCCCATATCCTTGTGTCTTCGTCGGCGCACAGACCAATGGGAATTGAGTTCCACGCCGGAAGGTTTATATCATACGGCCTGGGAAACTTCCTTTTCGACCAGATGCAGACAGTCAATCACAGACGGGGTCTCATCGCGAGGCACCATTTCTACCGCAAGAGGCACATACAGACTGAACTTATACCCTACCTCATTCACAGCCACTCCCGGCCGGTTCTTCAAAAGGGTGCTGACGCCGGTGCCACGATGAGCGATGTTTTCAGATACAGTCTGGGCGAGACCTTCGGGAAATAGAACGTTCATGCGTAACTTCCGGCAGCGTCCATAATTTCAATAGCGAAGCTGTGTATGCTGCTGACACGGTCTTTTTCGACCCTGAATCCTATGGCACCCTCGTGTCCGCCGCCGTTATCTATGTCAAGCTTCTCAAGTATTCTTCTCAAGTCAAACACCTTGTAGTTCATGCTGCGCCTGATTCTGAACTGTATGAGCCCGGTTGTCTCATCGGGGTCATAATAAGCGATGAGCCCGAGGCGTCCGCTTTTTTCCGCGAGGTCGTCAGCAAGCCCTCTCGCTACCGATACTACCGTATCGCTTCCGAATCGCCTAAAAATCTCGTTGGAGATATCTCTGTCAACTATAACGTAGGAAAAGAGACCATGCTTTCTTTCGTCCCTGCGCATCATCTCAGCGCACATGCTTTCTTCAGATGACAGCTTCTGTATCTCCGAAAACACCTCGGACATGTCAGAGAGGTTTGTCTTCTTTGTGGTCTCCATCCCCAGTATGCGGTTGTACATCTCGCTGAATATGCTGTAGTATATCCTTTCACGCCGTGATTTCAGAAAGCTTCCCATTTTTGAATCGCCGATAATCCCTGTAAGTACCGCAAGAACGAAATTCCTTGTGAAGGGATTGATTCCGCCGGCGGCGTACCACGGCGAACTTTTCATCTTGAGAGCGAGGTATCCGACAAGCTCGCTGGCCGACGATGCCTCTGTTACAAGGCTCAGCTCCGGATCTCCGATGTATTCGCTGTCCGCTCCGATATGGTGATCAATCTCGACTTTCACAACGGATTCATCATTTAAGATAAGGTCAATCTCTGGAATTGTGTCAAGCATTGAGCCCTTTGGTGTGTCGCAGATGATGACAGCATCAATGTCATCCGGGATTGCTGCGGAAGAGCTCACTATCGCTATTCCATTGTAGCGGCTGATGCTGACGAGGTATTCGAAATGCTCGTGTATGGCATGGCTCTGAAAAATGACAGCCGGCCTGTCTATCTTTGAGAGCAGTATTCCCGCCGCGACTGTCGAAGAGATGCAGTCCTCGTCCGGGCTCTTATGGCCGAGTATCAGAAAACTTTTCCTGGTATTGAATACGTCTATTATAGCCGAGGATATCGCCCTTTTCTGCATGATTGTCGGTATTGGTCTCTTCACAGCGCTCCCCCGTAAAGGATGTTTTCTAAACTCTGTAAACCCTGTTCTTGCCGCTGTTCTTTGCGTGGTACAGTGCGGTGTCGGCCTGCTTCATTAACGCGGCCGGATTGTCAGCGCTGTCAGGAAACATGGCTATGCCCTGACTCAACGTTATGCTAAGGCCGCTCATCCCTGTAATCGGGGCAAGATCTATATCCTCTATCGTTCTGGTGCCCGTTTCCGCTACTCTCTCAGCATCACTGCCGCCTGTATCGGGCATTATAACACAGAACTCATCGCCACCGTATCTTATAAAGATATCTTTTTCACGGAGAACAGCGCTGTATTTTTCGACGAAAAGCCTGATAATGCCGTCCACAACCTCAGGCGGGCATGCCTCGGATATCTCCCTGAAGTTATCTATGTCCATCATGATAAGAGCAAGCTTTTTTCCTGAAGCGGACGCGGTCCTTATGCTGTCAGGCAGGGCTTCATCAAAATGTCTTCTGTTGTAGATGCCGGTCAAGTCATCGCGATACGCGCGCCTGCCCGCTCTTTCACCCCAGTTGATCATCTCGGCAAGGAATGAACTCTTCTCTTCGAGTCGCTCTGTAATGGTGTTCAGCATATTCAACATGAGAATACCGGCCGCCTTCGGGTGCTGATCGATGAATGACTTAAAGGATTCCCTGCTCACGGCAAGAAGGACGCTGTCTGCTTCGGAGACACAGCCGGCAGACCTTGGCTTGTTCTCAAACACTGCCATCTCGCCGAAAAAATCACCTTTCACGTAGGACCCCAGCGGCCTCTCGCCGGTTCCCGCGGCAGAAGAGCTTGATATTACACGTCCCTCAATAACCACATAGAGCTCATCGCCGGCCTCCCCTTCGCTGAAGATAAGCGTACCCTCAGAAACGGTCATGGGCCTGGCCAACGAGACGAAGACGTCAAGATCGTCAGCCGTGAAATGCCTGAAGAGACTGAGCTGCGTCAGCGTATTTCTGATCTGCTCATTCATATTGAATAAATTCCGTGATATAATCGGTGTGGATCCTTGCTCCTCCAGCCTTTCTTGCGGCATGCATAAGCTCATGGGCTTTTTTTATGAAACCGTTTTCGTCAACACTCTTTCCTGAAAAAGCGGATATACCCATGCTCACCCTCATATTAAAACGCTCTCCGCCAAGAATGTCAGATATGTCCATGTTGTACAACATGCGGGCGATATCCTCCGCGTTTCCCAGGGCCTCTTCAAGCGCCACGGCGGGCATTATAACCGTGAACTCATCTCCTCTGTAACGGGCGGCGGTAAAACCGGGCGAAATCTTTTCACCAAGCAAACGCGCTATTCTGATGAGCGCGGCATCGCCCGCGTCGTGTCCGAAACTGTCGTTTACGTATTTAAAATCGTCGGGCTTTATCATCAGTACGGACACAGGAAGCGGCAGGGTGTGAGGCGCAGCGGCTACCTCGCTCTCAAGGTAAGTCCTGTTTAGAAGGCCGGTCAGCCTGTCGGTATAGAGCTTGCCTCTGAGCTCGTTAAGCCAGGGCGTCCTTTCAGCGATAAGGCCGTTGACGTCTCTTATGCGGCCGTCGAGTATCGATATGAAGTGGTAGAGTATCTCGGCGCATATTCCAGGATGCCGGTCAGAAATCTCCTCCAGAGTGACATCATCCCCCGGAAAATAGAGAAGAGACGTGTCTCTGACGGCCATGGCGCTCACCGAATGCCTGGAATCTCTAAAAAGAGAAAGCTCGCCAAAGCTCTCGCCTTTAATAAAGCCGGCAACATCGGCATGATCTTCGCCCTCGCCGCGCGAGAGGACAACCTCGCCGTCTTCTATAATATACATAGAGGAGCTTCTTCCGCCTTCGCGGAAAAGGAGCTCGCCGGCCGGCAGGCGCCTCCTGGCCGTGTACTTTGCAACTATAGCAAGCTCTTCCGGGCCGAGGTTGGCAAAAAGCGGCAACGAGCCAAGAATGGACGCGATGTCCTCACTGCTGTTGTTCTGTGTTTTCATTCACCATCGATACCGGCTGCCCCGTCGCCTCAAGAACGCTGTGCCAGAAGGGCGATATCGGATTTAAAAGCTTTCTCTGCGATATTGCCATCTCAATCGGGATGTGTATGTACATGTTGTTGAACTGACCGATTACGCAGTCGGTTTTACCGGCCATTCCGGCATGCAGGGCGTACTGCCCAAGCAGCGCGCAGTAAACAGCGTCGTTCGGGACGGCTCTGGAGCTGCGTATGATGTAGCTCGGATCGATATACTTCAGATTTACAGGGTTCCCCCTGGCGCTGAAGTAGCTCCTTATTTTGTCTCTCAGATATATTCCGATATCGCCCAGAATAACGTTGCCTGATGCGTCCTTTACTGGGACTCCATTCTCGTCGACAAGATGTTCCTGCCCGGCGCCCTCGGCTACGCAGATTACAGCGTGGCCTCTGTGCATCATTCTTCTCTCGAGATGGGCTAAAAAGCCGTTTTCTCCTTCCATGTCAAACTTCACTTCTGGAACGAGTACAAAGTTGACATCGTTAAGAGCGAGAGCAGCGTTAGCCGCAATGAATCCTGAGTGACGGCCCATGAGCTTGACAAGACCTATACCGTTAGGAGCCCCCTTTGCCTCGACATGCGCGGCGTATATGGAATCGGCCGCCTTTGAAAAGGCCGTTTCGAATCCGAAGGACCTCTGTATATAGCTGATATCGTTGTCTATTGTTTTCGGTATTCCGATGACGGACAGGTTCAGTCCCTTTTTCTGTGCGAGCTCTGATATTTTGTGAGCGCCTCTCAGAGTGCCGTCTCCTCCGATTGTAAAGAGGACATTGATCTTCAGATTCTCAAGGGTGTTGACCAGAATATCCATGTTTTCCGTACCGCCCCGTGAAGAGCCGAGAATGGTTCCCCCGTTGAGGTGAATCTCGTCAACGAGATGCGGTGTAAGCTCAATAGGATGATATCCCATTGAAGGATTGAGTCCGTTATAGCCGAAGCGTATTCCCAGGATTGAATGCACTCCGTATCGGTAATAGGCTGACATGACTATTGAACGGATAACATCGTTCAATCCGGGGCAAAGGCCGCCGCAGGTAACAATGGCGCATCTGGTCTCCGACGGCTTGAAGTGGAGATGTTGCCTCGGCCCGGCAAGCTCGAAGGTAAGATCATTTTTAGAACTTTTTTTAACAGGGGCAGCGTCCATGTGCTTAAATATGTCGTAACGCATTCTGGTGCTCTCAGGCACATAGAACGAGTCCTGCATCGGCATTTTCATTACGTCCGTTGCCCTGAATGCGCATTTGCCGATAGTCTTTATGTTAAAATCCATTTTTCACCTCATTTTGTCCGCTTTCCGATTCTACTTCTCTTGCTTATTATTAATGCAAATAAGATTTCTTATAATCACAATAAACCCGGCTTTAGTCAAGTTAAATGTTCCACAACTCTCATTGATTTCCAGGCGCCATGACGGAACCTTAGCAAAAAGATAACACCCACTATGGCTATGTAAAGGGAGGCAGACAGCCAGGCGGCCATAAGTCCCAGACCAAACACGGAAATAATCAGATATGAAGGGAGCACAAGAACACCGAGCGAGGTCAGCGTCATAACATACATAACAAAACGTGTGTCCCCGGCGCCCTTGACGGCTGAACCGAATATTACATTCATTGTGTCAAAGATGCAGTAAAAGGCAACAAATCGCATCAGTATGAGCGTTAAGTCAAAAATTTCATCAAAAACAGCACCTTCTGTATTAAGGGAAAAAGGCATTATGAAGAGCTCCGGCACAAAAACAAACAACAGAGCCACTACAGACATATAGAAGAAAGCTATATGAAAACCCGAATAGGCGGCATATTCAGCTATATCGGCCCTGTTACGGCCGATATTACGCCCCACGAGTATGGATATCGCCATCCCGAGGCCGATCATCGGCATGAATGAGAGATTGCTGATGTTGTAGGCGATATTCGTCGCCGCAAGATTGACTGTGCCCAGCTTCCCGATAAGGATGAGAAAAAGCGAAAACCCTGAGACCTCGAGAAAAAACTGGATACCGCTTGGCAAACCGTACTTGATAAGCCTCGAAAAAAGCTCGTAGTTAAACCTCCAGCCTCCGGCTGTATTGTACTTCCTGCGGTATTCTCTGCTTAGAAATATAGCGTAATAGATAATGATATTCAGCAGAGAGGAGATTACAGTCGATATTCCCGCGCCTGCAATACCCATGGGCTCAAACCCCAGATGGCCGAATATCAGAACATAGTTCATGAGGATGTTGGCGCCGGTGATGAGTATGTTTACCCACATCACAATCCATACCTTCCCTATGCTCGAATAGAAACTCGACAGCGCGCTTGAGGCTACAACCGGAAATGTCCCAACGGCAAGTATCTGAAAGTACAGAACCTCCTGCTCCCTGATAGCCTGTTCATGCCCTATAAAGTCAAAGATGTAAGGCGCGAGAGGTATTGAGAGCATTACGAGTACGGCTGAAAACGCGGCGATGTAGATTCCCTGCCAGAGCGATGGACCTGTCATGGAGTAGCGTTCAGCGCCGAAGTACTGCGACACGAAGGTCCCCACATATGTCGCCGTGCCCATAAAAAGGCAAATCAGTGTGAAGTTGAGTATTCCCGAAGGCACCGAGGCAGCAATAGCCTCGGGTGAATACCATGTCAGAAACATCCGGTCAATAAACTGCTGAACTGACCAGCTGCCTGTGGAAATAATAAGAGGAAAAGCAAGCAGCAGAATCTCCCTGTAACCGCACTCAGCCGACCATCTTCTGGAAATATATCTATTCAGTTTCTTCATTAATTCCGCATTTAATATTGAATTTTCACGTTAAAAACATCATAATCCATGTTCATCCTGAAACAGTGACATAAATAGTCAAGCAATAATGAATTGACAGTGAACCGCGTTTGAAACAAATGACTTTTATGCACGGACTTATCGTTAAGTCTATGCCAGTGTTCTTTATACAGCAATTGACGGCCTCAACCGCCGCCGAATCGGAAGGTAATTTCAATGGACTTGAAGATTCAGGAAGTAGCGGGTCTACTCAGCGCGCCTGAAAAAACTATTAAGCGCTGGATAAAAAAAGAAGGGATGCCTGCGTACAGAATCAAGAAGCAGCTGTATTTCAACAGATCTGAGGCTGCGGAATGGCTTCTTGAGAACAACAAGGCTGTCCAGGCTGACATTGAGAAGCTCTTTGCCGCTGAAAAGCCGGTTTCAATACATGACCTTGTGATAAGAGGTGGGATATTCCGCAACATAGGCGGCAACAGCCCTTCAACGGTTATAGACCACCTTGTCCGGGAAATCAACATCCCCGGAGAAACCTCAAGAGAAGAGATACGAAAAACGCTCCTTCAACGCGAAGAGATGATGTCCACTGCTGTAGGAAACGGCATCGCAATTCCTCACCCCCGCAATCCGGTAATATCAAACATAGGCGATGAGGCAGTATCAATCGCTTTCCTGGCAGAACCTGCCGACTTTCACGCCCTCGACGGGAAGCCTGTCCACACACTGTTTGCGGTTATATCATCCAACGCAAGACGGCACCTGGAAATCTTAGCCAGGCTGTCATATCTGTGCCGCAGGCCTGATTTTATAGCATCTCTTGAGGAAAGACATGGCGACTCGGCCCTCCTAAAAAGCATCGAACTAATTGAAAAGGAAATGGTTTCAGCGTAATGTTATGGATTATTACCGGGGCCGGAGTTCTCCTCGCCGGCGGACTCGTTTCGTCGATTCTGAAAGAGAGGTTCAGGGCCTTATTTTCAGCTTTATCATCGGTTGCCGCCGGCGGCTTTCTCTTTTACTCGTCCATTTCTATTCTCGTCAATGGAGGCAGCGATTCAGCGTCTCTCAATTTGGGGCCAGGTTCGCCAGAAATAATTCTCAGGGCGGATTCAATTTCCGCGTTTTTCATATTCATCATAGCTTCAATAACAATACTGGCTGCGTTCTACTCGACCGGCTACATGAAGCAGTATCTCGGCAAGGGGCGTTCGACCTCCTCACAGAGCTTTAACCTCTGTCTGCTTTCAGCCTCAATGATTATGGTTGTAATATCCTATTCGGTTGTACCCTTTTTAATTGCCTGGGAGCTGATGTCGCTGAGTTCTTTCTTTCTCGTCTACTTCAACTGTCATGAGAAGCGGGCTGTAAGCGTTTCACTCTACTATCTAATAGCGATGCATTTCGCCTTTGTGTTCCTCCTGTTTGCTTTCGTTTACATATCAGACAAAACACGCAGCACTGACTTCGGGTCGTTTGCCTCTGTTCTTTCCGGAGACCCTGTTTCACAGTCAGTCTTCTTCGTTCTAATAATCGCTGGTTTCGGTACGAAGGCCGGCCTTTTTCCGTTTCACTCATGGCTCCCCGGCGCCCATCCGGAAGCTCCTTCACATGTTTCCGCTCTGATGTCAGGCGTCATGATTAAAACCGGTCTTTACGGAATTATAAGGTTCACACTTATCACAGGCAAAACTCTGCCGGAAATATCCCTTGTCGTAATCATTGCCGGTGCGGTAAGCGCTGTCTACGGAATCGTTCAGGCTGTTACTCGCACCGAGATAAAATCTTCACTCGCCTATTCTACTATTGAAAACGCGGGAATCGCCGCTGTCGGACTCGGAACCGGAATGGCAGGCCTCTCTTTCGGGAACCCTGTTCTGGTCGCCCTTGGATTTTCCGGATGCCTCTTTCATATTCTGAATCACTCTTTTTTCAAGACCATCCTCTTCTTCGGCGCGGGCTCGGTTATCACATTTTCCGGGCTATCAGACTCAAACAGGCTCGGCGGGCTACAGAAGGCAATGCCGGCGACAGCATTTCTTTTCTTTTTAGGCTCAATGTCAATCTCCGCGCTGCCTCCCTTCAGCGGCTTTACGGGTGAGTTTATAATATACCGCGCCCTTATTGAGGCTCTGACCTCCGGAAGCGGAGTTGAGGCCGCGACAGTCATGTCTGTAATCGCGCTGCTCGCATTCGTCGGAGCCGCATCGCTGCTCTGCTTCACAAGGCTCTTCTCGGGCATCTTCCTCGGCAGATGCAGGTCTGCCATTAAGGGCACGGTTCAGGGTTCCGTACAGATGACGGCGGCTTCGCTGGCCGCGGCGGTTTATATCCCCCTCTCAATTATTTTCAGCACGCAGATATTTGCAATAGTCTCCCGTACGGCAGCCGAAATTGCCCCTTCTCTGATCAGTGCACCGATGCCGGAGGGCCCTGTATCGGTGTTGAATGTCACCAGGGCTGCGGGTGCGGCGCTTCTGATATTCGGAATCATCTACATGGCCAAAAGGCTTTTGCTGGCTGGCAAAAAAAGTTCACTTCACGGCACATGGGCATGCGGCTATGAAGGGGCAGGCCCGTCAGTACAGTACACACCGAGTTCATTCCAAAAGCCTTTTCTCAAGATTTTCAGCAGAATGACCACGAAGAAAACAGAGGCATCGGGCCCGTCAGGGCTTTTCCCCGCCGGGTCATCCTATAACGAAGTTTACTCAGACCCGGTTGACAGCCGGCTCATCACCCCCGCAGTAAGGGGCATCTGGAGCTTTCTTTCACGCTTCACATGGATTCAGAACGGAAGCATGAGACAGTACATACTCTACGGGCTGATTTATCTAGCCTCAGTGATTATCTGGATGATGGCGGTATAATCATGAAATACACTATCTACAATCTCATAATCCTTTTTATAATGCCCTTTCTCTTCGCGGGTATCATAAATCGGACAAAATCATTCTGGTCCGGCAGAGAGGGCCGATCTGCTTTCCAGTGTCTGTTCGACTTCATTAAACTTCTGCGAAAGGGACAGGTGATAAGCAGCAGTTCCGGCCTGTTGTACAGAACAGCCCCCTCCTTCGCCCTCGGCTTTACAATAGCAGCCGGGCTTGCGGCTCCGGGTTTAGCAGGGGAAAGCATCTACCCTTTCGAAGGCGACTTTATACTCTTCGGCTATCTGCTTTCAGCGGGCAAATTTGTGTCAATTCTGGGAGCCATGGACAGCGGTTCGCCGTTTCAGGGCATGGGAAGCAGCAGGGAAGCCTCTTTCTCGGCCTTCACCGAACCGGCGCTTTTTCTGATTCTGTCAACCCTCGCGCTCATATCGGGGCTGAGTGACTTCAGTAGCATTCTCTCGTTTACCGTCGACTCGCGGCCGATAATGGCGATTGCTGCAGCCGTCTCTTCAGCGGTGTTCTTCATTTTGCTTCTTGCTGAAGGGTCAAGGGTGCCTGTAGACGACCCGGATACACACCTGGAACTCACCATGATTCACGAGGCGATGATTCTCGACTATTCTGGCCCTGACCTGGCCTTTGCCCACTATACCGCCTGGATGAAGATGACGATATTCGCTTCAATAATATCGTGCCTCGTTATTCCGCAGCAGCTGTCTTTCATCCAGGGAGCTGCACTCCACACTGCGGCAATATGTCTTATTGCCGCGGCTGCCGGCACAGTCGAATCGGCCGTTGCCAGAATCAGGATGTCGCATGTACCGCAGTTTCTTCTAATAGGTTCAGCCCTCTCGGTGATACTCGCCGCGGCCGTGCTGGTTTCAACTGGAGGCAGACTATGAGCAGCCTGTTTGTAATTCTTTTCGGGATAACCATTCTTTATATGTCCGTATCGACACGCCTTGAGAGCTATGTCAAGGCTCTGGTGTTCCAGGGCATTATTCTCTTCGCTATCGTTATCTGGGGATCCGGGCATCTCGCGGCTGGAAGCCTCATATTCCTTGTAATAGAGACCATCGGAGTCAAGACCATTGCCATCCCGTCCTTTCTGATTTACATCATTAGAAGAAATGATATATTCCGCGAGATTGAGCCCACGGTGACAAGCGTATCGTCATTGATCATAGCATCGGTTTTACTCGCAGGCGGCTTTTATATTTCCTCTTATTCGAGGGGATTCAACGGAGCCGTCATACCTTTGTATTTCGGAATGTCAGCTTCGATAATCGCATTTGCATTATTTGTAATCATATCCAGAAAGAAAATCATTACCCACGTTATCGGTTACGCACTGCTTGAAAACGGCATTTTCATGCTGTCGCTTTCTATAGCGCATGAAATGCCGTTTATCGTAGGAATGGGAGTGCTTCTTGATGTCTTTATCGCTGTTTATCTGCTCGGCTTCTTCGTGAATAAGGTAAAAAACATGTACCCGGATGTTAACGCCGATTCTTTAACAAATCTCAAGGATTAATCTAATGCTCATCTTGACTGTTCTGCTTCCTGCTTTTCTCGCGGCGCTGTTATTTCTTTTCAGATCGCCCCGGTTGAACAGAGCCGTTATCATTCTTTTTTCATTCGCGTTTCTGCTGCTTGCAGTTTTCTTTTTCTTCATGCCTCCGGCATCGTTGACTGACTATTTTGCAGCCGGAAAGAAGGAGCTTTTCTTTTTTGCCGTGCAGTCCGCTGTTTTCGCGGCAGTTTCATTACCCGCATCTGACTACCTTAGAAGACGCGCCGCGGTGAGATTGCCTAACACCCTCTACTGCGTTAACATTCTGCTCTTCAACGCGTCTTTAAACGGCGTCATTTTCGCCAATCACCTCGGCCTGATGTGGGTCTTCATTGAAGCTACCACTCTCTCAAGCGCATACCTGATCTACTTCGGAGCGACATCCACCTCGCTTGAGGCTGTATGGAAATACCTTTTTATATGTTCAATCGGTATCGCGTTCGCTTTTACTGGAATTATCCTGCTATCAGTCGGCACAGGATCGGAGGGGAGGCTTTTCTTCAGCGATCTTGCCTCAGCAGCGGGTTCCATAGAACCTTTCTGGCTCAAGCTTTCCTTTGCTTTTCTTCTTGCCGGGTTCGGCACCAAGGCCGCCCTTGCGCCGATGCATTCCTGGCTGCCTGACGCCTACTCTGAATCTCCTTCGACAGTCACGGCTCTGCTCGCCGGAACCCATCTCAACGTCTCAATACTCGCTATCATGAGGATATTCGCATTGACTGGCTCAACAGACGCTGGAAGTCCTGCCTCTGACATCCTGATGTTTACCGGTTTCCTATCGGTATTCATCGCGGCAGTCTACATCGTAAAGGTTAACAACTTCAAACGAATGCTGTCTTACTCTTCGCTTGAAAACATGGGGATAATAGCCATCGCGGCAAGCCTCGGCGCTGGAGGAACTGCTCCTGCTCTTCTTCATCTTGGAGCACATTCGCTTATTAAAACATTCCTTTTCCTGACCGCAGGTTCGATAATCAGACGTTACGGCACAAAGGAGATATCCTCAGTAAGCGGCCTCATGGCCACTGACAGGCTGACGGCCTGGCTATGGATAGGCGGCTTTATACTGATTTGCGGCATACCTCCCTCTCCGCTTTTTTTCAGCGAGTATCTCATCCTCAGGGAAATGATATCTTCAGGCCTTTATATTCAGTCTGCCCTTCTCTTCCTGATGATGACATTCATTATGGCCGGCATGGGCAGGGCGGTGCTGGGAATGACAGGCGGCAAAAGCTCAGATAATTGTCTCGATATAAAAATAGGGAAAATCAACACTTTCCCTCAGACCGGACTGCTTATACTCTGCGCGGCAGCCGGAATTTCAGCTCCGGCCTGGATTTCCTTTTTTTCAAAAGCAATGAACATGTGAGATATCTGTTATGAAATGGGTTGAAACAAAAAACTGTAAAGCTGTAGCAATATCGCAAATACCTATGCTCAGTTTCAATGAATTCATTGAGGCTAATCTGTCCTCGGCCGGTTCGGGACTCAGGCCGCTTAGCCTTATCCCCCTTAAAACCGGGAAAGGTTGGATAATATATTCCGTGATGGCAGACGACTCTTCTCAGTCAATTAGAGTAAATTCAGCCTCAGCCGGCCCTTCATTAAGCTACGAATCGATGACAGCTGTCTGCCCCTCATTCCATGTTTTTGAAAGAATACTGTATGAAGAAACCGGAATAGAACCACTCGGGCATCCCTGGCTCAAACCGCTCAGACGCTTGAACGGCCCGGCTGTGAACTACCCCTTTTATTCGATGAAAGACAGCCAGCTGCACGAGGTAGCCGTCGGGCCTATTCACGCGGGTGTTATTGAACCGGGCCACTTCAGATTCATCTGCAGCGGGGAAGATGTGCTTCACCTTGAAATAATGCTCGGATATCAGCACAGGGGCATTGAAGAGCTCATGCTGTCAGCAAAACCTCACGCGAGAAACATAATTGCTGAATCCATTTCGGGAGACAGCGTCACAGGTCACGCCTGCGCCTGGTCTCAGCTTGTCGAATCGCTTGCTGATATCAGCCTCCCGCGCGAAGTACATTCTATCAGGTCAATAGCGCTTGAGATGGAAAGAGCGGGTATTCATCTTGGAGACCTCTCAGCCGTCGCGGGAGATATCGCCTATCTGCAGGGAGCCGGAGTTTACGGAGCAAGAAGAACGCTTGTTATAAACTCTCTGCTTTCCTTCACTGGAAGCCGTTTCGGCCGCGGCCTTGTCAGACCCGGAGGCGTCAGGTTCGGCATCTCGAACCGGATTGCAGCAAACATCAAAACGCTCTTCCCGGAAATCAAAGAGACCATCGAGAAGATGTCCGAGACAATGTTCAACAGCTCTACCGTCCTTTCAAGGCTTGACAATACAGGCGTTCTAACCAGGCAGCAGGCTGCATCTATCGGGATGGTAGGTCCCGCTGCAAGGGCTTCAGGCCTTTCGATTGATGTGAGGTCCACTCACCCATGGGGAGCCTACAGGTACAACCCGGTCCACCCGCACACCATGCCGACAGGCGACGTTTTCGCCAGGGCGTACATACGATATGTGGAATTTATCCAGTCAATTGATTATGTCCTGCGAGAACTCGACATGGTCAGAGGCTACCCTGTACCGGAGTGCATGCCGGCTGAACACCTGATGCCGGACGCCCTCTCAGTCTCTCTCGTGGAGGGATGGCGCGGAGAAATCGTACACTGCGCGGTAACAGGACCTGCCGGAGAGCTGATAAAATACTCGGTTAAAGACCCGTCAGTGAATAACTGGTATGGACTCGCGCTCGCTGTTCGAGGCAATGGCATCTCTGATTTCCCGCTCATCAACAAGAGCTTTAACCTGTCATATTCAGGAAATGACCTGTAAGGAGCCTCCACCATGATAAACATTATAAAAACAAGAGTACTGCAGAAATACCAGGCGATTCGCGACATCAGAAAGGCAGAAATAGGCCCTGCATTCCGAGGCTTTCCCGGCCTTGATGCTAAACTCTGCTCATTATGTGGCAAATGCGCGGAAGCCTGTCCGACAAAGGCTGTAAACATAAAGCCCCTCTCGATCGACATGGGACGCTGCGTTTTCTGCGGGGAGTGCGAATCGGCATGCGAGACCGGCTCCATTTCATTCACTAACCGGCACAGGCTCAGCTCAACCAGCAAGGAAAGGCTTGTTGTCCAATCCGGAGACAATCCTGAAGATTACAGCGCTGCAGCTGTAGTAGTAAAAAAAGAAATCAAATCCATGTTCGGCCGCTCCTTTAAGCTGAGGCAGGTTTCCGCCGGCGGCTGCGGCGGCTGTGAATGGGAGCTCAATGCCTGCAACAACGTTAACTTTGATATGTGCCGCTTTGGATTTGAATTCACAGCTTCGCCAAGACATGCAGACGCGATCGTAATTACCGGCCCGGTGACAGCAAATATGGCCGAAGCGCTGATAGAAGCAAGGGAATCAATGCCTGAGCCCTGCCTCGTCGTTGCCGCGGGGACATGCTCCATAAGCGGTGGGATATTCGCTGATTCAGTCAAGGTTGATCAATCCCCCGTAGAGAGGCTTTCGCCGGATCTGTACATTCCAGGTTGCCCTGTTCACCCCCTGACTGTAATCAATGGAATTCTGGATCTCCTGGGCAGATAACTGAACATCTGTACTAATTGTATATTTTTTTGCAACCCTTAGTCTTTTCATAGTGTCATAAGATGTGGAAAATGCAGGTCATATTTTTTCACATCCCTGCTCTTTGTGTACAGTTTTACAGCTCAATTTTTTATGTCAGCACGTGTTTATAGTTTTCTTGACTTTTTATTGAGCTGCACAGACTCTAACATGTCAATACAACTCAAGGAAAGGTACAATGTCTGAACAAAAGAAATACATTGAGACAGTCTGGCATGGCCGCGGAGGCCAGGGCGCGATAACCGCCAGTCAGCTCATTGCCGACAGCGCCTATCATGAAGGATTCAAGGGAGTAACAACCGCCCCTTCCTTCGGCGCCGAGAGAAGAGGCGCCCCGGTTATGGCGTTTTTACGTCTCGCTGAAAATCCAATAAGGGTCTTTTCTCAGATTGACGAGCCGGACATAGTCGTTGTGCTTGACCCGACTCTTCTTCCGGTAATCAGGCTTGAGGAACATCTAAAAGAAGAAACAACGGTCATCGTAAACACTACACATTCGCCGGAACAAATCGGCCTTGGAAAGTTCAAAAAGGTAGGGACAGCTGACATAACAGCCATCGCCCTTCAAAACTCACTTGCAATCGCGGGTTCAGCCATACTCAATACCCCAATTTTGGGGGCCTTTTCAAAGACAACCGGGCTCGTGGGGCTTGAGTCAATCGAGGCGGCAATCATATCACGATTTGGCGAAAAGCGCGGCCGCTTAAACGTAAAGGCTGCTGAAGAGGCTTATAACAGCACGACAATTCACAACAGGAGTAATGACTAATGGGAACCAGAAAATGCGGAGATATAGCCGCTTCATCAAAACCGGCAAAGGGCGAAGCCGGCCGTACAGGCGACTGGAGAGTGAAGTATCCCGTCATTGATACCGCGGTCTGCACTCCTTCAAAAACGGGCAAACCCTCATGCTTCATCTGCTGGATGTACTGTCCCGATGCGGTAATCACGCGGACAATCCCACCGACGATAGATCTGGAATACTGCAAGGGCTGCGGAATATGCGCTGAAGAATGCCCGACAAATGCTATTAAGATGATAACTGAAGGCGCGGAGGATGGAGAGAAATAAATGAAGAATCAAAACCTTTCAATTGAAAACAATACAGCAATCATGACTGCAAACCAGGCTGCCGCCTTCGGCGCGATGCTTTCGGGAGTACAGGTCGTGTCGGCCTATCCAATTACACCGCAGTCTCCAGTCGTTGAAAAGCTGATGGACTTCGTCTCAAAGGGAGAGATGAAGGCTGAGTTCGTAACCGTTGAAAGCGAGCACAGCGCTATAACTGTCTGTATTTCCGCAAGCGCCGTAGGAGCAAGGGTCTTCACTGCAAGCTGCGCCAACGGCCTTGCTTTGATGCACGAAATGCTTCACTGGGCGGCAGGCACAAGGCTGCCTATAGTAATGGCGATACCAAACAGAGGAATGTCCGCACCGTGGACCATACTGAACGACCAGCAGGACAGTATATCGCAGCGTGACACCGGATGGATGCAGTTCTACTGCAGGAACTCACAGGAAGTTCTGGACACTATCATTATGGCCTACCGCATAGCCGAAGAGGTAAAGGTTCCAGTCATGGTCTGTTATGACGGTTACCTTCTATCCCACACAATGATGCCTGTCACTCTTCCGGCAACATCAGACGTCAAAGCCTTTCTGCCGGACTATGTGCCGCACACCATACTCGATCCTTCCGATCCAAGGAACATCAACCCGGTAACCCTCGCTGAACCGAGAGCGGATTCTGAAGGAACCAGTTCACACGGTTATTACGAATTCAGATACCTCCTTCAGGAAGCACAGCTTAAAGCTCTTGAAACCGGGAAAAAGGTTTTTGGCGATTTCGCCTCTTCGTTCGGAAGAGAATACAGTATTGTAGACAGCTATCTGTGCGAAGACGCGGACATAGTGGCTGTAGGTCTTGGCAGCATTGCAAGCGAGGCTATGGACGCGGCTGATATGCTGAGAAATGAAGGCATTAAGGCCGGCGTAATGCATATCAGAATGTACAGGCCCTTCCCCACGGAGCTTCTCGCCGAAGAGATTGCAAAATCCGGATGCAAGGGAGCTGTCGTCCTTGAGAAGAGCCTGAGCTATGGCTACGAGGGCGCTCTGAGCAGCGACGTTAAGGCAGCGCTTTTCGACAGCGGTTCAGACGTTTTTGTTCACTCATACATGATGAGCCTTGGAGGCCGCGATGTTAAGGCAAAGGATATAGCCTCGGCCTTAAAAAAAAGCCTTCCATACATTGGATGTCCGGCGTCAGAAAGACGCAAGCCAATGGAGTGGATAAACTGCCGCATAGATGACTGAAATGGACAGGAAGAATGATATGACTGAAAAAACAACACCGCTAACTATAACAGATAGAGAATATGCGCTTCCGGGAAACAGGGCATGTACCGGCTGCGGACTGGCGCTCTCATACAGGCACGGACTCAAGGGGCTTGGTGAAAAAACCATACTTACCGTTCCGGCCTGCTGCCTTACTGTTCTCCAGGGAATGTATCCGATATCTTCCATGACAGTGCCCTGCCTGAATACCGCATTCGAAACAACCGCTGCTTCTGCAGCCGGCATAAGGGCCGGTCTTGACGCACTCGGCAAAAAAGATGTAACCGTCGTGGGATGGGCCGGTGACGGCGGCACCGCCGACATTGGAATTCAGGCGCTTTCAGGTGCCGCGGAGCGTAATACAGACATAATATATGTCTGCTATGATAACGAAGCCTACATGAACACCGGAACTCAAAAATCGGGAAGCACCCCTTTTGGAGCGAGAACATCAACAACTGTTGACGGAAAAATTGGGCACAAGAAGGATATGCCCCGCATCATGGCCGCGCATGATATTCCATACATCGCTACGGTATCTCCGTCATATCCAATGCAGCTACACGATATTTTCAAAAAGGCCGTCGATATTAAAGGCACCCGCTACATCCATATTCTCGTTCCCTGCCCTCCGGGCTGGGGATACTCGCCTGAGCTGACCGTCAAAATGGGCAAAATGGCTGTTGAATGCGGAATGTTCGACCTTTACGAAATAGAAAACGGTAATTTCTCATTTTACGGCCCTTCAAAGCGCATTGCGGAAAAGGGCGGCAGAAAACCAGTGGACGAATATCTGAAACTGCAATCAAGGTTTTCCGGAATAACCGATGATACCATTTCTGAACTACAGCATTGGGTTGACAGAAAATGGGATTCGTACCGCGAGATGGGATGCTCAAAATGAAGAAAATATTCGGTATAACACTTTCTCTGCTTTTAGCAGCCGCGGCTGCTGAAGCGGAGAATGTGTATCATCGCCAGAAACTGATTCAGGACAGCGCTGTTCAGAAGCAAAAGGATTCTGACGCTCAGATCCGCGACGAGCTCAGAAAAAAGATGAAAAAGTTCATCTCCGGTATTAACGGTAAAATATCCGACACGGGCACTAAAATAACAGATCCGGTCAATCCTGATGACGCTACCGATATAAACGATAACGATCACCGACACTCCTCCGAAGTCATAGTCCCGGTATATGCATTTTCCAGTACAGACAGCCTGAATCTCAGATCTGAGTCAAACAGCAGTTCCACAATAGTTGGAAAACTTAAATTCGCCGAAAAAGTTATGGTAACAGGGAAGACCGACGACACTCAGAAAATATCAGGCAAAACCGCCCCATGGCTTCTTGTACGCAAAGATGACGGCAGTGAAGGCTGGGCATTCGGCGGTTTTTTGCAGAGCACACTCCCGCAAAAAAGCGGCGGCGATGAGGAGTCTATCGGTGGAAGTCAGCTTCTCAAGATACCAGTGGAAGGCAGAATATCAAGCAGATACGGCACAAGGGTTCACCCGGTTACTAAGAGAAAAAACAGCTTTCACAAGGGCATTGATATTGCTGCTCCGTCAGGAACCCCTGTTTCAGCGGCCGCTCAGGGGCTTGTAGTAAAAGCCGAGTACAACAGAAACGGCTACGGCAATCTTGTTGTTATTCAGCACGCCAATGAACTTGCAACGTATTACGGGCATCTTTCAAAAATACTTGTAAAGAAGGGCCAGCGAGTCAGCAGGTCACAGCTAGTAGGCAAAGTCGGAGCAACAGGCGTCGCGACAGGCCCGCATCTTCATTTCGAAGTAAGGAGAGGCGGGAACCCGGTCGACCCCGATGAGTTCATCCGCTGATCACTGACCAAATAAAACAATGCTGCTTAATTAAAACTTGATTTTTACGGTACAGTTTTGAATATATACAGGATGCCTCAGGGCATCCTTTTGCATTAAAACTTCCGGGGGGAAAATGCGGGTAATTGCAATCTCAAATAATAAAGGCGGTGTTGGAAAAACAACCAGCACTGTAAACATAGCAGCGTCTCTTCAGAAGTTCGACCGGAAGGTTTTAGTTATAGATATTGACCATCAGGCGCAGACAACTTACCACTTCGGAATAAATCCTAAGGAAATCGAACACAGCATCTTCGAAGTTCTTAAGGGTGAGCTATCCTTCGAGGACATTTTAATCGACAGAAAGGGAATTCACATACTGCCCGCGCGGCCCGACCTTAAGGATCTCGATTTTCTCCCGTTTCCGGCAAAGGAGTTTCTCCTGAAAGAAGCGATGGAAAAGATCAAGGATTATGACTATGTACTGATAGACTGCCCTCCTTCGCTCGGCATTCTGACTCTAAACGCGCTTACCTTTGCAACTGAGATTTTTGTTCCCCTGCAGCTGCAATTTCTTCCGTTTCACGGCATGTACAACCTCTTCGAAGGGGTTCAGATGGTAAAGAAAAGACTCAATAAGGACATTGAGATTACCGGAATAATCGGAACTATGTACAATTCGAGTAAAAGCATAAACAAGGAAGTTATTCTGGAAACTGAATCAAGGCTGCCGGGCAAGCTGTTTAAAACCATAATCAGAGAGAACGTTTCCCTGCAGGAGGCGCCAAGCTGGGGACAGACTATTTTTGAATACCGTCCGGACAGCAACGGCGCAACAGACTACATGAATCTCACAAAGGAGATAATTGAACTTGAAGGGGCTGTTTAATTATCACTGCTTTTAAAATGAATCAGCGCTCTCAGTCCGAGCATATATGAATAAGCCCCGAATCCTGAAATCTGCCCTATGCAGACAGGCGCTATCATGGATTTGCTTCTGAACTCCTCCCGCGAGTGCACATTGGAAAGATGGACCTCAACCGCGGTAATCCTTACAGCAGAAATAGCATCGCGTATGGCGATTGAGGTGTGGGTGTAAGCCCCGGGATTTATCAACAAGCCGTCTGCTCCCCTGTTCGCATGGATAAAATCAATTAAATCACCCTCAGAATTGCTCTGATAAAAGACTATGTCAATCCCCTCCTTGGCGGCGATCTCCATAAGTTCATCGTTTATGGAATTTAAATCCCTGCTGCCGTAAACCGATGGTTCCCTCTCTCCAAGCAGGTTCAAGTTTGGCCCGTTTACAACAGCTATTCTTATTTTCCTTCTCAATCTAATCACCTTTTTTATTCTCTTCGTCAATTCCGGAAGCGCTTGAAAAGCTGTTGAAACCGTAGTGTTCCAGCAGATTCAAAGCCTGGACATTGTAGAATCGCGCCCTCGGGCCGTAAGCCACATCATTGAGAAGGCGCTCAGACTCTTTCTTCTTATCGTCATCATAATAAAGGATTGCAAGCTGAATTTTTGCCCTGTATGAGTACTCAGAGTCAGCGTCTAATTCTATAATGTCATTGAAGTACTTCTCAGCCTGCGCTCTGTTTCTGTTTACGAGAAGGCTGATTACTCCGAGATAATATCCTGCTTCTACCGCGTGAGCGCTTTCGGCCCTGAACGCGATAATGAAGTAGCGGTATGCGGTAGAGTATCTTCCGTTTTGATACTGCATTTTACCATTCATAAAGGCAATATAATAGCTGCTGTCCTCATATCGCTTCATGTAGCCGGCAAAAAGCCTGAAATTCCTGAAATCATTTACTGAATAGTAATATTCAATGCTGGCCTTTACGGCATCTTCGCCAAATTCTGTTTTCAGGATGCTGTTTATATCTTTACCGGTAATTTCAATCGCCGCCGCAGGTTCGGAAACCTTAAAATAAGACACAACCAGCAGTGCATTTTTGGATGGTCTTACTGAAGGCGATTTGACATCCTTGAGCTTTTCAATAGCTTCTCTGAATCTGTTTCTTGAAATAAGCACCCTTGCAAACTCAAGGCGGGAGTGATCAGCGTACTCAGCACCGGGATATCTAACCGTAATTTCTGAATATATGGAAAGAGCTTCATCCGAGTTTCCCTTTTTCAGGTAGTATGAAGCGACCGCGAACATGGCCTTTGAATAGAGCTCAGGATCATCTAAAAAGCCCTGTATCAGCCTTTCTGCTGTCTGTATATCGCCGACTTCCGCGGATGATAATGCGAACATAAACTGAAGGTTTTTATCCTCCCCGCCATTATTGATAATAGAAAACTGATTGTACGCCTCTTCGTACCTTTCCAGTTTGTAATATGATTCGGCTGTCATCCTTATCGCGGACTTCCACTGAGCCTCATCCATTGGAGGTTTTTTTTCGGGCCGATCCATCTCAGAAGCCAGCTCTTCATAACGCTTTAACTCAAACAGAGCGGTCAGCCTTCTATAAAATGCCCGGCCCCTCATACTGCTTTCATTCCCTGAGAGATAACGCTTATAGTAATCTTCGGCCCTGGCATATTTTCTTGCAGCCATTGCCTCTTCCGCGTATCGGTAGTAAATGAGATATGCCGGACGTGTCCCGGAATAACTCTTTAGTATTAAATCAACGTATTTTTGAGCCTTAATTCCCTTATCCATCAAGGCAAGGGCGTATGAATAAATTGTGTTTTCCGTTCCTTTTTCGCCGGAGTGATACCTGATTATGTAGTCAACAGCATCGCCTGCCCTTTTCAGGTCTCCGCTTCTTATATAGGATTCAGCCAGCATAGCTCTGGCCTGGAATTCTCTCTGAATATCTTTTTCTTTCAGATAAGCGGTAAATGTGGAAGCGGCAGAGCTGTACTCTCCTTTCTTGAAAGAAGCGATTCCAAGATAATACTCCGACTCGACATTGTATGGGGAAAAAGGATTATCAGTCTTAATCTTACGAAATACATCAACCGCGCTGTCGTGATCGCCCCTTTCGAGATGAATTCGACCGATTAAAAATGAGACTTCATCATACCTCTTGTCAAAAGGAAACTTTTCCCTGAACGTCTTTAAAACGCCTTCTGCCTCAACCAGCCTTCCGGCTTCAATATACGCCCTTCCGAGAAGAAGAAGAAGACCGCTGTCTTCTGCCGCTGCCGCGTTCCCCTCTAAAATATCAATCGCCTTTTTGGGGCCGCTTTCGATATAGATTGCAGCGAGCTGTCTCAGGGCAGTAAGAACGAGTTCACTGTCCCCTGCCTGAGACCTGACTTCCTCAAGAAGCTCAATCCCTCTGCCGGATGAATCCTTTTCCTCCATGTAAAGCATCGCGAGGCGGTACAGACCGTGATAGTACCATCTGGATGTTTTTTCCCCCTGAACAAATGCCTCAAGAAGGGTTCGGGCATTTCTCATCTGCCCGGACTCTATCAGGGAAAGCGCCTTGAAGTAATTGACCTCGTTAAAAGCAGGATCACGGGCAATATTCCGCGATATTCCGTTAAGAAGTATCAGCGCTCTCGCGTGGTTACCCGTCTGCTGGTGTATCCTCGCCGCTGCGATTCTTGCCCTTGCCGAGGTATTCTGACTGACCGTAGACGTAAGAACCGGATTTATCCTCTCAAGGGCCTTCTCGTATTCCTTGCCGGAAAGAAGAAGCTCTGATATTCTGACAACCCGCATCGCGTTACGTTCTCTGTCAGTAGACTTTTTTATAGCCTCTTCGAGTTCAATTACCGCTTCATCATATCTCTTCTGGTCGGAATATATCGCAGCTATTCTATCATGGGCGGATGATGACCTTTCTGAGTCAGAGGACCTGGATATGTATCTTCTAAACTCTTCAATTGACTTTATATATTCGTTCTGATAATAGTAAGCCTCTGCTATCCAGTACCTTGACTCAATACAGAGATCAGCTGTTCTACATTTGTTCAGATAGCTGCTGAATTCATATATTGAGGAACGATAATTCTTCTGTTCATAGATTGATCTCGCGAAATAGAACCAGGCCCGGTCGGCAAACTCGTCATCATTAAGATCAAGCACACGGCGGAACAAAAGCTCAGATGAGCCGAAATTACCCGACCTGAACGCTTCCATACCCTGCTCAAAAAGCGCTCTCCCTCCGTTTGAGGAGTAAAGCGCCGCGCTGCAGCAAAATATGATTATTGTTATTACAATTTTCTTCATTGTTTTCTAAAGGTTATGTATTTAAGATATGACAGCATCGTGAGGCTCAAAGTCTCCTGAGATATCTTCGCAGATAATCAACAGCCGTGACAGCGCTCCTCTCCCTTACTCTGTCTCTGCTCCCGGAAAACAGCCTCTGAAATGTCTCAGCCTTTCCGTCCGCGTGAAAACCGAACCACACTGTTCCAACAGGCTTATCCTGAGTGCCTCCGCCCGGGCCCGCAATCCCCGTTACAGACAGAGCTATATCTGCACCAAAAACAGACCTTGCTCTTACAGCCATTGCTTCCGCCGTTTCACTGCTAACCGCACCGCAAGATTCAACGGTGCCCGCGGGTACTCCCAGGACCTCAATCTTTGAGGCATTTGAGTACGTTACCGCGCCTCCATTGAAAACAGCTGAGGCGCCGGGAATATCGGTAATTCTGCTTGAAATAAGCCCCCCGGTACAGGACTCAGCCACTGAAAGCTGTAAACCGTGCCTGCGAAGTAAATTAACGGCTTCCATCTGAGGACTTTCTGACTCCCGTAGAAGCATGTCAATGCCGAAATTAGCAGAGGCTTCATCGTAAATAGATTCAGAGTCAATATCAGATCCCTTTTGCGATAGAAAAGAAAGTGTACAGACCCCTGATTCAGCCGTTATCCCCCATATTATATCATCAGAAACCGATTTCATAGCAACGATTTTATTATCAATTTCTCGCTCGGTAAGTCCGCACAGACGAAGCTCGAGTGCTTTTCTACGCTTCAGACCATATTTCTCTTCAAGATAGGGAATAAGCCTCCGCTTCAGCATGGCCTCCATCTCGTGAGGAACCCCGGGCATCGCCGCGAAAATCTTTCCGTTTCTTTCAATCAAGAATCCAGGCGCCATACCCGCGTCGTTTTTCAGTACATATGAGCCGGCGGGCACATCCGCCATTCTGTTCCCCTCAACATCAGGCTCCCTGCCGACAGAGACCAGGAACCTTCTGAGGGACTCAAGGGCGCCTTCGTCGGTGACGATACCGGTTTGAAAAATCTCTGCCGCGGTCACCACTGTTCTGTCGTCCTCTGTCGGCCCGAGGCCTCCGGTCATAATGACCGTATCATATTTATCAAGTGCCTCTCTTATTGTCCTTTCAAGATCGCCCGGATTGTCGCTGACCGTAACATGATCTCTGACCCTGAAATCAGTAGCATACAGTTCCCTGCTGATAACTGAGCTGTTTGTGTCGGTTTTCCGGCCGCTAATAAGCTCGCTTCCCGACGAAATAACCCTCACCGATCTCATCTACATGCTCTCAGGCGCCGATACACCAAGCATTGTAAGGCCGTTTTTGAGGACAGTCCTGACCGCGGCAGCAGCGGCGAAGTTGGAATTGCGGACATCCTCCTCATCGGCAAGAATCCTGTGTTCAGTATAAAAGCGGTGAAACGCCTGCGCCAGCTTCATTAGAAAGGCCGGAAGCCGGTGCGGTTCCATTGCTGCTGCAGCGTCAATTATTTCTTCAGGATATTTGACAAGAAGCTTCATCAGGGCGGCCGCCTCGGGATTGTCGAGTACTGTATTGGATATATTTCCAGTATCGTACTCTACGCCCCTCTTTTCCGCCTCCCTGAAAATTGAGCAGATTCTCGCGTGAGCGTATTGCAGATAGAATACCGGATTTTCACTGCTCTGTTTCTTCGCCAGAGAGAGATCAAAGTCAAGGTGACTGTCCATTGACCTCATAACGAAAAAGTAACGGGCGGCATCGACGCCGATTTCTTCGATTAGCTCTCTCATTGTGGAAAATCTTCCGAGGCGTTTTGACATCTTTACCGCCTCTCCATCCATTACGAGATTTACCTGCTGAGCAATCAGGACTTTGAAGCCGTCTTCGCGGCAGCCCATAGCAGCCATGGCTCCGGAGAGCCTTGCGATGTAGCCGTGATGGTCAGGCCCCCATATATCAATAATGGTGTCGTAACCTCTTCCAAGCTTGTCTCTGTGATAGGCAATATCTGCCAGCAGATAGGTCGGCCTTCCGTCATCGCGCACTACAACACGGTCCTTGTCGTCTCCATAGTCTGTTGATTTAAAAAGCTTCTTGCCTTCCTCATCGAAAATGTGCCCTCGTCCGTCAAGCAGAGTGTAGGTATCCATAACGGCTCCGCTGTCGTGAAGAGTGTGCTCCATGAACCACCTCGAGAATTCAACATGAAAATCAGTAAGGTCCTTCTTTTGACCCGCCACATTGTATTTGACCGCGTAATCGGCGCAGAACCTGATTCTCTGTTCTTCACCGCTAATCTGCTCGAACTGGTCCCATACAAGTTCAATAAGGTTTGCTGCAATGTCCTTAACGTAATCTCCGTGATAACCGTCCTCGGGGAAGTCCACTTTCTCTCCGCGCTGCTCCATAACTCTCGCAAGAACCGACCTTCCGAGAAGTGTGACCTGATTTCCGAAGTCATTCACGTAGAATTCACGGTCAACGCTGTGCCCGGCAGCTTCAAGAAGATTCGCGAGAGTATCGCCAATCGCGGCAGCTCTCGCGGATACGACATTCATCGGCCCTGTAGGATTTGCTGATACGAACTCAATATTGTATTTTTGTGTATTTGCGGATTTTGATCTGCCATAATCAGTTGCTTCTTTTATTACAGTTTTGAGCGTCTCGCACATAAATGCGTTTGAAATGAATATGTTAATAAATCCCGGTTTTACCACCTCAACAGACTCGACAATACCGATTTTTTCTATATAGGGCTTAATTATTCCAGCTATCTCAACCGGGGCTTTTTTAACGGCCTTTGCCGATTCCAGGGCAACCGGAGTCGAATAATCTCCAAATCTGGCTTCTCTCGGATATTCTATCTTCACCTCTGGGTATTCCGCCTCCGGAAGCAGCCCTGCCCTGACGGCCTCTTCAATGGATCCGGCTATTGCTCCGGCAAGCATTTCTTTAACGGTTACAGTCAATTTATTACTCCTTAAAACATCATTAAATCTCATGGCTTTCATCATAAAAACTGAACCGGGTCGGGTATTTGTCAACAATATATTCTGAAAGCAGCGTTAAGGCGTCATTGAAATAAAAAATGATGGACTTGTTTTATACGGAGCTGTTAGAATATTCTGAAATAATTATCTGTGAGGCTGCCATGAACTTCTTCAGGTTCGACAGAAACAGAGTTGTAGGGATGATTCTTACTCTATCTGTTTTTCTTATTATCTATATCCTTTACTCAGGCACTACCCTGTTTGACATTGTTGAGCGGGGCGCCCTGGACTTCAGGTTCTTCCTGAGAGATCCCGGCGAAAAATCGGTGAAGGTTGATGAAGGCATCAGAAGAACACGAGTCAACCCCAGAGTCAGGGAAGACATCATCATTCTCGGAATCGACGAAGATACCATTCGTGACTTTTCAGATAACGGGATACAATGGCCTTTCCCATGGGATATCCACACGAAGTTCATTAACTTCGTCAACTCGGGTAACCCCTCGGCCATATTCTTCGACATAACATTTCTCGATCATAAAAAAGGCGAAAGGGAACTCGCAAAGGCCATATCAGATTCCGGAAAGGTTTTTATTGACTATCCTTTTGAAAACATTGAAGCTGATACAAAATATCAGGATATTGACCAGAGGATAGAGCTTCTGAAACGTGTCCGCTTTAAGGCCTCTCAGGACGCGGACTATCCCGATATGGTTGAAGAGGCAGTGCCTCCTACACCGGAACTGATGAAAGCCGCCAGGGGTGTCGGCTTCGCGAATGTTTTTCCTGACCCCTTTGATAACATAAACAGGCAGATGCCGCTCGTAATGAAATTCAAAGGGCATTATTATCCGAATGTCGACCTGCTGATAGCCATGCACCACTTCGAAGTTGAGATTGAAGACGTAGAGGTAGTACCAGGCAAGCATATACTGCTGAAAAACGCCAATCCCGAACGAATCGTTCGCCCTGATGGAACAAACACAGTAACGATTCCGATAGACAAACGCGGCTTTATGGATATCAACTATGTCGGCGGAGCAGGTAGCTTTCGCAGCTATCCTTACGGCTACTATGTTAACGACGGAACAATGCAAGGCAACACCTCTCTCGAAAACAGAATTGTTCTTGTAGCGGCTTACTCTGTTACAGGCATAGCAACTGACCTGCACAAATCCCCTTACGGAACAACATTCGGAATTGAGCATCATGCAAATGCTCTTAATACGATTTTGAATCAGGATTTCCTGCGCAAACTCAGCGACAGAAGCAATATACTCATCATGTTTTTCATAGCCCTTATTCTCGGATTTCTGCTTACCAGAATTACCATTATTAAGGGAACTCTCTTCAGTTTCTTCCTTATTCTATCATATCTTGGCGTTTCCTTCTATCTTTTTGATTCAAAAAGCGTAGTGATAGCGATGTTTACTCCGCCAGTACAGATGGTTTTTTCATTCATCTTCATTATCACATACAGAGTTTTGACGGAACAGAAAGAAAAGAGGTATATACGTCAGACTTTCTCAAAATTTGTCTCTAAATCTGTCGTTGACGAGCTTTTGAAATATCCGGAAAAGCTCAAACTCGGTGGAGAGAAAAAAATACTTACAGTCCTATTTTCAGACATAAGGGGATTTACCACTCTTTCAGAAAAGCTCACGCCGGAAGAACTGGTCGAACACCTCAATCAGTATCTGCAGGCGATGACAGATCTTGTATTCAAATATAACGGGACACTCGACAAATATGTGGGCGATGAGATTATGGCTTTCTGGGGAGCTCCCGTCGAACTTGAAAATCATGCACTTGAAGCCTGCAAATCAGCCCTTGAACAGATTGAGGTTCTTAAAATGATGAACGAAAGCTGGAAATCAATGGGAAAGCCGGGTCTGGAGATTGGAATTGGAATCAACAGCGGGGATATGGTTGTGGGAAACATGGGCTCATCTTCAAGAATGGATTATACGTTGATGGGAGACAATGTAAATCTGGGCGCGAGGCTTGAGGGGACAAACAAGATTTACGGCACCAGTATAATAATAAGCGAGGCAACATACCTGCTGGTGAAAGACCATGTTGTCGTCAGAGAGTTAGACCTTATAAGGGTAAAGGGTAAAGAGCATCCGGTAGTAATTTACGAGCTCATTGAATTAAAATAAAGCGTACTCTTTATCACTCTTCCCGTTCTTCCTGGAGATAACCGGTTTCAGGAAGCTGCCTTTAACAAGAACGGGAAGAGTCCACAATTTTCCGGCTTCATCGCGTGCTGCGATATTTATCTGGGAGTTGAGCCCTGAATGGTAAGTGTACCTTCCGTATCCGCTTACGTCTACATCACCCGAAATGGACGGCCCGTTTACAGACACAGTATCGCCCATCTGCTTCAGGCTTAAAGAAAGATGTCTGCAGGCAGTGTTTTTGAAAATACCCACCGGGAATTCTTCGTCTTCAGCGAGCTGCTGAAAAGCAAGCTGTACCGGAGTGGCAGAAAAGCTTCCATCCCTGACATTTAGATTGATTGATGCGGTAGTATTTTCAACAAACTGAGCCAGACGATACGCGTTTAGAGAAAAATCAAAATCCAAATCCATTGTTCCGTTCAGCGAGTATCCCGTTGCAGCCTGCCGGGAAAACTCTCCAATATCCATCCCCTTCACACCGCCCCTGACTGACCACGACGGATAATTTGAGTTCGCATAAGCGCTTGCTTCAAGGTAATATTCACCGTTAAAGCCAGAGGCCGAAAATTCCCTGAGACTGAAAACGCCTTTTTCAAGCCTGAGCTCAGCGCTTATGCCGCTCAGAGATGCGCCGCCGGCAACATTCATCCTCTTTAAGTCAACATTAGCACTTATGTCATTATATATAAAATAATTCGATACCGTTTTTTTTAGAAAAGGCGTATCGTCATAACCCCTGTCCCTGTAATAATGCGATAGTTTAAACATCCTATCATAGGATGCCGCGGTTGCGCCAGCAATAAAAGGCAGACTAATATTGTCCCCCTTAACCTCAACAGAAGTAACTGATTTAAGCGGTTTTAATGAATTGATTTTAGATTCAAGCAGTATTGTCAGATCGGCTTTATCCGAATGGATTTCGGCGCTGGCCATCAAAATATCATCAGCTGACCTCAGCGAAAAATTAGATGATCTGAGCAGTTCGCGTTTCTTTCCATTTGTATACTCAACTGCCTTTACTTTTTTTGCATCTGCTCTAAAATTGGATTTTATAATTTTCCCCTCAGCTAAATCGCATTCAAAGCCGCCGGAAAACTCCATGCCGCCGGAAAAAGTAATGTTCGGGAACGGCGTAAAGACCTGTGAAATCTCAGAAAGATCAATGCCTTTCGCTGATTCGACCTTAACGGCAAGAGCTGCCACATCGGGAAAGCCGCCTACTTTTGCTGAAAAGCTTAAACTGTTCACATCGTCGTATGCCTTAAGTTTATGAATAACGATTACTTTTTTTTCTGAATCTATTTCCAGGTTGATTTCAGTGTTAATATTTGCGTTAGATATCATCCTGTGATGCGGGTCATCTTCGGAAAAGATATTCCAGTTTCCCGTCCTCAGTCCCCCGTCAATTTTATATTTACCCTGTTTTCCACTGGCTGAAATATCAGCGTTGAGGCCCCCGGTCAGCTTGATTCCTCTTCCGCTCTTTTCCCTGAAATACTCGTTGGCGTATGACACATCTACACTCTGACAGGAAAATTCAACGGAGGAGGCCACCCCATCTTTCCTGAATTGAAAACTACCTCTTGAGGAAAAGTATCCATCGGTAATTTCGGAGGTTTCGCAGGGTGCCGTTTTCCCTGCGACGCTGTACTCAATTTTTGATTTCCTATATTCAAAATCACCATTTATATCGTGTATTTTAATCTCTCGCCTGCTGTCACGGAAGAATTCCGTATATAAAAGCCTGGTCTCCTCAAATCGAACGTAAAAACCTTTTTCAAGCTGTTTTTTCACAATCTCAATGTTCCGCCCGAGCGAAAAGAGCCGGCCTAATGCTTCGACATGGTTTTTGCCGTATGGCTTAACGAGATTAACCTCAGCGTTGCTGAAAACGACCCCTTTCAGTCTTATTCTGTTCCGAATGAGAGATAAAAGAGACAGTTCGAATTCAGCCTTTTCGGCATATACAAACTTGATGTTATCATTAAAGTCGCTTGAATTTGAAATTGATAGATTGACAGCAACTATATTCATGGAGGAATCAACGCTTAATTTGTCAAAGCTGACGGCCCTACCCAGATTATCGCGAATAATTCCGCTTACTGCACTTTCAATTCTTTCACTGCCAATGAAAAAAGTGACTGCCCGTCCTGCAAAGATGTAATACAGGAGAAAAATGCCTAAAATAGACGCAATAATACCAATCAGAAATCCGGTTAGCCTATCGGGTCTTAATTTAATACCTGTCATATTAACCATATTCAGAAATTTGAGGATACCTGTTAAAGCGGAATGATGAAACAAACCGCGCTATCAGGAATTAAATAAAATCAATATCAACAGATTTAACTGGACTTAACAGGTCGTCAAGAATATTTAATCAATTGTTTATCTTTAAAAAAACACCATCAGCTTACGATTAATCTTGACATGATAACCTTCAGAACAAAGCTAACGAATATAGAGTGGCTGCAGTCATCACAGGCGACGCGGTGCATATTCCGATTGCGCTAATAAAATGCTGGATTTTTAATATTTTTATGTTACAAAACTGGTTCTGGAAACTCTAACTTAATCTGAGAGAACATTATGGGAAACAGGCTTTACGTTCAGAAACTTCTGGAAATGTCCGAGCAGTATCAGCCGGATTTATCCAGAAATCTAAACAGAGAACTTGAGTATACCCCTTTCGAGGGAATACCCCAGAAACACCCTCATGATTCAGGTCTACTAATCCTTATTGACGACAGCAAAAGGGACGCGAAACACTTTTATCAGCTTCAACTTGAATCCATAGGAAAAATTGAAGATCTTGGAAGCATTTCCAATTCGAAGGGTGAAAATCTTGTAAGAATTAGAGTCTGGGTTAAAAAAGGTACTACCGCCATACGCTCAGAGACGTTTACCGTAAGTTGATATTTCCATAAACATTAAACATTTTGCTGCGAAATTAAATTCTGGATTAAAATAATGGATTCTCTTATAACAACCCTGTACAGCTCTGCGGATTATCTTCACCTGATCGCCTTTTCGCTCCTCTTTCTGGCAGGTTTTAATCTGCCAATTTCTGAAGATATAGTCATGATTGTTTCCGGCTCAATAGTGGCAACAGTAATCCCTGAAAGGTTGTTTATCGTTTTCGCCAGCTGCTACCTTGGAGCTCTCTCCAGCGATATTGTATCCTACATGCTGGGGCGCTATCCGATATCAGCTGTAATCGGCAGCCATACGATTCAAAAGCATCCGATTTTAGGAAGACTCATATCGCTGAAAAGAATTGATAAAGTGGCAATGTTCTTCAAAAGATACGGCGGCAAGACCCTTTTCTTTGGAAGATTTATCCCCTTTGGCGTCAGAAATGTTCTGTTTATGACTTCAGGGATAATCAAGCTCAGATTTCTGAAGTTCCTGCTAATAGATGCAGCTGCTCTGGTTATCTCATCCTCTGTTATGTTTTCATTAGGACATGCTTTCGGGGAAAACTATCAGGAGCTTTTCCCCTATATCGATAAATATAAATTCTACTTTCTGGCCGCACTTATTATAGCTTTGACATCAATAACAGTCCATCATTTCAAAAAAAAACGCAATCAATGTCAGCTGCATGGAATTGCCGGCAAAACGATAGTGCCTGAACCAGGCTCTGGTTCAGGCGAATAAATAATTTACTTGACTGCTGAAATGACGGTTATTAAGAAATCTTTTTATGTTATTTTAAATTGTGCTTTTGAACATAATAATCCCCCGGGTATAATAACGGAGTAATTCCTCTCAATGCAAAAAATGAAGTATCAACTGATTAATATATCATCTGTATTGATATTTTCGTTCATAGCCGCTACAACTATAAACCAGATCATAGCCTTCAACCTTACCCCGGGCTATGCGGCCCTGTCGAAAACCCGTCCTCAACGCCGCCCTCCGTCGCAGGTTGAAAGGCCGGCTGAGATGGTAAGCAGTATTCTTGACTCCGGTTTTTTTATGGTGGGTGAGCCTATTGCTGTAGAGGAAAACAATGAACCCGCGGTTTCTGCTGAGGCATCACAGCTCACGCTGATGGGAACAATCACCGGTCCGGCTTCCATAGCCCGCGCCTTAATAAAAAAGAACGGTGAAAAAGAGCCCTCTGTTTTCGCTGTCAGGTGGATCAGTTCAGAGATTAACAATAATGTTTACGGTTATAAGCTCATCTGGATCGGAGACACAAAGGTGACTCTTGACAATAACGGGGCCCGTTTTGTTCTCGACATGAACGCGAAGGAGGAACCGCCAGCTGCAAGAAGAGGTTCTTCAACTCCTACCGGAGCCTCATCCGTGAACAAGAGCATCAGCCGGGCGGAGATACGCCAGAAGGTCATGAACAATGTTGATGAGGCCATGAAAGGGCTCGTGGCAGGTCCCTACAGGAAAAACAATAAAATCGAAGGCTATATTCTCAGAAAAGTATCGCCAGACAACATTCTGTACACACTCGGCGCGAGAAGCGGCGACGTGGTCAAAAGGATTAACGGAAAAGAACTGAACAGCACCGCAAAGCTGTATCAAATGTGGCAGGCTCTGCCTAACGAATCCAAGATAACTGTGGATCTTGAAAGACGCGGCAAGCTGATAACCTACGATCTCAATATAACCGAGTAAACACTCAACAGCATTAAGGATAATAACATGACTAAAAAGACCAGACGTTCTATTATTTCAATAACAGTAATATTTCTTTTTTCAACGTTATTGGCCTTTAATTTCAACTCCACCTCAGCGTGGGGGCAGGCTAAAAAAGAGAAGGAGAAGATGTTCGCCCTCAACTTCAAAGACGTTGAAATAAGCGAATTCCTTACTACTATGAGTCAGCTCATAGGAAAAAACATTATCATCGATGACAAGATAAAAGGGAAAATAACGATTGTTTCAGCAAAAAAAATCCCTGTTTCACAGGCCTATGAGGTCATGAAGTCAATTCTCGATGTCAAAAATCTCGCTGTAGTTGAAACCAATAATCTCATCAAAATACTGCCGATTAGAGAGGCAACACAGAAAAATGTTCAGGTCATCGTTGACGGAAAGGCAAAGGATATCCCGTCGGTAACTGACGCAACAATAACATACATGCACGAATTAAAACATGCCAGCGCCTCTGAAATACTGTCAGCTTTAAAATCTCTGAAGTCATCATCCACCGATATAATAGTTTATGACCCTCTCAACACACTGATCTTTAGCGGAGTAGCATCTGAAATACACGGCCTGGTTAAGATAGCAACCAGCCTTGATAAGGTAATCAAAGAAGAAGAAGACAGCACCGGCATCACCCCGAGAGGTTTCATCCACGTTATCAATCTTGAGAATGCCGACGCAGTTCAGCTCGCGGAAGTTCTCTCAAGGGTTCCCTTCTCCGAAACCGCTAAAATAGAAACTGCTCCCATGAGCTCCGCGGCCGCACCGAAGGTTAATCCTTCAAGGAAAGCAAGCCGTGTGACACAGACACAGGCAGCATCAGGAGCAAAGGCCTCAAAACTTTCGATTATCGCTAATAAAGACACCAACTCGCTGATTATTACCGCTTCCCCGGATGAGTTCAAGGAAATACGCAGAGTTATCAGCCAGCTTGACACTGTCAGGGAACAAGTTCTTATTGAGGCGCTGATTGTCGAGGTTTCAGCAGAAAACAGCTGGTCTTTCGGTATAAACTGGATGCTCGGCGGTCAATCCGGCACCAACATGTACGGCGGTTCTTCAATAAACAGCGCCATTGATGCTTCGAGCTTCGGCTCCACAATAAATGGAAAGACTGTAGCGATGCCGCTTGCCTCCGGTTTCCAGCTCGGCTACATGCCGGATACATCCGTTTTGAGTTTTATTCTCGTCAACGCATCAGCGTCGGACCAGAACTACAATGTGCTTTCAACCCCGCAGATCCTGACAATTGACAACTCTGAAGCTGAGCTGAACGTGGGTGAAGAGATAGCATACGCATCAAACAGCAGAATAAGCGACAGCGGTACTACTTTTTACACATACGAATATAAATCTGTCGGTATAAAACTCAAAATAACACCGCATATCACAAACAAGACAAAGATTACCCTTGACCTCTATCAGGAGATCAATTCCATCATTGGAACAACAAGCGAGTCATCCACATCACCGCCGAATCTGGGGAAACGCGACCTCAAAACCAAAGTTTCGGTTGAAGATGGAAAAACAATCGTTGTGGGCGGACTTATTCAAAACAAGAAGGTAACCTCTGAGGCAAAAGTGCCGGTCCTCGGCGACATTCCGCTCCTCGGATGGCTCTTCAAACAGAAGACAACAGAGTACCAGAAGTCGAACCTGCTGGTATTCATAACGCCTCATATAGTAACTCAGCCGGACAAGCTTGACGCGCTCACGAGACAGAAGCAGGAGTCTCAGAGACGTCTGGATTCAGCGAGATAAGAGATTTGAATATGCCGACAAACAGCAACATAGAAACAGTACTGGTACAGCAGAAGGTAATAACACAGGACCAACTGCAGGAGATTCTGCTGTCAAAAAATCCCAACCAGAAAACCTCAGAGGTTCTTCTAAGAAAAGGCCTTATCACCGAGAAGAACCTCGTAGAGGCTATGGCAGTCCATTACGGTATGGATCACTCTTTCCATCTCGAATTCAGCGACAATGAAGGGCTTTTTTCATCCATACCTACCAGCTTTCTTCTCAAAAACAGGCTTGTCCCTTACAAGGTCAAAAAAAATAATGTCTATGTTGCACTGTCTGATCCTCTAAACATACAGCCTCTTGACGACCTTCAAATGCTGTTACCTGATCACAATCTCATTCCGGTTCTGACTACAGGGGAAGAGATACAGAGAGTTGTTCATACCAACTATGAATCTTTAAAGTCAGAAACCACCAATGATGTCATAGAAGACCTTGAAGAGTCGGAGTTCGAGATTCTTTCTTCTCAGATGTCTGAAACAACAGACATAATGGACATGGCCAATGACGCTCCGATTATCAGGCTGGTTAACACAATTATAAAGCAGGCAGTAAATGACAGAGCGAGTGATATTCATATAGAGCCCTATGAAAAAGACCTGGCTGTTCGTTTTCGTATTGACGGAATTCTGTATCAGTTATTTTCGCCGCCCAAGAAATACCAGAGCGCTATAATCTCCCGTATAAAAATAATGTCCAATCTGAACATCGCTGAAAACAGGCTCCCTCAGGATGGAAGGATTCAGCTGAAAATTGGCGGCAAGGACATCGATATAAGGGTATCAATCTTCCCAACTCATTACGGCGAACGTGTTGTAATGAGGCTTCTGAACAAAACTGACATGTCATTTGACCTTGATTCAATAGGATTCAGTCCTGAAAACCTCAAGACTTTCAACTCACTCATACAGAAGAGCCATGGAATAATACTTGTAACAGGTCCCACAGGAAGCGGTAAAAGTACCACTCTGTACAGCGTGCTTGTCAGGCTAAACTCCAGGGATGTAAACATACTCACCGTGGAAGATCCTATTGAATATCAGCTGCACGGTATCGGGCAGATGCAGGTAAAACCCAAGATAGACCTTACCTTCGCCAGCGGACTCCGCTCCATACTAAGGCAGGACCCGGATATCGTTATGATTGGAGAGATCCGTGACGTTGAAACAGCACAGATAGCTGTTCAGGCATCTCTGACCGGCCACAGGGTGTTCTCAACCCTTCACACAAATGACGCCGCGAGCGGCATTACACGATTGATTGACATGGGTATTGAGCCTTTTCTGATCGCTTCGTCAGTTAACGCATTCCTTGCACAGAGGCTTGTAAGAAGGATATGTCCACACTGCATTGAGTCATATAAGCCTTCCCCTAAACTCCTTTCCGAGCTAAACCTTAAGCCCGGATCACTTAAAAATGGCAAACTTTACCGGGGTAAAGGCTGCGATCACTGTCTCGGAACAGGATTCACTGGAAGAACGGGAATCTATGAGCTTCTTCCGGTAACACAGGAGATTAGAAAACTAATACTTCAGCACGCGGATGCGGCTTCTATCAAGGACAGGGCTGTTCAGGAAGGTATGAAGACTCTGTTGATGGACGGGCTTGACAAGGCAATTAACGGCCATACAACAGTTGAAGAGGTGCTCAGGGTAAGCTGATGATCTACATATTCGAAGCATTGAACAGCAAGGGCGAAACTGTTACAGATACAGTTGACGCTTCCTCCGAAGGCACAGCGAGGACTAAGATACGCGGACTCGGCCTTTACCCGGTAAGCATAAGAAAGGAAGAGGTATCAACAAACGGGAAATCTTCATCTTCCGTCGGTTTGAAAGGCATAGCAGCCAGGATAACCGATACGATCAGTGTGAAATTCAGTTCAAAACATGTCGGAATGTTTTCAAGACAGCTGGCTACCCTGCTCAAAGCCGGCATGCCGCTGCTTACGGCAATAACCGACATAATTGAACAGATTGAAAACAAGCACTTCAAAAGGGTTGCCTCAGATCTAAAGGACAAACTCGAAGAAGGTTCTACATTTTCAGCGGCCCTGTCGCGTCACAGAGGAATTTTTTCCGACATGTATATCAACATGGTGAGGGTTGGCGAAAATCTCGGATCTCTTGACCATGTAATTGAACGTCTTGCCGAGATGGAAGAAAAGAACACAGCGTTAAAGGGGAAGGTGCAGTCAGCTCTATACTACCCTGCATTCATGTTCGTCTTTGCAATAGCAGTTGTAACCTTTCTTCTTGTAAGTGTTATTCCAGCAATAGCAGAAATGTTCGCTGACCAAAAAAAAGACCTTCCCCTTCCGACTGAAATCATAATCGGACTGAGCAATTTTTTAGCAGACTACTGGTTCATTATACCGGTTGCCATATTCCTTATATACTACTACTTCAATAAATATAAAAAAACCGATCAGGGCAGAAGAAAAATTGATGAGCTCAAAATGCGCCTTCCCCTCGTAAAGAATCTTTATAAAAAGCTGGTTGTTTTAAGATTCACGCAAAACCTTGGAATACTGCTTAACAACCGGGTTGACTTAATAAAGTCCTTCGAAATAGTACAAAAGATCGTAACGAACGTGATAATAGAAGAAAAGATTGTTGAGGCAACAAAAATGATCAAGGAAGGCTCACCAGTCTCGAGAGCTCTTTCCAAGTCTGACTTCCTCCCAAAGCTGGTTCTTGGAATGATTTCCGCGGGAGAAGCAAGTGACAATCTTGACAACATGCTTGTTAACATCGGAAAGGTTTACGAAACCGAGATTGACCAGACAGTAACAAGCCTTACCAGCCTCATTGAACCTTTAATAATTATATTTATGGGCTTTATGATCGGTATGATTGTTCTGGCGGTAATGCTTCCAATGATGGAGATGAACCTTCTTGTACAATAAAAAAAATGCTGTTACCCGCTCTTCATGCAAAAACATGACGGCGGTTCTCAATAATAATATAAATACAGGAGGATAGTATATGAAATCACAAATTATCAAAAAAGCCGGCAGAATATTCAAACACTTACGAAAAAATGACGGTATGACCCTTATTGAAATAATGATAGTAGTAGCCATCATCGGTATTCTATCGGCAATTGTCGGCCCCGCTCTTTTTAACAACATAAAAAAAGCGGATGTTACGAGCGCTAAAAATCAGATAAAAAACTTTGAAACAGCGCTTGAGATGTTCAATCTTGAAAACAAATCGTATCCTACAACCGACGAAGGATTAAAAGCCCTTGTCGAGGGAGGATACATCAAAAAAATTCCCCAGGATCCCTGGAAACATGATTATGTCTACATATCTCCCGGAGAAGAAGGCCGCGAATATGAAATAATAAGTCTCGGAGAAGACGGCAAGGACGGTGGTGAAGGTTTCGCTGCCGATATTAAAAGCTGGGAATAGTCATCTTTCAGGCTGATAAGGCGGGGCATGCTTACTTTGTTAAAAAAAAATGACGGTTTTACTCTGATAGAGATAATGGTTGTAATAGCACTTTTATCAATGCTGACAGCCGTCGCCCTGCCGAGAGCTACAAATTTTTTTAGATCGAATAAGGAATCCTTCGCCATAATGACTGGAGTTATGGCGAAAACCTTTGACGATTCCTATTTAAAAAACCGTACTAACTACGTTGCTGTACACATGTTTCAGCCGGATCCGGGAGTAAAGGAAATCACTGACAAAGAAAAACGCGAGCTATTTGACAAAAGCAATGGAATATCCGTATTGCTGCTACATAATGGAGAATTTGTTCCTAATGAACGCAAGATACTTTCTTTTAGAGATTTTCCTTCATCTTTTGTAATTGAAAGGGTTATCCTCCCGGGGGGCAAGACGATTGAAAGCGGGACTGCATTAATACCGTACTATCCAGATGGTTCATCATCAGATGCAATAGTACATGTAACAGTCGATAATGAAAAGCGCTGGTCAATTCAAATCAACAAGTTTATGAAGGAACCGGCTGTAATAAAAGATCACATTACTTACAGTGAAGGGCCATGAACAATAATTGCGTGCTAAAGCATAATGTAAAAGGCTTCGCGCTCATTGAGGTTCTGATAGCAGCGGGTGTACTTTCAATTATTTTGCTGAGTATTTATTCAGGGATTTCAACCAGCATGAAAGTCATTTCAGGGGCGAGAAACAGAACTTACGCGGTAATAATTGCAAGAAGTGTTCTCAATGAGTTTCGTTATGACAAGATGCGTGGCATGGACCTTAGCGAGGTACCTGCTGATGATTACCCTGGCTTCACCTATTCAAGGGTTACTGTGCGCTATGAAAACCCTCTTACCGGCGCTCTTCCTGCAAATAAGACAACCATTACTGTTACCTGGAAGGATAACACCCGGGATAAAAACTATACTCTTTCATATATTTATCCAACGTTCTAAATGAAAAATTCACTGATAAAAAACAAATCCGGTTTTTCCCTTATTGAGGTACTCGTGGCAAGCGCGATCTCTTCAATGATACTACTGATGGTTTACACATCATACACAACCATCATTAAGACAATTTCCGGGATGAGCGGATATAGCGAATTCTATCAAAATGTAAATCTTACTCTTGCCCGAATCAATAAGGACATTTCAAATATTTTCTACAGAACGGACAAAGACTATACGCCGCTTGTATCTACCGGGACAAATGAAAATCTCACATTCAGTTTTCTCACGGTCAATAAAAGAGATTATAATATTCTGGGCAGCATTAAAAGTCAGAATCCGGCAACCGACATATCCGAAGTTCGCTACAGTCTGGCAAAAGACCCCGTAATAAGCGATCTGTATATCCTCACACGGACTGAAAATATTGATTATATCGAAAACCCGATGGAGGGCGGAGCTGAAAGCGTCGTTATAAACAACGTTATCAGTCTAAAGTTTGAATTTAGGACAGGAAACGACTGGGAGGACAGCTGGGATTCCAGAGAAACCAAACGTTATCCTTCAGAGATTAGAACAACACTCAGGCTCAGAGACTATAAGGGAAACCCTGAAGAATTTAAGGTCATTTCATATATTGATATCAACGGTTAAAATGAAGAAGATTAACTGTATAATAAACGCTATAATATCTGACTACAGAAAAAGAGCAGAGTCAATCAACCAGGAGGGCATTTTCAGCCGAAACAGCCCCAGAGGAGGCTATGTGCTCATCCTGGTTCTTATCATGACTACACTTCTTGTATCCCTGACAGGTGAATTCATAGTAGATTCACAAACAACTATATCATATATGAAGAAATTTGACTCAAAGGTCAAAGCCGAGTTTCTTTCCAAGTCAGGAATCCACATTTCAAAATATATTCTCAAAGCTGACAAACAGGGAATAACGGGGATGGTAACCGGCAAGGATGTTGACAAGAAAATAGATTCGTACAAGGATTTGTGGGCAATGGACTTCCCGCCCCTGCCCTTCGATGACGGAACAATACAGATATCCATTTCTGATGAAAACGCAAAAATCAATCTCAACGCTTTCGCAAATGACTTCACCGAGCTTACCAGGTATTACTATATGGCTCAGATATTTTTCATAAGCATGGGCCTGTTGCCTGATTTTGCCGATCTGATTCACGACTGGGTTGATATTGATAACACAAGAATGCCTTACGGAGCAGAAACTCCTGACACCTACTCGTCAAAAATCCCTCCATACTCTGCAAAAAACGGTGAAATGGACACGGTCGATGAGATGCTGATGATTCACGGGATTACTCCGGAAATATATTACGGTCTGGGCCAGGGAAACACCGGTCTTGAAACCAAACTTGTAGATCACAACAGAGGTCAGGTTGAATTTAGCCTGGACATGGCCTCTCATAACAACGATACAGACAGCCCATCACGTGATGAAGAAAAAACACGACAGATCGGCAGGGAGAAAAGCCGCAGGTTGTCAGACTATTTCAGGGTCTATGGAGAACGGGACAATTTCCTTCATGATTATAACAAAATAAATATTAACACAGCATCTTACCGAGTAATATCAGCATTGACAGAAAATATGACAGATGCTACAGTGACAGAGATAATCAACAGGCGTCTTGCGGAACCATTTAAATCTGTTGATGAGATTCAGGATTTATTCACCGACTCGGAAGAATTTGCCACCTTAAAAAAATATATTACTGTGAAATCCTACATTTTCAAAATTACATCAACAGCTACAGTGGATGATGTAACAGCGCAGATAACAGCATATTATAACCGCGACCAGGAGAGATTTCTCTACTGGAGTCAGGAGTAATCGGGGGTAGCAGGCATTGTTTGAGAATATAGCAACAATCGACATTGGAAGCAGCTCAGTTAAGCTCATTAAAATAAAGACAGGTTTAAAGAACTTCCAGATTAAATCGTTCTCCTTAGAAGAGATTGATCAAAACGAAACCGATCATGAAGCCGCGGTAAAAGCTGCACTCTCAAGACTTCTCGCAGAGGACGACCTTAAAGGGTGTACGATAATATGCGGTTTCCCATTGGAAAAAACTATTATTCGAAATCTATCGTTCCCATTCGATGATATCGACAAAATCACAAAGGCAGTTCCATTTGAAGCAGAAGAGACTATTCCTTTCCCCCTTGATGAATTATGTATGGACTTCCAGCCAATTGACAGTACCGGAACCGGCGAAGGTAAAATTATCCTTGCTGCCGCCCGCCGGGAAAGTGTCAGATCAACTATCAGCCTGCTTTCTGAATACTCACTTGCTCCTGAAGTCATAAGCCTTGAGAGCAATGCCCTTGCCGAGTGCTACAGGTATTACAATACAGTACAGGAAGAAACAGTACTTCAGATTGACATGGGCTACTCGAAAACTATAGTCAATATTCTAAAAAATGGTTCGCTTCAGTTCACGAGGTCCATTTCATCCGGCTTGTATGATATTTATGACAGAATAGCCACACTACTTGATACAGACATTGCTGGTGCTGTCAGTATTTTTAACACCCTCAGAATTGACCTATCAGCTCCAGATAATTCCTTAAAAGACGAGCTTTACAAAACAGTAAAAATCAAAAAAAATCAGGCAAAGAAAATAACTGAAGAGTGCGGTTTCTTCATAAAAAAACTCTCCGACCAGATTCTGCTGACCTTACAAGCCTATGACAGCCAGTCAACCTTTGAAAATTATTCAAGAATACTTATTTCAGGCGGCGGGGCAAACATTAACGGCATAGGGAGTTCCCTTGCCAGGCAACTTGGCGGAATAGTAGTATCCATGCCGATGCCGGAGGAATTCAGAGAGCACGACATGCAGCATCAGTTTACTGTTGCTTTCGGCCAGTTCCTGGCTTACTCGGACAGACGCAGACAAAAGATTAATTTCCTTAAGGAAGCGTTTACAGGTGAAAAAGGCAAAAAATCGAGAAAAGCCTATTATCTTTCAGGTTTTTTCCTGATTCTCACTTTAATTACCCTCTTAATAAATATAGTATCATCCATTATAATCACCTCAATATCAAACTCAGAAATTGATGAGACGATACAATCTCAGTACAAAAAATTATTCAAGGTCAATTCAGCCGTTGAATCTCCACTGGATGAAGCAAGGAAAAAACTAAAGTCATCCCGGAAGGAAATTGAGACGATATCCTCTTTAGTTCCGCTTGATGAACGGCTTATTTCAATAATTCACAAAATAACATCATCTCTAAAGAATGACGGGTCATTCGAAGTGACCAACATGGTGTATAACGAACGTATAATGAGAATTGACGGAAAGGTATCAAGTGCATCAATAATTGATCAAATGCGCAATCAGTTGCAGAAAGACCAGGCTTTTGAATCAGTTCAGGCGGATATCAAGTCGTCCGGCAAAACTGAGGTGATTTTTACACTTACCATTCAGCAAAAAAAGCGTAAATAACGGCGGTTATCAGGCATGTTAAATCTATCAAAACGTGAACTATTACTTTTAAAAGTCTTTGGTGCCCTTGCAGGCGCATTCGGTCTTTATTTTCTCATTATTTCGCCGGTGATTAATCTTAAAAGTAATATTGAAAACCAGTCAGAAAAAAATCGGGGGATGCTGGTTGAACTTCAATCAATTTACAATGAGTACACAGAAGTTCAAAGCACAAAAAAAAGATATGAGCAGCTGTTAAAAAACAGCAAAAACATAGCGACATCAATTGAAAAAATTGCCTCCGATCTTAACATAAAAAACAACATGGCCCATAACCGTGATAGCCAGTCCAAAGTGCAAAATAAATACACAAAGATTTCTTCTGATGTCAAGTTCGAAGGCATTGGTATGAAAGAAGCAATTGATTTTATTCACAAGATCGAATCATCTAACGCCCTTATCAATATCAGCTATCTGCGCATAAGCCAGGCTTTTAAAGAAAAAAGCACATATGATGTTACTCTAAAAATCGACACTTACAGAACAGAATAATGGACATATACAAAATGAATATCAAACTTATATTAAATAGAATTCTTCATGGATTAAAAAAAACCCCCATCATTCTCAAGGCAATTTGGAAAACACCTTATTTTAAAGTGTATCTGCTGCTCTCGTTTCTTTTCACTTTTGTTTTTGTACTTCTGACATTCCCTCTCGATGTTATTGTTAAAAACGCTATTCACAGCTATGAATCAAAATCTGGTAATACAGTCAGCATTGGCGATATGTCTATAAACCTCTTTTCAGAGTCAGAGCTGGAAAACATATCCGTATCAATTAAGGGGAGTGACACTGTCTTCATCAAATCCGCTATAATAAATATCTCCATGAATCCTTTGACTCTTCTCATAGACAGGGAGATAAAAGGCGATATTGGAGTCAGCGGGATAAAGCATACCGGCGACAACATTAAAATCGAGGCAGCAATAAACAGCAACCTTGATATCAAACTCAATGAAAAGACCGGTTCAATTGAAACAGGTAAGATTAAAATGATGATTAACAATCTATCTGTTAGCCTAAATGAATTTTCCGTCCCTGAAGGTCCACTAAGCGGCTTTCCGATTACCAGAATTATAAGAATATCATCAATCATTTCAGAAATGAATATTTCCAACAAACAGCTTACCCTTTCCGAGAGTAAGATATCCGGATCGGATCTTAAAGCAGTTGTAAGCGGAACGGTTGGTATTGGAAAGGTAAGCAACCGCCTTGATCTGAAATTAAAAGTTGATGCATCTTCAACGCTGCTGGACGATTTCCGCATGTTTATCACCACCATGGTAGATGCAAACAATCAAATTCCAATTGAGATTAAAGGAACAACAAGCAGACCAAAAGTCATTACACCAATGAATAAAAAGGATGAGGATAAAACATCCGACTCAAGACCGGTTTCAAAATCAAAATCTAGACCAACACCGCCCGAGCAGTCGACGATGTTCAGATAGATTTAAAAAATGCCATGAAAATATATCTCGCTGTCAATTCAGGTTTTTGCATGGGAGTACGCAATGCCGTTCTTCGACTCGTTAAAGACCTGAATGACACAAAAACGCCTTCCGCCGTGTACGGCAACTTGATTCACAATCCCCAGACTATAGAAGTACTAAAGGAGCGCGGGATTGAAACAATAAACAGCCTGAAAAACATTTCAGGGAAGAAGATTGCGATTAGAACTCATGGCGTCCCTATTGACGAAACCCGTTATATTAAAAAACACTCAAGCACCCTTCTAAACCTTACCTGCCCCAGGGTGGCAAAAGTCCAATCGCTCATAAAGCAGTATTCCAGAAAAGGATACTATGTTTTAATATGTGGCGACAAAGACCACGCTGAGGTTCTTGGTCTTATAAGCTTTGCAGAGAACGGGTACAGCGTTGTGTCAGGACCCGATGAAATAATCAATATCCCGGAAAACAGAAATATACTTCTGGTTTCTCAAACAACCTTCGACGGTCAGCTTTTTATTTCTATATCAGAGAGAGCGAAGGAGCTTTTCCCCGGCCTTAAAATAATTAACACCATCTGCGATTCAACACGCCTTCGTCAAAATGATCTCATAGAGGCTTCTGCCAAAAACGTAAATACACTTGTAGTAATTGGAGGGCGTAATTCTGCAAATACAAGGCGTCTTTACGAAATCGGCAACTCATTGAATATGAAGGCCTTTCTTGTTGAGGAGGCGGGTGAACTGAGTGAAAGTGATTTTACGAGAGATGATATTGTCCTTGTAACAGCCGGTGCCTCCACTCCGGGCTGGATAATTAGAGACATACTTGAAAGACTATATGAAATAAAGTCGCTTAAAAAATGCCGCATTTTCAGAATATTCCGGGCTATCACAAAAAACCTGTTCGAACTGAACATTGTTTCAGCCCTTTTTGCGTCAGCAATGACTTCCTTTTCACAAACGTATTCTAACACATCTACAAACCCGTATCTTGTTACAGTATCATTCGTTTACATATTGTCAATGTACTCAATTAACAACTATTTTGATTCTTTTTCGGTAAGATCATTCCCTTCAAGTCGAAATGCAAAGCATGGCTTTACGGGAACTGCACTGTTTGCGATTTCGATAATTCTGTGTGTTGCAGGGATATTTCCAGCTTATTCTGCCGGGATAGATATTATGTTCATATACCTGCTTCTTGTAACAACAGGGTTTATATATTTTTCCCCTGCTTTAAGCAGAACAGCAGCCAGAAAATTTCATCCTATTCTGAGAAAATTCTACAATTCAAAACAGATTGCCTGTATGGGGTGGGCCGCAGTTACCGTGCTTTTCCCTTTTCTATGCTGCGAGGGAGAGGCCAAAAGCTTTCTTCCTCTTTTTCTGATAATACCAGCGGCTTCAGTAAGACATCTACTCTCAGATATTTCTGACTATCAATCGGATATAATTTTCGGAAGAGAATCATTGCCGACATGGCTCGGCCTGCATAGAACATCAATTCTTATAAAAACCATTTTGACCGCATCCTTTCTGATATATACGACAGGAACAGCAATTTATTCTGAACCCATCTACCTGATTCCATCTGCAGGCCTTCTCTATCAGCTTTATTTGCTTAATGACTTTATGAAAAATTTAAGTCGGGTGAGAATCGACAGTCTGATAAGGATTGACCTTTCGTATCTTGTTTTTATCCTGTTATTTGCTGTAACCTTAGTTTTAAAATTGCTTCTATAACAGGGGTCACTTTATGGATATAAATGCAAGAACAGAGCTCTACTGTATTTTTGGTAATCCCGTAGCTCACTCTCTTTCTCCGATAATGCACAATACCGCTTTCAGAAACTTCAACATCAATTCAGTTTATATGGCATTCAAGCCTGAGAGTCTTGCTGGCGCCGCAGCAGCAATGAGAAGCCTCAATATAAAGGGTGCCAGCATAACTATTCCATTTAAGACTGACATTATATCCTTGATAGACAAAGTCCATCCTCTTGCGCTCCAGATAGGAGCCGTCAATACCCTTGTCAATAAGGATGGGCTTATTGAAGGTTACAATACCGACGGTATCGGAGCAGTTCTCGCGCTGGAGCACAGCGGTATATCTCTTGAAAACAGCAGGGTCATGATAATCGGCAATGGAGGCTCTGCAAGGGCAATCGCCTTTACAATCCTTGGGAAAAAAGCTGAAGTAATAATATGCGGTCGAAACCTTTCGCGGGTATCGGAACTCTCAAAAAGCCTCAAAGACACCGGATTTATTGCTGAAACAGTTATTATCGATAACATTACAAACGATATTATGAAAAGGGTTGATATTATTATCAATACCACCCCGATCGGGATGAGTCCGCAAACTTCGCTGTCACCTCTCAACGCTGATTTTCTTTCAGATCATCATACTGTATTTGACATTATCTATTCGCCGGACACGACGGAGCTTTTAAAGCATGCTATTCGCAAAGGTTGTAAAACGGTGAAAGGTATAGACATGCTTATCCATCAGGGAATAGCTCAGTTTGAAATATGGACAGGATTTAAGCCTCCATACGAACTTATTCTTGATGCTCTTAAGCCCTACCTGGATGTGGACAATGAATGAAAACGAATTATCTTCACTAAATAATTTCATAAATAATGAAAAGAGAACCGACTATAAAGGATACAGTCCCGAAAACATCAGGTTTCTTCTTGAAAAAGCGGGGAATCCGCATCACCGATTAAAAACAGTACATATAGCCGGTACAAACGGTAAGGGAAGCACTGCTCATTACCTTTCATCAATTTTTTCTATTTCAGGATATAGTTGCGGACTTTACACATCTCCGCACCTTCTTGAACTCAATGAAAGGATAAGCATAAATGGAGAGCAAATATCCGATAACGCTTTAAGCGATATCATAGATGAAACGGTATCAAATGCATCTGAGCTCCCCGAAAAACCTACATTTTTTGATATACTTACCTGCGCCGCACTTGTATACTTTGATAGAATGAAAGTCGACATAGCTGTGATTGAAGCTGGTTTGGGCGGAAGACTTGACTCGACAAATCAGATAATTCCTGAACTGTCTATTATAACAAGCATTTCGCTTGATCACACTTCCGTTCTCGGCGATACTGTTGAAAAGATAGCGGCTGAAAAAGCAGGAATAATAAAGCAGGGTGTTCCGGTTCTATATAGCACACTACTTCCAGAAGTATCATCGATAATATCTTCAAAAGCTTCAGAACTTAATGCCCCTTCCTTTCAGCTTTCCGAGCAAAATTATACTTATTCAAAGTCATCTAAATCTGTTTTCTCCATCAAAATCGGAAACCGCGAGACCTTTTTCAGCGGTATATTGCTTAAGAACATTGGACGAAGTTTTTCCCTTAACGCGAGAATCGCAGCTAACGCTGCCCTTATCCTGTCCTCTTTATACCGGAGAATCACTGTTGATACTATAATCAATGGTTTGAACTCAACGATAGTTCCCGGTAGATTTGAGGTTTTATTAAATGATCCAGTTGTGATTTTCGACCCGGCTCACAATCCAGAGGCTGTAAAAGAGTTGTGTGAGACTGTCAAATCTGAATTCCCAGATGTCATTATTAACCCGGTAGTTTCACTGATGAAGGATAAGAATTTCGTAGAAATACTTGAAATATTACATCAAAACTTTAGAAATATCATCTTTTGTGAACTCGAGGATGAAAGATCTTTAAAAAAAACAGAATTACCTGCAAACCACAACATAGAGTCAATCGGAGTTGAAGAAATTGATAGAATATTATTAAGCAGCATTTCTCACAGAAAACTTCTGCTTTTTACCGGTTCATTCCGATTATATAAATATGTTAAAGAATCTGTAAATCGAATCCTTATAAGCGGAAACAGTCATGAGTGAAATTAAAATAAATGAACACAACCGCGACCTTCTGGTCGATATACGAAATACTATTAAGTCTTTAGTTGATGGTTCAATTTCAATTGAAACGGCTTCATTGCAGTTTAAAAGGCTCAACCAGAGATATGAAAGCCTTTTAGAAAAAAAACCTGAGCGCCCGTCAAACATTCTCAATCTGCTCTGCGCAGCACATACAGGTGAAAACTTTTCGAAGTATTCCGGAATTTGGGAGATTAACGAATCAGATATCAGGCCGCTATACGAATCAGGCATTTCCAAAATAAGGGATGCATCGCTGAATTTCCTGAAGAATGCTGAAGAATTTGACATAGCATTGGACCATTCAGAACTTACCATGCACGGAACAGAGAATGAATACAGATTAATACTCGATAAAATCAAAACAGATTCACCCGGCCTGTTTGCCGTATGTGTTACCTCGTCTCCATATTTTTCACTGAATAGATTTACAATATTCAGCACGATCTGTTGTCAGTTGGTTTCTTTAACAGAATTCAATGAGATCGAAGACAGCTGCGACTATCTTGATTCAGTCTGCAAATCAATTGACCAGTATTTGAAAAACAACATAAAGTCAGGTTCAGCAACTCTAATTAAGCTTTACCGCTTTGAGGATCTGACGAGTGCCTTCAGCCACTTTGGAACCCGAGAAATGCTTGGCATTATGGAACGCATTCTTTTTTATTTGAGAAACAATTATGGATACACCTCGTTAATCCAGTCTGTTTCCCCTGAGCTATATATTGTCGTCGTTCCGGAGAAAAACAATATTCCAGCAAAAAACCAGCCTTTTAGCATAAAAGGCATATCCGTTCCTTATGTCGTCAAGGAAACAGCTGTTTATAACTTTATTCCATCAAAATTGCTGCTTAACTATATTATTTCTGATTAACAATTTCATGCAGGATTTGATACAATCTGAGATTCTCCGCTGGTCATCGCCGACTTAATTGTTTCAGAAAGTTCTCCTGCAGTCTTGCATCGCTTTGTAAACTCTGAAAGAAAATGAATATCGGAAATGTTTATCTCATAATCACGCCCAGTCATATCAACTATTGATGATTTATTATTCCCGGCGGGACTTTTACACACAGCCACTGGTACAAGCGCAATTTCGATAGTGTGTTTAAACATGGTATTGGCGAGTATATCATAAAAACGCGCAGAGTCAACATCTTTACCGGCTTCTTCTTCATTGCCATGTTCGGTTCCGGTGAAGAAGAGAAGCGGAACGCCATTTTCGATCATTGTAGATAGATACTTAGCGACAGATTCGCGATATACACGGTTATGCAGTCTTGTTTCGTCGACTACAAAGCCTCCTGCGGATTTAAGTATGAACCTGTGTAAGCGGCCCTTGACCGCGCTCCTGCTCACGTAGAACCTCGGCAGCGGCATGCCTTTAATATCAAGGGAGTGTATAATGGCCATGAAGTCATATCGGTTACTGAAAGGTGCGGCGTAAATAATGTTGGTAGAATCCTTCAGAGAACTTATTTCAGAAAAATTACCATTCACAGTAACGAAAAAATTCCCTGTTAAAAGTGTGCCCACAAAACCTGCGGCCCGTAATCCAAAAAGAAATATCCTGCTGAAAAAATAATTATACCTGTCCGCAATCCTTTTTGAGTAATAGGATGAAAGCTGTTTTAATGTTTTTTTGAAGTTTTGAGCTGAAATTTTTGATATCAGGTTTAATTCCCGTCTGCTTTTTCTGTCATCCACGATATTTTCTGCAAAGAGCTTCAGCTCTCCAACAATGGTTTCCTGACTTTCACTGTCGGATCCTGTAAAGCTGTCGACTACCCGCTCTGATATTATATCACCAAAGACGCTTCCCTGTGTGTACTCAAGCCCCCTCTTTCTTGTTCCGATCTGGATTTTTGTCTGTGAATAAATTTCATCAAATTTTTCAGGATTCTTTATTGTTTCAATCAGCAGCGAAGGATCCTTTTTATTCAGAAGAATTTCATAAAGAGAGCGGTAAACGGGTATGGAGATGCTGTTCTTTTCAGCCAGTTCAATCAGTGGTTCAATTGAATATGCACCCTCCACCAGATAATCAAGGTTCTCACTCATTTTCTGAATGACAAACTGGGGTTTAAACTTGAGGATAAGCCTGTCAATAAAGTCAGGACTTTTACCTCTCGAAAGAATATGCTTTCCGATATCCAATCCGAATCGTCTATTCCTGCTATGGGGACTCAAAGCTGTTGTGACTAAATCGCCAAGACCGGATATATCTATAACAGTTTCTTCCCTGGCCTTGAAAATTCTGCTCAGATTTATCATTTCCTTCAGTGCCTCTGATATCAAAGCCCCGCTCAGATTATCACCGCAGGAAGGCAAAACGCCAATAATCCCTGCTGCGATAGCCGCAGGATTTTTCAGAGTACCGCCTAATTCAACACCGACAATATCGTCCGTTGTTCTGCATTGGATATAATCGCATGTAATCAAGAATGCCGCTATATCCCTTCCCTTTTTATTCTTACTCCCGACATTGAGGCATGTATGATATCGTTTTGACACCTCCTCAGCGTGACTGGGACCTGATATGGCAACAACCTTTCCTTTAACCCGTGGGACCGTCTTCTCTATTGACTGAGAAATGGTGTATATCTCACCGCCAATTTTACAAAATCCCTTTGTGAGAAAGCCAACAAACATATCCCGGGTAATAAAACGCCTCAGCCGATGGAGAATATCAACAAGTACCTTGGAAGGCGTCGCGAAAATAATCATATCAGCGCCGACAGCCGAATCCTTCAGGCTGCCCGTACATTCGATATTGTCGGGAAGAACAACGCCCGGGAGAAATCTTTCATTGATTCTCCTGCTGTTTACTGAAGAGACCACTTCCTTCTCAAATGCCCAGAGAGAAACATTCACTTCCGGATGATTTTCGGCGATAATGACAGCTACTGATGTTCCCCATGAGCCGGCGCCTATAATCGATACTTTTGACACTTCGGTATTCAAGTTCTATCTCCGTTTCATGTTTATTTCCGAGACAAATAGTTCCGAATCGGGGAAACGCAGAACTGCATGCTACTCTACATGTAGTCCAGATAATCTTTGAGCTTTCTTGCGCGGGTTGGATGACGCAGTCTCCGAAGGGCCTTTGCCTCTATCTGTCTGATTCGCTCACGGGTGACCTTAAAGACGTAGCCTACTTCCTCAAGGGTGTGTGAATATCCGTCGTCGAGGCCGAACCGCATTCTGATAACCTTCTGTTCTCTCGCAGGCAGAGTGCTGAGGACTGTCGATATCTGTTCATGAAGCAATCTATATGCGGCAGTGTTTACAGGAGAATCGACCTCTTTGTCCTCAATGAAATCGCCGAGAAGTGAATCCTCTTCCTCTCCAACAGGGGTCTCAAGTGAAATAGGCTCCCTTGCTACATTCTTTACCGCTTTTACCTTTGTAACAGGCCAGCCCAGCCTTGTCGCAAGTTCTTCAGGATTTGGCTCCCTGCCGAACTCCTGCTGAAAAAGCCTTGTTTCGCGCATAACCTTGTTTATCTGCTCAATCATGTGAACAGGAACCCTTATGGTTCTTGCCTGATCAGAAATAGCCCTGGTTATCGCCTGTCGAATCCACCAGGTTGCATAAGTTGAAAATTTATAGCCTTTGCGATATTCAAACTTGTCGACCGCCTTGATCAGTCCAATATTTCCTTCCTGTATCAGATCAAAGAAATGCATTCCGCGGTTCGCGTATTTCTTTGCAATTGAGACAACAAGCCTGAGGTTGGCATTTATCAGTTCTTTTTTAGCGATAGAGATTTTTCTCTGTCCCTGTGAAATCATCTTGCCCCAATCGAGAATTTCGTCAGCCTCAGCACCTGCTTCCTGTTCAATCCTTCTGATCTTTCGCTCATTATTGCGAATATCCTTGACAATCTCAAGCAGATCCTCCGTTGAAGAAAGACCAAGATCCTTCATGATCTCCTGCTCATCCTCGCCTTTCTCAACCTTTCTGGCATAATGCTTAAGTTCTTTTATATCCTTGTTGAACTGTTTTTCTATGACATTAAAAAAGGAACATGTATCCTTCACCCGCGACACCATAGATTGAATTTTATGGGCAAGTTTACCTATTTCTGCTTCATTAATCCCGATTTCAGCAACTGCTTTTTTAATATTCTCTGTTGATTTCAACTTCTGTTCAAGAACGGTTTCGTATTCCTTGCTCCCTTCGTCGAGTTTTTTTAATTTGCTCGTAAGCTTGAGTACCCGGTTATCCTCTTCAATGATAGTCTTCATCTTTTCATTGTAACGCTTCTCAAGCTCCTGCAGGTCGACTGAGGAAAAATAGTAAAGCCTGTTAACCTTTAGAATGTCTGTGATTTTAATCTTATTAGATTTGACTTTCGGATGATTTTTTATTAAGTCGTTGATAAGAAGACTTGAGTTGATTACCGCCTTCTCAATCATTATTTCTCCATCTTCAATTCTTCTGGCAAGATCAACCTCCTGGTCTCCCGATAGAAGAGAAACTCTTCCGATTTCTTTAAGATAAAGCCGGATGGGGTCATCTATATGTGATGCATCCTCTGCGGTTGAAGAGGCTTTTTTTGAAGAAGTGCTCTTTTTTTTCGGCTCCGGTGCCGCAGACTGCTGTATCTTTCGGGAAGCTTCCTCAACAATTTCAATACCAAGTTGATTTAAAAGAATAAAAATATCGTCAATTTTATCCGAGTTAAGCAGCTTATCCGGGAGTGTGTCATTTAATTCGTCGTAAGTTATCTCTCCATTCGTCTTTCCAAGATCGATAAGTTTTTTTACTTCCTCGATGTTTTCTAAAACCAGGTCGTTTTTGCTCATGGATTCTTCCTTAAAAAATTTTAATATACTGACATTGTGAGATATTTCATTATGATAAATACAAAAAGTCTAATCTTGACTCAAATCCACGGAATATTTGCTGAAGTTAAACAATCCTCTTCGCGGTTTTTCCCCGGTCATAGAGGTATGAAGACAGCTTTTCCTTCTCCCTCCTGAGAACTTCAATCTCAGTCAGAAACTGATCACCACCGGCTCCTGAAGAGCTGACAAGACCGGCATATTCATTTATTTTTTGATCAATTTCATAAAGTTTCATGTTCAAATATATCTCTGAATAGGCCTTAAGAGGATCATCAGTTTTGAAGCCTGTATTAAGCGCATAGTTGAGAAAGTCTAATTCTAAACCAGCACCTAAATAGTCAAATACTTTATATATCTCAAAATTTGCTCCGCTTTTATAAATTTCGGCAAAAGCTTGAAGTATTTTTGAAGAAATTTCGTCATCAATCGTGCTGAAATCAAAATCTATTACCGCGTTTTTAATAAGCTCCGGATAATTGCTCAACAGGATTACGATATCCCTGTAGCCTCTTTTCTCAAAATTGTCTGTTTCAAAAACCTTTTTTCCCCTGTTTCTGTTTTCCAGCTGTCCGCTATTATCCTTTTGATATCTGCTGAAGTCTTTCCTCAGTGAATCTTCATTTATCCCCGTCATTGAAGATATTTTCTTTAGATATATCGCTCTTTCCGATTCAAGACGCATATCTTTAAGCACTTCAAACATCCCCATAATAACGGTCAGAGGGTCTTTACCACGGCCCGCCAATGCTGTCATTTCAAGACGGAAATCAGCCGGTTTAAGGGCATTATCCACTACTATCATGAACTCGCGAACACCTTTTTCAAGGATATAGTCAAACGGATCACCCTCTGGAAGCCTTGCCACCCTCACGTCGATGCTGACCGAGGCCGCTACCGTAAGCGACTTCAGAGCTGCATTCATGCCTGCTGAATCTGAATCAAAAAGATATATCACCTCTGAACAAAAACGTGAAAGCGACCTTATATGCGCTTCGGTAAGCGCCGTCCCGAGAGGGGCGACAACATTGCATATCCCCTCCTGGTGGCATCCTATTACGTCAAGGTATCCTTCAACAATAATGGCTCTGTTCAGCTCTCTGATATGCTCCTGCGCCACATTAAGACCATAAAGGACATCCCGCTTCCTGAAAACAATCGATTCTGGAGAATTAAGATACTTCGGAGTTGAATTATCAATTGAGCGTCCTCCAAAAGCTATGGGACGGGACCTCCGGTCAAATATGGGGAAAATAACCCTGTTGCGAAAACGGTCATACCGGAGTGACGGATTCTTCTGGGACACACTTAGTATGCCAAGCTCTTCACATAGCTTCATGTCCGCTTTTTTAGATAAAAGCCTTGAAGATATATGCGACCATTCATCAGGTGCATAACCGAGAGAAAACCTCTCAATAGTCTCAGGCTTCAGACCTCTATTCAAAAAGTATTCATAACCAGTTTTCCCCGCCTGACTCGAAATAATACGCTGGTAAAGCCTCATTACGTAAGTGTTTATGCGTAGAGCCTCATCCTCCCTTGTTCTTTGCGGATCTTTTTGCGTTTCTTCAATTTCCATCCCGAGGATTGAGGCTAAAAGCTTTACACTTTCCGGGAAATCAATGTTTTCAATTTTCTGCAGAAACGTGTAAACATTTCCGCCGGTGTGACATCCGAAACAATAAAAGATCTGCTTTTCAGGTGTCACAGTAAAAGATGGTGTCTTTTCTTTATGAAAAGGGCATAATCCGATATAGTTCTTACCTTTTTTTTTGAGAGTAGGAACATAACGTGTCACTATGTCCTGTATCTGACAACGGTCACGAATACTATCCGCGATATCTCTGGATATAAACAATAGCCTGTTCCTGAATTCGGATATAAGAGAAGCTGTTATTGAAGCGACATTATCTCATTAATATTAATAATAAAACACACCTTTCGTCAATACGAGTACAGTTATTTTTTTTATTAATATCACTTCAAGGGTGAATCGCAGCGCCTTCACTCTCTATATGTGTTTTTTTAACAAAATTATTCTTCAATTTAAGCATTTTGAACGCGAACCTGACACATCTCAAGCAACTAAAACATATGTCCGATAATTAATAAAGGATAAAAAAGCAAACAGTATTATGCTTGTGCGAAAAGATATAAAATATGATATTGCTATTTGTTTCTGTATGGGCTATCAGCCTCACATTTCACAAAATGTTAAATCAACGACGGAGAACTTATGAAGAAACTTTACACTATTGCAGCGCTTGCAGCTGCAACAGCGCTATTTCTGGTGTTTCAGGAAAAACTGACTGATGCCAGTGAAAGTAAAACTCAGCAGATCGACAGTATAACAGATAACTCTCAACAGCAGTACCGCTACCCGGAGTTCTACAAAGGGATATATCTCAATGTAGCTGCTTCAAGAAACCTTGAGGCTTTAAAGCTTTACGCTGATAAGGCTAAAAAGGCGGGCATCAACACCTTCGTCCTGGACACTCAGGCAGGCAGGCTTACAGACTGCGCAGTACCCGCTGAAAATGTAAAATATCTCATCAAAGAAGGAATACACCCGGTAGCAAGGGTCGTGGTCTTTCCCGAAGGCCTCAGAGACTACCCTGCTCCCGAATCACTCATCAATTCAAGGATACAGAACGCTCTAACGGCATGTGAAGCAGGATTCAAGGAAATACAGTTCGACTATATACGCTTCAATGACTCAAACAGGCTTAAACACCTCACTCTGGCTAAAAGATACGCATATGTGGAAAAGTTCATCACAGATGCGCGTGAAAAACTTAAAAAATACGATGTAAAAATAGCGGCAGATGTTTTCGGAAGAATTCCACTTAACACCAACGATTTAATCGGACAGAAAATGGAGAGCCTCGATAAGGTGGTTGATATGATATGCCCAATGGCCTATCCGTCACATTACACCTGGAGCAAAAAAATGCAGCATGACCCTTATTACACAGTCTATAAAACGTCAAAGCGCGCGGTGGAAAGAACCCGTCAGGCTGAAATTGTGACATATATTCAGGCGTTTAAAATGAAGCTCGGACCGAACAACTATCACCACTACATAAAAGAACAGATAAAAGCAGTGCACGACTCAGGGGCAAAGGGATACATCCTGTGGAATGCCAGACACGCCTATGATACCGCCTTTGATGCCGCAAAAACATATTACAGCGAAACCGCAAAGAAAAACTTATAGCAACGTCTACCGGGGCTGGCTGTCGAAGCAGCCCCTAATACACCTTAATGCTGTATTCAGCAGCCCCGTCCTTTTTGCCGGTCACAACGACTTCTGTTGTTTTTCCGCTTTCAACAACAATATAGCAATATGAAGGCTTGAGCTGATTGATATTATTCAGCTTAACATATTCTCCCTGTTCCGCGTTCAGTGCCCATTTCTCCAGCATAATGAGATGCCTGTTGGGTAAAACGCTGGTCTCATATGTCTTATACTGAGACTCAAGCCCGGTCGTAGTCCTGCCGGTTTCCAGCTTATTCATATAGATCCTGTAGAAAACCCTTCTGTCTTCAGAAGGCCCGTCAATACCGCTGTCGATTACCTTCAGCAAGAGTCTCCCTTTTTCTGTTTCTGTTTCTCTTTCTGTTTCAGATTGATCCGAAATATGTCTTACAGCCGTAGAACATCCGGACAATATTATTACAATTATTATAAATATTAATCTTTTAAAAATCACTTAATCCACCTGATTGAAATTTCGTAGGGATCCATATAATCCTCTTTTAGTGATCTCACTACAAGATAGCCCTTTTTATCAATTATCTCAGACAGTGTAGAAGTCCCGCCCTCTGACACCTCAACCGATTTAATTACATATCCGAGAGGGTCTGTCACTGACAACCTGATTTTCCCGCGCGGCGGCGCTTTCACGGTAAACTCAGCCCTTGCTCTTTGCGGGCGTGTTATGATAAAATAATCAACATCTCCTTTTTTCGATGTGTAACCGCTTATTCTGTCTCCAGATAGAGTTCCCGCCGCATCTTTCGTGTCATTGGGCTCTATCTCGGCTGACTGGTCCCGCTCAAGCTCAGTGCATTTTATTACATACCCTTCACTCTTTCCGGCAAAATAGTTTCCGGAAGATACCTTAATAAAAAACGGTTTTGAGGATGATATATTCGGAAAGATTTCGCTCTCACCCTTGCCAGAAGCATTCACTGTCAGCACGCGGACTCCGATGTCGTTGTGAATTTCCATGGAATAATCCATGCTGCCGTAGGCTTCAAGCTCAAGTCTGTATCGTTTACCGGAAACTGCATCAAACCTGTAAAAGTCAATATCCCCGGGATGATTTATTACACCCTCAACCTGATCAGTCAACTGATTTGCCGATTCGATTGCCTGATTCGGTTCCATCTCTTTACCTGGTTCATGCTGCGTAAGAGTGTATTTAATACCGTAAGGGATTGCGTTGTTTGACTGATACCCTTTGGCGCATACCATCAAATAGTAAATCCCCGGCTCCTTAATCCCTGCTCCGTTTATCTGCTCACCCTGACCTATTCCGTTAAAATCAGATTCAGCAAGAGGCTGCATCGCAGCATCAAATAAATACATAGCAGAGTCAACACCCTGAACCCCTGTCAACTCTGCATTCAGCACCTTTGTATCAGAGTTGTCCGGCAAAACTTCAAATCTGAACCAGTCCTCTTCGCGGTGAAGATTATCTCTGTCGCTGTTGAGCCTGTTGTACGACGGGGAGTAAAAACCGTTTAACTGTTCGCCCTCATTGAGAAGCGTCGACAAATCAGGCGCATCATTCGGCTCAGATTCTTCTCCTGAAAACTCTCTCGAAACAATCAGCAGCTTATATGGATTCTCTGTATTTGATGCTGCTCTGTCCCTGTCACCATGCTGAATGGAAATATAGTACCTGCCGGGAAAGCCTCTGAAATTAAGGACCTGTTCAGGTGATGATTTTCTATTGTCATCAACAAGCTTGACCATTGCAGGCTTTTGACTCCCGCTCCAAACAGCAATTGAATGGTTGATACCCTTGACCCCGCTCAGCTCAATATCAAGGATGGAATCATCGGCTACAGTAATATAATAGAAGTCTCTATCATCAGATGTATTGAAAAAACCGTATACAGGCTTGCCAATTTCAACTGCGTTTGCGCCTGAAAAAGAGTTATTCGGTTCTTTTTCCTCTGCTCGGTTTACCTTGCATGAAAACTGACAAAAGGCAGTAAATAGCAGCAATGACAGCAATATAAATGCCTGCCGTCTTCTAATGTTTATCACGCTACCGTTCATAGAAAAATCATCTCCATCTATTATATTGCAAGCGGCAGTTCAGCAAGCCCGAAAACAGTGTTCTCATTGTCAAAAAATCTGCGTCTGCATTCAGCTTAACCGTCAGTTTTATACATATCAGCAATATCCTGCTGAACATCATTAAGAGTTATTATTTTAATACTTACGTCAATTATAATTTCATTACAACGATTCGAGAAAACCCTTGAAAGAATAAATTGATATTTCTAACAGAGTATTCTTGACATGGCAGCTCCCATAAAAAATAATATACATTTCCATGGGAGTAATATTATGAAAGTTAGCTTGAAGAATAAAAATTCACAATTAAACGAATCTGATACGCTCATATTCTTTATCACACAAAACGATGACAGCACACCAGACTTATCGCCTCTGCAAAACATGCAGATATCGCCCGAGAAAATCAACCTCAGCCGCTTTTATGGCGCCAGAGGTGAAACCATCTACATACCATTGAGGGATATGCCCTCTATTATTCTATGCGGAACAGGTAATAAGGATAACTTAACCGCTGATTTTCTAAGATTCCTTTCACGTTCAATAGTCACAGTTTGCTCTGAACGTAAAATATCCAGGATCAGCATCGTCCCACCAGCTGAAGATATTATCCCAAAAGAAGAATCAGTGGCCGCTCTGTGCGAAGGAATAGTCCTGTCAAACTACAAATTCAGCCGATACCTGTCCGACGATCAAATCGCTGGTCAGCCTCTGGTTGAGGAAGCAGAATTCATTTCCGCTGACAGCTCCTTGGCAGGAATCATAAAAGAAACAAATACAATATGCTCAAATACACTTGCCTGCCGTGATCTCATCAACGAATGTTCCTACGCCAGCACGCCCGGGGCCATAACAAAGCTTGCTGCTAAAATTTCAAAAAATGCTGGCATTACTCTGAAAGTCTTCAGAAAAAAAGATCTTATCAAAATGAAAATGGGCCTCATACTTGCGGTAAATCAGGGAAGCAGCGAAGAGCCAGCCCTCCTTGTGCTCAATTACTCGGGCGGAAACAAAAAAAATGCCCCGGCAGCCATTGTCGGCAAAGGAATCACATTCGATACCGGCGGCATAAATCTGAAACCTACCAATTCAATAGAAACGATGAGAATGGATATGGCCGGCGCAGCTGCAGCCCTTTACGCGATAAAAACAGCCGCCGAGCTTAAGCTTAAAGCAAATATATGTGCAGTCCTGCCTCTCACTGAGAATATGATCAGCAACACAGCTTTCCGTCCCGGAGACGTTTACAGGTCCTATTCAGGTAAAACCGTTGAGATAGGAAATACAGACGCTGAAGGAAGGCTTATACTCGCTGACGCCATTACTTATACTGAAAAAATGATCAAACCGTCCTGCATCATTGACATTGCAACACTTACTGGAGCGTGCGTTCAGACTTTCGGGGAGCACGTTGCTGCCATCATCACTTCTGACGACAATCTCATGAATAACCTCTTTGACGCCGGAGAAAAAACCGGGGAACGCTTGTGGCGCCTTCCGCTCTACGAGGTCTACAGCGAAAACCTCAAGTCCGATTATGCTGATATCTCAAATATGTCAGCTGAAAAAAACGCGGGAACAATTCACGCAGCGGCGTTTTTAAAATCATTTGTGGATAATACTCCATGGGCACACATTGACATTGCCGGAACCGCATGGGGTTCAAAACAGAGAGGATGCAGGCCGAAAAATGCAACAGGATTCGGCGTAAAGCTCCTTGTACAATTCTTGAAAAACATGGAAAAGTAAATGAAAACAATAGTTAATCCATTTAAAACAGGCGGACATTACGGAAAATTCGGGGGCAGATATGTTCCTGAAATGATGATTCCGCCTCTTCAGGAACTCGAAAGGGCCTTCATAGAATCAAAAAAGGACCCCGAGTTTAAAAAGGAGTTCAGTGATGTTCTCAAAAATTTTTCGGGACGACCAACTCCGCTGTATTTTGCCTCAAACCTTACAGAAAAAATAGGCGGCGCCAGAATCTACCTCAAACTCGAGGGGATGGGACAGACCGGCTCCCATAAAATAAACAATGCTATTGGTCAGGCAATACTGGCAAGGCGTATGGGCAAAAAACGCCTTATCGCAGAAACAGGCGCTGGCCAGCATGGTTTCGCGACTGCAACAGTTGCAGCCAAATTCGGCTTCAGATGTGAAATATTCATGGGCGAAGTCGATATGAAAAGACAGCGCCCCAATGTATTTTGGATGCAGCAATTAGGAGCAAAGGTCACACCCGTAAAAACAGGAACACGCACGCTTAAGGACGCCGTTAATGCTTCATTCAGAAACTGGATAGAAACAGTCGACGACACTCACCTTCTTGTCGGATCTGCGCTGAGCGCTCATCCCTACCCGGCGATTGTCAGAGAATTTCAATCCGTAATCGGCACTGAGGCCCGCAAGCAGATACTTGAGGCCGAGGGCCGGCTTCCGGATTACCTCGTCGCCTGTGTCGGAGGAGGCAGCAACGCGATTGGACTTTTTCATCCTTTTTTAAAGGATGAAGCCGTAAAGATGATCGGTGTTGAGGCCGGTGGAAGCGGCTATAAAAGCGGCAGACATTCCATACGATTTAAAGGTTCACATGACGGCATAGTTGAAGGCTACAGGTCCTTTTTCATCCAGGACGGAGACGGCCAGACCAGGCCGACATATTCAGTTGCGGCGGGGCTTGATTATCCAGGGGTGGGCCCCGAGCACGCTTATCTTCACTCTATCGGCAGAGTAACATATACAAGTGCCACCGACAAAGAGGTCATTGGAGCTCTGAAAACGCTTATTTCCACTGAAGGGATTATTCCTGCGCTCGAGTCCTCACATGCCGTTGCCAGAGGAATTGAAATTGCAAAAAACTCTTCCAGAGATGAAATCGTAATAATTAACATTTCAGGAAGAGGCGACAAGGACATCTTCTTAATTGCAGAAGCTCTTCAAGACGAAGCATGGTTTGAATTTATTAAATCCAAAGTTGAAGAGAGAAAATAATAAGAGAGATTATAATGAAAAATCAAATTCGATTAATGACGCACCTCGTTGCCGGATACCCTTCCTTCAAGGACAACGAGACACTTATAGAGACAATGGCATCATGCGGGGTAGAGTTTATTGAGATTCAGCTCCCTTTTTCGGATTCCATCGCAGATGGTCCGGTAATTGTAAACGCAAACCAGACATCGCTCGCCGCAGGCACTAAAACGGCTGATTGCATAAAATTTGCAAAAAAAGTTACAGCAAGGTTTCCCGATGTCAAGTTTCTCTTTATGACTTACTACAACATAGTCTACAACTATGGTGTTGAAGCTTTCGCTAAAATGGCATCTGAAATCGGTATTTACGGAATTATTGTCCCGGATATCCCGCCGGAAGAGGATTCAGAATCCTATTACAGCGGTTGCAGGAATAACAACGTACACCCAGTCATAGTTATTTCGCCCTCTACGTCTCAGGAAAGGCTTGAAAAATACCGCGAAAAAGCGGATGGACTCATTTACTGCACTTCAAGGGTCGGTTTAACCGGATCAGAAAAGGATTTCAGCGCCAGGCTTAAAAAAATCGTGAAAAGTGCTGGAGAAACACTTAATCTCCCGGTTGCAGTCGGTTTCGGTATAGATTCAGGCAAGAAAGCGGCTGAAGTGTCAAAATACGCGGATATAGTTGTTATCGGTACAAAAATACTAAAAATCGTCGACGAGAACCCCGATGATTTTACTGCACATGTAAAGACATTTCTTGAATCAATAAAAAAGGGGAGATAATCTCCCCTTTTTTATGTGGAGCTGAGGGGGATCGAACCCCCGACCCCTAGAGTGCGATTCTAGTACTCTCCCAGCTGAGCTACAGCCCCATAGCAATACTTTTATACGCTATAATATTTTGTCAATATAAATCTTTTCCCTTCACTTCGCTTTGTCTTGATTTGATTTCAAAAAAAATGCTGGAATTTAAAAAATATAACGCTACATTGTTTACAAAGATATTAAACTGATACGGAGGTTTTTCATGTCATTGATTACTTTCCGAATTAAAGAAAACGCTAAAAAATGCGAGGAATGTGCTGTTCTGAAAATGAGAAACAGAATTGATCACAATTCTGTGTTAAGCGAAGAGTCTGAATTGCTTGCCTCGGGAATTCTTAAGCTCACATGCGCTGCATGTAAGTACGGCGAAGATTTTAAGAAAGTATACGGTGTAATGCCTTACGAAAAATACCAGGGTATTTCATGATCGCTTATTATTTTTTATTTGACACAGCGCCAAACCAGCTGCTCTTTTAATCGTTGAGCTGTCTATTTACAGCCCTCAATAATTTCTTAATGTAAAGGTTATCGATGAAATACTCGCTTAATGAAATAGTTCAAATCGCTGTCCAGATTGAGGACACCGGATATGAATTCTATTCGACATGCGCAGAAGTCTTCAAAGGAGAACAGCTTCGTGACACATTTAAGTTTTTAGCTAAACAGGAGCTTGAACATAAACAGTACTTTGAATCACTTGCCTCATTTGCTGAAAAGAGTGAAGGCTCATACACGGATGATTATTACAGTTATCTGCGTTCAATCGGAGATAAAAAGGTCTTTCAGGATGAACCGGAGAACAGAGCCTCCGCAATCAACCCCGATAAACCTGGAGACGCTATAAGGCAGGCATTTACTGACGAAAAAAATTCAATTATTTTCTATACAGAGCTGAAAACCATGTACTCTGATGACTACGAAGCCCTTGAAATCCTAGAGCGGATTATTGAAGAGGAGCGAAGTCACATTGTAATGCTAAAAGACATATTAGAAAGCATTGAAAAGTACGCCTGACAATCCGATTTTCAGTTCAGTTTCTATAGACGTCTTCCGGATTGAAAATCCTCTCGCCGTCAGTTTCAAGCGTTCCGTTCCTCAAAACCCTGTGAAAACAGCTCCTGAAACCGGTATGACATGCGGCTTTGCCGATCTGTCTGACTTTTAAGAGAACTGTATCACTGTCACAATCCACACGGATTTCCAATACTTCCTGAATATTTCCGGAGGTCTCCCCTTTTTTCCAGAGGCTTTTCCTGCTTCGGCTGTAGTAGTGAGCAATCTTTTTTTCAATCGTAAGTTCCCACGCTTCTCTGTTCATATATGCCAGCATCAGGATTTCCCCATTGTCAATATCCTGAACAATGGCGGGTATCATCCCGCCGTTTTTATCAAAATCGAGTTCGATCATTTTACAACCTTTCACCCTTAATCGAAATAATATGTTCGTATAAAGGTATATTTTTTTCTGATTTTTCAAGCGCTTTTTCAATGAGCATCTTGACTCCACCGCAGCAAGGCACTTCCATCCTAACCGCTGTTACAGAGCGAATATTATTCGATCTGAAAAGCTCAGACAGTTTTTCAATATACTCTTCAATGTAAGGATCCAGCTTTGGACAGAACGTAATTGATATTTTATCTCTTACAAAGTTAGAATGAAAGTTCGCGTAGGCAAAGGGAGTACAGTCGGCAGCTATGAGTAAGTGAGCATTTTTGAAATATTCAGCGTAAGGATTTATAAGCTTGAGCTGAACCGGCCAATTGGCTAATTCAGAACGTAAAATCGCTGCCGACGGGGCATGCGGATTATCTTCAGGTTCCGGCCTCTTCAGCTCCCGGGAAGCCGTTCCAGGACAACCTCCGCTGGCGCACATGGATTTTTTTTCCTCATATTCGGGAATCGAAATACCACGTTCCTTCAAACATTGGATTGCAATATTCAGATAACCGCGCTCGCCGTGATCAGCCAGGTGTTTCAGATGAGCCTTAATTACTCCATCTCCCTGTTTGATTATAGTTTCCATCACCAGCGCTTCATCATAAGCCTCAGCTTCTCTCTCTTCAACACTTATAGCGCCTTCAGGACAGTTCCCAATACACGCTCCAAGCCCATCACAGAAAAGGTCGCTTACAAGCCTCGCTTTTCCATCAATCAGCTGAAGGGCCCCTTCAGGGCAGTCAGGTATACAAAGACCGCAGCCATTACATTTTTCTTCGTCAATTTTTATTATCTGTCTTATCATATTTATTACCGCCTTTATTGATATTGACATAATTATATCACCTAATTCGTCAATGCACATTGACTTGAATCAATATCAGCGGATTTATCACAATTATTTATAGCTTCAAAACGCTGTGTTATTTTTCATTTTATACTCTTATTTATGAGAGGATTTGCATAAGACATCAACAGTATTCTTTTTACTTCCTGATTCAATCTTTCAATACGTTTATTAAACAACTCTTCATCAGTTGAATCATAGTTATCAGAATACTCTCTGGTATTGTTAATTAAATCATAAGCAATGTAGTTGCTCGGCCAGAGCCTGTAGTTACTCTGAATTTCCGTATCTAACCTTACAGCCATTTCCTTTTCGGAATCGCATCTGTCATCTATTGGAGAACCGAAGGCATAGTGAACACGACCTTTTTTACCGCTAATACCTTTGCTTATACTGAGAAGATCTTCGTTTTTATTCTTTTTGTATGCTGGATCTGTTGATTTTCTGAACAATTCAAGGGCCTTCATGGAATCGCAGGGATCATACTCATAAGAAATGCTGACAGGTACGATTTTAACATCTTTAAAAAAATCTGCAACAGAGATTCCGCTGTCTCTTGTAGAAAGTGTCAGCATTCGAAGAACCGCAGGATTTGTTATATCATTACCATCCTTGGCTCTTCCTTCTCTCTGGGCAATCCAGATTGAGTTTCCTGATGAATATGTATGATAAATATACCTTGATAGCTTAATTGACGCATTCAGCTGTTCAGTAATTGACAGCCCCCGTTTTACGATAAAAGACTTGTTGATTCTGATAAGAGTTGAAACAAAATCATTAATGAGCAGATTATCTCCAAATGCTATCTCAACCGTATCCTTCCCCGCTTCAATGAGAACATAGTTAAGCAAAGCCGGATCCAGGGTTATGTCCCTGTGATTGCTTATGTATATATACGGGACATTGTCATCCAGGTTTTCAAGCCCCGATGATGTAATCTCTTTTATTGTCCTGGTAATCATCGGCTTAAGCATCAATTCGATGACAATTTCCTTTTGAAACTGTGACACTGAATTGACCGAGCGCATCCTGCTTTTAAGAAACTCCAGCTCATTTGAGCTCAACTTGCCAGAAGGCCTTCCAGTCATGAAACCTATTCCCTGCTCAAATCCGTCAGAGGATATCAAATCGCTGAGAACATCTTTAACTTCATTATCTCTGTAAGGCCTGATATCGTTAAAATCTGAATCAATCAACGCTTTTCCCTCAATTGTTCCGGCCTATATAACCGTTTTAATGTCAGACTGCAAACTGTTCAAAAACACCTTGTCCAGCCTTAACGAAATTGATGTATGATATTCACAATTGAGAGTGCTACTCGTCAAGCAGATTTAAGCTAATAAATCAGCCGCTAAAAGGCATATGCTGTTTAGCAGGCTGATTTATTGTTTCTTAAGAGAATTACAAACAGGCAACAGAGCTTCTATACTACATCAACTCTGTCTTTTGCTGTGTTTTTTGCGGCTGGATCAAGAAATATGATCTCATTTCCAACTACTTTGATCTTGGACTGCATTTTGCCGTCCTTCCCTTCCCATCTGTCCTGCCTTAGATTACCAACAACCATAATATGCTTCCCCTTGTGAAGATGCTTTGAACAAACCTCTGCCATCTTGTTCCAGGTTTCGACATCTACATATGAAACCTTTGGATCACTATCCTCCTTTGTAAAATGGTTGATAGCCAGTGAAAATTGACAAACCTCCTTTCCTGTTTTGGTCTTTCTCATCGAAGGATCATGAGTGACATGACCTTCTACTGTAGCACCAGCATAATTTGACATAACTGACTCCTTGTTTTTTTAACTTTAACAACGGCCGTTATCGCGATGCTATTAATACGTTCCGGGGTGAAAAATATAAAAATTTTTTACAATATGATATAAAGTGATCCCAGAATTTTATGGCATTAATATTATTAGGTAGGGTAATAAGAATTGGCGATTTGCTGTTATTTTTGAATTATATTACCATTTTTTTTGAACTTGAAGCTCCCATCTTTTTTTTGATTTGCACACAGCCGTCTTAAATTGATTGCATCCTAAAACCTCTGCGTGATCAATAGGACTTCTTCCGGATAAATCTCTCATATAAGGATTTCCACCGCTTTTTAGCAGCTCCAGCCCTGCTGCAGCCCTGTTGCGGTATGCCGCATAATGCAAAGGAGTAGCGCCATTGCTGTTAGAAGAATTAACCGCCGCCCCTCGGTTGATAAGAAGCCTGACAATTGCCGCTGAACCCGCTTCAGCGGCAAAGTGCAGCGGGCTCATACCGTCGGCATCTGCATAATCTGGTCTTGCTCCATTCTCCAGTAGAATTCGGGCAGCTTTATAATCATTCTGAAATGCTGCGAAGTGAAGCGGAGTCTGCAAACGTTCATTTCTGCAATTAGGATTGACACCTTTTCCAAGAAGCATTGAAGTAATGTCATCGCGCCCTGCAATAACCGACTTAAAAAGAAGACCCTCTCTGAATTTCTCCTTTTTTCCTTTTTCTGAGTGGCAATAGTTAACACTCAATAAAGATCGAGTCGGCCCGACTGTATCAGCCCTCAAATATTGGATGCCTGTGGCATAAATGAATAACATTAAGATCGTCAGCCTGATAAAAGAGCAATAATAACGTTTATGCATAAAGTTCAGTTCCCTCTTCTTAAAAGAATTCTAATCTGATTTTCGGAAGAAATCACTATTCCTTCAGCATTATTAAATTCATCAAAAATAAGTTCTTCGGGAAAAGAATATGTCAGTATAGTCTTTTTATATTTTCTCAAAAATGAATAAAATCCTGAGCTCGCAAATCTAAAACCGCTTGCAAGAGAAGGTAATATATAATATTCTCCTCCATAATTTCTTTGCATTACATCAAGACCAAATCGATAATAGGCGTAAGAAATCAGGGCTTCAACCGGCGAGGAGATTGTCTTAACACTGACATCCTGTTTTCTTAACTTTTTTAATACTTTCTTTGTATTTCCAGAAATAATTATTCTATCTTTATTTTTTTTTAATTTAAAATTTTCAATTGGGAATTCCATATAATTTCTAACATTCTTAATACGGAAGTTAAATAGAATTTGTTCATTTTCCTCAATTAAACGAATAATGATATCTTTCCCGGTCTCAATTCCATCCATATATATTTTTGAATCGATAAAGTCAATTTCAGTACTTAATATCAGTGTGTATTGAGATTTAAGATTTTGACTGTCAGATTCACTGAGTTTAAAATAAAGATCAGTATTCATTATCAATACTTTTGATGATTCCGTGTTAATATACATACCTAACTCCAAAAAAAATGATACAAGTTGATGATGAATTGCTTTTTTTGATTGATTTATTATTATTTTTTTGCATAGAATACAGTATAAAATAATCTACAAGGTTAAATCTATGGCACAGGCAACGTCACTACTAAAAGCTTACATGACAGAGAACATTCCGCCAAATGGAGGATTTATAGTATCAGCTTTTTTTGACTATTCATCCGCCTACACCATTTATGAAATTACCGCCTACAGAAATGTAAAAGATATTTTCCGCACTCAGACTGGAATTACATTTAAAACTGATGGAAACAGAACACATCTTCTTGTTGAGCCGCCAACTTTTCCCAAAAAGCACGAAGAACCGGTAAACCGGGAACAGGGGAAATCAATACCATACAGATTCGCAGATATGGAAGTTGTCGATGGATCACGAAACGAAAAGATAATGATCCCACAGGAACCTTTAATGCTGTACTCGTCATTTACCATCCTGGAACACGGCTCCGGCAGCTTTGCGTTTATTTTTCATCCTACTCCTGACGTTTATGTCGCTATAAAAAAATTCATGGCGGACAGCCTTTACAACGACTGCAATCTTTCAAAAAGAGAGTCTCTCGTTATATCTGAAAAAATTCTCGGAACAGTGAAAAAGTTTTCAATATGGTCATCCTGACCGTTCATAGTATGAGCATTGAGTCGCCGTAAGAAAAAAAACGATATTTTTCATTTACGGCCTCCTTATAGGCATCCATTATAGCATCATACCCGGCAAATGCCGAGACCAGCATTAAGAGTGTTGAATAAGGGGTGTGAAAGTTTGTAATTAACGCGTTTATTGACTCAACCCTTCGCGGCGGATATATAAAGATGTCAGTCTCACCTTCTCCCGGAACATTGTTTTTCCCGTCGAACGTTGCCTCAAGCACTCTGAGCGATGTGGTTCCAACAGCCACTATCCTTCGGCCTTCTCTTCTGGCCGAATTAATTCTTTCAGCCGTATCACAAGAAAGATTGTAAGACTCAGTGTGCATTTTGTGGATTGCGAGGTCTTCCTGTCTGACTGGTTGAAATGTTCCCCATGATACATTGAGAGTTAAGAATAGTGTTTCCACACTCTTCTCCCGAATGTTATGAAGAATGTCATCAGTAAAATGCAGGCCGGCAGTTGGAGCCGCAACAGCTCCCGGGACTGTGGCGTAAACAGTCTGATAGCGGTCAGAATCCTCTTCAGTAGTATCTCTTTTTATATATGGGGGCAGAGGAACACTGCCAATTTTTTTAAGCACTTCCTCATTTAATGCAGTTTTAGTCGAAATTATGAACTTTTCATCTTTTCGTTCTTTTATGATTAGTGCAATATCAGGTACTACATCTGATTTCAGTGACTCGCCTACACGTAGTCTTGCGGTTCTATTTGTTATGATTTCCCACTCATAATCTGAAATTCTTTTTGTGAGGATAATCTCAACCCTGGCACCTGTCTCTCTTCTAAAGAAAAGGCGAGCATTAATAACCCTGGCATTATTAAAAACAAGCAAATCACCTTCTTTAAAATAATCAGTTATTCGGCAGAATTGTGAGTGTTGAATGGCACCTGAAGAGCGTTCAAGAACCATCAGTCTTGATCCAGCCCTTACATCTGAAGGTCTCTGGGCTATCAACTCTTCAGGTAAATTGAAGTTAAAATCACTGAGCGTGTATTGTCGCATATTATTTAATAAAGGAATTGTTTTTTACTCCAGTTGCCCTGTTTAGCTTTCTGATGTCAACTCCCTTGTAATAAAATGTAAGTATCTCTTTGAAATTTTTTCCGGTGAGCGCCATTCCTCTTGCTCCCCACTGGCACATTCCCACACCATGCCCCCATCCATGTCCCTCTATTCTAAGACCGTTATTATCTACTTTAGACTCGAATAAGAGACTTTTGATTTTTTTTGGATCCATTAAAAGTCTGAATTCATTTCCAGTCGTTGACGCAACACCGTTTTCATGCCTTATTCGTACATCAACAACCCTGCCATCCTTTTTTTTAAATGATATGTTTTGAATTTTCCCGACACTTGGGAATTTATTTCTCATAGCATACTTCAACTCGTACAGAGAAAGGGTATATGACCAGTTAAAATGTTTTGAATCTGAACAGTAGTTGCAATTGACTGATTTTAAATAAGGCACCCCGTCACCAGACCATACGTATCTGGAGTCCGTTGTTTTCCCTCCGCATGTTGAATGAAAATATGCCTGAATCGGCTCATAATTGTATGTTATTACCATGTCGCGGGTTTCATCAACTGCCTTACTCGTAGCCTCATTTTCTGAAGCAATACCTTTATATACCTGGGAGTTTGTACATGACTCAAGGTCATACAGGTCGGAACTTTTTTTCTGCATATGGAATAAAGCATATGTTCTTGCGGCTACTGCCTGAGCCTTGAGGGATTCGACCGGCCAGCTATTCGGAATCTCTGAAGGTACAACGCTTTTGAGATAATCATCCATCGAGACTAAATTTATTACAAGCATCTTGCCAAGATGATTCCTTATCTCAAATCGTCCCCGGTATTTACGCCCGTTTAGAGACAAAGGAGAATCCCATCCATCTACAACAATGACTCCGGATAGTTTTTCCGGATGAATTGCAATCTCACTGGAATTTGAACTTTTTAATATTTTTCCGGAAACTGAATCGGTGATTCTGAACTTCCCATTACAGGCAACTGAAATACGTCTATCAGTCTGTTCGATAAGCACCCTGACAATATCTTTGCCTGATATTTCCGGGATTCCTTTCTCCCTCAGATATTCACTGCTTGGAGTACAACTGATATATATAGCTGTGAATAATAAAAAATAAATCCGTATTGTCCATTTTAACATCTAAAAGGCATTCTCCATTCGAAACATAATCATTTTAAAACTATCCTTTCGGATGAAAACCTCTGTGAATATCCTGGAGCTTTTCTTTTGCAAGATGCGTATAAATCTGAGTAGTAGAAATATCCATATGACCGAGCAGTTCCTGCACCGAACGAAGATCTGCACCGTTCTCAATAAGATGTGTCGCAAATGAATGTCTCAATGTATGAGGTGTAATGTTCTTTTTTATTTCAGTTCTTACAACATAGTTCTTCAATAAACGCCATACCGATTTTCTATTTAACATTGACCCTTTTTTACTTATAAACAAGTACTCACTTTCCCTTGTTCCAAGTATATCCTGCCTTGAAAATTCAATATATTTATTCATTAACCTCTTTGCTTCTTCATTTACGGGAACGATTCTCTCCTTGTCGCCCTTTCCTGTAACACGTATATATGAATTCTGGAAATCTATATCATCCCATGTTAATTCTACGGCTTCAGTTATCCTCAATCCAGAAGAGTAAAGAAGTTCGAAAATCGTTTTGTCCCTGAGCTCATATGGATCATTTTCCGAGATTGATGAAAACAGCCTTTCAATTTCAGCTATTGATAAAAAGTCGGGCAATGTTTTTTCTATGTGAGGTGATTCAATTTTTGAAGTTGGATTTGTTACTGTCTTATCAACATCAGAAATAAAATTGTAAAACTGCCTGATTGCGGCCAACGACCTTGCAAGAGTCCTTGTGGAATTCTTTTTTTTATTTTTCTCGAATCTGAGGAACTGTTGAACATCTTCATGTGTCGCATCCATGATATCCCTGTTTCTTGCAGTGAGATATTCGCTGAACTTTTTTAAATCATAAGTATACGAATATATTGAATTCTGTGAAAGGCCCTTTTCTATCTGCAGAAACCGTTTAAATCTGTTAATCGCCTGAACTTCTTTCACCTGGCAAATCCTCCGGAAATATTTTTCCACTCCTCATATTAACTTCATTCAGGGCAGGTATTATGTCTTTTTAACAGGTCCATCTATAATTAGGCCTGCTGCCTTTCCTGACAAAGATGTAGAAAATTTTATATCATATTCCGGAAGAACATACCGGATAGGCGGTTTTCTCCGCCGTGTTTCATTTAATATATCGGTAACGGCGGATTATGTCTTAATAAGGGTATGTTATTTTTTATGAAGTTGAATTGGTTGAATTACTACCTGGGGTGTAATATTTTTTTACGACGTTTTCTGACTTTTTCATCCTTTATTATCTGCCCGTCTTTAAAGACAACATTGCGTTTTGTAAACTCTGCAACGTCGGATTCATGCGTGACCATGATTATGGTTATCCCTAAATCCCTGTTAAGATTAGTAAAAAGGTTCATAATCTCTTCAGTATTTTTACTATCGAGATTACCGGTAGGCTCGTCAGCAAGAATAATCGCCGGGTTATTCACAAGGGCTCTGGCAATAGCAACCCTTTGTTGTTCTCCGCCCGATAGTTTGTTTGGATGATGGTGCTCTCTTCCAGACAGGCCGACCATGGACAAAAGCTTGCTTGCCCGCGCCTTCATTTCGATCGAAGTTACGCCGCCATTATAGAATAGCGGAAGCTCTACATTCTCAATGGCACTTGTCCTTGGCAGGAGGTTAAAGCCCTGAAAGACAAAACCAATCTTTCGATTTCTAATTTCCGCTTTCTGGTCAGCGGAAAGAGAACTGCCGTCAATCCCGTCAAGGATATACCTTCCGCCTGTAGGAGTATCAAGGAAACCGAGTATATTCATAAAGGTAGATTTTCCGGAACCGGAAGCCCCCATAACAGCAATGTACTCTCCCCTCTCAACTTCGAGCGATACTCCGCGTAAAGCCCTGACTACGACCTCCTCGCTTAAAGCGAAAGATTTGTGAATATCGTCAATTTTTATTATTACATCACTCATGCTATTTTTTCTCAATCTTAACCAGAACCTGGTCGCCCGGTTTTATTCCTGATACTATCTCTGTGTACATATCTCCGGCAAGCCCCTGCGCAACAGGTACTTTTTTTGCCGGCTCTTTATCAATCAAACTGTCATTTCTAAGCCACAAAACCTTTTCATCAGCTTTCTGAAAGGAAAACTCAGGTGCTACGATAAATGCCTGGTTTGGTACCCTGAGCACATTATTTTTCCTGGAGACTACAATTGTAGATGTCGCAGTCATTCCAGGTTTCAGCAGAAGCTCGGTGTTATCACAGAGAACATGTGATTGATATGTTACAAGTCCGCCGCTTTGCTTAAAAGGATTAATTGAAACCATCTCAATATCCCCGTAAAATTCCTTTTCAGGGAATGCGCTTACCGTAAAAATAACCTTTTGCTTCTTCTTTACATTACCGATATCGGCCTCATCAATATTGATTACAAGGAGCATCTTTGTCAGATCTGGGGCTATTACAAAAGCAGGTGTTCCAGCCTGTAAAGCAGCGTTTTCAATTATGTCGACAGCGAGAACAACTCCTGAAATAGGTGATACAATCCTTGTTTCCTGCTTATGCCTTTTCATTTCATTTAAGTCAAACAGTGCAAGCTTGTATTCATACTGCGCTTTTTTGTATTCAAGCTCTGTCTGTTCAAGGTCTTTTTTTGATATAAGCTTGTCCTCAAACATGCTCTTCTTGCCTTCAAATCTTTGCTTTTCAGCCATAAGCTGAAGATTCTTGTTCTCAACATTCATTGTCTGCCGAAGAATCTTTTCTGATATTGAAAGGCTTTCAAATGACGCAAGGAGCTGCCCTTTTTGAACGCGCTGCTCAGCTTCAACATAGATTTTATCGATTATTCCATTTATCTTCGTAAGGACAGGCTCAGCCCCTTTCACCTCAAGCACGCCGGTGGCAGAAATAGTCTTTACGACCTCGCCTCTCGCAGCCTTTTCAAAGGTGTATTCATACTCTGATTCATCCCCGCATCCATACTTAACCAAAAGAACAAGAAGAGCAAGAGATATAAGAGTAATAATAATCCTGGTAATTCTATGCTTTAAAATTCTTTTTAATATTGACATAAGAGTTCCTCTTTCACACCGATCAGTTTTGATATCGTAGCAAGGGTCATAAGGTACTTGTATTTCACTGAATAGCTGGTGAGCTTTGACCTGATAACACCGGCTTCCGCGTCATTTAGATCCAGCAGAGAACCTTCCCCGTTTTCGTAGCTTTTGCGGGCGAGAAATACATGCTTACTTGAATTTTCGATTACCATATTCGACATGTCATACTGTTTCCTCAACTCCTCAAGGTCCTTAATAAGAACCTGTACCTGGGTTTTGATCTTGTTGTGAATCTCCCTTTCGCGGTACAGCGATTTATTGTATTCCGCGATGGCGGCTTCAACCTTTGCCGAAATAGCCCCGCCGTAGTAAAGAGGCAGACCGGCGACAAGATTTCCAAAAAAAGTCGGCTCCCAGTTATTTGTATTAAGGTTATCAGAGACATTGCCTGAATTATTTATGCCCGCAACCTTTCTATTTTCAAGTCCAAGCCCCAGCTCGATTGAAACAGACGGCTTGTGGAGTGATCTGGCAGCCTCTACCTGTATTCTCTTGACCCTTGTGTCAAGAGAACTCGTCTGAATATCCGGATTGTATAACAGGGCAAGTTTTGTAAGTTCGTCTTCATTATACTTAACAAATGGCAGCCCATCCGGGTCTACAGGCTCTATTCCAGGAGCGTCCTTTTCTACAAGCCCCATAGCCATGTACAACCCTGCTCTTTTAAGGCGCGCATTGTTTCTTGCCTTTTCATACTCCAGCATGGCTTCGGCCACGTTCATCTCAGCTTTACTCAGGTCAAGAACCGGTCTTAATCCATTTTCATATAGTTTCTTCGAAAGCGCTAATTTCTCACGTGATTTATCAAGCAATTCAGCCTTGAGGGCTACTTCATTCCCCGAATAGAGGTATTCGAAGTAAGCTTCCTTTAGATTATAAATAACCTCATCGGTGGTTTTCTGCATCTGCATTTTTCCTGCACTAACCTGAATCTCGGCGGCCTGCTCATCCCACTTCTTTTTCGGATCATACAGATTGTATTTCGCATAAAGTCCGGAAAAAAGAGCTATATCCGTATCAACACCAGGTATGGAAACGAGAGAAGTAGTCGAATCTTTGGCGATTTCACGAGTCTTGAGAACTCCGTCTATCTTCAGACTTCTCTCCCCTTTTTTTACCTGATAGTTAGCCCTGCTGTATCTCATGTCCTGTTCAGCAACAAGCTGATCGGGGTGATTCTCCAATGCAATTTTTATACATTCAGAGAGGGTTATCTCCCTTGTCTTTGAACCGGAAAACAATGCACTGGATGCCAGTATAATCGTAATAAAAAACAAGGTTATGACAATAGTATTATTTCTGTTAAGCATTATCCCTGCTCGTCATATAGTTTTTGGATATTATTTTTTATGAATCATCTTCGATTTTTTCACTTTAAGTCAATAAATTATCTATTCCACAATTCATCAATTACTTTTTAAACCTTGCATTTTTTGAATTTTCCGTCAAATATAATAACAAACTGAAAAGATATTGACATATGCCTTTAATTAAAAAAATATAACTCATCAACTGCAATGGAGAGAAGCAATGCCTGATCCCTTATGTCGCTTTTTTGACAAGGATTTCTGTTGAGGACCTGCCGCTGAATATAATTCTCCGTCTGGGTTCACCACAGAACCGGGCCGGAGGTCATCAAGCCTCCTTTCGGCTGACATGGACTACTACAATTCGAGTCATTGCCGTGTAAACAGAATTAGTACGGAGGCTGATGTGTACGGAAAACTCCTGCAACCGGAAATCGTCGAGCTCATCGACATGAAAGATTTTAAAACACTCAAGGAAATCTTTACCGAATGGCATCCAGCCGATCTTGCCGAGTTGATATCGGATCTTCCAGACAGCGAACAGCTAATAGTATTCCGGTTTCTGCCAAAGAATCTGACGAATACTGTATTTGAGCATCTGCCTGTTGAAACACAAAAAAATATAATTATGTCGATGGGCAAAAAGGACATAACCGGCATCCTTATGGAGCTTTCTCCTGACGACAGAACATGGTTATTTGAAGAACTGCCCTCTTCAATTGTAAAAAACATGCTCGCACTGCTTACGAAGGAAGAAAGAGAGACAGCAAAAATGCTGCTCGGATATCCCGAAGACAGTGTCGGGCGACTCATGACCCCGGAATACATATCCGTTATTGAAAAAATGACCGTGGCTCAGGTTCTGAAAAAAATCCGCCTTGAAGGTCACGAAAGCGAAACAATCGAAATGCTCTATGTCGTCGACGAAAAAGGCAGGCTTCTTGATGAAATCAGCATCAGACAGCTTCTCCTTGCCTCTCCCAGCACAAGAATCAAGAGCATGATGGATCGCCGTTACGGCTTTCTCAGGGCCACTGACGATCAGGAAATCGCCATTGAGATATTTAAAAAATACGATACATATTCACTGCCGGTTATCGACACTGAAGGTTTTTTAATCGGCATTGTTACTATTGACGACATTCTGAGCGTTGCTGAAGAAGAAACAACTGAGGACATTCACAAACTTGGAGGTATGAACGCGCTTGATGAATCATACCTCAAGTCATCTGTGTTCACATTGATAAAAAAAAGAGCCGTATGGCTTATCTTCCTATTTATAGGCGGAACCTTTACAGCCTCAGCGATGGGATTTTTCGAAGACGCAATTTCAGCAGCGGTTGTACTGACCATGTTCGTTCCGCTGATAATTGCCAGCGGAGGGAATTCGGGTTCACAGGCAACCTCTCTCATTATACGAAGCCTTGCCATTGGGGAGCTCACAATCAGCGATTGGTGGGAAATAATGAAAAGAGAGATTATCTCTGGTCTTGCACTGGGAATACTGCTTGGCTCAATTGGTTTCGCAAAAATCGCTATTTCTGAAATCTTCACCGGCTTTTACGGCCCTCACTGGTTTTTTATTGGAATAACGATATTTATTTCGCTGATAGGCATTGTTATGTGGGGCACTCTGGCGGGTTCAATGCTCCCTCTTCTGTTAAAAAGACTTAAACTGGATCCAGCCACCTCTTCGGCACCCTTTGTTGCAACCCTTGTAGACGTCACAGGTATAGTAATTTATTTTACAACCGCCCAGCTGCTTCTCAAGGGCAAAATTCTTTGATTAGCAATAAAGACCTATTGTTTAATCGCAATGGATAATTATTGACTTATAAGACCATTATCATTTACTGATCAAAAAAATTCGGCAGGTACAGATATGAAAAAAGTTGGATTCGCCGGCTGGCGAGGCATGGTCGGCTCCGTCCTGATGGATCGGATGAAAAGTGAAAATAATTTCAAGAATATTGACCCCTATTTTTTCAGCACATCACAGGCCGGCATAGACGGTCCTGATGTTGGAAACGGCTCAAGACCCTTAATCGACGCCTACAATACAGACAGATTATTATCCATGGATATAATAGTGAGCTGTCAGGGGGGCGATTATACAAACAGGATTCATCCCGAACTCAGAAATGCGGGCTGGAACGGCTACTGGATTGATGCTGCCTCCGCTCTCAGAATGTCAGAAAAGAGCGTCATCGTGCTTGATCCTATTAATAGAAACATCATTGACAGGGCCCTCGCAGACGGCATTAAAGACTTCATCGGCGGCAATTGCACAGTATCGCTCATGCTCATGGCAATCGGCGGGCTTTTCAAAAAAGGACTGGTCGAGTGGGTTTCTTCTATGACTTATCAGGCCGCATCAGGAGCCGGAGCGAACAACATGAAAGAACTTGTGTCCCAGATGAAAGCTGTGGGAGACGCCGGCGCTTTATTAGCGGATGACCCGTCATCATCAATTCTTGAACTTGATCGAAAAATCACTGAACTTCTGCGAAGCGGTACAATGCCTGACGAGTATTTCGGCGCTCCGCTTGCTGCAAGCCTTATCCCCTGGATTGATAAGCCAATGGAAAGCGGTCAGACTAAAGAGGAATGGAAAGGCATAGCTGAGACAAATAAAATACTCGGCTTTGAAGATAACAGAATACCGATTGACGGCCAATGTGTAAGGATAGGAGCCATGAGGTGCCACAGCCAGGGATTGACTGTTAAGCTCACGAAAAATATTCCGCTTTCTGAAATCGAGGAAATAATATCGACTTCAAATAGCTGGGTTAAAGTTATTCCCAACACAAAGGAAGAGACACTGAAAAACCTGTCACCAGCGTCTGTTAGCGGTACTCTGACCGTTCCGGTAGGAAGAATGAGAAAGATGAACTTCGGCCCGGAGTATTTTACATGTTTCACGGTGGGCGACCAGCTTCTGTGGGGCGCCGCTGAGCCTGTCAGGAGAATGCTTCAGATAGTACTTGAATCCTAAAATACAATACAGATAGATCACGTCCCTGATCGGGCGGGATCTATCTGTAAAGCTTTTTGTTATATCCAAATTCGCAAATTCCAATACCGCCCGCCGTATTGCTTTCAAAATCGCAAATACCTTCATAAATTCGGTATCCGTTTCCCATATTGTAAACAAAAACTTCGTTAACAGAACATTTCAAAAAGTCCTTTTTCATTCCCGCAGCGCGGAAAGGGATTAAAAACGTTTTATTTACGGGATTTGCCACCGGAAATCCGGTAAAATCCCCAGAGGATTTGATGGGTCTCACTCTCCCTTTTTTAAAATAATATCCGGAATGTGTAAAGGAAAGAAAAGAATAGCTTGCGATATTAATATTTACAAAAGCCCCGTCATCCATCAAGGCATGCAGCCTGGTATGCCTGTTCACATCCCCCCAGACCTGATAACCGTAATTGTGATACCTTATTGAATAAAGGGACAACTCAAAGTGATAATCTTTCGTCTTTACGAAACCGTCTATTGAGCCCGCCTGTTCATACTTGAGGATATCCCTTTTTGACATTACATGCAGCCATTCAGGGGTCCAATTCTCTTTAGACATGTATCTTGCAGCACACCAGAAATCACTGCTCGCGTTGCAGTCAATTATACCGGAAGCGGGAGTGAAGGTGAGCTCCATTGTCAAAGACTGTTTCCTTCCGCCGACTGATGCCCTGCCCTTATATCTTACAAGCCATGTCTTCCCAGGTTCGTTACATTCAAAAACAAGGGGGCCGCTCTGAATATGCGACGGGTCATTAATGCATCTTTCAACACCGGTAATTCTCCCAAGCTCAGGTATACTGATATCAAACCAGAATTCGGCCGGCGAAGAATCACGAAAGGCAAGACGGGCAATGAGAAAAACTCCGTTTGAGGAAAATCCGGAAAAGAAAAATGAATCGCAAAACCCGCTCAAGCCGTTAATCTGCTGCCGGGATTCTATAGTTGAATCATCCAAACGCGGTAAAGGCGGTTTTTTTAATTTTATGTATGCACTTAAAGTTTTAAGCATAATCTTTTTCCCATTTCCGACTGAGACTGGTCTTTTTTTAAACGCACGAATAGAATAATGTCAATAGTTTTTAAAAAATACTCATTTTTTTATGTTGACAACATTTTCATGTCCCTCCTGCACACCATTTCACCTCAAAATCAACTAAAACATCACTTAAAATCAAACGAAGTCCTATCGTACTCGCGACTTTGGGTCATAAAATTTCCTTGCAAATAGAACAGTTAAATAAATTAATATCCATTAACTTATTTCATACGGGGAAAGAAAATGTACGGAAATTTTAAAATCATAGAAAACAAAATAATTCTAACATCAAAGGGACGTCTGTGCGAAACCCCCGAAGAGCTTATCAACAGTGAACTCTTCAGGGAAATTTTATCGCGGTTCACAGCTCATCTCGAAAAGAAAAAGTCAATCCTGTTGAAGATGAAGAAAAATGGACATTTCTCAGACGAAGATATTTCAGTCCTTATCAAGGTGCTTTTACAGCTCACTAAAAATGAAATCAGTGTTGTTCCGGGGATAGTACCAGATTCAGATGAATATCTCAACAATCCGCAAATGCTGAATGATTTCGTAGAACAGCTATATAATTTCTGGCGAGACTATGAAAGATATGTAATATGCGATTCTGAAGGAGACTCCCTGCACAAAAGGCCCTACAGAACCTTCAATGAAACCATCGACAGGCTGACCAATGTCGTAAGAAAAACCTACAGGGAAGTTCAGGAAAACATATCCGGAACTCATCCAAGAATATACAGGCAAGTCGAGGCAGGAGCCAAGTTCGGAGCTATATCTGTTCCAAAAAACATCCCTTATCCCTCCGGTTCGTACGAGAAACTCAGGGACATGCCGATTATCAGGCATATCCTTATGAATCCTCCGCTGATTCTTGACCCGCCAATGAATAAAAGAACCGGTAAGTTTGTTAAGATAAATACCAACCCGCTTGACGTAGTGGAGTTGGATCCTTCTGACTGGCTGTGCTATCCCGTGAAAGCAGGTGATCTCATTATACATGTTTATTTCCACTACAAGTTTGCCGAGCTTGGTTTCTCGCTCTGCAACCTTTTTGAAATAGCGGATGAAGAAGACATGAAAAAGAAACCTGACGGTCTTTACCTGTATGGTGTTCCCGGAGGTGCCATTGACAGTCTTTCTGAACTTCCAACAGTATTCTATGAAGATGAAGAAAACGGAATTTTCGTCGGTGCGTGCCCTAATGATGCAAAATTCGGCTACTTCGGCTATCTCAAAAAAATGATACTTACTCTTCATAATTCCAAAAAGATGAAAACAGGCAAGATGCCCTTCCATGGTGCGCTCGTCAGACTTTATCTCGACAACGAAAAAGAGGCGACAATACTCTTTATAGGCGACAGCGGCGCAGGAAAATCAGAAACCCTTGAAGCTCTCAGGGCGCTTGAAACCTCAAAAATCCGGGACATCAAGATTATTGCCGATGATATGGGTTCGCTTGAAATTGCCGGGAACGGCGAGATAATAGGCTACGGCACTGAAACCGGAGCATTCCTCAGGATAGACGACCTCAAAGACGGTTACGCATTCGGGCAGATTGACAGATCAATTATAATGAACGCGAGCATGGTAAACGCGAGAATCATAATGCCTGTCACTTCATTTGAAAATGTGATAATGGGACACAAGATTGATTTTGTTCTTTACGCCAACAACTACGAAGAAATTGACGAGGATCACCCTGTAATTGAAAAATTCGACAGCGCCGAAAAGGCCAGGAGTGTTTTCAGAGAGGGCACTGTCATGAGCAAAGGCACAACCACCTCAACTGGAATTGTGCACTCATACTATGCAAACGTTTTTGGTCCGCCTCAGTACAAGGAACTGCACGACACCATCGCAGAAAGATATTTCGATGCCATGTTCAAAAAAGGTATCTTCGTCGGACAGATGAGAACAAGACTCGGAATACCAGGTTGGGAAATGAACGGCCCCGGAGAATCAGCAAAAGCTCTGATTGAGCTCGTCTGCGGAGACAAGTAGTTGCCCGAATCAGATCCAATAGAACTTCCGGAACCCCTTCCAGGACGCATCAGCAAGGAGTACATCCTTTCAATGCCGATTCTGGAATACGGGGGGCCGATAAAACTTGTCGACAGCGTCGATTCTTTGCAAGAATGCGTTTTGTCGCTCTCGAAGGCTGACATTCTCGGATTTGATACTGAATCAAGACCCTCATTCAGAAAGGGCGAAAGCCACCCTGTATCCCTTATCCAGCTTGCCGACAGTGAATCTGTATATATTATTCAGATCTCAAAAACGGGATTCCGCAGAGAGTTGATCAGGCTTTTTGAGAACCCGCAGATTATCAAAGTTGGTCTTGCTGCTGCTGATGACATTGCAAAGCTTAAAGAGCTTCGCAATTTCTGCCCCGAGGGCTTTGTAGATCTATCGGACATCGCCCGCTCCAAAGGCATTGTACAGACAGGTCTCAGGGCTCTTTCAGTAAGATACCTTAAGCATCGTATTTCCAAAACAACACGCACTACCAACTGGGCAAATCCCGATTTAACAAAAAGACAGCTTATTTACGCCGCAACAGACGCCTGGATTTGCCTGCAGCTCTATCCCCATGTCAAAAATGATATAAATGATTATCATGAAGAGAGTGGCGAATAGCTAAAGGACTATCTCCATCCCCTCATAGGCGATATCAACCTGCAACGAGCCGTTTTTTGAAGCATTCATCTTCTGATATATTCTGGAATTTGCCAATACGATATCCAACTTCTCATCGCTGTAATCCGGATCATGGTGAAAGAGTATCAGCCGTTTAACATTGAATCTGCCGGCAATATCAATCGCGATTGTTGCCGATGAATGGCCCCAGTCAGTTTTGTTTATTGACTCTTCGAAGGTGTACTGAGCATCAAACAGGACAACATCGGCATCGCTGAAAAGCGGAGAATAATCCATAACGTGCTCGGCCTCATCAAGGCTGAACTCACAGTCGCTTGTATAGACAAAGACCTTTCCTTCATGCTCAATTCTGAATGCGTATGCACCGCCCGGATGAGGCATTTTTTTGATATAAACCGTTAGATCATTTAATTCAAAGTATTCCTCGGGGGTGACAGTAAAATAATTCTTTTCAGCAGGCATAAAGTCCAGTGAAATCGGGAAATGACTCGGCGAGTGTTGATATTGAAGTCTTTCCATAAGATCAGCGAAAGGTGAGTAAAAGTTAAAGCTGTTCCCTTCAATGTAGAATGGCGCGAAAAATGGTATTCCCTGTAGATGGTCCCAGTGAGTATGAGTCATAAAAATACTGGCTGTTCCCTCGCCCCGGGCAAAACTGCCCTTCATAAGCTCTTTTCCAAGACGGGCGAGTCCTGAGCCGCAATCAAGGATAACTTCATCCCCGGAATTCGTTACGACCTCAATGCAGGTGGTATTCCCGCCGTATGTGCTCATGACTGAAAAAGGCAGCGTGTCAATAAAGGAGTCCACCGCTTCCTCAGAGCTAATATCACCGGGTCTTGCCGCCAGCAAAGCCCTCCTCACCTTCTGTTTTACCGCGTCCCCATTAAGAGGTGTGGGGATAGAGCCCCTTACTCCCCATAGCTTAATCTTCATTATTTTTAATACCCGTTAAGTTACAATATTCGGCGGCTTATTTCGTTAGTCTATTTCTGAAAGCTCAAGTAGTAAAGTAATTTTTAGAAAGATGCTCTATTCCCTAAAAGAACTTGACACATATATAATCTGTATTTTTCTAACTCAGCACATCAACACAAAAAATATTAACAGGGGAGAAAAATGAAATTCTCAAACAGGATCCTGGATGTAAAGCCTTCGCCTACTCTCGCCGTCACAGCAATGGCAAAAGCAATGAAAGCTCAGGGAATTGATATTCTCGATTTCGGCTCTGGTGAGCCTGATTTTGACACTCCGGAATTCATCAAAAAAGCAGCCATTGAAGCTATAAACTCAGGTAAGACAAAGTACACTCCAGCCGGCGGCATTCCTGACCTGAAAAGAGCTGTAATAGAAAAACTCAAGAGAGACAACAATCTTGACTTTTCGATTGATGAGATTACAATAAATTGCGGAGGAAAGCATTCATTTTTCAATTTAATGCAGGTACTTCTGCAGCCCGGCGATGAAATACTGATTCCCTCCCCCTACTGGGTTTCGTACCCGTCAATGGTATCGCTTGCCGACGGAGTACCCGTTGTAATTGACACAAAAGAAGAAACCGGCTTTAAGATTACTCCGAATCAGTTAAAATCCGCCATTAACCACAGAACCAGGGGAATAGTGATAAACTCGCCGTCAAACCCTACCGGTTCTGCCTACACAAAAGAAGAGCTCCTTCAGCTCGCGGAAGTACTGAAAGGCACCGATATCCTCATTCTTTCCGATGACATATACGAGTCAATCGTATATGACGGATTTAAATTTCACAATATTGCGTCTCTTGTCCCTGAGCTTCAACCTCAAACAATTGTCCTTAATGCTGTGTCAAAGACATATTCAATGACAGGCTGGAGAATTGGATATATCGCCGGACCAAAAGAGATTATTAAACACGTCGAAACCCTCCAGAGCCAGTCAACCTCGAATCCAACGTCGATATCACAATGGGCGGCAATTGCGGCAATCTCTGGCGACCAGAGCGTTATCGAAACGATGCTGGAAGCCTTTACCAGGCGGAGAAAGATTATCGTTGACGGGCTTAACTCCATTCCAGGATTCTCATGCCGGATGCCGGAAGGAGCATTTTACGCATTTCCAGGCTTCTCAGATTTACTTAACAATCCCGGCTGGAAGGAAATAGAAGGCCAGTATGAAGGCAGCGACAACTCTTCAAAAGTCTGCTCCTTTCTCCTTAAGGAAGCAAGGATTGCCGCGGTACCCGGAATAGCTTTCGGTATAGATAATTACATGAGGCTTTCCTTCGCGACATCAGACAGCAACATTACAGAAGGAATTTCAAGAATAATGGAAGCAGTTAAAAAGATTTATAAATAGTTTCACATTCTGAACAATGACACATAAAAAGCCGGATTTTTTCCGGCTTTTTATCCAGCGATCCAGGTGAAAACGCCGACTGAAGCAAGTATTACGCAGAAAAAGACTATTATCCCGGTGATAAATCCTGGTGCAAAATAGATAACAGCCGACTTTCCGCCTCCAGCCTGGTTCATCTCTGATATTGCCAGAACAGCAATCAATACCGACCAGACATACAGACCAAGTGCAAAAAAATAGTAAAAGAATATCGGGGCAAATCCTATTGTGTAAAAAACATATACGGCAGGAAGAAGAAATATTTTAGGAAACATCGCATAATTTATGACCGTTATCAGAGTCATAGTATTGCCTTGATATCCCATTACTTGAGAGATAAAATCTCTGACAGAAGAGGCAAAGACAGTCACAAAGATCAGTATGATGCAGCTGAGAATCCAGCCATAGGTTATCTTGTATGAAAAAAAAGCTGACTGTTCTTCAAGCAGTGAGGATGAAAGAATCTCGCTTAAAGTATAAAATATGGGCACAGCGAAACTGAAAGCGAACTGCCTCTTGCGGCTTCTTTCAATGTTTCGAAGCATCGCTCTCGGATCTGTAAGCGCAAAGAGAAAAGAATCCGCCCAATCAATTGAAATGTTTCTTATCGACTTCATAACTATCTGTATTCCATGTTATAGTTATCGCTTCGACCAAAAAATAGGGAAGGTATTGAAAAGGCCTGGTAGAGATTATCAAGAGTCATCAAAAACTTCTGTATCGGCTGCTGCTCCGCATCATAAACAGGCGCGTCATCAGGCAGCTCAGCCATTTTTTTTGCGGTTGATATCGCATCTTCGAATGTTCCAACCGAGTCGATCAATCCCGCTTTGAGGGCCGTCTCGCCGTTCATAACACGGCCGTCGGCGTAAGGCTCAATCGCTGACTGAGCCATATTTCTTCCTAAAGCAACATCAGCGATAAACTTTTTGTATGAAGAATCTATCATATCCTGAATAAGTTGCCTTTCAGCGGGAGTCATATCGCGGTGAGAAGACAGGATATCCTTATACTTTCCGCTTTTTATGACATTCATGGTTATACCGAATTTATCAAAAAGCTGTTTAAGGTTAGGTGAATATGCTATGACTCCAATTGAACCAGTAATTGTTCCATGATTTGCCGTAATGTGGTTGCAGGCAGCCGCGGCATAATAACCGCCTGAGGCCGCGACATCACCCATGGAAGCGATAATAACTATATTGTCCTTGCGAACTTTCAGTATCTTCTGAAAGATTTCCTGCGTTGCTGCTACAGATCCGCCAGGGGAGTTAATACGCAGTACAATTGCTTTTATTCTGGAATCTGAAGAAAGCTCATTTAACCTTTTTATGACAGCCTCAGCGCCGCCCAGAAAACCGAAAGGATTTGTTTTTACGCCGAACTGTATCGGCCCTTCAAGCCTGACAATTCCAACGCCTTTTCCCATTGAAGGAAATTTCACTGAAATATGTTTTTCTTCAGTCTTATTCACGGTGAGTCCGATGTTTATTATCGCAAGTACCGATGAAAAGAGCATCAATAAAAGTATCGAAATTAATATTTTTCGGTTTTTTTCCATATACACTTACCAGAAGATTTCATATTTCAGTACGAATCGGTACCGATGCAAATGCAATGATAGACTATATTTCTCGGAGGTTCGCACGAACCATACTCATATTCAAAGCCCTCTCCTGACCACTTTCCTTTTTTTACGAGGGTTTTCAGCTCCCTGTCAACACCTTCGCATTTACATGAACTTGCCCTGTATAGCTCCTTCCTCGTGACTATAGTCCGGGCGCTTAACTCAGCCATAGTCATCCCTGATTCACAGACATAGACTCCAACTGTCTGATATCCGCTATAAAGAGCATTGGCCGCAATCAGCACAGCCGCGAGAACCAAAACCAATCTTTTCATTCAGGTACCTCCATGTTTAGATAATCAAACCGGACCCGTTACAGATAGATTTTAAAAAAAAGGGGACCATAAGCCGAATTCTGTCTTTGCGACCATCTATCTTGCGGCAATGTTACCATTACCGTCCTTGCAGCCTACCCTCAGCCTCGGACGAGCAGCCCTCAAGCAGCTGACTACTTGGCTTTGCACCGGGCGGGGTTTACACTGCCGCAGCCATTACTGGCTGCGCGGTGAGCTCTTACCTCGCCATTTCACCCTTACCCAGCCCGCTCAGGGAATTAACCCTTCTGCGGTCAGGGCGGTATATTTTCTGTTGCACTTTCCATCGCCTCACGACGCCCGGGTGTTACCCGGCACCCTGCTCTTCGGTGTTCGGACTTTCCTCACTCTCTTTCCATAAAGAAAAGATTTGCGCGGCCGCTCGGTCCCCTTTTTTATTTGCGTTATAAGCTCTGATGCTATAACCCTTAAATCAAGTTAAATGCAAACTATGAATTAGTCAACCTATAAAAGAAGCAGCTACATAGTTGTTTTTACCGGCCATTTTGTAGCCCTTCCATCAGGATAAATAATTATTACGGCTTTCTTCTGGTTTTTCGCATATCTTATCGCCATCCATGTCTCAGAGTTTTTCTGCTCTCTTTCCTCCCGGGGGACTGCTATAAGAACCCTGGCAGATTCAATCATTCTTCTGTTTTTCTCGAAAACGCTGGGATAGCTCTTCTCAGCATATCGAAACCTCTTGATTGAAAGGTCATATACTTCACTCACTTTAACACTGACACCCTTTTCCTCATCAGAGTAGTACACTGTAAGCCCCTGCGCTAAACTGTTCTCAAGTATAGTCGGGAGAACAGTCCTGTCAGAGGCGGAAGAAGCCCCTATATGCAGCGATATGTTTTCGTAAACATGAATGTACTTCTTCAATACAGTAAGCAGTTTATCATTCTGCTGACGGGTTATCAAAGTATTATTCCCTATAAAAGCCAGATCTACCATACAGTCCTGTCATTCTCCTTAACTCCTGCCGCTATTTATTAAACAGGATAATATTGTTTGTCTTTATCATTGGAGCTTGTTTTGATGTTTCTCAAGATAATCTGAAGCCTCATCTCTCGTCTGGAAAACAGGTATCGAATCTGAAAAATATGAATTGATTTTCCTCGCTACCTGATTTTTAGCTACAAGAACCAGTTCTCCCGTTAACCCTGCTTTTCGCATTCTGCCAGCAAGCACCATCAACCCGCCTGCAGCAGAGACATCAGCATCTTCAAGCATCTCAGCCAGAAGCACAATATGCACAATTCCTTCCCGTCCCAGACCTGCATTGTAACTGAGCAGATCCATCACATTGGTCATATTTACTGACCTTACCTGAAGTTTTATGTAGAGAGTATTATTGTCCACTTCATGTGTAACCAACGGGAAATCTGCCATTAGCTTGACCGCCAATTATATTCCTTTACAATAACTCAAAATAATATAATCAGAATGTCTTTGTCAAGTGTGAGTATAGATTATCTTCATATTTTTGTGATATTCTTTAAATACCTAATACTGGCTTATCATTGAGTCAATTCCCTTCAGCAGCCAGTATGTATCCATCACTCCGGTTGTCTCCCTTATTGAATGCATTGAAAGTGACGGTATTCCTATGTCTATTCCCCTAATTCCGAGCGCAGAAGATATTATCGGCCCGACAGTACTGCCGCATGGAATATCATTTCTTGCAGAAAAATACTGAACTGGCACGCCTGCCCTGGAACAGGCGCTCTGAAACATTAAACGGGTCACGTCGGAGGATATGTACTTGATCCTTGAATTATATTTGATTACAGGCCCCCCGTTTAACACAGGAGAATGCCCTGTATCATGAACATCGGGAAAGGCCGGGTGAACTGCATGAGCACTGTCAATTGAGATAAGCAGGGCATCGCGAATCGAAGAAGCATAGTTTTCATAATCATCAAAGATTCTTCTAATTATTGAATACGGGAAATCGCCATCTGCTCCTTTCAGACTGACACTGCCGACCTCCTCATGGTCTGTAAAAAGCGACATAACCGGCAATGCCGGATCAGCCCCTGCAAGAGACATGGCGGCGACGTAGCAGCCCGCAAGATTGTCAATACGAGGCCCATTAATCAGAGAGCTGTTTATCCCCGTAATCAGAGCAGGTTCCGTGTCATATAAATAAAGGTCGTTTGAAAGACCTGTACAGGCATCCGGGCTGATATCAAAAGGAGACATGAGAAAGTTATACAGCTCGCGTTCGCCCCATTCTGGAGAGGAAACGGCATCGAATACGAGCGGGTTAATATCCTTCTGAAGATTTATTTCTTTTTTTGCTACCGAATCGCGTTCAAGGTGAACAGCAAGGCCGGGTATCACAGCTACAGGACTCTCTGAGTCAACGAGTATGCTGCCGATAGTATAATCAGCATCAGAATAAGTTATTCGGCCGGCAATACCCAGACTCCTGTCAATCCAGGTTGAAAGAACAGGCGATCCGTACACCTCGACCGACAGCATACCATATTTCATTTTTTCCACAACAAAACACGGCCGAAGTTTAAGCGAAGGGCTGTCTGTGTGAGCAGCAATTATCTTTAATCCCTTACCGTTATAATTTTCAGGAAGATTGAATGCCGCAATCGCCGACCCGTCTCTGACGCAGTAATACCTTCCAGAGAGAGGCTTATCCCATTCAGCGGTTTCGTCAAGTTTCTGAAATCCCGCACGGATCAGTATATCCTCAATGTTTGCCGCAGCATGATATGGCGTTGGAGAGGAATTCAAAAAGTTTATAAGTCCTCTGTTGAAGTCTTTGAGTGAAACATCTTCGGAATCAATCATATTACCCCTTTATGGCTGTATCAGGCCAGTCTAAAGCTTTTTCTTCAGCGATATACTTAATCGAGGATCCTGGGTGTTCTTGGATAAGGAATCACATCACGTATATTCTGCATCCCGGTGACGTACTGAATCATCCTCTCGAACCCAAGCCCGAATCCCGCGTGCGGAACTGAGCCGTATTTTCGCAAATCAAGATAGCGTCGGTAGTTCTCAGGATTCAATCGGGCTTTTATCATTTTTTCCTTTAGAGCTGAGATATCGTTTTCCCTTTCGCTTCCGCCTATTATTTCACCAAGCCTGGGTACAAGAACGTCCATTGCCCGCACAGTCTTGCCGTCAGCATTATCCTTCATATAAAATGCCTTTATCTCGGCCGGATAATCTGTCAGGATTACCGGACTTTGACATATTTTCTCCGTTAAAAACTTTTCATGCTCGCTCTGAAGGTCGCATCCCCAGCTGACAGGAAACTCAAAGGCTTCACCTGAAGCTCTGAGCCTATCTACTGCTTCGGTATAGCTCATTTTCACAAAATCGCTGCCCGCCACCCTATCAAGAGATTTGATCAAACCCGGAGAAATCCTCGAATCAAAAAACTCCATCTCGTCCGGGCATTCCGCAAGCGTTCTCCGTAAAAGCACCCTGATGAAATCCTCTGCCAGCTCCATATTGTCTGAAATGTCGGAAAATGCCATTTCCGGTTCAATCATCCAAAACTCTGAAAGGTGTCTGGCGGTATTTGAGTTCTCGGCCCTGAAGGTTGGACCGAATGTGTATATCCTCCGCAGCGCAAGGGCAAGCGCTTCACCTTCAAGCTGACCGCTTACCGTGAGCGACGCCTTTGCCCCGAAGAAATCCTGGCTGTAATCGGGAAGCCCTTCCGCCCGCGGCACTTCATGCAGAGGAAGTGTTGTTACCTGAAACATCTCTCCCGCTCCCTCACAATCGCTGCCGGTAATAATTGGCGTATGCACAAGAAAAAAACCGCGCTCAGAAAAGTACTGATGAACCGCCATACTGAGGAAACTTCTCAGCCTGAAAATTGCTCCAAATGTGTTTGTTCTTCCTCTTAGGTGCGGAACAGTCCTTAAAAAATCAAATGAATGTCTCTTTTTCTGAAGTACATAATCCGAATCGGCCTTTCCTATCACTCTAAGCTTTTCAGACTGAAGTTCTGAAGACTGTCCCTGCCCTGGAGAAACGACGAGTCTGCCTGTAATCTCTACAGAAGCCCCGGTTCCAAGCTCATGCCTTAATGAGCTGAACATTTCAGAATTTGATGAGAAAACCGCCTGAATGCTTTTCGAAGTTGAACCGTCGCCTATCTCAAGAAACACGACATTTTTTGACTCCCTCAGAGTCCTTATCCATCCGGTCAGAACCACTTCTTTTCCGTCCGGTTCTATCTCAATAATCTCTTTTACTGAAAGGTATTTCATTTTAATTCAATCCCGATACCAAATTATTCCGCTTCGCTCTGCCTTTAATGAAGAAATTGAGAACATATTGAAGATTATATAGCAACATCAAAATAACCAATACATCACTGTATCAAGCAAATATTCCAAAAACTTTGTACTTTGATCAAATTTTAAACTTTTTTAGAAATTATTTTTCCATATACTTACTCATAGAAGTTAACTTATTCCACTTCAAAACGAAAAGTGGTTGAATATTCAATACAGTCATATTAAAATGCAGTGAATGTTATATATTTGGAGGCTTGTTTTTGAATCTAACGGTCGTTTTCAGAAAGCTTGTCCTCTTTGTTCAAACATTTATCCTGCTGGTAGTTTTTCTGGCAGCATCTTTTTTTATGCTTTATTGCGCAAAAACATTTCTCGGAATAGACTTGTTAAGAAATGTGCACATTGAGGATTTTATCGAAGACGTAAACCATCAGCCATAAAGTCAAAACGGAGGTTACATGAAGAGACTTTTTATTATATCTGCTGCCGCAGCCCTTTCCTCGCTTCTATTTGCCGGAAATATTTCCGCTTCAGAAAAACGGACTGTTGCTGTAATGAACTTTGCTAATTACGGCAGCAACGATTTAAAACAGCTTTCAGGTTCACTGCCAGATACAGTTTCGTCGGCTATGTCTTTAACAAACAAAGTCACCGTTGTAGAGAGAAGACAATTAGGCAAGGTAGTGGACGAGATTGCCCTCGGGCAAACAGGGCTTATCAATACTGGTAAAGTAGCCCAGGCGGGAAGACTCTCTCAGGCGGATATACTGGTTGTGGGTTCAGTTTCAGGTTCGAACCGGGAAGTAATAGTGACGATTAAAGCCGTCGAGGTTGAGACGGGAAAAATCCTGGATGCCCGTTCTTTTAAAGGCCCATTTTCATCAATAAGTGAATTAGCATCCATGTCGGCAGGCGTTATGGCCTCGGTTGTTTCAGGTGCTGCAATTGGAACCCTGTCCGTTTCTTCTAAGCCCGCCGGCGCGGCGGTTTACGCGGACGGGGCAGAGATAGGCCGCACGCCGATTGTAGAACACAGTCTTACAGAGGGCAAACACCGTATTAAAGTTGTCAAACAGGGTTTTATCGATTACGAGACCACACTGAGTATAACACCCGGAAAAGATAAACAGATTAATCCGTACCTTATTGACGAAAATGCAGCTGACAGGTTCGAGTTTGATGCATCAGTCTATTATTTTGTTCCTTTTAATTCTGATTTCGAACAATCAATACTCTATTCGATTTTCTGGGGATATACCTTCGATGTTTTTCTGATTGGTTTTGAGGGCGGAGCATCAATTTTTCCCCATGATCAGGAGGTCGAGAACTTTCCTTTTGACGACAATCTCATGGCCCGCGATTATATGCTTATTTCTCTAATGGGTCATCTCAGCATGCCTGTGATTCCACGCTCCTGGGCTATCTCACGTTATATTCAACCCTTTGCAGGCATAATGATGGGATACAACATGCTTCAGGACCGTTCAGACAATTATGACAATACCTCAAGCCACCTCTTTGCCTATGGTATCAAAGCTGGTGTAAACCTCTTTCCTTATTCAGCCTTTTCACTTTTTGCTGAATGCAGAATTACGTCGGTTTACCCGCGTTTAAAGCGAACTGTTTATGAAGGACAGGGTTTCACGGGCGGCTTGATAACCAGGGAAGAGAAAGTAGCATTTACCGCTCTAAGCCTTGGCGGCGGAATAAGGATTTATTTTTGAGGGATACCATAATGAAAATAATTAATATTTATCTTTTAACCATACTTGTTTTTTCAGGAGGTTGCCTTGCTGAATCAACAGATGACGAAACACCCGTTCCGGTAACGCCGGTTTTTCCGGATACAACGCGCATTGAGCTTCAGCTGCCTGCCCATCAGTCCACTGTCACAACCGCAACAGAATTCATGTGGGATGAGAGCGAGGATTTGAGTATAGTTTTTGCTGTTTTCAGTTCACAGCCTGTTGTTGATGCGAATACCTTAAAAATCAGCAACAATGAAAGCATCGTAGCTGGAACTCACACTGGAAGGGAAGGTCTTTCACGAGGCAGCCTGGTTCTATCTGAAACTTACGTCTACAATCCTGACACTGATAGATTTACTGAAGAGAAATTCCTGCCGCCTGCTGGCACGTACTACTGGTGCCTCTGGGGATTTAAGGGCGCAGTATTAAAATATTCCAGCCCAGTATGGCAGTTTACTATAGAATAACGGAGTTTGTTATATGAAGACTAAATTACCCTCAATTTGTTTTGTTGGATGCGGCTCTATCGCGGCAAGTCACGCAAAAACACTTAAGTCGCTCTACCCTGATATTGAGCTTTCATTCGCAAGCCGCGATGGTGCCAAAGCAGAGGAATATAGATCACTCTTCAAGGGAGTTAAATCCTTCAACAAGTATGAAAAAGTTTTTAAGGATCCTGACTGTGATATTGTCTTTATCACCACACCTCATGCTTATCACAGCAAAATAGCTGTTGAAGCCGCAGACTCAAAGAAAGATATCATAATCGAAAAGCCCGTAACCCGATCTTTAACCGAGCTTGACGAAATTCTTAAATCTGTCAAAAAAAACCGTGTAAGATGTTCCGTTGCCGAAAACTATATGTTCAAACCTATTATTCCCAAAATCCGCAAAGCTGTAAACGACGGACTTATCGGTGAAGTTCTCTATATCGAAATCAACAGGACACACCTCAACCCGGTAAGCGGCTGGAGAGCAGACAAAAAAATGATGGGCGGAGGAGCTCTTCTGGAAGGCGGTGTTCACTGGATTAATTTTCTCGCTTCCCTTGCCGATTCAAAACCCCTTGATGTAATTGCCGTTAAACCAGATGTCAAATATGACAGCAAAGTCCCCTTCGAAGACACGCTTATGATTAATGTTAACTTTTCAGGCGGTTGCGCCGGAAAACTGCTCTATTCATGGAAAATACCCAATCCTCTCAAAGGTCTTTCACACTCAAAAATATACGGAACAGAGGGAGTAATCACCTTTGAAACAAATGGACTGTACGCGTCAGTTTACGGGAAAAAAAGGCGCTTTCATATTACAAATTTTTCAGATTTCCTCGGCTTCAGAGGCATGCATAGAAGTTTTATTGAAAACTACATGAACGGAGAGCCCTGGATACCGTCAATGGATAGAATAAAAACAGAGCTCTCCCTGGTTGAAAAGGCTTACGCTTCGATAAAAAGCAAAAAGTTTGAGAATATCTAAAACAGTATTATAGTCATAAAAAACATAATATCTTCTGTCTCATAGTTATGAATCAGGAGATATTATGTTTCGACCCGAGAAGAAAAAATTTCTCTTTCAAATGATTCTTAAAATAATCCTTTAAAATACCTGTAAATTTTACCGCACTGTGATTCATTTACTCCTTCGCATATTATCCTGAAAATAGGCTCTGTATTTGAGGGACGAAGATGAATCCACCCGCCTTGAAAATCAGGGTTGCGGTTAAAATCTACACGAAGACCGTCCAGTTCTGATACTGTCTCACCCGGGAATGTAGCTTTTATTTTTCTGTATATATCTTCGACTGAAAGGGATGAATCGACTTTGACCTTGCCTTTTTTCATTACATATGAAGGTAAACTCGCCGCAAGTTCAGAAACAGTTTGCCTGCGCAACGCAAGAAGACTTAAAATGTATGCTATACCAACAAGGCTGTCTCTTCCATAGTGAACTTCGGGAGAGATTACGCCGCCATTCCCCTCACCGCCAATAACAGATTTTTTTTTCTTCATCAACTCAACTACATTTATTTCGCCGACCATGGATCTGCTGAATGAAGCGTTATGACTTTTCGCAACATCTTCAACAGCCCTGGTTGTTGAAAGATTAACCGCTACATGTCCATTTGTTTTCCCAAGTAAATACTCAACCGCGAAGACTACAGTGGTTTCCTCTCCAAGAGGATTTCCATTTTCATCAACTACTGCAAGACGGTCAGCATCAGGATCTTGAGCAAAACCTATATGAGCTTTATGTTTTTTTACTGCTTCCGAAAGCTCCTGAAGATTTTCAGCAAGAGGTTCGGCTCCCCTCGGGAACAGTCCGTCAGGTACACAGTTAACTGGTATCACCTGACAACCGAGTTTTTTCAGCAACTCCTGCGTTATTATTGAACCAGCACCATTTACTGAATCAATAACTACCTTGAATTTGTTCTTCTTTACAGCTCTAACATCAATCTTATCGAGAACCTTCTGAATATGAATTGAACCGACTGAAAAATCCTGTTTAACAGATCCGACTTTGTCCCACTTTGAAGAGGATACAGGCCTTTCCATCATCGAAAAGAATTTTGCAATTTTTGATGAATTTAAAAATGAACCATCAGAAGAAATCAGCTTAAAGGCATTCCATTCAACTGGATTGTGTGAAGCCGATATTACGATTCCGCCCGCAGCTCCAAGTTCTTCTACCATGAGCTGAACAGTCGGAGTCGGAACTATGCCAATATCAATAACCTCGCATCCATTTAAAGCTAAAACAGAAGCAGCCTGATTTAAAATCAACTCACCTGTTGGCCTGGAATCCCTGCCAATCACAACCCGGCCCCTTTTCACATAATTGGCAAAAGCCCCTGCAACACTGGTGATAAGCTCTGGCGTCATCGTTTCTCCAACAACACCTCTAATCCCTGATACGCTTTTCATTAGAACTGATGACATTTTTTACCTTCTGTTTCTTCTGGATTTTTTCCTCTTAACGCCGCCTGTAGTCGGAGCCTGGTCTTTTTTCTTTTTTGCGGCTGAAGACGGATTATTGGCTGTCACTCCGTCAAATATGTCACCGCCGGTAAAACTTGATGCTTCCGGATGAAATTCTTCCCCAACAGGAATATAATCTTCGCGAAGTTGTTCTTCTCTTCTCTGAATCTGTACCTTTGCGAGATACTCAAGAATATCTTCTTTTATAGATATTAAAAGTTCCTTGAACATTCTAAACCCTTCGAGTTTATACTCTACGAGAGGGTTTTTTTCGCCATAGCCAAGAGTCCATATGCCATCGCGAAGCTGATCCATATTGAGAAGATGCTGCCTCCATTTATTGTCTATCACCTGAAGTGACAGGATTCGTTCAAGAGCTCTCATATCCCTTGAGCCGAAATGTGATTCCTTCTGTTTGAAAACGTCCTTGATCGCCTCAGAGGCCTTTTTCGCAAGTTCATCCGCAGACAGTTCATCGGGTATAATTCCAGTTTCATCAAAATCAACAAGGAGTTTGTTTTTAAACCAGACCTTCATCCCCGGAATGTCCCACTCTTCCGGATGACGCGCGCCGCCTGTAAAATTTAATAATGCGTTATTAACTATTTCTGTAATGTAATCATTTATTCGACCGGAAACGTCCTCACCCTCAAGAAGGTCATTCCTCTCATTATAGATATAGTTCCTCTGAGCATTCATTACATCATCATACTCAAGAAGGTGCTTCCTGATTTCAAAATTCCGGCCCTCAACCCTCTTTTGCGCATTGGCAATCGCCTTTGAGACCATCTTGCTTTCTATTTCCTGCCCTTCCTGCATTCCAAGACGCTGCATGATATTTGAAATTCTCTCTGAGGCAAACAACCTCATAAGCTCATCATCAAGAGAAAGGTAAAACCTCGATGAACCGGGATCTCCCTGTCTTCCTGATCGCCCTCTGAGCTGGTTGTCAATTCGTCTCGACTCATGCCTTTCCGTACCGAGGATATGCAGTCCGCCAGCCTTCACCACCAGTTCATGATTTTCAGTCCATTCACGGCCTGATTTCACAATCTGTCTTGCTCTTGCTCTGTCCTGGCCTTCAAGCTCTTCAGCAAGCGTTTCAGCTTTATCAAAGTTCGAGGTGAGCATCAAATTTTTATATTGCGCCCACTTTTCCGGGCTGTGAACTGGTTCGTGTGACTCGAGCTCTTCCATGAAGTCTTTTTTGCCGCCGAGAACAATGTCGGTTCCGCGACCGGCCATATTAGTGGCTATAGTCACTTTTCCGGCTTTTCCTGCTTCCGCGATTATTTCAGCTTCTTTTTCATGATACTTTGCATTTAGGACATTGTGAATAATCCCTCTGCTCTTTAAATACGCCGAAATCTTTTCTGATTTCTCTATGGATATGGTTCCAACAAGAACAGGCTGGCCCTTCTCGCTTAGTTCAACTATTTCATCAACAATTGCCTTGTATTTCTCTTTTTCAGTTCTGTAGATTCTGTCGGAATAATCATTTCTCTGAACCAGTCTGTTCGGCGGAACAACAACGACATCAAGTTCGTAAATTTTCTTAAACTCAATTGCCTCTGTATCGGCTGTTCCAGTCATACCCGAAAGTTTGTTGTACATACGAAAAAAGTTCTGAAATGTTATTGAAGCAAGAGTTTGGCTCTCTCTGGCAATTGTAACGTTTTCCTTCGCCTCAAGCGCCTGATGCAGTCCATCCGAATAACGCCTTCCAGGCATTAGTCTTCCGGTAAACTCGTCTACGATTACAACCTGACCTTCCTTGACCGTATAATCAACGTCTTTCTGAAACAGGGTGTGTGCTTTCAGGGCCTGATTAATATGGTGAATAATCTCAATATTCTGGTTGTCATACAAATTGTCAATTTTGAGAAGTCTTTCAACATGCCTTACTCCATCCTCAGTGAGTACGACATTTCTGTCTTTTTCATTTACTTCATAATCTTCGCCGTCTTTTAGGCTGGGAATAATTTTGTTTATAAGGTAATATTTTTTTGTCGATTCCTCTGTGGAACCAGAGATAATAAGAGGCGTTCTCGCCTCATCGATAAGGATAGAGTCAACCTCGTCAACGATACAAAAATTTCTTGATCTCTGCACCCTGAGCGAACGGTGCTCAACCATGTTATCCCTGAGATAGTCGAATCCGAATTCGTTATTAGTACCATATGTGATGTCGCAGGCATATGCCTCCTGCCTGGCATGGTGGTTCATATTGTGGAGAATGACTCCAACACTCAACCCGAGGAACTTATATATGGTCCCCATCCACTCCGAGTCTCTTCTCGCCAGATAGTCATTAACGGTTACTACATGCGCCCCTTTCCCTTCAAGAGCGTTAAGATAAACCGGAAGGGTTGCCACCAGTGTTTTACCTTCACCAGTTTTCATCTCAGCAATCCGTCCCTGATGAAGAACAATTCCACCCATCAACTGAACGTCAAAATGCCTCATCCCCAGAGTACGAATTGAAGCCTCTCTGACAACCGCAAACGCCTCAGGCAGAATATCCTCAAGGGTTTCACTCTTTGCAAGTCTTTGCTTGAAAACACTGGTCATTGCCTTCAGTTCATCATCGTTCATTTCCCGAAAGCCCTGTTCAAGGCTGTTTATTTTTTGAACTACAGGTTTTAATCTCTTAACATCCCTGTCATGCTTAGTTCCTACAAGAAGACTGATAATTCCGTTAATCATTTTTCTTTTTCACCTTTCCCTTTCAAAAGACCGGCCCATCTGCTGACAGACTGGATATTTCCATAAGTCTGCACGGCCGCGTAACATATACTCTGTTATATTTTCGATTTATCTTGTTTTAGCACTCAAATTGTAACAAGAAACAAAGATCAAAACAGAATTTATTGTAAAGAATCTACCTATTAAGCTCAGGATGAATCTTACTGAGTCAAAATGTCAAGATTTGTAAAAAAGAGTATTATTTCAAGCATGATTTAGGCATCATCTTTTTTTTCATACTCAGATATTTTCAGAACCTGTAATTTTTTTTGTTTTTGCTTCTATCAGAGCTACCGTTTCAGCGATTCGTATTTTAAGCGCTTCTATCCCGGCTCCAGTATGAACAGAACCGCTTACAGCATCCCTGAATTCCCCTCGGGTTAATTCAACTATGGATTCATCATCCAGAAGATCTGTTTTATTCAGAAAAACAATAACCGGTTTTTCGCCGCAATCAATATGATTAAGCTCCAGATTCACAGTCGCGATATTAACGGATACATCAGCCGCGGTGATATCTACAACATGAACGAGATAATCCGACCTCGCTATGTCTTCCAGTGTTGATCTGAATGATTCAATAAGATTTGCCGGTAGATTACGTATGAAGCCCACCGTGTCAGTAAGGAGCGTTGAGAGTCCGGGATTCAGATATACCGACCTTGTGTACGAATCAAGGGTCGCGAAGAGTCTGTCTTCCACAAAAAGATCGTCCTTTGCCAGCAGGTTAATAAGACTCGATTTACCTGCATTTGTATAGCCAACAACAGCGCCTGTAATTACGGCAGCTCGTGATTTCCTTACAGTCTCCCTGTGGCGTAACTGCCGCCTCATTTTATCTGTAAGAGTCTTAATTCTGCGTTGAATATGTCTCCTGTCTGTCTCAAGCATTTTTTCACCCGGACCGCGTGTTCCGATACCGCCGCCAAGCCTTGAAAGAACACCGCCAAGCCCCTTTAATCGCGGAAGAATGTACTTTAGCTGCGCAAGCTCGACCTGCATTTTAGCCTCAGAGCTCCTCGCCCTCCTTGCGAAAATATCAAGTATTACCTCATGTCTCCCTATTACTCTGCACTTGAGCAAATCTTCAAGATTTCTTATCTGGGCAGGCCTTATACCATTCAGGTCAAAAACAATTAGCCTGATACTTTTTTCCTCAACTATCTCCCTGATTCTGTCAACATATCCCCTGCCAAAGACATAAGCCGGGTCAATTTTTTCCCGTTTGATAATGATAGTTCCGGCTACAACACCACCGGCTGTCTTTACAAGCATAGAAAGCTCTTCAAGAGAATACTCAAGTTCTTTCTGGCCTTCAAAACCGGTCTTTATCCCTATCAGGAAAGCCCTTTCGTCTTTTGATGACGGTATTCTATTTACTGAAGCGTCCAATCGATTTAATCCTGCAGCCTGCTGTTATATTATTTTTTTCAAACCACCCACGGTTCATCTCAAGAGCATATTTTGACTTATAAACCGATGGATATGTTTTTTCCTGAAGTGGTTCCATGTGGAGAATAGAGACAATGACTCCCTGTGAATCAATGTAAGCAATACTCAGAGAAATATAAGTATTTTTCATCCAGAAGTAGAGCTGCTGCTCTCTTTCAAAAACGAACAGCATGCCCCGGTTTTCAGGGAGATGCTTTCTAAACATGAGACCCCTTGATCTCTGTTCCATGGTTTTTGCAATTTCAACCTTTGCGGCAACATCCCCCCCAGAAGAATTAAGAATGGTAATATCCACAGTATCCAATTCAACGGGAAAAGAGCAAACTGGAAGGAACAACAAAACGATTGCGGTTAATACTTTAAAAAATACCAACATATTCAATTTTCAATATTCTATTTATTGACTCGCCCGGCTGGTATAAAAAATCAAACTCAATCCCAAGTCTCTGCATGTAAGTATAACGCATCCCAAAATTAAACAGCCATTCGTCCCCATCCCTGAAATCCCAGAACACCCTCTCTATTTCCGTCTTGACCCTGAACATATCATTTAGAGGAAAATCAAGCGCCAGAAAATACGACGATTCGTCTGGTTCATAGTCAGGCTGCGTCGGCATTCTAAATCCATAGCTCACATACTGCTCTCCTCCGAGAAGGTATATTGGCTTTGTAAAAGCAATATAGGGGCCATATATGACCCTGTCAACTTCATTAGATGACTTTTCACGCATCCCCTGACGGCCGATGTAAAACGAATCGTACCCTGCTGCTATTGAAATCGGCCATGAATCCCATCCGTCAGTGAACTTCAATCTTGCAACAACTCCTGGCACATTGAGCTTTGGCGTTTCACTCCCGATTGCGTTCTGAAAATCAAGTGATACTCCCAAAAACAACATGTCGTGGAGCCCCAACAGTGTCTTAATCTCAATTCCGCCATTATCATATCCCATTAGCGAAAGTGCATAATTTCCGCGCCCGAGTGTAAAAGCGGTCGGTGAATCAATATTTGTCAGATTTCTGGTTTGCGAAAACGATGACCCGGCAGCCAAAATTACAAAAAATATGCTGATAGTAAAAAGCCTTATTGTTCTCATAGAGAAATTATCTTCCATAACATATTATATATAGCACAGGGATTTCTATTTAAGTCTACCTGTTTCATTTAAATATCGGCGGATAGTAACTTTATATTTATCGTTATGCCGTTAAACTCAGGACTAAAACCGGTCACCTCTGGTTCTGAATCTCGTTCTCCAGAATAATATTTTCGTTCATAAGTTGCTTTATCTCCTGAAGGTCATCAATCTTTTTATCTATGTTTCGGTAATATGGGTCATAATCACGGGCCGTCTTAAATTCTCTAAGCGCAGTATCCAGATCATTCGCAACAAAAAATCTTATTCCATTGCGGTAATGCCTTTCTGCCGCAACTCTGTCTTCGTATGTGATGACTTTCGGGATAAGCTTAAAAGTCAGATTTATTGAATAGTTTGGACCGAATATGCCGGCATCTTCGTAAGAGGTGTCAAAGCTGAAAGCCACGTTTTTTATCGCATAGTTAAAGCCCATACCAGCCGAATACGAACCGCCGTCATTTATTCTGTATCCGCATCTCAATGCAATGAGATCAAGATAGGTAACCTCCAATCCGAACTTTACCCTGAGGCTTTCATCAAATCCATATGTGAAATCATACAGGTCCGAAAAATCGATGAGACTCTCGGAAACGTCAGTATTGAACGATAACCAGTGCGTCAGCTTATATGAAAGCCCAAGATTTATTCGTCTGGGAAGCGGATCATCGCCTGCGCCTGTACCAAGATTCAGCACACTTAATCCGAGATGGAAATTCCTTACCGGCGCCTCAAAAGGAGAATACAGATACATCCCCTTCAGAACACCAAGATCGATTGCCGCAGAATTGACAAACATTGAATCAATCTTCTGATATATGTATTTGATTGATGCTCCAGCGTACATAAACTCAAAATCGTATCCGTACCCGGCAGTAAAGGCTCCATTCATGAATGTTACATCCCCGGCGGAATTTCCGTTTATGTCAACGCGCTCAAATGGTGGAACCCAGAATACTGAGTTTGAAGCGGCCAAATAACCTCCCATTAGAGGATATGCCGCGCTAATGCTCTCAAACCTGGAATCTGTTATCAACTCTTGATGCTGAAGAGACAGCACCGGGAACTGAATGGAACCCAATCCCGCGGGATTGTAGTATAAAACGCTCAAATCGTTGGTTTGCGCGGTAAACGCTCCCCCCATAGCAAGAGCCCGTGCTCCAACCCCGAGATCAAGGAAATCAGCTCCCGAAACTCCGGCAGTACCCGATGCCTCAAGCTTGCCGGATGACAAATAGAAAAAAGCAACCAGCAAAGATATCATTAAAACGTATTTATTTTTCATCTGTTCCAAATCACAGCGGAATTTAGACCCGGTTCATCAAGGACATTAATCGCATTCTTGTATTTGAATTTCTACACTCAACACTCTATAATGCAATGCTTTTTTATAAAAAAACCATTTCATACACCGCTCTTGATACAGCATCAGAATGAATATTAAGCTGGTTTACCCTGAAACCGTCTCCGTAACCCCCCTTTTTAGAAAGCACTGCATCTACACACTGATGATGATCCTCAATTGATGAAAGAAAGAGGATTCTGCCAGGTCTAACCCTTATTGCCTGAATATTTTTAAAGTTTGATCTGACAAAAGATTTGAAATAATCAATGCCTGCAAGACTGGTCAGATCAGAATTATTTTCAATTGATATATCCAATCCTCTTGATAAGCCTGATTCAACAGCATGTCTGATAATCAGTTCATACTTGGAATAAATCTTTTCGGGGCTGTCTCCTGAGCAGGGATAAAATGAAGATAAATCAGAAACCCTGAGCAGATAGAGCGGCATAGCAGCTCTGCCCGCAAGCAGCTCTGACAACTCGTTCATTCCTGAAGAATTCTTTTTAAATATGAGAGCAAGTATCGGCGAATTAATACTGAGTTTCGTAGAAGAAAGACCGGGACTAATAACCTTAAACAGGGGATTCAAGATAGTGTCAAGCATCATAAATGCTACAGAAAATTCAGCATCCTGTTCAGAATAAAGCGTTGTGATTTCGTCAAAACCTGTAACTGTTATTCCGTTGTTTTCTCTTATTATTTTCGAAAGAAGTCCATCATGTATCCCGATTTGAAACGTTTCCGGTAATATATTTTGCCGAGATACAAAAGTCTGTAAGTATGATGCCGATTTTAGATTATACCTAAAAACTGAAAACCCTGTTATTCCGACAGCCTCAAAAATTTCAGTCAAATCTTCAGATGGATCATAAACCGTATCTGCCTCTGACGGCCGCAGTAAAAACGGATTAAAAGAATCAGCCCTCTGCCCTGACTCAACCGCCGATCTTGCTCTATAAAAAAGTCTGTGCATTTCCTCCAGAACTCTGCTGCCGTCGTTATGACTGTGCAAGTTCCTGTCACTATCAGGGATTTCTTTTTTTTCAACAGCCTGGCCATGCCCCGTCACCCTTCCAACGAGATTCCTGAGTTCGTCGTTAAACGTCCTTTTTCGAATCAGGTTAATCATACCTGCTTCCGAATTAAGTCCTGATATGTTTTCCATCAAGTTGTCTTTATCCAAAATCTATTCCTTAGTATGAGAGTTCAAGCATCCGCTGTAGCGCCATTCCGGCCCTCCGGGCTATTTCTTGAGGAACAGTGATAACCGGGATTTCATTCAGCAATGTATCATAAAGCTTGCTCAACGTAATCTTTTTCATGTTAGGACATACGAAATCTTTCGAAGCAGGAATATAATTAATATGCCCGGCCACCATTTTGAGGCGGTGAATCATATCTTTTTCAGTGCCTATTATTATACTTATTGCGTCTGTTTTCTGAACAAAATCCACCATCTCTCCGGTTGATAAAACTTCATCAGCCATGTCAACTACCTCAGGCCTGCATTCAGGATGTACAACAACAAGTGCACCAGGATTATCCGCTTTTACTTTTTCAAGATCTACGGCAGAAAAGCGTTCATGTGTCGGACAAAAACCTTTCCACAGTATAATCTCCTTGTCGGTATGTTTGCTTACGAAATTTCCCAGATTTTTGTCAGGAAGGAAAATTATCCTGTCAGACTCAACCCTCTGAACAATTCTAACAGCGTTTGATGATGTACATATAACGTCAGACTCAGCCTTTACCTCCGCAGAAGAGTTTATATAAGTAACTACAGCCGCGTCCGGATAATCCTTTTTCAGCTGTATAACATCCTCAGCTGTTATCATATCAGCCATCGGACATCCAGCTTCAATATCAGGAAGCAGGACTTTTTTTTGCGGTGAAAGCATTGAAGCTGACTCTGCCATAAAATGTACACCGCAGAAAACGATTATATCAGCGTCATTAGAGGCCGCTTTTCTTGAAAGTTCCAGAGAATCCCCACAGAGATGCGCTATTTCCTGTATCTCTCCAGGCTGGTAATTATGGGCAATAATAAGCGCATTTTTTTCAGCTGCGATTCTGGATATATTTTCTTTTATTTTTTCCATGATAATATTTTCTCCAATTCATATTAAGTCAATTTCTTAGCCTATCCAATAGACTGTAAAGAAAAAATCCGGGATAGTCAATAATGTATCAGATTGCGTGCCAACTACTTCAAAAAAATCCATCTCTGGAAATATTTTTTGTTGACACAGAAGCAGCCGATCAGTATGTATCTATTTATTGACGATATGAATATATTCCCCTGTAGCTCAGTTGGTAGAGCAAATGGCTGTTAACCATTGGGTCGTAGGTTCGAGTCCTACCGGGGGAGCATAGTTCAATTTATAAAGTTGACTTTTTTGGTCTGCCCCTCACCTCCAAGAAGGGGCTATAGAAAAGGGTTTCAGATTGATCTGGAGCCCTTTTCTTGTACACCACGGCTTTTCACCATTGCCCCCCCTTTTTTATCAATTCCACTACTTCAGAAACTCAACATTGAACTGTTATATTTTGTTGAAAGCACTTGACAAAAACCTTACCCGAAAAAAATAATATTACATGAATCATAAAAACACATCTGACCTTCCCCCTCCATACTCCTGATGCAGTCATAAGATATTCCCAACTTAATACAATAACGCTTAAACGGAGACAAGTAATGGATTTAGATTTTTTTATAGGGAAAAACCAGGTTATTGAAGTAAGCGAAAATGAAAAGCAGGCTGTGATTAGAGAGATGATAGAAAAGCTCAACAGCCTGTCCGTAATTGAGAACAAAGAAAGATATTATGCCCAGATAATACACAGAGAATCCCTTGAAAATACTTACCTCGGAAGCGGTTTTGCCATTCCTCATGCCAGAACCGATTCAGTAGGAAAATTTATTTCAATTCTCGGCATCCATCGAAAAGGTATTGATTACCACACAGAGGAAAGCTCGCCCGTACACTATATTCTTCTTACTCTTTTCCCGACACATATGAGCACATCGTATCTCTATCTGATAGGCATGATGGCTCGAATATTTTCATGTGAATCCAGAAAAAAACTCCTCGATTCAGCAAATTCCCCTCAAGCAGTACACGATATACTAAAAAAAGAAGCAGAGATGTACTTTAACTCCATATCTCAAAAAGAGATTATTCATTCTGATGAACCCGAGACTCTAAGCGGAATGCCGTCGTCCGACCTGGATCTTTTAATCCGCCTGGACAGACTCTACAATATGTATGACAACAGCAGAGAACAGAAAGAATCCTTAACAAAGAAAATTGACGGGCTTAAAGCTTTAATCAACAATCGATCCCTGACATACTATGAAAGAATGAGAAAAAAAAGCTCCAATCCGTTCGCTATTGTTGACAAGACGAGCTGCAGCGGATGCCACATGGAGATACCTCCGGTATATCTAAAACAGATTAGCGACAGAAATGAGTTAACGGTTTGTTCTTATTGCGGCCGCTTCCTCATTATGGTTTAAATCATGAATTAAACAAGATAAAGAGGGCCTGCTCGATTCAGACCTCTTTATCTCATAATTAAGATTACCAGTTATTTTTTTACTGTAAAAGCTGACATAATATCAATGGGTATAGGGAAGAGCGTAGTTGAGTTGTTTTCCGAGGCAACCTCCCGCAGTGTCTGCAAATACCTCAGCTGAACTGAAACCGGATGTTCTTCCATCATCTTAGCTGCCTCGACCATCTTTTCGGCAGCCTGGAACTCGCCTTCAGCATTGATCACCTTCGCCCTTCTTTCCCTCTCTGCTTCAGCCTGCTTGGCCATTGCTCTCTGCATTTCCTGAGGAAGATCGACATGTTTCACCTCAACCGCCGATACCTTGATTCCCCACGCGTCTGTTTGAACATCAAGGACGTTCTGAAGTTCGGAGTTTATCTTTTCCCTGTGACCCAAAAGATCATCAAGCTCGACCATTCCCAATATACTTCTCAGCGTAGTCTGTGCCAGCTGAGAGGTAGCATAAAGATAATCGTCCACCTCGGTAATCGCTCTATTCGGGTCAACTACGCGAAAGTACAAAACGGCATTCACCTTCACTGAAACATTGTCTTTCGTGATAATATCCTGCGGAGGAACATCCATCGCAATAAGCCTTAAATTCACCCTCTCCCATTTATCAATCAGCGGAATAATTACAATTATTCCTGGCCCCTTGGACTTTTTGAGAAGCCTACCAAGTCTGAATACAACCGCCCTTTCGTACTCCTTTACAATCTTAACTGAAAGCAAAACAAGTATTACAGCAAGAATAACCAGTGTCGGCACAAATCCCAGTGTCATAATCCCCTCCAGAGTTATAAATATAATATTGGATTGCTAAATCCATTCACTTCCTGTTCACAACAAGCAACATCCCCCTTACTTCCTTGACTGTTAGCGGATCGCCTTTTTTAATACCAATTTCATCAGATTCTGCGTTCCATATTTCACCATGAACAGATACCTTCCCCCTCCTGTCTGAAAAGTCAAGATATGCGGAGCATTCAGAGTTAACCATTCCCTCAGCTCCGGTCGAAACCTGCTCTTTATGCGCCTTTATACCGAGCCTGAGCACCAGAAAAACAAAAGCAAGAATAAATATCACAGCCGCAACTATCGACTCCAACGGGAGCCTCCCTCCGGCAAGCGGTGAATCAAAAAGAATCATTGAGCCAATTACAAATGCCACAACACCTCCCAGGGTCAAAAGCCCATAGCTGATAAACTGCACTTCAAGCACGAATAGAACAATTGCAAGGAGGATAAGAAGAACGCCAAAAGCATTAACAGGCATAAACCTTGATGCAAGGAGAAATAAAAGCAACGATATTCCCCCCAGCGCACCCGGAACAATCATTCCCGGGTTCTTTAGCTCCATCCATATCCCGGCGACAGCTATTATTAAAAGGAAGAATATTACCTGAGGATCAGCAAACCTGTTCAGGAAACGATCCTTCCAGTCCATAGCAATAAACTCGGCTTCCAGAGAAGAAGTACTAAGTGTGATGCTCCTTTTCCCGATGTTGACTTTACGACCGTCAAGTTTTCTTAATAAATCGCTCATGTCGTCTGCAATCAAATCGACAACACCGAGAGACAGGGCTTCCGAGTTTGTATTCGATACCGCTTTTCGAACAGCTTTTTCTGCCCATAAGACATTTCTACCCTGCTTTTCAGCAAGGCTTCTGGCGTAGGCAACCGTATCGTTAAGGACCTTCTTTTCCATTGCGCCTTCCGGATCACCGTCCCTGTCTTTTTTCATAAAATCCAGCGATGGTGATACGGGATGCATCGCACCGATTTCTGTCCCGGGAGCCATTACCGCCACATGAGCAGATAGCATAATAAAAGCACCAGCTGAGGCAGCCCTCGCGCCTTTTGGATAGGTATAAACTACAACAGGAACATCTGATGAAAGTATAGCCTTAATTATATCTCTCATCGGCTCCATCATCCCGCCGGGGGTATCAAGCTGCAAAACGGTAAATTGAGCTCCACCCTTTGCAGCGTTATTGATGGCTTTTACAGCGTAGTCCGCCGATACTGCGTTAACTGATCCGGTCAGATTTAAAACAGCATAGTGTTCTTTTCTATTAGTTTCTTCATCAGCAGACACCTTGCCTGAAATCATAAGAAATACGGAGCCTGATAATAGTACAAAAATAAAAACAAATCTTCTAAATTTCATAATCTACCCACCAGAAAAGCATTAACTGCCACATGGAATCCCTTCGACCGAACGGGACGAGCTCAGTCTTTCTTTTAGCCTGTCGTAAATACCATCGAATCCGCCATTTGACATTATGAGATATACTGATTTAACTCTTCTACAGTTGAGAGTCGTTAAACTATCTATAATTGGATTGATATCGTCATATATTGAAGCTTCAATCCCCATACTGTTTATATCAGAAGCAACTTTCTCAATGTCGAGCCTTTCATCCTCTGGGATTGAATTAATGCCATAAGGCGTCTTAAGAATTACCCTGGCCGCATCCGCAAAGGATGAGGGCAAATCATTTTGAAAAACCTTTCTTCGGCTTGTCGCAGAACGGGGCTCATAGACAGCAGTAATCTCTGACTCAGGATACCTCTTTGCCACGGCGCTCATTACAGCTTTGATGGCAGTAGGATGATGCGCAAAGTCCTCCAGAACAGTCAGATACTCATCGTGAAATATTACTTCCTGCCTGCGCCTTACTCCCTTGAATTCAGAAACGGCTTGCGCAGCCAATTCGGGCCTGACACCCATCTGAAGCGCCATTCCAACAGCCGCGGCAATATTTGAGTAATTGTATTCGCCATGCAATGTTGTCCTGAGTTGAAGCCTGCCGTGCGATTTTGTTTGCATCTCTAAAAGAGACCACATGCCTTCAAAACACTGAAACGTGATCTCAAAATCAGTTGAACTGTTTCCGTAAGAATAGACCGGCCCAACCGCGGCAGAAGCTACATCCTCAAGATTATGATCTTGACCGGAATAGACAATTTCACCTGCGGATGGTATTACATTAACAAGCCATTTGAACCACTTTTTTATCTCCGCCAAACTCCCGTAGATATCGGCATGATCGAATTCAAGAGAAGTCATAACCAGGTGCCTCGGTCTGTAGGAAATAAACTTTGGATACTTTTCAAAGAACGCAGAATCGTATTCGTCCGCTTCTATTACAAAATGACGTCCTTTCCCCAGGCGATAATTTGCTCCGTAATTAGATAAGACAGCCCCGACAAAAAAAGAAGGATCTTCGCCTGCATAATCAAGAATAAATGACAGTAGTGCTGCAGTTGTAGACTTTCCGTGAGTACCGCAAACGGCGACAACCTCGCGGCCTTCCAAAAAAAACTCCCTCATCATAGCCGCAAAAGATCTGTATGGTATATTATTGTTCAGAATATACTCAACCTCAGGGTTTCCTCGACTGACCGCATTACCAATAACTGCGATGTCCGGGCTGCCAACATTCTCAGGGGAGAATCCTGTGTAAACAGCGATTCCGACTTCTTCCAAAAGAGTGCTCATGGGGGGATATATACCAGAATCGGAACCTGCTATTATATGTCCGCAATCCCTCAGCATACATGCAAGCGTTCCCATAGCAACACCACATATGCCTACTATGTGTATATTCATAACTCTCCCGCTCAGTTGGTATAACCCGACCATTTACCGCAATAGCCTGGTCTGAGAATTATGATTTTCTTCAAAGGATTGTCCTTTATCTTTAGAAATGTAACCTTAACCTTCTGACAGAGAGATACCTTCAAAGACATGGGCTTTCCGCTCTTGTTTTCCACACGTGTAGATTCAAGAATTCTAAACTTCTTTTCTACAGCACCGCTTTTTATCTCAAGCTTGCTTTGATCAACATAGACCACTATCCCCTCAAATTCATCTTCCACCACTTCAGCATTCTGCGCATAGAGCCCGGAAAGCAGTGTAAAAAATAAAAGCAGCAGTGTAAAAATCATATTTTTTTTCACGACACACCCCTGTTTACAGTAATTCAAAATATAATCATCTATCGATAATAACTGGAAAGTACCAGCGATTATCTCTTAATTCTATTGACAACGCATGCAAGAACTTTACGGTGACCAGTTACATTTTAACACATATATGGAAAAATATCAAGGAGATTCTCACAATAAGCGTTATGATTATTTTTTCACTAATCACATCCCTTCTGATAAGCACTCACTCGATTCCATCTCTTCTTAATATCAATTGGGATGAAAGCTTTGAAGAGATTAGAGTGAGGACGGAATCAAAACAAGGCTTTCATGTTTTCAAGCCGTCGGAGAAATCAGGATACAAAAACAGGATTTATGACCATGTAAAGGCTATATCCTCAGAATCAGCCAATTTATCAACCGTTATAGAATACGGACATAATCCATCAACAGACTGCCTTTTTATAAAAAAAAGACTCGTATCCGTTATGTATATCTGGAAAAAACAGAGTCTCAGTGATACTAACAGACTAAAAAAAGAAATTGAAAAAATTACGGGCAAACCTGTCTCCGATAAAACGAAAGCTTCCCATTACTCTTATGAAATAAAAGGCATGAAAGCTTTTCTCCAAATACGTCTCGATGGAAACGGGGGTTATACATGCAAATTCCAGGCCTACACAAACCGTCTGTTTAGAATTTTAATGTTTGATTGATAGATTTAGCTTTGGATTGAAAATTTATTTAATTTTCATTTTTGATCCTTAATTATTGTTGACAGTTTTCATATCTGATTACATATATCCATACATATCAACATAAAATAAAAGGTGCTCAAATTGGCTAATATAGATTCACAGAAAAAAAGAATCCGACAAGATGAGAAGAGAAAAGCTAACAATTCTCATGTACGTTCAACTCTTAGAACTGCCAGCAAGAAGGTTTTAAAGGCAATAGAATCAAAGGAAGAAACCAGCAAAGATATTTTGGTTCAATATTTCAATTCCTATGTCAAGGCCATTGACACAGCAGCAAGAAAGGGTATTTTACATACAAATACTGCTGCGAGAAAAAAATCTCGACTCGCCAGAAAGATTAATACCTATTCACAGGCTTAGGAGAGAGTTTGACAAAAACCGAGATCATTAATACCATCTCGTACAGGTATGGTATTAAAAAGTCTATAGTTCAGGAAATTATCGATACTTTTCTTGACGAAATAAAAAGTAGTGTTGATAATGACGAAAGTGTTGAGATAAGATCATTCGGTACTTTTTACAAAGCGGAGAAAAAGGCTAGACGGATTCAATCTCCCATAGCCGGGAGAGAGATTGAAGTCGAACCGAGGTCAGTTTTAGCTTTTAAAGGTAGTAAATCTACTGTAAAAATAATAAAGGGCGCTTAGCTCAGCTGGGAGAGCATCTGCCTTACAAGCAGAGGGTCGGCGGTTCGATCCCGTCAGCGCCCAAGAAACTTATAAGAAAACCTGTTCAAAAGATCAGGTTTTCTTTTTTTATTAAATCTACACTTTCTATTCAACTTACATAATGAACATAATAGCCTGTCTTCCAGAGAGCATTCCCCTCTCCAGTTAAATATAAGGATGTCAGCTTCTTAAAAACTGCAACGGCCATTTTTATTGGATTAAGAAATTCCTTTGATGACTCACCCCCGGCAGATTCAAACAATATTTCATTTACACCAACTGTCAGATGGACTCTGTCTGATTTAATCGCTATCCCCTTCCCTGAAAGAATATTGGATATCATTATCACTGAATCAAATATCTCCCTGATTACCTGTTCATTATCCTTTGGATTTTTTTGTTTGTTTTCAAAATCAATCCTGCTGCTTAATAAGTCTTTTTCGGCCACAATTGAAACAAAATAATTACCGGGTATAATCAGGTCATGACAGTACCTGCTTATAGAATTATGATTAAATTCGTCGTTTTTTACCATAGCTTTCCTCCTGAACATATAACGGGCCAGGTGGAAATAGATTAAATATTTTTGGAATAATTCTGATATTTTTGAGGGTTCGGAAGAAAGTTGGGATTATGCACGCCAGTCAGGATTCGAACCTGAGACCTACGGCTTAGAAGGCCGTTGCTCTATCCAGCTGAGCTACTGGCGCGTATAAACTCTTCGGGGCGAGAGGATTCGAACCTCCGACAACTCGGTCCCAAACCGAGGACTCTACCGGACTGAGCTACACCCCGTTGATATAAGTCAAATTAGTACCCACCATGAAATGTGTCAATGTTTTTCTGAATTATACTCTCTAATTTTCATTCTTTATGTTTTTATCTTGCATCAAGAAACAGCATTTCAAATAAAATAATTATTCCAACTTTTTTTTGGTTTAAAAAGGACACTTCACGTAGAATCAGGTGTTTAAATAATATATTGATAAAGGTGTTCATATATGAAAAATGAGATCGATATCGAATCTTATTATCACAAGTACGGGCCTATGGTTTACCGAAGATGCGTTTCGATTCTTCACGACGATGACAGAGCCTATGACGCCCTGCAGGAGGTTTTTATGAAGCTGATTACAAATTCGGCAAAGCTGGATGGATATTATCCATCAAGCCTGCTCTTTACGATCGCGACAAATGTATGCCTTAATATGCTCAGGGCAGACAGACACGCTCCGGCATACATAAATAGCGATGATATAGCCGAAAAGCCAAATCCTGTGTCAGACAATATTGAAAACCGAGTAGCCGATACTGACTTGCTGGATAGGATATTCAGCCGTCACAAAGAGTCAACACGACTTATTGCATACCTGCATTACCGTGATGGAATGACGTTGAAAGAAGTCGCTGAGATCGCGGGCCTGTCTATTTCCGGTGTTAGAAAACGGCTAAGGAATCTTAAATTGGACGCCCTTCAATACATCTCTGTGGAGGAAGTACAATGAAAATTTCAGATATATCTGATATCAAACTGGAACGTTTTCTTCTTGGTGAATTGCCTGACAAAGAAATGCATGAAATTACTGCTGCCATTAAAAACACAGAGCTAAAAAATAGGATTGAAAGGATAAATAAACAAACCAGGAATTTCCAGAACGATTTTCGTACCTTTAATACCTTAAAACATCTAAAAATGTCAATTAAGGATAATAATCAAACAGTTAATATCTCAAAATATTTATTAACGATTGTTCCCGCAGCAGCAGCAGCGGTAATTATTCTTGTTATAAATTTCAACAACACACCGCATACAATCAACAACACCTCTGTGTCTTCAATCGCCGCAAATAGTAACAACACCACAGTTGCAAATATTAAGAACAATTCTGTTATATCCGCATACAATCCAACAGATCATTCCAATGATACAACACGTATCAAGGGCGAACCCTCAATCTATCTATACTTAAAAGAACGTGGGAAGGTCAAACTACTGGAACCCGGATCGGAAGCCCATCAGGGCGATCTAATTCAAATAGCCTACTCTGTCCCATCTGACTGCTGGGGAACAATTCTTTCATTAGACGGAAGGGGTGCTATTTCAACCCATTTGCCTCTGGACACATCAGGAAAAACAGCAATCAAGGCTGGCGGCAAACAACTTGTAAGTCACTCATACGAGCTTGATGATGCGCCTCATTTTGAATACTTCCTATTTATTACATCACCAAAAGAATTTGAAATTAATCAAATATTAGAAGCCCTAAAGCTTGAGACAGATAAAATCATAAGTAATATAAACAATTCTGAAACTCCCGTTTTTAACCCTGGCAAGGAATATAAAATTTCCTCAATAATTATCAAGAAGGCAAGTTATGAAAAATAGTGCAAATATATACAGGATTCTAATTATTCTTTCATCTCTATTACTCTTTGTAGGCCTTGCAAATGCCGAGAGTAAAAATCATATAAGAAGGTTTTGCTTCGTTGCAGGAGCTAATGATGGTGGTATCGAAAGAGTAAAACTCAAGTACGCGGTAAAAGACTCTTATTCATTTTCCGGACTACTACATTCAATAGGAGGAATATCGAAAGACGACTCACGTTTGCTTGTTAATCCACGAAGGGATGCTTTTTTAAAAGAGTTAACAGATTTTGCATCTTCAGTAAGCTCCATATCAAACAAAGATGAACGAACAGAGTTTTTATTTTATTATTCGGGACACTCAGATGAAAAATCAATTCTGCTTGGCAACGAGAATGTCAGTTATACCGAAATCAGAGACATTATCAACCGAATTGATGCAGACGTAAAAATTGCCATACTTGACTCATGTTCATCAGGCGCTTTTACCCGGCTTAAGGGCGGCAAACTACGCTCCCCCTTTTTAGTCGATGCAGCACACAACATGAAGGGTTTTGCTTTCATGACTTCAAGCTCCGTAGACGAAGCTTCACAGGAGTCCGACCGAATCCGTGGTTCGTTTTTCACTCATTATCTTTTAACCGGACTTAGAGGTGCAGCTGACCTCAATCGCGACGGGAAAATTACTTTAAATGAGGCTTACCAGTTTGCTTACTTCGAAACCCTTGCCGGTACACAGCAGACTCTTGCCGGTCCGCAGCATCCGAACTATGCAATTCAAATGACTGGAACAGGCGACGTTATCATGACTGACATTCGTCGAAGTTCATCTATTCTTGTAATTCCAGCAAGTATACACGGCAGACTCTATGTCAAAAACAGCAATGACATCCTCGTCTGTGAGCTCAGAAAAATGCCGGGCCAGGATATTGAACTTGGACTTGAAGAAGGAGATTATACAGTACTTCTTTCCCAGGAAGCCACTCTTCTCGAAGGGGAACTGGTCCTGCAGGAAGGTGAGAAAACTGAACTTAAATTAGATCTGCTCACCAGAGCTGATACCGAGTATACTCTTCAAAGAGGCACTAATCCAATGCCTGATATTCAAAAAAGTCAACATCAATATAATTTTGAGGAACAGGTGTGGTACTTCTCGCCAATATACCGCAAAAGCGGAAGAGAAAATATTCAAAATCGATTTGTTTTTAATCTCTTTGGGAGTTATTCTGCTGCAATCGACGGATTTAGTTTTGGTTTTGGCCCTACAGTAACAGAATATGACATGACAGGTTTTCATTGTTCAATAATAGGGAACTATGCGGGCGGCAACGCAGAAGGCCTGTTATTCAGCAATATTTTCAATGTTGTTTGTCAAGATTTTGCCGGTGTTGAACACAGTGGTCTTTTTAACATTAATTATGGTGATACAAAAGGATTACAGTTAGCCTCACTGTTCAATATGTCCGACGGCGAAACCAAATGGGTCCAGATTTCAGGCCTTTTTAATACATCCGGGAAAGATTTTTATGGTTTCCGTATTTCTGGCCTTTTCAACTATGGTGGTAATAATTCCCACGGCTTTTCAGCCACTGGATTATTTAATCAAACAGTCAATGACTTTTCGGGTGTAAACATTGCCGGCCTATACAACATATCTGGTGGTAAGGCTTCCGGTTTCCAGGCAGCCGGACTTTTTAACTATTCAGAGAAATCATCTTCAGGATTCAATGCCGCTGGACTGTACAATATAACACAAGATTCCTTCAAGGGTGTTAATATTGCCGGACTGTTCAACAAAGCTGACAATATTACCGGCGCTCAGATTGCACCAGTAAATATTTCTAAAAACGTTAAAGGTCTTCAACTCGGAGTAATCAACATAGCCGAAGAATCCGGAGGTCTTCCGATTGGTATTATAAATGTATCAGGTGACGGCGGAATTGAGCTGGTCTGCTGGAGCAGCACAACCATGCTTTTAAATACAGGCTTTCTGTTCCGATCAGGATATTTTTACTCAATCATTGCGGGTTCAACATTCAATTCAGAGTTCAGTGGCAAGGGTGATTCTTTCGGATACAGCTATTATGCCGGTGTACAGATACCTGTTTCAATATTATTTTTCAGCGTTGACGTGGGCCAACTGACAGTGGACAACAAAAAGATTTTTGACTACTCTTCATCGAACGACTTCCAGGTACTTCAGGGAAGATTGTCTGCTGGGATAAAAATATTGAATCGAATCTCATTTTTTGGCGGAACATCAATAAACTATAAATATACCTATGACCGATTTAAAGACGGAAAGCTTGAGGCTGAATACTTTGGAGGAGTTAGACTGTCTGTCTTCGGTAAAAATTTATAAAACATAAATACAAAAAACCGCGGTAAAAAACCGCGGTTTTTTCATGCACGCCCGAGAGGATTCGAACCTCTGACCTGCGGATTCGAAGTCCGACGCTCTATCCAGCTGAGCTACGGGCGCATATCCAATTACAATGTTATCTTGAGCTCTGTCTCTGTCAATTAAAATGCGAACCGAGTGTCAATAATTGAGTATATCTGTCTCTAAACAGATATACTCAATTAGATCACTAAACGTCTACATTTTCCATCTCGATTATATTGTTCTGTGCGATCGCAAGCTTTGCAAGTGGGATTGAATAAGGCGAACATGAAACATAATTCATCCCTGTATTCATACAAAATCGGATATTATCCGGATTTGCACCATGTTCACCACACAGCCCCATCTTGATATCCGGCCTGGTCAGTCTGCCCCGTAGAGCAGCCAGCTCTATCAGCTCCTTGACTTCATCGCCAAGTAGATTAAATGGATTGTGTTTCATTAAGTCATAAAGAGAATAATCCGGGAAGAAAGTCGTAGAATCATCTCTTGAGAGCCCATAAGTTGTCTGAGTCAGGTCATTGGTGCCGAAGCTGAAAAATTCCGCATATTGTGCTATATTTCCAGCACCCAGAGCGGCGGCAGGAAGTTCAATCATTGTTCCAATTTTACAGTCAAGATGGTCAATACCGTATTCTTCTAGAACCTCTTTTTTTACATCAAGGATTCCCTTAACCATTTGACCTTCAATTTTTTTGCCATTTTTAATAAACTTAACTTCCTGTTCACTCATAACGATAGGTATCATTATTTCTGGTAAAACTTTTACGCCTTCTTTTTTGAGCATACATGCTGCCTCAAAAATTGCTCTAACCTGCATTTCGTAAATCTCTGGATATGTTACAGCTACACGGCATCCTCTATGCCCGAGCATCGGGTTCATTTCAGCAAGATCAGAACATCTTGCCTTTAGATCTGCCGGCTTAAGGTTTTTCTGCCTCGTTTTCATGTATGTGATGAATTCATTCATACTATCATCTGTTCTCGGCAGAAATTCATGTAGCGGGGCATCAAGAAGACGGATAGTTACAGGCTTATCCGACATGATTTTCAACAGTTCATAAAAATCTGCTCTCTGCATCGGTTTTAGTGCATCAAGGGCCTTAAGTCTATCTTTATCATCTGTAGCAATTATCATTTCACGGAATTTCATTATGCGTTTTTCATTAAAGAACATGTGTTCAGTTCTGCAAAGTCCGATTCCAACAGCCTTAAAATCACGGGCAACTAAAGCATCTCGCCCCTGATCGGCGTTTGCGCGAACATTAAAATCTGTGACATATCCATCAACTATTTCCAGGAAATCATTAAGCCCATTTGTTTTAAAATCAGGCTGGATCAAACCGACTTTTCCAAGATAGATCGTCGGATCTTCGTAGTAAGGGACATTAATTGAAATATAGTCGCCTTCTTTTACTGTTTTCCCGCCAATAGTCAGTGAATTTTTCGTCAGCTTCATGTCAGGTTGAACCATGGCGACCTTTCCAAGGCTTCTTGCAACAACAGGAGCATGAGATGAGAATCCTCCCTCAGTCGTGATAACACCCTGAGCAACCTCAATAGCCTTAACATCTTCTGCAAAAGAAGACGGAAGTACCAAAATGAGATTTTTATCCTCGCCGTGCATTATTGCTTTTTTGTATTCATCGAGAAGCCTTGGCGTAGAGAAGAAAACACGGCCTATAGCAGCTCCAGTTGATCCTGCGATTCCTCCCTTTATTGATTTAACTGTTTTAATTGTTCGAGGATCAATAACTGGATGGAGAAGTTCGTTTAATTGATTGGGCTTAATTGTTTTAATCAGCTCTTTTTTCTCTATTATACCACGGCTGCATAAATCAAGGAGAGTTTTTATCTGTGCCTGTGTTGACTTTTCATCACACTCTCTCTGTTCGACAAGCCAGAAATCATTCTCTTCAATAGTAAACTTTACATCTCTAATCTCATGAAAGTTGTCTTCAATACTCTGGGCCATCTGTGAAAGCTTTTTTAAGTACCCTTTGTCTATCGAAGACAATGCTCGTGCCTTGCCTTTCGTCAGATCAAATTCATTTTGCAAATATTGTCCTTGAATTTCTTTTTCTCCGGTGATTATATTACGAGTGTAAAAATTACCCGCATACGAATTGTCACCAAAATTACCATAAACCATAACTTGAACAATTATAGACATTGAATCATCAACGTCTATTTCAGAATCGCAGTATTTTGAAGCTGCCTGTTTCAATATCAGACTAAGTTGATCATAAGGGTCTAGCATGAATTCTTCGCCAAATTCCTTTAAATACGCACTAATCATTTCATCTGATTTTTCCTTTGTACCTTTTTTTGCCGCAAACGGCGCTTCAAACTTCTTAATCTCATCTGCGGTCATATCGAAAAGATACTGCCCGACCCTCCTTAGTAAAAACAAAAATTCACCGTTTGCGAAATCCCTGTCAGTAAATTTTGCAAACCCTTTTACGGTTTCAAAGTTTAGCCCGATATTGTGAATTGAAGGAAAAAATGGTATATTGAGGTCAGAACTCAACACTACCTTCAGAAGAAGAGGTTTGTTTGAATCACCATACTTCTTCTTTGTTTCTTTTTCAAGATTTGTGATGTGTGACTTTAGCATTTCCTTTAGATTTACATTTGGAAGCTTTTTCGTTAAAACCGAATCTATAATAAAGCCTGGAGCTATTGGCAATCCCATCAATGCAAGATCAACTGCTCTTCTGCCCCTGATACCAATTTTCTCTTTTTGCTTTGCAGGTATTTCTTTTAAATCTTTATTGAAATAAATAATATTTTCCATTTTTTTCTCCAGTATTTCTTCTTTAGATTAATAATCCTAGAAAAGATTAAGCACTTTACCCACTCCGATTTTCAAGAACTGCTCAAATCTGTGGCTGGCGCCTTCATAAAGATATTTCTGCAGCTTTGAAATGCCGCGAATATCCTCTCCTGCCACCTGGAAGAAAATTGAATCACCATGTTTAACCTTCCCCCATTTAAAAAGCGCATTTATGTCATTTATGAGTTCATTCTGGTGGTATATATATACCTTCAAGTCAGGATATTTCGTTGTGAAGCTTTCAATTATCTTCTTCCATGCTTCTACATTTCCATTGTGAAATAATTCGTTTGAAACCTGCACCGCATATTTGGGCGTTACATTCTTTTTAGATGGTGCGGCCTGAGTAACCGGTTTTTTTACCGGCAATTTCGGAGCAATAGTTTGATCAATAAAATCTGGACTTATAAAAACATCTTTTCCAGACATCATCTCCTCAATAGCATTAATGGCGTCCTGCTCAACTTTTTTATCATTTTGTTTTATAAACCTTGCGTAAATAACCGCAAGCTGATCCTGCACTATTTCACGAACCCTTTCCCAGTGTTCCGGATTCTTTGGATTAATCAGCAATACCTTCCCGCCTGACGTAAAGTAAACGATAACGATATCAACAGCGGTCCACTTCATCGTTTCAGTATATATACTTTCAAATTCATTGAGATTTGAAAGGAGATTTATTGATCTTGCTGAATAACCGTAACGGTCTCGCAACAATGCCCCTACAACTGGCAATATCTGATCTTGACTAACTTCCTCTTCATCAAGAAAAGTATTCATAACATCCGCCAGGTTTCGTTTCGCTTCCATATCAGCAACTACATCGTTAACAGAATAAAAATGCCTCAATGCCTTGTTGAAATTACTCTTTGTAGCCAGCGAATAATATGTGGTGTCCATACCAAATCTCCTTTTTGCAATTTTACGTGATAGAATATACTATGATATTGCACTATAATATGCAAGTATTTTGAAATATTTCCTGTAAAAAAAGGGGAAGCCTAACCGGCTTCCCCCTGTATTTATGCTGATTCATTGCTTGGTTATATCTCAGTAAGGCCTGATCTCTTTTTTCTTCCCTTTGATGCGGATGGAAGCTCAACAGATCCTGAAGCTTCGCTATCGGACTGTGCGCTATACGCTGCAGCAAAAAGATCATCACCAGTCGCTCCTTCATCGGCGAAAGACTGCGTAATATCTTCCCGCATTGTTGAACGTCTTCTGCTGTAAGTAGCGAATGCTGCATCTGCAAATCCTTTTGAAACACTGTAAAGAAACTCATTAAGTACGTTTGACATACCCTTAAGCATATACTGCTTACGTTTAATTGTTGTTATGTCAATATCAAGGATAAGTCCCGGCTGAATATGATGAGGATTTACCAGATATGTAAACTGGTTGAATCTCTTCTCAAGGAAGTTTATTCTTTCATCAAGGATAACACGCTCAACGGGATTCTGATATCCATGCATTCCTTTAAGCAGGTCTTTCAGGTAAACAAGCTTGCCTTTAAGATTTTTAATTCTCTGCTCATAAGTTCTGTTATTCTTTTCAACAAATGTATCTTCATTGTATAGCTCTCCGACCTCATTCCATATTATTGACTCAGGATCAGCCTCTCTCATTTTCTTCTCACGCTTCCAATCCTTATTCATGAGTCTGCCGGCGAGATCATCAAAATCCTTCAGAGATCTAAATCTCTTTCTGGATTCATAATAAGCATGGACTACTTCCCAAACTGCCATTATCTCAGTTGTGAATGCCGACATTTGCTTGTCGTACTCTTTTTTCTCCTCTCTAAGCTGATTCTGATCGAGAAATGCGAGCCTCATTCCATATCTTTCATCAGGCAGAAGAGTGTGATCTACCTCTTCATATTCTCGAATATTACATACCCTTGCGTTTTTCATGTTATCGCAAACCTGATATCCGAGTTTACTTGTATCGAGAATTGAAGTTATCGAGTTAATACATGTGTTGTATCCCCTGTTTCGAATATTCTCTTCATCAATTATATGCTTGATATTCTCACGGATATTCAGCGGGTCAAACTCATCAAGATCTATCTCGGCTCTAAGGCCCTCAATTTTATCAAGGAATTTTTTAGCGAGGATAGTATATCGTTTCGATTTCTCATCCTCTTTCTCGTCGTCAGTGAATCCCTCTATTCTCTTAACTTTTTCAAACATTTTCTCGGCAGCTGTAAGTTCATTCTTTCCCTGATCGACGAGCTCATCATTAAATTGCTGAACCTGTCTGTCGATAAGATCCTGGATATGCTTCTGGATCGCATCTTTCATCAGAGCTTCTACAGTTGTCTGATAATGGTACATTGGACTAACAAGCTCACTGTCGAGAATGTTAATTGAAAGTTTAACATCATAAACATATTTAGGACGGAGTTCATTGTCTTTAAAAACGCATTTTAGAATCGCGTAGGCGTTCTCGCCTCTGACGAAAGCTCCAACATCTGTCTTCTGTCTTAAAATTGCGTTTGTTTCTGTTTCCAGATCATTTACACCTCTCTGAATATGTCCCTGAAGGTGGCCATACATGTTTACAATGGACTTTTCTATCTCACCGGTATGAAACTTGTCAGCGCCGCCAATTTTGTCCAGCATCTCGACAATCTCTTTCGGTGTATACCTGGCAAGACCCTTTGATTCTTCTTTATCAACAAAGTCCCTGACCTTTTTGATAAACTCATCTTCCATTGTAACCGTGTAGCGGTTAAACATATTAACATATGTCTGGTTGATGTAGTTATAAAGCTTCTCCTTCAAACCGCCCATTACATCAAGCTTTTCAAGGACTTCGTCCGGGAGCTTGGTAAGAACCTGATTTAAAATCTTGTCAGCTGTTTCATCAACGATCAGCTTTCCTTCTTCTACCTTATTTCGGCCTTCCTGTGCCAGTGATTCCCTTGAACCAACCGCATTGGGAATGGTAGGGTGGACTTTATTCGGGCTTTTTGGAAATTGAGTTAAAGACATTTATGAATCCTCCTTTTCAAACAATTAAACGAGTGTAAAGCGTTAAAAGAGATAAAACTGTTTCAATACATTTATTTTGTATATTTACACTATCAGGATAATTAATGTCAAGATTTATTTGCAATTAATCACGAGATAGAATTATTAATTTACACGGGCTTCATAATCCCTTATCGGCCTTATGAAGCAAAATATTTAAAAGTATAGTTTTTAACCTTAAAAACATCGCCGTCTTCAATAAAGCCCTTATCCTCAGAATTTTTAAACTCCACCTTAATTCCTTCAGGAACGAGCAATGACAGAGAGATTCCCCCTTTTGCTCCACGGACAGCCTTAAGAGCGAATGAAGCTCTTGCGGCGAACTCTCTGATATTTAGATGACAACCGGCTCCTTTTCCAATTACTATGACCCTGGAGTTAAACCTGTTAATGTCAAAGTGCTCAACAACTGGATTTAATATTTCATTATTCCAGTATTCAATCCTGCCATGCGCCTTGAGCTGCGAAAATCTTCTGATAAGCACTATCAATATTATAAGAATTATTATAATAGCTGCTATTATTCCGGCCCCTGCAATTTCCGAAGAAGACACGCTTCTCGAATCTACGGCTGCTTCAACCTTCTCAAGGCCCTTTAGCGGCTCGTCGCTTGCATCAATGACTCTGACATTACCCTTTACCGAAGCAGCATCGCCATCACCAGCAGCCCCCTGACTGCCCGCCTTTTCTTGATCGCTTTTCCCTTTTTTTAAACCGGCATAATCCACAATATATACCCACCAATCCTTTCCTTCATAATGGTCGGCTATGTTCTTGATATTTGCCCTTCTTGCGGAACCGGGTGAAGGATCGTCGATACCGTCAGTCATAACTACAATAACAACCTGTGAATCGGGATTGTCCATTTCAAGCTCGGCCGCCCTTCTGCGAACTTCTTCAATCATCATCGCGGTATTTGTCCATTTCCCGCGGGTGGTTGTCATTTTTATAAACTTTTTCAGGATATCCTTGTCGTTTTTGTCCTCGATTTTGACCGTTGGGTATACCTTTACCCTCTCATCAAATGTAACAAAAGTAACATTATCTGAGTTTGAGAGGCCATCAATGTATGACGATATACTCTCCTTTACCTGATTAATTATGTCCTTGCCTCCCGAGCCGGCCATGCTGTAGGATGAGTCCAGGACAAGTATGACGTTTCTGTCCTTTGCCAAAAGCTCAACACCCAAAATCGGGATAACAAGCACAGCAAGGAAAAGGATACTCAATACTTTCTTCATTTTACCTCTCCTTAAAATGGGTTTGTAGAACCTGAACCAGCACTCACATAACCAGGTGCAGGCAGCTCAGGATACGAAATAATCAATATTCCCTGTAAGTCTTTTCTGTTCTCACGTATTTTCTAAAATCAATCTCAACTTCAGACTTTACATCAAGATACTCATTCATCAAAATAAAAAACCACATCATTGTGTCTTCCTGAGTTTCGAGAGCTATAAAGGATCTGGGCTCCCTCCAATTTTTTACTATTATACCTTTATCCGCAATCATCATAATATCAAATTCGTGTTCACTATCAATATTGTTATTCGTATAATAATTCAGGATATCATTCTTTATTTCCATCATTCCGCTTGAGGTCCCGCCGGCGATTACAAATGATGGAACACGAACGTTTCTGCCGCTCTCTTCATCAGAATACATTGACAGTTTTTTAACCCCGCTGACCCGATTGACAACTTCCTGAAGATTCTTTTTATCTAGATTATCCACGGCAAAAACTGCCCCGCGAACAATCGAAAAAGGGACACATCCATCCATAATCTTTACTATGTCTCTGCAATATGGATGAAATATCAGCAAATCGGCACCGTCTGGAGCGAACCCTCCGGCATCAACCGGCCGAGCTGAATCAATAGCAAGATTTGCAGGGATAATACCGCTCAAACTCTCTTTAAGTGATTTCATGTCGATCTTGACGGACGTCTTCTTTGACTCGGTCCGTGGCTTTGCCTTTACACCCTTCTTTACAGCGGAGGATGTCTTTTTCGAGGCCGATGCCCTATCTGATTTTTTTACAGCTTTTTTTAAGAAATTGGCAAAATACTTTTTAAACATATATCAATCCTCATTTTGACCAGTCAAACTCATTTAGGACTTTCCCGTTTCAACTGTTAAACAAAGTAGTTTATAAAAAGTCGAGAAACTGTCAATGAATAAAAAAAAAGTTGCCATATCTGGTGGTATTTTTTTGAATGTTTATGCCTGCATTGCAGGTGATAGATCAGTCGTATTTTTGAGCCAATACTATACGACTCGGGATCCTTATATCCGGATCACATGGTCAAGCTTCCTTGAGGAGAAGGCCGGACTTTCCGTGCGGGAACCCACCTGGTTTACCAGGTTCAAAAATCCTCATCTACACGGCAATGCGGGTTTTAATAATCGCAAACCAATAAAAAAAGCGGCCCATTCAGGCCGCTTTTTTTGTTATTTCCCAGCAAGTTTCTTATACGTCTCATATCTCCACCTGGCGTTCTCTTCAGCAGCCTTGAAAAGCTCCTGAGCCTGCTCAGGGAATTGTTTTTTAAGAGTTGTATATCTAACTTCTCCGGAAAGAAATTCCTGGAATTTAGACCAATCCGGCTCCTTTGAATCAAGACTGAAAGGATTTTTCCCTTCAGCTTCAAGCATCGGATTGTACTTCCACAGATGCCAGTATCCGCATTCAACCGCAAGCTTTGACTCCATCTGCGTCTTGCCCATTCCATTTCTGAGTCCATGGTTAATACACGGAGAGTAAGCAATTACGAGTGACGGCCCCGGATATGCTTCTGCTTCTTTCAGGACTTTGAGATACTGCGCCTGATTGGCCCCCATAGCAACCTGTGCTACATAGACATATCCGTAAGAAACTGCCATCATACCCAGATCTTTCTTTCTGATCTTCTTACCGGATGCGGCAAATTTTGCAACAGCGCCTGTCGGGGTTGACTTTGAAGACTGTCCGCCTGTATTTGAGTAAACCTCAGTATCGAGTACAAGAACATTAATGTCGTCGCCTGAAGCAAGCACGTGGTCAAGACCGCCGTAACCGATATCGTAAGCCCATCCGTCACCGCCGATGACCCATACCGATCTTTTCGCAAGATGCTCCTTCATTTCAAGTATAGCCTTCGCCCTGGGACTTCCATCCTTTCCAAGAAGCTCTATCAGCTTTACCGAAGCCTTTTTAGACTCCTCTCCTTTGTCGGCCACTGCTATAAATTCATCGACAGCTGTTTTCAGCTCACCGGAAGCGTCTGCTGAGAAATCCTGAACGAGTTTCAGAACTCTGTTCCTCATATGTTCAGCTGCGATCTGCATTCCGTAACCGTACTCGGCATTGTCTTCAAAAAGTGAACTCGCCCAGGCAGGTCCCTCTCCACATGAATTCTTGCAGTAAGGTGTTGAAGGCGCTGATCCTCCATAAATTGATGAACAGCCTGTAGCATTTGCTATCATCATTCGATCGCCGAAAAGCTGAGTGATGAGCTTTATGTACGGAGTCTCTCCGCACCCGCCGCATGCTCCTGAAAATTCAAAAAGCGGCTGAGCGAACTGGCTGCCTTTGACAGTCGCTGTAGAAACATAGTTTGTTTTATATGTGACATTTTTTGTAAAGTAGTCCCATCTTTCTTTCTCAGGAAGCTGCGACTCAAGGGACTTCATAACCAGCGCTTTTTCTTTCGCCGGGCAAACATCGGCACAGTTGCCGCATCCCGTACAGTCAAGCGGACTGATCTGAATCTTGAACTTGAGGTTCTCCAGTCCTTTACCGACAGCCTTCAGAGTCTTTGTATCAGCAGGAAGCCCGGCTTCCTCCTTCTCATCAATCAGGAAAGGCCTGATTACTGCATGAGGACAGACATAGGCGCACTGATTACACTGAATACAGTTATCAGCAATCCACTCAGGAACATGAACAGCTATTCCCCTCTTCTCATACTCTGTTGTACCGGCAGGGAATGTCCCGTCAGGATATTGAGCAAAAGCGCTTACAGGAAGATTATCTCCATCCTGTCTGTTAACCGGATCACAGATATTCTTGATAAAATCAGGTACGTCAGTTCTTACCGGAAGACCTGAGGCTTTAAGCGATTTCCATTCAGCCGGAACATCAACTTTGACTAACCCGTCTGCTCCTCTGTCAACAGCACTGTTGTTCATATTTACAATCTGGTCGCCCTTCTTACCGTATGACTTCTTTATGGCGTCTTTCATATAAGATACTGCAGCATCATAAGGGATAACATTAGCCAGTTTAAAGAATGCTGACTGCATAATCGTATTGGTCCTGTTGCCTAATCCTATCTCCTCAGCAATCGCAGTAGCGTTGATAATGTAGAAATTTATCTCATTATCAGCAAGATACTTCTTCACTGAATCAGGAAGCTTTTTCTTTGTCTCTTCGGCATCCCATATACTGTTAAGCAGGAATGTTCCGCCTTTACGCAGCCCCTTGAGCATGTCGTACTGTTCAACATAAGCAGTAACCGAACATGCCACATAGTGAGGAGATGTGATCAGATAAGTTGACCTGATAGGCTTCTTTCCAAAGCGTAGGTGCGAAATTGTTATACCGCCGGATTTTTTTGAGTCGTATGCAAAGTAGGCCTGAGCGTACATATCAGTATTATCGCCAATAATCTTGATTGAGTTCTTGTTCGCCCCTACAGTTCCATCTGACCCGAGTCCATAGAACTTCGCTTCAAAGATTCCTTCAGCTCCGGCTTCAACGTTTTCTCCTACCGGCAATGATGTAAAAGTTACATCATCAACGATTCCCAGAGTGAACTGATTCTTGGGCTCAGAAAGCTTGAGGTTCTCATATACCGAAATAATTTGAGCCGGAGTCGTATCCTTTGAGCTCAATCCGAATCTTCCGCCTACAATCAGAGGAGCATTTTCTCTTCCGTAGAACACATCACGAACATCAAGGTACAGCGGCTCGCCATTAGCGCCCGGCTCCTTCGTTCTGTCGAGTACTGCGATTCTTTTGACTGATTTGGGAAGCACATTCAGCAGGTATTTAGCTGAGAAAGGCCTGTACAGATGCACAGATATAAGACCTGTTTTCTCACCCTTTGCGGCAAGGTAATCAATCGTTTCCTTGATTGTTTCGGTTACTGAACCCATTGCAATAATAATGTTTTCCGCATCCGGAGCCCCGTAATAAGTAAACGGATGATATTCACGTCCGGTAATCTTACTGATCTCCTTCATGTAGTCTTCGACCATATCAGGGACAGCATTGTAGAAAGGATTCGCTGCTTCTCTTGCCTGGAAGTAAATATCAGAGTTCTGGGCAGTTCCTCTTGTAACAGGATTCATCGGGCTGAGGGCCCTCTGCCTGAATTCATCCAGAGCTTTCCTGTCAACGAGCTTTTCGAGATCGCTGTAATCCAAAACTTCGATTTTCTGAATCTCGTGCGATGTTCTGAAACCGTCGAAGAAATGCATGAAAGGCACGCGGGATTTTATAGAAGCCAGGTGAGCGACGCTCGACAGATCCATAACCTCCTGGACGCTTCCGCTTGCCAGCATAGCGAAACCGGTTTGGCGGGCAGCATAAACATCTGCATGATCACCAAAGATTGACAGCGCATGAGCAGAAAGCGACCTTGCGGTTACATGAAAAACACCGGGAAGAAGTTCTCCGGATATCTTGTACATGTTTGGTATCATCAGAAGCAGACCTTGTGACGCTGTGAACGTTGTAGTAAGCGCTCCTGTCTGCAGCGAGCCGTGAACAGTTCCCGAAGCTCCAGCCTCAGACTGAAGCTCAATAACCTTTACTTCTTCGCCGAAAATATTTTTTTTGCCATATGCGGCCCACTCATCAACGTGTTCAGCCATAGGTGAAGACGGAGTGATTGGGTAGATAGCAGCAATCTCGGTGAAGGCGTAGGCGACATGGGCAGCTGCCATGTTACCGTCCATTGACTTCATTACTTTTTTGTCCGACATTGACATCTCCTTGATTATTTTTGTATATTTTAAAAATTTCAATCAGTCAACCCCCGGACGATCCGGCCCATCATGGCTAAACCGCAGCTCGAGCCTCAAGCCCGAAAGTCAGCAGATATTTGAAAATAATACCAGAGTTAAGCCAGCCCGCATAGAAATGACTGACCGGCCTTACCGGTTTCTTTAAATATATGTCCATTGTCTGTAAAAGACAGTTAAAAAGTCAATGATTTTGCCCCTGATTATGTTATTTCGGCAAACGTAAAGGGACAGCCCAGACAGCTGCCCCCTTTACGTTTAATGAATCTTTTTATATACTAATTTTACTGCTCAGTTATGGTTTCATCGACTGCCATTCCAAAATGCCTTCCGCCCGATTCAACATAGCCAAGAACCATGTCGCCAGGCTTAAGGTTTACAACGCTTACCGGACTTCCATCGGGATCAGTCAACCTTATAGTCTCGGCATTCTGTAGAACGACTGAATGCTCTCTCCCGTCGGGGTCAGAGGCATAAACAACGAGCATTGGCCGTTTCTCAACCTTCGACCTGCCCACATAGACTGTTACGGTTTCACCGCTTTTATCGACTGCAAGAACCGGATCTCCAGTCCTGAGTTCTCCGAGATAACGGGTCCTGTCATCAGGGACTTTGACGTAGGCATGCACAGCTCCGGCATTTACTCTGAAAGGCCTTGGAGCAACATACGGGTTTTCAATGTTCTCGGCATGAACGAGAAACAAACCCTGACTCGTGTTGCCGACAAGGATCCCTTGTCCCATTTCCAGATTTGTACAGGTATCCACACAAACTCTGTCACAGATTCCTATGGTTTTTACAGAGACAACTTTCATGTTGACAAGCTCAAACCTGTCTGCGGCTATTTTCTTTATATAGCGGACAACCCGACCTATCTCTGACGGATCCTCCGTCTCAAGTATTACTCCCGCAACGCCCTTTTCCATAATCCCCGCAGCCAACACCGCATCATCGTAATTTCTAACAAACGTAAAGAGTCTTTCCCCGCCTGACGGTATAAGGTTTTCAATGGGTATGATATCCCAATCAGTTGTTCTTACAGCAGTTATTCTTGTTTTCAATGAGGCGGAAGCCCTGTTTTCATCGTCCTTATTGTTAATCTGAATAACATCGACGTCCTGCGGAATCGTGAGGTCTCCACCCTTGGGAGATGCAACTGCAATACGGCCGAGCTCCTTAACCTTGGGTACGAGTTCTGTTGTTGTCAGAATTACATCAACCCCAGCCTCTATTGATTCCGTCACAAGTTCCTTGTTCCATTCAGGCAAATGAAGCCAGCACTGTTTCATTTATTCTCTCCATGTACTATCGCTGAAATTGACTCCATGATTTCAGTCGGACACCTGTGCTGAAATATGTTTCTTCCTATTGAAACTCCTGCGCCTCCGGCCTGAACAGCACCCTTCACCATCTCGAGAATCTCTTCATCGGTTTCCATCTTTTCGCCGCCGGCAATGACCACCGGGACTGGACAGCCCCTTACAACCTCGGCGAAAGATTCCGGTGTTCCGGTATAATTCACTTTGACTATATCAGCGCCAAGTTCGGCGCCTACTCTTGCCGCGTGTTTTACAACGCTCACGTCGTACTGATTTTCAATTTTAGGACCTCTTGTATACATCATAGCTAGAAGTGGCATTCCCCAGTCACGGCAGGCTCTTGAAACAAGTCCCATGCTGCTCAACATGTCTGATTCGGTGTTTGCTCCAATGTTAATGTGGATTGACACGGCATCGGCCCCGAGTCTGACGGCTTCCTCAACGGAACACACAAGCGTCTTGGCGTTGCAGTCAACGGCAAGACTCGTGCTTGCTGAAAGATGGACTATCAGACCTATATCCTTACCTGAATTCCTGTGCCCGCTTTCTACCAGCCCTTTATGGAGCAGTATAGCGTTGGCTCCGCTGTTGGATACACAGTCAACCGTTTCAGATATGTTCTCTATGCCGTCAATCGGCCCGACAGTAACCCCGTGGTCCATAGGAACAATAATGGTACGCCCTGTGTTACGGTTGATTATCCTCTCTAATCTTATCTTTTTCCCTATCATGGATTTTCTCCGATCTTTATTTATGATGACAATTTTATGCGCAAAAAACGTATGTCAAGTCAGTATTTATATTCATAAAAAAATGGAAACCATTTTGTTTCTATTAATAAAAACAAAATAGTTAAAAAGCTGATATAAAAACAATGACAGCATTCCATCCGGGTGATAAATGAAGTCAATCTTTAGCTTGACTTCATAGGGATATTTGCTTAATAATTGTGAAGGTTGATATCCGGCAGATAATTTGAATTTGTTTCATAACCGGTTTTGTTAATGAACGAAGAGCTGAAAAAATATAACGAAACAGACTACACTCTGTTCTGGCAGGACAACCTTCAGCGGCTGGATGAAATATCAGTTTCTACAGGCGCTCTCCTGGAAGTGCTCGAAAAAGAATACTCGGTTTTTGGAGCAATTTACAGCGATATTGACAGGCAGGTTAAACTACTAAACTCAATCTGCGCCTCATTCAACAACATCAGCGGAAGAGAAGAACTTCTTAGACTCTCTGCGGTCATTGAAAGATACCGAAGAAGGTACACGAAAAGCGGTATCGACTTCGAATTAATATACCGTCTCCTTGACAGAGCTATTGAACTGCGCAACCGGGGATTTACCGATTTTCCATCGACCGTGCATATAAGAGAAACAATTCAAGAGAGACCCGAACGCCGAACCGAGAGCAAAAAATACAACTACACCACCTTTAAAAGGAACGGGTCGTGGTTCATAATACCGAAAAGCGTCTCCGGCATTGTCCTGGCCGAAGGATTTCAGTTTTCGTTCAGCAAAGGCAGCGACACGTCCGGAATTTCCGCGTCCTCCGAATCAGCTTCATATTCGGTAGCGGATTTTTTTTACAATCGCCGCACAGGCTACACGCCGCCGCGATTCCTTATTTTTTTTGACAATATATTTACCGCGTTTGCTTCGGATGTTGCAGGAAAACGAATATACTCTGACACAGACATTATACCATCCCTGCTCAGACCGTACAAAAAATCCGGCGGTTTTAGCTCAACATCAGGAAGGATAAGGCTCTTTGGAAAGCAGCACATCCTGCTCGATAGATTTCTTCTACGTTAACCGAATTATTCTACTTGTCCTTTTTAAAGAGGTCTGACAGATTACGCAGACTGGCAGGATCAAATTCAGACTTCACGGCCTCGATATTCTGCCCCTGAATCTCGGCGTAAATCTCCTTTCTGTGAACCGTAACCTTTTTTGGAGCTTTAATTCCCAGCTTGACCTGATCGCCTTTAATATCAATGACAACAACCTCGATGTCGTCGCCGATCATTATGCTTTCATTTAATCTTCTTGCAAGTACAAGCATCGGCTACTCCCCAGCCGAAGCTGATTTTTTCATTTCGTCGAGTATCCTGTGACGAACGTGATAATCTTCGTTAAGAGATATTGCCTGTCTTCCCAGCCTCTTTGCGGCGTTTATTATTACGGGCCCCTGTAGATTGGCTGTCATCTCTGAAGGATCAGGAGGTATAGTAACAATGGCAAATACAAGCAGTTCTTTCCTGTCTTCCGCGCCAACAGCTTCAAAATCGTTTTGAGACACCTTCAGACTGAAATCCTTCATGAAGTCCTCAGGCCTGATGACGACAAAAGCGAGCGAGGGCTCACTTACAGCCTGAAGCCACTTAAACGGCGATTTATCATCGCCCGCGTCAAGTAGAGCGAATCTCTTCACGTAGTCAAAACCGAGGAGCCCTTCCGGAAAATCAATAATCTGCCGTTCATCGATCTCAATCTCTCCGAAGGGTCTTGAATTAATAGTCTGCTTCAAATCTCGCTCCTTATCCTTTCTATCTCAGAAAATCCATTAATGTTGGTCTTATTGTTTTTGCTCCAACTGAAAGCGCATACTGATGCACAGTCTGAAGCCACTGAAAATTCATTATTGACTCCGCGTAATCAATTCCCTCTGTCTTTGAGACCATGTCGAGAACGTATCCTTTCTCATATTCACTTCTTCTTGAGAGCTCGTCCGCTCTTGACTGTTTTGCACCGACCGCGGCCGTATGCCTCAGTATGTTATCGAGTGCAAGGTCTATTAGACCAAGATCCCTACCGCCTACGAGCTCCTGATCTCCTCTGACCAGGTCATCCCTCAGTGTAATCACGGCTTCAAAAATTGACATGCCTCCCACGCTTGCGGTTGCGTCAAAATTGTTGGGAGGGTTGGGAAACTCTGTGCTTATAATTCCAAGACTCTGAAGCACGGTACCCGCTCCAACATCCTCCAACCATAGCTGATGAGGAGAAGTAGATTCCATTATCAGATTGTTCAACCCGCCTCTGGAGGCCCTGACGCTTGCACCGGAATTGTTGATCTTATCTATTATAATATCCAGATTGTCGCCTGCCGTAACAGAAATCTCCTTCCCGTCTATCCGTATTGTCTGATTGGACGGAGCTGAATACGCAGATGAATCTCTATTCGCGCTGATTGTCTGATTTGTAGCCCAGAATATCTCGTTTCCTGGAATATTAACATCCAGATATTCTCCCTTGGCAACCTCACGCATCTGCCTTCCGGTGTTCCCTCTGTACTCAACACCGATCATCGCATCTCCCTGATTTCCTGCCGTTAAAGTCTGATATATCGGCACAAAAGGATCGGGAATCTCCTCTGTACCGCGTTGAAAGCCTCCGAATATCGGCCTGCCTGTGGCACCCTTCGTGTTCGCTATAGCCACAAGTTCCTTCAGGAGCTGATTTATCTCGGTTGCGGCGGCCTCTTTCGTCTCAAAGTTGGAGTATATCCCGTTTGCGCCTTGAACCGCGAGGGTCCTTATCCTCTGGAATAGCCTTAATGTTGACTGCACAGCTGTATCAGTTTCGTTTAGCCTGGATTTTGCCTCATCAATATTGCTTATGTACTGTCCAATCTCCGTGAGCCTGCTGTTATAGATCATCTGATTCGTGGCGGCTATCGGATTATCCCTCGGCATTGTCACACTTTTGCCGGTCGCGAGCGAGTTCTGCAGCCTGTCCATCTCGCCCTGCTGTCTGGTCAAATTGTACATCATTGTATTGTTAAGCATCTGATTCGTTACGCGGTTCATATCAGACTCCCATTCTAATTATTGTCTCAAGCATCTTATCCATTGTATCAATCACCCTTGCGGCAGCATTGTATCCGTGCTGAAACGCCACCATGTTGGCCATCTCCTCGTCGAGATTTACGCCGGAAACGGATTCCCGCATATTTGTCAGATTTTTAAGGAGGGTATTCTGGTTTTCAACCCTGTCCTTTGCCTCTTCGCCCTGTGTACCAAGCTTTGCCACAAGTGATACGTAGAAATCATTAAATGTTGTTTTCCTGTCGACCATGCCGTTTTTATGCCTGATAGCGGCGATTTCCAGAGCGTTGTTTCCGTCTCCGATTCCGTTAGTCGTATTATAATCGCCCGTTCCGCCAATATCGTTTCCTTTCGCTGCAGCTATCATATCTACATCGTACATAACGCTGTCAGAAACAGCCATATTCGCCGCCGGATTCCCTTTCGGAGTAATTGTTATATGCTCTCCCGGGGCAAGAAACTTTGAAATATCATTGAGCCTTCTATAGTCAAATGCACCCTCAGCGCCGGACTGCTTCAGGACGCCTGTAAGTCCAACAAGAAACTGTCCCGAATCCTCTAAACGTCTCATGATGAAGTTTTTTCTGTCATCGTCTTCAGCAGTAGTTGCCTTCAGCGCGATATGGCTATTGTGGTCCAGATAGGCTACAACACCGGCGCCGGAATCATTTATCTTTCGTATAACAGAGTTAACGGTGTCGTTCTGATTGTAATCCACAAACACTGGAGTCTCAACTTCATTGTTTCTTGAAAATGTCAGAGTTCCTGTGACTCCTATTGCGGCTGAAGCATCTATTCGATTGCTGCCGGACACCTTAAATACCGCTGTAATCTCTTCAACTCCGTCATTATTGAGGTCATAGTTCCCTACCGGACTGTCGCTTGCAGTCAGATGCCTAAAAAAGTCAACATTCGTATCACCACGCCTTCCAAATCCGTCCCTGTGAACTTCGTTTGTCATGTCGGTTATATTTACAGCAAATGAGTCAATATCATTCATGTTCTGTCGGAGAATCACATCGCGCACCTCTATAAGGCCTGCAAGGCTTCCCCCGCTTACTTCTACATTTGTACCGGTGCCTGCCCATTTAACCCCGAAGAACCCTCTGTTGGACGTGTCCTTAACAGCCTCAAGCGGCCTTAAAACCGGCCCCTGTATCATGGTCTCTCCGCCGACATAGACCATCAGCTCATCCTTATCGCTTCTACCGACGCTGATGTTTATTTTTTCCGACAGTTTTTCTACAAGTGCGTCACGCCTGTCTTTCAGGTCGTTGGGATTATCTCCAAGCGCTTCAGCCTTCATTATTCGTTCATTCAAATCACGAATATCACGCGCGAACATGTTGATCTGCTCAACCTCGTGGAACACCTGTCTGTTCGCGTTTTCTCTTATATCTGAAAGCTGCCTGAAAACTGCGTTAACCTCATTTGAAAGGTTCACTGCTTTCTGCTTAACGACTTCACGGCCTGAGCGCTCTTCCGGATTTTTAGATAGCTCCTGCCAGGCCGCCCACAGCTGATCGAGCCTGCTTCGTATTGACTGATCTGACGGCTCGTTATATACCGCCTCAATCTGATAAATAAAGCTGTCCTTTGTGTTCCAGTAACCAAGCGAGTTCTTTTCAACCATTATACGGTCATCTATGAACGCGTCTCTGATTCTCTCAACTGATGATACGACTGAACCCTGCCCTATGTTTCCCGGACTATTCGCCCGGTTCAGCGAAGGTACGTAGAGCGGATCAGCTGAACTTATAACAACGCGCTGCCGCGAGTAGTCCTTATTTTCCGCATTAGATATATTATGGCCGGTTGTATGAAGCGCCTGCTGATGACTCATCAGTCCTCGCTTTCCGATTTCCATGCCCATGAATGTTGAATTCATTGAAATCTCCTATGCCGTCTGGTTAAATAGTATTGATCCGGATACCGCGCTATTTTCCTTTCCCTTGCTGTCATACCCCGATTGTATTGATGTACTGTTTTTCAGTCCATCAATCATAATGTTGAAATACTCAAGGTTGTCAGAGATCAGTTTTGAGTTAGCATTCTTGAGCCTCTCTAGTTTTACCAGCAGCTGTTTCAGACGCCTTCCTGTCTCATGAAGGGTTTCAGCATCTTCTCCAGTAGTTCTGGCCAGTATGTCAGAAAAAACAACATCTTCGCCGCAGGGGAACATGGTAAAATGTTTTTCAACAAGTTCGCTTCTCTCTATTTCAAGCCGGCTTATCATTTCAAGAATTCTCTCCTGCTCAATGGACAGACGTTCGAGCTCTCTCCCGTCGCGCGACGTTACAGCTTCAGTCTTTTCCTGCTCAAGGCAGTAAAGGCTTGAATAGAGTTTTATATCCTCGGAAAAAATCCTGTTAAGCTCTCTGGCTGGAGTTAATGTCCGCATATTATGCCTCCTGTAAAGATTGGGCTACACCCTTCACGTATCGGCATTTCACGGCATGCGATTAGTACTTTTCTTTGATTATGTCTTATTTAATTTCGGGAATGGATGGACTTTTGCTGGAAAACACAGCGAGCGTTGATAATAAAAGAAAGCGGAATCCGGCCTAACTGCCGGATTCGCTGATCTGACCGTCAATAATACTGACTGTTTTGCCGGTCATTGACGCAAGCTCCATATCATGGGTGACAATTACAACAGTAAGCCCGTATTCCCTGCCCATCTCGAGCAAAATACCGGCAAGGTTTTTGGAATTGCTGCTGTCGAGGTTGCCTGTAGGCTCATCCGCCATTATAATATCCGGCCTGCCGATTATCGCCCTTACCACAGCGGCGCGCTGGCACTCACCGCCTGACATTTCCGAAGGTTTATGATCAGCTCTGGAGGAAAGCCCAAAGCGATCCAGCATCTCTGAAGCAGCCTTCTTTGCTCTGGACCACTTTTCTCTTCTTATCAAAAGAGGAAGCATGCAGTTCTCAAGAGCGGTAAACTCGGGCAAAAGATTATGGGTCTGAAACACGAAGCCGACATGCCTGTTTCGGAAGCCTGAAAGATCCTCAACAGAAAGGCTGCTTACATCCTTCCCCATTACCTCAAGACGGCCGCTTTCGAATGAATCAATACATCCAAAAAGATTAAGAAGGGTCGACTTGCCCGCTCCCGACGGACCGACAATCGAAACCGATTCGCCCCTCATTATCTCCATTGATATTCCGCGGAGAACCCTTATAGTATTATTTCCGTATCCGTAATACTTCTCTATGTTTTCAGCTGAAATTACCGCTTCGCTGTTCTGACTCATTAAACCCTCTCACTCATACCTTATTGTCTCCACCGGATTCTGCCTTGATGCCTGCCATGCCGGAAAAATTGCCGCGACGGTGGAAAGAAATACGGCAAATATCGCGATAAACACCACAAATTCAGGGCTAACCTCTGTCGGAATTGAATCAATATAATATACGTGAGTAGGAACAATACTGATCTTGTAAAATATTCCCATATCAAAGAATTCGTATATTCTCGCCCCCAATATATTGACCCACTTCTCTACACATATTATTATTGCCTCAAGATTTAAGGAAGCAGCCAATCCAGCCACCACACCGGAAATCGCGCCGAACAGGCCGATTAGAAATCCTTCAAGTACAAATATCACCATAATCGACGAAGGCCTGGCTCCCATTGACTTGAGTATTCCAACCGCTTTTTTCTTTTCCATAACTACCATCACCAGGGTTCCCATTATGGTGAAACCTGCTGAAACTATAACAAGAAACAGTATAATTGTCATTATCAGCTTTTCGAGTTTAAGTGCGTAAAAAAGGTTCTGGTTCTTTTCTTCCGCGGTCATCGTTACGTAGTCATAGCCCGCGGCCTTGCTCACAGCCTCATTTGTCCGCTCAAGCCCGGAATAGACGTCCTTTACCTTAACTGCTATTCCCCATGCCACATCACCCACCTGGAACAGCTTCTGAGCATGCGGAAAGGACATGAGTATCAGCTTTGTGTCAAAGTCATAATACCCTGTCTTAAAGAAACCGAGCACCCTGTATTTGCCAAGTCCCGGAGTTACCCCCTCCGTAGCGGTCAGCCTTCCGCGTGGAACAATTACTTCAATGTATTCATTTTGCTTTATACCGTTAGTTATCGCCATCTCGGCGCCTATGTAGACCCCGCGTTCCTTTGTATACTTATCCTTTCCCTCTGTTATAAATTTGCTTACATCCTCGGGAATGAAATCAGGCGTTCCGGCTCCACGTATCATCACATAGTTAATATTGGTTCTGTGCCTCAAAAGGCCCTGCCCCTGAATAAATGGATAGGCCGAGCTGACGCCGTCAACGCCGGAGATCTTCTGAGAAAGCTTTCTGTAATCCCTGATAGCACCACCCTGAGTACCATAAAGTGCATTAACGGTGATATGTGAATCAATGTCGAGAATCTTGTTCTTGATCTGTGATTGAAAACCGTTCATCACGGAAATGACCACAATAAGAATAAAAACACCCAGTGATACGACAAGTATTGACAGCAGGGTGTTAAAGGAGATGAACCCCTGCATTTTTTTTGATTTTAGATATCTGAATCCTATAAAAAGCTCAAAAAGTTTCATTATTTCCGCCCGGATTAAATATTGACCTCGGTTAAAGTCCTGTTGAACATAAGCCACCCCTCTGAAGAGCGCTTCTCGGAATACTTTATCATTGAAACCGAGCCGTTCATTTTTCTGACCCGCTTTCCAGTTTTACGTGACACAACATAGCACTCAAAGCTGACTTCTCTGCTCCGGAAAAGATTTCCTTCGTGATCCTTTTGCTGCTCTCCGCTGTCTTTCCGCTCTGATTCAATGACAGTTAAATCATCGTAGTAAAAATCCCGGTAAATCTCAGCAAATACAGCAGCCTGCTTAGGAAAAGCCTCGCATGAGCGGTAAAGCGAATGGTTGAGCTGCTTTATCGCCAGGGCCCATTTTGCAAGAACCCTTGAAGGCTCTTCAAATTCGGGAGGTTCCTTGCACGAGAGCAATAAAGGCATGACCATTAAAGCCAGTATAATGATTTTTTTCATTCGCTTCCTGCCAATTCTCTTGTGATAATATATAAACAAAACAATTCTGAACAGCTCAAGCCTTATCCCCGAAGACGATCGCGGTAAACTTTTTAATTGACGTCCCTTCACTCTTCCAGGCATCCCCCGGCAGTCCGGCCTTCAGACAAGTGTGGTACAGAAACTGCTCCCTGTTCCAGCCGTACTCAACGGCAACCTGCGGCAGAAGAAGACCCTGTGAAAACTCCCTTGAAATAATGAGACCGTCCCTTCCCACTACAACATCCTCAATGCTTGAGACATCTTCCAGAGGAGTCAGCACCGAAATCTCAATGTCAATGCCCGGATATTCATCTTTACGCAGAGGCTGAAACCTTGGGTCCCTGAAGGCTGCCGCAATTGCCATTTCCTCTACGGTTTCCGCAAGACCTCTGACTCCTGTAATATATCCGATACAGCCTCTCAGATTTTCGTCCAGATGAATCGTGACAAATGCTCCGCACTTCTTCTGAAAAACATCGTCACTCAGGTCAGGCTTCAAAGATGGCCCTTCAACGCCAAGCCTCTGAGCTATGACCGCCCTCGCGAGCACGCAGAGCGATTCCTTCTGCTGCAATGTAAGTTCCAGCATTTCTCCCCCCAATTCAAACGCAGCGGCCGGGGTAAGGCGCACCAGTCAACGCGTTTTGTGGCGAACAGAATTCAATCCAGATAAACCTCTCACTCAGTCCGCTGTTGTCAACCGAAAAGACGTCAGCAATTCAAAAATGGAAAGCATCTTTCTATTGTGGGGGGATATCGGCCTCTACCACTCAGGTCAGAGGCCGAGTAATGCGGAACTCTCAGTAGAAAGAGATGGTAGCAAGCGCACCTGCGTACAGGTCGGAGCCCTCCTTGCTGCCGCTGAAATCCTTCATATAATCGCGGTAAGCTATTGAAGGAGTAAGGGCTATCAGGCCTCCAATGTTGAACTTGGCGTTTATATAGTACTCGATGGCATAGTCCCTATCGGTTCCCTCCATGGGATAATCAGTCATAGAAAATCCGCAGCCGGCAAACAGTGTAGTCTTCTCAAGCAGAGGCAGAACATATCCGACTTCCGCGTAGGATTGGACATTCCAGGTATCCTTTATCTCGTATTCACCGGTAGCGTCGTTTCTAATCGCAGCCGCAGCACCTCCGCGGTAGTTGCTGTTGCCCTGTGTCTGAACCTTTAGTCCATAGTTCGCGGGATTAACCGAAAAGCCGCCGCTGAAGTTAAATAGAAAATCCTCTGCCTGCAGCTCAGCGTAAGCGTAAGTGATATAGGATATTATCCAGTCTTTATCGTACCTTACATCTCCGGTGTTTGTAATCTTGTATGCGTTGAAAGCCGCGCCTATACCCAGAACATTCTCCTTCGCCTTGAACTCATAGCCCAGAGCTGTTTTCGGCAGGAGCGATTTTATCTTTGACTCCTCCTGTCCAGTCGTTATTTCCCTCTTGACCTCAATGAGATTGTACTCATCGTAAGCCGGGTCACCTGACGAAGTAGGATTTGACGCAATAGTGTCGTCGTAGGTAGTCATTGTGGAAACATTGGGCTGAATAATGTCTATATAAAGACCAATATCTGACGAGAGTTTCAATTGAGTCGCAAGGCTGTCATACATAGCGCCAAAGCCCTCGGATCTGTGATAGTTCGCCGCTTCATGCGACCACCTTGTATAAGGCGTCCAGTCCTGTCCGATCATAAGTTCGCCGCCGCCGAATTTATAGACACCGAATGCCTTTCTGACAATCACCCTGCTCTCATCCTCTGAGTCGCTTACTCCAAGTTCAAATACTCCGTGATACTTCGAGTAGTTAAAGTTGAACCCGATATTGCTGTTTTCATTAATCCGGTAAATCGTGTCCTTCCCGGTCTCCTTTGTCCCGGCGGCATCGAATTCCTCAGACTGTTGATATCCGAAAAAAACAAAAAGATTGCCGTAGGGTTTAATTGAGTTTCCCGACTGCGCTGACGCACTGCCCGCCGCGGCAAAAGCTGCTGCAGCGGCAATAAAAACCTTTAACTTGCTCTTGAATTTCATGGAGTGTCTCCTGTTAGTTCATTAATATGCTTTATTCTTCAGGCAAACGGCCTTTCTTTTTTGTGTACAGCGCCCTTGATAAAATCTTTCTGTGTTCTCCGGAACTCTCTTCCTTGAGAAGCCGCTCAATGGCTTCCCTGACTCCCGGATATTCTCTGTTCCTGAGCAGATACCTGTACATTGTACCGCGTACAATGTCATTGTCTTCATTTTCAGCGGAGCTGATTACAGCCTGCACCACCCGATCATCAGGCACATTCTCAATAAGTGAAGTAACTATAGTATTTCTAACATTCACATTGTTTTCTGTCTCCAGGGCATCGGCAAGCATGCCGTTTGCCCGCGGTGTTTTTATGGCGCCAACCGCCGATGCCGCGGCGCTTCTGACTCTGAAATCCGGGTCCTTCACATATCTCGCTACGTCGTCGAGCATCTTGCTGTCGCCGGTATTCCCCGCTGAGTGAATCAGAGCCGTCTTGATGTTGACATCAGCCGAGCTGTGAAGCTCGCTCCGAATTCTGCCCTTGATTCTGTCGGATATTTTCGATTTATCACTTTGTGCTGCACTCGCGGCCGAAGCTGCCGTTCCGAGGGACAGAACGGCCGACGTTCCTACGGACACATCGCCTTCTGCGGCCTCAAGAGCCCGTGCAGAATCGAAGGCTTCCCATAACGAGTCGATAGAACCCTCGCTGTGTTCAGACACAAAGCCGAAGGAAACAGCAGCCTGAACCCGGCCCGGCCCGGAGATTTCCCTGTCATGCATGATATTCGAGAGCGCCCGCTGTGATTTTTCACTTCCATTCCTTCCCAGAGCGTGGACAAGCATTGCCTGATGCACCGGTATGAGTTTGACAGTCTTGATGTATTCATGTATCTCCGATGCTGACTCGGGCCTGAGTTCAAGGTATTTCATTATCATTGCTATTGCCGCCGCGCTGAATCCCGGATTTTCCCTGAACAGGCCGTCTATTATCATTTTCAAAGGCTTATCCCCGAAGAGTTCCCTGAATCGGCTTTCCCTGATATAATCGTCAGATGAATCTCGGTTCTTCTCATGATAACCCGGGCCTGCTGTTACTATTAAATCAGTGTCTAATGCAGACGAAGATAATGAAGCAGGCGGCTTAATATATGTAACATTTAAAGACACAGAAGTTGAAACCTTAAAGTAAGGCTCATCCCCCTGATAAAAAACGAGAAGCTCTTCACCTTCCGCTCCCGCCACCCACGGAGACCTGTCCTTAAAATCAAAGGACATCCTGGACTTTTTAACTTCAATCCTGTTTTCGTTTTCGGTTATATATTCTATTTTTTCCTTTGAAACACGGCTGCCTTCAATGCGGTAAGAAGCGCTGTAATACCCGTTGGTGTCCGCCTCCTGAGTCTCCCACCTTCCAAATATAGGGTTGCCGTTTACAAACTGCAAAGTCCTCATAATTCCGGAAAGAAGTTCACGGTCGCGGTCACTCATCCCTTTCATAAATCCAAAGGATACAAACCTTCCGCTTCGGTCAATATCCGCGGTAAAAGGGGACATGTAAATTCGCTTAAGCTCATTGCTGTTTACGCCTCCGAGCCTCATTTCAAGCTCTGAAAACTGAAAACGCGTCCTTACAACATCACGTGAGGTATCAACAATGATGAAATTCAGAAAACCGTGCATCTCGAGATTTTCGCGCATATCGGAAATTCCCGGTTTATCCGCAAGCATGGCGACTCTAAGCTTTAAAGAGTAAACAGCTCCTGAATTTACCGTAAAGTCGAGCCTGACGCCATCTCCCTTGAAGGCAAAGAAGAGTAAGGCAATTGCGGCAGCGCCTGCTGCCGCAAGGAGATAGATTGCCCTTTTTTTTAAAGTACCTGACACCATTCTACTCCGAATCAGAGGTATCGAGAGGCTGCAGGTTCTTGTCCTGAAGGTCAATCCAGTTGGTAGAAGTCAGATTCTCATAGTCATCTGAAGCAAACGTCAGAAAATCCATCTCAAACAGAGGGATTGAGAATGATGAATAGCTGTAAATCTCTTTTGACCACCTTTTTGTAAAGAGTACAAAGTTGATCTCAAAGTAGATGTCAATGTATCCGGCCGGACCGGTAAGATAGAGTCCGACCTCCCTGTTAAGAGTTCCCTTTATTTTCCCCTCGTTTTCTCCTGTGCCCAACTCCGTAGTGGTATAGCACTTCTGTGAAAAGTCAAGTGTCACCACGTCCATGTAGGTGTATAGACCGACTGAGGCAAGGCCTGCAATGCTTGCGCTGGCGTCAGCCTGAGCGCTTCCCAGAAGCTGCATTGTCTTGTCGACAAGAAGGCTGCCGTCCTCGTTCACGTTCAATGTTAGACCCGGAGTAAAAGTCGCCTCTACACCGGCCTTCAGGGTAAACTTGAAGCAGTAGTACCACTGGACCTTCTCGAATTCCTTCGTGAACAGCACTATAGGATAAGACCAGTTGTTTTCTGAAAAGCCGCCAGCCGATTCCGATAGAACGACCTTGCTCGCGGCCTGCACATTCATCTCAAACCCGGAATTCTTAATGTCATAGGGATGGGACTGGGCATTCAGGTAGGTGTTTATCAGGCTCACTCTGTTGTTGAAAACATAAGCATCTGCATGGACTCCGAGGCTGTAGAGACTGTAGTTGTAGAAGAACATTCCTTCATGCGCCTCAGCCCCGGCTCCGAAGCTTTCATCTCCCACAGCGAACTCAAAGCCGTCCCAGAAGATAACGATGCTTCTGTAATCAGGGTCCTTCGGGTCCATTTTGCAATACGGGTATGTCTTGATTCCGTCATTCGGAGAAACCTCTACCTTTTCCAGAGTAAAAACAAGGTCCTCGGATTTGGAATTGTTTGAAGATGATATCTCCCTGCCGGCGTCTCCATCCTGATAGTAATCGTCTTCCGAGTACTCGGAGTTATCCTGATTCGGAGAAATAAAGCGTGATTCCTGAACAGAGCCCTCAGGGTTAACAACGGCCTCAATTGTAAACTCATGAGAACCGTAATCAGCGGCGCCCATTGAGTGGCGCAGATAACTCAACGGATAATCCTCTTCGAATGAAGAAGGAGGCTCTTCGGGCCATGCCTCGTAGTCGCTGAAGTAGTTGTAAGCTCCTCTGTCATCAGGAATGCGCAGACCCACAGTAATGCGCTCAGTCGTATTTGCCTTCAGTATTGGTATATAATAGGTCTCAACCCAGCCGCCCATCGTTTTATCATAGATTTCAAGATTGACCCTGATAGTTTCATCGCTGTTCTTGATATAAAACTCTATCGGCACATTCAGCGCGTCTGCCGAAGAGGACTTAACCAGAACAGTCCCCGTAAAGTTTCTGTCCTTTTCGCTCGGTTTGACCTTAATTATCATCTTCTCTTCGTCAAGGCCGCTGTTGGAAATTCCCGGCAGGCCTGTAAGATCAACATTGTACCACACTACCACATCCGAAGGTTCGTCCTCACTGCCTGTAAAATGCATCTCTTCAACGGAAAGGTCTGGCTTTTTTATATAATCGCTTGCCACAAAAATAACATTCTCATTGTCAAGCCTGTCTTTAAATTTTCGATAGACAGTGTATGCGTCAATTTCAGCGTCCTCATTTTTGTTGACCTCAGCAAGAACGTAGAAGTAGCCGGTCTTGTAGTCATTTGTAAGAGGATCGCGCGAATCCTCAACTGGAACATTTATCACAATGCCGTACGTGTCAGTCCCGGAATTAAGCCTGGTTACTGTGGTACTGTCTGTCCTGTCACAGTAATATATGCGCATATCACTGGCGAAACCGATACCGTTCTCATATTCCTCAACATCGTCAACATTTAGCAGATAGACCTGCAGTGGAACATTTTCCTCTTCATAATCAGCTGTAATTGTAACATTCACGGGCAGGTCATGGCCAATATATACCTTCTTAACGCTGTCTCCTCCAGTCATGACCCTGTCAACCGGAGGTTCAATCGTTGTGATTTCATAGGTGTTGTATGCCACTGGACTGTCATCAACGCATCCCGCCGCGGGAAAAAACACGAGGACTGTTAACAGCGCTGCTGATGACGCTGCCGTCTTAATCATTCTCATTCTCATCACATGGCCTCCGCGAACATGGATATATAGTATTCAGCCGCGTCCTTGTGCCAGCCGAAGGGGTTATTCACGAAGTACTCCTTTACACCCTCAACGTATTCTCCGTAGGTGTCGTAATCCGCGTCTGCGGCTGAAACGCTGTCTTTTTTAATGGATATCCACAGGGGGTCCGGTGTGAAGTCCTCGGTGTCCGGCCCGTAGGTCATATAATAGCTCTTCCTGAAGACAGACTTTAAATACGCCGTCAGGTTTTCATTTTCAAACGCCGGCGACGCCACCTGTACTGCTCTGACTCTGACGGTCTGAATATCGGCCGGCTGAATCTCGGCGCGGTATGGATAATAGCTCCCTTCTAACGCCCCTCCGGCGAGCAGCCCGAGTCTGTAAGGGGAAGGCATATCGCCTTCAAACAGCGCCGGAACGATCTCACATCCGGCAAGGCTGGAAAGCGCCCAGGTATCGTGCGAATAAAACCTGTCATAGGGTGTCCCGCTGACAACGAATGCCGCATCGTATTCACCTGAAGCTACCTTGAGGGCCGCGTCCGCGGCGGAGTCGAACGAGTAGCTCATGTTTTCATTTACTGTTGTGTATGAGCGGATTATTTTCATAGCCGTCATGAAGGAACCAGAAGTCTTTGGGCCGACGTTTATTCTCGATCCGGCAGCCAGAAGGTCTGGAAGCAAAACACCTCCTGCCGAAAGGAGATGCACGTACTCATAGTGAAGAGGGACAAGCTTTTTCATAGATGCTATCATTATGCTGTCAAACATATCAGAGGAACTCTTCAGGTAATTAAAAACATCGTCCTGAACAAGCGCCATTCTTCCCTCGCCTCTCATTAAACGGTAGGCGTTTTCCCAGGTTCCGGTTGTGTTTACCTCTTTAAGCCCCACCCCGGTGTTCAGGGTCATCAAATAATCAAGCTCTGTGTACATGTCGTGATATGAGCTTATCTCATAGTCAGTGAAAAAGTTGTCATCAACATTGACAGGTTCAAGCTCGGGATAGCCCGTCATTCTGCAAAGAGCTCTAAAATTCATCTTCTCAGGATTTCTTATAATGTAATCAACCGTCAAAGATGCCGTCAACTCATCCCATTTGCTGTTAATGGAACCGAACTCCTCAGCGTGTTCAAACAGGTAGTCAATAAAAATGTCAACGTTTGTGTCGTCAAAAGCGGGGCCTGCAACCAGCAGGGTTCTTACTGAGATATTGCCGCTGATATCGTTTTCCTGGAACGGATAATCTCCGGCGAAGATTGTTCCTGTTTCACTGTAGCTCTTATTCCCGTCCGGCATACTGACCTTAATCAGCTTTACGTCCGCCCCCGAGGGTATTGACTTAAAAACCTCCGAACCGGCCTCTGTCACAAAGAAGGCCGCGTCGCAGGCGCCGTCAAGAACGGCCTGCACTCCGTCAGCCGGTTCCCTGTTCTGTTCCACACATGCCGCACCATAAGCATTGAGAATATTCCTGGAGGTAACGTACGTACCCGAGTCTTCCGGCCCGATATTGACCCGGTGGGTTCCTGTAATATCCTCGAGTGAACCGATGCCAGATGAACCGCTGACCAGAAGATGAACCGTCTCCGTATAAAGGGACATTATTACTTCTGTGGATGAGACTGCCCTGAGATAGTCTGTTTTTACACTGTCAGGATCGGCTTCATAATCTTCCTGACATTCCCTCTGAAGATAGTCGTAAACATCCTCCTGTACAAGGGCCATATAAGCGTCACCATGATATGTGTCGCCGCTTACAAGCCTTAGCGCGTTATCAAGAGAGCCGGCTGTAGCTCTGTTTTGCATAAAAATGCCCAGTGTCTCTGACGCGGAATTGACCAGACCTTGAGCGTAAGCATAAGAGCTGCTGCCTTCCGGCCCGCCCGCGAATATGTACTCGCCGATCGGACGGCCCTGTTCGTCCTCAAGCGCTCTATCATCAATCAACTCGCATGAAAGAATGGAGCACATCAGACCTATTATCAGAAACGTCCTGGTATTTACGCACCTCATTTCCTACCTCTCAATGACCGGTATTATTAACAGGCCGCATTGTTCCAGTTTTGGAACAATGCGCCTTATACTAAGGGAAATCTCCGGTTCTGACAGGAGCAATATTCCTTTAAAGAGCACAAGTCAAGCTATAAATGTTTATCTACATGAAGGATATGCTAATTTGCAGACACTGAGTTAATACTTATACACATCTCGCCGGTATTTAATCAGTTCAACTATATTCTCAAGCATGTTTTTATCGTGTTCGAAGCTGAAAATGATGTATCCACGCATGCCCGCGCTGTAGGCCGCGCTAATCTGCCTGATTGCGGTCTTCAGTTCCGTTGTTTCCTTGACCCTGACGCCCATAATTATCCTGCGGGAGCGTCCCGTAGACCTGGCTGCCTCAATAAATTCCTCGTACTCAGCCATGTTGCCTGTATAACTCATAACACAGGCCATGTCTATAATGCCTTCATCGAGCCATGCGGGCCAGTCCTGAAAGTACACCTTGCGGCCGGCGCTGTAGCGGGGCATTACCGCGGCTGAGAGTACAAGTTCCGGATCAACAGATTTCACTGCCGAGCGTATCCGTCTGACCATATCGGTAACATTCTCCCTTCGAAATTCGTCAAAGCTTTCCTTTTCCGACTTATCGCCGCCTCGTCTCCGCGACGTCGGATCATAACCATACCTGTTTATGAAAAGCTTAACCGCACCGGGATTGTATCCGAAATCGCTCAAATCCTTTTTATAGTATGCGTTGTAACCGGAATAGGGATACCTGATAAAGTCCAGGTGAACACCGTCCACTCTGTATCTGGTAACAATATCCCTTACTACTGAGGCGGTGTACTCCCGGACCTCCGGCAGCCCGGGATCAAGAAAGATGCCCTCGACAAGATTATCCTGCATCTCCTTTCTCGTGTATTCCGTAATCGGCCTGCCCGCATGATCGTATGTTATCCATTTCGGATATCGGGCAACAACATGCCCCTCAGTGGGCGGATAGTCCTCAATGTCGAGGACATAGCTGACATTGACCCACGCGTGAACCCTGACGTTTAGGGATGATGTTTTTTCAATAAGACAAGCAAGAGGATCAAATCCCTTTTTAACTCCCTTTCCAGAGGGCTCTATATCCGAGCTGTAATAGGCATCTCCCCGGCCCCGCACCTGCACAAAGACCTGTGTAATCTCTGAATCTTCGATGATATCAACCAGGTCCCTTACCTTTGAAGGAGTGGCTATACTGTCTCTTACAACCCACAGAGCTCCGTAAAAACCTCTGTTGACCTCAAGAGGCTTGATGTCCCGCGCACAGGCGGATAAAATCAGAAGAAAGGCGGCCGTGAAAGCCGCCAATAATTTACCAGTCATAAAACTCCCTGTTTCGTAAACTTTTTGTATTGTATTTTCGGTCTGTTATCCTGAACACTGAAAGCCGCGCGTCACCTGAACATTATCTCCGTTCTTCGGTTTTTACCTCTGTTCTCAGGGCTCGTATTGGGCACAAGGGGCTTTTCCTCCCCGTATCCGGCAGACTTGATTCTTTCAGGGCTTATCCCGTTCTTTACAAGAAATTCAGCAACCGAATCAGCCCTTCTTTCAGAGAGCCTCTGATTATAGTCCGAATCGCCTATATCGTCGGTGTGACCGCTGACCTCAATTTTCAGGCCTTGATCCCTCTTCATAATATCGGCAAGCCTCGAAAGTACCGGAAGCGATTCCTTCTTTAAATAAGATTTGCCGAACTCAAATAGAATATCCGGAACAACATAGCTTTTATCCCTCTGAATTCTGCGGAGCGTAATCTCAGCGCCCTGCTGGCCGGCTGAGATCGAAGCCGTTCCCGGAAGATAACCGTCAGCTTCGGCCGTTATCGTTACACCTTCGCCTGCGGGAACTTTTATCCTGCCATTGACCACAGGCCCTCTCGAACGGTAGAGCTCGCGCCCTCCGGAATCCAGCTTTACGACCTCAGCCCCGCCGCTTATCGCGCGGCCGGATTCATCTTTAAGCTTAAGGCTAAACTCCCGCAAGGGCTGACCGTCCCCCTGCGGATCAGCGCCGCTGCCGTCTGCGGCTCCATCCCCCCCCTGATTACCAGGCTTAGCCACAGTATCAGTGAGCTTCTCCGGGTCCTTGCCCCTTACAGAGCTGCCGCCCTCTACAATTCGCGGATATGACTTCGCGCCGATCGCGTAGATATAGTTGCCGGCCGGAAGAAACAGAATTCCACCTGAAGCCGCCGGCTGGGAGACCGCGCCGGGAAACGGAGTCTGAAAGCTCCACAGCTCTCCGCCGGTCGAGAAATTTACCGAGCGGACATTACCATACGGAAGTTTCTCGCCTTTATAGCTGTTATAGGCAATGTAGAGCTGGTCCCTGACCGTCACGAAATGAGGAGAGGACTTTTCAGCCGCCTCGATCTCCTTCAAAACAGAGCCGTCGGCCGGATCAATTACGAGTATTAGCCTGTTGTCAACGGCCGCGATTACAGCCCTGTCAGTGTAGCCCGGCACCGAGCTTATTATGCCGCCGTAATTCTTCGACCAGACCGTTTCTCCAGTCTTAATATCAAGGCTGTAAAGGGATTCTCCGACCGGCATAAATACGGATCTTTTATAGACCACCGGCGGATAGATAACGAGAGGTTTAGGCAGCCTTCTCTTCCACAAAGCGCTCCCGGTAGACGCGTCAAGAAGAACCGCCTCATAAATGCCGGTTCTGTAATCCATTGACTGTGTGATAACAAAGCTGTCATAGTATGTCGGAAAGGCCGAATAGCTGCTCACAGACTGGTTCATCCAGTTTTCGGCCCCGTTAGCGGTCTTCCTCGAGACAAGGGCGTTTCGCGTGCCGTACACAATCTCGTCCGACACGATTATCGGATCGGAGTAAATCCCGTTGCTCGGCATTCCCCTGACCGCGGGGGCGCCCGCCAGGCCAGTTCTTGCCCAGAGAACCCTGCCTGTGTGCTTGTTTATACAGTATACGGCAATGGGATCGGTAATGTAGAGGTAGTTTCCCTTCACCAGCGGATACTTTACCTTGCCGGCTCCATGGTGGATGTGCCTGAACGGAGCTGACGTCTCTTTCATGGATATCTTCCATTTGAACCGGCCCGTCTCCTCGCTCAGGCAGTAGACATGCCCGGTGTGATCAACAAAGAAGACGAGGCCGTCTGAAACCACCGGATTGTAGACCCTCGCGTCAGCCTGATAAAGCCATTTCAGGTTCGAATTGGGAACCACAATCTCGTCATTGTTGCCAGTGAAATAGATATTGCCTTTGTAGATGGGCCAGTCGGTTGAAGCATAAACGTGCATATTTACTAACAATACTGCAAAGGCCGCTGCGCGCAGGAATTGTTTCATGACAGTCTCCAAAATCGGGATTCCGCAAGACTACATTATTCATTTCACCAGTCAATCGGGAAATAATCCTTCAAGAACTTGCCGCACCAGTGTTTCCCTGTATTAATTCCGTCAAAAATCGGATCACACACACGGGCAGCCCCGTCAACGATATCAAGGGGAGGCTGAAAATCATGAACCTCCTGCTTAAACTTTGCCAGTTGAACCGGATCCTCGTCTGTGACCCACCCCGTATCCACGGCGTTCATGTAAATGCCGTATTCAGCAAGATCAGCAGCCGCGGTATGAGTGAGCATATTGAGTGCCGCCTTTGCCATGTTCGTATGAGGATGACGTGCAGCCTTTTTAAACCGGTGAAATTTCCCTTCCATAGCAGAAACATTGACGATGTGCTTCTTTCCCGTGTTGTCTCTCTTCATCATCGGCAGCAGCCTGTTGCACAAAACAAATGGCGCAATCGAATTTATGAGCTGTAATTCGATCATTTCCGCGGTTTGTATTTCACCGAGTTTGAGCCTCCAGCTGTTCACTGTTCTCAGATCGACCTGCTGCAAGTCCTGATCGAGTTTTCCCTCAGGAAATATTCCGGCAGGCATAAGGTTGTCCGACATGTAAGGGATCTGTGAAAGGCGGGCTGAATGGCTTAGTCCGGCCATGTATCTGTTTTCTGATTCAGATATTTTATCAGGCAAAGTTGAAACGCCCTCATTGAATGCAAGAGATGAATCCGACAGCCCTTTGAGGCAGGCCTGATGTTTATCAAGAAGCGCTCTGATATCCTGATTAAGATCGCTGAAAGGCCTGGTCTCATTCTGCATAAGGTGAGCGTAGAATGCCGGGGGCCTCCTTACGGTTTGAGCGGCGTTGTTTATCAGGATGTCAAGCCTGTCAAAGCTTCTCTCCACATGATTGCAGAAAAGCTCAACGCTAGGAGTGTAACGCAGATCGAGTCCGTAAATATGAAGCCTGTCCTTCCATACAGCAAAATCCTTTTCTTTTGAATATCTCAGAGCGGAATCAACCGGAAAGCGCGTTGTAGCAAGAACCGTGGCACCTGCCCTTAACATCATCAGCGAGGCCTGATATCCGATTTTCAGCCTTGATCCGGTTATCAGTGCCACCTGCCCTGTCAGGTCCGCCGTCTGAAAGCGTTTACTGTAGTTCAGCCCTGCACAGGCCGGACACATACTGTCATAGAAATGATGCAGCTCCACAAACTCCGCCTTGCAGACATAACAGTTTCGGGGAGATTTCAGCTTCATCACTTCTGAAGGCAATGCGCCCTGACTGCCGGACTCAGACGGTCCGGCAATTCTCTCAGGAGCTGAAAAAACATCCGCCTGCCTCGCCAGACGTATGCCTGTTTTAGCCCTTGCCTTTCGCTCCATTTGCATTACTTGACTCTTTTTCTCTCTTAGAGCGGCCTTTTTCCTATGTTTCAGCTGATGGCAGTCCGGTTTAGAAAGCCTGCCCGCTGCCTTCATTAGCTCTATCTGTGTTTCCCTGGGCAGCTCAGTAAATATTTCAGCATTTTCTGAAAGCTCGTGAAGCATGTTGATACAGGCGTCTACCTGTTCAACCGTTATCTTTTTCTGTCCTGATTTCATATAATTCCGTAAAATTTCAATTGTGCTCTCTTTTTAAACGAATAAATATAGCCACTTAAAAGCTTTTTTACGGGGTGTTTAATTGCAAGATAATTTCAATCGCAATCGGCGAACTTTTACCTGATTGCAAATTTTTTTTATTGACATTTTTTACCTCTCAAAGCTTAATGTAATTCCTGGCTGCAATAGAGAGAGGGTCACACCTGTTCCCATCCCGAACACAGTAGTTAAGCCTCTCATCGCCGATGGTACTGCACGGGTCACTGTGTGGGAGAGCAGGACGTCGCCAGGATTTTTAAAACCTTTCCTTGTTCTTATACATAAACCCTTTAAAAAATACCTTCTAAATATTGACATTGAATCAGACAGCAATATATTTATGATTGTGCCCACTCTCAGTTTATGATAAGTGAGGATGCCATGGCAATTTTCAGCCCCCTTCCTGTTTCAATAGCAATTACACTTTCTCTCATATGGCAGAGCGGACCCGTCTTCAAAACACCAGAATCAGTTTTTTACTCAAAGTCACAGAACGTTTTATATGTCTCGAATATTAACGGCAGTCCAGCCGCCAGAGACGGAAACGGTTTCATATCCTGCATGTCTCTTCGCGGCAAAGCCATCAAAATGGACTGGGCTGTGGGCATGGACGCGCCCAAAGGGATGGGTTCTTTCGGAGACGACCTTTATGTAACCGATATCGAACGTCTTCACAGAGTGTCCTTAAAAACAGGTATCATTTTAAAGACCTGGAAGGTCGACGGTGCCAAGTCACTGAATGACATCGCGGTTGACCCTTCCGGTAAAATCTTTATAAGCGACAGGGAGACCTCAACTGTTTTTATGATGAAAAACGGCAAAATCTCGCTATGGCTTGACCTGAAAAATTACGGAAATGCAAATGGCCTTGCCGTCGAAAAGAGACGTCTTCTCATAGGAACTAATCAGGGCATTATCAGCGCAGACACAATCACGGGGAAACACCTGCTCCTCATCAAGCACAGCGGCGGCATTGACGGATTGAAGCCCCTGGGAGAGGGCAAGTACATTGTCACTGACTGGAAGGGCAAGACTGAGATTATCAGTGAAGACTCTGAATCACTCGTTCTTCTTGATACAACATCATCTGGAATTAACGCCGCTGATATTGAGTACATTCCGGACATGAAAATGCTTTTCATTCCAGGCTTCATGGCAAACACCGTTTCCTGTTACAAAATCAATTGAACAGCTTCCTGCCCTCTTTGTGGACGATGTGTGCCGCCACTGAATAGCACTTATTGCGAGCAATAAGCCCTTACGGGCGGGCTGTACATTTTCCACTAATTGCTCACTTTTTTCTTGCCCCCGAAGCATCTTTTAAGTATATTCCCGCGATTTAAACAGACGGGAGGAAGACGATGAAACCTGAGATGTACACAATAATAAAAAATTCATTAACCGCGCTATCGATTGCGGCCATGCTGACAGTCATTATAACAGCATGCGGCGGCGGCGCCTACACAGCCCCGGATAACGGCAACACAGCTGCTGACAGCAGCAGCCAGAGCGATTCAGTACTTGCCGGCAGCATTCCGGAGTACCATTACCCTGACAGTACTGGACCTCAGAGCGAGGAGTTACAGGGAGACATGACAGACGACGCAGTAACATCAGAGAACCAGGGCATTAATGATGACGAAGAAGAGCAGGACACCGCCGGAACTGATGAAGAAACCCTGCCAGAAGAAAGCGTCCCCGATGAACCCGGCGAGACAGTTCCCGAAGAGACAGCCGCAGAAATCTTCAGAGATGACTTTGACGGTCCGGTGCTTGACACCTCCGTGTGGCAGGCAGCAACGTGGATTGAGCATGGCGGTCAGACAGGGTCAGAGCGCTGTTACGTTGAAGATGGATATCTGCACATGATATTCAGGAACGACTCTGAATCGGGCTACCTCAACGCCTCTGTACAGACGCGGGATGAGTTCCTCTACGGCACGTGGAAGGCCCGGCTGAAGCCGTCTTCCACGGCAGGCGTTCTCAACTCGATGTTCACCATTGACTGGGACGATATGGACAACAGCTCCTCAACAAGCGACGGAACGAAACAGGAGATTGACATTGAGTTTCTTACCGCGAGCTTTTCAGAAAACGCCGGAGAAGTCCACTATGCCGTACACGCGGAGGGCAAAAACAGCCATAACACAAACCCTGACATCCCGGTCAACTTCAACCCATCAGATGATTTTCACATCTGGGGCTTTACCATCACCCCGGAGAAGATCGAGTGGTTCGTCGATGAAACAGTCCTTCACAGCTATGTCTACAGTGAAAACGATATTGCTGTTACAGGCTCGTACCAGCTCAAGTTCAACGTATGGACATGCGTTGACTGGGTCAACGGCCCGCCAGAGGCAGACGTGGACTGCGTGTATCTCATCGACTGGGTCAGCTTCACGCCTCTTTAATATTAATCCAGACAGCCCCCTTCTCACTATTGGGCCCTCACATTGAGGGCTCTTTTTTTTGGGCGGGGGGATATCGGCTTAAGCTGTTCAGCGCTTCAGGCCGGCACATATTCTTTTACTTGATTCCGCGCTGAATCTTTTTTACACTTGCAGAGAGCTTTCAGGAGGCTGCCAATGCTTAAAAGAAAAACACTGACCTTTCTAACCGCGATGAGCACAATCTTTCTGTCAGGCTGCGCTCTTTGCAGATGCGCCGGAAATGATAAAGCCGATATCGAGCCTAACCCGAGTAATGAGGTTTTCAGAACATCAGTATTCCGTGAGGATTTTGACGGCACTGAAGTCGACGCTGACGTATGGCAGACAGCCACGTGGACCGAGCACGGAGCTCAGGCTTCGCCTGAGCGCTGCTACGTCAGCGGAGGGTACCTGCACATGATCTTCAGAAACGACAGCGAATCGGGCTACCTAAATGCTGCCATTCAGACGCGGGAGGAATTCCTTTACGGAACATGGAAGGCCCGGCTGAAACCGTCATCGGTGACAGGCGTGCTCAACTCATTTTACACCATCGACTGGGACGATACATCCGGCGGAGACTCAGGAGACGGAACAAAACAGGAGATTGACATTGAATTTCTTACCGCAAGCTTCGCTGGTGATTCCGGCGAGGTCCACTACGCAGTACACGCTGACGGGAAAAGCAGCCATCACACAAACCCTGACATTGATGTAAACTTCAACCCCTCTTCCGATTTTCACGTCTGGGGCTTCACTATAACGCCTGAAAAGATCGAATGGTCCGTTGACGGAAAAACGCTTCACAGCTACATCTACAGCCAAAACGATATAAGCATAACATCACCATATCAGCTGAAGCTTAACGTGTGGACCTCGACTGACTGGGTTCAGGGCCCGCCTCCAGCCGACACTGACTGTATTTACCTCATCGACTGGATTGAGTTTACGCCGCTTGAGTGATCTTCTCTTTTATAATGCATAGTGGCGCTTTACGTTCACCTTTTCAACCCGAATACTGCTTGCAACATATGGAACGGTGATTATAATGAATTGAATACTGTTCGGCGGTGAAAATATGACATTCAAAGCGCTTGTTAAACGTCTTTTAGAAAGCGGGCTTGAGATTTCAGCGGCTCTGAAAGAAAGCGCCGGGCTTATCGAAGTGTACATCGATGAGGACGGCGAGTTTAAAGAGGCTGTTATGGTTAAAAACGATGAAACGCTCGTTCCTGTTGCGCCCGAATCGATGTGGCAGCAGTTTTCTTCAGACTCTCCCGTGACTTTCACTGCTGAGAACCCTTCCGGAGACAAGATTTTCATAAGGAGTATCCCCTGCTCTTCAGCGAAAGGACCGGCGGCAAGGCTCATCGTGCAGATGAAATCGGCCCCATCACCCGCAGTTGAAGAGCTCATTTCAATTACCGCGGTTTCGCTTTCACTTCTCCTTGAGGTCTCATCATCGGCCAAACACGATGCGCTTGAGGGAGAACGGCATCGGAAGCACATAAACTCTCTCAGAAGCGCCCAGGCGAGTCTTTTCCCGACATTCAACGACATTGAGGGCTTCGATATAGCCTCGGCCTACCTTCCAGCCGCGGTATCTGGAGGCAGCTTTATCGACGCCTATTATCCGGCAAAGAACCGCTACCAGATAGTCATTTGCGACATTATTGGAAGCGAGGGGTCATCAGCGCTTATCGGTTCAGCCATCAGAACGCTGACAAGATCCGAGTCAGCGGGATTCATGACGCCATCCACCTTGACGGCCCAGATATTGACCAGACTGAAACAGATTATACCCGTCATTGACAGCATAATATCAGTTACGATTTGCCACATAACGGTTACCACCGGGCAGATTACCATTTCGTCCAACGGCACCCCCAGGGCCTTCTTCTTCAAGAAAGCCAGGAAAAACGCCATCCACCTGAAGGACACACCCATCGGCCAGCTCCAAACCCGGGCAAGGACGAGCCGGGACATCGTAATCCAGATGCATCCTGGCGATATTCTTCTGATTTACTCATCCTCTATAACGAGGACTGTGTCAGAGGACGGAAAGAGACATTATCCGGAAAGCTCCATCCTCCAACCGATTATCAGCGAGTCAGACTCAACAGCCACCGACATTACCCATTCGGTCATTGAGTCTCTTTACGACTTCACCAACTTCGGCGAGATTCCCGAGGACATTCTTCTCCTGACCGTCAAGAAGTAAAACTCCAGAACTGTTTGACATTCATTATAGAGACAGCGAATATGTCTTCCGAACGCGTCCGGGGCGTATTTTTTTATCACTGCTGTCCGGCATAACCACCCGTTACGTTACGCGTCCTGCCACTGGAGGATTATATGAGCCTTGTATATATTGCCGGCGAATCGGCCTACGAGAAGATTAAGGATTCCGGACTTAAGCCTGACGATGTCAGCACCATTCCGGGCGCCGCCGGCGGGCCCAAATTCCTGGTCCTCAGCTCCATCGACAGGGCCCTCTTCGGAACATTCTTTAAAGGCCGCAAAAAGCCTCTATACGCAGTTGGCTCATCAATAGGTTCGTGGCGCATCGCTGCCTACGCGCAAAAGAATCCCGTTGAGGCAGTATCTCTTTTCGAAAGGCTCTATATCGAGCAGATTCACGAGAAGGGGGCTTCAGCCGCTTCCATATCGAAGACCTCTGACAGGCTGCTCCGTGACTATGTAAAACCCGAAAGTATCGAATACATTCTGAATCACCCGTACATTAGAACAAATATTATCTCTGACCGGGGAGCTAATCTCATATCTTATGATGCAAAGCCTGTTCTGGCCGCGGGAATCGGGCTGGCCATAGCCGCCAATACCGTCAGCTCAAAAGGCGTTCACCTGTTTTTCAAACGTACCGTTTTCACCGACAGCCGGTCACGGGCGCCGTTTCTTGACGCCAATTATCCTCACATCGAGGTTGAGCTTACGGCAGACAACTTCTACCAGGCAGTTCTCGCCTCTGGCTCAATTCCACTCTGGATGTCAGGCGTCAGGAACATTCCAGGGGCCCCGCGTGGGACTTACAGAGACGGAGGAATGACTGACTATCACATGGACATACCGTACGGAGATTCGGGCATTGTCCTCTATCCTCATTTTTCTACTACGGTCAAGCCCGGCTGGTTTGACAGGTGGCTTTCGTGGAGGAAGCCTGACAGGAAAAACATGTCCAATGTAGTCCTCGTTGCCCCTTCTGACAGCTTTATTAATTCTCTTCCCGGGGGAAGCATTCCGAACCGGAAAGACTTTGTCGAATTCGCCGGAAACGACGCTGAACGAATCAAAAAGTGGAGCCGGGCCCTGTCTCTCTGTGATAAGCTGGGGAATGTGCTCCTGGAAGACATCGCATCGGGGGCCATCTCACGAAAGCTTCAAAAAATGTGACATCGATTCGCATGGAGCTTAAAACGAATTTTTCTTGAATTTATATGGCGTAATGTTAGTTCTGAATCAGACTGATTATATTTTTCCGGGATAGTGATTTGAGCAACCCAAAGTTTTGGATAGCCCTTGACCAGGCGGAAGGTATCGGACCGGTAAATCTCCGCCTGATTCACGAGACGCTGCAGTCGTCCGGCCTTTCGGTCACGGACATCTTCGGCCTCACAGAGAACGAGCTTAGAACTGAATTCAACTTCCCCGACAGGGCCGTAAAGGGCATTTTGAACGCCGCTGATATACTCCCTTCTGTCGAAGAGGACTACCTTTCAATTCTCGACGCGGGAATACGGGTGATTCCCTTCTTTTCTGAAGATTATCCCCGGCTGCTCACGCAGCGCCTTCCGTCGTCTTTCCCTCCCATACTCTACGGCATAGGAGACGCTTCCATTTTGAACAGGCCCTCCGCGGCTGTGCTTGGAGACAGCGACATCAGCCAGCGTGGAGAATTGATAGCTTACGGAGCGGCAAAGCAGCTGGCTGCAAGAGGCATTGTCACCATCAGCGGATTCGCGAAAGGAGCCGGCCTGGTTGCTCACAGATCGGCAATCGAGAACGGCGGCCTGACTGCAGCTGTTCTGCCATGCGGAATTTTGAGGTTCAAAGTCCCGCAGTTTCTGCAGGATGTCATGAACCCGGATTCCATCTTTATCATGTCCCCATTTTATCCGACGCAGCAGGCCGACAAGTACCACGCATTCGCGAGGAACAGGGCAATCTGCGCGATGTCAGGGGCAGCGTACATCGTTGAAGCACCCGGCGAGGGAGGCATCTTTGAAGCAGCCCGTTCAGCGGTGAACATCAAGACACCTCTTTTTACAACGCTCTACAAAGAGTATCCTCCGAGCGCGGCAGGCAATAAAACTATTCTCGAAGAAATGGGTGGGATTGCCGTACAGAGAAAGCAGGGAAGCGAATCACCCGAACCCAACATGGACCGAGTCATAGCCGCGGTCAGATTCCCGGACAAAAACACAGAACAGGGCTGAAGTCAAAAATGAAGATACATATAGAACGAAAGAAACCGCGAAAGCTCCGTATAGCGGCTGTACTGTTTACCGCGGCAGCCCTGCTTGCAACAGGCACAGCGCTTTATTTAAATTCGCCGCCGGCATTTATGCAGAGTGAGCGCTTCACCATAGAGAAAGGAGAGTCACTCGGATCAGTGGCAGACAAACTCAGGCGGCAAAATCTGATAAGGAGCAGCCTCTTTTTCAAGTCTGCTGCTTTATTGTTCAGTGACAGGAAAATCAGGCCCGGGACTTACATGATAAAGAAGGGTACATCAACCCTGCCCATATTCTACAGGCTTGCCGCGGGCGATGTTATAATGAAAAAGGTCACAATTCCTGAGGGATTTAATATCTACCAGATATCGGAGAGGCTTGAAAGCGAAGGCATTACAACCTCGGGAGATTTTCTGATTCACGCGCTCGATCGTGAGGGACTTGGAAGACTTGGAATAGATGCTCCCTCGGCTGAAGGATACCTTTTCCCTGACACGTATAACTTTGCCGAGTCATCCGACGCCGGAGACATCATCTCGTCTATGAACAGAAAGATGAACAGTGTTCTGGCACAGGAGCTCGCTGATGCAGGAATAAGGGATACCACTTACAACCGGCACAGAACCCTCACACTGGCATCGCTGATTGAGAAAGAGGCAGCCGTCAGCGGAGAAAGAAGAATTATCTCATCTGTCTTTCACAACAGGCTCAAAAACAACTGGCGGCTCGACTGCGACCCGACTGTGAGATATGCCGTCAAGAACTTCGATTCGCCGATAAAACGGTCTGAACTTGAGGCCCCCTCTCCCTACAACACATACCGGAACAAAGGGCTTCCTCCCGGCCCCATCGCAAACCCGGGACGTGAGAGCATTAAAGCTGCAATCAGCCCGGCTGAAACAGATTACTTCTTCTTCGTCTCCAAAAACGACGGCTCCCATCACTTCTCGTCGTCGTTGAGCGAACATAACAGAGCCGTCCGCGTTCATCAGAGGTAGCGCCAGATTTTCGCAACTCGCTTCAGTTTGACGGGGGGTGCGGGCCTTTAGCGGGAGGGCTTTGGCCTTGCCTGATTGACCTTGATGGTTCGGCCCATAACCTCGGTTCCGTTAAGCGCCGCCACAGCGCTGTTTCCGGCCTCATCTCCGTCCATTTCAACGAAGCCGAATCCCTTTGACCTTCCGCTGTTATGGTCGATGATAATCTTAACGCTCTGGACCTGGCCGTAGGTTTCAAAAAGATTTTTCAGGGAATCCTCAGTCATATCATAGGAAAGATTGCCTGCATAAATATTCATAGACATAAACTTACCTCTTAACAGGATATTCGGTTAAGCAATTCTGTTCCCTATCTCCGTGCCTGAGCAGCCCCCGCCCAGCCCGCTGACCCGAAGAGCAGAAACATCTGACAGAAAATAAATCATACATTTTACGGGGAATGTCAAATAAAAAAGGATGGTATACTGTACGGAAAATTATATGAAACTGAGACTGACACCCATTGGCAGACATCTATCGAGGGGACCGTGGCCCAGTTCGTCTGTTTCAAACACCGGAAAGCCGTTCTTTTCCGCGTATGGTCGTGCAATCTCCCACGGGGCCTGAGGCTGCCTTGACCGCTGAAGCTGTGTAAAGTTTCCAAGCAGCAGTCCGCTTATTCGGCTGAAGACATCAAGCTGGTTTATCTGGTGGAAAAGAGAAGCGATTCTCTCAAGCCCGCCGCTGTATGACTCAAGGAACAGTATTTTTCCGGTTAAATCCGGAAAGTACCCGGTCCCCGCCAGCTTTAAGAAGCATCGAATATTGCCGCCGAAGACAGGGCCTGACATAGCGCTTCCCCTGCGGGGCTTTATATTGAAGGTGATTCCGTTCAGGTCATGCTCAACAATGTTTTCCCGGAAATAATTATACTGCATTCCAGAGGCATCCTCTCCGAGCTGGCGCGCGCAGTAATAGTATACCGGAACGTCAGCCTTAACCAGCAGCGCGTTGAGAACCGTTGAAAGATCGCTGTATCCGAAAAACGGTATTGAAGCCGACCTGAAAGCGCTGTAATCAAGACTTTCCAGGACCAGGTTTGAAAGATCACCGCCGGAAACGTCAAAGACTGCGGCTACATCCCCCCCCGAAATAAACTGATTAAATTCGGAGGCCTTCTCTGCTGCCATTAATAAGCTGTCGTCGCCAGTGTGGTATATATAGCGTGACAATACGGGATTGAGGCCAGCGGCTTGCATTCGTTTCACAGTAAGTTCAATGACCTGACGCTGAGCGGGCCCGAAGCTGTTTGAGAGAGCTGTCAGTGCCACCTTTGAATTCAGCTTAATATTCATATTACCGTTTTTTAGCTTAACAGCTTTTCTTCAGTGAATGCCCTGAGCATGGGCCCCAGGTACCACGACTCACAGCTGCGGTTCATGATGTAGCCGCAGTGCCCGCCTCTTTTTTGAAGGATGAACCGCACGCTCGGACTCATGGGCGATGACATTAAATCTGAAACAGGAATTATCGGATCGTCTTCGGACATCAGCAGGGTGAAGGGAATTTTTATGCTGTCGAAGTAACCCTCTTTGAGCGTATAGTTGCCAAAATAGTCCTCAAGTGAACTGAACGATGTGTACTGGTCGAGCAGCTTCTCCGTCATGGGTATGCACGCGTAGAGCGACAGAATGCCGCTGAAATCATATATCTCCGGAAAAAGGTCCTGTTTAGCCGCAAGCGACCTCTTCCACTTTCCAAGAAAGTACTTTTTAATGAATGCAGTCCTGTCAACCCTGCGTGTTGAATCAAGCGGGTCTATCGGAGGATTGACAGCGAAGACGTGCCTTAAACCCGTATACCCCTCTTCAGAGGCCATCCTGGCTATCCGGACACAGAAGTTTGCCCCCATTGAAAAGCCCGCCAGTCCGGCGCTTCGGCCTCTTCCGAACTGTCTGACTGCCTCTTTTACGGCGGAATAAGCCTCTTCAATCATCGTGCCCAGGAAAAAACCGGTATTGAGATGATGGCTTTCGCCGTGATCACGCATATTGAGCCTGAAAACGCTGAAACCCAGGTCATAGAAGAACCTGCCTGTGCTTACCATATACGCCGAGTTGGCACTGCCTTCCCATCCATGAAGCAGAATAATAAGCCCCCGCGGCGGCGTTCCTTCCGGCTCGGAGAGGAAGCCCTGAAGCCTGACACCGTTTCCAGCGTCAATGATCTTCTCCCGGCTGTTCAGCTCAAGCCCGCCGCTTCCCCTGTTTCTGAACCTCGCGCTGTTCAGGAGCGTCTGCACCATTGCCCCTCTCAGGTACCAGGGCGGATTGAATCTCATTTCGGCATCGTTGTTAATTAGAGCATCATCCTCAATACGCATTTAAACCTCTGTCTATCTGTCAGCCGCGTGATATGAACTTCTGACAAGCGGCCCCGACATAACCCTCTGAAATCCTATCGAACGGGCGTATTCCGCTATAACGTCAAACTCATCCGGGCTGTAGTAACGCTCGACCGGGCAGCTGTTCCTGTCCGGAGTAAGGTACTGTCCGACCGTGAGCGACACGCAGCCCGCATCTCTGAGGTCCCTCAGGGTTGAATATATTTCTTCAAGGGTTTCTCCGAAGCCGACCATGAGCCCGGATTTCGCCTCAAATCCTCTTGATGCTGCTGCCGCTATTAGCGACAGCGATAAATCGTAGTCGCCAAGAGGCCGGAGTTTTCCGAAACGGCTTCTCACAACCTCAATGTTGTGATTTATCACATCAGGCCCCGTTTCTGATATTTCGTCAAGCGATGATTCCATTCTTCCCTTAAAATCGGGAACGAGAAGCTCAATTCCTGTTCCGGGGCAGCTCTCTTTAATTTGAAGAACTGTACGCGCGAACTGCCCCGCGCCCCTGTCCGCAAGATCATCCCGGGTCACGGATGTTATAACTGAGTACTTGAGCCCCATGAGCTTTACGGCTTCCGCGACTTTCCGCGGCTCATCAACATCGGGGGGCTGAGGACTTCCCTTTGCTATTCCGCAATAGGCGCAATTTCTGGTGCAGACATCGCCGAGTATGAGAAATGTGGCCGTACCCATACCGAAGCATTCGCCCATATTGGGGCATCCAGCCTCGACGCAGACTGTGTGCAGGCCCCTTTCCCTTATGAGGCGGTTTACCCTGACGAACTCGCTGCCGCCCGGAATTGTAAACTTGAGCCATTCGGGCTTTCTTTTCAGGGTTCCCATTTAAGCACCGGTTTTCTCGCGGCAGTGACGGCATCGACCCGCCTGAATTTCAACGAGCAGGGAGCGCTTTTTACAAGCTCCGGTTCCGTCTCTGCCTCATCAAGTATGGCAAACATGGCCTCAACAAATCCGTCCAATGACGAAAGGCTCTCGGTCTCAGTCGGCTCTATCATCATGGCCCCTTCAATAATCAGAGGGAAATAGACCGTCGGCGCGTGGAATCCGTAGTCAAGGAGCCGCTTCGCAATATCGTTTGTTGTGACTCCGTTTGGAACATTGCGGTCGTTCAGCACAAACTCGTGCATGCATGTCCTGTCAATCGGGAGATTGTATCTTGTACGAAGCTTTTCTTTGAGATAGTTCGCGTTCAAAACGGCCTTTTCGGAAACATCGCGTATCCCGTCAGGGCCGAGCACGGTTATATATGTCCAGGCTTTTAGTGCAACCTGAAAGTTCCCGTAAAAGGAGTGTACGCATCCGATTGACTTAGGCCTGTCAGAAACGAGCCTGTACTCGTTGCCCTCTTTTTCAACCGTCGGAACAGGCAGATATTTTGAGAGCCTTTCCGTGACACCGACAGGACCTGAACCAGGGCCGCCGCCGCCGTGGGGTGTAGAAAAGGTTTTATGCAGATTTATGTGCATGAGATCGAAACCCATATCGGCAACCCTGGCTTTCCCCATTACGGCATTGAGATTGGCTCCGTCGCAGTAAAACAGCGATTCGTTTTTGTGAAGAAGCGAGGCTATTTCCAATATGCGCCTGTCGAAAAGGCCCAGTGTACTCGGGCTTGTGAGCATCATTGCCGCGACATCGGGTGTAATGAGCCCGCGCAGAGCGTCAATGTCGACATCTCCGTCAGGAGATGAAGGGACACTTTTTATTTCAAATCCGCATATAGCCACAGATGCGGGGTTTGTCCCGTGTGCCGAATCGGGGATCAGTATTGTGCCCCTCTTCTCGCCGGTATCCTCAAAATACTTTTTGATCATCATTACCGCTGTCAGCTCACCATGAGCCCCCGCGGCAGGCTGCAGTGTGAAGGCATCCATTCCTGTTATAGCGCAAAGATACCCTGAAAGTTCGTGCATAACCCTGAGAGCGCCCTGTGACAGTCCTTCGTCAGCGGCAGGGTGCAGTCCGGCAAAACCGGGCATTGCGGCGATCCGCTCGTTAAGCTTTGGATTGTGCTTCATCGTGCAGCTGCCCAGCGGATACATCCCCGTGTCGACACCGAAGTTGAGATGTGAAAGCCCCGTATAGTGCCTCACTACCTCTGTCTCGTTAACGTCAGGAAGATTGAGCCGGCCGCGCAGGTATGCCTGAGGAATATCATCTACTTTAACGTCTTTCGCATCTGAATAGTACTTATTTTTGCCCTTTTCGCTCAGATCAAATATTGTGCTCATTTCACTCTCCCCGTCACACGCCCGGCCTCATGGACAAAGCGGTCAATGTCTTCTTTTGTAAGCTTTTCCGTCGCACAGAAGAGCACGCAATTTTCGAGGCCTTCAAAATCCCTTAGCTCAATTCCGGGCACATAGCCTTTTTCCGATAGCCTCCTGATGAACGATGAAGAATCTTCGGTTCTAAGGACAAATTCGTTGAAGAAGGGGGCCTTGAACTCCTCGACAAGCCCGGCCTTAATCAGCGATTCCTTTAGATAGAGAGCGAGATTGTGATTTAACGCTGCGATTTCAGCAAGACCCGGCCCTGCTATTGAAAGATACATAACAGCTCTCAGGGCGAGATGTCCTTCGTTTGAACATATATTTGATGTGGCACGCTCTCTTCTGATGTGCTGCTCCCTCGTCTGAAGCGTAAGCACGTATGACTCCCTGCCGTCCGCGTCAGAGGTGCGTCCTACAAGACGGCCCGGCATTTTTCTCGTAAACTCCTTCGTTGCGGCGACAAATCCGAGCAACGGCCCGCCGAACGCCGGATAGTTCCCAAAGCTCTGGGCCTCACCGCAGACTATATCAGCGCCGCATTCCCCCGGCCCCTTCAGAATTCCAAGGGATACAGCTTCCGCTACAACGGTTATCATCAATACGCCCTGATTTTTAGCCGAAGCTGAAAGAGCGCTCAGGTCTTCGATTGAACCGAAGAAATTCGGATTTTGAACGATGATTGCCGCGGTATTGCTGTCTATAATCTCTTCTATGTCAGCCGGCGAGGTAATTCCATCTTCGCAACGAGTGAACACAAGCTCAAGTCCTGCCGCACTCGCGTAGGTTTCGAGCACAAGCCTGTAATTATTGTTAAGAGCCCCCGAAACGGCAAAACGGCTCTTCCCGGTATGCGCCCTCGCCATCAGGGCCGACTCTGCCAGGGCCGTAGCGCCGTCGTACATGCTGGCATTGGATACATCCATCGACGTGAGCGAACACATCACAGTCTGGAACTCAAATATAGCTGTAAGCGTCCCCTGGCTTACCTCCGGCTGATACGGCGTATACGCGGTCAAGAACTCCGACCTGGAGGAGAGGTAGTCCACTGCTGCGGGAACATAGTGGTCATAAACGCCGCCGCCAGCGAACACCTGGCCGGAAGCGTTCAGTGAAGCAAGCTGATTGGCCCTTCTCTCAGTCTGAAGCTGTGATAGCGGCTCCGGGAGCGGAAGCCTTTCCGAAAGCCTGATTTGCCCTGGAATATCTGAGAAAAGCTCATCCACGGTGGATTTACCAACCGCAGCGAGCATCTTGCGGGTGTCTTCATCGTTCAATGGAATGTATGACATCTTATTCTCCGGATTCAACAAAGTCTTTATAGGCAGCTGCGTCCATAAGCCCTGAGAGCTCCTCCGGATTTGACATTTTCAGCTTAAAAATCCATCCGTTGCCATAAGGATCCTCGTTAATATTCTCGGGAGCGTCCTCAAGCGAAAGGTTCGCTTCGATTACTTCCCCTGAAACCGGGCTGTAAATGTCCGACACAGCCTTAACCGACTCTACAACGGCTGCCCGGTCACCCTTACTGAGGACCTTTCCGTTCTCCGGCAGCTCTGCAAAAACTATGTCGGTAAGCATGTGCTGAGCATGATCCGTTATGCCGCACGTTGCTGTTCCGTCACCGTTATCCTTAACCCATTCATGTTCCTGTGTGTACTTTAATCCGTCGATTATCTGGCTCATTTTTTTCTCCATATTGATTATTTTACAGCTCAATTATATCAAAACGGCCAAACCCCGCTTACATCTCTCCGGGGCATAAGGCTTTAATTTTCAATCCCTGTAAGGGTAAAAGGGCCTGCCGACTGTAAGCGCTGACACCGGCCTTTCTCTGATAAGAACCTCAAGCCCCGTACCGGGCTGATAGTCTCCCTTTTCAAGAAGCGCCATGGCTATGCCCTTCTGCATAAGCGGGGAGTAGAGACCGCTGGTGACACATCCAACATCGCGCCCGTCTTTGAGCACCCGGTATCCCTCACGGGGAATGCCCCTCCCTGTAATCTCAAGGCAGACAGTCGTCCTTGTCGGAGACTTTTTGAGTTCAAGAAGTGCGTCCCTGCCGCAATATGCTTCATCGGAACTGACGAGCCAGCCGAGGCCGGCTTCCACCGGGCTGATTTCATCTGAAAGCTCATGTCCGTACAGCGAATAAGAGGCCTCAATCCTGAGGCTGTCGCGCGCGCCCAATCCGCATGGCATGAGCCCCAGAGGCCTGCCAATCCTGAGAATCTCGTCCCACAGCTCACATACATCTTCTTCGTCGACGTAAAGCTCATATCCTTTTTCGCCGGTGTATCCTGTCTTTGAGACCAGAATGTTTTGTCCGTTCCACCCGGTCTCCGCAAATTCAAAACGGCCCAGTTTAACCGCCGGGTCATTATCCCCCAGAAGAGCGGCAAGAATTTCTCCGGAACGAGGCCCCTGCAGGTCGAGCTTGGCCGTGTCGTCAGAAATATTGGTTATCTCGACGCCGGGCGCTATGTTCACTGCAAGAGCTGTGTAATCCTTAATAATGTTTGCCGCGTTTACTACGATCATGTACTTCTCTTCGGAAAACATGTAGATAAATATGTCATCAACCGTTCCGCCATTTTCATTGCAGATGCAGCTGTACATGGCCCTGCCGGGAACAAGCCTGTCAAGGCGTGTGGGGATAACGCGTTTTAGAAGCACTTTGCTTTTCGCCCCCTCAACGATGAACTCCCCCATGTGGGAAATATCAAAAAGGCCTGCGGCGTTCCTGACTGCCATGTGCTCTTCAATTATAGATGTGTACATTACCGGCAGTTCCCAGCCGGCAAAATCAACCATGCTCCCGCCGGCGTGAATATGCCGGTCGTACAGAGGCGTTCTGAGACTCATTTCATTCTCCTTAGACAAAAATCGGCCGCCTTCATGAGGGCGTCATCGACCTCACTGAGTGCCGGGCAATACGCCATTTCCACTCTTCGCAATTCACTTACTGTCAGGCCGAACTCAATTGCCGCGCTGACAATATTTATCCTCGACGCCGCGCCCTCTCTTCCGACCGCCTGCGCTCCAAGAACGCGTCCGGTTGAGGTGTCAGCGATTAATTTCACTGTTATCTCCGATGATCCTTTCATATAGTGAGGCAGAGTGTGCGTCTTTATTTTCCCTGCCGCGGCCGAGTATCCCGCAGCTTTTGCAGCGGCAAGGGTGAAACCTGTTCCCGCGGCCTCAAGCCCGCCTATCTCTGTTACAAATGTTCCCGCGGTCCCTCTGTACTCCTCATTTCCGCCGGCGGCATTGGCGCCGGCGGACAGGCCCTGTTTGTATGCCGAGGTCGCAAGCTTCGCCGGAGAAGGAGTCCCGTCGATTACCGACCAGCCTGATACGCAGTCTCCGGCAGCGTATACGTCCTTGAGGTTTGTTTCGAGCCTTGAATTCACCCTGATTCCGGCTTTGTCAGTCTCAATGCCCGACACGGCCGCGAATGAAACATCGGGTCTGAAACCGGCAGCCATCACCGCGAAATCGGCTTCGAAAATTGTGCCACCGGCCCTTATTCCTGTAAAGCTTTCATCTCCTAAAACCTCCTCTACGGCGGTTCCGCCCTGGAATTCAATCCCTGATTCTTTTATACGCTCCAGAACAGCCTCGGACATGTCCGGGTCGAGCACTCCGGGAAGCGGACTTTCCTTCATTTCGAATACCGTAACCCTTTCGAGTCTGGCCTTAAGCGCGACAGCGGTCTCAAGCCCGATGGCGCCGGCACCGATCACAAAGGCTGAGCTGGCTCCCTCTGCCGACGCCAAAACAGCTTCAAGATCAGGCCGCGAAGCAAGTGTGTGCAATCCTCTGCCTCTGAGACGGGTTGAGCCCGGCACAGGCGGTATCACCGGGGATGCGCCGGTACATATAATAAGCGAGTCATAGTGATACTCTGCCTTTGTGCCGTCAAAGAGCTTAACCTCAACCATTTTACTGTCATGACATACAACCGACAGATGCCCTCTGACTCTCGTTACGCCGGATCTTTCAAGCTGGATGTCCTGACATAGTCCCGCTCTGTCGGCCTTACCTTCTATGGCATACGGGAGACCGCACGGATGCAGCAGGTCATGCTCCTTGGGATCTATAACGGTAATAACGGCATCCCTGGAGACCTTTCTTATTCCGGCCATGGCCGCGAATCCAGCCGAGCCGAGCCCCGCTATGATGATGTTTTTCATTCTGCTGATTATCCTTTATAATATCTTATGATGTATTTCATCTAACTTTTACGCCATTGCTGAACAAGCGCCGGCATTAGAGCACATACGGCACCATCAGATTATAGGACTTGTAGACCACAAAGGTTTCAACGGACTGAACGAGCTTTATCCTGGAGACCTCCTGAGTGTAGAACTCAAGCAGGCCGAAACCGGCCTTAAGAAGCACTGTAGCTATGAGGTCGTACTGCCCCGTGACGACACAGACATTTACAACGCCGCGGAGCCTGCTGAACTCCTCACCCTTGCTGACAAGATCCATGGTACCGAGTTTAATGCCTATTATTACCGTCTGGCAGCCATCAATCTTACCGGGATCAATGAGCGCTGATATATCGACAGCTCCATTTTCGGTCATTCGGTTCAGGCGGCTTCTGACTGTGTTTTCAGCTACAGAAAGGCTGTCCGCTATCTCCTTCAGAGATTTGCGGCCATTTTTAAGGGATTTTAGGATGGAAAGGTTTAATTCGTCAAGTTCCATAACAGCTCCTTCTGCCGGCATCGGTTACCACATCGCAGCAGTGAGGATACTGTCAATATTATTTTAATATTTTCAGCATATCAATAGAATATCGATTAAATATTGATCTTATCCTCGGGAAACGTTACTTTTATCGTAGTCCCGCCTTCCGGGGCAGGCAGGGCTTCAATACTCCCGCCATGGTTACCGTTTATCAGAAAATAGCTGATATACAGGCCCATGCCGGTATTAAGCCCGACCTCTCCGGTAGTATAAAACGGTCAAATATTCGCGCCCTGATAGACTCGGGAATGCCCGGCCCGTTGTCGCTAATCGCAAAATAAACCCTGCCGCTGGATACGCCGCTTTCCACTATAATATGAGGCTCGGGCCTTTGCTCCCGGTTTTCATGAACCGCCCGTACGGCATTCTTGATAATGTTTATTATCACCTGTTCAATCTCAATCCTTACACAGTCAACATAAAGCGGACCCGCCGCAAGCCTTGTTTCTACATAAATCGATGAGATGTTATATCTCTTCTTCATCTCATAATCCCTTTCCGCCAATTCGACTGACTCTCTTAAAACCAGATTTAAATCCTCTTTTGAGCGACAACGGCTGTCCGGGCGGGAGAATGATAGCATAGACGATACGATTTTGCCCGACCTTGAGACAGCGTCTTTTATGCTGTCAAGATACCTGATTATCTTCTGCTCATCAAGAAAGCTGACAATTGATTGAATGTCAGTCCCGTGCTTCAAAGCAGCTTCCCGATTCCTCTCCATCTCAGGAGACAGGTGAACCTTGATGTATTCCAGGGCAAGGGTGATTATATTCAGCGGGTTGTTTATCTCATGCGCCATGCCTGCCGCAAGGCCGCCGACAGTTTTCATCTTTTCGGAGGTAATCATTGCCTCTATCGTATTATGACGCTCAGTAATATCAGCGCAGAGGACCGCCACGTTCTTGATTTTTCCCTCCTCGTCCTTAAGCGGAAAGGTTCTCACATGCATCCATCTCGTTTCGCCCGAGGGCGTCAGTATGCGAAAAGGCTTGAAATCGTGAGGGATTTCGGGCCTCCCCTGTATGGCTGCTAGGTACTGCCTTGCCGTAACAAGGTCGTCCGCATGTATTATCTGAATAAGGCTGGCTAATGACTCCATGAAAGATCCGGGCTCATAACCGGTAATTCTCGTGAAGGCTGAATTGACGAACTGAATCCCTTTAACCTCCGGATCCGTCAGAAAAAATATCTCCGGAAGATTATCCGCCAGAAGCGAGAGCATTCTCTCGGCGTAGGGATATCCCCCAATATCTTTAGAGCATCTTCCGCGCACGCGAAGAGTGAAAAGCATCAGCCCAAGGACAGCAGCCCCCAGACCGGCTATGATTACATAATATATCACCTTTCAACTCCTTTCAGACATGCCGCACCACCGACAGGCTGAGGATAGATCATGGCGGACAATTAGTCAATAAGTATTAAACATAATACCAAATCAGAAAAAGCATATATTATAACATATTCAAATATATTCAATAGGCATTAGCCTAATTCACCTGAAGAAAGTATCTATTATTCCAATATTTTCTTAATAAACGCAAGATTGGCGGCAATTAACCTGCATTTCATTCTAAATTTCATTTTCCGAAATAATAGTGCTTTAAAAAAACGACTGGAAGTAACAGATTGCTATGGCAACTGTGTTAAACATATGGTGATTCCGTTTATGAATAAACAAGAGGTGAAAATGAGCATTAGCAGATATCCGATTTATATGCTGCTGATATTTATCATATCAGCAAACGGACTAAACCTTACGGCCCAGGAAAATATTCACAGGCTTGAAGGCACAATAAAAAACGCTGAAACCATGCAGCCGGTACCCTTCGCGCTGGTAATAGTTAAAGAGGCTGGGATTGTTTCCACAGTCAGACAGGGGGGGGCATACAGCCTCACCGTACCAAAGCCCGGCCGCTACTCCGTTACCGTCAGGGCCGGCGGTCTTCAGGAGGTCACAACCTCTGTGACTATTTCCGGAACCGTAAGGCTGGACTTTACGCTCAGCGCACCGGGATTATCAACGCCCTCCAAACGCACGATGAAGGCTGTAACAGTAAGGGGCGCAAGGGAGATTCAGTCTATATCAAGGCAGACGATGACGGTTAAAGAGATCAAGGAGGTTCCAGCCTCATTCGGCGACTCAATTTCCGCCCTGACAGCCCTGCCCGGCATAAACCGTTCAGGAGGCTTTTTCGGTCCTCTCATAATCAGAGGCGCGGATTCCGCCTCTAACGGCTACCAGATAGACGGCATCCCGATGTTCAAGGTCATGCACTTTGGCGGCATTCACTCCGTCATAGCCAATGACCTTATGTCAAGCATTGACCTGTACTCTTCGGCCTTCCCGGCACAGTTTACCGACGCCCAGGCCGCGGTTATAAACATCAACACGGTTGACGATGTTGACCGGGCCGGCGGAATAGCTGACGTGGGCCTCATATCGGCAAATGCCCTTGTAAAGTTCCCAATCATTGAACAAAAAAACTACAATGGCAGACAGGTCGATGAGAAGAAGGGCTATGTCATCGCATCAGGACGGGTGGGATACTTCAGCCTCCTCATTCCAGCATTTTACAAGTACGTTCTCGATAAAGACCTCGACTATCTCCCGAACTACTGGGACTATCAATTCAAGGCGAGGTACAGCTTTAACAGTGAGCATTCGCTTACCTTTCTTGCCTTCGGAAGCAAGGACACTATTGACCTCATTCTTAAAGAAAGCTGGCTTGAAGAGGGCAGCGACCCGGCTCTGACCGACTTCAATATCTACAGTAATGATCAGGCACACAGCGCCGGCCTTACCTACAAGTATGAATACAGCAACAGGCTATCCAACAGCCTTCTCAGCTTTATTTCATACAACAAAAGCAGGCAGTGGTACGATCTCCCTAATGCGACATCAAGCGAACTCAGCGATCTTGGAATTGATTCAATTCCGACGATTATGGGTCTGAAAGACAGCCTGACGGCTGAATGGATTAAGGACCACTCCACACTGAGAGCTGGAGCAGAGGCAAGATATTACATCTTTAAAACTGATGGAAAATCAATAGGTGGAACAAAAGACACCGTCGACTTAAACGACCCTGATGCCTTCGAAATTATAGAACTCGGCGATACATATAAAAATGTTTCCTTTACCGGGTATGTCGAAAACAGGTTCAAATTCGGGGGGCTTCTATTCGTACCAGGTGTGGCCGCTCAGTACCTCTCCAGAGGAAGCAGCTACTTCATCGACCCGAGAGGACTTATCAGCTACACATTTGACACCGGAACGACTATAGGTGCCGCAGGCGGATGGTACAGCATGTTCCACCAGACAATGCCGGAATACTTCTACCAGCTTCCATACATCGCGGGATCGGAATTCGGTCCGGCGAGGTCAATTCACCGATCAGTAAGCCTGGAGCAGAAAGCCGGCCCTTACACCTTCAAGGTTGAAGGCTTCTATAACAACTTCTGGAACCAGGGAAACTTTGACAGCTACATAGACGAAAACGGGGAACTCGCCTCAATGCTGATAAATAAGGGAAAGCTCAAGACAAGGGGTTTTGAGATTACCGCGAAAGTTAATGATGAGACGGATCAGGGCCTTTTCGGGTGGGTCAGCTATACCTACAATAATGCTGAATACATCACCAATCAAAGCGAGCTTTACACGGAATACGGCAAGGAGTGGCTGACATCGCCGTATGACATGACTCACGTACTGAAGCTTGTAGCCGGGTACACTGCCGGGAAAAATACCTTCAGTGCAAAGTTCCAGTTCAACACAGCGGCTCCGTATACGGCAATAACATCGTCATACTCTGATGACGCGTTTACCGCTGTCACAGGAAAAACACGTATTGTCCCCGTCTACGGAAAGCCCTACACCGAAAGGCTTGACCCTGAGTACAGGCTCGACGTGAGGTACACAAGGAAAACAAGCCACAGGTGGGGTTATGTGAGCTGGTACGCGGAGGTTATAGGAATTGTATCTTCACAGACGCAATATGTTGACTGGGATTATCGTTACAACTATGAGGAAGGAGTAAACCCGAAGGTGAAAACAGAAAATGGGCTCACATTTCTGCCTAACTTCGGAATCGAAATTAAATTTTAAAATGTTTCACAACTCAGAAGAGGACATTATGTACAAGAGAATGACAACCGGATTAGCCGCGGCATTTGTAGCACTGACGGCTCTATCCTGCTCAACAACTAAAATAAGCAGTCAGCCCGCGCTGGCCCCCCTTCAGGGCAGGCAGATCAAGTCGAACCTTGGGAAGGTGAAGGCCTCCAACTCGGCGGTTTCCATATTCGGCATCTACATGGCAGGTTCGCCTGACATCAATATGGCGGTGGATAAAGCTGTGAACATGAAAAAAGCTGACACCCTCATCAACGTCAACTGCTATGAGACCTGGAAGTACTTCCTTCTGTTCTCAATCAGCAGCTGCGTCATTGAAGCTGAGGCGGTCACACTTGAAGAGAGCCTGACTGCTCCCGCACCGGAAAGGAGGAAGAAATGAAAAAGCTGATAATACTGAGTCTGTTTCCAATTTTCGCGGCCGGCTGTCTGTCATTTACAAAAGCCCCGGGCGGGACTATGCAGCAAGCAGGCACTCTGGAAAGCCCTGAATTTGAGATTCTCGGGCAGGCTGAAGGCTACAGTTCCGAGTTTAGACCGCTCTGGTTTCTGCCTTCATTTCAGGGGCTTTCTCAGGAAGATGCAATAAAGGAAGCAGTCAGATCCAGAGGCGGAGACGGACTAATCGACGTTAGAATAATGAAAGAGCGGGAAGTTTACATTATTGGTACAGTTAACATTTTGAGAGTAACCGGAAAGGTTATCAGATATACAGATAAAACGGAGAAATAAAATTATGATGCAGCTATTGACAATCGGCGAATACTCAATATTTTCAATTATGGGCTTTGCGAGCATACTGGCGCTGGCGGTTGCGATTGAAAAGTCTCTGCTTTACTCGCAGACGGCCGGAAAAAACGGCGGGATACTCAATTCGATAATAATCGACTTCATTTCCGGAAAGATATCTGCAGCGGGGAAATACGCGGAAAAGAGCAGCAAAAACGTCTACGCCAGATTTGCTTCATTTATCAAAGAGAACTATAACTCAGGCCCCGGTGCAATGGAGCACCTTATGGAAGCAAAGATGATTGAAGAGAGAATATTCCTTGAAAAAAGGCTTATTGTTCTCGGCTCGCTGGGAAACAACGCTCCATTTATAGGCCTTTTGGGCACAGTACTCGGAATCATCAAGGCCTTCTACAACCTGGGAGCGCTGGGAAACGCCGGAGCCGAGCTGGTTATGAAGAGCATATCGACAGCGCTCGTTGCCACAGCGGGAGGCCTTCTCATAGCGATACCTGTTGTCATAGCCAACAACTACTTCAACCGAAAGGTAAAGGTCATCATGCAGAATATGGAACAGATCGCAAAATCCGCTCTGGCAAGTTATTCAGTCAAGGAGGAAAGATAATGGGAGCCGGATCACCGAAAGACGACAATGGTACAATCACCGACATCAACATTACACCGATGGTCGATATCATGCTTGTCCTTCTTATCATATTCATGGTAACAGCAAATTTTATCAAGAAGGACTCGCTGAATATCAACCTACCCAAAGTGGCCGCCTCTGACCCGAACGTAAGAGAGTCAACTCAGGTCGCCATGACAAACAAGGGTGAGTTCTATCTGGATGGAAGGGCTGTCACAGAGAGCTTTCTTATTGAAGCGCTGACAAAGGAAGCGAAATACAGGCCGAATTTAAGGGTGACCCTTTCAGCTGATGAGTCCATATCGTACGGCTCTGTTTCAAGGCTGATGGGGCTCATGCGCAGAGGCGGAGTCACGAAAATAGCGCTCTCGGTTAACAAAGGAGTCTGACTTGAAAAGTGAATCTATAAAGCTTAATCTCTTCGGCAGGGAAATTGAAGCGGGGCGGCTTTTCAGGTTTGCTGCGTGCATATCCGCGTCTGTTCACCTGGTGATACTTGGCGTTCTGCTTGTAAACAGACTTCTGCCAGGCGGCAATGCCGAATTCATCAACAGCGCTTTAGACATTCGACCTCAGGAGATTGAGTTCGATATACCGCCCGAACTCATCGGAGGGACATCAACCCCCGCTCCGGTAGAGAAGCAGGAATGGGTCGAAGGAACTTCAAAAACAGGCTCCGATCCCAAACTGGAGGAAGTAAACACCAACAAAATATCCGGTGACGGAACCGATCCTGACGGGTACCTCTTCTCTTTCAATGGAGACAAGGCCCCGACACCTATCATCGACTTTGACCTGAGGCAGTACTATCCCAAAGAGGCAAAGGAAGCCAATGTCATGGAATATACCGTAACGCTCCTCGTTCAGGTGGATGAAAAGGGCAAGCTGGTAAGCGCAAAAATCGCATCCGGAAAAGCTCAGTTCGGCTTCAACAGCGCGGCTATGAAGGTCGTACGCAGGGCCCGCTTTTCGCCGGGGTACAAATCCGGGAAGCCGGTCGCGATGGCGCATTATCTGCCGATAAGGTTCGTACTGGAGAATTAACCCTCTGGCCGGCACGAACCTGTCCCTTCACGCGACAGGTTCGTGCCGGCCGGGCAGCTTCACATCGTCTGGCCTTCGAATGGATCCTCTGCTGAAAAATCCGGCCTGAACAAGGCGCTGCTGCCATGTTCCTGCACCCAGCCTTTTGAAAAACCGAGCGAGTAAAACTCAGAAACAACTTGATCGTATTCCTGACGGCTGATACATCTTGAAAGCTGGCCTATTCTTTCCGCCTGCCGGACTGCTGGATAGTACTGCGACATGAGCGATACATGCAGCTTCACCGACAGCTCGCAGGCAATCCGCCGCAAGACCCCTTTGCTCTCTTCAACCTCTCCCGGAAGAATCAGGTGCCTGATTATTATACCGGAAAGCGCGCGGCCGTCATCATCAAGCACAAGAGAGGAACCTTTCTGACTCATCATCTCCCCGACGGCGTCAAAGGCCCTGTCCGGATAATCCTCTGCACCAGAATAAAGCGCCGCCTTTTCGGGAGAGCAGTACTTTATATCTGGCAAATATACGTCCACCAGGCCTTCAAGCGAACGGATTGTGTTTACAGTATCATACCCACCCGTGTTGTACACAACTACAGGCCTTCGCCCACGGCGGTGAAGCTCTTGCATGATTTTAATCAACTGGGGGATATTGTGGGTCGGTGATACAAAGCCCAGCATATTCTCAGACCGATCAAGGCAAGACTCTATCAGTTCGATTAGCCGTTCAAAGGGAACAGCACTGTTCCTCTGCAAAGAAAGGTTGTCGGATATGCTGTGGTTCTGACAGTACACGCACTGCAGCACACAGCCCCTGAAAAAGACATTACAGACACCCTTATCGCCTGAAAGAGGAGGCTCTTCTCCGAAATGAACGCAAACAGAGGCGACTTCAAATCCAGTGCCGCCTCCGCAGTATCCTCTCTCACCGGCAAGCCTGTTTACGTGGCAGGACCTGGGACATAGTTCACAGCTCTGTATCATTTCCCCTGCTTCACTATAAACTGAACGATGGAGACCGGATTCATTACCGCCTCTGCCGCGCCACGCTTGATTGCTTCCCTCGGCATGCCAAAAACTACCGAGCTGTCCTCGTCCTGAGCTATGGTGTAGGAGCCGCTTTCCTTCATCTCAAGCAGGCCGTCAGCTCCGTCGGCCCCCATTCCTGTCAGCAGAATACCCGTGGCAGTCGGCCCGCAGAGCCCGGCTACAGAGCGGAACATAACATCAACAGAAGGCCTGTGCCGGTTGACCGGAAGGCCGTCATTTATTTCGACATAGTAACCTTTTGCATCACGCTTAAGCAGCATGTGCCGGTTACCCGGAGCGATAAGCGCTGATCCTCTCATCACCCTGTCACCGTCGGCCCCTTCTTTAACGAATATTTTAGAAAGCCCGTTCACCCTGTTTGCAAAGGCCTCTGTGAACTTTTCCGGCATGTGCTGAACGACCAGGATGCCCGGAACATCCTCGGGCAGAGAACTCAGGATATCCGCGATAACCTCGGTCCCTCCCGTTGAAGCCCCGATAGCAATCAGCGATTCGCTCTGGACACCCGGCCTGTATTCATTACGCCGCGGCAAAATAACATCAGCGTTGTACTTCTGCTCAACACGCATAGACTCGAATAAAATTGGTTTCTTTTTCACTGACCGGGCAGCCGCTATGACCTTGTCGACAAGGCCGGCGGCAAAATCGTCCCACCTGTTCATATCCTCAGCCGTCGGTTTCGGAATAAAATCGAAAGCACCGGCCTTAAGGGCTTTCATCGTTTTCTCGGCGCCCTCAACAGTAACAGCGCTGACCATTAGAACGGGCATTGGCCGCCACTGCATAAGCTTTGAAAGAAAAGTCAGCCCGTCCATTCTGGGCATTTCAATATCAAGGGTAATGACATCAGGGTTGAGGCGTTTTATTTTATCCGCCGCAATTATAGGGTCAAGGGCCGTTCCCACAACCTCAATCTGTTTGGACACTGACAGAGCGTCAGTGAGCATTTTTCTCATGACGGCTGAATCATCAACAATCAGCACTTTTATCTTTTCACCCATCTTCACTCCCTGCATCGAATGTCTGGCACGCGTACCTGTGCCGTGGGGCAGTAGGTTTTACTGATGGTCTTCTTCAAAAAGACCTTGCCGCTTGTGACATCCATAAAAAGCTTTCTCATATAGTTTCCGCCGTGGTCTACATGTGTAATGCTGATATCCTCAATCTCCAATATGGCCCGGGCAAGCCTGACATTGTCCTGAGAAATGCCGCTTCCAGTATCATCAATATCAATTACCCTGCCCCCTCCAAAGACCTTTGCGGAAATACACTCCCTTCGGGCTCCCTTCTTCTCCATGCTTTCAATAAGCTCCCTTATTGCCACAATCCCGTATTTGGCGGAATTATCCGCAAACAGGTCAGCCTTGCATACCCTTCCCGGCAGCATGAAGTGGTTCATGCCTGAGATCAGCTTTTTGCTGTCGTAGAGACATACCGCAACGCAAGAGCCGAGCACTGTGCCAATGACCTCATCTTCCGATGATACGTAAAGCTCTCCCGCGTTGATCGTGACAAGATTTTTACCGAATCTGGCTTCATGCCTGATATACATTAATCAATCCTGACATATATCGACTTCCCATAACATCTGAAAATGTCCTGCAAACCGGTCAGTGTTTCAGAATGGCCAATCAGGAGATATCCGTCTTTATCGAGATAATTATAAAATTTTTTGAATAAGGATTTCTGCGTATCTCTATCGAAATATATTACAACATTTCTGCAAAATATTACATCAAACTTTTTCTTCATAGGATAGTTTTCGTCAAGAAAATTAAGCCTCGCAAACGATATCATTTTTCTAACATTTTCTTTAACCATCACCTTGCCGTTGTTGACTCCGCTGCCCTTCAGGAAATACCTTTTTGCAAAATCCTTCTTCATCTGAGACAGTGCGGCATCGGGATATACGCCCCCGCGGGCGGTATCAAGGACTTTTGTATCGATATCGGTGGCAAGTATCCGGACAGGACAGAGAGGAATACGCAGACTGTATTCAAGGATGGTAATAGCAATTGAATAGGCTTCTTCACCAGTGGAACATCCTGCACACCAGATCCTGAGTTCCTTCCGCTCCTTTGTAACAGCAGGAAGATACTCGTTAGTTAAAAAATCAAAGTGGGCTGATTCTCTGAAGAACTCGGTCTTATTCGTGGTAATACAGTTGATAAAATCGAAGAGCTCGCTGCTGTAGTTTTCGACAAGATATGCGTAATAATCCTCGTAATCGGGCAGTGAAAGCTCCCTCATCCGCCGCATGAGCCTTGACTGAACCAAAGACTTTTTCATCGGCGACATTTTTATTCCGCTCTCGCGGTATATTATCTCGCGAAAACGGTCAAAGGTTTTATCACTCAGCTCTCGCACCTGAAGCATCAGATTTACTTCCCGCCGAAAAGTATAACTTTGCCGTACTTCTTGCCGCTTCTAAGCTCCCTGTCAATATACTCCCTCTCCATAACGGAAAACTCTGAAGATTCACTGTTATTCACAAGTAATTTCCTCAAGACCTTTCCGGTACGGGGGAAAAATATTATTTTCCTGCGGTTTCCCCCTCCAATGTCCTGAGCGGCAACCGGAATTTTTTCTGACAGGGAATACTCCCTGATAAACCTAGTTGTACTCTCAACAACCTCAGAGATCCTTGCCGTTTCACCTGAAAGGTGGGCGCCTCCGAAAACCTTTCCGGTCAGGTCCCTTCTGTCCCCCCCCTGCTTGACGATCTCACCGATAAGGATCTCCATTTTTGATACCGCATGGGCCGCGACATCGTCCCGGAAAATACCCTCAGTACCCAGAGTACCGTGCACAATAAAGTGAGTCATTGCCCCAATGCCCCTGCTGGTATCGTACAGACATACAACAACACATGAGCCGGTTACTGTTGAAAGGATACAGTCTTCAGTCGTTGCCAGACAATCACCGGGATAAAGTATATACATGTCCTTCCCGGACTTCCTGTCATGGCTCTTTATCATTTCAAGCTGCCTAAAGCTCCGCTCTTTCCTTCTTCAGGGAGTTTATCTCATCAACCGACAAAATCCTGTCCACATCAAGAAGAATAACAAGCTGATCGTCCAGCTTTCCTATTCCCCTTATGTAATCAGTATCAATATTCACGCTGAAGTGGGGCGTGTCCTGCACAGAAGATATCGGCATTGAAATAACGTCTGATACTGAATCGACTATCATTCCGATCAACATACCCCTCGTTTCAACGATCAGAATGACCGTGTACTGGTCATACTCGCGCTCGTCCATCCTGAGCTTCAATCTCATATCTACGACCGGAACAACTGACCCTCTGAGGTTAATAACCCCTTTCATAAAACTCATGCTGTTTGGCATATGGGTTATCTGGGTCATACCGATGATTTCCTGAACCTTTAAGACCTCAACGCCGTAAACCTCATTGTGAATAAGAAAAGTCACGAACTGTACTGTATCTTGTCCAGAAGCATCCTGTCCCTTCGATTCTTTTTTCTGGATCTCTTCATTTATCTTCTCGGTTGAAACAGCGCTTTCCATGGGAACCTCCTGATTACCTGACAAGTTTTTTTACTACATCAAGAAGCTGAGCTGGCTGAAACGGCTTCACAAGCCATCCTGACGCTCCGGCCTCTTTACCCCTGCTGATCATTGAATCCTCGCACTCTGTAGTAAGGACTACAACCGGTGTAAACTGGTCTTTCTTTCGAAATTCTCCGATAAATGTGATACCGTCCATCTCCGGCATATTCACATCCACGATTACAAGCGCTATTTCGTCACCCCCGGCCGTAATCTCTTCGGCTTTTTCGAGCCCGTCGAGACCGTTTACCGCCTGAACCACCGGGTATCCGGTTTCCTTTAAAGAGACCTGCACGCTCATTCGAATTGTGCTGGAATCATCAATCGCTAAAATCTTCTTCATTGAGCTCTATCCTCCTGCCTGATTATACCCGTCATTTTCATCTGGTTTTTAACTGCCTCAGAAACATTGCTGAAAAGCATTTTTTTGCCCGATAATCTGAGGCTCTTTCGGGCGGAAATGAGAAGCTGAATCATGGACAGGTCGAGCGACTCAAGCTCACTGAAATCAATCCGGATGTCTTCTCCTCTCTGCACATTTTTTTTCATCTCTTCGTAGAGCAATGAAATATTTCTGATGCCGGCAGATTTATCAAGACGTATTTCTATCATTACTTCATCCTCCGCAAATTCAAGATAGTCAAACCTGGGACAATTCACCTATAAGGCCGTGAATATCAATAATAAGGGCGACGCTCCCATCACCAAGTATCGCGGCGCCCGATATTGCTCTGCTTTCAGTTATTCCTTTATCAAGACTCTTTATAACAGTCTGATGCTGACCTAAGAGATCGTCTACCATAATGCCTATTTTTCTGTCGCCAGACTCAACAATAACAACAAGCGCCTCATGAGGTTCTGTCCTGTCAGCATCGACCCCGAAAAGCCTGTGCAGCCTGACAAGTGATATATAATTACCCCGGACTTTTATTATCTCCCCTTTTCCCTCAACTGTTTTGACATCTGTTTCCGAAGGCTGCATTGACTCAACAATCGAGAGAAGCGGTACAATATAGGCTTCCCTGCCAACCCGAACAAGCATACCGTCAATTATTGCCATAGTCAGAGGAAGCTTTATCCTGAACACTGTCCCCTCGCCCTCTCTTGAGTCAATTTCAATCACCCCGCGCAGGGAGTCAATGTTGGTGCGTACAACATCCATCCCTACGCCCCTTCCGGAAAGAGCGCCTACCGATTCGGCTGTGGAAAATCCAGGAGCAAATATAAAGCTATAGAGTCTGCTGTCGGTAACATCCTCATCATAAGCCAGCATTTCCTTCTGGATAGCCCTCTCGCGCAGCTTCTTCCTGTTCAGCCCTCTACCGTCATCCTCAATTTCAATATAGACACTTCCTTCCTGGTGATAGGCCCTCAGGCTGATTCTGCCGGCGGCTGGTTTGCCCGAGGCAATCCTCTCTTCCGAAGTCTCTATCCCGTGGTCAATTGAGTTGCGTATCATGTGCTTCAGCGGATCGCCGATTTTCTCGATAACGGTCTTGTCAAGTTCAGTCTCGCGCCCTTCTATCTGGAGCTGAATCTCCTTCCCCGTTTCAAGAGCAGCATCCCTGACGAACCTTCTGAACTGTTCAAAGGTGGGTCCAACCGGCACCATCCTGATGGACATGATCTGTTCCTGAAACTCCCTCGTGGTACGGTCGAGGCCGTGAAGGGCGTTTTTTAACCTGAAACTCACCTCGTCATCAATCTCATCTGATATCCTTGATATTGACGACTGCCCAATAACAATCTCGCCGAGAAGGTTCATCAGCCTGTCAAGCTTGCCTGCATCAACACGGACCGTGCCGGTCTCAATCTTACTCCTGATCTTTTCCTGGTCAGAAAGAGCTTTCCCTATTTCCTTCTTGCTGGCGTAACCTTTTTCAACCACCACATCGCCGAGCCTGAGATTTTTTTTCTCCTGAACGGCTATGGCCTCCGCGAGTTCACCCTCTGTCAAAATACCGCGGCTTACCAGCATCTCTCCAAGCCTGAGTTCCCCGCGAGGCACCCCGGATTCAGACAAATCATAGCCGGCTGATACATCGGTGATCTCTATGCCTCCGTCATCAGCGAAAAGAAAGATGTTTCTCAGTTCCTGAATATCAGCTTCAGTCTTTATCACGCATTTCCATGTGAGGTAACATCTATGAGGGTCGAATTTATCAAGCGGGGGTACAGCTTTTCTATCCGGGATGCTGAGGACTATCTCACCCTTCGAACACAGCTCCTCAATAAGGATGAGAGGGTCAATCCCCTGCCTGAAGATATTATGATTAAATGAAGCCCTGACCATGTAGTATCTTTCCGTTCGGGACTCAGCCTGCTGAATCGAGTCCCCGACCCCTGCCCCGTCTGAGATTCCAGGCTTAACCTCCTCAATCCTTCGTATAAGCTCATCAGCGATCTCACGGCCCTCGCCTTCGGCAAAACCCGAAGCCAGTTCCTGTCTTATCCAATCAACACTGCCGAGGAGTATATCCACAATCTCCCTGTCGGCCTCCAGCTTACCGGAGCGCACGTGATCCATCAGGTTCTCAAGCCTGTGGCTGAACTCACTGACCCCAGTAAAGCCGGCAATGCCGGAACTGCCCTTTATGGTGTGCACTAACCTGAAAAGCTCGTTGACAATCTCCTGGCTGTACTGCTCCTCAAGACTCACAATATCAAGCTCAATCCTTTCAAGAAGCTCACCCGCCTCCTGAAGAAAGACTTCCTTTATGCCGTTATCTGTCACACAGTCCTCCCATAATCGCGGGTGTTCCTAAAACTCTTCAAATCCGTCAACATTCATGGTCTGCTCCACTTTTCCGTCTTTAGTTCCGGACGCCTTTTTCTCGGCTTTCTTTACACCTTCATCCGGCTTTTTGTCATAGGCCTGATGAGTGAGCTTTAGATGAGTTTCCTTGTGCTTATGGGAATATGCACTGCTCTTCGTGTTATCTGAGATCTTGAACATCTCCATCATGCCAAGAAGTTCCTGTGCCTGATTGGCCATCTCTTCACTTGCCGAGGCGGTTTCCTCAACCAGCGCGGAGTTCTGCTGTGTCATGTTGTCCATTTCTGAAATTGCAATGTTGATCTGGGCCATACCGCGCTTCTGTTCTTCGGTAGCAGCGGCTATCTCTGATATCAGAACGCTAACACCCTTAACGGCGGCAATAATCTCTTTCAGTGCCTCGCCGCTCTTGTTAGCCAATCCGGTAGCTTTCTCCACCTTGTCAACAGAATCATTGATCAGGTTGCCAATCTCCTTTGCCGCTCCGCCGGCACGCTGAGCAAGATTTCTGACCTCGCCGGCGACAACAGCAAAGCCGCGTCCCTGTTCTCCAGCCCTGGCGGCTTCAACCGCGGCATTCAGAGCCAGAAGGTTTGTCTGAAAGGCTATCTCGTTAATGACTGAAATAATCTCGGCGATTTTCTTGCTCGACTGGTTGACATCGTTTATGGACTGCACCGCTTCATTGACGACATCGCCTCCTTCAACGGCCATCTTTGACGCGTTGTCGCTGTTCTTGTTAGCCTCGAGGGCATTGTCAGTATTCTGTGTTATCGTGGCTGAAGCCTCCTCAATAGTTGAGGCAATCTCCTCGATTGATGAAGCCTGTTCAGATGTTCTCTGTGAAAGATTTTCGTTACCACTCGAAATCTCCTGTACTGCCTGGGTGAGGTTCTGCGAAGCAACGATAACCTCTGAAATGAGTTTCTCAAGATTGTCAGCGGCTGTGTTGAGGGCATGGCCAAGTTGACCAAGCTCATCCTTCTGATTCAGGTCAATTCTCTTGGTAAAGTCACCCTCTGCAATCCTCTTCGCAAACGCAAGCCCCTTGTTGACAGGACCTGAAACAGAACGGCTCAGCACAATCGTTATGAGGATTCCAAGGCCAATCGCACCGGACAGCAGGATAATTGAAAGTATGAACACCGACCTGGCATCGTCATTTTGTGCCTTAATCATCTCTTCCGCTTTTGTCTGTTGAAGTTGAATGAGGTCATCCGTTATTGCCCGCAGTTTTCTGAAATCATTCAGCCAGTCGTTCTGTGGGGCCACTGCGCCGTCAAAATCACGTCTTTGAAGAAACTGGGACAATCTGGTTCTTGCATCCTGCATAGAAGCAATATATCCGTCCCATTCTTCGATCATCTTTTTTTCCTGTTCGCTGTGCGTCAGTTTTTTAAATTCATTCCATCTATCCATGTAAACTTCAGCAAGCCTGGCTGTATCATCAGATCTTTTCTTCGCCTCACCGTAATTCATGGCTTTAATAGACTCTATCTCCTGGAGTACATTTATCCTTATCTGAAGTACATTCCTCATGATTCGGTTGAGCTGTCTGACCGGAGTGAATCTGTTCTGAAAAAAATCATTGAAGCCGTTTGACGAAGATCTGACTGCCACAATCCCCTGAACGGCTATCACCGAAATCAATATCATGAATGCAAGACAGCATAAAAAGACCTTCGATGCAACCTTTAGATCATTGAACCACTTCATTGTTGTCCTCCCTGGAATTCAGTTATACAGCTGCCGCTCAAGATGAAGGAAGAAATAATCTATGTCCCATAAACTTATCTTAAAGAATCAGCCGGTGGCCCCTATTCTACATTTCCGATCCCGATTAGTCAACACGCGGAATGGACGTACATGTGGGGAATTTGATTTAATTTGTGTAGTCAAATCCCCCTACATTTTTATAATCATTACAAATCTGAAATATGTTGAAACTATAACAGCTAAAACCTCAAAAAGTGTTTGCCTTAATAGAGCATGATTCAATAATTAATCATTTTGTGCGGTATTACTCGAACGGAAAACACCTATCTGCAACGGAAGGTCTAATGAACTCACTCAGAACAGAAGTCATAATCAACTGGATTCGACTGATATTCTCCTTTTTTTTCCTCGCCTCAGGGCTCTCCGCGTGGAAGACGGGTTCATCAGAATCCGTATATACCTACATTATTACGGGAAGCTTTATCCACTTCACGATAGTATTTGTAAACGCCGTCGCCATCAAAATCAAGAAGATGCCCTCATGGCTGATCTATGCTTCAGTTACAGCGGAGCTGCTCAACCTTACGACGGTGAAATACGGATTTCACTTTGACCCTCATAACTCATGGGGCCTTTCAATTCGCGAAGAATCCACATTTATTCTCTACATCATTTTCGGTGTTATTCACGCGATGCGGTTTAACAGGAAGCTAAACGTCTACGCCGGAAGCGTGTCTGTGGCATGCTATGTTTTTCTCATGTACTGCGGCATCAGCAGCGGATTCATGCAATTCGTAAGGGAATCGTCGCTCATATTCAATGCGTCTTCTCTCAGAGTTCCAACAGAGCTGGCCAAGATCCTGTTCATGATAGGAAGCACAACATTCCTGAGCATCATGGCCCGTTTCACGACAGGCTACATCCGCCAGATAGAAAATTCCAAAGAGATCACAGCGCGTAATCTTGATGCCACAAACCGCCTCATTGACGATGTAAAACGAGTAACATCACAGCTCAGCAGCGCCGCTGAAGAGATATCCGCGACAACTATGTCCCTTGCCCGCAACGCTCAAACTCAGAGCCAGATGGAGCAGAGCATATCCGAATCAAGCTCCGATAACGTTAAAAGCATTAATGAAATCGCGGAAAGCTCAGAGCTCCAGACACTGGCATTCACCGGCCTCTCCGACAGGGTTAGGGAGCTGTCCAGATCTATTGCCGAGCTCGGGAAGGAGGCATCATCAGCTGCCGCCCAGACGACGCTTCTGACAGAGAGGGTGACCTCGGGCCAGAACGCCATTGCCTCGACCGAAAACAGCATGACCGCCATTGAAAACAGCTCGGAAGAGATGACGAATATCATGGAACTTATAAATGACATTTCGGATCAGATAAATCTTCTCTCGCTGAATGCCGCCATCGAATCAGCAAGAGCTGGTGAGGCCGGAAGGGGATTCGCCGTGGTTGCCGATGAGATTTCAAAGCTTGCCGATAAAACGGCAAGCAGTATTAAGGAAATCGAAGCCCTCTTAGCCAAAAACCGCACAGAGATAAAAAGCGGCCGCGAAAACGTATCCTATCTGAGCGGAATAATCAGAATGATCATACAGGATATATCATCCGTGACCGGACTGCTATCGAAGTTTTCAGGCTATGTTAAAGTGCAAAGCGAGCAGAACGAAAAGGTCAACAGGGAATCAGAAAATATGGGAACGGTATCCATACGAATCGAAAAATCCCTCGAATCTCACAGAGAGGCGGTTAAAAAAATATCTGAAGCCATTGAGCAGATAGGAATCGTGGGCAGCGAGAACACAAGCGCAGCCGAAGAGATGGCGGCAAACGCGGAAGACCTCGCCGGCATGGCAGACAGGCTCAAAAGGCTCGTCGACGAGTTCCAATTCGCGAAATAATTACACCAGCTTTTCGGAGATGGGACTCGCTCAATGCACTTAGAATTTTCTCCTCATCGCCCTGAGCATGAGCATCAGCCCTTTCAGCCTGGCCGGCACTGACCGGCCGAACAGAAAGTCAAGCGCTCCCTTAAGCCCTTCGTAGACCACACGGCCGCCCGGATACCACCAGAAGTTCATCCGTCCGGCAGCCCTGACGTCCTCCACGACAACTCTGGTTCGTGTCACCTCCATGAACCCTTCTTTCCCATGAGTCCTCCCTGAACCGGAATGCTTTATCCCTCCCCACGGCACCGAGGGAATTCCATGACTCATGAGATGGTCATTAACGGTGACTGTACCGCTGTTAAGCTTTCGTGATATTCGCTGTGCCGTCCTTCGCTCTGAAGTCCAAACGGACGCTGTCAGCCCGAGCAGCGACCTGTTTGCCATCTCAACGGCCTCCTCTTCTTTCTCATACGGGACAACCGCAATGACCGGGCCGAATATCTCCTCGTTCATTACCCGCATACTGCTGCCAACATTGATCAAAACACGGCATGGAACAGCAAGCTCTGTCCCACCTGAAGCTGACTCCGCGTAAACTGAGGCGCCCTTCGAAAGCGCGTCATCGAGAATGCCCTTTATGGAATCTGCCTGTTTCGTCGACGCAACAGGCCCAATATCGCATGCCGCCCCACTGCCCGCGCAAATGGTATCAGTCCTGCGCTTCAACGCTTCCAGGAATTCTCTGTATATTTCACTGTGGACATAGACCCTCTCAACCGCTCCGCATGACTGACCGGCATTGTGAAACCCGGCCCATACAGCTCCCGCGGCAGCCGTCTCAATATCGGCATCGGAGCAAACTATCATCGGGTCATTGCCTCCGAGTTCAAGAGAAAGGGGAGTAAGCGTCTCAGCGGCCTTTCGCGACAGATATTTTCCAGCCTCAACCGAGCCTGTAAACAGAAGCTTGTCCACACCTCCATCCAGAAAGGCATCTCCCGCCTCAGGACCCGGCATGTTTACATAATTGAACAGACCCGTTGGAAGTGAAGCTGATTCAATCGTCTCTTTCAGTATATTACCCGTTATCTGAGTTGCCGACGCGGTTTTTAATATGACAGCGTTACCGGCCAGAAGAGCGGTCAAGACTTCGGAAAAAGGTATCGAGAAGGGATAGTTCCAGGGTGAGATAATCCCTATTACACCATAGGGCTCCCGGAATATGTGTGTCCTTTTATTATAGAAAAGGATTGTTCCCGTCCCGGGGCTTTCAGGCTTTAAAAATCGCGGCGCCATTTTGCAATAGTACCCTGCCGCGGCGACAGCCGGAACCAGCTCAGCAGCGAGCGCGTCAAGTGCTGTTTTACCGCAGTCACGCGAAATCCCCTCCGCGATCCGGTCAATATTCTCAAGCAGGAAGGCTTTGACACCGTTAAGGATCCGGCAGCGCTCCTTTACGCTGATTGAGGACCACTCTCTCTGAGCGGAGCGGGCCCGCTCAACTATTGCTTTCACCTCTGCGGCGCCGGTCCTGCTCAGCGTTGCGGTATTATTGTCAGGACTCTCTTCCATTGTCTCCTTTCCTCCGGCTGTATTAAAACTCGTTTAGCGTATGCTTCTCCTTAAACCGTCCCAAACTACAACTTAACACTCTTTTCCTTATTCAAAATCACTTCTTCAATCACCGGTCCAAGCTCATCGATTTTTATCGGTTTGGAGATATAGTGATCCATACCGACTGCCATAGACTTTTCTCTTATACTGTCGATAACATGGGCTGTCATCGCAATTATTGGAATATCACGGTTTCTTTTACCGGCCTCCCCGCGCCTTATCAGCTCAGTTGCCTCGATTCCGTCCATTTCGGGCATCTCTATATCCATTAAAATCACATTAAATTTTTTTGACTGCAGCTCCTTCAGAGCTTCTCTGCCGTTCTCTACGAGTGAATGGGTGTGGCCCAGCTTCTTCAGCACCATTGATGTCAGCTTCTGATTGACGGGGTTGTCCTCGGCCACCAGAACATTCAGAGACCTGACGCTTTCCTGAAGCGCCATTGACGTGTGACCATTCTCCATTATCTCCCTGCCCGGCTGCAGCGGAATCTCGCATGAAAAAACGCTGCCCCTGCCCGGTTCAGATTCCACGTGAATACGCCCATTCATAAGCTCCACAAGCTGCCTGGAAATTGCAAGCCCGAGCCCTGTCCCGCCGTACTTTCTCGCGGTGCTCTGCTCGGCCTGCGTAAAGCTTTCGAAAATTGATGCAAGCCTCTCTTGCTTAATTCCGATACCGGTATCACTGACGGTAAATCTCAGATTATTTATCCCTTTACCGCCGGACAAAGTTCCTTCTGTTGAACTGACTTCCTCAACCGCCAGGTTGACTCCACCCTTTTCTGTAAATTTGACCGCGTTCCCCACAATGTTCAGCAATATCTGCCTCAGCCTTGACGGATCCCCTCTGAAGTAATTCCCAACGCCGTCGGATATAATTACAGAAAAATCCAAATGTTTCTCAGCAGCCTTTACTTTCATGGGCTTGACTATGCTGCTCACCAGTTTTCTCAGGTCGAAATCTATTTTTTCGAGAATCATCCCCCCGGCTTCAGCGCGTGAAAAATCCAGAATATCGTTGATTATTGACAATAGATGCTGTGAGGATTCCCTCACTGTATTCAGGTAGTCTATTCTTTCGTCCTCATCAGCGGTCAGGAGAGCCAGGTTGGTCATCCCGACTATCGCGTTCATTGGTGTCCTTATTTCATGGCTCATACTTGCGAGAAACTGGGACTTGGCAATAGTAGCAAGTTCCGCCTTTTCCTTTGCGGCTATCAGGTTATCATGCTGCTCTTTGATGAGCTTTTCCGCGTTTTTCCTCTCGGAAATATCTGTAATAAAAACAATATTCTCTCTCCTGCTGCTGCCATTGAGCCTTTCAATAGAAAAACCAGCTTCAAAAGGGCCGGCATCCTTTCTGACCAGGACGGTTTCAAACTGGATCGAAGAAACCTCTGAATTAAGATACTCTCTGACTGCCCGGAGAAACGCCGGCCTGGCCTCATCAGAGACAAAGTCCTTTATCGGATCTCCGTAAAGCTCCTCCTCTCTGCAGTTAAGCATTCGGCACAGGCTCTGATTAACGAAAGATAACTCTGTTCCATCGAGAATAGCGATTCCTTCGCTTGTTCTCTGTATCAGATTGTGATATCTGGTTTCTGTTTCAATTATCTCAGCCTGCATAACCTCGCTTTCAGTGATATTGTAAAAATACACAGCTGCGTACCGCTGTCCCGAGATTTCCCACGGCGCTGCATAAAATGAGAAGACAGCCGGATACGAAGAAGAATCCTTTCCGGCAGAACGAATAAAGTTTACCGTCTTACCGCTTATCAGGACATTGTCCACATATTCCGAGAAGCCGGTATTCCTGAAGACAGCAATATCATCATATCTTGACGCGCGCAACTCCAGGGGGCTCTGTCCAAGAATATCGGGGACTCTATCATTGAACGCTGCAACGCTCCCGTCCTCACTCAAAACGATTATACCGCCGGGATATGTTCCCATTATTAGTCCGCCAATACCCGCGGCGTCTATCGTGCTCTTTTTTTTCATGCCTGGTACCTGATGTTTTCAGTTTCACTATGATTGAATTGCAAAGACCGCCACAATAATACATCATTTAATGAATATTGCAATCAAATGTTTGAGGTGGAATACATATAACCGAATGAAAACCCGGCTATGTTTTTTGGAGGGTGGATAAAGCCTTTCTTAAAAATGACAGAAGGCCGGCTATTAAACCGGCCTTCTATGAGCGGGAAACGGGATTTGAACCCGCGACGTCAACCTTGGCAAGGTTGCACTCTACCACTGAGTTATTCCCGCGTAATATGCGAGCGAAGGGAATCGAACCCCCACGCCTTGCGGCACTAGATCCTAAGTCTAGCGTGTCTGCCAGTTCCACCACGCTCGCCCTTCGCTACGATGATTAACCAGTAATTTTTACACCATTATTTTGCAAGCATTTTTTGAAAACCCGAAAAGCATAATGACTGAATTTTCATCAAAAAAGAACTTATATACAAATTCAATAATTATTCTCTATATCAAGCTTAGCATGATTGATTTTAATCCAATTGCTGCGGAATTATTACTGACAAATCAGGACAACGTCTTAATCAGGTTACTTGCGGTAATGAGGCCAGGCAAAAGCAAGCACACAAAAAAAGCTCCATCCGGCAACCCTGAAGAGGCGATTTGATGAAATTCAGCATTCTTTACGAAGACAACCACATTATAGCCGTGGATAAACCCGCGGGTATGCTGGTGCAGCAGGACTATTCAGGAAGCGATTCTCTGCTTGACCATGTTAAGCAGTACATTAAGGAGAGCCGCGGCAAACCCGGAAACGTCTACCTGGGCCTCGTCCACAGACTTGACCGGCCCGTCTCGGGGGCTGTTGTCCTGGCAAAGACATCAAAGGCCGCTTCAAGGCTGTCTGAGGCTTTCAAAAGCAGAAATGTCGAAAAGCTCTACACAGCACTCGTCCACTCCGGCGATAAAGCCCCGGGAAAGGGCTGGACAACCCTCGAGAGTGAGCTTACCAGGGTGAGGGGAAAATCAAGGGAATCCCGCTCAGGCGACTACGGGATAAAACCTTCAAAGCTTGAATACTCTCAAATCTGCTCGAGCCGTTGCTACTCCCTTTTGCTGATAAGGCTGCATACAGGCAGAAAGCACCAGATCAGAGCACAGATGTCAGCGGCAGGAATGCCTGTCGTCGGCGACAGAGAATACGGTTCAACAGAGACGGTAAGCGGCGGAATCTGTCTTCACTCGTGTCTGATAAGCTTTAAACATCCTGTCAGAGATGATGTAATTACTGTCAAATCGTCAGCTCCATCAAGAATTACAGAATTAATAAAGATGCCGGCTGAAGATATACAAAAAATCATTGACGCGCAGCACTCTGAGACGATAAGCTGCACTTAATTCCACTCTGGTGTGTTTAATGCTAAAGATTATACGACATAAAATATTGGCTGTTGCGTTTCTGTCAGCCGTGCTGCTGTCTTCAGCCCCTGCCTCAGCCTATGTTTTCAACTCTTCATACAGCGGCTCAATAACCATACAGCTTGACTCGGGCATTGATTCCGAAGACCACGGAACCCTGTACAGAGGGCTAAGCGGAGCTTTTACAACATTTTCGCAGCTCAGTACCAGTATGAGTATTTTTACGACCAGCGTTCTTTACTTTACCGGATATTCCCCGGAGCAGGCTTCCGGAGAACTCGGGCCGATATCCCTCAGACAAAATCAGTCCTATGAACACAGAAGCAGCACCGGAGAACTTTTCATGTTCATGGGAGTTCTCGGCTCGTCGCTGGCCGGCTACCGTTTCGGCTTTTCAAATGATCTTCTCGCCGTATTGCCTGTAGTTCCAAGCTGGGATTCAGCTTCATCAGTGCCCGGCAAATACGACGTCTACGAATTCGACTACGGCCTCTTCGTCTACTTTTCTAAAGATTTCTGACAGGATTCTCCGGTCAGCCTTGAGAAGCCCTTCAGTCATCAACAAAGGGGTTTGCGATGTCAGACAGAATTGAAACATACAGAAACAGACCCACCAGAGCCCTTATATCGGTCGCAGCACTTGAGAACAACTTCCGTATTGTGCAGAAGTGCGTTGGACCTGAGAGAACAATAATGGCCATGGTGAAGGCAGACGCGTACGGCCACGGCATTCTTGAAATCTCAAGAATAATGCTCAACCTGGGAGCGGGTTACCTGGGCGTTGCGTACCTCGAAGAAGCTGTGTACCTGAGAAAAAACGGTATAGAAGCCCCGATTCTCGTCCTCGGCGCCATTAACACCGACCAGATTGATGATTTCCTCGAAAACGGCATTGAAATTACCGCCTCTTCAATCGATAAGTCCAGAGCAATATCAGAAGCGGCTGTCAGAAAAGGCGTTACAGCGAAAGTCCACCTTAAAATAGACACAGGGATGGAGCGAATCGGAGTACACTGGTACAATGCTGAACGCTTTATAGCTGAAACACTTGATATGCCGGGAATCGACATCAGAGGGATTTTCTCACACCTGGCCAAAGCTGAATCAGATACGTCCTTTACAGCGGCTCAGCTGGACCGATTTGAAGAAACACTTGAGATATACGGGAAGCTCAGTCCGCTGCCTCCATACGTTCACATAGCTAATTCCGCGGCAGTGCTGAATTATCCGCGCTCATATTACACAATGGTCAGGCCAGGGATACTTCTCTACGGATACGACCCGGCAGGCCTGCATCACGGCAGGCCCTGCGAGGGAATGGCGATTGAACCCGCTATGAGCCTGATAAGCAAGGTCTCCTACTTCAAGGTATGTCCGCCGGAGACAGGCATCAGCTACGGGCATACTTACAAAACACAGTCTCAGACACGGGTTGTGACGCTTCCAGTCGGATACGGCGACGGCTATTCCAGGCTGCTTTCAAATCAGGGCGAGACCATTATCCGCGGAAAGACCTGCCCTGTAGCAGGAACCATATGCATGGATCAGATGATGGTGGATATCGGCCCGGACGGGACAGGATACAACGGGGATGACGCCCTTCTTTTCGGCAAATACGGTGAATCATACATCCCCCTCGAATCACTTTGTTCCAAAATCGGCACCATCCCATATGAGTTTCTCTGCGGGATAAGCGGAAGGGTGCCGAGAATATATATAAACCGCGGGCAAGAAAGTCTGTGACAATTACAAATACGAGCTCTTATAATGAATGTAAACGATAGCGATTTCGGTTCCCTGTTTGACGACAACGGCTCTCAGCAGGAAGACTTCCTTTCTGATTCAGATATCTCGCTCGACGATGCTCCCGACCTGGATTTCGGACTTGATGACTCTGAAATTAAGCTGACGGATACAGTCGAAGACGTTCTCGGGCAGACGGCTCCGGCAGCCCGAAAAAAGAGAACATCTGAGGATTTTTCACCCGATATGGACATGATACTCATCACGGCCCAATCCTCCATGATAATCGAAGGAACACGCATGATGAGCATTAAAAAATATGGGGCGTCAACCCTCGAAACCTACAGAGAAGCGATCAACGGCATTGAGCTTTACATCAAGCTCATTGAAAGAAATCCCGCGAGCTTTCACAAGCTGTTAAAACAATGCAGCGCGGATATCGATTGTCAGGAAGTCTCCAACATAGTGATAAATCTTTACAAAACAAGGTTCGGAGAAGAACCGGACTCGGATGAAAGAAAGCTCAAGGCATTTGAAATTCTCAGAGACAGGCTGAAAAACGCCTACTACAAAGCGCTCATCAGCCGGACAATGTCTTCCATGAAAAAATACTTTCTGCTGTCGGGCGACCTCGACACCGCAAAGGTCAGCAGGCTTATTGAAACTCAGAATCGCGAACTCGCCTCGGATGTTCTGACTGTCAGCGAGCATATCAAAATAGCCCTTGCGCTTCTAAAAAGCGGCAACGCCGAAATCATTCAGGGAATGAAGGGTAAGGATATGAACGTCTTCATCATCAAGGCAAGCAGCCTTCTCTCCCACTACTCAAGATTGACGGGGCAGTCCGAAGCGGCCGATTACTACATGCGAATGTACAGCACATACTCAAGGTACTTTATCATCAGGTAGGCCCGACTACAGAAGGGGCTCTGTCAGCCTGAACACTATACTGTCGGTTAGAATGATTTTATCCGCGGGGATTCTGATATTGCCCGTCAAGGCAGCGACCTCCAGAAGGCCCTCATCCTCAAGCCGTTCCAGAATCTGAACCGATTCGGCAGGAAGCCCCCTGCCGAAAACCCTGGTAAACCGTTCAAGGCTGATTCCGGCTGCGAGCCTCAAACCCGTCATGAGGAATTCAGCCATCGCTGATTTTTCACCTCTGGAATCAAGCTCAGGCTCCATGTAAGCTCCGCCCATATAAAGACCGGCATCAGGCGGATTGTGAGTGCGATACCCTCCGAAAAAGCTGTGAGCTGAAGGACCCAGCCCGATGTATGGGCTGAAATCCCAGTATTTCATGTTGTGCCTGGAGTAAAATCCCGGCAAAGAGAAGTTCGACACCTCATACTGCTCATATCCGGCTGAATGCAGCTGTGAACAGAGAACGCTGAACGACTCCGCCTGGTGCTTTTCAAAGGCATCGTCAGCAGCGATACGCCCTGCGAGAGGCGTGCCGTGCTCAAGCGTCAGCATATAGGCGGAAACATGCGCTGGTCTGTAAGATATAAGGGTATTAAGTACATTTTCAAGCTCCTTCATCGACTGACCCGGAATTCCGTAAATCACATCAACGCAGTGAGAAAAGCCGCCGGCCGCAAAGAACATATCGAGCACTTCACAGGTACATAGCTTTGTTGAGCGCCCTATAACGCTGTGCGCGGCTGCATCAAGGGTCTGAACTCCCAAAACCATGCGGTTGATGCCCGCGCTGGCAAGAAATTCAAGCCTGGCCGGGCTTACATCCTCGGGATTGAGCTCAATCGAAATTTCAGCCTCATCATCTACGCCGAAGACCCCACGGGCGAGCTCCATTATCTCTTCAATTCCGTGGCCTGACAGGAGCCCGGGGCTGCCGCCTCCCAGGTAGAGGGTGTCGCAGTTCGGGCCCCGGCTGCCGAAACGCGAAGCCGCTTCTCTCTTGAGCGAGGATATGAATTCCTGTTCAGGTACGCCCTTCTCACCGCCGCAGGGCAAAGAATAGAAGGCACAGTACGCGCAGCTTGACCTGCAAAAAGGAAAGTGGACGTAGAGGCCGGGCTTCACTATTCAGTCCGCGGAGTCAGCATGAGAGGAGCGCTCTGAGCCGGAATTATCTCTCCTGAAAAGACACCGGCAGCAGCCCTCATTGACTCAGCCGTTGTTGAAAAAGTATAAAGGACGGTAATACCATCAAGCGCCGCGGCCACTGGGAAGGGGTTCCCTGTCGAAATGACAACCGGCTCGCAACCAGCGTTTTCCAACTCGCCGGCAGCCTTTCGGAGGGCTCTGATGCTGAACGACTCAGCGTGCAGAACAACAAGCGCCCCCTTCACGCTTCCCGCCTCTTTCATAGCCGAGGTGAGAGTTTCGTGAACCATACTTCCAGTCCTGTTCTTTATTTCTTCAGCAAGAGCTTTACTCCGCGAGACGAATATCTTTCGAAAATCCTTGCTTTTAAGCTTTGACGCGTCCCCAACGCAGAGCAGACCTTTTTCTGAAAGCTCCCTGTTTACCGATGCCGCCTTTTTCAGCAGAGAGGCCCCCTCTTCGCCGGGGTTGTATTCAGCCGACACGAATTCCCTGCCGTTTCTTTTCATGATGCCCCGGGTAAGCTTGAGTGACATTACCCTCTTCACCGATTCATTTATCCTCATCTCCGTGAGCCGGCCTGCCCTGTAAGCGTTCATAAGGGCGTCTCGAATTTTGCGGATATTCTTCCCGTATGAGCTTATCAGCACAATGTCCGCTCCCGCTTCTACAGACCTCATCGCGGCTTCACCGATATCGATCCGCTTCGAGACAGCGTTCATCTCCATGTCGTCGGTCATTACTATTCCCCTGAAGTTCATCCGCTTTCTCAAAACCTCAGTCAAAAAGAAGGGGGATATCGTAGCGGAATCCATACTGCCTACTATCTCCGGAAAGGCTATATGTGCAGTCATGACGCAATCAACCCCCGACTCCACTGCCTTTCTGAAAGGCATCAGCTCAACCTGTTCCAGGCGCTCCATCCTGTGCCTTACAACCGGCAGAGAGCGGTGAGAATCTGTATCCGTGTCGCCATGCCCCGGGAAATGTTTTGCAACGGCGGCACAGCCGGACTCCTGAAGTCCCCTTATGTAGGCGGCTCCCAGTTTTGAAACAAGAACAGGGTCCGAACCAAAGGACCTGGTGTTGATAACAGGGTTTGCCGGGTTGTTGTTTACGTCAACATCGGGAGCGAGATTCATGTTAACACCGCACATGCCGAGCTCAGTCCCGAGAATCCGTCCCCAGCTGTAAACAAGTTCCGCGTCTCCTGAAACACCCGCCGCCATATTCCCCGGGAACTGAGTAACTCCATCTTTAAGCCTGACCACCCTGCCTCCTTCCTGGTCCATTGAAACGAAAAGAGGCAGCGATTTGGCGGCAGCTGACTGATTTTGAAGGTCTTTTATATACTGCTTAACTCCCTCCATAGAGGAAACATTGTAGCCAAAGAGAATGACTCCACCAGGCCTGATATCATCTATGATATCAGAAGCGGCTTTGTTAATAGACTTTCCCGGAATCGATACCATGAGCATCTGGCCAACTTTTTCCTCGACGCTCAGGCTGCTTATTTCATCCTCTGAGCACTCAACAGCAAGTGACTTCCTGCCGCATGAGAGCAGAAGGCTGAAACAGGCTATTAAAAGTATCGCAAAAAGGCGTTTTTCCATATAATTCCTCTGATATTTTGAAAATAATTTCCCTAAATCAGGACTTTTAAAAGAAAATTTTAGAGCCAACCTGTACTATATCAGGTCTGACTGATCTAATCGTATTATTATCACTTTTAAGACAGATTGAGCACAAGACCTTTTTGAAGTAAAATTAATTTAATTATTGCTTTTTATGTCATATGGTGACAGACAAAGAATAAAGAGATGTTTTCGACGTTGCGGCTCAAGCTTATATTAACATTTTTGTTAAGCTGTTTACTTTCTCCTGACGAGTAATGAAGAATTTGAATGAACCTGCGGATATGACCATTAAAAAAAAAGAAATTACCTTTCTGGACAGCTTTGAAGCTGATGTATCGGTTGTTCCCGTAATAATTGACACACTCATCGGCCACCTCAGGGACCAGCGCTATCCTCAGCCTGACATAGATGAAATAGTCCTGTCTATGGACGAATCTGTAACAAATGCCATACAGGGCACAATTAAAAAAAACCGCTCAATGGGCTTCTCCGGAGGCATGAAAGAGATAACAATAAGATACACTATCAGCAGCGACGAGTTTCACGCGACAGTCATCGACCATGGAAGCGGCCTGGACCTTTTCAACAAGCTCGAAGAGGTGCCTGACATGAATTCAGACAGCTACCATAACCAGGTAATCCTATACGCCTCTGATTCAGAGAAAAATAAAATAAGGGTAACAGTCAACGGTGAGGAGATACCGCTTAAGGGGATCGGAGCCGGCCTCAAAATCATTCTGCACTTTATGGATTCGGTCACGATTGATCTCATAGACAGAAAACACATGATTTCACCAATGGTGTCCGAAACCACGGACGGTACCATCCTCAACATGAAAAGATGCCCAAGATACAGGGAAACACGAAGATGAAAACAGAACCCAGACTGGCATATGAAAATGAAGAGTTTCTGCACTCAAGAGAAGCAAGACCTCTGCGGATACTGAGCGAATATCTTGACGCCGAAAAGCGCTTCAACCGCATGAACGTCATGCATACAGTCGTATTTTTCGGCTCGGCGCGTACGGCCCCCGGAAGTCCCTGGTACAGCGCAGCCGAAGAATTCGCTTTTCGGCTGACCGCGCTAAGCCGGGAGATTGAGAAAGTGAGCGGCCATGGATTTTACATCTGCACCGGAGGCGGCCCCGGCATCATGGAAGCCGCTAACAGGGGCGCGTCAAGGGGCGGCGCGGAAACAATCGGACTCAACATAGAGCTGCCCTTCGAGCAGGGAAGCAATCCGTACATAACCGATGACCTGAACTTTCAGTTCAACTACTTCTTCATGCGAAAATACTGGTTCCTCTACCACGCGAAGGCCGTTGTAGTTTTCCCCGGCGGTTTTGGAACCCTCGATGAACTCTTTGAAACGCTCACCCTTGCCCAGACCCACAAGCTGCTAAAAAAGGATCTTCCTGTACTTCTCTACGATGAAAGTTTCTGGAAAAGACTCGTCAACTTTGATACCCTGGTCGAAGAAGGGCTGATATCTCCTGAAGACCTGGGGCTCGTCCGCTTTTTTCAGGATCCTGAAGAGGGCATTGAACTCATACGCCCGGGCCTTACTAAGCTTATAAGCCATATTGCATACTATCACGGTATATAGCTATGTTCATGCCGGAACAAAAAAAGAGATCCTGCCATGCAGTCATAATGCTGATACTCCTGACAGCATCGGTATCGAATATTTATCCGGATGAGAAGTACAGTCGAATAGGCATTGGTGAGTTTGGAATCTCGTTCCTTGCTCCGGAATCATTTTCCCGCACAGAATCGGCAACCTCATACCGCTGCGTAATAGTCATGAACGGCCCCGGCAGCGCCAGAATTACAATCTACACGGCGCTGCGCGATGACGAAGAGACACGCCGATGGGCCAGTTTCAAAGAGTGGTACTTCAAAGACAGGCCTCGCCCCGTCAGGTCGATTCTTGGCGTGCGGGAGGCCAATGTATTCTCCGGCCAGAAGGGCGATATTCACATATATGAGTCAGGACGCGGGAAAAACAGGCTCATATCAAGACTGATGATAATTACAGGCGACAGACATGTAACTTCAGTTGAGTGCACAGCGCCTACAAAAGGATTCTATCAAAACACCGAAATATTCAACACGGTCATGGCAAGCATTATACCTGAAGGAATTCAGAGAAATAAAAATCAAGGGTTGGATGAGGACTTACATTAGAAAGTATGTGCCCAGGGAGGGAATCGAACCCTCACGGACACAAGGTCCAAGGGATTTTAAGTCCCTTGTGTCTACCAATTCCACCACCTGGGCAAAAAAAAATGAGGCGCCGAGCGGATTCGAACCGCTGCATGAAGGCTTTGCAGGCCTCTCCCTTACCGCTTGGGTACGGCGCCGTTGAAGTATAGGTATCCATATATTTTACGGGCCTGTATTGTCAACTCAAATAATTATTAGACTATACAAACAGTGTACATTCGCTGAAGAAGGAGAGATTGATGAATAACGCAATGATTGTAACATACCTTCGAACACCCGTATGCCGTAAAGATAAAGGCGCGCTGGCAACAACCAGACCGGAAGATCTGATATCGCATGTCATGAAGAGCACATTGAACAAATCAGGCCTTCCTGCGGATAAGCTTGACGACGTAATGATAGGCTGCGCCTTCCCCGAAGCGGAACAGGGCTCGAACATAGGGCGCATGGCAGTACATCTCGCGGGCTTTCCTGACACTGTACCGGGCGCTACCATCAACAGACTTTGCGCCTCCGGACTCGAGGCGGCAGCAATCTGCTCCATGCGCATAATGTCAGGCTGGTCTGAAGCGTCCATCGCTGGAGGGGTTGAATCTATGAGCCATGTTCCCATGTGGGGGAACCGGCACTCTCCCCATCCGGTTCTGCAGTCTGAACGCCCTGACGTCTACACCCCGATGGGCATTACCGCCGAAAATATAGCCGCCAGATATAACATAAGCAGGGACGACCAGGACATATTCGCCTACAACTCGCACATGAAGGCCGCGAAAGCCCGTGAAGAATCCCTGTTCACAGAGATTGATCCCTTTCCGGTCATAACAACCTTTCACAACCCTGACGGCAACTATACGACTGAAACCAGGCTTCAGACTTTCGACGACGGCATCAGGGCGGACACCAATCTGGAAAAGCTGAGCACTCTGAAGCCGGCCTTCCTGGAGAACGGCACCGTAACAGCCGGAAACAGCTCGCAGATGAGCGACGGAGCCGCCGCGATCCTGTTTGCTTCAGAAAAAACCTGCTCCGAATACGCCCTGAAGCCGGCTGCTCAGTTCATGCACTATTCAACGGCGGGTTGCAGGCCCGACGAAATGGGAGCCGGGCCTGTATACGCAGTCAGAAAGCTCCTCAAGGAAACTTCTTTAAAGCCTGAGGATATTGACCTCTGGGAAATCAACGAGGCTTTCGCTTCCCAGGCGATTTACTGCGCGCGAGAGCTCGGTATCGGCGACGAAAAGTACTGGGAAGCCGGAAGCCCGTCTCTAAAGCTCAATATCAACGGAGGTGCGATAGCCATAGGTCATCCGTTAGGCTGTTCAGGTGCGCGAATCACAGCCTCGCTCGTCAACTCAATGGTGGAGAGAGGCTCCAGATACGGCATTGCTGCCCTGTGTATCGGCGGAGGCATGGGGGCCGCAGCACTTATCAGGCTTGCGGAATGAAGTTCTCTACAGAAAGTCTGTTATTTTTCCGATAATGACATATAGCATTGGTTTTTATTTAGTGGAGTGGTCTAATAAAAACAGACTGGACTATGCCGGACTTGATTTCTCAGCAGCACATTTCCAGTTAATTCAGAAATTGTGACGCTGATGCGGCACAATAAAAGTTGACGGAGTAACCAATATGCCAAAACTAACTGAAGGAAGCAGCGTAAGGCAGAGACAGATAGACTGCTTCAGAAAATATCTCGCGACCTTTAACACCGGCAGCCCGCAGTACAGGCGAATTCTTGAAGGTATCGAGCAGTTGGAACGAATTTCCGCGGGTTGATTTGATAATGAGTGATGATAAGAGTTTCAGAGACAGGATTCTTGACAGAGTATATGGAAACACCAGAGACACCAGAAAATCCGGGAAAAAAAAGTACTCAAAAATCGTCCTGTTGATTGACATTGCGCTGCTTGCCGTGATCTTTATGCTCTACTACAATAGAGATGACGACAGCATATATGAATCATCTGTCGTAAACTACGGCGATGTAAAAATCCGCTTCTCCGCGGCATCGGAACACGATGAAAAATCGGTTATCTACACCCTTTCGATGAAGTCTTCCTCCAAAGTGCCTCTCACGTTGAGGTTCCCCGGTGAAGTCGGAAAAATCTGCATCCGCACAGGCGAAACAGATGTCGACTGTATCGGTTTAGGCGAAGGGGTTGACAGCATTACACTGCAGCCGGATACTCCGAAGACCTTCGCCGCCCAGTTCAATATTTCAAGCCTGCGAAGGGCCTTCAGACTGACATCGGAATACAAGCCTCCAAAACCCAGTCTGTTCTCGCCCGCAGAAACTACCGCGGCAATCGTATCAACGGCTTCGATCAACCTCGAACCACGTATTGAAACATCCATTACTTACAGAATTGGAGTTCCTTATGAAAAATAGGCCCGGATGGGACGAATACTTTATGAAGATTGCGCATGATGTTGCTACCAGGTCGACCTGTATTAGACGTAATGTCGGGGCCGTCATTATCAGGGATAAGCGCATTCTTTCCACCGGTTATAACGGCCCTCCAACTGGAATCTCACACTGCACTCCTGAAACCTGTCTCAGGACAAAGTTCAATGTTCCATCAGGAGAAAAGCATGAGCTGTGCCGGGGGCTTCATGCTGAGCAGAATGCAATTATTCAAGCCGCCTATCACGGCGTTCAGATTAAGGGCGGAACGATATACGTGACACATCAGCCGTGTTCCATCTGTACAAAGATGCTGATCAACAGCGGAATTGTCCGGTTTATTTTCCGCCACCCCTACTCCGACCCTCTCGCGATTGAGATGTCCGAGGAAGCCGGAATCGAACTCGTAAAATTTGATTCAGATGAAAACAACATTAAATAGACACGAACCAGATTTATTTTTGTATCTTGAAGCAGTAACTATTGAGTTATTAAGGATATTAACGCGGAGTTTTTGATGAGACTATTCACTGCATGCACCGCCCTGTTATTATCGTTTTTTATGACTTTCAGCGCGGCTGTCCTGTCGCAGGAAAACCGTGATGACCCTTTCAAAAGAGGGGCGGCATATTTCTTTCAGAAAAAATATGAGATGGCCGAGGTTCTTCTTCAGGAAGCGCTGAAGAAAGATCCTGAGAACTGGCGTATTTACGCCTATCTTGGCGATATCTTTCTGACAAAGAAACGCTATGACGCAGCAATGAACATGTATTTAAAAACAGTGGATATTGCTCCATCAGTCGCTGAAAACTATTTCAGACTCGGCCAGGTGTATTACTATAAAAAAATGGGGGATGAAGCCGTCCGGAATTTCAAGCTCGCTGAAGGGCTTGACCCGACCATGAAGTTTGCAGCTTACCACACCGGCCTCACCTATCTCATGCTTCTGCGCGACAAACAGAATACTATCAGCAGCTGGGAAAGGTTTCTACAATTGGCTCCGGAGGATCCCCAATATGACAGCATCAAACGTGTTGTAGAGCTTCTAAAAAACCCGGATTTCGTAATACCCCCGCAGGGCAGTGAGATTACAATAGAGGAAGCGCTGCTTCTGGGTGGCGCTGCCTTAACGACTGCCGAAAGGAAGGCCGCTGACAGGAAAGCGGGAGCTGAGACAAAAAAAACCAAAAACACCGTCGAAGGGCTGTATCTTGACGACGAACTGTAATCAGGGAGGAAATACATGTTCAACGATATAGACATACGCAAGGCGGGCGCTGCCGTTCTTGCGATTATCCTGCTCATTGGAGTTTACTTTTTTTTCAGCGGAGACCCATCCACGGAAATAGAGGATCTTCGATACCGCAAGATCAAACTATACCAGGAGATACTTTACGCTGATCCGGCCGACACCAATACGCTTTTTCAGCTCGGAATGCTTTACAAGCAGGTCGGAGAATACAGCAATGCGGCTGAGCAATTTGAAAAAATCCTGAAACTTGATCCGGAAAATTACGCGGCGCTTAACGAACTTGGACATACCTACGCGCTTATGGGTAAATACGATAAAGCCATAAAACTGTTCGAAAAAGCAAAAAAGACCAGACCGAAACTCCCCACCGCATACAACAGGCTGGGAAACGTTTACGATGATCAGCTGAAATACGCGCAGGCCATGAAGGAGTATAACCTCGCGATGAAAAACGCCCCCGCTGATCAGGAAAGCTACAGGAACATGGCTGAATCGAAGTACAGAGCCGGCGACATAAAGGGCGCCATAAGGATGCTTGAAAAAGGCATAAAAGCCGCCGACAAAAATCCAGAGGGATACTACAATCTCGGCATGATGAGAATGAAGCAGAAGAACTACCGCTCTGCCCTCAACAATTTTAACCGTGCAATTTCCATAAAACCCGATGAATCCAGATATCACGCGGCAAAAGCAGAAGCTCTTCTCAAGCTGGGCCGCACATCTGAAGCGCTCGCCGCTCTTATTAAAGCCGTTGAGCTTGACCGGACCAACGCAGGCGCTGCAGAATCCGCGGGCGACATACTCCTCTCCAGATCAGAATACGGACCTGCAGAAAAATACTACAAAAAAGCCCTGCAATTTAACAGCAAAGACTCAGGGCTCAGAAAAAAATATGAAAAAACAAGAAGTGCCCTCTCTGATGAGCAAGCGCGCAACGAAAAAACCGCACAACCGGCTGCCAAACAGCTGCCTGCCGATGATCCGGAGTCTCAAGTTCCTGATGCTTCAATCGCATCAAGGGACATTTCAGAAACACCTGACAGCATGCTCAAACAGCCAAAAAAACAAAATCAGGATCCAGGGGCTGAAAAGTGGCGCGAGCTCGGCGATAGAAAGCGGATAGAAAAATCGTACAACGACTCGCTCAAGGCCTATTTAAAGGCAACAGCCATCGACAACAGCGACGATTATTCATACTACTGGCAGGGAAGAATCTACGAGCACAACAAAATGCCGGCCCAGGCAATTGAGGCCTACAGAAAGTCCCTGCTGGCAAATCCCAAAAACGCTGAAGCTCATTACAGGCTCGGGCTGATGTATTATACTGAGGGTAAATACGCTGCCGCTTCAAAATCCTTTTCATCCGCAGTAGATCACAAACCTGATTTCCCCAGGGCCTACTATTCAAGAGGCCTTTCCAATATGCAGCTGAATAGAAATTCAAACGCCGTCAGGGATTTCTCGACAGCCCTTAAACAGGACCCTTCCCTTGACAGAGCGTACTTCAACCTTGGCAATCTTTACCTCAAAAACAAAAACTACAAGGAAGCGCTTAAAAACTTCACAAAAGACCTTGAATTGAGGCCCGACAACCCTGACACAAACTTCAAGGTTGCTGAAACCTATCATGAAATGAAATCCTATTCAAGCGCGGAACAGTTTTACGATAAAGCGATCTCTCTTGACAGCCAGCACTATCAGGCTGTTTTCAATCTGGGCTTGATAAACTATACTCGAAAGCAGTATGACAAAGCACTTCAGCAATTTCAGAGAGCGTCAGAGATCAGGGGAAACGACGCCGCGGCGTTCTATCAAACGGGAAAGGTATACGAAGCGATAAATAACGAACAAAAGGCAATTGACGCGTATAATCAGGCGATTAAGATCAATCCCTCTTATTCAAAAGCTCATATCAACCTGGGACAAATCTACGCCAAAAACGGCCTATACGACAGGGCAATCGAACAATACAGACAGGCAGCGCTTAACGACCCCAAGTCCTTTGACGCACACTTCAACCTCGCAAACGCTTACCGCGAATCAAAGATGTACGACAAAGCTGCTGAAGAATATCGCACATGCCTCAATCTTAATCCAGTTAATTCAAAGGTACACTTCTTTCTCGGAGTTACATACCGGGACAAGGGCGTTTACCGCGACGCCATTTCATCTTTCGAAAGAGCGGTACAGCTTGACAAGTCACTCTACTCAGCCCACGAAGAAATGGGCATGATTTACTACAGACAGCTTAAGGATAATGCAAAGGCAATCGAACACTTTGAGAAGATGCTTTCGATGAAACCGGATCATCCGAAGGCTGACAGTATACAGAGCATTATCAATCACCTGAAGGGAAACAGATGACATTCAAAATCAGATATTTGTTAACGGCCGCCTGTGCGGCAATGACATTACACGCCTCCTGCACGTCCGCGATTCAAAATGCGAATCAGCCTTTTGAAAGCCCGGCTGAGGGTTTCATTAACCCTGACTGCTTTCAGGTAATTGTTAACCAGAAGCCCTCTGCAACCGCCGAGGGCGTGGTAGGGAAACGGGAGAGCGCTTTTTTTGAAGCGAAGGCCGGTATGTACGACAGAGCAGCAGAGAGCCTTCTTGCTTACTCACGCAGCATTTTCCCTGACGGCTGTGTCAATCCGGACGAGATCACTGACAATCAGCTGAAGGACAGCCTGATCGAATATGCCCGCAGAGGTTTTATCTTTGAGGAATACTATGACAGAGACGGTTCAGTAAACCTGGTCTACAGAATAATCGCCAGATCACTACAAAACGAAATTAACAGCACAATAATTGAAATAAAGAAAAGCTATTGTTCCAGATAAGTTATTATATCTATTAACACGGAGAATCCCATGTCAGGACCAGGCCTTTCAGCAATTTTCATAGCATCCGTATCGGTTTTGCTTTTTTTCGCAGCCTGCACACGGCCGGCAGCAGTCAGGACAGAAAAAACCAGCGCCGCTGAAGCAATTGAATCCTATATGGATGAGGGTTTTGTATCAGACGAACTTTTCCGGGTAGTAATCTTCGCAAGCGACAGTGAATTATCATCGAAAGATTCGAACCTGATGCAGAAATCAAAAACAAGAGCTCTTGCGTATATGAGAAAGTACCTCACCGAATCAGGAAAAAACTCCTTCGAAAAAATTCAACCAGACATTATAGGAATAATTAACTCACTGGGCAAGACCCGGATCCTGCCTGAAAAGAGCAATGGCGACAGAATAGTACTTTTCGAGATCAGACAGATCGGCCTAAAGAAAAGAATTGATGGGCTAACTGACAGAAGATACTGATACTATTCGCCATAAATGAGGTCAGAAATATTTTTAAGGATGAAAGTATCAATACAGCGTTTGCCTGTGTCGTAAATACTGCTGAACATTATACCAATTCCATAATTTCCAGGGAGCATATCGCAACGGACTGCCATAGCCAGAGCTTCAACATCATTGAGCTGCCTGTCGATTCTGCTGAAATCAATTGTCACCTTGATTATTGACGACACATTAAAAGGGACACTGCTTCTGAAATAAAGCCCTCCCCTGCTGATATTAACTATCCTGCCGGTAATGTTTTCCCCGAGTTCACCGCAATCCTCACCATCGACGAGGGTTTCAATTACTGTAATTGGAATCTCGACATTTAGCCTGTAGTGGTTTCTCATATCCGAGTCAGAACCCGCACCCGAGGAGAATCGCTCATTAAGCCACCTGTTAAAATAGTCCTTAAACCAGGCCGCAGTGCTTTCTTCGTAAGTCTGGCTCTCTTTGAGAGAACCCAATTTTTCATGAAGAAGGGATATCTGTTTTTTTATCTCTTGAGACAGATTCTCATATTTTATTGCATCTTCCATCCGCTAACCCCCGCGTATTCGGATCGACCAACATTGAACAGAATGGTAAATATCGATATTCGCACACCTGTAATCAAATAGCCTGTAAAAAATACAAAATCTGATTCCACATCAATAACATAGCAATTTTTATTTATAAAATGTTAAAAAAATCAAATATTTTCTTATTCTCATGATTATTTTTTACAGTTTATTCTCTTCCGATATCCTTTATAAATTAGAGATACAAGCCGACTTTTGTTATAGGGGGGCTTGTTAATCTCTTAAATAATTTATTGTTGCATGTTTCAAATAGTGGTATAATCGGGTGATTAACCCTCTTATATTTCACTTTGAGGCAGAGGTATTTTTTGGTCACCAAAAACTGTCTTCATGATAATGACTAATTCGACAGGATTATTGATATATATGAAATTTCATTTATTAGCCTTTCTTTTATCCGTTATTACTCTAATACTTTCATCAGAGCAGCACGCCTTTTCGAGGACACCCGGTGAAACACTGAGAAATCAAAGTAAAACCATCATCTCCATCATGAAAAAAGAGAAGAAAATGGAGTATGCCCGGAAAATAACAGGCCTGATTGAAAGCATTGACGCCATATACGGCAATGCCTATGCCAGGCTGCAGAAAGGAGAAAAACTTGTAGTCTTTTTAGATCCTGCCCACGGGAAAATGTCCAACGGCGAATGGCAGGGAGGGCTTGCAAGCCTCAGACAAAGCTGCAGGGAGCTTCCTGAAGAGTATTATTCTATTCCACTATCAAGAAAGCTTTACCGGATACTCAGCGCCAACCCTTTCATAGAAGTAAAATCAACAGACGATTACATGGAGCTTCTGGAAGGCAATTCCGATGAATACAGGAATATCCCTTTCTCAACGACTGTTGAGCTGGCTAACAAAGCCGGAGCCTTCATTATTCTGTCACAGCATCTCAACAACGTTTCAATGATACACAAGGCGGGCGGCACAAGCAATATCCCCGGAATCCACGTCGTTAAATCAAGATGGGGAAAAACCATGCTCAGCTATGTACGTGATGTGTATACCGGCTTTCTCACTCTTTACAACAAACTCGACGCGAGCGGATTCTCCAGACAGTATGCTGTCAATCTCCGATCCCTTCATATCGAAGACAACATGAAAGCCAACAACTGGCAGCGTGGCGCGGTCGCCGATGACAGGTTCTCATACTTCGCCGAATTCCCCGTTTCGATTATATATGAATCAGGTTTCATTTCACATCCTGGTGAAGAAGAAAAACTCAGAGACAGCATCCACCAGGACACTATTGTGCAAAACCAGTATCTGGCGCTTCTGAAAACAGTTAAAGAGGTCTTCGGCATTGACATAAGCGGTGCTGAAGCGCTGCTGGTGAATAATAGCGGACCTTCTTCCACAGAGCTGCTTAAACTGTCACGCATTGCCCTTTACTACATCAAGAATGGCGAAAGCGAAAGGGCGTTCTCTGTCATCAACAAGATGAGCCATATTTACGGGAAAAGCCGGTTCAGCAAAGACATTTCATATTACAAGCAGATTAAAACCACCATCCAGAGAGCAGACAGAGAGTACTCAACAGCGCTGAAATACACAAAGAAAAAGTGGCACAAAACCGCTGCCAGGCATTACAGAAAGGCTTTGAATATTGTCGGGAATGCGCCTGTTTATTCGTTTTACAGAGACAAATTCAAATCAAGTCTCAGCCCGGTTCGCAAAACAGCCGCCCGGCAAAGAGAAACCGTAACAGAAAAGCAAAGCCGCTCGACTCCCCTTATTGCGCAAAAGGCGTCCCTTAACCGCAAAATTATTCTTGCCGTCGGAACCGGAATGTCACTTGAGAAAGCACTAACAAACGCACTCGCTCCAGACGCTGAAACACTGAAAAAGCTCCTGAAATCATTTCAAAATGCAAAAAAAGTGTCCTGGGTCAAAAAGAAGGCAAAAAAGAAAACCAGTTGGGTAAAGGTCGTTCGGAATATAAACTTCAAGGAAGGAATATACATCGTTAGTCTTGACAAAAAGCTCAACATTGTCAAGGCTGACCGTGTTAACAGCGTCAGTCTTGATGCAGACAAATACCAGAATCAACAATATCTAAAGAATTCATATTTTGCGCGAAGAGAAAAACAAAGAGCACTTTAAGCCGTCCTCATGGAAAGGGCTTCCATACAATCACTTCGGCGATTATCTGAAGGATAAGTACCATACGCGGATTTTGAAAGTGCCGATAAACGCGGGGCTTATCTGCCCCAACAGAGACGGCACAATCTCGGACAGGGGATGCATATTCTGCAGCGAAGACGGTTCGGCATCGTCAACCGCGGACAATTCGTTATCCATTGAAGAGCAGATGGACAGAGCGGTCTCAGGGTTCTCCCGAAAAGACGACGAAACGAGATACATCGCGTATTTCCAGGCCTTTACCAACACATACGCTCCTGTAAATTCCCTCAGAAAACTTTACGACAGAGCTTTATCCACGGAAAAAATAATCGGCCTGATGATCGGAACACGCCCTGACTGCCTTCCCGACGATGTGATTGAACTGATTTCTTCTTACAGCAAGCCGGGTTTTGAGCTCTGGGTTGAACTCGGCATGCAGAGCTCCTGCGACAAAAGCTTGAGGTATCTGAACAGGGGCCACAGCCACCCGGACACGGCTGACTCGGTCGTCAGGCTCGCAGCAAAAGGGATTCCTGTGTGCGCCCACATAATACTCGGAATTCCAGGAGAATCCTGGAACGATATGATGGAAACAGCTGAAGAGGTATCAAGGCTTCCCATCAGCGGCGTAAAAATTCACCAGCTCCACATAATCAGCGGTACGCCTCTTGCTGAAATGAACGCCATTGATCCGGTTAAGCTGATGTCAATGCGTGAGTATGTTTCCACAATATGCGATTTTATTGAAAGGCTGAGGCCCGACATCCTTATTCACCGGCTCACTGGCGACAGAGATGCAGCCTCCCTGATCGGCCCTGATTGGGGCCTGAACAAAGGTACCATACAGCAGGCAATACTCGAAGAATTCAGCAAGCGACAGACATTTCAGGGTTTTCTCAGACAGGATAAATATTAAGAAGGTCAATATGAAAATAGCAGTTGCAATGAGCGGAGGGATTGACTCCTCCATCGCCGCCATAATGCTCAAAGAACAGGGCCATGAGGTAATCGGCATTACTGGAAATTTCAACACAGGCTTTCCAGAAGGCAAAATTTCCGGTTTGAATTCGGCAGAGGCGTCGCGAAAGTCGGCTCTGATTGCGGATATGTTTTCTTTCAAGCATTACACCTTTGATATTGAAGATGACTTCTTTAAGACCATTGTCTCCCCTTTTTGTACAGATTACCTGAACGGACGGACTCCTAACCCCTGCATATTCTGCAACCCGCTGATCAAGTTCAAATCCCTTCTCGCTGCCGCAAACAGCTATGGCTGCGAAAAGCTGGCAACAGGACACTACTCGTTTATCAGGCTTGATGAAACCTCAGGAAGGTATTACATCTCAAGAGGCGTCGACCCTGCCAAGGACCAGTCTTACTTCCTTTACAGGCTTGAACAGGACACGTTACGGAATATTACCTTCCCGCTGGGAGGTTACCTAAAATCAGAGGTTAAGGCAAAAGCGATGAAACTCATGCTCCCTTCAGCTGAAGACGAAGAGAGCCAGGAAATTTGCTTTGTACCAGAAGACGCATATCCTGCCTTTATTGAGAACATGAGCGGGAATACCCCTGAACCGGGCAATATCGTTGACACATCAGGCAAGGTGCTGGGGACACACAGAGGCATACACCATTACACCATCGGACAGCGCAGGGGCCTTGGAATAGCCGCCCCCCGCCCCCTTTACGTCAAATCAATAAATGTTGCAGACAATACAATTACCGCAGGATACATTGAGGAGATTATGCGCCAGAGGCTGACGGCTTCTGACATAGTACACATGAAAACTGAGAACCTCACTCATTCAGGCGTTTATGTCAAAACAAGATCTGTGCAGAAACCCGTTGCTGCCGACACAATTGAAGCAGACGGAGTTCTGAAAGTAACGTTGAAAGAAGGCATGGCAGGCATAACACCCGGACAGTCATGCGTCATCTACGACGCAGAAGGCTGTGTTCTTGGCGGAGGCATCATCTCTGATCAGGAACACTTTGAATAGACAACAACCCTGTTTCTTCCGGAACCCTTGGCCTCATAGAGCGCCCTGTCGGCACAGCCGAGAGCACTTTCTACTGAGGAACCGGCTTCCTCATTAAGGTAAACCTCCGCTGCTCCGATACTCACCGTAACAGAGAAAGCCTCACCGCGGTCATTTTTGAAAGTCAAGTGTTCAACTGCAGACCTTATTCTCTCTGCGGCAGGTTCAAGCTCACTCGATGAAATGTTGATCATAGTAACCGCAAACTCTTCTCCGCCAAGTCTACCGAAGAAATCATTGCTCCTGAGCAGAGAACCAATACCCGCAGCAAGCTCCTTAATGACCATGTCTCCCGTATGATGGCCGTAATTGTCATTTATGCCTTTGAAGCGGTCAATATCAATCATCATCACCGAAACGGAACCCCCATATCTCTTAGCCCTTTCAACCTCAACTTCTGACATCTGAAGATAGGCCCTTCTGTTAAGGATACCTGTCAGAGGATCGGTTCTTGCCAACTGCTCAAGTTCTTTCTCGATCATCTTCTTTCGGCTAATATCATTCAACGAAATCAGGAGGCAGTCATCCTGCCTGTACTCCATGTATATTACAGAAATCAATGCCCAGAAAGAAGTACCATCCTGCTTTTTTAACTTTATTTCCTGATTGTCGACTTTTCCCTTTGATCTGATCTGGTCAATAATCAACGCTGTTTCATTCGCATCCTGAACATAGTCATCCACATTGATGCTGCCAGGAGCAGCATCTTCCCTCAGGCCGAAAAGTTTGACAGAACTCGCATTAAGATAGACAATCTTTCTGGTTTTTCTGGCAAGAATCACAAGAGGGAACATCGACGAATCCAGAATTGATTTAAGCTGGTCCTCGCTTTCCCTGAGAGCCAGATCATTTGCCACTACAGCGGTTTCATCTCTCATGATGGCTTCAACCGAGAAGTTTCCATCAGCATCGTAGACAATTCTTCCATTCAGAGAAACGTAGATTATAAAGCTGTCCCCGTGCCTGAGCTTAACAATGCTCTTCTCGGCGAATCCGTACTTTCTCAGTACATCCACAAACGACTCAACCTCGGCCCTTTCCGGAAACAGCTTAAACACCGAACCGCCCGCAAGCTGATCTCTGGAATAGCCGGCGACTCTTTCAATGGAGGGTGTCAGGTATTGAATGACATAATCGCTGTCAAATTTTATGAAAACATCGTAGAGGTTTTCAAGAATAGTCCGCTTTTCCTCCTCTCTGTCCGCGAGGAGCTTCATAGCCTCAGTCAACGCCTTTTCCGCTGAAGACCTCCCCTCAACAGCAAAGTCAAGTTCTGAGGAAAGAGCGGATATTCTCCTTGTCTGTTCAAGAGTCCTGTAGTTAAGGATACTCCTGGCCTCGCTGAGAAGCCTGTTTACGGTTTTCTGTATTGAGATATCGCGAACCATGATAACCGTAAACCTTTCCCTTGCTATCTCAATAACATTTAATGATATTTCGCAGTCAAACTCACCGCCGTCAAACTGCAATCCCCTGAGTTCAAAAACAGCCCTGGTGTGCATTCCACTGTTTCCGCTGAAAATCTCCGCAAGAGAAAATAGCCCGCTTTCAGAATCATTATAAACTGAAAAAAGCGATTCAATGCTGATTCCTTCTAAATGCCTGTGCTTGCACATAAACAGCTCTGAAAACTTCAGATTGAAGTCATATATCCTGCCTTCTTTAACAATCACGATCGCGTAGCTGGCAAGCTCAAAGAGAGTATTATACCAAATCCCGCCATCGGTAATGTATGAGCTTTCTTGGTACACTTTCCTGCGGTTTTTCCCTCCAGCCCTCTTCCCGACAAAGTAGGCTGCCGGCACAGTAACGCTTACCAAGATCAAAAAGACAATCACACAGTATAGAATCATATTAATCCCGCCTGTTAGTTGGTATAATGTAAGTCAGACTGCCCCGTGAAACAGATCTGGAGTCAGCCGCGGATCTATTCATCTGCTGATTTGCGGGCACGTGCATGAGGATGAGCACGCTCGTAGACCTCTTTCAGCCTCTCCCTCGTTGTATGAGTGTACTTCTGCGTTGATGACAAACTCCTGTGACCCAGCATCTCCTGTACGGCCCTCAGATCGGCTCCCCGGTTTAACAGCTCAGTCGCGAAACTGTGTCTGAATGTGTGTGGAGAGACCCGGCCCCCGAGTCCCGCTTTTGCCGATCTGATTTTAACTACCTTAAATGCGCCGCGCTCTGAGAGCCTGCTCCCGGCACAGTTCACAAAAAGCGGATCAGTCAGAACCCCGAACTTTTTCAAACGCTCATTAAAATATTGACTGAGGGCAGTCATTGCATCATCCGTAATGAAGACATACCTTTCAGCCCTTCCCTTACCGTAAACCTTCATCCTTCGGGATTCCCGGTTCACAGACGAGATGTCAGCCCCCAGAACCTCGCTTATCCTGCACCCGGTCGAATACAGCAGGCTCATTAGCGCTCTGTCTCTGAAATCAGAAAAGCTAACCGGGGTAAAATCGAGAATCTTATCAATCTCACTGTCAAAAAGAAACACTGGAAGTCTGCGGTTTTTTCTCGGATAAATCAGATTGGCTGCGGGGTTGGCGGGGATATAATCCCGATTGTAGAGAAATTTAAAGAAAGTCTTGATAGAAGCCGTTTTGCGTTCAATCGTTGATTTGCTGAAACCTGAATCATAGCAGAACTCAATATAGCTGACAATGTCCTCTTTGTTTATTGCAGAGATATCGACTCCATCAGGGGTCACAGCGCTGCTGACCTCATAGGCAGCCCCCTCTCCCTGCCTTGCTGTCTCAGTCAGAAAACCGTACAGCAATGACAGATCCGAATAGTATGACTCAGCTGTGTTTTCGGCAAGGTTCTTCTCGTATCGGAGATAGGACATATAGCAGTCTATGGCGTCAAGCAAGTCCGCACTCCCCTCAGGATTTCCCCGGATCATCATCAAGGAGTTCAACCCTGTAGTCACACTGGCTGTTATAGCACACAAGCTCGTACCCCTTGCCCTTAATTTTCCTCGAGAACAGTATTTTGCCGCATTTCGGGCAGCTGTGTTCAACCGGTGCGTCTCTGGTAAGGAATTCGCATTCCGGATAATTGGTGCAGGAATAAAAAGTGCCCCGGCCTTTCTTTGATGAGCGCTTGACGATATCGCCCTCGCATTGCGGGCATTTACCCAGAGGATAGGGCTTGGCGTTTCTGCACTCGGGAAATCCTGAGCAGGCGAGAAAATAGCCGTATTTACCCAGCTTTTTTTTCATCATACTCCCGCATTTTTCGCAGACGAGATCAGTATCCTCATCGAGAATTCCTTTCATCTCCTCTATGTTGTTTTCGGCCTCCTGGACGGTTTTAATAAAGGGGGGATAGAACTTTTCGAGCATCTCAACCCAGTCCGATTCCGACTCTTCAATAAGGTCAAGCTGCTCCTCCATCTCCGCCGTAAAATCAACCGTAATGAAGGATGAGAAGTGTTCCATCATAATCCGGTTTACAAGCTTTCCGAGAACTGTCGGGACAAGCTGCCTGCCCGTCCTCGTAACATAGTATCTTGAAATAATTGTGTTGATCGTAGGGGCGTAAGTTGAAGGCCTTCCCACACCTGATTCTTCCAGGAACTTAATAAGAGAGGCATCGTTAAATCTGGGAGGAGGTGAAGTAAAATGCTGTTCTGGTGTAAATTTCTCAATCAGAACATTGTCTCCCTCGCTGAGTACGGGAAGTTTGCTTTTTTCCTGCTTTGCAGGCTTCTCAACAGCTCCGAAGCCCGGGAATACGACCCTGCTTCCCGAAGCCCTGAACTGGCAATTCCCCGCGTCAACAGAAACCGTCGTGACCTCCGAGACTTCAGGTGTCATCTGAGAGCTGACAAAACGGTTCCAGATCATCTCATACAGCCTGAACTGGTCCCGTGAAAGGTCTTTCTTTACTGCAACCGGGGTCCTGTGCACGTCTGACGGCCTTATTGCCTCGTGGGCATCCTGCGAGCCCTTCTTGTTTCGATAGGTGTTCGGCTTATCAGGAAGATATTCCCCGTCAAAGTTGGAGGAAATATACTCACGCAAAGACTTCATTGCCACGTCGGAAACCCTTGTTGAATCGGTCCTCATATAGGTTATGAGACCCACAAGCCCTTCCCCGGCAATATCAACACCCTGATAAAGCTGCTGGGCAACCATCATGGTCTTCTGTGAGGTAAAACCGAGCCTGTTGGCTCCGTCCTGCTGAAGCTTGCTTGTAATGTATGGAGGCTGCGGATTTCTTTTTCTGTCCTTGACCCTGACTTCAGAAACAACTGCCTTTTCGCCCCTGATTGACTCAACCAGAGCTTCAGTCTCTTCACCGTTTTTCAGTTCGGCTTTTTTTCCGTCAATCGAATACAGAGAGGCAGTGAACTTTTTGCCTTCTGAGCTGCATTCCGCGTCAAGAGTCCAGTACTCCTCCGGCATAAAGCCTTCAATCTGCTCCTCGCGGTCGCAGATGACCTTAAGCGCTACGGACTGAACCCTTCCTGCAGATAGACCGCGTTTTACCTTTTTCCAGAGTACAGGGCTTATTTTGTAACCGACAATTCTGTCGAGAATTCTTCTCGCCTGCTGAGCGTTGACCATGGCTGTGTTGATATCACGCGGGTGTGCGACAGCTTCCTTGACCGCGTTTTCAGTGATCTCATTAAATTCTATTCTCTTTATGTTCGGATTTTTTACGGAAAGGGCATTGTAAAGGTGAAAGGATATAGCCTCTCCTTCGCGGTCAGGGTCAGTCGCCAAAAGAACCCTCTCCACTGACCCGGCAAGCTTTTTCAGCTCATTGAGAATCTTTGCCTTGCCTCTTATGGTAATATACTCAGGCTTAAATCCGTTATCCACGTCAATTGCAAGCCTGGACTTAGGAAGATCAATAATATGACCTACGGAAGAGGAGATCACATAGCTCTTGCCCAGATACTTATTAATGGTTTTTGCTTTTGACGGTGACTCTACAATAACGAGCGTTTCCGGTTTTTTCGACATTTTCAACCTTCATCAAGAATTTCAGACCGCTCAGGAAGGCAGCCCGGCCAACGGAATATCCATTTTGGATCCGATAACGGCAATCTGTTACTAAAAACTCATTTGTCAAATATTTCTTTTACACTGTCATATGGTCTCCATCTGACAAGAATAATCAGAGCAACAATCAGTAACGCTGTTGTCAGTGTAAAAAGAAGGATTCTTTCCCTGGAATAGTAGACACCGGTATCGTAGTCCATCATTACCTCAAGAACCCCCGATGGCTTTGAAGGGCTCCCGCCATGGACGATGCCTCCGGAAGAGCTGACTGGAAGGGCCAGATTGCATACAAATAAACCATCCCTGACCCCGCAAACCGCTCCATCCCCCGGATTCAGAATAGCCTTGAGAGCCTCTGTGCTCACGCTTCGCTGTTCGGCATCTCTCACTCTCAAAGAGGCTCCTGACGCACTGTACAGACGAGTCCTGATGCCGTATCTTTTTTCGATATCATCAATATATACATCAGCAAAGTCCGGATCTACCCCCCTGAGGAAGGTGTACGACTCGGCAATAATCCGGGCCTTTTCCTCAAGCTCGCTGAAATATCCCGAACGGTAAATCGGATATACATCCTCAGCATGAGGATAGATATTAAACACCTGAGACAAAGAAACTGCCACCAGGATGATCAGGAATAATGCAGAAATCAATTTATAATTCAATATCTTTAACCTCCAATGCCTCTTGCTGGTATGATGACATTCCCGTTTCTCAGAACGGCCCCGGAAAGCTCCAGCTCAATCAGAGCCTCTGCAACCTCTTCGGGGCTGAGCCTCGTAGCGCGGACAATGCTGTCAGGTTCAGAGGCGCCGCCGCGTATCACGGAAAGCACCCTCATGTTCACTCCGTTCATATCCGCTTCGATGATGGAGGCTTCATGATTAGCCGCTCGACTCTGAGGCCCGCCCTTTATAGCCCCTGAAGAAGCTGTAAAGTGCCGTTTCGGGACAAACGGCATTGACGAGAGCTCACGCAGCAGATCTTCAGTACAGCTTATCAGACCAGCCCCGTCCCTTATGAGAGAATGACATCCTTCGAACCTCATGTCAAATGAATTACCGGAACAGGCAAATACTTCCCGGTTCTGCTCCATAGCGTATCCTGCGGTCATCAGGGCACCGCTGTTTCGCCCAGCCTGAACTACCACGGTTGCGTTCGACAATCCGCTGATAATTCTGTTTCTGCGGACAAATGTCCACTTTCCTGCTATTGACCCCGGCGGATACTCGGAAATCAGGGCGGAACTGCCTGATTCAAGAATCATCCTGCGGAGATCGCTGTTGGCATAGGGATACAATCTGTCTATACCGTTAGCAAGCACCCCTATTGTAGTCCCTCCTGAATTTAGCGCCCCGAGATGAGCCTCACGGTCAATTCCCACCGCCATTCCGCTTACAATTACATATCCCGCTTCAGATGTTTCAGCGGCAATCCGTCTCGCAATCGCCTGGGACTTCGGATCAGGTTTTCTTGTTCCGACAACAGCTACAGCCGGACCCTGCGGAAGCTTACCGAGGACATAGAGCACAACTGGAGGATGATTTATCATCTTCAGGCTGTCCGGATACATATCGGACCAGTAGTGTATTATCCGGGCTCCCGCCCCGTGAGCCCTTTCAATAATACTGCCCGCAGCCACGTAAGGATCATCCGAATACTCATCCAGGAGATATGACTGCACCTCAAGCTTGAAATGCCTCTCTAACCCGGAATAGACATCTTCCGGACCGGTCAGCTGAATTTTGTCCCATAGCCCTTTGCTCTGTGGAGCGGCGAGAACTGACAATGCACATGCAAACCGGGTTTCTCTTTCATCCATATTACACTCCTTATGCCTACATTAAAACGCCCGGATATCCACCCGAATAAAAATAATTTGACCAATTAATCTAAAATCACCGATATACGCATGGTATTAACGGCCGAAAGGATTGCCGCATTATCCATACAAAAACACAGCCGCCCATTGCGGAAAATATGCAGGTTTGCCTGAATTTTTCTTGCTATAACAACCCATCAGATGCCCCCTTGCAGTAGAGATAATAATACGGCAGGAAATATGACCATTACAGAAACAATAAGCACAGTGAAGACTGAACTGCATGAGGACAATGTTCACCTCTTGACCTTCGAAGACGGAAAGCGGCTGTATCTGATAGGAACCGCTCATGTTTCAGAATCGTCGGTCAAACTGGTTGAAAAGATTATCGTCGAGGTTAAACCTGACACGATATGCGTCGAGCTCGACGAGGGGCGCCGTAAAAGTCTGCAGAAATCAGACTATTATGATGACGTTGATATCATTAAAATTATAAGAGATAAACAGCTGTTCTTCTTCATCGGACAGTTTATAATGTCGTCATATCAGAAAAAGATCTCCGATAAAACCGGAAGCCGGCCCGGAATGGAGTTCTTAAAGGCGATGGAGCTCGCGGAGCAAAGCGGCGCCCGTCTTGTGATGGCAGACAGGAATATCGGCGTAACGCTGAAACGGGCTTACAGATGCACCCCCTTAAGCCACAAGATGAAGCTTCTCGCCGGCCTTTTCACCTCTGACAACGAAGAAATTGAAAGCCTCGACATCGAAAAAATGAAACAGCACGACGCGATAGACCGTATTGTAAGCGCGTTTGCCGATGAGCTGCCGGTCACAAAGAGGGTACTGATCGACGAGAGAGACGAATATCTGAGCACTGAGATACGCGAAAACATGGGAATGACAACCGTCGCGGTCGTAGGCGCCGGTCATGTGCCCGGTATGCTCAAAATTCTCGGTTCCTCTGAAACCGCTGACAACCGGGATGAGCTGATGAGGATACCCGGGAAATCCCTTTTCTCAAAGGTAATTCCCTGGCTGATTCCGGCACTCATTGCCGGTCTGTTTGCCTGGGGAATAGCCGGCGGAAGCCGCGAAGCCGCGCTTGACGGACTCTACTACTGGATCCTCTCAAACGGCCTCATGGCGGCAGCAGGCTGCATTATCGCGCTCGGACATCCGCTCACAATAATTACCGGAATGGTTGCGGCTCCAATCACAAGCCTGTCGCCGGCTATAGGCGTAGGCTTTTTCACGGCCCTTGTACAGACCCTCATGCGCAAACCGAGGGTAAAAGACTTTGAAGAAATGCGGTCATCCACAATGCGCTTCAGGGACTGGTGGAAAAACAGATTGACAAGAGTCTTTCTTGTCTTTATATTTTCATCGATAGGCTCTTCTATTGCCACATTTGTTGCAATTCCTGTTCTAAAAAAATTGTTTACAAATTAAGGCCTTAATGTCTTTATTAAAATTATGCAATATTTTAATGCACAACATTATAAGGAGAATTACATGAAAAAACTAACAGCAGTCTTATTCGCAGCTTCAGTGGCCTTTTTCATGGCCTGTGGTGGCGGACAGCAGGTTCAGACAGCCGCTCCATCTTCAGACATCTGGGTACAGACAAGCAACGCACAGCTCGCTCAAATCCCTGTTGAAGGATTCGGATACAAGAGCTCAAACGTACCGGCCACTAACTGGGACAAATGGGCCGCTGCCAGCGCACCTGTCGTACAGAAGGTTATCGACGGACTTCCTGAGGGATACGTTCTTCAGGTAACAGGACATGCTGACGCCCGCGGACCTGAGTATCCAGAAGGCAACAAGCCTGGAAACATCAAGATCTCAGAAGAAAGAGCCAAAGCAGTTCATTCTGCCCTCAAAAAGAAAGGCATTGATTCTCCAAAATTCACCTACAAAGGTGCTGGTTCATCAGAGCCTCTTGAAGGAGTTGATCCAAGAGATCCGAAACAGAGAAGAGTAACATTTGTTGTTGTTCCTCAGTAATTTTCTTAAAGACTATAACAGGCCGGTCTCCCGCAGGGTGGCCGGCTTTTTTATGACCGTTTTACAGGGGATACTGCCATCAGACAAATAAATACACTCCTTATATTTATTCTGCTTCTGACTTCATGCTCCGGAGTAACAGTGCCAAGAACGCACACCATCCCGCGAAGTGATTACACAATCCTTCTGACGGGCGATATCCTGATGGCTGAAGGCGTTCTTGAATATATGGACGAACAGGGACGCGGCTACCCTTTTGAGAAGGTCAAAACAGAGCTTGAGCAATACGACTTTGTCTTTTCCAACCTCGAAACACCCATAACAGACGACGGCAAAATGCTCGCCGAAAAACCCTACATCTTCGCGCTTGATCCTGACTATGCTTCAGTTTTAAACACAGTTAAACTTGATGCTGTTTCAATAGCCAACAATCACATAATGGACTACGGCCGGACCGGACTTGAAAACACATTGCAATGGCTGGATAAATACGGCATAGCCCGCGCCGGGGCGGGAAGAAACCTTGAGGAAGCGAGAAAACCCGCCATATTCAGGGCAGGAACCACAGACATCATTATACTGGCCTACAATGAAAGGCCGCCGGCAGAGTTCGACGCCGGAGCCAGGACGCCAGGGGCCGCCCCGCTCGACATGCATGTGTTGAAAGAAGATATCCGGAGGCACAGAACATCGACAAACCTCGTGCTGGTATCGCTGCACTGGGGCATCGAACAGACGCTCTACCCCAGGTCGTATCAGGTCAGGCTTGCCAGGGCAATCATAGATGCAGGAGCCGACGCCATTATCGGCCATCATCCTCACTGGCCGCAGGGAATTGAGATATATAGAAGTAAGCCGATATTTTACTCGCTGGGTAACTTTATCAACGGATTCTACAATCTCGTGGAAAAGAACAACTTTTTCGCTGTATTGCACTGCAAAGGAAACAATATTCACAGACTTGAGATTATCCCCATTGCCGGAAAAAACACCGCCATAGACTTTCAACCATATATATTGACCGGAAAAGAAGCAACCGCCCAGCTGAGGTTGATAAGGTATATTTCAAGCCATTTCAAGACGGAAATGACCATCAAAAAAGACAGGGGTTATATTCGCATTGATTAAACCCGCCTCTTGACACTCGACTCTTCACGGTATATATTGAAGTAAACGGGAGGCTTATATGGAAATCCAGAATATTACCGGAACAGGCGTCATGCCTACAGCCCTCAATGAGAATTCAAGACCTGAACCGCCCGCGGAAAACACTGAACAGAACAGGCCCGCTCCAGAGGCGAGGGATGAATCGCGGGGCAATAGCATCGACACAAGGGCTTAAATCTCAGCATAAAACTTGACATTCGGAAAGCCTCATACATTACCCGAAACAGGTTAATGTATGAGGCTCTCCGCTATGATAATATTTTTTGCCATCTTCATTTCGCTTTATTTTCTCGCGAACTCCTATATTTTTATCCGGGGATATCAGTCCCTGCCATCCGGATGCCTGTTGCGTCTGGCCTATACCTCAATCTTTGTTCTGCTTTCAGGATCGTTTATCGCCGGAAGATTTATCGAACGGATTTCTTCAGGCCCGGCGGTAAATGCCGTAATTTGGATAGGCTCATTCTGGATTGCCATGATGCTTTACCTGATACTGGGAGCGCTGCTTGTCGACCTGCTCAGAGCAATCAATCACTTCAAGCCGTTTTTCCCGGCTTTAATCGCCATAAATCCTCAGAACTCGGCCTTTTACGCCGCAATCGCTGTTTTACTGATGGCGCTTGTGACATCAGGAGCGGGTTTTATTAACGCGGCAAATCCCGTTCTCAGAAAGGTTTCATTCTCAATTCCGGGAAAGTCTGCAAATATTGATTCGCTGAGAGCAGTTTTTATCAGCGACATTCACCTGGGCAACATCATACGCAATTCAAAGCTCGAGCGTATTGTCCGGCTCTCCAACAGCGCTGATCCGGACATAGTTCTGCTCGGAGGCGATATCGTTGATGAGGACATTGAACCGGTAATAAGATTCGATCCAGGCAAGGTTCTTTCCTCCTTCAAAACAAAATACGGTGTCTACGGAGTAACAGGGAACCATGAGTACATTGGGGGGGCTGAACCCGCGGTAGAGTACCTTGAAACGGTTGGCATCAAGATGCTCAGGGACAGCTTCGTAACAATTGATGACTCATTCGTAATTGCAGGACGGGAAGATGCGAGCTCAAAGCGCTTCAGCGGGCGTGAGCGTAAAAGCCTCAGGGATGTACTGGCTGGTGCTCCGAAAGACCTTCCTGTAATCCTCATGGATCACCAGCCCGGAGCCCTTGATGAGTCCGCTGAAAACGGCATTGACCTGCACCTCTCCGGCCACACACACTACGGCCAGCTCTGGCCGATGAACTACGTTCTCGACGCGATATGGCGTGTAAGCTACGGGAAGGCCCGGATTGCCGACACACATATATACGTCTCGTGCGGTGCCGGCACATGGGGCCCGCCGGTAAGGACGAGCAGCCGCCCCGAGGTCATACTTCTCGACATTGTGTTCACAAAATAACATTCAGGGTGTCCGTCTGTAACAAACATGTAAACTTTTATCTGCCAGGCCATTATCCGGCATATAATAAATGACTTATTCCATTACGGTGTTCTTATGTACTTAAACATCGTAATGGAGGCCACCATGCGCTACCACTGTCTAAAACATGTCCCCTTTGAGGGCCCGGGGGCAATAAGGCAATACGCCCTCGCACACGGAATTGTAATGAGCGGAACTGACGTTTTCAATGAAGAGCCTTTTCCCTCACCCGATGATTTCGATGCCCTTTTTGTGATGGGCGGCCCCATGAGTGCCAACGATGAAAACATCCACAGCTGGCTCAAACCGGAAAAACGCTTCATTGAAGATTGCATAAAATCAGGTAAAAAAGTCGCAGGCATATGCCTTGGAGCTCAACTCATTGCCGATATTCTCGGAGCCCGTATCAAAAAAAACAAACACAGGGAAATCGGCTGGTTTGATGTAAAGAACCTCGGAGAGCCGTGCGCCTTCCCGGCTGGTATACCAGGCGTGTTCAGCGCGTTTCACTGGCACGGCGAAACCTTTGACATCCCGGCCGGGGCCGTCAGAGCGGCGCAAAGCGAAGCATGTACCAACCAGGCCTTCTTCTACGGGGAGAATGTGCTCGCGCTGCAGTTTCACCTTGAATGTACTGAAGAGAGCATTTCCGGACTCATCAGCAACTGCGGAAAAGAGCTCGAAGAAGTCGGACCCTATGTACAGCCGGCTGAAGCTCTCATCAAAGAGGAGATGATTGATTCCTCAAACCGCCTGATGGAACTCATTCTAAAAGATTTCGCATAATCATCTCAGGACGGCATCAGACGTCTCTGAGGGATTTACGAAGCGTAAGCGAATTCAGCACCACCGAAACTGAACTGAAGGCCATGGCTGCCCCCGCTATGTAGGGATTTAAAAATCCAAGGGCGGCGAAAGGTATTGCAGCTGCGTTATAGAAGAAAGCCCAGAACAGGTTCTGTCTGATTTTATTCATTATTTTACGCGACACTATGAGCGAAGAGTAGACTCCTTTCAAGCCGCCATGCACGAGCGCTATGTCGCCTGAATCTACAGCTATATCTGAACCGCCAGCCATCGAAATCCCCGTATCAGCAGCCGCCAGAGCAGGAGCATCGTTTATTCCGTCTCCCGCCATTATCACCCTCAGTCCCCGTTGCCTCAGCTCCGATATCTTTGCTGCTTTTTGCCCGGGAAGCAGGCCGGCAAAGACATTGATGCTTTTTATTCCAGCTTCGGAAGCGGTCTTCAGAGCAGACGCATGGTTGTCGCCGGTTAGCATGAATACCTCAAGCCCCAGGCCTTGAAGCTTATTAATTGCTTCAGCCGAGTCACTCCTAAGAGTATCACCCGCCGTAATAATTCCAGCTGCGTTTCCATCTATTGCTACGTACACAGCTGTTAGACCTGATCTGTGAACTCTATCTTCTACAGGTGAAAAAGCTTCTGTGTAAACGCCGGCCCCGTCCAGAAAGACCGGTGTCCCTGCAATAACCTGTTTGCCGTTGACCATAGCTGAAACTCCCTGCCCCGGAAAGACCCTGAAGCTTCCGGCATCTGAAATTGCTGCACCTGATTGAGCAGCATAGCCGACTATCGTCTTTGCCAGCGGATGCTCCGACATTCGCTCTACCGATGCCGCGGCTGACAGAATTTCTTCAGCGGTGTAGCCATCCAGAGGAATAACATCTTCCACCTCCGGAACACCCCCTGTTATTGTGCCGGTCTTGTCGAGCACGACGGCATTAATACGCCTTGAATTCTCAATGGGAACGCTGTTCTTGATGATGATTCCCCTGAGCGCCGCGGCCCCCGCACCTGAGACAATGGCCGCGGGAGTCGCCAGCCCGAGCGCGCATGGACATGCTATTACCAGCACCGAAACGGCATTTAGAAGGGCGGCTTCAAGACCTATCCCGTAAGCCATCCATCCCGCGAATACAGCCGCAGCTATCAGTATTACCGTTGGCGCGAAAACAGCTGACACCCTGTCAACCGTCTTCTGAATCCCGGTCCGTGAAGCCCCGGCGTCTCGCACTGCCCTTATTATTCCTGAGAGTACAGTAGATTCGCCGGCATTTTTAACGCGGCATACAAGATATCCTGCCGAGCATACCGTTCCCGCGCTAACTGCTTTACCGGGACCCTTTGCCTGTGGAAAAGGCTCTCCGGTCATCATACTTTCGCTTACATCGGCGTTCCCTTCAATCACAACAGCATCGGCTGGAATAGTCTCTCCGGATTTTACGGCTATAACTTGTCCCTCTTTAAGTTCCTCCGCTCTGACCTTACGTTCAGCACCGTTTTCAAGGAGTGTTGCCCAGGCCGGCCTCAGCTTTATCAGCTTCTTCAGGGCTGCAGTGGTCTTCTCTTTTGCGCGGCCCTCAAGATGCTTGCCCAGCAGGACAAGCGTTATCACCATGGCTGAAGCCTCATAGTAAAGATGGCCTTCCGCGCCTGTAAATCCGGTGTACAGGCTGTAAAAAAAAGCCGCCCCGGTTCCAAGAACTACAAGAATGTCCATGCCAGGACTTCTGTTAATCAGACTCGACAAAGCCCTTCTGTAAAAGCCCGCGCCTGCCACAAACTGAACCGGGGCGGCAAGAACAAGCTGGAATATATGGCTGTTAAAAAGATGTGAATGTACACCCGCGAACATAAGAAGCATGTTAATTACCAGCGGAAGGGTCAGAAACGCGGCTAAAATAAGCGGAAGAGACCTTTTTAATCCGGACCGCTTATCCTCGTCATCCTCTGAGCCATCGTCCTCCGAGGGAGTAAACCCGCTGCGCTCTATTGCTTCGTTTATTGAATCAGTGCTGGCCAACTGATCGTTAAATATAACCTTCGCTGTTCCTGCAGCGAGGTTGACAGAAGCGGAGACAACCCCCTTGCTGCCCGTCAGCACCTTTTGAAGCCTGGCTGAACACGCAGCACAGCTCATGCCGTCGACTTTTACATTGTATTCTCTAATATTCATAAGCATTCTCCTCTATCTCATGAGACGTCTTACCGTCTTCATCACTTCATCCACGACCTCGACCCTTCCCTCAAGAATCTGATCGACTATGCAGCTCTTCATGTGTGCGGTTAAGAGTTCCTGTTTAACTCCCTTAAGCGCCGATTCAACAGCCGCGATCTGGTTAAGCACTCCATCACAGTAAACCTCGGATTCTATCATTCTCGTTATGCCCCTGATCTGCCCTTCAACGCGCCTGAGTCTTCCCGATAGCCTTTTTTTTACATCGTCAGAATGAGCCGCTTTCCTGCCGCAGCCGCTTTCATCGCATTTCATACATCCTCCACATACCCCATGGGGGTATATTAAAAATACTAAAAAAAAGCGTGCAGGCAAGCACGCTTTTTAGAATATTCTAAATATTTGAAATATTTTCCTATTTATTCATCCCGAGGGTCTTTGATACTATCTCGTAGGCGTTTTTTGAAAGCCCCGGGCCAGCAAGAACATCTTCGAGGGCTTTACGCATTTCAAGCCTTCTTGCCTCATCAAGCCTTCCATACATTTTAAATGATCCGGCAAGCATTGACGACATTGACGGGTTTATGGGGTCAATCTCTTTGATTTTTTCAGCGATATACCTGTAACCATCACCGCGTTGAGAGTTAAATCTCAGCTGATTTTTTGAAAATGTAACAAGCAGCGATCTTACGATATTTGGCACTTTAACATTGTAAGCGCTGTCCAATTCGAGCTGCTTTACTTTATCAAGCGTTCCAGGAAGCGAAGATGCAGCCTGGACAGCAAACCACTTGTTCATGACCAGCATATTATCTTGCCACTTTTCCCTGAAGATGGAAAGGCATTCCAGAGACACCGGGCTGTCAATACCGGCAAGCACCCTGAGTGAACCTATGCTGTCCGTCATATTCCCGGCATTCAGAAAGTGATCTTTACACAACTCAATTGATTCGACGCTGTTCAACTCGGATATATATTCAAGACAGCGGAGCCTCAGCGATCTTCTGCCGATACTCTCCATATCTGGAGAATATGCTGAATCATCCTCAAGTTCACGGTACAGTTTGAGCAGGCTGTCTCTGAAATTATGCGCTACAGCTGATTTCAGTGAACGCCTTGCAGCATGTACAGCCTCGAAGTCAACAGGGTTCATTTCCTGACAGATAAGCTGCTCAGAGGGCAGAAGCAGAGCGAGGGCCTTAAATGAATTATCGATATTTTTATCTTCGATAACTGATCCGTACGCCTGCAATAGCGAGTCCGGATATACGGCCCCGCCGCCTCTGCTAAAGGCCTCTACCGCGCTCCGAAGCGATTTGAGCGCGGCACTCTGACCCGCGTCCCATCTGCAGAATGAATCGCTGTCATTAGCGAACAAAAAGCGTAGCTCATCATCGCCGTGCCCTGATTTAACCTTGACAGGCGCTGTAAAACCACGATTGACTGACAGCGCCGGCCTCTGTTGTATATTGTTAAAAATAAATGTCTGCTCATTTTCCATGAGGTGGATAAGGCCTTCATTCGGCAGATCAGCCTCGCCGTTATCGTATAGAAGTCCAATTTTTATTGGAATATGCAGCGGTTCAGCATCCGGAGGATACCGCCTGTCAGAGTTCTGCTGCCTGAGCTTCAGCGTGTAAGCTTTTTTCTCAGTGTCATAGCTGCCGTCGACACACAGGACGGGCGTGCCTGCTCTCCCGTACCATCTCCTGAATACGCTGAGATCGATACCGGAAGCATCCTGCATGGCATCTACAAAGTCGTCGCATGTTACAGCTCTGCCGTCATGCCTTTCAAAATAGAGCTTCATCCCCCCCATGAACCTCTCCTCACCAAGCATGGTGTGAATCATTCTTATAACCTCAGCCCCTTTTTCGTACACTGTCCGGGTGTAGAAGTTGTTTATCTCAATATAGCTGTCGGGACGCACTGGATGTGAATTTGGTCCGGCGTCTTCCTCGAACTGGTCGGCCCTCAGCGAATCCACGTCCATTATTCTGTTCACAGTCGGCGACTGGACGTCCGCTGAGAATTCCTGATCGCGAAACACGGTAAGCCCCTCTTTGAGCGTGAGCTGAAACCAGTCACGGCAGGTTACCCGGTTGCCTGTCCAGTTATGAAAGTATTCGTGTGCGATTACGCTCTCAATGCCGAGGTAGTCAGAGTCGGTGGCTGTTTCGGGAGCCGCAAGAACATAGGATGAGTTAAAGATATTGAGTCCCTTGTTCTCCATCGCGCCCATATTAAATGAATCAGCAGCCACTATAGAATAGGTATCAAGATCGTATTCAAGACCGAATCTTTCTTCATCCCACTTCATGGCCTTTTTTAGCGAAGCCATCGCGTGAAAGCATCTGTCCGCGTTGCCCCTGTCAGAGTATATGTTAAGCTCAATTCTTCTTCCGCCGCGGGTAGTAAAGCTGTCAGAGATTCGGTCCAGGTCGCCGGCGACAACCGCGAACAGATATGACGGCTTTGGAAACGGATCCACGTAGACAACAGAGTGTTTTCCGCCCGGAAGCTCTGTTTCTGAAATCCTGTTGCCGTTAGAAAGAAGTACCGGATAGTTTTTCTTGTCCGCGATAAGCTCCACCGCGAACCGCGTCATATTGTCCGGCCTGTCGATAGAGTAAGTTATACGCCTGAAGCCTTCAGGTTCATTCTGGGTGCAGAACATGCTTCCTGACATGTACAGCCCTTCGAGCGCTGTGTTCTCAGAGGGATTAATCTCTACAAACGTTGTTACTTGAAACTTATCTGCGTCTATATTGAGAACAAGCTCCCTGTCATTTACCGTGTACTCTCCATTCTTAAGCTTTTTCCCGTCAATGCTGACTTCAATAAGCTTCATGCATTCGCCGCTTAGAACCAGCGGGGAATGCTGTTTACTTTTGTTTCTTTCAAGCGACAAAACGCTTCTTATCAGCGTCGACTCTGGATTAAGCTCAAAAGACATTCTTATTTCAGGAGTATAGTAATCCGGTTCAGTGTAATCCTCTCTGTGTATTGTCCTATGGTTTGTTTTCATTGATGTATCCCTGTAAATAGTTGCTCAAGACTTTTCCCATACTACTGACAGCTCTCCATTTTGTCAGTAAAAACAATGTTATATTTTGGCATTTTTTTTGTTTTATCCTTGCCGATTGAGTTTTTTTAATATATATTCGTGGGATTTGTTTTCAGGATCAATAATCTTTGGAAGCTGAATTTTCTCACACTTTTGTTTCCACTTCGGAATTTAATCATACCGGCCGGGAACATGACTACAGGGATTATCGGACTTGAAAATGAAATTTTTCCAGGAGGCTGTTAAATGAAATCATCAAACTTAGAGAATATTCAAAAGGACCTCAAAAAGATCCGTTCCGCGGCCGCAATTATTCTCCGCGAACTTGAGGTTGACGATATCAGGCATAAGCTTGAGACTCTGAAAAAACTTGAAGGACTGCCTGAGCTGCCGGTTGACAGCGTAACGAGAGAGCTAAAAGAATACGCCGAAACAAGGGACGTTTACAAGCGCCTTTACACGTCTTGCGCGAGGACCATTATGACAATCATATCTTCGAATTTTTTAACCGGGACAGGAGATCCGGCAAACTCCTTTAACTACTCTGAACCCCTCGCGCCCCTGCAGGCTGCACAGATGATTGCGTTCCTTCCAAAGGCATATATGGGAGGCCCGATAAAGGCAGCAGCGGCAAGCCAGTTTCCGAATGTCCGCGATAAGGCCGCGGAATTCTACGACAGCCTGCCCCATGAGATGAAGTACTCCGGCTCTTTCCCTCCCGGATTCAGGAATTACATAAGAACCCTCAAGTCAACAGCAGCGGCTCACAACTGAGCCGCTTTTCTTTTGGCAACTTGTAAAAAAAACATTTATAAAGTAAATTTTGCTTGCCATTTTATATTTAAACTTTAATAATTTACAGTTATCTTTATCAGCAGTCCGCTGATAAACGCAGCAACTTTTCGGAGGTATATAAAGCATCAGATATTCATTTAAGGATTAGGCGTTGTTGTTATTAAAAAAAGCAAAGGAGCAAATCCATGACCGAACAGCAATTACTTACCGATCTTGCAGTTGCCGAAAGAAACATGAAGCGCAAATCGAGCATTTACAGCATAGATTTTTTTAAGAATGTTACTGATGCTTTCAAAATGACCCGGACGAACTCCTTTGCAGACCTGATAAAAACAGATCCGCAAAAGGCACTCGCCCTCAGAGATCTTGCAGTGAAGGAAAAGCTTCTAAGGCCATAGGTCAGTCCTTTTCCCTTACTTCAATCAGGGCAGGCTTCGACCAGCCCTGAACTGACGGTTCGTACATACACTCCATCCGGGCAGGCCGCGCCATGTAGATGCCCGGCAGCTCGGCGCGTATGGTGTAGCCGATTTCATAGACCTCGCCTTTTTTAAGACTGTGTAGAAAGTATATTACCCTGTTATCCCACCGCTCAGCCCTGAATTCTCCAGCACCAAATGCGTCAGTGTCCGCAACCTCAAATCCCGACGGCAGAAAATCCTCCAGCATCAGATATTCAAAATCATCCTGCGCGGTGAATCTAAGCTTAACCAAAATCTCTTCACCCACATCCGCAGCCCCTTCTGAAGGCGAAGGAACCAGATACTCTCGGCTTGAGATATCTTTCACTCTTGTGAGAGACTCAAAGGTTCTGACGAGACTAATTCCGTTTGAAAGCGAGTCAAGCGCGCCCTTCTCACCTCCGGAAAGCGACTGCATCAGTCCTTTTTTGAAGTAGAGGGTGCCGCTTACAACCGCTTCATAGGCTATTCCCTCAGCGCCCTTTCCTTGAGCGACAACGGTTAATTTCTGCGGATTAATCTTATCGGTCAAATCAACCACTGCCGTCAGTGCTGAGGCAGCTGATCTAACAGCGGGATCATAGCTTATCGAAGCTGCATCCCTTCCATTTAACTTAAACTGTGCTATAAACGGCCTTCCAGCCGATACACCGGCTTTTTCCAGATACTCGCACGCTGAATATATAACCAGCGACGTCTCGCGGGTCGATGACCAGCGCCCCTCTCTGCTTTCGGCCATAAGGGTTGACATTGCCCCCGCCGGAAGCTCTCTCTCGCCGGCCGAGACGAGAGCGCGCATTGCCCTTGCCGTTATTTCAGTCTTTCCGCCTGGCCATCCGTACCTCTGGCCACCAACAGCTTCCCAGTATATTCCTGAGCCGTCCTTTTTGACAAGGGATATGAGCTCCTTCACAAGCCGCCTGTAATCGTCTTTTAGTTCAGCCGCATCCCCGTTCTTATTATTAATTCCTTTTCCTCCTACCCTGGACGACAGGGCTGAAAGAAGCATTGAAGCGCCATACGGATTCTTAGAGACGGATTTGCTCAGCGAGGCGTAAGCCTTATCGTCCCACTTGCCGTAAAGCGAAACAGCATAAAGAAGATATGCCCTCTCATCAATCCGCTTAGGGTCAAGGTCTGAGAGCATTCTGCCGGCAGCCTGAAGGCCGTCCTTAAGTGTGACGATGTTCACCGAGTGGCCCTCCCGCGAAGCCGCGTACAGGGATTCAAGCACAAACCCTGTTAAAAAGGCGTTTCCTCTGTCACCTGACCACCAGCCCCAGCTGCCGTCGCTGTTCTGAATTGTTGTGATTCTGCGAAGCCCTGCGGCGGTCTTTTCTTTAACCTTTGCGACGTCAGCTTCATCCGCTAAATGCAGAAGATTGGTTTTTTTCAAAAATGAATGCAGCCTCATAACGGGCATGAAGCTGTTTACTGTTTGCTCAACACAGCCATAAGGGTACCTTATGAGATAGCCGGATGACTCTACAAGTTTTATCAGAGGCGTAGGGCTTACAGATATCTTCAAGGTTTCCGGAACAAAGTCAAAACCGGAAATATCCCTGACAGACTCCAGCTTCAGCTCAGAGGCTCCGATGACTCCTGTTCCCTGTATCTTATACAGTGAACCACGGCGCTCAACTGGTATAGTGATTTTAACAGCATCTGAAACACCGCTGCCGGCATCGGCTGTGTATTGCATGTCCACTGCCTTCGGGCCTGACGGCACTTCAAATCTGAAGAGCTCCCGCGCCGCTCCGAACGGCGGAAGGCTCATTCGAACCTCTTTTGCAGGCTTGAGTTTTGATCCGGCAAGTCTCATATCAGTCCCGATCTGAGTCATTCCAGCAGAAGTGTTGCTGTTCACCAGGCCGAGGCATGACGCGCTGTCGCCCTCAACCATGAAGCGCGGACTTCCGATTCTGGCGATAAGGTCCTGTGTACACTTAAACTTTCTCTTCGTCTCACCCATCCTTCCCGATTTATCATGCCCTCTTGCTGTTATGCGCCAGGTAGTCAGATTGTCGGGCAGCTTAAAGCTCACGGCGGCCCGGCCGTCTTTGCCTGTACGCACGCGGGGATTCCAGTATGCTGTATCCTCAAACTTTTCGCGGACCTTGATTTTACCGTCCTTGCCCGCTCCGGCGAGCACATTTACCGGATATGAGTACGTGGTAAGTACCCAGTTTGATATTTTTGAATAGAAGAAGTCTCTCATGTGCGGAGTAAAATCACTGCGAATACTGTAAATGGCCTCATCAACAACTCCTATCGATATGTCAGAGGAAACCGGCATGCCCTCCCCGCTCAAGGTCCTGACATTAATTTTTACTGTTTCACCGGGCAGGTAGCTCTCTCTGTCTGGTTCCGCTGTAACTTCAAGCTCTGTTCCCTCAACCGGGATGGACACCTCTGATGATGCCGTAAAGAGGGCACGCTTCTGCTGAAGTATAGCCGAAACATAGAAGTTCGGCGCCCAATCCTGCCTCGCGTGAATTACAACGGGCATTACATTGCCCTTCATGCGAACAACTTTCGACCAGTAAATATCCTTACCCTCAGCTGTAAGAAGGACGTGGGCGTCAGGGTAGCGTGTCTTCAGAAGGCAGGTGATGTCTCCGTCGGTTTTAAGCTCATTAGTACTCAGCTCCATTTCAAGGTTTTTAAATCGGCTGTCGACCCTGCCTCCGTGAGGGTGATAAACCCACACCACCCTTGAAGCTGTAATGCGGTTTCCCCTTTTATCAAACCCGCTGACTATAATATCGTATTCACCATAACGGCTGAAGTCCTTCGTTATATTAATATCCGCCGAACCTTTTGAATCAGTCGTGATTTTACCCGAAAATACCGGACGGCTGTCATGAACGTAGACCCTCTGATACGGCTTCCAGATATAGGGGTACATCTCAACCTTGAGATCGGCCCTGACCGGCTGGCCGGCCTGGTTCAGTGTTTTAAACGCAATTTTTTTGCCGGCCCCGGCCTCAAAGAAGTTTGCCTCAGGATCAACCTTTATATAGTACTCGCCTCTTCCGACACGCACAGAGGCAGAGGATGTAATACTGACATTTGATGAATCTGTCACAGTCACTTCAACCCTCACCTCCCTGTCATAGGGATAGTTGCCTGCCTCAAGCTTCAATGAAGCCATGCCGTTTTCGTTGAGATACTTCTGGCCGTCAAGCCTCAGGCGGCTGTAGCCGGAGGAGCCGGAATCGTCCTCTTCCCACCAGTATGTGGTCTCGCTGTCCTTCAGGCGGGTTTCGTAAAACCGGTAGCGCATAACAGAGTCTTTTACAGGAGCTCCGAAGAAGTATTTGGCGTCGACCCTGAACTCGATATCATCCCCATTAATAAAGAACTCCTTAACCGGAGAGGCTTCGACCTTGAACTCGGGTTTCCGGTACTGTTCGGCATAGAACCTTCCCGACGCGTAGAGGTTTTTTTCAGCAGGCCCCGCCTGAATAACATAGGCGCCAAGTCCCCAGTCAGCCTCAAGCCTGACCGTGGAAGACCATGCGCCCCACTCGTCAAGAGTCCCCTGCCCCTCTAAAACCGTACGGCCATTGCCGGTATTTACTATTTTGAAATAAACCGGGGCCGGTTTCATGGGCACAAAAAGACCTGCAGCCTGTTTGCCTACAACCTTGAAATGTACGGTGTCGCCGGAGCGGTAAACCGGCCTTTCAGTGTATATCATGTACTTGTTTTTTTCCTTCTCGAATGCCGAAGCCGATCCGGTATTGCATATCGCGTAGCTGCCGTCAGGCGACACTGCGAGCACCGAAAGCCTCTCAGCGCTGCCCAGCGTGAAGGCACAGGTTCCGCTGCTGTCAGTCACTGATCTTCTTAAAACCCTGTACGGCAGATCTTCAATATTCTCAGGATTGGTTGTTTTTTTTCGTTTGCTTCCCGGATCGAAAACAAGCACTGAAGCCTTTTCAAGGGGTTTGCTTTCAACAAGGTCGGTCGCGTAAACGAACACTCCGCCGGGGGTCCGCTTCGTTACGATGCCAATTGATGTCACAGTAAAAAAGCGCCGCTGGTAGAGCCTGCCTGCGCCTCTGATATCAATACAGTATCCGCCGGTTGGCAGGGCCTCCTTGATTGAAAGAGTGCTGTACATCCAATCATAGGGTTTAAATCTTTCGATCGGCTCCTCCCATGAGGCAACCTTTTTAAAGCCGCGTGCATCATCTCCGGCACCATAGCTGAAATTGTCTCCTCCCGCAATTGACGCCGGCGGAACGCTGTAGACCGTTACGTTAACAGTCTCAAGCCTGATAGTCCTCAGGCTGAACTCAAGCTTGTTTCCCGGGGCAAAGGTGTACCTGTAAGAATGGAGGTGAGCCTCAGGATTTCGTGGCTCTGCTGTAAAATTGCTGTCTTTTATCTCAACACCTTCAGTTAAATTAATATCAATCTTTTTATCGCATGTAAATCCCTGGTGGGTCATATACAGCTCATATCTGCCGGGCTTAAGGTCTTCAATAATGTATGTTCCGTCGTCAAATGTCTGAGCCGAATGATATTCCCGGCCTCTGGCCGTCACCCTGATTCCGGGGGCGGGAATATTAAGGCCTCCTATCATGACCTTGCCGCTGATGGCCGAAGGTCTGTACAGCTTCATTGGCAGTTTGGTCTTTTCTCCCGCTTTCACTGAGTCAAGAGAAGCCGTCTCGGTTATATGCCCTGCCTTTGCAAACGAGAGGCTGTACGCGCCGGATGGCAGCCTTCCGAACCTGTAACTGCCGTCATCATTTGTTATGTAGAATTCAGGCTTTGATGAGCTGTAGGCCCCATAGCCCCTGTTGAGCCTGACCTCGGCGCCCTTTACCGGTTTTCCAGAGGAATCAGTCACGGCACCTTCAATTACGGCTTCCGGTGCAAGGCTGATCTTGATATGCCCCGGTGTTATTATGCCTTCGGAATTGTAGTCTACATAGCTTTCAGCCTGAACAGCCATGACATATTTAATGCTCTTTATAAATCCGGTTATCTCGAAGACTCCATCGCTTCCGGAAAGGGCTTTGTAGTAGCCCACGCCCATGTTGGCGTTCTTTATCTCTACGGCCGCTCCTGAGATGCCCCTGCCGGTGACTGAATCAACGACCCTGCCTGTTATAGTTTCCGAACTGGACAGCTCACTGCCGCCGCCGTAAACGCGTGTGCCGTCCTTTCTGACTTTAATATCCGTTCCGGCACAGGAAACTGCCGCAAATAAAAGCAGCATAAATCCAGCGGTTTTCATCCTGTCGGCTGTTCTCATTTCACAACTCCTCTTTTCCCTTTTTGATGATCAGAGTAAACGCTCTGAAGGCATATATTGAACTATCCCCTGTCCGGGGTGAAATCTTCTCGAGATACTCATGCGTCTTTATCTCTGCGGGAACGTACACAGTTGAAGTTCCGGAAGTCCCTTGAAAAACAACTCCAAAAGTTTTAATATTTACCGAGGATAAATCTCTCACCGGAACCGGCCTCTCCGCGACCGTAATGATGATCTCTGAGTCCGACAGCTCTTCAAGCTTCAGGGGCTCATACCTGGGGTCACACCTCAATGCGCCGTGAAGGTATTCGCGAATGACTTCATCCGTGCTTCCCGATGGATAAAATGAGCCGTAGCATCCCCTCACCCGGCCCCGATACCTGATAGTGACGAAAAGCCCCGACTCAGCCGCCGGGAGCTCCGGTCCGGAGTACCCCGGTACATCACCACGAATTATTCCTTCCGCGGCTTCGTAAAGCCAGCATCGAAAACCGATGAACGCGGTGCTGTCTTCGAGGGGCTTCCACTCCGAACGGACATCCTCAGCTGCCGCCGAAGTGGTAAGCATAACCGCTGCGAGGAGCATTATCCACCCCTTGATTTTCATTGATACCTCACTGGCGGGTAGAAGTCACGGTATAAAAGCGAACGGTCAATCAGCTTTTCTCCCCTGTAGCGGTTGCGGAAAACCAGAACTGTGATGCCGTTGCGAATATTCTCATCATCGCCGAAGGGTATCTGCATGTGCTCTTCTTCAGTTTCAACACGGTATGTAAACTTAAACGGGCCGGGGGACACAATCATTGCTGTAAGTGTATTGCCGGTAAGATTCATGTGAATAGTTATATCGTGATCAGATATGTTTTTAATTTTGAGATCCTTCTTGCCGTAAAGGATCGTGGCGTCAAGGCCAAGGGGCACATAGCTGACCGGCTGATAGTGGCGGTGTCTTTCGACGATCGACAGCCCGGAGTTTATTAACGCGTTAAACAGCGTTGACGAGACCTGGCATACACCGCCTCCGGGCTCCATACGAAGCGTATCGGCGTAAAGTACAGCCCCGTCCACAAAGCCGTTTTCCGCTGAAGCCTCGCCCGCCACCGCGTTGAACGAGAATACTGAGCCGGAACGTACGACTGTTCCGTCGACCTTTGAAGCAGCCAGCTGAATGTTGCGCTTTACTCCCGGGGCCTGTCCATTAACCGACGTTGCGAAGGAGGCTATGATGACCATGCCGTCCTCTTGACCGGGAACCGGATATGAATACAGGGCGGCCGAGGAGAACACTACGATAATAAAAATAATACGTGTCATGTGCTTGATTTTCTCACGAAGAAGCGCACTGTCAACTCTATTTTGGCTGGTTCTGATTGAGGAAGAGCCGCCCAAACGCCCACCGGGTAGTGAAGCGCATAAGCTATAACAGCGGCTGTTGCGTTTTTTATTCTTTTACCCAGTTCTCAAGCTTCAGACCTTCTACTCTTTCAAATTCTTTTATATTGTTCGTAACAAGAATTAATTTTTTTGACTTTGCCTGTCCCGCAATCAATAGATCCTTTGGTCCAATTAGCTTGCCTTTTGTTTCTAAATCTGTTTTAATTATTCCGAATTCGACAGCATCAGTATCATCAAACGGCAAAATAATAAAGATTGATAAAAACTCAATCAAAGCTATTTTGTTCTTTTCTGGAAATTTACTATTCGCAACTCCATATTCCAGTTCAGCAATTGTTATTGATGAAACATAAATGTCTTTCTTTGATTTTGTTTTTAATGTCTTTAATACATCAACCGGCTTCTTCTTAATGATATTAATACAGATATTCGTATCCAGCAAATACATCAGAAATTTTCTCTTTTTTGATTTTCACCTTAATCACGGCTTTCTTTCATGAAATCATCAGTAAAATTATTCAGCCCATGAAGAAATACTTACCAGGATTTATTATGAGGAAGTAGAATCACGGCATCTCCAACTTTTTGGATAAGCACATCGTTGCCGGAAAATTGAAATTCTTTAGGTAAGCGTACTGCCTGCCCTCGGTTTTTAATCATTTAATTCCTTATTAATCTTCTTAAAATTATATCTTCGAAATTTCTTCTAGAGTCAATCATTGAAAGAATATATACTTTATGTTCTTCGATTCTATAGATTATTCGCCACGGAGTTATAATCAACTCCCGATAGTTGCTAATATTATGAAAATCAAGTTCAGGAATAATCCTTCCTCGTTCAGGATAATTTTCTAATTTAACCGTTTGCTTTTTAATTTTTTCAAATATTTTTTCAGCTATATTCAGGCTGTCGAATGAAATATATTCAATTATTTCAATAAGATCATCTTGTGCCAACCTGGTCCAGAATACAGTATATTTTTTTGATGTCATAAACTTATCTTTTTTTTAGAATTTTATCTTCAACAGAAGAAAAAAATGTGCTCTGCTCAATAAATTTTCCATTTTTAACATCTTTTTCTCCCATCGAAATTAATTTAAAAATTCTTATCGCATTTTGCATCGAATCATAGCTCTCGGTATCCATTAATACAGCCTTTGCTTCACCATTTTGAGTAATTATTATTGGTCGATGGGTTTCGTTTACTTGATCCAGCATGTTTGCAGCATTTGCTTTTACAAAAGAAATTGGGCGTATATCTTGTTTAGTATTCATTATTTTATCCTTTAATGCATTTCATTTGATCTAAATATAGTACCAAATTAAGTTTACAGGTCAAGAATAATTTTCTAATACGGTTGGAGCAACTTTCTTACTACATTTCGTTTAAATCATTGCGAATATCTCATATTTACCTCCTAATGGAGGCGACAACTTTCCTGATTATGAGGATATGCCACGTTTTCACCGTAGCGCAGCAAAGGTGAAAACATGGCTAAGTCATTTCTTTCCCTCATATTTTGACCAAAAGCTGTATTTGCGGCCATGGGCCTGCATAATTTGATCTTTAAAGGCAATATTATTACTATGATTTTCCCAATCATCAACATATATGGACATTTTGTCCAACTTCTTTAGATACCGGACTCCATGGGGATAGGCTTTGGTATAACCACGCTCCAGAATAGATACCAGCAAACTCCGGTAAATAAGGCTGGACGCAAGATGTCGCTTTTCTGATTCCATAATTTCTGCCAATGGAATAAGGCTTCCATAAAAATTACCGTCGAATTGCTCAGCTCGCTTTATGAGATATTCTTCGGCTTCATTGATCTTTCCTGTTTCGATCAGAAACCCTGCATCCGATAAACAAAGGCTTTCGTTTTTTAAAATTTGTGCCACCTCAACAGCAATGACTTCATCCCTTTTATCATGTCCAATCACATCCAGAAGAGCCTGCAGGGTGTAGGTTGAGTGGTAAGATTTGAATTTATGAAAAAGAAGTTCTGTCAGCTTTTCTGTGTCGCCCTGTTTTTCATAAATTTCCTGAAGAAGCTTGTCCCTTTCATATGCCTGAAATGTTTCTCCCTTCGGGATTTTTTTGAGCCATAAGTATGCTGTTTCAACATCTTCGTTTTCCAGATATACCTGGGCTATATCAATGAAAGCCGCAGTGGAAAGCTTTCCCCATGAAGCAATTCGAGTTTTTTCAAACAGTCTGGCATCACCAATCTGTCTGGCCAGAGATTCAATAAGCATCAGATGATGTCTCTTATTATAATCCGCGCTCTCTTTGTCAGCCCGTAACTGCAGTACTGTAATCATTCTCCTGACAGCATCTTCGGGCAGACATTCTCCGGCGCAGGCAATCAAAGTATCCCGGATACCGTAATCATCCTTTTGATTTACTTTAAGGATAATTTCGGCGACTTTTTCCTTATCAGCACAACGAGAAGCATAGTCAACAAACAGCTCCCTGGCATCATAGCGGAAGACATCACCAATATTTCCATTGGAATCATCGCACATTTCAAAGATAACATTGTCAGCCTCGTAAAAAGAAGCTACCATTTCCATGCCGGTTAAGGGGTCATCCATACCTGCCTTCAAATCCTTCAGAAGCATTTCCAGTTCCCGGGCAAATCCATCTGCACCATGCCAATCGATAAAGCGTCTGGAACGCTTAAGGCCGGAGAGTTTCTTTCAGAACCGCTGAACATTTTCCTTCGGCGGTGCAATCAGTCGTTCTATCAAATCATCAGCTTCATCAGAACTTAACGAAAGGTCCAGAAGCGCGTCCGCAAGAACTTCCGGACCTTGATCAATCAATTTCTCCCTGCGGTCATTCCCTGAGTTTTCCATAAACAGCATTATTCTTCTTTTACATAATCATAAAATTCATAAACAAGATTCCCGATTTCATCATGAAATCCCCAGCCTATTCCTTCCGTTTCATCTATAAAACCGAAACACCGGTCTTTGTATTTCTCCAGCATATCGTTTTTACTTATATGTACAAGGAACCGTTCCAATGCTTTTTCAATATTTTCGTAAAAACGTTCACCAATATCGCCGTATTCATTGGTGAAATCTATCCCGCATTTGACATGCGTAAATAGAAGTTCCGCCAAATAACCGGGATCGTTTGAGATTTTTATAAACTTTGAAAGAACGTCTCTGATATTGGCATATCTTAGTTTTCCAAATCCTTTTTCAGGAAAAAACTCATCAATGATCTGCTTTCTGTATTTCCGGAAAACTTCTTCAGGATTTGAAAAACTATTTTTTTCATCAAGAATCTCTTTTGCAAGAGGCACTTTTCTGTATAAATCAATGATTATTTCCATCAATTCATTTTTTTTCATGGAGCCTAATTCTTTCTTTAATTCTCTGATTCCCATTATTAGTTTCCTGTCCCGTTTTTTCCGTCTTTCTTTTCAAGCAATTTCTTTTAGATTTCCAGTTCCTTTAAGTCCTCTTCATCGGCCTTTTTTGCTTCGTTATTTTTCCTCTTTCTATCGAATTAATCGTATCAGACTTCATCAATATCTGGGACCACTTCCACTTGAAGTGAACCTACCCCGAAAAAGTGGACACGAAGTTAAGCGAATTTAACGATAATAAACTTAACGGAGAAACCCATGACTAACAGAAGAACGTATGATCGTCAATTCAAAATTGATGCAGTAAAATTACTGAAAGAGAGCGGCAAAACAGCTTCTGCGGTCGCCGATAATCTGGGGATTAAATCTGATCTCTTGTCACGCTGGAAAAAGGAATTTGCCAATGAAACCAAAAAAGTTTTTCCAGGGAAAGGAAATCCGCGAGATGAAGAAATAACACGTTTGAAAAAAGAGAACGCAGATCTTCGTATGGAGCGTGATATATTAAAAAAAGCAATGGCCATCTTTTCACAACCCGAAAGGAGAAATTCGAATTCATGAAAAACAATGAATCGATTTATCCGGTGAAGAAGATGGCTGAAACATTTAGAATACCCAGAAGTCAATATTACAAATGGCTGAATTCAAAACCTTGCTCTCGTGAGCTTCGAGATCAGGAATTACTTGTTATAATCAAAAAGAGTCATGAAGAAAGCAGAGAAACATACGGCAGCCCCAGGGTCTTTAAAGATATTAAGAAGAAGGGAATCAAAACCTCAAAGAAACGAGTAGCTCGACTCATGCAAAGGAACGATCTTAAAGGTGCACAAAAACGCAAATTTAAGGTTACTACCAATTCAGATCATGAATATCCAGTGGCACCAAACCTTCTCAATAGGCAGTTTGATGTGCAGCAACCCAACACCTATTGGGTAAGCGATATCACCTATATATGGACGATGGAAGGATGGCTGTATCTATCTGTTATAATTGACCTGTTCTCTCGAATGATTGTCGGATGGGCAATGGAGTCTCATATGCGGGCAGAGTTGGTAATTGATTCATTAAATATGGCTGTCACTCATCGCAATCCTGATGATGGATTAATATTCCATTCTGATCGGGGAACTCAATATGCCTGTGATGATTTTCGAACAGCACTTAAAGGATACGAGATGATTCAAAGCATGAGCCGGAAAGGTAACTGCTGGGACAATGCATGTGCTGAAAGCTTTTTTGCAACATTAAAGACTGAAGAAGTTTATCGTAGAAAATATAAAACCAGAGAGGAAGCAAGGTCTTACATATTTGAATATATAGCTGTTTTTTATAACAGAAAAAGACAGCATTATTTTCTTGACTGTTTAAATCCTGTGGAATATTAAATAAATATGCTCAAACTTAAAAATGTTGTTTAACTATCTGTCCTATAAATCGGGGGAGCTTCAATCCCAGGCCGAAAGCACAGCATATAAATCCTGTTAGGTGTAGTGTTTGAATGAGAGTGTAAAAAGATTTGTGTAAATAGCTATATTATTACTCAATAGATAAGGAGAAAAAATATGGCTATGGACAAAGATGCAATAATTAATGAATTGCTGGAAGATGTGGATTTTAAAGCACTGACACCTGAACAGATTACCGGGAAAGACGGCCTTATTCAGCAATTAACCAAGAGGATTATCGAAACAGCGATGAATGCTGAGATGACAGAACATCTTGGCTACGACAAAAATGAAAGATCAGCAGGTAAAAGCACCAACGCTCGTAATGGTCGAAGTAGCAAGAAGGTGCTAACAAACAATGGAGAAGTCCTAATTGATATTCCCCGAGATCGTAATGCTGAATTCGAACCCAGAATAGTAAAGAAGCATCAAAAACGATTTGAGCTCTTTGACGAGAAAATCATATCGATGTACGGGTTGGGGATGACAACCAGAGATATTCAGGGCCATCTTGAAGATATCTATGGAGTAGAGGTTTCGCCTGACCTGATCAGCACCGTTACCAATGAGATAATAAAAGATGTTCTGGAATGGCAATCCCGCCCACTTGATCCTGTGTACCCTATAGTGTATTTTGACGCTATCGTGGTCAAAGGCCGAACTGACGGCAAAGTATCAAATAAATCAGTGTATACGGCTATTGGGGTCAATATGCAGGGCAAAAAAGAAGTTCTAGGCTTATGGATTGGCGATTCAGAAGGAGCTAAATTTTGGCTTCAGGTTGTAAATGAACTTAAAAATCGAGGAATCGAAGATGTCTTCATCGCTTGCATGGATGGACTGAAAGGGTTTCCAGATGCGGTTAATGCCGTATTCCCAGAGACCAGGATTCAGCTGTGCATAGTTCATATGATACGCAATTCAATAAAATATGTATCATGGAAAGAACGAAAGGCGATATGTACCGATCTGAAAAGCATATATTCTGCCCCTTCCGAAAAGGCTGGTTTGGCTTCGCTTGATGAATTTTCTAAAAAGTGGGATGGTAAATATCCGATGATTTCAAAGTCATGGCGAGCCAATTGGGAAAACCTCAACGAATTTTTCGCTTATCCGGCAGATATTCGAAAAGCAATTTATACTACCAACGCAATTGAATCCTTGAATTCAAGCCTACGGAAAGTAACCCAGAAAAGAGCGGCATTTCCTACAGATGATTCAATCTTTAAGGTGCTGTATTTGGCATTGACGAAAGCCGAGAAAAAATGGACTATGCCAATCAGAGATTGGGGTGCTGCTATCAACCAGTTCGCAGTATATTTTGGAGACAGAGTACCATTATAATCAAAGGCTATTTACACAAAAGATCTGATACTCTCGTTTGAATAGCTGATGGCCATGTTAAACATCTTCATCTACTATTTCTGTTCCAACCAAATCTTCAATTACAGTATGACATTCAACATCAAACCATTCCATAAAAAGCTTATAGGTTCTGGGCTTAGGCCATGCGCTTTCGTCTTGGTACCAATCGTTTAATTCATTTTCAAAAAAAATATCATAATTTTTCTTTAGCATTTGATCCAGATTTTCGGCAGAATTCTCATCAATCAAATATACCGTTCTTTCTTCGTTTGTCATTTCTTCTAAAGTAACAATACTATTATCAGATGAGTCGGTACTATTAATCCAATCGATCATTGGTTGTTTATATTTTAATAATAAAGCTGCACGATTAATCATAAACCCTCCCTAAAATAATGCTTCAAACATTACAGACAACGTTTTGCTTATGTGACGTCGCGCGGCCTTTTGCGCGATGTGGCGTAGCCCGAACGAACGACAGCGAGTGAAGCGCATATGCTTTGTTGTCTGCCGTCAAAACCGCATCTTACAGAATTTTTATTGATAAATTTTTTCCTAATGCTTTTGTTACTTTTAATAATGTCGAAAGCTTGATGTCTTCTGAATGATTTTCAATTCTCGAAATTGCACTCTTTGTTGTTTTAATTTTTTTTGCTAATTCTTCTTGAGTTAAACCGCTTTTTTCTCTTTCTTGTCTTAGGATTAAACCTATCTTGAATTCTTCGAAACCTTCATCGTATCTTTGTGCGAACTCAGGGTCTTTCGCTTTTCTTTTGGTTATGTATTTTTTCAGATCACTCATGATTTCCTCCAGTTTAAATAATCATTTCTATAATCTTCTGCTCGTTTAATTTCTGCAGTAGATATCTTTTGTGTTTTTTTAATAAGTCCATGTTTAAGAATTATTATAAAACCTTTTTCGAAGAAACAAAATATTCGGTAAATGTTTGAACCTTGTTGAATTCGACATTCACAAATGTCCGTATTCACGAGCTTCTTAAAATAAGTTGATTGAAGCATCCCTTAATTTTCTAATAATTCAAGCATCCATGTAATTTTTTGAACAACCTTTCCGGGAAGCGAATCAAGAAATTCTTCTACTGGACAGCTTCCATCTTTTGTTTTATAGAATATGATATTTCTTTTCATACATTCATGTTAGCATGCAGGTGAACATTTGTCAATCATTTTCTATGAAAAAATAATGCGGTTCTTATGGCAGACGACTAAAATTATCTGCATTGCGTAATTTTATGCATAATCACATATTAAAGTGAAGCAGATTTTCCCAAGTAACTAAAAAATTTTGGCATTATGCGCATCTTCTCCGTTTTAACTAAAACAAACTGTTTTCAATTGTTTTTATAATAGAGGTCACTGACATGAAAAACACTGGCCTTAAAAAGATGCTGTTAAGATACGCCGCCGGCAAAAATCCTAAATTCATTTCAAATAATCAATCAGAGTTTCCTCACTCATTTTCTTATATAAAGGAAAGTGGTTAAAAGAAATCTACCGCCAATGTTCCGGCCTTCGGCTTCCCGACTCATCTTGTCTTCCGCGGGGCGCTCGTAACTCGCCTGCCTTACGGCAGACTCAAACAGACGCAGCGCCTTCTCCCGCGGCCGACTGCGAGGAGTCCGACAAACAGGATGTTTTAGTGCCGATGGCCGCCAGGACGGCGAAAATGCCATCGGCTGCCTGGAACATAATGGCGGAATTAAGAAACTGCAGGCACACTACTTCAACAACTCATCCAGCGCGATTTGCATGAATGCAAATCGCTCGGGCGCCGTTTCATCAGGATGATGATAACGGCGCTGCAACAGTCGAGTAACTGCAAAAGCCAAGCCCTTCCGGCGCCAAAAAAATATTGGTCGAAAAGCAGGATGCTTAAGTGTCGACGGCCGACAGGAGGTCGAAAAAGCCGACCACTTTCGCCCGGACGAAAGTGACGAAGAAAAAGGTCTCACGCTCCCAGTGTGAAATAGACGGCAGGCTCCTGTCAACACCGATTAGATTTTGCCTCTGTCACTGTCACAAGCCTTGAAAGTCTTCCTCGTATATCATATGTGTATTCGGTCTCTGTATTGTGAGCATGACTATACCAGTTTTCTTATGGCACCGGCTGCTCACAACTTACAATCAACACGCATCATGTGGAGCCTTAGCAGAATAATACCGGCTTATAGGGAAGGGCTCGGAGATAAAGCTCTGAAGTGCTAACTCATCTTCTTAATGTTTATTTGGTATCCAAGGACTGCTGCAATACCACTTAATGTTTTCAGCGTGACATTCGAGCTTTTACCTGTACGGATATTCTGTATCACGGCAGGTGACACCCCGGCTTTTTCTGCAAGCTTTCTCACTGAAATATGGTTCTCTTCCATCGCCTCAAGAAGAAATTCATTAAGAAGAAATTCATTGTATCCTTTATAAAACCGCTCTTTCCTTTTCAGGTCTTTCAATATCCGGTCAAAAGTAGTTTGTTGTTTTTTTGCTTTTTCATTCATAATAGGTACCATCCTTCAATCGTCTTTCGTAGTCATCACGGCAGGAGAGTGCTTTTTCTTTTTCATTCCTGGGCAGTTTATCGGTCTTCTTTCTGAATGCGTTGGTTACGATAATCTTTCTTTCCTTCACAAAGAAACACAGAAAACGGTCAGTTTGAGGCTTAAAGGCGAAGATATCGTCCCCCTCGTATCTGAATTGTGTCTTGTTATTGATTTTACCAAAATCTCCCATACGCTTAAAAAGATAAAAAAGCCTATCCTGCTGGGTTTCACTTAATTCTTCAAAATATTCTAAGGCCTGGCAATATCCACAGCCTGAACAATACCATTCAATAATAAACTGTTCCCCGCAATAAGCTATGTATTCTTTCACCTATCCACCAAGTGTACCATTATTTTAGCACATCGTCAAATCTTTTTTCTTTTACTATTTTATAAAACTTCTTCCCAAAACACCTCCGAACTTCAGCAATAAAATGTATAATACCGCATTCGCTCTTCTCATGCGACCCTCGCTCGCTTCGCACCCTCGGCGAAGATAATTTATCATATCCTAAGCGCCTACATGGCCAGGATTCTACTGTGTCAACGAGCAGGGCCTCGTTAATGTGGAATTTTTTTCAGCGCTCGTTCGAAACCGTGGGAATAATACGTTTTTCTTTTCAACTACACTAAAATGACAGAGCATGAACGATAAAAAAACAAGACTGAAATATGATAGAAGCAAAGAGATTGCAAACTAACAGTTTTATGCAGAAGTAAATTGGCAGCATGCCTGGAGGTAGAGACGCTAATAAGGGAGACGCTGCATCATCTTGTCAGATGTGGAGGCTTGTTTTCTCTCGCAAAGTCCGCAAAGTACGCAAAGTCCCTGATCTGTAACTTCATTGGCGGAATTAAGAGACTGCAGGCACCCTGTTTCAACAACTAAACCAGTGCGATTTTCACGGATGAAAATCGCCCAGCGCCGACGTTCAGGATGATGATAACGGCGCTGCAACAGTCGAGTAACTGCAAAAGCCAAGCCCTTCCGGCGCCTGAAGAACGGCTTTTTCCCGCCGCTTTTTGGCCGGTCAAAAAGCGGCAAAAGAGGTACCACGCTTTCAGCGTGAAAAATGACAGACAGGATCCCTGCCAAAAATGCGTTTCGCACAACACAGCAGAATAAATGAGAGCGGCATCACAAATATATCTTAACATTTTTCTGCTCCTGAACCCTAATCTTACTGGTTAAAAAAACTTCTGTGCTTATTATTTGCTTTACAAACCAAACAGATAATGGAGGGCAATATGAAAGCCCACGAAAAAGCGATATACGATAAATCAGACAGTGTTAACTGTCATCACGAAACCGGTCTTAAGGAGATCTACCTTGCGGGAGGCTGCTTCTGGGGCATTCAGGAATACTTCTCAAGAATGCCCGGAGTCGTTTACACCCAGGTGGGATATGCCAACGGGAAAACGTCAAATCCATCCTACTACGATGTATGCAGCGGAGACACAGAACACGCCGAAGCTGTTCATCTGCGCTACAATCCGGAGATTATCACACTCCGCGAGATTCTCATTGAGTTTTTCTCTGTTGTTGACCCCACATCTCTGAACCGTCAGGGCAACGACTCGGGAACACAGTACAGAAGCGGAATATACTTCAGCGATCCTGAGGATGAGCCGACAATTTCATCGGTTATCTCAGAGATAAGCAAAATGCACACAAAACCGGTAATTACGGAATCAGAAAAGCTCAAATGCTTCTTTGTCGCTGAGGACTACCACCAGGACTATCTCAAAAAAAATCCCGGGGGATACTGCCATGTCCCGCTGAAGCGCTCCGACCGGATAAGCGGCAAAAAAGATACTGCTCCTGTCATAGATCCGGGGCTCTATCCGGTGCCTGATTCAGTAGAGCTCTCTTCAAGGCTCAACGACATTCAGTTGGCAGTCACACAGCACTCAGCGACAGAAACACCGTTCACAGGCAAATACAATGAGCACTTTGCACCCGGCATCTACGTTGACATTGTCACCGGAGAACCGCTTTTCAGCTCCACTGACAAATTTGAATCCGCCTGCGGATGGCCTGCCTTCAGCAGGCCAATTTCCCCTGAGGTCATCAGTGAAAAGATTGACACATCACACGGCATGAGAAGAACTGAAATCCGAAGCCGCTCCGGAGGGTCACACCTTGGGCACGTCTTTGAAGACGGGCCGCCCGACAGGGGCGGGCTCAGATACTGCGTCAACTCGGCAGCATTGGATTTTATCCCCCTGAATGAGATGGAGTCAAGAGGATACGGCAGTCTGAAAGAGCATGTCTTGACGGCCTTCAGTAAGAACGGCCGTATGAAATAACCAGTTGCACAGGATCGAATCAAAGTGGACAAGAACCCATTTCAGTGCTCGATGTGCGGCGCCTGCTGCATTGAGCTGTCGATAAGCAGCCCGATTCCGGGGCTTCCGGACGGGAAACCGGCCGGGGTGTGCTGTATTCACCTTACTGCAGACAACCGTTGCGCCGTGTACAGCGCGAGGCCTGAGGTATGCAGAAATTGGAGGCCCGACGCTGAACTCTGCGGCAGCGGATTCGAGGAAGCCTCCCGCTCGCTTGCTCTATTGGAAGAGGCAACACGATGAAAAACATCATACTCATAGGAATGCCCGGCGCGGGCAAAAGCACCGTGGGAGTCCTGCTTGCCAAGGCGTTAGGAACCGACTTCATCGACACTGACATTCTTCTGCAGAAAAAAAGCGGAATGCTTCTGCCTGACATTATCAGGCTTGAGGGACTTTCGTCCTTCACTAAAAGGGAAAATGATGTCCTCAGAACTATTAAGCCCACCGGCAGCATCATATCAACCGGTGGAAGCGCTGTTCTGTGTGCCGAGGGCATGAATCACCTGAAGAGAACCGGCTCCGCATTCTACCTTAAAATAGCACTCAACACTATTGTGTCTCGAATAAGCAACATAAGCACGCGCGGCATAGTCATGGAAGGCTCGCAGACACTGGCTGACATTTACGCAGTCAGAACCCCGCTCTACGAAAATTACGCGGACAGCACAATTGACTGCGAAGGACTCAGCCCCGAAGAAACGGTCTGCCGAATAATGGGACTTCTCGAAAATGGCTGATAGTGGCCGATCCCCTTTTGTGTAGCAGCCTGAATGCAGCGGCTACTCCTCCTTCGGCGCAAAATGCACTGTCCTCTGTGGAAAAGGTATAACAATTCCGGCCTCTCTGAAACGGTCGAAAATTCTTATTCTTAGTTCACTTTTAATAAATTCAATATCAAAAACCTGGTCCGAATAAAATAGCAGTGAAAAGTCGACCGACGAGCTCCCGAAGTCAGTAAGCCTGACAATGCTCTCGGGTTCCTTGAGGACGAGAGGGTTGCCTTCAGCTACTTCCTTTATAATGCGGATTACCTGGTGAATGTCTGAGCCGTAATCTACTCCCACCTTAACTTCAAATCGCGAAGTAATTTCATTATGGGTCCAGTTGGTAAACTCATTGTTCGTCAGATAAGAATTCGGAAAAATTATAGTTACATCGTCTCTGGTCTGTACTGTCGTTGTGCGGATATTAATTGAGGTCACCCTTGCGATTGTGTCGTTGACTTCGATAATATCACCCACTTTGACTGAGCCGTCAAACAGAATAATAATTCCGGATATAAAATCAGTAAAAAGGCTCTGAAGTCCGAGACCGATACCAACCAGCAGGGCGGCTGAACCCGCGATCAGAACAGTGACATCCATTCCGATTATCTCTAGAATTACGCTTACAACAATAATAAGGATAAAATATCTTATAATCTGAAATACCGCGTAGGCAGTGCCCGCGTCAAAGCGTTTGGAGGTATTCAGGGCCTTACGTATCAGCTTCAACACAAGCCAGCTCCCGGCAATCAGCAGGGTAATCATTATGAGATGATAAATAGTTAAATCAAACTTGCCAGTATCGATAAGCTTGTAATTTATAAAGTTCTTCATTTTTCAATCCATCATTTTGTCAGGGTGTTCGTTCCACTCTTTTTTGAGAAATCATATTTCCCGCTCCACAAGATGGCAACAATTTTTTATCTGGCAGATGCTTCCTCCATTTCCCGCTAAAATCGTTTGACTGAAATATCCTTTTTGTATTTATTATACTCTGACGGCATGCTGATTTTCCGCATCCGCCCTGCCGGCCGCTTTCGGCAGGAATCATATGTTGAATATCATAAGGAGTAACATAATGTTTAAAAGGGTAGGACTCTTCCTTCTCACAAACCTGCTTATTGTGGTGACAGTAGGCGTAATCATGAACGTTGTTCTTCCGCTCTTCGGAATTCAGGTCAAGGGTTGGATGGGGCTCGCGGTGTTTTGCGGGGTCTTCGGCATGGGCGGTGCCTTCATTTCCCTGTCAATAAGCAGATGGATGGCAAAGAGGGCTTACGGAATCAGGCTGATTTCTCCGAACGAGCAGAGCTATGAGCTCAGGGAAATTTACCAGATGACGGCCAGGCTTTCGAAACAGGCCGGCCTTCCGGCGGTTCCGGAAGTTGGCGTATACGAGTCATCCGAGCCTAACGCCTTCGCTACCGGCCCATCAAAGGGCAAAGCTCTTGTCGCCTTCTCTACGGGACTTTTGAACTCAATGCAGAAACATGAGGTCGAAGCGGTTGCCGCACACGAGATATCCCACATTGCTAACGGCGATATGGTGACAATGACGCTCCTTACCGGAATCGCCAACGCCCTCGTCATGTTCCTGTCAAGGGCGATCGCTCACATCATTGATAATTTCCTGAGAAGCGATGACGGAGAGGGAGGCCTTGGATTTATTGCGTACATTGTTGTAGTAATGGTCCTCGACACTGTGTTTATGATGCTGGCTTCAATTCCAATCGCTGCCTTCTCACGGTTCAGAGAGTACAGGGCCGATGCCGGTTCCGCTAAGCTGACATCCTCATCTGCGATGGCTGACGCTCTGACAGCTCTTTCAAAGGCAACAGGCGTTGAGACCAAAAAGGACTCGTACGCTATCGCCAAGATCAGCTCAAACCGAAGGACTTCAATCTGGTCAACACATCCGTCGCTGGAATCGAGAATAGAACGATTAAGAAAAATGGCATAAAGATCATAGCCCCCGATTAAAAGGGGGCTTTCACAAAAATTCGGCAAAGATTACCTCTGCCAGCCCTCAATAATAAAGTTCTTCTCAATCAGCTTACGCTCCGAACCAGAGTGAGGTTTATACCAGATCTCAAAACGGGCCGCATAGGGCTTGCCCCAGTCTCCCTCATAAATCGTAAAATCACCATTGGATTGAAAGCGTCTAATCTCTTCAGTGTTATTCTCAACTTTCATGCTGCTACGGGAGGACAGCCTTCCTGCAGAGAGCCTGAGGTTTTTGGTAATCTCATATGCCTTCAGATAAACAGTTCCGGGTTCGACTTTCCCCAGCCAGACATCATATTCATAAAGACCGGGCTGCAAGGAGTTGTAAAGCTGAAAATCAGGCCCTTTTCTCTTTTTGTTGACAATAGCTCCAGGTCTTATGGTACCGTAACCGTCACCAGCAGGCTTTGCAAGCTCTACATTCTCAGGAATTTTCAGGTTATCAGCAAACCGGTCTTCGGTTGTCATGGAAATGAAAACCTGGCCTAAAATGTAAAAGAAAACAGCCAATACAACAATACCCAGTACACCGCCGGAAATAAACGCCGAAAGCGACTTTCTATTAATGAGCTGATATAAAATAGCGACAAAGAGCAACAGGGTTGCCGGGAAGAGTATATAATAAACACTAACAAGAATTTGCGGTTTATTAAAAACTGCAGCAATAATGAAAATAAGGACTATCATCATAAAAGGTATTAATGGTCTGTACCATTTATCAAAATACCACCTGGCAAGCTTTCTAATATTAAACTTCAATTTCACCTCTCATAAATACAACAGCATTGCCTGATATTTCAACACGATCACCTGCCAGACTGCATTTCAACAGGCCTCTTCGCTTTGACAGCTGTATGGCGTTAAACTTCGACTTGCCCGCAACTTCCGCCCAGTAAGGGACAAGGGTTGTACAGGCCGAGCCGGTAACCGGGTCTTCATCTACACCGACTCCAGGCGCAAAGAACCTGTAAACAAAATCACTATGACGACCTCGTGATGTTGTAATAAACCCGCGTATCGCAAGATTTATTAAAGCATTGCGGTTAAATTCAAGTGAGCTTATCTCTTCTTCATTTTCAAACACGAGCATATAGTCGGTTTTACCTTTGTATGCCTCAGCAGGAAAATGATTAAAGCAGCTTTTAAAGACATCAAGCTTATCAATACGACTGATATCATCCACGGGAAAATCAAGCCTTATGCTTTCACCGTCCTTCTCTGCCCTCAGGACTCCGCTGCGTGAATCAAACTCAACTATGCTTCCTGAGTATCCTTCTATATTAAAAAGTACATACGCGGATGCCAGAGTCGCGTGACCGCAGAGGTCGACTTCTACTGCCGGAGTAAACCACCTTATATGGTAGCGGTTATTCTTAATGATATAAAAGGCCGTTTCAGACAGATTGTTTTCTGCTGCAATTTTCTGCATCAGTGAATCATCTATCCACTCACTGCCCAGAGAACAGACACCTGCCGGATTTCCCGCAAAAAGGCTGTCGGTAAAGGTATCAAGATGATAGAAGGTTATTTTCATAATATCTGCTCCTTGAATCAAAATAATTGTAATGCTATTCCATATAATTCAATATCTGAATCAATTATAAAACGCATCTTATGTAAACCTTACCGGAACCTGCCCATAATAATCCATCCAAAATATTAAAAGGAATCGAAAAAGGATTGTTATTTTTTAACTCTGGTATACTATCGAACAGGATTATCAGGAAGCATTCTAAATATTTTTCATTTTTGAACGCTGCCCCTTACCTGTTGTAATAATTTATTGACAGTATGCAGGCAGATAAAATTATTACAGCAATAATAAGTAAATCCGTAACGAGGTAATAATGAGCTTAAAACAAACCCTGATTAAAATGGAAAACAACAATTCCATATTTGAAAACGCGATCCGTTCGCTTGATATTCCGACATGTTCAGTATTCGGTAAAGGTGACAATCTCAGCCCGGTCGGTTTTTCCGAAGCCGCGGACACCATTTCCACCAAAGACAGCGGAAAGGTGTCTGAATCGTTTCCTCAGACAAGCGCCGCTTCAAAAAACAAGGTGCTTAGCGCTTCGGGCGCAAACCCTTCTCCGCTGAGCGGAAAAAGAGTCGCTGTACTATTCTCCGGCGGCCCCGCCGCGGGCGGTCACAATGTTGTTTACGGACTCAAGAAGATTCTCGGGAAGAGCAACACCCTTCTCGGCGTCAAAGCCGGCCCAAAAGGTCTTCTTGAAGGAAAACTCTTTGAAATCACAGATGAAGCTGTCGCCAAGATTAAAAACACCGGTGGATTTGACTTCCTCGGAAGCGACAGGACCAAGATCAAGACTGACGAGCAGTTTGCCCGAGTCAAAAAGACATGTGTCGACAACAACCTTGACGCTATCGTTATAATCGGCGGCGACGACTCCAACACGAACGCGGCTGTTCTCGCCGAAATCCTGTTCAGCGGAATCAAGCCTGACGGAAGCGGCGTGCAGGTTATCGGCTGCCCTAAGACAATAGATGGGGACCTCCAGATTGGCGACATCCTCCCAATTTCCTTCGGATTTGACACCGCCACCAAGATATATGCCGAGCTTGCCGGCAACATTCTTCAGGACACACCCTCTTCAAGAAAGTACTGGCACTTTATCAAGCTTATGGGCCGTTCAGCCTCCCACGTGGCTCTTGAGGTCGCGATGCAGGTTAACCCGCCGGTGGCACTTGTCTCAGAAGAGGTTGCCGAGAAAAAGATGTCCCTTGCTAAAATTGTAGACGATATCGCGAAGGTTGTCATCTTGAGATCAAAGAAGGGCATGAACTACGGCGCTGTTCTGATTCCGGAGGGTATTATCGAGTTCATTCCCGAGATGAATACCCTTATCGCGGAACTCAATGACAAGTTAGCCGGTGTTGACTCTGAAACCTCTGACATGACACAGGACCAGAAACGCGTCTATATAATAGGCAAACTTTCTGAAAACCACCAGGACCTTATGAACTCCCTTCCTGTTTATATTGTGGATATGCTTCTTGCTGACAGGGATTCTCACGGGAATCTTCAGGTTTCCCTTATCCCTACAGAAAAGCTCTTCATCGACATGGTAGCCATCCGCGTTAAGGAACTCGACCCGTCTGTACCTTTCAGCACCCTCAACCACTTCTTCGGCTATGAGGGCCGCTGCGGGGCGCCGACCCTTTTCGACGCGGCTTACTGCTACAACCTGGGCCTGACTGCCGGCTCTCTGATTCTCGCCGGAAAAACAGGTTACATAGCGAGCGTCTCCGAGTTGGATAAGGGCGGCAAACCGCTTGGAATTCCGCTTACCGGACTGCTCAACATAGAAAGGCGTCACGGCAAAGATGAGTTTGTTATCGAGAAAGCCCTCGTCAAGACCGACTCTGAGGCCTTCAAATACTTTGCTGAAAGAAGAACAGAGTGGGCGGATGATGACATATTCTCCTCTTCCGGCCCTCGCCAGCTCTGGGGACCTGCCGCCAGGCAGATTCCTGTTACCGTTGCTCTCAACAGAAAGTACAGCGGACTCGGCTTCAACTTCGGCAAATAATCAATTTGATAATACAAGGCCCCGCGAAAGCGGGGCTTTTTTAGCTTAATTCATTCCCAGCTAAGTATTTCAACTTCGGGATATTTCCCGTACTTTTATACTCATTCCCCAAAACAGATAAAATCGACTCTGTTACGCCCATTTTGCTTTGCGTCATAAAGGGCCCGGTCAGCGAGTTCAACAACTCCAGCCGGGGTAAGCCCGTCCGCGTTATAAAGAGTAACCGCCCCGATGCTAACGGTTATCCTCCCGAATAAAGCCGATTTTTCATGATTAATGCACAGTTCCTCAACGTCGCTTCTTATTTTTTCCGCAATACGCCCGGCCCCTTCCCTGCCGGTTTCCGGCAGTACAAGCATGAACTCCTCGCCTCCGTAACGGGCAGCTACATCGTAGAGCCTGGTAACCGCATTTTTTAAAACACCGCTCACACTTCTTATGCACTCATCTCCCGCGGGATGTCCGTAAGAATCATTGTACTCTTTGAAATGGTCAATATCGAGAATAATAACCGAAAGGGGTTCGCCAGACCTCTTCATTCTGTTAAACTCTGTCCTGAGCGCGTCGTCAAGATGACGCCGGTTGGAAAGCCCCGTAAGCTTGTCCGTGATAGCGTTAAGCTGAGCTTCACGCTTCTCGGCTTCAAGCTGCTGCACGAGCTGCTCTATCTTCTTCTCGGCGGCTTTTCTCTCTGTAATATCAATAACAACGCTTATTATATGCTCTTCATCCTTAATGTATATGTTCCTTGAGGATATGAGTCCAATGAGGCATTCCCCTCCCTTCACGCGGAATGGGTACTCTCTGTTCTCAAGATGTCCGCTTTCCCTGAGTTCCCTGAAAAAACTCTTTCGGTCATCATCCGAAAACCACAAAAGCTCAGATGCCTTACTGCTGCCGATAATCTCTTCACGCGTATAGCCAGTCTTTCTTATAAATCCGTCATTAACATCTATAAAAACCCCGTCTGAAAGCCTGGACAGTATCTTAACATCAGGGCTCATGCTGAAAAGAAGCTGAAGGTTTTCACGTTCCTTATCAATCTCAGAGTTAAGCCGCTGATTCATCATTATTATGTAGCCGAAAGTCCACATTACGCTTGAGACAAGAGGGAAAATGAAGACCGCCGCCCTGTACGGTAGATCGTAGAAATTCTCGTAGCTCTCGAGTTTCGGCATGATAATGTTTATTATTGAAGCAGTGAAAAGAAGGCTTCCGAAGCACGCAAATATTGCAGCAGTAAAAAGTGCAGATGAAGAAAAACCGGAATTCCTGCCCCTGATCAGATCGGAAGATGTCATTGCAGCCACGATGGAAGTAAGAAAATAGACAATAAAAGAACGCATCGAAATGCTTTCTGAAGCGAACAGGAAGTAATAGTACAGTGATAGAAAAACAAGAAACGCTGCCGTCAGGAGCCTTTTTCTCACCGGGAAGCCGAGAAAAGTCCGAACTGAAGCGTTGAGAAACAGCATACCGGCAAATATTATCGGGTTTGCCAGGGCCGAAAGCACCCTCCAACGCGGAAAGAAATACGCCATCATGATTGTAAAGCCCAGCCCCTGTAATACAGCGCCGGTCAACCATAGCCCGGAACCTGCATAGGCCTTGTTTACCCTGTGCTGTACAAATACCGCGAATATTTGCAGCACGTAAAGAACAGCGCCTACTCCGGCAATGGTAAAAACATCCAGCCTCATCCCCAAACCATCCTGTGACTCTTAAACGGCAACCCGCCCGGGTTTGTTGTTATAAAAATTTTAACTTACATCACTTGTCAATGATTTAAAGCGCCCGGATTGTTATCTCAACTTTTACTCTCCGTTAGATATTGGGGCATCTAAAGATTATCTGTATAAAAATCTAATTGACAAGTCACTTATTGATGTTATAGCTATAACATAGCGTATCTTCCCAAAAAATATAAATAACATTAACATGAAGAGAAAAAATGCAGCCATTTATAAAAATGATATTTTTTTTATTAATCCTAACTGTTTTTTCTTCAATCAACAGCTCGTACGCCACTCAAAAAAAATTCAGAATCTCTGCTTTCGTTCTTAAAGCTCCCAAAGGATCAGGTATTTTCTGGGACAAATTTAATTTTTTTTTAGAAAAGGCAGTTAATGACCTGGGTATGGAAATATTAGTTTACGATTTCCCCTTACATCAGGAAAAAATGACTAAAACTGCTATAGAATTAATTGAGATACAAAAACCGGATTGTATATTAATAATAGCAGCTGATGATTTTGGACTACAACTTCTTGAAAAATCCGAAGAATTAAAAATTCCCTGTATTGTCGTTAATACAGGTTTTCGAAAAGAGTTAAACGTTGGGCTTCCAAGAGAAAAATATAAATACTGGATTGGTGAAATCCTTCCAAATGATGAAGAGGCAGGCTACATCCTTGCTAAAAAGTTATTTCAAGAAGCAAAATTAAAAAGAAAGGGCATGGTCAATATGGTGGCTTTTTCAACCCACCACGGTGTGATGTCATTATGGGAAAGAGAAAAAGGTCTCTACAGGGCACTTAATGAATATCCTGAGATAAACTTCTTACAGCTTTTTAACGCACACAACCAGGTCAGCGTAGCTAAAGATAAATTCAAATTATTAAAAACAGTACGCTATCCTGAGACTTTTGTTGTATGGTGTACAATGGACCGCCTTGCAATAGGTATAATTGATGTATGCAGAGATATGGGTATTCGCCCAGGAAAAGATATCCTGCTTGGAGGTATTAACTGGAGCACTGAAGGACTCAATGCAGTTGAAAGCGGCGAACTTGTTGCAACAGTGGGAGGACATTACCTGGATGGAGCATGGGCCGCTGTACTTGCATATGACTATCTAAATGGAAAGGATTTTGCATCAGAAAACACCCGTTTCAGAACCAGGATGTTACTTATTTCAAAAGATAATCTTTACAAATATAAAGATAAATTATCCAGAAATATCTGGAATAAAGTAAATTTTCTTAATTTCACAAAAACGCACACGAATTCAATAAAAGAATATAACTTCTCTGTTAAAAAACTTTTAGAGCAATTACAATGAAGCTGCATACTATCTTATACACATTACAAACTTTAACTACAACAGTTCTTGCTGATGCAAGAAAAAATAGAAAACGTTCAACAATCATTATTATAGCTTTTTTCAGCCTGATCCTTCTCCTAAGTATAATTCAGAATTATCATTATAATACCTTTTTTAAAAAAGAAATGCAAAAAAGTGCTAATCAGATCGTACAATCAAGCGCTCCATTACTATGGAGTTATGACCTTACACTTGTTGAAAATAAAATAGCCTCGTTCTTAAAAAACCGCAATATCCAAAGAATAAAAATTATGGAAAAAGGCGGACATGTTCTAATTGATTTGAATAAGGAAAATAAATCAATCGATGTAACCAAAAATAACATCTTCACAATAACGAGCAAAGATATAGAGTATATGAAAACCAATTTTATATTATCTCTCACCTATACAACTCTTTATAAAAATAAGACCCAATCAATATTTACTTTAAGCTTCATAATTATTTCTTTTCTTTTTTGTATCTTTATGCTCAAACAGATATTGACGAAAAATAATAATAATGATAAAATTGATACCGAAGAACGATCTAGTTTTATATCGATAAAAACACAAGAAAAAGACAATATATCGTATTCTCAAAATGAACCCAGAAAACTCACTGAAGAAACAAGAGAAAAAATTGAAAAAGCTATTGAGTTTATACACGAAAATTACAAATACAATATATCAAGAGAAGGACTTGCAGCAAATCTTGATATAAATCCAGACAACCTGGGAAGATTTTTTAAAAAATATACCGGGGAAAAAATTAATGACCGGATCAATCGATTGCGAATAGAGGAAGCTGTTCGTCTTATCCAGGAAAGTGATAAAAGCATTACCGAGATCTCATATTTTGTAGGATTTGATAATGCCAGCACCTTTTATCGTTCATTTATGAAACATATGAATTTATCCCCAACTGATTTTAAAGAAAATAAAAAATAATACTTTTTATAAAGTAAATCTATCAATACTTCTACCAAGTTTTTCTGTGGTACTTTTTAAGACATCAGCAGTGGCTGATTCTTCTTCAGAGGCAGCCAGCTGTTCTTCTGTCGATGCGCTGGCGTCGCTGCTTCTATCAGATATCTGTTCTGACAAATCATAGAGTATCTGCATTCCTTCATTTAGCTCTTTAAGTTTGAAACTTATATGATGAACACTTTGAATTATTCCATCAAACACTCCGACTATCTTTAGATTACTTTCGCTGATAATGTCAATGGAAGATACAGATTCTTCCGCAAGTTTCCAGCTTTTTTCTAGAATCATGGATGACTTAGTAATTCTTTTTTCAATTTCAGCAGTATTCGATTGCATTGCTTCAATTTTTTTTCTTATTAACGTAGTCGCTTCTCCGGACTTTGTTGCCAGATTTCCAATTTCATCTGCTACTACAGCAAAACCTGTTCCAGATTTCCCTGCCCTTGCAGCTTCAATAGCAGCATTTAAAGCAAGAATTTGTGTCTGTTCAGAAATATCTGTTATTGTTTTTAACGTATTACTGACTTCACAAGTTTGTTTATTCATTAATTGATTTTCTTCAATAAAATCAATTAATTCATTATTTAAAATTGAATTATGATCAATTAACTGGTGTATAACTCTTTGGCTTTCCTGCAGATCAAAAGATGTATGCTGAACAAAACTTGAAGTTTCCTTAACCTCCTGAATGATGTTTTCATTCATCTCAACAAACGAATCAACAAGAACCCCAAGATGCTTTAAAACATCTAACTGTTTATCTGATATTTCATTTAGTCTAACAGCTGTCTCAGCTATATTTGCAGCAGCCTTCTGACTTTCAGCTGTTGTGTAGAATAAAACATCTGAAGATTTTGCAATCTCAAGTATATTATTTTTTACTGTTATTATATGTTGCGATATATTTTTTTGCATAGTCATAAATGTTAAAATCAAATCATGAATTTCCAATTCGACTTCTCCGTCAAATCTCATTGGCCGGAGATCACCGCTGGCCATTTTGTCTGCTTCTTTCTTAATTATTTCCATTCTGTTCTTTATAAGCCTTAGAATTATGAAAGCTATAAACATACTCAAAAGAAAAAGAATGACAATTGAAGAAGTAATAACAACTATAGTAAAAAAGAACATATTCTTCAATTCAGCACTTCTAAAAAACAACGCACTTAATTCTTCCTTAATAACAATAACAGTAAATTTATTAAAATATTTTAATGAAGAAATCATTTCTTTCATTATCAGTGAAGCTGATGAATACTTATCTTCCCGAATACTGATATCAAAAGCAACTGATTCATTTACAAATTTTTTATAGATATTATTTAAACACTCCATGTATCGTTCATCAATTCGGCCTTGATTACTTTTCTTAATAATATGAATACCTTTTTCCATTTCTTTCATATTTTCATCATTAGAAATAGATATCCAACCTTTTTCAGATTTGTTTGATAAAAGCTTTTTCTTTTCTGCGACAATCCTTGAAGCAATATTTATCAACTCAAGTTCAATCATTATGTTATTAGTAGAATTTTTAAATACTGTGAAATTTCCGGAATATCTTGATAGAGAAAATATGCTGGTAATAATCATTCCTGAAATTATAATCAAAAATCCTAATAATACTTTAAACCTTAATGTATTAATCTTTATAAGCTTCACATCCCCACCTTTTCCGATAAAGCTTCTGCAGTAATAATCTCGCCCCGAACATTATTGACGGAATTTGGCACTTTTTTTGAAATTATTTTATATAATACTTCATAAGTTTTCTCTGCAAGTAGTGCCTGTGGTTGACGTACCGTTGCAATCATCTGACCATTCTTAATTGATTCCAGTGTTTTTGGTACAGCATCAAATCCCACAACCTTAACCTGTTCACTCATCTTTTTTAACTCTAAATATTCCATAACGCCAAATGCCATAGTATCATTTCCACAAATTATCAGTCCTGTTCTGTTAAGATGTGGAAATTTTGAAATAATTTCATAAGCACTTTGAGCAGACCAGTCTCCATTTCTAATATCGATAATAAATAAATTGTTTGAATCGTTGACTGCATTTTTTGCCGCATTGAGTCTTAATATGGCTGCATCAGACATAATGTTTCCTGAAATAATTAGCACACCAGCTTGTTTTCTGATTTTTTTTGCTGCATAACATATTGATTCATATGTTGATTTATAATTATCGATTGTGACAAGAGGGACAGGTTTTAAACCTATTGAACTGGCTTTTTCTACATCAATTTTATTATAGAGCAACACAATTGGAATGGAGGCCTCCTGGACTTGTTTTATACTTTCAAGAAGACCCTCTTTGGAAACCGGAACCAGTATTATTGCATCAATACCGGATTTTGTATAAGCACGTAACATATCATTTTGTTCAGATAAAGCCTGTTTCTCATTAGAGGGAGATTCAATAAATAGCAAATCACCTTCTTTAATTGATTTTTTTTTAAAAGCATCTATTATACTTTCCATAAAAGGATCGCCGACAATTTTATTAATAAATACAAATGAACGTCCGCTGGAATCTGCTATTTGATGTTTTATGTTTAATAATCTTTTATGAAGAAATAAATCAGCTTCTGTTTCACTAATACATGAAAGAGGAATCACCACGTTTATAAAAAGTAATAATACGAAATATAGTTTAAAAATATTTTTTACTCTCAAAATCAATCATTCTCCTTGAATTCTTTATGTCTTATCAAAAAAATTGCAGGGTAAAAATTCTGATATAATTTTAACCCTGCATAAAAACATTATTATTAGGAGGAGGTTTTGAGAACCATGCTAAAATTCCAAAACCCAATGTTAAATATAATTTAGCACAAGAGAGATTTAGAGACATCTGAATAACTGACATGTCTGATTAATCTATAACTCAAATTCTGACTGTCAGGATTTGAGTGACTTATTAAGAAGTTATCTTAGTAATCTTATCTATTATTATAGAATAATAAATAATTATCAATTCTCATCGTCTTTAAATAGAAATAATCACTATTTAATTCCCTTCATAAAGTATTATCAATAAAGGGAATTAAGAGTTAATACATTAAAAACCGAATAAGCGAGGTATCCATAGACTGATTCCAGGAACGTAGGTAATAATCATCAAGGCGATAATCATGGTTATAAATAACGGCATGAGAGGTTTGATAACCTTATTAATTGATGTATTTGCGATACTGCAACCTACAAATAAAACACTTCCAACAGGCGGGGTGCAGATACCAATTGATAAATTTAAAACCATAATAATCCCAAAGTGAACAGGATCAATCCCCAATTGAACTACTACTGGTAAAAATATAGGAGTAAAAATCAAAACCGCAGGAGTCATATCCATAAAAGTACCAACGACAAGGAGAATCAGATTTATTATCAGAAGAATAAGCACCGGATTATGAAAATATGTTAATAGGCCATGTGTTATATTTTGAGGTATATTAGCATAAGCCATAATCCAGGACATCCCCATAGACGTTCCGATTAAAAACATTACAATACTTGTAGTTGAAGCACTTTCCAGCAATATTTGTGGAATCTTCTTCAAAGGTATTTCTCGATATATTATTACAGAGAGAATAAAAGCGTAAAAAACCATGATAGCAGAAGCTTCAGTAGCCGTAAACACTCCTCCAACAATACCACCGATAACGATAACTATCAAGAAAAGACTTGGCAATGCACGAAAAAATATTGCTACAGCATCTTTAACCGAACCTCTTTTCCCAAAAGGGTACCTCTGGTAATGAGCATAAAAGGCAATAACCATCATTAATAATACACCAACGAGCATACCCGGCAGGTATCCCGCGAGGAAAAGAGATGCTATAGATACTCCTCCACTGGCCAGGGAATAAATAATCAGAATATTACTTGGAGGAATAATTAATCCAGTTGTAGAGGAAACAATATTAACTGCAGCGCTAAAATCTTTATCAAATCCTTCTTCTTCCATTATCGGGCCTAATGTTCCGCCGATTGCAGACGCAGCGGCAACCGCTGATCCTGAAATAGCACCAAAAAACATTGAAGAAAGAACATTAACAATAGCAAGACCTCCCGGCAAGCGTCCAACAAGCAATTTAGCTAAATCTATAAGACGTCGGGCAAGACCTCCATGGTTCATAAACTGCCCACCCAGAATAAAAAGTGGTATAGCCAATAAAGCAAAGCTATCCAAACCTGTAGCTATTCTTTGAGTTACTGTCGACATTGCGGGGATTAAATCAATACTGAAGAGCATTGTTAATACAGTCGAAATTCCCATACAGAAGGAAATTGGAACACCTAAAGCGAGCAAAGAAAAAAATGAAATTACTAAAATTATCAATTCAAACAAATCCATAACAACTCCTTAAATTGTCTGTTTATAAAGCTGACTATCCTGCACATTGAAACGTCATTCATTACGCCTTTGCAGAGCCTGTTCATAGGCAAGCAGCACAACATATAAACAGATCAATAAACCGCTAATGGGTACAACGATATAAACATAACCAAGTTGAATCCCTAAAGCAGCGGATGTTTGTTTCAGAGAGAGAGTAATATAAACCAGATTCCCACCACCACCGATTAGTACAAAAGCTGAAAACAAAAAAATAAAAATATATATAGCGTTATTTATTATTTTATTCATTTTACTTCCACAATTTTGTAAAATAATATCAATGGCAAGATGTCCTTTCTGCCCAGTCACATATGATGCACCTAAAAGTCCAACCCATATCAAAACAAAACGGGCCAATTCCTCAGTAAATGTACTTGGATCGTTAAAAAGGTAGCGAGATATAACTTGCCAGATTACATTAATTACCATTGTGATCATTAGAAATACCAATGTTACTTTTAATATCATATCAATTTTTTCTTTAAATATCATTAGTCTATTTCACCCCTTTTATCTGAAGGAGCAATGATCCTCCTCTTTTTTTAATATAGCTTTTATAAATTGGTTCAATTTTTTTTATAAATGCTGCTTTGTCAGGATAAATTATCTTAACACCACTATCTTGAATTTTTTTTAATGCAAACTTAGTTTCATCTTGCCATATTTCTTTCTGATACTTAACAGAGGCATCAACTGCATCCTGAATTATTTTTTTTTCAATCTTACTCAATTTCTCCCATATTAAATGGGAAATCAAAATAACATCAGGAATTGAGGTGTGTTCATCCATTGATAAATACTTACAAACTTCATAATGTCGAGATGTATACAGTGAAGGTAAATTGTTTTCTGCGCCATCAACAACTCCCTGTTGCAGAGATGTATAGAGTTCACCCCATGAAATTGGTGTAGCTGCTCCGCCAAGAGTGTTTACCAGAGCAATTGCCATAGCGCTTTCCTGAGTCCTTAATTTCAACCCAGTCATATCTTCTGGCGTTTGAATTAATCTTGATCGTGTATAAAAACTTCTGTTACCTGCATCATAATAACCAAGACCCATAAGTCTGTATTTAACCAATCCATGGAGTAGATCGCGCCCAATTTCCCCTTCATAAACCTTAAATCGATGATCATCATTTCTAAAAAGATAAGGAAGAGCAAATATTTCAAACTCCGGTGCAAAGGACTCAAGTACACTTGATGAAACTTTCGTCATTCCCAGACTTCCCAACTGGAGAAGTTCCAGACATTCCCTCTGGCTGCCCAGTTGTTGGCTGGAGTAAATATCAATTTTAATTCGGCCTGTTGATTGTTTTTCAATCCTTTCAGCCATAAACACCATTGCCTTGTGAACAGGATGATTAGTATCTAAACCATGACCCAATTTGATTCGTTTTATTTTATTTGTCTCGTTGCAGTTCATAGACATCAACAATATCAATATGACAAATAATAGTATTTTAGGACTTTTAAAAATTATGCCGTTCACTGTTTTACCTCAATAATTTCAGTGATTAAACTTAACAAAATAAACTTTTTAATTTTTATATTATTAATCTATGTTCATTTGACTCATCACGCTTAACCACATTGTATTTTTTTATAATTGCGATTAAGCTAACATATAAATTGCTGCAATCCTTCCCAATCTTTGGCAGGCCAGTTAATGAAACCTTGAAATATCTGACTGTCAGATATTGCAGTTGATTAGTGCAACGGACGTATATATAATATTTCAAGTGCTACATCATCATTTCTGAAAATGCTCAATACTATTTCACTGTTATTGTTTTTTCAGGCGATAGAAGTATTACTTATCAGTTTCTTTCTGAATTATTTCCAACGAAGTATTATTGGATAGTTATTGATATGTTAAAACAACTTCAACTGTCAGTAAGCTCTTACAGTTTTTAGAATTTGAACTGAATAGTAATCATATCTGAATGTTGTTGTGCATGATAACAGATGCATCAATTAATATTACTTTAACGAGGTTGCTAATGCAATATGTAGAAAAAATGTTCGGGTACCAGGGCAAAACAGTAGTGATTACAGGAGGAGCCGGCCTTATCGCTCAGCATGTAGCTGAAGGATTTCTCCAGGCTGGGGCTTCAGTTAGTCTCTGGGATATTGGCGAAGATTCTTTGCAGAAAACACGAGAAGCTATCATTAAAAGACTGAATATCGCAGATACAAAAATTACAATTGAGTCAGTGGATTGTGGCAACAAATCAAACCTTGAAAAGGCTTTTCAGAAAACCAGAGATGCTCTGGGGGTACCAGATGTGCTGATAAACGGTGTTGGAGGCAATCGCGGATCAGTACCATTTGTTGAACAAGACATTGATCTCTTTCAAAAAGTTTTATATCTGAATCTTGTAGCGGGAATGTTAATGCCCACTCAGGTATTTGCCTCTTACTGGATAAGAACAGAACACAAAGGTGCCATAATTAATTTCACATCTATGACAGCCTATTCTGCATGGAGCGGAGTCTGGGCCTATGGAGCAGCAAAAGCAGGTGTAATGAACCTTACAAAAGGAGCTGCCCTTGAATTTGCGCACCAGGGAATTCGTGTAAATTCAGTTTCACCAGGGGTATTTGTGGGAAAACAGAACCATGATCTTCTTATTGTAGAAGACGAACCTCTGAAGTTAACACCCCGGGGTGAAAAAATCATATCCCGAACACCGATGGGTCGCTTTGGAGATTATAAAGAGCTTCAGGGAGCAATGCTGTACTTAGGCAGTAATAAAGCAGCCAATTTTGTTACTGGCATAGATATTCCCGTCGACGGCGGATTCCTTGTAGACAATATTTAGGAGAAATTAATGAAAACAACATTTAGATGGTTTGGCCCCGATGATCCGGTTACACTCAAAGATATCCGACAGATTCCTGGTGTAACTGGCATTATTACATCAGCTTTTGATATTCCCGCTGATGAAGTAATACCTGTAGAACGTTTTAAAGAATTACAGCAACTCTGTGCAGCTGAAGGCTTTACTCTGGATGCTATTGAAAGTATCCCGGTACATGAGGACATCAAGCTTGGACGAGATAACCGTGATGAGCTTATAGATGTTTTTATCAAAAGCCTGAAAAATGCCGCAAGTGCAGGAATCCCTGTTATCTGTTATAACTTTATGCTGGCCTTTGACTGGCTTCGGACTGACCTGGCCATGAAGCTTCCTGACGGATCAACAGCACTTAGTTATGATGAAAATGATCTGGCAGGTTTTGATCTTACCCAGGAGCTGCCGGCCTGGAGTACGACTTACACTCCGGAAACACTTGAGGCCATGCTCAATTCCAGCAGAAGCCTTTCAGAAAACGATCTATGGGAAAATCTGCGATATTTTCTTGAAAGAGTAATACCTGCAGCTGAAGAGTCTGGTATTTTATTGGCCATACATCCGGATGATCCACCATGGTCTATTCTCGGAATTCCAAGAATCATAACCTCAGAAAGCAATATTAATAAATTTCTGCGTCTGGTTGATAAAAAAGCCAATGGTCTTGCACTCTGTTCCGGGTCGCTTGGAGCTAATCCGGAGAACAATATCCCTCAAATAGTCAGGCGATTCGGAAGCGAAGGCCGTATTCATTTCGCACATATCCGTAATATTAAATTTACCGGCAACAAAAAATTTCATGAATCGGCCCACCTTTCAAGTGACGGCAGTCTCGATCTTTTTGATATTGTTAAAGCATATCATGATACAGGATTTACCGGACCAATGCGTCCTGACCATGGACGGAATATCTGGAATGATAAGGGGAAACCCGGCTACGGGCTGTATGACCGCGCCATTGGTGCAGTATACATTCAGGCCCTCTGGGAAGCTATTGAAAAAATGAAACGGGAGGCATAAAAAATGGCTCAAAATAAAAAACATGAGACACTGCAGGCAATACGCCAGCATCGTCTTGTAGGTCTTTTTCACGATTATGACATTGACTCAGCGTTAAACACTTTAAAATGCTGCGCTGATGGAGGACTTAGAATTGTTGAATTCGTAAACAGGGGTGTTTTTGCTTTAGATATATTCACTCAACTTTCTAAGGCAGTAAAAAAATCATACCCCGACATAGTCTTGGGGGCTGGTTCTGTTGTAGACCGCGGAACTGCTGCACAATTCATAAACAACGGAGCTGATTTTATAGTTTCTCCCTGCATCTGCGAAGATGTGGCACAAACATGTAACAGCAGAAAAATACCCTATCTACCGGGATGTGGTACAGCAACAGAAATAATGCAGGCACACCTTCTCGGAGTGGATATCTGCAAACTGTTCCCAGGGGATGCGTCCGGCGGTCCGGGATTTATAAAAGGAGTTATGGGACCAATGCCCTTTGCGGAAATAATGCCGACAGGTGGTGTTGAACCAACAACAGAAAGTTGCAGCTCCTGGCTTAATGCTGGTGCGGTATGTGTAGGGATGGGATCAAAACTATTAGACTCTAAACTTATAAAAGACGGCAGTTTTGATCAACTAACAGAAAAAATACACAATGCGGTTATGCTGATACAATCTATATAAACAAGGAGTGAAGATGTCGATTATATTTGATAAAATGCAGCATGCATCAACTGGGATCTATGCTGCAATGGGAGAAATGATGCTTCGCCTTGCCGCTCCAGGATATGAAAGGCTATTACAGTCTCCAGAGCTGAAAGCTACTTTCGGTGGTGGGGAATCCAATGTAATGGTAAGCTGTGCCAATATGGGACTTCCTGCACGATTCATATCAGCTTTTCCAGACAATTATCTCGGGCAGCAGGCTATAAGAACATTAAAGGGATTTGATGTAGATGTATCTCCCGTTGTAATAAAAAATAATTCCCGAATGGGAATCTACTTCCTTGAAAAAGGAGCAAATCAACGTCCCTCTACGGTTATATATGACCGTGCTGATAGCGCTTTCAGCACAATGGGACCCGATGATATTAATTGGGAATTCGCACTGAAAGACGTTTCCTGGTTTCACATAACCGGGATCACGCCTGCACTTTCGAAAAGTGCACTTGAACTCAGCATAAAAGGGATGGAAGAAGCGAAAAAACATGGAGCCGTTACCTCAATTGACCTCAATTTCAGGGCAAAACTCTGGAATTACGGTAAAAAAGCAAGCGAGGTAATGCCACATCTTGCGGCATTGACTGATGTTATAATAGCCAACGAAGAAGATGTACAAAAATCCCTGGGTATTGGTACAGATCTTGATCCAACCCACGGTGAAATTAACCGGGACCGATACGCTCAACTGGCAGCTCAAGTTTTTAAAGACTATAAGGATCTGTCTCTTCTGGCAATCACGCTCCGGGAATCAGTATCAGCTTCGCATAACCGCTGGAGCGCCTGTCTCAGCAATGGCGATGAAACCGTTTTTTCCAGAACATACGATATTACTAATATCGTAGACCGTGTTGGCGGTGGAGACAGTTTCGCTGCTGGGCTGATCTATGGTCTATCAAGGCTTGAAACCGGAGAAGAAGCAGTAAATTTCGCAGTCGCCGCTTCCTGTCTTAATCATTCCATTGAAGGAGATATAAACCTTTCTTCACTCTCTGACATAATGAATCTCTATCAGGGAGACTCTTCTGGACGTATAAGCCGCTAAAAAGAAATTGAATCATTTTATATACACAACCGTGTACTTATCAATGCAATATAAAGAGACTCCAGAACTATTTATGGGTCTCTTTATATTGACACAATAAATGAGGATGAAATATGAAAAACTTTATCCATGATAATTTTACTCTTGAGACGGATGCAGCGTCGCGACTCTATCATGATTATGCCTCCACAATGCCCATCATAGACTATCACAATCATCTTTCACCTTCAGTTCTATCCAACAATGATCATTTTAATGACATTGTTGATATCTGGCTGAAGGAAGATCATTACAAATGGCGTGCCATGCGTGCCAACGGGATTCCGGAGGAAAAAATAACCGGGAATGCACCTCCCAGAGAAAAATTCCGCTCCTGGGCTAATACCGTACAGGCTTCTATTCGGAACCCTCTGTACCACTGGGCACATATAGAAATGACACGCTATTTCGGAATAAACGATTTACTCCTTGGATCTGAAACAGCTGATGAAATCTATGACCTCTGCAATGAAGTCCTTGCTGACAAAAATTTTTCCGCTTGGGAAATAATAAAAAAAATGAATGTTGAGATACTCTGCACAACAGATGACCCTGTTGATAATCTGGAATTTCACGTAGCACTGGCAAAGAAAAAAGATGTTTCTTTCAGAATGTATCCCGCATGGAGACCTGACAGGGCTTTTAAAGCAGACGATCCTGTTGCTTTTAATAAATGGATTAGCGAACTTGAGTCTGCATCCAACCTCGAAATAAAAAATCTGGATGACCTCAAAGAAGCATTAAAAAAAAGACACGACTTTTTCCATCATTGCGGTTGCCGGATATCAGATTACGGCATGACCACAATCCCGGCTGAAGATTATACTGATAAAGAAATTGCGAAATATTTTGACACTATACGTAGAGGAGAAAGTCTGAAAGGTTTAGAACTTGATTCATACAGGTCCGCAATGTTGCATTTCCTGATTGAACTTGATGCAAAGAAAGAATGGTCAATACAGATCCATATGGGTGTTTTACGAAACAACAATTCCCGTATGTTTAAACAACTTGGTCCTGATGCTGGTTTTGATAGTATAGGAGATTTCAGTCATGCAGCACCCCTGATAAAGCTTTTAGATTATTTGAATAAAAATAACTCTCTTCCCAGAACAATACTCTATCCTATAAATCCTTCTGATAACGCTATGATTGCCACCATGATCGGCAATTTTCAGGACGGGACTGTTCCAGGAAAAATTCAATTTGGTCCCGCCTGGTGGTTTCTGGATCAAAAAACAGGCATGGAAGAACAGATGAGCGCCTTATCTGCAATGGGACTTTTATCCCGATTCATAGGCATGACCACTGACTCCAGAAGCCTTCTTTCGTTTTCACGCCATGAGTATTTCAGAAGAATTCTCTGCAACCTGTTTGGTAATGATATGGAAAAAGGTCTTGTTCCAATAGATTTTAAGCTTATTGGAGGCATTATACAGGATATTGCCTGCAATAATGCAAAGCAGTATTTCAAATTTCCTGCGTGATTGTAATATATAATACAGACTGCTTACAGAGTTTTCGTTAGATTTAACTGTAGCAGTCTGTCCTTCCTTATTGTACTTCATCCTTTCTCAAACAATTTTGCAAAATCTGGCAGCCAGTTTTTGACATCGCCCCATTTCTGACATGCCAGCAACTCAGAGGAAAAGACTCATCTAATACGTTAGATTTCACATCAAGCTCATACCATTGATTCCGTTTATCAAACTGATGCAACGAAATAATTTATGTATCACATGGTTAAGGCAATTCTATTTCTACAGGAGGCAGTACTTTTAATGAAATCCTCACTTTTTAGATGTTCAATCAAACCAAAGATAACATTCAAACTGCAATTTTTTCTATTTTCAGTTCTGACTGTTATCGCATTTACATCCTGCAGTAAATCATCAACTAACGGTGGTGACTCGATTGATGATGAAGTGGAGGCTTTTCTTGGATCAATGACAATTCAGGAAAAAATCCAACAAATGCAGGGCGGGGACTATGCATGGGGTGACCACTTCAATTTCAAAACTCCTAACAATGAGCGTTTGCAAATTCCTGGTTTTATGATGTGCAACGGAACACGGGGCATGTCCGCACGATATGCGACAGAAAACGCCACTACCTTCCCTGTCGCCATGGCAAGGGCCGCGACGTGGGATCCGGAAATAGAATCCCAAGTTGCTCAAATTGTTGCAGTTGAAGCCAAGGCCTGGGGTTACAACATGGTCTTCGCACCAACAATTAATCAACTTACCCACCCACGATGGGGCCGTGCACAGGAAACATACGGAGAGGATGTATGCCTTTTAAGCAAATTTGGTGTTGCCTACATCAACTCTGTTCAATCACAACCTGAGGACGGATCGAATCCTATTATATCAGTAGTTAAGCATTTCGCTGCCAATAACATTGAAAACACTCGTTTCTCAGTGAACGCCAGGCTGGACGAACGGACACTTCGCGAAGTATACCTGCCTCACTTTAAAAAAGCAGTGGATGAAGCCAATGTCGCAGTGATGATGACCGCTTATAATAAAGTTAACGGCTATTACGCGTCTCAGAATCACCACATGGTCCGTGAAATTCTCAAAGGTGAATGGGGCTTTCAGGGAATGGTCCTTTCTGATTTCGGAGCAGTTCACGCAACAGTTGATTCAGTTGAGGCCGGACTTGATCTGGAACACCCTTTCAGTTTGGGAGAAAATCCCTATAAAGAATTTGTCGAAGGATATTTTTACGGCGATGAGCTGGTCAGCTCTGTTAATGATGGTGATGTTCCAATAGATTTAATTGATGATGCTGTACGAAGAATACTGAAAACAAAGCTTCAATATAAGCTCGATTACTATGATCTGATTGGTGGTGAAAATCCTCCCAGAGACCAGTCGCTTCTTGAAACAGATGAACATGTTGCTAAAGCACTTGAAGTGGCTGAAAAAAGCATCGTTCTTCTCGAAAATAAAAACAATACACTTCCTCTAAACAGATCTGCAGTATCAAATATTGTTGTTGTTGGCGAATTCGCTAACAAGGTTCGCACCGGTGACCAGGGAAGCAGCGAATCTGTTTCATCTTCGGGAGTAAGCCCATATATGGGAATCTCATCAATTGCGGGTGAAGGTGTAACCGTAACGACCCAGGTAACTGTTGAAGAAAACACGGCCGCTGTTGCAGCAGCAGATTATGTAATAGTTATCGGGGCGTATAGTCATAGAGAAGAAGGGGAAGGAAAACCCTTTGCCAACGATAGAGTCAGTATGGCGCTTCCTTCTGATGAAGTTACGGCTATAAAATCCGCCTTGGCCAACAATTCCAACGTAATTGTCATTCTGGAATCCGCAGGAGCTGTCGACATGAAAGCCTGGGCTGATGATGACGCCAACTCCGAAAACCTCAAAGCAGTAATTATGGCATGGTATCCCGGGATGAGAGGTGGTACTGCCATTGGAGAAATCCTCTTTGGAGATGTAAATCCTTCCGGAAAACTTCCACAGGCCTTTCCTGTACAGGAAAGTGACTACCCGGTCTTTGACACTACATCATATGAAGTAAAATATGATTATTACCATGGATACAGATATCTGGACAAACATAACATTGCTCCCCGTTACCACTTCGGTTACGGTCTGAGCTATACAACGTACAACTACTCCGATCTTCAAGTGCAGGAGGACACAGTGACTGAAGATGACACTGTTACTGTAACTGTGGATGTTACAAATACAGGCACAATCGCTGGTGATGAGATAGTCCAGCTCTATGTAGGTTTTCTTAATAGTACTGTGGCCGATTCAATAGGCCGTCCTGTTAAGGAACTTAAGGATTTCAAAAGAATCTCACTGGAGCCTAATGAAACAAAAACTGTTGAGCTTCAGTTTGCAGTAAAAGACCTGGGCTATTACGACACTGATTCCAGTTCATGGATATACGAAAAAATGGAGTACCAGGTCTTTGTAGGCCCATCTTCAGACATCTCTGACACAAACATGAAGACAGGTTCGTTTGCAGTTCAGTGAAATTCAAAATGCATGTCCTGAAATAAACAGAATTCAGTTAATTCAGGACACGCCATAAATAATTTACACCAAGGTTGGTTAAACACTATGAATCCAAAAGTTAACCTTTTATTGCTTTTATTTACTGCAGTATTATTAAATGCAACTTCGGCATTCGCAATTGACAGAACAACACCTCCGGGCGTTGAGCCACAATATTCAGATTCCCCTGTAAAAATCTCCGGTTTTATGTGGATTGATACCAGTTATCAGCAAAAGAACAATGAAACTGAAGATAATGAGACATTACAGACAATGGAAGGCAGGTTTAACTTACATGCTTCTGTGGAGCAAAAGATAGGCGAATATATAATTTCTGCACACGCTGAGTTTCTTGCCCATGTTGATGAATCAGACTCCTACAAAGTAGACACTGATGATGTCTATATGAAATTCGGTACAAAATTCTGGGATCTCCAGTTGGGACGTTTTCTTCCATGGAAAATATATGAAAAAGGTCAGGGCCTTGAACTGTACACCGCTGAAGACGAAGGTGCCGCAAAGGGAGCTAACATATATGAAGTTGATTACGCCTGGGGACGTTTTAATGAAGTCGGTCAGTTTGCTTTTCACCTCTTCCCTTTAAACAAACTCGGCCTGGAACTTTCAGGTCTTTACGGCCAGGAGAGAAATGAAAACTATCTGGGGGCACGTCTTGCTTTGGATTATTCCATTTCAAATTTTCAGATTATCGCTGGTGGCGAATATGTAAATATCGAACCAGACAGTGAAGTATCCCAAAAGACCGCGGATAAATTCGGTTTTGGGGGAAGGATACAATACAACAGCAGAATATTCACAATGGGTATCAATTATGCTCGCGGAGATGTTGATTCAACGACAACTCTTGGCAAACCTGACACCGGGGCCAGCGTTGTAGTACAGAGTGTTGGCGGTTTTATTGATATTGATTTCTGGAAAAACTCTATTGGACTGGGTTTCAATCACACCAGCATTGAATCTGACAATAAAGACAAACTCAAACATATTCAACCATATATATCTTACCTGTACAGACTTCCTGCACCAAACGCAAGCATCAAGGTAGTCGCTGCCTATGCAAAAGCTGATAATGATTACCGAACAGATGTAGATTGCAAAAACGATATGTACAGCATCCGCGTACGAACACGATATAACTTTTAAGGATATTTACACGGGTATATCAATGTAAGTTTGGAAACACTTATTAATACAAGCAGCCGTACTTATTTAAAATAAGTAACCGTATAAAAACAAAACGTTTTTTTACGGTGCTCCACGGAGCAAATAATTTAATTTTTCGGAGGTCATTTTCAATGAAAGAGAAGTTTATTAAACTCTTTTCAGTAATGGCTCTATTTTGTCTTGCTATTACAGTCACGGTATCATGCGGGAGTGATGATAGTAAAACAAAATATGTTCAGCCTGAACTGGGGGCCCGTCACAAGGCAATAATTACAAGTGATGACTACCAGTTTATTGATCTTAACTCCAATGGCACTGTTGATCCCTATGAAGACTGGAGATTACAACCAGAAGAGAGAGCAGCAAATCTTATTTCTCTTATGAGTATTGAGCAAAAAGCCGGACTTATGGTAACAGCATCATCTCCAAGTATGGATGATGATGGCAATGTGTCTGTTAGAGACAAGGATGGTGATGGCGATTCTGATGCTGATGATGTTGATTACTGGATTAATACGTTACACATTCGTATGTCTAACAATCGTGAAAGCAGTAGAATGCCCTCTGTAAAAGCCACCTGGGCGAACAATGTTCAGGAACTTACTGAAAAATCAAGTCTGGGTATCCCTTACTGGTTTTCTGCAAACGGACTATCAATCGGTTTGAGCGGAACCCGTGCCGGTCATACTCCGATGCCATATGGACCAGGTGTCGCAGCTTCAGTGAAAAACGGTTCTGACACAGAAGGTCTTGAGCTTATAAGGAAATGGGGGGAAATAGCAGCAAAAGAATACCGCGCAGTTGGTCTGCATATGCCTCTGTGGCCCCAGCTTGACCTTGCCACCGAACCACGTTGGTACAGAATTTATGAAATCTTAGGTGAAGACAGTGATAAAGCTGTAGCGATTGTACAGTCCCTTGTAAGCGGAATTCTTCCTGACGGTGAAATCACAAGTGACACTATTACTCCTTGCGTTAAACACTGGCCGGGAAGCGGTACAGTTCGTCAGGGTAAAGACAGTCATAATGAATGGGGCAGATGGAGTATTTATCCGGGAAATAATTTCGATTATCACCAAAGAGTATTTAAGGCCGCCTTCGATGCCGGTGTAAAATCTCTTATGCCCTGCTACAGTATTTATGCAGGCCCCATTGATGTTGATGGTGATGGAACTGTTGATGAAACATACGATTGGACTTTTGAAAATCTTTACAGTACATCCATGGAACCAGTAGGAACAGGTTTTAGTTCTGAACTCCTAACAGGTCTTTTACGGGACGTCCAGGGCTTTGATGGTGTAACCTACTCTGACACCGGCATTCTTGGTGACAGACCTTGGGGTTGTGAAGACCTGGACGTGATTACTCAAATAGGAAAATCAGTCATGGCTGGCATGGACATCAGCGCATACGACAACCCCACCGATATTGTAACTGCATATAATGAAGGGAAAATTACAGAAGAGCGTATGAACGAAGCCTGTATGAGAGTCATTGTATTACAGATGAAACTTGGTCTTTATGAAAACAGGTACGTTGACCCATCAGTCGCCGATACAATTTGTGCTTCAAATGAAAGTATGCAGATCAGTCAAGAGATAATGAAACGTTCTGTTGTTGTACTTAAAAACAAAGACGACTTTCTCCCAATTCAGGAACGAATTGCCTATACTGATAATGTTGGGAAAAAAGTGTACGCGCCTGATTTTGAAGAAAATGTTCTTTCTCCATATGTTTTCGATAAAGAACCTCTGGCAACCATAGACGGTGCTGAAGTAGTTATTCTCAAGATTGATGGTCCTACTACACCAGATCCTCAATTTACTGGTTTTGGAACCTATTCACCAAGACTGGATTATGATGACGGAGACTGGACCGAGTCTGTAGATGGCAATAACAATGGCGTACTTGAAGATTTTGTTCTTATTACTGATGAAGTATGCTCTGGATGGGGTGGATGTACAACATACACACGTTCTGAAGTTGAGTGGGAAGCCTCTGATGGAGATACTCTTGAAGAACTACTAAAAATCCAGACTACTATTGACGAAATGACAACTAAAGCGGCTGACGGTGCAAGACTGATTGTTGTTGTAAATATGGACCGTCCAGCAATACTTACACAGTTTATTGATGCTGTAGATTCCGTTATAGTAGATTTTGATGTAACGGATGAAGCACTGTTAAAAGTTATTTTCAACCAGACAAAACCTGTTGGAACACTTCCTTTTGAACTGCCATCAACACAGGCTGCAGTTGAAAATCAGCTGGAAGACATGCCTTATGACAGTGCAGCCCCACTGTTTGAATATGGCTTTGGTTTAACATGGGAGTTGAGAAAGTAACCTTTCTAAATTAAGTCATGGTTTTATTAGTTTATTTTCTATAACATTTTCTAAATGCTATGATTTAATTCCAAATAAGGGACTTCATTTATATGTAGTCCCTTATTTATTTACGAATTGGAATCAATATTAATGTCAACACCGATTAGATTTTGCCACTTTTAACCGATTTTAACTTGCCGGTTTTGTGCAAAATAAATCAGTCAAAGCTTACAGATCCAGCTTTTAAGCTGTCCTTCATCCAGTATCTCCGGGTGCTCATACTCTTTCTAAATATAAAATTTATCTCTTCGTTGATACAATCGAAACACCTTCGGAATCCTCATAGTCAGGCAGATCATACATCTCAGCAACACAAGCCACTCCAAAATCTCTTCATGAAATTCCTGAACAAACCATTTTCCCCAGTTATGCATTTAATTGCTTCCTAACATCTCTTCTAACTTTAACGATCTCATCCTGTAAATTATTTGATTAGAACTTAACAAACAGTAGCCTTCCTAATTCTCAATCCTGTCGACCGGTCTCCCAATCAGCCAGCCCTGCGCATAATCAACATCAAGAAGATTCACTTCATGTTGAAGTTGTTCGGAATCTATATACTCAGCTATAGTTTTAATTTTCGAGTATTTTGCAAAATTAACTATGGACTTCAACAGTTCTTTCGCCCGCACATCCTGCAGAATATTTTGAGTTATTGTCCTGTCAATTTTGATAAATGCCGGATTTAATTTCAGCAAATAATCAAAGTTTGAATAACCTGATCCGAAATCATCTATTGCGATTCTAAGTCCAGTTGAAGACAGTGTTGAAAGGACTCTCGTAATTTTCTCGTAATCTTCAAGCTCTTCTGATTCAACTATTTCAATTATTAACCTGTTTAAAACATTTTTATTTTGAGCTTCAGAAATGAGATATGAAATAGTATCTCTATTCATTATGTCTTCCAAAGTCAAATTAATGGAAAAATCATATTCCTTATCTTTAAAATAATTAATGGACTTCTCAATCATACGCAAAGTCATCTTGGGATACAAATTTGTTTTCTTGCTGATTTCCAAAAATTCATTAGGCATTATAAGATTCTCATTTTCATCACGCAGACGCATAAGGCATTCATACTTCGTAACTTTACCTGTTTTCAAATCAATTATTGGCTGGAATGCCGGATATATACGGTCATTTTTTAATGCATAATTTATTCTTCTAAAAATATCAAGATTATCGCATTCATCATTAATAATATTATTTGAATCGGGGGAATAAATAAATATTTGCTTTCTAAATTTTTTTGCTTTCTTTAATGCAATATCAGCGTACGCAAAAGAATTGCTGCCGCTGCATGAAGCGCCAACATTTACAATAATTGGTATAGGAGAAGCACCCTCGTCAATTTGAATCATCATGTTGCTCATACAATCGACAAAGCTGTCGGCAAAATCAGCAAAATCCGTCTCTATGACACAACTTCCAAGAATTGCGTACGTATCGGCATAGACACGATATACGTTCATGCCTGTCTTTGTAGCCTGCTGTAATAATATAATACCGACTTTTTTTAGGACTTTATCGCCATTGCAGTTTCCAAATGCCTGATTAATTAAAGCGAAGTTTTTTATATCAATCAATATAACTGAAGCGTTGTCAGTTTTTTCAATATCCTTAAGCAGCTTAATTCTGTTCCCAAGCCCGGTCAGAGAATCCGTGTTAAATGCGTTTTCCAACTCTCTGCGTTTTTCTACAATTTCAGTTATATCCTGGCACGATGATAAAAATTCAGTTATTTTATTGTTTTCATTTTTAAGAGGAGCAATAACTGTTTTTTTTATATAACTTGAACCATCAGCTTTACGGTTCTTGATTATCCCCCGCCAGACACTCCCGGCAACAATTGTTGTCCACAATGATTTGAATGTTTCGAGCGGTGTATCAGGATGTCTTTCAATATTATGCTTCTTCCCTATTACCGTTTCACGTTTAAACCCGGTAGTCTCACAGTACTTATCGTTAACATAAGTTATTATACCATTCACATCAGTTCTTGAAACCATAGAGCTTTCATCAAGAATTTCCTTGTATTGCCTGAGGTTTAAAATTTGAATAATATAATAATTTTCAATATATTTTATTTTTTTATTGAATATATAAATAATTACAAACGATATTATACCAATTATCAGTATTATTACTATCAGATTTTTTTTATATTTATTGAAGAGTCTGTTGGTTATCACTGAATAATAGCTGAATTTTTGTTCCAAATCAGAATTATAATAACCTGATATGATAATCCAGGAAAATTCCGGAAGCTTCAAAGCGTAAGAGGTTTTACAATCCACATTCCCTGTTTTAGAATTTTCGCACAAATATTCAAAAAAGCCTGCATCTGAATCTTTAATCCGCTTCATAATAATATCTGATTCCATTGTCCCATCAGGAAAATTTGCCGGAAGTGGACTATAAATTACATTTTTTTTATAATCTATAATACAGGTAGATGTTAGATAATCAGAATCGCCCAGCGCGCGTTGAAGCTGCCTTAATAAAATACCATTTATTATATTTTTATCTATATTAAGATCCTCAAGTGAAACATTCAGGCAGAGAATATCATTCCTGACCACCTCGGCAGTCTGCTTGATAATTTCATTTTGTACCTCCTGGTAATAGTTTTTATAAATTATATTCTGTTTTACAACCAGATCAGGAAGAATATATTCGATTATAAGAATTGCTGTTATAAAAAATATAAATAATATAGCTGTATCTTTTAAAATCGTAAAGAATGAAAGCTTCATCGGTCAAATTCCTTCTAGCACTGGATACATGCAATTAACAGTTTACTGTTCACACCTGTTATTTACACTATTCATTTTATTTCAAAAAGTATGCCAATCCAACGCTGCAACAATTACAAACATCCTGTGCAGCATTCTTCCACAGGAGAGGCTTTTAAAATTTTTTCACCACCTTATCCACGTATCACATAATTGGGCAATTGCCCATGATGTAGAATTCGGTATTCGTATATATAATCTTTAATTAATATTATCTTCTCATTGATTAATTAATTTTTATTAATCATATCAAGTATATATGTATTTTTTAATATTAATTATTATTCAATTGATTAATTATTATTTATTAATTACTTTATTATTTATTGACTATATAATTTGAATACATTTCAGCGTTTAATAAACCGATAGAAGTTAGAGCAAGAGGGGGGGGATGAAATGTATCCATCGCCAAAGCGACTTAGCAGATAATCTCTGTATAAAAAGTTTTCGGTCTCATAAAGGTTGCAATTAGAAATTTATATAAATATACGCTGATTGAATTCTCGATATCAACAATGATACTGGACACTTGATGTGATTATTGTTACTATGAAGATGAATAAGCAATCCTAATTTAAATGCCTTGAATGCAATATGTCAATAACTCTGGCTGGTGATGAGGATGAGACTGTGTTCTATAGAGTGTTGGTTGTAGACTTGGTGATGCGCTGTCATTCGGCTAAGCATGCTGAGAGGCTCATAGGTATTGGCGTTAGTAACACCCTCGAAAATATGACCTTGTCATAACATATATTTTACTATTATAAATGGGTGTATTGATAAATGAATAAAGCTTATAATTTCTCAATTGTGCTGTCTGGAGAGGCTGGTCAGGGCATACAAATGCTTGAGCATTTAATTGTTCAAATATTTAAAAAAAACGGTGCTCATGTATATTCATACAGTGAGTTTATGTCCAGAATACGTGGTGGGAATAACTCAACTGAAATACGGATTTCCTCAAATAAAGTTGGAGCATTTGTTGAAAAAATAGATCTTTTTATTCCATTTAATTCAAATGCCATGGATCGGTTCAGTGATAGAATTGATGACAATACAATAATTATAGGCGACAGCTCATTTATTAATCAAAAATACAAAAACGGTTCTTACACAGTTGTTGAAATACCTGTATTGGAGATGATGAAAGAGATCGGCAGCACAAAATCATTAAACATTATAGTTTTCGGACTTTTGTCAAAACTATTTAGGTTCAATGAAATAATAGTCAAAGAACTACTTGTTTCAGCTTTTCAGAATTATAAACCTGCTGTATTGGATATAAATGTTACTGCTGTGACTTTTGGAATTAGAGCGGCTGAAGATATAATAAATGCAAAGAAAATTAATTTACCTTCTATAGAAATGTCAGATGCAAATAATGATATTTTAATGGATGGTTCTGAATCGATTACACTTGGTGGAATCGCAGGAGGCTGCAATTTTATTTCTTCATACCCTATGTCGCCTGGAACAGGGGTCCTTGTTAATTTTGCGAAATACTCCAAGGATTTTAGAATAATTGTTGAACAGGCAGAGGATGAAATCTGTGCCATAAATATGGCAATTGCATCATGGTACGCAGGAGGGAGGGCTATGGTTACCACTTCTGGTGGAGGATTTGCTCTGATGGCTGAAGGCTTGAGTTTAGCTGGTGCAACAGAGTCCCCAGTAGTCATTCATGTGGGCCAACGTCCAGGACCTGCAACCGGATTACCAACAAAAACTGAACAGGGGGATCTTCTTTTTTCTCTATTTGCCGGTCATGGTGAATTTCCCAGAGTTATTTTTGCACCAGGAGATATTTCTCAGGGTTTTTCAATAACCCAAAGAGCATTTTACATTGCCGATAAATACCAGGTCCCCGCAATCATACTTTCAGATCAATTTTTTCTTGATTCCGTACAGACAGCACCAGATTTTAACTTTTATGATGATTTTGCACATAATCATATAGTTGAATCTGATGAAAGCTATAAAAGATACAAAATTACAGACAAGGTAATTTCTCCCCGTGCTATTCCAGGAAATGGTAAAGGAATTGTATGTGTTGATAGTGATGAACATGATGAAGGTGGATATATTTCAGAGAATGATATTGTAAGAGTGGATCAGTCAAATAAAAGAATGTCAAAGCACGATCTTCTTATTGATGAAGCTTTGGCTCCGGAATTATACGGTCCTGACGATTACAAGCATTTACTTGTTTCATGGGGATCTAATCTTCATTGCATTCGAGAAGCAATTAATTTATCTGATAGAAATGATGTTGCCCATTTGCATTTTTCACAGATATACCCACTTCATAGAGAAACAATTAATTTTCTGAATAAATCAGAGACGTCTGTGATTATAGAAAATAATTATACTTCACAATTTAGTATGTTAATTCAAATTCAAACTGGATATACTTTTGACCATAAACAATTAAAATATAATGGCATGCCTTTCAGTGTTGAAGAAATATCTAAAGTTATTAAAAGTTTGCCAGGGTGAGTGATATGAATACAGAATTCGATTTCAATAAAAAGCCTGATGTAGCCTGGTGCCCGGGTTGTGGTAATTTTAGTATATTAACATCACTGAAGAATGCACTGGTAAAATCAAAATTTGAAAGAGAAAAAGTAGTAATAGTATCTGGAATTGGTCAAGCAGCTAAAACGCCGCAATATGTTAACGCCAGCTTTTTTAACGGACTCCATGGAAGGTCTCTTCCTGCAGCAACTGCTATTAAGGCAACAAATCCAGAATTAATTGTAATTGCAGAGAGCGGAGATGGCTGTACTTATGGGGAAGGCGGTAATCATTTTCTTGCTACAATCCGGCGAAATCCCGATATTACAAATATTGTTCATGATAATATGGTCTATGGCTTAACAAAGGGACAGGCCTCTCCTACCAGCAGTAAAGGCTTTAAAACACCTGTCCAGGTTTCCGGAGTTATCATGGAGCCTTTCAATCCAGTGGCCGTTGCAATCACAATGAACGCCTCATTTGTAGCTCGTGCCTTTTCTGGTGATATTGAACAGACTACAGAAATTATCATGAAAGCGATGGCTCATAAGGGTTATGCCCTTGTAGATATATTTCAGCCATGTGTTTCTTTTAATAAAATAAATAATTATCAGTGGTATCGTGATCATACATATTATCTGAATGATGAATATGATCCAACTGATAAAGATCAGGCTCTTGCAAAGGCCTTTGAAACTGACAAGTACCCATTGGGTATTATATATAAAGAAAATAATAATCCCACATTTGAAGAAAACATTCAAGTTTATAAAGAGAATAAAGCCCCACTTTTCATGACATCTTTAGAAAAGGAGAAGTTAGAACGCATAATTGAATCAAAAAGGGCTTAATCGTTAATTTAGTTTTAAAACCGCCCGCATACAAATACTCGGGCAACTGGAAGAACGGCATCTGGTTATCGAAGACACTGAATGGACATTTGACAAAGACGGGAATCTCTAAGCACGAAAACAGGCTAGTGGAAAGTCACTGACTTACATAAAGCCGGTAACTAAGGTTAATTATGGCCTCAGCGCCGCGATGACCTCCCGAGCGACACGCTCACTGTAGCAGCCCGAGTTCCACCTGCCGGGGCTCCATCCCTTAAGAAATCTGTGGAAGTCCGCCCATGCAACACGGTACATACCCCTCCACTCCCCTTCAAGGGCATCCGCGTCGATATCCCTTTTCCGCCGCGCAAGCTGATTTCTCAACTCATCAAAATAGAAGTTGAGGATATCGGCCTCCATTGCTTCGCACTCATCTTCCTGCAGACAGCTTCCGGCAAAGTATGCGAGGTCCTTCATGCCGCAGCCTCCTCCGGTGTACTGGAAATCAACCGCAGCAGCTTTCAGCCCGTCCTCCGAAAAGCAGAAGTTTTCAAGCTTCGCGTCTCCGTGCAGCACTGTTTTGAACCGGCAGCTCTGAAGCCTGCTGTCGATCGCGCGGGCCGCGTTTTTCAGCGGGCCGTCCGAAAGCGCCCTCAGCTCATCGGGCCTTGTATCGAGATGCCAATAGGTCCCGACGCTCCAGAGGCCCTCAGGCTTCCTGCCCATGAAGCAGGCGTGAAACGCAGCCAGCCATGAGATACAGGCCTTCATCTCCTTCCAGTTTACACTTCCCCGGCGCAGGGTATACCCGGCCTCGTTGAGGTCTTCAAGCACCATTATGAACTCATCGCCCTGCCAGTCCGAGGCGTAACAGGCGGGTACCCGGCACGCATCATCGCATGAGGACGCCCATTCACGGTAAAAGGCCATCTCAACCCTGTAGGATTTGACTTTACGCTGATGTGAAAGTCCGGAACCACCGGAGGTTCTGCCCATTCCGGAAGGAAGCTGAACGTGTTTGACTATTACTGATTTTTGTTCAGAGCCGGTCAGGCCGCATCGAAAAATCCGGCCATAGCCGCCCCATAGCTCCTGGATTTCATCGATTTCAAAGAGGTCTTCTGGCCCTGTTGACTTTAGCAGAAGAGTGCGGAAGTGTTTGTTCATAAGGTTATCCTGATATTTGTTCTTACTAAAAAAATGATCCTCAAAACGAACAAGATGTGTAAAGAGAATTCTTAACTGTCACAATCTACAAAGGACTCCTTATATTATTAAGTGAAGGATTTTTACAATGCGTATAGATTGACGTAGTAGAAAGGTTCTTGTGGCCTAACAGCACCTGGATATATCGAATATCAATACCGTTTTCAAGAAGATGTGTAGCAAAACTATGCCTAAGGCTATGGCATGAGGCCTTTTTTTTGACTCCAGACCTGTAAAGGGCCATCCTGAAAACCTGCTGGATTGTTCGCACAGTTAATTTCTTTTTATCATCAGAATGAAAGTTTGAAACAAACAGATAATCCATGGGCCCTTTGTGTTCAATGTATTCTTGAAGCTGTGATTTAAGAGATTCAGAAAAGATAGTTAACCTGTCTTTTTTCCCTTTTCCCTGATTTATCCTGATATTCAGGTTTTCCAGATTGATGTCACCTGCCCTTAGATTCACAACCTCGGAAACTCTAAGCCCGGCAGAATATAATAGAGAAATCATTAGCCTGTGTTTTAGATTATTAATTGATTTAATAATCTTCAGGACCTCGTTTCTTGTTAATATCTGCGGCAATCCCTTCTCTTTCTTTATCCCATTCATGAAAGAGATATCAATATCTCTGTGCAAGACTTCACGAAAATAGAAGAGAAGCGCAAAGCGGTAAATTCTAATCGATGACACAGACACTTTTCTTGTATCAGTCAGATAAAGAAAATATTTATACATATCTGCAGAGGTAACAGATTCAATTGAAAGATTACATTGAGAATGAAAAAATCCGGCTATCTGAACAAGAGCACCGGAATAATTCTTTAGCGTTTTTGGACTATATCGTTTCAGCTTCATAAGCTCACAGAATCTGTCATAACCAGAAATCAGATTAGTTACCTGTCGGCGGTCAGGTATACCGGACGTTTTTGTAATGCCTATATCTTCCAGCATTTTATTGAAAATATAACGGCTTACATTATGGGAATTATAGTAATCCCGAATTAGTTCGATAAACCGGGTATTTTGAGTAATACTTTTACTCACAAAAAAGCTGTAAATTTCGCTATTACTGATATACCTGAATGATTTATTGTATTCCCTTTCCATTTCAGTCAGCAGTTTCAAATATTCGTCCATATCTTATCCTCCAACTTAAGCTTAACCGAATATTTTATGCAGTTTGTCTTACTTTTTTGAATTATTTACGAATATTAATTGATTTTTATATATTTTTAAGCTGAGAATGTTAAATGAAATTTTTGTGCAGACAATGATAGTTGTGCGCAATTTTTAAAATAATATCAGGTGTACTATGAGCAGAAAACCAGGAAGATATTATGTACATAGAGTTTCTAAAATTGGTGATGTACCTGTTGAAAAAATATTAGATTCTATTATTAATTCAACATACATTCACTATAATAGCTACAAGTTTGCTTTTACGGGTACTATATTAGAAGAAGATTATATTTTTTCATTCTTAACTAAATATTATCCTGAAGATGAAGTAACTATCGTTGACGAGTCAACATCACATATTGAACAGAAAAAACAAGAAATTAAAAATTTGGTTAAAGCTGTTTGTCCATTTATTTTTATACCGAAAAAATCAATAATTGCTCATTTACATGTATGGAATGAAATTACACCAGAAAATTTTGCCAAAATATTTCCAGTGCTACATGATGTTAAGCATAACACTATGTTCAGTGAAATAGTCATTGAACCTATTGCTGATTTAGAAGCATTTCTTAATAAACTTACAAAGATGACAGAAATTTCAAAAATAAAATCACGAATATATCCGTCAAATCCTCATTATAGTAAATATTGGAAGCTCCTTGATGAGTATTTAAAAAAGAGAAATGTCCAAGAAATGAATCTTTCTGAAGAATCAAAACTGGGTGGTTTAAAAACCCCGTTAGTTGAGGCAACGCAAAAAATTCTAGATAATGAAGACATCCATGACATAGAAGACCTAAATTTAATTGAAATAAGTGTAATCATGGCTACAGATGGGTATGGCAATTCTGAAATACAAGGAAAGATCGATGGAGTTGAAGAAGCTATTTTTACAAACAAGAGTAATTTTACCTTTTTATTTGAGAAAGAACCATCTCATGAATTATTATACAAGAAAGTCGAAAAAATAGTAAAAAGAATTGAAAAGGAAAGGGGACTTCTCAGTGATGAATAATAAATTAATCCTCTTTTTTAGAGAATTTTTTTTATCATTTGATTTTATTGTTTTTTTGATTTCGATGCTTGTTGTTATAATTAACAAATTAGACATTGAGTTTTTTGAAATATTTTACAGATTTATACTAACAGACAATAAAATACTCTCAATTTCAATAATTGTTGTCTTCCATGTCTCAATATTATTTTATTGCATAAAGGCATACAATATGATTTTATTTCCCGATGATAAATTTAATAAGATATTAATTGAATTTGAGTTTTACGATGAATTAAAAATTACAGCATTGGTTTCTATACTAGAACCAGTGATTGCAATATTGATTATGCTTTATTTGCTGATTTTTGATCTTCAAACAATTATAACAAATAAAGCTATTTTGATCCTTGGGTTAGTATTTTATTCTTTGGTAGACTCAATTACTACTTTTTTTGCACAAAATAAAATTAAAGAATCACTTTATAAATTTGATCCATATGAATAACATAACTTTTAAAAACTGCGCACAACAAATCGTAACAGCTCCGGTCCTCAAGCAGCAGAGCTGCTTTCCGGTCCTCGGCCTGACGGCACATTGCATTTTGTCACGGATTTGTGCGTTCGCACAAACCGCGCCAACTGGCTAAAGCCAGACATGCAACGTCAGTTACGATAAACGTTATATGAAAGACGGGCTAAATTTATTAAGGTGTACACAATGAATGATGGTATAAAAGCATTCTATGATGCAACTGCGAAATTTACAGCAGATGAATGGTATCCTAACGATTTATTATTGCCAACCATTGCTGATTTTATTTCTGTATTAACAAAAAAACCGTTGGTGCTTGATCTTGGATGTGGTCCTGGACATGAAAGTAAAAGATTATCAAAGGCTGGTGCAATTGTCACAGGAATAGATTTTAGTGAAGAATGTATTGATATAGCGAAGCAGAGAAGCCCAGAGTGTAATTTTGTAGTAGGGGATATCAGATCTCTGACTAAAGATATTGGAATTTTTGATGGGATATTTGCTTGTGCATCATTGATACATTTTCCTATGGACGAATTATCATTCGTTTTTAAAAGCATTAATGCTATTCTTAAATATAATGGTTATTTAAACATAATAATATTAGATGGTGAAGGAGTAAGTAAAAAGTATAGTAATTTAGAATTTGAAGGTAAAAAATATAATAGAACCGTATATCTTTATAGTAAAGATTTTATTATAAATGAGGCTGTGCAACAAGGTTTTTCATTTGTTCGTGAAGGATTTCTTGAAGAAGAATTGAAGGAATATGACTGGAGAAATTATTTATTTAAAAAATAATTTATTCTATTAGCCCGTCCTTCATATAACAAAGCTTATGCGCTTCACTCGCTTTCGCTCGTTCGGGCTTCGCCAAATCGCGCAAAAGGCCGCGCAACGTCGTTTAGCCAAGACGTTAGGCGACATGACGCACTTTAATTATTGGAGGTATGAACTTGTCACTTTTAAGGGATATTCAAGATGCAGCAATAAATTCTGGAATTGAAATTTCAACTGTTTTGCGCAAGTGTAAAGTTCTATCTGCCCGACTTGGCAATAGTGAATTTAAAAGATGGGTTGATCAAGAATTGAATGGTTACGAAAGTATCGATGATTTACCAAGTTATCGTATTTTAACTGTCCAATCAAAAGGACATTTCTCAGGCCCCTTTGGTAGTGGCATAAAGAATGGTGATATACCCTTAATCTGCTTACCTAAAGAATTAAGAGAATCTTTAAGCAAAGCTTATTGTACTCAACCAATTTCAGCCTATGAAGCATTAATAAAATCATCAAAAGGCGATAATTTTCAAGAACAATGGCCACCCGATTTAGTTGCATTATATGGTGGTGAAATTTATCAGAACATGAGCTGCATGACAGCATGGAAAACAATTCCTTATGGATTAATAGTTGCATTAATTGATACTGTTAGAAATCGAGTTTTGAATTTTGTAATAGAACTAGAATCTGAATCACCTGATGCAGGTGAATCACCAATCAATAAACCATCAATATCACGGGATAAAATTGCACATGTTTTCAATACTACCATATATGGAAATGTCGGAAATATTGCAGATGGAAGCTCAAATATAAATCAAACTGCAACATTAAATGTTCACAAAGATGATCTTTCAAGTTTAAGGACAGAACTAGGAAAACTTGGGATACCTCAAGCAGAACTTGATGAATTAGAAATATCAATCAAAGCTGATGATAAAAAAGAAGTAATAAAAAATAAAAATCTTGGTTTACAAGTTACTAATTGGCTTGGTGGATTATTTACTAAATCGGCCAAAGGAGTTATTCCTGTACTTCAGGGACTAACTGCAAATATGATTACAAAAGCTTTATTTTTATATTATGGAATTGAATGAAGTGCGTCACGTCGCCTAACACGGCGTCATGCGCTTCGTCGCTGCGCTCCTCGGCCTCCTCGGCCTCCGCGCCCAAGATATGAAGACGGGCGCTCCGGCACATTTTCACCTCCGCTGCGCTAAGGTGAAAACGTCGTATACGCCGGTGGCGTTATATGAAATGCGGCTTAACAGATTTTAAAGATCCGGCCATCCATGGCCGGTTATAAATAAATCAACTCTATATTTAGAGGAAAATTATGTCAAAAAATGAAATAATTATTAAGCTGTTATCAATGTTATTCGAAAGAAATGAAGCATATCACGATCAAAAAGAAAAAATGATTCATGCTGGAGTTTTAATCGAAATTGGTTTATTAACTGGAATCACATCCTTAAATAAACTTCCATTTGACTGTATTAGTTTAAATATTATAATATTTATTTTATTATGGCTTATCATTTATTCTTTCATTCGATTCCATTCTCTTTATAAAAGAACTGCTGCAGTTTATCGTATAGCATATGAACGAGCTCTATGGTTGTGTTATAATGATTCACCAAAAAATAATAATACTAAACTTAACAAGAAAAAAAATGAAAGTAAATTATCAAAGACAAAAATAATTCTATCGTTTCTATTCCCATTCTATAATGATAATTTGTTTTTAGATTCAGATGTAACAAAAGCAGAACGTAATAATGCATATTATTCAAATTTCTTTTATGAAATTTTAGATAAATCAAGAAATGAACATGTTGGAGCAACTAATTATGAAGTTATAATTTCCATAGGAAGTATAATAATTTTAATTATAGGAATAATAAAAATTGTATTATTTTAAAATATTTTTCTTTAATATTAGCTCGTACATCCGTGTACTCGCTAACTATGTGCTACAAGCGCCGCACTTCATATAACACGGCGTCATGCGCTTCGTCGCTGCGCTCCTCGGCCTCCGCGCCCACAATATGAAGACGGGCGCTCTGGCACATTTTCACCTTCGCTGCGCTGCGGTGAAAACGTCGCATACGCCGGAACGTTATGCGAAAGAGCCCGTTGAACTTTTTTATAAAAGGAGACTAATTTGAGTCAATATATAATTGTTGGGAATACAAGGTATTTTTGTGAGAAAACAATTGATTGCTACGAAAATCTTCTCCGCCTTGATAAACAGTTACATGAAGAAAAAGAACGAAAATCTCGCGATGACGCAATTTATGATGATTTCGAATTAAGTTTTAAGGAGGGACGATTAGCAAAGGATTTATTAAAAGAAAAGATGTCTATGATCGTTTTTGCTTCGTTTACGATTGAATCATATATTAACGGATACGCAATATACAGTCTAGGAAATAAATATTTTGAAGATCATTTAGAAAAAATAAATATTAAAAATAAATGGATTGTATTTCCAAAACTAATTTGTGGTTCAGATTTTCCAAAAGACAAGAAAAGCTGGAATTTACTTGATAAATTAATTGATAACAGAAATAAATTAGCACATGATAAACCAAAACGAATTAAGGTTGATGAAATTGATTCATTAAAAAGGAATACTAAAGTAAAACATATTTCACCAAGTGAAATTATTGATGCTTTTTATGAACTACAGAAAGATTTAATCTCAATCGATGAAAGCATATCTGAATATTTAATGATTGATGGGTATAATAATAAAAGGATTGAAAAATTAAAAAAATCTTCTTAATAATTACGGGCTCCATCGGACAACAAAGCTTACACGCTGCGTCGCTATCGGTCCTTGGCACTCGCCTTGAGAAGCATGCTCGGCAAATTGGCTTCCCTTACGCTTCGCCGACTTCGTGTAGCCGCGGGCGTTAGGCGCAATATCAATTGGAGAAGAAATGATTCGAGAAGCAATATTATCTGACTCAAATGTAATAGCTGAAATAATTGTAGAGACTTGGCAAAAATCGTTTATTAATATAATTGATCAGAATTACATAGAGAGCATGGATGTACAACGGTTTGTCAACATAATGAAGGATAATATACAATTGAATAAAGAAATTATATTTGTGTATGAGGAAAATGAAATAATTAAAGGTTTTATCTCAGGTAAAATCACAGAATATTCTGACCACCAGTGTGAAATAGTTGGTTTTTATATTTTGCCCAAGTATCAACGAATGGGGATTGGCAAAATATTATTTCAACAAATTATAGAATATTTTTCTAGGCATAATTATAAAAAAATGATTCTTTGGACTTTGAATAGTGCAAAAAATAATTCATTCTATAAGAATAATGGTGGAGAAATTACTGATAAAAAAATATTGGAGATTGGTGGTAAGACGTACGATGGAATAGGATTTTCATTTAATCTTCCCCCTATTTCCAATTGATACAGCGCCTAACAGAGAATAGGCGTTTCCGCTTCGCTTAACCCAAATTGGCCTGTGGCCAACTTCGTTTAGCCAGGACGTTATACGAAATCCGGCAAAACTTAATTGTGGCACTTTTAACAGAAAAAGGGAACTAAATGAAAGCAAGTGTAATTTTAGCACATCCATACTCTCAGAGCTTCAATCATGCAATATATCAGGCAGTATGCTCAAAACTTGAGAGTCTGAATATTGAAGTATTTAAACATGATCTATATCAGGAACAATTTAGTCCTATACTTACCGTTGAAGAATTAGGATCGGATACTTCAACCGATATTCTTGTAAATCAATATGCATCAGAATTAATGGAATCAACCTTTATTTTTTTTATTCATCCAAATTGGTGGGGACAACCTCCTGCAATTTTAAAAGGCTATATTGACCGCGTAATTCGTCCACCATATTCATATGATTTCCCAACCGGAGATTCCGGAGGTGGTCTTCCTGTCGGAAAATTGAAAGGGAAATATGGTATTGTTTTAAATACATCTAATACTGAAGAGGAAAGAGAAAATAATTACTTTAACGATCCGTTGGAAAATATATGGAAACAATGTGTTTTTGGGTTCTGCGGAATAGAAAAATATTATAGAAAAATGCTTCGAATTATAGCTGATAGCACTTTGGAACAAAGAAATAAATGGATTATAGAAATTAAAGAAGTAGTTGAAAATGTTATCGGTAATTCGCTGGACATCGCATAACTAGGGATATATTCGACGGCTTCGCCACATTTTTGTGTTGCAAAAACTGATCATATACCTGAAACTTTATAGTCAAATGCCCAGCCCCCGTCGGAATGAAATATATTGAAAAACAACTGTCATTCATGCCAGTTGAAACTTAAAGTATTGTTCAGATTAAAGAAAGTGACGTTTAAGTGAATATATTAACCTTATTGTGGAATGAATTTTTAATAATTTGTTGATCAACGGCAATGAAAATGCAATTTTATAAAGGAGGAAAGGTATGTTGAAAATAATCGCTATGGTCGCTTTGCTAATCATGATTTCGGGGCTTTTGATTGCTGGAGATACCGTTGTTAAGGATAACGGCAAGCAGCCATGGGTGGTCGACATCGAAGATCTGACAGAAAAAAATGAAAATTTCCGTACCTCTCAGTGGACAGGTCGGAACCTTCAGATGACCGTCATGTCGCTTAAGCCGGGTGAGGAAATAGGATTAGAAAAGCATGACAAGAACGATCAGTTCATCCGTGTTGAAAAAGGGAATGCCCGTGTTGTTATGGGCGTGTCGAAAGATAAAATGACTTTCGACAAAAGAGTTTCAGATGACTGGGCTATTTTTATCCCAAGCGGTTTCTGGCACAATATTACCAACGAAGGTGATAAACCGCTCAAGGTTTACGTTATTTACGCTCCACCAGAGCACCCCGCTGGAACATTGCACAAGACTTTCAAGGAATCGGAAGCTGCTCATGGTCATTGACCGTGGAGGAGTGAACAGCCATTGACAAAGGACTGCAAGTGATAAAAAAACGTTGCCCAATAAGGCTTTGTCGAGATTTTTGCGAAGGCAGAATACCAACCAATCGACTACTCTGACCGCCCAACTCCGTATAGTCGTGAAATGTTGGAAATAGTCGCCAATGTTTTTTTGGGTAAGAAGAATCCTATACCGTGTCAGATAAAGAAAGAAATACTGCCATTTTTATGCTATAACAAACAATGATGTTGGTATAAATGAAGATTCTCAATAAAGCCCCCTTTCAAAATATAATAGATTTTATTGATGTAACCGTGGACTCTGAAGATTTGATGAACTGGCTCGTTAAATTAGAATATTTACCCAATAATCTCCGCCATGATCATATTATCCGAATGAGACAACGAATGATAGAAAATGGAGAAGCGGAAATTTTGATTGATATTCTAAATTTGATTAATAATCGAGATATCTTATCCGCTATTAATCTTGTAGTGAAAGATGTTTATCATTCTTGTATTCGCAACGATCACACCAGCTTAATGGTCTTTTGTAAAAGATATGGGAAAAATGATCCGTTTTTAAATAATAGAGTAATTTAATGGTCATAGTGAAATAATATAATAAGATCAATATCTTCGCACAACAAAGGTTGGCTGCTCCATCCTGGCGTTGTCGCAAAGCCGCATTGCGTCTTCGGCCTGAGTTTGCCACTCTTTTTTGAACACACAGTTAAGCAATAATTATTGGAAGAGTTAATAAGTTATGGACGGTAGAAATCGCAGCAACATAAACCAGGGCAAAAAAGTATCCATAGTCTTGAAAAAGGATCAGCGGAACGGGAAATTAACCGAAGGTACTGTAAAAGACATTTTAACAAACGCAGCAACACATCCACATGGCATAAAGGTGAGACTCGAATCGGGAGATGTTGGAAGAGTAAAGATTATCCATTAATAAATTTTCACATGTTAATGAAAGTTACAGATAAATTGGTATTACTGCTATTAAAAATATTTTGCAGTTGCTATAAATGCTTTTTTCAGGGGAAATACACCTTTTCGAACCATCCGCCCTGATGACGTTTGTCGCATTCTTTCTCATCTACTCTTCGTTCCTATATTTTCGTTGATCATTGCTACAAGCTCCGCTTTCCAGAATGGCTTGCAAATACTTGCAGAAAAACCGTAGTCCTTCGGATTTGACATGACCGGGTCATCCGCATAACCGCTTACAACAAACACAGGTGTTTTCAAACATATTTTTCGTATTTCACCTATGGCTTCCCTTCCACCCATTCCACCGGGAATCGTGAGGTCGAAAATCATCCCCGCAACTGTGCGCTTGGCCTTGGTTTCTTCATCAAACCATGCGACCGCATCTTCTCCATTCTCTTTGAGTATAACGCTATATCCAATTGACTCAAGCATACCGCCGATAGTCTCACGCATTACCTTTTCATCATCCATGACCAGAAATGTTCCGGAACTTTTAAATTTACGTGTTGATTTTTTTTCTGCATCAGAAACGGATACTGGAGAAGCTGGCAGATACATATGGAATGTGCTGCCTTTGCCCGGCTCCGATTCAGCCTCTATACATCCGCCATGACGGTTGACAATAGAATAAGTGGTAGCAAGACCAAGTCCGTGCCCCGACGGTTTTGTCGTAAAAAACGGATCGAAAATGTGGGAAAGATATTCCTTTGGTATGCCGATGCCATGATCTGCAATCGAAATTTTGACATAATTCCCAGGCTCCAGAGCATTTGTTTGCTTTTCGGCAAAGGTAATATTTTTAGCGGAAAATTCAATTTCACCTCCACCGGGCATGGCTTGCTGGGCGTTAATAACAAGGTTGTCAATAACCTGCCCAATCTGGTTTTTGTCAATATCGCATGGCCAGAGGTTTTCCTGTATCTGGAAGCTGCTGAAAACAGTTGATCCGCTCAGCGCGAATTTAGCCGTTTCCTGTACAAAGGGAAACAAAGGTTCAATTTTTTTGATTGGTGCTCCGCCTTTGTCAAATGTCAGCAATTGCTGAGTTAGAGCGCGGACCCTGTCAATAGTGCCTAGCGCCTTTGCAAGATAGCTTGAAAGCTCAGGGTCCCTTGATAATCCTATTGCCAGATCAATGTATCCGAATACACCGCCCATAAGATTGTTAAAATCGTGTGCTATGCCGCCTGCGAGAATCCCGAGAGATTCGAGTTTCTGCGAATTCAGTGTGATTTCAAGAAGTTTATCCTTTTCAGTTGTATCACGAAAAACTAGAACGACACCTATGGTATTTGCATTGTTGTCCAGAATTGGCGCAGCCGAATCAGCAATCATCCGCTCGGTTCCGTCACGCGAAACCAGGATGGTGTGATTTGCCAGTTCAAACATTTTACTGGTCGAAAGCACTTTTTTTACCGGGTTTTCGTAAGGTTGTCGCGTAGATTTATTTATTATTTTGAATACGGTAGTAAGGCTTTCCCCCCGCGCTTTTTCCTGTTTCCAGCCAGTAAGATCTTCCGCAACTTTGTTCATGAGGACAATATTACCATCAATGTCGGTGGTAATTACGCCGTCACCAATACTGCGCAGGGTTACCGCAAGTCGTTCTTTTTCAGCGGAAAGGGAGAGTTCTGCCTTTTTGCGTTCGGCAAGCAATCTGCTTTTTTCGATCGCACTATAACTTAGTGTCGAAATGATTCCTGCCAGCTTTGCATAGAATTGCATGCCGTTATTCACCTCTTCTTTGGTGAAACGTGGCACTCGCTCGAACGCTGAAAGATATTCACTCTCATCGAATCCATATTTTCTGGCTTGCGTACGAAACAACTCCACGTCTGGAATCTCGTCTTTATATAAAAATTGGCCAATAAAGACATTACCAACGTGTCTTCCTCCTACAATTATGGGTGTTACTATGTCCCACATATTGTTCTTACACCGATAGGCCTTAAATATTCCAGCTGGGACACCAGTGGTGAGGATAGTGTCACTTTCATGGCACTTTTTGAGCGTGTCAGGATTGCACCTGTGAAATTTGGTACATATATCTTGCCAACCAACTGCAACCAGAACTTTACCTGATATATCGAGTATGGCACCCAGCATTCCGGTAAGCTTGTAAAAATTTTCCATCATGGATTGTAGAACTGTTGTATCAATAATGTCGGAAAGTTCCAGCTTGCCAATATCGCCTTCGGGTTCTGTAATGGTTTTGAGCTTGTCCCTGACGACAGTTTTACTTACTCTCAGCTCTTCTTCAATTTGTCTATAGGCTTCATCTTGCCATTTCATCTCTCCAACTAATCCCAACATTGTAATATCCATTTCAATCATATCGCGGAGTTGAAGCATTAATTTCCTGTGTAAAGGCGAAAATGAATTCTCTTTACTGTCAAGGACACATAAAGCTCCAAAAGGATGTTTGTCAGGAAAGTTTATTGGGAATCCAAGGTACGCAACCATACCTACTTTAATATCACAGTTTATGTTCCAGCGCGGATCAGACATTACATTAGGAATTAACAGCTCTTTTTGCGTTTTGATAACTGTTTGGCAGTACAATCCGAGCCATTTCTCTTTATCACCCGGATGGTATGGATTGTTGTCGGTTTTACTCGAAACAAGAACTTCCATACACTCAATTTCATTTAACATAATCAATGCAGCAGGAACAGAAATGATTTCAGCAAGTAGATCGGCAATTTCTTGCCACTTTGCGAATAAATCACTATCAATATTTGCAACAAAAGGTATTAGAGGTTTTCCTGTCATTCTGCCTCATGGTTTTATCTGCTTTAGATGGGCAAATATTTTTTGCTCCGGCTTTCTTATCTATCAGACATTACCCGGCTGGGAAACCTGTCCGAAATTTTGACAACATGTTTAAGTTTCATTATTTTCCTTCAAAATGCGAATATTCTTTCCAGAGTAAATACCCTGTAAATATGGATCAATTATAACACAGGAGCGCAGGTAAGTAAATTTTTTTTCGGGGGGATTACTCGGCGATCGTTCTTGCCTGAGCTGAATTAATTGTTAAGGGCTTTTCACAAAATATATTTTAACTATATGTTAATGTTTCACAAATATTTTCATAATGAGAATTGTGTGTTGTGAAAATATAGACAATTTCCGTATCCGACATTTTTCAAGCTCCTGACAAAAACCCCGGCAATACGGCCGCATCTAATGACACCCCATTTTAATGACATAGAATACTTTTCTCTCATTAAGAAGATTTTGAGCGTTTGCCCCATATTGGAATCATCCTTATAAAATTAGATTGGCAAATTAAAACAAATAACAGAGGTAATCCAACTATGTATCTGTACCAGAGACATTTTGGAGACTTTATTAGTCTCCATAACCATTCAAAACCAATTTTTCTGATAAAAACCAATCTTTCGGGAAGTCTACTTTCCTTAAATGCAAGAAATTCAAAAAAGGCGCCTACGCAATAAAATGTTATTTCAGGGAAGTTCGGTCTATTTATGTTTATCCACTTTTCCTGTACAGGTTGACTCATTCCGATAAATGCAATTTGAGGCTTGTAATACTCCAACTTACCGTTAAGTTCCTGTTTATCAGTTTCATTCTTGAAATAACCCGTATTAACAAATGCTATTTCGATTGTCGGCTCAATGTTCTTCAACTCGACAGCAGCCTTCTCAGCTAACCCCTCTATTCCACCAATTAAAGCTATTTTGATTTTCTGGTTTGCTATCTCCTGAAACAGCTTCCTGTAATAGCTGTGAAGTGTAACCTTTTTCATAAACCTGAACTTCGTTAATATAGCAGTAATTACTACGCCCATACCATCAGAAGCACAGATATCCGAAGTTTCTATGATACGTCGAAATTCCTGATCTTTCCTTGAGATAATCAGCGACCAGGCAGTAAGATATGTTATAAACAATCCCTTCTTCTGGCTAATATTCGAAAACATTTTTGCAAGAAGTTTATCTTCATCGATGTCATGGACTTTTGTTGACAGGATTTGAATTTCGACATTACTACTGATTTTCATTCTCGAAATAAATCTGCCTGAAGCTTCAAAGAAATACGCCATAAGCACAAAGAAAAAGTCCACTACACTGAGTTCGACGTCCTGACATAACCTTCTCATTCTTTTTAATAATTCGAATTTATCAGAGGTATTCATGAAAGGTCTATCTTTGGGAAGAAAGCTTGCCCTGGCTGAAATATTATAATAACCGATTCGAAAATGCTTTATAATATACCTAACCATGTTCATGGATGGAGAATGAACAGCTAATGCCTTCTCCAAATATAATGGAATCCTGTCACTCTTCAATAATCGGCCAAGCAAATCAGTATCTTCTCCCCGCACGAGTTCCGTATTAAAAAAACCAATCTCTGAAAATATATCTTTCTTTATTGCGAAGGCAGATGTATTAAGATATTTGATATGACCACTATCAAGGGTTAAGTATTCCATAGTTGGCACTAATCTTAGAAATTCCAGCTTTCCCACTCCGCTTTTCAAATCACCAATCACCTTAAATTGAAATGACGACTCATCCGGGTGCATTTCATATGATTTGATGAAATATTCGAACGCATCTTTTGCCAAAAAGCAATCGGAATCTATAAAAATAATACACTCGCCCCTTGCCGCTGCAATACCTCTATTTCTTGCGACGGCAATGCCAAGTGGGACTTGTTTTATATAGTTTACCGAACATACTTTTCCCCATTCTTCGATTAAATCATGAAAATCACATTTACTGCCATCATCAATGATTACTAATTCAAAATTACTTGAGTCAATTTGCGGTAAAATGAGTTCCACACAGGTCTTTAATTCATTCTTCCGGTCTTTTATTGGTATGACTACTGTGAATAGAACCATTATTACTCACCTGACAAAGTAATCTATATGACTTCCCTCAGAAAAGTGTATACTTCAATTAGGGAAAATTTCCTGAAAAAATCAAAAAATAATTATGCAGATGACAGATATAAAAAGAAAAAGAATTATCGAACAGCTGATTGCGACATAATCCTATTGACATGAAGAATAACTTGCCCGATCATTGACCCATCAACAGGGAGGAATCAATGGATAGAATTACAATAACAGAAGATTTATCCTTCTCAAAAATTATACATGGTTGGTGGAGAGCTGAAAATTGGAATATGACTGTAGATGAAAGAGCAGCTTTTATTTCACGATGCGTAGATAAAGGGATAACGACTTTTGATCACGCTGATATATACAGTGGCGGAATCTGCGAAGAACTTTTTGGTGAAGCTTTGGAATTAAAACCGGAATTAAGAAATAAAATCGAAATCATAACAAAATGTGGAATCAGATTTATTCATCCGAATATGCCTGAAAATAATGGTCATTACTATGATACAAGTTATGAACATATAATTTATACTGTTGATAAATCCTTAAACGGTCTAAAAACAGATTATGTTGATATTCTGCTTATACACAGGCCGGACATGTTTATGAATCCGAAGGAGGTGGCAAAAGCATTTAAAAGATTAAAGGAGAACGGAAAAGTAAAATATTTTGGTGTATCTAATTTTCTTCCAGAACAATTTGATATGCTGCAATCATATCTAGATTTTCCTTTAGTTATAAATCAACTGGAATTATCTGTGGCATGCTATGAGAATTTTGAAAATGGTGCTGTCGACAATGCATTAAAGAACAGGGTAAAACTTATGGCCTGGTCTCCGCTTTCCGGAGGAGATTTGTTTGCCTCTCAAGATATTAAATATGTTAGACTTCGCAAGGCATTAGAGGAAATAAAAAATGAAGTTGGAGCGCAAGGGATAGATGAAATTGCATATTCATGGTTAATGGCTCACCCCGCTGAAATAGCCCCTATAGTTGGTTCGGGAAAATTTGATAGAGTTGAATCAGCTATCAGAGCTGTTGATATTTCACTTACAAGAAAACAATGGTTTAAAATACTGGATGCTTCCAGAGGTCATGAAGTTGCTTAGTGAAGAAACCGGAGTGAACCACTGAAGAATGGCCACTCCGATGGGGAGTCAGGAAGTTTTGCCTGGTTTTTCTCAAAACCGGCAAATTTATATCGGAGTAAAGTGGCATAATCCAATCGGTATTAACAATCCTGAAATTTTAATAGAGTTTTAATAACTATTTCGGCTTTTTTAATAATTCCTCCTGTAGTTAATGATATCTTCAATCCATAACTGTTTACCCTTCAGAATGACTTTCATATCAAAAGAAGCCGATCCTTCCTGCATGCCAACCTTTACTGGAATATGAATATAATCTCCGATTACACTTACCAGACCCGAAAACCCTTCAGAAAATCCCATATTTCCGACAAATCTGAAGATACCAGAACTGTCAGGATTTAGACTTCTGTGTTTGATCTTTTTGTATACTGAATTAGACACATGGAGAATGTGGATGCTTCCCCTGGATACTTCGTACAATGCCGGTATAATGAAAACATCATCATCTGGAGCATCATCATAGACGGCTTTTTCGTTGAATGCAGCTAACTGATAATTTGTTCCTTTGTAACTGAATCTACCTGTTCCGGCATTGAAAAGCCCCTGATTGAACAGATAAAGAAACTGCCCATATATCCATCCCTTTAAACCATCATGGCATTTAATCTTATACCAGTAGTAGGAAAAAGTCCCTTTTTGTGCCAGCTTTACCGGCTTTTCAGACTTCGCAAGGACTCTGACTACAGTCCCGGTATTCAGCACACCTACTATATCCGAAGAAAGTTTATCCCCTGAACGAAGCCGAACTTTCATACCCACAACAAGCGCAATTGATTGGTCAGGTTTCTGATCTACTTCGGCACGTAATGCAGAGAAAGCTGTAAATATCATTATCACATAAACTGACATACATATTTTTTTCAAAATAAATCTCTCTGTCTTAAATTCTATAACATAATACACTATTCCTGTTATACCAACATGATATCAAGTCAATAACTTAACAGGTGAATCCGGCACTCCAAATAATGGGGCTTGAGCCGCTGATGAACAAGATTATTTCAGCCATGCAAAAAAAACCCCGCGTCAGCGGGGCTTTAAACAACTCACTACTGCCACAGTCCAAGTTGAGGCCCCAGATAGGCCTTCCAGAAATCAAACTGAGCGTCAGTAAGGGAAGGAAGAGGCTGAACTTCATCACCGAGCTCCATGAAGTCATAGGTCCCATCAGTGAAGGCATTCCACTGTGCCAGTCCCGTTCCGTTAGGATTACCGCTCCTGGCAAAATTTGCAAGATACGACGACATTTTGTCACCGAGGTCATAGTCGACCTGTTCCCACGGACGTGTTTCAGGATCATCGTAAAAATAGTTCAGGAAGTATGGAACATCAGCGGTGTGGAAAGCTCCGGCGGCAGCCACATCGCCCGCTGCCGGCATCTCCCGTGTAAAGTGATAGAGATATGTACTACCGGTGCCCTTCAGAGATCTTGCCTTTGCGAGACAGTAGAGCTGCATGTTCATTCTGTCAATGGGAACAACATTTGCGTTGAGGTCATTGGCCTCATCATCTGTGGCAGCCGGATATGCTGCAAGAAACTCGTCGGAGAGGTCTCCGTAAGCTGTTACAGCATTGGCCTGGAACTCGGCGAGAGTCACTGCCGCGGGTGGTCCAAACATGCTGGCGTCGCCAGTAACCGCCCCTGTCATCATCTCAACATCATTCTGAGTGCCGGCCTTGTAGGCATCTATAGGACTATTTGTGAACACATGGTTGTCAAGGGTAACGCTGGAAGAGTATCCTCCGAACATTCCGCCTCCGCCGTAGGCGTTGGAGTAAGTTAAAAGGTCCTGTGCCGGAATGGCCCTGAGGTCGGCAAGGCTGCTTCCTGTACTGTAGTCCTCGTCAAACGATGAAGCTACCGCGAGTCCGATGGTCTCCTTGTCGGCAAGTGTAGACATGGTCGTAGTTATAGCATTCCCGCTCTCAGGTACAGCCCTGTGAAACAGCCCCTTCGCGAGTGGCGAGATACATAACATGTTTACGTTGCTTCCTCCAGCTGACTGACCCATTATTGTTACGTTCGAAGGATCTCCTCCAAACTGAGCAATATTGTTTTTAATCCACTTCAACGCGGCAATCTGGTCAAGAATCGCATAGTTGCCTGAAACACCGTCAGCTGATTCAGCTGAAAGATCGGGATGCACAAAAAATCCGAATATGCCTACTCTGTAATTGACTGATACATAAACAACTCCCTTCCTGGCGATCTCGTCTCCCCAGTAAACCTCGCATGATGATCCCCCGCTTGTGTTGGCTCCGCCGTGTATATACATTATTACAGGCCTCTTGCCGTCCGTAGAGTTTCCATCTGTCCAGACGTTAAGAGACAGGCAGTCTTCACTGTAAGTCTTGTTGCTGATTATAAACTCGGTTGACCACATCATGAATGGTTCCTGGGCATTCTGCACAGCGCTGCTTCCAAACTCTGTGCACGCCTTCACTCCCGTCCATGACTCAACCGGCTGGGGGACCTTCCATCTGAGATCGCCTACCGGCGGTGCAGCAAATGGTATTCCCTTAAATGCCATGACGGTAGACCCTTCGACCTCAACACCTGAGACCAAACCGCTGTTGAGTTCAACCTCTTCAGCGAGAACAAAGTCCTGATTATCGGGCAGATTGTCCTCTGGGTCATCATCCGAGTCCGAACATCCGATTGCCAGACCAAGAACGAGAATCTGCAATGGAACAAGTAACATTTTAAACCTGTTCATAGTATAAACCTCCTAAAATTTTGAGCATATTTTGAGCATATATATTACAAATTATGCTTACAACACCGGGTGTATTAATATGAGTAATTTGCACAATACAACGTGCCTGGTTATCAGGATTTAATACGCTCAAAATTTTGATTCCAGATCTGACGGAATTTGAGAAAATTATGCTAATTTATTCCGGCATGTCTCATGATTCCTTGATATCCGATAAAAACTTAATTGAGAATTCCTGATATCAATGATTTCTTTTTTCTGTTTTCCGAAATATAATATGCATTATTCTTATTCTTTGATATGGAACTCGAAAAAGAAACCTCATAACCATGAATATTTCTTAAAGATAGCTTGACTGTTTTTCATATACAGCATCATGTTAAAGTGACCTGTTTCACAATCTATGGTGCGTTCCAGACCAGAGGCTGCGGCCCAGAGATTGCTTCATTCTGCAAAAATATCAGATGTAGAACCTGAAGAGGGTCAGACTTGTCAGCATGATTTTAACAACCAAAAGGTACCACTGGTATGAGATGCTTTTTAACAGGGGGGATGATGGCTCTCCTGCTGACGGTTCTATCTGCTTTCAACAGCACGCATGCATTCGCGCAGTCTGCCGGTACAAAAGAGGAAAGCTCCAACATTGTATCATATACTGACAGGCTCATCGTCCGTCCAATATTGATATTCCCCACCCTTGAACTCAGAATAGTCAGCAAAAACGATCCCGAAAAAGAAGATGACTCAAGCGGAATTTCCTACAATCCGCAGCCAAGGCTCAGCGCAGGGGCCGGGCTTTCATGGAAGGGATGGGGATTTTCTATCAGTGAAAGCTTAATCCCGCTTAATGCCAGTGACGGCTCTCAGGAGGGCAAAACTCAGGCACTTGACTTACAGTTTTTCAGCTATTTCAGAAAGTTTCATCTCGATGTATACTACCAGCATTACAGCGGCTACTACGCAACAACCAACAATGTGGAGAAGTTCCGCTCAGACCTGAGCCTTACCAGTGCAGGAATAAATCTAATCTACGTCTTTTCGGACAGATTTTCCTTCAGATCATCGTTCAACCAGACTGAGCGTCAGATTGAGTCCTCAGGTTCATGGCTGGCAATGGCATCTTGCAGCTTTCTGAATATCTCAAGCGGCTACTCACTGATCCCGCCTGAGCAGGAAGAAATGTTCGGGACGGACAGCGGATACAGAGGAGGAAAATACAAAAGCATTTCCCTGCTCGGCGGCTACTCATATACCTTCATATTCTTTAAGCGCTGGTACACTACCCTCGCACTTCTTGTCGGGGGAGGATGGATGTATCAGGACTATACTGTCGCTGCTGGAAACGTCGAGGCCCATTCTCTTTCGAGCAAGTACAACGGAAGGCTTGCCTTCGGATATTCTGGAGAAAAATACTTCGCCGGCATTCTGTCTATCATAGACATACACTCAACAGAGCCATTTTTAGGTTTATACCGAAGAAAGGGTGAAGTAGTTACAGTTACCCGCATGACCGTTTACGGCGAAGCCTTCGCGGGAATTAGATTTTGACACACGTTTCATATTCTGAGAAATCTTTAATAATTGGATAATTGAACAGGCTATAATCTTCGTTATTTGAGTTTACAATAATTATCTCCCCGGCTTTTGCTGCAATAGCCGAGTTAATCCCTGCCACAGAGTCTTCAAAAATGACCACATCCTCCGGGCTCATATTTAATTTATGTATCGCAATATTAAAAATCTCCGGATCGGGCTTGCTCTTTATTGTTCCATCATTGTAGATGATTAAGTCAATATCAAACCATTTCAGCAGATTAAATCTATTGATGTAGAAATCAACATTCTCTTTACCGGCTGAAGTAGCGATTGCAAAAGGTATTCTATTATGCTTACAGTATTCGAATAATTCTATAGCTCCATCGGCCAGCTTAACATCCGCTTCCAGGCATAATTTGCGGTAAATCGACTCCTTCTCTTCCGACAACTGAGTCATGGCCAGTGAATCGAACTTTTTATTGAACAAACTCGTGAATATGTCCTGATTGGTTTTACCATGAATAACATGGTTTTTTTCCTCATCAGATAAATTTATATTATACTGTTTAAGAAAATCATCCCAGGCCCTGTTGTGCAGATGAGTGTCCCATAGCAAAGTACCATTAAAGTCAAAAATCACGGCTTTCTTCATCAGAAATACCCCCATTATTAAAACAACCCACCTGCCTATGACCACCATCATGATACTTATATTTCAGAACAAAGGCCTTCAACGATCAAATATAATAATTACAAAATATCTGTCAATCATAGTATTGTTCGAATTATTGCAAAAGGGAAACAAGGACTGCAAGCTATTTGTGAATGTTAAGCGCTCGGATTATTTCCGGCAATCTGGCATAGTCCGGATACAACACGCCACCCTGTTAAGCCAGCAATAATCCCGGCTCAACAGGGTGAATGACGGTAATATCCTCAATATTGTTCTATTTCTTAATATTTTTAAACGCTTGATCAAGTATGCCTTGAGAAGGCGGTCTGGAAAAAAACGTAACGGCAACCGCAGTAAGTGCTGACACAGGCAGCGCCAGTATAAGCGGATCGAGATTCTGTAAAGCAGGTACAAGTGTATCAGTTCCGAACAGCATTCTGCACAGCCCCAGCGGTTTTGACTCCTTGATATGGATAAAAATCAGAGAAAAAAGGCTTATGCCGATTCCTGTCCAGAAACTTGCAAGCGCGGCTGCTGCTGTCATTCTCTTTGAATAAAGCGCCCCGACAAACATTGGCAAAAATGATGACGCACATAATCCGAAAAATATCGCTGTTCCCGTTGCAATTATCGCTGTTCCCTCCTGATAGAACAACGGAAGCCCTAAAGCTAACAGCGTCGAAAACATGATCGCCGCAATCATGGCAAGTTTGTTCACTGTCATCGAATCCTTAATCTTTACCTTCAATCCTTTTTCCAGAAAATCCCGGCCGAAGGCTGAACCCATTGAGTGAAACTGACTTGATAGAGTTGACATGGCAGCCGCCAAAAGCGTAATCATAAAGAGTGAGGTAAACCACCAGGGCATGGCGTCATTAATAAACAAGGGGATAATAGCATCAGTCTTTTTATCTGCAGCCATAAGAGCTATTTTCCCGGTATGCTCAAAAAAATAGACGTTGGCAAGAGCCCCTACAACAAAAGCGACTCCCGTCATCATCATTATAAATACACCGCCTGCCAGGACAGCCCTGTTAAGCTCATGTCCGCTTTTGACTGTCATGAACCTGACAACAAGCTGCGGCTGAGCCAATACTCCGATACCGACACCAAGCACAATTGTGGTTACTAGCTGCTGCCAGAGAGGCGACAGGAACACCGGCATTGCCGTCCACCCCTGATGACCGGCACCTCCCCAGGTCTTAACAGCCTCCGGTGCCAGAGAAGTAAGCTTGGCATGCGCTGCGACGATACCGCCTGTGGAAGAATATATCGTTACAAGAAGGATTGTCATACTGACAAACATGATCGTGCCCTGAAAAGCGTCAGTATACATAACACCGCGCATACCCCCCATAATAACATACATCGCTACAATACCAACAAACACTACAAGGGAAACCTCATAGGGTATAGCGAGTGTCGTTGACATAAACTGAGCCCCGCCCAGAATGATTGCAGCGGCATATAAGGGCATTGCCAGAAAAATCAGAAGCCCTCCGGCTGTCTGTAAAAATTGCGAATCAAAGCGCCTTCCAAGCAGTTCAGGAAATGTGTGTGCGTCAAGATTGTGGCCCATTTTTCGTGTACGCAAACCGAAAAACACAAAGGCTATGAAGATACCCACAAAGATGTTCAGAACCGTCAACCAGAGGACACCCATACCGAAAACGGCAGCTGCCCCCCCAAATCCAACGATTGCGGATGTACTGATAAAAGTTGCACCGTAAGATATTGCCATTATCATCGGATGTATTCTGCGACCGGCAAGCAAATAATCAGAGGTGCTCTTCGTCCGCTTGTATCCGCGATATCCCAAAAAGGCTATAACCGATAGATAGAGAATGACGATAAAAACGAGAAAAATCATATTCATTGTATATCTCCTTCCTTGAGTTCCGGATCATTTTTTTCCCAATTAAGCTCCTCAGTAATTTCAGACTCTTCATCCTCTCTCGGTTTATTCCAGTTTAGAATACCGTAGACAACACATACACCCGCGGAGACTATCGTCCCCACATAAGCCAGGGTCACTCCCCAATCCTGAAAACCCAGCATGATAATACCTCCTCCGTTTTTCAAACCATCCTTCAACAGGTGTTTTTCCGGCATTTATATACATTTTTTAGATTATGTCAATCATGGAAAATATTTGAATAATTAATTTTACAACCAGCTTTTCGTTACTTCGTTAAGAGGTTAAATTATCACAGGATACATCTTCTGATCATGTGAGCAATCATCCACTAGCAGTAAAGCTGTGGGCTTTCATAATTAAATTCCGTCACCTGCGACAAAAAACAGCATTTAACACTGTCAAAACCTACTTGTGCCGCATATATACCGGGAAATAAATGAAGACAGCGATAAGCAGACCGTATAAGGTCGTAAAGAGTGCAACAGGCAGAATGTTTTCCAATGGGACGTTTTGTTGAGCTAAAACACCTGTTATGAAGCCATGTATTGAGGAACATATACCCAGGACTATCGTGGAGATTGTTAATCCACCAAAGATTTTTTTCACATTCTGGTTTTTTTCTCTTTCCAGTCTAAATGAAAATATCTCCTTCAAACCATACAGAAAATCTTTAAAATGCCCCGAACTGAAAGCACATGCAGATATTAGGGACCCGATAAAAACAAAAAAAAGACTGTCCCAATTAATAAAATTATGCACACTTCCAGCGAAATATGAATAGATCAGAAATAAACCTGTTATTAAGACAAAAGATAGAAATATCATTACCTGACCTTCATTTTAAATTCTGGATGTTATACACTATTTCTCGTCAAATCTAATTGCCCTGGATAGTGTCTTCCGAACGGGACAAGTACGTATGATTTCTTTTATTTGCGATTCAATTTCAGAAGATATATTTTCACCCTTGATTTCAACGTGATATTCAAAAATTGCATCCGTCATATTATCTCTTCTCAGATTTACTTTCGTTACTACACTGGTATCATTAATACTCATTCTATTTAATTCATTTTGGATACTTATGTTAAGACAAGATGCAAATGCAGCCTCCAACAACTCATGCGGTCTAATGTAATTTCCGCTCCCCCCTTTATCTGTGGTTGTATCAACAAATATTTCATGTTCAACTATTTTGGTCTTGAAACTGTCTCCGGTATTCTCAGTTACTATCATTTTATTAGTCCTTTTTCACTCCACCTGATATCCTCTGTGTTCACGATTTAATCCTTTTTACGATGCTTACTTGTTCTGAAAAAACTGAACAGTAAAGCCGTCAGGGTCTTTGACGAGGAAGTAGCTTCCTCCGGGGACCTCTACCGGGCCCGAGTGAATCTGAATGCCCGAGTCAGTGAACTTATTAATGACGGCTTCAACCGATTCAGCTTCGAAACCAATTGAGACGGTGTTAACTTGAGCGCTATCGACTGAATCGTTTATAAGCTCAAGAAGGGCCTCTCCTCACCTGGGTTGCCCATGAAGGCTATCTCGATCGACGGGCCGGCCTTAAACCTGTTCAGCACCTTAAGCTCTGCCATCTCTGAATAGAACTTAATCGACCTGTCAAGATCGGCGACATGCAAAGTCGTCCATAAAATCTTCATAGTTAATTCTCCGGATTTATTGTTTTTCGTTATACGGCATTTTTTAAAGTCTCTGTCAAGGTTATTCCTAATATTTGTGCGCATCATTGGACTTCGAATCCCATTTTTTTCAGCATGAATATATCATCACCCGTACTTATCCCGTAAGTAGTTAGCATATCTCCTGTTATGGCCGCGTTAGCTCCAGAGCGGAAGCACCTCTGCCCTCCGTCCGGCATCAGGCCTCTTCCTCCCGCAAGCCTGATAAAGGCGCAGGGCAGGATAAAGCGGTAAATAGCTACGGTGCGGCAAACCTCATCGTAAACCGTAACCGCATTGTCCTCAAACGGCGTGCCCGGAATCGGATTGAGCAGATTGACCGGAACGGATACCGCTCCAAGCTCCCGGAGTTCAAGGGCCATATCAACTCGGTCCTCGATTGTCTCTCCAAGTCCGATTATGCCTCCGCTGCATACCTCGAGACCAGCTTCCCTGGCAGCGCGTATTGAGGTGAGCTTGTGGTCATAACTGTGAGTTGTGCATATTCGCGGGAAGAACCGGCGTGAGGTTTCAAGGTTATTGTGAATTCTCGTAATTCCGGCCTCCCTGAGCCTTTCGAACTGCCGCCCGTCAAGAAGCCCGATAGACGCGCAAACCTTGAGTACAGTTTTCGCTTTAACTGTTTCAACAGCGGAACAGATGAGTTCTATCTCATCATCCGATATTTTTCTTCCCGAAGCAACAATCGAGAAACGGCTTACCCCTTCGTTGTAATTTCTTACGGCTGAATCCACAATCCTTTTTTCTTCCAGCGGATAGAACTCCACCGCACTGAGATTGCCTGATACCGACTGGGCGCAGAAGCGGCAGTCCTCGCTGCACAGACCGCTTTTTGCGTTTACGATGGCGCAAAGTTCAACAGCGCTGCCGCAAAACCGCTCGCGTATTTCATCAGCCGCGCTGCATAGCGCTTCCAGAGGCGCCTCCGCAAGCTCTAATACCTCTTCCCTGCCGGGATATTCTCCGTCAAGGACCCTGTTTTTAAGATCATCAAGTATTATCACCACAGCTCCAATATGTCATTTATGCTGGTTTTAATTTCCACATTTGTTATTCTTAAAAACAAAGCAAATTTTTCAAGATATTATTTCAGCATATCATCTGCCCTGCGATTATTCTTTAGTGTGACCAACAGATGAATCTAACATATAATTTTTATATTAAACTATTGTTTAAAAAATGTTGACAGTAATAAGTTTTTATTTACAAACAGCTCTATTATTGTAATTACTGGTGGAGGACTCATGAAATTGCTCTTTAAAAACTCTCAGCTTTTAATTGCAATCGCCTCATTCCTTGCACAGGGATGTTCCAGTACAACCCGAATTAACAGCGTGCCAAAGGGCGCAAAGGTATACATAGACGATCAGTATAAGGGAGTTACGCCTTACGACTACAGCGACACGAAAATTGTCGGCTCTCCCACAAGGATCAGGCTCGTCAAAGAGGGTTACGAGGAATTTCATACTACCATTCAGAGAAGTGAAAGCTTTCAGCCATGTGCCTGCGCGGGCGGAGTCGTCTTCCTCGTTCCATTTCTCTGGATAATGGGCTACAATCCCGACCGCACCTATGAGATGAACAAAGAGTAAAAGAACAAATTAAACGGATACAAGGGAATAAATGAAATTCATTCTTCTTTCCGCCTTTATATCAATCTCGAGCCTGGCGTCAGCGGACGAAATCGTTCTTTCAGGCGGCAAAATAATTCAGTGTGAGATCCGTTCCGTGACAGCAACTGAAATATCTTACTCTGAAAGAAACTCTCTTCCAGGCTCGTTCACTACAGTCCCCAGAGAGTCCGTTCGGAAGATTATTTACACTGGCGGAAAGGAAGTTGACGTTCCCTCACTGGAAAACAACGACGCTGAAAAAATCACCATCCTCCCCATAGAAAAAGAAAAACAACCCGCAACCGAAGACGAAGAAAGCCAAAAGAAAGACGAATCGTTTCTAATGAGGATAAGCCTTATCGGAAACCAGGGGACAACCTCAGTCAACATTTTCGACAACAATGACAACCAGATTGCCGACGGTACCGGTCGGATTTCACAGAGAATTATAAGGACTTCGTTCGACCCGCTGAAAACTGACGTGTTCATAAGCCCGGAGCTGGGATACTTCTTCAGGAAGGTCAGCGTTAAGGACTATTCGTACAATGTTGAAAGCTCAAATGCCGGGGTCGAAGGCTTTATTCCCGGTATTGTAACATCACCCGAGACTGGGGAGGTCGTTTCGAAGGACTCCCTCTCTTCGCTCGCCTATGAAGCAGAATTTCATTCATTCTTTCTCGACATGAAGGCCGGAGCTAACCTTGTCACAAGGGAACCGGGGCTTAAGCTTTTTTTTAATCCCTACGTTTACGGAAGCATCGCCGAACTCAGAAAGTCGACATTCACCTTCGACTACTTCGCCGGTGAACGCGAGTTTAATTCATCGTTCAAGTTTGCTTTTTTCAGCTCCTTCGGCTTTGGCTTTGAGGTCGGGTTTTATTATCCGTCAATAAGAACAGGGATTCAGTTCGGCTACGACAGACGCTACATAAACAGGTTCAGCATTCCGGACAATGTTGTTTTCATGGAGGTCTACGACGATGAAGAGCTCAACATCAAAAGGACAAGGGAGATGAAGCCGGCCAAAACCGACATTGTCGCCGACATATTCACATTCTCTGTTTTCTACTGCATTTGAGGGATGCCGCTTATGACACACAGATATAAGTTACATTTAATTATCGGTTTTCTTTTTACGTCTCTTGCCCTGGCTTCCTGCGCGGACGACGCGGATTCCGGTTACGCTCCATGCGATCAGCCTCCGGAGCTCACCGTTATAAACAGAAGCAGCTACGTCATAGACGCGCTTTACCTTCACAGGACCGTGGACTACTCGGGAAGCACATCAATTCTTGAAACACCAATGGACCCGGCCATTCCCGAGTCCATGACGTTCACGATTGATTTGAATGACGCCGATTCCCGGTACATAACTTTCATCAGAAAGGATTCCATGGGGGAAGATATCGCCGTGACAACCTTTACGCCTGTAGAATTTGTCGAATGCGTCAAATACAAGCTGAACCTTCTTGAGCTCGATTTCTTTCTGGAAACATCTGACAACTATAACGGCGATGTTGATCCGGAGACCGAGTCTTCGTATACACTTATCAACGAGATTACAGAGAAAAAGACCAGCGGCCTGACATGTTCACCGTCTTCAGCGAGGCAGCCTCATGAAGACTAACATTACATTCGTAATAATATCGTCTGTCTTCATTCTTCTTGCATCTTCCCTTTCAGCTGATGAGATAGTACTAAAAAGCGGTGAAACAGTAAACGGCAAGATATTAAAGATCGGCTCCGAGTTCATTGAATATGATCCTGACGGTACTGTTCCGTTCGGGACCGTACCTGTATCTGAGGTTTCAGAGATAATCTACCTTGACGGTTCGGCCTTCGTTATTAAGGCACTCAAACCAGAAGAAGCCGGCGATACAAACGTCGACAGGGACGCTTCCGTCTCGAAAGAAGCCCTGAAAAAGCCGGAGGGAGCAATCGAGTTCGAACTTGGCTTTAACGGATATGTCGGCGCCGGCTTCAGAATAAATCGGACTATCTGGGACGGGCTGACAGCCAATGGAGGTGTAGGCTACGGAGTCTGGGGAACGCGTTTCTCAGCCGGGCTCCGTTACTGCTTCAATCCCGATCTCTCAGGAATAGCGCTGGGTCTGGGTGCCGCGTACAATACCGGAAAGCGAGGTTACAGCAGAGAAACCGATATTATTACCGCCGATGGACTAAAGCTTAAGAATAATGTAATATACGACTACAAGCCGGTTACGGTTGTGAATCTTACTTTTCTATACAGCTGGAGAATGAACGAATCAACCAGGTTCTACATCGAAACCGGTTATTCATATGCCTTTCAGAGGGACGATTACACGATGAAATCGTATACATATTCAGGCTTCACATTAACAAAGGAAGAAAAAGATTACATGAATGTCGAACAACCCGGCGGGTTAATTTTTTCGCTCGGCATTGCTATTATGTTCCATTGAGAGGTCATCTCTATTTTGGCTTGTTGTATCTGCCGCTATTTATACGTAGCAAACTCCCTCTTACGCTTAAGACGCATATCCTCATTTTAAGCGCAAGCCTCAGATACTCATTGATGACAGGAAACGGTCTCGACCGGCTCCCCAAGTCAATATTTTATAATCTGCGTGTCACGGTGAGGTAGAGCCGGCCCAATGTTCCGGCCTTCGGCTTCCCTCCTCATCTTATCATATGTGGAGGCTTTTTTTCCTCTCGCAAAGTTCGCTAAGCACGCGAAGTCCCTGATCTGCATCTTCATAGGCGGAATTAATAAACTGCAGGCCCCCTTCTTCAAGAACACATCCAATGCGATTTGCATGGATGCAAATCGCCCAGCGCCGACGTTCAGGATGAACTAGTGCCTAAGCCGCCCAGGAGGGGCAAAAAGGCTTAGGCCTTTTCATCAGGATGATGATAACGGCGCTGAAATAGTTTGGTAACTGCAAATGCCAAGCCCTTCCGGCGCATGAGGAACGGCTTTTTCCCGCCCCTTTTTGGCCGGTCAAAAAGCGGCAAAAGAAGTGTCCGTGAGCTCCACACAGAAAACAATGGTAGGGGACGGTCGAGACCGTCCCGAACAAACACAGAGTCACACTCCCAGTGTAAAAACAGCCGGCAGGCTCCCTGCCAGGAGAGAAGCGTCTCGCGCAGCTGAGCGGGTTAAAGCCTGCGGCAGTCCCGTGTCTCAGGTTAGCCTGTTAACTTTAAATGGCTCTCCGTGCCCGGGTATAATTATATCAGAATTTGCTTTTATGAATTTCATCTGATCAGGAATCGGCGCCTCGCGCCATGTAGAGCCGGGAATTTTCATCTCTTTATAGTATTCTTCATTGAGAAATATATCTCCGACAATAGCGTACACATTCCCGCTTATGTTTACAAAGATAGCCATTGATCCGGGTGTATGGCCGGGACAGTGATGCAAGTAAATGGAGTTACCGAGCTTATTAAAATCGGGAACGGCTTTCGCCTTCATCGGGCCAGTAACACAATTCTCAGTAATTCCAAAAACTGAAGATCCTGAAAGCTCTATTTTTTTATGGTTTTTAAAGACAAAACTGAGCTTTTCATCTGCATGAAAAATAAAAGTACTGTTTTTAAAAAGGTTACTATGCCCAAAATGATCCGGGTGAAGATGTGTAAAAATAACATACAATATGTCAGAGGGAGAAAGACCTGCTTCTGCAAGGCCTTCAACAATGACATCCGGGTCTTCCTGAGGATCTGCGAGGTCAACTAACATATTCATTAATCCCATTCTTAATAACGTACAGGAAGGTCTCGTGTCCACCACGCCTTTTTCAAGTGATATATCTATGTTTCCGCTCTTGATTACGGAGAGCTTCAGCTCAGTCATTGTCGCGCCCCATGACGTAAATGAGTTCTTTCTAAGATACTGCCCGCTTGTGTCAAGGGATTTGATTAAATGCTTTATAAAAGCTTATCCGCCCTTCTCACCAACCACTCGAAGCTGTATCTGAATTCCTTTCTGTTCCACTGAACTGCTGCATATATGAACAGCGCAATGACCGCATAGGCTAACAGGTAAGCTGTCCAGTAGGGTATTTTTCTGTAATACGATGTGAGTGAAAGAAGCTGTTTGAAAATAAACACATGTGCTATAAACGCTGTCAGTGACATCCTGCCAAAGAGAACAACGGAATTTACAGACGAGATTGAGCGCCGAAGCTCATAACGGCGGGCAAGAGCTACTACTGGCAACACTATTCCGGCAAGCAGGAAAAACATTAACGGCATCATTGGATAAAACGACTCTGGTACGTAGACCAAGCGTTTCAGAATTCCAGAACGTGCATCTATCAATGCTGAAGCAAGTATAATGAGTACAGTAACGGCTAACGAGACCGCCGAGATTGAGCAGACCTTTCGATATTTTCCTTTTTCAATAATCGGGGCGCAATAGTATCCAAGGATGAACATCCCTGACCATGGCAGCAGGGGGAAATGCCCTGACGCTAAAGCAATTCGCAAAACTCCACCGGGCTGCGACATATCACTCATCTCCTTATTGAAGGCGTGAAGCGAGACATTAAAATAATGCTGAGCTAAAATCGCAGCAGCGGTAATTGTGATGACAACGAGGGGAAGCAATTGATGCGGCAACTTTCTTATCAGAGGAACAAAAATCATCATAGCACCGATGAGATGAAGCACATACCATGATCCCAAACTAAACCACACGGGACAGATAAGATTTAGAATATATCCGGCAGCAAGAATCATGACACCTCGAGTTATGATGCGCGAAGCAGATCCGTTTCCTGTTATAAAAAACCATGCCCCCATTCCGGAGATCATCACAAAGGCCGGGGCAGAAAATCCGCCAAGAGCATTCATAATCAAGAAAAACAGATTCTGGAATTGATTAATAAATCCATGTCCACTCGTTTTCCAGGCGGGGTCAACAAACCAGATTGAAAAATGCTGTATCATCATGAAGATGACAGCGATTCCTTTCAGAAAATCAAGGGATTCAAGACGCTTCACCGGGACAGGATGTTGTTTCATATGGATTTTTATTCTCTTCATTTATGCGGTGTCATAACATATTTTCATTGCACATTTTATTAATACACTTGCTGCTTTTATAGCTGATTAAGTTCTTAATAGCCATTTTATCATTTATCCCATATTGCCTAATTGATTTACGCAAGAGATTTTTAATGTTGGGGTATAACATAGAACTTAAACATCTAATGAACCCACTAATTTTTTTGCGGGCGGAGGGCATATCAACTCATTCAGTGCGATTTGCATGGATGCAAATCGCCCGGGCGCCGTTTCATCAGGATGATGATAATGGCGTTGAAATAGTTAGGTAACAGCTACAGCCAAGCCCTTCCGGCGCCTGAGGAACGGCTTTTTCCCGCCGCTTTTTGGCCGGTCAAAAAGCGGCAAAAGAAGTGCCACGCTCTCAGCGTGAAAAGGAACGACAGGCTCCCTGCTAAAAAAGCGTCTCGCGCAGCACTGTGGCGAAAGAAAAGCCCGTGTGCTCCGCAAAAAAAAGGGGCCCCGCTCTCAGCGTGAACCCCCTCTCACCCTGATCAGCCTGACAACGGCCTCGGTGTTCAATATTGTCCGGGGAATGAACGAATCAAGCTCGGCGAACTCCTGCCCGGTCACACCGTCAGGGCCTGCTTCGGAGCAGTGTGAACATTCCCCAGCCGGTCCGAGCCCGTCAAGGGTGGGAATCCTCTCAGCGGTCCAGTTGCCGTCGCTGATACCGCCGCGCCTTTCCGGCTCAACAGCCCATCCCAATGAACGGGCTGCGTCCTGCCAAAACCCAAGAAGCATTGAGCTGCCTTCGTTTGCAGGCCATGGCGGAACGTCCCGTGAACATTCAACAGTCAGTTCGCAATCGTACTTTCCGTCAGCAGAGGGCCTGCCCCGTTTTCCCGAGAGCCTCAGCATCCCGGATGTCCCGAACTCCATAGCCTCCGGATCGAAGGCGCGCATCTCAGCGAAAGCTTCAGCCCGGTCAGGAACGCGGTTAAGTACCGTACCGCCGCTTATGGTAGCTACGTTCACGGTCAGCCCTCGGCTGTAATCGGTAATTCCTCCAACTTCCGGAAGCAAGTCACAGAGATGAAGCAGAGCATTGGCGCCGGAGGCGTGATCCACTCCCGCATGAGCTGAACGTCCCTTTGAACGAATCACAAACACTGAACGTCCCTTGCGCGAGGTGACTACATTGAAAGTTTTTCCCTGCATATTGCCTGCCTCAAAGACAAGACAGGCAAGAGCATCAATGCCCTCCTCAAGGCACAGCGCACCGAAGTCATCCGAAACAGTCTCTTCGGTCGCGTCGAGAAGCACCTTCCAGGTCACAGCCTTAAACTCTTCGGGATAGAAGCGCTGAAGGAGTTCCATCATCATGAGGATAATTACAGTCCCGCCCTTTATGTCGTTCGTCCCCGGACCGTACACCCTGCTGCCCCGCAGCTTCCATCGAAAGTCGCGGGACTTTTCCTCTTCCTCTGTAAACACCGTATCCAGATGTGAGACACAGAGAACGGAGTTCCTGCCGCTTCCCTGCCTTGTCATCACAAGATGCCTGCCGCTGCCCTTCTGGAGCGAATCGACATATCTTGCAGAAAAACCAACCCCTGAGAATATTTCTGCAGTAAACTCTGCAAGGCGGTTTACGCCTACTGGATTAAGCGTGTACGAGTTGATATCGACCATCGCCCTGTATATTTCAAGATAACGGTTGAAATTGTCCGCGAGGTAGCTGCTGAGTTCTGAGTAATCTGCCATCGAAGTTGATCTCCTGCCTATGAGGGACGATATCCGCCCATAGATTATATTACTTTTTTTCGTAAAATATTGTAGACATCAGGCGAGTAAAATCTTCAATATCCAAATATTGCAATTCTTTTTCTCACCTTCCATGTGGCGTTTTTATGACAGTCGGCCATTCGCAGGGTGGCTTCGATTTGCAGAAATAAAAACTTCACAGGAGTAGTATGTCCACACTTGAAAAATTCAGGGCGATGGGCCTGTCAGAGGCCGTGCTCGAAAAGCTTGAAAAAAAAGGCTTTAAAGAACCCACTTCCATCCAGGAGAAGGCGATACCCGCGATTCTCAACAGTACAGACGACATAGTCGCGCTCGCGAGAACAGGAACCGGAAAGACCGCAGCATTCGGCCTGCCGCTTGTTGAGATGTTAGATCCCGAAGCGCGCCATGTTCAGGCAATAATCCTCGTGCCTACGAGAGAACTGGCTCTGCAGGTCGCCGATGAGATCACTTCCTTTACGCCTTCACGCAAACTTCAGGTTGCCGCGTTCTATGGCGGAGACCCTATAACAAAGCAGATCAGCAAGCTTAAGGAAGGCGTACACATCGTGGCAGGAACCCCCGGCCGCGTGCAGGACCTCATCAACCGCAAGGCGCTTAAGCTCAGCAACATCTCCTTTCTCGTCCTTGACGAGGCCGATGAGATGCTTAACATGGGATTCATCGATGATATCGAAAAAATAATGAGCTTTACCGGCGAGAACAAACGTACCGTACTCTTTTCTGCAACCATGCCTTCACGTATACTGAAAGTAGCCTCTTCTTATATGAAGAAGCACACAGTCATTAAAGCAGACGAGGGCCCTCAGAACGTTTCTCGTACGGAGCATTCATACTTTCCCATCAACCAGAAGGGCAAGCTGAATCTCCTCTGCCGTCTCATGGAAATGGAGCCGGAATTCTACGGCCTTGTCTTTTGCCGAACAAAGAAAGACGTCGACGAGCTGGCCATTCAGCTGAACGATAAAGGCTATTTAGCCGAAGGCATACACGGCGATCTGTCGCAAAGCCACCGTGAACGCATTCTCGATTCTCTTCGCCGTAAAAAGACAAGGATACTCGTGGCGACTGATGTCGCTGCCCGCGGAATCGACATTAATGATCTGACTCACGTAATCAACTACTCAATACCTCAGGATTCGGAGACCTACGTCCACCGGGTCGGCCGAACCGGACGTGCGGGCAAAACCGGCAAGGCTGTTACCTTCGCCTCACCGTCAGAGGAAAAGCGTATTCGATATATCATGAAGGACACCGGTTTTGAGATTGCCAGAGGAAACGTCCCGTCAGTCCAGGAGATTATTGACTTCAAGAAGGATATGATCTGTAACAAAATCGCGAAACTGCTCGGGGGGGATATTCCTCAGAACGAGCGCGCTCTTGCCTCGAAAATGCTGACAGGCTGCGACCCGCTCGAACTCGTCGCGACACTCATTCACCACTCCTTCGGAAGCGATCTGAAGGCTGAAAGCTACGGAAAGATACAGGAAAAGCAGGCTTCGGAAATCAAGGCCGGCGGTCGAACCCGCAATGTGGATACGGACGCCGCTAATCTGAGGCTCTTCGTATCTCACGGAAAAAAGGACGGAATGAATTCACGCAAGCTCGTTACCCTTGTTGAAGAAAAAGCCCGGGTAAAACGCAGCCGAATTAACGGCGTTACAGTCATGGAAGAGTTTTCATTCCTGACTGTCCCCAGGGAAGACAGCGGAAAAGTTCTGCTGGCCTTTAAACGCCGCAAAGGCGGCAGCCTTCCAGTCATTGAAAGAGCAAAGTAGAATAGCTTGAAAGGCGGTTTTTAACCGCCTTTCTTTTATCCGTGTCCAGTCACCCCTCTGTCCGATAAAATCATTGACCCTTAACTTCCATACCTTATAAAAGAAAAGGGGAAATCATTCCCTTGATTTCCCAATTCCATTTGCGAATTGGAAGGATTAATATATTCATTTAACATTAATCAAGTATTGGGAGCATTAAATGAAAAGGATATTATCGACGCTTATTGCTCTTACTGCTCTGTCAGGATGCAGCAGCGCGGACATTGCATTTACCGAAGAAGGATGGCGTCGCAAAGCAGACAGCTCTCACACAAAATTACTCTATGCTCCCAACATAAAAGACGGCAGCTTCTATAACCCCTGGATGGTGAAACCGGACTACTCATTCTTCACTATGCTGCGTTGGCGTTTCTCTTCGTCACCCGACTTCACCAATGAAGAGATTAACTCGCTACCCGACGTTGAAAAAGATTCACTGAAAAAAATAGCCGCATTAAATGGCGGTGACTTTATTATGTGGATAGGCCATAACACATTCCTTATAAGAACCGACGGAATATACTGGCTGACAGATCCCATATTCTCCGAACGGGCGCTTATAATAAAACGCAAAACGCCGCCAGGCATCCAGGCAAGCGAGCTATCCTCACTTGTCGGAAGCTCGCCTCTAAACGTAGTGATATCCCACAACCACTACGACCACCTTGATGAGGAAAGCGTGATATCCATACCCAGACATGCCCGCTTCTATGTACCCTCCGGAATGGGCGCGCTTCTTAAGGAATGGGGCCTAAAAAACATCCATGAGATGAACTGGTGGGACGAAACCAATACAGGCAGCGGATTCAAGCTCACTGCCCTGCCCGCGCAGCACTGGTCCAGAAGGATCGGGCGTGACACAAACGCGAGTCTCTGGTCAAGCTTCATGCTCGACGGTGGAGGCTACAGAATATACCTGGGCGGAGACAGCGGTTACTTTATCGGCTACAGGGAATTCGGCAAAAAGTTTCCTGGAATAGATTACGCGCTACTGCCCGTAACGGCGTACACCCCGCGCTGGTTCATGCACTACAACCACATGAACGCGGATGAAGCCCTTGACGCCTTCAATGAGCTCGGCGCCAGGGAGTTCATACCGACACAGTGGGGCACATTCAAACTCGCCGATGAGCCGGCGGGATTTCCGGGCATCGACCTTAAGCGAAAAATCGCATTGAGGCACCTCAACCCGAACCGTTTTCACATAATGAACATAGGCTCCATTCTGCCTATTAAACCCTGACTCAGCTTCCGCTTTGTTTTTTTGCCTTCAGCACTGAGAGAAGGATCGACGCAGTAAGAGTCAGAGCGACAAAGCCGAGGGCAGCCCATACAGGAATCTTGTAAAGGTCTGCAATAAGCATCTTCACTCCGACAAAGACAAGTATGACAGCGAGCCCATAGTTCAGATAAACAAAAAGCCTCATTACTCCCGAAACAGCGAAGTAGAGAGCCCTGAGACCCAGTATGGCGAAAATGTTTGATGTCAGTACAATAAACGGGTGAGTTGATATCGACAGAATCGCGGGTATTGAGTCAACCGCGAAAACAACGTCTGTTGTTTCAATTACAAGCAGCACGATAAACATCGTAGTCGCGTAGAGCTTCCCGTTTTTACGCACAAAAAAACGGCTGCCCCTGTATTCCCTGTCAAGCCTCAGGAACCTTCCAGCCGCCCTCAGAACCGGATTCTTCTCAGGATGGACCTCTTTCTCCTTCTGCACAGCCATCTTAATGCCTATGTAAACGAGGAAGGCGCCCAGAACATAGATTATCCAGTGGAAACGCTCAATAAGGGCCACACCTGCAAAAATAAACACTGCCCTCATGACAACGGCCCCAATTATTCCCCAGAATAAAACCTTGTGCTGATATTTTGCCTCTATTCCGAAATACGAAAAGATGATAATAAAAACAAATATATTGTCAACGCTCAGTGATTTTTCAATAAGATATCCGGTTATAAACTCCAGCGCCATCTCCCTGCCGGCGAAATACCATATGCCGGCATTAAAAATCAGAGCGAGCAGTATCCAAAAAAAAGTCCATATCGCGGCCTCTTTCACCTTGATTTCGTGCTCATCCCTCTGCAGCACGAGAAAATCAAGCGCAAGCATTCCAAGTACGAATACAGCGAAGACCGCCCATAGAATAATCGAAGTCATTATTTTTTCTCTCCGGAAATATCAAGAAACGGAACAGCTCCGCTTGTAACGCTCGGCAGCACGCCATTCCACTTTTCTATAGCTTTGATGTTAGCTTCCACCTTTCTCAATTCAATAAGATCGCGTGATATATTGGCCCTCTGCAGCCGCAGCGACTCAGCCTCGGCCCGTGCTGAGGTAATCTTCTGGTCCGCTTCAATCTTGACTCGATCAAGGTCGCGCTTTGCTTTCAGCGCAAGCTGTTCAGCCGTCTGCTTCGCTTCAATTGCCTCGGTGAACACACTTGAAAAGCTGAAAGACACAATCGAAAAGGCGTCTACTGCAATATCGTGCTTCAGAAGTCTCTGCTGAAGAGTTGACCTCATTGATTCGCTGACAGCAGGCCTTTTTGTAATCAGCTCCTCAGCCGTATACTCGGCCGTAACAGCCTTGACGACCTCCTGTATTGCCGGATCAATTATCCTTTCCCTGTAGGCCTCCCCAATGTTCTGGTAAAGCCTGTTCGCGCTGTCCGGAATCACGTGATAGTTCAGCACAACCTGTGACGAAACATCCTGCAGGTCTTTCGAGGCCGCTGGAGCATTGCTGGTGGCCTTCTGAACCTTAACATCCAAAATCACCATTTCCTGCTGAAGCGGTATCCTGAAGTGAAGCCCCTCTCCAAGTACTTTATCCTGTACGGCCCCGAAGTTTAGGACCACGCCTCTCTCTCCGGCGCCTATCTGCACCCACGGCTTTACAATGAGAATCAACACCGATACTCCCAGAATCAGAAGAAGTATTCTTACACTCCTGTTTTTCAGAATCCCTTCGAGGGTTTCCCTGGTCTTGTCATAATCGTTTTGATGCATAAAACAGCCTCCGGTAGTATTTAACTTTCAGACATCCTCTCATATCGGGAAGCTTAACCCGCACTGAGTTTTCTGTAGCCCATGCCAGTGAATCTGGCTACAATGCTTCCGTCTTCATCGAAGACGTCGACATTATAGGTTGCTATTCTGTTGCTGCGGGATATCTCCTGAGCGACGGCACGTATGAATCTGCCCGCCGGCGGTTTAAAGTACGATATGTTCACGCTGAGTCCCAGAGCAGGAGTACCCTCGGAATTTGAAGCCGCCGCGAAGGCATAATCGGCAAGTGTGAAAATGACTCCGCCCTGTACAATATCCACACCGTTCAGATGCTTTTCAGACAGCTCAAGCTTTGTCTCAGCCTTACCTTCGCCAGTACTCACAAGCTCAATTCCCACATGTTTTATGAACCTGTCATTTCTGATCTTTGCAAGAAGTTCGTCTCTGTTCACATTATTCCTCAGTCAAAGCTTATTTTCCAGCAGGGAAATAGAGCAAACTTAACCTTTCCGTACAAGCAACACAGTCCTGCTCATTGAAACCGCCGGCATATCCTCAATATCAAAACCACAGTTCAAGGCGAGGTCAACCGTTTTATCAAAATCCGGCCCGCTGACATGAAATTTTGGTTCTACTACAAGCAGCCTCCCGCCTTTTTCAAGATGGTTTCTCATTGCTGAAAGCGTTTTCTCAGCGTCGGGAACCTCATGAAGCATGTAAAACATCAAAATAAAGCCGAACATTCTATCAAAGACCATGCTTTCATCTGCGCAACAGTGAAAGCTTACTCTGTCTGCAAGTCCGCTGTTGACAGCCTTCATTCTCACCCTGTCAAGCATTCCCTGCTGCAGGTCAGCTGCAACAACATGGCCATTCGCACCGACCATTTTCGCCATATCAATTGTAAAGAACCCCGGACCGCATCCAAAATCGAGGGCTTTGATTCCTTCCCTCAGATACGGTTTTAATATTCGCCGGGGACTCTGAAACAGCTTTCTGATCTTCATATCAAGAACCCCCGCATGTTCCACGGGGCAGACCCTTACTTGCTTCTTCTTCATCACAAAATCCTCCTTAATAGATAAACATATATGTTGCATCAACAATCTTGCAAATGCAAATCATTTGCACTTACAAATAAATAAGACGTTATAATCGTGGTTTTATTGGTAAAAATTTTGTTGGTTTAACAGTCAGGATGCTGAACCGATATGTTTTTCCAGAATGTCCGCGAGCTCGCTGCTCCTAAACGGCTTTCTCAGGCTCGCGGTAAATCCGTACCGTGAAGGCCTGGCCATGACCGGATCTTCAGCGTAGCCGCTGCAGACAATGACGGGGATCGAACCCGATATCTTTCTCACACGGGCTACAGTATCGAGTCCACCGATACCGCCGGGTACGGTAAGATCAAATATCATGCCTCTAATCCGGCGGGAGCCATTGTAATCGTTAACGAATATATCAAGCGCTTCTTTGCCATCCACCGCGGTTATAGGGTTATAGCCGAATGATGACAGCATGTCTGAAGTTACTTCGAGAATTGCCTGTTCATCATCCATGACGAGAATATCACCCGTCCCTCTGTGGACACAGGCGGACATCTCAAAGTCACTGACCGCCTCTCCCATGACAGCCGGCAAATACAGTGAAAATACCGTTCCCTGTCCCGGAACTGAATCCACTTCCATAAATCCGCCATGCTTTTCAATAATTGAATATGAGGTCGCCAGTCCAAGTCCGTGGCCCTGTTCCTTGGTGGTAAAAAATGGATCGAATATTCTTTCGACCACCTCAGGAGGCATGCCGCTTCCGCTGTCTTCAACATCAATTTTAACGTAATTGCCGGGGGAACGCGTGGGCGAAACAGTTACAGCCACTCTCATATTCGACGCTGAAATGCTCATTTCTCCGCCATGTTCCATGGCCTGACTCGCGTTAATTACCAGGTTTTCTATAACCTGGCCAATCTGATTTTTATCAAACTCGCAGACCCACAGGTCATCCGGGACGAAGAAGCCGCATTTGACGTTTGTTCCGCTTAGTGCAAACTCGGCTGTTTCTCTGACAAAAGGGAACAGCTTTTCGGCCTTTTTCATGGGGGTTCCGCCCCTTGCAAAGGTTAGCAGCTGACCGGTTAGTGCCCTCGCCCGGTCGATTACCTTCAGCGCCCTCGTAATGTAATCACATTTAATTGAATCAGTACATTTTTTCTCCGCAAGGTCGAGGTATCCGAATATTCCTCCCAGAAGATTGTTAAAATCATGGGCGATGCCTCCGGCGAGTACTCCAAGCGAATCGAGCCTGGCCGTTCTCTGCATGGCAAGAAGCATCTTCTGCCTTTCGGTCATATCCTTAAAAACAATAACTGTTCCGATAATTCTGCTGCTGGCATCCAAAATCGGCGATCCGCTCGCGGAGATCATCCTTTCCTCTCCATTGCGTGAAATTAAAAGAACCTCGCCTTCAGATTCAGCAAGGATTCCATCCGCAAGAACACTGGCTGCCATATCCGGGCATGCTTCGCCTGTTCTGTCTCTTACAGCTCTAAAAACATCCGCAAAGGGCTTTCCTTTAGCTTCAGTCCGCTGCCAGCCAGTCATTCTTTCAGCCGCTGGATTGATGTTAACAACTCTTCCGTCAAGATCGGCGGAAATAACACCGTCTCCGATACTTCGCAGCGTCACAGAAAGCCTTTCCCTTTCATCGGCAGCTTCCTGTTCAGCAAGCTTGCGTTCAGTAATATCCGATATTATACCGTGCCAGAGCGTGCCGCCATCCTCAAGCCTGACCGGCTGAGCCTGAGACCATCGCCACCGCAATCCCTGTTCAGGCAGAATTACCCTGAACTCACAGTAAAAGGTTTCAAGTGTTCGGGCCGATTCGCCTATTTTTGAAGCAACATGGTCATAATCCTCCGGATGAAGCCTTCCAAAGACTACAGTCGCGTCATCCTTCACTTCTTCCGGCGTGACCTCGTATATAGCTTTGATACCCGGACTCGCGTATGGAAACGACGAATGACCGTCAGGATAAAGCCTGTACTGATAAATAACCCCAGGTACAAGTCTCGCCAGGTTTGTGAGGAGATTGTTTGTTTCCTGCAGCTTTTCACCGGCCATGATCCTGTCTGTAATTTCTTCTGTGTAAACGATGATTCCACCTATGTCACCATTTTCTTCGTACCATGGCCTGCACTCCCATCTTGTCCAGCCGGTACTCCCATCGCTCCGAATGTAGGGATCTTCTTCAGCGCTTATAACCTCTCCGCTTAGCACCCTTCGGTGCACAACTCTCAGGTTTTCCGGAAGTTCGGGAAAAACCTCGTAATGGTTTTTCCCCAGAATTTTTTCATCATCCAGATTGAAATCTTCTCTATAGCGTCTGCTGACATAGATGTAGTTCATGTTTTTATCATGAACCGCTATTGCAGTCTTGTTGTGTTCAATGATGTACTGCATAAGGTCGTGAGAGTATTGGAGTTTAGCTATATCGTTTTTATGAAAGGTCACATCCTTAACAAACAGGATATACAGTCCTCCGCTTTCATTGAGATAGGATGCAAACACCTCAGCGAAAAACCCCGTTCCGTCCTTTTTCCTACAGAAGAATTCAAACTCTTCAAACCTGTTTCCCCTTAGTTTTTCCGCTATAACCTCTCCGCAGGAACAACCACGAAAAATATCAAGGTCAGGGAATCTCTTTCCCATCAGCTCTTCCCGGTTAAAACCGCTCATCCGGCAGAATCTGTCGCTAACTTCCAGTATCCGGAAATCCGGACAGCCAAGAGCCAGAAAGCCTTCGTCCGCAGTTTCAAGCATTGTACGGATAAGAGTTCCTGGTGAGACAATACCATCCAAAAGCGATTTTCCATTAATGTCCGTCATACTCCCCTCACACTAAAACATCGAAAGAAGAAGCCCCTAAACTTCACCTCACTCACTAAGAATAACCCTGTTTCTACCCTGCTCTTTACCTCTGTACAAAGCTTTATCAGCCTTCTCAAACATGGAGCTGAAAGTGCATCCATTAACGTAAAACGAGATTCCAACTGTGACCGTAACAGAGATATTTTCTCCAAATGCAAACTGCTCTACTTTTTTTCTTAGCCTCTCTCCGAACTGAACCGCTTCGTCAGGAGCCTTTGCGAACATAAATACAATAAACTCTTCGCCTCCAAATCTCGCAGCGAGGTCAATTTCACGTATTGATGATTTTAATATGGATGCAAACTGCTCCAGAACCACATCCCCTGAGGAATGACCATGGGTATCGTTGATTGATTTAAAGTGATCAATATCAAGGATCAACAGGGCGAAGGTACGCCCTGTTCTTTCCGCGACAACATATTCGCGTTGGATATGATTTAAAAAAAAATGTCTGTTAAACAGGCCAGTCAGACTGTCGAAGTTAGCCCTGTACTCCACCTTGTCACGAAGCGTATATCTTGCATATATAATTATATACAACAAAAAGAACATAACGAAGGCAAGCACAACCGTTATTACGTAAAAAAGCCTTACTGCTGTCAAAGTACGACTTTCAACATAAGAGACCAATTCATCTGAATCATGCCATATTCTCTCACCTATATCTATCATTTCCTGACTGACAACTGAACGGTTAAGAAGCCCTTTCAAGGTGTTCCAATCCTTTTCAATTCGGTCAATTGATGAATCTCTAAATGAACCATAGATAACACTCTCATAGGACTGTATGTTCTTTATCTGGTCGATTGAGCGGTCAATCGCGGAATAATAGCTGCCGCATTCCATTCCAAGCAGGCTTCGTTTAATAACACGCTGTATACCGCCCCTTATGCGGCCTGAGTCATTGATCAATGAGGAATATCTGCTGATAATCTCGGAATTCAGGACCACAACACCAGTTAGAATAGTAATTGTCGCGAGTATTATCACAACGGGCAGTATCAGTCTGCTTGAAACCGCACTAGCTTTGAATTTATTTCTTTTCAAGTTATCCTCCATATTTATAACTCACCGCTGGTATAATTAAAGGCTGTAACTGTCTTCCATTTCTTCTTTATGAGAAAATTCGCTGCTTAATGAACCCGCAATTTTAATAAGTTCCAATGATCCCTTTCTCAAGCTTACTGCGCTTTCAGCATTTTCCATAACGAGTTCCGTCGTATTTTCAATCGACTTTACTACTTCTTCAATCGCTTTCAGCTGTTCAGACATTGTCAGATCAATAAGCTCTGATTTCTCTGTCAGCAAATCAGATTCACTGAATTTCTTACTGATACGTTTTTTCAAGGAAGTATAAACAAACATAATAACCTCACATTCTGTTATATTAAATCAGAAATCGATTTTGACTAAATGGCAAGCTATGTGTTTTCAAGAAAACCAGCTATCTTGATACAGCCGTAACCACCTCAAGCAAAAAATCCCGATTCAGGCGCTCCCTGATCTGTTCTTTGATGGCTGTGATTTCCGAATCTGCAACTGAGCTGCCGGAAACAATTTTTATTGAAATTTCAGTCGGATGCATCCTCGTAACCCTCACGTCCCTTATTGTTCCCGTTTCTGTCCTGAGGCCCTCAAGCTGTTTCACTATTCTCCGCTCTTCGACCATCTGATTGAAGCCCAGCGCGAGAGGGACGCATAATGCAGCCACCAGAATTATTGAAACGAGCATCCCCCTGTTGGCGAGCTTAAACGGGCTGAATCCCAAAAACATAAATGTAAAGGACGCGGCAAGGGTTATCCCCGCAAGGTTTGTTGTCAGAAGCAGGAGCGCCCCGAAAAAGATGCTCCAGTCCCCCCAGGCAAGTCCAATAGCGGAGACGCAAAATGGCGGGATAAGAGCCACAGCGATAGCTACTCCGGCAAGCGATTTTGCTATTTCCTCCCTTGCGTGAGCGTAAGCGCCCGCCACGCCTGATACCACAGCGATGCCCAGGTCGAGAAGGTTTGGACTGGTCCTGGCCATGATCTCTGAGCCTGCATATTGAATTGGGGTAAGCCAGGTTATTATTACCGCAAATACAGCAGAGAAAACAAGTCCTACCGCTATTGTTTTAAGCCCTCCGCTGATAAGCCTGCGGTCCTGCCTAAGTGTTCCCATGCTCAGAGAGATTATTGGAGCCATCAGCGGCGCGAGAATCATCGCACCAATAACTACCGGCGTTGAATCAGCAAAGAGCCCGAATGTCGCAAGCATGGTTGACAGTGCCATAAGAGCCAGATATGATCCGCTTATCCTCGCATTTTCACGCAGTGTCTGGAAAAGGTCCTTGAATTCGTCGGATGAGGCATGCCGTATAAAAGGAAGCCTGTTCATTGACAGCTCTAACGCCGCCTCACCCGCCGGAAGGGCAGCGGTTTTAAATACCTCGCCGGAATCACTGCCCGCTTCAGGAACCTCAAGGAACGCGCCGGGAACAATCCTGATGACTCCCTTACGAACCTCAAGCTCAATCTCCTGCGCGTTGTTAACTACCCTGTCCAGTGAGAAATCCCTTGCTCCGGAGGGGAACGTGAGCTTCAATCTGCCGGTTTTTATGTGCGCGGCGAAGGGTGGAAGCTTTTTCTTTGAGCCTGAGTAGCGGAAGGCACAAACAAATAACTCAATCAGGCTTCTGGGCATTATTAGAAACGCGTGCATCTTCCCATCGCTTATTGACGAATCGTCAAGCATGAGCCTTGAGAGCAGGGAACTCTTTCTGTGCTCTGATATCACAATGCCGGCAGCCGCGGTTTTCAGCTTCTTGTCTCCGGCAGTTTCAATATCCACACGAAATGGCTTGATATTAAAGAGCCTCTTCATCCTCATGAAGAACCTGGTCATGCCCGATCTGCCGGGCACATCTTCGCCGGCGAGAGCAATTGTCCGTCCTACAATTACAGAGTTGAAAACCGGCACATCATTGCAGTACAGGATATCGGCCGTTATTGACTCTGGGCCAGACATAATATGAGTCAGGGCTTTGTCGAGAGTGCGGTCAATTCCGTATCCCGCAGAGAATTCACGTGCCTCCGGATGAGGGAGCACCGCGAGGGAAAAACCCCTGCCTTCCACACCGGGAAGCAGCTGTTTAAGCTGAAAGTCTGACAGGTATAGCAGCATGGCCTCCGATGAAGAAGCCGGTTCAAAGTCATCACTGAACGGCCTTGCTTCCAGTACTGAACCCTCAAGCATTGGCATCAGCTTTTGATTAACAAACTCAGCCTGTTCCTGATCGTAGATGAGGCGGAAACCGGGTTTATCGACAATTTTCGAATTTTCCATGTTAATCCTTAAATATATATCAAACGTTTAATTAATCACCATATTCTATTAGAATACACCCAAAAAGTCAAGATGAGTTAAACAGGTCATGGATATTCCTTCTTATTACCTGGCTCACGCCCCGCTTTTAATTGACATTCTGAACTGATTCATCCATATATGCACATGCAACATAACAGGCAACAGGAGCAGAACCATGTCAATGATGGATAAAATAACCGAACAGCTCAGAGACGCTATGAAAAGCGGCGATGATACCAGAGCCGCAACGCTTAAGATGCTTAAGAGCGACATCATGTACGAAAAAGCTAAAACAGGAGAAGAACCCGGCGACGAAAAGGTCATGGAAATCATAGCCAGGGCCGCAAAACGCCGCAAGGAGTCCATCGCCGAATATACAAAGGGCGGACGGCCTGAGCTTGCCGCGTCAGAGGAGGCTGAACTCAGAATAATTGAAGAATACCTGCCGAAGCAGCTCAGCGACAGCGAGATTGAAAATGAGCTCAAAGCTCTCCTTGCCTCGATGGGTTCACCCACCAAAAAGGACTTCGGCCGAGTCATGGGACAGTGCATGAAGGAGTTCAAAGGAAGAGCGGAGGGTGATGCGGTACGGCGCATTCTGACAGCTCTGCTGCCTGACTGATACCGGCGGCATCCGGTTAAACGAGCTTTTCAGCAAGACCGGATGCCCGGCTTATCCTTCTTTCCAGCGATGCCTTCAGCACCTCCGGAGAACCCAGAATTCTAACCGATTTTTTAGCCCTCGTCACCGCGGTATATATAAGCTCGCGTGTCATTATACCGGACTGTTCTTCGGGAAGTACAAGAACTACATGGTCAAACTCTGACCCCTGACTCTTGTGCACCGTCATGGCATAAGCCGTTTCATGCTGCGGCAGAAGAGAAGGATTGATCATCCTGACAGAACCGGGTCCGCTCTGGAAGCAGACCTTCGGGCCGTCGCCTGTTTGTCTGACGATGCCTGAATCCCCGTTAAAAAGCCCGCTGTAATAATCGTTCCGCGTGATAATTACCGGTCTGTTTTCATAGAATCTGCTCCGCCCGGGGATGAACCCTTCCGCGGCAAGGGCGCGTTCAACAAGGGAATTGAGCTCGTCGACTCCGGCCCAGCCCCGCCTGAGCGGAGAGAGTATTCTGAATCCGGCATACAGCTCAAGGGCTCTGAGATCATCACAACTGCGGGAATAGCTGGAAAACCACTCCAACGCTGGAACGGCTATTTCTGCTTCGATTTCAACACGCGGCACATCCGCCGCCGAAACCTGAGGGTCTGTTCCTGAATACAGTATGTCGCAGACATCCTCTGCGCTGCCCGATGTAATCAGCTCCGACAGCCTTCCTATGCCAGAGTCCTTTGTAAACCTCCAGGTTTTAGATAGAAGGACAGCTTTTCCTGCAAGTCTGCTCTCCGGAGTGAAGGCGCTTGAACAGATGTCCGCCATTACCGAGCCGGCTTCAACACTCGCGAGCTGATCCCTGTCTCCAAGCATCACAACCGAAGAGCTGTCCGGCAATGCCGCCATAAGCAGGCTCATCAAAGACGTGTCGATCATAGAGGCCTCGTCAACGATAACAGCGTCACACACAAGCAAATTCTCCTGGTTATAGCGCGGCGGCTGACTGTCATAGCCTATTCCAATCAGGCGGTGGATAGTCATTCCCGTCATTCTGCTCAGGGAAGCAAAGGCCGCCTCATTTACAAGCTCAGGGTTCTCTTTCTCAAGACTCCCCCGGATTTTAGCTATTGAATTGTCGATAGATTCATTCAGCCTCGCGGCCGCCTTCCCTGTCGGGGCCGTTATATAGATAACCGCTTCGGGATTTATATCAAGCATGATGTACAGAATTCTGGCTACGGTAGTCGTCTTCCCGGTACCGGGGCCTCCGGCTATTACGGTGAACTTGCCGGTTACAGCAATCTCTGCGGCCCTCCTCTGCTCAACACAGCCTTCATCCGCGAAGAGAATATCAATAAGCTGCCCGGTTCTGACATTGATCCCGGAAGGTCTTGATTCAGAACGCGCGATTATGCGGTCTGCCGCCTGGCGTTCGAACCTCCAGAACCTCTGAAGATAGACCCGCCCTCCCTCAATAACAAGCGGGGAAAACTCTTCCGGCGAGGAAGCAGTCCCCGACTTCAAAAGAGCTTCCGACCATTTAGATTGATCAGGGAAGCTGAATTCAAGGCCCGCATCCCTGAACTCTTCCGGGATCCTGCACGCGAAGTCCTCAAAGTTAACACATATATGCCCTTTGGACTGCTCATGCCCTGCGAGAAGTGCAGTCATTGCCGCTATAAGCCCATGCTCATCCGCCTGTCTATAGACAAACTTCGCAAGCTGCAGGTCTATCTCCCTGAAGTTCCTTGACTCCCTCAGAAGTTTTATATCCCGATCAATCACGTAACCTTTATCAACAGTATTATTCATCTTGAAATCAACGCCTCCGTAAACCTATCTGCCTCATCAACGGACGGCCTGTGGTAGTATATGCCCGTCCTTCCGTCCTGACTTACTCCGCGCAAAAAGACGTAATAAACACCTCCGAAATCCCTCTCATAGCTGTAAGCGGGATAAACATTCGCGAGATGAGCGTTAAGAGCGGCTATGTAGATCATGTACTGTAGGCGGTAGCGGTTAACAGACATGGCCTCATCCATCCTCTCAGAGCTGTAATCACTGAAGGCGCCGCCCAGCCAGTTGGACTTCCAGTCAAGAATGTAGAACTTTCCATTATGCCTGAACACCAGGTCAATCGCTCCGGTCATAAATCCCTCAATCTCGCTGACTTCGACTGACTCATCCAGGTAATCAAAATATCCTTCTTTAATCTTACCGAGGGGAAAGAAGAACTTCATCTCAGCGAGCATATTCTCTGAGGAAATGTCCGCAAGGCGTAAATTCCCGTCTCCCGGCATAGAGGCGGATAATACTCTTCTGATCATTCCGTCCACCTGACTAATCTGGCCGTCATCCGCCAAAATGCCGTAGGAGCTGAGCTTCTGAGAAATAATCTCTCCGAACTCAACATCTGAAAACGAGATGTTCTCGAATATCTCATGAAGCGCGCTTCCCGTTGCCGCGCCCGCCGGAAGGTCAATGACATCCTCGTGCAGCTCTGTTTCAGGGGCGCTCATCCTTCCATGCTTTCCGGCAGTGATGGTGGAAAAGCTCGTTATGTGCCAGCAGCTCTCGATGCTTCCCTTGAATTGCAGAGCTGAATAATCCTGATGGCTGTTTTCCGATCGGAACACGCCTTCGACAGGAGCGGGCATCGTCTTAATTTCAACAACAGCCGAATCCGAAAAGCGCTTTTTCATGTCATCAAGGTAGTAGGCCGGAGCGCTCATCGAAAGATTGTTGCCCTGGCGGTCCTTCAAACTGCCCCAGGCCAGATAACATCTGTTCACGGCACGCGTAAGCGAAACATAGAACAGCCTGAGCAGTTCGGCCCTCTGCTGTAAAGCGGCCTCACTGCAGACATCCTCGCCCGGATCGTCCAGGCACAGCCTGTACTCGTTACCGTCATGATAGAGAGGGTCCTTCAGGGATGACTTGCTGACATCGCTCCAGACATACGGACAAAAAACAATCGGGTACTGAAGCCCCTTGCTCTTGTGGACTGTAATGATAGTTACCGCATCGGCCTCGCTCTCAAGCCTCTGCTCATACTCTTCGTCAACACCGCTTCCCCTTTTGACTTCAGCGATTCTTCCGGAAAGCCATTTCAGGGCATCCTCAGGCGAATAAGGCGACACGTTCCTGTGAATAATCTCTCCAAGATGGAGGATATTCACAATCGCCCGTTCACCGGCGTTCCTGCGGCCCAGCCTTTCCATGACCTCATACTCTCTTATAAACTGCCTGAACATCCTCATGAAACCCCACTGTTTCCAGGCCCTGTTAAGTCCGGAAAAGGAGTCCAACCGCTGCTCACGGCACTCCTCGCTGTCGTTTATTCGGACAATATCGTTCAGGTCTCCTCCAATGAGGCTGGACATAACGGCAGCCTTGAGGAAGGACAGCTTTGCGGGATAAGCAAAAGCGGACAGAACAGTGTAAAGCTCCACAGCCTCTTCGGAGTTGAAGACGCTGCTGCTGCTGCTCATTACCGAAGGAATGAGGTAGCGGTCCAGGGCAGCACGTATCTTGGCGGCATCGCTGTTCCTTGGGACAATGACAGCTACATCGCCCGGTGTCGCCTTTCTTCCGCCTATTTCAGCTTCCCCGGTCACAAGGCTGAAAATTTCGGAAGCCGCCGCTTTTGCGATATCACCCTCGACAGAAGACCTGCTGACCGGCTCTTCTCCGCTAAAGTCCCAGATGACCATGGGCTTTCTCCTCTGGCCGAGTATTTCCAGCGGCTTTTCATCCGCGCGTCCTGCGGAGTCAAGGGGATGATAGGCTATACTTTCATACCCGAACGGATTATCAACGCTGAAAATCTGATTCAGGGCCTCCACCATCCCCTTTTCGGAGCGGAAATTAGTTGACAGGGTATAGCGGCGCTCGGCGTCGGCTGCCGCTGAAATGTATGAAAAAATATCGGCCCCTCTGAATGAGTAAATCGACTGCTTGGGGTCTCCAATAAAAAAGAGTATTGAATCACCTCTGCCGAAAATCCGCCTGAAGACAGAATACTGCATGAAATCAGTGTCCTGGAACTCATCAATAAGCGCGGCTCTGAATCTGCTTCTTATCATTCCGCAGAAGGAGTCCGCTCCCGGTCCTGTTACCGCTCCATGAAGCGCTGTAAGAAGATCGTTAAACGCCCTGACATTTCTTGCCCTCTTTCTGACAGGGAGCTCCTTCCGCACATACTCAAGCATTCTTCCCCTGAGCTGCTTTGCCAGCCTCCCGCTTTCATCGTTGATTCTCTGACAGAGCCTGAAGAAAGCGGTATCAGGAGGAATTCTATCTTTCTTTGTTTCATTTTCGATATTGGATGATGAAAGCTTTTGAATGAGCTCAGGATCAGGTACGTCGTTGATTATTGAGCTTATCACTCTTTCAAAAAGCCCATCAAGCGCCTCCTGCTTGAAGTTATCAGCATTCCTTTTGATGTCTGATGAGCTCCTGAGCAGCTCCATAACCGCTTCGCCAGACCTCTCCCATTCAAGAGCAAACTCAGCCCAGAGGGCTTTCAGTTCCTCTGCAACGGCTCCTCGTGGATAATCTATTTTCAGCAGCAAATACGCGTTAGATCTTCTTGAATCAGTCAGGAATAAGTCAATCCCCGTTTGTTTTTTTATAAGAGCGTACACAGAGGGCGGAAGCGTAGAAACATTTGTCCGGTAAAAATCAAGCGCCGCCTCTTTAACAATATCGCTGTCATCTGTAACGAGTTCAGTATTGTACAGAGTACCGGTCTCGAATGCATTGTCCCCGAGAAGACGCTGACAAAAACCATGTATTGTGAAGATGGAGGACTCATCAAGCCACAGGACAGCCTCTCTGAGCATATACCTTCTCTGTTCAGCTTCAGGGTCTACTCTGAACTTGTTTACAAGCTCCACGATTGTGCTGTCTTCCGACTCCTCACCGTCCCAGACCTTGAGCGCTTCCCTGATAAACCTGCGGGTCCTGTCCCTGATTTCAGCTGTTGCCGCCCTGGTGAAGGTAACTACAAGGATTTCCTGAACAGGTATCATATGCTCAACGAGAAGCCTCAAAAAGATTATCGCCATGCTGTACGTTTTCCCGGTACCTGCTCCGGCCTCTACCAGGTTTGAGCCTTTAAGGGAGACGTTAACAGCATCAAATCGCTTCATCTCATTTTGTTCTTTCAACGCCCTGCCTCCTCTTCATGCCTGATAACCGGTTCGAACACCTTCATGGCGGTTTCTGAAAATTCACGATATATTTCTTCGACTGAGACTCCCTTAAAAAGCCTTGTGATGTAAGGGTTCTCGGCCTCCCCTGTGGCAAAGAGATTCCCCTGCCAGGCAACTTCAGCGGCCTTGAGAGCGGCGCTCTCTACTGCATCTTCACAGGTGCGGCTTGAGGGGGAAATCATCTTTGAGGCGTAGACAAAAGATGTTTCGGGGAAAAAAGCGAGCGCCCTGCCGCAGCCGAGAGCAAACAGCCCGGCCAGCTCTTCAAGCAGTCCTGACGCGTTTTTAACCGGCTTATACCTGACGGCCCCATCCTTCCCTATAAAAACGGATTCACACTCATTGCCTGCCGCACAGGCGAAGAGGTGATCAATCCAGAGGCTTATTCTGTCTTTTACCTTCACCTTCGCGGGCCTGAATCTTACAATCTTGTCTCCGTAAACCGGCCTGATAATACCGCCGATACTGTACTTGCCGGCATTGAGCGTTGCGGATATTACCCGCTCCTCAGAGCCGGCAATCTCATTTCTGAAGGCTTCAACGATACGCGCTGATTCCTCCAGCGACTTCCTGAAAAGCAGCCCGCCGGGGGCACCCGAGGGAAGAATGCCCGCCGAGCGGTAAAGCGCCTCAGACGGCTCCTCTCCCGCTGCTATATCGCGGATCAGGCTTTCCTGCAGGCTGTAAACAGCGAGAGGCTCTTCCTCAAGCGGTTCAACATCTTCCTCTTTCTCCTCTTCCAGAGGGAAATACACGCCAAGCTGCCTCATCAAAAGATAACGGCTCGGGTTATGAAAGAACTCTCTGATATGGCTGATGTTTAACTCGCCGATCTCAGGGGTTGAGCTCAACTCCCTGAGTGGAGGCAGCTCCCTTTCCTTTACAGACTGTATTGAGCTGACTACCGGACAGAGATCAGAGCGGAAGCTCCTGAGTTCCGGGAATTCACCGCTGAAGTAATCGGGGCTAAAGGCCTGCATCCTGTGACTGACAGCGACAGGAGCCAGAGTATCGTCCAGCTCGTACATGTTCTTAATGCAGTTAAGCAGCTCATCCACAACCGCCGACGGCAGCCTCATGGAGTTGTCTCTCGGACTCTGACCCGTATATGTAATGCAGAGACGCTCCCTTGCCGAAAGCACTGATTCCAGGAATAGGTAGCGGTCGCTCTCCCTCGGATTCCGGTCGCCCGGCTCAGGATTGAGCGCGAGCAAATCAAAGCCGAGGTAGGTTGACCTCTTCGGGAAATCACCGTCATTCATTCCCATCATGCAGATCACTCTGAACGGAATACTTCTCAGAGGCAGCATGGAGCAGAAGGTTATTCCGCCCCGTATAAAGCCCCTTCCGCTGACAAGCTCCTCAAAGCGGTCAGAGAACAGATTTTTTATTACAGCGAATTCAACTTCAGAATCAAAACCGCTGAGAGCCTCAATCTGGTCCAGAAAGGTTATCTGCCTTATCACATAGTCGACTCCTTCCTGGTTTTCTCCACGTCCGTCAAAGAGCCTGCCGGCGATATCAAGAAGGAAATGCTTCCACTCCTGAATGCTTCTCGACGCGGAAGCCGACCGGGTTATATCAATGAGCTCATCGGCAAAATGCAGAAAGCGCCCAAGCACGGCGGCCCTGTCTCCGTCAATTCCCTGCAGAGGATATATTCCCCTGTACAGCCTTCTGTCCCCTGAATCAGCCGCGTAACCGAGAATGATCCGTTCAATCCCAGCCCTCCACGTGTTCCGGTGCGGCTCGCTCAGGCCTGTCTCTTTCAGATGGCCGTCATCCGCGCCCCACCTTATCCCGGCCTCATAGGCGGCATCCCTCACCAGAGCTATATCGCCCTCCGAAATCCCAAATCTTGCGGATATTTGCGGCGCTTCCAACAGCGAGATTACACGGGACAGCTCAAGCCTGCTTTCACAAAGCTCAAGCACCGCGACAAAAACGTCAGCGGCGCGGTTCTCAGCCCTTACGGACCTGTCAGCGATTGTGTAAGGGAACCTTTTCCCATCCTCCTGATTGGCGAAAACAGCGTCAATAAATGGCGCATAGCCATTGATGTCAGGAGTCAGCACCAGAACGTCTTTCGGCCTGAGGCTGCTGTCCCGGTTAAAGAGGCCGAGAAGATAATCGTGGAGGACTTCAGCTTCCCGCATCGGGCCGTGACAGCTTAAAAGCCTGACGGTGTTATCTTCGGGATCAACAGTGTACTTATTAAATCCCTCTTCAGATGCAGGATCTTCCATGTCAAGTATGCTCTGCTGCAGCCTTGAAAGGATTGTCCCGTTATCCCTGTTATCTTCAAAGAGAAGGCTCTCTTCGATTTCATATTTATACAGGTTGGAGAAAAAGTTCCTGCCGGTCTTTCCCATCGAGGCCAGCAGGGGATTCCCCTGCTCAAAGTGGTAATCGCCAACATCGGCATTCTTCTTTTTCAGACGCCGGGCGAAGCGCGCAGACTCCCGGTCGGGGCGGATATCCCCCCAGTAATAACGGCACGGATTCATCAGGTACATGTAGACCGGAACCGCCTTTGAGAGCTTCTCAAGAAGCGCAACGTAAAACTCGGGCAGCACTGATATTCCGAAAACGCTGATGCGCTCAGGCAGCTCCTTTCCGGAATAGTCGGCAGCCAGAAGTTTTTCGATAAGCACCGCGCGGCTGGGAAACTCCGGATGCATGGAGATAACCTCACGCCATAGCCTGCCCTGCCATAGCTCCAATTCACGGCTTTTATCATAGTTCGAGGATGAGCTGTCAGAGTAAAAGAAATCACCGCTTTCCCACGCGGCGGTAAGTGCAGGCCTGTAGACAGCGTACTGATCGAACACGTCCGATATCTTTGCGGATAGCTGGTAAAGCTTAAGCTGCGAGCCGTCAACGTAGTCCCTTATCCGCTCGAAGCCGGGCTCATTCATGAGCCCGCCATCGAGCGCCTTCATGATCGACCACAAAAAGACCTTCTTGCCGAAAGGGTTTCTGTCCGTCCTCTCGGCGAAGACCGCCCCGGCGGCCATCGCCGAGAGTGAAGCCGGGGTTAAAAATTGAAAGCTGGCGAAGCTCCCATTAATCCGTGCAAGCTCAATGGAAAGCCACCTCTCCATTCCCGGTGTCTGAACGAGCAGTGTCTCAATTGAGAAATGTGAAAGCGGCGGATTCTTTTTGATCGTCTCCGCGCATTTTGAGGCAAGTACCTCAAGCTTGTTGCTTTCATATATTTTTAAAGCCATTTGTACCCCTGCAGAAATGAGCTGTTTTGTCAAAAAAAGCGCTTCAAACCATGTATTTTATCCTGACCTTCTTCCATGATTCACAGAAGTGACGTAAAAGATAGAGCTTTATCCTCCACCTTGAAAGAATAAGACTTCAGGAAGGCTAAGATACGGGGCAAATGGGCATTTTCAAGCACTTATTCTTTAATATCTTATTATGAACTCAGACGACATAGCGCCCGTTTGGAGAAAAAATACCATGCAAAATATGCACTTTTTTGTTGCTTTTTCATTGCGTCTAAAATAGAATCATACTATCAAATCAAAGGAGGCTCCCATGAAAAGGGCACTTGTTGTCGTTCTAATGTTTGCGGCGGCAAACGTCTACTCGGCCAATCTGGTGAACAAGGATTCAAAGAGATACGACATCTCAATCCAGACAGTCGGTACAACTCACACGTTCATAAGCGGAAGCACCACAATGTCAAGCGGAGCGCCTGACGGTGCAACCATCAAAGTTAAGGACACGGGCTCCACAATCAAGGTCAGCGGAAGCAGCGATGTCATTATCAAAGACGGTAAACTCTCTCAGTAAATCTTTTACTGTAATTGCCGCTCTTACACTCAGCAAGGCGGCAATTACATCATGTGTATGCCGCATGCCTCCCGAGCTTCAAAATCCTCACAGCACCCCTCAGCACCAGAGCAAATATAATGACTCCAACAATCAGATCCGGCACGGGCGACTCAAAGACCATTACGAGTATCCCCGCAAATATGACCCCCGCGTTCGCTATAACGTCATTCGATGTGCAGATGACGCTTGCCTTAATATGTACACCTCCACTTGCGGATCTGTTTAAAAGCGCCAATGACAGCGCATTCGCGGCGAGAGCCAGCCCCGAAACAAGAAGCATCGTGAATGTATCAGGGACTGTTTCAGAACCGGCCGCCCTTCGAACAACCTCGCCAAAACCGGCTACAGCCAGAACGGCCTGCATCACTCCCACAAGTCTGGCGACTCTCATCCTGGCATGATGTGACGAGGCTACCACAATAAGGCTTAACATATAGACAAAAGCATCCGCAAGCATGTCGAGTGAGTCCGCTACTAAACCCATTGAATCTGCTAATATTCCGAAAAGCATCTCGATAATAAAAAACAAAAAATTAATCGAAAATACAGTGATCAGAATTCTGCGGTCAGCGGACTCATCCTCCGGAACAAAGCTCCCGTCAGAATCTTCTGTATTTATCAACCTTGATTCAAGCTGTAAATCGTCGATGCTCTTTTCGACCGCGTCAACGCTTCCCGTGTGATATACATACAGTTCCCTTGATTCCAGAATGAATTTCAACTTTTTAACTTCAGGTAATTCCCCGAGTCTTAACCGGAGAAGCTCAACCTCTGATGAGCAATCCATTTTTGATATATAGAAACGACTTATGAACATCTGAATTATACCTCCCAGTATATATTCAATATGTAACTATATCGTGCCCTGTGTTTGAGATAGTCTGTTTAACACAATATCCTAAAAGAATCAATTCAGAAACATTTTAATTGACATTACGCGTAGTTGGCATAGCGTAATAAACAACGACATGGAGGAAACGCATTGGATAAAACAGAGGTACTCATTATTGGACAGGGCCCGGCTGGGCTTTCAGCGGCAATATATACGGGAAGGGCCGGCATTAAAACAGAGATTCTGGGATGCAATCCCAAGGTGGCCGGCGATTATGACATAGATAACTACTTCGGCTTTCCTGAGACTGTTTCCGGGAAAGAGCTTCTCGATCTCGGCCTGAAACAGGCCCTCCGCTTCGGAGCTCATACAGAATGCGACCGGGTGGTTTCCATTCACTATGGTGAAAGCGGAGGCTTTACCGTAAAGACAGAGACAAAGAAAATTGAAACATGCAGCATTATTCTATCAACCGGCCTCTCTCGGAAAAAGGCGCCTATTCCGGGACTCGAAAAGTTCGAGGGTAAGGGCATTTCATACTGCGTAAGCTGCGACGGCTTCTTCTTCAAAAACAAAAAGGTAGTAGTGGCCGGTGAAGGCAATTACGCTGCCAACCAGGCGCTTGAACTCCACGAGTACACAAACGATGTCACTATCTGCACGCTCGGAAAAAAGACAGCGATATCTCAGGAGTTCATGGACAGGCTTGACATCCATGGAATCAAGATTATTGAAGACAGTATTCTCAATCTTGAGGGGGATGATAACCTGTCCGGGATTGTTTACTCAGGCATCGGTGCGGCGCCGGCTGACGGCATCTTCATCGCCCTTGGAGAGGCGTCATCGCTTGACTTCGCGGCGAGCCTTGGACTCTTCACGAAGGACGGCTTCATAACCGTAGACCGCGACATGAAGACAAACATACCCGGCATCTTCGCGGCAGGCGACTGCACCGGAGGCTTTCTGCAGATAAGTAAAGCCGTAGGCGAAGGCGCTGTTGCGGCCAAATCAGCGATAGATTTTATCAGAGAAACCTGCCGCTGAGGGCTTGCCTTTTTCCCTCCCGGTTGTTATCTTCTCTAATCATGGCAGCAGGGGAGGGAAAATATGAAAGGGCAGAAGATCATCGACTACCTCAGAAGCCACAGAGTCAATTTCGAGGAGATCAATCACCCGGAAACCTACACGGCCCAGAAGACCGCGAAGCTAATGCACATACCCGGCAGAGAGGTGGCAAAACCGGTCATGGTGAAGATTGACGGGAAGCTCGTTATGTTTGTTCTTTCTGCAAACGAACGCATAAGCGCTCACAAGCTGAAGGAGCTATTCGGCGCTTCCGAAGTCAGCCTTGCCAGCGAAAGCGAATTTTGCGGTATCTTCAGAGACTGCGAATCAGGAGCGATGCCGCCCTTCGGCAACCTTTACGGCGTCGATGAGTATGTTTCTGAGACACTCTCGAAGGACAGCTCGATCGTTTTCAATGCCGGCACCCATTCCAAGCTTATCAGAATGAACTTTGCCGACTTCCAGAAGCTTGTTTCGCCGAAGCTGGTTAATCTCTCAGCTCTGTACTGAGCCGCGGAGTAAGCGCGCCATCCGCCTGAAAGCATACAGAAGAAACAATATGCCGGCGAACACGAATACCGCGCCTTCGATGAGCCAGCCGATTTTCGAGTAGACTGTCGGCGTGTTCATGCTGAAGTCCATATCCCCCGTCAACTGCCCCTTCTGAAGTATCGGTATGGATGCCTTCTCTCTTCCGTAAGGGTCAACTATCGCGGTATAGCCGGTGTTTCCAGCCCTCACCATCCACAGCCCGTTTTCAACTGTTCTGAAAACTGATGCTGAGTAGTGCTGAACATGCCCCCTGAACTTGTCCGTCCATCCGTCATTGGTGATGTTAACAAGAAAGTCCGCTCCAAGCTCCTTGTACTTTCTGCAGTGGCGATAGAATATCCCCTCATAGCAGACGAGCACCCCGAACTTTCTCCCCTTAACGTCAAATAGCACAGGCTCTGTTCCGGGAACAAATGTTGACCCGCCGTACTTTTGAAGCAGATCGCTCACCATCGGCCCGACCACAGGCAGCCCTGAATACGGAAACCATTCACCGAACGGAACGAGGATCATTTTTGAATAAGTGGTGCCCACGCTCCCGTCAGCGTTAAGAATTACAGCATTGTTCTGAGGATATCTTCTGTTGAGGCCGCTCTCATCAGGTATAATGCCGATCTCTCCGGTAACGATGGGAACCCCCTTCTCCTCCGTGTATCTGAGAAGCTCGAATTCATAGGAATCAAGAACGCCCCTCGAATAGTCATACGATATGGATTCCAGCGTGGCCGACTCCGACCACACAACAAGGTCCGGATTGTTCTCCAGGCCTCGGTCAGTGTACTTCTTCAGCTCAGAGAGATACCTTCCCCTGTTTCTCGTCCAGCTCACCCACGGAGAGATGCAAGACTGAACGAGCGTGACACGCAGCCCCCCGCTTCTCGCGGCTTCCGCCTCAGGTACGCGGAAATGCCCCCAGGCTGTCAGGACCAGGACAACGGCAACAAGGCCGGCCAGCAGCCTTCCTTCAGCAAGCCTGAGCACTCCCCTGAAGGAAACCTTCTTCCATGACCGCACATAGAGCGAGGCGGCGAACAGGCTTGAGAACATTATCATTATAAAGTCTATACCCAGAATCCCGAATATGGACGCGCTTTGAATGAACGGAATAAACTGATACTGTGAATGCCCTACATTCACCCATGGAAAAGCGATATAACCAATTGACTGAATGAACTCAACAGTGACCCATACTGCCGGATAAATGAAGTATCTGAGCTTTTCAAACTCCCTTGAAAGCAGCTCTGCTATAAACACCTTCAGCCCGTAAAACACCGTAAGTGATGGAATAAGAAACCCGACAATGGCAGCGTATCCGCCCGGCTGCCCGCCGGCAAAATTGCCTATCCACTCATAGGCCAGGAAGTTGCCGATCAGTCCCGCGGCATACGACACGACAAGCACATGCTTCAAAGGCTTTCCCCGCACGTACAGGAAAAGAGGTACCTGAGCGAACCAGGCAATCAACGGAAAGGCTTGCATAAACCAGACATCGAACATCGGAACGGAGAGCGGAATAAGGAGCCCCGTTGCGAGAAAGTAATTCTTACGAAAAAAATCAGCTGCTGTTTTTAAAATCTTCATCTGTTCAACCCGCACATATCAATAAATTCATCTTCAGACAGTATCTTCACTCCAAGTGACCGCGCCTTTTCCAGCTTGCTCCCGGCCGCTTCACCGGCTACGACATAGTCAGTCTTCGAGCTGACCGAACCGGCAGCTCTGCCGCCAAGCCTCTCTATTTCCGACTCAATATCCTTTCTCGAAAAGCGGGAAAGGCTGCCTGTCACGACAATCGTTTTCCCGAGGATGGGACTCTCTGCAATCACCCTCGCCTCTTCGGCTTCGACCCTCACTCCCGCTTCCAGAAGAGCGTCGACCACCGCCCGTCCTGCTTCCGAGGAGAAGTACCGTGTAACAGAGCCTGCGACCTCCGGCCCTACTTCCCTTATTGCCTGAAGCTCATCAGCATCGGCCTTACGCAGGGCATCAAGCGTCCTGACTTCCGAGGCTATCAATCCGGCAATATGCTCACCGACATTCCTTATGCCGAGAGCCTTTATAAAAACGCTGAGAGGCATACTTCTCCTTGCCTCAATGGAAGCAATTATCTTGTCGGCCAGCTTATCTCCCATTCTTTCAAGGCCCAGAAGGTCATCCCTGGTCAGCGTGAAAAAGCCTGATATATCGTTCAGCTTCCCCGCGGCCTGCAGTCTCGCTACAAGCTCCGGCCCCACGAACTCAAGGTCCGCTCCGTCTTTTGAAGCGAAAAACCTGAGTGTCTCAGACTTGACCGCAGGACACAGGGGGTTTTCGCACCGCAGAAATATCTCTTCCTTAACCAGCTCAGAAGAGCATGCCGGACACAGTGACGGGGCCCGCACCGGCTCAAGCCCGCTCCTGTCAGGGCCTTCGGGGTGAACAACGCCTGTTATCTTCGGAATCACGTCGCCTGAACGTATGACAGTCACCATGTCTCCAATCCTTACGTCGAGACGCCCGACCTCCGAGAAGTTGTGCAGCGTGGCCCTCTTGACCACAACCCCGCCGATATTCACCGGCGCGAGGTTTGCTACCGGAGTAACTATCCCGGTCCGGCCGACCTGAAAATCAGCCGAAATGACCTGAGTGACAGCCTCGTAGGCCGGAAATTTCCACGCCGCGGCCCAGCGCGGCGACTTGTTGGTGCTGCCCATTCGCTCCCTTACTTCAAAGCTGTTCGCCTTGACTACGACACCGTCAATATCAAACCCCAGCGAATGCCTGTTTTCCATCCACTTATTGTAAAACATTGAAACATCATCCTCGCTGCCAAATCCGATAAGCTCCGACACCGGCACTCCGAGTTCTCTCAGATACCCGGCAAGCTCCCTCTGAGAAGCCACTTCACGTCCGCCCGCGATTCTGCCGATGCCGTAAAAGCAGGCTGAAAGCTGCCGCCCCGCTGTTACCGACGCGTCAAGCTGACGAAGCGAACCGGCCGCGGCGTTTCTTGGATTGGCAAAGAGGGGCTCCCCTGCCGCCGCCCTTGCCCTGTTCAGCTCTTCAAAGCCCTCATGTTTCATGAACACCTCGCCCCGCACGGAGATGTAATCCGGAACAGGACTCCCTTTAAGACGTCCGGGGATATCGGCAATCGCTCTCAGGTTGGCGGTAACATCTTCACCCACCCTCCCGTTGCCGCGTGTCGAACCGCTGACAAGCTCTCCTCTTTCGTAAACCGCTTCAACGGCGAGACCGTCAAATTTAAGCTCAGCCGAAAAGGGCTCTGAACCTGAGGCCCCGGCCTGATAACACCTTGCAGCGAAATCGTTCAGGTCGGAGGTCTCAAAGAGGTTTCCCAGACTGAGCATCGGCGGGTCATGAACGACGCCGTCAAACGCCTGAGAGACGCTTCCTCCCACACTCTGCGTCGGAGAATCGTCAGCCCTCAGCTCCGGATGTTTCTCCTCAAGAGCGGTAATTTCACGCATTAGCCTGTCGTACTCAGCGTCATCAACCAGCGGATCATCAAGCTCGTAGTAGTGACGGTTGTATTTTTCAATCAGCTCCCTGAGCTTTTCATATTGCCCTTTTATATCCATGTAGTTCCTCACTGCCTGGCGAGTATCTTTCTATTAATGTCGCTGCCGACCCTCGAACAGGCCAGATATCCCTCTGACATAAGCCGCGACATTTCGGTAAAGTCGAAGGGGCCGGCCCCGCGCAGCTCAGGCTCTATGAGAACGTCGGGTTTTCTCGCCGACATGGCAAGCCAGGTGTTAACCTGGCACATTATATCAATTGAAGCGCCAATGGATTCGAACACATTCGGAGGATCAGTCTTACTGTCAGAGCTGTCACGATCGAGCCAGCTGTCAATGGACTTCAGCCAGTGCCACGGCCTTGCGCTCTGCTTTTCAGCTTTTTTCAGGTAGTCTATCCCGTCAGCGTCAGAGAACGGGCCCGACGATTCTCCGCTTCCTGAGAACTCAGAATCCCGCAAAGGGTTAAGGTTTACGGCAATGACACGGCCGGCCCCCATAAGCTGAAGAGGCTCAACGGGCAGAGGACAGCTGACACCACCGTCTACGAGGAAGGTTTTCCCGCTTCTGACGGGCACGAATATCCCCGGAATTGAAATGCTCGCCCTGACCGCCGCATGAAGGCTGCCCCTTCTGAAGAGCACAGGGCGCCCGGTAGTCAGATCAGTCGCCACTATGCCGAGAGGAATTTCCAGTTCCTCGATACGCGCATCTCCGGGAATATATCTTGAGAGGAACTCCATTGCCGCTCTGCCTGAGATCAGGCCTGCGCGCGGAAACACCGGATCAACGAGGCTGAGAAAATCCCGCCTTTTCATCTTAATGACGTCTTCCCTGAAGGCGGCGAGATTGCCGCAGCAGTAAACAGCGCCCACAACAGCCCCGATACTTGTGCCAGTAACCATATCAATGCGGACGCCGAGGCTTTCGAGATGGTCAATGACCGCGATATGCGCCGCACCCCTGGCTCCGCCGCTGCCGAGAGCGAGTCCTGTAACCTTACGGCCTGTTTTTATCAATTTGCTTCTCATAGTTAACCCGAAAATAAAGTGAATACTCCATTAGTGTATTCTTCCCGCTCGTATTGAGGTCAAGTAATATTCCGCGTGGGAAATATCAGCTTTTTCGTAAAAGATTTTGTAATTCTGTTGACAGCTTTTAGTGATGTCACTACTCTGACCTTACATCGCGCGGTGGAGCAGCTGGTAGCTCGTTGGGCTCATAACCCAAAGGCCGCAGGTTCAAATCCTGCCCGCGCTAATTTGCCTCATCAGAAATGGCGGAGTAGCTCAGTTGGTTAGAGCACACGGCTCATATCCGTGGCGTCGGGGGTTCGATTCCCTCCTCCGCTAATTTTTTTGATACCTTCCTCTTTTTTTGTCAATTTTATCCACAAAAACACTCATTCCTTTTGAAGTTTCGCATTCTGTTAATCAATCAAAAGGAGTAGTAAGTTATGAAGAGAAAATTCTCAGTATCTACTTTTCTGCTTTTAGCAGCAGTTCTGCTAAATTTAGGCTGCGGTGATGACAGCGGCCAGAGCAGTACAAAAACAAGATATGAAGCAGATCTTTCCTTAAACGCCCAAGAAGAGATAGCCCTCTTCAACGATCTGATTGACAGCTACAGAAACTGCACGGAGGAAGAGCTGTATCAGATGTACCCCGCCGCTGAATATGGGCAGAGTCCTTCGTACAGCGCCGATGATGTTCTCTACCTGACATCAAACAATGTCGGATCCGGAGTTGATGCTGAAACAGCCTTCGATATGACTCCAGAGGTAAAATCTGCTGTTCTCAACAAAGGCTTTGCCGTGGACGGCTCTCAGCGTTTCAATAACCCGCTGTCAATCTACAGAAAGGTATTTAAAAACGACCTCCCGGTCCTAATAACCACTGACTCCATCCTTCATGCGTGGCATAAATCCTATGACGACATGCTCAAGGAGATTGAAACCTATCTGCTGACAGAGACTCTCGCAAACTATATCTCTGAAATCAGGTCGTCAATCCCGGAGAGCTTATCGAACAACACTGAAAAAGAGGTCTATCGTGACATAGACGTTCTCTTCTCGGTTACCTTCGCCCTTCTGGGAAAAACTGCGGAACCATACGCGGTAATGTCAGAAAATGAGGACTTTGTTAATGAATTAACAACAAAATGCCTCAAGGCTGAAGGGGCTGAAGATATTGAAATATTTGGAGAAAAAAGAAAACAGTTTGATTTCACTATGTTTAAACCAAGGGGACACTATACAGAAAGCGAAGTGCTTTCAAACTATTTCAGGGCCGTGACATGGCTCGGCCGGATGAACTTAATGGTCTTTGACTCGCCGAGGCAGTTTCGAATGGCACAGGTCCTTTCGACCATGCTTCCGGAGGAAAGCCGGAGGCTTCAGGGCATCAAAGAGATGGACAATCTTCTGGGAGCGCTTGTCGGACCCAACGACTCCATGACCCCCATGGAGATGCGTATTTTTTCAACTGATCACTCCATCGAATCAGCGCATAAGCTTGATGCTGAAGAGATTTCTTTTCTTCAGGGTTAACTCAAAAAAGAAGGCTATGGACAACAGCTTATTATATCACAGTATCTTAATACCAACCCCTGGTCCTCTGAACCGCAGGAGTACCCTTTATCCTTCACTGTCCTCGGCCCGCGTTACACAGTTGACTCAGAGGTCTTCTCAAACGTGGTCTATGACAGAATAATTGTCGACGGTGAAAAAATTAAGCGCGCTCTTCCGGCCGCGTTTGACGCCATGTTTGCTTTAGGGGACAATCTGGCCCTTGAGTTGCTTTCCGACGAGCTGGACAGATACAACTATTCCGGAAACCTCGCCAGCATGAGAAAGATAATTGAAACACACGATGAAGCCTTCTGGGCAGGAAGCGTATATCACAGCGCTCTTAAAAATCTGGATAACACCAGGACTATTTCAGAAAGTGCGCCCGCTGTTTTCCAGCAGAAGCCCTGGGCAATGAAGATGCTCTCCACACGTCTCGGTTTCTGGTCACAGCTCAGGCACGACAACATGCTATATATAAAACAATCTTTTTCCGGTGGCTACGTATGCGAATATCCGGATGGCTATGTCGAGCCGTATCCCGATTTTTACAGGGGCCTTGCTGAAATGTCGCAGAAACTGAAAACAGTTTTGGAGGGCTACCTGGCTGCTGTTGATCTTTCACATTCAGCTTCTTCATACGATTCTCCTGAAAGAGTTAAGACCCGGCTATTACAATATCTCTCCAATGTGTCTTCAGCATGCAACACCCTTGAATCCATTTCACAGAAAGAACTCAAGGGAGAAACACTTGATTCAGACGAAACGGCTTTTATTAAAAACTGGTACAGGGAAGAATCGTTTAACAACTGTGTTCCTTCTACATCGTATTCGGGTGAATACTTCAAAATGTATTACAGCACCTATACTGGAGAAGTTTGGATGAATTCTAATCAAGATCCATTTTTCTTTAACTTCGAACCTGAAATAGCTGACGTACACACTTGTCCTGAAAGCCCTTCCTTCCCTTTTAAGGTCCTTAGTGTAGCAACCGGAGGGGCTCTCCCCATATTCGCAGCTGTTGAAAACCCTCTGGGCGATGTTGTCCTGTACACCGGGGCTGTCTACGATTACTACGAGTTTTCTGACGGCAAGCGCTACAGCGACGAGGAATGGGAAAGCCTTTTTGAATCGGGAACAGTCCCGGACAAGCCTTCGTGGATGAATGACTCAGAGGGAGGTTACATCACCTACTGAGTTTAACGATATATCTTCCGGCATTGCCGTCCCGAAAGGGGCGGCATTTTTTTTCAAAACATCAAATTTCTTTGTCATTTTCACCCACGAAACAACACATAGTTGTAAAGAAGTACACTTTCCATACCTATAAATCAGAGAGGAGAAACAGATGAAAACTGTAAAATTTTCTTTCCTTTTGGTTTTATTTCCAATACTATTTCTAAACGGCTGCAACAACTCTGACAAAACGGTTACCAATCCGGATCCTATGGTAAATGATACCGCGGGACAGAATGATGAAGCAGCATATAAAGATGACGAATCTGCCTATTCTGCCATGAACTCATCCTTCACTGTTACCAAAGATCAGCTCTCCGAAAACGCACAGAATGAAATCACAGGGTTTAGTGATTTTATTGACTCCTACAGAAACCTCACAAAATCAGAGATTGACGAGATGTACCCTGTTCCAGGCTATTCCGAAGCACCGTCATACAACGAGGACGATATTTTATACTTAACATCCAACAGTACAGCCAGCGGTGTTGACGCTGAAACAGCATTCGATATGACACCTGAAGTGAAATCAGCAATTCTGAGCAGGGGGTTTGCAGTAGATGGGGGGCAAATACATAACAACCCGCTTTCCATTTACAAGAAGGTATTCCAGAATGACCTGCCGGTTCTTGTGACCACAGATGCGGTCCTTCATGCATGGCACAAATCATACGCCGATATGCTCGAAGATATTGACAATGGTCTTTCATACAAACTTGAAGATGGATTGAATGAATTACGTTCAGCAATACCGGATGAATTTTCCAGCGATGAAGAATACCTTGCCTATCTCGACATTGACCTTCTTATTTCTACTGCATCAGCACTTCTTAATCCGAGCTCTGGCACCTATGCAGTTTTAAGTGAAAATATTAATAAAATTGATTCCTTTATCAGCAAATGTACAAACGCAGAAGATACTGACGATGTTTATGCTTTCGGCCAGATTCGTAAAAATTTTGATTTCACAAACTTTAAACCAAGAGGATATTACACAAACTCAGAAAGGCTCTCAAACTACTTCAGGGCATTCACCTGGCTAAGCTCCATGGACATCAGGGTTTACGACTCTGTCAGGCAGTTCAGGATGGCACAGACACTTTCCAAAATGCTTTCTGCAAATGAAACAGCATATTCTAACATTCATGCAATTAACACTGTGTTGAACAGCCTTGTCGGCCCTGTAGATGCAATGACTCCATTTGAAATGATCACATTCTCCGAAGAGCACTCAATATCATCATCTATCGATATGTCAGATGATGATATACTGGCACTTCAGAAAACACTTCTTACTGAAGGCTACGGCCAGCAGCAGATTATCTCTCAATACCTTGAGACAAATCCATTCAGTGACAAAACTGAAGAGTACCCCATGAGCTTTGTTTTTCTTGGAAAGAGATACACTGTAGACTCCGAAGTCTTTTCAAATGTTGTCTATGACAGAATAATATATAACGATAAAAAGGTTGCCAGGATGCTGCCGTCTTCGTTTGACGCTATGTTCGCCCTTGGTGATAATCTTTCACTTGAGCTTCTCTCAGAAGAACTTGATACCTTTAACTATGCAGGCAACCTTGCAGCGATGAGAAAAATCATTGAGACAAAGGATGATGACTTCTGGTCAGAAAGCCAATATCACGCAACATTAAAAAATCTGGAAAAATTAAGATCAACCTCCGAAAGTGCCCCTCAGGTTTTCAGACAGAAGACATGGGCTAAGAAAATGCTGGCCGCACAGCTCGGATACTGGTCTCAACTTCGACATGATAACATACTATATGTCAAACAATCCTCTTCAGGTGGGTATTTATGCGAGTACCCTGACGGTTATGTTGAACCATATCCTGAATTTTACACAGGAATGGCCAATTTGTGCAGTCTATTAAAAGATATTTTTGATGAGAATGAAATATCGGATCTCAATACTTCTTTCCTGGATAATTTCAGTTCATTATGCCTGACCCTTGCCTCAATATCTGAAAAAGAATTAGCCGGAGAAACATTATCGGAAACTGAAACATCATTTCTGCAAAGCTGGTTCAAAGAGGAACCTATTTCAAATTGTGTTCCCACAACCCGCTACACTGGGAAATATTTCCAAATGTATTATTCAATTCAGAAATACATGTATAGCTACAGTGCAGGAAATGATTATTATTATGATTACATGGGAGAAAACCCGCCATTTTTCGACCTCGAACCGGAAATAGCAGACGTTCATACATGTCCTGAAAGCAATCTGAGTCCTCTGGAAATACTCAGCGTTGCTACCGGAGGGGCTCTCCCCATATTCGCAGCTGTTGAAAACCCTCTGGGCGATGTTGTCCTGTACACCGGGGCTGTCTACGATTACTACGAGTTTTCTGACGGCAAGCGCTACAGCGACGAGGAATGGGAAAGCCTTTTTGAATCGGGAACAGTCCCGGACAAGCCTTCGTGGATGAATGACTCAGAGGGAGGTTACATCACCTACTGAGTTTAACGATATATCTTCCGGCATTGCCGTCCCGAAAGGGGCGGCATTTTTTATTCGTAGTATTTCTCGCGGTCAGAGTAGACGGTGAATTCCAGTTCCGCTATGATTTTCCCATCACGCTTTATGTCAAGAAGGGCAAGCCTGTAGTCTCCCTCAAGCAGGTCGGAAATAACACCGTGCAGTGCCTTCTTTTCAACTCCGACATTGTCATTTCTAAACAGTACATCTATCCAGCCGACTTCCTGTTTCTGGATCAGAATGCCTATTTCACGCTCTCTCTGGGGCTTCCTGAATACGTATGTCCAATTGACTGATTCAGACTCATCTACATAGAGCCTGCCTTTAATGCGCCTGAACGAGTCATCCTGCAGGCGTTTTACCGCGAAATCGCCCGAGTCGCTGCCGCAGGACGCAAGCCCCGCAAGAAGCGCAAGCGTAAACAACCAGCTGAATACGACTTTAAGATTACAGCGCATATTTCCTGTCACTCAACTTTATACTGATCTTTATCAAGCTCAATTGTCTTACCTTTAGCCTCTTCTCTACGGCTGCCTTCCCTGTTTCTGTCCGTCCGGCCTGTTCCTCTCCCTGGCATGTTCCTTCTGACCGCTATCACAAGTCTGAGCATAGTTATGATAAAGACGATCAGAACAAAAAGAAAGATAAACTTTAAAAGTCCGATAATAAACATCAAATCTCCCTCTGGTTTTGCTCGCAGCTTCTAATTATCGCGAGCATTGATTCTACAGCCTCTCTGAGTCCAGTGAAAACTGCCCTTGAGATTATGGAATGGCCTATATTGAGGTCATTCAGGCCCTTTGCTTTCAGCAGCGGCCCAAGGTTGTCATAGTTCAGTCCATGTCCAGCGTTAAGCCCGATCCCTATGTCCGAGGCATACTCAGCGGCACGCATAAGCCGCCCCGTCTCATGGACGACTTCGTCCCTTGACATGGCATTCGAATAAGTGCCGGTATGAAGCTCCACGTAATCCGCACCGGCCTCAAGCGACAGTTCAACTATTCGAATATCAGGCTCAACAAAGAGCGACACGACAGTACCTGACTCTCGAAACTCTGTGCAAACGTCTTTAATCCGATCAAAGCGGCTTTTCACATCAAGGCCGCCCTCAGTGGTAAGCTCCTGCCTCTTTTCAGGGACCAGTGTTATCTGGTCAGGCCTTACTTTCCTCGCCACGCTTATAATATCGTCGGAGAGGGCCATCTCAAGATTAAACACCCCTTTTACTGTCTCCTTGAGGCGAAACACATCTGCGTCCTGGATGTGGCGCCTGTCCTCTCGCAGGTGCACCGTTATTCCATGGGCTCCGGCCTGCTCGCATATCTCAGCTCCCCTGATGACATCCGGCTCAGCCCCCCCCCTGGCCTGCCTCAGTGTAGCAATATGGTCAATATTTACACATAACTTTATTAGATTCATTGTTCCCTCCGGGGATCACCCGTCAATTCTGACTGAGATAACCGATTATTTGGGCACAGCCGTTATCTTCACTCTTTCGGGCTTTGAAAAAAGCCAGTCATCCTTCCGCAACGGCTTTTTGCACAACACTGCCACATCCAGTTCCTGTTCAAGTTTTTTCGCGGGGCCTGACTGTTTAAGCGCCGAAAGATCGACAAATACCTCAAAATCGGCAACAGCTACATCCAGCTCCTGAACAGTCCTCAGTGTTACCCTGACACTTTGCGGCTTTATCCTGTATTCAAGATACCGGCCCGGATTTCTGAAAGAAACCGGTATCGAGAACTCATAATTGCCCTCATATTTATTGATTGGAACTGTGACGGTGAAGACAGAATCTGAGACATTTATGCCCTTCAGAGAATACTGTTTTAAAATTTCAAGTTCTTCTATGACAGTGCCATCTTTACCCGTAATGTCCAGTTCGACTGTTTTCAGGACATTAAGGCCCTGCATCTCAGACTGCGGCCCCTCAACAACCGTAAACTCGGGGTTGATGGAGACCTGCCCTGCGAAGTATCCTTTTTCAGGCTCCCCGAGGATCTGCGGAAGAACACGAATTGTTCTCGTAACAAGATTTTCAAGCCTGACATATATATGGGACATACCCAGGCTGATCGTGACATTTTCAGGGACATTTGACTTAACCAGCTTAAGCGGATACCGCTTTTTTGCGCCTGGTCTGGCCCCTTTTAGATTTGCAACGGCCTGAATGTCCTTTATCTGGACATTTTTCAAACTGTCGGACTTGCCTTCAAGCCTTACGATGACAAAGCGGTGTGACTGTTCCGCGACCACCGTAGATGACGGGAGATCCTTGATTGTTATTGGTATTCTGAATTCGACTTCAGATATCTGCCCATTAGCTATGTAGGCCCAGAGCGCTACAGCCGCAAGCAGACTGCCTGCCTTGGGCAAATGGGCTTTAACAAACTTCGATTCCTTGATTTTATTGTAGAAAGTACCCATTTAACTGCTGTACTCCTCATAGGCTGTTTTTGGATTCATATAAAATAGAATCATGTTCTTCAACTCGCTCTCTTTGACCCTGGGATACATCTTTCCGTTTACCATGAGAACAACTGAGCCCGTTTCCTCGGACACCACAAGCACAAGAGCGTCGGTCTCCTCGGCGATACCGAGAGCTGCCCTGTGCCTGGCTCCATGCTGTTTCTTCAGCTGCTTGGAATCGCTTAACGGAAGATAGCACGCCGCCGCTGAAATGAGTCCGCCCTGGACTATTATCGCTCCGTCGTGAAGAGGTGTCGGAGGATAGAATATGGTACGGATAAGCTCCTCGGAAATTGAAGCATTAATAGCAACACCGGACTCGATGTAGCTCTTAAGGCCCGTGTTGCGTTCTATCACAACCAGCGCCCCTACGCGCGCCTGCGACATCGAAAAAAGCGCGTTCACGAGTTCGTCAAGCTGAAAGGCTTCCTTATTGCTTTCAGGGTTGAGCCAGCTTCTCTGGCCGAACTGTGTTATAAGCCGCCTGAGTTCGGGCTGGAAAATTATTATTACTGTTATGATAAGAGATGATGACAGGTTAGTAATGAGCCAATCGAGGGTTTCGAGCCTCAGCAGCTTTGAAAGCGCGGCAACGATCAGAATTACAAAAAGCCCCTTCAGAAGCTGAATTGCCTTCGTCTTCCTGAGAAAAGAATAAACCCAGTATACGATGAAAGCAACGATAAAGATATCCGCTACGTTTCTGACGTAGTCCCAGAAAACACCCAGGTACTCCAATATTTTTTCGCCAGCTCCCATAATCTCTTAAGAAATTCCTTTCAGCTTGATTAGCGCGTCAAGGGCCAGCCTGTGCGCCCTGACATCGTGTACCCTTATGATGTCAGCGCCGCTCATCACCGCCGCTGAATTCAGCGCTATTGTCCCGGGCAGACGGTCTTCGCCTGGGCCGTAAAGTCCCGCTATCATCGACTTTCTTGAAAGACCGATCAGCAGCGGGAACCCGAGCTCCTTAAATACTTTAATATTCTTTAAAATAAGATAATTACCGTCAAATGTTTTTCCGAAGCCTATGCCGGGATCGAGAATAATTTTCGATTCAGGTATGCCTCTTGCCGTAGCAAGCCCCGCAGCGTTCTTCAAAAAGGCCGCGACCTCACCGACAAGGTCTCCGTAATCAGTGTCGCTCTGCATAGTCTCGGGCACACCCTTTATATGCATTAGAACAGCCAGAGCTCCCCCAGCGGCAACCACATCAGGCATTTTATCGTCGAACGTAAACCCGCTTATATCATTGATTATAGTCGCGCCAAGCCTGATGACCTCGGCCGCTACCACCGACTTTGTCGTGTCGACCGATACAGGAAGCCCGGTTGAGACAGCGGCCTCGACAGCCGGACAGACCCTGTCAAGCTCCTCCTGACCGCTTACCGGTTTTGATCCGGGCCTTGTTGATTCACCGCCCACATCTATAATATCAGCTCCCTCATCTGCCATCTGAAAGGCGCGGGAAGCAGCTGCCTGCCTTGTAAAATAACGCCCGCCGTCATGAAACGAGTCGGGAGTTACATTGAGAATCCCCATAAGAGCGGGGGTCGTAAATACATGAACCGTCATATCCCCCGCCTACAGAAGTAGTGATACTGAAACGGTATTGTTCATGCCGTAATCAATCTTGTCAAAACTAAAGGCGTATGAAACGCTAAGGCCGTAAACCGAAAAAGCGGCGCCGGTTGAAAATGTATTATCGCTTATTCCCATGCAAAATTTAAACTCCTCCATCAATTCGTACTGAACTCCCCCGGAGATTATGTAACCATCCTGTTCAAGTCGTTTTGTCACCACAAATGAGAACATAAAGCCAGAGTCCGCCTCAATAGACGCACCAGCGGAAAGCTGAGGATACGCGAAATCATATTCTTTTTTTACTCCCTGGTACTCACCTGCCGGCCTCAAACCGCTTCCGAGGTCGGTGGCTGAGAACGCGGCTTTCAGGAAGGGCAGCACATATACCTGAACACCGGCGTCAAGACCTGCTCCCGCGTATGAGGCGTCATCAATCTTTTCATAAAGGCCTTTTAATGATATTCCCATATCTGTTATTCCCGCGCTCCAGGCATAGGACAGATATGAGACTGCGGAAACATACTGGGCCTCGCCGAGATAGCCCCCGGAGCTGTCATACTTATCGATTCCCGTCGAAGCCAGGGTGTAGAGTCCGGCCCCGGCAACACCTCCGAAGAGGCCGAAAGCGGCTCCTGAAAAGGCCGCCTGCCTTGATTCGCTTAGCGCTGAGGCTGAAAGACCAATATCAAGAAACGGAGCGTCGCTTTTATCCTCTGAAAAGTTCATCAGGTCGCTCTCGGAAATGCCGCTCACAGCGCCCTCCCTGGCCTTTTTCCTAATTTCCTGAGCATCCATCTTCTTTCTCGCCCTGAGCTGCATGAGGCCGGCTGGATTCCAGTATAAGGAATAGACATCGTCGGTAACGACGATCCCTGTCTTCCCCATTGCAACATTCCTGGCGCCGGCCCATCCTGAACGCGTAAAAGCGGCCCTTGAGCCCGCCCCGTCCGCGTATGCTCCTGACGCGAGCACGAGCAGAAGAAAAGAGCATATTACAAAATGTTTTACTTGCTTTCTCATAATATCAATATCTCACAAGAACCCGTATTGTCTTTTTTCCATAGCTGTCCGTGGCACTGTCCCTTGCCGTCACTTTGATAATGTACAGGCCCGGCTTAACCACATTGCCTCTTGTGTTACGCCCGTTCCATCTAACGTTTCCGGGTGAACTGTAACTCCTTCTCGCCACAGTATCTCCGTTAACATCGAATACATCGATGGTAAACTCATCAAACGCCGGCAGATTGAGAAACGCTACGGCCCCTTCCGATGGATTGAACGGCACTGGCGCGGCTATGACATCCTTCATGTCGTATGAATAAAGCTCCATCCCCGGAAGAAGAAACAATGCGGACAGAATAAATACAGCTGCTTTTGAAAACTTCAATACGGCCCCCCTGTTAAGAGTATGCGTTAAGCACATAAGCTTTTTCCTGAAATGTATGCATCTTGTCATATAATAATCATAGGTGTATTCTGAACACAGCGATATCTGTGGGTCAACAAATAAAAGAACGGCTATTCGGAAAGATTAATATGAGCATCATCCACAGCCGCTTCAATCTCGGCTTCGGAACACGCGAGGCCCCGGTGGTTTGTATCGACAACAAAATAGAGAAGAAACTCAATGTTCCCCGCAGGGCCTTTTACGGGTGACCAGGTTATCCCTCTGCACAGAGCTCCCTGCAAAGCCAGATTATCTATTACCCTCGTGACAATGGCTGAATGCAGCTTCCTGTCCCTCACCACGCCTTTTTTCTGTTCGCTTTTCATAGCTTCAAACTGCGGTTTGATTAAAAACACTCCGGACGCTCCGGTGAATGCCGCAGCTGCAGCAGGAAAGACCTTCGTTATGGATATGAAGGATAGATCTGCGGCGATAAATTCCGGAGCGGGGTCAAACATACCCGGCTCAAGATATCTCGCGTTAGTCCTGTCCATTACCGTTACCCTGGGATCCTGACGGAGAGAGTAATCGAGCTGCCCGTAACCCACATCGATAGAGTACACACGCGAAGCGCCTGCCCTGAGCATGCAGTCGGTAAAACCGCCTGTGGAAGCCCCCAGGTCGGCGGCCGTAACCCCATGAAGGTTTATCGAAAAAAAGTCCAGCGCTCTTGCAAGCTTGTAACCGCCGCGGCTCACGAAGAGGCCCCCCGGCCTTTCGACACTGATGTCCTCATCTCCCGCTATTCCGTGAGAAGCTGTTCTGATGGTCTCCCCGTTTACCTTCACCCAGCCGGCGAGTATTTCACGCTTCGCCTTTTCCCTTGAAGCGGAAAGCCCCTTTTCAGACAGGTACAAGTCAAGCCGCTGTTTTTTCATTTCACCGTTTTTTTCCTGCGAGAAGGCTTCAGGCTTTCTATCACCCTTTGAGCTATAGAAGGCCCGTCAAGCCCGCATTCCGCAAAGAGCTGCTCATTCGTACCATGAGTAATGAACTCATCAGGAAAGGCGGCAGAGAAAAGTCTCTTTGAGGCAAGCTTTCGGGGAAGCCTGGCGAGCAGTTCTTCTCCAAAACCTCCAGACTCATAGGCATTCTCTACGGTTATAAAGGCCTTCGTTTCTTCGATAACAGCCAGAGCGGTCTTTTCGTCGAGCGGCTTAATGCTTCTGACATCAATAACGGCTGCATTAATACCATTTCTTTTCAAAATTGAGGCCGCTTCACGGCTGATCGCAAGCATATCGCCCACGGAAAAAACAGCAAGGTCATTACCGGCTGATATTATCTTCATTTTCCCCGGAACAAAGCGCCTGGGCCGGTATGGGGTTTTACGCGGCTTATCATCAAAGCCCCTTGGATAGCGTATAGCAAGCGGACCGGAGTCGTGAGCGGCGGCGAAGTGTATCATATCTCTCAGCTCATCCGCGTTTGACGGAGCAAGTAGCATGAAATTAGGTATCGCCTTTATTATGGATATGTCGAAAAGTCCGTGGTGTGTTTCTCCGTCGCTGCCGACAAGCCCTGCTCTGTCTATTAGTATCCTGACTGGAAGGTTCATTATGCCGGCATCGTGTATAAGCTGGTCAGCGGCTCTCTGTAAAAACGTTGAGTATATTGACACAAAGGGCTTAAGCCCGGTCTTCGCGAGGGCGCAGGCGAAGGTTACGGCGTGCTGCTCGGCAATGCCTACGTCAAAGAGCCTGTCCGGCGCTACCCTTTCAAATTCGCCAAGCCCGGTTCCAAGCTTCATAGCAGCTGTAATAGCGACAATTTTTTTATCTGCAGCGGCAAGCTCACCAAGTGTCCTTCCCGCGATTGTTGAATACGAGTCCGGACATTTACTGTCAACGCTTTTGCCGGTAAGCCTGTCGTATGGTCCGGTACCGTGAAAGCGGCAGGGGTCATCTTCAGCGGGGCGGTATCCGTGCCCCTTGTGCGTGATTACATGTATAATTTTTGGACCGCTGTTGATATCCCTCACTTTAGAGAAGACCTCGCACATCTGGTCAATCCGGTGCCCGTCAACAGGCCCGAAATACCTTATTCCCAAATCCTGAAACAGATTGTTTGCGGGCATAAGGAAGCCCTTGATACTGCTGAATAGCTTATAGAAGGCTTTAAAGAGCGGCTCTCCGGCAAACGGTATCTTCCTGAGAGCCTCCATGGTGTTTTTCCTGAACCTGTTATAGGCGGGACCCGATATCAGTCTTGTTAAATATGTCGAAAGGGCCCCGACATTCTTTGAAATGGAGTGCTCATTATCATTGAGGATGATGATTATATCATTACGAAGCCTGCCGATCTGATTCATAGCCTCAAAAGCCATTCCGCCGGTCATGGAACCGTCTCCGATAACGGCGACTACCTTATAATCTTCGCCATTCATGTCACGCCCTATCGCCTCACCCGCCGCGAGCGACAGGCTCGTACTGCTATGGCCGACATTGTAGGCGTCAAACGGGGATTCGGATATTTTTGGGAAGCCGCTAAGCCCGCCGTATTGCCTTATGCTGTGAAAGCTGTCCTTCCTTCCCGTAAGAATCTTGTGCGCGTAGCATTGATGCCCCACATCCCAGATAAGCCTGTCATTCGGCGTGTTGAATATATAGTGGAGCGCTATTGTAAGCTCCACAACCCCAAGTGAAGAGGCAAGATGCCCTCCACGGCCGGAGAGTGAGTCTACAATAAACGCACGGACATCCTCAGCCAGAAGAGAAAGCTCTTCAACTGAAAGACGCCTGAGGTCTTCTACGCAGTTTACTTTATCTAAAATCATTGGGCAGCACCGGGAGCGGTTTGATTTGCATCAGGATTACATCCTAATACTTTTTACGTTCCTTGTCGTGATTGAGCCTGTTCATCAGATAAACGGCCCCGTAAGCGCCTAAAAATCCGGCTATGATATTAACTCCCGCCCCTTCAGCCAGGAAGGAGAGTACCAGCTTTGTAATGTCGAGAAGAAAATAGTCCAGAATAAATCCGCCAATCAATGCCCCGATTACGGCGACAACAAATCCGCCTATATACCCACCAAAGAGGTCTCGTCTTTTCAGATGATAATAAATAGATGCGACAGCCCCCGCTATCATGAGATAAATAGCGATTGCTTTCAACACCAGCAGAAATCCACGTATTTCAGGCGACATATTTCCCACCATCCTTTATTTATGATTGAACAGGCCTAAGCCCATTCTCCTTTTCCCTTTCTCAGGAGCTCAGGAGCCCCGCTGCTGAAATCAACAATAGTCGAAGGTTCTGATATCTTTTGCCCGGCGTCAACAACAAGATCAACCTCATTGGCATATACGGCTTCAAGGTGCCCCGGATCAACAACATACTCCCCGGAAAGAGTATTAACGCTCGCGGAGAGTATCGGCCTGCCGAGAGTGCGGACAAGTTCTAAGGCAATATTATTATCGGGTATCCTGATGCCAATAGTTTTTTGGTTTGTGGTGACAATTCTCGGAACGAGCTTCGAAGCCTCAAAAATAAAGGTATAAGGACCGGGCAGGAGACGCTTCATCGTCTTGTAAGCCTCGTTGGAGACAAGTCTCGCGTATTCGCTGACTGCTGAAATATCGCTAAAAATAAAGCTTAGAGGTTTTTTCCGGTCAATTTTCTTGAGCCTGTATATTGTGTCTATGGCTTTTTTACTCAAAATGTCGCACCCGTACGCGTATACGGTATCGGTCGGATATACTATCAATCCTCCCTTTTCCAAAACCTCAACAGCCCTTTTAATGAGCCTTGCCTGAGGATTAATCTCGTGTATTTCGAGGATCATATCCGTTTCTCCGATTATTATTGATTATCGTAAGAAATTCACATATACTTTATTTCTGCCACGGGCCTTAAAAGAGACACAGGTTTGTGAAAAGGCAGCTGTCGTGAATGATACAAAAAAAAGGCTTTTGCGGAGGTGCTTTCCGCAAAAGCCTTCAACCTGGTAGATTAATACTCTGGAGTGTTTGATATTAATCAATACTATTTTCGGTAAGGCACACAGCAGCATTAGAATTTTTCTAAAACTTCTTGCAGTTAAGCGTATTATCGGCAATAATACGCCCGGCTTAAGGATCATGACTTTTCATTCCCGGAGGAGCCAGTGACAAAACTAACGTTTCCGCCGGTAAGCAAGCCGGGCAGGCCTGTACCTCTCGGAGCACGTGTTGAGGGTAACGGCGTACAGTTCTCTCTCCTCAGCAGAAACGCTGAATCCGTATCTGTCGTGCTGTTTCTTGAAAAAACACCAAAATCGGAGTACATAACAGTCCCGCTTGATCCGGCCAGAAACCGAACTGGCGATATATGGCATATATGGATTGAAGGTGCCGCTGAAGGCCAGCAATACGGCTACAAAATAGGCGGCCGTTATAAACCCGCGGAAGGCCACAGGTTTAATCCGGAGAGACTTATAATCGACCCATACGCCAGGGCGCTAACCGATAACTTCAGATGGGACCTGTCAAAGGTCCGGGACCTTGACGGGCCTGCCGAAATTGACGACCCGGTTTACCATGTACCGAGGGCCATAGTTATAGACGCGAGCGACCTTCCTGACGACAGACAGCTGCAGCTTTCTCCCGAAGAAACAATAATCTACGAAATGCACGTCAAGGGATTTACCAGACACCCCTCCTCCGGGGCCGAATATCCAGGCACCTACAGGGGTGTTATAGAAAAGATACCCTACCTTAAAGAACTCGGTGTAACCGCCGTCGAGCTGTTGCCGGTTCAGGAATTTGACGAGTACGACAACATCTTTCATAATCCTTTTACCGGAGAAAGGCTCAAAAACTACTGGGGCTACAACACGATAGCTTTTTTCGCGCCAAAGGCAACCTATTCATCAACAGAGGCCATGGGCCTCCAGATTATAGAGTTCAGAGAAATGGTTAAGGCCCTTCACGATGAGGGCATTGAGGTAATTCTTGACGTGGTTTTTAATCACACCGGTGAGGGTGATGAACGCGGCCCCGTCATCTCCTTCAAGGGAATTGACAACTCAATTTACTATATGCTTGAGGAGGATAAAAGCCGGTACAAGAACTTTTCCGGCTGCGGAAATACCTTTAACTGCAATCACCCTCTCGTGCGCGAATTCATACTCGACTGCCTCAAGTACTGGGTTATCGAGATGAAAGTAGACGGCTTCAGATTCGACCTCGCTTCAATTCTGGGCAGGGACATCAACGGAAACATTTTGAGCAATCCCCCCCTGATAGAGAGAATCGAAGATGACCCCATTCTCCGTAACACGAAGCTCATTGCCGAGGCATGGGACGCGGCAGGAGCCTATCAGGTCGGCAAGTTCCCGTCCCGATGGCAGGAATGGAACGGCATGTACCGGGACGATGTCCGCTCTTTCTGGAGAGGAGATGCCGACAGAGCCGGAAGGTTTGCCACCAGGCTCTGCGGCAGCTCTGACCTTTACGGCATGGGAGGGAGAGGTCCGTGCCGCAGCATCAACTTCATTACCTGTCATGACGGCTTCACGCTCAACGACCTCGTCAGCTATGAAAAGAAACACAATGAGGCTAACGGCGAGGACAACAGGGACGGTGAAAACCATAACATTTCGAGAAACTACGGCGCTGAAGGGCCGACAGATGATTCTCAGATAAATTCCATACGCCTGCGTCAGATGAAAAACTTCATAGCCACACTGTTCCTTTCGCAGGGTATCCCGATGCTTCTTATGGGTGACGAATTTATGAGGACTAAGCGCGGAAACAACAACACCTACTGCCAGGACAGTGAGTATTCCTGGCTGGACTGGTCGGGCCGTGAAAAAGCCGCGGAATTTTTTGAGTTTACACAGTTCATGATCAGATTCCGGAGAGAGCACCCCTCCCTCAGAAAAAGAGACTTCTTCACAGGCCGGATAAATCCCGGCTGCGATGCCCCCGATATAAGCTGGCACGGCCTTGAGCCCGATAAACCTGACTGGTCACCTGAAAGCAGGTTCGTCGCGCTTCTTGTCAACGGAAACTGCGCGGTATCGGACAATCCCGACAGTGACATCTACATGGTTTTCAACGCCAATGACAGGCCTGCAGACATTACTCTGCCGGCATCAATATGCGGAGGACCGTGGAAGCTGGCCTTTGACACCTCAAAACCGCTAACCCTCTCTGATAATCACCAATCATATTCTGAATACTGCATAAATGCCATGACGACCTCCGTCTTCACCGCTGTCAAAATGTGATTGACCCCATCATGGCAATAGTGTTGTAATGAGACCTGACTTCACAGGCGGCATTTTTTCATTTTCCGCCCACCGCGTAAAAAAAAACAAATCGGAGGCATAATGACAGCTATAATTCTGCTTGTTGTTTTCTTCGCCCTTATGATTGGAATCGGTATATGGGGAATGAAGAAAACATCGTCCCTCGGAGATTTCTTTCTCGGAGGCCGTAGCATCGGCCCATGGATATCATCTGTGGCCTACGGTACTACCTATTTCTCAGCGGTAATGTTCATCGGTTTCGCAGGGAAGCTCGGCTGGGGATTCGGCATCAACGTCCTGTGGATATCGGCCGGGAACGCATTCTTAGGCGCGCTTCTTGCCTGGATAGTCCTCGCGCGCAGAACCAGGCGCATGACACAGAACCTCGACGTCATGACTATGCCCGAGTTCCTTCACGAGCGCTTTCAGGGACGCTACATGAAGATGATCGCCGCAAGTATCATATTCATCTTCCTGCTTCCATACTCCGCCTCGGTCTTCAAGGGACTGGCACACCTCTTTGAGATAAACTTTAGTATGCCTTACGAATACGCTCTTCTAATAATGATCGGGATCACAGGCATATACCTTGTTCTGGGCGGTTACTTCGCTATAACCCTTACCGACTTCATACAGGGCTTCATCATGATAATCGGATCCATAGCGATGGTCGCGGTTCTGATTGGCAAGACCGGATCGGGCACTGAAATCTTTCAGAGGCTTTCCGAGGCGTACTCGGCCCACATGTCTGGCGGTAAAAGCCCCGGGATGCTTCTTCTTGCGTCTCTGGTTTTTATGACTTCAATGGGAGCCTGGGGAATGCCGCAGATGGTCCAGAAGTTCTACGCAATAAAAGACGAATCTGTTATCAAAAAGGCTACTATAGTAACAACTGTTTTTGCTGTAATAATAGTATTTTCAGCCTATTTCACAGGGGCGCTGTCTCATCTTTTCTACGACAGCATTCCTCTGGTCAACGGAAAGCCGGCCTTTGACAGGCTTATTCCCGATCTGCTTACAACGCACCTGCCAGAGGGCCTTATGGCAATCATTCTTCTTCTTGTGCTGTCGGCCTCCATGTCGACACTCTCGTCTCTTGTGCTGGTATCTTCATCCTCAGTCGCGATTGACCTGTACAAGGGCCATATCAACCCCGAGATATCCAAGAAGGACTCACTGGCAATGATGCGCTTTCTGAGTGGTCTGTTTATAATCATCTCCTACTTTATTGCCCGATATGAATTCGGCTTCATTGTCACTCTTATGTCGCTGTCATGGGGAGCCATTGCAGGAGCGTTTATGGCGCCCTACTTCTACGGCCTCTACTGGAAGGGAGCGACGCGGGCAGGAGCGGCAACTGGAATGGTTACGGGGATCACCCTGTCAGTATCTCTATTCTTCTACCTGGGAGCCGACAAATCACCGATAGCTTCCAGTATTGGAATGATCGTTCCATTCATTGTAGTCCCGGTTGTCAGCTGGTTTACAAAGAAGCCGAGCAGCGAACTTATCAGAAAGGCATTTGAGAATATTTAAAACTTTTACATACTAAAAAGCAGAGGATGTCTCGCGAGCATCCTCTTCTTTTGTTTCTGTTATTGTATATCGCTCCAGGCTTATTTAAAAATCTTCATAAGCCAAATATCACTACAGCTGGTAACTCCTGCAATATTAACCCCTGTCCCTCCGGCATAGAGGTTGTTCTCACTGTCGACAGCTAACGTGGTTATCAGATCATTACCCTGTGATCCGTCTAAAATTATATTCCAGTTTTCAGTATCTTCAACACCACTGCTCGAATATTTTTTAATCCACCAGTCTTCAGTGTCAGAATCACCCACAACAGCACCGGCCACATAGACATTGTTTTCACTGTCAATGACGATGGTATTGTCAATTTCATCACTTCTGTTGCAGTATATCTTCTTGTCCCAGTTTTCGGTGTCTTCGTTTCCGTCACTCGAGAACTTTTTGATCCACCAGTCAGACCAGTTATATATATTGGCCAGATTGATTCCAACCCCTACCGCATAAACGTTATCATTACCGTCTATTGCCAGAGCATTCAGATGATCAATACTTCCATTGCCGTCAAAGACCTTGTTCCAGTTTTCAGTATCTTCGCTGCCTCTGCTGTCAAACTTCTTGATCCACCAGTCATAGCTGGTTGATTCGCCTGCCAGATTCGTCCCGACCCCTCCGATATAGACATTGTCACTGCTATCAATGACAACTGAAAATACCAGATCATCGGAGCCGTTACCGTCAAAAACCTTGTTCCAGTTTTCAGTATCTTCATTGCCATTGCTGTCAAACTTCTTGATCCACCAGTCACAGCTGGTTGACTCGGCCTGATTATATCGGTAACCTGCTGCGTAGACATTGTTATTGCTGTCTATAGCTATTGAAGTGACGCCTTCGAGGCCGCGATTGTGATCAAAAGCCTTGTTCCAGTTTTCAGTATCTTCATTGCCAGCGCTGTCATACTTCTTTATAAACCAGTCATAGCTGGTATGCCCTTCATCCGTACTGTCTACAAGATTGATACCATACCCAGCCACATAGAGATTATCATCGTTGTCCACAGCTATTGCATTTCCGGAATTAGAATAACATGCATCGCTAATTCTCTTGTTCCAATTAACCGTATCCTCTGTACCATCACCAAGAATCTTCTTTACAAGCATATCACTATTATAAGCAGAATAATTCAGATCCATTTCCGACCATGCACAAGCCATATAGACATTGTCACTGCTGTCCAGGACGATTGAATTTATACGGTCTGTGTACCCATTGTTAAACACCCAGTTCTGACAAACTATACTAACAGGGCTGTATTCGCTAGTGTTAGAACCGTTTACAGCCTGTATCCATATATAGTAATTTCTGTCATGTCTGATATCTGTTATGGTCGTTGATGTCCCGGTAATTCCTTCAATATATTTCTCGTAGACAGATGAATCATCAGAAGTGTTGCATAATACGTTATAACTTTCCGCTCCCTCGACCGCTGACCAGCTCACCTCAATTGTATTATTGATGACCTTTACATCTGGTTTAACCGGATTTCCTGCCGCAATCACAGTCAATATGAAGGTCTTTGTTGCTGAACTGCTATTCATTGTAATGGTTGCTGTTAATACCAGTAAACTATTCCTTGTAAAGGGCCTGCACACACTGCCGTTATCAGTTATTATCCCCGGATTACTGCTTTCCCATGTAATTGTTGAACCGTTTGCCCCTGATTCAGGCAATACCAGATCACCTGTTATACTTTCTGAAGAATCCGACCCGTAAAAGGTTATAGCCAGGCTGTCGGCATCATCAGCTACTGTCTTCGCATCCTCGTCAACTAGTTCAAATGATGACGACCACAGCACATCAATTAATCCGTCACCATCAGTATCTATTCCGTCAGCAATACCGTCTCCGCTGCAATCAATTCCTGCCGCATCTGAAAATCCGTCACCATCGGTATCAACATCACCTACAATTACGCCGCTCTGACCGATTATTGAAGGTTCTTCTTTTTGAGGGTTCACAACATTACTGTCATCAGATTCATCCGTTTCGTAACAGGCTGAAAGCATCGCGAATGCGGCAATCATAATCACATAAACACAATCCTTAATGGACTTTCTCATGAATTCTCCTCATTTCAAATTTGTAATATTATGCAATTATATAATATAATATATTTCATACTGTCAACACTTTTATACAACTTCTACCGAATTGCTTTGTCTCGATAAAATCAGGGTAAAACACAGGGAGAGCGATACTGTTTAGCACTACAACACTTCAATGCTCTTGTTGATAAAAATGGGGCTGTCCTGAAACAAGGGTAGCCCTTTTTCGGTGCACAAAAAAAGCCGGGTCAAAACCCGGCTTTTCTCATTACAAATTTACTTTTTTACCACAAACAGTCGCCATACTCAACCGTAACACCTCTGGCTTCCAGTTCGGGAATATACGTGTTGATGGTTGCATCACTGGATGGAGTCTGCATCAGATATACAGTATCTCCCTCGCCAATACCTGTATTCTGAAGCAGCGGTGAGATGTCTGCGACAGGATTGCTTGAAAGACCAATTACCTGTAACTCAACAAGCCCAATCAAAAAAGACAAATCGTCAATATAGTTACCCTTATATGAATCTCCGCAAGAAGGTGTATATGATCCATCATAATAATAAAGCGGGACCCCGGCATTAAACTCTTGAAGAGCCGTTAAGCTGGAAACGAATTCGAAATACCCGGTTGCCAGATAATTCATACCAATGTCAAGACCCTTCAACTTCTTGAGTCCTGAGAGAGGTTGAAACTGTTCAGGTGTAAGGTTAAAAGGACGTTCGGGCAAATCATCCAAATCGTCAAAAATTATAGTTATGGAGGTTGATGTACTGCCAAGCCCGTTCCTGCTTACATCAAGATACTCAAGATCGGCCAGATTTGCCAGAAGACCTATTTTACCCCATTCATCACCACCCAGATACAACGAATTATTTATCGAAAGACGCTTTAGCTGAGTCATTGATGATATTAGTTCAAGCGAATTAAGTCTTGTTCTCTCTATTTTAAGCTCTGAAACATTGGACAATTCACCCAGAACAGAAAAATCGGTTACATTCAGGCAGTTAATTATACTCAAAGAATTAAGTTCTGAAAACTTTCTCAAATCAGAGAGATCGCTTACCTCTGAATCTTCAAGAACAAATCCCCTTATACCTGTGATATCTGATTCGTAGATATCGCCTGTACTCCTGCCGATAAGTTCTCTTACAGCATCTTCAATACAGCTGTCTGCAAAAAATACTGCACTCTGCTCCTGAACCTCTGGAGTGACCGTCGACTCTTCAGGCGTTGAACTGTCGTCGCATCCCGGGAAAATCACCATTAAACTAACAAAAGCAAGAAAAGATATTGAGTTTTTCATTTTAGCCCTCCTGAGAATAATCAATGCCCATATCCTGTTGTATTAAAACCAAGGCTGTTCCATATTTCAACGGCTGTCTGCCCATACCAGAGATATATATTATCGCCCGGGAATAACTCATTCGCAAGCTCATATGTTCCCAAAACCCAGAGCTGAGCCGCCTCAGGGTATGTGATGGTTGAAGTCATATAGTTTCTCATTAGTCCGATTGCAAGAGTGCTGGTAAAATCAAGTCCAAGGCTTTGAGTCAACAGATAGAATGCATGGCTTTGAACACAGGAGTTTCTATGAACAAACACTTTATTATTATTTCCATAATACCAATTAGTCCCGCAATATACAGATGGAGCTCCAAGCGAATTTGGATTTCTAAAGTCACGAATAGCTACCCTATCAAGAATAAAATCCTCCCCGCCGTACCAATCAGCAGTTCCTGCCTGTTTATCAGGGTATAATTCTGTCCCGTCTTGCTGGAAATAAAATTCAACTATTGTCCCATAAATATCACAAAATGACTCATTTAGGGCACCTGATTCACCCGTTTAGAGAAGACCGCTTGAATATTTGATCATCGCATGGGAAAATTCGTGAGCAATAACATCCAGAACCGTCAAAGCAGTACAACCCTCCCCATTACCATCACCAATAATAAAAATATCTCTGTTCCCATAAAAACGGGCTTTATCATCCTCGAAATAATATTCATCAACTTGAACCGTACCGTCGTAAATGTAAAATTTAGAAACTCCGTCCAGTGGTCCTGAAAAAGGAACATCAGCTACTGAAGTTGTATAATATATAACTCTATCAATGTTATATGCTGCTGAAATTGCTGCCGGGTAGTAATTGCCAAAGGAGGTTGATGAATTAGAAAAAATATATGTCCCGCTTTCTAAAGATGAAGTTAAACAATGAATTTCCCAAAATCTTGTTGGACTTAACAAATAATACAGTCCATCATAAAAGCTATATGCTCCTGTAAAAGAAACGGTGCCTCCGCCCTCTCCGCTTAATCTTGTACCGCTGAGAGTAACAGGATAACCGCTTGAATAGATATTACTGATTTTCCCGATTATATCACCTGAATTAGCATCAATATAATAATCAAAAGACTGGTATCCTTTTCCAATCTCATTATAGCTTGCAGTAATACGGTACGCCCTTTTCTCAGCGTAAATAACGTCTTCATATTCATCCTTCAAGTTGACTGGACTATTAGCGTCCAATAGTTCAATCAAAATAGCTTTAGCATTCTCTACAGATAATTTACACTCGAATGACTGCTCATCAGGCTCAAAGTTTTTCCCGTTTATCATAAACACATTGCCATCTCTGTCGATGTGTTCAATTAACTCAGCTCCGACTATCCTGCAGCCCTTAAAGTATTGCTGAAAACGATTGTGGGTTTTTCCAAACTTGTCTGTTTCAGAACGAACTTTTATAAGTTCGACGTCAGAAGAAATGCTGCATTTTTTAAGCATGTTGATACTTAGCTTCGCAGCAGGTGAAGCATTTCGAGTGAGAGAGGATGTTTCGTTATTATACTTAAAACCAGTTGTCTTAATAACAGTCTTTAACCCTGAATTCACATCAATGATGGCATAATTTTCTTCAGTTTGAGAACCACAGCCGTAAAGAAAAACGAGTAGAATAAATAATAAACCTATTAAAGTTGCCCGACTTCGCCATGAAGTAGCATTAACTCCGAATATAAAAAAAGTCTTCATAAACTTCAAATTCCCCCCAAAAAATATACTTCATAATCCTGACGATCGATCAAATGTCACAAAATCAGATTGAGAGTGATAAAGCTTGTAAATACCAATACCTATGGCCGATTAATAAACCTTAGCTGAAATCTCTCACGGCTAATCGTATCAAGATTGCGTATATAGTTGACAGTCCTAAGGTTGCAAGTAAAACATAAAAGGAGTGAGCGGTCGCCCCAGCCTATCCGCTGGTGCTTTTTTATGGGAGTGTTTCTCGTTTTTCAAGAATAAAGTTTTGAATATATCGGATGCATTATTTTAGAAATTGATTATTGCAGAGTATAAAATTCTTTTATATCTTCTTAAATGATCAGCTGCTTTTAGTTGCTTGAATTTACGTATGGCATGCACCGGCAAATATTGCTTTATAAAGATAATATTGCTGCACAAAAAAGCCGGGTCAAAAACCCGGCTTTTCTCATTACAATTTTACTTGTTTACCACAAACAGTCGCCATACTCAACCGTAACACCTCTGGCTTCCAGTTCGGGAATATACGTGTTGATGGTTGCATCACTGGATGGAGTCTGCATCAGATATACAGTATCTCCCTCGCCAATACCTGTATTCTGAAGCAGCGGTGAGATGTCTGCGACAGGATTGCTTGACAAATCAATCTTTTGCAGTTCTGAAAGAGTACTCAAGAAAGAAACATCATCAATGTAATTACCCTTATATGAATCTCCACATGGAGCGGTATATGATTCATACCAATAATATTCCGGAATGCACGCATTAAAGTTTTGAAGGGCTGTTAAACCAGAAACGAATTCGAAATACCCGGTTGCCAGATAATTCATACCAATGTCAAGACCCTTCAACTTCTTGAGTCCTGAGAGAGGTTGAAACTGTTCAGGTGTAAGGTTAAAAGGACGTTCGGGCAAATCATCCAAATCGTCAAAAATTATAGTTATGGAGGTTGATGTACTGCCAAGCCCGTTCCTGCTTACATCAAGATACTCAAGATCGGCCAGATTTGCCAGAAGACCTATTTTACCCCATTCATCACCACCCAGATACAACGAATTATTTATTGAAAGACGCTTTAGCTGAGTCATTGATGATATTAGTTCAAGCGAATTAAGTCTTGTTCTCTCTATTTTAAGCTCTGAAACATTGGACAATTCACCCAGAACAGAAAAATCGGTTACATTCAGGCAGTTAATTATACTCAAAGAATTAAGTTCTGAAAACTTTCTCAAATCAGAGAGATCGCTTACCTCTGAATCTTCAAGAACAAATCCCCTTATACCTGTGATATCTGATTCGTAGATATCGCCTGTACTCCTGCCGATAAGTTCTCTTACAGCATCTTCAATACAGCTGTCTGCAAAAAATACTGCACTCTGCTCCTGAACCTCTGGAGTGACCGTCGACTCTTCAGGCGTTGAACTGTCGTCGCATCCCGGGAAAATCACCATTAAACTAACAAAAGCAAGAAAAGATATTGAGTTTTTCATTTTAGCCCTCCTGAGAATAATCAATGCCCATATCCTGTTGTATTAAAACCAAGGCTGTTCCATATTTCAACGGCTGTCTGCCCATACCAGAGATATATATTATCGCCCGGGAATAACTCATTCGCAAGCTCATATGTTCCCAAAACCCAGAGCTGAGCCGCCTCAGGGTATGTGATGGTTGAAGTCATATAGTTTCTCATTAGTCCGATTGCAAGAGTGCTGGTAAAATCAAGTCCAAGGCTTTGAGTCAACAGATAGAATGCATGGCTTTGAACACAGGAGTTTCTATGAACAAACACTTTATTATTATTTCCATAATACCAATTAGTCCCGCAATATACAGATGGAGCTCCAAGCGAATTTGGATTTCTAAAGTCACGAATAGCTACCCTATCAAGAATAAAATCCTCCCCGCCGTACCAATCAGCAGTTCCTGCCTGTTTATCAGGGTATAATTCTGTCCCGTCTTGCTGGAAATAAAATTCAACTATTGTCCCATAAATATCACAAAATGACTCATTTAGGGCACCTGATTCACCCGTTTAGAGAAGACCGCTTGAATATTTGATCATCGCATGGGAAAATTCGTGAGCAATAACATCCAGAACCGTCAAAGCAGTACAACCCTCCCCATTACCATCACCAATAATAAAAATATCTCTGTTCCCATAAAAACGGGCTTTATCATCCTCGAAATAATATTCATCAACTTGAACCGTACCGTCGTAAATGTAAAATTTAGAAACTCCGTCCAGTGGTCCTGAAAAAGGAACATCAGCTACTGAAGTTGTATAATATATAACTCTATCAATGTTATATGCTGCTGAAATTGCTGCCGGGTAGTAATTGCCAAAGGAGGTTGATGAATTAGAAAAAATATATGTCCCGCTTTCTAAAGATGAAGTTAAACAATGAATTTCCCAAAATCTTGTTGGACTTAACAAATAATACAGTCCATCATAAAAGCTATATGCTCCTGTAAAAGAAACGGTGCCTCCGCCCTCTCCGCTTAATCTTGTACCGCTGAGAGTAACAGGATAACCGCTTGAATAGATATTACTGATTTTCCCGATTATATCACCTGAATTAGCATCAATATAATAATCAAAAGACTGGTATCCTTTTCCAATCTCATTATAGCTTGCAGTAATACGGTACGCCCTTTTCTCAGCGTAAATAACGTCTTCATATTCATCCTTCAAGTTGACTGGACTATTAGCGTCCAATAGTTCAATCAAAATAGCTTTAGCATTCTCTACAGATAATTTACACTCGAATGACTGCTCATCAGGCTCAAAGTTTTTCCCGTTTATCATAAACACATTGCCATCTCTGTCGATGTGTTCAATTAACTCAGCTCCGACTATCCTGCAGCCCTTAAAGTATTGCTGAAAACGATTGTGGGTTTTTCCAAACTTGTCTGTTTCAGAACGAACTTTTATAAGTTCGACGTCAGAAGAAATGCTGCATTTTTTAAGCATGTTGATACTTAGCTTCGCAGCAGGTGAAGCATTTCGAGTGAGAGAGGATGTTTCGTTATTATACTTAAAACCAGTTGTCTTAATAACAGTCTTTAACCCTGAATTCACATCAATGATGGCATAATTTTCTTCAGTTTGAGAACCACAGCCGTAAAGAAAAACGAGTAGAATAAATAATAAACCTATTAAAGTTGCCCGACTTCGCCATGAAGTAGCATTAACTCCGAATATAAAAAAAGTCTTCATAAACTTCAAATTCCCCCCAAAAAATATACTTCATAATCCTGACGATCGATCAAATGTCACAAAATCAGATTGAGAGTGATAAAGCTTGTAAATACCAATACCTATGGCCGATTAATAAACCTTAGCTGAAATCTCTCACGGCTAATCGTATCAAGATTGCGTATATAGTTGACAGTCCTAAGGTTGCAAGTAAAACATAAAAGGAGTGAGCGGTCGCCCCAGCCTATCCGCTGGTGCTTTTTTATGGGAGTGTTTCTCGTTTTTCAAGAATAAAGTTTTGAATATATCGGATGCATTATTTTAGAAATTGATTATTGCAGAGTATAAAATTCTTTTATATCTTCTTAAATGATCAGCTGCTTTTAGTTGCTTGAATTTACGTATGGCATGCACCGGCAAATATTGCTTTATAAAGATAATATTGCTGCACAAAAAAGCCGGGTCAAAAACCCGGCTTTTCTCATTACAGAAGAGGCGGGTAAAAACCCGCCTCTTTAAGCATTCATTATTGATTACGATTAGTGCTCGCCGTTGAGCTCTGCTATCATCTTGTTCAGTGTGGCCTCATCAAGCCCGTGAGCCATTACTCCCTGCTCAATTGTTTCAACAGTGCTGATGTGGCAGCCGATGCAGTGAAGACCATATCGAGCAAGTATGGCTCCAGCCTCCGGATTGTTCTTGATAAGTTCACCGAAAGTCATATCCTTATGTACCCTGACTGGCATAAGCGTCCCCCTCTATTATGGATGCCTAAGAAAACTATGCTTTGTTCCGTTCTTCAATGTAATGTTTCGGAATCCCGGCAGGCCGCCGGAAATTGAGCTTCTTTCTTCGGCTGTAAATATTTCTGAACATTAGATCACAGTGTCTGTATTTGTCTATTATTTTTCTTTGTTGCATTGTTGTTGTGCATGTGGACTGCTATTCTTTTTACGCTGGGAGCGCGGCACTGGGTTTAATCGGGACGGTCTCGACCGTCCCCTACCACTGTTTTCTGTGCAGAGCGAACGGGCATTTTTGCCAGGGAGCCTGCCGTCTATTTCACACTGAGAGTGTGAGACCTTTTTCGTTACTTTCTTTTTTCGATCCAAAAAAGAAAGTAACCAAAGAAAAAGGGATATCCTGCGCGGAGGGCGATGGGACATCCATGTCCAAAGAATTAGTCACTCAGAAATATTATATTGAGAGATTGCTTTTTTTAGTCAGGCTCCTTCGGAGCCGGAAAGCGCAGCGTCCTGCTGCGCTTGAGTAAGTAATCCTATGATTACACAAAGTAACTGATTCTTTAATTCCGCCATTATGTTTGCCGACGGCTATTTCGACCTCCTGTCGGCCGTCGGCACTGTGACATCGTGTCAGGCGCGCAGACTCATCACAGTCGGCCGCGGAAAAAGGCGCTGCGTTTGTTTGAGTCTGCGAGGCAGACGAGTTACGCAGCGACCCGCGGATGACAAGATGAGGAGGGAAGCCGAAGGCCGGAACATTGGCGGCAGATTTCTTTTGACCACTTTTCTTTATAAAAGAAAAGTGGTGAGAAAATTGACGACAAGCCCCGCGTGTAAATGTGAGTACGCTCCGTACAAAGGAAAGCATTGATGTTGCGAAAAGAAACGCTTCGCAGAGGAGTCTTTTGACTCCTTTTCTTATAAAAGAAAAGGAGTGAGAAAGGTGACCTCGCGCCTCGCGCGTGAAATGAGGTGCGCTCCGCACAAGCAGAGGTATCCAGGCAATGGGCATAAAAATGATAACGTATGCTTCCATTCCATTAAAATTTTTATTATTTTATGTCATGTCGTATGATATGATTACCGATACTTACTCATAGGGATTACTATTTTTTAAAAAAGCAGGCATAATGTTAACTTTACTGACCGTATTGAGCCTGGGAATCGCCGGTGTTGTGGCCTGGGCGCTAACCGGCAACGATAAAAACAAAGAATCTGCTCCTCAGCAGCCTGCTGAAGCCGAGCCGGAAAAGCTGTACCGTAAAAGAGCCACCGACAGGGAGATTGAGGAATCTTTTCCGGACGAACAGCCTGCTCACAGGAGAAAGAGCGACCAGCACGCGTCCCCTTTCATCCGCCCGGATGGCAGCTTCCGTCTTCCCTACTACGCCGACGATATTATTCCTTCAACTTCACAGCTGAGGGTTTACAGGCGGACACTTTTAAACTGCGAGGTTTACGCTGAAAAGGGCGATTTTACGACAGCCATCTCACTCTACGAGGGAGTGAAGGCGCGTACCAGAAACAGCGATATCCGCCGAAAAATTGACGCCGATATAGAGTATCTAAAAAACTTCAGAATCGAAAAAGAAGAAGAGATTCGGAAACAGAAGAGCCATGGACACCTGCCCTTCTCCGATGACAGAAAGGAGATAAAGTTCACCCTTGACATTCCCCCGACGATCAACATAGGTGTTCCTGAAGATTCAGCCGCGAAATCGGAGAAGCTTGCGGCTGAAATAGCCGAAAGGATACGCAAGGAGATTTCTGAATCACAAAAACAGGAGATTGACTCCCTGAAAACCGTCATCTCTGGTCTGCGGGAAGAAAACGCAAGGAAGATTGACGAGCTGAGAGATCAGCTCAGCGGCATGCCTGAATCATCATCCGATGAAGACAAAGCCATTGAGGAGTTTGAACAGCTCAGAACTCAGCTCTCTGAACTTTCTGAACGCCTTGAACAGAGCCTTCCCGCCGAAAAATTTGACGAAGAAGAGATTATGGTGCCCTCTCTCACAGAAGTCAAAGACAGCAGACCAGCGTTAAAGCTGGACGAGTCTGAAGATAACTTCCTGGATGACGATAATGAATCTGCCCTCTTTCCAGAGGATATCAGTGACGAATCAGATGATGCATACCGCTCCGAGGATTATTCCGCTGAAGAAGGGTCGCCCTCAGAACATGAGACAGAGACTTCAGACACCGGCCTGCTTGAAGAAGCCTCTTCAATAGAAGAGGAGTTCATTCTTTCGCCAGAGGAAAAAGAAGAGGCTGCCGGAACAGCTCCTGAATCAGCGCCCGAATCAGTATTAACCGAAGACACAGAAAATGAAGCATCCGGAATAGATGAGACGCTTGAGTATAATGAGCCTGAAGAAGACATAGCCCCTCTTAAGGCCGATATCCCCCCCTCAGATAACAGCGGCGAACCAGAAAAACCCGAACTTATAAAGGACCTGGTTCACCCCGAAGAAAATGACACTTTAACTGATGAAGAAATCTTTGAAAAGATTATTGAGGATGATGCTTCAGAAAGCAGCACAGCCGATTTGCCTGAAAGCGGAAAAGAAGAATACAACGATACCGCACCCGACGGCCCCCCTCCCGGCACAGAGAGTTCTGAAGAAGACGACGAATTTGAACTCCTGAAAAACATCATAAAACCGGAAGAGAATGACACCCTCAGCGACGAAGAGATATTTGAAAAGATTATCCATGATGAGCCCGCGGGCGAAACAGAGAACAACTTTGAAATTCTTGGCGACCGCCGAAACGATGAGAGCGAGTTCGACGTATTCGACAAAGAGGCTGAACGCAAAAGGCGCGAGGAGGAATCGTTCTACAAAAATCTTCTGACCGCAGAGAAGCGGTACAAGCGAGAGCTGCCTATTCTCAAAGTCAGCTATGACTTTAAAAAACTTCCCAGGGAGATGAGCCTCTCGCGCGAGAAGAACCTGATAGAGTACTCATTCTACAAGTACCGCCCAATGCTTGAGAAGGCGCAGGAGTACATTGACAAGAGACAGGTAAGAAACGCTCTAAACTATTACAAAGTTGTTATGGGGCAGAATATACCCCCTGAATTCAAGGCCATGATTAAGAGAAACATAAACGACCTCACAGAATACCTTGAGAAGTATTTGACAGGCGACTGATGACCCGGCGGATTGTTTCAAACCAAAAACAAGTGCGGAGAGATTCGATGCTAAAAATGAGCCTTATGCTTCCCGTCTTTCTAACCGTTATCCCCGCTGCGATCTCGGCTTCTCCGCTCACCTATTCCGATATAAGGGCAGTAAGCGGATCGGGACCGCTCGACGCGCTGAGAAACCCCGCCCTCATGGCCGCCCTTCCTGAAGGCGACAGGGCCGGAATGAATCTATCCTTTTCACCTGCTCGAATTAACTACAGGCAGAGCTATGAACCCTTCATTGAAGCCGAATTCCCCGACCTGACAATGTCTGTGAGAGGCTCTCAGGACGAGAAGGTTATGAACGACGGCAGCTTCTCCGGTACAGTCGGATATGCTCACACTGGCAGCCTGCTTTCAGCCGGATTCGCGCTCAAGCAGGACATCAGCTCTTCGAGTTTCAGAGACATTCTTAACATTGACCAGAGCGTTGTATATGCAGACGCCCTGAACCGTTCGCTCAGGGGAAAATCAGAATCGTACAGTATTACAGCCTCACCCGCCCTGTCGATTAAGACAGCCGCTGGTATTACTGCCGGACTCTCTGTCATTTACACAGCCGGTTTCGATGAACTCTACAGGTCCGAACACACAAACATCGGCCAGTCCGGATCACTGCGTGAGGACTCCCTTCACAGTGTTTCTGCCCTGGCAGGGCTCAGCCTTAAGCTGGGACGGCACGAAGCAGGCCTAACCTTCAATTCAGGCGAATACAGCTTCAGCAAATCATCATATTCAGGAAATTTCACAGACCGCACCGGCGTCTCTCAAAGTCTGGAGGTTTCAGACTCATTCAACGGCAGCTTCGTCGGCAATCCTGGAGTTACAGCCGCCTACATGATAAGCTTTTCCGGCGGGACTTCAGCGGCAATTCAGGCTTCATTTTTCAGCGGCTTCGACCGGGAAGAATCAGACCTGAGGCTCTTATCCGAAGCCTACACGGAGGTAAGACAGAAGACTGAGAACAGCCTGTCCGCCCCCGTTTCACTGGCAGCCGAATTCACTGTTTCACGCGGCCTGCTTCTCGGGTTTTGCGCTTCATTCAGCTTTACCAGAGTAAAGACAACCGGCGAGTATAATTACGCCTCAACCTGGCGCTATTCCCTGACCGATGACACAGTTCTCAAGGGAGCGGCCTCGGCCGGGCTTTCCTTTGTTCTTCAGGGAGGCTCGGAATTCACTTTGCTTATGTCAGCTGATATTATCGACACACGTTCAGAAATATCGGCCCAGGAAACAGCGGCGCTTGATTATACAAATTACAGCAGTATCACCGATACCTCGGCAAGATACATCTCAACCGGGTTTACGCTGCAGGCTGCGTACACCGCACCCTTCTGAAGCGCGAAGATATCTAAAATCGTCTTGACTTCCTGAAGTGCTTCAACAGTATTATATTAATAATTCTTTTGCGGCTCTCACCCGCGCGTCCCTTTTCAGGAGGTTTTCTGCGAATGCCCGTCGACCACATAAAAATGCTCTGCGACATAAGCGACCTCAACAGCCTCCTCAGTGAAAAGACCTTCACTGACTGCCTTCAAAAGGCCGTAGAGATGGTGTCCAGCCATATGAAAGCGGACATCTGCTCCATTTACCTCTACGACGAAGCCTACAACGTATTAACACTCAAGGCCACAAAGGGACTGAGCACGGACTCTGTGAACAGGATCAAGCTCAAACCCGGCGAAGGGATTGCCGGAACAGCACTGGTTGAGATGCGGTCTATCGCTGAAGTAAATGCCCGCACAAATCCCAGCTTCAAATCATACCCCGATTCAGGAGAGGCCGGTTTTGACGCGTACCTGGCGGTTCCGATTCTCCGCGGGCGTTTTAAAATCGGAGTGCTTGTCGTTCAACGCGATTCCAGCAGACCCTTCGTGGAACACGACATAATGGCGCTGCAGGCAACAGCCTCGCAGCTCGCGGCCATGCTCGAGCACATTAATCTTCTCATGATAACGGACACGGCTTCATCAAAAAGGCACGGAGCGTCCAGGTCAGGGACTTCGTCTTACAGGTTCGTCAAAGCCAAGTCTGCCTCTGAAGGCATCAAGTTTGCCCCGGCAGTCATCAAAAACGGCGTCAGAAGGCACGGTCCGGCTCTATTTAAAGGCTCGGGTTCCAGGCACACGCTTGAAGAATTTGAAAACGCGGCCAGATCAACCGAAAGTCAGCTTGAGGATCTGCAAAAAAAGGTTGAGGAGAAGCTTTCAGACGCTGCCTCTCTCATTTTTGCTTCACACATACTCATGCTAAAAGACGAGGCTTTTCTCGGAGGAATGCGCCGCCTCATTGAAGGCGGTACGGAACCTGTTAAGGCAGTTATCGCTGTTTTTGAAAAATACAAGCGCATATTCTCACAGAGTCCCAATCACCTCATACGCGAAAAGGTACAGGACATTGAGGATCTGACCGTAAGGCTTCTCGACAATCTGACCCAGTCCGAAACGGAAGAAACTGCCTATGAAGGCAAAATTGTCATAGCTTCCGAGCTGTTTCCCTCAGACCTGCTCAAGCTCTCCGCTGAAGGTATAGCCGGGGCTGTCCTGGTGAGCGGAGGCGTAACCTCTCATGTGGGCATTCTCGCCCGCTCGCTCCGTCTGCCGCTCGTGATAGTTGATGAACCTGACCTCATGAACCTTCCGGGCGACACCCCGATCCTGCTTGACGCTGATATGGGCAACATCTACCTGAATCCCGGAGTGGACATTCTCGACCGATTCAGTGGAAGGTTGAAAGAAAAGACAGGAGCGGATTCTGCAATAGACATTATCCCCGGTTCCTGCTTTACCGCTGACGGCACAAGGGTTTACATAAGGCTGAATATCAACCTCCTGTCAGACCTCAGTCAGCTGAATATTGATGATTTTGACGGCGTCGGGCTCTACCGGACCGAGTTCCCGTTTATGATTCGCAACGGCTTCCCCTCTGAGGAGGAGCAGTTCTTCATCTACAAAAAGCTCATCGACGGACTTGATGGAAGACCGGCTACAATCCGCACGCTGGACATAGGCGGAGACAAGGTACTCTCCTACTACGATCTCCAGAAAGAGGATAATCCCTTCCTTGGCATGAGATCAGTAAGATTTTCTCTTGCACATATCGACATATTCAAGCAGCAGATCAGGGCAATTCTAAGAGCAGGCCACGGCTCCGACCTGAGGATAATGTTCCCGATGATTTCATCGCTCGACGAATACCTCAGAGCGCGCAACGTAGTTGAAAGCTGCATGGATGAGCTTTCCGCGAACTCATACCAGTTCAACACCTCTCCCAAAATAGGCATGATGATTGAGATTCCTTCACTCATCGGGATTATCGACGAAATGGCTGCTGAAACAGACTTCATGTCGATAGGCACAAACGACCTGATTCAGTACACAATAGCCGTAGACAGAACCAACGAAAAGGTCTCGGATATGTATCTCCCGCATCATCCTTCAATACTTCGTTCCATAGCCCGCATATCCGAGGCATGCAGCAGAGCCGGAATAGAGGTGTCTGTATGCGGAGATATGGCAAACCGTGAGAAATACATTCCCTTTCTCCTTGGCGTGGGGATAAGCTCGCTCAGCATGGATGCTGTCTATATTCCGAGAATAAAAAAAGAAGTAGGCACGCTTTCCATGAAAGAATGCGCCAGAATTGCCGAAAGACTCCTGTCGACCGGCAGAATATCTGAAATTGAGAGCATCTTAAACGGAACGGTTTAACCGCGCCATTCGCCCCCCCTTTTTACCTTGACCACTGTGTAACTATATGCCATAATCAGGCACATAGTTGTTACGTACATGCGTTTTGATATCCACAGGTATCAGGAAGAAACAGCTTAAAGACAACGTCACGAGGTTTGAACATGAGAAAAGACCCCAAGTACTCTATGGGGATAGTAGGGAACTGCTCTTACATCGCCTATATTGACACAAATGCAGGCGTTAGATGGATGTGTATGCCCCGTTTTGATTCCAGTTTTGTATTCGGTTCACTTTTGGACAAGGAAAAGGGTGGAGAATTCAGCGTGAGGCCCGCGGGCAAGGGTTACACCTCGACACAGAGATATATGCCCAACACGAATATTCTGATAACCGAGTTTAAAACAAACGACGGACGTTTCAGGGTAATTGACTGTGCTCCGCGTTTCAGACAAAACGACCGCTACTTCAAACCCCTCATGCTCTTCAGAAAGATAGAGCTCCTTGAGGGCTCACCAGTCATCACTGTAAAATGCAGACCCGTCGGAGAATACGGCTACACTGAGTCCGAAGCCGTCATGGGAAGCAACCATATACGCTACCTTAACCTTGCCGACATGGTACGACTTACCGCTAATGTCCCGCTGAACTACATAATTGAGGAAAAGCCCTTTGTCCTCAACGAAGACTCCTATCTCGCCTTCACCTATGGGCTCCCGCTTGAAGCCCCGCTTGCAGAAACCGCCGATATCTTTATTAAAAAAACCGCTGAATACTGGCGTTCATGGATAAAGTCGACCTCTATACCGGGTATCTTCCAGGAAGAGGTCATCAGATCGGCCCTCGTTCTGAAGCTTCACCAGTATGAAGACACTGGAGCAGTAATAGCAGCGGGAACGACGAGCCTTCCTGAACACGAAGGATCGGGCAGGAACTGGGATTACCGCTATTGCTGGATGCGCGATACCTATTACACCCTGAACGCTTTCAACAACATCGGACACTTTGAAGAGCTTGAACGCTATTTTGAGTTCATCAGAAACGTCATGATGAACGAAAACGAGTACATCAGCCCGCTCTACACCGTCCTGGGAGAGAGGGTTCCTTCGGAAAAATACCTCAACCTCTATGGTTTTCACGGCAACACGCCCGTCAGGATTGGAAACAACGCCAATGGCCAGATACAGAATGACGTATACGGACAGATTCTCGTGAGCCTGCTTCCGCTGTTTGTGGACAGAAGACTGAGCCTTCCAAGGGGAGCATCGCCCGAACCGGTCGTTTCCTGGCTTCTCGCCCGCATCGAAAAGACCATGGACTCATACGATTCCGGCCTATGGGAATTCGGCGTAACAAAGCAGCAGCACCTCTACACCTATCTATTTCACTGGGCAGGCTGCATGGCTGGAATAAGGATAGGCAACATGCTTACAGACTCAACCATAAGCGAGAAATCAGCAGCCCTTGCTCAGAAGGCGCGCGATTACATTGAAAAATGCTACGACGAAAAAAGAGGCGTTTACACCCAGGCGGTCGGAAGCGCTCATCTCGACGCCAGCTCCCTTCAGCTTGTTACCATGAACTATCTCGACCCGTCTTCAGACAGAGCTATCGCTCACATCAATGCCCACGAGGAGGAGCTGTTCTCTGAAAGGGGGCTTTACTTCAGATATAAAAGCGACGACATCGGAAAGCAGGAGACATCATTTATAATATGCGGCTTCTGGTTCGCGGAAGCTCTCGCGGCTGCCGGAAAGCTCGAAAAATCGCACGGTGTAATCAGCGAGCTTCTAAGCTGCAGCAATCACCTGGGGCTTTTCAGCGAAGACGGGGACTCGAGCTGCGGGCAGTGGGGAAACTTTCCGCAGACATACAGTCACGTCGGGCTTGTAAATGCCGTTTACAGACTGGCGAAGAAACTCGATATGCCGATTTTCTTCTGACAGTTCATGCTTTGAAAGGAGATGAGATATGCCAAAATCCAGGCAATTCAAATACAACCGGCTCATAATCGCGGCCTACAGGCTTCCATTTAAGCTCGTCAAGAGAAAGGATTCATTCAAGGCGGTGCAGAACGCCGGAGGCCTGGTTTCCGCAATCTTCGCTCTCTCGAAAAAAATGAGCGCCTCAAACAGCATGTCATCCAAGATAATCTGGATAGGCGAAGGCGATCCCAGGCTCGCTGATGATACCAGCACAGAGTTCCAGCTTCTGCCGGTCAATATCCCCGATAAAATGAATGAAAAGTTCTACAGCGGATTCTGCAATAAAACGATATGGCCTCTCTTCCACTACTTCACCTCAATTTCGCGTTTTGACTCGTCGTTCTACGAGGAGTACCGCAACGCGAACGCTATTTACTACGAAGAGCTGAAAAAAATCATTCAGCCCGGCGACTTTATCTGGGTCCACGATTACCATCTTTTCTTTCTGCCCGAAATGATCAGAAAGGATTTTCCTGAACAGGACATCGGCTTTTTTCTTCACATCCCATTCCCATCCTTTGAGGTTTTCAGGATAATGCCGAGAGAATGGAGGCGCGGTATAATCAATGGTATGCTCGGCTCTGATTTGATCGGCTTTCACACGAACGATTACGCTCAGCATTTTCTCAAATCTGTAAGGCGGACACTGGGTTACGACATAAGAGATAACTACATCCGTTACGAGGACAGGCTTATACGGGCTGATGCGTTTCCTATAGGCATTGATTACCAGAAATTCCACAGCGCGACCGCCGCAAAAGCCGTCGGCAGAGAGAAAGAAAAACTGTTGAAACAGCTTTCGGGGAAAAAACTTATTTTCTCTGTTGACCGCCTCGATTACACGAAGGGACTGCTCACCAGACTCCTTGCTTATGAGCGCTTTCTCGAAAAACACAGTGAATGGCACGAAAAAACTGTTTTCAATATGGTTGTCGTTCCCTCCAGAGATAACATTGACAGATACAAAAAAATCAAGAGAGAGATTGATGAAAATGTCGGGCGCATAAACGGCCGTTTCAGCACCATCTCGTGGAGACCGATCATCTATCAGTACAAGTCGCTGAGCTTCAATGAGCTTGTTGCACTTTACAATCTCAGCGATGTCGGGCTGATTACACCTATCCGTGACGGAATGAATCTTGTCGCGAAGGAGTATATCGCCTGCCAGACAGACGATCCCGGAATGCTCATACTCTCGGAGATGGCCGGCGCAGCTGCCGAGTTGACCGAGTCAATGATAATCTCGCCATACGACATTGAGGAAACAGCCGACACTGTCCATGAGGCCCTCAAGCTCAGCGGAAACGACAAAAGCTCCAGAATATCCATCATGCAGAACCGTATCAGCCGCTACAACGTATTCACATGGGCGATGCACTTTTTCAACCAGGCAGGCGAAGTAAGAATGGCGCAGAAGAAACTCAGTGTAACATATCTAAACAAAGAAAAAATATCTGAGATGAGAAAAATGTACTCATCCTCATCAAAGCGAATATTCTTTATTGACTATGACGGAACATTAGTCCCCCTCGAGAAATATCCCGAAAGGGCGGCAATAAACGCCTCCGCCGTAAAGACCGTCGAGTTCCTTTCCTCTGACCCTCTCAACAGGGTAATAGTCATCAGCGGCCGGGAAGCAGCCTTTCTGGAAAAACAGTTTAAGAACATGAATGTAACCCTCGTCGCGGAACACGGCTATCTGACACGGGAACCCGGACAGGAGTGGACGGCTCAGAAAAGGGACATCAACCTCGGATGGAAGGACAAGATAATGCCCCTTTTGAATGAATATGTAGACAGGCTTAACGGCACTTTCATTGAAGAAAAGAAAGCCTCTTTAGCCTATCACTACAGGAACGCCGATCCTGACTACGCTTCAATACGGATAAACGATCTCAAATTTGATCTGGCGGATATCCTCAAGGATGAACCAAAGCTTCAGCTTATTGAAGGCCATAAAGTCGTCGAGATCAAGAGCGTTCTCTACGACAAGGGAACTGCGGCAGCGTCCTTTCTCAAGCGGGGCGAATACGATTTCATCTTTGCGGCAGGCGATGACAGAACCGATGAGGACATGTTCGCGGTAATGCCTGAAAACGCTGTTACGCTGAAAATCGGGGCTGATCCTTCAAACGCCAGGTTTAATCTGAAGAATCAGGCTGAGGTTTACGGCTTTTTTAGTATGCTCGCGGAGTAAACCCCCTTCAGGCTGTACTAAACACGTCTCCGCGCGACCCGCGGAGACGTAATCTGCGTGCGAGTGTCAATCTTCATCTGTTTTTTCCTTGCCTAATATACAGCTGAATCAATATTTATCCTGACAACCTGGTCAACTACCGGGCACAGCAGGGAGCAGCGCGTCTTTTAACTGTTTTTCCGGATACGCTAGGTCAGAATACTATAAAACAATTGTTCCCGGTCACGGTTTAAATGAAAACATCAAAAACACCTGAAATCCTCTCGCCGGCAGGAAGCCTTGAGAAACTAAAGTTCGCGGTCCACTACGGCGCTGACTCAGTCTACCTGGGAGGAGAGGCCTTTAACCTGCGTTCAAGGGCCGGAAACTTCACCGAGGCCGAACTGGAAGAGGCCTCCGAGTTCTGCAGACAGCGGGGAGTAAAAACCGTGTTTCTCATGAACGCCTTCCTGCATGAAGATGACCTCGATATGGTCAGAACCTATATCAGCTCTGTGAAAAAATTCCGCTTTGACGCTGTAATGGTATCTGATCCCGGAATGCTTTACATGCTCCGTGACGAAGGCATCGAAAGCGAGATTCACCTGTCCACCCAGATGAACACTCTCAACCACCTCGCTGTAAGGTTCTGGCAGGAAGCCGGTTTCTCAAGGATAGTCCTGGCCAGGGAAACCACGCTTGATGAAATAAAAAAAATCAGGGAGCACACTGACATCGAACTTGAGGCATTCATCCACGGGGCGCTGTGCGTCGCCTACTCCGGGAGATGTTTGCTCAGCCGCTACATGACCGGCAGAGACGCCAATCAGGGAGACTGTGTTCAGCCCTGCCGCTGGAACTACGCGCTCGTAGAGGTAAAACGCCCGGGAAACTATCTTGACATTCGTGAGCACGCGAGAGGAACCGAGATTCTTTCGTCAAAGGACCTCTGCCTCATTGAGCACCTCGATGAATACACCTCCGCTGGAGTAGATGTATTCAAGATTGAGGGCCGCATTAAATCCATCTATCACGCGGCTAACACAACAAGAATATACCGCGACGCGAGGGACAGCATTGGAACCGACCGGTTCAAGGCGGACATGCCGTTCCGCCTTTCAGAGCTTGACCTTGTCAGCCACCGGCCCTATACCGACAACCTTTTCAATGAGTTCAACGGCATGGAGTTTACAGGGATTCCCTATGTGAACAAAACACTTTTCATGGGCTGTAAAACCGGTACCGGATTAGATAAACGTGAGGCTGAAATCAAGGTCTTCAATCCCATAAGGCCCGGCGATACGATGGACGCCATTTTCCCGATTCACAGCGGGGTCGTAAGGGACAGGGCTTTCTCTGTGCTTAAAATTACTGACAGTGAAGGCGAAGATGTTTCCATAGCCATTCCCGGTAAAACATACAATATCAAATTCGACGCTGACATGGACGATCATGCCATTTTGCGTCAAAGAACAGATTCTGACAGATAAGGAGATACCATGATTCATAAAGCGCCCGGCGTTGAGGATATATTCCCGGATAAAATCGACAGATGGAACCTTGTTCAGAACACAGCCCGCGAAGTCTTCAAAAGATACAACTACAGGGAGATAATATTCCCGATAATGGAATATACCGAGGTATTTTCACGAGGCCTCGGCGACGAAACGGATATTGTTTCCAAGGAGATGTTTACGTTTGAGGACAGGGGCGGCAGAAGCCTCACACTACGGCCTGAAGGCACTGCTTCGGTCGTCAGGGCCTATGTTGAAAACGGGGAATTCAACCGGCTTGCGATTAACAAGTTTTTCTACTCCGGCTCAATGTTTCGCGCAGAAAGGCCTCAGCGGGGACGCCTTAGACAGTTCAACCAGATAGGTGCTGAACTCTTCGGAGGGTCAGATCCCTACTATGACTACGAGATTATTGCAATGATCCGCGACATTGCCGACAGCATTGGAATAAAGGACTATACCGTTCTAATCAACTCAATTGGCTGTCCAGAATGCCGTTCCGGGTATATTTCCAGGCTCAGAGAGTACTACACCGGCAAAGTGGATGAGCTTTGCGCGGACTGCCGCAAGAGGCTCTCCGGAAACACTTTACGGCTTCTTGACTGCAAGCAGGAAAAATGTGGCATATTGAAATCCGAAGCGCCCCTCATAACAGACTTTCTTGACGATGAGTGCAGAGAGCATCATGAGAAGCTTAAATCCTACCTCGACAATGCGGGTATTGCATATCGGGAAGATCCTTATCTTGTCAGGGGGCTTGACTACTACAACAGGACAACCTTCGAGTTTGTCTCTGCCGCTCTGGGCGGACAGAACGCATTCGCGGCAGGCGGCCGCTACGACAGCCTCGTTGAACAGTTTGAAGGCAGTCCGACTCCGTCGGTCGGTTTCGCTGCTGGTGTTGAGCGCATGCTCCTGCTGATTGAAGATAGAGAAGTTGAAAAATCAGGAATTGCCGCCTTCATTGTACATACCGGAGGACCCGCGCTTGAGGCCGCCACTGATCTCGCCGCAAAGCTTCGAAGTGCAGGAATTTCAACCGATCTGGACCCGGCATCGAAGGGATTCAAAGCGCAGTTCAAGCGTGCCGACCGTGAAAACGCCAGATTTGCTGTTGTAATCGGAGAAGATGAACTTACGGCTAAGAAATACACCGTCAAAGACCTCCATTCGGGGGAACAGAAAAATCTCACACAGGAAGAACTTTTTTCGTTTCTGGGGGAATCTCAGTGAGATTTTCATATCCCGCTCATGCGAGCGGGATATTCTGACATCAAATTCAAATTATCACTGATACACCAGAGCATCAACTGAGATTTGATAGCATGCTTCGCCATCACAATCGACATCTGGAACAGTCCATTCACCGTTTTTGTAATAGCCGCCAATAGTATAAGTGTGACCTTCATCGCCTGATTCATAGTCGTAAGACAAATCAGCAGATATGTATACATCGGTATCTGTAACAACCAGGGATGTTAGATCAGCATGTCCTGTATAGGTATTTTCCAATGTTATATTTTCGTCCGGGTAATCATAAGGAGTCCATACCGAGTCATGCCACAAGCCGGGTGTTAAAAAATCTGCAGATGCAGCGATATATATTCCATTGTTATTTACAACTATTCTATGGCACACCCCTGACCCTGTTTGCAAAGTGTCAATTGGTATCCATTCACCATTCTTCCAATAGCCGCCTGAATTGCCGACTTGAGAATTGTAAATACTACCGCATGCATAAATATCGCTGTTATACTTGCATATTCCTGTCACACTTCCAGTATATTCAAGGCTGTCGTCGGGGAGAGCGAGAGAAATATATTCACCATTATGGTAGTATGCCGGTTTATTGTTATATCTGCCTCCGATATAAATATCGCTGGCATCTCCGCAGAATGACCTGACGCTAAAGTTAGTATCAAGTTGTGTTACAGAATCATTCAAAAAGAAATAATTGGGGGAAATAATGCCGTAAATATTGTTGTTGCTTGCTGCTATGCCTGTGACACTGCGATGGATATCTTCGTCAAGATATTTCCATTCCCCATTAGTCCAGTATCCGGGAGTTATAGACTCATCCGAAGAATTGGCCGCTCCTCCTATATACAGATTCGCTCCATCGATTGCAGCACAGTAAACATAAGGACTTGAAGGAGCGGTTGGGCTTGAATCAGAGAGAGAAAAGAATTCTCCATCATGATACCATCCAGCAGGATCTTCAGAACTGGACTTGTTTAGTATTATATATAGTCCTGAAAGTGGGTCTTCTGAAGTTTGATTGTTGTTATCGTTATCATCACAGAATATATTTGGAAGCAGTAATGTGATTAGTAGTAATTTTGTAATTGATTTCATAAGTATTCTCCAATAAATTCCATTTTTCAGTAGAATGTTACATACAGGTTGTAATCTCTGCAAACAACCCAAGGATAAACACCTACAGCATTCCATGCGTCACAAATAGCGAATCCAGTATTTACAAAAGTAGAAGTGTCCATTCCATTTCCATAATTGTATTCATCGCAAAGAGCCCAGAGCCATGCATTAGCTGAGTCGAGAAATGTCGCATCAGAAGATAAATAGTTGATTAAAGCGCTCATGGCTATTTTACCAGCTGCCTGAATACCTATACCGTTAACTGAGTAAGTAATTCCTGCTTCATTAGTCCCTGAGCCACCTTCGCTTAGCAGATAAAATGCATAGCTTTGGACCATTGACCTTGCATAATCTCCTGCTCCATAATTGTTAGTGAGGTTCCAGTTCTCTCCATTATAATAATCTAAACCGTAAATTCACGTTGCGATTTCAGACCCCTCTGGATTTCTCAAATCTCTTGAAGCTATTATTGAAATCCATGAGTCTTCACCCAAATACCAGTCAAAATGTCCGGGAATAACATCAGGATATACTGAAGTTCCGTCTGGTTGATAATAGTTTTCAACTATAACGGAAAATATATCAGAGTAAGACTCATTTAGAGCCATTGACTCTGCATTGTAAACGTAAGTCAAGTTTGATGAAAAGTTTGTAATGGCATGACAAAATTCGTGAGCTACTACATCAAGAGTAGCTGTAGCTGCTCGGTCGGCAGTTGGCCTGTAAAAATAGAATGCACAAAATGGATACGGTTGAGTTCTTTCATAAAATCCACCAAAATTTGTATCGATATATTGTGTGTTAAGTTCTGAATCAATATATAATACTGCAGGACATGACACTTCTATTCCCAATTCTGAATCATAGTTGTTATTATTAAAACTATTTCTTCCTAAGACATCATGTGTGTATTGCATGACCCTGGTGATATTGTACGCTGCCGATACAGCTGAAGAGGAAATATTCGAATCCTCAAGTTCAGACTCTGTAAATGAAACAATATAACCTACAGATTTATAATCATTATAATTTGTGTAATTAGCATTTTCTGGAAATAAATCACATATTTTAATAATAAATCTTTTATATGTATTAGAGCTGTTGGTTTGTAGATTTTGAAATATATACGACTCGGTTCCTTCAATAATATCATAGCAGTAACCACCTGAGCCCGTTATACCGTCATAACCGAGTAGTGCGGGGAAACTGACTGTACTACTACTGTTTCTTTCACCTTCAAGAAGATAACCACTGGCGGTTATTGGTTCCGTGAAATATGCGACAGGATCATCTTTCATTTCCGTTGCAATATATTTATTATCAACTTCAGAACCGTTTTGTGCATCTACATATAACAAACATGTTTTGTTTGGTTCAATTTCGGTATTTATGTAGTAAATTTCATGACACAACAACGCATTTTTGATTACAAGCCGAACGCTGTCTTTGTCTATATATGGGAATTCACTTTCATGGGTTTCCTCTACCAGAGAAATGGCCTCTTCAGCAGTTATACCAAGTTTGATTGAAAGTCCTTCAACTTCAAGCATTTTGCCATGAATAAAATACACTTCACCTTTAGGGCTTGTATGTTCTAACAGCTCTGCTCCAATAACTTCCAAGCCTTTATAGTACTGCTTGTATCTCTTATGAGTGATACCAATTGTATCAGTGTCGGAAGTCTTTTCAAGTGCTTCTGAATCAAACTGCTCCATCAGTTGCGGGATTGTTTCCTTGTCGAGCTCAAGGGCGTCTGTCGAATTTGAAGTCAATATGGCTTTGGCTGGTAATTTTGTTATTGCTGCTGACATGTCGCCTGATCTGATAAATATCTCTGAAAGACCATTGGTGTTAATTGCAGATTTTTTGGCTGTTTCCACTCTGCTGCTACACGAAGTTGAAATTGCTGTTAATAAAAGAATAATAGAAATGAACGAAAAACGAAGAATTGGGAATCGGGAATCATAAAAACCTCCATAAGGCATTATTTTTTATATAAATAAATATATGTTTTCAAAGGTGAAGTCAAGGGAAATTTAAGCATAAATCTCACAGTTACAGCAGAAATACACTGCAAAACTTATAAATCTGAAAGATTTTAGGTTTATTTCATAAACCTTTTTGTATACTTTCCTAATTAGTATTATATATTATCTTGACATTTTATAGCACCTCTTGACTATATGACATGATCATGAATATTTATATAACTATCTACTTTTCCGGAGGCTTGATAAATGGCATTTATTGAATGGACAGATGAACTTAGTGTAGGAGTGGACATCTTTGACAACGATCACAGGGAGCTGGTTGCCATTGCAAACAGACTGCATGACGGCATAACAATGGGGTACCAGCAAAATGTCCTCATCCCCACCCTTTATGACTTGCTCAAATACACCCTGTACCATTTCAGCCGTGAAGAGGGCTTCATGCTTCAGTACTCGTATCCTGACTATGAAGCGCACAGAGAAGAACACGAGAGGCTTCTCAAGTCAGTCCAGGACTACTACGACCAGGCAAAATCCGGCCAGAATTCAATAACACTGAGCCTCATGGGCTTCCTCAGGGACTGGCTCATCAACCATATTATGGGAAGCGACAGGGATTACCGCGAGTTCTTCAATGGCAAGATTTAGCACTCTTGCCTAAATCGAAGAATCTACCTCTTCAACCTCGTAGGGATTTACCGCCCCTGACGCGCAAAGATATTCCATAAAAATTCTGAAAAGCACAGGGTCAATTTTCAGAACAGATGATATGTGCTCCTTTTTCATCACCTTAATGACTTCAAATGGAGCCTTTGATTTCCCGAACGCCATGGCATCAAAGATATCGGCGATCTCAAGGATTTTAACAGGGAAGAAGGACAGCGAGTCTCCCTCGATAAAATCATCCTTGCTGTAGCTTATAAAGTAGGATATATTGTTGTGATCCACTTTTTTGCCGCTTAATCTCGACACAATCGGACAGGTGAAATTATAACTCCCTCTGCCGCTGTAGTATTCATGGTGCAGCGCGGTCATGGCAAGCACCTCAAACGGGTACTTCTGAGTTCTGATTATCATATTGTAGCCGTTAAGAACGTGTTTCTTAACCTCCCCTGGGTCAAAGGGATCGGTGCCGTCATGATAATCGATATTGCTTATCTTGCCTATATCGAATAGGAGCGCGCCAAGAGCATAGTCTACAAGCTCTTTCTCCTTATCAATGCGCCTGATGCCGCCCTTGAAGATTCTTTCTATGCTGATTGAGGTATCAGGAAGACGCTTTCTGTAATACCGCAGATATCTTTCCCTGAACACCGCCCTTATCTGCCTCGTAAACAATCCCCTGTCAATGTAGTCGTTGAAAAACACGCAGAACGAAATGAACATTACAAACACCCTGGATATGTGGTTCATTGTCTTCGAACCCGTATCAATTTTTTCCAGGAGCCTGTAGCTTCCGAATATGTCTTCCGGATTTTCAAGCAGGCCGATGATTACTTTAACAATCCAATTCGTTTTAACAATTATACCGGAAATATTATCTCTGACGTTTTCTGAACCTGAACTGTCGACAAGACCGGCATTGTTGGCGTAAAAAGTCCGGCAAATTACATCTATCATCTTCACAACCAGATCGATATTAAGCTCTTTCGACCCCTTGCTCAGTCCTTCAATGCATTCATCAAGCAGCTCCTCCCTTTCGATAACTGTGAGCTTGTTAAATTTTTCGACCTGCTGCTTGATTTCGCCGTAATCCTTGAGATGCTTCAGCAAGACGCCCTCTCTGTCAAAGCTCCCTGACCGGGACATAGTTCCTTCTCTGGCTTTTTCGAGCTTCCCTTTCTCCATATAAAACCTGTAACCGGCAGTATCTTCCTCATTAATAAAGCGGGACAGATTCTCAATCGGGATGATTACCATCTGCCCTTCGCTGTTTCTTCTCCAGACCGGGAGCTTGTCCCTGAGAATAATATCAACATCTTCCTTCAAGGCTTCAAGACTTAGCTCTTTTACTTCCTTTTTGCCGTTCATATTGTTTCCATTTCCGGGTATAGTCTACGCCTATATTTTCGGCATTGCCTCACCCATAAGTTAACTCTCAATATTTTTAAGGATATCAACCCCCTGAATTATTCAGCGAAACAGCAACTATCTTGACAATTTCAGGATTAATTATTATGATTATTGTTCTCAGTCCGCCTTAAAGACGGACGATAACTGCGTTGCTGCGTAACAGGCTTTCAGCCATATCATCATGGCCACGGGTGAAACAAGTACTGTTTTGCGCCGAAGCTGCCGCGGCACAGCAAACAGGACTGAACAGATGCCAGGAACCGGGGCCATTCCCTTTACATATCTCTCTCTTTCACAGCTTTTTACAGGAATAGCCCTGTTTGGATTTGTGCGTCTTATTTACATATACCATAAAACCCGTGACCGGCTTATCCTTACTCACACACTGATAAACGCTTCATTTTTCATCTACATGCTGAGCGACAGCATCTCGCTGATTATGCTCCTTAATGATAACTATTGCGTGCATCTCGTACTGACAAGAAAGCTGATGTTGACAGCCTTCCCGGCGGCTGCGGCAATTCTGGTCCATCAGTCCATAGCGCTGTCTCCCATGATAAAAAGAATCAATATTATCCTGTTGATTGCTGCCGGTTTCCTTTTCGCGGCATTCACGGCTATTGGTCTGATATCACCCGGCCTGATTACGGGTGCTTCCTCCGCCGCTGACAATTTAATGGAAGCGGCTCCCGCCCTCCATCAGGCAACGCCTCTTTTTCTGTTCATGATTTCGACAGTAACTCTTTATCTGTTTTACACTGCAGGTGTATTTTCCTATGCGGCGGCCGCCGGCATTACCCATGCTGATCAAAAAAAGTTCATCTATTCACTTTACACTCTCGTCTACTTTGCCCTGACAGGCATGTTTATTCTGCTTTTCTTCAGCAGCAGCTCTTTCTTTTTAAGCTCCTATTACCCACATACAAGCGCCGGCATGGCAGCGTTTATTATAATCAACTCTTTCGGCTTGACAGATATCTACATGGATAACGCGCGCCAGCTTGAGAAGGTTAAAATAAATTATGAAAAGAACCTGTACAGTGACCGCCTTACAGGGCTGAATAACCGCGGCAAATTTTTAGCTGATATGAAGAGGCTCCTTCCAGCCCTGCAGGAGAAAAATGAAACCTCAACTCTTTTCTTTCTCGACATAGATAACTTTCAGGACATAAACGAATCCTTTGGGGAACACACCGGCGATGAGCTTCTGAAGGCATTCAGCAGGCGTATCTCCGGCCGCGGAGGGCGTGGGGCCGAGTTATACAGAATAGGCGGTGATGACTTCGTCCTTCTCATCAGGCATTATATTTCAGCACAGGACGCCGTCTCTCTGGCAAACGGAATTATCGCTTCGCTCAGGAACCCATTTCTGTTCTCAGGGATGTCTTATATGGTAACCTCCAGCATCGCCATTATGCATATTCCTCGGGACGGCGACACGCCTGACAGGATATTGCAAAACGCCTACAGTGTGCTTCGGCAGGCAAAGCGTCACAAGAACACCTATCTCGAATTCAACAGCGGCACACTCCATTCCACGTCTGAAAGAATCAGGGCGGTAAATATTCTCCGGTCAAGCATTGCGGAGGACCGCTTCGCGCTGCACTATCAGGCCATCGTTGACAGCTCCGGAAAGCCCTTCTACGCCGAAACACTGCTCAGGTGCACAAATCCCGATCCATCAATTGGCGGGCCCGGGAGCTTTATTCCTCTCCTCGAAAAGGCCGGACTAATGAAGGAAGTGGACAACATGGTCCTCAGAAAGGCATTCTACGACCTTGAGATGAGGCTGAAAAAGAGAATCGGCATAAGTATAAACCTCTCATCAAGTCAGCTTGTCGACCCTGAATACTGTGTTTTCATAAGCGACTTCGCAGCACAGCATGGCATCAGCACAGAGCTGATTGTTCTTGAAGTCGTCGAAAATACGCTGATCGAAAACCTGACCGCCGGCAGGGATAACATCAGAACGCTGAAAGAAATGGGTTTCAGAATAGCCATAGATGATTTCGGCAAAGGCTTTTCATCGCTCTCCTATCTTTCCGAGCTCCCGGTAGACATACTTAAGCTTGATATGGATTTCACGAGATCAATTCCAGGCGACCCGAGAAACGCTCAAATCTCGGAGCATATTGTCCGCCTTGCTCACTCTCTCGGGTTGACGGTTGTAATTGAGGGCGTCGAACACCAGGAGCAGCTTGATTTCTTCAGCAGGCTGGGATGCGACCACTTCCAGGGATACCTCTTTTCGAGACCCCTGCCAATCCAGGACTTTATCGGGAAATACCTGATTGCCTCGTCATGATATTAGGAGAGCGGAAAGCAGATTCTTCAATCCACAGATATTCCGGTAACCACGCTGTCAGTTTCAACAAAAAGCTCAACCCCGGAATTCTGTGAGTCAAGCTCAGCTCTGTAAATAGCTTTATCTGAAGTCCAGTAAATCTTTCGTTCATCGGTATCAATCGCGATCTTATTAATATTGAATTCCGGTTCCGCTTCGACATGGACCTCTTTTGATGAAAAATCGTATGGAGTACGATAAATGTAAGACTTCGATGCATCCTCCATCACGTAGTAAACATAGCCTCCTTGCGGGTCAACAGCTATGTCCCTGTATGGAACAGCATTTACACCTGTCGGCCCCGTCCCTTCAGAGAGAACTGAATGGCTGTTAACAGATCCCGACATCCCGGAATAGAGAGCTCCCTGGTTTCCGCCTCCAAGCGATAAACCGTTCGCGTAATACCAGTTAATCGAAAAATACAGGGTTCCACCGGATTTGTCCGCGCATATCGAATACGTATAGTAGTACGGAAGATTGTTAAACAGCAAGGACGGAGAGAGAACATCTCCAGATATTTGCGCTCTCTGAATGGTATTCAGCGATGCCGTATTATTGAACTCGTTCCAATAGAGAAATCCGGCCGTGCCATCAACCGCTATCGCCGTAGGGCCGCTGTTGTTACTTTCACTCGACTGGCTGTATAGCGACACCGCACCGCTTCCGTCATAAGCCGAGCGTAATATGCTGTAAAGAGCATCGTCAGCATCCGTATCGACCATCTCTATCCAGTAGATGTGCCTATTGACAGTATCAATATCCATATCTAAAACCATGTTGCCGCGTTCTGCAAGAACAGTCTGAGCTGTGAGGTCTGATTTAATCACAGAAATTCTTCCCGAGAAATCGGTCCAGTAAATAGAGGAAAGTCCATCATCGTCGTCCACCGGTGTGTCATCGTCATCAGTCGGCGTATCGTCGTCGTCAACCGGTGTGTCGTCATCGTCATCAATCGGAGTATCGTCATCGTCATCAGTCGGTGTATCATCGTCGTCTGGAACAGTGTCAGGGCCGTCAGGATTCACGCTTCCATCATCCTGCCGATCTGAGTTTAAAAGCACTTTAAAATCAGAGTTACAGCCCATAGGCTGGATAAGTAGAACCGCCATGAATACAATATATAATGCCGCATATAATAAATTGATTAACTTCACTAAAAAATCCTCTGTTCAACCCTTCCGGGGAAAAGCTTATATCCTGACGCCGGCCCCGAGCGCAAGCCCGACTCCGTAGAGCGGTGCGTCAGAATCTACAGTATAATCAATTTTAACCCGAAAGGAAACAACTGAGTTATAAAGATTCAGCATCGGGCCGGCATAAGCGCCGCATGACATTTTGAATGAATTGAGCGATGTGCCCGATGTCTCAACGGAGTAAAGCCCTCCGCCGGCATACGCCGAGAAGTCCAGGGCAGCAGAATCCGTCAGGCGCAAACTCCATACAGGGCCGGCCGTAAGAGCAAAGCCCGTAAGCTTTCTGCCGTCTCTGCTGAAGTGCCTGTACGACACACCTCCCTCAAGCCCGTCCGAGAACAGAACCTTAGCCTCAGCTCTCGCAGTCAGCTGCCCTTCCAGGCCGTAAGGAAGCCTTGACCCCAGATCGCCTGTCACCTTGACCAGGGAGCAATGAGCTGATATAACATAGCCGTCTAAATCAGATACCGATTTCGCAGCCGGTTTTTTGCGGCGGAAATCAGCCGTTCCAGCCTCATAATTACGTCTAACGCTCTCGCTGCTGAAGTTTTTCCCGAGGCCCTTAAGAACCCTCAGATCTGCTTCAGGATTGTCAGTAACGCTGAGGCTTCTAATCTGTGCATACTTAATGGTGAACTCGCCATGAGCGTTTTTTAATATGAGATAATCCGGCTTTTTGTTCTTAACTATTTTGCCGTTCAGGACCATCCCATCACGCGTGACCAGAACATCTGCCCGGCCAATGGAGATCAGCATGCACACGGCCATGAAGCCGGCAGCAATTCTTGAAATATTCATTCTATTCGTCTTTGATCTTCTGAACAAGCTCCCTCTTTATATCTATAAGCCCAATACTCGTCTCTATGGATATTGTGTCATCATCTTTTTTTACTATTCTGCCTTTGAAGGTGTTGCCGTCGCGCGTAACAACAGTGACATATCTTACAACTTCAGACCTGCGCAATTGAATCACATCACTGACAGCTTTTTCCATGTTTTCCGGTGTTTTGACACTCAGGGCCTCATCCCCCGTCTTTTCCGGCTCAGGCAGCCCGGCTTCCTTTTGCTTTTCTATCATGCTGCCAAGCACCGGGTCTTTGAGGGTTTCGTTCAGCCTTACCGAAGTCTCAAGTAGCTCCCGCGAATTTCCGGCGCTGCTTGCAATCATGAAAAGCTTTCTGTTCGCGTACCTGGCGTATGGCGACATCGGCGAGGATGTTATGACGCTGAGATACTCTTCGGCAGCCTTCTGAGGCTTTCCCATCCCACTGTAGCACCTGGCCCTGTAGTACTTGAGGCTCGCTCTGTGTAACTCCGGAACGCTGGACTCCATGCTGTCAATAATATCAAGCGCCGCTCCGTAAGCGAAAAGCTCAACAAGCTTGCGGCTCTTCCAGAGACCGTCTTTTCCCCCGCTCAGGATTCTCCTCTCTGTTTCGGAAAACCCTCTGAGGTATTTCAAGAGGATGGAGGCTGTTACAGAGCTGTTCGCCTGAGGGTATTCCGATATGACCTTTCTGTAGTTCCGCTCAGCATTCGCCGTTTTTCCGGACAGCGCGTAGCAGTAACCCTGCCTCAGCAGCACGCCCGCCCTGACAGCGCCGCTGACTTCTCTCAGCTCGAGAGCCCTGGCATACGACGCTGCTGCTTTCCCGAACATGAAGTTTCTCTCCTGGTAATACGCGAGATCAAGCTCCCTGACATTGGCGCTGCTGACCGCGCCGAGTTCGACAGGCGGTTTCCCTAATATCATGCGGTTGAAGTTCATAAGCGCGAGGGCCGGCACCTCAAGAACGCTAACCGGAGCCTGACCTTTAGCCCGTGTGCCGCCGTCGGCTTCAGCTGTCTGAAGTGCGAGGCTGTGTTCGAGCGAATCAGCCTCATCCCGGGTCAGCCTCTCCTCGTATATCTTCCTGTGAATTTCGTATGTAGCTATCAGCGAGATGTGATCAACGCTTCTTTCGAGATCGTCAGCCCCTTGAAGAAGAGCAGACATGTTCCGAAATCTAATGGAAACTGCGGCACTGTTCAGCATCTGCAAAAAACCCGCGGCTGCAACTGCAAGAAATAATATCGTAAAATTTACAACTGTCGTTTTCACAGGCCAGAGTCCTGCACCATCATTACTGAAACAGCGGTCAACCTTCCCCCGCCGGCTTTCGTTGACTCCTTAAGTGCTGAGTCTGCTCTGTGAACTATCTCCTCAGCTGTAAGGGCGGAAGAGCCGGCATTTAGTTCAAAGCTCACGCATCCTCCGCTCAGGGTAACAGGCATCTTCCCGTCCGGTGTCACAATGGCCCTGTTCCCCAATTCAGCCCGGATATTTTCAGCGGTTTTTTCTATTTCCTCTCTGCTCCCTTTCAGAATAATGAAAAAGCCTGAAGGTCCGCGTTTTCCTGCTATTGAACCGGACGGGCACAGTGAGACTATTCTCCGTGATGTTTCAAGCAATATGATCTTGCCTGTCTGAGCTCCGTACATCTGGTTCATCGCGGCATAGCTTTCAATATCGAGCAGCAGCACCCCGGCGCCTCCGCCTTTGGAGCGGGCGGTCTGAAGTTCCTCTCTAAGCCTCTGCAGCATATACTCGTATGAAGGCAATGATGTCAGTTCATCTACAACAGAAAGCTGTACTTGTTCGGACACCTTCTTCTTAGCGGCCTCAATCTCATCGGTGAGATTTCTCATATTGGACTCATATGAATCGGCCATGAGGTTAAATCCCCGCGAGAGCGAGCCGAACTCGTCGTCCCTCTCTGTCAGATCAACCCTCAGTGACAGATTGCCCCCAGATATTGCCCTGGCGGCCATGCTCAGCTTTTTGACGGGGACTATAATGTACCTGTAGAGAATTCCGGCAAATAGAGCGTGAAATAAAAAAACCACAATGATGACATAGATTGACTGCTTATAGAGCCCCCTCATGGAGTCCGCGATGCGTTCTATGTTCTGCCTGATATAGATTATGGAATCTTCTGAAAGAATATCATTCAGAGGGACATAGAAGTGAATCAGGTTGTCAGGTTCGTCAACCCTCATGTAATACTCCCTGCCTGAAAAGGTCATTGCCGTCATGGCACGCTGAACATCCTCCCTGTATGAAGACGGCAGGGTGAAGTCTGAAGAGGACCGCGCAACTATCTCGCCCCTTTCTGAAAGAAAAGCGTAATCAGCGTAGTGCGGCGTAATCGTTTCCGCGAGGTCAGAGAACGCTCTGTTTCCGTCTGAGGGTTTAAACATGCTTCCTGAACCGGCCTCTTTATTGAATTTTCTGATGGAATTTACAAGCGAATAGAGCTTTTTCTCTGCGGCAAGAACAGTGTTATTGCTTATCAGTTCAACCTGGTTTTCTGATATAATCGATATGATGAACGAAAGATTTATCAATGACAGCATACCGTATACGAAGAAGATTTTAAAACCGGCTGATTTAAAAAAGCTTTTATCTGGCATACCATACAATCCATCTGAAAATTTTTCTGCAATGCTCAAGCTGAACACTCTGTTAAGATTATTGCAACATATTTTCTCATTGAAGCCGATATCCCCCCTTATTTCAACAGAACTGTACATAAATAATTTTTTGTTGCACAGCGCTAAGGCACTGTTATAATAGCAATTAAAGTTGCTCCGATTGCGGCCTGAAGGCCTGTTTACCTTCGCTGAGAAAATAGTTGACGCGCCGGGCATGTAAATTGAGAACAACACCAGTGGATTATTCACTTATCAGTTATAAAACCGGCCTGCAGCCGCTGACTCACTGAAAACATTATATTCAGGTGATAAAATCATGAACAACTCTTTACGGCTGACAGAATTTAAAAGAACAGTCGAAAACCGTTTCAATGTCTACAACAGCATTTTCCTCAACCTGCCCTTCAGAAAGATACACAATACCGGGATGCTTATCCCCCTTCTTTTCCGTGCCTGCGAGGAGGGGATTGAGGCTGGTAAAAATCCTGAAGCGATTCTTGATGATTTCTTCGCCACCAACGCGAGGCTTGAAAATGACGACGACAAATTGAGCTTCATGTTCCGTATAATACAGTACGTTGAAAGGCAGGTGGTACTTTACGACAGCATCGAAGACTCTTCATTCCGGAAGATGAGGCTTCTCAGCAACGATATTACCCTGCACGACATTGTACACATTGCCGAAAACAGGGGCCAGCTCAACATACTGAAATCGAAGCTGGAGGATTTCAGCGCGCGCCTTGTGCTTACGGCCCACCCGACACAGTTCTATCCGCCATCTGTCCTTGAGATAATATCCAGATTAAGACAGCTCATCGACGAAAACAACCTCAACGAGATCGAAATGCTGCTGCAGCAGCTTGGACTCACTTCGCTTATGAACCGTGAAAAGCCCACTCCGGTTGACGAAGCAAAGAACATCATCTACTATCTGAGAAGTGTTTACTACAGAGCCGTCGGTGACCTTTACAGTCACATCAAAAAAATTATTCCCGGCAACGGATTAGACAATCCGGACATCATTAAGCTCGGATTCTGGGCCGGCGGAGACCGTGACGGCAACCCCTTCGTCACAGCGGACATCACCCTTGAGGTTGCCGACGAGCTGCGGATGACGCTGATGAAATGCTATTACGGCGACCTGAAGGCCCTCAGCCGGAAGCTGACCTTCCCTTTAATTGATGAACTCATCGCAGAAATCCGCCTCAAGGTATATAATACCATGTTCAACGCCGGCGAGCTGATCACTCACGAGGAAATCCTCGCCCCGCTGCGCGAGGTACGTACACTTCTTGTTGACCGCTACAACAGCATCTATCTCGACGACGTAGAGTCGCTCATTGACAAGGTCCGCATTTTTAGAACCCATTTTGCCGTTCTCGACATCAGGCAGGACCACAGCGTTCACAAAAAAACCATCGAATACATTCTCAAAAAAAAGGGCATTATTAATCAAGGGGCAGATGAAGTCTCTGCTGACAGGCTGCTTTCTCTGCTGCTCACTGAAAATCTCCGTGTCGATCTGAAAGACTTCGAAGACGGCATTGAGAAGGAAACCGTAAAGACTATAATGCAGTTAGGCTCTGTGCAGAAACGCAACGGCGAGGAAGGCTGCTGCCGCTACATCATAAGCAACGCAGAGGATGAGTTTGCCGTAATGTTCGTCTATGCCCTCCTGAAGTGGTACGGGCCGGACAGCGAACGCATCACCTTCGACATTATACCGCTCTATGAAACGATGAGCGGCATGAAAACCTCCGCCGATACCATGAGGAAGCTTTTCAGCATTCCGGAATACAGAAAGCACATATCCGAAAGAAAGGACAGACAGACCATAATGCTCGGGTTCTCCGACGGCACCAAGGACGGCGGATACCTGAAGGCCAACTGGTCAATATTCAAGACCAAGGAAGACCTCACAGCCGTATGCGGGGAGCATGGCATCAAGCCCGTGTTCTTCGACGGCCGCGGAGGACCTCCCGCGCGGGGCGGCGGCAAGACCCAGCGCTTTTACGCGGCCCAGTCCAACCGCATTGCCAATCATGAGATACAGCTCACTATTCAGGGCCAGACCATCACCAGCATTTACGGCACCGAAGAGCACTTCAGCCACAACTTTGAGCAGCTGCTCGTTGCCGGAATGACAAACTGCCTTTCGGGAAAGGACAATGTCATATCCGAAGACTCGAGGGCGCTCATTGAAGAGCTCTCCGAGATAAGCTATGAGTCCTATACATCGCTCAAGAACCACGAGATGTTCGTGCCCTACCTTGAGAACAGAAGCCCGCTGAAATACTACGGAAAGGCAAAGATAGGCAGCAGGCCGGCCAAAAGGACAAAGGCCGAGAAACTCGACCTCAAGGACCTCAGGGCGATACCCTTTGTCGGCTCGTGGAGCCAGATAAAGCAGAACGTCCCCGGATACTACGGCATCGGCACAGCGCTCAGGAGGCTCGCTGACTCAGGAAGGCTTGAAGAGCTCAAAAAGGCCTTTCAGGAAGTACCCTTCTTCAGGGCCCTCATTCTGAACAGCATGATGTCGCTTATCAAGTGCAACTTCGGGCTTACGAAGTACCTGTCAGAAGATCCGGAATACGGGGGCTTCTGGAAAATGCTCTACGATGAATACGAGCTATCAACAGAGATGACGCTGCTCATTTCGGGCTACAGCACACTGATGGAGAAGGAGCCAGTAACGAGAAGCTCAATTCTCATCAGGGAGAGAATTGTGCTTCCACTTCTGATCATTCAGCAGTACGCCCTCATGAAGCTCGAAAGCGGCGACGAGAACCGGGAGGTCTACGAGAAGATTATTGAGCGGTCCATGTACGGAAACATCAACGCGAACCGTAATTCTGCGTGAGCAAAAACAAACAGCCGGGCCCTTCGAGGGCCCGGAAAATGCATTTTTTCGTCAGAGATTAGATAATGTACAATATCGATAAACGCGGCAATCTCTCATTAAAACAGAAAAATCGGGGAAACGGCTTTGAAATTTCAGGTTAATCTTCCCAGTTCAGATTATTAATTACTATTTTATTCAGCCCGCGCAAATGTATAAGTTGATTTTAAAGACGTATCTCTACTGTTATTCAAATACAGGAAACTATTGTCTTCAGAAAGACTTAGCTCCATATTTGAAGGCAGTTCTATGCCGTTGCTTGAATAACAAACCTCTTCACCATTGAACGTATACTCCTGAGTATCATCACATTCCTGCGTTTTATCAACACTTAATATAATTACAGGATAATTTGAATCATCAATATCAGACTGTACATAATACAAAATTATTTTACCAAAAAGAACAAGCTCGTTATTTTTAAACATCTTAAAAATGCCGGTCTCTTCGATTTTCAGAAGGTCATAATCTTCGGTAACGGAATCAGTACAGCTTACAGCTAAATCCCCTCCGCATAGTGAAGACGGCACCCAGCTGCTATAAACGGCCATATAATTATCAGGAAATATTTCCTCATCATAGTAATAATTTTCCGGGAGATTGGCGGTATCATTGAGTCTGGTAATGTCAGAACCAATGTTTGATGCATCATCAGAATCTGTTGTATCACACGAAGGAATCATTAAAACTGTTAAAATACATATCAGCATAGACACAAACACACTAACGAACTGTGAACTTTTCATTTCTCATCCTCCTGTATTTTAAAAAGCACATCCATTTAATTATAGTAACATAAGCACACTTAAGTCAATATATTTTTAAAATTTTAAATTCTTGCATCCAAAATAAGGCATGGTTGATTCTCATACGATTAGAACAATACCGCTAATCTGTGATGGAAAGAAAAACTATGGTGAAGCATTCGCCTTCACAAGAATCAGGAAATCGATTGAAGTTCAGCAATGCCAGAAAAGACCCTGATGTATGTTCAACTGTTTTCATGGGACAGGCAAGTCAGAAATGATTTATTGAATCCCTCACTGATGAAGACTGCCGCATATCTCCCAGAAAACGCGTACCGGCGCCGGGACAATGCCCGTTTTGCGCGTACAGAAACCCACCCTGTAAGGCTTTAAAGCAGGCTTTATCTCAAGAACTCTGATGCCGTCCTTAAGCGGGCTCTGGTCGAGGACAAGGCCTGGCACAACGCCTATCCCGCAGCCCAGGCTGACCATAGCGATAATGGCCTCGTTGCCGGAGACATCGGCATAGACGTTCATCTTCTTCATCTTGACTCTGAACATGTCCTCAACGCGTTCTCTTGCAAGCCCCTGCTCCGGCAGTATGAGCGGCAGGTCCCACCATGACCTCCAGTCGGCTTTGAGTCTGTCGCTAACATAGCATCCGCACTCCGGTGCTATGAACAGCAAGGGCGTGACTGAGTGTTCAAGAAAGTCAATATCATCCGGAAGCATATCCGGCCTTGCCGCTACAGAAATATCCGCGGCCCTGTCCTGAAGCATTCTGACAGCCCTCGACTCCTCTCCAGTTTTAAGCTTGATATGCACCTTCGGATACTCTGCCCTGAACCTGTCCAGGATACCATGGAGAACACCGTAAGCGGCCGTTACGGAACAGTATATATTGATTTCGCCCTGAAGCTCCTCCTCGGCTGTCCTTTCCCTGAAAAGCCTCCACCTGTTCAGCGCGTCAGATGCATATTCCTTGAAAAGCCGTCCAGCGGGAGTAATAAGCACTCTGCGGTTGTCGCGTATAAACAGCTGCTGCCCTGTTTCCTTTTCAAGACGCTGAATAATCCGGCTCAGCCCCGAAGGCGTTATAAAACACTCACGGCTTGTTTTGCCAAAATGAAGCGTTTCTGACAGATGCAGAAACAGCTTTAATGAATCAAGATCCATTGGGATTAACCTTTATTGATATTTTATCAACACTACATTCTTTTTATTTCATATAATGCAACCACTTATTTTATTTACATTGAAAGGGCATGACAGACTAAGTTCCTTATCGCGGGCCGCATTCTTAAAACATTGAGAACTGCCGTCGCGGAATCATTTAACAAAAAAATGGAGAAAGCATTATGGAGCTTAATTTTGAAACATCGGCATTTGAAAAGGAAAAGGTACAGATGGGAACTTCCTTCGAATACATCGTTAAGGGCGGAAGAGACAAATTCAGCAGACTCTCAGATGCCTTCAGCGGAATTGAACAGATTGGAGTAATCGGATGGGGCTCGCAGGGATTCGCCCAGTCACAGAACCTGCGGGATTCGCTTGAAGGGACCGGCATCAGGGTTAAAGTAGGTTTGCGGAACGGGTCATCTTCTGCGGTAGAAGCGGAAAAAGCCGGTTTTTCCGCAAAGGACAACACACTCGGTGAGATGATGGACGTCGTCTCTGAATCAGACCTTGTCATACTTCTGATTTCCGACGCGGCCCAGGTTGAGCTCTATCCACAGATTTTCAAGGCCCTCAAGCCTGGCGCGACCCTCGGGCTTTCACACGGATTTCTCGTCGGATACCTGGAATCTAAAGGTGAGTCATTTCCGGAGAATATCAACATCATCGGTGTCTGCCCCAAGGGAATGGGATTGTCTGTAAGAAGGCTCTACGAACAGGGCCGTGAGATTGGAGGCGCGGGAATAAACACAAGCTTCGCTGTCTATCAGGATGTTGACGGAAGGGCAACGGATTACGCCTTAGGCTGGTCGGTGGCTATCGGCGCGCCGTACATATTCATGACAACACTGGAAAACGAATACAAGTCGGACATCTACGGCGAAAGAGGAATTCTGCTCGGGGCTGTTTACGGAATAGTTGAAAGCGTTTACAGACGCTATCAGGCTGAGGGGAAAACACCGGAAGCAGCCTACCTTTCAACAGTTGAATCTATTGCCGGCCCAATATCGGCGCTTATCTCCAAAAAAGGCCTGAAGGCCGTGTACGAGTCTTTCAACGACGAGGAAAAAGCGTTATACAAAAAGGCGTTCACAGCGGCCTACAACCCCGCGTTCAGCGTTCTTCTGGAAATGTACGATGAAGTCGCAAGCGGCAACGAAATCAACTCTGTCATCCTTGCCGGCAAAAGAGCAAAACGTTTCCCTATAAGCAAAATAGAAAACAGCCCGATGTGGAAGACCGGGAAGAAGGTCCGCGAGAACAGAGATTACAGCAAAATACCTGTTGATCCGTTTGTAGCAGGAATCTACATGGCTGTCATGGCAGCCCAGATAGATGTGCTGGCAGAACATGGGCATCCCGGCTCAGAGATAGCGAATGAATCCGTTATTGAGGCTGTAGATTCGCTGAACCCGTTCATGTTCGCTCAGGGACTCTCGTCAATGGTTGATAACTGTTCGGTGACCGCCCGCCTTGGAGCCAGGAAGTGGGCCCCGAAATTCCATTACATGCTTGAAGAGGAAGTATATCCTGCAATAGACAGCGGCGCTCCCGCTGACGAGGATATTTTCAACAAGTTCATGAACAATCCGATTCACGACGTAATCGCCGTATGCGCTGAGCTCAGGCCGAGCGTCGATATAAAGGTCCAGTAGCAGAAGCCTCACCTCTCCCGGTTTCATGCGGAATTCCCGCATGAAACCGCTTTCTCTTGCAGTGAATCTCCTTCATTATTTTTAGTTCTTCAATAAACTCATTTTTCTGGAAATATTTTCTCTGCTGAATATATTTAAAGTACCAGCCGCTTTTGGTATCTGTTATACTTTTCTGCCTTTTCAGGTTTATGGCCTGTTCCCATAACAGGGAACGGAGAGATGTGCAAAACTAAATCGGAGGATGAGGATGAGAATTAAAGGAAAAGTGTATTTGTTGTTCTGTCTGGTCTCTTTAATTGTTCTAATTGGATGCGGAGGCGATGACACAGATGGTGTCGGAGGCGCCGGAGCTGATTTTGATGCCTCTCTCTACTATTCAAAAACTGATCTCGACGGAGGCGCGCTGGACGGCAGGTACTTTACGGAAACAGAGCTTAACACCGGAGAGCTGGACTCAAGGTACTATCAAAAAACTGATGTCGACGCGCTTGTGCCCTCTGTTGACGACACAACATGTTTCCTTGACGGATACGACAGCTCTGGGACTCCAGCTCCGTTCGGATGGGACAGCCGCACAGACAGTCAGTCAAATGAAACATCAAGCAGTTACGCCGGTTGGACTGTCCCGGATGACGCAAGATTCGCGCTTTTCCAAATAGAGATTAACAACTGCACCGCTACGACTCCGGTCAGCATAACCTGGGCGGCTGACATTAATAATTCGGCAGCAACCATCACGATCCATCAGGATCTGTTTAAATCTTCGGTTACAACCTGCTTTGTGCCTGTATCAAATTTCCAGGGTGATACGCTCTACGCCTACATCGGCATGGGATTTGACCCGGGAATAACCTATGCTAATCCAATATCAATACGGCCTGTAATATACTTCAGGTAGCATATCTGAGGGCCTCCTGCCCCGGGCGGGAGGCCCTCGCTATGGAGAAGATAATGAAGCTTGTACACTTAATATTGCTGTTCAGCTTAGTGTCGCCCTTCTGCTCTCCTGACAGGCCATCAGTTGATGGGCCTCACCGATGGGCCGCATCCTCGATAGAATTCTATCTCAATAAGGAAGCTAACTTCCTTACAGAGACGGTTGTCCGGGAGACCTTCCAGAGCTGGGCTGAAAAGACACACTTCAGCTTTGTGTACAAAGGACGTAACAAAGCAGGAATCATCAGGGATGGGAAAAACACTGTTTCCTTCCTGATTCGATGGCCCAATGATATCCCGATCAATAAGACGGCGTACTGCAGGTCATGGTACGACAGAAAGGGCAATATTATTGAATCCGACATCATATTCAACATGCAGCTTGCCAGATTTACGACCCTTCGCACAAACAAACCGGACTCATACTTAATTGAAGGTGTTCTTTCGCATGAAATCGGGCACATGATCGGACTCAATCACATCGATAACAAGCAAAGCCTTATGAAGAGCTTCTCTCCTGTAGAGGAATCGTACTTCAAAGGCAGAATTGACAGTCTCACCATAAACGCCTACAGAGAGCTCTACTCCGCGGTCTTTCAGGATGAAAAGCGAAAATGATTCGATTACGCCGATATCCCCAACCCAAAAAAATATAGTTGATGCAAAAGTTGCTTTAGAAATAATTCTTTATCTTTAAGATATTAAATGCTGTAATGGAGTATATAATAATTATCTGGAGGCTCTCATGAAACAACGCCGCATAATCTTTCTTTTATTAGCAGCGGGCTTTTTTTTCTCACTCATCCCTGGTCTTTCCGCCACGGACTTCAGCGGAATATGGATAGTTAAAAAGGATAAATACCAGATTGTGGTCAATAAAAGCGGCAGCGGCTACAGCTTCAAAAAGATTTCATTCTGGAAGGGGAAACGCAGCGAACATTCTGGAACCTTTACGGTCAGGGGCAACCGCCTTCAGATAAAATATGCCGCCGGAACAACCGCCTCAGCTGTCATCAAAACGCCTGAGCACTTTGTCGAATCGTCGACAGTAAACTGGGAAAAAGTCAAAAACTCAACCGACTTCCCTTCATTTTCCATCAGCGGTAAATGGAAGCATTTCAACTCGGAAATAATACTGACGCAAAAGGGAAATACTGTTACCGGGAAGAAGATGTTTAACGGCAAGGTTATGTCAAATTACACCGGCCTGATCGAAGGGTACCTTTTGAAGCTTAAAGAGGAGCAGCAGGGCGCCCGTCCCATGGAACTTTCATTGCTGATACTTGACAACAGCAGAATACTATTTGCCGCCGGATGGGGTCCCAGAGACAATCTCTGGGAAAGAGTGAAACCATAGAGCTCTGACTTTCCATTACTCTGGGCGGCGCCAGGCCGCCCTATCTATCAAGAACCTCTCTGACTACTGCAGCCAGTTCCTTCCTGTTAATTGGCTTATATATGAGCTTTTTTATCCCCGCCTCTTCAGCTATTTCATTATTCATCGTATCGCTGTATCCGGTATACAGGATTATCCTTGCATCAGGACGGATTGATACAATTTTTTTTGCAAGGTTTAAACCTGTCATGTGCGGCATTGTCTGATCGGTTATTATCAGATCAAAGGAATATGGCGACCTGGTAAATATTTCCAGGGCCCTGACACTGCTGTTTGAGGTAGTCACTGAATAACCAAGAGAGCTTAAAACTTCCTCTCCCATCTCGAGAAGAAGTTCTTCATCATCCACAAACAACAGCCTCTCCTTCCCCAGCGATAAAACAGGTTCTTCATCATTCACTGTTTCATCCGGATCGGTGCAGACATAGGGCAGCAAAATTGTAAAGGAAGTACCTTTCCCCTGCTTGCTTGAGACAGATATTTCACCTCCGTGGTTTTTGACAATTCCCTGAACTACAGCAAGTCCCATACCAGTCCCTCTGCCAACTTCTTTTGTCGTATAATATGGCTCAAAAATCCTCTCAATAATATCAGGAGGAATTCCATTCCCGTCATCCGAAATCGTAAGTTCCGCGTAAGGTCCTGTAACCAGTCCCTTAAACCTTTCCATATCTTCATCCGTTAGAATACGAGACGATAATGAGATTTTTATTACCCCGCCGTTTTCATCCATAGCATGTGACGCATTGGTACATAAATTCATTAATATCTGATGAATCTGTGTTGCGTCTGCATAGATAAGCCCATACTCCTTTTCTGAAGAAAATGATATTTCTATTGTCGAAGGCAGTGTTGAACGAATAAGCGTAATTTCTTCACTAATTATATCAGATAGCCTTACATTTTTCTTTTCTTCACGTGTTTTTCTGCTAAAAACGAGTATCTGATGAATAAGTCTTTTTGCACGCTCAGAAAGCTTAAGAATTAAGTTATTATACTTCTGAACACGCTCATCAGTCTTTCCCTTTTCTACAGCGAGTTCAGCATAACCAATTATTCCCGTTAGTATATTGTTAAAATCATGAGCAATTCCTCCCGCAAGGGTGCCTATAGCTTCCATCTTGTGAAACTGCCTCATTGCATCATCAACCTTCTTGCGTTCGGTTATATCATAAAAAAGTCCAAGCACTCCAAAAATATATCCTGAATCATTTCTCAATGGCGCTTCATTTATAAGAAAAAATTTTTCTCCGGATATTGGCAAAAACAAAGTCACTTCCCTGTCATAGACAGGTCTGCCTGATGTCATGACTTCGTCCTCTATTTTTCTCAAAGACTCAGCGTCTTCATCAGTCCATGGCAGAGAATGATCGGTGTTACCGATTACCCTGTCAGAACTTTGTATCCTTAGAGCTTCTGCAAACGCCCTGTTACACCCGAGATATTTTAAAGATTTATCTTTCCAGAAAACATACTGTGGTATATTATCAAGGACGTTATTCAAAATCTCACTTTGTTCCAGCAGCTTATCTTCAGTTACTCTTCTTTCTTCAATTTCCATCTCGAGAGTGCTTCTTGATACTTCAAGCTCTTCAGCCATTCTGTTAATATCTTCGGCTAAATTCCCGATTTCATCTTTACTATCAAGCTCAATTTTTAAATCCAGGTTTCCTCTTTCAATCTCTTTAATCCCGGACTTTAGAACAGCAAAAGGTTTCGATAAAAAACGGGATATTATAATAGAAGTAAGCAGAGGTGCTATTATAATAATCAATAAGCTGATAATCACAAGGATATTCCTGTGTTCATCAAGATCTTCATCAATCGCGGTTTGTGATACTCCAAAATGAAGAACAGTATTTTCAGGCGCGCTTAAAAGAATCCTCAGATGCTGAATTCTCCTGCCGCTGCCGTCAACAATTGGCGTTACATCCACCATGGAAGAGTCCCCAATTGCTGAAAGAGAAAGCAATCCTCTCGGTACGCCTTTATTAAATGTATGAAGATAGACTTCCCCATTTTGTTCTGCAAAGATATAGTCAATGTAGGGGTCTATTTTTACGATTGAAGCATACAAGTTATATAGCTCAATCCTGTCATTTCTCAGGATATAGTCCTCTGACTTGAGAGCCGAAAGCCTGGCAAGCTCCTTTTCTGATCTTAAAACTGTATATCTGTGGTGTTTGAGTATCCACAAATGGGTGAAAAAAAACATACCCGCAATGATCACAAACGAAGAGATAAATACCAGAATAAAGATTTTGCGTGTAAATCTCATTTAATCTGCCTGACTAAAGAGTACTTTGCCTGGGTAAGCCCGGAGGTCCATTTCATTTTACAGGTTTCCTGCTGGTATATTTCAGAAGATCCCTGACCGATTCATAGTCCCCGTCATTCCCCGCCACAAATCTGTCAATTCTCAGCTCATTAAGAACTGCTCTACCTTCTGATTTTTTATGAATGGATAAGAATAATGAACGGATTTTTCTCTTTAAATTATCTTTCATTGAAGGATGTACGACTACAGGAGGCATTCCGTAAGGAGCAGACTTCTCAACAATAATTGTATTGCTTACTGAAGCCGGATCTTTCGCTGCGATAAACTCATAAATCAGCGAATCAACAGCAGCTCCGTCAGCAATACCCTTCGCAACTGCACGTATCGAATTATCATGACTGTTTGAAAAAAAAGTACTCTTAAAGAAAGTATCTGTACTGTATCCTTTTTTTCCGACATAGTATACCGGAACCATGTACCCAGTGTTTGACAATGGATCAGTAAAGGCAAAAGTCTTTCCCCTGAAGCAGTCAAAAGTTTTTATTCCACTTTTTTTCGACGCTATGAAATAGGAGTAGTAAACCTTCTCTCCGTTACAGACTGGGACAGCTACAATCTCCATGCCGAAGTCACGCTTCCCAAGAACATAAGGCCCGGAGCACACAAAAGCTATATCAATCTTCTTTTGCTTCATCATCATATTTACTTCAGAGTATGTCTTCCTCTGTATGAAATCGACACTCCTTCCCAGCTCTTTTCCGACCAGCTTCAACAGCTCGACATAGTGCTTATATGTAGTGGAAGGTGAAATCATTGCGGCTACTGCAATCCTCAAAGGATTTTTCGTATCATTATCATCATGGCCAGATTCTGACACCACGTCATTGAAATCAATCTTGAGACGTTCACCGGCGAGAAGCTGACTGCGCCTGGTATCGCCAATAATGCTCCCCGAAGAAGTTAAGAATATAAAACAGAGTATTAACGACTTATGGTGTTTAGCAGTATTCCCCATCACATCCTCTCGTGTGCGCAAACTTAGCTTAATTCGTTCAAAGATTAAATATTATTCAGACCATCATAATCAAAGAAAACTTTTCGAATTATATCACAGGGATAGATATATTACATTATTTTTTTCAATAACGAATGGAAGAACCATAGTTCCAATTTTTATAGCGAACTTTTCAAATGTTTTTATTTATTTTATATTTTATGTATTTTTAAAAGTTTTTTGACCACTTATTTTCATATTTTGTTGACACTATTATACATTAGATTTTTCTGACAGAGAAACCGCATTAATGGAACCGGAGGCAATCCGAAAATGAACAGATCAAAATACATCGCGGCGTCCACAGCCGTCCTTGCACTGATAGCCTTTTTCGCCTGGTACGGACTCAAGCCGTCCCCGATGATTATTCAGGGAGAGGTTGTTGCTGTCGAAGCAAAGGCCGCTGCCAAATTAACCGCGAGAGTCAGGGAGATACTCGTCAAGGAAGGAGAAACGGTCAAGGCAGGCCAGCTCCTCCTGAGGCTTGAGAGCCCCGAAATAGAAGCAAAATATAAACAGGCCAACGCCGCTCGCAGGGCGGCCGCGGCCCAGAACGCACAGGCCCTATCCGGCGCGAGACGAGAGACAATTGAGGCCGCGAAAAGCACATGGCTCAAGGCGGAGGCCGCCGCTGAACTTGCCGCCAAAACATTTGAAAGAAGCAGAAGGCTTTTTGACGCCGGAGTCATCCCCGAACAGAAGATGGACGAGGCCGAAACAAACAGGAAGGCTGCTGAACTCACGGCCAGGGCCGCACGAGCCAATTATGACATGGCTCTCACCGGCGCACGCGACGAGGAAAAAAACGCCGCCTCGGCGCTTTTCGACAGGGCCTCAGGAGCGGTTTCCGAGGTCGAATCGTTTCTAAGCGAAACCGAGCTCAGGGCCCCCATTGACGGAGAGGTCACGGAGATTATGCCCAACACCGGGGAGCTGATCTCAGCCGGATATCCGTCAGTTATTATCACCGACCTCTCTGACATACATGTAAGAATAAATCTAAGGGAGGATATGCTGACAGAAATCCGGATGGGCAGCATTATAAGCGCAGGCTTCCCGGCCCTGGGAAGCCGGAAGATAAAGCTCAGAGTAACCTATATTGCTCCAATGGGAGAGTTCGCTGCGTGGCGTGCCACCAGAACCAGCGGAGATTTTGACATGAAGACCTTCGAGATCAAAGCTGAACCAGTGAGCCGTGTTGAGGGGCTCAGGCCGGGAATGACCGCCGTCATCAGCTGGCCTCAGGATATTGAAAAGGTAAAATAGATGAACTGGTTCACCGCGTTCAGGACAGTCTTTACAAGAGAGATCAGAACAATTCTAAACACAAGGCTCATCTTTACATTGACCATTGTTCTTCCGCTTGTCTCATTCGCTCTGTTTGCCGCTATGTTCATCAGGGGCAGCGTCAGAGACCTTCCCATAGCTGTTATGGATGAGGACTCCTCCTCCCTGTCGCGCAAAATAACATCGTCGCTCGACGCTCTGCCCTCTATAAATGTCGCCGAAAGCGCATCCTCGCTTTACGAAGGCAGGAAGCTTATCGAACAGGGCAGAGTTTTCGCGCTCATATATCTTCAGAAGAACCTGCATGCGAAGATGCTCAGGGGAGAATCGCCCGGCGTGGTCTGCTTCTACAGCAACCAGAACCAGGTCGCGGGCGGCACCATGCTCAAAGATATCACCGGAACAATCAGAGCCATCTCGGGCGGCATACTCGCGGACAGCTTTACGATGGCAGGGGTCCCCTCAGACGCGGTGCGCGCGCTTGTTGAACCCGTGCGGGTTGACACCCATACCCTCTTCAATCCGTTTATGAGCTACCTCTACTATCTGGCTTCAAGCCTTATGCCTACAATGCTTCAGTTTTTTATTCTGATCTGTTCCATTTATTCGCTTGGCTGTGAGCTGAAAATGGGCACAGGCGCGGAAGTCTACTCGGCAGCAGGAGAGCGGATAAGCGCCGTCATTGCCGGAAAGCTTTTCCCATACACTGTCATCTTTGTGACCCTTGGCATGTTCATGCTTGCACTTTTCTTTTCATTTCTGAAATTTCCCTTAAAGGGCAGCCCCGCCCTCATAGCAGGGGCCACAGTTCTTCTCGTTATTGCTTATCAGTCTGTCGCTGTATTCTACGTTTCAATAAGCGGAAAGCTTATCATGGCGCTGCTCTCAGCATCATTCTACGCGAGCACGGCATTTACGTTTATCGGCATGACATTCCCCTACATCTCAATGTACTGGCCGGCGCAGCTATGGGCCAACCTGCTGCCTCTGTACCATTACACAAAGATATACATGGATTCCGCGCTAAAGGGCCTCCCAATTAATTACACGGCCGCATCGTTTATGGCTCTCTTTGCCTTTATATTGCTGCCGCTTTTGACGGCCCCGAGGCTTCGCAGGCTTTACAGGGAATCATCGTTTCCAGAATGCCGGGGAGGACTCAGTTGATAAGATACATCCTTAAAATAATAAGACCTGAAATGATTTTTGCCGTTATGGTCCGCGAATACAAACGGATTGGTTCGGATATCGCCGTTATTACGCTTTTCCTTGGAGTACAGATTCTTTATCCGATCATCTACCCGCTGGGCTTCTACGGCGGTCACGCCAATGTAAGGGAACTCCCGGTCGCCGTAGTTGACCTGGACAAGTCAGCTGCTTCCCGTCAGTTCATATCAATGGCTGACGCGAATGAGAACATTGAAGTCCGTTATAGACAGGAGTCACTCTCCGAGGCCGTCAGTCTTTTCAACTCGGGCAAAGCAAGCGGAATAATTGTTATACCCGGGGAATTTTCGCGCAACATCTACAACGCTGAACAGGCGGCAGTGTCCGTCTACTGCGACGCAAGCCTTTTTTACATCTACAAGCAGGTACTTCTCGGCGTAAAAACAACGGCAGGATACATGTCTGCCGGAGTGCAGATCAAGCGCCTCACCGCAAAGGGCATGTCTTCCGCAGAGGCCGCTCGCAGGAGAGACCCGCTGCCCTTAATCTCTTACCCGCTGTATAATCCTTCCAGCTCCTATATGGACTATCTTCTTCCGGGAGTTCTTCTGATGATTCTTCAGCAGACGCTGATAATCGGAATAGGCACCTTAGCCGGCATATCGCGGGAAAGCGGCGATCTTTCACAGGAGAGAGAGCAAATCAGTCAATATGGTCTCTTAAGGTTCATCATTGGCCGTGCATCAGCATATCTCTCCATATTCATTCTACACTCGTTCTATTTCTTCACTGCAGTTTTTAAATTCCATTCACTGCCGATGAAGACCGGCATATTGAGCCTTATGCTCTTTACGCTTCCATTTCTAACTGCCTCAGTGTTTCTCGGAATGTCACTATCCGTCTTTTTCCAAAAGAGAGAATCCGCGCTGATGATAATGCTGTTCAGCACCATCCCGCTTTTTCTTTTAAGCGGATACAGCTGGCCCCTGTTCTGCATGCCCGCTCCGCTTCAGATAATCTCTCAGATAATTCCGTCAACCCCAGGGCTGGCCGGCTATACTCGAATGACATCTATGGGCGCGACTTTCAGCGACGTTCTACCGGAATGGCTCTCATTGTTCTCTCTGAGCCTTGTTTACTTTTTAACGACTTATTTTCTCTTCAGGAGGTTATATAAAGCATCATGATATATTTTAGATACACTCACCTCAGGTTCCTTCTAACGGCGTTTCTGGCAGCCTCATGTTTCACAGTTTTCGCCGGAGATGTGTACGCGGAGGAAGGCGTGCCTCTTGACTTCGACGAAGCAGTACTGATAATGATGCAGTCAAACCAGCTCCTCAATGCGGCAAAGCAGGAAAGCGAAAAAACATCATATGAAATCAACGCCGCCAGAGGTCTCTTCTTTCCGAAGATTGATTTAATGTTCACATATACGCACCTGAGCGGCCCCATACAGATGGATTTCAACCCTCTGAAGGAAGCCATGATCGGTCTGTCATCGCAGGCATACGCCGCTAACGCGGCGGCAAACGCCGGGTACGCGGGCGACAGCAGTGTGATCTCACAGTACGCAGAGGCCTTTGCTGCACAGGCTCATGCCAACCCTGAGCTCGCGGATTCACACTTCATCGAAACGGTACAGAAACAGGACTTCTGGATGGCGGCGGCTGCAATAAGACAGCCGATATTTACCGGCGGAAAGATTATCGCGGCGAACAGGGCGGCTGAAGCAAGGCACAGGGTATCACATTACAAAGTTGCCTATACGGAAAACTTTCTGATTTCCCAGCTTGTTCAGAGGTACTACGGATACAGCCTCGCTCTGAAGGTTGTTGATGTAAGAACCGAGGCGCTTGAAGGAATACAAAAGCACGCTGAAGATGCAAGGGCCATGTTCGCCAACGGCGTAATCTCCAAAGCTGAACTCCTTCACGCCGAAGTGGCTCTTACCGAAGCCAACCGCGAGCTGGTAAGGTCTAAAAGAGACGCTGACACCGCGCTGGCCGGGCTGAAAAACACACTCTCGACTTCCGGGAATGTCATTCCAGGGTCAGAGCTATTCTTTGTTGATAAAATACAGCCTGTAGAATACTTCCGGCAGAAGGCTCTTGAAAAAAATCCGGTTCTACTTCAACTTACAGCAAACAGAGACCTCGCTCATCAGGGCTATATGAAGGAGCTTGCCGGTATGTCTCCAGACATATTTCTTTTCGGATCAATGAACCTCTACGAGCATAATCTGACAAGATATGCTCCCGACTGGTTCGTTGGCGCCGGGGCCAAATACACATTATTCGAAGGAATGAAAAACTACAATGAAATCAGAGCCGCAAAGGCAACCGAGAAACAGGTTGAAAGCGCCCTAAAAAAAGCAAGGCTGGATATCAATACACTTGTTGAAAAAAACTACAATGAGCTGATCAACGACGTTGAACAGCTGAAGAGTTTTTCAACCTCGCTGGAATTCGCCAATGAATTTCTGAGAGTAAGGGAAAAGGCCTTCAAGGAAGGCTTCGCCGCTTCCGCGGATGTTGTGGACGCACGGCTGAACCTTTCAAAAGTCACTATTGAAAAGCTCCAGGCAATGTACCAGTTCGACCTCTCGCTTGCCAGGCTTCTCGAAGCCTGCGGCATTAGCAATGATTTTGATGCCTATAGAAGTAAAGCACTAAATATTGAATAAACAGAAAGGGCCGCCCTGGAGGCGGCCCTGAAGAGTTAACATATTGTGAATTAGAAACCAAGCCACTCTGAGATAGCCGGTGAGTACTTCACTATAACACCGGCAAAAACCACAGAGACCATAGTCATGAGTTTTATCAGAATGTTGAGTGAAGGTCCTGATGTGTCTTTGAACGGATCGCCTACAGTATCGCCCACTACAGCAGCTTTGTGGCTGTCAGAACCCTTTCCTCCATGATTGCCCTTCTCGATAAACTTCTTTGCATTGTCCCACGCGCCGCCGGAGTTGTTCAACAGACAGGCAAGTGAGAATCCGGCGGTTAGGCCGCCGACGAGAAGACCCATTACACCCGGGACCCCCAGGAAAAGCCCTGTTACAACCGGAATAACTATAGCCATAAGGGACGGAACGAGCATCTCCTTCTGCGCTCCTGCCGTCGAGATTGCAACACATCGCGCGTAATCAGGCTTATCCTTTCCAGTCAGAATGCCCGGAAGTTCCCTGAACTGTCTCCTCACCTCGTCGATCATCGCGCCTGCTGCCCTTCCGACTGCCTTCATGGTCATGGCACTGAAGAGGAAAGCCATCATTGCGCCCAGGAAGATACCGCAGAGCACCTTTGGATTCATAAGGGTGATATCGTATGCCCTGGTAAAATCGCTGATCTTAGCGAAATGTGCAAGTATGTTGTTTGCGTCAGCAGTAACTCCTTCCGGGAGTATGTTGTAAAACTTGATTTCGCCTACCTGAACAAAGCCCTGTCCCGCGAGCTTGCCAAGCCATATCTTGATCTCTTCAAGATAGGCGGAAAGCAGAGCAAGAGCGGTGAGTGCAGCTGAACCGATCGCGAACCCTTTTCCTGTCGCGGCTGTCGTGTTGCCAAGCATGTCAAGGGCGTCTGTTCTCTGACGAACCTCAGGCCCGAGACCGCTCATCTCCGCGTTGCCGCCCGCATTGTCGGCTATAGGCCCATAGGCATCTGTAGCAAGCGTAATACCGAGTGTTGAAAGCATACCGACTGCGGCAAATCCTATACCGTAAAGCCCCATGGCCATGCTTTCAAAGCCGCCGGAAACACCGTACGCGACCAGAATACCGACCACTATCGTGAAAACCGGAATAGCTGTTGAATACATTCCTGTTGCGATACCTTCAATGATTGTTGTCGCATAACCCATCTTTGTCTGTTCAGCGATACCCTGTGTTGGCTTGTACTCGTCCGATGTATAATATTCAGTAGACTGTCCAATTATCAGACCGGCAATAAGTCCTGTCACTACCGCTCCAAATATTCCCCATGTAATAAAATCGGTGTATGCCATAAAAGCGATAGCCGCAAGAATCAATGCCGAGCTGCCCCATACGCCGATATTCAGCGATCTGAGCAGGTTCTTCATTGTTGCATCTTCCTTTGTTCGGACGGCGAATATACCGAGAACAGAGAAAACTATGCCGAGGCCGGCGACAATCATCGGAGCTATAACAGCCTTAAGGCCTCCAATCCCGCCGCTGAGAGGAAGGGCTGCTCCAAGGGCCGCGGTCGCGAGTATTGATCCGCAGTAGGACTCGTACAGGTCGGCGCCCATACCTGCCACGTCACCGACATTATCCCCCACATTGTCCGCTATAGTAGCCGGGTTTCTGGGGTCGTCTTCAGGAATACCTGCCTCTACCTTCCCGACCAGGTCAGCACCAACGTCCGCCGCTTTGGTAAAAATACCTCCGCCGACCCTGGCGAAAAGGGCCTGAGTTGAAGCACCCATACCGAATGTAATCATGGTCGTTGTTATCTCAACAAGCTTGGCTTTCTGGAACTCCGCGGTACTGATGAGATCCATGCTGAAAACGCTTGCAGACTCTATCTTGTGCATCAGCACCTGGCTAACGCCCCATATATTGTTATCGTAGAAGAAGTTTAGAAGGATATACCACGCGGAAATATCAATGAGGCCAAAGCCGACAACAACGAGCCCCATAACAGCTCCTGAACGGAAGGCCACTTTCAATCCTGAATTAAGCGATTTGGAAGCTCCCTGCGCTGTTCTTGAAGAAGCGTTTGTAGCGGTGCGCATTCCAAGATATCCGCAAAGTCCCGAGAAAAAACCGCCAGTAAGAAAGGCTACCGGGACAAAGGGGTTCTGAACGCCCAAAAAGGCAAGCACTGTGAATATAACCAGAAGGATGAGAAACACTATTGAAACGACCTTGTATTGCCTGTATAGATAAGCGAGAGCGCCCTCTCTGACGTGACCGGCAATCTCTACCATTTTCGCGTTACCCTCATCGGATTTCATCATGGATTTATAAAAAATCCACGCGAAAAGCAGAGCCACTATTGAGCCGATCGGCGCAATATAAAACAAACTGTTTTCCATAAATGTTCCACTCCTTTAATTGTATTTGTTTTAATCGTATATAAAACATCTTCCGGTTAACCCGGCACGAATAAACAACAGGAATCTCTGAATGCCCGTAATTAAGAAATGAAAGGACGTTTCTGAAGGACATGCCAGAGGAGTGAATTACACAAGGTCAAAATCAATATCTTTTAACTAAACGGAATCTCCTGAAATTAAAATCACATATTAAAAACTAAAACAGGGATTAGGGATGTCAAGTTATTTTCGATAAGGACTGCCAATAGATTCTCTGAATTAGGCGTATATCACATGAGATCTTATCGATCCATGCAAAACTGATTTGATAACAGGATAATTCTGAAAACTACTTTACCGCTATATAAAGCAGATTGTTGCTGAAACGGCCAAATACTAAATACAGCATTATCAACTCCAAATCAATAAATCAGACAGCAGAAGCACGGATTTTTGTTTTGACTTTTCACATTCTCCAGACTAAAATCATAATCGCCTGGAGGCGATTACATGAAATCAATTAGAACAAAGATGATCGTGCTTTTTGGACTCTCAATGTTTGTGCTCATGTCCCTTACGGCCGCTGTCATAGTCTATCGTGTAAATTCAACTTTCATTCCCTATGCGGAGGAATCGGCAGGAAGGATCGGCGAAGCTCGTTCTGATGAAATTGGAGAACTGCTCAATAGTTACATGAGAGAAATCAAGTCTCTTTCGAAGCTTGATGCTTTCATATCAGGTAATATAAATACCGCTAAAGACTTATTCAAAAACATTACACAGGATTATAACAGTGATTTTGACTACCTCATATATGCCATCCCTTCCGGAAGGTTGGTTACCAGCCTCCTGGCAGAAACGGATGTAACTGACAGGGATTATTTCAAGGCAATAATTGTTGAAGGAAAGGATTCATTTACGAGTATGCCGGCAATCTCTAGAACAACAAAACGTCAGGTGTTTTATGTGGTATCATCAGTCAAAAACGCAGCTGGAAAAACCGTTGCTCTTCTCGGCGCAACGGTGAAACTTGATACTTTGACACAAATCGCTTCCAGAATCAAAATCGGGGAAGCCGGTTACGGGTGGCTTGCTGACGGGACAGGTTTAATGATAGCCCACCCTGACAAGAAAGCGATTATGAAACTCAATTTATTAAAAGCTTCAGATTTCGGATACGTTAATCTTGATTCTGTCGGCAAAAACATTGTGAACGGCAAACAGGGTATTTCAAATATCGTTTTGCCCGACGGAAGAAAGGCTGTAACCATTTACAACCCTGTCAAAAACTCTCCAAACTGGTCGCTTGGTATAACAATACCCAGATCAGAGCTGTTATCCAGAGGCTATTCTCTTCTTAACACCATCCTTATAATTATCTCTATTATTATCGCATGTGTTATTGCTGTTATACTGATTCTGGCTAAATACATTTCAGACCCTTTAAGAGCATCTGCCGAACACATTGAACGGATTGGTAACGGAGACTTAACAATTACAGTCAGTGAGAAGTCAATGAGCTTCCAGGATGAACTGGGCATAATCTCAAGAGCCATCAGCAAAACCGTTTCGTCAATCAAAACCATGATTGAGAATGTCCAGGTTCACGCCTCAGAGCTGACAGATTCATCCCGCGAAATGAAAAACACAGCTGTCTCATTCGCGGACAATGCGCAGAATTCTGCTTCAGCGCTGGAAGAACTCACAGCTGCCGTTGAAGAAATCTCGGCGGGTATGGACTCTGTTACTGCAAACGCCGATGTCCAGACATATAAACTGAATGAGCTGATGAGCAAGATGGAAAACCTTACTTCAGTAGTCAGCAAAATGGGCGAGTTAATTAATGGGGCTCTTGAAAGAGGAAAAGACATTTCCAGAATGTCCGGAGAGGGGGCACTTGTACTGGAAGCAATGAACAAATCAATGGCCGCCATCACGGAAAGTTCAGGAGACATGGTAAGCATTATAAAAATCATCAATGATATCTCTGAGCAGATAAATCTCCTGTCTTTGAACGCAGCAATCGAAGCTGCCAGGGCCGGAGAAGCCGGTCGCGGATTCGCTGTAGTTGCAGATGAAATCTCAAAACTTGCGGACCAGACCTCGCTCAGTCTGAAAGACATCGACAGGCTTATCAAGGAAAACGGGGAAGAAATCAACCGAGGGAAGGAAACGATTGAGATTACCACAAGTACAATTCGCTCAATTACCGGTGCGATTGATTCTATCACAGCAAATATCGGCATGATATCAGAGCAGATGGATATTCAGACTGCTATTTATGGTGAAGTCCAAAATGGAGCAGGTTTTGTTAAATACAGTTCAGAAGAGATAACAAACTCTATGGGTGAACAAAAAACAGCGATGAGAGAAATAATGCAGTCTGTAGCCGACATAAACGATACAACTCAGCAAAACGCCGCGGGGGCCGAGGAGATGTCCGGCTCAATGGAGAATCTTTCTTCGCTTGCAGTGAAGCTTTACCAGGAATTAGGCATTTTCAAGGTTAAGTAATAATCTTTCAGATTAAGAGCCTCAGACAGAGAGACAGATACTGTCTGAGGCGCATCAATCCTATCAATGTATATGTAAATATATCAATCTTAAAGACTTAGTAAGGCTATAATTATCCACTTAATCTGGAGAAAGGATTTGACTCCCCCCAGATTAAGCCTCAAACAACTACACAGTACAGCTATTCAACTTCACTAACAAACTCGTAATTGCCCGATTCCAGCTCAATAACAACACATCCATTTTCAAACCCTTTCACAGCAAGGCCTTCAGTTTTTGAAAGTGATCTGCCGCTTTCCTTAACATCATCCTGAGACAGAGCAGGCAGGTACAACGTCGCCGAAGTATTAGCCGGAACAGACACATTGTATTTAAAGTCAGTGCCATCAAGCTCCCATGCTGACTCAATAGTACCATACATGGAGTCATAATGACCTTTCGCGTATGTCATATCACCCCCGAATTTGGGCTGCAATATGAAATGCTTGAAACCGGGACTGTCCTCATCACGCCGAATTCCGAGAGAATAATTATACATCCATGCCCCTATAGCACCCAGAGAATAGTGATTAAAGGAATTCATTCCATTATTTCCTCCGAAGCCGTCCTCAACTGTATAGGAGTTCCATCTTTCCCAAATTGAGGTCGCACCATTTATTACGGGATAGAGCCATGAAGGATAATCCGTTGATTCAAGAAGCCTGTAGGCAGTATCGTCATATCCATAAGCGCTCAAGGCCGGACATAGAGGCCCTGTCCCTATAAAACCCGTTGTAACAATATAGCCAATATCCTCGCTCACTTCTGCAAGTCTTCCTGCCGCAGCTGTTGCATGCTCGTCACTGAACATCCCATATGATAATGGCAGTGAATATGAAGCCTGAGTATCCTGCACGGTTCCGTCATATGCCCGCGTAATATGCGCATCCGTTACGTACAGCTCATTCCACTCTGACTTAATATTATTAAAAAGAGCAGCGTATATTTCCGCATCAGACGACTCACCCATTGCACCGGCCATTTTAGACATGCAGTTTACCATAAAACCATATATGGCCTCTCCCAGCATCTCAGTATCAGTCGATACATAGGAGAGATGGTCTCCAAGCATTCCAGTCTGGCCTGTCATATACTCTGTGCCCGGTTTCACATTTGCTCCGAGATAATCAATAAATGTTTTCATTGAGCTGTAATGGCTCCTGATCAGCTGAATATCATTATACTGCTGGTAGAGCTCCCACGGGATAATCACTCCGGCAGCAGACCATGCCAGACCAAGTGAAAATGATGATCCATAACTCGGTGCATATGATGGATACATATTATTCTGATCATCCCTCAGGATTCTAATATAATGCCTGAAAAACTGGTCAACATTGGCATTAAAAGTAGCAGTTCGGGCAAAAACCTGCGCGTCACCTGACCAGCCCATCCTCTCATCCCGCTGAGGACAGTCAGTAGGAATACTCAGAAAATTTCCCTTCTGTGAGCGCAGAATATTTCTGTAAAGCTGGTTAACATCGGGATTTGAGCACTCATAGTTTCCAGTTAGGCTGTCGACAGAGCTTAATACTATACCCTGCACATCCGATACAGGCAGAGGAGAATCTATTCCGGTTATTTCCAAATACCTGTAACCATGGAAGGTAAACCTCGGGTTATAGGTTTCCCCAGACAAACCTCCTTTCATTATGTACGTATCAGTCGAAAGGGCCGCCCTCAAATTTTCAGTGAGTATCATCCCCACCATGCTCTCACCGTTCATGTCCTGATACTCAGAAAGGTCAGGATACGTTATCTCAGCCGTTCTGAACACAACTTTTGTGCCCGCGTCACCCTGGAGTGTAACCCTTGGGACTCCTACCATATTCACGCCCATGTCATAGACGTATACACCGGGTCTTGGTTCAGTATATGACCTGGCGCTTATAACCTCAATTTCCTTTACCGCGTTTCCTATCTGTGATACAATTTCAGGATCAGCTGTCGACCCAACAAGAACAGACTCCCCCCACGCACTGTCATCAAAACCCGCTTCTGACCAGCCGCTTATCGCGGCCTCTTTTCTCGCATCGTAGTTCTCTCCGCTAAAAAGTGAAGCATATGTAACGGGGCCGTCTCCATAATACTTCCAGTCCCCTTCCTTTGAAACAATGATATCAGAAGCTCCACTCTCATAGTTGATGAGAAGTTTAATCTTAACTGACTGTCTCGCTCCGAAATAGTTATAGTTAGTGAGAGTATATGTCATCTGATCGCTGAACCAGCCGGAAGACAGAACAGCACCAACTGCATTTTCACCACTTACAATCAAATCAGTTAAATCGTAGGTCTGATAGGTTATGTGCCTGTTAAAGTCGTCACTACCGGGAGCTAACCAGTCAGAACCGGCCTTTTCTCCATTTATATACAGCTCATAGATGCCGCGGCTGCAAACATAAGCTCTGGCGCTCTTTATTCCGCTTCCGGCTGTAAAGCCCTTTCTGAGCATTGGACACGATGTATGACTCGGATCTTCATAAAACATAACGCCAGAACTGCCGCCGTCAATGGAAAGTGAGCCATTTGCAACAGATACTGCGCTTCCATCCACATGTGATGAAAAAATCCCATTATATCCGGAATTATACTCCTCTGAAAATACTACTGCTTCCGGTTGCCCATACTCCTCAACTCTGAGCCCGCTGAACACCGCCAGCTGAGATGCATCAACAGAGAACCCTATATTGTTAAGCCTCGGGTAACATGGTACATCCTGTATAGCGTTAAGAGGATTCAATGTCCTTCCGCTGAGCGTTGTTCCTCCCCAGCCAGTTGTTTCCTGACCATCAACAAGTGTACCGTCAATATATGCAATAACGCTGTTTCCGGGACATACAAGCCTGAATGTATGAGACTGATTTGCATTCGTGCTGTTAATAACTGAAGAAGGAATATCAACACTCCCAATCGGCAATGATTCATTGACCGCACCGAGGAGAGAATCAGGACCGTATCCAACCCTGTAAATATTGAGCTTTGCGGCATCCGGATCAGTAATATCAAGTTCATACTTGATGTAGTTCTCTCCTTCAATACTGTAGTTATTCTTATTTCTGTCAAGAAGCCGTGGATCTGCTGCTCCAAAAACAAAACCGGCCCTGGTTGAACCTGCATTGATAACCATGCTATACTGTATTGTAAACACCGGTTTTGATGCAGCATTGAAGACATATTCATCCCCTCCAATCCATTCAGCATCGCTCCAATTTTCAACTCCGTCAGTACTCATCAAACCTGTTTCGAACCATGAAGTAGAAGACAGCTTTTTGCCGTCGCTGTCTGTAACAGTCACTGTCCAGTTATATTTGGATGATGGTTTGAGACCCAGCCCCGAATAAGGAATCCCAAGCGAAATATCGCCCGAAACAACACCGCTGTTCCATATCTCCTCACCACCGTCTTCAACGACTACAATCTGGTAGTCAGTCTGACTGTATCCTCTCTGCCCGGCAGGTGCGGCAATCTGCCAGCTGAAAAGTGGACTATTGGAATCAACACCAAGCGGTATTTCCGTATAATCGACCATCATTTTCTCAACTGAGCCTGTCTTTCTGCTCTTTGAATCAGAACTGCACCCGACCACAACAAGCAACATCAACACTGCCATAGTCGAAAAAGCGGGCATCAACTTTCTTATAAACATCTTAAACTGCAGTAACATCATAAACTCCTCCTTGTTTTTTTTGAGGAGAAGCCTAACACAGGTCATTCAGGTAATGCTATCCATTCAAAGATAAACTGAATTCGGGAGCCTTTCATTTCAAGACTTCTACAGATAAGACATATTAATAGCCTTGGAGAAAGGAATATCGTTGATTTTTAAATAAACTCGGGTAATATTATCAATAATGACTTTGTTTATTCAACTTCAACATTCGTAGATTACTTATTTCCCGGGTAATATAATGGCACATAGGATTCTTTTAATCTCAATACTGTCACTACTCTCATTGTCAGCTGTAATGCTTATCAATGTGCTTAATAAAACTAATGATAATGTCGATCAAACCAATCCTCAAAAACCATTGATTTACTATATTAACTTTTTTAAATCCAATAGCTCTCTGATAGAGAAATCTAAATCCCCTGAAAAATTAAACTTCAGAAAATTTTTTTCATACTTTAAAACATTCAAAGAATTCACAATATCAGCAGCTAAAGACCTGGGATACGATATAGAGTTTATAAACATTAACCCTGATAGGATGGACGATGAGCTTAATGACTACCTCACCTTGAGAAAACCTGAAGGCATAATATTCGGCGGGATTTTTTACAACTCTGCATCTATACTTGAATATCTTGAAAAACGTAGAATTCCTTCAATAGTTCTGAACGGACCTCCCCATGGCTATTCCGGCCATCCCCGGGAAAAATACAAGTACTGGATAGCAGCTATTAATCCTGATGAATACAGCGCAGGATATGAACTAGGCAAATTGCTGATCAGGCGGGCAAATAAAATAATATCGAACAGAGAAAAAGATATTCATATTTTAGCCTTTATGTCTGACTATAAACCACTTGAACAGCGACTGACCGGTCTTGTTGCTGCAGTTTCTGAATCACAAGATGCAGTCATAGACCAGGTTGTAGACCTATCTTTCCCATCACACGAAGATGTTAAGAGTAAATTTATCTACATGAAAAAATACAGATACCCGGGTGTTAACATCGTCTGGTGCTTCTCCGATACCACAGCGCTTGCTGTCCTTGATGGCGCCAGAGAACTGGGACTGACACCAGGCAAAGACATTCTGATTGGAGGAATTGACTGGATTGAAGATGCAACAATCGAAATTAGAAATGGGACAATTGAAGCCAGTATGGGAGGGCAGTTGGCCATCGGAGCCTGGGCTGTAATTTTAATCCATGACTACACCCATAAAAAAGATTTTTTTAGTGAACAAACTGAATTCAAAATAAAGATGTACGCTGCCGAAAAATCGAATATTGACAGTTTTTGTGTTATAAAGAACAAAAACTGGAGTAAAATCAACTTTAAAAAATTTTCAAAAGTACTCAACCCTGAATTGGTGAAATATAATTTTGATATTCTTGCAATAACTTGTGAATAGAAGTACTGGAACAATGCAAAACAATTATATTCAGAAATTCATACTTGTATCTGCCGTCCTTATAATTTCAGGCGCCGCGATTATTATTTACTCATGCAAAAAAAACAATGAAACTGATTTCGATTCGCTCCGGGAAAGAGCTGAAAAGCTGACAGATGAAATCATTCTCTCAATGGGCAGCAATCCTTTTGACAAACTCGAAATAGATAAGGCATTCTATAACAATACTGATATTAGTGAAATAATCATAAGGAATAACAGTGGAGCCATTGTCGCTAAGTATTCAAAGATAATGGACTATCAGAATTTCTGCGACATTGAAAAAGAGATTAAGAAACATGGCACTCTTGTGGGAAACCTCAGACTGAAGCTTACCGACCACAGCTTTTTTATGGAATGCCAGAAAACAGCCGACCGCATTGTCACAGCTAATAGCGATAACGTCAGCAACTACAACATGAATGATTTGAAATCTTCAGCAAATGTTTTCTTCAAAGACAAAAATATAAAAAAACTGCATATTAAAGATATCTATGCCAATACGTTTATCGATCTTAACAGAGAAGCAGAGCCTGTGCAAGGTTCTATTGACATAAGGAGAGCTTTTTATCACAATGGATTTAGGACTGCCGAACTTCTTGTATCATTCTCAGATATCTCTGAAACTGAATCTGGCAAGTCTGGTAGTTCTATTTTAATCATAGTTATCTTCATGCTGCTTATAATCGGAGCAATTATTGTTTTTTTAAATTATCGGACCTTTAAAGACACAAAACCATATCTTACCGAAAAGAGTAAAATAATATCTGCCGATTCAAAAGAAAAAATCGAATCTGCGATTGAATATATCAAACACAATTACAACAGAAGCATCAGTCGGGAGGGACTTGCCTGCATGGTTTCAATCAATCCTGATTACCTGGGCAAACTCTTCAAACAGTATACCGGCCTGCGGCTCAACGACTACATCAACAAGCTCAGAATTGAAAACGCGGCTGTTCTATTGAAATCGACCGGAAAAACTATAACAGAGATTGCCTTTGAGGTCGGCTTTGACAGTATGAGTACTTTTTACAGGATTTTTTCTGCATTAGAAAAAACTACTCCTAAAGACTTCAGGGAAAAATAAGATGATTTAATGAAAGAACATAGTACACCTTTGATTAACAGACCGCTGGAAAAGCAGGAGACAATTCGTACTTGTTCCATATTAAAACCATTTACATGCATCCTGTAAACACACATAATATATGCGAGATTAATGAATGATCCTTCATTAATTATCTGTCAAATTTTTCATTCAATTTAAAATTATTAATCAATGACATAAGTTCCTGTGATAGGTTATGCATTTCTCTGCTTGCATAGGCCGTGTTTTCGGCCAGTAGTGAATTCTGCTGTGTCATTGAATCCATGCCGTTAATCAAGATGTTTATCTGGTTAATCCCTTCCTTTTCCTCGAAGCTTGCGGCAGAAATTTCGGAAATAAGGTCCGACACGTTACTGATAGCCGATACTATTTCGATAAGAGAATCACTGCTTTTGCTGGCAAGCGTCACTCCCTTTTCGACTTTATGCAAAGAGTCATTAATCAGTGTTTCTATCTCTTTCGATGCGTTTTTTGAACTTTGTGCCAGAGTCCTGACTTCTCTCGCAACGATAGCAAATCCCCTTCCGTGTTCCCCGGCTCTTGCAGCCTCAATTGCAGCATTAAGTGCAAGAAGATTTGTTTGAAAAGTTATTTCGTTGATAACGCCGACAATCTCAGCAATTTTTTTGCTTGAATCCTTTATTTCTATGATGGCGTCAACTGCCTCTTCAACAATTCTTCGTCCTTCATTTGCAATATTCGAAGTTTTCAAAGATACTTCTTTTGCCGTTTGGGCATTGTTTGCTGTTTCAGAAATTGTCCTGGCTGTCTGTTCGATTGTAGATGCAATTTCTTCCAGGTAGGCAGCCTCTTCCGACGAGCGTTTTGAAAGGTCTCTTGTCCCGTCCGAAATACTTTCAGTACTTGATGTTATTTTTCGAGCTGTTAAAAAGGATTGAACAACAAGATCGTGAATTTCCGTTACAAATCCGTTAAAGTAGCCGGCCATTTCTCCAATTTCGTCATTCGATTTTGATTCCATATGCGCGGTGAGGTCGCCCTTCGCACCCCTGAGCAGAAGGATTAATGCGTTAATCGGCCTGAGTATTTTTCTTTTAAGAATCTTTCCGAAAATGATATTTATTATAACAATTATTAAGACAGAAGATGCAAGAAGGATGGAAATCAGTTTTTCGGTTTGGGCTATTTCATTTTTTACGATGTTGATTGTTGTTTTTTTTGAATATATAGAGTTGGAAATAAAGCCTTTAAGTTTTTTCAAGCTGTGATCAACATGAAGGTTAAAATGACGTATCGCCTTACCCTGATCCCCGTTTCTATACAGGTTAATACACCTGACTATATTGGTCCTTATTTCCAGTATGACCGGTTCATTTTCGGTAGCGAACGAGATATCCTCAGCAATGCTGTATTTTTCGGCTGTATTCTTGTATTCTTCAAAAACGGAAAAAATATTCTCATTTCTGGCAAAAAGCTCGGATATTAAATCGTTTTTTCTGTTGTAAATAATGTTCAGAATTTCCGCTCCTGATTCACTCAACAGACTGTTGAGCTGCAGGGATGCCTGGTTCTGATCATTATATTTATTCAGAAGGTTATTCTTTTTATCCAGGATGCCGTAGAAAACGAGCATTGCAGCAATCAGCACAAAAATGTAAAAAATATTGATTACGTAGATAGTAGTTATTTTCCTGTCTATTACCCTTCTGGCTTTGTTTGCCTTCTCCGCTTTTTCTTTATTTTTCTTCTTTTTCTTTTTCATAAATCAACCACACCGGAACAGATGCAAAAATACTAAGTCATTCCTGCCCCCGGAGGACTGAGACAGGAATGACTCCAGGACTGCCGAAGACTACTTTGCAGGTTTGAATTTCTGGATCCTGTTGTTGGCGCTGTCAGCCACGTAAAGATTGCCCTGACCGTCGGCTATTATGCCGTGAAGGTTTCCGAATTCTCCCTGTCCGGTCCCTGCCTTTCCCCACATCGTGATAAATTTTCCGTCTTTGTCGAATTTCTGAATTCTGTTATTTCCAATTTCGCTGATAAAAATATTGTTATCCTTGTCGATTGCGACACCTGCCGGTTTTCTGAATTCACCATGCATATTTCCCGATTTACCGAATGTTTTAAGGAATTTGCCCTGAAGATCATATATATTCACCCGGTCATTGCCAAGGTCAGCCACCACTATCTGATTGAGTGAATTAGCTTTAGCAGCTTCCGGTCTCCTGAGACCTCCGCCGTCAGAGCCCTTGTCACCAAAAAGAAATTTAAACTCTCCGTTCAGGTCGAACACATCCACCCTGTTGTTGCCGGCCTCGGCCATATAAAGAAGGTCATTTGAGGCTATAGACATGAACTCTGATTCCATATTCTGACCCGGTCCGGTGCCGTATTCACTGAATGTTTTAACCCACTTGTAATCCTTATCAAATATTTTGATAAACCCGGTCACGTAGTCCGCAACATATATTCTGCCCTTCTTATCAACTGCAATTCCTTCCGGTTTAGCCAGCTCATCATTGTCCTTACCATTGCCTTTTTTCCCGAATTTGGTTATAAATTTTCCGTCTTTGGAGAAAACCTGGACATTGGCATTCAGAGCATCCGTAGCAAGCAGATATCCATTTTTATCAAAGGCAAAGTCTTCTACATACTGGAACTGTCCGTCACCCGTACCCTTGGTCCCCCACATTCTATCAAACTCATAAGAGCTTTTTTTAGTACATCCCCCGGCAGCCATTATTATGGATAATAAAATCAAGAGCGGTATTAGACCTGATTTTTTCATAATTTTTCTCCCTGTTATGTGTTTTAATGTTATAACAAACCAAAAATCATGTTTAGAATTTCACCATTGCGTTCAAGCGTACCCTTGTAATGTATTTATCCTTGTCCTCTGCGCCAGGGACAAACTTGTTGTATTTATAGTAATAAGCTGTAATGTTTAAAAAAGTATCAGGAAGCACCACGTAATCCAGTTCAAGTGTGTGCTGCTTGTAATTGCTGGATATCTCCGTATTGTTGTTTGAAAAGGCGGCAAACACCGCATCGGCATCTGTCTGAGAGTAGCCGTAATGCACACGGAAATCGTTTACTTCCTTCATTCTGCCGACAAACAGGTCTATCGCGAATCCGGTGTCTTCTTCAGTTTTTTCAACACCGAGAATGTCTGCATACTCATCCGCTCCAAGGTTTAGTACATAATTGCCGGTCAGCTTGATCGGAAGTCTGCTCCCCAGACCCAAATATTCCACCGACATGTACCCTTCAACCAGGTCGTAATCCGAAACATAGCGGTCATCGTCTCCATCTCCATCCGTATCTGCCGTCCTGTTGGAAAGAGTATCGCCAGATCCAACATCATTTGAAAATGGATCCGTGGTAATTCCGTAATCATAATATGAACCGGCAAGAGTAAAGACCAGAGTTTCCGGAATCTTATAGCTCAGTGAAATCTGACCCCCGTTCATGCTGCTGTCAGTATCTTTTGAATCTTCCTCTATGATGAAATGTATCCCGGAAATTGAAGCGTTCAGTCCTCCCATATCAGGCGTTTTGTACATCGCTGCGGCACCCTGCGGATTAACATCTCCGTCCCATACAAGGTCAGTTTTGATAAAAAGATTGTTGAACTTTCCTCCGTACAGGGACAGACCCATCAGATTAAAATTGATATAAGCAAGATCGGCGCTGATTTCCAGATCGTTGTTGAATGACCCCAGAGTGACATCAGTTGAATTAGGATCATCAGCCGAACCGGTAACAACCCGCGCGCCGGTTTTGATCATATCGTTAACGGAGTATTCAAAGCCGGTCCTGAGACGCAATGCCCCGCGCCTTCTATTCGGCTGTTCGGTCTGATCCGGCGTATTGGCATACTGGCTGTCGTTCAGTTCATAACGGACCCGAACATCACCGGAAAAATCGAGGCCTGCCTTTTCTCCTTTTGCCAGCCCGGCTTTTGCCGCGCTCTGCTGTGCAGACAAAGAAAAAGGCAAAAAGATCAAAAGCAGCAAAGTCAGAAAAGCTAATCTTAAAGTCTTCATAAAAAACCTCCATGTATTTATTAAATCATTACAAGGAATTTAATAGAATCATGTCTGGATGCTCATATATGAATGAAATGAACGGTACCAGGAATCGGAAACAGGTATATTCTAACCCGGAAGAACGAAAAAGTCAACATTCCGAAAATAAAAAACGACTATTATTGCATTTTGAGAATAAACTTCCCATGTAACAATAAATTATTTTTTTTCATCCTCTTCCACCACATCCTGCTCCGGCTGCATCATTAAAGAGTGTTTTCTGTTCAGTGAGCAATATTAAATGTAGACTGAATACCAAAGTGTAAAGAATATGAGATGCTTTTTGCTATGAAATAACTATAATGAGAAAAAATACGTTGACATGTCCTTGCAAAAGTACGAGAGTGGATTCATATAATTTAAATTGGAGATTCGGCATAAGACCATGTTAACTGCTTTGACACTCAACACCCTGATTCTCACAGTCGTCACACTTGTGGTGGTGGTCGTCAACGCACATACATACAGGCCTGTGCCATAAGGGTTTTCAAAAATGAACATAACAAAGCCCCTGACGGCAAGGCCGTCAGGGGCTTTTTTTATGCATAAAAAAGGCACCCGCCGGGTTCAGCAATATCAGCCCGGAAAATGCCCGAAACAATCGGAGGAAATAATGAAATACACCGGAGCGGAAATCATTGTCAAATCACTCGAAAGTCTTGAAATTAAAACAGTTGCCGGAATACCTGGAGGCTCAAACCTCCCGCTCTATGACGCCCTTTACAAAAGCAGCATCAGGCATATTCTGGCTCGTCACGAGCAGGGAGCGGGATTCATAGCACAGGGCATGGCACGGACGAGCGGACGCGCAGCAGTATGCTTCGCGACATCAGGACCAGGTGCGACCAATCTGCTTACAGCGGTTGCCGACGCGAGGCTGGATTCAGTTCCGCTTGTTGCTATTACAGGCCAGGTACCGCTCGCCATGCTGGGAACCGACGCCTTTCAGGAGGTAGACACACACGGCCTCTGCATTCCAATAACAAAGCACACCTTTCTTGTAGAGAGCGCAGAAGAGCTTGCCCGGGTCATTCCTGAAGCTTTCCGAATCGCCGAGAGAGGAAGGCCTGGTCCCGTAGTAATTGACGTCCCAAAGGACGTTCAGCTTCAGAAGGCGGATGTTGAGATTTGGCCGGAACGTGAGCTTCCCGAAAAACCGGCATCGCCAGACCCTGCAACCCTATCCAGGATATCAGCGATGATAGACGCGTCAAAGAGGCCTGTCCTATATATCGGAGGCGGAATAACGTCTTCAGACGCCAACGGATATCTGACAGAACTCGCCGAGAGAAACTCAATTCCGGTAGCTTCAACGCTCACAGCGCTTGGATGCATACGGTCCGACCACCCGCTTTCGCTTGGAATGCTTGGCATGCACGGAGAGCGAAGCACAAACCTCATACTTAACGAGGCAGACCTTCTCATCGCGGTAGGAGTGCGCTTCGATGACAGGGCTACAGGCCGGCTGTCAGGGTTCTGTCCCAACGCAAGCCTTATTCACATAGACATTGACAGAGCCGAAATTGACAAGATCAGGCAGACCGAGATATCGCTTGAGGCTGACGCTGCCGAAGCCGTCAGGGGCCTAATTCCGCTTCTGGCTAAAAGAGAACGTATTGAATGGATGCGTCTCGTTTCAGAACTCAGAGAGTCTCATCCCCCCCTTGACTTTAAGGATAACAGCTTCATTCACCCGGCAAACCTGATAAAAATGATTGGCCGCCTCGTTCCCGAAGACGCAATCGTTTCAACCGATGTTGGGCAGCACCAGATGTGGACGGCCCAGCACTTCCCTTTCAAACGACCGAGAACCCTTCTGACATCAAGCGGACTCGGGACCATGGGATTTGGACTGCCCGCGGCAATAGGTGCTGCCCTCGAAAATCCGGACAGGCTTTCTCTGTGTATAAGCGGTGACGGATCGCTCCTTATGAATATACAGGAGCTTGCTACTCTGGCGGACCTCAAACTCAACGTGAAAATTGTACTTATAAACAACAATTGTCTCGGGCTGGTAAGGCAGCAGCAGAAGCTTTTTTTCAAAGGCAACTATTCCGCCTCCAGCTTTGACTCATCACCCAATTTTGCCGCTATCGCAGCAGGCTTCGGAATCAATGCAATAAGGATAAATCTCGGACATAGCTTTGAGGACCAGCTGAACTCGTCGCTTTCCTCAGAAGGCCCAGTTCTCATTGAGATACCGACCGATCCGGACGCCCTCGTTCTTCCGATGGTCCCGCCGGGGGAAGACAACACAACCATGATAGGAGGAGAATACTATGAGTAACATAATACTTGACCTGAAGGTACGCAACCATCCCGGAGTGATGTCACAGATAACAGGGCTGTTTTCAAGAAGGCGCTTCAATCTCGAAGCTATACTATGCTCTGCTCTCAATGGCGGCGAGATAAGCCGTATGTTTCTGCTGGTTAAAGACGATGACAGGCTTACTCAGATAATCAGCCAGGTAAGAAAGCTCTATGATGTCCTGGAGATTGAGCTGCATGGGGAAGATAAGCCCGAATACGGGAGGCTTGAAGCCCTGCTCGCCATGGCAGCGTCTGACTGCGTAGAGTAGAAAACGGAACTCTGTTTATTCAAAGCTGTGCTCAGGGGCGGGAAACCGTCCCTCCTTCACTTCAGCTGAGTAAGTGTTCACGGCGGCTTCAATATCATCGCGAAGCGAAGCATACTTTTTGACAAACCTTGGCGTGAAGCCTGTATTCATTCCAAGCATATCATTAATAACGAGCACCTGTCCGTCGCAGCCGGCTCCCGCTCCAATGCCTATTGTCGGAACCGAAACGCTGGCCGTAATCTCACTTGCCAATCCCTCGGGAACCATCTCAAGAACGATCGCAAAAACGCCCGAATCTTCAATAATCCTCGCGTCCTCAAGTATTTCCCGCCGGCGCACCTCTTCCCTGCCCTGGACATGGTATCCGCCAAAGCTCTGCACCGATTGAGGCGTAAGCCCCAGATGCCCCATTACCGGAATTGAGGATCTGACAAGAGCGCTGATCGCGGAGGCGAAATGACGTCCGCCCTCAAGCTTGACAGCGTTGACTCCAGACTCCTTCATGATCCTGCCGGCATTGCGAAGCGCCTCTTCCACGCTGACCTGATAGCTCATGAACGGCATATCGGTTACTATGAATTTTTCAGGAGCCCCTCTCTGTACGATTGTTGAATGGTACACCATCTGATCTACTGTAACAGGCAGCGTATTCTGGAAACCGGCAACTACGTTGCCCAGAGAGTCACCAACCAGAAGCACGTCTATCTCTGTCCTTGACAGGATGGAGGCAAAAGCATAATCGTAGCAAGTCACAACGCTGATCTTCTCACCAGCGCTTTTCATTTTTTTAAAGTCGTTAATGTTTTTTATCGAGTTCATTTATAAGCTCCCTGACGGTTAGACCCGTAACAGGGTCTGTAATTGATTCGTCAATCACGGCAAGCTGGTCAAGAATGAAGGCCCTTTCCCGCATGGCCGGGTGCGGTATCTCAAGTATTTCCGATTTGTGAATTATATCATCATAGAGTATAATGTCAATGTCGATGTTGCGGGGCCCCTTTGGCAGGGTTCTAACCCGTCCCATATCAGACTCAATTTTTTTTATTACTTTTAAAAGATCTTCCGGAGGATATTCTGTCTCAACTACAACGATTCTGTTTATAAACATAGGCTGTTCGAGATAATCAACCGGCTCGGTTTCAGCATTATCAGTCGAATCGATAATCCGGATTCTTTCGTTTGAACCCAGCCTTAGTACTGCTTCGTCAATACTGGCCTCGCGGTTTCCGATATTGCTCCCGAGCCCCAGGAAGACCTTCGCCATCAGATCTCTTTCCTGTAGTCATCGCCGCTTATTTCCATGATACGGCACATTTCTGATATGCGCGAGAGCACCCTGCCGCCTGAAAGCTCATTAAGCGCTTTCGCCGGATTGTTGTTCGAAGTAAATATTGTGAACTTTCTCGCTTCATATCTCGCGTCAACGAGATTGTAGAGGGTCTCCTGCTCCCAGGGTGAATCACGCTGGACACCGAAATCGTCAATTACAAGTACATCAGCCTCGGCAAGGCGGCGCTCTATCTGCGACGACTGACCGAAGGAGTCAGAGCTCTCGTTAAACGTGTTCTTCAGCTTGTTAAGATAGTCACGGGATATTTTCACAAACAGCCCATCCACAGCATATCTTGTAATAAGCTCCGTAAGAATAATTATCGAAAGAAGCGTTTTCCCTGTTCCCGGGTTTCCCCAGAGATACAGCCCCTTGTTTACATTCGGAAAATTCATTACTATTTCGTAGGCCGCGTTTTTTGCTTCGCTGGCCATTCGGCTTCTGTTAGCGTCGTAATTGCCGAGAAACTTCCACTTGAAATAGCGGTCAATCCCCGAGCGGTTGTAGATATTTTTAATACGCTCAATTCTCATTCTCACTGACCGGCAGGGACAGTCGCTAATCTTGCCGTCTTCGAATATGTAGTAAGGCGCGACTCCTCCGCACTTGCAGTCCGGGAGCACGCATCTTTCGCAGGGAATCAGAGGGGATTCTCCCTGCACATCGTAGTAGGGATTGTGTACAATTCCGTCAAACTCGCAATATGTGCATTTTTGCTTCTGCGCCGTCTGTCTATCTGTCTTGTCTGCCATCTGCAATCGTCCGGTTATCAGCTGTTTAGTGCGGTGTCTGCCAGGCTTCCGCGTCCCCTTTACTCAAGCCTTGTGTGGCCTGAAGCATTATCCGGGAATGTTCTCCTGATATGACCTTGAGCCGGCTGTGTCAACAAAATAAAGGCGTGATAAAATTGCATTTTTCTTGAATAATTAGACACAAATACAGTAATATTGTACCAAATAATATCCATAAATAATGAATTTTGGCGGCTGTCGTGCCGATAATTTACCTGTATATTATCCCAAGTTGTAACCAAGAGGAATCCAATGATCATGAAACCAGTTAGAAACCTGTTATTCGCCTTATTAGCACTTATAATCGGTGCCGGAACGCTTTCAGCGCAGCAAAATCCGCAGAACGCAGAACAGCCTGCTGCCCAAAAAGAAGACATGACCCCGGAACCCGGCTGGAGGGTCAGAGACTTTCAGCCCTACATAAAAGCAATCGAAGAATTGGAGAAACTCAACAAGGAGTACTCCGAAACCCTTCTCAAACTCGCGATTGATGAATACTCAACCGGGCTTGACATACTCGAAGACATGGAAAATGACATCATAAAGATGGCTGAACAGAACAAGAAAAAGAAAAACCTGAACGAGAGATGGTACTGGCAGGAGATTGACAGACGCAATCAGGAGCAGAGACAGATGGCAATGCGAAAGCACGAAGCCAAGATGAAATCGGTTACCTATCTTACAAAGTCGATTAAGTTCCTTGATTCAATTGAAAACGTTGAAGTAATAAAAGATCCAAAATTTATCAACTTTCAGTCGAGACTGTTTCAGGTCTATGTCTCAACACAGTACGACCTTATGAACTTTAAACCCTGCATCCCGATTCTTGAAAGGTATGTCACCCTGAGTGAAAACAACAAGAAGGATGTGTGGGCTTACAAGTACATGGCAAGCTGCTATGGGTACATGGAAAAGATTCTCCAGAAATACCGCCATTCAACAGAAGATGAAATTATGCAGTTCAGAAATAAGAAGAACTCGAGCATTTTGCAGGCCGTTGAGCTGAAATACGGAATAGAATCGCCGCATTACAAGCATATTCAGGAAACCGTTCAGCAGGATGAGAAGAAGAGCGAACGCATAAACGATTTCAGATAATCCATGGCATTTATCAGTCCGGGTTCGCTTTGTTCGGCCCGGACTGTATGATATGAATTCTCCGTTTACTCCATTACTGTAGAAATAGAAACCCTGTACTTTATCACTCCCCTCACAATACCCAGCTTGATTATTCTGTTTAGCGGCAGATAAAACTTTACGGCATCAGGCTGCATGATATTGTTCTCTCTGCGGTACACGCCGCTTTCCGCGTCCAGCTTCCAGCGTTCAGCCCTCAGAATATGGTACTCGCCGGCCTTGCAGCTGTAGACTGATCTTCTCGGCAATATACTCAGGCCGGTATCGGTCCTGCCGGCTTCAGCGCCGTCCAGAAATATTTTGTAGAAGACAAGATTTTCAGAATTCTGCCTTGTATCTTCTGCGGCCTCATCCCACGCTTCAACCAGGAGATTGAATTCATCGGGAAGCGCGGGCCTGAGCTCAGGCGAAAAAACATAGAGACTTGCCCCCCGCACGTAATCCACAATCTCTGAGACCGTGCCATTACTGACCCCCGCAAGCCCGTTGGCTCCCAGGATTTCAATTGATGCCGGCTTTTCAAGGCTGACTGGAAGCTTGACATCTCTAAACATAACGAAAAACCCATCAACGCCGGCGCAGAGGAGCAGAAGCTCTTCATCGGCAAGCGCAGCGTCTACGACACCGTCCCTTACCTGAACAGCGCCTCCGCCAGCGGGTATTCTGTAAAGAAACGAAGCGCTGCCGGTTTCAGTCATGTTCTCCGCCAGGACAAAGGCAGCCTGCCTGTTGAAAAAAAGCCGTCTGACAGAGCCCGGGCTGACCGGCGCTGGAAGCGGCACCTCTGTGACTACACCGTCCTCAAAGTATCCGCAAACATACGAGCTGTTTCCGCCGGCTGAATCCTCGCGTATATAAGTGTTCTTCCCGAACGAGCGGCTGTAGTACACAACCATGCCCTGCAGCGGCGGTATACGGATTTCTGAAGCTTTCAGCTCTCCCTCTTCGATGTAAATATCGTTTCGAGTTGACGCATAGGACTGCGCTGTAATTGCATCATTTGCGCTGTTTACCTCCGACTGCAAGATTAGAACTGAAAGCGCTGAGGCCAGAGTCATACATGAAAGCATTCAAACCTCCGGGAAAATTCTGATTCGTATATCGCAAGGCCAAGCCTGTTCTGCTGATTCAATATCTCCGTGAGGATTGCCTTTGTTGTCAGAGGATTGACCGTTATCGCCCTCAGAATTACAATGTTCTGACGGAAATAATACGGTATCTCAAGCATTGTCCTTGAGACAAAGCTCGCATCCTCTTCCCTTAGCGCCTTATGCAGCTCAATGTTCAGTTCGTTCAAAAGCTCGTTGATAGCGGCAATGTCTGTAAGCGACTTTTCTTTATCAAGGCCATCCTGCTTTGCACTTTTCATTTTTTCTCGGAGTAACGCCATTACGTTTTCAGGAACAAATCTGTAATTTGTGATAAATAGATCGGGCCTGTTAGTACGTTCAAAGTTTGAATGCGCGTCTATGATTCTGCTCAGCTCGCCGGTCAGTCCAAATGCGTAGTCAAACAGAAGTTTGAAGCCTGCCCTGCCGATAACCTTTAACGTGGCCCAGGGCTTTAGAGCTGAAAAAGGCCTTGATCCTTCCACGCTGAAGCGTCCGAGGTCAACTGAATCGGGGCGTATTATGTAATTCGAAAAATGCTTTATGTGTCCCAATGCCTCAAGGCTTTTGAAGACCGTAACCCCCATTGAAACAGGCGAATAGAGCAGCTTGTGAGCGTCAAGGCAAACTGAATCGGCCCTTTCAATACCTTTGAACTTTTCACGCTGCTCATCAACGATAAGCACAGCCCCTCCCCAGGCCGCGTCAACGTGAAAGAATATTCCATACTCACGGGCAATATCTGCCATCTCATCAAGAGGGTCAATTGAGCCAGTCTCAGTAGTCCCGGCTATTCCAACCAGAGCCACAATCGCCGTTCTTTCTGATCCATCAGCGTTGCTTTCCCTGATACCGTCAAGTACAGACCTCAGGGCCGCAATATCAATGCGGTCATTTTCATCTACAGGAATTTTTATTACATTTTCATCGCCTATTCCGATGATTCTGGCGACCTTATCAATTGAGTAATGACCCCTCTGAGAAACAATAATCACTGCCCTGTCTATTCCGGCATGTTTATAAGCCGCAGCTACACCTGAGTGCCGTATCCCCTTGAATTCACCGTCTGACGGAAACAAACTGTTTCTCGCAACCAGAAGCGCCGTCAGATTCCCAAGAGTGCCGTCCAGCACGACAGTCCCGGCCCTGAAGTCTCTGTTAAGCAGGTTCTCTCTGTAAAAGCTGTCATCGCGCCCGTATACGAGACGGTGCATCCATGTGATAAACTCTCTTTCCACGAAAGTTGACGCCTTGGCGGTCTCAATCTTCACCTGGTTCTGGTTCAGGGAAGCTATTATCATCTCAAGAAGAATCATGAAGTAAGGTATGGCGCTCGTCATGTGTCCTATATAGTAGGGACTGCCGACCTTAACTGAATGTGCAACGAGGCGGGTGCGTACCTCTTCAAGAACGTCCTTTAATAGAGAAGGATCATCGGGGATAGAGGTATCTGAGAAAAGCGAGTAGAGTTCGCCAAGCGAAATTTCACTGTGGATGCCGCCCTTTTCCTTAAAAAAACTGTGTATAAGAGATAGAAGCTCTCTTCCAAATTCAATGAATTTATCAGGGGAATCCGGCATAATAAAGAGCTTCCTCAGATGCTCCATATCGCTAACTATTATTTTCTTTTCAGTGCCGGAAACAGGGGACATAGCTCTTCCCTTCGGGCAGGCTGAATAAAAGAATGTCAGTCCTGGCCGCCTATATAGATTAATAAGCCGGTATTTTTACTACAGTCGTTCCGATACTTCAGAACCGTATCCGCCGGCAAAGGGTCAGGATTAATCATTCTGATCAGTTTACCAGAGGATTTCAATGATAACCGGCAAGCAGTGTCATCAAATTGGCCGATAATCATTTTTCAAGTGATTTTTCATGTCAGAAGCGGCACGTCCCCCTGACTTCATACAAAGAAATTCTCTTCCTTCATCATAATTATACTCATCATTTATGACAGCATTCCCGATAATAATATGAAGGGATTACGATCCTGGAGGAGAATGATGAACAGAAAATTCACCAAGTGGAGCTTTCCTGTAGTTGTTCGTTACGATGAGATTTCTGAGTATTCACTGATGCTGAAGAAAGTCGAGGAAAGAGAGAACGTTCTATTTGACCTTTCAGAGACAAAGCGCATCAATTCCTCGTTCATCGGCTTTCTTATTCACGCCAAAGAATACATTGAGAACCGTAATAATGGACAACTGCATTTAAAATTTTCTGACAGTATTGAAAGAATTGTTGCCCTTCTCGGTCTTACTGCACATTTCTGCGTTAACACCGGAATTAATCCGGATATTAAAAGCGCATGAAAGAAAACCTGTTGACATATTATTGCAGAATTTAATAAAATTCATTAATTGTTTAGATATCCCTGAAAAGGGAAAACCCCCAGTGCCTTCGTGTGAGGAAACTTTTAATGAGTGAAAAGGTCACAGTCCTGTTTTCAGATGATCAAGTGGAAAATACCACTGAGCTGCTCAAATCCATTGCCCATCCGATCAGGTTGAAAATACTCTGCTATCTCATGGCTGGCGAGAAAAAGGTTAGCGATATCGAACAGCAGTTCGACTCAACAATATCGAACATATCACAGCATCTTACTGTCCTCAGAAAAGCGGGAATTATAACAAGACGGAAGCAGGCAAATTTCATGTTCTATTCAATAAGCAACGAACGAATCATAACGCTTATGCAGGCGTTAAAAACAAGCTTCTGCTGAATCTACATAACTGACTCAATTCTTCCTGTATTAAAAAGCCTCTCTCCCCCTCTCAGGTGACAGTAAGCAACGATGTATTCCTTCTTTCCGTCACTGACAATCTTCCTGGGGATTATCTTCCGAACAGTCACATTGCCTGATGAATCACGGTACTTTATGACAGCAGGCTGGCCGACTGTCAGGCCGGGCATAACTCTGCCGCTGCGCCGCATATCAGCCTTTAACCTTGGAGCAAGGAGCTTGCCGTGAAAAGCGGTCAGATCCGCAAGAGTCCACCTGCAGCCAGGATCCTTAAGGCGCAGCACGTCCCTGAAAATATCATGGCATCCCTCGGTGTCGCAGAACGCCCTGTGATGATCAGCAACCTCTCTGCCTATGTGTGAACATACAGTATCAAGCCTGTAATTCCCAAGGCCAGGATACGCGGCCCTCGCGAGCCGCACCGTGTCAACGGCCCTGAAGCCTGAACAGTCATAGCCATTATCCTCCATCGCGCGGAACAGAAAAGACATATCGAAGCCGGGGTTCTGAATTACAAGCAGAGCGCCGTCAATCATGCTCGCGATTCTGTCCATGAACGCAGAAATCGGCGGGCTCTGTTCGACCATGCTGTCTGTAATACCATGAATAGCCGTTGTTTCCGGGGGGATATTAACCCCCGGATTAACGAGCGCCTGAAATGTCTCGACTTCACCCTTCAGGCTGAAACGAATCATACCGATTTCAACAATTTCGTGCATCGCGGCGCTGATGCCTGTCGTTTCAAGGTCTATGGCACAGAATGTCATCTCAGAGAGCTTTTTCCCCGGATTGTAATCGGTATTGAATGAAAATTTCAAATTGCTTAAAACTCGCCAATAATTTTGATTTCAGGTTCGAGATCTATACCGTATTTCTCTTTTACCTTTTCCTGAACGGTTCTTATCATCCTGAGGATATCGCCTGACGTAGCCCCGTTACGGTTTATTATAAAGTTAGTGTGCTTCTCAGAAACCTGGGCCCCGCCTGTTAAAGCGCCCTTGAGCCCTGCCCCATCAACAAGCTGCCAGGAACTGCGCCCTTCAGGATTTTTAAATACCGAACCCGCTGAAGGATATTCAAGTGGATGTTTATTTGCTCTGTCGTCGAGTATCTCCTGAATCTTTGCCATTGACTTTTTGCTGTCGACTGACTTTTCAAGCTCAAAATCGGCTCCGGTTATCACAGCCATATCCGGAAGGTCAAAAAAGCGGTACGACGTCATCTCGGGGGCTACCCTGACATATCTCTCTTCGCCCATGTTATCAATGTAATAAACGCCTCTCATAATATCAATAAATGAACCTATGTACGTTCCTGCGTTCATGATAATACCGCCGCCAATCATTCCGGGAATTCCGGCCATGAACTCAGCCCCGGCAAGACCGGCTTCGGCAGTTACGTCAACAAAGCGCTCCTTCGCTACGCTGGCATCAGCATAAACGTTAAGGCCATTAATCCTTATTTCACCCTCTGCTTCATTTTTTTCTCTTACGGCGATTACCGCGCCCCTGAGCCCCCGGTCTCCAACGAGGAGATTTGAACCTCCGCCTACAACTGTATATGGAACGGATTCTTCTCTGAGCAGCCGGATAATGCCTCGAAGACTCTTGACATTTTCCGCCTCGCAGACAATATCTGCAGGCCCCCCGGTCCTGAATGTGGTATAATTCGACATCTGCCTTTCGGCATAGACCCTGCCGAAAGCACCAAGGGCTTTTATAAGTTCTTCACTGTAAGTCATAAAATAGTTATCCTGATTGTTTTGGTATATTTTCAGGCCGTTTGATATTCTGTCAATCATATTCGCCCGCTGTTTTATTCTTGATAAGTGGGTGCATTGTGCCGAAATTGGAATATAGGGCTTTTCAATGCCTGATGATACTGGATAATTCAGAAATGGCTAAATCGACAAACAAAACCGTTCTTAAGGATATGAAGGAATTCACTGACGAAGAGGGAAAGAAGTGGATTCAAACTTCACCCGACGACCTCTTTACGATGAAAGAGTTCAGTGAACTCTTCGCTGAAAGGGACAAACAGAAAAATGATATTGTACTTGCCCGTATTGATTTTCAGAATGTGAACCGCGAATACTACGAAACAGCTCTTGACCTGCAGAAAAAGCTCGAGAAGCAGGGAAAGCTCCTGAAAACTGTGACCGAGCAGTCGAAGGTCATCATTGACAGAAAAAACGCCAAGCTCAAGGAGCTGATCGAATACATACGTACCCTTCACGCCTTCATAGCCAATCTCAATGAAAATCCTGGAGCAGTGAACTCTGTAGCCCTGGCGGAGCCGGCTGAGCCTTCAGACGAGAAGAAAACGAGGAAATCGGTTTACGCCGATGTTGAAGAGATTGTTATTGATGAGGAAGGGGATATTGACGCTCAGCTTGTATAAGCCCCGCCTTAAGGCAGGGCTTTATATACGCGGTTTATTTCTGTGATTTCCCCGTCAACAGCTCGTCGAAACTGTATGAAACAGCGAGGGACATGGCAAGAGGGGTATCATTGTCGGTATTCTGATTGGTGTTAACTGAATGACCTGACATGAAATCAGGCCCCCGCGTGAACAGGTCAACATTAACAAGCCAATCAAGCCTGATATTGTACATTATCGCTGAAAGTCCAAGGCTAAGCTCTGTCACTGACTGCGAATTTGAATTTACCGTGTACTTGTATGACGCTCCGCCAACTGCCCCGGAAATATCGCCGGAGGTATTTCCGTAAATCACATGGCTCAGCCCAAACCTGGCTTCAAAGTTATCAGTAGGCCTTACCTCCATTCCGATATAAACAGGTAATTCAATTGATGTAAGGTCTGACTTATAAAAGTTTACGTTATTGTCAGGTGTGATAGCGTCATTCGGAGTATAGTCGTTCTTGAACATTGTTATCGTTGAATCAATTCCTGCAAAAATCGTTACTTTATCTGATGGACTTAATTCGTCAGAGACTCCGAGCCTTATTCGCTGTCCTTTTCTTGCATATGTATCGGAGCTGTTCTCCTGAATGATTGTATTCAGGTTGCTTCCCGCGGCAGATCGGTTCAAATAGGAATAGCCAGCCCTTACGTGGAGCTTCTGAATACTGTCTATTTTCAAATTGTAGCCGGCAAGCACATTTATATCCATTGCTCCGTCTGATTTATAGGATGTTTTCTGATTTCCGGCGGCGCTGTTCAGCTCATAGCTGTTATCAAGAACATAAAACGAAGAGCCCACCGAAAGTGTTGCATCCATGACAGGGCTGATTCTGTAAAGCCCTCCGAGTCCTACGTCATACTGAGCATTCGAAAATAGATATGAGTCGTTTGAATCCGTCACAGTATCGTTGCCGTTCCACGACGAAGAGTAAGCAAAATTCAGGCCTACCGCTGCTGCTCCGAAATCGTATGCCGTAATTAGCCTGAAATTCTGCTGATCAAGTCCCTCTCTTTCCATTGAATCGGCATTGTCAAAATCGACTGCGCTTCCGTCCAGAGCTGTTGTCTCATAAGTCGTGACAGGATCGTAGTTTCCCGTATAAAAAAGGCCCGTCCCGTCAGAGGCTGAATTCCATATTCCGCTTTCGACGCGAGTGCCGGAAAACAGAGCCACGGTCAGCCCGTTTACGGGGCTCCAGATAAAGCCACCTGAATTCAAATAGCCGTCATCCTCAGTCCTTTCAAAGAATACTGAATTTTTGAACTGAGGAAGATACGAAGGATTTTCATAGATGTAGGACTGCAAACCGTCAATCATCCAGGCATGTCCGGAAAGCCCCATGCCTGAATCCCTCGTAGTTGACGCCGAAGCGCCGCTTGCTGCCGTAAAGATCAGCATTGCCGCCGCAGATAGAAACATTCCCATTCTCTTCATTGATAACCTCATTTATCACTCCATTTATTACCGGGCATTTGCCCTGACTTCAAATGCCTGAGCTTGAAAAATGTCAGGCAGCTTTGTCTGTATAACGGATAAAACATATTCTCCGTTAATTAAAACGAATACGCAGTAAAAATATTGAGCCCTGCCGTAGAAGAACTCTTCTTTTCAAAATAATAATTTATGTTAGCTTCAACTCCAACTGTGTAACGCCCTGAAAATGTCTTCATAAGCGCCGCGCCGCCTGAGAGTGTAAAGTCCGTGGATGAGCCGTCCGCCTCATAACCGTCATTTCCCTTGAGCGATGTGCGAATATGAGTCAGGCCGCATCCTCCCTTAAACTGAATGCGGATCAGATCTTCGGCCGGCATAACGTTAAAAGTAAGAAACGCAAGCGCAGGTACATACAGGACATGCCCCTCGTATTCAGAATCCTTGAGATATAGCCCTCCTGCCTCAAATGAGAAGCCGTGACCTGTACCTGCTGGAAGAATCTGGTAAAATAGCCTGCCCCCCGTAAAGCCGGGCTCAAGGTACTCTGACATATCACCGAAGGCCGTGTAATATCCGCCCGCGATACCGGCCATGCGCGTTTGTGCTGCAGCAGAAGAACCAGCCCTACTCTCCTGAACAAAAGCTCCGGAAAGCATCAGTCCAGTTGTAAAAAAAGTCATTATTATAAAACGTTTCATCATTATTTATCACCAGTCCATAAACGAAAGGTTATGACAATTAGGTATACCTCCATCAGCAAAATCACTGTAAACCGTAATACTCCTCTTTGACCTTGATGCACCCTGAATATTTATTTTAAACATCCTCCAGTAGCGGTCATTGTTTGTCTGTTCTGCTGATGGCGCATCAGATGGAATGGATATCTCCCTGGCAAGCCCCTGCGAATCAAATATTCTCACAACGGCGTTCGAATCGCTCCACGAATTATAGTAAGAATACTTGTGAATTGTGTACGTGTAAATTCCATGGCAGTACTGAACATCACCGAGGCGGAAAATATTTATAGCCTCGGGCCCGTATCCGTCAACATCGTCAAGGACAAGACTTGACGTTGAAAAGCTACCATCTGGATCGCCGTCGGAGCCGGCTGTATATACACCTGTACTTTCATTGTATGATTTCTTGTTTGACCAGTACACGTGAAATCTTCCCTCGGCAAGGCTCTCTGTAGGCCCTGCAAGATGAAGGTCCAGGTCAGAGGGCCTTGACTTCCACTGAACGACAACCCTCACCTGCGGTTCTGTCAGCCTTTCACATATAGCAAGTCTGTCAAGATTGCTGCTTCCATTTACTGTAACATTGTCTATAATCAGACTGAAGTAGCCTGTGTTTGATATTGTAACTGTATAGGTTCCGGGAGCAAGTCCTCCTCCTCCGGCGGAGTCAAGGGTAAAGCTGCCGTCCGCACCGCTTGTGGATGATGCTGCCTCTGATGCCGTCCAGTCGCTTATCACAACCGAAGCGCCGCTTATTACGCTGCCGGTGTTCGCATCTATTACGGTGCCCGATACTGTCCCGGCGGAGCTTCCCTCTGGCACGAGATAAATCACCCCGATATTTGTTACGGAACCCGGGTCAACAGTGACATTGTTTTTAAGAGCGCTGCCATATCCGGAAGCAGCGAATGTAATCTGATATCTGTTTGTTCCGACAGGCACGCCGCTCACTGTAAAGTTACCGGTTGCTTCCGTAGTACCGGAGGCTATCTGGTCGCCGGTATCGGTTTCCTTTACGATCACTTCAGCTCCCGTTACCGGATTGCCCGATGTGTCCTTGAGCTGCCCTGAAACGTGGCCGGCTATATCCACCCCATTGCTTGATGTGCCAAATGGAGACCAGTTTCCCGCGCTGTCTCTGACGCTGATTCTCGCGTAATATTTCGATCCGTCAGCAAGGTCGGCCGTGTAGTCGAAAAACTCCGCGTTGCCTACGCTTATCCCGTCTGTGCCGCCGTAGACAACGTGAACAAATGAGCTGTCTGTAGCGATCTGTATTCGGGCCTCAACTGTATCTGCCGGGTTAACCCAGCTGAAGGAAAGCTGCACATCAGAGTCAAAATCGCCCGTGTCATAAACTGCGGGAGCCTCGGGAGCAGTAAGGTCTATCTCCCATGAATGTTCTGTCGCTGAACTGTCAGACTGCCAATTGCCCGCGCTGTCCTTCGCTATTACCTTAATAACATGATTTCCCTCGGGAAGGCCCGCAACCGATATCGCCTGCGAAACCAGTCTTTCCGCGCTCCAGCTGTCGGTATCAATTCTATACTTGTAAGTAACAGCATCGCCCGGATCTACTGTAATTCCAATACTGCCCTGGGTCGTCAGCGGGAGCGGCAGTTCGTACAATATCGCTGCAGGAGGAGTCAGGTCAACTCTCCATGTGTAGTCAGTTGAGCTTGAGACATCCTGCCATATTCCGGAGGGTTTTCTGCCTATTACCCTGAGTACATGCATAACTTCAGATATGCCCGCCTCGCTTATGGGTTCAGCTATCGAATACTCCTGGCTCCATTCGCCGCCGTCGAGAGAATACATGTACGCCGAGATATCATCCCCCCCCACTGAAACGCTTATAAAATCCTTCTGCGAAGGGTGGGAAGGAAGGTTGGAAAGCTCGGCTTCAGGCGCCTCGAAGTTTACAGTCCACGTACAGACAGACGCGTCAGCAGCCTGGTTCCAGTTACCCGCATCATCGCGCGCTATAACATATAGTGTATGTATTCCTTCAAAAATCCCTGAAAGTGAAAGAGGCAACTCAGCGTTGTATTCAGTGAGCGCGTCCCAGTCGTTGTCATCCGGAACTTCCGCGGGGTCGAGGATGAACTTATATGCAGCAGTATCCGCCCCGTTTACTGTTATTAAAGCGCTTGAGCTGTTCGTGGGACTGTTTGGTGTATTCAGCAGTTCGATAACCGGAGCAACCGTATCAACCTCCCAGGACTTCTGCGTAGGACTGTCGAGAGGCTGCCAGTTGCCGGCGGCATCTCGCCCGATGACTCCCAGAGTCTGACTGCCCTGGCCTGTGACGGTTTCTATTCTCAGCGACGAGCTCCTCTCCGAACTCCAGGTTCCGCTGTTTAATCTGTACTTATATGCGACTATATCGCCGCCCGCCCTGACGCTTATTGAGCTTGTGTTTACCACACTTACAGGATAGTCATACAGGACAGCTGTAGGGGCGGTAAGGTCGACCCTCCAGCTGTAAGATGACGGCTCGCCCTTAAACTGCTGCTCATTTCCGGCAGCGTCAATGGCCGATATATACAGAGTGTGATACCCCTCCGATATTCCCTCGACGCTTACAGGAGAATCAGGATCAAGAACACCGCTCCAGTTCCCGTTGTCGAGCTTCCAGCGGTATGAGGCTATGTCTTCATCGCTGTCAATCCTCACATTGATAAACTGATTGGATGTCGAAAGGGCCGGCAGAGTGGACTCGGTCATAACCGCCTGAGGCGTCGTAAAATCTACAGTCCATTTGTAAACCGCGCTGATTTCATCTTCAGGATAATCACCGAATACAGTCCGCCCCTGAATTTGGACAGTGTATTCTCCTTCGGTAAGCCCCTCAAGCCTGATTGACTCAGCAGCATCAATATCGCTGCTCCATGAACCTCCGTTTACTCTATAGCGCCAGAGTGAATATTCTTCATCAGCAGCGATGCCAATGACTGCATTGCTGCTGTTTGTAAACTCCGCCGGGGCCTGTGAAATCACCGGGAGAAGGCTTGCTGAGTCGACCGTCCATGTGCAGATTGAAGCAGACATCTCGTCCTGCCAGTTGCCTGAGGCGTCGCATCCAATGACCCTCAAGGTGTATTCTCCGTCAGTGAGGCCTTCAAGCTCGATGGGAACATCAGCGGCAATTTCATTGCTCCATGCCGCGCCATTTAAGCTGTACATATAGAGATTAACATCGCCCCCGGTGACAACAATGGATGTTGTCTCATCCGATGTGCTGGTTGAAGGACAGTTTGCAAGACCCGCAATCGGTGCCGTAAGGTCGACATACCAGGTATAAACTGTAGGCTGGTTCATCTCCTGCCACTTCCCGTCCGATGAATCCTTACCTACGACCTTAACAGTGTGATAACCTTCGCTTAATCCCTGAAAATTCATAACTTCAGAAACCGGCATCTCGCCTGACCACTCGCCGTCGTCAAGGCTGTACTGATACGATTCAATTCCGGACGCATCAACGGTTATCACGGCATTTACATCTGATGTCACCTTTGCTGGAAGCCCGCTTAGCTTTGCTACAACATTCCCGAGTCCGTTAAATGTCGTATATGCCGCACTTAGAACATTCCCTTCAACGTCGGCGATATTTCTGGCAAGAAGTGTGTACTTTTTGCCGTTCAGCATCCTGTAGTCTTCGTCACCTTCAACGCTTAAAAGAACTGTTTTACCGTCGTCGGAAAGCCATGCATCGCTTATTTCTATCCTGTTTACTCCCTGAATCTTAAAGTTATCAGGATTCGACGATTCTTCGGGATTAACCGGCTCTGAGAAGAGAACCTGAACCTCGCTCCGATTCAGCGCCTCGGCCTTCTCTATCGCCGGAGGTATATCATCGATAATATCCTCAGGCACGATTCCGGCGTACTCTCTCTGTTTTTTATATTCGTCAAACGCATCTCCCATGCATCCATTAAGCAGCATGAACAGAAAAATTATTATCGTTGATATATTTCTTAGCATAGTGTCACCCTAAAACCGATAAACTTTTATATCGTCAATAAGCACATCATTCCCATTCTCTCCCCCTGACACGGCTCTTAAACGAAGTCTGACTTCCGTGTTCGAAGGACCGCAATATCCCGTCAGAACTGCTGCATGAGTCACTACACGAGGACTTCCCGTGATCAGCGGATTGTAGCGGAATATTTCACTGTACTGTACGGCCTCGTAGCTGCCGCCGTTGACGGACACTTCAATAATTACCCGGTCGGATGAGCTTAGAATATTTTCATGACACATTTTGAAGTACAGAACGTACTGTCCCTCGACCGAGAAATCCAGACTTTCACCTGCGACTGACTCAAGAAGAATGTATTCATCCTGATCGAGACCTATGGTCTCGGCCCTGATCATGTAATTGCCTTCAATAGCAGAAGCAAGAGGAGGGTTATTGCTGTCAACGCATGGATACCAGTCATAGCTGTCGCCGGAAACATTGTCAAAGGCACAGCCTGAATCAAACACGTAGTTGCTGCCCTGCCAGCTTGAGCCCTCAAAGTTTTCGGCAAGCAGCTCAACGGGACTTCCCAGCACAGTAAAAGCTAAAGAATTCCCGTCTGAAAGAGCTGAAAGGTCAAGCTCGGCTCCCGCGTGAGAGATGAATCCGTTCAGCTCCAGAGAGTACACTCCATCAGTAATCCCGCTGAGAGGCACAGTGAGCACCCTTCCCGACTCAGACCAGATAACTGTTCCAGTGCTGCCGCTGCCGGTTAATGAGACAGTACCGATTGAGGGATTCATCCTGTCGCTGAACCTGAAGACAGCCCTGTCCACAGCAGCCAAAGTGCTTCCATCCTCCGGAAAAACAGAGAGTATTTGAGGATGAGTGGAATCACCGCCAGTCGTAAACGAGTATTCATATTCAAGAAGGTTAACATTGCCATCAAGAAGATTACCCGCTTCATCAGCGAAAGTCGATCCAAACTGTTTCAATGATACTGTATAATCCGTGTTAGCTGACATTCTCTCAAGGACCGGCAGAGTCAGGGTTTTGCCGGCATTCGACCAGATGCCCTTACCCATGACTCCCGGACCGCCGGAGAGCACAGCCGCCGACCTTCCAGTGTCCATTGCCTCGCTGAATGTTATAATAATCTCTGTGAGGTTCCTGTCTACATCCGTGTTTCCGTCAAGGGGATAAGTTCCGTCCGCGTTTACTGTTGGATTAACATCGTCACTGGTAACAGTAAAACTCCAACTGACCGGACTCAGTTCATTGGGAACTGCCGCCCTGTCAGTAATGTCGGATGTAAGGTGGACTGTATAAGTATAACCGAGCTGCAGAAGAGAGTCCGGATTAAGTGTAGCTGTTCTGGAATTCTCGTCATATTCAACTACTGAATAGACTTTATCTGAGCCGCTCATCAGGTAAAATGAATTGCTGTCAACATTGCTCACCGCTTCAGTAAAACTTACAACTACATTCAAATCACGTTTTACATCGGTTTCACCGTCCACTGGCGTCCTTGTATTCAGTGCCGGCCTGGTCTCATCGGCCTTCGTAGTAAAGGTCCATATCGGGCTCGCTGCTGAAAGATAGTTGCCGGCATAGTCCCTGAGTCCTGCGCCCGAGGCAAGCAGCTCCACCCTGTAAACTGTATTCTCATTCAGTTCATCCACAATCGGATTAAGAGTAGCCTCAGACGTGGATTCCATGTATTCTACTGTAGCGCTGACCGTATAATTATCCGAATTTCCGATAAGCTTAATTGACTCGGTATTGACCGATGACGGATTTAGCGGTTCCGTAAACTTAATGACTATATTAGCGTCCAACTCAACTCCAGCCGCCTCAGCCCCTGGAACGGCTGAAAATATTTCTGGCGGTGTAGTATCTGGATTTGTTCCGGTAGTAAATATCCACTGCTCTCCGGCAAAGCTGTTGCCCGAGAAATCAGTCACAGATGATGCCACCGAAACACGGTATCTTGTCTCCTGAACAAGATCACTCTTTGGATTCAGATAGAACTCTCTGTCATTTTCGATCACAAAGAGGGGGACAGGAGAAACCGGGGCCCACACCCCTTCTGAGACCTCAGCTTCAAGAATGAATGTTTCCGAACTAATTCCGTTTACCGGCTCATTAAAGCCCACTGAGACATTCGTGTTAGTAGGAACTGAAACAGCACCGGACGCCGGCGAACGCTGTGAAATAACCGGAGGATTCGGATCGCCTGTTCTGAAGGTCCAGACAACAGGGCTGTAGTTGAGCTGATTACCGGTTGCGTCCGCTATCAGCGATGTCAGCCTGACCGAATAGTAGGTCATCTCTTCAAACCCGCTCGCTGGTGAAAATGTGCACTTGAAGGGCGTCTGTCCACCAGCCGCAAGCGATCCATCAAGACGTTCAGAAGACCTCACGAATGAGCTTGATCCAAGATTGACATTTTTCCCTGAACCGATTGAAAAGCCCTTGCTGCCAGCCTCGTTGCTTATCGAGCCGGTGATGACAAATTCAGTTCCGGCTGCGTCGTTATAGATATCACCTGCATCGACTTCAGAAAGATCAACTGAATCCGCAAAGGACACCAATCCTGAAATACTGTCGTATGAAGGCGGAGTCAAAAGCGATGTCTTCATTTTATAAACTGCGAATGATGCTGTATTCAAACCGAGAACGCTCTCACTGAATTCAGCGTATATGCTGTCGTCAACCGCAACATTCATTGTACCATCCGGAGGATATTTAGCCGTTACATAAGGCCTGACAGTATCAAGTTCGCTGGCAGTCTCGAAGCTCCAGACAGTACCAGAGCCGTCGCCTCCCTCGGGGTCAAGTTGATTGCTGTTCTCTGAAGCGTCCGTTATTCCCGATAGAATTGATACCGTATAAATGGTATCCGGATTGAGATACCTGGTTGAGTGGTTTTCATCGGGGATATCGGGTGTGATAACCGCTGAATAAGTTGCGCTGTCATAGACCACGGTTACCGGAACAGACTTTCCCGACTCAGCAATGAGAAGAAGTACCGTATTGCGGTTAACGTTTCTGACATCTTCGCTGAATGTAAACAGTATTCTCGTGTTTATGCCAGCCCCGGTCATGTTGGGTTCAGGCGTTCTTGATATTATTACAGGACCGGTAACATCTTCTGTACTGAAAGTATACTCCTCACCGACAACGGGATTCCCGGCCAAATCAGCCACATCTACGGTCACAACCAGAGAGTAGTTTGTGTTTTCCTCTAAGCTGTCAGCCGGAGTCAGGCTTACAGTGTATGTCTCTTCGTTATATTCTACTGAGGAATCGACAATCTGTGCCGAGTCGGTTTTTCTCAGAAAAACTGACCCGCTGTTAACGCCTGTTACCGGCTCACTGAAAACTATCTGAGGAACAGCATCTACAGAGACATTGACTGAATTAGGTACCGGCGTCCTTGACAGAATATATGGCGCCTCTGTGTCAGCCAGCTCTCCAGTGGTAAAGCTGTACACTGTATTCTCAATGTTCTTTCCGTAGATATTCACTATTTCTGAAGTTAGCGTCACCGCATAGAGAGAATCCGGTTCAAGGTCCGTTTCAGGTTCGTCAGGATATGGAGTAAGCACGGCGGTGTTAGTAACGCTGTCGAAGCTAACCCTGGCTGGTACGTCATTTACGGCACCGAGCTTCTTCAGTGTGAAGCTCGTCGAAGTACCTTCAATGTTTCCGACCTTTTCGCTGAAGACCACCGTAATTTCAACATTTAAAGCTACATCGGTTGAACCATCCTGCGGCGATATTGATATTATTTCAGGGTATGTAACGTCAATTTCACCCGGCTTTTTAACTGAGCAGCTAACAGCCATAATGAGTGAAAGGGAGAGATGTACTGTCAGATATGCGAACTTTTTGTGAATTTTTGGAATCATTATATCTCACACTCCGGCCGTTACATTGTTTGCAAAGCTTTTCAATATAAAAAAATTTTGTTAAACAGTCAAGATTTTTAACCCGCCCGTATGGGTTTTATTTATAATTTATATTGTCTACATATAATTATCTGTTCACTGACATCAAAACTTGAATCTTTTAGGCCCTGCGAATTATATAAATATTTATATTGTTATATTCTTATTATTATATGTTGGCCATTATTAACCAATCTCTGTGTAGATACCGTTAATTTTTAACAAAAAAATATATTTGACATATAACTGCCTGATGAGCCCCTTTTTGTATATCCGGAGGAAACATGCCACTGAAAATTCACAATTCCATGACCAAAACAAGAGATGAAATCATTCCCGGAGGAGTTAAAAAGGATGATATAAGCCAATATCCTCCCCTGACCCTTTATTCATGCGGCCCGACTGTTTACGACTACGCTCACATTGGAAACTTCAGAACATTCGTGTTCAATGATTTGCTGAAACGCTATCTCCGCTTCAGAGGATTCAAAGTAAAACACGCAATGAATATCACTGACATTGACGACAAGACCATTGCTGGAGCCGCGCGGGAGAATATTCCCCTTGGCGAGTACACCTCCAGATATACGGATATTTTTTTTGAAGACCTGAAAACGCTTAACATTGAACCGGCAGAGTTTACGCCGAAAGCTACTGAGTCTATAAGCGAAATGATCGACATAATTCAGAAGCTTGACAGCAAAGGGATGACTTACACCAGGGAGGGTTCGACTTATTTCAACATTTCGCTCTATGAGAACTACGGCAGACTCAGCCGCCTTGAGAAACGGGACATCATCTCCGGAGCAAGATACGACGCTGACGAGTACGACAAGGAAGACGCGCGCGATTTCGCCCTCTGGAAAGCCTCGAAGGACGACGAAGTATCATGGGAAACGCCTTACGGCCGCGGCAGGCCGGGCTGGCATATAGAGTGTTCAGCCATGATACGCAAGATATTCGGCACAACCATTGACATTCACACCGGCGGAGTCGACCTGATATTCCCGCATCATGAAAACGAGATAGCCCAGAGCGAGGCCGCGTACGGGGAGCCCTTCGTTCGTTACTGGATTCACGCCGAGCACCTGCTGGTCAATGGAACAAAGATGTCCAAGTCAAAAGGCAATTTCTACACGCTGCGTTCACTTGTAGAAGACGGATACTCTCCCCGATCAATACGTTATCTGCTGATATCCGCGCCCTACCGCAAGCAGTTCAATTTCACCCTTGAGGGCATCAAACAGGCTGACAACGCCCTCGCGCGGATAGACAACTTCCTGCTCAGACTCTCGGACTCAAAAAAAGATGGACCGGCATCCGAATCGACTGAAAAATCCGTCTCGGACATGCTCAAAGGCTTTACGGATAGTCTCGATGACGACCTGAACATATCAAAAGCTCTGGCAGCGCTTTTCGACTTCATCAACCTGTTCAACACAAGGATAAGCAATGATGACGTCACGACAGGAGACAGGGACGCAGCCGAGGCAGCACTTAAAAAGATTGATTCAGTTTTAGGATTCATCTTTTTCAAAGGCAATGCGATTTCAAAAGACGAAAGCGAAAGAATAGATGCCCTCGTTCAGGAAAGAATAGCGGCAAAAAAAGAAAAGAACTTTCAGAGGGCGGATGAGATAAGAAATCAGCTCACAGCAGAGGGAATTACACTTGAAGATACCAGGGAAGGCACGCGGTGGAAAAGAACGATATGATTCTCGGACGCAATCCAGTCCTCGAATACCTGGCAAGCGCACGCGGCAGATCAGGGCTTGTTCTGTACATATCTGAGGGCTCTCACGGCAGAATAGTTGAAAAAATCACTACCGAGGCCAAAAGGCAGGGAGTTCCTGTAAGGTCGCAAAACAAGTCCTTTTTCGCTTCGCTGGGCCCCTCGTCTCTGCACCAGGGCGTTGCGTTGAAATGCCCGTCAGCTTCATCAAGTCAGCAATCCGGCGATCCGATTTCGGATGCGGCAGCCTCGGGCGGGACAATAGTGGTCCTTGACCACCTGACCGACCCTCACAATGTCGGTTCGATTATCAGGACTTCTGAAGCTCTCGGCTGCTCGGCCGTTGTCATGCCAAAGACCAACCAGGCCGGAATTACCCCGGTTGTAGTAAAGACTTCTGCAGGCGCTACCGCGCATATTCCTGTAATCACAGTACCGAACATTTCGGCTTTTCTGGATTCAGCCAAAAAGAAGGGATTCTGGATAATTGGGACTTCAGACAGAGGCACATGCTCTCTTGAAGATGTATCGAAAATCAAACCTGCCCTTATTGTAATTGGCAGCGAAGGCGACGGTATGAAGAGGCTGACATCAGAAAAGTGCGACTACATCGTCAGCATACCCTTAAAAGGCAAGGTCTCTTCATTGAATGCCTCAGTCGCGGCCGGCATCGTTATTCATGCCCTCACGCACGTCTGACTGCAAAATTATTGTTGATAAAATACGGGGCTGTTTATTGCTGTAGCAGAGAACTCTCATCGGCATGGCAGTTCATTTCGTTAAAAATTCAACAATCACCACAGGAATGAAAATATGGATCTCCGCCTCATAAGAAACTTTTCCATTATCGCGCATATAGATCACGGAAAATCCACTCTGGCAGACAGAATTATTGAGCGGTGCCATCTGGTTGACCCCAGAAACCAAAAATCTCAGCTGCTCGACACAATGGATATTGAACGGGAACGCGGAATAACGATTAAGTCAAACGCTATTACGCTTAATTATAATTCCAAAGACGGCAACATCTACACATTCAACCTCATTGACACACCGGGTCATGTCGACTTCACATACGAAGTAAGCCGGGCCCTCACATCCTGCGAAGGAGTACTTCTCGTAGTCGATGCTTCGCAGGGAGTTGAGGCTCAGACAATAGCGAATCTCTATCTCGCGATGGAGAACAATCTCGAGATTCTGCCCGTAATCAATAAAATCGATATGCCCAGCGCTGATATCGAGCGCACAAAGGACAGCATTGATCGAACATTAGGGCTTGACCCTGAAACCGCAGTTCCAGTTTCTGCAAAAGAAGGAATAGGGATTGACGACCTTCTTGAAAAGCTCATTCAGGTCATTCCTCCGCCGACAGGTACCCCGGAAGAGCCGCTGACCGCCCTGATTTTTGATTCGTTTTTCGACAAGTATCTCGGCGTAATCATGAAAGTCCGTGTTTTCAGCGGAAATGTAAGAAAAGACGACATTATAACCATGTACGCGACCGGAAAAGAGTACCAGGTCAGCGATGTCGGTGTCTTCAGACTCAGCCTCGAAAAGAGGGAGATGCTCGGCCCCGGCGAGGTTGGTTATATTGTTGCCGGAATAAAAAGCGTTACCGACACTAAAATTGGAGACACTGTAACCCTTTCATCAAATCCCTGCCCAAAACCGCTCAAAGGCTTCCGCGACGTTAAGCCGATGGTATTCGCAGGATTGTACCCGATGTACAGCGATGACTACGAAAACCTCAAGGATTCGCTGCATAAGCTGAAGCTCAATGACGCTTCGTTTATCTTCGAACCCGACAACTCGTACGCCCTTGGTTTTGGATTCAGGTGCGGATATCTCGGGCTGCTGCACATGGAAATCATCCAGGAACGCCTGGAGCGTGAATTCGACCTGGCGCTGGTCACCACGGCCCCGAGCGTTGAATACCACATCAACCTGAACAACGGTGAAAAGCTTGTAATTGACAACCCTGTGAAGCTTCCGGAACCCGGAACTATTGCATCAATAGAGGAACCCTACGTGGATGCGGTCATCGTGACGCCGAAGGAGTTCGTTGGCAACATTATGGCTCTCGTGACACAGAGCCGCGGTATTCACAAAAACATGCAGTATATTGACACTAACCGGGTTCAGTTGGCTTACGACCTTCCCCTTTCGGAGATCGTTTTCAACTTCTACGATAAGCTGAAATCATGTTCCCGGGGATATGCCTCTTTTGACTACGAAATCCGGGATTTCCGTCCGGCAAAAATGGTGAAAGTTGACATACTCGTAAATGCCGAACCGGTTGACGCATTGTCCTTTATTGTTCATGAGGACAAAGCCCGTGACCGCGGAAAGGACATAATTGAAAAGCTGAAGGACATTATTCCCAAACACCAGTTCAAGATTCCACTTCAGGCCGCTATCGGCGCGGCAATTATAGCCCGTGAAAACATTTCAGCGATGAGAAAGGACGTAACCGCCAAGTGCTACGGCGGTGACATCTCCCGAAAACGCAAGCTCCTTGAGAAACAGAAGGAAGGCAAGAAGCGCATGAAGCAGATAGGCTCAGTCGAGGTGCCACAGGAAGCATTCATGTCGATTCTGAAAATAGATTGATGCTTATTGACATTGAAATGATAAATAACAGCAGCAGCGAAAAAGACCTGTCATCTTTCAGGGTTGTAGAGCCTCATATAGTCGACAGGGCCTCAGAATTCGCACGTGAAAGGATGGGAGGCATCCAGTCGAGCCACGGCTGGGACCATGTCCAGCGTGTCGTCAACACGGCGAAGGCAATAGCCGCGACAGAGAAAAAAGCTGATCTTTTCATTGTCAGGATATCGGCTTTTCTGCACGACATCGCAAGAAGTGTTGAGATTGAATCCGAGGGAGCGGTTTGTCACGCTGAAGAAGGCTCCAAAACAGCATACGAGTTTCTTACCTCCCAGGGGCTCGACCCTCTGCGGTCGCATCATATAGCTGACTGCATTTTAACGCACAGATACAGAAACAGACGGCCTCCAGCGTCGATTGAAGCAAAAATACTCTATGATGCCGACAAGCTCGACAGCATCGGAGCAACAGGAATAGGCAGAGCCTTCCTGTTTGCCGGCGAAGTCGGAGCAAGACTGCATAACTCCGACATAGATATTGCGAACACCTTTTCATACAGCCGGGAAGACACAGCTTACCGTGAATTCATGTTTAAACTCAGAAAGGTGAAGGACAGCATGCTGACCTCTGAAGGCGGCAGACTGGCACAGGCAAGACATGATTTCATGGAGCATTTTTTCAGACAGCTCGACACAGAAATACACGGGAACCTATAGGTGGTAACCTCCAGCTCTTAATACCATCTTAGAGGCAATACTCTCTACCGCCATAGTCAGCGAGTTTGAGAGGTCGCTCTTTGAACTGTAATCGGCTGAAACGAGATTGGAGACCCTTCCATCCTCAATAAAGCTCCAGGCCCTTCCCCACTTGTTCTTCTCGTCCCTGTCATATACCGCTATAGCAACGCCCCCGTTCTTCTTTACCAGAGAAAAACACGGAACATCAGTAAATCCATCTCCCACAAAGATAAGCTGATCCATAGGGATACGGTATTCTCCGGGATTGACCTTTTTGTTAACCTCGAAGGGCCTGCCCATATACTTCTCATCAATAAAACCCTTCGATATCTGAAAGATGTATCTCGTCTTGTCGGTAAAGCTGATGACCCGTTTGGGGAAATCTGCTGCGCCGGTTCTGGTAAAATTGAACTCAGAACACCAGATTCCGGTAAACTTCTGCGCAATCTTCGTGTTCCTGACTATATCCCCTATCCCGCTGCTGATTACATAGAATTCAAGCTTAATATCAGGTGAAATTCTCGCTGCCTGTCTTATCAGCCTTGAGAAGATTGTAGTCACACCTTTTTTCAGCGGGCATCTCTTTCCCCAATCAATCAGAGACTCACGGCTGACCTTAATTTTCATATCTTCAGTAAGCCTTATCATTCGGTACAGATACGCGGGCACCGGGTCCCATCCGTCTTCAATATCTCCCTGAACCGTTTCCCAGAAAGATGCAACATCAACTCCCATCGCGGAGAGATAACCTGTCGTGCTGTCCGGAGCAAGCGTATCGTCAAAATCAAAAATTACAGCTATTATATTTTTTCCTGTGTTTTTCATCTGATCAAAGTGTCCCTGCATTACGCATAATAACAAGCACTTTTCATGCCTTGAAGACATTCCCCCGTCTGAAATCACATTTTCGATTCATGATGAAAAATACATATTGACTTCAACGATATAAGAAAAAACAATCTTGATGAAAGAGAACATCAAAAATAAGAGCTTACTTATGGAACAAAAAAATAATACTCATATACTTCTCATCGACTGTCAGGACTCTCCCGCGCTAATACACAGAATTACCGGCGTCATTTCAGATTTTAATTGTAATATTATTTCTAACGGTGAATATGTTGATCCGTCAACAGGCCATTTCTACATGCGCAGTGAGTTTACAGGCAAAATTGACTCCGGCATAGCTTTAAGGACTCTAAATACAGTTCTTCCAGAAGGCTCCAACGTAAAACTGTTAAAAAAAAGGCGAAAGCGTATAGTCGTTTTGGCTACACGTGAACATCACTGTCTCGGTGATATCCTTCTGAGAAATCACTTCGACGAATTGGACGCAGAGATACTTACAGTCATCAGCAATCATGATGTCCTGCGCCCGCTCACCAGCAAATTTGATGTACCCTACGTTTACATACCCTCAGAAAGTCTTTCAAGAGAGGAACACGAAACCAGAGTTCTTGAAGTAATAGCCCCTTACAAGCCAGATTACATTATCCTCGCAAAGTATATGAGAATATTAACACCCCGTTTCGTATCCGCATATCCGGGTTCAATAATAAACATCCACCACTCCTTTCTTCCTGCCTTTATCGGAGCAAGCCCCTATAAGCAGGCATTCGAACGCGGCGTAAAAATTATAGGGGCAACCGGCCATTTCGTTTCAAATGATCTCGACGAGGGTCCTATTATCGCTCAAAGTGTTATTGAAATTGATCACAGCCATTCACTGAACACAATGATCCGCAAAGGGCGGGAAATTGAGAGAACAGTTTTGGCACGATCAATGAAATTAGCTTTTGAAGACAGAATTATTGTAAGGGACAACAAAACAGTCATTTTTGAATAGCTGTTGCGCCATTTTTTTAACCGCGACTACTGTAAAAAAGTGTAGTAATAATAACACCCTTCGTCAACTGTGGTAAAAAATACCCGACTGGAATCTCCATTCCAGAATTTAAACAGGAAACCGCTTAATGAAGAACATCAAAAACATTGCGATTATTGCTCACGTCGACCACGGCAAAACAACTCTCGTAGACGCTCTGCTTCGTCAGACAGGGGTCTTCAGGGAGAACCAGCAGATCGACGAAAGGATTATGGACTCTAACGATATAGAAAAGGAACGGGGCATCACCATTTTTTCAAAAAATGCTTCCTTTTCCTATGGCGATTATAAAATCAATATAGTTGATACTCCCGGTCATGCCGACTTCGGTGGAGAAGTCCAGCGAATAATGAAAATGGTTGATTCGGTGCTCCTCGTTGTCGATGCTTTTGAAGGGCCGATGCCTCAGACAAAATATGTTTTAAAAAAATCGCTTGAGCTCGGCCTTAAACCGATAGTTGTAATAAATAAAGTCGATCGTCCTAACTGCAGGCCCGGACAGGTTCTGGATATGGTATTTGACCTCTTCGCTCAGCTCAACGCGACTGATGAACAGCTCGATTTTCCAGTTGTCTATGCTTCTGCAAAAAACGGTTTTGCCCGGCACAATCTAAATGATACAAACGAGGATATATTTCCACTCATAGAAACAATTATAAAACACGTCGACGACACCTCGGGTGACCCCAAGTCTCCGCTGCAATTTCTCGTTTCAGCTATAGAGTACGACAATTATATCGGCCGTCTCGGAACCGGCAAAATTTATAACGGCGTAATTTCCTGCGGGGAGGATGTACTTCTGATAAAACGCGACGGAAGCAGACTACCATACAGGATAACAAAACTCTTCGCTTTCGAAGGCCTTAAGAAGACAGAGATACAATCCGCTACCGCAGGAGACATTATAGCTATCGCAGGGCTTGACAAGATTGATGTTGGCGAGACAGTAGCTGACAAACTAAACCCGGAAGCCCTTCCCCTGATATCGATAGATGAACCTACTCTTGCGATGACCTTTTCAGCGAACAACTCTCCTTTTCTCGGCAAGGATGGTAAATATGTTACGTCTACCTGCCTCTGGGACAGACTGACTAAAGAGAAGGACAACAATGTCAGCATTGTAATTGAAAAGTCCCTTAACTCAGACGCATTTATTGTAAAAGGACGAGGGGAACTTCAGCTCGCGATTCTTATTGAAAATATGAGACGTGAGGGCTTCGAGTTCCAGGTTTCAAGACCTGAAGTAATCTACAGGGTAGAATCCGGAAAGAAACTTGAACCGGTTGAAATTGCAGTAATAGACGTAGGCGATGAGTATGTCGGACCGGTAATTGAGAAGATGAGCATCAGAAAGGGCGAGATGCTTGATATGATACAGGGAAATGACGGCTATACACGTCTTGAATTCAAGATTCCTTCGCGTGGACTCATAGGCTTCAGGAGCCAGCTTCTTACCGACACAAGAGGCACAGCGGTCCTCAATCACAGCTTCTACGACTATGAACCTTTCCGGGGCGAAATTCCCTCACGCACAAGAGGAGCACTTGTTCAAATTGAACAGGGAACCTCCTTTGCCTATGCCCTTGACGGACTTCAGGAACGCGGAGAACTGTTCATTAAACCCGGCACTGAAGTCTATGCCGGGATGATTGTGGGCGCGAACAGCCGAGATGAGGATATGGACGTTAATGTATGCAAGATGAAAAAGCTCACAAATATACGAGCTTCCGGTTCGGATGACGCTGTCAAACTATCGCCTCCAAGAGAATTCAGCCTCGAACAGGCGCTGGAATACATCGACGACGATGAGCTCCTTGAGATTACACCAAAAAACATTAGGATGAGAAAGAAAATACTCGATAAAATCGAACGCAAGAAAAGCCTGAAAAAAGCCAATTAAGCTATATTGACGACAAAAAAGCCCTCTCGAAAGAGGGCTTTTTTTTAACTTAATATCACCGTTATCATTATTTTACAACAAAGAAGTCTACTTTTGATTTAAGTCCTTCAGCTATGGTGTTAATCTCACCCGCGCTGTTAGAAAGCTGATCTGCGTTGCTGGCGTTCTCCTGGGTCATTGTACTGATGCTGTTTACCGAAGTAACAATCTCGTCAATTGAAAGCTTCTGTTCATCGGTTGCTGTTTTAATCTCGACTGATTTTGTCTTAACGATCTCCGCCTGCTTGCTAACAAAATTACCGGTTTCAATCTGTTTCTGCATAGCTCCAAAAGTGAGGTCAATCTTGTCGCTGATTTTATTGACTCCAGAAATGATGATGCCGGTATTTGCGACCGTGCTCTGCACGCTCTTCATACCCTTTTGTATCTCATTATCGTTCTCTTTAATGATCTTGACGATATCCTTGATACTCGCGGCTGTTTCATCAGCAAGTTTTGTGATCTCATCTGAAACAACTGCAAATCCGCGTCCAGCGTCTCCAGCTCTTGCGGCCTCAATAGCGGCGTTAAGGGACAGCAGGTTTATCTGCTCAGAGATATCGCTTATAATATTTACAATGCCCGTCATGACCTTGGAGCTTTCACCAATTCGAGTCATACTCTGACTCATCAAATCAAGTGAACTCTCGGCTTCTTTAACATTGTCTGAGATGTTTCTTGTCTCCTGCTGGACATCGCCTATCATCTCGTTCATTTCTGAATTGTATCTGGATAGATCCTGAATGCGTTCAATAAGCATATTTAGGTTTACAAGCTGATCTTCAGCGCCTTCCACAACATTCTTGACCCTGACAGCCATATTCTCAATACCGGAGTTTATTTCCTCAGAGGACGCAGCCTGATTCTGAGCATTGTCCGAGAATGAGACCGAAGCAACATGCATCTCTTCAATTGAATGAATCAGTTTTGCGGATACGAACTTAACATCACGAATAACATCGATAATTCTGACAGTAAACTCGTTGAAACTGTAAACAAGCCGGACTATTTCATCCTTTATGCTTGCGTAATTTATAGTGTCCGAGATTGCTGATGAAATTGACATATCCATACTGTTGTCGCCGTCAATAGTCAGATCACCCTGTGTTATCTTGTTGACCTTGGAAACAAGGAATGGAATAGGTTCAAATACTATCTTGGAAATCCATGTTATCGTCAGAGCTATCAGCACAAAAACGACGCAGGCCATTATAAACATTTTGTTTCTGACACTCGTAAGGGCCGCCTCACGGTGATAATCGGTAAAGGTCACCTCAAGCGTTCCGATTTTGATATCATCCATAACGAATTCACGTTTAACAGATATGTCGTTGGATCCCTTAATTTTCTTTGTCAGGTTAACAAGCTCAATACCGCTTCCTTCCTTAATGTTGATTCTCGTTATATCAGGGTCGGAGAAAAAGGACTTACAAATGCTTTCCATCGCTCCCACTTCATACTGCCAGAGGTTATTCATATTTGAAGCGATAATAAGATTTGTGAACCTTTCAGTTTTGTCCTTTAAATCCTTTGTATCCTTGCCCCTCATGCTGCCTGTAATAAAGAGCGTAAAAATCAGGAAAGATGCAAACACTACCATAATGGTAGGTATCATGATTTTGTTTTTAAGTGTCATCTTGTAAAGGTACTGATGAAACTTAATCCATAGCTTGTTGTTCATCGCGAAGTCCCCGTTTTTTTTGTTTACTGTTACTGTATCTGATTAAGTATCATATTAATACTGAAATTATATCTGCCAAGACCCCTGTTAAAGGCCTTTGAAAAGCGCTTAAAGTCAATCTGACCCCAGTTCTCCTTCGACAATTTCCTGGTGTAAAGATTTGCAGTGTATCTGTTTATCTCTGCCATTTTTGAATTCTGAACTACTCCTTCGGATGCGAAGTCCGCTCCGTTAAAATAGTCATAAATCATTATTGCTGCCCAGGCCCCTTCCATAAAGTGTCCGCCGAGGCTGACATTCATATCACCTTCGCCCACACTTTTGAAACCGTCCTGGCTCCAGTCGATACCTCCCGTTACAACATCTGCGCCGGGCTTAAATCCGAGTTTTTTACAGCCCTGCACAACTCCGACTGAAATCGAATCACTTGCCGCCCACACTGCTGTGGTTTCAGGATAACGGCTTCTCTTAAACAAATCAAACTTCTGCTCAGCCACTGCTGAGGACCAGTCAGTGTTAAATATCTGTTTCAAATCTACACGAGGGTTATTCTTTACTGCTCTCTTCAATCCTTTAACCCTTTCAATCGAGGCTCCGTCAGCAATATTGCCTGCAAGAGCAACCATCTCGATTTTGCCTTCCCTGTTTCTTCCGGCATTTTGCATAAGAATATTGGCAAGCCGATATCCCGCCTCTTCGTCGTCAGGTGTAATCTGCCCAATCCAGTACTTGTACTTCTCTCTGGGTTTACCCATCTCCTCTTTTTCCTGAAAACCTGCATTCACTACAAAAGAAGGAATTTTTGCTTCTTCTCCCAGCTGAATTATAGTTGATCCCTGCATCTTGAAGTTCTGAAATACCAGAACACTCGGCTTATCCTTTTCGATGCACTCCTTCACCTGTTCGACCATTCTAACATGGTTGCCATTCGCATAATAGGCCTTTAGCTCCATTCCGAGATCCTCACAGGCAAAGCGCATAAATTCTACAAATTGCCCCCAGAAAAGGTCATCCTCTGTTCTTGGTGCAAAAAATGCCACCTTTAGCTTGCCGTCGGCAGCGCTCAATGTATCTCGAAGTGGAATGATTGATAATAACAATAATGCCGCAATCACTGCCTTAAACCTGATTTTCACCTATCCACCTCTTAAAACTCGCAAATTTTGCTTAATGATTTTATATGTGACTTTTGCTGTCTATTAAAATTATTACAAGTAATTAATGAAATATTTCCAATAAATTGTCAGGCTCGTGTTCAGATGCAAAATTCAAAACAGTCCGCCTATCAATCAATTCCACCATACAGGGCTATTGCGGAAATGTCAAATACGGCTAATAAACACATGCGTTGTAAATATATTTTTATTGTTAAAATAATTATCGACATATTACAAGTGTAAAATGAACCGGAGGATAAATTTTTTTGATTTGTGGCGGGAATTGTAACTATTAATAAACATTTCAGGAGAAAGGCAAAAAGCCTCTCCCCTGAAACGAAATACACTAAATGAGATTGACTGCCGCGTTAGCCGCTCCGTAAAGAGAAACTGAATAATCCCTGATTATGTAAACAGGAATATCTTTCAGTATAGCAGAAATGTTCTCTTTGTAATTGTTCTCAAACTGGGCCATGAAAAGATTGTCTCTGAGTATCATCTCTTCATTTTTTGCAGAAATCCCGCCTGCGATAAAAACGCCTCCGGCGGGAAGCATGATTGTACTGAGACTTCCAGCGAAATTTCCGAGCATCTTAACGAAAGTTTCCATCATCTTTTTACAGTCTTCATTTACAAAGCTATATTTTGAGATGAGGGCAGGCTTCTCGTCATCGCTCGCCGCCTCAATTTCATTAATAACATCATCAAAAACAATATTCTTTTTGTCGCGGAAAAATCTGTAAATATTGAGTATTCCCTGCCCCGAAACAAAAGGCTCAACACCCGGCTTGACGTCTATCTTTGAATAGATATAATCTTTGAGTTCCCACGTTACAGAATCAAAAGCGGCGAAATCGGAGTGTCCTCCTTCAGACGAAAAAGGAATGTATTTGCCTTCTTTTGTCGGAACAAGATAACCAACTCCAAGCCCCGTTCCCGGGCCAATTACAAGTTTTACCCCGTTCTTCGCCTGTGGAATTGTTCCGTCGCAGTGTGGAATTTTAAGCAATTTCGCCGGATTCTCTGTGTCAAGAATCGGAATAGCGTAGCTGATCGCAAGAAAATCGTTTATGACCTCTGTAGGTACACCGATCTCCTCGCTGATATGCTTTCCGTTTATTTCCCATGCCAGATTAGTCAGCTTGCAGCTGTTATTTGAAACAGGGCCAGCCGCGCTGATGCAGCACATATCCGGTTTTAGCCTTTTATCTTTCTGCTCAGCTAATGAAATGAGCTTGTTAATCGGCTGTATAACTCCGTCTACATCTTTGGACTTCCAGTGAGCCTCAACGATCATTGTGAATTTTCCGTTCTTTTCACCTACGATTGCAAGGTTAGTATTAGTTCCTCCGATGTCTCCGGCAAGAATAATCCTGCTCTGGTCAAAGTCTTCACTCTGCCATTCCACTTTCATGCTCTTTGCCTCCATCATAATAATTACTTCTCGTCAGCTGACGCGCCTTTAAACGCGAAGAATGTTATATATACGTAGCATACAAGAGGAACAATTAAAGAAAACTGTATGCTTTTCATGTCGGCAATTCCAGCCTGAATGAGAGGTATAAGAGCTCCGCCAACGATAGCCATGTTTAGAAGGGCTGATCCCTGGCTTGTTTTGCTGCCAAGTCCCGCAATTGAAAGGCTGAAAATGGTCGGGAACATTACCGAGTTAAACAGTCCTACAAGAAGGATAGCAACCATAGCAACGTGTCCAGTTGCAGTCATTGACACAACAACCATAGCTACTGCAGCCAGACCGCAAACCGCGAGTACTTTCTTTGCATCAATCTTCTGCATGATAACTGAACCGATGAATCGGCCAGCCATAGCGCCGCCCCAGTAATATGCAACAAACTTACCGGCCTGCTCCATGCTGTATGTGAGTCCAAGCTCTTTTCCTGCGATAAAGTTTACAAGAAGCGTACCGATTGCCACTTCAGCTCCAACATAGAAGAATATACCGAAAACTCCAAGCATGAGATGCTTATACTGCCATATCTTCTTTCCACTATCTTTTGTCTTTGTTTCTGCAGCGTCTGTACCAACTATTTCAGGGAGCTTAATAAGCGCGAAGAAAAGGGCAATCACGAACAGCAGAACAGCAAGAACAATATAGGGCCCCTGTACGGCGTTAGCGGCCTGCATGTTATACGCTTCCTTCTCAAGGGCGCTCATCATCTTTACCTGTTCAGGGCTCTGAATAGCTGAAGAAAGGATAAACACTGATCCAAGATAAGGAGCCACAGTCGTTCCAAGTGAATTAAGAGCCTGTGTAAGGTTAAGTCTGCTTGATGCAGTTTCGGGCTTTCCCAACACCGTAACATATGGATTAGCGGCTACCTGAAGAACGGTGATTCCGGAAGCCATTACGAAGAGCGCTCCAAGAAAAATCCAGTACTGTTGAATAGTCGCTGCCGGGTAGAAGAGCAGACATCCTACTCCAGCAATTGCAAGACCAACAACGATACCCTTTCTGTAACCAAGCTTCTTTACTATTACTCCCGAAGGAAGCGACATGATAAAAAATGCCATAAAGAAGCAGACCTGTATGAGCATGGCCTGTGTTTTGTTTAGCTCAAATACTCCCTGAAGATGCGGATAGAGTATTCCGTTAAGTGATGTGAGAAGCCCCCACATGAAGAAAAGCGATGTAAGGATTATAAGTTCCTTAGCATAACCTTTCCCGCCGGCATTGCCGGAACCGCTTACTGCGTTAGACATTTCGTCCTCCTGGTTTTGTGTCTTTTGTATTTCTATGTACAGCCGGCAATAGTTCCTTAGTTATAAATAGCTCTTATGCATCATTAACAGCGACAAGATGACATAATGCCCTTTGTATAAAAAAAACTACTTATAATAAAATGAAAAAATTACCGGGACTATCTTATTATAGTTAATCTAAAATCGCGCTTAAAAAATCAATAATAATTCATTATTAATTAGAAAAGTTTTAAAGATTTGTCTTGTTGATTATCTCATTTTTTATGTGAGTATTCTGAAAATATCAATAAATATTTGCCTTGAGCAGTACATGGGCTGAAAGAAAGCGTCTCTGCGATTTGATAACACAAAAAGCCATCAGGCCTGTTGAGGCATAACCTGACACTTTGACCTGCTGATTTCAATGAAAGAAGTATAAGCGGACGCATATTGACTACAAAAAAAGCCCGGGAGATATAATACCGCCCGGGCCTTAAAATTTCGTTTTATAAACTTTTTAAACTACACAGAATTAGAACTTGTACTCAACACGTACACGGTAACTTGAAGTTTCGTTTTCCTGTTGTGACAATGTAGCAGTCTTAACATCTCCAGTCATTAAACCATAAACGAATTTAACGGAAAGACCGTCAACCGGTGTAAAATACTTGATGAAGCCATAAGGCTGAGTGTGACCAAGCTCGTTATTACCGTTGACAGACTCTTTGTATGTGTAGTGGTAACCACCGCCAAGGCTGACAATCTTGAATAATTCAAGATTAAGAAATCCGCCATAGCTGTATATGTCGTAAGAAGAATCCTTGTTTTGTCCTCCGCCGCTGGTAATACCAAGATTTTCTTCATAAGTTGAAGCGGCATAGCTAACTCCAGCTGAAACGGCAATTCCATCTACTCCAGGAATCTGGAAGCTGTTAATCTTTGCGCTACCGCCATATCCCATCAATTTTTTCTTGAGATCCTCTGTGTCTTCGCGTAAAGGATCAATCATGTAATACTCCATTCCGCCTGTGAGCTGAACAAACTCCCATTTGAAATCAAGAACAGGACGCACTCCATACATGTTATCCGAGTTCGCTCCAGAAATACCGAAAACAGAAGCAACTTCAAGAGTAAGCATATCAGCATTTCCCATTGAGCCAAGAGGTTTTACATGGATCGCTGCCTGGCCGTTTCTATCGAAGTGACCTCTTGTAGCGTCGAGCTCATATATAACCGGAGTACCATTGTATCCAAAAAAAGCACCCTTTCTCTCGTCTGTGTACTGTTCAAGACCTTCGCCCTTGGAGTAAACCTCAAGTCCCTGAAATCTTCCTACTCTGACATCCCAGAGATTTTTCATTCCGAACTCAACATATGAGTCAAGAGGAATAACACCGAGGTTCTCTGTGTCTGTACTGGCAGAGTCAACGTTTGAGTTAACAGCCATCTCTGCTCTTGCCTTGCCGTAAAAACCATTCATTTCCTTTTCATATTCCATAGCGAAAACAAAACGTCCAGCCTGATATGTTTTTTCTCGATTAGGAGCGACAGTTGTATTTTCGTTATCAGTTGTCATGAAACCCATATCTGACCAAAAATAACCTGAATATTTGAACGGATCGTCGTTCTTTGTCTCCTGAGCAAAAACCATCGCAGGAAGAAGCAGCATTGCTGCAAGTAAAGCATACATCTTTTTCATGTTCTTCTCCATTTTGTTAAAGTATGCCGGCGGCAATTGCCGCCGGTTTTTATTGAAATACCAATATAATTACTCGACTACAGAAGCAGCTGCATCAGTTTCGTCAGATGTTTCTGTATAATCGAAATTAATTGTATCTGTAAGTCTGTTTTGAGCAGAAGGATCAGCGCTGTCTGCAACGATCAGAGAATAATCTATATCTTCAAAGACCATCTTCTCAGAGGCTTCATCGTAGTACTTCAATTCATCCGGATTGATATAAATTGTTGCAGTTTCAGTTGCTCCAGCTGCTATTTGAACCCTGTCGAATCCGAACAGCTGTTTCTCCGGCCTTCCATAAGTGTCATCTACCTGAGTCTGCTCAAAACCTATAAATGCCATAACAGATTCAGCGGCGTCATAAGACCCATTGTTGGTCACCTGGACCGTGACTTTCGCCATCTGACTTCCACCTGTTTCTGTGGCATCAAGCTCGACCACGCGTCCATCCACATATCTGGCATTTACCATCTCAACGTTAAGCCCGCTATATGTATAAGTATTGTAACTGAGTCCGTATCCAAACCAGTACCTCGGTTCTTTGTCAGTTGTGGTCGGCAAATCCTTGTCAAACCATCTGTAGCCATGATAGTACCCGTATTCGTACTCAGTTGTATCGCGGCTTGTAGGATAATTGGGAAGCTGCTCCTGAGTCTTCGGCCATGTAATCGGCGTTTTACCGGAGAAGCTGACCGCTTTGGGATAATCGTCCTGAGGTACCTCGGACCATAGATTGAGTTCAAGTATTTCGCCGAATACCAGCTCTGCAATCGCCTGTCCGCCGCACATTCCGCCATACCAGGCCTGAATGATTACATCGACATCTTCCATAAAATCATCAACAAGAACAGGCGAACCCGACTCGATAACTACCATGATCTTAAGATCAGTGTTTGTTTCTTTAGCGTCAATGGCAGCCTGGATATTCCCAAGGTCCCTGTCTTTCAAAGCAAGACTGCTCCTGTCCATAGCCTCGCCCTCTTCGCCTGAATTGGGAAGGGGAACTCCTCCACCAGTCTCAATTGCAGAAAGGTTGGCCGGGATGTATGAACAAACTACAACCGCCCACGAGGCTGTCTGAAGCGCAGTCAACGCAAGGTTGTCTGGCAAACTGGGATCATTGACTGCCACATAGGCGTTGTAATGATCAGGATCAATTTCACCTGTAAAGTAACTCACCTTCTGATCTCCAAGAAAAGCTCTGAAACCCTGATATGGAGTAATATCCAAAGAGGCTCCCGGCGCTGATGAAATGCAGTTACTGCTTCCGATGTCTCCCTGCCTCGCAACATTAGCATACTGCCCCAGAAGCACAACCTTGTTTGTTGTAGATATTGTATTGTCTTCCTTGTCAAGAGGCAGGTATGTACCCTCTGCCGTCCCCAGGCTGTTCACGGTTCTGTCGCCGTCTTTAAGAAGAACCATACCCTCTCTTGCAGCCTCAAGGGCGAGCTGTATGGCCTCTTCAGTCTGAAGGGCTTTTGAGCTCTGATAGGCATGATACGAGTCCTCCTGGCCAATAGTGTATGTAATGCTGAAATCTCTTCCATAGTCAAGCATTCCATATTGACTTTTTCTGTAAAGAATTCTGACAACAATCGGCTTCAGGTCATCTTCAGCAACATCTCCAGCCTGTACAGCGCTTAGAAGCTGCGGACCGTAAAAAGGCTCAGCATTAGCTACCCCGGAACTGAATGGCATCTCAACTCCCATCCAGGCTTCCACAGACTCAGCAGTATTTCGCGATATCGCGTACCAGTCTGTAATGGTGTATCCTTTAAATGCCCACTCTTCAAACAGAATCTCCCTCAGGAGATTGTAATTCTGAGAACAGTACTTGCCGTTTACAAGGTTATAGGCCGTCATAAAGGCTGATACGTCCGCCTTGTCTATGGACTTCTTGAAGTGAGGCAGATAGACCTCCCTCATGGTACGCTGGTCGATAACAGCATTGATCTGCCTTCTGCTGTTCTCTATGCTGTTTACAGCATAGTGCTTAATCAGGGCCTGCACCTGATAAGAACGGTTACCATCGATATCGTAATATTTATTATCGCCCTTGGTGTCGACTTCCTCAGTCTTACCGGACTCCTGAACACCTGCAACGAAGGCAGCCCCCATCTCGCCGAGCAAATGAGTATCCTCACCGTATGTCTCCTGACAGCGTCCCCATCTCGGGTCAACTACCTGATTGATACATGGAGCCAAAAGAACGTAATTCCCAAGCCCTCTTGTCTCATCGCCGGCAATTTCTCCGATTTTACGCTCAAGCTCGACATCAAAAGTCGAGGCGCGGTTAATCGAAACAGGAAAAACCGTAGTGTACTTAAATTTTTCCTCATTTGTCATCGCCTTTGCGCCCCTCGGCCCGTCGCAGTACACCATGCTCGGTATATTCAACCTGTCATTGTATATCTGCGTCATCATCGAGATTACAGTAGCCTGCATCGGCCCACCGCTCATCTGGTTGACCTTCTCCTCGAGGGTCATCTCGCTGTAGAGTCTTTCCGCTCGATCCCAGTGATAATCATCCTCATTTGGAACATACTTGCTATCCATGCAAGCAACAAACGCGAATGAGGCAAGAAACACCACTAACGCGCCCTTAAGAATCTTATGTATTTTAAACATAAAACCCTCCTCCTAATTATTTATTCTTTTTACGAATTGATTGCGCCGCTGTAAAACGGACGTAATTTACGCAAATACATTCCGGCATAGTCTAATCGACAAGCGCTAAGCGTCAATCATTTTTGCCGGCCTGTTTCCCAAATTAATATATGCTTCTTATATATGTATAACACCAAATCATTAAAATTGCATAACCAACAAGTCACTGCATGGGGGGCAACGTCCTCACATAACCCGGTAACGTACAAAGCTTAAAAACATAAAAAACGAGCTTTGCACTATATTGCCGGAACCCTATTGCGCGACCGCCTCCTTCTCCAATTCATCTCCCGCCGGAAAAGCAGAGTACTCAACTTCTGCCGAGCTCTTTCTGAAATCCTTGGGCGTCATATTTCTCATCTTCGCGAAAGCTCTGTTAAAGGTGCTCAGGTTCTCAAACCCTACCGAATAGGCTATCTCGAGAACGCTTCTGTCCGTTGCGGAAAGCCTCTCGGCGGCCTCGTCCACTCGCAGGCGGTTGACGCAGTCGTTTATCTTCTCTCCGAAGTAGAGCTTGAAGTACCGTCCAAAGTTGTCGGGGTTCATGCCAATCATGCGCGCCAGCCCCTCTCTTGATATCGTACGGTTGAAGTTGGCCTCTATGTAGCTCTTCGCCTTTTTCAGCTTTATCTCAACTGAAGGCGAGATCTGGGACTGGAGCCCGACGGCTGCCGCCTGCGCCGCCCTGAGGGCAAACCGCTTTCTCAAACGCGCAACAGCCCAGAAGGCAGCGGCGGCAGAAAGCACATAAAGAACACTTGCAAACACGCGGGCCGCGGCCTGTCTGCCGGCATTGCTTCTGTCATTAAACACGACTGAAACCGTACCGCCGACATGGCCGCTGAAGCTGAAAGGCTCCTGAAAGCTCATCCTGACACGCCCCCCAGGGCGCCCTTTGAAGCTAAAAAAAACGTCGCTGCCTCTATATACGGCAAGCTCTTCGATATCTTCATTTTCAATAAAGCGTCTCATGCGCTCTTCGGCGTCAGATGCGTCCGGGCTTCCGCCTTCCAGCGCCGAGGCCATGAGCCGCGTGACGCGTTCGGCCCTTCTCCACTGAGCGAAGTCGGAAAATACTATAGACACAGTTCCTACGATGTGCCCGCCGGACTCAAGCTCTGCCCTCCGGAAAGCCTCCCTCATTCCCGAAATTCTCCTGGAATGACTAAAGACAACATTCCCTTCGGCGTCTCTGACAACGGCCTCCTGCACATCAGTATCCTGAAGAACAGTCGCCATGTTCTTTTCCACAACACCCACTGCGCCAGCGGCAAGATGAGAGGCGTTATTCTCTGCCGCAAACTCTGTGAGACGATCCATCTTGCCCTGAGACGGAAGGCCGGAGCCGTCAGCGGACGTATCTACTATCAGCGCAAAGGCAAAAAATATAGCAGAAATTGCAAAAAGCGCTATAACCGCCGGACCAAAAACAGGCCTGATAATTCTTTTAAAATTTTGAATTGCCACATTTATCACATTAATCATAATAATACCGCTTCCGCCTCCTTGCAAGCATTTAATTGGCAAACAATGGAGTTTAGTTATATTTGATATTTATATATGCATATAAACTTTTGATAATGTAATATCCTCCTTTGGTCCCTCAACCTTTTAAGGCAGCATTCATGCCAATCTGTATGAGCATTTTTCTTGAAAAAAATGACAATAAAAAACAAAGTGGGTCAAAAAAATTTCCATTGCTCTGTATTAAGCAGCCTCAAACACAATTGCTCTTTTATGAAACCTTGCGGACTTATGTCTTTATAAAGGCATTTTCTCATAGACAGCAGCTGTGTTCATTTGGAGATTATCATTATCAGTTTTAACTTTTCATCTCGAAGATCAGTTAATCTTAACTCTATAAAGACAAGCGGTCACATGATAAAGGCAATCAATCTATCAAAATCCTTCGGCGAACAGGAATTATTTAACTCTGTAAACTTCGCAATCGGCACCGGAGAGCGCGCTGGCCTTATCGGCAGAAACGGCCACGGCAAAACAACCCTCCTGCGCATAATCACCGGAGAAGACCATCCGGACTCAGGAGAAATATCCAGGCCGCGCGGCTACACCCTCGGCTTCGTTAGACAGCATATCGGCTTCTCCGGTTCCACAATTATTGAAGAGGCCTGCAGCGGCCTGCCCGTCCACATGAAGGACGAAAAATGGAGGGCAGAGAAAATTCTTGCCGGACTCGGCTTTTCGCAGAGTGATTTTCTCAGACATCCGTCAGAATTCTCGGGAGGATTTCAGGTAAGGCTCAACCTCGCGTCAGTCCTTGTTTCAGAACCGGACATGCTTCTTCTTGACGAACCCACCAACTACCTGGATGTAGTGTCAATCAGATGGCTTTCCTCTTTTTTAAAACAGTGGAAAGGCGAACTTCTCCTTATAACTCACGACAGGCATTTCATGGACAGCGTAATCACGCATGTCCTAGGAATCCACAGACAGAAGATACGAAAGATGGCGGGCTCTACCGAAAAATACTACGAACAAATTGTAAAAGAAGAGGAGATTTACGAAAAAACCCGTCTCAACGACGAAAAAAAACGCAAGGAGACTGAGCTCTTCATAACCCGATTCAGGGCGAAAGCGCGTCTTGCAGGCATGGTTCAGTCCCGAATCAAGGCGCTTGACCGCATGGAGAAAATGGACAGGCTCGACAAAATAAAGTCGCTGGACTTCTCCTTTAGCTACCTGCCCTCACAGAGCAAAACCGCGCTGCACGTAAAAGACCTGACCTTCGGTTACGCCGATATCCCACTCATAAAAGATCTTACTTTCTCCGTAAGCAGGACCGACCGGATATGCGTCATCGGAAAAAACGGCAAGGGAAAATCCACGCTGCTGAAGCTTTTAGCAGGCGTGCTGAGCCCACGGAGCGGAGAGTTGCTCTTTCATCCCGACACCTCCATTGGTTACTACGCTCAGACCAATGTTTCCACGCTCAACGAAAAGCTCACAATTGAAGAGGAGATATGCACAGCCGGATGTGAAAAGCAGCAGGCCAGAAACATCGCGGGAGCCATGATGTTCGAAGGAGACGCGGCGCTGAAGCCGGTCAGCGTGCTTTCCGGAGGCGAGAAGAGCCGGGTCATGCTGGGAAAAATACTTGTTTCACCTTCAAACCTTCTGCTTCTCGACGAGCCGACCAACCACCTTGACATGGATTCATGCGACGCGTTTCTCGCCGCTGTCGACGATTTTGACGGGGCCTGCATAGTTGTTACACACAACGAGATGTTCCTGCACTCCCTCGCGAACCGCTTCATCGTTTTCGGTGAAACCGGCATAACCGTGTTTGAGGGAACATATTCGCAGTTTCTTGAAAAAATCGGGTGGGAGGATGAGGCCGTCCGTGACGGCGGCAGACAGAAAAACAGCGGGCAGCCCGGACGAAAGGAGACCCGAAAACTGAAAGCGGACCTGTTAAAAAGGAAAACCTCTGAACTAAAACCGCTTGAAGAGAGCATCGCCAGAATCGAATCCGATATCATCTTCAACGAGGAGCGTACCGAAAAGATTACGGAAGAAATACTTGTACTCTCACAGCAGGGCAACGGAAACGGCGAGGCAATCGCGTCCCTTTCCAGGGAGCTGCACAGCCTGAAACATGAAAATGCATCCCTCTACGAAGAGCTTGACGCAGTCACCAGAGAGCAAGGGAGACTTTCAGCGCTCTTTGACAGTGAACTGGAAGCCCTCGATCAGCCCTGAGGCCTGCCGCCTTTCACGGCGGCAGTAATAATTCTCTCCATCTTACCGGGGGCTTCAGCAAACACACCCGCAAGCTCCTCGCAAGTAAAGCACTCGGAAAGATAGGCGTCAATATCCAGCCTTTCGAACCAGCAGTCCCTTATGCGGCGGCACATGCTCCCGGTAGCGCCGGTCCGGCAGTACCGGAACGGCACATCGTTACCGAGCATGCGGCAGTATACTTCCATCTTGTCGTATCTCAGCATATTGCCACCTGAGAGCCAGCTCCGCTAACTACCACTTTCCTGTCTTTCTCAACGGAGCCTCCGGATGAGCGGCAAGCTTTTCAGCCAGCTGATGTATCTTTTCCTCGGAAGGCTCATGATCGATCAGGCTTCCGCTCAGGTACTTCTCATAGCCGGCAAGGTCCATTAGTCCATGACCCGAAAGATTGAATACAATTACCCTTTCTTTTCCTTCTTCTTTCGCTTCATTTGCCTTTCTTATAGTTGCCGCAATTGCGTGGCTTGTTTCGGGAGCGACAATAATACCCTCGGTTCGCGCGAAAGTGAGCGCAGCCTTATAGCACTCGTTTTGATGTATAGCCATAGGAGTCATGAGCCCCTCGACAACGGCCTGTGATACGAGCGGAGACATCCCGTGATATCTTAGCCCGCCGGCATGTATCGCTTCCGGAACATAGTCATGGCCAAGCGAATGCATCGCCATAAGTGGAGTCATTTTTGCTATATCTCCGTGATCGTATACGAATGGCGCCCTCGTCATGGTCGGGCACGATGCCGGCTCAACGGGTATTATCTCAATATCCTGACCGTTTATTTTATCGTACGCGAACGGGAACGCGATTCCGGCGAAATTACTTCCCCCGCCCGCGCAGCCGATTATCGTATCGACCTTTTTCTCTCCGATCTTGGCGAGCTGCTTTTTAACCTCAAGCCCAATTATCGTCTGATGAAGCATTACGTGATTCAAAACGCTTCCGAGGGCATATCTTGTCCCGCCGGTTGTGTCAGAGACAGCCGCTTCTACGGCCTCGCTTATCGCTATTCCAAGGCTTCCCGGAGTATCAGGGTGGCTTTCCAGAACGGCCCTGCCTGCAGCGGTATCCATGCTGGGGCTTGCGACGCACTTTCCTCCCCAGGTCTCCATCATCATCTTCCGGAAAGGTTTCTGGTCAAAGCTGATCCGCACCATGAACACCTTGCACTCCATTCCGAGAAGGGAACATGCGAACGAAAGAGCGCTTCCCCACTGCCCGGCCCCGGTTTCAGTGGTTAGCTTTTTGATTCCGAACTCCCTGTTGTACCATGCCTGCGCTACGGCCGTGTTCGGCTTGTGGCTTCCCGCGGGAGAAACACTCTCATTCTTGAAGTATATTTTCGCCGGTGTGCCGAGGTACTTTTCAAGATGAACAGCCCTCTGCAGAGGCGTAGGCCTCCATCGGTAGAGAAGCTCAAGTATCCCTTCCGGAATATCAATCCATCTCTCCTGGCTCACTTCCTGTTCAATAAGGTTCATCGGGAAAACCGGTGCAAGCTGATCCGGCGTGACAGGATTGCCGTCCGGCCCGAGATAGGGCAGTATCTTCGTGGGAAGATCAGCAGCGATATTATACCACTGCCTCGGCATTTCATCTTCTTCAAGAAAAATCTTATTCATGTCTCTCTCCTTATTTTCACGCGCTGCAGCCGCGCGGATTTAGCAGATTTTGCTGCTGAAATCAGGCTGATTTTCTGATTCAGCTCACGGTTTGCGCTTATTGCGGTACCTTTTCAGCATATACCACAGGGCAGATTTCTCATCCTTCAGCTCGCGCGATCCCCTTGTGATTTTGCACAGGCTAACGCCGAGCAGCGAGGCAATCTTTCTCTGCGGAGTCCCATCCTCCAGAAGCTTCAAAATCTCCCATCTTGAGGATATGCCTCTGATCTCCGCAGGCGTAAGGACCTTCAACAGAAAATCCTCTATTTTTTGCGGGTCTCTCACAGACGCCAGCACTTCAGCCATCTCATTGAGCCTGTACAGATCGCGCATCACACCTCGCTCCACTCGTTAACGTTTCTATATATAGAAACACAACAGGCGGAAAAAATGTCAAGAACTTTTGCAATCTCCCGTCAGCTGCGCCCCTCATTCTTAATACTTGACATATTCCCGCAGTGCAGGATAAACTGTCTACCAAACAGGGCACCAAACGCTTGCGTTTACGAAATACTTGAGATATAACAGGGAGATTCCTATGAAGAGAATTCTTTTTGCACTTACGCCGCTGCTGCTGATTATGGCGTCAATGGCTCCGCTCATTGCCTCAGCAGAAACAGCGCCTGCCGGGACACCGCACGCGCTTGAAGCTTCAGCCGATTCACATCATGAATCCGGAACAGACGCCCACCACGGAGCTCCGCACATTGACGGCACGAAAATGAATGTTCTCTGGGCCATTCCTTTCATTGGAATCCTTCTGTCAATAGCCCTTTTCCCGCTTCTGAAACCAGGCTTCTGGCATCATCACTATGGCAAGGTTTCGCTGTTCTGGGGAGTTCTCTTTTTTATTCTGTTTACGGTCTTTTACGGGCCGGGAGTCAGCTTCTTTTATCTTTTAGAAACCTATCTGCTTGAGTTTCTGCCCTTTATCATGCTTCTCCTGGCGCTCTTTACTGTAGCCGGAGGAATACGCCTCAAGGGCGAGATGACTGGTACACCCGCTCTGAACACGCTCCTCATTCTTATAGGAACTGTGCTCGCCAGCTGGATGGGAACCACCGGCGCCGCGATGCTGATGATCAGACCGATACTGAGGGCAAATTCCTGGAGAAAGCACCGTGTGCACGTTGTAGTTTTCTTTATTTTCCTTGTAGCAAATATTGGAGGATCGCTCACCCCGCTGGGAGACCCGCCTCTCTTTCTGGGCTTTCTTAAAGGCGTAAGCTTCTTCTGGACGACAACGCATATGCTGCCCCCGATGCTGGCCGCTTCTGCCATTCTGCTGGCGGTGTTTTTTATAATGGATACATTCTATTACAGGAAAGAGACAAACAAGCCGGCACCCTCGCCTGAGTCAGGAAAGCTTTCAATTAAGGGCAAGGCCAACATTCTGCTCATCCCAATGATTACGGGATCTGTGCTCGCTTCGAGCCTCGACCTCGGCACCGCATTCACCCTGCACCACGTAGCCATGCCGGCGGCATCGCTGCTGCAGATAGTACTTCTGCTCAGCATAACGCTGCTGTCCCTGCTGATCACAAGTAAAGAGGTAAGAAAGGGCAACGAATTCAACTGGGAACCGATTCTCGAGGTTGCCAAACTCTTCGCAACCATCTTCATCACAATGGTTCCGCCGATCACAATGCTCAGAGCCGGCGCAAACGGGCCTCTCGGCGCAGTAATAAGGGGAGTTGTCGACAACAGCGGCGAGTTTATCAATTCACATTTCTTCTGGGCAACCGGGCTTCTTTCGAGCTTCCTTGACAATGCCCCGACTTATGTCGTCTTTTTCAACACAGCCGGCGGCGACGCGGCAAGCCTTATGAGCACTCACGCGGGAACGCTTCTCGCGATCAGCGCCGGCGCCGTTTTCATGGGCGCTAACACATACATAGGCAATGCCCCGAATTTCATGGTGAAATCAATAGCTGAACAGTCGGGAATAGCTATGCCGAGCTTTTTTGGATACCTTATCAAGTATTCATTGACCATACTTATTCCGACCTTTCTTGTCATCACACTGCTGTTCTTTTGACATGATTCCGTATGGGCCTCTTCAAGAGGCCCATACTTAAACAGCTGATATTTCGCTTATTTTATGATAAGATACTGCCTGTTTCTTACCGAGAAAGTAAGGGATAACCTTTTTCCTGGATATAAATATGACTGCAAAAACAAAATCGCTGATTACGGGGCTTATTTTGTTTTCCGCCCTGCTGGGAGCGTACCTTTACTTCAGGCCCGAACTCGCGGAGAGACTCCGGGCCTTCGCAGTGCTGCCCGCTGCCGATGACAGATTACGCATGGGGCTGGAAATACTGCTCTTATTCCTTATAGCTGTGATTTTTGCATCGGTCTCGTTTCTCTTTTACAGAAAGGGCACTGAACCGGCTGGAAGCGAAGACATCGCGGACGGCAGCATCAAAAAAATGACATCAATTAAAGCCGCAGAACCTGACACCCTTCCCCGCGGTAACGACGACAGCGATATTGAAAGTTTTATTATACAGGAGCTCAACGCTCTTTATTCAAAGTTCAAGCCTTCGGCCTCTGTTCTCTACCTCTCCGCCGGTGACAGCATTTACGTCAAAGCCGTAAGCGTTTCAAAATCAGATATTGACTCTCCAGTCAAGGAGGCTCTGACTTTCGACAGCGAGATAATCAATGAGATGCTGGAGGCAAAGTATCTGCTAAGCGGCGCCGGACATACAATCCATGTTCCATTCTTTTCGCAAGGCGCAGCCCTTGGAATAGTTACCCTTATCAATCCGGAGGGCATCGCCTCCGGCGGCCTCAAGAGCATTTCCGGGTTGTGTTCAGCGGCCGGCTTAAAAATAGCCGATTTTCTGGAATCCAATGGTCATGTTGTCGTGGGGGGGGATATAGACTCTCCATTCGCACTGAGACTCAAGCTGAAAAAGTCTGAATTTCTCAAAAAGACTACCGGCCGGCCTTTCTCAGTGATGCTGATCGAAACAGAATCTGCCGGGGCAGACACGATATCCGCTGAAAGTATTTACAGAGCTCTTCCTGAAATTCTTTATTCAATGGGCATCAGGGCCTCAGTCTCCCTCAATGAAAGGAGTGCTGTTATTCTTCTTCCATACTCAGCTTCTGAAGCAGAAAAGACGGCGCATCCCGTAATTGAAAAGCTATACAAAACCCATGAATTCCCGGAAGATGAAAGCATCAGTTTTATCTTCGGCATCTCATCGCCATACTCGCTCTCATCCTCTGAAGCCTACAGCAGCGCGTTGGAAGACCTTGCCAGCGGCAAAAACTGCTGCTCCCCTGCCCCAAAGGTTGAGGAAGCGAAGATGACCTCAAAGGAAAATATCAGCAATGACAATACTGTTGCAGAACCGGTGCTCAATCCAAAAACAAAAGTAAATGAAACGCCCGGGGATGAACCTGCCGAACAGACAGAGCCCGCAAAGGACATCGAGGGCCCTACTGTAAAACCAAAAAAGGAAAAGTCAAAGCCTGCTGGAGACAGCCATTTAAACAATCCGGAAGTCCTTTCCTCCAACGGCCGTCGGATAAGGGCAACCATTGGAGCAAAGATGATTACCATCATCTCGCTGGTAATAATATCATCCCTTTCGCTAATGACTTTTCTCGCGACTCATTTTTTCATGCAGGACAACGAAATAAGAATCAAGGAAAGCAACCACCAGATATCCGAGATTATCGCTGAAAAGGTTAAAACCGACTTCGACTCAATAATTGAAAAATCCCGATACATAGCGCGCGGAATTTTGGACGAAAAGCCCGTTTCTCTGGAAGATTCCGAACTCTCTGAAAGGCTTTTTCCCTCAGAAAAGAACATCATACTTGTCGCGACGGCTGTGAAAACCGGGAAAGGCATAAAAATACAAAACGGACTCCTTAACACGAACCTTGCCTCTTCCATGGGAATATCGGCAAAAGCTGTATCTGAATACTTCGAATCCTCATCTGAAGTTTTTCTTCCGGTATTTAAAACACAAGACACAGTCACAAACATTTCACCCGCGTTCAAACAGGAAGTCATTGCAGTTTCCGTGCCGTATCTCAGAAAGTCGGCTGCCGAAGCGGAATCAATACTGATTGTATTCGTAAACAACGCAAGATTTACTGAAGCGGTAAGCAAGCCCGGTATAACTCGTTCATTTATCGCTTCAGTCTCCGGAGATATAATAGCTCATTACAACAGCAGCCTGACCCTTGCCGGAGTCAACTACTCCAACTTCCCGATGGTCAAAATCATGGCAGAAAGTCCAGTTGATAACAGCCAGACATCCTACTCCGACGAAAAAGGCGTGACCTACCTGGGCTCATTTAAAAAGATCGGTTTCGCGGGAATAGGCGTAATAACCACCGTTGTGAGAGACGACGTTTTCAGCGCCGCTTACAGAATCAGGAAGCAAAACATATTTCTAACCGTTATTGTTCTGAACCTTGCCATCCTTATCATTTACTTTTTCTCAAAGACCATAACTGGGCCGATTAAACGGCTTGTTTCAGCAACGCGAGAAATTGAAAAAGGCAACTATTCTGTCAGCATCTACAGCAAGTCAAGGGATGAAGTCGGCATGTTGACCGATTCTTTTACACGGATGAGCAAGGGGCTCTCAGAACGAGAAAAGATAAAGGATGCCTTCGGCAAGTTTGTCAACCCCGAGATAGCTGAAAAGGTCCTCAGGGATGAGATCAAGCTTGGCGGAGAAAGAAAGGATGTAGCCGTGTTCTTTTCCGACATAAGGTCGTTTACCGCTATGTCAGAAAAACTTGAACCGGAAGAGGTTGTTGAGTTTCTTAATCAGTACATGACAAGAATGGTGGAGTGCATTAACACTACAAGCGGTGTTGTAGACAAGTTTATAGGCGACGCGATAATGGCAACCTGGGGAGCGCCTGTTTCTCACGGAAACGACACTGAAAATGCAGTTAACGCCTCCCTGATGATGAGAAAAACCCTGCTTGACTTCAACAGAGACCGCGGCGATGAAAAAAAACCTCTAATCAGAATAGGCTGCGGAATTAACACCGGACCGGTTCTTGCCGGACAGATCGGCTCTCATGACAAAATGGAGTACACCGTTATAGGCGACGCTGTCAACCTCGCCTCCAGAATCGAGTCATTGAACAAACCTTTCGGCACGGATATTCTTATAAGCGAAGCTTCATACGGCCTTGTCAGAGACATATTCAGGGTCGAAGCGATGCAGGAAATCAAGGTTAAAGGCAAAGAAGCCACACAGAAGATATTCGCTGTTTTGGGGCGAATGGATGATCCCGAATGTCCTGAGGACATTGGCGCGCTGCGTGAGTTGATAGGTCTTGGCGATTTCATTAAGCAGGACATTGACGTCAACGCGGAAGAGATTAAATACGAGATAGTATCCGGAGACGCCCAGTCATGAAGCCGGATATCAAGGATATTCTTGTCGTCTCTCTCACAGCTGCTATTACAGCCATTGCATCCATCATGCTCTATGTGGAGTTTACCGCCGGAGCGGAAACAACAAGCACTGAGCCAATCGGAAAAATAATCTACAAGAAAAAAAAGACACAGCGCAAGTACACCAACCAGGTTATATGGGAAGATGTCAGCCAGTATGCGACAGTCTACAACTACGACACCATCAGAACTGACGCCGATTCCGCGTCGATACTGCAGCTGAAGGACGGTTCTGAGATTGAGCTTAATGAAAACACACTTATCCTGGTCAGCCTCAGCGGAGACAGGGCCGCCATTGACTTCAGTCAGGGAGCTATAAGCGCGAACAGCTCAGGCAGTCTGAGCATCTCCGCCGGTGGGGCTGTAATTGACACCAAAAAAAGCAGCATCAACCTGAGAGCTGGAGGGCCCGGTTCAGGAATCAGCGTAAACGTTCAGTCAGGTTCGGCGAAGATTGGCGGAACAGAGCTTGATTCCGGCAAAAAGGCACTTATCACCGAGAGCTCCGCGGACATTCAGGAAAAGGCATTTATCCCCATATCGCCGTCTGAAAACATGCACATAGTTACCTCTCAAAAGTCTTATAGAGTCGATTTTTCGTGGAAAAAAGCCGCTGAGAAAGTATCCGCCCGATTTGAGCTTTCAGACAAACCCGATTTTTCAAGGTTAATAGCGCGCGTTAATCAGAAGGTGAACACTTACAGCGTTGTACTGCAGGCAGGCAGCTATTACTGGCGAGTTCTGCCGGACGGCCGAACAGCTGATTCGGTAAACAGCGCCGCCTTCACTGTCATCTCAGACAGAGCACAATCCGCCGTCTCGCCTTCAAATGGAAGCTCCGTATCATCAGCCGGAGGCGTAGCTCTTTCCTGGATAGGCAGCGAGTACGCTTCTTCCTATGAAGTCACGATCTCCAGCCGCCGTGACTTTTCCGAAAACGTAAGGAAAATCAGCTCCACCCTGCCCCGTATAACCGTACCCGATTTCGCAGAGGGAACGTACTACTGGAAAATCAGAAATATTTACCCATATTTAAATCAGGGCGGCTCCGTTGAAAGCGCACCAGCGAGCTTTAATGCTTTAGGCGCTGAAAAGCTCTTACCTCCAAAACCTGTAAACCCTGAAAACAGAGTCACTCTGAGCGCTGTACAGTTATCACATGACGGGCTCATGTTCAGCTGGAAAAGCGAATATGCTTTTCAAAAATATTTGATTGAGGTCTCCGATTCAGAAGACTTCTCCAATCCGGTCATCAGGGCGGAACTACCCGGAACCTATTATCTCTCCAGGGCCCGGCTTGCTTCAGGCAGTTATTTATGGAGGATAACGGCCTTCAGCGCGGGCAAGGACGTAGTTTCAGAAAACAATGTTTTTACAGTGGTTCCATCGCTTCCCATTCGCGCGATATCTCCTTCAGACGGAGGAAGCGTAAACCCTGCCGAAGGAGCAGGCAATGTAAAGTTCAGCTGGCTTGATCCCAATCGTGCGCGCGGATACACTCTTGATATTTCTGCCGACAGGGATTTCAAAGAAATACTGCATTCTGAAACAGTGTCACAGAGCTCGCTGACCTATAAACCTGAAAGCTATGGATTGCATTATTGGAGAGTACGCACTTCCGCAGCCAGCCCTGAACTCTCGGTCAGCAGCCCTGCATTCTCGTTCATCATTACCGGTAAAACGCCGCCGCCAAAGCTGCTATACCCGTCCGAAAGCCTCATTGTAGACATGTCGAGCCTCAACTCACTGAACTTCAGGTGGGAAGCTTCCGCCGGTGCTTCAGTTTACAGGTTAAGCCTCAAACAGTACACGGGCCTTACCCCGCGGACAGTTTTCAAGACTGAAGTCAAAGGTACGCGCTTCAGCTTCAGAGAGCTGGAAAAGCTTGATGAAGGAAACTTCGTAGCTGAACTTGAAGCTGTCAGAATGAACGGAAGCTCTGTAAGCGACATCAGTCCGGCGGCCACTGTACACTTTACTATTACGCTAAAAAGCGCCCTTTCAAATCCAAACTTTATATCACCAAGGGTAATCTATGTCAGGTAGAAGATTACATTCATTGCTGACAGCAGTATTCTCGGCGGCCCTCATTCTCGCAGCTGCGGTATCAACAGCAGCTCCGGCAGCGCGCCCGGTAATACAATGGGAGGCTGTACCTGACGCTACAGGTTACCTTGTTGAGGTCAAAGACGCTTCGGGAAAAATTGTTTACAGCGACAGGACCCGTGTGCCAAGGGCTGCCGTTAATCTTAAATACGGAAACTACAGGGCAAGGGTTGCCCCCCTGAACAAGTTCGGGCGCCCTTCCTCATGGAGCAGCTGGTTCAACTTCAACGTTGTCAAGTCGCTTGAGCCTTCATTTACATCGGTTAGCCCTTCAATTGTAATACCCGAGTCAGGCGATATTGAAATCACAATCAGGGGCGGAAACTTCATGAACGGCTGCAGGGTATTCCTCTCAGCCGACGGAGCAAGGATACAGCCCGACCGTACAGAGCTTATCTCCGATACCACGCTCAGGGTCACTCTGCCTTCGGGAATAAAAGCGGGCGGGAAAACTGACATTGTAATCGAAAACCCCGGCGGGAGTTCTGTTACCGCTGCCGGGGCATTGACTGTAACAAGAGAGCCCGTAATAGACTCAATCTCACCTTCCCGTATAAGAAAAACCGGAGAAAAGGTATTGATAACCGTTGAAGGCGACATGTTCATGTCTGAGGTTAATGCGCACATCATTTATGACGGCAGAAAGATTGTTCCTGAAAAGGTAAGCCGAATATCCCAAAAACTGATGACTTTCATGCTCGACACCTCCGGTCTTTCAGCAGGAACATGTGATGTCGCGGTGGTCAATCCCGGCGGCTCTGCCTCGGTTGAGAATAATGCGCTTACCATCACCGAGTTTTCAGGATTCTACATAGGAACTTCAATCGCCTATGACAACCTGCTGCCGGAATGGAGCAATGTAATAAAAAATACATTCAGGGCTCCCGATTTATATTTCGGATATCATCCAGATTTTGACCTGCCTGTAATAAGGCATCTCGGTTTTGAGGCCTCTATTTCCTATTTAAAATATGACGGTATAAACTCTTTCGATATGACCTCGATTCAGCCGTGTGCAGGAATATTTCTCGATTTCGCCATGCCCTTTGCTCATTTCGTATCGTTAGTAGCCCGTGGCGGCGGCGGATTGCAGTACTCATCCATACGAGACTACATGTATGCCGAAACAGAAATCACATCATACGATCCTTTCATCTATGCCGGCGGCTCAATTAGATTTCGAATTTTTTCTCGCCTCTTCATCGAAAGCGGAGCATCGTATTTCAACACTTTTTACATAGACAGAGAGCTCTCTTCTGTTCGATATTTTATCCGCGCAGGAGTTATTTTCTGATTTTTGGAAAAAAACTTGACTGAAAAGACAATATCACTATATCAAGATATATTGATATTGTTTATGGAGACTCTATGAATTTCAAAGAAAGACTGAATCAGAGAACACCAATTCTTCTCGACGGAGGGATGGGGACTGTACTCTTCGAAAAACTGCCCGGATATGAAGGGGCCTTCGAACTTCTGAACTCTGAAAATCCGGACGTAATTGAGGATATACACAGCCTCTATCTGGAAGCCGGTTCAGAAATGATAGAAACAAACACCTTCGGCGGAAGCCGTCTCAAGCTTGCCGAATTCGGGCTTAGGGAGAGATGCGAAGAAATAAATGAAAAAGGCGCCTCACTTGCCAGAAGGGCGGCAGACCGATACAACGCTTTCGTCGGCGGTTCCGTGGGCCCGACAGGCCTTCTCGCTGAGCCGATGGGAGAAACGCCTGCTGAAACGATATACGAGTCATTCGCCGCACAGATGCGCGGGCTCTCCCGCGGCGGGGCGGACGCGATAATCATTGAGACAATGACGGACGTACAGGAAGCCAAACTCGCGCTGCTGGCAGCCAGAGACAACACCGATCTTCCTGTAATTTGCAGTATGACTTTTGACTTATCCGGCAAAACTCCAACCGGCAGCGACATGCTCACTGCATTCACCACGCTTGCATCAGCCGGAGCTTCAATGGTCGGAGCCAACTGCGGCATGGGGCCCGCTCAAATAGTTAAGCTCTACAGCTTATCAATAAGCGCCCTGAAAGAAGCCGGAATTCCGCTTTCCGCGTGGTCGAATGCCGGACTTCCGGAAATGATCGACGGCAAAACACATTACGGGCTGAGAGAGGATTCCTTCGCTGCCTCTTCAATCGAGCTCGTCGAAATGGGTATACAGCTTATCGGGGGTTGCTGCGGCACGAGGCCTTCTCACATCAAGGCACTTGCAGATCTCCTGTCGCAGCATAATATAACATCGCCTGCTTACAGCTTCAGGCACAGGGCAGTCACATCCCGCACGTCACGCTTCAGCTTCGAAGATAGCGGCCTTGTCGTTGTCGGCGAGAGGCTTAATCCGTCGGCGCGCAAAGCTTTTGCGAAGGACCTGAGCGAGGGAAGGCAGACATTCCTGAGGCAGGAGGCCGTCAAACAGAAAGAGGAAGGCGCGCATATCCTTGATATCAATGTCGGGCTTCCGGGTATTGACGAAAAGTCAGCAATGAAAAAATCGGTGACGGTGCTTTCAAACTCGGTTGATATCCCCCTGATGATCGATTCAGACAATCCGGAGGTAATTGAAGCCGCGCTTATGACGTGTCCCGGAATTCCGATTGTTAACTCAATTAACGCTACCGATAAAAGCATCGAGACCATTCTTCCGCTCATTAAAAGATTCGGCTGCTTCGTTGTCGGGCTTTGTCTCGACGAGGGCGGAATTTTTCCGGATTCCGCCAGGCGTATCGCTGCCGGCGAAAAGCTCCTTTCACGTCTCGCTGAGGCTGGCGTAACCAGCGACAGGGTTTTCATTGATCCGCTTGTTCTTACCGAGAGCGCGGAACCGGGCTCCGCGATTGAAACCCTGAAGGTCATTTCGCATTTCAGCTCGAAGGGCATTAAAACATCTGTAGGCCTGAGCAATATATCCTTCGGTCTGCCGCAGCGCAAGTTTATTAACTCCGCGTTTTTGAAGGCGTCGATTCAAAACGGCCTCACAGCGGCTATAGTAAATCCCGTCACCGCGCAGTTCTCTGACGCACTGGAACTCTCTGATGAAGAAAAGCTCGCGTCAGATTTCCTCAACGGCTCCGACCCGGGGGCTTCCGCATACATTGAGCATTTTAAAAATTCAGGGGGGGATAATGCCGCAGCCGCTTCAGCGCCTTCGGCTCCGCCTGAAAACATAATGGAATTACTTTTCAACTACGTCGTGGAAGGCAATTCTGACGATATCGAGACAGCGCTGGACGAAGCTCTGAAAGATCACAGCCCTTCGGATATAATGAACCAGGCCCTTCTTCAAGGCCTCGAAAAAGTCGGCGAGCTCTACAGCTCCGGCGAATACTTTCTGCCGCAGATGATTTCATCGGCGAACGCGATGAAGAAAGGTTTTCTTAAGCTCAAACCTATGCTGACAGATAAGTCGACTCCAAGACTCGGCCGGGCCGTAATATGCACAGTTAAAGGAGACATTCACGATATCGGCAAAAACATAGTCGCGATGATGATGGAAAACCACGGATTCGAGGTCACAGACCTCGGAAAAGATGTTCCGTGCGAAACAATTATTCAGACAGCGCTTGACTCTCAGGCTGACCTGATATGCCTCAGCTCGCTGCTCACCACAACGATGGGCGAGATGAAGAACGTTCGCGAAACGCTCAATCAAAGAGGAATCGATATTCCTGTTATGATAGGCGGCGCCGTTGTTACGGATGATTACGCAAGGTCGATCGGAGCTCACTACTCCTCTGATGCTGTGGAATGCGTAAAGGTAGCTAAATCCATACTCGGAGTATAAATTGAGGCCGGATTATTCCGGCCCAATTCATACTATTTCCTGCAGCTACATCCACCCGCCAAAAAATGAGCTACATCGATTCGTGAAGTTTGTAAGCCTTAAGCGTGTTCTTCATCAGCATGGAAATTGTCATCGGCCCTACTCCGCCCGGCACGGGCGTAATGGCCGAAGCTACGGGGAAGACCCCTTCATAATCAACATCACCGCAAAGCTTTGTCTTGCCCTCTTCGTCCGGATGAGGAACCCTGTTCATGCCTACATCTATGACTACTACACCCGGTTTAACCATGCCGGCTGTAACGGTGTTAGGCCTTCCGGCCGCCACTATCAGTATGTCAGCCTGCTTTGTGTAGAGCGAAATATCCGGGGCGCCGGTATGACAGACAGTAACAACGCAGTTTGCTCTCTCGTTTTTCTGAAGCATCATGCTTGCTACGGGTTTGCCAACAATATTGCTTCTGCCTACTACTACAACATGCTTGCCCCTGAGGTCCTTTACCGTGCGGTAAATCAGCTCCTGGCAGCCGTATGGCGTGCACGGGAAAAAGCAGTCGTCTGAACCTATTGATATCTTGCCGACATTTTCAGGGTGAAAGCCGTCAACATCCTTGAGGGGGCTTATCCTCTTTATTACGGCCTCCTCGCTGATATGTGCTGGAAGCGGAAGCTGCACGAGTATTCCGTCAACCTTATTGTCACCGTTCAGGCTGTCAATAAGCTCAAGCAGCTCCTTCTCGGATGTCTTTTCATTCAGCTCATGCTTATATGAGATAATACCGGTTTCCTCGCATGCCTTTACCTTGTTTCTAACGTAAATCGAAGAAGCCGGGTCGCTGCCGACAAGCACCACTGCAAGCCCCGGCTTTCTGACTCCCGTCATTTTAGCTGTTTCCGCCCTGACCTCATCGCGTATTTCCTGAGAAATCCTCTTCCCGTCTATGATTTCAGCCATAACATCCCCCCATTTATTTGTTTTACGCTTTATACATCACATTGCTATTGGCAATAATATTCATACAGAATTTCACTGAGCTTGAACAGAAACCTGCCTCAGACGTCATATTCTGACAAAATCCTCCTTTCAAGTTTACAAACAGTATAATATTTGTAAAGCACAGTATTGAAATTGCTCTTATTTGCACTTGACATATCCCGTTCTTAAAAGTACTTGAAGACAACAAACAAATAAACATTCACATTATTTGCCGTATTTTGAGATTTTCCGCGAAATGCCGCGCATATCTCAGCATCTGAAATAATAAAACCGCAAACCAGATACGGTTATAATAATCAGGAGGATACAATGTCAATCCCACTTAGAAGCAATACAAGCACTCAGGGCAGAAAAATGGCGGGAGCCAGAAGCCTCTGGCGGGCAAACGGCATGAAAGAAGAACAAATTGGCAAACCGGTCATAGCCATTGCCAACTCGTTCACACAGTTCGTTCCCGGCCATGTTCATCTGCACGAGGTAGGACAATACGTAAAATCTGTAATTGAGGAATTGGGCTGCTTTGCCGCTGAATTCAACACAATCGCCATAGACGACGGCATTGCCATGGGTCATGGCGGTATGCTGTACTCCCTACCCTCCCGTGATCTAATAGCCGACAGCGTGGAGTACATGTGCAACGCCCATACAGCAGACGCGCTCATCTGCATTTCAAACTGCGATAAAATTACCCCGGGAATGCTTATGGCTGCAATGAGGCTCAACATTCCTGCAATAATTGTGACCGGCGGGCCTATGGAAGCCGGCATATTCAAGGGTGAGAAAAAAGACCTTATTGATGCCATTGTAATGAGCGCCGACCCCACTCAGTCAGACGAAGACGTAGCTGAGCTGGAAACCGTAGCATGTCCAACCTGCGGTTCATGCTCGGGAATGTTTACAGCTAACTCAATGAACTGTCTTTCAGAGGCCCTGGGTCTCGCGCTGCCGGGCAACGGCACAATTGTCGCTACCCATGCCAACAGAAAGAAGCTGTTTACAACTGCAGCGAAGAGAATCGTTGAGATGGCAAAAGCATATTATGAAAATGAAGACAGCTCTGTACTCCCGCGCTCAATAGCGACCCGCGAGGCCTTTCTGAACGCCATGTCCCTCGACATTGCAATGGGAGGCTCTACAAACACGGTACTCCATCTTCTTGCTGTTGCCAACGCAGGCGAAGTGCATTTCACAATGAAGGATATCGACAATCTTTCCCGCAAAATACCCAACATATGCAAGGTTGCTCCAAGCTCCCACTATCACATTGAGGACGTCAACCGCGCCGGCGGAATACTCGGCATACTGGCCGAGCTCAACCGCATGGGCCTGCTCAACCATTCAGCTATCCGGGTAGACGGCTTGACTCTCGGAGAGGCCATATCCGCCTACGACATAATGAGTCCGGAAGTCAAAGATGAGGCACTGGAATTATACTCAAGCGCCCCCGCTCATTCGGGCCGCAACCTCAAGTTCGCTTCACAGGCATCAAAGTACAAAGAGCTCGACAGAGACAGAAAAACCGGCTGCATAAGAACCGGAGATAATGCCTACAACAAAGAAGGCGGACTTGCCGTCCTCTTCGGCAACATCGCACAGGACGGCTGCATCGTCAAAACGGCAGGTGTCGACCCTTCAATCTACAAATTTTCCGGCACCGCGAAGGTATTCTTTTCACAGGACGCGGCGGTTGAGGCCATTATCGATGGTAAAATCAAATCCGGCGACGTCGTTGTTATCCGTTACGAGGGCCCTAAGGGCGGCCCCGGAATGCAGGAGATGCTTTATCCCACATCATACATTAACTCAATGAAGCTGGGAAAGGAATGCGCGCTCGTCACTGACGGAAGATTTTCCGGAGGAACCGCCGGTCTCTCAATCGGCCACGTGTCACCTGAAGCAGCCTCCGGAGGAAACATAGGCCTGGTTGAAGACGGCGATATTATCGATATTGACATACCTGCAAGAACAATCAGCGTTAGAATTACCGACAAGGAGCTCAATTCCAGAAGGGAGAAAGAGCTTGTAAAGGGTGACAGGGCGTTTAAACCGGTAGGGAGAGACAGGAAGGTGTCACAGGCTCTGATGACCTACTCGCTGCTCGCCTCATCCGCTGACAGAGGAGCGGTCAGGCTTCTGCCGGAATCATGCAAAATCGACTGATGAGCAAACAAATGCCGAGATGAGAAGCCGTCCCCGGCCTTAAGCCCGCTTATAACGAAAGCAGCCTTCATCGGCTGCTTTCTTCTTTTTTCTCTATTTTGGCCACGGATTCCAGTCTCCCCAATTGTCGTAGTACTCCTGTAAGGAAGGAATCTTTTCTATGTTTGCCTCAATGTAGGCCTTTGCTTCTCTGACTATTTCCTGCTCTTTCTCGATTTTCAGATCACCCTGCAACACTCTTGTTCTTAGAAAGACAAAGTACGTGTCGAGAACATCGTGAACGCAGTAATCATTTATCTCCCGAATTTTACCCTGCAGGAACATATCATAAACATCGCTTCCCTTGGTTCCCATCTTTCCCGGCTTGCCCAGGACTTTTGCGAGAAGATTAAGGCCTCCGTTCATCCGAATAGCGCTGTAATTTGACAGATAATCCTGAAGATCAATGTGTTTGGTACCAAACCTGAATCTGCCGGCAAACTTGTCGACGAAATGCCTCTTGGCGGTGAAGCCGTATCTGTAGGCCATAAGCTCAAGAAGTGGAATATCAAAGCCTCGCCCGTTAAAGGTTACCATAGAGGCATGACCGTAAATTTCCTCTATTCCCAGCCAGAAAAGACGCGTCATTTCTGCCGGACGGAATTTAGGATCATCGAGACAGACAATTTCAGCAAGCCTGAAGTCAGAGGTCACCTTTGCGACTGTCACAGAGACTGGATACTGGAATGTTGCAGGTATAAAATCAGAGCTTCCATTGCTCTGTTCGAGCAGCTCTCCCTGATACTTCCTTACAGCCTCATCATCCGTAAGCTCCTCTTCAGGATAGCGGCACATTTTAATAAGCTTTGCGTCTGGTACTGATTCCACATCAAATACAAGATATTTAACTTCCTTTGAATCAATCATTTCTCTTCCGTATTAATTAAATTTTATGCTGTTGGAATATTAACTGGCGCACAATCGATGTCCAGCGTTTTTTAAAGTGATGGCTATGAGCGATACTTCGCTAAGGGCAGATTATTATGTTTGAACAATAAACGAAAGCATGCCGCTTATGCAGCATGCTCAGATCAATTCACATTTCAGGAATATAAGTTACTATTTGCCTGACGCCTTGACAGCCATTCTTTCCAGGAAATCCTTCATGAATGGATCAGTCTCTTTTTCCTTTGATTTCTGCCAGACATCAATAGATTTCTTGGAGCCTATCCTGACCGAAGACATCAACGCCGCGTAGCGCACATCAGCGCTTGAATCGTTGAGCAGGGCATCATGAAGAGCATCAAGCTTCTCATCATCTCCAATATATCCAAGTGCTGTCACGCAATTAAGCCTGACTGCCTTTCTGCTGTCTTTAAGGAGAGCGTTCAGCTTATCAACGGCCTTCTTTTCCTCTTTTTCACCAAGCCAATTTGCAGCATCAACAATAACCTTCTCATCTTTAGCCGGATCAAGGTCGGCAAGAGATGATTCAACTGTCCTGGTTTCTGCTGAACTAAGCGCGACGGCCGCGGATAATATCATAACTAAAACTGCTGATAGCTTCTTCATAATGTTCTCCGTATAAGTTCATTAAATTTTACTCAGGCTGAAAACTGTCAGATTTACAACCACAGACGGCCCATCAGATTAACTGTTAAGCCCGAAGAAACTGTTTTTCAGCCTCAACTAAGTAATTATATTAATATCGGGGATTATGTCAATAATTTTTATTAAACTATTCTAATCTTCAACATGTGATAAAATTGAATTAATCGAAAAATAAAAACATTCCCGGTCTCTAAAAAAGATTTTACATATCCTTCAAATCAGGGAATTTGACAGCTAATAATTACTCCTTGAGGTGCAGTATGAGCAATATTTTTGAAGATTTAAATCCCGATGAAGATGAGGATTTCAGCCGTTTACTTGAATCCAGCCTCAATAAAAGAGACAATTACGAAACCGGCGAGAAGGTAAGCGGTACCATTCTCGACATCAGGGGAGATACAGCTTTTGTTGACATTTCAGCAAAAAGTGAGGCAGTAATCGACGCCGCAGAGCTGCAGAACAACGCAGGCGAGTTTGAATTCAGCCGCGGGAGCACTATTGAGGCCTATGTTATTTCCGTCAGGGGCGGAGAAATAGTTCTCAGCAGAAAAATTGGCCGTTCAGGAGCTTCAGCCGATATCCTTGAAACGGCCTTTTCAAGCGGGATTCCTGTAGAAGGCAGAGTAATCAGCTCACGAAAAGGCGGATACTCGGTTGAAACTGGAGGGATATCATGCTTTTGCCCGTTCTCTCAAATAGACATAAGAGCCGGTGAAGAAGCAGACTACCTTAACAAGAATTTTCATTTTTTAATAACAGAATTTTCCAACAATGGAAGAAATGTTGTCCTTTCCAGAAGAGTACTGCTCGAAAAAGAAGCCCTTGAAAGGGAAGCTCAGCTCAGGGAAACCCTGGAAATTGGAAGCATTGTCGAAGGCACAGTCTCCAGCATCAGGCCTTTCGGAATCTTCGTTGACCTTGCCGGTATTGAGGGCCTTGTCCCAAAATCGGAGCTTTCCCGCAGCCGACTCGTAACAACTGATGATTTCAAACCCGGCCAGAGAGTTAAAGCCTCGCTTATGTCTGTAGACTGGAATACAAAAAGAATCAGCCTCAGTATAAAAAACACCGAACCGGATCCGTGGGAAATCTCAGAGAATCTCAAATCCGGAACAGTACATAACGGCATCGTCACAAATCTTATATCAAGCGGCGCCTTCGTCCAGATTATTCCCGGCCTTGAAGGGTTTGTGCACATCTCAAGGATGAGCTTCACTAAGCGGATAAACCGCCCTGAAGATGTTCTGAAGCCGGGCGACTCTGTAAGCGTCAGAGTCATGGACGTTGACAGAAAAGCTCAAAAGATATCACTGGAGCTTATGACAGATGAAGCCGACCCCTGGCTGATACCGGAAAGCGAACTAACCGGCAGGGTTCTATCTGCAACGGTCGAAGGCTCCAGATCAAGCGGGTTAAATATTCGTCTGGACAGCGGCCTTTCAGGATTTGTTCCATCCAGCGAACTTACTGACAGAAAGAGTTTTGATATTCAGAAGGATTATCCGACAGGAAGCTCTCTTGAGGTCATGCTGATTCGATACGAGCCTGACAGGAAAAACGCGGTATTCAGCGCCATTGCCGTCAAGAACGGCAAAGAGCAGGAAGCCTATGAGACATTTAAGGAAAGCAACAACGGTTCCGCCGGAATCAACCTTGGCAATCTGCTCGGCGATAAATTCAAAGATATAAAAAAAACAATCGGCGAATAGTTTTTAGTCTCTGAAGAAAAATCTTATTGATATATCCTTCTTCAGAGACTATAATACAATAATACCGGCTTATTTATTTTGATCACCATGCTGCAACGCTGCATAACTGCTGATATGATAACACTGAAGAATGGACATATTATCCCCTATAACAGAGATTTTGACAAATTTTTCAAATCTCTCATGGATTCAATAATTGAAGAGTCAAAAAATGAAGTTAACACCAGCAAAAGACCGGGGGACAGCCTTGATACTCTCAACGAGTCTTTCCTCCGGGAAATAATGGACAACTGCATTGTTGTCACACATCAGCTGTTTGAGATACCTGAAGAGCAGAAAGACATGTCAAAGTTCATGGTTTCAGGCTTTATTTTCAACAGCATATTACTCATTATACAAAATGCTGAAAATCTTCTTCCTTCGGTCGAAACTAACGGAGAGAACTCCATTCATTGAGCCTTCATCAATCCGCTTGTTCACATAAGCCCGGTCAGTTGTTCAAGCTTAATTGGATCAACTTTATGCAATCTCTGAATTAAATCTTCGAGTTTATCCCCTTTTCGAACATTCAGAGACACTTTTACAACATCACCCTCCAGATGCTTTGGAAGAATTACAGAAAGCCCCTTTCCTGAAACAGAAGCTGCAAGAGTTTCTGCTCTTGAAATGATTGCTGTGTATTCCGGGTATCGAGTCTGGAAAACCCTGTCCCACAAATCCTGGTCTGAATGGCTCTCAGACATAAATACTTCAAGAAGCCTGCCTTCATTCCCGACACGGCATATATCACTGCACATAAGAACAGCTGACTTGAACAGATTAAGCCGCATCCCGAGTGTATAAGCCGCGTCACCAAGGGCTTTTAAAACATTGTGAGGCAGATTCAAAAAGTCAGTTACAGTTTTAAAAGGTACATCTCTCATATCAAAGTAGTCAAATACATGTGCCGATAGTTCTGTAATTTTTGAGGCATAATTACTGCTGAAGATAGAGCGGGGAACTTTAAGTGTATTTTCTGCAAAATGTATGACTTGATCTTCATCTATGCAAAAGCGTTCCCGCAGAATAATAATGCATCTCAGCCTGCCGCCTGATCCGATCAGGCCTGAATATGACTTCCTGACTGCTTCAGACATTATTATCTCATGGTCATATTCCTCAGTTACAAAAACATCTACTTCTTCCCGCTTTGAAATGCGTGCTGCCTCCAGCCGGTTGAATCCGGTCAAGGCCTTAAAACAACCGTTGCAGGCGAGAACACATGGGGGATCCATAACACCATGCTGACTGACCGATTTCACCAGCTCTTCCGAAATGTTATTTCTGCTAATTTTGAAATATTTTTCTTCAGTGCTTATATGTGTGACAGGAATAGTGAAAATATCTTTCTTAATGCATTTCATTTACGAAACTCTCAAACACGGTTTAGTTCCAAAGCTATAGAAGTCCCTGGAGCAGATTACCGAACTGTTCAGGGTAAATCACCCTTACGTTTTTCAGCCTCTGCAGCGAGCTCTCAGCAGTCGGGGTCAGCATACCGCTTGTAATAAAATATCCTTCTTTTGCCTTAATGTCATTGATGGCCTGCGCAAAATTTCGCAGAGGGATCTCTCCTATGCTCAGGCCTTTCCATCGTCTGACCCAAACGAGAGCGGTATTTTTACCGTCGGATGACCTGGCAAGGAAATCCACACCATCTGATTCTTTATAGGTTGGAAGAATATCATCCACGGTGTAACCAAGTTTTTGAACCACCCTTCCCGCAATTATCCGGAAATTCTCTGTATCGAGCTCATAGAGACGCTCAATAACATCATCCCCCGGCATCACAGCATCCGCCTGTCTGGACTGGCCAGATGTCTTTTGTTCTGACTGTTTACCGCGTCCAATAATTCCTCTGAGATCTATCTTCTCTGCAGATTTTAATCCGCAGATATCCCAGATAAAATCCTCGGGGAACGTTTCTCTGATCCACTCTTCGCTATAGGCAACAAAAGCACCCGCCCCGCTGTCTTTTTTAAGCCTTCCATCAGCTTCCATCTCTTTTCGTAAAAGCGTTGTAAGAATCTGTATTTTTTTATAGGATCTGTTCCTTTGATACAGTTGGTTCCAGTATTCATAGGCCATTTCAGTCTTCTCTGCTGCAATAGCTATGAATCCTATATCGTAAAGGTACATCTCAATATCTTCAGATATGCCGGCTTTTACAGCGTCATTCAGAAGCTCCTCGTAAATAGACATGGCCTCGGCAGCTCTGTTCCACTGAAAGAGTATTATTCCCAACAAGCGCTTCCCGATTAGAGCGGCATTTATATCGCCGGAACCGTCAGCAACCTTTCTGGCATAGCTTGACGCGTTTGAAAAATCCCTTTTTTTATTTAAGGCAAAAGCCGCAGAAATGTTCGCTATCTCGGAAGACGAATTAATGGAGGCAGCCTCTCTGAAATACTCAATTGATTCAAGAAGCTTCTGATTCATAAAGGACGTTATTCCAGCACCAAACAGGACTTCAAACGACCTGCTCTTTGAAGCCTTGAGAAGTTTTTCAAAGTATTTAATCGAAAACTCAAACATCTCCTGTCCGAGAGATATAAAGGCTATGTGATAAAGCGCCTCTTCATCTGCCGGAAACGCTCTTGATATTTCAAAGAATGCCTGGAATGCCCTGTCAAGCTGCTCTCTTGAAACATATGCGCGTCCGAGCTTGCGCATAACATCATACCTGTCAACTTCGTGGCTGAACTTGCCTGAATTAAGAACCTGCTCATAGTGAATTACACCCTGATCAACTTCATTCTTGCGAAAATAGAGGTTTCCGAGGCGATAATTTACAACGGGATTAAGCGGATCATTATCGAGAAGTTTTCGATACTCTTCAATCGCGTCTTCAATGCGGTTTTGACTGAGATACTCCTCAGCCCTGTTAGCAGGATTAAGTCTTGGAGCAATCAGGTAAACATAAGATACCACGACTCCAAGAATTAGCACTAAAGCTATTAATACCGGAATTACCATATTGATTACAGCTATCTGACTCCATCATGTAAGTATTTTTGACTATACACGTAACAATATCGGCATTTCGTCCGGTTTAAATTATGAAAAGCGGGGATTTATCTACGCTTTAAGAAGCGCACCACAGAAGGCCAGCCATTTATAGTATACGAATTAGAGCTTTCTTTCTTGAGGATATAATCGTCCCCTTCAACGATTGCGGTTTTGAAGGGAAGATTGATCTGAATATCAGGCGGTATGAAGCGCGGAGGGCTTGAAAAGTGTAACTGAATCTCATTTGATGTTGTTACAATTCTGAAACCGATCTCACCGAACCTTGATGGCGCATTGTCAACCCTGAGTTCGTTTCCGGTTTTAAACCATGCCTCATCCGGTTCAGGGAATATTTCAAGTTGATCGCTGGTATCAGAGAAGAGAAGGTTTCTTGTCAGTATGAACATCATTGCAGAAATGACCTTATCCGCACCGTCCCCCCATACTCCTTTCATGCTGACTGGATTCACATAATCAGGGAAGGTAAACCCGGTCCCGGCAATCGCCATCATTTCCTTCAGAGGCCCGGCAATTTTCTTCTTAACAGATAAAAAGCTGTTTAGAATTATTGCCGTTGAGAATACATCAACTCCCAGCGCCTGCAGCCTCACCGGTACTCTGTCAAATGCCGACAGCACATTCTTTATTAGCGTTTTTTGTTCTTCCACAGAAAGAACATTGCAGGTATATGGATATACGAGCATCAGCGCCGGGATGTACATGCCGGTTGCTCCATGCTTTGTTGAATAATCAGCAGCTGAGAGCATGCTGGAGATTATTTTCTCAAGGCGAACAGCTTCCTTCGAGAACTCCTTCTCCTCGCCGAAAAGACCGCCGCATCTGGCCATATACGCTATATGCTTCACCGCGCACAGAACAGAGGCTGCTTCCTGTATGGTAAAAAAGCCATCAGCTACTTCACCTGGCAGAAAAAAACCAGGGCTGCCTTCCCTCAGATACTGCTTTGAATACCTCAAAAGCTGTCTGCTTTCTCCTGATATCAGGCGATACATATTTGAATCGCGGCGATAAATAAAATATTCGCTGCAAGCGGATACAAGATGTGAATAATCTATTATATCTTTTTTTGCCGCCTTTTTTTTAGGAAGTTGACTTCCTGCAGCAGTGTCACGGATGAGCCTCTCTGCCTCCTCAAAATAACCTGCTCTGACCATCGCGTGTATTACAGTATAGAATCCGAAGCTGTATTCTTTTAAGGAGTCAACAGCATCAACGGGTAGAAATTCCAGAAGAGACGACTTCATTGCGAGTAAAAATTCCTCCAGTCTGGCATCAGGCAGCTTGCAGCTGATACCAGACTGAGTTCTGGCTGATGAATAGAGCCGGAATTTATCCATTTCACCGTCCGTATCGGAAAATGAAGCTGACAGTGAGATTCCCTTTACCAGAGGGGCCCGCATCAATAATTCGTTTTGACCTTTTTTCAGTTTAAACAATGCCGTCGCCGACGCAAGTCCATATGGACATTCACATCTAACACTGTCAGACTCCTGAGACAGATCTATATCGCCCGTCTCGGCAGTCCCAAAAAAAACAGAATGCGGTCTATCAGAAAATTTAAGCGCCGCAATTCCATCCGCGCTTAGAGTCGAAGCTCCATCATCGCAGCCTGCCGAATTCAATGTTCCCAGAATTTCGTTGTTATAGGGACGCAGTGATACGGCCAGGTAGTGAGATGAGTCTGAAACTTTTACAGCGGCCGAAATCAGAGCCATGTCCTGGTAATAACCGGAACCGGATATCTTAATTACAGCCTCAAATCCTCTTCCGCTCCAGGTGATTGTCTGTGTCAGCGTTTCTGCATCTTTAACAACTGAGACACTGTCTGTTTTAAACTGAGGACGGCGGACTGTCTTCCCGTCGTACAACCATAATTCAACAGACCATTTTGAGAAGGAAGGCGTAATCATGCCAGACGGATCAACGCGCAATTCTCCAGATGAAATAAAATTGGAGAAAACAGACCACTGTCGCTGTGAGGTGTTCAGTAATACTGGAGGGTAAATCTCTGTTTCCGAGCTTGAATCGGAATCAGATTGAGCGTAAACCCAGGAGGGCCAGTAACGTTGAGGATATTTTATAAATATGTCAAAATTACCGACTCCCGTCGAAATCAACTCATCTCTATTAATAGGTCTCAATATTCCAATCTCATGGTAATTTAGTATTTTACGAGTTCCGGCATAAAAAAAGGCAGCTTAAGACAACACTGTATTATCAGTCCTCCAGATTAAAACTCCGCAGGGCTTCGTCTTCGGTTTCGTAGATATCAAACATATCCATAAGCTCTACAACCTCAAAAATCTTCTTAACGGCGTTATTCATATTACTCAGTTTAAGCTTTCTTCTTGATTCCTTCAACACTCTCATTGTCGACACAAATATCCTCAGCCCGGAACTGCTCATGTATTCGACATCCTTAAGATTGAGGAGAAGATGGCAGGTCTTGTTGTCGCGGATAATATTGTTCAATTCAGCTTCAATATCCGCGGATAGATGGACGTCCAGTCTCCCCTTAAGGGATATAACAGCAACGTTATCTTCCATTTTCATGTCCAGCTGCATGTTCATCTCCATTTTTTATAATCAGAAAAATTTCATATCAACGTGTTAATGTACGATCCCTGACACAAATAATCAACAAAAAAACAAAAGCCTATTCCACACCATCACGGGCATTTTTCCTGGTAAGCAGCAAACCAGCGGATGTTGCAATTGTAATAAACAGAAACACGGAAGCCGCAATAACAATTAATACTGATCCCCCCAGATGAGCATTGCCCCCGACAATTGCCCTGTCAAGATGATATTTCAACACCAGCAATACAGCATTTTTGACCAGCACAACTGATGCCATCATGGGGAAAAGCAGTCCGATGTAATAGATCATCCCTCTGTATCTAAGCGGGTCGAAAAGAGGAAGAATCATAGCACAGCCGGCAGCAAAAAGAAGCGCGGAAAAGGCTCTAAAAAAGTAATACATCGGCCCGACCAGTTCGTGATCCTTAACCAGATCAAACCAGTTTTCTGATATATTCATCGCGAATGCCTGTATCGCTCCAATTGGATGTATATAGAATATCAATCCGGCTGATATATACACCAATCCTGTGAAAAGAATAATAAACTGCAAAATATTCGTTCGTTTTGACCTCATTCTCGATACACCCTCATAAAGAATCAACAATTTCAGCACAATGTGCTTTTCAATAAATATCAGGCAAACTTTACAGAAGCTCCTCTTTTTTCAACAGATTTTCTGCAATATTTCAGTGGTCGCCTTTTCAGCGTTTATGATCATTTTTTCAGGATTATAAGCCTCGTTAACAGGGTTGATTTCAAAGCACCTCTCGGCAAGGCAGCTGCTGCTGTCCCGCATGCGGCGGGAAGTCCCGTCCGAAACGTGATCGAGATAAAACCTGAGCACTCCCATTCCGCCTGTATTAACCTCCAGTGAATCATTCAAGGAAACAAAATCTACCCTGTCTACATCAGCCCTGAAAGCATCAGCTACGGTTACACCCCGTTCCGGATAAGAAGCCCGCCACAACCCGCCAGCCAGTTCCACAGGTTCAAAAAGCCCTGACAGCTGAAATGATGAAGCCATCAGCGTTGCAATTGATCCCGTGCTGAAAAGCCTGTCTTCTCCGCTTATAGACGACAACTTTACGACCGGCAGAGTTTTAAACATCTCGGCCCTCATCCGTCCCGCCGCTCCTGAAGATGCAGACGCTATACCAGAACTTCGAAAGACAAACCTGTCGGGAAAAACAATATCTATATATGAGGCAAGTTTCGCTTCAGAAAAAAAGCTGATTGCCGCTTTGTAGAAGCTCTCTCTGCCGGAAGACACAAGGAACAGCGAGACAAGAATGGACGAAAACGCTGATGAGTATATTTTATCATACGAAAGCCTCCCTTCGTATAACTCTGCAATGAAAGGGACATAGTAAAGAGATGAGAGTACTTCAGGCTGAATAACCAGAGCTCTCTTCTCAGATGAAACTGCAGAAGCAAAAGCGCTGCATGCTCCCTCACCCCTCATTGCTGAAAATGCATCTTTCCCCGATTTTGAATAATCTTCGAGAAATAGATATCCGGCAGTGTCATTCCCGGGTTTAGCGTTAAACATGTTTAAAATATGATATATCCTCTGCCCACTGTTTATGGCACGGTCAAACAACAAATCGTATGAAGAAAAGTCCCGCGTCCGCTGTCCGACCGCAAAGACATAATCTGAAACAGAGAGGGCCCTGTCCCTCAGTTCCGGATCATCATCTGAAAGATCCATCACAATATAGCTGTATTCAAATCCAAGCCTGAACAGCACCGGAGAAAGGATTGAACTGTCAACAGCGACCTTTGAAAAATGCGAAACATTTAAAAGGCTGAAAGTATCATTCACCCTTTGAATTCTTTCAGCTATGGAGTATTCTGATGTTACAGAATCGTCGCGCCTCTCGGAAATTGGCGGAGTCAACCTCAGACCGAGATATTCAAAAGCGGACTTCCCCGTCGAACTCGCATCTAGAAGTACCGTGTTGCCGGTCTCTGAAAGCTTTTCCGCCACAAGCGTCGCAATCAACGTTTTACCTTTTACACTGCTATTACCGTAGACAGAGATTACCCTTGTAGTGCTGCCTGGTATGTAGCCGGGAAGCCCGTCAACCTTAAACCCGGTTCTTTCAAGTATTCGAATATAGCCCCTGTATGCTTTGAAATTAAATAGAAAGAAGCGGCGGATATCATCCTCGCTTAAAACAAATACAATAGAATCACACAGAGCCCTGACGCGACCGCTCTGCGTCCTTGAGGCAAATGGGAGCCGTCCAAAATACGATCCGGCGTTCATGTAAACTGCTTCAGAGGGTATAACTCCGCCGGCTGAAAGGAGACCGCTTACAACAACGCAGAGCGATGTGTCTTTTTCCGCGGTCATTTCAGAGTTGCCTTTCAGATTCAGCGTCTTTCCGCAGCTCGCAAGCTGAATAATTTCATCTGAAGTCAGATGGCCGAAAAAGTGAAGACTGCGCAGTATTTTAAAGAGATTTCTCATATCAGCTGAAAGCTCAAATCTTTTTCAGCAGTTCAATCAGCTCAGTCTTGCCAAGTGTCTCTATCGGGCGTGTGTTGGCAAAATCGAGGGCTTTTGTTGAATAATCGCCGGTCGTAATGACCATTATCCTTGTGACGTTTCTCGGCTTCATTCCCTCATACAAACGGCGGAGAATAGATTCCTGTATAGAGTCGGTTGTTCTGATTACACGGATAAGCCGGTTTGACTGTCTCGCATTTCTCCATTTACCTTCAATCTCAGTTGCCACCATCTCTATGTCAGTGTCGCTTATAATGTCAACATCAGTAATCGTAAACCCCATTCCGTTGACAATCTTTCTGCAAAGATGCTCAAATTGAGACAGACCTGCAATCATAAAGTCCTTTATTCTGTCGTCCTGCCTGAACTCGGAGAACTGTCTGAGCTTATCCGGGACATCCCGGAAGTTCTTATTGACCTCAGCGATGAGCTCCCAGTTCCTGATTGCTGAGTGGACATCCCTCATCTTTTCCTGACTTTCCGCGAGGTAGTACCTGAGATTCAGAGCGGTCTCACTGCCGCTTCGAGCGAACTTGAGCCCCTTCTCAAATTCCATTGCAGCTTTGGGATACTGGCTTCTCTCAAGAAAGCATGAACCCTTTGCCAGGAAGCACTTAACTTTAAGCTCGTCGCTTTTTTGTGCAAAATCGAATTCCTTGATAGCCCATTCATAGTCACCCTGCTGCCTGAGAACAAGCCCCAGAAAGTAATGGGCCTTGTAGTTATTCTGATCCAGCTTGATAACGTTGAGGAACATCTGCTTCGCGTCACCGAAATTATTTGTTTTGTAAAAAATCTGTCCAAGATGATAATATGACATATCATGCTTCTGATTATTTGAGACGCTCTTTTTGAAAAAACCTGTGGCCTTATCATACTGGTTCAGGTTGTAGAAAATTGTTCCGAGTTCAAAAAAATTCTCGTAATTTGCGGGATCAATCTTGGTTAGAATGAGATATTCTTTCTTTGCATCCTCCATGGCATTACGGTTTTTCAAAAGCGCCGCCAGCTTTGTTCTTACATAAACCTCACTGACCTTGTCATCGAAGCGGCCGAGCTTCAAAACCTGTCTGTATTCAACAATAGCAAATTGGAAATTTGACTCTTTTCTGTACGCCTCAGCAAGAAGAAAATGCGCGTAGGCGTTACGCTCATCCTTGACAATCATCTCTCCGAGTTTCTTTATAGCCAGCCGGGTCTGCCCATTATCTATCATTCTCGCTATTTCATTGATCTTTTTCGGGAGAAACACAGTGTAAATGATATAGAACACGATGAGTCCGAGAATTATGAAGAAAATAAATATTATTGCATAGGTTAATATCATCTTGAAGAATCCTTTTCAGATTTTTAAACCAGGCCCGGAAGACATGGACCTTCGGACAGACACTAAGTTGCAGTATAGCCCATGTCCTGTCAATATATCAATTATTTTTCATCAAATAATCAATATGGCTCCTCTTTCTTGAAATTGACATATCTTCTTTCAGAAGAGCCGAATTGAACGTAAAAAATCAAAATTGTATTGACAAAAACAGGGGCTATTTTAAAAAATAAGCATTGCAACAAAGGGGGCGTAGCTCAGTTGGGAGAGCGCTTGAATGGCATTCAAGAGGTCAGGGGTTCGATTCCCCTCGTCTCCACAGATTCCCCGTTATTCTTTCGGTTTTTCAAACTCATTCCCGTGTATCGTAACAAGCTTTTCTATGTAATATGATTTTTTCCCTGCAGGTATTACAGCCTCAACTTCTTCGCCGGCCTGACGATTCTGCAACGACATACCAATCGGCGACGAAAGCGAAATTTTCCCTTCTGATGGATTTATCTCATTCGAGGAAACAAACATAAATACGACCCTCTCCTCTTCTGATATATCATAGAGCGTAACCGTTGACCCGTATCCAATTCTGTCGGTCGGCAACGATGACACGTCAATATCATTAAGCTGGGCAAGCTGTTCGGAGAGCTGGCCTATCCTTGCCTGGACAAAGGACTGCCTTTCACGCGCGGCATGATATTCAGCGTTTTCCTTCAAGTCGCCGTAGGCTCTTGCCTCTGAAATCACCCTTGGAAGCTCAACCTTAAACTCATATTTTAACTGATCAAGTTCGGCTTTAATCTGTTTTTTTTTCTCTTCAATATCCATACATAACTCCCTGGTTTCTGTTTATTTCGAAGGGGCCTCTCCGGCCTCACGGGAAAGCCTTATCAGGACTTTCACCCTGTTTGAATCATCCAGCTTGCAGACGAAGCCGTTATTTTTCAGTGTCCTTTCGATTCTGTACGATAGCAAATCAACTATTTTGTCACTCATGTCGTTCTTCCTTGAACAAGTTTATGCGGCATCCTTCCGCTTATAAAAACAGCACAGCCGATATTGCCGGCTGTGCATGCGTACTCTATTGATGTTCGGCCCGGGGGAGCTGAATATTTAGCCTTAAAGTTACTTAAGCACGATTCTCGCTCCCTGCGTTAACCCTTATTACCTCGGTTATCAGAATTCCTTTTCGCCTGAGTAGCATTGAAACAATAAACCCCGCGGCAAGACCCGCAAAAAGCCCTGCAGTTCCCGTCAGAGCAGCCGCCGCGTCGGTGGTAATGTCCGCCAGGGCAGCCAGAGCGCTTTCAGAACCAGCAATGGCCCCTGCAGCAAGCATCGTAACAGGTAAAATATAGTGAAGGGCCGCAATAAGTATAACATGACCCGTCTTTGTCTCGTATTCAACAAGATCACCCTCTGATGCTCCAGCTGAATTTTTCATCCATGAGCTCTTCTTTACTGGAGCTTCTTTAACACGGCAGAAAGCTGAAGCCCCGCAGGAGGAACATCCCCCCCCCACATCAGACTCAACATAGACCAGATTCCCGTTTACTCCGGTAACTCTTCCGCAGCCCGTACTCATTCCTTCGTCTGCTCCTTAACATCAACAACCACTCTTCCCTTTGAAAGAGCTTCTCTGAGCGAAGCAGGGCCAACCACAACGTAAATAACACCCTTATCAAATAATCTTGAGCTGTGCATAAGAATGTCTGCCGGCATAACCTGCTCCACCTTTTCAAGATACACACGATAATAGTCTTCGTCAAGCCCGTTATACTCCATATCCATCCATGCCGCAAGAACAGAGGCTGGCGTATCAAAGTTAAAAACGTAGCTGTTGAGAATGTTGCTCTTCGTCCAATTCAGCTCACTATCCTCAACCGGCTCCTTTTGAACTCTGTTGAAATTATCACTCATTATATCAACAACTTCGTTAACGCTCTCAGGGCCAGTCTGCGCGTATGCCATGAACACACCGGTTAGAAGACGTGACCTGTAAAGAGACTGTACTGAATAAGCGAGCCCTCTTTTCACCCTGATTTCCGTCATCAGCCTTGAATTGAACGAACCGCCGCCGAGAATTCTGTTCATTATCTTGAGGGGAATATCGCCATCATAGGTGACATTAAATGCGGGAACACCGGCTACCACCGTTGCCTGGGGAACCTCTTTCTCAAAGAAGAAGACCTTGCCGCTGTTCTCCTGAAAAGCTTTTTTTACGGCAACCCTTTCGTCGGTGTATAGCTGCCTCTGCCCAGGTCTCATGCCCTTAAAAAAACTGTCCACGTACTCTCTGTTCTTTTCCAGGCTTATTGAGGAAGAGATACCAAGAATCATATTGCCTGCTGTAAAAAAAGAGTCCCTGACACTCTCCGCGTCGGAGAGCTTGAGAGTCAAAACATCTTCAGGGGCCGGCGAACTGCCGTATCCTCTGCCTTGAAAAATTATCGACCGGGCCTGTTTAAAGGCTATTTCAGCCGGATCATCATAACTGCGCCTAATTCTCTCGGCCATCATTTTTTTTGAATACTCCCATGCGTCATCACTGAACACCGGATTCTTTACCAGGTCAGATAAAATATCATACGCTTTGTCCGCGAACCGTGCGAGAACCTTAACCGTAACAGTAAAGCTCTCCCAGGAGGAGGATACCGAAAGCTCGCCTCCAATAGACTCAATCTCCTCGTGAAGCTTTTTCCCCGGATACTTCACTGATCCGGAAAGCTCCATCATTCCGGCTATGCACTCTCCCATGCCGGCGCTGCTGCCTTCTTCATAGAGTGAGCCGTATCCGAATGAAGCAGACAGAAGCACAACGGGAAGCTCATCTTCAATATAGATAGCCCTTATGCCTCCGTCAGAAGTAAATCTGTCAGGTTCAGGCAGCCTGAGCTCTTCAGCTGCCTCAACTGAGAACATATTTGCCTGCAATATCAAGCCTGTAAATACGGCCAGCAGTGTTTTTAGTATTACTTTCATTTGTTCTGAACCTCCGCTGCCGTCTGTACAAGTGTTCCCACAGTTCTATTTTCCTTAACAAGATACCTGCTGACAGCCTTTGAGATATCAGCCTGATCTACCCTGCTTACACTTTCTGGATATGAAATAAGATATTTCCAGTCACCATGGACAGTCTGATAATACGAAAGCATTCCGGCAAGCCCCTTATTGTTTGCAAGAGAGAACACCATTTGCGACTCAATGCTGTTATTGACTCTTTGAATCTCTTCGCCTGAAACATCGTCCTTCAACCTGGCGATTTCAGTGTAAACAGCCTGCTCAACCTCATCGGCGCTATGACCTTCTGCCGGAGCCGCAAATACAACAAACAGATTGTCGTATCTCAGCCCGGGCGAACCGTTCCACACGCTGACAGATGAGGCTATTTTATTCTCCAGGACCAGACTTCTGTAAAGCCTTGAGGTCTTCCCTGAACCGAGTACGCCCGCGATAACCTCGAAAGCATAATCATAATCTGAGGGATAAGCAGGCTTGTGCCATCCCATTACGACGTAGGGATTGGAATTATACCGGAGTACAAAGCGTCTTTCACCCGACTGCGCAGGTTCTGATACCGGCAGAGCGCCGGGATCAGGACGGGGCTTTATCCTCCCGAAATATTCTTCTATAATTTTCAATGTTTTCCCGGGATCCTGTTTGCCAACAACAGTGATTGTCATCCTTGAAGGGATGTAGTATTTATTAAAAAACCCCCTTACATTTTTGAGCGTCAGATTGTTGATGTTAGTTTTCCAGCCTATAGTGGGATGTCTATATGAATGAGACATGAATGCGGTTGCCAGAAACTGTTCGTACAGCAGGCCGTTGCCGCTTGAATCATAACGCATCAGTCTCTCCTGAAATACGTTATCCCGCTCCGTATAGAACTCTCTGAAAACCGGGCTTAGCAGCCTTTCTGATTCTATTCTGGCCCACAGCTCCAGCCTGGAAGCAGGCAATTCAATATAATAACCGGTTTTGTCACGCGAAGTTGAAGCATTAAATCCTACTGCTCCGTTTTCACTGTATATGCGGTCATAGTGTGAGCTTACAACGTATTTGGCGGCCTGTTTCTCAAGCGCGGCAAGCTGCTCCTTCATCTCCGGTATCAGAGGGTTTTCAGGATTCTGCATCTTCAGGCGGTCAATCGTCTCGCCAAGCGTTTCAATCTTTCTGAGGATTTTAACTTCTGACTCATAGTCTGTAGTACCAATTTTATCTGTTCCCTTGAAAAGCATGTGTTCGAGGAAGTGAGCGGCGCCGGCTGTGCTGTAACTTTCATCAGCCGACCCTACTCTGAAAGAAATGTCAAACGCAAGAGTCGGTGAATATCCCCTGTTGAGAATAAGAACATTTATTCCATTTGATAGTTTTTTGTGAACAACGTTGTTTTGCAGAAAGTCTCCTGCGCTGTTTTCTGCAGCGCTTAGAGGCGCAAACAACAAAATAGCAGCTGCGATGGCTGTAAAAACGCTTTTCATACAAACTCCTTAATTGAATTAACCGTCACAATACAGGCTTTTATTACAGTGGGGATTTTACACTCCGAGGCTTGATGCTGTACACTAAGCCCTAAACAGTGACGTCACTGTTCATCTTCGTTCCTGCTTAATATTTCCTCAGCGAGTATTTTAAGCTTGGGTGACACCTTCAGCGGAGGCAGCTCAACCTTAAAAGACGGAGGGGTTTTCCCTACAAGCCTGCCGAGAGCATACATCATTCTCTCGTATATTTCATTTACCTTGTCGCGGCGATTCACCATCTTGTACAAAGACAGAGCAACAAGCGGCATCTTCTTATCGTAAAAGTAATAGTCGGCTACCCTTGTTATTCCATCCCGGTATCCGGTCTTTATAAATATTTTCTCAGCCGCGATCACGTCTCCCCTGTTAAAAAGCTCGTTTCCCTTCCTTATGAGCTCAATACGGACCTTCTGATCCATTTCGCCTCCGTTGCCGCCGCATTCCGTCTAAAAAATAACCTTGACAGGACGGCTCATTACAGTGTTTTTATATACGGCTGAGATTTTCAGTCCGGCAAAGCAATTCCGGTACTGTCAGGGTCAAATTACCATATACGATTCTCAGCGTCAAGATTTGTTACACGGCACGGTGAATTCTATGTATCCAATTATCTTCAATTACAAGGCCATAACAATCGGAGGCTATGGCGTAATGCTCGGTCTCGGATTCTATCTGGCCTTTCTTCTCCTTGAGAGAGAACTCAAGCTGAGAAATATCGACGGAGAACTCGCTTACAAGATTCTTCTGACGATAATTCCATCGGCAATAATCGGAGCCAAACTCTTCCATATTTTGGAAAACATCGACGCGTTTATGAGCAGCCCTCTGGACATGATTTTTTCCGGTGCAGGACTTACTGTTTACGGAGGATATATCGCTGCGATCTTTGCGGCGGTGCTCGTAATCAGACACAACAGGCACAACGTCCTCGAGGTTCTGGACGCGGCAGCCGCTCCAATGTCGCTCGGATATGCAATCGGCCGCCTTGGCTGTCATGTCTCCGGCGACGGGTGTTACGGCATTGCAACCAATTCGTTCATCGGAACCGCTTACCCCAACGGGATAGTGCCCACAAGCACTGTCGTCCTGCCGACACCTCTTATCGAATCTCTAATGGCATTTATCTTTGTTTTTCTGCTTCTTCAACTTAGAAAGCGGGATTTTACGAGGGGATTTCTATTCTTCTTATACCTTATTCTTAACGGAGCGGCGCGTTTCCCGATAGAGTTCTTCCGACTCAACCCTCCAGCGGCTTTCGGCTTAACACAGGCCCAGATTGTGGCAATTTTCTTCATGCTTACCGGTCTGATCGGAATTATGACGATCAGGATAGTGAACAAGCCTTTAAAATAAAAAAAACGGCCGAAAGGCCGTTTTTTTTTCTACTTGATATTGTACTTCTTTTTGAATTTCTCAACACGTCCTGCGGTATCAACCAACTTCTGCTTCTTGGTGTAGAAGGGATGACAGTTTGAGCATATCTCAACGTGGAGGTCTTTCACAGTAGAGCGCGTCTTTATCTCATTACCGCACGCACACTTAATGACGGTTTCCTCATATTTCGGATGGATTCCTTCCTTCATGACGATTCTCCTCTTGATTCCCTATGAATTCATTGCCTTAAAAAAGGCCTTATTGTTCTTTGTTGCCCTCATCTTGTCAATTAAGAGCTCCATTGCCTCTGTAGAGCTGAGTGAAGACAGCGCCTTCCTTAATACCCATAATTTATTGAGTTCTTCCTCGTCAAGCAGTAATTCTTCTTTCCTTGTGCCGGACTTATTAATGTCTATGGCGGGGAAAATCCTCCTGTCTGAAAGCTTCCTGTCCAGATGAAGCTCGCAGTTTCCAGTTCCCTTAAACTCCTCAAAGATTACCTCATCCATACGGCTTCCGGTATCAATAAGAGCTGTGGCGAGTATTGTCAGGCTTCCACCTTCTTCAATGTTCCGCGCGGCTCCGAAGAATCTCTTCGGTTTATGCAGAGCATTAGAGTCAACACCACCTGATAGTATTTTCCCGCTTGTGGGAACAACTATATTGTAGGCCCTCGCCAGCCTGGTGATTGAATCCAAAAGAATAACAACGTCCATCTTTCTTTCGACAAGACGTCTGGCCTTTTGTATTACCATCTCAGCTACCTGAACATGCCTGCTGGCCTGCTCGTCAAAGGTTGAAGATACTACCTCTCCCCTTACTGATCTCTGCATATCGGTAACCTCTTCAGGCCTCTCATCGATGAGCAGAACAATCAGGTAAACCTCAGGGTGATTTGATGTGATAGCATTGGCTATTTCCTGCATGAGAACAGTCTTTCCTGTCCTTGGCGGAGCAACGATAAGAGCTCTCTGTCCTTTCCCTATGGGAGTAAAGAGATTCATTATACGCATCTCGATTTTATCGCCGGTTGTTTCAAGATTGATTCTTTCTTCAGGATAGAGGGGAGTAAGGTTGTCAAAAAGTACTCTTTTGTGCAGATTTTCAGGATTTTCAAAGTTTACGGCCTCTATCCTGAGCAGTGCGAAAAATCTTTCATTGTCCTTTGGAGGCCTTATCTGTCCCGCGATCGTATCACCGGTCTTTAATTGGAAAAGCCTGATCTGCGAAGGCGATACATATATATCGTCGGGCCCTGGAAGATAGTTGTAGTTTGGAGACCTCAGAAATCCATATCCATCGTTGAGAATCTCAAGTACACCGCTCGCAAAGATAAGTCCTTTCTGCTCTGTCTGTGATTTCAGAATCTCAAATATCAGATCCTGCTTTTTAAGCCCTGAAACCCTCTCAGCGCCCATTTCCCTGCCAAGCTGCGCAAGCTCGGAGATTGTTTTACCTTTCAACTCTGCGAGGTCGAGCCTTGGCCCGCTTACCTGCTCAGGGGTGATTATTTGATCTTCAATGCTTCCGGCTGTATTTTCAGCGCTGTTATCCGCTGAGCTTAATCCGGAATTCGCGGATGAATTCCTGCCGTTGGCACTCCGGGCCCTTGGTCCGGCACCGTTGTTCTCTGATCTTGCCATAGAAAACCTTTACTAAATTTTTTATTGTGAAAATGACGTAACTATCCAGATTAATCTTGAAAATCGGTCAATTTCGGATATTAAATAATTGTGGCTTGGAGAAGAAAATAGAATTTTTCTAACAAGGCATTATCCAACCAGGATAGACCGATGTCAAGAATTTTAAACATTTTTACTACAATAATTATTTGCTGGATTTCTTCATGTGCTTATCGGATTCAGGCAGCTCTATCCCGGATTTCCTGATCTTGCTCATCAGCGACTGTCTGCTCAGGGAAAGCTCATCAGCAGTCTTTTCAATAGATCTGGTTTTATTCAGAAGTCCTGCAATCAGCTGCCGCTCCGTCGCGCTCAGTATCTCGCCAAGTGACATTCCCCGGACATCGGTGCCTGGGATCAGGGGCATCATGCCGTCTGGCTCATGGTTTTCACAGAATATTAGAAACCCGACCTTCTTTCCAGAGCTTATCATCGGAATTCTTTCATAAAAGAAGTTCAGGCTGCTGTTGAAAAAAAACAGGTCGCTGTCGCCCTTCGATGATACTACCTCATTAGTCTCAGCTGAAGATATCGCTTTCTCAACAAAGGTAGAATCTACATCTTTCCCGACATTTTTTTGATACAACTCCTCAAAGTGGCTGTTGTAAAATATGGTTTTACCGTTTTCGTTAACAGCGTAAAGGGCTCTTGGAATATGTTCAAGAATCAGGTATATCATCCATTCGAGTGTCTGATCACCGTTCGGCTGTTCTTTGCCGGACTCGTGAATGTCAGCGGACTCGGCTCTGCCCTCAGACTCGGTAAAAAGCCTGATTCTGGACCAGCTCTCCTGAACCTCGCCGAATATATTAACCGCAATAAACTCTTTAATCCTTCCAAAGGGCAAGAGCTCTTCGAAAGTCATTTTTTTTGCCAGCGAGGTTATAAAATCGTCAACCTTAACATTTTCGACTCTGCTGATATCGCTCAGCTCAGATATCACATCGTCTTTTTTGAGTATCCCTATAAGAACTCCCCTTTTAGAGACCACGGGAATTAAAGGCTGATCATGCGTGTAAAACAGCCTTACAACGTCCTCAGGTTTCTTTGTCTCACGCGCGTAGGGGTTCTCGCCAAATTCAATTGTATCGTCTTCAGCATTACTGACATCAGCAGCTTGAGCTGCTTCAAGCTTTTCTACACTGTCATTCATCACAATCCAAGCACATCAAACATATTGTACAGCCCGGGCCCCATGCCTTCAAGGTATTCGGCGGCGAGTACAGAACCCCTGGCATAGGTGGATCTGTTGGATGAGCGGACAGTGAGCTCAAGACGCTCACCTTCACCGGCCATGAAAACCGTATGCTCGCCCACAATATCGGCAGCCCTCATTGACATCATTCCGATCTCTTTTGAGCTCCTCTCGCCGGTGAATCCTTCGCGGCCGTAAACGGCCTTCGCGTCAGCCATGCCCGGCATGCTGCCCTTAACTATCTCAAGAAGCTTATTCGCGGTTCCGGAAGGAGCGTCCTTCTTAAAGCGGTGATGGGCTTCGAAAATTTCAACATCAATATCCTCATTCATGGCCCTGGAAGCTATTTCGGTAAGCTTGAAAAGAATGTTTACACCAACCGACATGCTCGGAGACCAGACGACTGGAATCTTCGATGAAGCCTCAACAATTTTCTTTTTCTGTTCCTCACTGTATCCTGTCGTCCCGATTACCAGCGAACGGCCTGTTTCAATAAGAACAGGCAGAAGTTCCATGGTCGCCTCAGGGCTTGAGAAATCTATTAAGCAGCCGCAGTTTTCGACGGCCTCCCTTTCAACGGCGGAAACCCTGATTCCGGAAACATTTTTCCCTGAAACGGAGCTCACCTCCCTGCCGAAAAAAAGGCTGTCCCTGGAATCAAAGGCGGCTCCGAGCTCATGGTTTTTCTGAAGGACAACATCAAGTATTTCCTGCCCCATCCGTCCGCATATTCCGCATATTCCAATCTTCATTTGATTTTAACTCCGTAATCCTCAAGGGCTTTTTTCAGTCTCTGTCTGTTCTCCGGCAAAATATCGGTCATCGGGAGCCTGAGGCTGCCGGAACAGAGCCCTGCCATCTCCATCGCGGCCTTTACCGGAATCGGATTTGTTTCGTAGAACATCGCCTTACAGAGAGGAAGCAGCCTGTAGAACATTTCCATTGCCTTCACCACATCGCCGCTCCGGTAATTGTCAACTATAGCCTTGACATCGGACGGTACGAGGTTCGACACTACGGAAACAATGCCTTTCCCGCCAACAGACAGCAGGGGCAGCAGCAGATTATCGTCGCCGGAGAGAACCGTAAGCCTGTCACCGCATAGACGGATAAGCTCCATCATCTGAATGATATCCCCTGAAGCCTCTTTCACCGCGGCAATATTGTCCACCCTCTCCGTCAGTTCCTTAACGCTTTCGGGAAGAAAATTTACTCCGGTGCGCCCCGGTATATTGTAAAGTATGACAGGTATTCTGACAGCCCTCGCAACAGCCTCAAAATGCGCTATCAGCCCTTTCTGCGTCGGCTTGTTGTAGTAAGGATTCACCTGGAGGACAGCATCCACCCCGGCGTCCTGGGCTGAACGAGAAAGATGGACAGCCTCTGTCGTAGAGTTTGCTCCCGTTCCAGCTATTACTTTGACTCGCCCGTTTACTATTTTAACAACACGCTTAATCAGCTCCTCGTGCTCTTCGAACGACACGGTTGGAGACTCACCGGTTGTGCCCAGAGGGACAACTCCGTCAACACCGCCCCTTATCTGAATCTCGATAAGCTTTTCGAGCGTCTCATAGTCAATATCCCCCCCTTTAAAAGGGGTAACCATTGCGGTAAATACACCTTCAAACATTTTTGTCACCTTTTATTTTTTGGTTACCGGCTTAAGAACCCTGTAAAGCCTGTCCCTGAAATAATCAACATTGAACTCTTCTTCCTTAAAATCATCGCTGAATAGATACAGCACCAACACCCTCTCGGACTCAAGGCGCGTCTGATTTCTGTCATAAGCGTAGACCTTGACCCAGGAATCGCCGGATACAGTCAGTATCTTCACGAATGTGTTCTTCTTCAAAGAGCTTTTCCCGGAAGAAACATCCTGAAGAAGTACATAGTCCTGCTTCTCAAACTCAGTCAGAAGCGGAACATCATTTTCAGGAATAAACGTCTTACAGGAAACAGCCGCCATGGCTGTTATTATCAGCAAAAGAAATTTCTTCATATTTTATAATAACCGGTTAGTATAGTATATTTAAAAGAACAGCTCTTTCCCCGGCATGTCAAGGAATATTTGCGATACTCTTCACCCCTGTTGAAAAGTCTCTCTGGGCGGATTGTAATATCCGAGCCTTATTTTGGGAAATTCCGCCCTTATCATATTTAGGAGCACAGCTGTTCCCAGCGGCTCCGAATCTTCAAATCCGATACTGTCGAGGTAGTAATCAGGATCAATATTGAGATTCCGCGTTTGAATCATATTCACGGGAAATCTTCGCAGAAAAGCTAAAAGTTTCTCCGCCTCCGCAGCCGAGTCAGTAAATCCGGGAAGAAAGAAAAGGTTTAGAGATGTGAAAATACCCGCAGAAAGCGCGGTTTCGATCGTACGATAAACATCACTCAGGGCATAATTCACGGGCGAATAGTATCTGTTGTAATAATCCGGATCAGGCGAGTTCATGCTGACTCTTATGGAATCAAGTCCGGCGTCAATCATCATTTTGACTGCTTCAGGTATAGAACCATTGGTGTTTATATTGATTGTTCCCGAGGATGTCTCCTTCCTGACCATGGATATTGCTTCCGCGAGATCCCTTCCACGCATAAGCGGCTCGCCCTCACATCCCTGCCCGAAGCTTGCAACGGCCCGGTCGACCCTTCTAAAGTGATGTAGGATAAGGCCGGCTATCTCTTCGGGAGCAGGTTTGAAATTCAGTCTGGGCTGCGACTCCGGGAAAGGCCCTCCCTCGTTCTGGTGCGAAAGGCAGCCGAGACACCTGGCATTGCATGCGGGAGAAGTAGGCACTGGAGCCTCGTATCTGGAGAGAAAGAAGTTCCTCGCGCAGAGACAGCCGTACTCGCGGCTGCAGGTCGAAAGCTGCCTGACAAGCCGGTTTTCAGGATACATCCCGCGAACCTCATCTATAGCCAGATCAAGCTCTTCGTGGTTCTCGTGGATCGCGGGGTCAGACCTGACATCTTCGTCAATGCGCACCGCGGGAACAAGAAATTCCCCGTCCTCAGAAACCGCAACCCCCGCGTAAGCCCACATCGGCAGCGGCCTGCCCCCCGCTTCCGGGACATAGGCAGGCAGAAAGGTCCTGAGATAGGCGCTCGACAGAAAAGCTGACACCCCCCATATTTTTCTTCCGTACATATCGCGCTTTACCGGCTTAAATGAGCCCCCCTTCGCGGCCGAGACGGGGGCCCTGTCAGGAAGCGAAAACAGATAGCTCCCGTACGGAAGACTGATAAGCTCACCCCTCTCTGGCACAACAAAGCTTCTGCCTGTCCTGAAGGCGGCCTCAGCAGACTCGTGTTCATAAACAGTGCCCTTTTTATCCGAATAGAGCATCATAAGTTTATCCATTTTATCAGCAGACTCCAGTTTTTATCTTTTCAAATTCGGCGGCGCAGGCAATAAGTTCGTCAGGAAAATCGGGCCTGTTTTCCCAGGCAATGACGCGGCCGTGTTTTTTCTTCTTATCGTCCTTCAAATCGGAAAGCGGAATTCCAGAGCAGTCTAAAAGCAATGGAACTTCGCCGCCATCGCACTCCCCGTGCGAGCCATATGGCACCACCATGAAATCAACCAGCTTACACTCGTCAGAGCTCTGACAGCCGTTCTTCCCCACGCGGACACCCCGCAGTAGGCCCGGCGGGAGAACCGTCAGCATCCCTTTCAGCGGATAATCATCATCCCCCAGAACCACACCGGCCGAGCCTGTCATCGCGGCAAGCTCGGGACGACTTCCGAAAAGCAGACTCAGACCGCTCTTCCGCATCTCGTCTGAAGTGACGGAGGCTTCAGCAAAAGCCTCTTTACGGGGCAGTTCGGCTTTGTATAACAACGCCGGCACTCCCGCCTTCACCGCGGTTGATGCGATGAGAGATAAACCTGATGAATCAATATCACGGGAGGTTATGCTGACGACTATTGCTTCATTCAGCTTTTGCGCCAAGCCACCGCGCACAAGGGCAAACCCGGACTCCCTTTGCAGAGAATAAATTCTGAATCTCAGCTCTTCAAAACGCGCGGAGGACAGCCCCGCCCCTGCAAAAGACGGAAGCTTTGAGAGCTCCTCAAGGCTTCTGAGAGACTCGGCCGCGCGGCTGATGTTTGCAGTAAAAAGCTCAATCAACCCGGCCCGCTTTGTCTCCGAGTCAATATCGTAAAACTTCTGACCGTCTGCAGCCACATCCCTGGCCTCAAGAAACATAAAGCGGTTCACCGCCGATGAAGCCTCCCTGAGGTCATGTCTCATTTCCTTGAAGCTCGCCGAGAGGCGGCTTCGCGCCGCGAACCTCAGTATATCCTCGCAAACCCTGATTCCCTCCATTGCCCGGTTAAGGCAGGCATCAAAAGCCCTGTATGCCCCGCGCTCTTCCATGCTCAACTCCACTCGTAGACTATGACAGACAGAAGGGCCAGAGCCGCGGTTTCGGCACGAAGCTGCGTGAATCCGAAGTTGAGGACCTGCCATCCGCCATCTGCCGCTTCATTGATCTCACGTCTTGAGAATCCGCCCTCGGGGCCGACAAGAAGCGAGACCCTGCCGGCGCCAGCAGGCCGCCCGGAGAGGCCGTCCCTGAACAATTTATCGGCTCCGGGATGTCCGATAATTCTGACATCCGATGAGTCGTGCTTTACAGCCTCCTCAAAAGACACAGGCGCGGCGACCTCGGGGATGTTAAGCCTTCCTGACTGCTTGGCCGCCTCGTGTGCTATGCGGTTCCACCGCGTCAGCCTGTTTGTCAGGCTGCCGTCCGGTGAAGGGACCGTCCTCTCGGTGATTATCGGAACAACTCGTGATACGCCGATCTCAACAGACTTCTGTATAGCCAGCTCAAAGTTTTTCGACTTCAGCAGGGCCATGTACAGCACTATCTCAAGCCCCGGGGCTTCCGCCTGCTCCGCCTCTATGAATCGAGCGCTGATGCTGATGCTTCCGACATCGACGACTTCTGCTTTCCATCTTTTCTTTTCAGTTGTCACCACGCTGATTACGTCTCCACTCCTCACTCTGCGAACCCTCGCAAGATGCCGAAAATCATCACCAGAGATAGAAAAGAGAGCGCCCGGGCTCCCTCCTTCGTTTATCATAAAAACAGGCATCAGTCACCAAGCCTCTCCGGCCTGAAGATTTCGCTTTTAAAGCTGACATCTGTATCGAAGCCGTAAAATGACATTATGGAAACCGTTCCCCGGCGAATATTCATCATATCGTAGCGGACAGGCAGAGTCCTGCCACCCAGCTGAGCGGTTTTTGCGACCGTCATAAACTTGAATATCGCATTATCCCGGTCGTGAAAATCAATCCTCATCGGGAAAAAATCCTCCTTGCTGACGTAAAGCGTAAGCATTCCATAAAGCCCTGACCGAAACACTGGAACAAGCTTCAACCTGTAGGCGCGCCTTCCGCCAATGGAAGCCTCTCCTTCTATGGAAGCGGTATAGTTGCTCTGAAGGTCATATCCCGATATATCTATAAAGTTAAAGTTTGTTCCGAGGACTTCATCGTACCTGTCTATCGCCATCTTATGGTATGTCATTCTGGAATGCGGAGCGTACACCCTTATGTCCTCACCTCCGAGGGTGTATAGCACCTTGAGCTGTTCCCCTCTGCCTCCGCCTGTGAATTTGAAAAGGGAATTCAGACCCGAAACACTGATTGAAAAATCAACCGATGATGAGCTTCCTTCCGGCCTTATATGACGAATCCTTCCTCTGGCCCTCCCGTCAGGATATTGCATTGTCCGGTCAACCCTGGCAAGAATTGCCTGTGCGGTCAGCTCAATCTCCCTTGAATTTTGAGCGCGCACCTCAACCCCCTCAAAAAGCAGAACAGAAACAGAAGCAACGCACAGCAGGGATCTCAACTTTATACGTCTCAAATTCTCCTCCTAAAACCTTTACATGGACAATTATAATTCATTTAGAGTTTTTTTCATCATCTTTTCCGGTTCTTCACACAAAAAGTTGAATATATACAAATTTATCCATCATTCGAACATTAAAATACAGGCCCGCCTTCGGACAAGCTTAAATACTGATTTTTTTAGTTTTTTTGCTCTAAATAAGTTTTTCGTTGATTTTCCAGGGGCTGTTTATAGCTTATATATGATCAGCAGATCGTACAATTAGTGGACAAATTTATGGGAACTTCGGAAAATCTATATCTCGCAAACAGGGAAGAGTCAGCCATTTCAGTTACGCTGATCCCTTCGGTCGTGCGCGCGAAATGGGTTGAGGCTGGCAATACGGCGGACTTTATTGCAGATTTTTACAACCAGTGTTTCAACGACAGAAAGATCAGGGACATGATATCAACCGTACTGAATGAGCTTATTGAAAATGCCGTAAAATTCTCCGGCAGCGACAGCCTTCCTGTAAACGTTGAGAGCAACGCGACCGACAGCAGCATAGTTTTCCGTGTGACTAACAGCATTAAAGCGGAATCGCTCGATTCCCTGTACACGGCCTTCAACGACCTTGAAAGCTCCGATCTGGGCAAAACCTTCACAAGCAGAATAGAGAATCTCGATATGTCCGCGAACGGAGCCGGGATTGGCCTCATCCTTCTAAAAAAATTCTATAAAGTCAGAATTGGTCTTGTTGTGTATGAGTCGGCTGATGAGCTGATAAAAGTCACGGTTTCGGCTGAGATCCCGATCCATTAGACACGTTATTCACTCCGACGAATAATACAGGCTTCCGCCGGTTTCGAGGTCAGGCCTGAGCTTTCTCGCTTCATGCAGATAGAGTTGAACCAGTTCGCTCTGTTTTTTTTCGGTGTTTATATGCAGAAGAACCCTGATGCATTTTCTGAGGCTTCCCTTCACTGGAATCTCCCTGACACAGAAAAGAGGAGTGAATATCCATCCCATCTTTCTGGCAGCAACAGCCGGAAATTCATCATCGATGTCATCGGTAACCGAGAAGATTACTGAAGCTATATCCTCAACTTCAAAGGTATTTCTTTCGACAAGCCCCCTTAGAAGCTCCTCAGTCCTTTCAAGTATCTGGCCCTTTTCATTTTCAGTAACCGTTGTAGCGCCCCTTACTCCTCTTACTGCCATCAATCAATCCTCCTGAAGTGTTATGCGCCCGCCGGCCGAATTCATCAGCTCCCTGAAGGTTGGGAAGGTGACGGCAACAGCCTCAGCAGTTGAAATCTCAACAGGCCCCTGAGCCGCCATTCCGGCAACAGCAAGCGACATGACTATCCGGTGATCATGGTGTCCATCAACCAGGCCGCCTGACAGGGTGCTTCTCTTAATAATCAGCCCGTCGGGTCTCTCGGATATATCAGCTCCAAGCTTCGCAAGCTCCCTGCACATCACCGCGATGCGGTCTGTTTCCTTGAGCCTGGCCTGGGGAACATTTACCAGCCTTGTCTCACCTTCGGCGAAGCATGCCGCCACGGACAGAGCAGGAAGAGCGTCTGGTATTGCGTTCAGATCGAACTCGCCCCCCTTCAGTTCCCCGCCCTTTACGACGCAGGTTAGTCCGTCGACCTCAACCCGGGCGCCCATGGCACGCAGAATGTCCGCGACCTCCCTGTCTCCCTGTGAATCATTGAAGTCGAGTCCCCTGAGCATCAGCTCGCCGCCTGTCACAGCAGCGGCAACCATAAAGAATGTAGCCGAAGAGAAATCAGCAGCTATAGCCTCTTCAAACGCGCTGATCCTCTGAGAGCCCGGAATAATAAACTTTCTGTAATCGTGATTTTCATATTTAATTCCAAGTCGGTCGAGCCAGGAAAGAGTAATATCCACATAAGGCTTTTCGTTGAGCAATCCGACTTCAATTGATGAGTCACCGGTGGCAAAGGGCGAAGAAATAAGTATCGAAGAAAGATACTGACTCGTTACTGCCTCAACGCGCGCCCTGCCGCCTTTCATTTTGCCTGTAATCACAAACGGGGCCTTGCCGTTGCCTCTTGTAGATAAAGCTTCAGCTCCCAGCTCTCGAATAGCTTCAATCAGCCCGTCTGCAGGCCTGTTTCTGATCTGGTGATCTCCTGTAAAAACGGTCGTTCCATCAACAAGAGCCGCCATCGACATGCCGAAGTAGAGGCTCGTTCCCGAGTTCCCTGTATCAATCACATTATCGGGAACGGCCACTGCGCCGCCGAGTCCCCTGACAGTCCAGCAACCGTCATGCTCAATAACCTCCGCTCCAAAAGCGCGGATCATATCCAGACAAGATCGGGTGTCGGATGAATCCAGAGGCGACTTTATCCTGGACTCGCCAGATGCAAGGGCGGCAAGAACAAGTGCCCTTATGGTGTGCGATTTCGAGCCGGGTACTACAACAGTTCCACCGGCCTCAGAAGCATTTGAAATATATCTCATTTTAGTCCTTTTGCAGTATCCGGTTTAAGTCTTCTAAAAACGCCGGCATAATATGGAACGGAAAGCTCTCCCCCGGCAAACGAGCACGATGAAGCAAGCCTATCCTTGTTTTCGCTCACGAATGCCTCTGCGGTTTTTTTAATTTCAGGCGTCAGTTCGGCGAAGAAAGCAATTTTTTCCGCGGCATTCTCCTTGAAAGACTCAACGTCATAGTTTACGAGCTTGAAGTCGTTGAGCTCAAGAATTGTCTGAAGCTCTTCGGGAAAATAGTACTCGTTATGAATCGGAAACATTGAGCGCATATACTCATCGTATATACCGTCTTCATCGTCGCCGCTGAGCAGAGGGGAAGCGGCGATCAGTATTCCGTCAAACTGAAGCACCCTTCTCATCTCATCAATTGCCTCGCCGGATTCAATGAAGCTCAGATAGTCGGTTAAGATAATCATGTCAGCCTTGTAGTAATCGACCGGTATCTTCTCGAATACACCGTTTATCCAATAGATAGAAGAATAACTTGCCCCGCTGTATTTATCAACAAAAGCCCTTATTGTGTCAATGCAGGGCTCGACAACGACAATTTCAGCATCTGTTTCAGCTGCCAGCTTTGCCAGAAGCTCCCCTGATCCGACACCTGTTTTTACTATAACTGCCGGCCCGTAAATGCTAACATTTTCCATGACTTTTTCTTCAAGGAATGGCCTGACCTGTGCCGGCTCAAGCATCATCCCCCGCCCAAAAGAGTTACGGCTTAACTGGCATATCGTTTCAGATCTGTCCATGATCACCTCGCGTTTAACTGCACTTCTTCACAGGTTTGCAGCCAGCCGGATTAAATCCGACGGCTATTCAGGTCAGGAATTTTTCGGCTTGATGTCAAGGGTTTAATAAATCGGCAGACCATTTTTTCAAGAATAATACCCGTGCCTGAGAAATATTATTGACACCACAATGTTTCAGTTGAGAATTTCCAGAAGCGGGTATTATGTCTAATTCCAGGCTCCTATAGCACAAGTTTCCTGCACACCGATAGTTCAATTTCCGTTATTAGGCAGAAACCGCACCAGATCAGAGGTAAAAGAATGAATATATTTCAACAGGCCCAGAAGGGCATAATGAGCGATGACGTGAAAACCGCAGCTTCAGGTGAAGGACTGGACGAACAGCTCCTTTTAAAAGAGTTTGCCGCGGGGCGTGTCGCAATATTCAGAAACACTCAGAGGACAATTAAGCCGGTTGCCGTCGGCAATGGAACAACAACCAAGGTTAACGCGAACATCGGCACATCCCCTGATTTCTTCAAGCTTGAAACAGAGATGGAGAAGCTGAGAATTGCCGTCAGGTACGGCGCTGACGCGATTATGGACCTCAGCACCGGCGGCAACGTTACAGACTTCAGGCGTAAAATCATTGAAGAATCTCCGGTACCGGTAGGCACTGTGCCGCTCTACGAAGTTGCCAAGGACATGATGGACATGAAGAAGTCCATTATGGACATGACCATCAAGGACTTTCTGAACATAGTAGAGAGGCAGGCAAAGGAAGGAGTCGACTTCATGACCATTCACTCTGGCGTGACGCGCGCTTCCATTGAATCACTCCGTTCGCAGCACCGTCTCGTGGGAATTACCAGCCGGGGCGGCTCCATTATCGCCGAGTGGATAAAAAAGAACCACAGCGAGAATCCGCTTTACGAATACTACGACGACATACTGGACATTATGGCCGAATACAACGTGGCTATCAGCCTCGGTGACGGACTCAGGCCAGGAGGCATACACGATGCCAATGACCGGGGACAGATACATGAAATGGTTGAGCTCGGAAGGCTCGCCCGCCGGGCAAGGGAAAAAGGGGTGCAGGCCATTATAGAGGGTCCGGGCCACATGCCCCTTGACACAATTGAAGCTAACATGAAGATTCAGAAAACCCTGTGTGACGGCGCCCCCTACTATGTTCTCGGCCCGCTTGTAACAGACATAGCTCCGGGTTACGACCACATTACCGGAGCAATCGGAGGAGCCATTGCTGCCGCAAGCGGCGCCGACTTCCTCTGTTACGTCACTCCGGCCGAGCATCTGAAACTCCCCTCTCCTGACGATGTCCGGGAAGGTGTAATTGCCTCAAAAATAGCGGCCCACGCAGCCGATATTGTAAAAATGGGAAGCAGAGCCAGAAAAATTGACGATGAGATGAGTGAAGCCCGGAGAAAGAGAGACTGGGACACGATGTTCAAGCTCGCGATTGACCCCGATAAAGCTAAAAGGTACAGGGAAGACGTTCCCTCAGTGGACAACGATCAATGTTCAATGTGCGGAGAGTTCTGCGCCATGAAAAGGGACTATTAGGAGGATTAGATGTCCAGCGATTCACATTACTACAGTTCGTACAAGGAAGACAGAGACCTTGTTCTTGAGTACAACCAGGTCTCGCTTGAAGACGGAGAGCCGGTAAACGTGCTGGGTGTCAACATTGACAATCTGACAAGGGAACAGGCTGTTGTCAAAGTCATACGCATGATTGAAAACGGGGGAGTAAACCACATCGTTCCGGTAAATCCCTATAAAATCGAAAGAATGAAGACCCGTCAGGAGATGAGAAACCTGTTCTCCGGCGCGGACATGATAATTCCCAGCGGAGCTGGCGTGGTATGGGCGGCAAAGAAAATCAAAACCCCTCTGAAGCAGAGAATCCCCATACTCAGCTTTATGATGGACATTATCCGTATCGCTGAAATCAAGGGCTTTTCCATCTTCATTGTTGGCGGCAAACCGGAAACTGCCGAGATGGCCTTCTTCAACATCAGAAAATCGTTTCCGAAAATACGAATCGTAGGCAGGCACGGCGGATATTTCAGCCCTGAACGGGAAAAGGCGGTCGTGGAAGCTATGAGAAAATCGGAAGCAAATATCGTCTTCGTAGGCATGGGTTTTCCAAAAGAAAACAGATGGATTGAAAAGATAAAGGGAGAATTTCAGAATACAGTCTTCGTCGGCGTTGGCGGATGTATTGACATTATTTCAGGCGACATCAAGAAAGCGCCCGCCTGTGCGATGGCAACGGGCACAGACTGGCTTTACAGAACCGCAGTCAGGCCTTGGCGTATCGGGCGTCTTATGCGAATTTTCAAATTCTATGTTCACGCTTTCTTCAAAGGCCTGTTTACGCGAACTCACGGGAAATAGGCCTATTTCTCGTACCGGTTTTTAAGCGCCCGCGTATCGCGGGCATCCATCAGCTCACCAGAGCTCACCTTACAGCGGCCAAGCGTAAAGCCGGCTACCTCTTCCGTGTATCCGCAGCTTCTACATTTAAATATCGGATTCCCAGCTTCGGTCCATTCAGAAGCATCCACGTACCTCGAACTGCATCTCCTGCAAAATATCACCGACACGAATTCACTCATATTACTCTCTCTTTCTGGATTTACTGTTATTGGACCAGCTTGACCGCAGCAACTGCCAGGTCTTCTCTGACCGCCAGTCCCTCCGCGAAATCTTCAGCCGCTTTCAAAAGCGCGCCTGCCCCTTCTTCAACTGACTGAACCTGTTGCGCCAGAGCGCTCAGCAGGACATCTTTAGACAGCTTTCTTCCTGACCTGTTGCGTATGTTAAACACACCGCCGGTAACCGCCGCCAGACAGTCTCCGGGCTTCATCTTTACGGTTATTACACGGCCATATCCCGGCTCTTCGGGTCCGGACTGGAAAACCATCTTGGCCTCATTGCCAATTCTCTTCAGTATTACACATACATTGCCGGCCGTAACAAACGATACTGACTGCGTGCCGCCATCAATGAAACCGTAAACCCCTGATAAGGCTGCTGCCCCCGGGAGTTGAATCATTGTTTTTCTGAGAAGCTGAAAAATCCTGGAAGGCGCCCCAAGAGGAACTATCGGCAGCGAAGATAATGCTCCGCGTATACTGGATGCGGCCAGGGCCCCGGGAATGCCTTTTCTTGAGACGTCGCCAATGTAAAAATACGCGACCTCCTCACTGATTTCCATTCCGCCATGCAGTACGCCTCCCAGCTCACGCGCGGGCTTTGAAAGCGTAAACGCGGACAATCCGCCCGCACGTACTGATACGCTCCTGCCGAAGACCTCGTTGACAGCAACTGCTCCTTCGACCTCGGCCTTTAAGCGTTCCTCCTCAATCGCTTTCTGAAAATAGACTGCGTTTTGTACTGCCAGTGCGGCCTGATCCGCGAATATGCTGAACACGGCGCTGTCAGAAGCGGCAAAGCCTTCTCTGTCTGCGGCATTTATTGCCTGTATAACACCGAGAAGTTTACCCTTATGCAACAGGGGAGCGCACATAATCGATTTTGTGACAAATCCGGTTGCCCGGTCATAATTTGGATCAAATCGGTCATCTGAATAGACATCGTTTACAATGAGGCTTTTCCCGCTCTTCGCGACATGGCCCGCGATGCCCTGCCCCATTCTAACCCGGTACTTTTCAGTCAACTCCTCACCGGCCCCTCCCAGAGCAACCTTAAAGACAAGATCGTCTGAAGATTCGTCGTAAAGCAGAAGAGTGCTTGCCTCAGCTTTAACGATCTCCTTAATTATCTCCATGATAATGTTCAGAAGCTTTTTTATATCGAGTGTTGAGTTGATAATCGTGTTTATTTCGACAAGCCTGGCAAGGCTTTCTGTCTGATCATTGCCCCAGGTGTTTTCCAAAATCTGTGAAGTATCCATTTCCCCTTCCGGCGCGGCAATCACCCGCCTGCAGAATTTCATCTCTCTGTTCCTGACAGCGACAGCTGTCCGTCCCCAAATTAGGCCGCCCCCGTACCGGGGGTTGCATCATTTCATCAAAGTATATTAAAACGATAAATCCCCATAGTGAATCAGAAGAGTCTGAAGCTGTAAAGAAAAAAAAAGAATATTGTAAGCCCGATCAGGCCGCCTTTTTATGTTGACACAGCTGCCGCTGGATTCTTCAATATGGTCATGGCAAAGAGAGTTTCAATAATACAGTCAAACTACATTCCCTGGAAGGGTTATTTCGATATTATAAATTCATCCGACATATTCATTATTTACGACGACGCCCAGTACACCCGCAGGGACTGGAGAAACCGCAACATCATTAAGACCCCGCGCGGGAGGGAGTGGCTCACTGTTCCGGTTGAGACAAAGGGATTCTACACGGCTCCGATAAATACGATAAGAGCTGCCGGCAAAGAATGGGCTGAAAAGCACTGGAAAACCATTAAGCGCAACTACTCGAAAACCAGATACTTCTCAAACTACAGCGGTCTTTTCGAATCCATCTACTCATCACTGGAAGATTATGAATATCTCACCGACATAAATATCAGGCTGATTAAAGCAGTCAGCTCAATCACTGGAATTAAAACTGAGATTAAGGATTCAAGGGATTTCAACCTTAGCGGCGACAGCAACGGCAGGCTTATCTCTATGTGCCTTGAATCCGGAGCCGACGAGTACATTTCCGGCCCGTCTGCAGCGGCATATATTGACGAAAACAGATTCCGGGAAGCAGGGATTACGCTGAGGTGGATGGACTACAGCGGGTATCCGGAATATCCGCAGCTCTATCCTCCATTCGATCACTGCGTTAGTATTCTTGATCTCATGTTCAACACGGGAGATGAGGCTCCCCTCTACATGAAATCCTTCGGGGAAGAGGCTTCCGCATGAAAGTATCCATTGTCACGTCGCTTTACCGTTCTCAGGACTACGTAAATGAGTTTTGCGCCCGGTGCAGAAAGTCCGCAGAAAGAATAGCAGACGACTTTGAAATCATCCTTGTAAATGATTGCTCTCCTGACAATTCACTTGAGAAAGCCCTCGCCTGTGCCGAGACCGACAGCCGCATCACCGTCATTGATCTTGCGAGAAACTTCGGACAGCACAGAGCAATAATGACAGGTATTGCTCACAGCAGCGGCGACTACGTTTTCATTGCAGACTCAGACCTTGAAGAAGACCCTGCCCTTCTCGAAAGGTTTTACACCGTAATGATCTCAGAAAACGACACGGATGTCGTCTACGGTGTGCAAACAGTAAGGAAGGGAGGCCTGATTGAACGTCTCAGCGGCAGCATCTTTTACAGGGTTTTCAACTTCCTCTCTGAGGTCAAAATCCCGGCAAATCAGATTACGGCAAGGCTCATGACACGCCGTTACGCCGACGCGCTTATTCAGCACAGGGAAAGAGAGCTGTTCATGGCCGGCATCTGGGCGCTGACGGGGTTCAGGCAGGTTGCGGTTCCTGTTCGAAAGAGATCATCAAGCCCGACTTCATACACACTGAAGAAGAAGATATCCCTTCTTATTAATTCCCTGACATCATTCAGCAGCAGGCCTCTGCTTGCGGCATCCTATATCGGATTTGTTATTACAGTTTCCGCCTTCGCCGGCATAATAAAGCTCGTATACGACAGACTGGCGCACGGCACGGCTATCGAGGGATGGACATCGATTTTTGTCTCCATCTGGTTCGCCTGCGGACTCATAGTTTTCTTTGTCGGGCTGATAGGGCTCTACGTGTCGAGAATGTTTACTGAAACAAAAAAAAGGCCCTACACTGTCATCAAGCAGATTCACAGCTTCCCCTGCCGTTTCAGCAGGGACAGGATCAAAAACACTGTTTCAGAATACTACAGCAGCCTCGTGAAAACTCACGGCGCCACTCCGAAGGGCGCGGACTGGAATTCGAGCGAGTCTCAAACGCTTCGCTTCAGACAGCTTATGAATGCTGTGGAAAACGGCAAGCCGTTCAGCATCAACGAGTTAGGCTGCGGCTATGGCGCTCTGCCCGCCTGGATGAAGGATAACGGGTTCCGTTTCAGATATACCGGTTACGACATTTCTTCAGAGATGATCAGCGAGGCCAAAAAACTCCACTCAAAAGGCAGGAACATTTCATTCGTTAAGTCAGACCGCATGAAATCCGCGGACTACACGGTGGCAAGCGGAATATTCAATGTCCGCCCCGGGATTTCCGAAAGGGAATGGGAGGCCTATGTCCAGGATACCATCAGAATGATGGACAGATCATCGGTCAAGGCATTTGCCTTTAACGCTCTGACCTCATATTCCGATTCACACCTCATGAGGGACGACCTCTACTACGCTGACCCTCTGAAGCTATTTGACTTCTGCAAAAGAAATTTTTCAAAAAACGTATCCCTTCACCACGATTACGGGCTGTACGAATTCACAATTATCGTCAGAAAGGATATATGACACAACAGGAGAGAATTATGAAAAAGCTGATAATATTCGGAACAGGCGACATCGCGCAGATAGCCCATCTATACTTTTCTGAAAGCGGAGAATACAGCGTAGAAGCGTTTACTGTTGACAGAGACTTCATTAAGGCAGACAGCTTCTGCGGACTCCCTGTTCACGCCTTCGAAGATATCCGGAAGGATTTCAGCCCTGATGAATACGAGCTTTTCGTCGCTGTCAGCTACGCGGGCCTCAACCGCGTTAGGGCGTCAAAATACGAAGCAGGAAAGGCCATGGGATACCGCTTCGCAAGCTACATCAGCCCGGCCGCCAGCATCGCATCAAACGCCGAAATAGGAGAAAACTGCTTTATATTCGAAGACAACACGGTTCAACCCTTTGTAAAAATCGGCAATAATGTAACACTGTGGAGCGGCAACCACATAGGCCACCACTCCACCGTCGGAGACAGCTGCTTTATTACGTCCCATGTGGTTATATCGGGCGGTGTACATGTTGGAGATTTTTCCTTCATCGGAGTAAACGCGACTCTGAGGGATCACATAAAAATTGGGATGAGCTGCGTAATAGGAGCCGGAGCCATCATTATGAACAATACCGATGACGAAAGTGTCTACGTGCCTGAGAGGACGAAGCCCCGGAACATGAAGAGCAGCGAACTGCGTCTTTAACAGAAATTTTTCTTATATAGACCGTCTGAAAAGGGAGCGCCCGATTAAAACAGAAAGAATATACCTGTACCGGCGCCCGCATATACCGGAAACGATTCTCTTTCTGCGACTAAGCCGCAATAGAGGCTGAAGCGCATACCCACATTGTATGTCAGCATTCTTGAGGCGCTCAAACCTGCATCGGCCATGAACTCAATGGCAGGGCCGGACTGGTAGACGGTTTCACCCGAAGGATAATGGTAGCTCATGTACACGGCGCCCGCCCTTACAACCGGCTGAAGAGACCACTGACCAAATTCTGCTGCAGCATAGCACACCCTCAGCAGCAGGGGCACCTGCAGCATGTACCCCCCCAGAGTGCTTGAAAACTCGTATCGAAGCAGCCCGGCATCAACGCCCGCGGAAAGGCCCGGAACAAAAATGTCCCTAAACGACAGGGCAGCTCCGCCCCCAAACGCGTATTCCGCCCGATCGGCAAACTCTCCTGCCGGTAGCTGAAACGAGCCGTACAAATCAAAGCTTATATTGTCAACAGGCTCATCAACTGCCGTCTGATAGGACTCCTCGCGTTTCCGGGGATATCCTTTTTCGAGATACCAGCGTATATCCTCAACAATAAGGGCGCTCATCTTCTTCAGGTAGCGCCTGAGACTTCCCTGCCTGTCAATGCGCCTGACATAAGCGTAAAGAATGGAACCGTCTTCCACTCTGATGACGCGAATATTCAGAATTGCCTTGCCGAGCAGAGTTGAAATGCTGCCCGTCACGAAATAATCGGCTGTGAGCATTTTTCCGGCCGAGACAATGGCTCCGCTGCCGGAGAGGTTCTCCTTCAGTGACTTCTCTTTAAGAATAAGGTCAACTCTCTCCCTTTCAAGTATGCGGAAACTGCGCGAGTTGAAAAAATTAAGCTCAATCTCATCCCTGAGAGTCTTCTCGAACTTTCTTGACTCCTCATCGAATTCAAAACCCGCAATGGCCACGGCCGGCCTGCTTTCAGATGCGGCAAAAGCTCCAGACACAACCGGAGCAAACGCACACACGGCAAGCATGACCGCACAAACAATAATCCGAATTACTCTCTTCAATTTAACTTCGCTTTTATCTCACGGAAATATTCTCTGCAGCGCTCTTCGAAGCCTTCATCTTTCTTTAATGACTTTCTTACAATCCCTACAACCTCGGAGGTATCACCCCTGACTATTCTTGATGTCAACAGAACCGCTCCGTCTTCAGACTCCGCGCTTCCAAGCACGATGTACTCCGCGTTACTGTGCATTCCCGCAGACTGAATTACGCGCATCTGACTCCCGCTCCCCAGGACACGGGCGGCAGCTCTGTTCAATGCACTGAGTTCGGCGCTTCCAATCGTCTCTGAAGTAAAGCCCTGGAAACCTATAAGCTTCATTTTTATCCGGGGGGGGATATTGACCTGTTCAGTTTCTGTTTCCACCGGCTCCGGAATTGATATTTCCGAAACAGCCTGCTTCTCTTTTTTTGAAGCAACATAGTACTTCACGCTGACAGCGGAAGCTGTAGTAACCGCTACAGCCGTTGATACCGCTAAAACCTTATTCACTGCCATAAAAAGCTTTATGTTCTTCATGAGATACATAAGAGCGGCAAATATAGCTGCCCATGCCGATATGAGGCCAAGCTCTCTGAGCAGCCTTTTCAGAACCCTTTCCTGCGACTTAATCGCGTGGCGTCTTGCCTCCCTGGAAGAGCTTTCGACAAGCTCAGCTCTGTCGAGAAGGCTTTCAAAAAGGAGGATATCTTTACGTCCAGACTTCATATCAGATCCTCCACGCCCGTGATTCCTTTATTTCTTAAATTATGCATCATCTTCTTTATTACCCTTTTATACCTGTAACCTGTCTGTCTTGAGCTGAGATTAAGCTGTAAAGCGGCCTCCCTGCGGGAATAGCGTAATATAGCAATAAGCTCAAAGACGGTCCTGTCAATATCATCCTCGTAGTTCTCAGCGTTATCAATCTCCTGCTGAAGCACTATCCTCAGATCGTTTGAAACAGACTCCCTCAAATCTGAAAGATCATCTTTTCCGCTGTCGAGTTCAACCTGGCTCTCGCCTCTGCTCCTGTAAAACTGAGATATCCTGTTTCTTGCCACAGTCATCAGCCAGTTTTTTGGCTCAATTACTGTCTCAATATTCCTGTATAAATCAATGAATATTTCGTGGCAGATATCCTCGGCGTCTTCCACCTTCCCCAGAGACTTATAGACTCTGTTAAAGACAAGGGAATAGTTGTTTCTATAGCACTCAATAAACTCGGTCTTTAAGGCCTTATCGTCTTCCATTTCCACCATACACTGTATAAGATGATTTTTACACAAACTGTTGACATATTTTTTTTTATTATCGGGGTTTTTTTGTGAAATTTGCAGCGATGAAGCCCAATTACACCTTAACTTCCCCGCCTGCGGCGGGGAGGAGTTGATGTTTGTGTCCTCGCAGTTTTTATCACTATTCAAATTTCCACTTGACATCTTCATTTTTTATTAAAAAACTTTCCACGAGTTAGCGGCGGAAATCAAGCCGGCTTGCGCGTCAGCATGAAAATTGCATGGTTTAATCAAAAGCTTTGATTTTCCTTATACTCTCATTTATATATATTTATTTTACTATATGATTTTAACTCATATTTTTTCATAATAAATATGGCTGGTTGATTTTGTCAATTTATAAGAATATAAACAAGCTCTCCATAAGCTTCTTCTGGATATGGCTGACCATTTCAGCATGTTTCCTTCACGTTTCGTGCGGGAATTACATCAACGACATCAAACCGTATATTCCCGCACCCCTGTCTTCACTCTCAATTGGAAACGGAAGCCTCAACCCCGAGTTTGACAGCCTGACGACCAGCTACGAATGCGAGGTCCCCTACAGCACAGATTCAATCTCGCTTAGCGCGGATGCTTCATCCTCGATTAAATTCTACGTTGACGAAATTCCGCTTAAGACAGAGAGCGGGACAGTGATTATTGAACTCCATCCCGGAGTAAATATTGTATCTATCAGGACTTCAGCTCACGGCAAGTATTCGCCCGGAGAATACATCCTGAGAATTAACCGTTTGCCGTCAAGCCGTCTATCATCGCTCAACGTTGAAAACGGGCTCCTTGAACATGAGTTTACACCTGATACATCCGAATACACACTTTCAGTATTTTATACATACGACCGAGTGAACCTTACACCGTTTACTGAGGACCCTGAGGCTGAAATACGGATAAACGGAGGCATCATTCAAAGCGGAGAATCAAGAACAGTAAGGCTGTTTTCAGACGGAAATGAGGACACCATCATCGCGGTCACTGCCTCAGATGGAAGCATTGCTGAATACACTTTCAAAATAAGACGTCAGCTGATTAGCTCATGGACTGAACACACTGTTAACGGATCTGTGGGCTCATCCCGCTGGAACAGCGTAGCGCTGTCCGATGACGGAAACACCATTGCTGCTGTTTCAACCGAATCAATCTTCAGAACTTTTGACCAGGGTGATACATGGCACGAGATGACATCGCCTGTTATCAGAGGCTGGACTTCCGTTGCGCTTTCAGGGGACGGAGCGGCCATGACAGCCGCCGGCCCGGATGGCATTTGGCTCTTTGATTCGTCCGGCACTGACGGCACTCTATGCGCGGGCACGGCCGGACCTGACTGGGCTTCTGTCTCTTCAAGCCCGGACTTCTCCCTCCTCGCAGCTTGCGCTTTCGGAGATTACATCTACACATCCTCCGACGGGGGAAACACCTGGGACATGAGGACTTTCTCCGGGGAACGCGACTGGGCTGATATAGCAGTATCTCCCGACGGCGCTTTCATTGCCGCGGTCTGCAAATCGGGCAGCATATTCACATCCTCAGATTCAGGGCTTTCCTGGAATGAAACCGCCTCGGCTCCAACGGGAGCAGGACCGTGGATTGCGGCTGCCGTGTTCAGCTCGGGACTGATTGCAGTCTGTTCAGAAGCCGGCTATATCTACAGCACAACAGACGGGGGCTCCACCTGGTCAGAGCACCCTCAAACCGGCGTGAGGAACTGGACTGACATCTGCTTTGATTCCGCTGGCGAGATTGTTGCATCCGCTTCGAACAGCTACATCTACAAATCCGGAAACTCGAGGACTGAATGGACTCAGATGATATCATCCGGCAGGGACAGCTGGAGTTCAGCGGCCGTTTCGGGAGCAAATGTAATTGTTGCAGCTTCCAACCCTGGAAGGCTCAAAATATCTTTGAACTCAGGACAGATTTGGAATGAGTTCAACGGTCCCGACATACGGCTGTGGACTTCAATAGCATCCTCTTCAAACGGCCTCCGCTTCGCTGCCGCTGACTGCGGCGGATACATATATACATACCCTGACCCTGACACGGATGAACTGTGGACCGAGCATCAGGCTGCCGGCAGGCGGAAATGGGCCGATATCGCCATGTCGAATGACGGGTCATTTATAGCGGCCTGCGCGCCCTCCGATGGAATGTATATATCCTCAGACTTCGGGAATGCCTGGGAACAGCCAGACTCAACGTCAGGAATCAGCTGGAAGAGAATCGTCTGTGCTTCAGACGCTTCATTTCTGGCCGCATGCGCTACAGACGACTTCATCTATATATCCAAAGACAGAGGAAGCAGCTGGTCAGCCTGCGATACCTCCGGGCTTCGGAACTGGCAGGCCCTGTGCGTCTCAGCTGACGGGATGAGAATTGCCGCCTGCGAGGAATACGGCTATATCTATACGTCTTCGGACGGAGGAGAGACATGGGCAGCAGAAGATTCTGCGGGAATAAGATACTGGCAGGACATAACCTGCTCAGCTGACGGCTCTTTTTTGTCCGCATGCGAAAAAGACGGTAACTTCGTTTTTTTTGAATCGGACAGTACAACCTCATGGCCGGCTGAGCTCCAGGAGTTTCAGCTTGAAGGCGACTGGCAGAGTATCAAATCGTCATACGACGGAAGAGAGATGCTGCTCTGCACAAGAACCGGCTCCCTGTACTTTTTCCATAATCCCGTGGATAATAATCCCGTGGATAATCCCGTGGATTGGCCTTATTCCTTACAGATAATCGATTATGCCGGAACAGAGGGCTTTAATTCAATCGGGGCTTCGGCAAACCTTTCACGCATAATGGCAGCTCCTGCATCGGCAAGCACTCTTCTTTTCTGCGAATGACGGCTGCTTTCCCTTACGGAGGGATTTTTTACCAGGTGAATATGAAAAATGAAATGGAATAAAATTGGACACATCTTCACTCCTGACGGCTCCATCCCCCTCATGAAAACACATGCCTCACTGCCGGTAGCGGAAAACGTAGACGGCCCTCTATTCAGAATTTACTTCAGCTCAAGAGACGACCTCAACCGTTCGCATACATTCAGCCTTATGTTCGATATAGAAAGCTTAAAAATTCTGTCGGTTGACATTGAACCGGTACTTTCTCCGGGGGAACCCGGTTTTTTCGATGACTCGGGGGCCATGGCCTCGTGCATTCTCGAAAACGAAGGCACAAAATACCTCTACTATATAGGCTGGAATCTCGGAGTCAGCGTACCATTCAGAAATGCTATTGGCCTTGCGCTGAGACGCCCGGGGGAAAACATCTTTACAAAATACTCTGAAGGCCCCATTGTTGACAGAAGTCCGGTTGACCCATGTTTTACCGCCAGCTCATGCGTCCTTTACGTGGGCGGGCTTTTCAGAATGTGGTATCTTTCGTGTGTATCATGGCTACCCCGCCACAGATACAATATCAAATACGCTGAATCTGCCGATGGCATCAACTGGCGCCGTAAAGGCATAACAGCGATTGACTTTAAAGACGCTGACGAATATGCCATCTCGGTGCCGAGGGTCCTCGTAGAACAGGGCGCTTACGGGATGTGGTTTTCACACCGCGGCACTCCCGACGCTCCGGCGTATAGAATAGGTTACGCGGAATCAGCTGACGGAATCACGTGGAAAAGAAACGATCAAAAGGCTGGGCTTACAACTTCCGAGTCTGGATGGGACTCGGATATGGTCTGTTATCCGTTTGTTTTTACCCACAACGGGACAAAATACATGCTTTACAACGGAAACGGTTACGGAGTTACCGGTTTCGGTTTAGCTGCAGAGGAATAATCACAATGACCAGACAACTCCCGAGAAAGCTGTTCATCTGCCCCGAATGCAGATCTTCAAGACTCCGATTCCGCAAGGACCGGATTACCTGCATGGGCTGTTCTTCTCAGTTTTCCGTAGATAACGGCCGTTACATATTCCTGAAAAATCCTCCTTCCGCCCTTGATTTACTTGACCGTATTAAATCAATATTCAAATCGTTTCCCCGGCTCTATTCGTTTATTGTCAGAACTTTCAGCCCTGTTTATTCACCGGACTTTACATCGAGATTTATCAGCGACTATATTCAGGACAAATCGCTCGTTTCAATCAACCTCGGAAGCGGAGCCGTCAGTCTTTCAGATAATATGATCGACATAGACTGTGTTCCGTATAAAAACGTCAGCATCGTGTGCAACATTACGTCGCTTCCTGTTGCCGACTCAAGCGTGGACCGCATTCTCAACTCTGCGGTGCTTGAACATGTCCCCTCGCCCGAGGCAGCGGTCAATGAAATGTTGAGGATTATGAAACCCGGAGCCGTAATATGCTGTTACATGCCCTTCATTGTAGGCTATCATGCCAGTCCTCATGACTACTCAAGGCTGACAATCGAAGGCATGCGGCATCTGTTCAAAGATTTCGATATTGTATCACTCGATGTATGCGGCGGACCGACAAGCGGTCTGCTCTGGATTCTCCAGGAATGGCTTGCTCTTATTCTCTCCTTCGGTTCAAAGAATCTCCACCTTGTCCTTTACATCCTGATAAGCATGCTGACATGGCCAGTTAAGTATATTGATGTTATACTCAGAAAACACCCTGCATCAAGGAACATAGCAAGCGGTTTTCTTATAACAGCGAGGAAGCCGTCCCAATGATTCTCTGTCCCGAATGCGGCCTTCCGCTTAATAAAAAGTCATGCAGATGCGGCTTCAAGCTCGCAAAACAAAACGGCGTTTACCGCCTGGCAGCCGGCATTCCACACATCAAACCGGGGTACTCGGAGGAAGGGCATATCGTACTCAACTCGTGCGAAGAAAAACACTTCTGGTTTGTCATAAGACGCAGACTTATTTCAGAAGCTGTAAAGCGCTGCCTTAAGCCAGGCTCGTCTGTGTTCGACGCGGGCTGCGGAACCGGCCGGACAGCAATGGAACTCAGCAAAGCCGGATTTAAGGTAAGCGCCGGAGACATCTTTGAGCCCGGACTCAGGCTTTCCGCCTCCAGGATACAGGGCCCGGTCTATCAAACCGACATATCAGATCTCCCATTCAGGGAGCATTTCGATTCTGTATGTGCCTTTGACGTTATTGAGCACTTTAAGGACGATATCGCCCTCATGAAAACTTTTCATTCGGCGCTTAAGCCCGGGGGAATCATCTTTCTGACAGTTCCCGCCTACCAGTTCCTCTGGAGCCGAGGCGACACTGAAGGCGGGCACGCAAGAAGATATAGCAGAAAAACAGTGAGAAACCTTCTCCGCAATGCCGGCTTTGAGCCGCTTGAGATACGCTATTTCTATCTATTTATTCTTCCCCTTCTCTTTCTTCGGAAACTTCTGCTCATGTTCAGTCCGAGTGGGCATAAATCCACCGAGACCGGTACAGCCATAAATGAGGCAGTCAATGCCATCCTCATGTCAGCCGCACGTTTTGAGCACCGGATATTCCGCCGTAGCGGCCCTCCTGCTGGAGGCAGCATCCTGGCAGCAGGCAAAAAAATCGAGGAGCAGTAAGCTAATGCAGGTTCCCTTTAACATACCATGTCTGACCGGACTCGAAGAAAAATATCTGCTTGAGCTGGTCCGGTCAGGACGCTTTTCCGGAGACAACCACTTCACGGCTGAATGCCGGGCACGCCTTAAAGAGCTCTATCCTGATTCAATGCCTCTGCTGACGACTTCCGGGACATCCGCCCTCGAAATGGCATGCATCCTCACGGAACTCGGGCCCGGGGATGAGGTTATTCTCCCATCCTACACCTTTTCATCTACAGCAACTTGCGTAACAATGAGAGGCGCGGTGCCTGTTTTCGTCGATATCCGCCCCGATACGATGAATATAAATGAGCAACTGATTGAAGACGCGGTTACGGATAAAACACGCGCCATAATTCCAGTCCACTATGCCGGCATGCCCTGCGAGATGGACACGATATTGGATATCGCCGCAAAACACGGGCTGACTGTTATTGAGGACGCGGCACAGGCTGCTCTTTCGTTATATAGAGGAACCCCGGCCGGAGCTATCGGCTCCTTCGGCGCGCTCAGTTTCCATGAGACAAAGAACCTCCAGTGCGGAGAGGGGGGCGCTCTTCTTGTCAACAGAGAGAAATACTTCGGCAGGGCGGAAATCATCAGAGAAAAAGGTACCGACAGGTCAAAGTACTGGAGAGGAGAGATAGACAAGTACTCGTGGGTTGACAACGGATCCTCTTTCCTTCCTTCCGAACTATGCTCAGCCTTTCTTCTCCCGCAGCTTCAGAGCGCTGAAGAAATCACGTCGCAGAGAAAAAACTCCTGGCGTCTTTACATAGATGCCTCGCAGGAACTCGTTGAAGCGGGACACATTGAGATTCAGATTATTCCCGAAGGCTGCGAAACTAACGGCCATATTTTCTACATTAAAACAAGTAATATTCAAGTAAGGGAAAAGCTCATGTCGTTTCTCGAAACAAGAGGAATAGCGTCCGTTTTTCACTATGTACCGCTGCACAGCTCAAAGGCCGGAAAACGCTTCGGACGTTTCCACGGAGACGATACTTATACAACAGCCGAAAGCATGAGACTTCTGAGACTCCCCATGTTCCACGGGATCACCTCCGATCAGATTCAGTACACAGTTGAATCAATTGAGGATTTCTACAGGGCATAAAGCTCAACAGAAAGCCCGGGGCTTAGACCTAAAAATTGCTTTACATACGCATTTATTTTTTTAAAAACTATTGAAAGAACCTGACCGGAGAAAAGCCATGAAAAATAATTCGCTCTCTTTATCATCTGCCGTTCTGACTCTCATACTGACCGCATCATGCGCCGGGCCTCAGATAAGCGGCTTTACCGGAGAAGCGCCGGGCCCCGCAAGGGCTCTTAAAAGCACACCGGTCTACTCAGAACCGAACAGATCATCAAAGATTATAAGCACAGTCCGGGAAGGCTCGCGCCTTGATGTTGTTTCAAATACGAAAATCAGGGCCTCCCTCTTCGGAGTAAGCGGGTACTGGCTGACCGTCAAAACCATGAACGGCCTGAAGGGATACGTCTTCGGAGCAGGTATTGAACCTGCGCTTCCACAGGGAAATCCAGACGATACTTTCAGACAGTTTTTCCCTGATTGTCCCGGCTCGGCGGAAAACTCAAGCGAATGCGCTTCAATAATGGAAAAGAAGCTTATTGCAGAGAACCCGAAGCTCTTCATCCGCTCGAAAGGCACTCTCGAACTGAGACTAAGCCGCGGGAAAAAGGCTGTTTACAGGGACAACAAAGTCAACTCTGAAGCCTACGCTGCTTCATTTCTTTCAGGGTACTACCAGGACTTTAAACTGGCCCTTGTTCTTCTACAGGGATATGAATCCCTTAATTTCGAACTTGTGCACATGGAAAGCGGAAGAAAAATCAGGCTGAGTGGACGTCCCGTCTTTTCACCCGACTCCTCGAGATTTACTGCAGTCAGCATGGACCTTGAAGCAGGCTACATCGACAACAGGATTGAGATTGTACGCGTTGCCAGAGGCTCATTTATAAAGGAGTTAAGCAGGGATTTATCCTGGGGACCTTCTTCAGCTCAGTGGACTTCCGACAAAGAACTCCGCCTTACAAGGTGGGACCGTACTTCCAACGGTTTTCTGAAGTTCAGCTCATTCGCTGTAATTGAAGATAATGGATGGGTTCTTTACGAATAAACAGTCAACCTTAATTGTCACGCGGCAATTCGTCACATAAATACCGCTTTGTCATAGACAGATTATTCAGGCATCAATAAGCCGGAAATCAGAGCGATACAGGATCAGACATGATATCAGACAATGTATTATTCGCCCTTGGAGTTACTGCCGTAGCCGGACTTGCAACCGGCATAGGCAGCGCGATGGCATTTCTCGCCAAGAAGTTCAATCCGAAGTTTCTGGCCCTTTCGCTGGGCTTTTCAGCGGGAGTCATGATTTACGTCTCGCTTATCGAAATATTCGTTAAGGCAAAGGACGCCCTCACCGTGATTTACGGCGACCGCCCTGGTTACTGGATAACCGTCATAGCCTTTTTCGCGGGAATAGGCCTGATTGCCCTCATAGATAATCTGGTTCCATCCCACGAAAACCCGCATGAAATGAAACAGGTCAAGTGCTGCGGCGATGAGTCCTTCCAGCCCGATAAAAAGCTCATGAGGATGGGGCTCTTTTCTGCCCTGGCAATAGGCATTCACAACTTCCCTGAAGGCATAGCAACTTTCATGTCGGCGCTGCATGACCCCGCGATGGGAATCAGCATCGGAGCCGCTATCATGATCCACAACATACCGGAAGGCATAGCCGTCTCTGTACCCATTTACTACGCGACCAGAAGCCGCAGGAAGGCCTTCACTCTGTCATTTCTTTCCGGGTTGGCCGAGCCCGTCGGCGCCCTCATAGGCTTTGCCCTTATCAACACCTTCTTTTCCGAAGATATCTTCGGTCTGGTATTCGCGGCGGTAGCCGGTATCATGGTGTATATTTCACTCGACGAGCTGATGCCTACCGCAGAGGAATACGGCGAGCATCATATAGCTATAGGAGGCCTCATTGCCGGTATGGCGGTTATGGCTGTGAGCTTGATACTTTTTTCCTGAGCCAGATTTCTTTATACTGAATTGCTGGAGATAAAAACATGTTCACTTCATTTTTAAAAAAAACCCTGTTGTCCGCGGCATCGGCAACCTTCATCATGAACGCCGCCGGGGCTCAGTCAATTGACCTTAATCCTTCGTCCAGGGCAATTGACGGCATTTCAAACACAGCATCATCAATAATATCCGACAGCTTCGTTCCCATGACGCATTATAAGGAGGGGGATATTAACATAAGCGCTGTTCCCGCTTATTTCAGAGTCGACCGTGCCTATGACAGTCCGGGCGTTTCCGGCGACGATCTCAGCGGATATGCGGCAGGACTCGGCGCGGGATACGCTCACAGCAGCCGCCTGATGTTTTACGGTATAGCCGGTTTTATGAGGATAACCGGAGGCCTTGAGTCAGCCTTTTATACGGGGCTTACAGATGAATCCTTCAAAATGGACACAGAGTACAGCGTGGTTTCATTAAACGCAGGCGCCGGATACGACCTGGTCGAAAACGATTGCTTTTCAATCCCTGTCTACCTCGGCCTTTCTTTCCAGTACTACAGCGGATCTGGGAAGCTTCCATCTTACAGCGCCTTCAACAGCACAGCATCGCTTTCCGTTGAAAGCTCAGGACTTCTTGCGGGGATCTCAGCCGGCATAGCCCCTTCCTATAAGCTGATGGATACGTTTGTATTCACCCCGTACTTTCTGTACACCTTCAGCTTCAACTCAGCCGAATCAGAGGCCAGGACCGAATTGAGCGGCACCATTTCGCAAAGAGATGAACACGGCCTTGGCACATCGCCGTTCAGAAAGGGAATGATCGGCTTCGCATTTACCTGGAAAAGCTCGCGCAGTCTCTCATTTTCAGTTTCGGCAGGCGGCTGGATCAGAGACGCGGGCTCCTGGTACAATGATGAGTTTCTTAACGGCCTGGAAATGAAATCTGCCGTAGTTGCAGTATCGTACAGTGTTCGTTAGCAGACAGCTAAAAATAATACGCATAAAACATCCCCGAGTTTGCTTCATTCCCCCGGTCAGCAAGCAAACTCAGGCCTCTGATAATTCATAAGCGGCTCTGGAGGCCGCTTATGTAATTTTTTTTGATTTAAACTACCCTATCCTGTCAGCAAGTTCTCTGACGGCGGCCCTTGTTTTTTCAAGGTCATCCTCAGTTGGATTGCCTTTAAATGTTACGCTTTTCCCGAAGCTCCAGCCGAGCTTGTAGCTTTCAACAATCTCATTGAGCTCCTTCTCGGCTCCACCCGACCATCCGTATGAGCCGACATAGAGGGCCTTCCTTTTTTCAATTTTCTTCCTTCCAATATCGTCAATCACGGCTGCCATGGGCGGGAACATCTTGTACTCATAGGTCGGTGCGGCTATGATAACTCCCCTGGCCCTTAAAACCGCGGGAAGCACAAATGAAACATGCGTCTCGGGAATATTCAAAGCTTCAAACCTGACACCGAGCCTGGTCAGCTCATCCTTTATTACAGCGGTTGCCTTATCCGTGCTTCCATACATGCTTGAATACAGAAGCGTGATGCTGTCCCCGGCATTCCCTTTTGACCACTCTGTAAACCTGGCAAAGAGTCCCTTTACATAGTCAGGGTCTGAGGCAAAAACCGTCCCGTGAGCGGGTGCTATGACCCTCACATTGCGGTCTGCAAAAACGTCGAGGCCTTTCGCTACAAAGCCGTGAAACGCGCCAAGAATGTTTGCATAATATCTGAGCGCCTCTTCCTTGTAAAGCGGAAGGCTTTCCGCGTAAAACTCGGGCGTGTCGGTATGGGGGAATATTCCGTACGCCCCGTAGCCGTCACATGTAAAAAGAGTGCCTGTAGTCCTTTCGAGCGTAAACATTGTCTCAGGCCAGTGTATATTCGGAGCCATCTGGAACTCGAGTTCCGCGCCTCCAAGTTCAAGCACATCGCCGTTTTTAACGGCCATGGTTCTGTAGCTGTCTCCGTAGAATGCCTTCGCAAGCTCAAGGCCCTTCGCGCTCGAGACCAGAGTAAAATCAGAGTGTATCTTCACGAAGGACTCAAGCCAGCCCGTGTGGTCAGGCTCAAGGTGGTTGAAGACGACATAGTCAATGTCCTCAGGCTTCATGTCCGCTTCCGCGAGCGCTTCGTACAGGGTTTCAGGAACCCCGTCCCAGCCGCATACACCGTCAATCACAGCGCAGAAGTTATCACCCTTTACGAGATATGAGTTCATCATCACCCCGTGAGGCACCGGCCAGATGCTCTCGAAGAGAAAATCAGAAGCGGTAGCTGTTATCTTATAAACCGAATCGTTAATTTTATGTAGTTTCATTTTTTCCCCTTACTCATGAAATTTATATACTCTAAGAATCCCCGCAGCTTCAACGCAATGCGGGTTCCCTGAATGACTGTTTTACCTTGCCGTCTCAAAATCACGCGGATCTATCAGATCGGGCCTGGATGCAAGCTTGCCGTCAAGGGCTTTAACAGCCACAGCACGCCAGGCATCGAACTCCGGAAGGGACGCCGACCTGTATAGAAAATACCTCAGCTGAAGCTTCCACTTTGCATCACCCTTATCCGGCGCGTTTTTATCCCCCCCTAAAGAAGGCCAGGACGACGAAATGCCGTAATTATAGACGGTAGCAAGCCCGAATGGATCGTTGCCGAGGTTCATGCTCAGCCAGTGTATGGCTGACCTTTCGTCTCCGCTTTTCCAGAGATAAGATACTGCGCTGTTAGTCACATCGGCAAGAAGTTTCTTGCTGACATGCGACCTTTCGCCTGTCTCAACAAGTAGTTTGAAAGCCCCTTCGACAGCGCCTTTTCGATAAAGCTCTGAGGCCTTTATGCTGGCCGAGGCCCCTTCTGTAATCACTTCAAATTTGGAACCGTTATAATTCTTCTTCATTCCCATGAGAATAGCGCGCGCCCCGGCGAGATCGCCGATTCCTGAAGCGAAGAGGCAGGCGTCCCTCGCATTCTCAATGTTCCTGATATTGGAAATATTATCAGCAGGCAGCGGAAGCGAGTGTGAAAGCTTTATCTCCCTCCTGACAAACACCGCACCCGATGGACCGTAGAAAGCTGTCTTCCACTCCGGCGCCGATTCGAAGTACCTCATAAGCTGCCTGTCTGTGTACAATACATTTATAACATCAAAAGGCCTTTTGGACAGAAATGCGTCAACCCTGCCCCTCGAAGCGAATCCTATGTAATCCTGAAACCACCCGGCAAAAGGGAAATAGCGCGGATCAATCATTATGGGCGTTTCGGGCGCCAGCCTCCAGAGCATGTAGCCGCCGTTGTTGTATACATTCCCGATACGGTAATCGCGCAGGTTGGCGGCTATATATTCAGTCTCCGCCTCTGAGTTGACATAGGAGTTACCGAGCCCGAACCATCCTCCATCGTAGGGTTTAGCTGCCGCCCTGTAAACCGAATACGCGCCGAAAAGCAGCGCAATCAATGAGGCGGCAATAAGCGGGACAGCCGGTTTCTTTTTGAATTTTACATGTCCCCCATCCGGATCAATTGCGAAAAGGGCCCCAAAGGCGAATATCGGCCCCCAGAAAAACATTGTCCTCTGAAAGACCGCGTAGAGTACACCGTAAAAGATTACAGTCAGAAACAGTGCCGCGTCGATCCTGCGTCCCCTTCCGAACAAAAAGACCGCTATCAGAAGGAGCATCACAGTTATACCGAGCAGAGCCATTGAAACCGGATCGCCGGCTGAACTCCTGTAGGCTATTATTGCCCTGAGCCCGAGATCGTAGCTCCCTCCGGAAAGCTCGGATGCCAGCTGAAGCGGATACTTCCAGCCGTAGGGTGTAACAGCGGAGGAAGCAAAGGACAAGAACACAGCAATGGCAAGGTTCCTTCTTTTTGTGGAGCCCATAACGGCAGCCGGATTTAGTTTTGAATTAATGATATCGCCGGCCAGAAAAAGCGCGGCGAACGGGAGGCCGAATATGAAAGCGCCGTGGCTGTTCACCCATAACACAAACACAAGGGGCAGAAAGAAGAATCCCCGGCCGGAAGAGTCCTCATCAGCTCTCACTTTATAAAGTATAAAAACGATGAGTGACATGAACAAAAATGAAAACATGTCCGGCTTTATCTGCGCTGAAGACGAGGATGCGGCAAGAAGAGCAGCTGCTGCCAGCGGGGCCGTAATTGGATAAAATAACAGCTTCCTTTTTTTCGCAAAAAGCATGACCAGCAGAATGAAACATGCCGGTATGAGATATCTCAGGGCGGAAAGGAGCTTCATCCCCCCGACGTTGTAAGACCAGTACATCAGAAGCTCGGGAATCCACGCGCAGTATATTGTGTCATTTGAAGCCGGGGTCCATGTATACGCTGAGTGGTCCGGTATCAGGCTGCAGCTGCTCGCCATGGCGCGTCCGTAAGCCATGTGCCACCAGGTGTCCCCATCCCCCACAGGAGAAGTGTAAGCTGAAATAATAATCGAAATGATTGATACAGCAAAAAATACAGCGTATATCTTCGATGCCGTTTTCATTTAAGTTAACCTCTATCCATTGCGGCCGGGCCCGACACGTTAAGTTCTAATCTATGATCTGCCTATCCGGCTGAAATGATGTCAAGCAGCTATTTTTAAATACTTATGACATAAGGACTTTAAAACGGACGCGTCCGTTCATTTTTTCAAAAAGTATTGACAGCTTATTATATAAGTGTATACAAGTGAGATTATATTTATTAAATATATCTTACATAAATTTATTTTTTGTCCATACATTTTTAATTAGCATTAAACTGCTTGCAGTTTAAATATTTTTGTACACATCTGGAGGATTTATGAAAAAGGTTTCGCTCTTTTCAGCAGCCATGCTTGCCCTCGTCTTCTCGGCGGGCAGCCTTTACGCCGGAAGCGTTGACGCACTCGGCAATCTTAGCGCTGAATATGTCAGGTCGCTCAGCCGCAACGCATCAACTGACACCGACGCTGTGAGCTACAACCCCGCAGGAGTCATGCACCTCGAAAACGGACTCTATGGAAATGTCGGATGCCAGTATCTTTTAAAGGATTACAGCATGACGGACAACAATGCTGACACCACAAGGCTCTGGAACAAAGATGAGTATTCATCAGACACACCGAGCATTATTCCAAACGCGTACGTTGTTTATAAGGCAGACAAATGGTCAGCATTCGGCTCATTCAACGCAGTTGCCGGCGGTGGAGATGTGGAGTATGACGGCGGATCTCCGATGATAGGTACAGCGATAGGCGGCTCAGCCTACGCCGCAGCCCTGACTGCAGGCGCTGATGCTGCAACAGCGATGGCAACAGCTCAGCAGACTACCTCTTTCATTGACAGCCTCAAGGCTAAATCACAGTACCTTTCCGGAACAATTGGAGGCGCTTACAAGATTAACAATATGTTTTCGGTATCACTTGCCGGACGCTATGTAAACGGAGTCAAAGAGTTTGACATCAGCTCAACCCAGGCGGTTACCGGACTCTCTGAAGGAACCAACATCGCTAAAGTTGAAATGAACACATGGGGACTTACAGGAATCATCGGTGTTGACGTCACTCCTATGGAAGGCCTCAACATCGGACTAAGATACGAATCTGAAACATCTCTGGAATGGGACACTGAGGTAAGCGGCGCGCAGATTGCTCTTGCCCAGGGACTCGGCTACGTCGACGGCGGAACTGAGAAGAAGAACCTTCCTCAGCTTGCTTCAATCGGAATCGCTTACAACATCCTTCCGGAACTCAAAGCCTCTGCTTCCTTTACATACTACATGATTAAGTGGTCGACATGGGAACATGACAACGGAACAGAAACAAATGAAGACTATGACAATGGATTTGATGCCGCAATATCACTGGAGTACTCAATCATGCCTGAGCTTCTCGTGAGCGCCGGCTATATGTACACACAGACAGGAGCCAACGAAGACACACTGACCGATTTCGAAATGGCCCTCGACGCCAACGTCGTAGCTCTTGGAGCACGATATGAGGTAATGCCGGGTCTTCTCGTTAATGCCGGCTTCCAGTGGGCAATGTACATTGACGGAACCGGAAACCCGACTCTTCCGGGTTCACCTGACCCCGAAGACATCACTTACGCCAAAGATGTTAAAAACTTCGCCCTCGGAGTTCAGTACAAATTCATGTAATATCGACAGGCGGACGCAAAAAACCCGGATTTTACAATCCGGGTTTTTTTGCGTTTATGTACTCAGCTTCAGGCTTCGTCTGAATGCTCTGCCGCGGCTCTTATGAAATCCCTGAAGAGCGGATGCGGTGTCGTGGGCCTTGACTTAAACTCAGGGTGGTACTGTGTCGCGTAAAACCACGGATGCTCCGGTATCTCAATGGTTTCTACAAGGTTTTTCTGCGGATATATGCCTCCGAAAACCATACCGCCTTCCTCGTAGGCCTTTCTGTACCTTAGAGTAAATTCAAATCGATGACGGTGCCTCTCCTGTATCGCGTCCTGGCCGTATATCTTCCTGATACCGCTGCCCTCCTGCAGGCTGCACGGATAGGACCCCAGCCTCATCGTTCCGCCCTTGTCGACTACCAGCTCCTGTTCTTCAAGCAGAGAGATTACAGGATGAGCGGCCTCAGGGTCAATCTCAGTTGTGTGAGCATTGTCGAGACCGCAGACATTGCGGCCGAATTCAATAACAGCGCAGTGAAGCCCCAGGCAGATTCCAAAAAAAGGAACCCTGTTTTCACGGGCAAACTTTATAGCGGCAATCTTTCCCTCAATTCCTCTGTTCCCGAATCCTCCGGGAACAAGAACACCGTCAACCCCCTCAAGCAGCGTCTCCGCGCTCGTTCCCTTCTGACAGTTCTCAATGTCCTCGGAGTCAATGCGTACGATTTGAAGCTCGGTCTGATTCGCAACAGCGCCGTGAGTCAGCGCCTCATAGATGGATCTATACGCGTCCTGCAGGGCAATGTATTTCCCTACCACCGCTATTTTCACCTTTTTAAGCGGATTCCGCTGCATCTCGATAAAGCGGTCCCAGGCAGGAATGCGAAGCGGGCTGTCTGGAAGATTGAAGTGCTCAAGAACAATCTTATCGTACTCGTTTCTAATAAACATGTACACAATCTCATAAATTGATCCCTTAACATCCTCAGCCGATATAACCTTTCTTTCTGAAACATTGCAGAACAGTGCTATCTTGGACTTCATTTCCTGGGATAGGGCCTTTGATGTTCGCGCCAGAAGCATATCAGGAATTATTCCGAGCTCCATAAGCTCCTTGACCGAATGCTGAGTCGGTTTTGTCTTGTGCTCTCCCGCGACCGAAATAACCGGAACAAGGGTAAGATGTATATTGAGGACCCGGGATAATCCCAGCTCATGCCTTATCTGCCTGATTGCCTCAAGAAAAGGAACTGACTCGATATCTCCGACTGTCCCGCCTATTTCAACAAGAACGAAGTCAAGTTCCGGGTCATCACTGGCGACATCAAAAATTCTCTTCTTTATTTCATTGGTGATGTGGGGAATAACCTGAACAGTCCTTCCCAGATAATCGCCCCTTCTTTCGCGCTGAATAACTGTATTATAGATTTGACCTGTCGATACTGAATTCTTCTGAGACAGCCTGGCGTTTGTAAACCGCTCGTAATAGCCCAGATCCAGATCAGTCTCTGCCCCGTCATCCGTCACGTAAACCTCGCCATGCTGGTATGGGCTCATCGTTCCAGGGTCAATGTTGATGTAAGGATCCATTTTTATCAGCGAGATTTTATAACCATGTCCTTCAAGAAGCAGTCCCAGAGAAGCCACGGATATCCCCTTACCAAGAGATGAACACACACCTCCGGTTACAAATATAAACCTTGTCTTTTTGTTTTCCATTGCGAATTTCCTCTATTTTCCATTAAAGGCCGTGAAGAAAAAAATTGGAATACACCCGGAACAGGCACTGCGGATACAGGCCGTCAAAAGTCCGGAAATATTGAAAAAACACAGCCGCTATTAAGGCTATATCTGATCGGCCCCGAATTAATCAAGGTTTTTATTCCATGAAGGTTTGAATTAATCATTTTCAGCCCTCTAAATCTGATTAAAGATAACTTGACACCGGGACCGGGTGAAGTTAGATTCGCTGACAGCGGTATGGATTCATGATACTGCCCGTTCATCAACAAACCGGAGGAGCTATGGGCGAAAAGAGAAAACACAGACGCTACGAGTGCTCAATAAAGGCGGAATTCCGATTCTATGAAGGAAATCCTGACGATGTTGAGTATGATCAAAACTCGTTTTCGTCAGGCAAAGGAACAATCATGGATGTCAGCAGCGGCGGGCTTTTCATTGTCACCAATTCCAAAGTCAACATAAACTCCCCTGTGTCGCTTTCCTTCAAGTCAAAGAGAGGATGGCACGATCTAGAAGGCCGGGTTGTCAGGACAGGGCTCATGAAGAACAACCCGACTGAACTTGCCGTAAAGTACTCACACTGCGCTGGAAAAGGTGAAGCCTATCTGGCGGTTGAATTTGACAGCGAATGCCCGGATTTTACGGATGGATGCTGATGAAGCAGAAGATTCTCAGGATTACAGATATATCAGAAATCGACACCTCCAGAGTGTCAGTTTTTGACATGAACAACAGATATATTGACGGCCGAGGAAACATATACGGCCTTAAGTTCAACCGTCTTACGAAGAAGATTGAGGTCATCAAGCTTATACGCACCCATACGGATGAGGCCCAATTCGTTCAGCATAGAATAATCCAGAAAAAGATTAAAACCCAGCAAATCCAGGAAAAGGAACAGTCCGAGTGGCACAATGATGACACCGAAGACATTCCAGCAACGGCCTTCAGCCCAAGAGACGCGGTTGAAAGAATTATTTCACTTATAGGCCCCCACAGGGAACGCCTTAAAGGGATAATAATGAACATCAAAAACTCAAACGCTTTTACCAGGGACAACAAGACAGAAAGCATTGAGCTCGATAATATATTCAGAAATCTTGACATTGACGGTATTCAGCAATTTGAAAAAATAGAAAACTACCACCGTGAACTCACCGGATATCCCAGATCCATAACCTACTATATGGCCAAGCTTGATCCCAGATCAAGGGACATAGTCGACTCAATGGGTACAGAATCCGACAGGGTTATGAGGTATATTTTTTTCTACGAGATGAACAACTCAATCACGGCCATGTACAGAAACCTGAAAAAAATTCTCGTCAACCTGACAGAGTTTCTCAGCACAAAGGATATTGAATCCATGAAAAATCTCACTTCCTTTGAAAAACAGTCCTTCGAAGATGCAAATACTTCCATCGAGAACACCCTTCTTGAAATTGACGATGTACTTGACAGCCTCCTCCCAATGGATGACTTTCTGCACAACCCGGAAAACCTGTGATTCAGGAAATTTAGAACAATTCAGCCGGGCTTTCTAATTATGGCCCCGAACCGGAAACTGTTATGATTTTCAAAAACCTTATTGATGAATTCTGTTCCAGCGGTGAATTCGCACAACTTCTTCCGTACATGGAAAAAGGAGAGCCTTTATCAGTTGAGGGCATCCCCTCATCTTCGTTCGCCTTGATTATTGCATCTATTTACAGAACCAGCGGCAGCCAGATGTTAATCGTCACAGAAAACAGCACGACACTTGAAGAGCTTCAGCAGGACCTTGCCTGTTTTGTGGACGATCAGGATATCATCGCTCTTCCCGGCTGGGACACCCTGCCCTACGAAGATGTCTCTCCTCCGGAAAGAATACAGAGGCAGCGTCTCACATCAATCTACAGACTCATTGCGGGCGATAACGGAATAGTGATAGCAACGGTAGAATCGCTCATTCGGCTCATCCCTGAAAAGAACTTTTTCACAAACCGCGGACTCACCCTGAAAATGGGCGAAGAGATACCCTTCGACGACCTCATAGAAACAATCGCGGAATACGGCTTCTCACGCGAACACAAAGTCGAAGAGTATGGACAATTCTCTGTAAAGGGCGGAATTGTTGATGTTTTTCTGCCCTCAAGGGACAGGCCTGTGCGTCTTGATTTCTTCGGAGATACAGTCGAGTCAATCCGGGAATTCGATCCTGTTTCACAGATATCCGGAGATTCGCTTTCGTCAGTGACTTTCTATCCGAGGCATGAGATATCACTGCTCCCGTCTGAAAAAGAAACCATTGCGCGATGGATAAAAACATCCGGATCGTCGGAAAAGATCGCAGCAGCCGAAAGCTTCATAAACGGTACAATTGAACATCTTCCTGGGATTGAAGATATCTTTCCGCTGGCCGTTGAGCCAGCACCCGTTCACACACTGCTGAAGAATGACGCTTATATCATACTAACAGACCCCACAGGCCTCAACACAAAACGTAATCAGATAGAAAAAACCTACACCGAGCTTTTCTCACGAAAGCATGAATCCGATTCGTGCCTGCCGCCCGAAAAGCTGATCGACGGTTCAATTCTGGACTTAATTTCATCAAATGCTCTCCGTTTACAGACCATGACGACAAATCCCGGCGCACTTCACTGGGGCTTTAAGGGACTACAAAACTATCACGGCAAGGTTCCTGCTGTCAGAGACGAGATATCAAAGCGTATTGATGAAGGATGGAAGGCCGTTGTTTCAACGGCCTTCGAAGGCCAGGCCCGGAGACTTGCCGACATGTTCGCAAAGCTTAACCCTGAACCGGGCTTCTCTTCTTTACCCGAAAGCTTCAAACTCAGAATTGTTATCTCCGGATTCAGAAACGGAATCGAAATAGCGTCAACCCGTACAGTAATCTTTACTGACAACGATATATTCGGCAGAAGCTACAGAAAAAAAGCTTCCTTTAAAAAAAAGGCTTCCAGGCCAATCGAATCATTTCTCGACCTCAAGGAAGGCGACTACATAGTTCACATCAATCACGGCATTGGAATATTCAACGGAATTGAGAGAATGGCCGCCGGAGGGGTTGAGCGGGACTTCCTCCTCATCAACTACGCAGACGGGGACAGACTTTTTGTATCGCTGGATCAGATCACAATGGTTCAGAAATATATCGGAATGGAAGGCCGCCCGCCGCGGATAGACGCTCTTGGTAAAAAATCAGCCTGGAATAAAATCAAAGACCGCGTCAAAGAGTCGGTTGAGATTATAGCAAAGGAGCTGATTGAGATATATTCTATGAGATCTGCTCTGCGGGGATATCAGTATCCACCGGACACTCTCTGGCAGGAAGAGTTTGAAGCCAGGTTCGAGTATGATGAAACTCCCGATCAGATAACAGCTATCGAAGACGTAAAGGATGACATGGAAAGCCCAAAGCCCATGGACAGGCTCATCTGCGGCGATGTAGGTTTCGGTAAAACCGAGGTAGCCATAAGGGCGGCATTTAAGGCGGTTATGGCCGGTAGGCAAGTGGCGCTTCTGGTGCCAACTACGGTACTTGCGATGCAGCACTTTGCAACATTCAAAAAACGCTTCGCTGAATATCCCTTTGAAATTGAAATGATTTCACGATTCAGAACAGCCTCTCAGATAAGGCAAATCAAGGAGAGACTCGCTGAAGGGAAAGTCGATATAGTTGTTGGAACCCATGCCATTCTTTCAAAGGATATGAACATAAAGAATCTCGGACTTCTTATAATTGACGAAGAGCAGAAATTCGGAGTCAGGCACAAGGAACACCTGAAAAAGCTGAGGGCTATGGTTGACGTTCTTACGCTTTCAGCCACGCCAATCCCGAGAACGCTGCATATGTCAATGGCGGGCATCAGGGACCTCTCAACAATATCGACCCCCCCGGAAAACCGTCAGTCCATTGAGACTTACGTACTTGAAGATAATCCCGACATTCTTGCCCTTGCCATACGAACTGAAATTGAAAGAAGCGGCCAGGTATTCTTTGTTCATAACAGGGTAAACGACATTGATGAGTATGCGTCAATGATCCGCACCCTTGTTCCTGAAGCCTCTGTCTGTGTGGCTCACGGCCAGATGCATGAGCACGAGCTTGAAGAGATAATGATAGACTTCATGAACAGAAAGTACGATGTCCTTGTAAGTACTACTATAATTGAATCCGGCCTCGACATACCGAATGTCAATACCATCATCATTAACAGAGCCGATACTCTCGGCCTTTCCCAGCTCTATCAGCTCAAAGGGCGCGTCGGCCGTTCTTCAAGAAAGTCATTCGCGTACCTGTTTCACCCGAGGCATATCGCTCTTACTGAAGATGCCCAGAAAAGACTTCAGGTAATCTCCGAATTCTCTGAGCTGGGCAGCGGTCTAAAGGTGGCAATGCGCGATCTTGAGATAAGAGGCGCGGGAAATATTCTCGGAAAAGAACAGTCCGGAGACATTATGGAAGTAGGCTTTGATCTCTACTGTCAGATGCTTGAGGATTCAGTAAAGCGGCTTAAAGGCGAAAAGCCTGTCTTCGCTCACCGAACCAACCTTTTCATACGGATGGACTTCTTTATACCTGAAGACTATATCAGCGACGAAAGACAGAAAATTGAATTTTACAAGAGATTCGAATCCTGTTCAACCTCAGAAGAGGTTGACATGCTTGAAAAAGAGCTTAAAGACAGGTTCGGCGCTCCTCATGGCCAGGTGCTCAATCTGATTGAGTTTGAACGAATTCGAGCTGCGGCATCAGAGCTTTTCATAGACGAAATCATTGAGGATTCAAGAAGTATCAGAATCAGAATATCGTCGCACGCAAAAATTAACAGTTCAAAGCTTATCGAAATCATTTCTAAAGACAGCCGATTTAGCCCAGACATGTCGGATTCAACAATACTTCATTTCAGACCTGGAACAGATGAGACCCAAAAAAAGCTTATCGAGTTAAAAAAGTGGTTGCAACAAATATCCTGATGGCTTAGAGAACCGAAAGATACAGTCTTAAGGCATAAACTGCCTGACTCATAAAAACAATCAATTACAGGACCTACAAAATGAAAAAAATATCCTTTCTATTCATCGCTGTTCTTACGGCATCAGTTTTCGGATGCAGCCAGTTCTCCGGAGAATGGGCAGCCAAGGTTGACGGCGAAAAAATAACCTTAGATGAATTCAACAGTCTTTACTACACTCAGAACAAAATTATGTTTAACCTTCAGACAAACGATCAGGTTGATAAGATGGCAGAACAGGCTGGAATGATGAATCCGCAGGTTCAGCAGATGCTTAACAAGAACAGCTTTCTTGATCAGATGATTGCCCAGAAGCTCATCTACACAAAGGCCCTTAACGATGACTCAATTGACCAGAAAGAGCTAAAAACCCTGGTTGAATTCACCAAAATGCAAACTGTAGCCTCTTACTACCTCGGCCAGAAGCTGAAGGATCAGGTAACTGTGAACGAGCAGGAAATTGAGAAGTTCTACAATGAAAACAGACAGTATTTCAGGGGAGTTCCTCTAAATAACGAGGTAGTTGAAAGAATAAGACAGCAGATACTCATGCAGAAGTCTAAAATGCTTTCAAATGAATATGTTATGAACCTTGTTGCTGAAGCCAAGGTTGACAGATCCGGACTAACAAAGCACCTGAAAGAAAAAAACGCTCCTGAGAAGAAAGACGAAGCAAAAAAAGAGGATGTTAAAACAATCTCTCCTGAAAACAAAGCTCCCGAAGCCAAACCGGAAGCTGCTGAAAAAAAATAGCTACTTTCAGCTGATGGACAATTCAAAGGCCGTGTTAATTCACGGCCTTTTATCATTAATGCTGACACAGCCTGCTGTCTATCTCCTTCTCAATCCAGGATCCATCATCAGCCCTGACGCCTCTTTAAACATGCCGGCCGCTCCATATGCCTTCACCAGCTCTGTTCTTGTATGTCTGCTCTCCCGATCCATCCGGTATGCTCTTTCAAGATAAGGAACAGCTTTCCGCGGATTTCCGCTTCGTGAAAGAGATGTACCAAGATGATACAGAACATCAGCATCCGGGCCTTCGTATTCAAGAAGCCGACTGAATACAATGGCTGCTTTACTGTATTCCGAAAGCTTAAACAGAGAAAGCGCGTGATAGCGTCTTACTTCCGAATAATTCAAATTACTGCCCACAGAAGCTATTGATACAACGTCATCATAATAGCCCCTTGCATAAAGAGCGCTGACCAGCTTCAACATATTCGGCCTGTCAAGTTCGCCCGCAAGGGCAAGCGGACCAATAAGCGACAGGCCTTCACTGATCAACCCGGCATCAATTAAGGCAATTCCGCCTGCTGTTAAAACAAGAGCATTGCCGGGATAAGCAGCATTAGCTCTTTGAACAGCCGTCTTCAACTTTCCGGCGTCGCCCGTTTGAGCGGCATTTTTGATTCTGCCAGCCGCATCCCCGGGACTCTCCTTCATAAGCGCCTTGTAATATGCAGCCATGTAAAAACCGTAAATCTTTTCACTGTTGAAATACGACAGCCCGGAGACAGCCGCGATCAGAATCAGGATGATAATCCTTTTTGTCATCAAAATCTCCTGGAGAGCTTTCTTATAGTACAGCCATTGATCGCAGTTTATATCAAATCTCAAACATTGCTGAAATCTCAATATAAACCAGCGTGACGATAGCTCTATAATCAGCGATATTATAATCCATTTCAACAATTAATTCTTGAAATATATCAGTACGGCTGATTGATTAACAATTAGCGCCTGAACAGGATGTTTTTTCAGGCAATTACTTCTATGAACGGCGGAAAAAATGAGATTCAATATAGTGATTTCTTCTCTTGCATTTTTTTTAGCGCTGGCCACCGCGGGCCACGCGTTAACGGTTGAGGAAGCTATTTCCCGTTTCCAGGGCAGGATGTACAGCGCGGGCAGGCTTCAGGGAACAATTTCCTGGACTTCATCAAGCGGAGCAGCTTATTCTGGCGAATTCAAATACATGAGTCCCGGCATGATAAACGTCAAGTTTACAAGTCCTTCCGGCAAATCGGTTGTGTGCAACGGCAAAAAGCTCTGGATATATGACAACGGCTCAAATATCTGCGGAGTACAGGATGTCGGTGGCGTGTCGGGCGGAATCGCCGGGATTGTAAACGGATACAGCGGCATAGCAACCGGCGGCGGAGGCGGATACACCCTGAAGTTAAAGTCCGAAAGCAAGGCATATCCCGAAATTGTACTTAATCTGGATTCAACATTTATGCTCAAGAGGGCAACATTCAAGGACAGATCGGGAAACAGCACATCATTCACTCTGACAGTCAGAGATGGCGGCTCTGTTTTCCCGGGAATGTTCAACTTTGCGATTCCTTCAAACGCCCAGGTAATCAACAATCCGCTTGATATCAGGTAAAAAACGTTGAAAAATAAATTACAGACAGCCGCGCTTCTCATATTGCTCACCTCACAGCCTCTCCTGTCACAGAGAGGTGAGCTCGCCAGTGAGAGCAGCCTCTTTTATACCTTTATAGGTCCAGTTGTCTCCGCGGGATACGGCGGCGTCAAGGAAAGATACTGGGACGGCGCGGCAAACCTTTACTCAGAAAGGAAGAACTCCGGGCCTCTATTCGGGGGGGGATGCAGCTTTTCTCTAATCGCGGACAGCTTTGCGGGAAATTTTCGAGCTGAATACCTTTACAACACCGGCGGAGATGGTCCCGTAACACACAACCAGCTTTCAATGAACGTAAGCTATATCCACGCATTCAACAAGACTTTATCGCTTGGGATCGGAGCCGGGCTGTATCTCGAAACACCTCCTTCAACCGGGGACTATGCTTCCACTGCGGGATTCCTACTGCCCGCCACAGTATATATTACTACCGGTTTTGACACACTACTATTTGCCGAAATTTGCGGGAAATACGGCTACTTCAACGGCAGCGAAGAAACGCCAGCAACTTCCATCACAGACAATCCCTACCGCTACTCCGCTTCCATATCATTAGGATTTCTTTTAAAAATAGGCCGCATCTAATTTTTCACCTTTCCGCCGTGCCATCCGTATTACCATCAAACAATGATGGTGGTACAAGATGTCAGGTGGATCAATCACAGCAACAGGCCCTGAAAGAGTAAAAAAGCATTCAGGCAAGGTTCTGCTTCCTTCAGCCGCACTTCTGCTCGCCTCAACCGGGACAACATTTGTTACCACGGGCTACTTTATATCATCATTCAGAGACATAGCTGCGGGCGCTATTTTACTATTGATGTCAATCCTCACCATAGCCGTGATAAGGACTGCGGTCAGCCGGCTTATATTTACAGGGTTTATAATTGCATTTTCAGCAGCATCGTTTATTTCTGCAAGGTCAGAAATTTTGCCCAACTCAATAATTGACAGCTATCCTACTGAAGGGCTCATTCAGGATGTCTCCGCTAAACTAAACTCGTACAATATCACCGCCACCATTTTCCCTCAGGGCCATGAGAATGGAGGTATATGCGCCCTTATAACCTATACCGGCTCCTGCATTCCTGTTAACGGCGAAAGGTTCAGCTTCAGCGCCCGTATCAGAAAAATCAATAACACAAATAATTCTCCCGCTGAAATCATGCTCATGAGACGGGGGATATTCTTCCGCATTTACTGCAGCGACAGGGATATCAAGTTCCACCCTTCGGATGAATCTGCTCCGGTTGAGACTTTTCGCAATAAACTCCGCCTGCGGTTAGACTCGCTTTTCCGGGCCGATATAGCAAGCTTGCTGAAAGGTCTGTTTTTCGGCAATATATCGATAATTCAGCCGAAAATTGTACACAGGTACAGAATATGCGGCCTGATACATCTCCTGGCAGCGAGCGGGCTGCACGTCGGAATAGCCGCGGCCCTTCCTCTTCTGCTTCTGGGTTTTCTCGGCGCCGGGAAAAGAGCCATCCTAATTGGCGCTTCTCTGGCACTTACATTTTACGTGGCTATAACCGATTTACCCCCATCTCTTTTCAGGGCATATATTATGTTCTGCACCCATACCGCGCAGGTGCTTTTAGGACGCGAAGAAAATCCATTCAACTCCCTTTATCTCTCCGCGCTGGTGATAGTTCTAATAAGACCTCAGGATATTTATTCACCGGGCTTCCACATGAGCGTTTCAGCGGTCTGGGGCATTCTGTTTTTTCAGCCCCGATACATGTCACTTATGAAATCATTCCCTGCTTTCCTGGCATCCCCTCTCTCGGTAACCTTATCCGCACAGTTCCTTATCGTGCCAATAATTGCCCTAATTTTCGGTGAAATCAATCTCACAGGGATTTTTACCAACCTTCTAATGGTACCTCTTGTCACTCTATTGCTTGCACTCTCAGCATTCACTGTAGCGGCCTCCTCGATACTTCCGGTACTGGCATCTATACTGGTAAAATCCGTTACATCATTGTATGAATTGTCTGACGGTATACTGGAGGTCCTATGCAGCGCGAAGGGTCATTTCAGTCTTTCGGGAGGGCTTCACCTCCTGATTCCTCAGATTCTTTTTATCACAGCAGCACTTTTAGCCGGAAAGCTCAGATTCTGTTCACGCTTACTGCTGGCAACCGGCATTTTTATATCGATACTGATAACCTCAACAGCAAGCATAAACACAGAGCAAATGCCCCGGATATCAGGTAACGACGACAAAGCCGGGATTCTATATGTACGCGGCAAAACGGCATACTACTCCGGCCCGCTTAAAGACTATTCATCTGCCCGTGAAATTGAAGACTTCTTCAGGTACTCCGGCTGTACGAGCATAGAGATTAATCTTGAAGACAGCAGCTTCAGCTCGATAAGCCAGGCGGCGAGACTCAGCTCAAGAATACCTGTAACGAGACTCATAGTTCCTCCGCAATATATTCCTGACAGAGGAGCAAAATCCGTCTTCAACTCGTTTATACGCTCCGGCACCATGATTGAATCTGCGGATAAAAGCAGTTTCCTGCAAGCCCGCAAAATAAGAAAAGCAGCCCGTATTTATATTGACTACTCTGAAGCAATTGACTATATGTATGGAATATTCAGATGGGATACGATTAACTAATTATCAGGACAACCGGATACTGTTCCGGTTCACTCAGCCGCGCAATCAGGAAATTATGCGAGGGATAATGTCAGGAACTAATCCAACAGAAAGCCCGGCTTCACTTGACAACAGCTCTAACAGATCAGACCAGGATGAATTTGTATCAGCTGTGCTTAATGGAAAACAGGCTGCGTTCCGTTTTACGTTTCCAGGAGATACAGTTCTTTCCACGATTAACTCGTCTATTGCAAGGCTTCTCGCCAGGGACGACAAAGCCTTCCTGCTTGATACTGTAATTACCATTCTCCGTGAAATGATACTAAACGCCGTAAAAGCCAACGCTAAACGTCAGTTCTTCGACAGACTCGACCTCGACATTAACGACAGCAGAATATACAACAGCGGCATGAGAATTTTCAAAGATTCAATCATCGGAGATCTGATTTCAATACGCGAGGAAATCGAAACAGCCCCATACAATGTAACACTCAGAATCAAAAAGGATGAGAGCGGTATAACTATTTCGGTAACAAATAATATCTCAATTCTTCCAGACGAACTTGACCGAATTCGTGAAAGGATTCAAAGCGGTATATCCAGCAGCGATTTCAATTCTTCATACGAAGAGGTTTATGACCCAACCGAAGGGGCCGGACTTGGAATACTCCTTATTATTCTTCTTTTGAGGAATGCAGGGATAAAGCCAAACAATTACACCATATTAAATAAGCAAAAAAGCTTCACCAGTCAAATAAAGATACCGGAAATTATACGCCCGGTTGAAATCCAGACTGAGATCAAAAAACAAATACTTCGAGACGTCGAGTTTCTTCCGGCCTTTCCGGAAAACATCCTCCAGATTCAGGCGCTATGCAATAACCCCGAATCAACTATTGACCAGATAGCCTCAAAAATTGTTATTGATCCCTCACTGACTGCGGACGTTCTAAGAATATCAAATTCAGCCGGGTTTATAACAGGCAAGCGTATTAAAAATATCAACGAAGCTATAATGCTAATAGGCCTCCGAAACCTTAATTCAATTCTTACTGCGGCCGCTGCGAGAAAAATACTGGATACTCGCTTTCGAAAGTTTGAACAGATATGGCAGCACTGCAACAAGGTTGCTTTCTATTCGCGGGGGCTTGCTGCGGCCCTTGGACTTAACGGAATAGTAGACCATGTTTTTATATCGGGCCTTCTCCACGATATCGGGAAAATAGTGCTTCTTTCGACGGACCAGACTCTCCTCAACAGGCTGTCTGAAATCGTAGCCGATAAAAAGATACGGTCCTCGACTATTCTTGAAGAAATCAGCATTGGTATAAGCCATTCTTCTATCGGGGCCCTAATAGCAAACAAGTGGAATTTTCCCGACTACCTTATTGACGCGATAAACTACCATCACAGCCCTCTCGATGCCGAAGAAAGCTATGCGCCCATCGTTGCGATAGTATATTCCGCCAATCTTTTCGCCGGTATTGAATCACGTAAATACGCTTTCACTTACATGGAAAATGAAATTCTTGACAGATACTTCCGTCCTCATAATCATAAGCCTGAAGAACTGTTCGAAAAACTCAGATCTGCATACCTTAACCACGCTATAACGATTCAGGCCCTTTAGCTTTTTTCCGGAGCTCTTATGAATAAACTCTACTTAATTGAAACAAGAAGCGGGCATAAAACGGCTGTTGTTCGGGGCTTCCGCCTCCACTCAGCCTACGACCCGGTCAAAGAAGCGCAGCGTGCTACAGACTCGTTCGATCCAGGAAGATCGTCAATTATTCTCGTATCCGGCGCAGGACTGGGATTCCATGTAAGCGCCCTTAAAAACAGGTTTCCTCAGCACATCATAGCAGTAAGCGAAGCCGACAGCAACCTGCTCAAAACAGCGCTGGAACTCTACCCGGAATACTTTTCCGGCTGCTCGCTTATAACCTCTCCTCAAAATGCCGCTGAATTTATTGAATCCATAGATCTGAAGCATTTTAAAGGAATTTCACACTACAGCCACAGGCCTTCCTTCCAGCTTGATCCGGATTTTTACAGAGAAATCATAGAAACAGCAAAAAATTCTTCTTCTTCAAAAATCAGCGATATGCTCACACGCTTCGAATTCGAAGAACGCTGGGTCTCAAATATATTCCGCAACATCCCCTATCTCTTAACATCCTCAAGGATTTCACAGCTCTTTGGAGCGTTTAAGGGTATACCTGGAATCATAGTATCTGCAGGCCCGTCGCTGAGAAAGAATGTGCACCAGCTTAAAAAACTCAGAGACCGGGCACTGATACTCTGTGTTGATACTGCTCTCCCTGTTCTTAAGAAGTGTGGAGTTGAACCCCATATAGTAATGACACTTGACGCCCAGAAACACAGCCACAGGCATTTTAGCGGCATTGACACATCAGGGATAAATCTTCTTGCTGACATGGTCAGCTGCACCCCGGTAATCCGAGACTTCACGGGAGGCATAATAATCAGCACAACCTCAAAATACTACACCGATACCGCTGGAGCAACGCATAGAGAAACAACACCGGCGATTGACTGGGTGGAAAACTTTGCCGGCCCAATCGGCGACATACAATCAGGCGGATCAGTCGCAACAAGCGCCTTTGATGCTCTCCTTAACATGGGATGCAGCTCCATTATATTAGTCGGCCAGGATTTGGCCTATACAGGACGTGAAATACATTCGAGCGGAACATATCACAACGACGGGTGGCTCCCGGCCTGTACAAGGCTTAACAACCTCGACACCATCAATCAGCAGGTTATTCGAAAAAGAAAGATATTCCGGACAGACTCGGTCGGAAATTCCGGGACAGTTATAACAGATTTCGTACTCAACCTGTACAAGGGCTGGTTCGAGGATTCATCAGCTAAAACAGGCATAGACGTTATCAACTCGACTGAAGGCGGAGCCAGGATAAGAAACACTATTGAGAAACCCCTCGCTGAAATAGCCGGGCAACTTCCAAAGCCTCTTAACAAACCTGAAGACATTATCCGAATGAAGCTTCAGATTAAAGCCGAAGGATGTGTAGATTCCGCCAAAATCGCTGTTAGCGCCTCCATCAGGTCACTGGAAAAGCTGAATATAATCGCGGACAGCTCCAATTATTTCTCTGAGCTGAAGGAAAAAACGGACTCTTTTGCTAAACAATCCGGAATAGCGCCCCTCCTGGGTCCCTACCTCAGAAAAGCTGACATGCATATCAGCAGGCGCGAAATTCCCGACGCTGAAGCTTTTAAGATGCTTAAAAATGAAATACTGAGGGCAACTGGAATACTCCGCCGACTGCTGACCGACTGCAGTAAAACACTGAACAAAATCTGATCAAAAAACCAGCCGTGACAGCAGGTTTTTGCCGATAATATAGAATAAAATCTTCAGGAATTTGCCCTCTATGAAAAAATATATTATTTTCCAGTTGATAGTGTTGACCGCTTTCCTGTACGCCGGGGCCTCTGAAAAGGAAGTGGACGGCGCCCGCTGGAGCGAATACAAAATCCGGGTAATCGGAGAATCGCATATCAGGGTCAACAGCGATGGGCGGCCTATTGATGAACTTAGCGGTGAGCCGATTTCGCTTAATGAATCCAGGATACAGGCCCGAAAAAGAGCAAGGCTCATTGCGGTTGAAAAAATATCCCGCCTTCTGGGAAAACTCACAATTGAAAACGGCAAAACAATAAACACAGTCCTTGATGAAGACATGCAGACAAAAAACAAAATTGCGATGATGCTTAAAAATGAAGTCTCATACAGGGAATCTCCTGCAGGCTTCAGCGCCAGCCATTGCATTGCTGAACTCTCTATGGGAAGCATACTTCAATCGCTTCCTCTCACTTACCCTGAAGACAGCTTCCCGGTGCCTTCCGCCATTCCAATTGCAACCGCGTATACATCGCTGATAATCGACGCCAGAGGGCTCGAAGTTACACCGATGCTTTCTCCCGCTGTTTACGCGGCAGACGGACTTGAGATATATAACCGATACTTTGTTGACCCGGCATTCGCTGTCAGGACAGGAATCGCGGCGTATGTACAGACAGAAAAAGAAGCATTGAAACATCCGAAAGCGGGAAGCCATCCGCTCATTACAGCGGCAATCGGAAATGTGAAAAGCAATCCGATCATCTCGACAAGGGATATAAGAAGAATACTCAGTTCTCCGGGAAATATTATGGAACTAAAAAAATGTCGCGTGATATTCATTGTAGACAGGGTGGACTAATATGAAAGTAATATCCGTAATAATTTCGTCCCTTCTGGGGAGCATAAACAATTCAATTGTGAACATGGACCGAAAAACCCGCCAGTCAATACGCCAGGGTTTCTTTTTCGGCATCTTTGTTCTTTCCGTTGGTGGTATTATTCTTGGGGTATTGTCAGGCAAAGAGGCTGCTTCGATCAAGGGGACTCCACTTGCCGAAACAATGCGAGATACATTCGAATACACTGAAAGCCGTTCCAAAGCAGAGGGCAACTTCGGCGCCATGCTGGAAGGCAGGCTAATGAGTGAGTCCGCGTACAGGGAAATCGACAGAACCCGGTGGAAGACCAGAGAAGCCGCTGAAATGACTTTCAGCGACAAACCAGCTGAGCCGGCCTCATCCACCCCCCGGAACAACACGCCAATGAACTCATATGACGAAATAATCGAAGGTAAATATAGACCGGAGAAAAAAGCCGCGCCTGTCAATAAAGTAAACAGAAAAGAAAACACCGCCCCCCTTGCGGAGCCGATTATACCCGGAGAGAAAAGAGCACAAGAAAGAATTGACAAAGACAGGGTAAGAAGCTTAAAAAGAGACGGTGAATCCGGCACAAAAGTCCCATCTCAAATATTTGAAGATAAAGGTATAATAAGCAATTGAGATTTATACTTATTGTTATTCCCTTTTTTGTAGCTGCTGTTTCTGTTTTTGGTGAAACACGAAACTACAAAAAGACTGAGGATGTAATCAACCGCATTCTTGACAGAACTGATGCTGTACAGGAAAAGTCTCAAACAGAAGGTGTACAGCAAAAAGATTTGCCTGAACAGGTTAATGGTGATTCTGATGATTCCGAGGAAGAGAGCAAACCGGAACAGTCAGCTCCCAAAAGTGCCCGTGGAAGGTCAGGACCCTCAGCGGCAGAGACGGCTCTGCTAAAAAACGGCATCGAATTCTATGAAAGCGGCCTCTTCGATAATTCGCTAAAGGCCTTTGATGAGCTTCTGACCAATTACCCGTTAAGTTCTTACGCGGACAGCGCCAGAATATGGCGCGGTAAAATCCATATCAGAAAGCATTCCTATGACAGGGCATTAAGTGAATTTGCCCTTATTCCTGAAAACTCAGGAGAATACCCGGCTTCGCTTTTTAATACAGCCGAGGCTTTTGCCTTTCAGAAGAATATTCCTGAAGCTATTTCTTCTTATCAAAAAGTAGCTCTTCTTTTCCCTTCTCATGAACTCGCTGACAGAGCGCTTCTCGAAGCGGCTAATCTCTATCTAAATTCAGGCATGGGAGAAAAATCTGTTGAAACGCTTGCAAAGATTATAAAGCATTACCCTTCGAGGCACACCATTGATGATGCCTACTACCATCTTGCAAGGGTCTATGAGCGTGATCCATCAATGCGCGATATTGAAACCGCAAGAGCTCTCTACACGGTTTTCCTCAAAAAAGCAAAAAATGGCGATAAGTTCTTTTCAAATTCGCCGCTTATTGATAAAGTCACCAACGATCTTGGCAGAATTAATAAAATCTATTTCAAATTTGAGAATTAACCAGTCTTATACGGCATAATCAGGGACTTTCCAATTCTCTTTACAACCGCGGGGTAAAACATGGCAAGCAAAGATAAGGAAAAAATCGTAAACCTTTACAGGGACACCGGACTGACTTCCAACATGGAAGACTATATGGAAGCTATAACCATGCTCGCTGACAAAAACAAGGTAGTCAGGGTAAAGGATATAGCAAAAAAACTCGACATCAAAATGCCGAGTGTAACTGCGGCGCTTCTAAAGCTCAAGGAGATGAAGCTCATTGAATATGAGAAATACGGATATATAGAACTGACCAATGAAGGCAAAGACATTGCGGACAGAGTTTACAATAAGCACCACTGTCTTTCGCTCTTTTTCAAGGAGATTCTGTGTCTCAACCACGAGGACTCCGACACCGAAGCTTGTAAAGTTGAGCACGCTCTTGCGGAAAACACATGCGTTCAGCTTCATAAATTCGTTGAGTTCTTCCTTGAATCAAAGGAAGCTGACGACCCTTGGATAAAAAAACTCTTTAAACGACTTAAATAAAATAAAAAAGGGGCTTCCGTAAACAACGGCAGCCCCTTTTTTCAATGTGCAGATATAAATCTAATCTATCGGGCTTCGCCTGCCCTTCTCTTTTCCTGGTATTCCTTAAGCACCTTCTCCTGAATGTCCCTTGGAGCAGGGCTGTAGTTGAAAAACTCCATCGAATAGTTTGCCCTTCCGCTTGATATGTTTCTCAGCTGTGTGGAATATCCGAACATCTCCATGAGCGGAACAGTTCCGTTCAGCTTCTGAGCTCCCTTTCGGAATCTTCTCATCTCTGAAATCTTTCCGCGCCTCTTGTTGAGGTCACCGACAACATCTCCAATATAATCATCCGGAGTGTTAACTTCAATCTTCATGATAGGCTCAAGCAGAGTCGGAGTCGCCTTCATAAACGCTTCTTTGAAACAGATTGAAGCACAGGTACGGAAAGCCATATCAGAGGAGTCAACCTCGTGATAAGAACCATCAAGAAGGGTTACCCTTATATCAAGTATCGGGAACCCGGCTATAATACCCTCTTCCATTGTCTTGACAATTCCCTTCTCAACAGATGGAATAAACTCATTAGGAATAGCTCCGCCCTTGATATGGTTAACAAACTCAAATCCTTTTCCGTCGTTTGGCTCAATTCTGATAACTGTGTGAGCGTATTGTCCTTTTCCACCAGTCTGTTTTGAGTGTTTGTAGTTGTTTTCGCACTCGCTCTGTATTGTTTCCCTGAATGCAACGGAAGGCTCGCCCACAACCGCTTCTACACCAAACTCTTCTTTTAGACGGTCTATGATGATCTCAAGGTGAAGCTCACCCATTCCTGAAATAATAGTCTCATTAGTCTCCTCATCCTGCCTTACATTAAAGGACGGATCCTCCATAGCCAGCTTTCTGAGAGCAAGACCGAGCTTCTCTTCCTCTTTCTTGGTCGTAGGAGAGACTTTAAGCTCAATAACCGTCGGTGGAATAAAGATGTTTTCAAGTACCAGCGGCGACTTTTCGTCACAAAGAGTGTCACCAGTCTTTGTCGATTTCATCCCGATCAGTGCAACAATATCACCCGGACCTGCGACTTCAAGCTCTTCTCTTTCCTTGGCGCGAACCCTCATAATCCGTCCAATACGCTCAGGCTTGTCTCTTGTTGAGTTAAGAACCTGCATACCGCTTCTCAGCTCGCCGGAATATACCCTTATGAAAGTCTGCTGTCCTACATAGGGATCGTGGATTAGTTTGAAAGCAAGAGCGGCAAACGGATCCTTTGCTGAAGGATGTCTCGTATGAGTCTTTTCAGGATCATCAACATCTGTTCCTACAACTGCTCCAATATCGAGAGGCGAAGGAAGATATGCTACAACAGCATCAAGCAGAGAGTGAACTCCCTTGTTCTTATATGCAGATCCGCAGAAAACAGGGGTGATATTTATGGCAAGAACAGCTTCCCGAGCTGCTCTGACGATAAGCTCTTCCGGCACTTCCTGTCCCTCAATATAGAGTTCCATAATCTCATCGTTAAACTCACCAAGCTTTTCGATAAGGTTTACCCGTGCCTTCTCTGCCTTTTCTTTATATTCAGCGGGAATTTCCCCTACAATTCTCTTCTCGTCTTCAAAAGTCACAGCCTGCATTTTAATCAGGTCTACATGTCCCTTAAACTCATCCTCTGCACCAATCGGATATACGAATGGAACCGGATTAGCGTCAAGGTACTTCTCCATCGTGTCTACAGCCTCGAAGAAGTCAGCGCCCACCCTGTCCATCTTATTGATGAACGCAATTCGGGGAACCTTGTACCTGTCTGCCTGATTCCATACGGTTTCACTCTGAGGCTGTACACCAGCCACAGCGCAAAATACGGCTACAACACCGTCAAGGACCCTCAGCGACCTTTCAACCTCTACGGTAAAGTCAACGTGTCCCGGTGTATCAATGATATTAATCGTATGTCCTTCCCACGCGCAGGTTATAGCTGCTGAGGCAATTGTAATTCCCCTTTCCTGCTCCTGTTTCATGAAGTCCATTGTTGCCTGACCATCGTGAACCTCGCCGAGCTTGCGGGTCGTTCCGGAAAAATACAGTATTCTTTCTGTACATGTGGTCTTACCGGCATCGATGTGGGCCGCAATACCAATATTGCGAAGTTTCTGTAAAGACATCTCATTCCCCCGTGTAAATGTGTTATTTCATTATATTCAAATTTTATTCTAAAACATGCGGCTTTTAACCGGATTGACGGCAGGAATAACTGCCGGTATTTTTGGCATCTTCATTGCGGGTTGTACATGTGTCAATTTTTTTTTACTATTATTATAAAGCTTTATTGTAGACTCATTACTTCATTATCGCTGCAAGCTGAAGCTGAACCGAGGCCTTTGAAGAATAAGCTGAGGCCGGGTACTCCTTTATGATTCTGTTAAAAATAACCTCAGCTTCAGACTCATAGCCCATCTTTCTGTACATCATCCCGGCATGAAAATAGGCCTCAACACCTGCTTCTGATGTACTGAATTCCTCAAAATGTCTCAGCATCATCTCGACTGCCCTTTCGTACTGATATTCTGACGAGTATATACCGGCAAGCCTGGTGAAAGCCTCGCTCCTGTGGTTTCCATGGGGAAATATTTCGAGATATTCATGCAGCTCCTGCATGGCCTTATCCTCAAATCCGAGTTTTATAAACTGTTCGGCATTTTCAAACTTAAGATTATCAGCTATCATCTCAAGATTGGGCTGGATATCGTCCTCCGCATAGGCGTTGACAACCGCGAAGAAACATGCAATGATAAATGCGCAGCCGTAAAATGCTTTCATAATCTCCTCCGATAATATGTCACATTAGATTATCGAAAAAACACCTGTTTACTTTAGCTTTTTCTTTAGCGCAAACGCCCGTTCCATTCGGGCATTTCCGCTAAAGAATAATTTACTGAAGAGGTAATTTTATACTGCAGGAATCAGGTCACAGCGCCCCGGCTACAGCTCCGGCAGCAAGTACAAAGTGTATAAGGGCGCCGGCGAGAATAAAAATGTGAAATACGCCATGGGCTCCAATGGTTTCAGGCAAAATATCCGGTTTTTTCAACATATACATTATTGCACCAACCGTGTAAGCCGCACCGCCCCCAAAAAGCATCCACAGCTGACCGACAGTCATGGTCTCCTTAAATTGGCCTATTGGAAGAAGCGCCATCCACCCCATTAAAAGATATATAACTGTTGAAAACACCCTTGGCGCCGAGAGCAGGAAGAGCTTAAAAAACAGCCCCAGGATAACCAGCGACCATTGTGCTGTAATTATGCCTGCGCGCCATCCACCGCTCAAAAAAATATACGACAGAACAGTATATGTACCCGCGATCATAAAAAATATTGCCAGATGATCAATCTTCCTCCAGATAGAATTCTCATTCTCCGACTTTTTATGCGCGTGATAATAAGCGCTCGCCGTAAAAAGAAAAACAAAAGAAAGTCCGTAAACCGCAGAAACTGCAAACAAACCGGCATTTCCATGCGAAATATACAAGAGACAGATGAGTCCGGCCATACCAAAAAGGGCTCCGGCGCAATGACTTAATGACGAGAAACGCTCTTTATTATCCAGTGCCATAAATACTCCATAGAAAAATATTATCCCTTCGATTCGGCGGGATTAACTATACGTAATCTTACAAAGCTATTGACACACATTCACACTGACAGGTTGCATTTTTACTTTTTTTATTGATTAGCCCCTCTTTGAAACCGAAATTGTTAAGAGGCACTGTTAAATCAACAGGCCGGCACAGGGGGATGCTTTATGAACACAATCGCAGAACTGTCAATCTTTCCAATCGGACAGGGGGAAAGCGTAAGCCCTTTCGTTGCAGAGGCAGTAAAGTTTATTTCAAAATCGGGATTAAAATACGAAACAAACCCTATGGGAACCTGCATTGAGGGTGAGCTCTACGAAGTGATGAATGTAGTCACGGGATGCTTTGAATCGATGAAAAAACACAGTAAAAGAATATATATGCTTCTCAAGATTGACTACAGGGCAGACAGAACATTACCCATGTCGTCTAAAATACAATCAGTCTCGGAGAAGCTTACATGAAAATTTCATCGCTGTTAAAAACTACATTGTCAGCATCTTTTTGCATCCTTTATGCACTTGCCGTCCATTCCCAGCAGAATAAAACAACCGAAGAACAGCCTCTCAAGGCCATAGACACAGACGGAAAAGCGGTAATAAAAAATGAAAACGCCAAGGTCGACGATGCTGAAAAGCCTGCAGAAAAAAAAGATGAGGCAGCCGAGCTGGAAGAAAAGCGGATTAAGTACATCAAGGAAACCATCAGCTTCGGAATCCAGGACGAGCGGCATGACGCAATAGGCAAGATACTGCTAATCAAGAACGAAAAAGGACGCAACGAACTTAACGATATTCTTATATCACTTCTTAAAACCGAATACAGCAGCGACATAAAGGTTAAGGCCCTCAGTGTTCTGGGCGAGCTTAAGCTTGGCCGTGGAACCGCTGAAATACTCGCACTTCTGGACGACAGCTCTGAAGACGTAAGGGTCGCCGCAGTCTACGCGCTAAACAGCCTGTCCGCCGTATCCTCGGCCGAGTCTCTTGATAAAACTCTGAGAAAACTGTCAATTGAATCAGACTCAAGCTTTCACGAGGCGCTAATAAATGCGCTCGGAGATTTTAAATACAAAGGGGCGGCAGACTTCGCGAGAGATACCATATCCAGCGTGAAAGCAGCAGATACTCTCAGAGAGAAGCTGGTGCTCTACCTCGGCAAGGTCGAAGATACTGCCTCTAAGGATTTCCTGCTGAAGCTGTTTAAAGACCAGGACGAAGACATCACTATACGCTCCTATGCGGTAAACTCAATCGGAAAGATTGGAGCTGTTGACGCCGCACCGGACATAAAGGCGGCCCTTAAGGAAATTGACGACTATCCGCTAAAAAAGAGGCAGAACTATTATTCCTTCAGTATTTACGCCACAGCGGCCCTTGTCAAACTCGGAGACGCAGAGGCTGCCCCCCGTCTCATGAACTCACTCAAGAGCAACAACGCCGCTGTCAGAATAAGAGCTATCGAGTTAATCAGAGAGCTTAAGGATAAAAGAACAATTGACATTTTGAAATACAAAATGAAATATGATCAAAACGAAAGAGTCAGAAAGCTTGCCGAAGAGACCCTCAAAGAAATGGGAGTTGATCCTGAGGGTAAAGCGGATAAGCCAGAAGATGGTTCTTCCGGCAAAGATAAAACTGACGGGACCGGAAATGAAGACACAGTTAACAGGAAATAGAAAAACCACCTACCGGACGAGAGAAATTGCGATGCTCGCGCTTTTTACCTTCGCTTCTGCCCTCGTCTCTATAGCGGCGATGGATCTGCTTGTGACCCCGGTAGCACTTTTCGCTGTCAACAGGACTGCTGCCTTTAACTTCGTTATCACCTATATATTGACTTCGTCTATTGCTGCCCTCCTGGTGCTGTTTATTACAGTACGTATTGTTCGTATGAAGCGCAACGGCCTGCCGGTTAAAAGCATCATGTTGTATCTTCTAAAAAAGCCGGTCAGATGGGCGGGAACGGGCCTGGCCTTTCTTTTCATATCCGGGCTTCTCATCGCCTCACTCTACATTGTCCTCTCGTGGAACAACGGATTTTTGCACAAAATCGCCGGTTGAGGTAGAAAATGCCCCTTACCGATTTTGACAGATACTTCTCAAACTTCCCGGAACCTGATGCGCCTGGAGATTTCGAATCCTTTTGGAAAGATTCACTCGCTGAGCTGAAAAGAATCAACCTTGAACTTTCGGTCAAAGAGATCAGACGGGATGGATATGCGAATTTCAAAGTGTATGATGTTACTTTTCAGGGATTTGCCAAAACGCTTGTTCACGCTGTGCTGTTAAAACCGGCAAGGGCAGAAAAAACACGGGCTGTTATATACATTCACGACTATAACCGCTATTCCGAAATACCGCGTGAGTCGCTCGACAAAACACTTTCCTATCTTTTCATCGGCATGAGAGGACATCACGTACTGAAAAAGAATCCAGATGCCGATACGCGTAGCCCCGGCTACATGATAGAGAATATACTTGATCCCAGGACATATTACGTGAAGGCCGTCTATCTCGACGCGTTCAGAAGCATTGACGCGCTTCGGCTTATTGGCGATATTGACTGCAGCGCTATAGGAATAGCCGGGAAGGGGCTCGGTGCGGCTGCAGCGGCATTCTGTGCAGCCAGCTCAGACAGGATCTCGTGCGCTGTGTTAGAAACCCCTGCCTTCTGCAATCTTCCGCTTAGTCAGAACCGTTCATCAAGCGAGCTTACCGAAGAGATAAACGGCTACATAGCCGCTTCAAGAGCGAAAAAAAAGCAGGTTAAGGACAACCTTACCTACTTCGATATTCTGAACTTTGCCGATAAAATAACAATGCCTGTTCTTGTTACTTCAGGATTTAAAGACACGCTCTCATTGCCCGATTGCATAATGGGATTCTTCAACAGGCTACAGACTGAAAAGACTATTGAGATATATCCCGAAGACGGCAATAGCGCCGGAGGGGCGGCACAATCCAAAAAATCAGTTAAATGGCTGAAAAAACATCTTTCCCGTCAGGCCTGAACTATCTTTCAATCAGCCTTTCCGCGTAGTCAGCCAGCTTCACAAAGCTGTATCCTCTCTTTTTAAGCTCCGGCACAGCTAATCTGACAGCCTCGTTTGTATTTCGCCCAGGATGGTTCATATGCATAAGCACGACAGCTCCCGGTGAAGCTTCTCTGAGCAGATTGCGGGCAAGGAGCGCGGCGCTCTTTCCATGCTCGGCATCGCCCGGACTAATCCTGTAATTTATAATTCGATATCCTATCTCGTTAACAATCTTTATTGAGACGTCATCATAGCAGGCAGTGCCCGATCTGAAAAGAACGGGCCTTTTTCCTGTTATTGAGGCTATCTTGACAGCATTTCCCTCGACCTCTTCGACAACATCGGATATGGAACGGGTTCCTTTTATTCCGTAGATTGAAGCGCCGTTTATACTCAAAGGCCTGTGTTTCAAACCATGGTTCTGTATATCGAAAAGCCTTTTCACGCTTAGCTGTTTAAAGAGAGCCGGGTTTGCGTCTATCCATCTCCCGGAAATAAACAGGGTGGCCGGTGTTTCCGTCTGCTCAAGATAATTAATAAGAGCGGCATCATATCCGTTTCCGCCGGGGCCGCCACACGCGTCAAAGGTGAGAGCTATTATCCTCTCATCCGTTTTTATCCCCCTGACAACACCTGAAGACCAGGCGCTGAGAGCCGACGGATTCACTCCGGCGTACTTTTTTGTAAGAGTAACCTTGAGCCCGTTCATGCTGCTGCCGCTTTCACCGGCCCGGCCCGCGCTGACAGTGCCAAGCAGCAAGACTGCGGCCGTAATACGTCCGAACGTCTGAAATAATTCCATCCGTTTATCCCCGGTCATTTGTTATCAAATTCAATAAAGGCGGTTCTTAAACAGCGCTGTCTTCAATTAGCGGGACAAATGTTGCGTTACCTATCTTGTCGACAGATACAGATCCGTCGAAGCACCTTACATATCTGTTTATACAGTGGGACCTGCCGTCTGATACTGGAATAATGAGCCTGCCTCCCTCAGAGAGCTTACTGAAGAGTGATACCGGAAGTATCTCCGCGCCGGCAGCCACAATAACAGAATCGAACTCACCTTCAGCGTCATTAAAATCACCGGACTTGATAAAGTCAATGTTTTTGAAACCGAAACGCGAAAGAACTGACATGGCCCTCTCGCTGAGCATCGGAATTCTTTCCATGGTCACAACCCTTCTCGCGAGTCTCGCCAGAATGGCCGTCTGGTAGCCGGAACCGGTCCCGATTTCAAGGACTGTTTCAGTCCCGTTGAGATTCAATGCCTGCACCATACCAGCTATAACTGAAGGTTTAGAGATAGTCTGCCCATGTCCTATCGGAAGCGATGAGTCGTTATACGCACTGAACCTGAGAGCCTCAGAAACAAAGAAATGTCTCGGGACAGAGTACATCGCATCAAGGACTCTGCCGGATTGTATACCCTTTTCGCTCAGTGATCTCAGCATCGCTGATCTCGCGATATGCATCCCGTCATTATCAGGGAACAAAGTAACCTCCCCACTCCGTGCCCCGGAGTCCCCTGTAATCTATATCTATGCGCATATCCGACCACCAGCCTCGGAAAATCGCCGGTTTAAACGTTTTGTAAACAAACACATACCTGTACTCATCCTGCCCTTTAATACGTGAATAGAGTGAACGGAGAGTGTCAACTTCTGAGGGCAATATCACACTGCCTCCGGTACTTTCAGCTATATTCCTGAGTGACTCATCGGGACTTTTAAAAGATATTATATAAACAGGAACAAAGTGACGCTGCGCGTAATGAATTATAGTCCGCTCGCTGTACTGTTCAAAAGAATCAGCGGCAACCGTTCCGTCTGTAATGAGGATAACCGCCCTTCTGTTAAGGCGGGGAATAAGCGATGATATCGAATTATAGAGGGCCCTCCCTGTCACCTTTCCGCTCGAATACTCATCGGTAGAAAGAGCCTTGAGAGTCCTCCTTCTGCTCCAGTCATAGGGGCTGGCTTCATAGTAGTCGGAACTGAAGCCTACCGTCCTGACCGAATCGTTTTTGCGCATTTTTTTAAGAAAGAAGTCTGCTGCCCACTCAACATCCGGGCTGTATCTTCTCGACTGGGTGGACCTGTCAACACAGATTACAGCTGAAACTGAAGGCGCCTTTTTTTTAAGATAACCGGTGTATATTGACGAAACAGGAGCATTGTCCTCAACTATTTTAATATTTTCTGATGTCAGTCCATAGACCGGACGGCCTTCCCTGTTTCTGATATTGACATAGCAGGCTACAACCGGAAACATCCCGGTATCGACTGAGGCGATCTCAACCTCAAGGTTCGTGTATTTCCGTTCAACCGGAGTATAGGCATAAACTGACTGCGCGCTGTAATCGAGACAGTACACAAAGCCGTCTCTGTCAGCCGCTGTGGCGAAAAGCCTGATGTTCTCCTCACCGTTTTCAGCCTCGAAAGGAGATACATCTCCGGTTGCCGGATCGTATTTCACAAGCCCTTTCCTTTCATCAGAGATTAAAAGGCTTCCTCCGTGAACGGATATTCCCCTCGGGCTATCAAGCTTCTTCTCAAGCAGGTTCTTCTTGAAGTTTCCCCATTCATCAAAAAGCGATATTCGGCTGTTCTTCCTGTCGGCGATATAAACCAGACCTTCAATCACCGAAACCGCGGAAGGCCCCGAAAGCTCCCCTTCGTACTTCCCGCTTTTCCCGAATTGGAGGATAAATCCCCCATCAGGGTCAAACTTCTGAATTCTGTCATTGCCCGTATCAGCAACGTATAGATTCCCCGCGGCATCAAACTTCAATCCGGCAGGACCGTGAAACTCCGAAGGGCCGGACCCGCTCCTGCCTATTTCCTTTATCACTTTGCCTGATGTACTCATCAGAAAAACTCTGTCATTTTTGAAATCGGAAACCGCAAGCCTGCTGCCAGAGCAGTCAACACCGTAAAGCCCGGAACCGAAACCAGGAGTTACAGAAAAGATTCCATTTCCATTCAGATCGAACTTTACCAGCTTGCCGCTTGAAAATGAGGTCACGTATATATTTTTCTCGCGGTCGACGGCGATATCGGCGGGATGAGGAAACCCGTATTGCTTCATTTTGGAGGATTCAACCACTGTACTGCGGACATACCTTCCTGAAAACGGCGCCTTACCCGCAAAAGCCTCACGAAACTTGATCTCGTTTAGCCTGTTGCGGAAAACTGCATTCTCCGGGTACATCTCCACAAGCCTTTCAAGCTCCGAAACAGCGGAGTCCAAAAAACCCGCAAGCCTGTAAGATCGCGAAAGATAATCTGCCGCGGCAGTATAGTCGGCATAGTGAACCAGGGCATTTCTGAAAAACTCAACCGCCGCCAGATAATGACCGTCGTTGAAATACGTCATTCCTTTCCTGAACTCGGCCTTCCCCCTTTCGAACTTAACAAAATCGGCCGAATCAGAATAGACGGGGAGAGCAGCAGCTGTAAACAGCAGCAGGCCCCTGAGGAACGCGGAAAACCGCTTTCTGCCGGAATAAAGCATTTTTGACCACCTGAAAGTCTGTTTGAAGATAGCACAGTTTTCCGAAGCTTTGCCGCCAGCCCGGAAAACCTCAGTAATATGTCCCATGCTTTAATTATCGGACGCTCCGGGGAAAACAGGAAAGCATTTTAAGGGCGTTTAAGAACCTTTTTCAAAAACGCGCCGGTATGGGATTTCTTTTCGGAAGCCACAGTCTCCGGAGTTCCCTCGACCACAATGGCCCCACCGCCGTCGCCGCCTTCCGGGCCCAGATCAATGACATAGTCAGCTGTTTTAATTACGTCAAGATTGTGCTCAATAACGATTACGGTGTTTCCCTTTTCGACAAGCGAATTCAAAACCTCTATGAGCTTCTTTATATCGGCGAAATGAAGTCCCGTTGTCGGCTCGTCGAGTATGTAGACTGTCCGCCCTGTCGCTCTTTTGGAAAGTTCGGTTGCAAGTTTAATCCTCTGCGCTTCACCGCCGGAAAGCGTAGTAGCCGGCTGTCCGAGCTTGATATAGCCCAATCCGACACTGGCAAGCGTCTCAAGCCGGCTCTTTATGGCGGGAATGCTGTCAAAATAAGGAATGGCCTCATCCACAGTCATCTCAAGAACCTCGTGGATATTCCTGCCCTTGTACCTGACCTCAAGGGTCTCGTGATTATATCTTCTGCCTCCGCATACCTCGCAGGTAACATAGACATCGGAGAGAAAATGCATCTCGATCTTCTTGACACCGTCGCCCTCGCAGGACTGACACCTGCCTCCCGCGACATTGAACGAGAAGCGCCCGGGTTTGTAGCCCCTGACCTTTGATTCCGGAAGCTTTGCAAACAGCTCACGAATAGGAGTGAACATACCGGTATAGGTTGCCGGATTTGAACGCGGCGTTCTTCCGATAGGGGACTGGTCAATGTCGATGACCTTATCGACCTGCTCAGTTCCGGTAATTTCCCTGAAATTTCCAGGATACTTCTTTGAGCGCATAAGCAGCGTTGACAGGGCCTTAAACAGTATTTCAACCGTAAGCGTGGACTTCCCCGAGCCGGAAACCCCTGTGACCGCGGTAAAGACAGCTACTGGAAATCTAACATCGATATTCCTCAGATTGTTCTCCGCAGCACCCTTCACCTCGATAAAGCCCGCCGGTTCGCGCCTTGAGGAAGGCACTTCTATCCTCTCACGACCGGAAAGGTATGCGCCGGTAATTGACGCGGGATTATTCTTAATCTCTTCCGGCGTCCCCTCGGCGATTACATATCCCCCGTTGAGTCCGGCCCCCGGCCCCAGGTCAACGACATGGTCCGCGTCGAGGATAGTGTCCTCATCGTGCTCTACAACAATTACGGTATTTCCCATATCGCGCATTCTCTTCAGAGTCGCGAGGAGCTTTTCATTGTCACGCTGATGCAGGCCGATGCTGGGCTCATCGAGTACATAGAGCACCCCGGTAAGGCTTGACCCTATCTGAGTGGCAAGCCTTATCCGCTGAGACTCACCGCCTGAGAGTGTTCCGGCTGCCCTGTCAAGTGTCAGGTAGTCAATTCCCACATCGTTTAGAAAGTTCAGCCTCGTACGAATCTCCTTCATTATCTGGGAGGATATCTTCTCTTCGGTGGGTGAAAGCTTAATGTTTTTAAAGAAATCCCGGCAGTGACCTATGCTCAGAGAGGTTATCTCATCTATAGATTTTTCAGCGACCTTGACTGCCAGGCTTTCCTTTTTTAGTCTTCTTCCGCCGCAGGAATCGCATGTCTGGACAGCCATGAAGCCCTCCATCCATTCACGCATTTCCTCAAACCTCGTTTCACGGTATCTGCGGTCGAGCGAAGGAATGACCCCTTCAAAGGGTTTCTTCCTTTTATATTCAGCATCCTCTCTCTTGATGCTGAAATTTATCTTCCTGTCGCCTGAGCCGTAGAGAATAATATTTTGTATTTTTTCAGGAAGCTCCTTCCACGGCCTGTGCCCGTCAAAGCCGAACTCCTTCTCAAGAGCCTGTATCTGTTCAATGTACCAGTAGCTTGTGCTCTTTCCCCAGACCTCCAGCACACCCTGATACAGAGATTTTTCCGGATCGGTTACGATAAGGTCCGGATCAAAACGCATAATAAAACCGAGTCCGCTGCACTTCTCACAGGCACCGTACGGGCTGTTAAAAGAAAACATTCTCGGGGAGAGTTCGGGAATGGATATGCCGCAGTCAGGACATGAAAGTCTGGTCGAATAGAGCTTTTCCTCAGCACTGAACACAATAGTTACAATGCCTCCGGCAAGATCAATCGCTGTTTCTATTGAGTCAGCCAGCCTGGGCCTTATGCCGTCCTTCAGTACTATCCGGTCAACAATGATGTCAATATTGTGCTTTTTGTTCTTTTCAAGCGGTATTTTTTCATCAAGGCTTCGGTCCTCCCCATTGACCCTTACTCTCTGAAAGCCGTTCTTCACTGCCGAATCAAACACGTCTGCATGTTCGCCCTTTCTGCCTCGAACCATCGGCGCGAGGATCTGAAGCTTTGTGCCTGAACGCATGGTCAGCAGCTGTTCAACAATCTGGTCAAGTGACTGAGAGCTGATCGGTTTTCCGCATTCATAGCAGTAAGGAACCCCGATCCTGGCGTAGAGAAGCCTGAAGTAGTCATATATCTCAGTTACGGTGCCCACCGTTGACCGCGGATTCTTGTGAGTGGTCTTCTGCTCAATGGATATTGCCGGAGACAGGCCTTCAATAAGATCTACATCGGGCTTTTCCATAATGCCGAGAAACATCCTCGCGTATGAAGACAGCGACTCAACATAGCGCCGCTGCCCTTCCGCGTAGATGGTATCGAATGCAAGGGACGATTTTCCGGAGCCGGACAGACCCGTTATAACCACAAGCCTGTCGCGTGGAATATCAAGTGAAATGTTTTTCAGGTTATGTTCACGCGCCCCTTTAATAACAATTGAGCGCTCTGTCATATCTGTTCTACATTGATAGAACCGCACATTGGACAAACTACATCAGAATAATCTTCGTCTTCGTCTTCGAGATTGCCCTTTGTTTTTATTATATAATCATCCCAGCGGTAATCGCAGTCTTCACATGCGAAACTGCGGTTAATACGTTTCTCAGTTGTACTTTCTTCATCGTCAAGTTCATCATCCTCTTCAATGAGTTCCTCTTCGTCTTCAGCCTCAAGCTCTTCTTCTTCGTAGTGTTCTTCATAGTAATCGTCTTCATAGACATGATCATCATATTCTCTTTCGAAGTATTCGTTATCGTGTGACATGGCATTACCCTGAAATAATATAGTTTGTATTGATTTTTAGAGCGACCGCTCTGCCTTCAGAAGCGGAGCCCCCGCGGCCGGCATGGCAGCGTGAACCTGGAAAACTGTTTTCCTCATAAGAAATGTGACCCTTTTCTTGTCAAAAATAATTCACAAACCATGTGAAAAATTTAACAGACAACACAACCACCCTCTCACTGCAATATAATTACTTAAATATAAATCGTCCTTTTTTTCTTTCGGATTCCGGGATTGTTTCCGGTTTTTTTTCACTCTCAGAGAGAATAATGTCCCACATGCCCCATACACCCGGACGAGCGCCGGTCTCCCTGAATAGCAGATCAATGCGCCCCTTCACAGTGAAACGGTACGGCACAGCGATACAAAAAGATTCACCCGGCGCGAGGTCAGAAGACCGTACTTCAGCAATTAAGGCTGAAACGCCATTTTCAACGGAAGATATTCTCAGTATTTCCGCCGGCTTTGTTCCTGCCTCAACCCGCCATTGAACGAAATCTGCATGGAGATAGTAACTCTTCGACGGGTTTAGACCCTCGAAAGCAATCCGCGTTCCGTAACGGTGAATCATACCGGCATAGTCATCGACCGCCGGAGGAGCGTCTGGAACAAGGTAAAGCCCTCTTCCCCTCCCCCATTCATAGAGGCTGTTTCGGTTTATAATTGAAGCCCACCTTACACCGCAGTCTCCCCCGGGACCCCTGTCCGGATTAATCACCTTTATATCGACTTCGGGCGCAATCTTTTCAGAATATGCCCCATCACAAAACAAAAGCGGAACCATCATCGTAAACGCGGCAATTATGTACTTTTGATGTAAACTCATCAACTCACCTTTTCAGGGCTCATGATATAACATACAGCGGCAGGCAAAGTCAACCAGTTTGAAATTTTTTTTGCACCATTACAGCAAAAAAATCCAGAGCCTCAACGCGAATGACCTCATTCAACCGGGCAGCGAAACGCTTTCGCTGCTTTACAGGAAAGGTTTTTACCTTAAATCCACACTCTGCCGCTGGATAAACTGAATCAGATGATTAAGCCATAAAGGCTATTCAAACGTTTTTTCAACAGCCTTTAATATTTCGAGATGTGTATCAGAATCGGTGGGAGAGACTGTATAATAGATTTGATCATCAGGATTAGTTTTTTCACGCAATTCAATCAGAAATGGCTTATCCGATATAGAAATTTTATTCTTGATATATTTTTCCGGTATGTCATTATAACTGATCTGAAATCTTACTGACGTTGGAATAAGTGATATACTTGCACCATGACTATGTTTCGTTGATATCAGCTCTTCTATTTCTTTTGCTCTAATAATGCCAATAAGCCGGTCAAGTTTTATATCAAGCTTCAAAATACATGTTGTCTCATATGTAGAAATCAATGGGTCGTATGAACTTTTCTCTTCTCTTTGATCAATAGAAACCAGTAATTTTCTAAACTCATTAAAAAATAAATCTGAAACACTTGAAGGCGATAGTATATTTATTATTATTTTTCTATCATCAATAGATATCTGGTTAATAATATATGTGTTGCCGTTATATTCAAAAACGCCATTCTGAAATACCAATTGAGGGATTTGATTTAAAAATTGCGGAGAAAGAGGAGCCCTGACCAGTGAAAATGTTGAAGTAATTTTTTGAATTGCAGCCTCACTATTTAAGCCGGCCAGGTATATATCGTCAGAAGGGAAAATCATTACTTTCGTGGTTTTAAGATATTTAACTTCTCTCATATAATTAATTGTTCCTCATCTTTCGAATGAAGATAAGGACAAATTCTATCCCCATTTTTTATCTGTTCCTCCTGACCGCTGAATGAGTTTTCAGTCAAGATATCCATTCTTTTATTAATTTTAGCATTTACAAAGTTCATTTTCTGAATAATATCATTACAAGTCTGCAATTTGTTTTCTAATTTACTTATAAAGGATGAGATAGAGTCGCAATATATATTGCGTTCGATCAAAGAAGTAATATACTGGTTAGCCGATACACCTTCATTCAAAGCCATGACAGCAATATTTCTATGTGTTGCCGGGGGAATTCTTAATAAAATATTACCTTTATACTCTTTTAGTGTCACAGGCTCAGGTATTGGTTCACCATCTTCTTCCATCCATTTCAATACATCCTCAATAACAAGGTCAAGTTCAGACTCGGCTTCGGTTCTGGTGACTCCGAACGCGGACAACAAAGGAAACTCCATAGCCCTTGCCACAAAACAATTATCTTCAATAGACCATTCGGTTCTGTAAGTGTAGTGATTTTCCATTTCTTTAATTGTTAACCTGTATATGATTTTTCAATCTCTCTAACACTGTTATAACCTGTCTGACTTGATACGGTTTTGCCATTTTTTTATTCTGATTATCACGCTGAATATTTATTCTGGGATCACCCGGCTAGGGCGTTTTAAATATATAATGGCTCGATGCGGAACTTCTATAATTCGGAAAATATCTTTTACAAATACTAAACATTTCATCAAATTTAATATTTTTGGGATTTGATGTCAAATAACCAATATCCGCATATATTCTGTTGATGTTTATACCCGTCAATGTTACCTTAACACACTCTAAATGATATCATATACGATATCATTCAAGTATTTTTTCCATTATTTTTATGTTTTTTGAATCTTTGATTCCATAAATTATAAACAGAAATGATAACGAAGGAGGGCAGTATTTGCTCAAAACTATTTTACTCAGCCGGCCGGCTATTCCGCACAAAAAGCAGACAAAGTCATTGGAGGGCGATCATTAAAAGTAGTATCCATATCCATAGACGTAATAGTCGTACTCGGGCAGAGCAAATCCTTTAGAATCTCCATCCAGACTGTTGAGGTCGTTTAGCTTCACTCCCAGGCCGGATATGGTATATATGAGATCGCTGCCGGCTCCGGACATGAACACAGAGCGCCTTACATCAAGGTCCGGGTTCCAGTAACTGTACCAGTCATCATCCCCGGGAATAAAAAACTCCGAATGATCAATTTTACCGTAAAGACTTATCGAGTCCTCTTCCAGCTCGGGTTGAATTTTGAACAGATACAGTCCGTTGAAAAACCCGCTGTCGCCGTTTTCCTGGACCGGAACAGCGAGAAGGCCAAGTCTTTCCCAATATTGAAAGGCCTTATGCTGATACATGGCCTCTGACCAGGTCCAGCCGTCCCCGAAGGTGTACTTGAACTTTTCAACCGGATTGTCCATATCCGTAACGTCAAAGAGAGAAACCTGCATTCCTGCGACCCAGCCTTCCTCAGACGCGTTCTGCCCTACGCCCAGAAGATAATTATCGCCGACCGGATGGAGATACGTCGAATAGCCTGGAATCTTGAGCTCTCCCTTCATCTGAGGATTATACGGATCGGAAAGATCAAAGGTAAAGAGAGGATCAACCTGAAGGAAGGTCACCATGAAGCCCCTGTCTCCAATGAAGCGGGCGGAGTACATTGTCTCTCCAGGAGCGATGTCCGTGATGCTTCCGGCAATCTCAAGACTGCCGTCATTATCCTCCAGAATATATATGGAGCTTGAACGTTCGCTCCAGTTATAGGTATTTTCAGTCACAGCGGCCCTGAAGAATCCCTCGTATTCGCTCATCGAAAACTGATTCAGCATGAAGCCGGGCAGCTCACCGCTTGCCCTGTACTCAGCCGTCTCTCCAAGCGCAAACTTGTGCACGTAGGTCTTAGGAGTATAGTTTTCGGCCAGATACGCCCACGAGTTTCCCGCTGCAAGGTAGATGTTTTCCCCTGAAGAGTAAAATTCAGGGTACTCCGACACAACAGAAGTAAGTCCAGGCTCAGCCGTGATATTGGAAGCGTCAAAAGCCATAAGTGTAACGATGTCATCGCCGTTCGCCGTTTCCGGAATATATGTGCTACCGCATGGACAGGCAGCAGTGTCAAACCCATCTGCCGTCCTTTCATACAGAAACGGCGTATACTGCAGCGCTGCTCTCTCAGTGTCTGATTTGCTTTCAACACCTGAAAAGGCATCTACCGGGAGCTCAATGCTGATGTCATCGTAGCCGTAGTAGTACGAATAGTACATTCTCTTAACGGCAGCGGAATACACCCTCCCGTCAACAAGCCTTGCGGTCAGATACGATCCGTCAAAGTAGAACTCGCGTGCCAGCTGAGGGCTGGTCCTGTCCGTAATATCAAAGACCATGATTTTCGTCATTACATAGCCGGCGCCGGGGAAGTCCCTCTGTGTTTCCTGACTGTCGTAGTTATAGAAATGAGCAAATACATAGGCAGCATCACCTGAAACGATAAGCTCAAGCGGCTGTTCAGTCATGGAGACTGTGGACAGCAAAGAGAATTCATCGGCAGGCCAGCTTTTGAATATGGTCAGCCCGGCCCCGTTGAGGACGTACAGATATGTTCCATCGCTTTTAACTATGTCAGCCTCGTCAACAGCAGTCTCCTGGTTATTTGTGCCGGAATACTCCTCAGGAGAAAGGGAATTCTCAGCGCCGGCATCGTCGTCGTCAGCGGCCATAGCATCGTCTGATGATTGAGCAGAATAATACCTTCCCATATCAATTTGAAGCTTCGCGACTCTGTCGAAGTAATCTTTCAATTCCGCGCAGTCTGCACTTTTTCTCATGCAGGCGGGACCGTCAATGGTCACTCCCGAACGGTCATCTGAGCAGCCCGTCTGCAGAAAAAATAAAGGCAGAATTGCTGCGCACAAAGCAGTCGTTGAGAGAGCATATTTAAAAATACAGCAAGTCCTGAGCAGCATGTCGCTACCTCCGAACGATATATTTCACAGGCCAGCCGCCGCATTTAATGTAATACAGCCGAAAGCAATAATCCAGCATAATAAGCCGGCTATGCGAGGCAGCCTGCGAAATCTATGAGTGAAAAAACAGAAAATTATGACACTTTTTTTAGACTCATTGAAAAATTATTATACAATATAAAACTATATATATCAAAAAAAGAACCCTCTCGGGCTTTTTTGTTGTTGACGAGCGGCAAAAAAAAGTGCATATTTGAACGCGTAAAGAGAGGCACGGCGGTTTATGTCGTTTTATGATTATCACCGGCCTGAAATCTTTAAACAGACAGGAGAAAACTATGAAAAAAACACTCTTATTTGCGGCGGCTTTCGGTTTAGCAGCTGCGACAATTGCCTGCGATTCAGGAGACCAGAAGGCTGACCTCAGATGGAACAACAGATCGGCTCAGACGGTTCAGGACGTTGAGTGGGTCGCGGAGTCAGGAACCGACCAGACATGGGAAGGAACGTACGCGGACCAGGCGTCAACAGAGTACAAGGGAGTCAATGAGCTGACCGGAACAGGCGAGTGCATAGACTCACTGGGAACTCCCTCTCAGATCGTTCTTGACGGCGGAGAAATGGCCGCATCACTCGTTGAAGACGAAGCCAACGACCTCACAATCAACACACTTCAGGCAAAAAAGAAGTAGGCTGATCAGAAGTGCTGACTAAAGGAATATCCGCTGTATTATCAGTTGCGGTTTCTCTTTGGGCGCTCTCTCCGGCTTTTGCCGGCGCGGGCGCCGATGTTCAGCCTGAGCCAAAGTGGCAGAGGTTAAACGGCAACTGGGCAGTCGTTAACTCAGAGCTTGCCGAGACACGTTCCTGGACCAAGTCCTGGAACTACTACCCCCTTCTTGACTACAACTCTGTCGTATCGCTTAATGACCTCGACGGCTACAAGTCTATCGATTTGACGATGGAAATAAAAAAGCCCTCCAGAGACGAAGCTGAAGCGGCAGTTTTCTTCGCCGTAAAAAGCCCGGAACACAACTGGTTCTACTATTCGTACGCTGTAAGCTTAAAAGGTGACCGGGATGAGCTTGATACGGTTTCAATTCTCAAAACATCAATGAAAGACGAAACACTGAAGCCGACCAAAAAAGGAAACGGATTTACAGCGGAAATCGCCGCAGAGAGATGCAGCATCCCCTACGGCAAACCGTTCGGACTGTCAATACGGATTGAGGACGGCAAGGTAAGCGTATTTACCGGCGGAAAACGCCTTATTCAGAGCTCTCTGCCCGACAAATCAATCGCGGGTAGAATTGCCATCGGGGGGAAAAACGCGCCGCTAAGAATCAAGGAGATCAGCGTAAGCGGTTCCAGACCCGTCTTCAGCGACACGTTCGAATCGGACACCATCTACGCCCCCAAAGCATCGGGCAGCCTGCGCCGCGGAAACAGATAAGATATCTTTTCAGCCTATAAGCCTTCTGACATTTTCCGGACTCAGATTGGATATGCTGTTAAGGCCTGACTCGGGCACGCCTGATATCACCGTCTGAATTCCATCAACCAGCCCGTTTACCTTTTCGGGAGAAGCCAGTTCTGAAGCGGTTATATTTTCAACCTCAACGAGCATTCTTTTAAGCCTTTCGGTTTCATCCTTGACTTCCATGGCAGCCTGACCATAGGCTTCCTGCAGGCTGGTGCCGGGCTCTCTCTGATCAAGGTATTCCCTGAGAACGGGCCTTCCTTCGAACCTGACCTCGGCAAGTATCTGCTCACGTGCAGAACCGCCGCGGCCTTCATCGTCCTGAAGCTGATTTATTCCGTCAAGAACGACCTGATTACGGGAAACTGAGACCTGAATGGCTCTGAGTTCGCTTTCGAGTGAATCAATTCGGGAATTCAGCCTTGTGCTTATGGAAACAGAATCGGAACGCCCTTTAGTCCCTGTTTTAGGCGAGCCGCTCCCATCAGACTGAAGCTGCCCGCTCATTCTTCTCGCGGAACCGAGCATCGCATCAATTGTAACTTTCATTTTACACCTTCCCTTGTGTCAGATGTAAGGCCCATCTTGAGCCTCTATATATATGTATTATGCAGTTTATTACCGCATTAATTTTATGTCAATATAAAAACTGAACACTGAAGAGTAGGAGATGCCGATGAACCACATGAAAACTAAACTCTTTTCTACACATAAAACCGCCTAATCGAATGTGTCAAAGCTCAATTTTATAGAACCAACCCGGGCAGAGTCTAATCGTATAAACAGATGCGGTTTTATTTTACATCGGATCGGGCCGCGACCCGCCAATACAGCAGCTCCAATTCATGCACCTACTCCTGAACAGTGTATATTTTTTTCTTGAAAAATCTCATTTGAATAATAAATAGTTATTATACAATGTGTATTATTATATTAATCAATTCTAATTGCATGGAGTCAAAATGAAAAACATCTTTTATATTGCTCCTTTTTTTATAAGCATTCTGCTTATGTCTTCCTGCGGAGTTGGAGGTTCCCTTGTTATCGAAAACGCTGATATAAACAGCTCACTTCAGGAAATTTCTACCCACAAAAACAGCAAGGCTGAGGTTGCAGCCAGGCTCACAGAAAAAATCGGAAGTATGGAGCTGTACAAAGCTCATGATTACGGGAAAAAATACATTTTAGATCAGGATTTAGGCTATGGGTTCCACTACGTCCTCAAGGGAGGCAGAAGGGGAGCGGCAAGCATTTATCTTTACAAAAGGTACCCGGACAACATAATTCAAGACGGCATTTCAGACAAACTGATTGATGAGATTCGTACTGAATTAAATGATTTTTCACACGATAAAAAAACCCGAGAGAACGATTGTACTACCTTCTCTTTTTCAGGAATTTCTTTCTGCAAGGCAGAGGTTCCAACAGCGCCTGACCGTTATAACGATCAGCACATCTGCACAGTACTAATCACTGGATACAACGGTGTTTATCTAAAAGTCATGTTCTTTTTCCCATCAGATGCAGATTACTCCGGCCAAGAAATTAAGCTATTTATGAACAGCCTCATTGCTAAGCTTTCGAACAAAGGAAAAGAATGACACCATGCTGGCAGGATGAAATGAGCAACTATACCATCATGCTATTGCAGCTGCACGTCAAGACGGGCAGCTCCCTCTTCCGGAACATCGGCGGGAATTATTTGAGTTTCGTAACCGTCCGCCTCGAAGTACATATTTAAGCTGTCGCCCGGAACAGCGATTTTGCGGTAGTAGCCGTTCGCGTCTGTCGATGTGACAATATCGCCGGCATAGACTGAAACACCGGCCGCCGGCGAACCGTCGGGCAGCTTAACCAGGCCCTCAACGCCGCTGCCCGCGAATTCAATAAACTGAAGCATTGATTCGTAGTTATACTGAAACACCTGCTCGGCCCCTTCTGTGCTGGTCGGGCTTATCCTGGCCACCTCAACAGTAATATCAAGACATCCCTGGGCTTTGTAGCTCCAGTCCTGAAGCGAGCCTGTAATTCTATACCAGTCGCCCCCATTGATGACGCTGTTACTAACATACTCTACTCCATCATCATAAACAGACAGTGTACCCGGCGTCTGATTAAAACCCGCAGACGCGTAGAGGTTTCCGGCATACTCGGCGAGGTCATATTCTGCCGGCACCATATATGGAAAGTACCTTGTCGCTGATCCGTAATCAAAAGGCAGGTTTACAACTACCGCGCCCGAATGATAGGTCGCCGACAGATGGAACATGCCGTCCCATGAATACTCAGCAAAATACCTTGACTCGTTCTCGGAAAGCGGAGAATTCCCTGACCTGTACTCCACCCAGCTCCACTCAACGCTGAAGTTTCTATTGAGGTCAACCCCCCTGCCGTTGTAGCGCGTCCTCGACATAAAGCCGTCCGGGTTAAGCTGGGGGATAATGACTATCCGCCTTGAGTCCACGAGTTCTTTTATGCGGGAATCTTCTGTGTATGTTTCAGTTAGCTCGCTTATCAGCCTCGTCAGAATAAACTCTGAGATGTACTCATCGCCGTGAATCTCGCCGGTCAACCTTACACGGGGGACCTGCTGAAGCTTATTTCCCGGATCGGCAGATATTACAAAGGCGTAAAGCGGATATCCCCCGGTGCTTTCACCGAAAGTCTCGATTGCAGTAATTTCCGGATACCTGTCATGAGTCTCTTTGAGAAAAGCCGCAATAGACTCCGGGTCCTTGTATATGCTCAGCAGCGTTTCATCGTCAATATGCGGCTGAGTTTCCTCACGGCCTTTATTGACTGAACATGCAGAAGCTGCGATCATCAGAATAAGAACTATAAAAGGATAAAGCCTTTTCATTTCTGGGCCCCCACTCCGGTCATCTGGATGGAGATGACCTTTGATACCCCTGGCTCCTCCATCGTCACACCATAGATGGACTCACCGATGCTCATGCTCTTCTTGTTGTGAGTTACCATGACGAACTGCGTGCTTTTGGCAAACTCCCTGAGCATGCGCAGAAAGCGCCCGATGTTCTCCTCATCGAGAGGCGCGTCGATTTCGTCGAGGAAGCAGAACGGCGACGGCTTGACCATGTACGTCGCGAAAAGAAGCGCTATGGCTGTAAGCGCCCTCTCGCCTCCGGAGAGAAGATTTATATTCTTCGTCTTTTTCCCGGGAGGCCTGACAATGATGTCGATTCCGCTCTCAAGGATATTGTCCATGTCTGTCAGCTGAATAACCGCGTCTCCGCCTTCAAAGAGCTGTTTAAAAACCTGGGAAAAGTTCTTCTGTATTTCAACAAAGGTTTCCATGAACATGTCGACCGAGGTCTTGTTGATCTCCTCAATGACTGACATAATGTCTTCACGCGCCGACTCAATGTCCTTCTTCTGGTCAATATAGTACTCAAATCTCTTTTTCAGGTCACGGAATTCCTCAATGGCAAGATTGTTGATGGGCCCCAGATCCTGTATAGACTTTTTAATAGAAGCGAGCTCGTTCTGAAGCTCTCCGGACTGCGACTCAAGCAGCTGCAGTTTTTTAAGCTCATCGGCCTTCTTCTCGTACTCGACCCAGAGATAATCTTCAATGCCCGACTTTTTAAAGGTGAGCTCGACTGATAGCTTTTCAAGCGAGCCTATCTTCTCGACAGCGGCAGCGAGGTCTTCTTCGTCCTTTCTCGATATCTGGCGGCGTTCATGAATCTTCTGCTCAATCTCCTGCCGTCTTTTTGTCAGGTCGGCAATTCCAGCAACGAGCGCCTTGCTCTTTTCGTTGAATTCGACGAGCTTGTTCTGCCACTCCTCTATCTCAGCCTGCATGGTTTTAATCTGTTTTTCAGACCTTTCAAGGTCCTCTTTATGGTTGTTGATCTGCATATTCAGGTCTTTGATCTGGAAGTTAAGGGTCTGAATATGCTTTTCTATCCAGGCAATGTCATTTTCGTATTTCGAGAGGTCCTTTTCAATACGGGTAATCATCTCGTTAATATCTTCGAGCTCTTTCTGCGCGCTCTGTATCCCCTCTTCGAGAGAGGCTATCTCTCCTCGCATGGTTTCTATGGAATGGGAAGTATCTGCTATCTCCCTGTCAAGTCCCTGCTTGCGGGCGTGAATCCCCGTTTTGTCAAAAAGTATTGACCTGAAGCCGTCCTCATAGCTCTCAAACCTGTCAAGAAGAGTCCTGAAACGGTCAAAATCTGCCTCGGAAAGCCTCTCTGCAGCCTCAGCCGCGCTCCCTGACTGAAGAGCCCTGCGTGCTGACAGGACCGCTTCCTCCATGGCGCCGACACATGAGGCAATCTCGCTCTTCACCTGCTGCCTTTCGTCCTCAGAGCTCTGAAGCTCCTCTTTACGTCTGTCAATCGCGTCAATCAGCTCCCGGATAACAACCTCAAGCGCCTCTCGGAGCTTCTTCAGGGCCGCTTCGGCTTCGTGAATTTTGTGTCTGTTCTCGTCTATTCTGTCTCGCGAACTGTGAATAAAGGCAATCTTGTCCTTCCTCCTGGCGAAAAGCTCCTTCAGCCTTGCCCCGTCAGATTCTACCTTGTGCCTTATCTCCACCTCGGAGCGCTCTGTTTTCGCCTTCTCCTCAAGATGCCTTTTGAGGTTTTCCGTCCTCTCATGTATCTTCATGGAGATTGCTTTTCTGTGCTCCTCCTGGTCGGCTATCGACTTCCGGTTTTTCTCAGTCTTTTTGTCGATATCCTCAACCCTGAATTTGAAGGCGTCCAGCTTCTTGTCAAGCTCCCAGAGCTGATGCTGAATGTCGTTCTTCCGCTTCTCGTCCCGCTCATTGTCCTCTGAAACTGACGACACTCTCGCGGATATCTCAGCCCTCTCCTTCTGCGTCTTCTCAATGTCAGCCAGCACCTTCTCAAGACGTCGCGATATGTCACGGAACTTCAGAATGTTGATCTTGATGTCTGCATCCTGGAATTTTTCACGCAGACCGAGATACACCTTCGTCTTCTCGGCCTGTTTCGCTTTTAATTCTTTTTCACGCTCAATCTCCCTTATAACGTCGTTGATACGCTTCAGGTTCTCGCCGGTCTCTTCAAGCTTCCTGACAGACTCCCTCTTCTGAAGCTTGTAGCGGGATATTCCGGCAGCCTCTTCAAAGATATAGCGCCTGTCCTCAGCCCTCGTCGACAGTATGAGGTCCATCTTTCCCTGCTCGAGTACGGAGTACGCCGATTTCCCGATGCCCGTATCCATAAAGAGCTTATCGAGATCCTTGAGCCTTACAGGTGAACGGTTGATCAGATACTCGCTCTCGCCGTCACGGAAAATACGCCGGCCGATGGTTACTGTTGACGAGTCTATATCGAGAATATGGTCCGAGTTGTCAATAGTGACTGAAACCTCAGCAAGCGAGACGGGTTTTCTCTGCTCGGTCCCGGAGAAAATGACATCCTCCATCTTCTGACCGCGGATGTTCTTTGCCTGTTTTTCACCGACAACCCACTTTATGGCGTCAACAACATTGCTCTTGCCGCATCCGTTGGGACCCACAATGACTGTAATGCCGGGTTCAAATTCGATAAGGGTCCTGTCCGCAAAGGACTTGAACCCGAAAAGCTCCATAGATTTTAGAAACATATGCCAAACACCGCATCCGGTAATATTTTTGTCAGCCGCATTGTGCTTTATTATTATTTACGGCAGGAAAAGTCAAAATCATATCAGCAACAACTTTCCGATACTGCATTCCCCGCTACAAAACGCCCTCAGTTGACGAAAAGGACTCATATAAGTGTTAAATTTGCACGGTTAGCCCGGGGAAGAGCAACACTCAATGATTACCTTTTCCACGGCGCTTTAAAGCAAGAAGAATTTGGAAGCCCGATAAATTTTTGGCCCCGTAAGGAGACATAATACAAAAAGAATGGAAGAACCGCGGTTTTTATCATGTTTTCTCTGTTTTTGCAACCCCGGAACAGCCCAAAAAAGCTGACTCGTATCCCGTAATCGCTCATGACCTGTTTCCGGAGAGGACACGCGATTCACGTCAAAATATTCTTGCTCTATACTGACATGGAGAGCATGCTGCGTAAAGGAGACAGTCATGAACCTGAAAAAGTCAATATCCTCCCCCATGATATTTTTTTTACTGATAACGGGATGCGCCGGTCCGTCAGTCAGATACGGATCAAAGCCTTCAGCTGAAATAACTGTGAACAGCTCATCGCTGCCGCTCTGCGCGGACGAAATTGACAAAGAAACTACATACGAGCTCTTCTTCAAACTGCAGCGCGCTGAAGACTGCATCGCGGTTGAAGGCTCGGCGGCATATCCGCCCGGGCCTTTCGGTGGCAGTCCCGACTCGGCTGTACTTCACTTCATCGTAGAAAAGCCGGTCGATATAAGCCCTTTCCCGGGAAAGACCGGTCAAATCTTCACAGAGCTGGGCAGAAACTTTGACACGGCCTGGGAGACCCGCTCAACCGTTGAAATCTGTTCGTCGGCAGAGTTTCCACTCAGAAAGCTCGTTCCGGGCGTAAACTACCGCGTAAGGCTGACTACCTTCAGGAAAAGGCCGGCTGACTTCACCCTGAGCATCAAATCGTCCGGACCTGCTGAATTCATTACAGTCCCGCGATGAAATGCTCGATAAAAATGTATTTGCTTTTTTTTTACTCTTTTTATAGACATACAGCTTCCGCATTTAGCGGATGACACTACAAACGGAGAGGTTAAAAATGAAAACTACACTTAAGACAGCGCTTGCCTTATCAGCTGCTCTGAGCATCGCACTTTTTTCGGCTTCAAACGCGTCAGCCGAAGCATTCAAAAGCCCGAGTCTCGGCGGGGCCACAGGACTCATAACTACTCCCACAGCGCATACCGGCTGGGAAGGCAACAGCCTCGCCCTTGATCTGGGATACGCGTACCTGGACGACCAGCAGGGAACACATATACCGAAAGCTACTCTGCAAATTTACGGCAAAGCTGAGATCGGATTCGCATATGACGCGCAGGACAGATATGACAATGATGAAGACATGCACATTCATGGTAAGTTTAACTTCTATAACGGAGGTTCATCGGCGCTTGCAATCGGCGGAAATTTTCAGATGCTGAATAACGGCGACGAGGCAAGAGAAGACAACGCGTGGCAGCTTTATCTTGCCGCAACTTATGGCGGAAACTTTTTTAACATGCCCGCGGAAACTACAATAGTTATTGGAAAAACCTTCGGTACTCCGGAAGATGATTCAGTTGATTTCTCAATGGGATTTGACCTTCAGCTTTTCCCGAGCATTTTCAAGGGATATGTTCACTGGATCAACGATTTTTCAAACTATTCTTACAGCGCTGATCCTATCGGATCAGATCCACACCGCGGTATTTTCAATACCGGCGCAAGAATCGCAATCCTCAAGACCAGCAGATATAAATGGAATGTTGATCTTCTCATGACAGACGCGCTTGACGACAACCGCGACTGGGGACTTGGAACAGCATTCGGACTTGCTTTTTAAAACCTGGAATAGACGGCGGAGCTTAAGCTCCGCCTGATAAAGCGGCAGAGTGCAAGATGAGGTCACAGTTGAGATGCGCAGTCAGATGAGAGATTGTTTTAATAAAATATCTTTTCCCATTTCAATGCCCCATAATTTGCATGAAGTATTTATCGTATTCAGCTGAAATTCTCTCATGAGAAAACTTTTCGACCTCTATCATGGCTCTTCCGGCAAGCCTGTCAGCCAGTCTTTTATTTCCGAGCACATTTTCAAGAGCCCTGACAAGTTGATCAGTACTGTTTTCGGCAACAAGCAAACCACTAATTCCATCAGTTATTATTTCGTCAGGACCATGTGGACACTGAGTTGACACAACCGGCACACCGCATGCCATAGCTTCAACGATCACGTTCCCAAACCCCTCCCATCTGCTTGAAAGTACAAATACTGAAGCCCTTGAAAAATACTTATACGGGTTATTGACCCATCCAGGCATCATAACATCGTTAGCAAACTCTTCGGGCACCATTCTCTCAAGCTCACTCCTCATTTCGCCCTCTCCAAGTATCAACAACCTGCATTTCATCTTTTTCCTGAGTTCCAAAAAAGCTCTTACCAATAACTCATGATTCTTCTGGTAGGACATTCTTCCGGCAGTTATTATTACAGGCGCCTCAGAAAAAAAACTAATTTCCCTGTCATCCAGCTTCTCATCTTTTTTTTCTTTTAGCACTTCTAAATCAACCGGATTGTATATGACATCTATAAGCTTTTCAGAAAAGCCACTTGCAACAAGCTCACCCTTCAAACCTTTTGAAACTGCAATTATACCGTTTGACCTGCTTCCAAGTTTCTGATTAAAATATTGTGATATTTTTCCACATATGCCCATGTCAGAGGTTTTTTGTAAAACGGCGTTGTGATAGGCAATGATTACCGGAATACGGATCCTGAAAAAAAACTTAATGATCAACACAACCATGTTTGATATAAATGAATGAGCAAATAGAAGATCATATTCGCCTTTTTTTATCTCCTTTTTCAACACATATATTCTTTTAAAAAATCCTGTAAGTGTTTTAAGGAAACTGCGGCTTGTGGCAGATTTTAAATCAATTTTTTTTCCGTAAAAATCATGAAGGAAAAAAAAACGGAATAGCGCTATCGACAAGTCATATCTTCCTGAAAGTTTTTTACTGATTATTGACAAAAGGCGTTGAATACCTCCATCTCCCATGTCAGAATAGACAAAAAGAATTTTTTTTGACATTGATATCCAGTCCAGCGATCAGATAAGTTTTTAATCGATTATTTTTTCTTAATTCTGATATTTTGAAAAATCGTAATCAATTCACGCATATATAAAATTATATTGCAAAAACCTGTCAACACTAATACACAGTTGCCATCTTTTATCAGAGATTAAACGGTACTCCCTTCTGAATTATTAACGACAAATATTTAACATTTATTTCCTCTGCACAATCAATATTTACGATATTCTATAATATCATCTTTATACACAAATAGTAACTTGACATTCAACTGACTCAATAATAGCATATATATATATATATTTTATAATATATTATATTTATTATAAATAGATCATCGGAGCTTGCAAATGAAGAGATCTTTTATTCTAATACTATTTTTAAAATTTATCTGTTCAAATCTTTATTCTCAGGATTCATCTAAAGACAACCATAAGTATTATTTTGAATTAAGTTCAGGTTATGGATATATGAACGCAGACGGAGTAGACGCAAAAGGCCCTGCTGGTTCCAGTTCCAGATTCAACCCCACATCAGCCGACGGAGGAGCATCATCCTTTTCAGCATTTTTAGGAATCCAAATGAAAAGTTTTTATTATATCGGCTTTAGGATTACCTGTACTGATTTCAAGAGTAGTAACACTATAGCATCGGAAACATCAAAATATACCATAGACTATGCCTATAAACTGTATTCATTTGATTTTGCCCTCATAAACTTCAATTTTGATTCTGGCATTTATCTCAAAAGCGGATTAGGCGCAACAAGAGCAATAGACACAGAAGCATATGATGAAAACTCAGGCATGATGTCTTCAGTATTTTTTGAAGCTGGGTATAAATACTTTATAACAGACAATATTGCCATTGGCGTGGCATACTGTTTCGATTACAAATATGGTGGATATGACGGTTCCTGCGACTGTTATGAGTGTTCTCCATTTATTGACGATGCAACCATAAACTCACTGAAGCTGAACATCACATATTCATTTTGACTCCCTTCTGAGACAAACACTTACCTCAATACCTCTCCGGCCACAGCCTCTTGAGCCTCTCGGCTATGGCCTTCTCGCTGCCTTCCTCGCCCGGGCGGTAGAACACCTCGCCTCTGACCTCTTCCGGCAAGTAGTCCTCTTTCACGAAGTGGCCGTCAAAGTCGTGCGGATACTTATAGCCCTTGTGGTATCCCATGTTCTTCATCAGCTTTGTGGGCGCGTTTCTTATGTGCATCGGCACCTCGCCGTCGCCTTTCGCGGCGCGGGCCTTCGCGGCGTTTATACCCATGTAAGAGGCATTGCTCTTGGGACAGGAAGCCAGAAAAGCAGCGCATTGACCCAGAACAATCTCGGCCTCGGGAAGCCCGATGTTTTTAACCGCGGTGTACGTTGAAACGGCAAGATTCAGGGCCGCGGGCGAGGCGTTGCCGATGTCCTCAGACGCGAGAATAACCATGCGCCTCGCAATAAAGAGAGGGTCCTCGCCAGCCAGAATCATTCTCGCCATGTAAAAGAGGGCCGCGTCAGGGTCTGAACCGCGAAGCGACTTGATAAAAGCGGATATTGTGTCATAATGTTTATCGCCGCTCTTGTCGTAATAGAGCATCGAGTTTTTAACCGCTTCCTCGATGTTGTCAGCCGTAATGGCGCTTCCGTCTGAAACGGACCAGGCGGTCTCAAGAATATTGAGCATCCTTCTGGCGTCACCACCGGCAAGCGAGGTGAGCGTCTTTTTGATCCCATCCTCAAACTCAACCGCGGAATCCTTAAAAAGTATATCGCGTTCAAGCGCCATGTCAAGAATGCGTCCAAGCTCCTCTTCAGAGAGCCTGTTGAGCCTTACGACCCTCGTACGCGACAAAAGCGGAGATATAACGCTGAACGACGGGTTCTCAGTGGTAGCTCCGATAAGAACAATGTCTCCCGACTCCACGGCGCCGAGCACCGCGTCCTGCTGGGCCTTGTTAAAACGGTGAATCTCGTCTATGAACAGCAGAGTCTGCTTCCCGTACATACGGTTATCACGGCCCTTCTCTATAACCTTGCGGACATCAGCGACGCCCGCCGATATAGCGCTCAGAGAGTAGTACTCCATTGAGCACGACCCCGCGATAAGCCCGGCAAGAGTAGTCTTTCCCGTCCCTGGCTCTCCCCACAGAATCAGCGAGTAGGGCTTCTTCGTTTCGATGACTGTCCTGACTATCTTGCCTTGCGACATGACATGCCCCTGGCCGATGAACTCATCAATTGAAGCCGGCCGGCACCGTTCTGCAAGAGGACTCAGGTCTTCAGATCTCTGCATAGGAAAAACTCCCAAAAGGAATAGCGCAAAAAAAAGACGGCAAAAATTGCCGCCTTTTCGGTACAGCCGGCAACTAACGCCGGATTTTGATCAGGACTTTTTGCCCCTGTTCTGCTGAGCAGCCATTCTGCGTATTTTCTTGAGTCTGCGTCGCTCTGCTTCTTCGCGCTTTCTCTTTTTCTCTACGCTCGGCTTTTCGTAGTACCTTCTTCTTTTGAGCTCTTTGAAAATACCTTCGAAAGCCATCTTTTTCTTAAGATTCTTAAACGCTTTCTCAATATCGCCGCTGACCTCAACCTCTAAAGGGCTCGTCATGAACATCACATCCTTTTTATAATATTTTTGACATTAGACAACTCACTGTCCATATCTGTCAACCCATTAATATCACGGCTTTATGACGGGCGTCTCCCCGGCAGAGCCGGGGCCGCGCTTTCGCCTTAAAAACCCCATGACGGGGTTTCCGGCTCAATCGCTGACGCTCAGCATATTGAAAATCCTGCCAGATACTCTTTACAGATTTATTTTATTGACTAAAAATCGCAAAAAGATTTAAGCTAAATAAAACCAGTATGACAGACGGACAATAATGAACATAAAAAACTCAATAACCTCATCAGCTAAAACTCTCACCAAGAACAAGATGCGTTCAGGCCTGACAAGCATAGGAATCATAATAGGAGTCTCATCTGTAATTGTAATGATAGGCCTCGGCAGCAGCGCGCAGATTGCGGTGCGCGACAAGGTCTGGAGCTACGGCGCCAACGCCATGTCCATAACAGCGAAGCCGTACCAGTTCATGCCTAACGACATCAATGTATTCCTCAAAACCTTTCCTCAGATAAAATACATTTCGCCTGTATGCTTCGAACGCAACATAGCAGTCAGATACAAACAGAACAAGCAGAGGGCCAGGCTCTTCGGCGTTGACAATGACTTTTTCGCAATCAAAGAACGAAAGGTCACCATGGGCAGACAGTTCTCTTCGGACGAGGTTAGAAGAAACGCCAAGGTTGCAATTGTGGGTTCAAACATCGTCCGGGAGCTGTTCGCGGGTGTCAATCCCATCGAAAAGCAAATCGTAATCAACGACGTACCCTACAAGGTCATAGGCATTCTGGAAGAGATGGGCGAATCCTTCACCGGAAACGACTACGATAATGAGATAATAGTCCCCTTCACCACCGCTAACGCTAAGATATGGAACCGCTTAACCATTCCCGAGTTCTACGTCTCTGTCCGCAGCGAGAACCAGATAATGGATACCAAAAAGCAGATTCACGCCTATCTCAGGCAGAAGTACCATGTACCCGACAGCCGCGATGACGACTTCAAAGTTGTCACCAGCGCGGAGAAGCTCAAGATGGCAGACGACATATCAGGCGCGTTGAGCATTCTGCTTGCCGGAATCGCTTCGATCTCGCTTTTCGTCGGAGGAGTGGGCATCATGAACATCATGCTCGTCTCAGTAACCGAAAGAACGCGTGAAATCGGAATACGCATGGCCATAGGTGCCAAGAGGCGCGACATACTGATGCAGTTTCTTGTTGAGTCGGTAATGCTCAGCTCAGGCGGGGGCATAGTCGGAATCACAATAGGCCTCGGAGTCTACTACGGCATAACTGTTATGGTAGAGTGGCCCTTCATCTTCTCGGTGTTTTCGGTATTCATATCGGTAGTCTTCGCGAGCGGGGTTGGCATGTTCTTCGGCTACTACCCGGCAAAGAAGGCCTCCGGGCTCAAACCGATTGACGCCCTCAAGTTCGAGTAGGCGCCCGGCCTAAAAGCCGAGCGCACCGATCTCTGAACGCACAAGAGCAATCTGTCTGCTTACCTCTTCTGAGGCTGTGCTGCCTGCAGAGAGCTTCCTCTCGGTTGACTCCTCCGGGCTCAAAATTCCGGCGGCGTCTGCTTCAAAGGCGTCAGAAAATTCAGCCAGCTTATCTATTGTCAGAGTGAAAAAGTCAGCTCCCGTTTCCTCGCAGTGTTTCACAAGGCTGCCCACAATTTCATGTGACTTTCTAAACGGCACACCTTTTCGGGCAAGATAGTCAGCAAGGTCAGTCGCGGTTGAGAAGTTCTTATAGACGGCCTTTTTCATATTTTCACGGTTTACAGTAACGTTTTTAAGCATTTCAGTCATTCCCTCAAGTGACAGCTTGACTGTGTCAACCGAGTCGAAGAGAGGTTCCTTGTCTTCCTGCATATCCCTGTTATAGGTCATTGGAAGCCCTTTTAATATTGTAAGCATTGCCGTAAGATTGCCGTTCAGCCTTCCCGTCTTGCCGCGTATCAGCTCGGCCAGGTCGGGATTGCGCTTCTGCGGCATAATCGACGATCCCGTAGTAACACTGTCAGCAAGCCTGATGAACGAAAATTCTGACGACGACCAGAGGATAATATCCTCACACAGACGTGAAAGATGGGTTCCCAGAACCGAAGCAAAATAGAGATAGTCGAGAATAAAGTCGCGGTCGCTTACAGCGTCCATTGAGTTCATCATGATTTCGGAAAAGCCGAGTTCCTGCCTTAAAAACTCCCTGTCAGTGGGGTAATTTACACCCGCCATGGCTCCGGCCCCAAGCGGCATCTTCATGGCCGCTTTTTGCGCGGCGGCGAGCCTGTCAGTGTCCCTCAGAAACTTCCACGAATACGCAAGCAGATGATGGCTGAAACGGACCGGCTGCGCGACCTGCATATGTGTATAACCAGGCATAATAGCATCGGTATTTTTTTCAGCGAGTTCAACCAGAGCCTCAATGAGCCCCTTCAAGAGAGCTCCCGTTTCAGCGGTTTCATCACGCAGATAGAGGCGCATATCGACGGCAACCTGATCGTTTCGGGACCGTGCGGTATGGAGTTTTCTTCCGGCGTCACCAATCTCTTCGGTCAGCCTTGATTCAATGTTCATGTGGATATCTTCAAGTGAAGAGGAAAATACGAACTCGCCGTCTTCAATCTGCGCTTTAATTTTGGCAAGGCCCGTCCGGATATCTTCCAGTTCGCTGTCCGAAAGAATTCCTATACGGTTGAGCATCGAAGCGTGAGCAAGCGAACCTCTTATATCCTGGCCGTACAGGCGTTTGTCATAGTGAATAGAGGCCGACAGCCTCTCCGTAATACCTGATGACGCGGCGGCAAAGCGTCCGCCCCATAGTTTGCCGGATTTGTTTTTGTTGTCAGCAGACATAATAGCCTCTCGAATACAGGTTATGGAACCGCGGCGCGGCGGTTCGTAACATAGAGAATTCCATCAAACTTCACGTCAAGGGGATTACTGCTTAATGTCGACTTTTGAAAGCAGAATGTCAATATACGCTGACAGATCCGAGAGGGCCTCGCGTATCTCATATTCGAGAATATCGGCAAGGCTTATCATGTCGCTGTTTTCCATAGCCTCAATAACTGAGTTGAGCATGTCCTGAATCGTACGGTTCTTATCCTCAAGCGTAACGCCGTCAATTTCGATATCAGAGAGCTGAATTCCAAAAACGGGCACAAACTGGCTGCTTGACCTCGTAAAGTTAAATATAAACTCGATGAAGCCGTTAAGCTTTTCAACAGCTTCAGCGTCCTTCCCGGCCTGAAGCGCCGCAGCAATCTGTTCAATATTTTCAAGCTCGCCCTCAAGGCTGTTCGATATCGACGCCATCGACTCCATCAGAACGTCCGGAGAGTCGATGCTTCTGAGAATGAGCGACCTCATTTCGCCGCTTATCAGTATATGCCTCAGAAAATCGCGAATCTCCGAAAAGAGCCCGATGTCCCTGGAAAGCTTTGTCCTGAAGTCATCTTCTGAGCTGACACCCGCAAGTGAGTCTCTGAGCCCTCTCAGCTCATCAAGGTACCTTGAAACCGGCACATCCTTCACCCGGAACATCTCGGGGTCAATCCCGAGCAGATTAAGGGTCGACCGCATTACATCGCTCACCCAGTCTATTCCGGACGCCAGGTCGCGCGCTGTCTCAAGGCCGCTTCCTGCTCCTTCGGCTATTCTTCCGGCAAATTGTGATATCCTGTCGCAGTAGCGCCCGGCCTCCTGAAGCGCTGAGATCACAACATCAGCCCTTGACCGCAGCTGGCAGTTGAGAGTGTCAACATTCTCAATGATCTCTACAGGTGAATCGTCGGGCATATACTCCTTTCCGTCAACGCTGTATCCGGAAAGAACGAGATCCCTCTGGCCGGCCCATTTAGTAATGGAATCCACCACAGCTGCCACGGTTATCTCCTCATCCAGCTCAAAATCCACCGGATGTCCGTTTATCTGTACTTTCATCTCAATATCCCTTTACTTTGAATTTCCTCCTGAATTACCCATCTGCTGGTTCATCCAGTTCTTCTGCGAATTCGCTCCCGATATGGCCCTTTCCATCGCGCCAAACTTGGCCCGCAGCTTCGCTTCATGTTTTTTCAGGTGGTCCTCGTGGCGCGCGATCCTTTCGTTCGAGATTCTTATGTTTTCGTTCTCAAGGTCAATCTTGCTTGATATTACATTTCTTCCAAAGCCCACATAGGCCTTCAGCATTTCCTCAAGCGCGTACGCCATGCCTGAATCAATTCTTGTATCAGCGTCGGTGTCCGATCCGAAAAACAGCTTAACACCCTCCGGATTTTCAACAATGACCTTCTTGAGCTCGGCCTCATCCACGACAAGTTTACCTGTTTTTATAGTCTCCCATGCCGCGTTTACCTTACCCGTTGAAACGCCGATTTGCGGAAGAATTTTTATCTGCCTGTCAGCGCTGTTCGGATAGGCCCCGTTGACTATTCTTTTTACTGTGCTTTCAATTCTGATAACCGACATATCAGATGAAAAAATTCCGCGCTCCGAATTGCCCTGGCTCTTACTCTCACCGGGCTTCGAGACTTCTTCTGTCTTTACAAGCTGCCTGTTAAGGTCAATGTACTTGTTATAGGCTTCGACAAATTTTTTAATTTTATCAATCGATTTCTCAGCATCCGCCTCAATCTTTACATCAACGGGTCTCTCAGACGCCTGCCTGAGGTTCATTGTAACACCCTTGATGATGTCGTTCAGATCGCTGTTTCTGTCCCTTTTAATCTCAATGCCGTCAAGTTTGACAACCGCATCCTCAGCCGGAGCTATCTGATTCTTGATCTCATAGGTCTTGTCATCCTTAACGGGGGTTGATATAGCGGCATTAGAAAATACTGACTTCCCCTTGTTGGAGTAAAAGAAGACACGCGATATCTTTCTGCCTTCAAAGTCAGCTCCGATTGGCATCTGCTGCCGTCCCTCAGCTTTTTCGTCTATAATATATCTCTTCTCGTTTCTGACACCGGCTTCATCAGTGTAGACGACTCCGACACCGGCCGCGCTGTCATACTCCTTCTCAGGGGGTTTCTTTTCCTCTTCTCTGATCCGTGAAACATTATATCCCTTTAGTTCAATGCCCTTGACTACAATGCGCTCATCCGGGCCCATTATCACCCTCGAAGGAACAGGCTCATCCTTTTTCTCTTCAACAGGGCGTTTGAAGTCAAATGCCAGAACCGTGTCCTTTTTCACGTCGGCCTGAACAGGCAGAGCGTACTCCTGCCACAGCATCCCGTCAATAGTCACTGACTTTCCGTCCTCTGAAACGGCAAGGCTCCCGTCCTGGCCCTCACCCGCAACCGAGCCGGCATATGGCGAAAAATACCTTCTGTCAAAGATGAGCCCGGCTGTCTTCTGGTCAGTAATTTTCTCGCCGGATGCAAGCCCGATCTCCCTTAGAAAGCCGAGATCACCCTCAACTCCAATTTTGCCCTTTACCCCCTGAACTTTTGACTCAATGGAAAGGACAAACTTATCTCCGCCGATTCTAATTACAGAGGTGGAAACCGACTCGCCCGCCACCTCGTCTATCCTGTCCTTCAGCGACGTAATTTTTCCGCCCTTGAACTTTATGCTGTGCTCTTCGCCGTTCACTTTCAGAACAATCTTTCCGGCCTTGAGCTTCCTGTCTTCTTCTATTTGATCGGTGGTAATCTTGTGAGTAGAGGCAAGTTTAACGACTTCAACCTTTCTTATACCCGGGTCAGCAAGCTTAGAAGCTGTCACCTCAAGCACTGACGTATCGCTTGAAATCGCCTTCTTCTCGTCGTAAGAAGCCCTGAAACCGTAAAGGTCGCGGGCCGAATCGCTGAGCTCTTTCAGGCTGTCATTAAGGAAACCAAGGGCCTTCTTCCTGTCATTGCTCTCAGCAATTTCATATTGGAGTTTTTTAATAGGGCGGGCCTCAACCTCCATCAGTTTGGTGATTATGGCATCTGTATCCATGCCAGAGGCTACACCGCCGATTGAAACAGGCATTTTACTCCTCCAGAGCAGCTTATTACATTAAGATAACCCTACACACACTTATCGTCAAATCCGCCGATTAAAAACAGCACTTTAAGGAGACATAAATGCTTTTTTTCAGGGGGGATATCGGCCTATTTCAAACCGATGTTCAAGGTCTACGGCCCCGGCTTCAGCCAGCTGCCGGTAATTGACAGCCCTGAAAAACAAAAGACCGCTAAGGCTCACAAAATCTGTTTGTGAACTTTAGCGGTCTTTCGAAGACATGTCTGTTCCTCCGGACTCAGAAAATCCGGATAAGCAGTTTATCTTGACTCATCCACCAGCATTCCAATATAGTCCTGAATGCTTTCAAGAAGCTTAACGGCGTCCTTTGCCGGAATCTCCCTGACGACCTCGGATGTCTCCGTGTCTATAATCTTCATGATAACGCTGTTAGCCTTGTCGTTATACGTAAAGCTGATCCTGTCATTGTAGCTTTTTACTGAACGATTCAGCGTCTCGACTACCGCGGCAACATCACCACTGGCTGAAGAATGCTTTCCATCCTCAGAACCGCTATGGTGATGAGCGTTTTCATGATGCCCGTTGTAGACCTTAATTCTGTCTACAGTATCCAGTATACCAGTGATATTCATGATGCAACCTCCTTGTTGTATCCCTCCTCAAAAAAGAAAAAGATTCCCCTTTCCGCTCTCCCAAGCGGAAAGGGGGACGGAGCATGCCGCACTGCATGAGCATCTCCCTAAACCGGTCCTCATTCCAAAAGCTTCATAATAAGCTTTGGCTTAAAATTAGCTTGAGCCAGCATCGCAGTACCAGTCTGAACGAGGATCTGGTCCCTTGTGTACTCAACCATCTGAGCAGCCATGTCCACATCACGGACCCTTGAGTCCGCGGCCATCATATTTTCATATGAGAGCGTCAGTGCTGAGATCGCATTCTCCATCCTGTTGTAATAGGCCCCAAGATCTGCCCTCTGGCGATTTAGTCTCTCAAGAGCTAAATCAACATACCCGATCATTGAGTTTGCCTGTCCAACAGTTGAAATTGACCTCTTACTGTTGTTCTCATCCAGCAGATTCAAAGCCTGAGCCGAAATAGTACTAATGTACACGCGGATCCTCTGATGACTGTTAGCACCCACGTGAAAGAACATGCTTCCGACCTTGCTGCCTTTGGCGAAGGTCCCTGTGAGCATCTTCATTCTGTTGAACTCAGCCGATGTGGCGATGCGGTCAATCTCTTCAATCAGCTGGGATACCTCAACCTGAATCTGCATGCGGTCCGGGTTAGAGTATATTCCGTTTGCGGACTGAATTGAAAGCTGCCTTATCCTTTGAAGCATATCATTAACCTGCTGAAATGACCCCTCCGCAACCTGGATGAAAGAAAGCCCGTTTTGGGAATTCTTTTCAGCCTGGATCAGGCCGTTGATCTGGGTACGCATCTTTTCAGATACCGCCAGACCAGAAGCATCATCTCCAGCCCGGTTAATAGCCTCACCGGAAGCAAGCTTTTCGATTGATTTGTCCATACGTGCCGCCACACTCTGCATCTGTCTGTTAGCGAAAATGGCGCTCATGTTGTGATTGATTCTCATAGAAACCCTCCCTTGATTTTTTCTGAACCACCGCTTCTATGATTTTTAAATGGCCCAGGTTTTCATCCGCACCATCTTGACGCGGAAGGGACTTGCGAAAGTCCGAAGGTTGTCTCCTTGTAATGCCGCCTGAACTGCCCATAATCCAGACAACACCGGCCCCGGTTTTCCGGCAGCCGGTGATGCCCTCCCCTGATCATCACAAGCTGCCGGAAATGTCCGGCCTCTGTCCGCTGTAATACAACAGCGGCAGCATTGCTATCTGGGCAGTCACCGCAAATGGAGGTGAGAGAATCAATCGAGTTTTCAAAGAACCTGCACTAAAGCTTATTCGCAGTTTTCGTTTTCATCAGCCGGCCAGTAGCCTTAAAGCTGTCTGGTTTTGTATATTAGCCTGGGCGAGCATCGCCGTACCGCTCTGAACAAGAACCTGATTTTTGGTGAAGTCTACCATTTCTTCAGCCATATCAGCATCTCTTATCCTGGACTCAGCGGCTTGAATGTTCTCAAACGCGGTCATGAGTCCTTTAGCGGTCATATCCAGCCTGTTGTAGTACGCACCGAGGTCTGCTCGCTGCTTGGAAAGTACCTGCAGGGCATTATCAAGAACTCCAATGGCTTCATTGGCTCCGCCAGGAGAGGAAAGCGAAAGGGATATTCTCCCTGTACCATCTGAAAACTTGAATGCCTGAGCAGTCATAGTTCCAATGTAAACTCTTTCTCTCTGGTTCTGGTTTGCACCGAGATGGAACCACATACTTGCCTTCGGATTAATTTTTGAAAATTCTCCTGTAAGTACCTTGAATCTGTTAAACTCAGCAGTCGAAGCTACCCTGTTGACCTCGTCGACAAGAGCCGAAACCTCAACCTGAATAAGTTGACGGTCTGTGTTGGAATAAATTCCGTTAGCGGACTGAATTGAGAGTACCCTTATCCTCTGGATAATTGAAGCAGTCTGATTCAGATAGCCTTCAGCCGTCTGAACAAAAGACATACCGTCTTCGGTATTTCTCGCAGCCTGTCTCAAACCTTGAATCTGAGTCCTCATTTTTTCAGAAACCGCAAGACCGGAAGCGTCGTCTCCTGCCTTGTTGATTCTTTCGCCTGAAGCGAGCTTTTCCATGCTGCTCTGCACATTCCAGGTCGTAAACTTCAAAGTCCTGTTGGCATTAATTGCACTCATGTTGTGATTAATTATCATTTTACACTCCTTTGTTTCTCTGTTTCTGTGTTGGCTTCCTTGCCAGTATGGTCGAGGGCATAACCACATTTTTCAGCAGGTTGGGCAGTGCCCGGTTCCAGGCTTGTATCTGGGCTCATACAAACTTGCAACCTCGACTACACTCCCCGGACAGCAACTGATGAAAACGTTTTCAAAGATCCGCGAATAAGCAGGGATTACTCCCTGCTCGAAATGTCGTCACCTCTGGCCGTCAGGTTTAGCTCTATTATTGACAGTATAGCCCATTCTACATTGTATAATGGATATTATGACGTATTTATGGCTTGTTTTGGCTATTTTTTAGCTTTTTTATGTTTTTTGATGTTTTTTGATGTTTTCCCGCATTTTTTTATAAAAATGGGGGTGAATAAGGCGACAATAGCTACAACTGTTTATTGCTGTCGCCTAACGGGCTGACTGAAGCCTTTTTTTCAGGGTTGAAATCTGCTCCTTCCACATGCGGGCATAGTCAGTCCCCCATCTTTCGGGGGTAATTACGAGTTCAGCTTCACTCAGCTGTAAACCTGCCTCTCTGACGTTTCCGTTTTCAAGAAGGGCTTCTGCGTAGTGGATTCTATTTTGAGGAAAATCAGGAAAAAGCTCTACTGAGCGGGAAAGCATTTCGAGAGCATAGTCAATATCTCCAAAGCCTGTCGGCCACGCAGGAGCTTTCAGGTAGAGCATTCCCCCCACCCTTAACGGTCCTCCGCTGTCAATTGACTGATCTGTTACGGCATAATCAATAGCCTCCTTCATCGAAGAGAGCCTTCCTATCGCCGGGAGGCCTCTGATGGACAGCACTATGCCGCTGTTGACAGCATAGTAATACGCAGCTTCCCGCGACCCGCGCATCGCTCCGGCAGCCTCGGCGGCTTCAGCTCCGGCTTCAGCCGCCTTCAGTCGAAGATCATCATCTTTCTCTGATTCAGCGCACATGTAGGCGGCCCTTGACATCGCAAGTGCCGCTGAGGTACTCCGGGCATCTTCCGCGCGCAGATACGAAGCAATCCTGTAAGCCTCGTACTTCCTGTCGAGGGATCGCGGCCTCTCCGAGTAGGCATGTACATAATCAATCAAAGCCTTTTTGTCAGAAATGGCTGAAATTATCACCCTGTCATTTGAATTGAGTTCGAACTTTATGTTCCCTGATCCTGAAGAACAGGCCGCAAAAATCATGGGAACAATACACAGAAATCTACTTATACCTGGCAATAACCTCATTGAGCCTCCCTGCAGCCGTTCTGACAAAGCGTTGAATTCCAAAGTTTCTGCAAACATCGCGGCCCTCGTCGAGTCCGCACATGGCCTCTACCGCGTCGAGCACCCTGCCCTCGACCTTTGCCGCTGCCGGCGATTCAGCTGCCATGAGTCCGAGAGTCGGAACCGGCTCAGATATGTACACGGCCTTAATGTCGTCTGACATCCTCAGCTTTGAAAGGCTGGCATACTGCATTTCGTTTAGAATTACAGCATCAATTTTTCCTTCTCCAAGCTGCCTCAACGCTGAAAGGGGCCTGAGAGTCGGTTTGCAATTAAAATACTTCGCGCAGGACAATCTTCCTCCAAAAACAACTGAATCCAAAAAGCGGGCGTCCTCATAGAGAACATTGCCGCTCAGAACCTTTCCTTTCAGAGCTGAAAGAGCATCATATTTCCCCTTCTTCACGACTACATAGTAACACCCTGAATCCTTTCCGTCAATGCTCATAAGGGCAAGCGGTTTAAGCTTAAGAGCGCTTCGGTTCGCAAGAAAGAAAGACGTCGGCCCCAGGACATAGGCCCCTTTACTTTCAGACACGTAGCGGGCCGCATGCGCCGTGTCGGTGAAATACCGTCCCTCTATCATCTTCCTGCTCAGGCCGGCCTTTTCGGCAAGGTGGTCAAGGAACTGCCCAATCATCTTCTGTCCCTCACCGCCCGCGGATGGACCGCCGGGAAACACTATGGCAAAACGCAGCGTGCCGGCCTCCAGAGCGGCGGACGGACAGACCTGGATAACCGCCATGAAAGAGATCACAGTCATCACAAAAAGCTTAATCCTCAACTTGCCCCTCCCTGCCGTTTCGGAGAAACAGCAAATCGATAACAGATGGAAGCACGTACAACGAAGAAATCATGGACAGCATTATACCGAAAAAAAGAAGCACCCCGAAGGTTGAAACCCCCTGATGCCTCGCGAACACAATGCTACCAAGCCCGCTTACTGTCGTCAGCGCCGCGAAAGCCACAGCCCGCCCGTCGGTGTGAGACGAGACAAACGCAGAGTGTTCCGGGGATTCTCTCCACCGGTGTACGATATGAACTCCGTACACGACCCCGAGCCCGAGCAGAAGCGGCAGCGCGGCAATATTTGCGACATTATATGATATATTCAATATATACATCAGGGACTGCATCCACAGCATGCCGGTCATAAGCGGAATTAATGCAAGAAACATTGACCCTACACTTTTCAAGTCAACAGCAAGAATGACGAGTACCATCAAAACAGCATATATCATTGCCTGAAATACAGCTAACGCAGCCTGCCTGACAAATACTCTGTGAGTAACGGGGAAGCCGGTTATGTTAGGAACCCTGGCCTTTACCTCAGCTACAAACCTGTCAAGGGCGCTTACGTCCCAAATAGACTCCCGCGGGTAAACAAGCAGTGCATACTCCCCCTTTTCACTTTTCAGCTGCGAGATCATGTCAGGGGGAACATCCTCTTCTGTAATTTCATTGAGACTCATCCATTTCCCCAGAAGCTGCGAACCCCTTTGTAGATCCCTGAACAGGGTTTTTTCAAAGTCCCGTGTTCTTCCAAGTGCGGCCGAACTGTTGTCACCGGTTATAGCAGACCGAACTTTCTCCATTGATACGATAAGCGCGTCAAGCGTCGTTACCAGATCTGACCTGCCGCCAGCGAAGGCGTCTTCAAGGGCATTCTGAAAAAATGGCAGGAGTTCCTCAAACACAGCTTTGTAGTCCCTGCCGGAATATTCGCCTGCCGTATGCGGAATTTGGAAATTTCTCAAATAAGCTGAGTACTTTTTGATAATAGCTTGCTTTTCCTTTTGATCGGGAGGCACGAGCTGTGCGGCAGACTCGACTCGCGCTACAACAGTAAGCTTTTCGAGAGCTTCGGATATCTGTCTTACCTCCTGAAGGCTTTCAGCTCTCACAGCGGCAAACGACATTTTCATGTCGCTTGACTCCTCCATTTTTATCTGATATACAGTTGACTCGGTATCCTTTGGAAGAAGCGACAGCGCGTTATAGTCCATACCAATGTTAAAGAGAGAATACACCCCGAAACACATACCTGCAGCACTGACTGACACTATCGCCCATAGAACAGACCGCCGCTTTGGGGCCCGCGCAGCAATGTCGTCATCCTCGGTTTCATAGTGCCTCTGCTCAATTTTTACATTGAGAAGAAGGGCCGGCATCATGAGCAAAGTAACCACGAGCACAATTATTATGCCAGTCCCGGCGGTCAGCCCCAGTTCAGAGTATCCGGAGAAATCCGAAAACGATATCGCAAGAAAAGCCAGTCCGGTAGTAATTCCGCCGGTAATTACCCCTCTGCCGGTACGGACTACCGCCGCCATGACTGACTCTTCAATGCTCTTTCCATTTCCCAGCTCTTCTTCTGTACGCCTTATAAAGTATATTCCGAAATCTATCCCAATGCCAAAAAGGACCGCAAGAAACGCTGAGCTTATCAGATTCAGACGTTCAATAGAAAGCGATATAACTCCAAGGGTAATTGCCATGCCGCACGCTAACGGAATCAATGACAGTACCGTTTTCCTTATAGATGCAAAGCCGAATAGAAGTATAATGAGTACGAGAAATATCGAAAATGATCCCGCGCGCGTGACGTCGCTGAACACAGTTTCTGTTTCAGTTAGAACATGGGCCGGCATCCCTGTTATTGAACACTTCACCTTTTCCTTCAGGCCCGGATAAGTCTCGTAAACTCTCATACAGGCCGCCCGAATACCGCCAATAAGAGGCCGAAGATAAGAAATCTCATCACTCGCACCCCGAGGCTGAACCTTGATGAAGAGCATATTAAAATCTTTTGAGAACAGATAGCCTTCACTCTTAACCAGCCTGGCAGTTTCAGTGCCAGGCGCCATAAGAGAATCCAATGGCGATATACTGTTCCTGGCCGGATCTGCCATCCAGGAGTTCCACTCATCAAATACAGCTATAAGGGCTCCAAGCGCGAAGAGCTGAACATCCGGTGAAAGCGGCATTGCAGGATTGGATATTCCCCGCTTCATAAGTTCAAGGACTTCGTACAGGTTATTTGTGGATGAAGCTTTACGGACAATCCCCGGATTTTGCTCAAGGGCTTCAAGCCCTCTCTTGAGGTCATTTAATGGAATAAACAGAGGCGCATTCTGAATAAAAAAATCGATGTTGCTTCTGTAAAAAACAGACCTGACATATTTTTTCTCTTTAGCTATTTCATCCGCAAAGTACTTTGCCGAGGATTTAAGAGAATCCGGACTGCCCTCAAGAACAACGATAATGCTGTCTGAAAGACCAAACTCGTTCATGAAGTCAAGGTATTGGGACTGGGCCGGGTGATCTGCTGGAAGGAGTTCCTTCTGGGATGACGAAATTTTTATCCCCGGAATAAAAAAAGCCATTACAGCCGAAAGCACAAACACAGCTGCAATGACAACCCTTCCCTTTTTTAGAGCCAGGGTGAACAGCATTTGCATTATTCTACTCTGCATAAGCAGCCCCTACAGCAGCGACCATCAGGCCCAGATTACCGAAAAATCCGGATCGTACTTCCTCGAAAGCCCGTCACGATGAGGAAGCACCCTTACCGTAAAGGCGAACTGACCCGACTGAAGACACAGCATACTGCCCTCATATTCGTAGTTGCCACGGCCGTCTGTCCCGGCGTACATCATTGGAACAGCAACACCGTCGACAATAGTGTCAAATCCGTTCACTGAACCGAAGTAGAGCTCAACCAGCAGATCTTCCGGTGAGAGGTCGCCGGGCCGGACAATGGCCCTGACCTTAACCTTTGATCCGACTACCGCTTCCTTCTGCAAATCCGAGCTTATCTCACGGACAGAAACCTTTTCCCATACTGCAGCAGTCTTTTTCTTCCAGGAGCAAACGTCTCTGGCAAGTTCATGCCTGTTCGCTGAAAAAGTCCCGTGGTTGGATAAAGCCGTCATGTAGTAATCTTCGACATAGCTCTTAACCATACGGTTCGTGTTGAAAACAGGAATCAGCTTTCTCATTGAAGCGCGCATCCTGTTAAGCCAGTCGCAGGGCAGGCCGTCACCCCGCCGGCTATAGAAAAGAGGCTTTACATCGTTTTCAAGAAGATTGTAAACAGAAAGACTCTCAACCTCATCCTGATAGTTGTGATCGTCATAAACCTCGCCTTTTCCAATTGCCCAGCCGATATCAGGCTCATAAGCCTCGTCCCACCAGCCGTCAAGAACGCTTATATTCAACCCACCATTCGGAATGACTTTCATTCCGCTCGTTCCTGAAGCCTCTTTCGGCCGAACAGGGTTGTTCAGCCAGATATCAACTCCCTGCACCATGTAGCGGGCAATATTAATATCGTAGTCTTCAAGGAAGACAACCCTGTTTCTAAAGCGGTCATCTCCGCACAGGTGAATGACCTGCCGAATGAGTTCCTTTCCCATATTGTCTCTCGGATGGGCCTTTCCGGCAAAGATTATCTGGACGGGCTTGCCCCTGTCGTTAAGGATCGCGTCGAGTCTGTCCAAATCACGGAAAAGAAGGTTTGCCCTTTTGTATGTCGCAAACCTCCTCGCGAACCCGATAGTAAGCGCATCAGGATCAAGAACAGAGCTGGATCTTTCTGCCTCTTTGACTGTGGCACCCCTTGCAAGAAGCTGTTCCTTCAGCTTTTTCCTGGCGAAGCTGACAAGTCTCTCGCGCGATCTTTCCCTGCAGCGCCACAGTTCGAAGTCGGGGATGCTGTCTATGCGGGCCCATATACCAGTGTCAGCAGGACTCTCAATCCACCTCGGACCTAGATACCGGTTGAAAAGCCTCATCATCTCATCAGATGTCCAGGAAAGCGTCTGTATTCCGTTTGTGATATGACCAATAGGAACCTCATGCTCAGGAATTCCCTTCCATATGTTCTTCCACATATTTCTCGAAACGTGTCCATGAAGCTTTGAAACGCCGTTACAGCCGGCGGCGGTCTTCAGCGCAAGTACCGTCATGCAGAAAGTTTCCTTTCTGTCGGCAGGGTCTTCACGCCCAAGCGCGAGAAACTCTTCAGCAGACAGCCCCATCTCGCCAAAAATATGAGAAAAATATCCCGTTACCATTGTCGGGTCAAATCTGTCATTTCCTGCCGGTACTGGAGTATGAGTAGTAAAGACATTTGTTGAAGTCACAAACTCAAATGCCTCCCTGAAGGATATGCTATTCGATTTCATAATCTCTCTGATTCTCTCAATAGACAGAAATGCCGCATGACCTTCATTCATGTGAAATACCGATATGTCTTCACCGAGCGCCTTAAGGGCCCTTACGCCCCCGATGCCGAGTAGCATCTCCTGTTTGATTCTCATCTCAATGTCGCCGCCGTATAGACCGTCAGTAATGGTTCTGTCCTCAGCGCTGTTGAGGTCAATGTTTGTATCAAGAAGATAGAGCTTTATCCTCCCGATTTTTACCAGCCATACCTTTGCAAAAACATCGCGTCCTGGGAAATCGACGGCAACCACGACATTCTCTCCGTTTTCATTGACTACAGATGTGAGTGGGGAATTGTAAAAGTCAACTTCAGGAAAACGCTCCTGCTGCCAACCATCCATATTCAGATATTGATGGAAATAACCGAACCTGTACAGCAGTCCAACTCCGCAAAGCGGAACACCGAGTTCGCTTGAGGACTTCAGATGATCACCGGCGAGAACGCCAAGGCCTCCCGAATAAATCGGAAGGCACTCATGAATACCGAACTCAGCGGAAAAATAAGCTATTGAGTTATGTCCCAGGCTGTCAAAGTTTTCTTCAAACCATGATTTGATTTCAAGATGTCGGTTAAGCTCGATGTCTACCTTTTCCATATGGGCAAGAAAACTCTCTGATTCTGCCGCCTCATCGAGCTGTGCCTGCGAAACAGCGCCCAGAAGCCTGACAGGATTGTGACCGCATTCTCTCCAGAGATCTACATCAAGCCTCCTGAAAAGTTCAATGGCCTCAAAGTTCCAGACCCACCAGAGGTTCATCGCTATACGGCTAAGCGGTTTCAGTTTCTCCGGCAAATAGGGTACAACCTGAAATTTATTAATCCGGGCCATTTACTCCTCCTTTGACCTTATCAAGCAGCAGGCAGCTGAATAGTAATAATTGTTCCGTCTCCATCAACCGACTCAGCATTAATAAAGCCCCTGTTTCTCTCAACAAGGGCTTTCGCGGCGGCAAGCCCTGAACCGGAATGCCCCTCGCGGGTTGTGAAGCATGGTTCGAAAATTCTACTGATGATGTATCCGTCTATTCCTTCACCGCTATCTTTGATTGTTACTGCAGCGTATTTTCTCCCTTCCCCTTCTCCCGAAAATTTAATTTCAAAGTCCAGCTTTCCCCCGTCAGGCATTGCATCTAGCGCATTCTGTATAACATACTCAAAAACGCGGGATATCTGCCGTCTGTCGGCAAAAACACTTTCCTTCCCTTGTGAACTGTTGATATTGACTTCAATGCTATCGGGGACATTAAGAGATGAAACCACCTCTCTTAGAATTTCGTTTACACTTATATTTTCACAGGACGGCCTGCCGGGAGCAGAAAAAGCGCTCATTTTCTGGACAATGCTTCTGATCTGGACTGCGGCCTTTTCTGCATCTGTAATATTTTCCAGAAGATCAGCTCTGAAAGGATCTATAACCATTCTGGCGAGCGACAGATTACCTATAAGCGCTGTAAGAGAATTGTTAAGGTCGTGAACCATCCCGCCAATGCTTACTCCTATTGACTCAAAAGGCTTTAATTCTTCCAATCTTTCTTTGAGATATTCCAGCATATTCCCGCCGCTTTCAATGCTCATTTATGCACCCCCGCTTAGCCCGGCATAGGTACTGCTTTAAATTTTAATCTTTTTTCAGTTATTATTGTTAAAATTATACAGACACGTCACTCAGATTTCCGGTAAATTCAAATCCGATAAGGATGATATCATCATTTTGATCATTTTTATTTCTGAATGCTCCCGCCCTTTCTATTATCCTGTCAACGGCCGTGTCAATATCCAAATAAGAAGTGTCTTTAATAATTTCGCTCAGTCCATCGTACCCGAGTTCTTTACCGCAGTTATTGACAGTCTCATTTATTCCGTCTGTATAGAGATAGAATCTGTCACCCGGCTTCAGCCTGATTTTTCTTGTCTCAAAACTGACATTGTCAAACAGACCAAGCGGCCTGCCTGATGGAGCTTCATATTCGACATTCCCTGTATCTCTGTAATGCACAGCCATCGGACAATGTCCGCCTCTCGCAAAAACCAGATCCGCTCCGTCAGCTTCCGGCTCAATGTAACCATAAATTGCAGTCAGAAAATATGGGCCCATCCCGAAGGAAACATCTCCATTGAGGCTTTTAAGAAATTCTGAAGGAGTCACCCGCTTCTCAGGGAATATCCTGCCAATCGCCGATTTAACCATGGCAAGGAAGAGAGCCGCAGACAGGCCGTGACCTGTTACATCTCCTATAAAAAAACCGAGTCTTCCTTCTTCAGGCATAAACGCCAGAAGGTCGCCGCCTATTGACTCTTGAGGAATATATCTGTATGAAATGCGGAGCCCCGGCATTGCGGGCGGATTTTGCGGAAGAAGCTGCTTTATCACATCACGAGCGTATCGGATGTCCTTCTCATATATCCTGTTTCTTGCTTTGAGCTTCTCCTCGCTTTCTTTGAGAGCCTCAAGCGCCATTTTCCTGACAGTAACATCCTCCTTGATTGCAAGAAAGTGAGTAATGTTTCCGCAGCCGTCCCGGAAAGCTGAAATCGAAGCCTGCTCCCAGTATAAGGACCCATCCTTTTTCCTGTTTAAAAACTCGCCGCGCCATATCCGCCCATTGAGAATTTCATCCCACATATCCCGGTAAAGTGAATTATCATGATACCCGGACTTCAGTATTGAAGGATTCTTGCCATACGCCTCTTCAGCTGAATAGCCTGTGAGTTCTGTAAATCTTGGATTTACATACTCAATAAGCCCGTCCTTATCGGTAATAACAACAGTCGCAGGGCTCTGCTCAATTATCGCCATCAATACCTCGGGCAAGTCCTCAAACGAGCAGTAATCTGAGGCATCATTTTTCAGCATAGTTTCTCCAGAATATCATATACTGTTTGAAAGTTCTTTTAAAGAATTAAGGACCTGCATGGCCCTGCCGCTGTCGATTGCCTCTGAGGCAGTATGAACTCCCTCTTCAATAGAGACTCCCTTGTAAGCCGCAATTGCAAATCCAGCATTAAGGCATACTATATCCCTTTTGGGGCCGGTCGCCCCTGACAATATTGATAGAATAATCTCTGCGTTCTCAGCTGAATTTCCGCCCACTACATCTTTCAAAGAGCATTGGGTCATGCCCACGTCCTCAGGCTTGAAATCGTAAACCCTCACTCCGCCCTGAGTTATCTCAGCAATTCTCGTCGGCGCTGATAGAGATATCTCATCAAGCCCGTCCGAAGAGTTTACCACATAACCTTTAACAATACCAATATTTTTTAAAACCTGGCCGATTTTTTCTACAAGTTCAGAAGAATATACCCCCATGACCTGATACCTTGCTCCTGCCGGATTCGTTAATGGTCCAAGAAGATTAAAAACTGTCCTGATGCCCATCTCCCTTCTGGCAGTAACAGCATGCTTCATTGCCGGATGAAGTTTCGGCGCAAAAAGAAAACCGATTCCCGTTTTTTCTATGCACTCCTCGACCTGTTTTGGAGTAAGGTCAATATTGACATTGAGCGCCTCCAGAACATCAGCGCTTCCTGACTTGCTTGAAACGCTTCTGTTCCCGTGCTTTGCCACCTTTACTCCCGCGGCTGCCGCGACAAAAGCCGAAGCAGTGGATATATTAAATGTTCCGGACCCGTCACCTCCGGTTCCGCATGTATCAAGCACATCTCCAACTTCCGGATTTATCTTAACGCTCTTCTCCCTCATCACATTCGCGAAAGCGGTAATCTCCTCAGCCGTTTCTCCTTTTATACGGAGAGCGGTTAAAAAAGAAGCTATCTGTACGTCAGTGCATCGGCCTTCCATTATCTCAACCATCACGGTATTGGCTTCATGATTGGACATGTCTTCACCGGCTATAAGCCTTTCTACTGCTTTGCGTATAATTGCTCCATTCTCAAGCGGCTTTTTACTGTATGTGTACGAGATAAAGTTCTTAAGAAGATTTTTGCCTTCTTCAGTAAGAATTGATTCCGGATGGAACTGAACTCCTTCTGTGAGGTGAGATCTGTGGGCTGCTCCCATTATTTCACCGTCTTCACTCTCGGCCGTTATCTCAAGATCAGCTGGAATTGTTGAGGCGTCGATTACCAGGGAATGATATCTTGTTGCAGTAAAGTTGTTATTCAGATTAGCAAAGACTCCCTTCCCTCTGTGACTGATATGAGCTGTTTTACCGTGCATCAACGTAGCTGCCGGAATAATATCCGCTCCAAACGCGTAACCAATTGCCTGATGGCCGAGGCATACACCTAAAATCGGAATTTTACCCGAGAATTTTCTGATAGCATCAACGCACACACCCGCATCTTCAGGACGTCCCGGTCCGGGAGAAATAATAATATGCGAAGGGCCCATGGCCTCAATAGAATCAAGCGTAAGCGCGTCATTTCTTACTACTTCAACCTTTTGATTTAGCTCTTCAAGGTATTGTTTTAGATTATAAGTAAAGGAATCATAGTTGTCTATAAGTAAAATCATTTTATTTCTCCGGAAAGTTCTACGGCTTTTGTAAGAACCCGCATTTTATGTATCGTCTCGTAATATTCTTTTTCAGGAACCGAGTCGGCTACGATTCCGGCCCCTGCCTGAAGATATAAATTTCCGTTTTTTACAACAAAAGTCCGTATCGTTATACAGCTGTCAAAATTTCCGTTGTAAGAAAAATATCCTATAAGACCAGAGTAAATACCTCTCCTGTCGGGCTCCAGGCTGGAAATTATTTCCATGGCCCTTATTTTAGGAGCCCCGGAAACAGTACCTGCCGGGAATGTTGCCTTTATTAAATCAAACATATCGTACTCGCCTGAAAGTCTTCCGGTAACATTTGATACAATATGCATAACGTGAGAATAGTACTCTACGACCTTGAGGTCTTCAGTGCGCACTGTCCCGCCCGTGCAAACACGCCCGATATCATTTCTCGCTAGATCGACAAGCATTATATGTTCAGCAAGCTCCTTCTCATCAGACAGAAGATCCTTTTCCAGCTCCCTGTCCTCTTCCTGAGTCTTCCCGCGGGGCCTGGTGCCGGCGATAGGCCTTATATTTACGCGGCCTTCATTAAGCTGAACATGAATCTCTGGAGAAGATCCGATTACCTCAACATCATCGTATTTGAGATAGAACATATATGGAGAGGGATTGATTATGCGCAGGCTTCTGTACAGATTAAAGGAGTCCCCGGACACCGGCACTCTCAATCTTTGCGAAAGGACGAGCTGAAAAATATCACCCGCGTAAATATAATCCTTAACCTTCTCTACGGATTTCTCAAAGCTTTCCTTTGAATAATTTGACTTATATCCCGGTCCGCCTTTAACAGTAAAGGGAACTGCCGGCTCAGCAGCCCTGGTAATTGAATCCACCATTGATTCAATTTGTCTGACCGACCGGCTGTATATTTCTTGAGGATCATCCCCCTCATTAATCCTCAAGGATGAAACCAGATAAAGTCTATGACTCAAATTGTCATAGACCGCCATTGAATCGGCAAGCATCAGGGCGAAGTCTCTGTCCCCTGTTTCTTTTTGCTTTGTCATATCGATTTTTTCGAAGTAGCGTACCGTGTCGTATCCTATATAACCAACTGCTCCGTTTACAAACGGAGGGAGTTCAGGGTTTGTATACGCTACTGTCTTTTCAAAATACTTCCTGGCAAACTCAAGAGGATTGGACAACTCTTCTTTTTCTACAGTATTACCATCTTTTACAAGGCTCACTATACCGTTACTGCAGATGATAATACTGTCCGAGCTGCCCATGAATGAGTAGCGGCCCATATGTTCACCGCTGACAGCGCTTTCAAGCAGGAATTGATATCGCCCCTTTCTCAGCTTTTGGAAAAGCGATATCACCGAATGTGTATCACCCAGAATTTCCGCGTAGACCGGTATGAGATTATATTGATTGCTGAGCGAACAATACTCATCTTTCTGAGGATGTATCTTTATTGTCATATTTCCACCGCCTGATATTTACGAACCAGTGAACGGTATCATTTCGGCCCATGGATTTTCAACAATATTTTTAGAGGATAAGAGGTTTTTGCGGGAATGTTTCTATATATAGAATCACCAATACTTCATTATTCAACAGAGTTAAGAAGTGAATGAATATCTTCTCCATCTTCCGGATACGTCGCAGTCATAAATCCGACAAGCAGCTGTGACTGCCCGGAACCTGCGCTGAGTACAATTTTGTTCCTTACCGAGTTGGCGAATGGAACTGCGAACTGACGGTCCTTCCCCGGCAGAACTATGAGGAACCTGTTTCTGTCAACCCGGACTGAAAAATCTCCATCTGATAGCCGGGCTTTAATGATTTTTTCCATGAGTTCGAGAGTCGACACTGCCTTTTCCTTCCCGGCTGACTGAATATATCTTTTATAATTCTTAATAGTAATCTGGACAATTGTAAGCGGAAGGCCGAGTCTTCCGCAGTCTACTATTGCTTCCCCAAGTCTTCGGTAAACTGAGGCCATACTGTCTATATATTTTCCGCTATCAGTATCACGTTCAGATAGCGACGCGGAAAAGTTTATTAAAAATCTGACAATAGATTTAAGCTTTTCTTCCACCATCCTCATTTCTGTTCCCTCAAGAAGACGAAAAACTGCAACAAAGCCTTCCAGAGATTTGCCTATTGAAAATGGAAATGCTTTTAAAAACTGCATCTTCACCGCGCTGTCCCGGCCAAATGCGCTTTCAACGGCCTCGGATTCCTGCGAATTTTCGATATAGAGGATGCCCCCTGAGGAAAGAGAGTTTATAATTTTGGAGCTGCTATTCAAGATGATCTTCTTATCTCTGATATTAACAAAATCTTCAACTTCAGAGAAGAAAGAATAGTAGTTTCCCTCTGCCCGGTTTTTCAAATATACTGAGAAAGAGACAATTCCCATCTTTTCAAATTCATCTCTAACAATTGTTTCAGCCTGACGGAAATTCTCTGTTCCAAGCATAAGCTCCTGAAATCTATCAGCATATTTTGATGCAGATATTGACTTCTTCAGCTCTTGTATTTCCTGCTTCATTTTCTCTTCAAAATAAAATTTCCCAAAAACACCTGCCGCAGCCTCACAAATAATTGCTATCATCTCCCTTTCAGAATCACTGTAAGAATCGAGTGTCACCTTGTCTCCAAGCAGAAGCGCCGCAAGAGGTCTTGAATCCTTGATTATCGGGAAAATATATCTCGCATCTATTGAAATAAAATCAAGGTAATCCTTGAGTTTACCCTTCTCACTGCTGTAATCATTGATATCAAGCATGGTTCCGACGGATATTGCCCTTTCCATAAGTCCGTCAGAACTCCTAAACACCAGGCCATTTGAATCAATATTGACACCTCTGCTCATTACCAGATGCCAGCTGTCCGAGTCAAGAAGCTCCGGCACTATTACACTACAGGTAGAGGCGCCGGTCTGGCCCATAGCAGCGAAAAGAATAGCATCACACAGCTCATCTGTGTTCGCGGCCCTGAATATCTCCCGTTCTATCTCTGCGGCAAGTACCGGATCGGCACCGGGAGACTCAACTTTATTCGGCACTTCATCGTCCACATCAGAAGCATTAATGCCGTTCACAGAACCGGCTCCAGCAGGCTGAAAGCTATTTGATTTTACAGGATCATCCGCCCTTTCAGTACTTTCATCGACTATTTCAATAGATCTGACAGCTCCTCCCTTGATTTCAGAAAGAACCATTTCCTCAAGCTCACCAGTATATTTTTCATCTTCCTGGATATTCATTTCCTCTTCATCATCGGCAAGATCGTGATCGTATGATTCATCATACCCGGTTTGAGGAATCTCCTTTAAATCAGAAGCGTCAAGCATTACGATATCTTCTTCATTTGTCACTGCGGACTGATGCTCATTCCCGTTCGATAGACCGTCATACTCTTCCGCAAACTCGGTCTCTGCCGGACCGGTGATCCTGTCCATCAAAGTCTGACGCCCCTGCCTGTTCAGCCCCTTTTTGTATTCAAGCGCTTTTTCTAAAAGTCCCATTTAAACCCCAAGTTCATTTAGAACATTGACATATATATCAAAATACTCAGAATCGGCAAACTGCCGCACAATGTCCTCAGGAAGTTTCTCAAAAAGACCATCAAGATATTTAAGCAAGCGTCGGATATCATTCTGCTTATTATCGGGAAACTCACGGACAAACCGGTCGATATCAAGCTCATCATCAATAATAACTATGCGGTCAGTAATATCATCAAAGACTTGAACTTTCTCAATAGAAACCTTACTTTCAGCATCGGCCTCAATTTTTATATCCGAATCTACCGTTGCATAATCCCGGTACTCCTGGAGAAGACGCGTAATCTCACCGATGTCCTCCTCATAAATATATGCGCCTTGAGAAGAGACCTCCTCCTCGATAGAAGCTTTCTCTTCATTTAGTAGGCTTTCGTTATCCGGCAGCTCATATTTGACATTAATTGGACCCTCTTTCTGACGTTCAGGCTCTGCGCCGCTCGACAACTCCGCACTGCCCATAATCGCTTCATGAAAAGCGTCGAGCTCCTCCGCGTCCATTCCAGTTACAACACTGTCCGGAACCGAATTTGAAGGATCCAGTTGATGGTACTCGTCTATCCTGGTCATGTAATCGGATATTCCATCACCAAGCACTGCATCATCTATAAATAATAAATCGTCGTCCCGATAAAAAAGCTCGTGATTATCTCTGCGCCGTTCAACGTCAACGTTTTCCAATTCAGACGCTGCATCTGTTCGTGGTTCATTTTCAACCACGGCATTTTTTACGGCGCTGCGATGAGCAATCTCCTCTTCTTCTTCATTTTTTTCCCGGGAATAGTCCTCCTGCCCGCTTTCTTCGATAATTCTGATATCAATATTTTCAACCTCAGCCTGGGAATCTTCTTCAACGAATTCAGATTCAGAAGGCTTACTTGCAATATCAGGAGCTAAACCATCTTCCATCATAAAGCTGATATTTTCAGCCTCTTGAATCAGATCATCCTCTGAAAGCAGAAGCGTTTCATCTGCTATTCTTTCTGCCTCAATGAGATTAATTCTTCCAATACGTCCAAGGTTAAAATCTGTCGGGATTCTCTCCATGTACTCTTCCGGAAGACGTATTGTTATTTCCTTCTCCTGCTGAACATCAATATCTTCGACTAAATCAGTTTGACGATTTGACCGTGGTAAAACGCTTTCTCTGTCTGAATTCGAAAAACGCAACGATCCCCTGATGCCTCCTGTAAGAAGCGCCGGTCTTTCAAATTCATCAACAATAATTGATGAATAGCTTTCAGTTGTATTTGCATTCTCTTTTGTCAATTTTGATATCCGGCCTAAAACATTATTAATTCACATCATATTTTTTTCATTAAAAATATAACTTATAATTCCTTTATCAAAACACAACAGTCCACCGCAATATAATCCAGCACAACCGCACCTGTTATATCATGTTCTGAGGGACAGACACATACCGCCCTGGCCCATACTAAATATAAAGGAAAAAGCCTACTTATCACGTTAATTATCGGAAGAAATTGCCGGCGTGCATAAAAAAAAAGGATGCTGAGTGCATCCTTTTGCTGGTTTACTATCTTAAGGCTACTTTAAGCCTTGCCTTTAATTTTTGCTGTTCAATTTTCAAAAGCATTGATTCTTTTGATAGACTCGGAAGCTCCGCATCTTTCCTTCCTAAATCATCAAGTTTAAGCCTCAGACCCTCAGCATCGAGATCGCTTTTCTTATGTGCATTTTCTGCAAGCACTGTGACCGTATTATCCCTTACGTCAACAATGCCGCCTTCAATAACATAATAATCGGTTTCGGACTGATCCATCAGTCTCACTTCCCCTATACCCAGCTCAGATATAAGCGGAGAATGGCCCGGCAGAAAACCTATCTCTCCATCATGAGCCGCAAGAACAGCAAACTCAACCTGTCCTTCGAAAAGCACCCTTTCAGGAGTTATTATTGAACAGTCAAGTTTTAATGCCATTACTTTTTACCAGCCTTAAGCTTTTCAGCTTTCTCTACAGCCTCGCTGATTCCTCCGACCATATAAAAAGCCTGCTCCGGCAGGTGGTCATACTCCCCAGCGATCAATCCCTTAAAGCTTTTAATTGTTTCCTCAAGCTTGACAAACTTTCCTTCAAAACCTGTAAACTGTTCCGCAACAAAGAAAGGTTGAGACAGGAAACGTTCAATTTTTCTTGCCCTCTGCACAAGAAGTTTATCCTCTTCAGCAAGCTCGTCCATTCCAAGTATAGCGATAATGTCCTGTAAATCCTTATACCTCTGGAGTATTCTCTTTACTTCCATCGCGACCTCATAGTGCTCTTCACCGACAAGTTCAGGTGCGAGAAGACTCGATGAAGACTCAAGAGGATCGACAGCAGGATATATCCCTTTTTCCGCGATCTGTCTCGACAATACTGTATTAGAATCAAGGTGGATGAACGCCGTCGCAGGCGCGGGGTCAGTCAGGTCGTCGGCAGGGACATAAACAGCCTGTACCGAAGTAATAGACCCGTTTCTCGTTGATGTAATCCTTTCCTGAAGAGCTCCCATCTCGCTTGCAAGTGTAGGCTGATATCCAACCGCAGAGGGCATTCTTCCGAGAAGCGCTGAAACCTCTGAACCAGCCTGTGAAAATCTGAAGATATTATCGACAAAAAGCAAAACATCAGAACCGGCAAGATCCCTGAAGTATTCGCACATTGTAAGCGCAGTCAGAGCAACCCTTAAACGGGCTCCCGGAGGTTCGTTCATCTGGCCATATACCAGACATGCCTTATTGATTACACCTGACTCCTGCATCTCAAGCCAGAGGTCATTTCCTTCCCTGGTTCGTTCGCCAACTCCTGCGAAAACTGAATATCCTCCGTGCTGCTGAGCGACATTATTTATAAGCTCCATGATTACAACTGTCTTTCCAACCCCCGCACCACCGAAAAGCCCCGTCTTGCCACCCTTAATGTACGGAGCAAGAAGATCAATAACCTTGATACCAGTTTCGAATATTTCAGCTTTCGGCTGTAGATTTTCAAATTTTGGGGCCTTCTGGTGAATAGAACGTTTTTCTCGCGCTTCAACCTCGCCTTTTTTGTCAACAGGCTCACCAAGTATATTAAATATACGGCCAATTGTCTCCTCTCCAACTGGAACCATTATTGGCGCCCCTGTGTCAAGAATCGGTGTACCTCTTTTAACACCATCTGTGGAAGACAATGCAATTGCCCTTACCCTGTTACCGCCAAGATGTTGCTGAACCTCACTGACAAGTCTGATTTTCTCACCCATGACTTCAGTCTCAAGGATCATAGAATTATAAATCTGCGGCAACCTCCCCTCCGGGAACTCGGCATCGAGGGTAGAACCTATTACCTGCACCACTTTACCGTAATTATCGCTCATTAATCTCTCCTTACTCTGTTAATAAAAAACATTAACATTGCTTCTCATTCAAGCCCGGCTGCTCCGCCGACTATTTCTGAAATCTCATTTGTAATTTTTGCCTGTCTTACCCGGTTGTACTTAAGAGTAAGCTTTCTTATCATATCATTTGAAGCATCAGTAGCGTTTTTCATTGATACTCGCCTTGCAAAATTTTCAGAGAATACAGTCTCCAGTAAAAAAGTAAAAATTCTGACTTTTATATACAGCGGCAAAATATAAGAAAATATTCTGGCCGGATTCGGCTCAAAGTAGCAGTCAGTGCTCGCTGAGGGTATCGCATCAGCATCAAGATCGACATCAGGTGTGACAGGGAACAGTTTTACGACAGCAGGCTTTTGTGAGGTAGGTGAAATATACTTTGAATAAACAACGTATATTTCATGAAACTCCCCACTCAGAAAATATCCTTTCAGCTCATCTCCAAGCCGAGCCGCATCGTCAAATGCCACAGCATCGTCAGGATTTTCAACCGACTTGAAAACCTCAATGTTTTTGAACGAGTAAAAACTCATCCCCTTCTTGCCAATCACGTAGGTCGAAACTTCGAGACCTTCCCTCTGCAGCCTGAGCTTCAATTCTGAAGCCTCTCTGAGTATCGCGCTGTTAAAACCGCCGCAAAGCCCCCGATTGCCGACTATCTCTACGACAAGAGCTCTGGCGGGATTCTGTATAGTACTCAGCAGAGGATCACTGAAATCACGGCCAACTACTCCGAGCAGATTCATCATAACAGAATTAAGTTTCCCCTCATAAGGCCTTGACTTGTCAATTCTGCCCTGGAGCTTCTTCATCTTTGCGCTGGAAACCATCTCCATCGTCCCGGTAATCTTGCGGGTATTTTTTATGGAGTTAATTCTATTCTTTATGTCTCGCTGATTTGCCACGTTTCATTCCTGTTTTACAATATACTCTACAGCCTGCTAAGATATTCGTTCACAAAAGCAGATATGACTTCCTTAAGCTTCTCAGGCTCCTTCAGCTCTCCTGTACCTTCAATCTCTTCGAGAATACCACTGTTTGTTCTCTCAAGCATATCCAGAAATGCCTTTTCAAAATCCTTGACATTTTCAACAGGAACTTCGTCAAGCAGCCCCTGAGTACCGGCAAATATTATCGCGACCTGTTTACCGAGTCCCATAGGAACATATTGGCCCTGCTTCAAAATCTCAACAAGCCTCATCCCCCGGTCGAGCTGTCTCTGAGTAACTTCGTCGAGTTCTGTTCCCATCTGGGCAAAGGCCTCAAGGGCCCGGTACTGCGCCAGGTCAAGACGAAGGGAACCGGCATACTTCTTCATTGCCCTCACCTGAGCATTTCCGCCTACCCTTGAAACCGATATTCCAACATCCACGGCAGGTCTGATGCCAGATGCAAAGAGATTAGGAAGCAGATAAATCTGTCCGTCAGTAATCGAAATTACATTCGTAGGTATGTAAGCAGATACCTCGCCCTCCTGTGTCTCAATAATTGGAAGAGCGGTCAGACTTCCACCCCCAAGCTCATTTGAAAGCTTGGCTGAACGCTCAAGCAGCCGGGAATGGCAATAGAAGATATCTCCAGGATAGGCTTCCCGTCCAGGCGGCCTTCTCAGGAGAAGAGAAATCTCTCTATACGCGTTCGCCTGTTTCGTAAGGTCATCGTAAACGCAAAGGGTGTGTCCTCCCTTTTCGTACATAAAGTATTCGGCCATCGCAGTTCCCGCGTACGGAGCAATATACTGAAGCGGCGAGGGGTCAGACGCGTTAGCAGCAACCACTATTGTATAATCCATTGCTTCATATTCGGTAAGTTTCTCCACAACCGAAGCGACAGTAGATGCTTTTTGTCCAACTGCAACATATACGCAAATAACGCCCTTGCCTTTTTGATTTATTATTGTATCAATTGCTATTGCAGTTTTTCCTGTTTTCCTGTCTCCAATTATGAGCTCACGCTGTCCACGCCCGATAGGAGTCATGGAATCAACGGCCTTAACACCTGTCTGTAAAGGCTCTTTAACAGGCTGTCTGTCAGCAATTCCAGGCGCGTAAAACTCAACTGGTCTCATATTGTCTGTCTGAATAGGGCCTTTTCCGTCCAATGGCTCACCAAGTGGAGTAACAACACGTCCGAGCAAAGCATTCCCGACTGGAACAGCAAGAATAGTACCAAGCCTCTTTACATTGTCACCCTCATGAATCGTCGTAAAATCACCAAGTACAGCCGCTCCGATACTGTCCTCTTCAAGGTTTAGAACCATTCCCTGGGCACCGTTCTCAAACTCAAGCATCTCCCCTGCCATAGCGTTTCTTAATCCGTAAATTCTGGCAGTTCCGTCAGCAACCTGAATAACGGTGCCGACTTCAGAGACATCCAGGCTGTCCTTAAAGCCTTCTATTTCTTTCCTGAGAATCGATTTTATCTCTTCTGTCTTAATCTTCATAGGTTGCTTCGCTCCTCACCTCACTATTTAACAAACTCTGTCTCATCCTCTTCAAACTGTTAGATAAAGAAGCATCAATAAGGATGTCACCTGACTTAATTATAATTCCGCCGATAATATTTTCATCAATCTCCTGGGTAATATCGACTTTTGATTTCCAGATTTTTTCCAGCTGTGCGCCGAGGGACGCAATGACTTCATTATTCAGCCTGTCACTCGTTATAAGTCTAACTCTCTTGATACTGTTTTTGTCATCAAGTATGTCGCGCATCGCCGAGTTTATATCAACGATAATACCCTGCCTGTCTTTCTCAATTAAGAGAGAAAGAAAATTAACCGTCATAGCAACTGAAGTTTTCCCCAGAGACTTCTCAATAAAGGCTGTCTTGGCTGCAGAGGAAAAGGAAGGAGACAGCATAAAGTCCCTGAATTCAACAGATTCCTCGAAAAATCCTGAAACTGCGCCTATTTCCTGGAACACCTCATCATGCACCCCGGCGTTCAGCGCTGCTTCGTATAATGATTCAGCATATACTCTGGCTATATCGTTTGATGCCACATTACTTTCCTGATATTGATATTAAACTCATTACTGTCGAAAGGCGCCAATCTTACTCACCGCCTCTTCAACCAGTCCCTTCTGGTCATCAGGATTCAGGTTTTTCCGAATTATCCTCGAAGCAACCTCAGTTGAAATAACCACGATGTCCTTTCGTATTTCCTGAAGAGCGTTTTCTTTGGCAATTTGGAGCTCCCGCTTTACTTTTTCAGAAAGCGCACGCGACTCCGCTCCGGCTTTTTCAAGGATTTCTGCCTTAATCCTTTCCGCCTCTTCCCGTGCACGCGAAATAATCGCGTCAGCTTCCCCTTTAGCGGCTCCAAGAATTGCATTGTTATCCTCAAGCACTTTCTCTGCTTTCTGCCTTGTTCTATCAGCAGTCTCTATGTCGTTTCTGACCTTCTCCGCCCTCGAATCCAGTGCCCTCACTATGGGCTTCCAGGCTGCCTTCCAGAGAATGAGGAGAAGGACCGCAAACGTTATTACTGTCCAGAGAAGCAGCCCCGGATCGACTTTAAGCAGTCCCTCTTTTATCGCATCCATTTATTTAACCCGCTAATCCCCGGCCTTATTGCTGGGCCTGTGCTTCAGTTTGCTGCTGAGGCTGGACAGGAGCTGCAGCAGGTTCTGGCGACTTGGTAGCGAGCATAAACGTAATAACTAGCGCAAAAAAAGTGAAACCCTCAATAAGCGCCGCTGCAATAATCATTGAGGTTCTCAAATCACCGCTCATTTCCGGCTGCCTTGCCATTCCTTCGATAGCTCCTGACGCTAAACGCCCGATTCCAAGTGCGGCACCGAAAACCACAAGACCAGCTCCAAGACCGGCTCCAAGATACGCAAAACCTAAATATTCCATCCTTTTCCTCCTGATAACTTATATGCTTTAATATTCACTAATAAACTCAAAATTAATGCGAATGCATTGACTCTCCAATAAACATAGCCGAAAGCGCTGTAAAAATATAAGCCTGAATAAATCCTACCAGCAGTTCGAGAAGATAAATCATAAGCGCACCCGCCACTGAACCTATACCAACAAAATAGCTCTGAAACATCATTACAAGATATAGAAAAATAATGATTACTATATGGCCTGCCGTCATATTTGCGAAAAGTCGCACAGTAAGTGAAAACGGCTTTATGACAAGACTCATGAGCTCAATCACCCAGAGTAATGGAAACAGGGGCGCCGGAATTCCCCCGGGCACAATGCCCCGCACTATCCACAGCGGACCGTTTTTAACGAAACCAACAACGATAATGCCTAAAAGCGTAAAAAGAGCAAGCCCACCGGTAACAGCAAGGTTACCGGTCGCCGTTGCCGATCCGGGCAGCAGACCCAATAGATTTGCGAAAAGAATAAAAAAGAAAACCGTACAAAAATACGGCATAGCCTTACGTCTCACCGGCCCATGGAAATTCGGCTCAACTATTTCATCATGAATATAAGAGATAAGAACCTCCCACATATTCACCCATCTTGACCGTGACCCCATGGAGTCGCGCTTGATCTTTCTTGAGAGAGGCACAAATATGACCACACAAAGAAGCGCTGCAATCCAGAGCATTACAACCCACTTGGTTATGCGCATGTCGAATATTCCAAAGAGCTTCTCTGAAAGATACTTCTCATTTATAGCTCCGATGAAACCGCCCGTCAGAACGTGGTCTGTGAGGTGATGCATAACCACATCATATATGGATTCACCGCCCTCACCGGATGAGCTCGCGGTTGAGGTAATAAAACCCGATATTCTGTTCAGAAAAAGCACCATCTGATACCCCGATAATCAAGACGCGAATTATAAAAAACGCTATACCTAAATCTCAAAAAATTAACTAATCAAACAATTATAATCCTGATATTTTATGTAAATACTTTTTTAAAAAAAATTAAAGCCATTTCGTTCTGTCCTTATCCAGGTCTTCACGCACATCCCCGCTGCTCTTTTTTGGCGGCAGTAGACGCTTAAGCAGGTTATAAAAACCGAGCACCACACCAACAAAGGCCCCAACCGCAACAAATAGAGGACTACTCCCCTTTACTGAATCGAGATAATATCCTCCATAAACAAAGATAAGAACCGTTACTGCAAGCTGCAACCCTACAGAAATATACCTCATCCCCTCGCCCGGAGAAGAACCGTGCCCGTTCTTCATAAAACACCTCTTGAGCATTATAAACCGGTTCGCCTGTCTTTGTCAAGACTCAATGTAATTTTAATCAAACACTTCCAGCCTATTGCCGATACTTAAAACGTCAGACAATGATTTTATGACGCCTCCAATACATCGACCAGGAAGCAGGAATGAAAGTATCTATCAATATTATTGAACAGGGAAACGAATTTATAGCCAATTGTCCCGAGCTCGACATAAACTGCTACGGCCAGAACAAAAATGAAGCGGTTAGAAGAATACAAAACGTCATCAGATTCTATGTCGATTCCGCACGCGAACTTGGGCTTGAAATTGAGGATTTGAACGAAATAAAAATCGAAGGAGAAAGTCTTTTCAAGCCTGACAGAACATCAAACCAGGCAACTTTCGTCATTAATTAAAAAAGCCGGAGTCATAAACCCCGGCTTTATAATCTTTTCAGCTGTTTCTTAATACGAACTGGATAAACTTGCTTTATTTCTTTGTGTCTGCTTTTTTAGGGCGCTTATTCTCTTTCTTTTCCTTCTTTTCATCCTTAACAAGATACTTCTCGTTTATTGAGAATTTATACTTTTTCAACATAGCATCTTCCCAATCTGTTCTCTTTTTCATTCTTGTTTTGGATATAAGCGAGTCGGAAAGCTGTGCTTTCATATCAGCATAAGACTTGATAGGAGTTTTCAACTTGGGATCTGTAACTCTTTTCTGCGTATTTTTCATTCTCTCAACGTAAGTATTGTACTCGTCTCGAATGTCTTTTTCGGTAATATTGACGCCGCCCATAACTGCATCGTTTCTGTACGCAGCGTAGACAGCAGTGTTTTTGAACGACTCCCATCTATCCAGATACTTCTTGTCTTTATCCATACCCTTCTTCAGAGCTTCACGTGACATGTATCTTTCATAGAATAACCTGTCGGCAAACTGCCTTTTCATCTGTGTTGTCCGCTGCTCAGGCTTATTGACTACAGAGGTAGGCTTGGCTTTTTCAAGATAATCAATGAGCTTGTTAAAATCCCCAACTGTCAGCTTGAAATCACCTACAGAAAAGAGCAGATCTGCAGCTTTATTGAAGTTAGCCGTTTTAACATTATTTACAAGATCCTTGGAGTTTCTCAGATCTTCCATGTATTTTGAAATTGCAGCAGTCTGCAGTCTTGTTTTAAACCTTGCTGCCTGCTTTTCATCATCGAAAGAACCATCTATATTTTTATCAGTCAGGTTCTTCTTCTCTTTAAGCTTCACTATATAGTAACCAGTAGCAACCTTTACCGGCTCCTTCGTGTACTCGCCTTTTTTTAGAGCATTTGCAGCGTCAAATACTTCCTGCTCTCTCATCCCTTTGATGATAAAGCCAATTTCTCCGCCCTTTTTTGCTGTGTAGTCGTCTGAGTTTTTCTTGGCCACTTCTTTGAAATCAGCCCCGCCTGCGAGCTCTCCGAGAATTTTGTTAACCTTTTCAAGCTTCTCGCTGAAAGCCTTTTTCAACTCAGCATCGGAAAGCTTAACTCTTTTGCCTTTTACAATCTTGTAGTTATCAACCTTTACTTTAATGAGGTCAATATCTACAGCCGGCTCATCGTAAGTTAGAATATCTTTAAGGTTTTTCCTGTAGTATTCAGCCAGGAGACTGAGCTTGACATAGGAAAGATAGGTTTTAAAACCTTCTGTTGATGTGAATCCGGTCTTATCAGCTTCCATAATTCCGATTTTTTCAAGCATCATTTCATTGATTCTGTTTATCTGAGATTGAGCTGTTCTGAATACGAGTTTTTCTGAAAGGCCGCGGCTTGAATACCAATCTTCGAATTCTCCGCGTGTTATCTTTCCACCGTCATATGTTGCCATCACATCGCTGTCCATCTTACAGCCGATGCCCGCAACTAACAGCGCTGCTGCTAGAACCGACAAATACTTCTTCATTACTTACTCCTTGATAGTGAAGGTTTTTTTAGCTGGTATCCCTTGCTACGGGTATGACATAAAAATGTCAATTTGAATTTATATATAACCCGAAATTTGAGGACCGCTATGTTGGATTAATCTGAGTTACAGGGTGATGAATATGTTACAAAAAAATCATATCTGAGCTCTAACTGACAGCTGAGCGTTGATATCGCTTCCATTAGTCAGGTCAACCGCGGATTCAAAAACAATCCTGACTACAATTGCATCCAATTCAATCCCGAGGATATAGTACGGTTTTATGATGCCCGGACTGTATCGGTGTGTGGACAGCCCCTGAATACTGTCTACGGGATTATTGGTTACGGAAAGAAACTCTCCGGAAGTCGTCACAACGTCGCCTTCAGCATTGAGCTCAAGATTAAGTCCCCCGTAACTGAAAGCCAGGCCAAATCCTGTGTAGGCGTTAAAAATACCGAGAAATTCTCCATACACAAGCGTCTGAGCGCTTATTGAGGTGAGAAACCATTTGAAATAGGCCGAATAAGTCGATTCGAAATCCAGCGGAAGAGCTACTTCGCTACCGGCGGCATCTACATGAGCGGTATAAGAATACGTGTACTGGCCTGAAAACTTAATATTACCGTACATGACATCACCCCCCGCTGAAAGAGTCAACCCGCCAAAATTAAATATTCCGGGAAGAAAAGTCTTCCTTTTTAGTGCAGCATACCTCAGTCTACCGCCAAAGGAGTAAATGTTAAAGCTCTCCAGCTTGACCTCATCCCTGTCAACAGGGGGACGGTACATTCCAGTGCTGAAGGCAAAAGCCTTACCGATGAGGTCCAGATTAGAACTGAGGCCTATACCGAAGCTCACAGCGGGATTTACTGCAAAAGCCGGATATTCGCCCTGCTCAGACTCATACTGGTCGTCAAAGAATCTCATATTAGACATCCCGCCGGTCACGCCGGCTGACAGGAACAGCCTGCCTGGACCGCCGAGGTTGGAGTCTCCGACAGCGTAACCTCCAAGGTTGGCAAGCGCATAGGCATTAGCCATTGCCGGACCGTAGTCAGCACAAAGCGACTCGAACTCGGCCACAGTCTCCTGAATTCCAAGATCTGTCAGATTCCCGTATCCGCTTGAGGTTATCTCTGTCTTCGCGGCAGCATCTAAGGCAGCACATATTATCAATATTGCCGCTGCAGCTGTCACGCGAAAACGTTTTTTTATTGGACTTTCCGCCATAATATGATTTTCGTCAGGAGCAGGAAATAACATTAAAGAATATGGATTATCCTTCGATATTCATTTCTATTTGCGCATATGCTGAATGATTATGTATTGATTCCATGTTCTCGGATTCAACTGAAAAACTCACAATTCCCTTCAGTTTTCTCAGCTCAACCGCCGCGTTTCTTACAATGTCTTCAACAAAAACCGGATTTTCATAAGATTTTTCAGTGATATACTTCTCATCTTCCCGTTTGAGTATTGAATATATCTCAGAGCTGCCTGATTTTTCAGCTATTGAGACAACGTCCTCAATCCATATACGCTCCTTTGCCTGGATAGTCACGGAAAGATAGGACCTCTGATTATGGGCTCCATAGCTTGATATTTCTTTGGAGCATGGACATAGTGAAAGCACTGGCACCCTCACAGTAAGAGCATAGTAATCGTGGTCGGAGTTTGCTGTAAGTCTGCACTGGTACTCCATTTTGGCTTTTTCCCCGGACACCGGGGCTTCCTTAGTCATAAAGAACGGAAATTCTATCTCGAAATGCGCTGTTTCTGCGGCAAGCTCCAGCTTCATATCAGCCAATATGCTTTTAATGTTCAGTGTACTGATCCCTTTTCTATAACGGTTAAGAATCTCTATAAAACGGCTCATATGCGTCCCTCTGAAATGATGAGGGAGGTTAACATACATATTAACCTTTGCTACTGTGTGCTGTTCCCCGTCCGCCCTGTCCAGCACAACAACAGGATATGAAATATCCTTTACTCCTACTTTATTAATCGCCAAATTCCTGTGGTCAGGTTCTGACTGAATATCTCTGAGTTTTTTTTTCATTATTTCACCGATCCCCCGGCCTCAAGCTTTGTTAAAATCAGCGGGCCGTTTTCCGTAACTGCAACAGTATGCTCATACTGTACAGCCGTTGAACCGTCTTCAGTCTCAATCTCCCATATGTCATCATTTTTTTTAAGAGCCGCCACTCCAGAGGTCAAAATAGGCTCAATAGCGAGGACAAGTCCGGGCCTCATCTCAATATCCTGCCCGCTATTTCTGTAAGAAGGCACTGCAGGCGGTTCGTGCAATGCAAAGCCGACACCATGTCCGGTCAGATTACGAATAACGCTAAATCCTCCGGATTCCGCTTCATCTTCAATAGCGTTTCCTATGTCGGATATTCTGTTGCCCGGAAGCAGCACTGATACTGCACGATTAAGGGCCTTCTCACAGCAACAGGCCAGATCAAGTGTGCGTTGTTCAGCGCCATCCACAATAAAGGTTCTGCAGGAATCACTGAAATATCCGTTCAGGGATATGCCTATATCCACCTTGACTGCATCCCCTCTCTTGATTGTACGCTTTTTGGATGGAACGCCGTGAACAGCCACTTCATTTATTGAAATACAGCTTGCAAATCCGTAATCCCTTAATGTCTTGAAGGCGGCCCTTGCTCCCAGTCTCACAATCTGTTCATCTATCAGGGAATCAAGCTCCCAGGTTGTCATACCTGCAAGGTCAATCCGTGAGAGGCTTTCAAAAACCCGGGCTGATACGCGTCCCGCCTCACGGATGCGCATTATCTCGTCCTTCGTCTTCAGCCTTATTCCCGAAGCTTTCACGCGCAGACACTGAAGCTACTAATTTTCCGCTTCAGCCGATACCTCCGCGGTTTTCTTTGGCGTTTTAGCGTTTGCCTGTCCATCGGGCTTTTCTTCTTCTTTTACAAGGCCGGTGGCAATTTTCACCTGTCTCTCGACAGTCTCCGCTATTTTCGGATTTTCCCTGAGATAGTTTTTCGCGTTTTCCCGCCCCTGGCCTATCCGCTCCTCACCATAGGAGTACCAGGTTCCCGCCTTCTTAATGATATCGAACTGCACGCCAAGATCAAGCACTCCGCCTTCCCTTGATATTCCAGAGTTGAACAATATGTCAAATTCAGCCTGCCTGAATGGCGGCGCTACCTTGTTTTTTACAACCTTTACCCTGACTCTGTTTCCGATAGCTTCGTCTCCGTTTTTAAGCGTCTCAATCCTGCGGATGTCAAGCCTCACAGAGGAATAAAACTTCAGGGCGTTGCCGCCAGTTGTTGTTTCAGGAGAGCCGAACATAACACCGATCTTGTATCTGATCTGGTTAATGAAAACAACGGATGTTTTTGATTTCGCTATCACGCCGGTAAGCTTTCTAAGAGCCTGACTCATCAGCCTTGCCTGAAGTCCCATGTGAGCATCACCCATATCACCGTCAATCTCGGCCTTTGGAACAAGCGCGGCTACTGAATCGACTACGATTATATCAACAGCCCCTGACCTTACAAGGGCCTCTGTGATTTCAAGCGCCTCTTCACCAGTGTCGGGCTGGGATACGAGCAGATCATCAGTCTTAACCCCGAGTTTCGCGGCATACTGAGGATCAAGAGCGTGTTCTGCATCAACAAATGCAGCGACTCCGCCCTTCATCTGAGCCTGGGCAACCGCATGAAGCGTAAGAGTAGTCTTTCCTGATGATTCAGGGCCGTAAATTTCAATCACCCTGCCCCTTGGCAGTCCTCCGATTCCAAGAGCTACGTCCAGTTCGAGAGATCCTGTGGATATTGACGGAATCTGGACCTTAGACGACTCATCCCCGAGCCTCATGATTGATCCCTTTCCGAACTGTTTTTCAATCTGCATTATAGCCGAATCAAGCGCCTGTGTCTTCTGATTCAGCTCCTTCTGGTCTGCCATTACATAACTCCTTGTGTTAATAATTATATTCTAAGTCCGTATTTCAGATAAACGTTTCATGCCAGCGAGCTGTTAAATCTTATGTCTCATTCAAACTCATTTTTTCCATACTTTACTTGCCGACAATCAGAGAAACAGCTATTTATGGAAATTACACTTTTTAATATTGATATTTTTCAATCTTACAGCAAAAAAGCAAGTGTTATTTAAGACCTATTTTAGATGTAGCCTGGCCTGAAATTATCTGATCAGTTCCTTGCTCTACGGTCCTTTCTGTTCACCGGAATTGCGATCAAAACAGATGTTCTATTATTAGCAAAAATGACCCTGAATAGCAGACATAACCCTGAGACCCATAGTATTATAAATGAACTCATTATCAACCTCCGTTATATACTACATATACATATAGTATCGGCCAACTGTCAAGAATATTTACTATATTTATGTGTAGCTATACAAAAAGGGCCCCAGAAGGGGCCCTTTGGAAGTTTTGAATCACTTTTTAAAGCGCGACATTGTGAATGCCCTTATCCCTCACTCCGGATTTTTTCATGTACTCAATTTTATTAAGGGCGTCAACAAAGCATACAATTCCGGCGATTGAAATATCAACATGCTTTCCGGTTCCGAAGACCCTTATCTGTCTTCCGTCATGCTCCTCAACTACGGTAGCAGAAACCTCCGAGAGGGCATCCGAACCGCCTGTAATGGCCACAAGATTAAAAGACTCTATGTAGGCTGCTGTGTTCGTAATTTTTTTAACGGCATTAACACCGGCGTCAACACCTCCGTTTCCGTGGGCAACCTCAAAAAGGTCTTCCCTTTTCTCGTAATGATCCCTCAGAGTAACAAGCGTCATGGGCGGCGAAAACATACCAGTGGAGATTTGTACATTCTGTACCTTATAACGCCTTCTCTGCTCTTCCTTGTTCATTGATTCGCCTATCAAAGCAATGAGATCTTCATCAAAAACCTGCTTTTTCTTGTCGGCCAGCGCCTTGAAGTATTTGAAGAACCTGTCAATTTCCTCTGATGAAAGTTCAAATCCAAGCTCGTTAAGCCTGTTTAGTACCGCGTGCCTTCCTGAATGCTTGCCGAGAACAAGTGAAGACCTGTTTATTCCGACATCTTCCGGCTTCATTATCTCGTAGGTCATGGCGTTCTTGAGTACTCCATCCTGGTGTATACCCGACTCATGCGAGAAGGCGTTTGCCCCTACAATTGCCTTGTTCGGCTGCACTGACACCCCAGTGATACTGGTCAGCAGCTTGCTGGTAGTCATTATCTGTTTTGTGTTTATGCCTGTAGTGAGATTGAAGATATCGCTTCTTGTCTTGATAGCCATGACGACCTCTTCCATCGCGGTGTTTCCGGCCCTCTCTCCTATTCCGTTTACGGTACACTCAACCTGCCTCGCACCGGCTTCAATTGCGGAAAGCGCGTTAGCTCCAGCAAGCCCGAGGTCGTTGTGACAGTGTACGGATATTACCGCCTTATCAATATTAGGTACATTTTGTTTCAGGTAGCTGATAATCTTGAAAAATTCTGTTGGTATGGTATATCCTACCGTGTCAGGAATATTAACAGTGGTAACACCAGCGTCAATAACAAGCTCAACCATCTTCGCGAGATATGCAAGATCGCTTCTTGTAGCGTCCATTGGGGAAAACTCAATGTTGCTCAAATACTTTTTAGCGTGTTTTACAGCAGCTACCGCGAGTTCGAGAACCTCTTCACGCGTCTTCTTCAGCTGGTACTCGATGTGAATATCGGAACTCGAAATAAAGGTGTGTATCCTTGGATTTTTTGCACCCTTCAGAGCCTCCCAGGCAGCGTCTATGTCCTTGAAATTTGCCCTGGCAAGGCCGGCAACCTGGGCATTCTTAACCTTTGCCGATATCTTCTGTACCGCCTCAAAATCGCCATCGGAAATCACCGGGAAGCCGGCTTCAATTACATCAACGCCGAGCTTCTCAAGCTGCTCAGCGAATAAAAGCTTTTCCTCTATATTCATGCTGAATCCAGGGGATTGTTCCCCATCGCGCAATGTTGTATCAAAAATTATTATTCTTTCTCCGGACATCACTTTCCTCCTTATCATCGACGTGCTGATAGTCTCAGTCGATATTTTGTTAAATTTTTTAAACAAGTTTTAATATTCGTTTTTCAACAATTTTAAAGACATCAACTATGTCTTCCGGTTGCATTTTTTCTCAAATTATGAGATAAATCACCAACAGCTTTTGAGCATACATGAGAATTCAGCTTTCATTCCCCTTCACCTCCTGCGAAAGCATAAAAAAAGCCGCCCCGGTTCCGGGACGGCTTTTGATCTTTCGACTTACTCAGGCATCACGAACCGGCTCCACGTTTTGCGGGGAGTAGAAGGAGGCCGAGAAGAAGATTATTACTCATTTTTTTCATTCGTTCGTTCCTTCAGTCCATAATGATTATCAAACACCTATACTAAAGCTTCATTTTGTCAAGAAAAATATTTTACCCTGCCCTCTATAGGGCTGAATGTCTTCTCACCCGGCTCTGACTGCGGTTTCCCGAATACGAGCTGAGAATATAGACGCCAGCTTTCAGGTAGATTCCATTCACGGGCGACCTCCGTGTCAATCAGCGGGTTGTAGTGCTGCAGTGACGCCCCGAACCCCTCATCTTCAAGGGCTGTCCATGCTATATACTGGGTCATTCCGGACGATTGAAGCGAAAAAAACGGAAACGCATCGGCATAAAGCGGAAAGTCCGCCTGAAGCTTCTTAACGACTTGCTGATCTTCAAAGAAAAGTATGGTGCCAGCTCCGTTTTTAAAGCCCTGCAGTTTTTTTTCAGTTTGTTCAAAAGCATCTTCAGGAACAACTTTTTTAAGTACAGACACAACAATGTCCCAGAGCCTGGAGTGATTTTTCCCAAGCAGTATGACCGCCCTTGCGCTCTGGGAATTAAAGGCGGATGGTGCGTGTGTAACTGAATGCTCCACTATCTCCCTGACCCTCTCAGGAGAAACAACCATCTCATTGTTTATATCGTAATAGCTTCTTCTGTTTTCTACCGCTTCCTTAAATGACTTAACCATAATGTTCCTCCTTTCCGAGATATTACTCTCTTAGATATATATTTGATAAAAATGTTAAATTTTTCTTATCACAAAAGTTAATATCCCGCCACAAAAATATTATAGAATAGTGAAAACTTAATTTGCTTGCAAAAATAGTGTCTGATGTTCTATTGATTGGCTGCGCATTGACATGGAGGAACAACGATGAAGATTGCCACTGAAATCGACACTATGATGCTGGAGCTTACAAGAAACGGGACAGCCCCCCGCTATCTTGTTATAGGTATAAACCAGTTTGAGCGGCTGGTACTTGAGGTTGCCGACAAAGGTCAGGACATTAAAAACAGTATGCAGTACATGGGGTGTGATATTATTATCACTCAAAGCGACATTATTGAACTGGCTGCCGACGCGGCTACTCAGATGAGGCGTCTTTCCGGAAGGCATTAAGATATTTTGGTTAACTCAGTCATCTGGCAGAGGGCCTGCCTGTCTTTTTTCACACTGAGAGTGTGAGACCTTTTTTCGTTACTTTCTTTTTTCGATCCAAAAAAGAAAGTAACCAAAGAAAAAGGGATCTCCTGCGCGGAGGGCGATGGGACATCCATGTCCAAAGAATTAGTCACTGTGAAATAATATATTGAGAGATTGCTTTATTTAGTCAGGCTCCTTTGGAGCCGGAAAGCGCAGCGTCCTGCTGCGCTTGAGTAAGTAATTCTCTGATTACACGTAGTAATTGATTTTATATTTCCGCCATTGTGTTCCCCGAAGGCTTTTCCGCCGTCCTGGCGGCCATCGGCACTAAAACATCCTGTTTGTCGGAATATCTCGCAGTCGGCCGCGGGATAATGCGCTGCGTTTATTTGAGCACCCGGTAGAGCCTCCCAATTTGGGCGGCTCTACCTCGCCGTGACACGCAGCGCCCCGCGTGTGAATGATATGCGCCCCGCGCGTAAATGTGAGTACGCTCCGTACAAAAAAACATTCATGAAGTGAAAAGAAAGTCTTCGCAGAGCAGTTTTTTGACTCCTTTTCTTATAAAAGAAAAGGAGTGAGAATCAGTACCTGTAATGCTCAGGCTTATACGGTCCCTCAGGGTTTACCCCGATGTAGTCAGCCTGTTCCTTACTAAGAACAGTAAGCTTTACACCAAGCTTGGGCAGGTGAAGCCTGGCCACCTCCTCGTCAAGCTCCTTCGGAAGAGTATAAACCTTAACGTCATGGTTCTGAGTTGCAAGCGCAATCTGAGCAAGAGCCTGGTTGGTAAAGCTGTTGCTCATTACAAAGCTCGGATGTCCGGTAGCGCATCCCAGGTTCACAAGACGGCCCTCAGCCAGAATGATAATCGAACGGCCGGATTTGAGACGCCACCTGTCAACCTGGGGCTTGATGGTATCCTTAACACAATCGGCACTGTCTTCAAGGTATGCCATATCAATCTCGTTGTCAAAGTGGCCTATATTGCAGACAATAGCACCCTCTTTCATTTTTTCCATGTGCCCGCCGGTAATAACCCTGAGATTGCCGGTAGCTGTTACAAAGATATCAGCCTCTCCTACTGCATCGTCCATAGTAACCACTTCGTACCCTTCCATAGCAGCCTGAAGTGCACAGATAGGATCTATCTCAGTTACGAGCACCCGCGCCCCAAATCCCCTCATTGACTGAGCGCATCCCTTACCGACATCTCCATAACCGCATACTACAACGATTTTTCCAGCGACCATAATGTCGGTAGCGCGCTTGATTCCATCAGCAAGCGACTCCCGGCATCCGTACAAATTGTCAAACTTGGATTTTGTAACCGAGTCGTTTACATTGATAGCCGGGAATAGAAGCTCTCCGGTTTTATACATATGATACAGCCTGTGTACACCAGTCGTTGTTTCTTCAGAAACACCTTTGATTGAAGAAGCTATCTTCGTCCACTTGTCAGGAACATGCTTCAGACTTTCACGCACCCTTCCCATGACTATGGCAAATTCCTTGTTGTCGATTTTCTTTTCGAGTATTGAGGGATCCTTTTCAGCTTTTACACCCTGATGAACAAGCATTGTAGCATCGCCCCCGTCATCAACAATCAGATCTGGACCGGACCCATCAGGCCATGTCATGGCCTGTTCTGTACACCACCAGTACTCCTCAAGAGTTTCGCCTTTCCAGGCAAAAACCTTTGCAGTTCCGGCCGCAACAATCGCCGCGGCGGCATGGTCCTGCGTCGAAAAGATATTGCACGATGCCCATCGCACATCAGCTCCCAATTCCTTCAGCGTCTCTATCAGCACCGCTGTCTGGATAGTCATATGAAGGCTGCCCATGACTTTGAGCCCCTTCAGAGGTTTCTGCGGGCCGTACTTCCTGCGTACAGCCATAAGGCCCGGCATCTCATCCTCCGCGAGTCCAATCTCCTTGCGTCCCCAATCAGCAAGTGACATATCCGCTACTTTGTTTTCAAGTGAAGGATTAAGCTCCATAAATTTCTCTGACATATTATTCTCCTCGTACTTTATTTGATTTTATTGCACTTTTACCGCGTGAAAGAAATTAGCTGTAAGCGCACCCGCAGCCGGCAGCTGTTCTGCTTTGATAATATCCATATTCGCGGTTTTTATCCAGCCTTTAATCTCATCTATTTCAAAACCGAGCCTCCTGTGCCGGAAGACTGTCCGCATCCTCTCATCGTTGTGCGAATTGAGATCAATGATAAAAAGACTCCCCTTACCGCTCAGTGCCCTGCACGCCTCCTCGATGGCTCTCGCCGGCTCATCAAGATAATGAAGCACCATAGAAATAATCACGACATCCGCCTCACCGTCTCTTACAGGCAGGTGTTCAAGTTCGCCGATTCTGAATTCCGCGCGTTCTTTACCGGCAAACCTCTTCCTGGCAACGGCTATCATGGCGTCAGAGCTGTCTATTCCGATGACCCGCGACGCTTGAGCGTACATCTGTTCAAGAAGGCCCCCCGTCCCGCACCCCAGGTCAGCGATTATCCTGTTTTTTTCAATCAAGGGGAGGATAATGGCTGCTGCGTCAAGGCTGCCCACCATCTTCTTCCTGACATCGTCCCATTCGGGAGCTATGTCTTCGAAGTACATCGCCTTCTCCTTGCCGCGCGCACTGATGACCGCCCGCAGCCTGGCCCTGTCAGCTTCGAAGTGCTCTTCATTTTCAAGCAGCTCACTGCACAGGGCTGCGGGCGCGGCAGAGCCGCTCCCCGCTTCCGCGGGGTCATCAGCGCGCGCCGCTCTGTAAAAAACCCATAGCCCGTCCCTTCGCGATTCAAGAAGCCCGCTCTCGGCAAGTATCTTCAGGTGCCTCGATATGCGGCTCTGTCCCATGTCAAGCACCGTGGTTATTTCGTAAACGTTGAGCTCAGACAGACTCAGTATGTTCATGAGCCTTATCCTGGTTTCGTCCGCGAGAGCCTTGAATATTAAAAGTGGATTCATTTTCATATTACTATATAAGGATATATTGATATAATAACAAAATACCCCTTACCGTCAACAATTATTTTCAAAATTCTCCTGCGCTCCATACAATTCGCACATTATCGGCTTCTTTGTCTTGACTTGACCGAAAATATATGCTTAACGTCTTAAAAAAGTCAGGGTTAAAAAAATGATGATGACCTTCCTCCTCGCTTTCCTGTTGACCGCAGGGTCCGTAAGTGCTGAAACGGCGCGCGACATTGTGAAAAAAGCTGATGAGCTTATCAGGTCAAAGAGCTCCTATTCTGTAGTGGAAATGACCATTGTTAAACCCGGCTGGTCACGCACGATGTCTATGAAGCTGTGGGCGCTTGAGCCCGACTACGCCCTCATATATGTTTCATCACCCGCCAGAGACAAAGGAACTGTGACCCTGAAGAGAAAAAACGAAGTGTGGAACTGGCTGCCTTCCGTCCAGCGCGTTATAAAAATACCGCCGTCTATGATGCTTCAGTCCTGGATGGGCTCCGATTTCACAAATGACGACCTGGTACGGGAATCATCCGTTGTAAACGACTACACCCACTCCCTTATCGGCGAAGAGACCATGAACGGATATAAATGTCACAAGATAAAAATGACTCCAAAACCAGAGGCGGGGGTTGTGTGGGGCAAAATCATCGTATGGATTTCGAAGGACAGATACCTCCAAACAAAGGCTGACTACTACAGCGAGGACGGCAAAAAGGTTAAGACCTTTACGGGCAGCATGGAAAGAAAAATGGGCGGAAGAAGCATATTCGCAAAGTGGGAAATGATTCCGGAGAACAAGCCGGGAAACAGGACAATCCTTGAATATAAGGAAATTATTTTTAACTATAAAGTCAGGCAGTCGTATTTCTCAGAGCAGAACATGAAGCGGGTCAGATAGAAATGAAAACCCTGTTCACTCTGGCATGGCGCAACATCTGGAGAAACAAACGCAGAACTCTGATCGCGTCAGCCTCGGTCTTTTTCGCGGTTTTGCTGAGCCTCGTTATGAGGTCCATGCAGCAGGGATACTACGACTACATGATCGACGCATCCGTAAGAACTTACACCGGCCATATTCAGATTCACGGCAGAGACTACTGGGAGAAGAGGTCTTTAGAGGAAAGCATGACCGTGTCATCGGACCTTGAAGCCTCGATACGTTCACTTGATGCGGTTGAACAGACTGTTCCAAGGCTTGAATGCTTTGCCCTGCTTGCTAAAGAAAAATCGACAAGAGTGGCAATGATTTCCGGGATTGTTCCTGACCTGGAAAACAGGCTCACCGGACTTAAAGGCAAGCTTGTTGAGGGAAACTATCCTGATATAAACTCAAAGGGAATACTTCTCGGAGAAGGGCTTGCCCGCCGCCTCAGGGCAAAAACTGGCGATGAGATTGTCATTTACGGCCAGGGCTATCACGGAGTCACAGCCGCGGCGCTCGTTCCGGTCGAAGGCATCGTCAAATTTCCGATTCCCGATCAAAACAGGACATTTTCGTATATGGCACTTCCCGAAGCCCAGTGGATATTCAGCGCTTTCGACCGGATTACTTCAATCTCGATAATGGCAAAAAGTACCGACGCGATACCCGGCATAACATCTGCCCTGAAGAAAAAGCTCTCCGATCAGTATGAAGTCATGTCCTGGAAGGAGCTGACACCGGAGCTGGTTCAAGCCATTGAGATCGACAACGCTCAGGGCCTCATCATGTCAGGCATTCTATATCTCGTGATTGCCTTTGGTGTTTTCGGCACGGTAATGATGATGACAACTGAGAGACTCAGAGAGTTCGGCATACTCATTTCAGTCGGCATGATGAAGAGCAGGCTCATATTCGTTGCCTTTCTGGAAACCCTGTTCGTGTCGTTCATGGGCGTCATCGCTGGAAGCATTTCCGGGCTTCCGCTGATTGTTTACTACTCGAACAATCCGATAACACTTTCAGGCGAATACGCTGAAGCGATTCTTGCTTTCGGTTTCGATCCGATAATCCCCTTTGCGTTGAATGGCGGCATCTTTCTTTCACAGGCAGCAGTTGTGCTGATAATTGCTCTGTTTTCAGGTCTCTATCCCTTAAATTTCATCAGAAAAATTAAACCCGCTGAAGCGGTAAGGGGCTGACATGCTTTTCACCCTCGCCTGGAGAAATATCTGGCGCAACAGAAAGAGAAGCCTAATCCTATATGCCGGAATATCATCAGGCCTTCTTCTGGGGCTCTTCTCCTGCGCCATGATGTTTGGAATGGGAGAAACATTTATCAGGTCATCAATCGACAGGGACCTTGGCCACGCCCAGATTCATACCCGGGAATATGCCTCAGACAGACAGCCTGAACTTTATATTCGCAGCTACAGGAAAATACTGAAATCTCTCACCGGCTTTGCAGAAATATCAGCCGCCGCGCCGAGAACTATAATCGAAGGCATGGCTGCTTCTGCCGCATCTTCTACAGGAATAAGTATAATCGGGATAGAGCCGTCACTTGAAAAGAAAGTGACATCCATTCACAAAAATATTATTTCCGGCGGCTACCTGGACAGCGGTTCAGATGACAGCATTGTCGTGGGCCGCAAGCTGGCTGAATCACTCAATATCGCAAATGGTTCAAAGGTTGTCCTCAGTTTTCCCGATCTTGAAGGCAACATAATCTATGCCGCATTCAGAATTAAGGGCATTTTTAAGACCGACTCTTCTTCTTTCGACAAAACGCACGTTTTCATAAAAGCTTCTGAGCTGTTTTCCCTTCTCGGTTCGGAGGAAATCTGCCACGCTATCATAATAAAGTCATCATCAGCGGCTGAGGCTGAAAAAGCGCTCATAAGGCTTAAAACATCCTTGCAGGACCTGTCAGTGAGGGGATGGAAAGAGCTTGCGCCTGAACTAAAGATGATCGATGAGATGATTGCAACACAGCTCAATATCTTCCTCGGCATCATCCTGCTCGCCCTTCTTTTCGGCATCACAAACACAATGCTCATGTCCGTGTTGGAGAGAATCCGTGAAATAGGCGTGCTTATGGCAATCGGCATGAAGCGAAGCCGGGTTTTTCTGATGATAATCATGGAAACAGTTACTCTGTCGCTCGCCGGAGGGGCAACAGGAATGCTTCTCGCTTTAATAGCGGTTAATGCCACCGGAATAACAGGCATAGATCTCTCGGCTTTTTCTGAAGGCCTGTCTTCGTGGGACATCAGCCCCATTATCTATCCTGTACTGCCGGGTTTCTTCTACGCATCAATAACGATAATGACAATTGTTACCGCAGTAACAGCCGCTGTTTACCCGGCGGCAAAGGCCGTTCGGTTAAACCCGTCAGCGGTAATTAGAACATCATAGGTGGACGGTATGGCACTTATCAAGCTTTCAAAGGTATCCAGAATCTATGACGGCTCCTCAGTCCCCGTCAAAGCATTGAGCGGCATCAACCTTTCAGTAAACAGAGGAGAATTTACTTCAATAGTAGGTCCGTCCGGTTCAGGAAAAACAACCCTTCTTAACATTATTGGAGGTTTAGACACTCCGAGCTCCGGTACCGTTTTTATTGAAGGCACCGACATCTCCTCTTTTTCAGCCGGAAAGCTGGTCGAGTTCAGACTCAGACATATAGGTTTTGTATTTCAGGCATACAATCTGATTCCCGTTTTCACTGCCAGGGAGAATATCGAGTTCATAATGCTTCTGCAGGGACGTCCGGAGGCTGAAAGGCGGGCAAGGGCTATCGAGCTTCTGAAGGCTGTGGGACTGGCACGCCGTTCAGAGAGCAGGCCGGCAGAGCTTTCCGGGGGCGAACAGCAGCGAGTCGCCGTGGCCAGGGCTCTTGCTTCAAAGCCTTCGTTCATTCTTGCTGATGAGCCGACTGCCAATCTTGACACAAAAACCGCATCATCTCTCCTTGACATCATGGAAGAACTTAACAGCAAAAGCGGTACTACTTTCATCTTCTCAACTCACGATCCGAGGGTAATCGCGAGAGCTGGCCGTGTTATCACACTTCAGGACGGCAAAATAATTCACCCTGCAAAACGCAAAAAATGAAAGCGGCCCCGATTCTGTTTTTACTTTTTTTTGCAGTCTCATCGCTCTCCGCTAATGCCGATACAGTCGAGCTTGGCGGAAACATAAAATACTTATTTTCCTATTCGGATATTAAAAAACCGGACAATCAGTTCTACGACCACATCCTGCAGACCCGCGTCAATTTGCATATTTACCCCTCTGAAAACCTAAAAGCAGCGGTTGAGGGGCGGGTCAGAGGTTACTACGGCGACACAGTTGAAGCTGCTCCGAATTTCACTGAAAACCTGAGCCGCGGCAATGATTTTGTTGAGCTCGACAGGGTTCTTTACGACGGCGACAGTTCGTCCCTGCTTGCAGAAGTAGACAGGCTTTACGCCGATTGGACCCAGTGCAGTTTTCAACTGACTGCCGGCCGCCAGCGCATAGCCTGGGGCTCTTGCCTCGTATGGAATCCCATCGACATTTTTAACCCGGCCTCCATCCTTGACTTCGATTACGAGGAGGGCCCATCGGTTGATTCATTGAGGCTCCAGTTCTACACCGGCCCCGTGTCAAGGATTGAAGCGGTCTACTCTCCCTCTGATTCTCCTGACAGGGCATCGGCGGCAGGCCTTGCCTCAATTAACTTTATGGATTATGATTTTACTATCACCGCAGGTTCAAAAAAAAAGCGCTGGTTCGCCGGTGGGGGATGGGCCGGCGATGTTTACGGCGCGGGGTTCCGGGGCGAGATACTGGTTACTGAAAGCAGGAGAATTGAGCTGCCTCTTTTTGACACAACTTATGGCTCCACTAAACCGTCAGTAAGCGCCGCTGTCTCAGGCGACTATACGTACAGCTCATCGCTATACGTGCATACCGAGGTCCTTTACAACAGCGTTGGGACCTCGAATAACGCGGCCATATACTCAGAAGCCGCCGCTGAGCTCGGGCATCTCTCCGCCGATAAATGGTCGGTCTATCAGGAATTCTCTTATGACTTCCACCCGCTTTTGCGGGGCAGCGTTTACGGAATATTCAAGCCGCTGGACCGTTCGCTTACGCTGGTTCCTTCATTAAACTACTCATTTATAACAAACCTGGATATTATGCTGCTCGCGATGTTCTTCCAGGGAGAAGAACTCTCAGAGTACGGTGACGGGCGGGCTCTCTACTACCTGAGACTGAAGTATTCCTTCTAAGGCCGTCCTCCCTTTGACACAACCCTGTTTCGTCCTCCCCGCTTTGCCCTGTAAAGCCTGTTGTCCGCAAGGTTTATTATTGATTCAGCCGTAATTGTATCAGAATCAAATTCATTTGAAGTTGCGACCCCGCAGCTTGCGGTAAATGTGATATTCCTGCCCCTGTAATCTGCCGCTGAAGCCCTTACTTTATCAAGTATTCTTTCACAGAGTAATACGGCTGTATCTCTGTCTACACCGGAAACAGCTATTACAAATTCCTCTCCCCCGTAGCGGGCAGCAACATCATAGGGCCTCACTCCGCTTTTTAGTATAGAAGCGAATAGCTGAAGCACCGCATCACCCGCGGCGTGGCCGAAAGCGTCGTTAAGGTTCTTAAAGAAGTCTATATCAAATATTGCCACAGCAAAGGGCTTGCCTCCCCTTCTGTGGCTGTGAAGAATCTCCTCCATGCGTTTCATGAGATACCTGCGGTTATTAAGTCCTGTCAACGGATCGGTTATGGATATTCTGACGAGTTCATCCTCAAGCCTCTTCCTCTTTAGAGAATCACCGAGGATATTTGCCATGACCTTCAAGTACGGAAGCTTCATCTCATCCCATAGCATTATCCTGTCCAGACACTCAAAGCCGAGAAACCCGGAAAGCCTGCCGTCAAGCAGAACTGGAACACAGAGAATCGAACGGACACCCATTTGCCTCAGCATTTCACTGTCAGTCTTCGCTCCTGCCGGGGAATTGCAGGTATCCGGTATCTGTACATGCTTTCTTTTAATTAGTGCCGCACCGAGATAGGGGAACTCATCGACATATATCTTCTTCTTTTTCTGCACCGGACGCTTCATAATACCTGGAGCATTCCACTCATAGTAACTGTCAATAACAAGCGAATCGCTCTGCACATGGTTAAAATAGCAGCGGTCAACGCCGAAGAAATCACCGGCTCCGGCAACAAGGCCCTTTGCTTTCCTGGCGAAGTTGCCTGAAGAAACATTTATAAAGCTTGATGAAATTCCGGCGAGCAGTCTCTGTACCCCGGTCTGGAAAAGGAGCTCAGCCTCTGCCTGTTTCAGGGACGTAATATCCTGCACAATGCCTGCCGTATGGACTGGCTTTCCTGCTTCATCGTATTCAGTTCTGCTTCTCTCCCTGAACCACTTGAGCTTACCGGCAGGAGTGAGAAGCCTGTGCTCTATATCGTAAACCGAACCATCCCTTATTGAACCAAGCCACTTTCGGTTTACTTCATCTCTGTCATCAGGGTAAACCATGCCAAGAAAATCAGTGTAGCTCAGTGACTGTACTTTCTCAGGCAGCTCAAAGATTTCACTTACATTTTCACTCCAGACTATACTCTGGTCCCTGTGATAGTAGTCCCACCTTCCCATCTTTGCCATGCTGCCCGCCTCGACAAGCATCTGGCGGTTCTTTTCGAGATCGGCGGTCTCCTGCACCCTCTGAGTAATGTCTCTTGCTGCAGCGTATATAATCTTTCCGTATGAGTTAGACCTCCACTCAAGATACCTGTACGAACCGTCAGCGCACCTGTATCTATTCACAAAGTTAAGTACCCTGTGCCTGTCCTTTAGTCTGGAAACAGCTTTAATTGTTGGTGCATAGTCCTCAGGGTGTACTAGATCCAGAAAGTTTATCTTCATTAGTTCTTCAAGCGTATACCCGGTAACACTTTCCCATTCACGATTTAGCTTGACAAACCAGCCGTTCATATCAGCAATACAAAGAAGGTCAAGGTTGACCTGAAAAAAACGTTCCAGTTCCTGTTCCTTCTCTTTCTCTGAGGTTATATCAACGAAAACCGTTATGAAGAAACCAGGCTCAGGAGAATAGGCATTTACCTTGTACCACTTCCCCAGAGGCTCGAAATACTGCTCAAAGTCAATATTCTCTCCATAAACTGCGACCCTGCCGTAAACATCTATCCATTGAAACTCTGATTCTCCAATGCCCGGAATAATTTCGAGGGCTTTTTTCCCGCATACTGACTGAGCATTCAGACCGGTTATCCTCTCAAACTCGGAGTTAACCCTCAGTATTATGTAATCTGAGGGTCTACCCTGTTCATCAAATACAATCTGATGAAGAGCGTATGCAAACGGAGCCTTCTCAATGACTTCCATGTAATTCAGATCATCCACAGACAAACTTCTCCTGGGGAAAGATTAAGCGAATTATTAACATTATAGTTCTGTATTGTATCAGGTAAAGCGGCAAAAAGCAAGAAAAATGAGGAAGCAGCCGGGGAACAGTCACAAAACTCTGTCTAACCCGGCCGCATTTTAATTATAAGCCTATTAAGGGGCTTTAATCAAAGATCGGAAAAGTCAAGTGTTGCAAAATAGTCATCTATTGTTTCAGCGCGGCGAATCCGGACAACTGAACCGTCCTCTTTGAGAAGCAGCTCCGCCGACCTCAGCTTACCGTTGTAATTAAAACCCATCGCGTGGCCGTGCGCGCCTGCATCGTGAATAACAACAATATCGCCTATCTCCATTTCCGGGAGTTTTCTGTCTATGGCGAACTTATCGTTGTTCTCACATAGCGAACCGGTGACATCACAGACTTTTACAGCCGGAGCGTCTTCCTTTCCGGCGACGGTGATATGATGGTACGCGCCATAGAGAGCCGGCCTCATCAGATGTGCCATGCATGCGTCAAGCCCTACGTACTCCTTATATGTGCTTTTTTTATGCAGCACGCTGCTCACCAGATAACCGTAGGGTCCGGTTATCATACGGCCGCTTTCCATGAAAATCTTTAAAGGTTGAAGTCCCGCCTTTACGATCATCTCTTCGTAAGCCTTCCGAATCTCTTCGCCGACATACTCGATATTGACCGGCTCCTGCTCGGGCCTGTAAGGAATACCGAAACCTCCGCCAAGGTTTACAAACTCAAAGCTGATCTCAAGTTTATTTGATATCTCTGCAACAAGCTCAAAAAGCATTTTAGCTGTATCGACAAAGTAATCATTATCAAGCTCGTTAGATGCAATCATGGTATGAAGTCCGAAGCGCGTCACCCCACAGTCACGCAGCTTTTTATATCCTTCAAAAAGCTGGTCGCGGGTAAAGCCATACTTGGCCTCTTCGGGCTTTCCAATTATGTGATTACCGCCTCTTAAAGGCCCGGGATTATATCTGAAGCAGCCTATCCGGGGTTTTCCCGCGTTTTCAATCAGAAAATCAATGTGTGATATGTCGTCAAGATTGATTATCGCACCCAGCTCCATAGCCTTTATATATTCAGATGCAGGTGTATCGTTGGAAGTAAACATGATGTACTCGCCTGATATCCCGGTTTTTTCGGAAAGCAGAAGTTCCGGAAGCGAGCTGCAGTCCGCTCCAAAGCCCTCTTCCTTCAGGAGCTTCATCAGATACGGATTTGGCGCTGCCTTTACCGCAAAAAACTCCCTGAATTCAGGGGCCCATGAAAAAGCTTTAACCAGACGCCGTGCATTTTCTCTTATTGCCTTTTCATCATAAATGTGAAATGGGGTGGGATATTTTCTTATTATATCTTTAAGCTGCTCAATTGTAAAAGGTAGTTTCTTTTCTGCCATGATTCTCTCCTTGTATGTATTTTCAGGCAAACGCCAATGCTATATTAACCGATAATCGGGATTATTAAGCTGAACCGGTTAAGTCCGATTTAAAATCATCATTCCCTTGCCTGACTCATATAGAAGGGAAAATATGGAGGATATGTGTCAACCAATTAACAGCTTGAGGCTTTGAAATGTTGCAGGATTAAAACAGTTTTGCAATACGGTTCGGATCATTATCCTTCTCCGGTACATAATCCCACATTGGACCGGGGGATTTATGTTTTATAACATCTTTGTTTATTACTCTTAGTAAAATAAAAAAAGGAGAAAGAAGCGTATAAAAGGCGGCTGCAAAAACAAAGTACAAAATTGTATTACCCAGATATCTTAACAGCGTATTCACAAGAATATAAGTGAATAAGAGCAGCCTGGGATATAGAACAGCAAAGAGCAGGTGAAAAACAATGACTGCGGCAAGTGCAATTCGTAGAATACTCGGATAATCTCTGATATATGCAACGGCTGAAAGCAGCAGCATTCCAGCTGCGAAAGAAAAACCGAACAGCCTGAGCTCCCTGATGGTCTTCAATCCTTTATATGACTTTTCTTCCATTCCTCAATCCCTCTATTCACCGGCTGCTCATCTTTAAACAGTATATAATTCCCCATGACAAGCACATCAATATGTGTTCCCATAAAACACATATAAGCATCAGCTGGAGAATTTACAACTGGCTCGCCTCTCACATTAAACGAAGTGTTAATTAAAACAGGACATCCAGTGAGCTTATAAAACTCCTTCAACAGGCCGTAAAAGACCGGGTTCTCTTTTTCTGACACGGTCTGGATTCTCGCTGAACCGTCAACATGTGTAACAGCAGGTATAACTGAGCGCCGTACTTTTAGAAGTTCGATCCAGGTTTTTCCAGTACAGTCAGCATCAACGAGTTTATCCTTTATTACCCCTGCTGTAAAAAGCATATACGGTGAGGGGCTATTAATATCAAAATAATCTGAAACATGTTCCTCAAGGATGGAGGGAGCAAACGGCCTGAACGATTCACGGAATTTTATTTTCAAATTCATAACCGACTGCATTTCAGTTGACCGAGCATCACCAAGAATTGACCTGTTTCCAAGAGCACGCGGGCCGAATTCAGACCTTCCCTGGAACCAGCCAACCACCTTTTGAGAATCAATAAGCCTCGCTGTTTCCTCATATACTTCCTGGAGCTCCATCCTTCTATAAACCGCTTTGAATGAATCAAGAGCTGACTTAATGTCATCATCAGTATAATCAGGCCCAAGATAAGATCCTTTTTGAAAATCATGCACACCGTCCGCAGACCGTGATTTATTAAGGTAGCAGTAATAGGCATACATAGCGGCTCCGAGTGAGCCGCCGGCATCTCCGGAAGCAGGCTGAACCCATATCGAATCATAACCTGATTCCTTAAGTATTCTCCTGTTGCTGACACAGTTTAGCCCGACACCTCCCGCAATGCATAGATTGCTTTCTCCGGTCAACCGCCTCGCATACGATGCCATCTTAACCAGAATTTCACTTATTAATTCCTGAACAGAGGAAGCAACATCCATATAAAACTGATCCGGCACCATATCAGCCTTGAGGGCCGGTCTTCCGAAGAGCTTCTCAAAGCGTCTATTAATCATACGCAACCCGGAAATATAGCCGAAATAACGTTCATTAAGAAGAAACGAGCCATCCTCAGAAACATTGACAAGTTCACGTTTAATCAAATCAAGGTAAACAGGACGGCCGTATGGCGCCAGCCCCATAAGCTTGTACTCACCGGAGTTCACTCTGAAACCGCAATAATATGTAAAGGCTGAATACAAAAGTCCTATAGAGTGAGGGAAGCTGATTTTTTTCATCATCTTAATTGAGTTTCCGTCTCCCTTTCCGATCATTGTGGTTGTCCACTCTCCGGCCCCGTCAACAGTCAGAATTGCCGCTTTCTCATAGGGGGATGGCAAAAAGGCTGAAGCTGCATGGGACTGATGATGTTCTGTAAACAATATCAGCTTCGAGGAATCCTTTAAACCAAGCTCGTTTCTTATTGTGCTTTCAACCCAGAGTTTATCTTTAAGCCATGCGGGCACAGCTTTGAGAAACGATCGGATACCCTTAGGAGCTGTGTGGATATAGCTTGCCAGTATTCTGTCGAACTTGAGTACAGGTTTATCATAAAAAACAATGTGATCAACTTCTTCAATAGTTATACCGGCTGAACTGAGGCAGTAACTAATCGCTCTCGAAGGAAACGAAGAATCCCCCTTGATCCTCGAAAATCGTTCCTCCTGGACGGCTGCAAGAATCACCCCTTCCTTTATTAACGCCGACGCCGAATCATGATAAAAAGCAGAAATCCCTAAAATGTACAATTCCTTAACCCTAGAAAAGAGAGTAAATAAACGGAGCAACCGCGTTAGACTGCGAAACCAGAATGGCGACTGCGATTACGCCGAGCACAATAAATACTGGAAGGAGCCATAGCTTTTTGTTTTCTTTTACATATTCCACGAATTCTTTCATTAGTCTCATCTTAGACATATACTAACCTCATTCCCCCGGTTTCCCATATCTCGTATTTATTTGATTAAGAACACGGTACATTTTATGGTATTTGAGATATTGACTCATTTCCAGGTAAAGATCCTCCCTCTTCCCGGATAATAAATATGCATGAATATATAACTCAACAACATTCATTCCCGAAAAAGGAGTCTGGCTGCTGTAATAAGCAAGTTTCCTCAATTGGTCAACGTCACCAACATATTGCTGATAATATGAGCGAAAGTATTCCGCCACCTTCGGCTTGTCCTTTTTGTTTATGTAGTGAAGAACGACAGAACCAAAAGGGATTTTAAAATCTCCCGATTTAGGTATAAGCTTACTCAGCTCTCTGGTTTTAAGAATATCATTCCCAATCAATTTTTTTTGATAATCAAATAACTGATAGGGATTCATCATTTGGGAAAAAGGAGGACGTTTAAGCAGCCTGTTGACCTGCAGGTACGGAACAAGCTCATCCAGATCGGTAAAATGAATACCTTTCCTAACTTCAGCTATATTTTTAAAATATGAAGTAATCTTTTTCCTGTAGACATCCTCAACTTGAAAGACATCGAAAATTTTCTCTGCAAGAATTCCTGCAAGTACTCTCTGTCCCTCATGATTAAAGTGCAAGTGATCAATAAAAATCTTATTGCCGAATGCGTTAACACCAAGAATTTTCTCAAAAATATTTGATGTGTTAATTAAATAAAAATTATCGGGTTTTGTTTTACTTTTTCCATATTTGAGTAAAGATTTAGCGAAAACACTCCTCGCCCTGAAAGGTGCAATATCAAGATCTTTTGCCTCAATGAGCTTATTTATTTGGGAAGTCCCTTCCAGAATCTTTACCGCTATTGCGTTCAAGTAGACAATATTTGCGTTTTTCCCGTATTCCTCTCCTTCTCCCTTTGCAAGAAATTCTTTGATTTTCTTTTTACTATTACTTTTAATTGCACTTATATATTCCTTAATAAAAACACTAAACTGCTTATCATCCTTGCCCGCAAAAGGAGGCATATCAAGATAATTTGATACCGGTTCAAACACTATAACAGGAATTTTTTTATCTTCGGCTGCCCTGACAACAGCATCAATATTTGCAATAAAATCAGATGCAGCTTCCTTATCTGTAGTCAAATCGCTTTCGATTCGTACATTGCTAAACCGCTCCTCCATAAACGTTGTATGTTCATTCATATCCCCGCTTCCGGCTTTACGATCTTGTTCAAAAAGCCCGTAAAGAAACTGAAATATTTTCAACTCCTTTACCTTGAGGCTTAACAGTCTCAGGTTATGCCACCCGGAGGTCGTCTGACTTATCGTTCCATAGTATTCATTGTGACCGGAATAAAGAGCAATAAAATCAGGCGAATAATCCAAAGCCTTGATGGCTGCATCTCTTACGTAATAACTGCTCATCGCGGCATAACCGAGGTTTACAATCTGAACGTCTTTATATTTCCCGGTTGATTTCAGAGCTGCCTCAGTGATCTTGCTGAAAGATTGATTAGATTTATATGGATATCCTTCTGCCGTTGAACCGCCGATCACAATACCTCTTAACATTCCGGCTTCTTTCTCAGCTTTGAATATATTTTTTATCTGTCCGGCTTTATATGGTATTTTGGAACCATAGTATTTTATTAAAAAATCGGGATTATCTACATAAACTTCCTGCATATCAGGAAGTTTAACAAAAGGCTCAGTATCATATCCGTAATCAAAAAGACGCAAAACAGCCTCGACTGTTAACAGCAACAACAGTATTCCCGCAAGAAATACAATATTAAAATAGAATTTTTTCAAAAATGAATACTCAGCCATTTCGAAATCACCTTGATTTTCCCGAATAATCAGAAATTATTTTTTACAGCCCCAATACAAAGAATTCATAAAACATAGGAAATTTAAATCAAGTACATTTTAACTCCAATAATTGTGAATTAAGTTTTTAACAATATAACCCATGTCATCCCAGGCGACTGGACTGAACCCTTAAAACTGTTGTGACAAAGGTCTCTTCCCACTTTTCTTATAGAAATAAAATTGTGAAAAGAAATAGTTGTCAATGTTCCGGCCTTCGGCTTCCCGACTCATCTTGTAATCCGCGAGCGCTGCGTGTCACGGTGAGGTAAGCCGCCCAAATTGGGCGGCTCTACCGGGTGCAGGAAGCTAATGTCGGTTGAATCAATATGATGCGGAATTAAGAAACTGCAGGCACATTGCTTCAAAAGCTCAACCAGTGCGATTTGCAATGAGGCAAATCGCCCGGGCGCCTTTTCATCAGGATGATGATAAAGGCGTTGAAACAGTTTGGTAACAGCGACAGCCAAGCCTTTCCGGCGCCTGAGGAACGGCTTTTTCCCGCCGCTTTTTGGCCGGTCAAAAAGCGGCAAAAGAAGTGCCTCGCTCTCAGCGTGAAAAAGACAGGCAGGCTCCCTGCCATTAAACGCGTGTCGCACAACACAGCGTCGAAAGAAAACCCCGTGCGCTCCGCACAAAAAGGAGCCATGTTTCGTTATTCCATCTTTTATAGTCCAATATCGTTCGTTTATGGTCCTATATCGTTCGTTCGTGAATTATTTTTTTTGCTCGTGAATATTATTCGATTATTTATCTTCCCAAACGTTATAATAATAAATGCCTTTTTGATTCCATTGATATGTGTTTTTACAAACACCAAGCTTATATTTTTAAGTAGTCCTGCTATTATCAATTGACATGATCACAAGGGTATCTAATATAATGCTTTCAACAAATCAACTGGATAAAAAAACCACAGGAGTTCACAACGGCATGAAAAGAATGACAAAGATTCTCACTGTACTGACTGCCCTTTCACTCAGCTTTAGCGCCTGCGAAAGCGACAGCGGGATGTCAGAAGATGAAGTGATCACTAAAGCACTTGAGCCGTTATCAAACAGCCTGATGTACGCAGTTGAAACCTCAATAATGCAGAAAAAATCTACTACCCTCGATTATTCAGGTACTGTGATCATGGATTACAGCGAAGCCGGTTTTACAACCGAGGGAAGTATTACTTATTCAGTGTACTTAGAATATGGCGACACCTCATATGATATTCATAGCTCCGACATTGAACTCTTCTCAAACTACACATCAAATTACAACAATTATCAAAACGGCGGATTAACCGTAGACGGCATTATTACTGTATCATATGAGATGATGGGAAGCGCGAATTATCAAAGTACCAATCCAATATCAGATGCCTCGGGAACTACTACCCTGACTCTGAACGGTTCGCTGCTCGTAACAGGAGATGAGACTGCAACTATTGCCTTCAACGACTTCACTTTCAATATCACTATTAATAACAACTCTGAAAATGCTGAAACCTCCGGCTCAGTCTTGTATAATGGGGAGTTGATAAATACCGATGATATCCAGATTGGAGATACCGAATCTGAATAAAAACAAGAAAAAGTAGTATTTTTCGATTATAACAAACAGTTAAAATTTATACACAATAAACGACAAATTCTTCCACGCACAACAAAACCCGCATTGAGCGGGTTTTGCTATGCCATATTTCAGTTTTTAGAGATAAATTATCTCTTATAATTTATTTCTTCAGGTACTCCCTTATTCTTGCAGCTACAGCTTCCGATGTCATTCCAAGATGCCCGGCAAGGACCTCTGCCGGAGCTGATATTCCGTAGTCATCAACAGTTATAAACAACGCGCGGCATCCCGCATAACGCTCCCAGCCTGTTCTGCACCCTGCCTCAACAACAGCGACAGGCACATCCTCAGGAATAACCGATGAGCGGTAGGCCTCATCCTGTTTATCGAAGATATACCATGATGGAAACGAAACAACCCTTGCTTTGATGCCCTGACCAGCAAGTATTTCGGACGCTTCCATTGAGACATGGACCTCCGAGCCGCTGGCAAGTATCGTTATATCGGGATTGCCTTCAGTATCATGGATGACGTAGGCCCCCTTTTCAAGGTCTTTCGCGCTGCTGTTTTTGCGGTCTATGGATGGAACATCCTGTCTGGTAAGGATGAGCATTGTCGGTCCGTCTGTCCTTTTCAGCGCGGATATCCACGCTTCAACCGTTTCTGACGCGTCAGCCGGGCGGATAACATTCAGATTCGGAATAACGCGGGCCGCAGAAAGATGCTCCACCGGCTGATGCGTGGGCCCATCTTCCCCTACGTAAAACGAGTCGTGAGAAAAAACATAGATAGACTGCAAGTGGCTTAACGCCGCCATTCTCACGGCCGGCCTCATGTAGTCCATGAACACAAAGAATGTGGCGCTGAATGGAATAAAGCCGCCGTAACAGGCTATTCCGTTCTGTATGGCGCCCATGGCATGTTCCCTCACACCGAAATGGATATTGCGGCCGAGAGTGTTGCGCCCGGACTCTGAGTATCCCGCTATAAAGGTCTTGTTGCTCGGACCCAGGTCAGCGATCCGCCGATGAAGTGAGGCAGCTTTTCAAACAGAACCTCCATAACCTTCCCGCTCGCGGTCCTTGTCGCAATTTTGCCTCCGGCTTTAAACTCGGGCATCGCACCGCGCAGTGACTCAGCATCAAGTGCGGAAAAGCAGCTATCCCACTTCCTTTTGATATCGCCCTTTACTTTCCCTTCAAAAAGCTTCTTCCAGGAATCATAGCAGGCCTTCTGCTCCTGTTTTACTGAGCTGAATATTTCGTATACTCTTTCAGGCACATTGAAGCAGACATCACCGTCACAGCCGATGCTCTCCTTAGCACATTTCACCTCGTCTTCTCCGAGAGGAGCGCCGTGGCAGGCCTCGCTGCACTGCTTGTTCGGGCTGCCCTTTCCTATCATGGTTCGCGCGATAATCAGGGACGGTCTGTCTTTGACAGCTTTTGCCTCGTTCAGAGCTTTTTCAATCTCATCAAAGTTATGTCCGTCAATCTCAAGGACATGCCAGTTATACGATTCAAACTGAGTACGCACGCTGTGTGACATCGACATATCCGTGCTGCCCTCAATCGTTATGCTGTTTGAATCGTATATGTAAATGATATTACCGAGGCCCCAGTGCCCTGCCAATGCCGCGGCCTCGGAGGTAATTCCTTCCATAATACACCCGTCGCCGGCAATGGAGTATATATAGTGATCGATAATAGGCTCTCCATCGCCGTTAAACTCATCGGCCAGCATTTTGGATGCAAGCGCCATGCCGATGCCGTTGGCGAATCCCTGCCCCAGCGGCCCTGTTGTGGTTTCAATTCCGAGCCTGACATTGAATTCAGGATGTCCGGGAGTTTTGCTTCCCAACTGTCTGAATTTTTTAATATCTTCTATAGAATAGTCATATCCGGAGAAGTGAAGCATTGAATAGAGGAGCATGGTGCCGTGGCCGGCTGAGAGGATAAAACGGTCCCGGTTCATCCACTCCGGATCGTCGGGATTATATCTCATGACCTTTGTCCAGAGTACGGCGGCTATATCAGCGCATCCCATCGGCATTCCGGGGTGGCCCGACTTCGCCTTTTCAATGGCATCCATGGACAGCGTACGGACAGTATCGGCTACAATTTTCAAATCACTATTGCTTATTGACATCACGTGCTCCAATAAAATGTATTGCTGCCTGATCCATTGAATAATTAACCGCAACCATTGCCATAATTGATTTGATTTCAGACAAACAAGGGTGAGTCCACAATTGTAAAGGCACTGTATTTTTCAATATTAATTCCGTATCAAGGCCTAAAAGTTATAATAATACTGTCAAGCCCCCAGCGTAAACAGCCGAACTCCTTGCCGTCAGCCCGTTTCCTGCGGGTAAAATGATAAAAAACCGACCAGAAAGGTTAATCAGGAAACTAAACTTAAGCGTGTGGTCACAGAATGACATCAGCAATATATTCAGCCATCGATTCCGAGACTTTTTTTACATTCGCGACTATGTTTCCGTGGTCTGTGTCTTCGATAGTATCGCTGACCACCTTTACAAGCCGGGCCTCTTTTCCGTAGAGCACCGCTGCCAGCACAGCCCCATAGCCCTCCATATCAACGATATCCGCTGATGAGGAGATTGCCTCCCGCCTCTCAGGCGTAACAGCTGGAACATCGACGGTTGCAAGAACAATCCCGGTGACCGTACTTTCTGAAGATAACAGGATCGCCCTTTCCCTGCCGCTGACCAGTGAAGGGCTGTCATAGTCGATCACCTTTAAAGGCTCGAAGATATCGCCAAGACTGTATTTTTTTTTAAGTGCTCCCGCTGCGCCCGCGTTCACAATGCGTCTTACGCCTGGGATTGAGGCAAGATATCCGGCGGCAATGGCGGATGGAGCTTTCCCTATTCCGGAGACTGCCGCAAGCACTGGGACATCATTACGTCCGTATATTTTAAACGGCTTCTCTTCACGAAGCTCAAGACGCATCTTCGATATGAAAGGTTTGGCCTCCATTAAAGTTGCGAACACAAAAGCGTCAATATCCCCCCGCTTCATAACAGTCCCCTTTCATTTGCCATACCTCTGAGAACCTCGACGGCTCTCTTCCCCTCGTCCCCAATGCCGACCGTATATCCGTTAACGTAGAGAGCAATGTGTGCTTCAACTACCGCTTTCTCCATTTCCGAAGCGTGTTCATGAACAAAGCCCGCGGAAGCTTCAGGATTGCTGAGCGCGTATTCAACGGAGTCTCTGACCGCCACCTCCGCCAATTCAGCTGCAGCTGCGCCCATTGACCTCCTGGCGGCTATACAGCCCAGAGGTATGGGAAGTCCGGTCAGGCTTTCCCACCATTCACCAAGGTCAGCCTCGCAGGAGAGGCCGTATCGTTCGTATACGAAACGGCCCTCGTGAATTATTACTCCCGCCGAGTAGAGGCCGTCCCTGATTCCAGGCATAATCTGATCATATGGCACATTAACAGCCTTGAAGGGCTCCCTCATCCAGAGGCTAAGTAAAAGAGCCGCCGTCGTATGCGCGCCGGGAACGGCAATTGTACCCGCCCTGAAACCGCGGGGACCTGTAACCACAAGGGGCCCGCATCCCCTGCCGAGAGCGGCCCCGGCATTCAACATGGCATATTTTTTTTCAAGTTTGAACAGTGCTGGGAATGAAAGCTTGGTAATGTCGTTAAGACCGTCGAAGGCCTCACTGTTCAAGGTGTCTATTCCGGCTATTCTCAGCTTTAGTTTGACATCCGGTAGGGATACCAGGCCTGCAGCTAACGCGTGAAATATAAACGTGTCATTTGGACACGGAGAAAATGCGAGTTTTAATGTTTTCAAGAGGCCTCCTTTTATTTCAAAAGACTGTACATAATTTGATATCTTAGTCAGATTAAAAATAAATTATTATACCAGTGCAGCTTCAACAACATCTTGTGCCGAATTGATATTATCATTACCACTGTTTCTGATCAACATGCGATCATAACTAACCAGGTTTTTCATTACTACTCAATGTGTTTCGACTTTAATCTGATGATGCACACTTGCAACAATTATATAAATATCATAAGTGCACATTTACTGGCATCAGAAAATGATTATAAATAAAACACATCCCTTTGCAGCAATTCGTTAGACCAGCTCTTTTTTTTAAAATATATATCGTACGAGATTTTGTTATACTTCTCGAAAAACGCCTTTATCAGCGGCAAATGATATTATTTTAAACGGAGGATGAAATGTTGAAAAAAATCACATTTTCTTTACTGGGAGTTATCTTTCTTTTTTCCGCGATTGGATGTTCCGATGACGACAAAGATCCGCTTGCCGATCAGCCCTCAGATCCTGTTTTCAGGAAAACGCTTTTTGGTATCGTACAGGGTTATGAGGATACTGAAAAGTCAGCATATGTGTGGAAGGGAGTCCCCTATGCCAAATCACCTGATGGCGACTTAAGATGGAAAGAACCCCAGGAAACAGAAAGCTGGGAAGGTAATCTTGATGCTACTGACGATGGAACGTTAGCGGTTCAGCTTTCCAATGGAGAAATCATCGGAAGTGAAGACTGTCTGAACATGGACATATATCGTCCGGTTACCGCGGATAAGGGGCTGCCTGTTTTGGTCTACATACACGGCGGCAACAATCAGACCGGCAAATCAGGGGAAATACCCGGTTTCGCGATGGCAAATGAAGCAAACTGTGTTTACATCTCTCTAAACTACAGGCTTGGGGTCCTTGGCTTTAACTGTCTACCTGCGCTGAAAAACGGCAACAAATATGAAAATTCAGGCAACTTCGCTCTTCTTGACATGGCTTTCGCTCTGGACTGGATCAAGGATAACGTAAAAGCGTTTGGTGGAAATCCCGACAACATTACTATCAGCGGTTTTTCAGCAGGCGGACGTGACGTCATGGCGATGCTGACATCTCCGTTATTTTCAAAGAAATTTCATAAAGCCATCGCCTTCAGCGGCGGCATGACAATAGCCGACGAAGGTTTAAGTATCAAAGTTTACGCACAGAAACTTGCACCTCTTGTTGTGGAGGATGGAATTAAAGGTACTGAAGATGAGGCATACTCCTGGCTCATTTCTGACAATTCCGAAGTGCGGGACTGGCTGTATAGCGTCAGCGCTGACAGACTGGCACGTCTGATGCCCAATGCTTCAATAAGAATGAGCGCCTTCCCTCACCTGTTCAACGATGGTGAAGTTATTCCTAAAGAGGCTTTTGACACGACAGATTTCAACAGCGTGCCGCTGATGATGGTTACTGGATCATGTGAGTTCTCCCTGTTCAGCCGATTTTCGCCATTTTTTATGGGTAAGGATCTAACAGCAGACCCCGGATTGTCTGAATTAAATTTTGTTTATAATTACGGCGGGAAGCTCTATGAACTATTTAATGCAGAAGAATCGGCTCAGAGACTAAGTGCAGAATACGAAAACAGCATTTACACTACAACTATCACATTCGGAGACAACCCGGCAGTAACCCCTGGCATGATGATAAAAGCATTTCATGGGGTTTTCGTTCCAATGATTGATCCGTATAGCACGAACTATTCGTATTTCACAGGAGATTCATTCAATACAACCGGGGCAAAACAGATGTCTTCTTCGTTCCGAAGTTACATCAAGAACTTCATCTGGAACGGTAATCCTAATGGAAACGGTCTTGTCACATGGGATGAATGGACTTCTGATTCAAACTCAAATAATACACTTATAATCAATGCGGACAGCGACAGTCAAATAATTGAGATGGCTAATCGCAGAATTGATTATGACGAGGTATTGAGCGAAATGGATGCTGACACAACAATTAGTGAAGCCTCAAAGGATACGATTGTATCCGAAGTCATGAACGGCAGATGGTTCAGCGAAAAACTGGACGCTCACTACGAAAATACCAGCCTCTGGCCGAATTAACATTATTGTCATTTTATACATATTCATAAGACGGGAACATTGACCGTTCCCGTCTTATGAACAATTTTTCCTTGACCGCCTGCATTTTCAAATCTAATATAATATCATTATTAATAATTAATATGAGATACCAATGAAAATATTACGCAATGCTTTTCTGTTTTTTTTCATAATTGCGATTTCAACCATATCGATTTATTACATTTACAAACATTATTCCATCAAGCATAGCACCATAAACAAGAAGATTCGCATTGCTGTTCTGAATGATGTTTACTATACCAATAAAACAAGCAATGAAATTACTAATTCATTTTTTAAAATGTCAAATGATATCATTTCCTATGCAGCTAAAAGTCTCGAATGTGAAGTCGGCTTTTTCATTGTTCCTCCGGGCAAATCTGATATAGAAGAACAACTAACAAAAATCGTTAATGATTTTAGCCCTGATGGAATACTCATCGTCGGCGGAAGTATTTCAAGCAGCAAGATACTCGACGTTGCTGAAAAAATCAGAATTCCCGTTGTTTCATACAACACAAAGTTATATACAAATTCCAGCAATGAATACCTACCCGGCATCAGTCACAAGTTCTGGATAGCACAAATAACACCCGATGATTTCCAGGCGGGCAAACTCCTTGCTGATGAGCTAATCACGAGAACTGAATCAGCGGGTGTTAGCCGTGTGAATCTGATAGCCTTTTCCGGCAGCTCAAGGGATAACGCATCCAAAGACAGACTTAGAGGGCTCCATAAATCACTGTCAGAACACAGCAAGTCGAATCTTTTACAAGTCTTTACCACAGAGTTTTACAACTACAATACCACTCGGGATAAATTTCATACAATCGTTAGAGAAAGGTTCCCCGATGTCAACACTGTATGGTGCGCAAATGATGTTATTGCTTCTGCTGTAGTTGATGAATGTATTTCACTTGGATTGATACCGGGAAAGGATATTCACATCGGAGGAATTGACTGGCAAGCATGCGGACTAAACAATATAAAAAAAGGTCACATGGAACTGAGTGTTGGAGAGCACTTCATGGAAGGAGCCTGGGGGTTAATTATGCTTTTTGACTACCTCAACGGCAATATGCATGTACTAAAAGAAAGAAGCAGAAAATCAGAGAATTTCATCATCGCTGACAAAGGTAATATCAACAAAGTTGTTAAATATATCGACAACCTTCTTTCTGACGGTTTCTCGTACCGACCTTTCTCTATGACATATAACTCATCTCAACAAAAATACCATTTCAGCATAAAATCTGATTTATCAGATCACAATTTTACTCCATGAGGAATCATTGAGGATATCTATTTGAACGTAAATATTAAGTTGTCAGTAAAGCATATTATTATTTTAACTTTTTTTATCATCGCCGGTGTTACTTTTATTGTTTCTCTACACAACTTCAATAAGGATTCAAGAAAGCTCAAGGCCATGGGAGAAAATATCGCCTCAACTATTCTCTCGAATGCTGGAGATGGAATATTTGAAAACCCGGGTTTGTTAAAAGAACAGCTTGAAGTTTACAAAACAATTCCGAATATAATCCGCTTATCTGTCAGAGATAATGCCGGTCATTCACTGGCAGAAATTAAAGGAAATAGTGACTTCATTAACAGCGCTTCACTTGAAAAAAAAATATACTTATCTGGCAAAACAATAGGGTCCCTGTATATACTCCTTGGAGATACAGATTTATATAAAAAATATTATTCGAATTTCATGATAATGCATGAGATTGAAACTGAATACCTCTGGGATTACAGCAAAAAAAACATCACTAAATCGCTACAATCATTTCTAAATAACAAAATGCTTCAAAATGTTGAAATCACCCTCCCTTCCAGCAATAGCTATGTCCAACTTAGTAATAAATCAAATGACGAGTATATCCTGCATCTTGAAAAGCCGATGGAAAAAAATGGTATTGTTTTAGGTACACTTAAGGCAGATTATTCAAATCTCGAAAAAAAGCACACTTTTTATCTGACAATCATAAGCGCGGTAACCGCAATCATCTTCCTGTTGATTTTTATTATTATGTTGTATAAAAAACACAAATTAGATATTTCAAATATTATACTTAAAACAAATAACATCAGCAAAAGCAACCTTTCAGATGCAACAATAGAAAAAATCCAAAAGGCAATTCTCTATATTGAACAAAACTATAGACAGGACATCTCACGAGAAGGCCTGGCAAGATATGTAAGTTTGAACGTTGATAATTTCGGGCGTTATTTTAAGCAGTACACCAACATCAGGATTAATGATTTCATCAATGAGCTGAGAATTAAAGAAGCAACCCATTTAATCGAATCAACAGATAGGAAAATTATTGATATAGCCTATTCCGTCGGCTTCGAGAACATTGGTTCTTTCAATAGAGTTTTTTTGAAAATTAATAAATTTCCTCCGCGAAACTTAAGAAACAGGACCCACTCATGCAATAACCGCGTATGAATAACTCGGCTACAACTTTGCCTCTACCCAATATTGTTCAAAAATAGGTTGACAACGTAAAAGATTTTTTAGTATTTTCTAAATAACTTCAGTAACATTTTTGTTGCTGTCGAATCTGATAAACAAAAGGTAAGCAGTGTTTTTACTGTAAAGAGAAGGTTTAAATGTTAAAAAAATTATCAGTTATCACTCTGACCGCGGCGGCCCTTTTGGTGCTTTCCTGCGGAAGTAAGCCGTCAAACGGCATATGGTACAGCTTCAAAGACGGTTTCAGGAAGGCTATTACCGAAAACAAAATCATGATGATTGACTTTTTCTCTGAAACCTGCCAGTACTGCAAGGTAATGGATTATGAGTCATTTTCTGATGACGGCATACTAAAAATTCTTGATGAAAGCTATGTTCCAGTCAGGGTTGATGTAGGAGATATGAACGCTGAGCCGGTAATAATAGCAGGTGAATACATGAGGCCTTTTCAGCTTGGCGAGTATCTCGGCGTAAAGGGACTGCCATCTCTTGCTTTCATAGACAGCAACGGAAAGTTTCTTACTATGCTTCCGGGATATATTCCAGCTGAAACACTTAAAGGTATGCTGGGTTACATCGCGGATGGATGTCTTAGTTCGAAGGTACCTCTTGAGGATTACCTCAATGGAAGCGCCTCCTGCTCCAACAAAAAAGATATTTAACACAAAGGTAAACATGTCCCTGATTAAGTCCGTTTCATTATTTTTTATAACGCTGGCGCTGGCACTGATTCCGGTCACCAAAACCGGCTCCCTTTCCGCCGACGTCAAATGGTACGGTTTCAATCAGGGACTTGAACTTGCGGCATCTCAGAAGAAACCCGTGATGATTGACTTTTACGCCGACTGGTGCGGATGGTGCAAGGTTATGGACAGAAAAACCTTTGCTGATCCCAGTGTGGCTTCATATCTTAAGTCAAACTTTATTTCTGTGAGACTTGACGCTGACAATCCCTCAAGGTCAATATCATTCCGAGGAAGGGCCTTCAACGCCTCTGAGCTCCTAAACGCGAGTGGCGGAAGAGGGCTTCCGACCGTTCTGTTTATGGATCATAATGGAGAGCTTATTACAAGGCTTCCCGGCTTCGCGGAAAAAAATGTTTTTCTTCCGCTGCTTAAGTATGTCAAGACAGGAGACTACAAAAATGGAATCAGATTCGACCAGAGCTACATAGATTCCCGTCAGAGATAGGCTAAAGAGCGGTAGACCGCCCTTTCCAGCAGCTGCAGTTCTTCGGAATGTACAGGCAGCTCAGTATCCAGGGCTGTATTCGTTTTAACTTTACGCAGCATTTCTTTCAGAAGATTCAAATCCTTTTTGTTGTTTATGACCTTCTGCTCAATCGCCGACCTTATCACTGAAAAGTTGTACTTTCTCAGGTTAACTCTGTAAAAAAATTCCACTCCATATATCTGCAGTGTTCTTTCGATGTTGGCAAGGGAAGCCCCTGACAGCTCTTGGCCCCTGGGTGTATCAAGCGCCCTGTTGCCGGATGCCTTTTCATTTTCAGTCTGTTTCGTGTCTTCTGCAGGCGCGGTTTGTTCAACAGTTTCATCTTCTATCTCTTCAAGCAGCGAGTTAAGCAGTTCATCCTTGCGGCTTTCAGTGTATTCGTTAAAGTGCTTCTCAAGCGCTATCTCGAACTCTTCCAGCATAACAGATACGTTGAGCCGGAACCCCAGCATGGAACCGCTGTATTGGTGTGCCTTCGGAAGCAATTCCCGTATAACCTGATGTACCGGAACACGCTTTCCAAACTCATCCTCGTAAAGATTCGTGAGCTCCATGTGAAATATACTCTTGAGTCTGCGAAGGGTTGAAAGGTCTGAATCAACATATCCTTCTACTCGCTTCAGTCCGCGGTTTCGGTCCTCTCTTACAACATCGAACACAAAAATTCTGTTAGTGTCTTTTAAAATCCTGATGCATCGTGCTATCTCATCATAAGAAAGCCCAATTCTGCTTTGCAGTACAGGAATAAATTCATCGGAACGCGCTATAGCATCCACGCTGTTCAGGGCGTTTTGGGATAGTATGGCCCTGAACACATCCATCACATGATTTTTTAGCATATCACCTGCCCGAACTGATAAACGAAATTAATTTTATTCACCAAAAAGAAGACTGCCCCCTCTTCTGAACCGGACGCATATAATTGTTGTCACATCATCACAAAAAATAAAACTGAGCTCTGAATAACTGCTATCACGGCATACTTTTGTAAAAGATCAGGAATAATAGTTCAAGCTGATTTATTATTATAACAAAAAAAATAATAATTCTTCGTCCATATAGATATACTAATTATTTCACGACATATATTTTACTCATACCGCGCAGGCAATACCGGCACCAGGCAATAATACTGAAAATAAATTGACAAATTTTCATTAAAAAGCCCAGCCTATAACAGATCAGCTGCAAGTCACTGTTTATCAAGACTGGACTTCCGGCAAGGCACCGGCCGTCAGGGCAATTCCAATACAGGAGCAATCTATTGAAAGGCGCACAGATACTGATTGAGTGTTTAAAAAAAGAAAATGTCGAAGTAATGTTCGGTTATCCGGGCGGAGTTGTTATCCCAATTTTCCACCAGCTCTTCGACGCTCCCTTCAAATTCATTCTGGCCCGCCACGAGCAGGGAGCCGCTCATGCCGCTGACGGCTACGCAAGGGCTTCGGGTAAACCCGGCGTTGTACTGGCAACATCAGGGCCCGGTGCAACAAACCTTGTAACCGGCATCGCAACCGCTCACATGGATTCTATCCCTCTCGTTGTTTTCACCGGACAGGTATCGACTAAGATGATAGGAAACGACGCTTTTCAGGAAGTCGATATCACCGGAATAACAAGACCAATTTCAAAACATAACTTTCTTGTTAAAGACGTAAATGAGCTTGCGACAACGATAAAGGAAGCTTTCCACATTGCTACGACCGGCAGGCCGGGACCAGTTGTTGTTGATATCCCTGTCGATGTTTCAAATGCTGAGTGCGACTTTCACTACCCTGACAGTATAAACCTCCGAAGCTACAAGCCCAAATACGACGGACACCCCGGGCAGATTCAGCGGGCGGTTCAGATGATTTCCGAGTCCAGGCGGCCGGTAATATATGCCGGCGGCGGTGTCGTCCTTGCCAACGCCCATGAGGAGCTGAAGGATTTAGTAAAAAAAACCGGAATACCAGTTACCACCACCCTTCTCGGACTGGGGATATATCCTGAAACAGACAGACTGTCCCTTGAAATGCTCGGTATGCACGGTACATTTTATGCCAACCGCGCTGTCAACGAATGCGACCTGCTCATCGCAATAGGCGCCAGATTCGATGACAGGGTAACCGGCAACACAGAGACTTTTATACCAAACGCGAAAGTAATACACATCGACATAGACCCCGCTTCAGTAAGCAAAAATATTCCCGTAGATATTCCCATTGTTGGAGACTGTAAAAAAGTTCTCAGAGAAATCAACCGCCACATCAAAGCCCCGGACATCTCAGAATGGGTCGACTACGTGCTCAAAATCAAGGCTGAGAATCCGCTGGTGTACGAACCTAACGGCGAAGAGATAAAGCCTCAGGAGGTGGTTGACGCAATATACAGAGAAACCAGAGGCAAGGCGGTGATATGCACGGAGGTCGGCCAAAACCAGATGTGGGCTGCTCAGTTTTACAAGTATACTGAGCCGAGAACATTCATATCATCGGGCGGCCTCGGCACCATGGGTTACGGATTTCCTGCAGCCATAGGCGCACAGCTCGCAAGGCCCGACCGGAGGGTTATAGATATTGCCGGCGACGGTTCAATACAGATGAACATTCAGGAACTCATAGTAGCCGTGCAGCACAGACTGCCTGTTATAATAGCAATCCTTAACAACGGCTTCCTGGGGATGGTCAGGCAGTGGCAGCAGCTTTTCTACGACAGAAGATATTCTCACACCTGTATAGAAGCTGCTCCTGACTTCGTAAAGCTTGCAGAGGCTTACGGAGCTGAAGGCATCAGGGTAAAATCAAGAGAAGAGATAGTCCCGGCACTGAAGAAGGCGCTCTCAATTACGGACCGCCCCATAGTGATTGACTTCGTTGTCTGCAAGGAAGAAAATGTCTATCCCATGGTGCCGGCAGGCAAATCCATAAAAGACATCATCATGAGGGAGATGGCATGAAACAGCATGTAATATCAGTTCAGGTGGAAAACAGATTTGGGGTTCTGGCCCGCGTCGCCGGACTGTTTTCAGCCAGAGGTTACAATATCGACTCTCTCGCGGTAAGCAACACCGGGAATGACGATATATCCGTAATGACTATCGTTGTCAGGGGAGATGACAGAATTCTTGAGCAGGTCAAAAAACAGCTCAACAAGCTTATTGAAGTTATTAAAGTTACAGACCATACCGAATCGCATTCAATACAACGCGAATTTATTCTTGTCAGAGTTCACGCAAAACCCTCAGTCAGATCCGAAATAATTAAGCTGGGTGAGGTTTTCAACGCCAACATAGCCGAAATTGCCAGAGAGAGCATAACCCTTGGAGTGGAATGTGAACCAGAAAAAATTAATGACTTTATAGAACTTCTCAGGCCATATGGCATTAAGGACTTAATGCGTACGGGCCGCATCTCGATGCTGAAAGATTCTGAATTTTAATAAACTATTTAAAGGAGTAAAATAATGGCAAAGATGTACTACGATTCCGATGCTGATCTGAATATCCTCAAGGATAAGACTATCGCTGTAATTGGATATGGAAGCCAGGGACACTCTCAGGCACAGAACCTCCGGGACAGCGGACTTAATGTAATAATCGCTGAGCTTCCGGGCACAGACAACTACAACCTTGCCGTGTCGCACAATTTCAGTCCAGTTTCTGCTAAAGAGGCGGCTGGAAAAGCGGACATCATTCAAATACTCGCTCAGGATCATATTCAGGCAAAGCTCTACGAAAACGAAGTTAAGCCCCACATGACAGCCGGCAAAACCCTTGTGTTTTCTCACGGCTTCAACATTCATTACGGAGAAATTGTGCCTCCGGCTGACGTTGATGTTATCATGATAGCTCCGAAGGGCCCGGGACACCTTGTCAGAAGCGAATACCAGAAGGGCGGCGGAGTTCCTGCTCTTATAGCTATCCAGAACAACGCTTCAGGAAAAGCAAAAGATACTGCCCTTGCCTACGCGAAGGGTATCGGCGCAACACGCGCTGGAGTTCTTGAAACATCATTCAAAGAAGAAACTGAAACTGACCTCTTCGGAGAGCAGGCGGTTCTCTGCGGCGGAGCTTCCGAACTTGTCAAAGCAGGATTCGACACACTTGTTGAAGCAGGCTACCAGCCCGAGATAGCGTACTTTGAATGCCTCCATGAGTTAAAGCTCATCGTTGATCTGTTCTACCAGGGCGGAATCAACTACATGAGATACTCTGTCTCCGACACAGCCGAGTACGGTGACTATGTAAGCGGTCCGAGAATCATAACAAAGAAAACCAGAAAAGAGATGAAAAATATTCTCAAAGAGATCCAGAACGGAAAATTCGCAAAACAGTGGATCGCTGAAAACGAAAAGGGACGCCCCTTCTACAACAGGGTTAAAGAAGAAAACAGCAACCATCAGATTGAGAAAGTCGGCGCAGAACTAAGAAAGATGATGAAATGGATTGATGCCAAGTAACATCAGCTAAAATATCAAAAAGCCCTCCGTTAGAAGGAGGGCTTTTTTTTAGATAGTTTCTATTCTTTTGCATCCCGCAGAAAAGAGGTCAAACATGCCTGAAACAATAATCGGCCAGCTTCTTGATTTTTTTAGCAGCATGGGCTATCCCGGCATAGTTTTTTTGATGGCGATTGAAAGCTCATTTATTCCATTCCCGTCTGAAGTGGTGATTCCGCCGGCTGCGTATCTGGCCCAAAAAGGCGAAATGGATTTGTTCCTGGTTGTAATATCGGGAATCGCAGGCAGCCTCGCAGGCGCAGTCGTGAATTATGTTCTGGCGAGGACACTCGGCCGGGCCGCAATTTACAGCCTTGCGGAAAAGCGCTTTGCAAGATTTCTCCTCATAACTCCCGAAAAGGTTATGAAGAGTGAAGAGTACTTTATTAAATACGGCAATATCTCAACCTTCATAGGAAGGCTGATCGTCGGTATAAGACAGCTCATTTCCATTCCGGCGGGACTTGCCAGAATGAAGATGGGGAACTTTCTTTTCTACACAACTCTGGGCTCTTCCATATGGGTGATTATACTCGCGCTTTTAGGCTACTACTTCGGTGAAAAACAGGAAGTTCTTGAGAGGTACTACAAAGAAATTGCCATTGTCACATCAGCTCTTTTTGCAACCGCGGCAGTTATTTATTTCTATGTGAAATTTAGAAGGAAAGCAGCGTCTGAAAAACAATAAAGGATAAAAGCCGGTATCTTAACCGGCCTTTATCCTCTTTTGTTTAGCGGAGTCAAGCGCGCATCCAACGACAATAACATCTCCGTTAGCTGAATTAAATGTAACCTGCTGCTGCGGCTGTGACCAGTAGCCGCAAATGACATAGCCCGACTGATAACTCATGTGATTAGGGCATTTGATACAGTTCTCTAATGTCATAAAACACCTGTAATACCTATTCCGGCCGTATTCATACAAAAAAAGCGGCCTGTAATGATATTACATAAAAAACTGCATGCGCTCATCTGTCAAGACGATTGAATCTTTTATATTACTATTTTCGTGAGCATCAAAGAAGTGCTATGATGACATTTATTTCCCACCACGGTCAGGAGACGATTCCTTAAGCGTGAGTATCCTCCGTCCTGAAACCTTGACATTGGCTATCGAGTTCGGGCCGCCGATGCACCCTCCCTCACAAGACATAACCTCAACCAGATTTCCAGGACATTCCTTAGTAGCGAATTTTTTCAGCTCTTTTATTCCTGATTTGCTTAAGCCATTCACTGTAACAGGTTTAATCTCAATGCCTTCAGCAAAGGCCGCAACCGCACCGGCAACGCCGCCTGCAAGCGGGAAGCCTCTGCCATGCTTCGTCGGCACCCTCTTCAGCTCCTCTGCTTGAACGCTTTCAGAACTGATTCCGCGCGCGGCAAAGAACGCTTCAAGCTCTTCCAGAGTCAGTACAAAGTCAACCTTACCCGACCGGATTGCTTCAACCTTCTTGGAAACACATGGACTCAGAAAAACCTTTACCGAGCCCGGATACTCCTCTTCAGCTAATTCAGCAGTGTAATACATGGGCGTTTTGGTATCTGAAATATATGGCTTGAGCTCCGGAATATGCTTCTCAACAGCGTCAACATAGGCCGCACAGCAGGAAGTAGTCATGAACCGCTGGCCGGCTTCCATTTTATGTCTGAATTCCTCGGCCTCACGCGCTGAAGTTATATCTGCCCCCGCGGCGACCTCAATTACATCTTCGAATCCTATCGCCTTTATCATTGCCAGGATTGTTCCTATGCTTTCCTTAAACTGCCCGGCTGTCGCCGGAGCCATCAAAGCTACTACGTTTTTTCCGGAATTCAAAGCCCTCAGGACATCAATGATGTGCGACTTTTCCATAATTGCCCCGAAGGGACAGTCAATCTCGCACTTTCCGCAATGGATACACTTGCTGTAGTCAATCTTTTCCTTGCCGAACTCATCCTTTGTAATGGCATCAACCGGACATGCTTCCTCGCATGGCACTGGAACATAGACAATGGCATGATAGGGACATACATCAAGACAACGTCCGCAGTTAACGCACTTCATGGGATCAATGTGTGCATGATGGTCTATCATTGTTATGGCGTCTTTAGGGCAATTATGTATGCATGAACGAGCCATACAGCCTTTACAGGCATTGGTCACAAAGTACTTTGTGGTAACACAGGAGCTGCACCCTTCATCAATAACCGTAAGCACATCGCCCTCAAGGCTTTCTCTTTCCAGGGCCTCAGCGGCATATTCGGATAGCGGCCTGATTTCGTCATATTCATTCTCATCTTCAGCGCTGAAGCCAAGCAGGGCCTTTATCCTGTAGTTTAGAACTGAACGGTCTTTATGAATACAGCATCGAAGGGAAAACTGTTTTTTAGGAAGCATCTCAAGCTGAATGTGGTCTACCTTCTCGACAAGCTCCTCTGAGTCAAAAAGGTTTATGAGCCTGATCATAAGTTCACGTTTTATAATAGTCGCATTGTTCTCATATCTCATTTTACCACCTCTATGGGGCAGATAAAGTCTCTTGTATCACAATATTTTCCATAAAACAGGGGAGGGCCTGTGTGTCAATACTTATCGTCAGAAAAAACATCAGACAGGCAGGAGGGCGCCATTAAAAATCCCGGAAGGTTACTCTATGCCGGGCCCGACAACAGAGCGGCGGCACACGCGTGCGCTGTCAACCACTTCGGAGGATTGAATTGTCAGACAGAGTATCTCCCCGCCCGGTAGAAGCTCATGGAAAACCGTAAATTCCTTTTCAGCGAGAGCGTAGTTTATACAGCCCTGTTTTTTATCGAGTATATCTTTTACAAACCAGTACTTTGAATAGTCAGCGCCGAGAAGAAAAGGCTGAGGATGAAACTTTATAACTCCCCAGGACGTAAGAATGTAAAAATAGCCGGTTTTCCCTACCCTTCTCGTCTTAAGCTCTTCTGTATATCCCGGATCTGATGCAAGCCTCGTTCTGACACCCTGAAGCTCCTTCCTGATGCTGATGCTGTCATTTACTCCCTTGCCAGCGCAGGCTCCCGATATAATAACTGCAGCAGTCAGCGGAAACAGAACAGCGGATATCAGCCTTTTCATAAGCAGAACTCTCCATCGCAAGTGAAAATAATATATATACCCTTAACATATGAGTGCATAATTCGCTTGACCTGTCAAGGGTTTCCTCTTTTAATAATCGGCATTGGACGGCGACTATTGATGATTATTACAGTATATTTGATCCTTTTTCTTTTCGGTTCGATTGCCGGAAGTTTTTTTTACACACTTGCTCTCCGCTATGCTGACGGCAGCATCTCTGAGTCTCCGCTGAAGGCCCTCTTTTCCAGGTCAAGGTGCCCTTCTTGCGGCAAACCCGTTAAATATATTCTGCTAATTCCCCTGGCGGGATACATACTTGCCGGAAGAAAATGCTCAAACTGCGGAAACAGGATATCAGCGCTGTATCCCCTTACTGAGATATTCTTCGGAGCGCTTCTCGCCGTAATGACTGCAAGACTTGGTCTCTCGGCCCATACTGTTTACCTGTACCTCGTAGTCTGTGTCGCCTCAGTTATATCCATAGTTGACATAAAGACCATGACAATCCCGGACACGCTTGTGATCATATTCGCACTTTTGTCAGTATACGCCGTATATGAAAGCCCGGTCAAGATGCACAGCCTTTACGGCGGAGCCCTTATGGCGGTATTCTTTATAACACTTCTTCTAATGTTTCCAGGTTCATTCGGAATGGGGGACCTGAAGTACTCTATTCCAATCGGGGTATTCGCGGGGATTGAACAGGCGGTTGTAATACTTGAAACAGCTCTTATCTCCGGAGCAATATTCGGGCTTATCTACGCTCTCAAATCGGGCAAAGGATTGAGGTCAAAAATCGCATTCGGCCCATTCCTGTCCTTTGGCGTGTTCATGTCGATAATGTACGGTCAGGACATTGCCCTGATCTATTACAGGTTTATAGACTGACCGGGGCCTCTTTCTTAACCGGGATCCTGTACTTACGCATGGTAATAATATTGCCTTTTTCATTCCAGCTGACTTCGTCCATGTGAATTCTGATAATAAGTATTCCTCGTCCGCTGTTCTTAAAGAAATTCTCAGGGTCCCGCGGGTCGGGAAGGCCGGCAACGTCAAAGCCTCTGCCCTCATCCTCAATTACGTACTCCGCGTAGTCGCGTGTTATTTCACATGCAAGCTTAACCATTCTGCCCTCGAATTCTGGTTCAGCCTTTCTTAGCTCTATTTCCTCGTTGAACCTTTTTATTCCGCCCTCCTCTCTTAACTCTGAGGATATTTCAAGATTGCCGTGAAACATGGCATTGCTTATGGCCTCGCGCAGGGCAAGTGAAACATTCTCTGCCGTTGTGTAGTTGCATAGGCCTGATGGTACCAGGTCGCGGGTAAGCCTGTAGGAGATTGTATTTATAAGCGCTGAATCAACTGGAATCGAATAGACTGTTTTCTGGTAATCGGCAAAGCGGGCAAAGTTCTCTTCAAGCTCCTTTTCCTGAATGCCCCTCACGATGGCCCTGACTGATGAGGCAACATCATTGATATCGAAGGGCTTACGGATAAAATCATTCGCGCCAAGCCTGAGGGCTGTTATGGCCTCCTCAACATTGCCATGCCCCGTAATTATCAGGACAGGCATTGGCTTCTCCATAGCCTTGATACGCCTCAGCAGTTCAATGCCGTCCATCTTCCTGAGCTTGATATCGGTGATAACAAGGTCAATTCTCGTTTCAGCATCTTTCATCAGATACAGGAAGTCCTCGGCCTTCTCAAGCGAAAGGACATTGTAGCCCATTCGGGCAAGCTTTTTCTGAAGAGCGAAGCGGATGACCTCCTCATCGTCAATTACGGCAATTGTCGACGCGGCTTCACTCATCGCATTCTCCATTTACTTCTTTCCCCATTATAAGATGCCCCATCTTGTCGCGCTTTGTTTCAAGATAATGAAGGTTTTCACATCCCGGAGCAACCTCTATTGAGACCCTTTCGGTAATTTCGAGCCCGTAACCTTCAAGTCCGACGATCTTCTGCGGATTGTTTGTCATAAGCCTGATCTTCTTAAGGCCAAGATCGACAAGTATCTGGGCACCGATTCCATAGTCGCGCAGATCGTCAGGGAATCCGAGGCTTATGTTGGCTTCCACCGTGTCAAGCCCCTCCTCCTGAAGCTTGTATGCCTTTATCTTGTTGCCGAGGCCGATGCCGCGTCCTTCCTGACGCATATAGAGTATTACCCCTTCGCCGGCCTTTTCAATCATCTGCATGGCCCTGTGAAGCTGTGAGCCGCAGTCGCATCGCCTTGAGGCAAAAACATCGCCAGTCAGGCACTCCGAGTGGACTCTCACCAGAACATTGTCCTTACCGGCAACATCGCCTTTGACAAGCGCTACATGAGTTACATTCTCCAGATCTGACTCGTATGCCTTGATCTGAAAATTTCCATAATCGGTCGGAAGGGAGGCCTCCGATACCCGGTTTACCAGCTTCTCTGAGCGCCGCCTGTGCTCAATAATATCTGATATTGTGCCTATCTTCAGATTGTGCTTCGCCGCGAACTTTTCAAGGTCAGGCCTCCTCGCCATGCTTCCATCGTCCTTTAGCACTTCACATATTACGGCGGCCGGTTTCAACCCTGCCATTACCGCAAGGTCAACCGAGCCCTCTGTGTGCCCGGTCCTGACCAGAACTCCGCCCTTTCTTGCCTCAAGAGGAAAAATATGGCCCGGCTTTCTCAGGTCATCCGGCAAGGATTTATCGGATATAAGCACCTCAACTGTTTTAGCGCGGTCATAGGCCGAGATACCAGTACTCGTTTCCCTGACCGCGTCGACAGAAACCGTGAAGGCGGTCTTGTAGCGGTCGGTATTATCCTCCCACATAGGCCGCAGGTGCAGCCGCTCAATGTAGGCTGAAGCAAGAGGAACGCATACTAGCCCCCGGCAATGGGTAACCATAAAGTTTATTATTTCCGGAGTACAATGCTCAGCGGCCACAACAAGATCGCCCTCATTCTCGCGATCCTCATTGTCGACAAGAATGACAGGTCTTCCGCTTTTTATCTCTTCAATTAACTCTGTTACTTTGCTTGATTTCATTATCACCTCAAAACGGGCTAAAGTTTTACAGCCTCTCCGCGATTACAACCGCGCAGGCATACTTCTTTTCATGGCTGATGCTCACGTGCAGAGAACAGCGCTCCGTATTAACCCCGAACAGAGCTGCCGCCTTTTCATTATCAGCGAAATAGGGCTTGCCTTCTCTGTCATTTAGAACTGCTATATCGCTAAAGGAGAAATCACGGCCCCCGCTGGCCTTCACAAGCGATTCCTTCACAGCGAAACGTCCCGCCGCGTAGCCGTAGGGATTACCTTCCGGCATATGTGCAATCTCTTCTTCACTGAGGATCTTTGTCAAAAACTTTTCTCCGTACCTTCGGCACAGCTTTTCAATCCTCTTTACCTCAACAATATCCGTTCCCATGCCAATTATCATGCCTCATCCTCCAGTCTCTTAAGTATATCAAGAATCTCAGCGGGCCCATGCGCGGTCACAAGGGCGTTGCGCACTGAGGACGCTCCTCTGACTCCGTGGATGTAGCGGCCCATGTGCTTCCTCATCAGCACGTGCCCATAGTCTCCATAAAACTCCATATTCATGGCGAGATGCTCACGCATCTGTCCGCATATTTCGGTGATAGTCGGCTTTCTGCCGGAGAATACCCATGGATTTCCGCAGGCTGCCCTTCCAATCATTACGAGCGCGCATCCGCTGCGGTCCTTTCTTTCGGCAGCCTCTTCAAGCGATAAAACATCACCATTGCCTATTACCGGAACAGTCGAAACGCCGCACACCTGAGATATGACCTCCCAATCAGCCCTTCCGGAATATCCCTGAACCTTTGTGCGTCCATGGACAGTGATAAAAGACACTCCGCTTTTACACAGCTCCCTTACCAGAGGCTCCCAGCTTCCCTCAGATGAGTTCCAGCCAGTCCTGATCTTCGCGGAAACAGGAAGCTTTACGCTGTCCCTCACCTCCCTGACTATCGTGCCGGCGAGCTCAGGCTCAAGCATGAGAGACGCGCCTCCGCCCTTCCCGCCCTTAACGACCGAGGTGGCAGGGCATCCCATGTTAATATCGATAAATGCCGGCCCCATTTGCTCAGCGATCCGGGCAGCCTCCGCTATAACAGCAGGATCGCGTCCGAAAAGCTGAATTCCGATAGGCTGTTCATCAAGAGAAAACTCAAGCATCTTCATCGTCTTTTCGTTGCGCCTCACAAGACCCTCGGCGCTTATAAGCTCGGTGACGGTAAATCCCGCGCCGTGCTTTCTGGCAATTCTCCTGAAAGGGGAATCCGTGTATCCGGCAATCGGGGCCAACACCGCATCCGATTCAACCTCAAAGCTATCGGCAAAAATCATTCACTTTTAACTCCGCTCATTATTGTCGCAATACCTCCGGTCATGGGGATGATATCAATCCGCTCAAATCCGGCATTTTTCATCTCTGAGACAAGCTCATCCGGAGACGCGAAATTCGACACAGACCCGGCGAGATACCGGTAAGCCTTCATCCTCCCCGACAGAATGCCCGCAACCAGCGGGAGAATTCTTCTCAGATAAAAGCCATAAATAGAAGACATTGTCTTTGAAGACGGCCTTGTGAGTTCGAGAATGTGAAAACGCCCACCCGGCTTGAGCACTCTGAAGGCCTCGCTCAGCATTGAAACGTAGTCAGGAACATTCCTGATTCCGAAAGCCGTATACACTCTGTCGTAGACAGAGTCCTTCAGCGGCAAAACTGATGCGTCGGCAATTAAGGCCGTTTCAATACGGCCGCTTTCAACACCCAACTCAATCATTGCACGGGAGAAGTCAATGGCACAGACGCTGACACCCCTTGACAGAGCCGGATATGTCATTGATCCGGTACCGCAGCATAAATCAAGCGCTGTTTCAGGATTGCCTTCAACTATCTCACGGATAAACCTCCTCCGCCAGATGTACTGTATCCCTGATGACAAAAATACGTTCAGAAAATCATATCGGCGGGATATGGAATCAAACATACGGCGGATAATGGCCTTCTGTGCTGCAATCTCCAGCGGCCTGACTTCATTTGCGTGTTGAGTGTTCAATCGAACATCCTCAATTCATTGTAGGATGAGTCACGCAGAACAGGCGTCAGACCGGCCTCTCTGATTATCCTCACAAACTGTTCAACACCCGCTTTGTTATTTATCCCTGCGGCTCTGACAACATTCTCTTCAGTGAGGACTCCGCCCATGTCGTTCACCCCGAAGGCGAGCGATATTGCCGCCGTATCGAGCCCCTCCGTAAGCCATCCGGACTGAATGAATTTCACATTGTCGAGAAAAATCCTGGATACTGCAACAGTCCTGAGATACGCGTCCGCGGTTGAAGGCAGCGTTTCAGCATCGCACCCAAGCTCCGTATTTGCAGGGGCGAATGACCATGGAATAAACGCCCTGATGGTTCCGGTTTCATCCTGCAAATCCCTGACAACATTAAGATGTTCGGCCCTTTCCCGCAGGGACTCTCCCATCCCGTAGGTCATAGTGGCGCTCGACTGCATGCTGCAACGCGCTATTGAGCGCATAACGCTGAGCCACCTCGAAACACTGATCTTGTTCGGGCTTACTGACGACCTTATGCGTTCGACGAGCAAGTCTGAAGCCCCCGGAATTGAGTCAACCCCGGCGTCCTTAAGCCGCGCCACCGCTTCATCGTCTGAAATCCCGGCCAGTTCTGCCGCACAGGCAATCTCAGAGGGCGAATAGCTATGGAGCGCTATGCCGGGATGCCTTTCTTTTACGGCACGAGCCATCATCTCAAGGTGTTCAATTCCGAGCGAAGGATTCAGGCCTCCCTGCAGCATTATCTGCGAGCCGCCGGCCTCCGCAAGCTCGTCGGCTTTCTTCAAAATCTCGTCAATGCTGAGGGTGTAAGGCGGCACGTTGCCGGCGCCCGCGTGAAAGGCGCAGAAGCGGCAGCCCGCGCCGCAGATGTTGGTGTAATTTATTATGCGGTCGATTATGAATCCGGCCTGCGGCGCGGGTTGGACGGCGCGGAGCCTGGCCGTAGCAAGCGCCCCAAGCTCTGCAAGCGGAAAGCTGAAAAGAGCCGCCGCGTCGTCCACGTTCACGCGGGCGCCGGCGAGCACCCTGCGGGAAAGCTCCCTATTTGAAAGCGTCATCATTCACCCCCGCCCATGAGATACTGTCGACTCCGCTTAGCAGTCCTAAAAATGAGGCCTCTCTGTAATAAAACATAAGAGCTTCCCTAAAAGCATCATCGAACTCAAATCGAAGCAGCGAATAGTATTTTTCCGCGCTGTACTGTATCCGCGGATAAGCTGCCTCAGCAGCTTGAATGAGTTTTTTGTCATGTCCTTTAAGCATATCTATCGATTTTCTGTATGAGCGAATCACGGCGAAAACCTCATCGCGGCGGCTCTGCATTAACTCGCTGCGTAAGGCAAAGACGGCAAAGACTACCGGGTGTCCGGTCTTTCTCATCCACAGATCACCCAGGTCATAGGAATACTCGACCGGTTCCGCCGCAGGCCAGAGAGCCTCATTGCCGATAACAAGCGCGGCATCATAGCCTTCGCCCAGAGCGGGGTACGGGGCTGCCGGCACATAGTCGGGCTTAATGCCGAAGTACTTCTCAAGCAATATCTTCAGAAGAACAACTGATGTCTCCGATGCCGTCGTCAGGCCGACCTTCCTGCCGTCAAGCTCCTCAATCGGCAATCTGGAGTTGAGAACTACCGAACGCACATACCCGGCCGAGCTCAGGCAGAAATCCGGAAGCAGCGACACGCTTCCCTGCAGCCCCGGATAAACCGCTGCCGAAACCGGGCTCAGGTCAAGCTCTCCTCTTCGCAGCATATCATTAAGAACATTCGGCCTGGCCCTGACAACCACAACTCCCGAAAGCGGTTCGATTGAATCCATGTGGTAGTAAAACGGATAGCAGTTGAGATAGTCAATGCATCCAATCTTCATATTGACGCCTCCCCCGGGCAGCCTGTTTCATAAGAAGCGTTGCTTCTCACGGCTGTAAAGCCGGCAGTCTCTATGAGCTGCTTCAGCCTCCATGGCGATCCGCTCTCAGGTGTCCTGGCTCCGGCCGAGTGGACTATTTTCTCAAAGCTGTAGGTCCCCCCGATATCGTCCGCTCCGAAAGAAAGAAGCGTCTGTGCCAACGCCTCGCCAAGGTACATCCATAATGCCTTGATGTGCGGCACATTGTGCAGAAATATCCTTGCCGCGGCGAAAAGCTTAAGCTCATAAACAGGGCTGCCGCCCGGAAAGCGTTCCTGAAACGGCGTTCCCGCGCCGTGAAAACGCAGGGGCACAAAGGTCTTAAAGCCGCCGGTCCTGTCCTGCAGACCTCTGATCGAAGCCAGATGAGCGGCTATCTCCCTGTCGCCTTCAATGTGGTTGTAAAGCATGGTGGCGTTTGTCCTGAGCCCCATTCCGTGAGCCGTCTCCATGACATTAAGCCATCTTTCGGTGGGAATCTTTTTCGGCGCAATTCTCTTTCTGATGTCGGCGTCAAATATCTCAGCGCCGCCCCCTGTTACGGCCCCAAGCCCCGCTTCCATGAAGAGGCCAAACACCCTCTCAAGGGGAATGCCGCTCTGCCTCGCTATAAAGTCATATTCAACAGCTGTAAAGGCAGCGATGTGAATTCCCGGAGCGGCTGAAGACACCGCTTTTAGAAGTTCTAAGTAATAATCGATTCCCAGCTCGGTATTCAGCCCTCCGACAATGTGAACCTCGTCGGCACCTGCTTCCGCGGCGGCCCTCACCTTTTCCGCTGCCTCTGCGGGACTCATCGTATAGGCGCCCACGTCGCCGCCACCCTTCGAAAAAGCACAGAGCGGACAGCGGAGCCCGCATATATTTGTGTAGTTCAGGTTCATGTTGACACTGTAGTAGGCCCTGTCCGAGTTAATTTTTTTACGCAGAAAATCCGCAATCATACCGAGCCCGTTGACATCATTTGTCTCAAGCATAGGGAGGATGAAGCTCTCCGGAACAGGAGTACCGCTCATGACCATTTCAGCAACCGGCAGCAGGGCGCTGTCCGCTACAAGATCGACATTAATCAATAGATTTATCCTCCGCGCCCCAGGGCCTGACCAGGCTGTTGGCTATTCCCAGCACTGAGAGTATTCTTCCGACTATGAAGTTGACAATATCATCGGCAGTCTCAGGAAACGTATAGAAAGCCGGAGCCGGAATGACGATGCTGGCGCCGGCCCTTTTTGCCCGCACCATATTTTCAAGATGTATCAAACTCAATGGCGTCTCTCTCGGGACGAGGACAAGAGGCCTTGACTCCTTCAACGCCACATCAGCCGCCCTGGCGATGAGGCTGTCGGCCGAACCGCCGGATACCGCAGCAAGCGTCTTCATTGAACAGGGCGCTATTACTGCCCCCTTCCAGTCCGAGCTTCCGCTGGCCGCCGCCGAAAAGAAGTCGCTGTTCGATGCGCATTTTAGGCCCTCATGATGTTTTACCGCTCCGCGCAGCCTCAGAACATCGGCGATATCAATCGGATTTTCTTTATCCCGGAACATCTCATAGCGTAGGGTACGCATTCCCCCATCGCTTGCGAGCGCGAGCACCCTTACACCGTGAGCAAGAAGCTCCTCGATTAGCCTGATGCCGATTATTGAGCCGCTGGCTCCTGTAATTCCGACAATGTACATAACATACCTCCGAACAGTCCGCGCGATAAGACATTTTCCAACCTGCTCTGATTAATGCAAATTATTAATCAGTTATATTGAATTGTGCTTGTGTAACTCCGGGTGTGATTTTATTACTAAATAAGAGTAAGATATTCCAGGAGGACAGCTGAGTGAGTGTTATAATATTCAGGTTTTTTGTTTTTGCCTTTGCTGGATGGCTCGTAGAATCAACATACCGCTCGTTTTTTGCGAAACGCTTCATCAATCCCGGCTTCAACAGGGGCCCATGGGTGCCTCTATACGCGTTCGGAGCTCTTCTTATTATGGGGATCAGCTCTTTGACCGACGGGCTTTCATTCCCGGCAAAGACGGCCGTATACTTTTCAGTGATAACCTTTATGGAGCTTTTAACCGGAGAGATACTGCTTCGTGTCTACAGGCAGAGGTTCTGGGACTACAGAGACAATTTCCTGAACTTCAGGGGGCATATCTGCCCGCTGTATTCGTGCGCATGGACTGTGATGGCCCTGCTGTTCGAGTTTCTCATCTATCCGTTCTATCTCGCTATTGAAAGCCATATCCCGGCCTCGGCCATCCCGGCTGTAAATGTGCTTATTCTGGCGGCCTTTGCCCTTGACTTCGCATTATCCTCTGGAATTATTGGGCTTGCCGGCAGGTATCTGAGATCAGACCGCATTGAAACCCGCCTTTCTGACGCTCTCGCTGATCTGAAGTCGCTTGTCTTGAAAAATGAACCGCTGGGGCTTGCGGCTGAACGCATCCGCAGCGCCGGTACAAGGCTTGTTGAAGCAGGGGCTGAGAGGAGCAGATGGGCCCGCGAAGAGCTGAAAAACCTCATTCAGGCGGCAAGACGATGAACGGCACCGAGGTTATCAGGGAGCTTCGAAAACACCCCTCTATCGAGGAGATACTCACTCATCCGCTATTTCTTTCAATGTCGCAGTACCGCCATCACGCTAACGTCAGCTGCCTTGAGCACAGCCTGGCCGTCGCGGTAACGGCCTACCATATCGCAAAAGGGCGAAAGGCCGACATGGTGTCGGTTATTCGGGGCGCTCTTCTTCACGACTTTTACCTGTACGACTGGCATACGGACAGCCCCGGGCTGCACGGCTTCAAGCATCCTTACATCGCCCTCGCAAACGCCACCCGCCACTTTGAGCTCAACAGGCTCGAACGGGACGCTATCGTGAAGCACATGTTCCCCATGACGCCATTCCCGCCGAAGTACATAGAATCGTTCATCGTGATGTGGGCAGACAAGGCGGTTTCGTTTAACGACTACTTCCGGAAAAAGAAGAAGTCCTTGACCCTTTCGCCTGAGCTTACATTCACGGGCGAATTCAGAAGCTCAAATACCACACCGTCGGCATCCATGCCGGAAGAGCTTACACTTTACAGGCACTGAAGCCTCAGCCAGCAAACAGACGGACAGACTAAAACTGAAACGCCCCTACAATCCTGCCGCAAATCAGGAGCTGTTAAGGATAGTTCCAGTCAGTCGCTCCGGCATCATTCGTCCAGCAGAACTTGATCTGCCCGCCGGTCTCGTCGTAATAGCCCACGTACTGTTCAAGGTTGCTCATTGCGTCTATGGAGCTGTACTTACCGACAACGCCGGACACGCCGCCGCCATTATCGATTGTTGATGTTGTCCAGGTGGCCATATCCCAGCCCGCTCCTTTTTGTGCCCTGGCATACTTGAGGGCAGTATTGTCAACATCGTAATAGGTTATAAAGGCATCAGTATCGTCAATCATTGCAAGCGAAGAATACTGTCCGACATCAGCTGAAGAGTCAACATCTACATTGTCCCATGTACCCCATGTATTCACTGTTGGTGTGAACGCAAATTTGAGTTTATGATTCCCTTCATCGTAATAGCTTATATATGCCAGGCTTTCATTTGATACATTTTTATATGTACGAATACTTGTATATTTCCCTAAACTAGTACCAGTATCGACCACTGTATGGGTTGGAGTTTCAGAATTCCATGAACCAAAAGTGGCTGTTGTGCAGTACTGATGGGTAAATTTTAAAGATCCGGCAGTTGCGTCATGGTACGCAATATAATTGTAATAGTTCCCGCCTGCGGCCACGCATGTTATTGCCGTATATTCTCCAACATCATTAGTCCCGCCTGTATCGACTGTTCTTACGGCAAAAGCGCCTCCGACATGCGCATACGCAAGCATCAGATTGCCATTGATCTCATCATGATAGCTGATAAAAGCATCAACAATTGTTCCGCTGTACATCATAACAAGTGAACTGTACATTCCGACATTTGTGCTGGTGGTTGTATCTGCCACCGTAATATTGGTCGTTAAATCAGCCGCATTAAAAACACCCGAAGAAATCAGGGTCGATGCATAGGTAAACTTTAACTGCCCGTTATCGGCATCGTAGTAGCTAATCCCAAGGTAGAGATTAGCTCCGGCCTCTACTATTTTGAGCGATGCGTACTGGCCCATGCCTGCTCCATCGACGCCGTCCTCAACAGTCTGAATGTCCCAGGTAGCAAAGGTGTCCGCGTCGCTTGCCTGAGCGAACTTCAGCGTTCCATTGGTTTCGTTGTAGTAGCATGCGTAGACAAAGTCATAAGTGCCGTTGTTGTAGGTGGCGATTGATGCGAACTTGCCCTTGTCGCCCGGTTCCGGGTCTACTGTGCCCTGCCAGTCGATAGTAATCTGGGCGCTTCCGCTGTTTCCCGCCATATCAGTGACCGTCAGACGGATAATATATGTGCCGTTTGAATCAGCTGAACACGCGGTCGATGACGAAGCCGCGTCAGCGAAATTAACTGTACCTGTTCCCGTGCCTCCGGCGACAACCTCCCAGAGGTAGGTATCTATTGCTGTTTCAGCATCAGAGCTTGTAGTCCCGTTAAGGTTAAATGTTTTGGTCTGAACCGAAAGGTCTGCCGGCGCGGATATCGCCGCGGTTGGACTGCCAGTATCCAGCTCAACAGCATCGTTTGCTTTCAGTACATTGCCCGCCGCGTCACGAAACTCTGCATAAACTGTTTTGGTCCCGTCTCCGCCCGTCAATGTGAATGGATATGCCGCATCGGCCGAATATGCAACCCAGCTTCCCCCTCCATCGGTCTCGCTGAAGCGCATCTCAGTCACCCCGCTCAGGGTATCGGACGCGCTGAAATTCAGCGTGACTGCCGTTGCCGCGACATAGGCCTCATTAATAGCAAAGCTTCCCGTTGGTGCCGCGCTGTCCCACATGACAGTGACGGTGTCGCTGTGAGTATTATTAGCCAGGTCAGTCGCAGTCAGTCTGAGAACGTATGTGCCGTCGAAATCTGCCGCGTCGAAGACCGGCGCCGCGGCTGCCGTGTCAGAGAATGTAACTGTTCCAGGTCCGCTGTCCTTACTCCACAGGTACGATTTAATCGCTGCGGTGGCGTCATTGACCGTGTCGTCGGTCGCTGAACCGTTAAGTGTACGGTCTGCGGTATTGGGGCCGAAGACCTTGTCAGCGCCGGCATTAGCGGTAGGAGGTGTAGTGTCCCAATGTACGTTGAATACATCCGGAGTTGAATTGTTCCCAGCATTGTCTGTTGCTGAATACGTGAGTTCATAAACCCCGTCTCCGCCCGGATTGTTAAAAGTTGGGTCATCAACAGACGTGCTGCTCAGATTAGCCGTTCCACCTCCAGATACTGTAACAGCGGACCATGTAACTGAGTAACCGCTTGAGGGCACATTATCATTACTTACACCATCAATTACGCTTGCGGTGTTGATATAAATGTCAGTATCTTCGTTTATGTATGTCGTTGGGTCATTTGTATCAAGAAAAATAGAATCACTGACTGTAATTGCATTGCCAGCCTTATCTCTGACATGCATATAAACCGTCTTGCTGCCATCAACCAGATTACGGCCAAAATCAGTCCCCGAAAGATTCCACACATATGGACTGTTAACAGCCTCCCATGGTGAAAATTGAGAATTATCCCCTGAAAGACTCATTTGATAGAGGTTAGTGTCAGTTACATCGTTGGTCAATGTGACAGATGGATTGTTTGTGTACGCGTCTCCGCTGTTAATGCTGAGCCCCGTTGAGAAAACCGGAGCCGTGTTATCAACCACGATTGATGTGATTCCGGTAGTTCCGGTGCTTGAGTTTCCTGCATTGTCCTTCGAATCAAGGGCGATGCTGTAGGCTCCGTCGGTCAGCGCGGTCGTATCAAAGGCTTCCGATGCTATTGCGCGCTTTGCTATTATAACCGGAGGTCCGCCGCCCGTTATCGTCCAGGTTATCTTCTGTATTCCGGACGGGACAGCGCCGGGATCGACGGCTGTAGGGACAAGCGTCACCGTTCCTCTGGCGTTGTTATCAATAAAGATTTCGGCCGTTGTCACGTCTGAATCAGGTGGAGATGGGGCCGTATTGTCTACAAGCACTCCTGCCGCCGATGAGTTCGACGAACCGCCCGCCCTGTTGTATGCTACTGCCGTAACCGTCTTGTAGCCGTCGCCTCCCCCTGTAAGGGCGGTGTTCCATGTCACTGTATATGGATATGACGATGCTGTACCGACCGGGTAATCGGACGTGCCGTCGTTGACAATAAACTCAACACGGTCAATGCCTGTCGAAGCCGAAGCAGAAGCGGATATGTCAACTGTCCCCCTGATAATGGAGGCAGCGGACGGGTTTTGCAGCGTCACCGAAGGGGCGCTGTTGTCGACCACAATATTCACTGTGTGCGGCGTACTGTTTCCCGCGTCGTCGTAAGCGATTACAGTCACGCTGTGGCTGCCGTCTGCCAGGGCCGTAGTGTCTATGGATGCCGACTCGTATGGAGCAGCCGTGTCCTGACTCGTTAGAGTATCATCCACATAAAACTCGACACGCGAAGCGCCCGAAGCGTTCGATGTTGCCGTTATCGAACCTGAGACGACCTGGCCTTCTGATGGTCCGGAAACCGAGACTCCGGCCGGGGCCGTATTGTCAACCGTGACATTGACCGAAGCGGACGACGGAATTCCGAGATAGTCGTACGCGGTCACCGTCACCGTATATGACGCGTCCGCTGCCGCCCGGCTGTCCCAGTTGTACTGGAAGCTGCCGTCAGCGTTTTTAGTCGCTCGGTAGTCCGATCCATTAACGTTGACCATGACATAGTCGACTCCGGCCGCGTCAGCCGCGCTGACAAGAACAGGCACTACGCCTCCTGCGTCGGCAGCTCCGGAAGGTGAAACAATTGTTACCGGTGACGGGCTGTCATTATCGACGTAGAGGTTCACTTCCCTTTCCGAAAAATTGCCCGCGCTGTCATAGGCCCTCACCGATACGGCGGTTGAACCAGAGTATCCGATTGTATCCCATGAGTACTCGTATTTACCGGAGACCAGTGCGCCGTCCGCCAGATAGCTTCCGTCCGCATAGAACTCAACCCTGTCAAGGGACAGGTTGTCAATCACTGATGCTGAAAGAGTCACGGTGCCGCTGACCACCGCGTTCTCTCTATGCGAGACAAGCACGATGGCTGAGGGAGCGCTGTTATCGACGTTTACACTCACTGAACCCGACTCTCCTCTGAGTCCGGCGCTGTTCCAGGCAGCCGCCTTCAGAGAGTGTGCGCCGTCGGAAAGGAGGGAGCTGTCGAGATTAAAGCTGAAAGGCTCCGTGCCGTCCTCTGCGAGAGCCGTGCCGTCAACAAGCAGGGCTGTCCTTACGGCATTGGCCGCGGTTACGCTGACTGCGGCCGCGCCGCTCAAGGAAGCCCCTGGCGCGGGAGAGGTTATCGCCGCGGCGGGCATGCCGTTATCCACAAGGACTGACACTGTTGATTCCGAGGAGTTGCCCGCTCCGTCAAGCGCCACAGCGCGGATAGTCCCGGAAGTATAAACTGAGGTATCCCATGCCGCGGTATAAGGGGGGGATAGTACTTCAGATATCAGTTCGGTTCCTGAATAAAAGCTGACCGACACAATCCCGCTGCTGTCCGATGCCGAAGCCGTTATCTGAACCGTTCCAGCCGCGGCGCTTCCGCCGGCGGGCGAGATGATGGAAACGAACGGATTAGTCCTGTCTGACACAAGATTGAGATAGGCCTGCGAGGTGTTTCCCGCGGCATCATACGCGACGGCCCTGATTCTCACCGGCCCGTCAGCTAACAGGGACGAGTCAATATCCGCCCCAAAAACATAGGGCCCCGAACCCGACGGGCTTTCAGATGTCGCAAGAAGGCTTGTGCCGCTGTAAAAATCGACCTTTGCGGGCCTCACCGACTCTGTTGAATCGTCATAGGCTGACACGGAAACAGCCAGAGTGCCGGTTGTAATATAATCTCCTTCAGCGGGTGATGTGAACTCAACCGCGGGCGCGATATTGTCAACAAGGAGAGTAACCGTCCTGGACGATGTCCTCACACCCTGCGCGTTGAACACTGCGGCCTCAAGGGTGATTGAAGAACCGTGCGCAAAGACCGTGCTGTTGCCGGTAAAGAGATTGAACTGGTAAGGCGATGATGATGCCGTAAAGTAGAGAGCGCCGTTAACGTAGAACTCCACCCGGGACGCGTTGACATCGTGCTCAACGCCCGTCCTTATTATTGTATTAATACCAACAGGTGTTCCGTCAGCTACATTTGTTATGTCAATCACCGGGGCATCCGGGTCAACCGGGACGACATCGGTTCCGCCATCGCCGTCCGATGAACACGAAGCGATAATCAAGGCCGTCAGGCACGAGGCAATCACGTTTATTATCCGGTAGTTTTTATTGTAAGCTTTCATGACTGCCCCCTCAATACTGCTTCACGTCAAAGTAAATGTTCCGCGCCCCGTCCCTGTAATCGTACCACATAAAGAGTCCTGAATAGGGCGGCGATGTCCCGTACACACCGGCTGCCGTTCCGAGAAGAGCGCTGTCAATAACGGACGGAATCCCGATACAGTAGCCGCTGTAATCGGCAGAGGCCCCTTCATCAGAGTCCCATCCGGGGGTTCCCGAAGATGAATACCTCTGCGCAAGGTAGCTGTAGCCTATCGTACTGTAGCCGGACCCGTCGGCCCACGATACTATAACGGCTCCGCTCCCCGCGCTCACTATTGAAAGCGATCCAGCAAAACCAGAAGCGGCCGCGGTTTGCGTGTAGGCTGATGAGCCTCCCGCGGTAAAGCACCTCAGCCTCACTGCCCCGTCCGATCCTGAGAATGCAGCTGCCGGCCTTCCGTTGCTGTCAACCGCCAGTGCCGAGGCGTAGCCTGAATCTCCGAGAGTCACCGCCGAAGCCCAGGTCACACCCGCCGCCGTCAGCGACGCGTCCCAGCGCCTGAGAAGCAGGCTCCCGCCGCTCTCATAGAGAAGATACAGCCCGCCGCTGCCGTCAAAGGCGGCGTCAACGAGAGTGGCTGTTCCCAGGCTGACACCCTCGGAGGCGGAGTTAGTTCCCGCGAGGAAAACTCCCTTCGCGTCAAGACGCTTAGCCCTTATAGTGCCTCCTGAGCTCTGGTACACGGCAAGGCCCCCGCCGCTGCCGTCAGCGGCAAGCTTCAGGCCGGTCATGGAGTTAGCGTGATTTGTTATGAAAAACTCCGTGCCGGCTGCAGAACCGTCACGCAGATTGATGTATCTTCCTCTTATATCGCCTGCTGAGTCTGTCCACGCGAACAGCACCCTCGGCTGTACGATGTAATAATGACGCCCTGATACCGTGCTCCCGCTCACAGCAAGCTGTGTCTGGCTGTTGACAGCCTCGACACTCAGCTCATCGTAGCCGGAAGCCCCGTCGCTGCAGTAGACTGTATCCCCCGCCGAAATACCGGCGTCAACGAACGTGGCCCCGGTGTCATTGAGCAGGCCGGCGCCCCCGGCTGTACACTGCCCGATGTCAAGCAACGGGTGTGTGCTGTCAAGAACCGCAAGGGTGTCGGTATCGGCAGCCGCGTTCACAATCGGGCGTGAAAGCGAAAGTGACGTTCCGTTGTCATAGCGGACCGCCGCGTATCTGTTGCGTGTAATATTAAATATGATATCGCCCACTGCGGCCGTATTCACATCGCCGTAATGCACTCCGGTGATAGCGGCCGTATTGACGGGCCCTCCGGCGTCGCGTTTGCCGAAAGCAGCAACTGAGCCGGCTGGAACGCCGGACACTATCCAGTAGCTGTAGTTATCATTCATAATGTTCGCGGAAAGCCTTACGGCTCCTGCATTCTGATAAGATGCGATATCTGAGATGTCAAAGCCGGAGCCGTTTCTTTCAGAAAAAACCGTACTGCCGATATAAGCAGCGGTAAAAGATGAATCGTTGTCATAAAGCGCCATGGCCTTTGACTCTGTCGTAAAAAGGGTTCCGTACGCGCCGACCAGGCCTTCAAGCCTTTTGTAAACGCCGAAGCTCTCACCGTCATTAAGCCCGATATCGTGACTTATCAGAACACGGTCATAGGCGGGGAATGTGTCGCAGGCCGTGACGTATGCGTAACCAGTCACGTCTGAAATATTGTATATAATGTCTCCCGGCGAGACATCGGTCGTGTAGGCTGTTGTGTAAACGGCCGTACCCCCCGTATTCTGCGGCGGGATAAGCGTGTGCCCGTCAGCAGCAGCTGTGAGAACTGGAACAGAATCAAGCAGCACACAGTCCGACGCGTCTCCTATCGTGTCCGCGGCTTCGTAGAAGGTGTATTTTGAAGCATCAGCGTCGAGCGTTACCGGAGACAGAATCGAAGCTATGTCTACACCGCTTCCATAGCCGGCCGACAGCGAAGATGAGAGAGCCGCGTAGTCCCCTGTGTTAAAACCAGCAAGTGTGAGAAAGTTCAGCTGGCTGTCAAACACAAGCGCGGCGTCGCCGTATCCCTGCATCTCGGTGACAGCCTGAGCCGTAACCGACGGCCCCGGAAACTGTTTAACAAGTCTTCCTCTGTAAACATTGTTCTCAAGCCCTGAATGAACCAGGACCGCGGACGGAAGATTGTATCCGGCAGTATGCCCGAAGGTCAGTCCCGAGGCGGCAGCGCTGTTGACTCCGCTCCATCCCGCGACAGTGGCATTGCCCGGGTTGAAGGACAGCGAACCCGCCGAATCGGCAAGATGCTTGACGTAGAAACCCGACCCGTCTGAGACAGCCGCAAGCGCCCCCCCGCAGCCGTCCGGAAAGGCCCTCACACCGTCGGATGCCCCGAAGCTGTGCAGAGGCTCACCGCCCGCGGCCCAGAGTACGCTTCCGGTGTTTTCGAAATACTGCCCGCGCAGCGAGGTCCCGTTCAGCCAGAATGAAAATGTATTTCCAGTAAGCGCTCCCGCCATGTCGGCAGAGAGTGCTAGGAGTGAGGTCTTGCTGCCTGCAGCTGTGTCGAATGCGCTGTCTCCGCTTATTGCATAGTTCTCCGCGGTCAGGAAGCTGCCCGTCTCAGTCACTGTTCCCGCGGCACTTGAGCTTATTCTGAAATAATACCTTGAAGCAGGATCTAACGATGTGAGCTCAACGGAATACACCGAAGACATTGAACCGCCCGGCCCGGCATAGGCAGTCGAGCCGTAACCCGTGCCCCTTCCGAACTCAACAAGGTTGTTAATGTCTTCTGTGGGATATTGACCTATCCAGTTTATTACAGCGCTCGAATCAGTCACATCGCTCACCCAGAAGGACAGAATACCGTATGCGCCTGTCGGAGACGGATCCGCTTCGGCCGTAAAGCTCCAGCTGTACGCGTCCATTGCGGCGCCTGATTGGTCTGTCAGAGCGGCACTCAGACTTGCAGTATATGTCGTCCCATAGCTGAGCGTATTGACCCGCAGCCTGCATGACCTGCTGTCCGTCCAGTATGGGTCTCCATCAGCGACAGATCCGGAAACGGTAAATGACGCGGGACTCAGTGTAGTTTCATCCATATCGCGCGTGAAGTAGACTTCTATCTCGGAGATGCCGACATCAGCAACAGTCCCATCCCCGGGGAAAACAGCCAGGACCTCAGGCTGCAACTCTGCATCTCCGGCGAGGGTGACGAACTCAGACGAAAAAGGCTCCTCAAGGGAATGCCCCTCAAGATCGGTTGCCGCCGCGCTTACGTCAACAGTATATGTGCTGCTGGCCGCAAGCGGATTGTCAAAGATTATCCTTGCAGCCCTGCCGGCGCCTGCCGCTATAATGCTGAATTCCGGCACACCGGCCGGCCCGACCGTAACGGCCGCGGAAAGCGTGGACTCGTCCACCGGCTTGTTAAAAACAATGACTATCTCGGTATCGGCCGGAACTGCACCGGAAGACGCGTCAGGGTAAACCCTCTGGACCTGAAGAGCCGTGGTCCCGGTGTCTCCCTCGGGATTGCTTTCCCTGGCCTCCTCGGGAATCACCGTCGGTGCAGTATCTGAACAGGCATAAAGCAAAAAGGCCGCTGCCAGCATGATAAAAGCTGAAATATGTCTTGAGTAACTTTTCATCATCATCCCTGTTTTTTTGCCCGCCACCATATGCAACCGAGGCAGGGCACAACCATTAATAATAGTAATTCTCCAGCGGCTTGTCAACAAAACAGGCCCGCCGGGGCGGTTTTTTACTCTATTTAAGTAAACAAATAAAAAATTCTTGCCCTTCTGGACACCGCGTGAAATAGTCCGGACTGTTCAACTTATTGAGCTCCAATACTCCATTTCAGCCGGGATAGCAATGAAACCAGGGATACTTCTGACCGCACTCACCATAACATTCTGCCTCTCATCCATAGCTTCGGACGCGGCAGTTACCTCTGTTATAGTAACACCGCCCGCGCCCTCAGTTGTCAAGGGCAATTCCTACTACCTGGCCGGCGTTCAGTATGATTTCCGGGTACAGGTTACCGACCCGGCCGCCTCCGCGAGAAGCTACTACAGCTATGTTGATCTGTCCATCCCGCTTGACGCTTCAAACACGCTCGCAGCCAGATGGACTGCGCCGGCCGCGGCAGGCGCAGGCAGCTACTCCATTACCAGCGGCGGAGGCTCGTCCCTCATTGAAGCCGCTTCCGACGGGGTAAATGTGAGCGGGACAACAATGCTCAGCCTGCGGTTCAGGATAACCTTCGCGTATGACATCAACGCTCCGGCAGGCATCAGCCAGACTCCCGCGTCAAGGACGATATCGGCCGCCGCTGTTGACGATGCCGCCTCTTCTCTGACGGGTTCAGCCCTGTCAGTTTACGGTTTTTGCAGTCAGGTTAAACTTGCCGGTATGGCTCAAAGCGGCGATGCGGCAGACGGCCGCATTAACCCTCATTTCCTTGCAGGTTCTTTCAATGTAACAGGCACGCTCATATACAATATTTCAGGCGCGGATTCTTCTGATACGGTTCAGGGAACTGTTGGAACAATTTCGCTTTATGAAGACGACGACAACAACTACGCGACAGGCAACACCGCCACGCCCTATGCTGACACAGACGGAAACACTTCTGTAAGCATTACTGTACCCTGCACTTACTTTAACGGCAGAGCGCTCAGGCCCTACTACTGGCGCTGCCAGGCCGCCCTCTCGCCCGGGGGCACATCCATCTGCCGAAACAGCCTTCAGCTGATAAACGACAGGGTAGCTGTCACTTCAATTTCCATAACACAGGGCGGCGGCCGCGACAACGGCAGCTATCACTGGCGAAGCATGAGCGTGAGCGGCACTCGCGTCACCGTAAACGCCCAGATGCAGTCTTCGGGCGGCGGAATGACCGGAAACACCAACTTCGAAATAAACTATTCGGGCGGAACGTCCTTTACAGTAAGCATTCCCAACGGGCAGACTTCCGCGACCGCTGTCATTCCGGCGGCAAGCCTTCCATCTCCCGCTGAAGGTTCTACCTCAAGCTGCGAATACCATGTGACTTCAATCAGAGGCGGAAATCACGGAGACCAGGGCGACGGGACTATAGGAAGCACTACGGAAAACACCGGAGACGATCAGGTTGACCCCACGGTAACAGGGGCCGATCCCTTCGGTGCAGCTGCCTATACCAGGCAGGTCATTCACTGGGACAACCTTCACGGCCCGTCGGTATCAACAGACGATATAACCACATTAACTCTGTCAGCAACATCGGTAGCTTTCACGTGGACACCTGCCCTTGACACTTCAGACACATCGCCCCACGGAGATTTTTACGAGTACAGGCTCTACTACCGCGAGGCCGACACACTCGACTCCTTCAAGCAGTGGGACGGAGACAACGACGCCGCGCTCAGAGGACTTGAGGCGGCCACTACAACCAATGTGCAGAATCTTAAGATATTCACCTCATACGACTTCTACCTCGTAGGCGTAGACATATTCGGAAATGAATCACCCGTGACAGACCGCGAAGGCAACACCATACCAACGGCTGATTACAGCACCTTTAAGACAACGCCCTATTCCATACAGGCGGCTGTCACCGACGGGATTACCACATACGACAACCAGACCTTCATTACCGGTTCCGAACCCGGCGACTATCAGACGCGCCCTCTCAGGGCCGCCAACATTAAGGTCTCTCTTAATATCGTCACATCAGGAGACGACCCGGAGACCGTGAGAGTATGGTTCACCAACGACTTTACAGACAATACAGATATGGTTATAACGGGAGCGGCCCAGGTTGAAAACGCCGGAGGCTTCATCGAAGGGGCACTTGACTCATCGCTTGCCCAAAAAACTGCGCCTAACACCTGGACAGCATACCTTCCGACAACATCGGCGGCGGTACAAAGCGGATCAGGGGTCAGGTTTGTAGTCGAGACCGAAAAGGACGGTGTCCGCGTATTTACCGACACAAACTCGTTCGCCGAAGACCCGGCTGACCCGAACAACAATGAATGGTCGTTTTACATTACTACCGAAGCACAGTTCACGCCGTGGCCGACCAGGGTGTTCAACAATGTGCTCACGAGAAGCAGCCCGACCGCTTATCCGGCATACTACCTCTCCGACGACGCCTATGTCACCATCAGGGTGTACGACATCAAGGGGAGGCCCGTTGTCACGATTCTGGACAAGGCATACCGCCGCGGCGGGCAGAACATCAAAGACCAGGGATGGAGCGGGACCAACAAGTCCCGACGCAAGCTGGGTATAGGATTATACTACATGCACTTCAAGGCGAAGCGAGTATCCGACGGAAAGACCATCCTCAACGACATCAAGAAGATCGTCATCCGCAAATAAAGCTCTATTCAGAACCAGATAATCTTTATTCCCTCAGAAGGCCTTATCCTCCCTCTGAGGCTGTTCTGAGCGTACACGTCCATTTCGCCGTCTACAAGAATTCCCGCTACATCGCTCCTGCCCGCGAGAAACTTCCTCGCACGCGCCGCCCCCATCACAAAAACCGCCGTTGCCAGAGCGTCGCTTTCAACCGGTTCGCGGCCGATGAGCGTCACCGACGCCAGACCCTCAGCGGGATAACCTGTCGCAGGGTTAATAATGTGATGGTATCTCCTGCCCTTCCAGAAAGCAGCCCTCTCGTAATCGCCGCTTGTCACTGCGCATTCCCCGTCATATAAATCGACTGCCAGCATAATTCTTTTTTTTCGGGGGTGGATGAGGCCGGCCCTCCACGGCTGCCCCCCGCGGCTTCCGATTACCTGCACATCTCCGCCCTCCTCTACAAGTCCGGACTCAATACCCCTCATCCGCATTACCTCGACGGCACGTTTTACAGCGTAGCCCTTGGCGATACCGCCGAGCCCTATCCTCATGCCTCTCCGGGCTAACTGAACCGTTTGCCTCTCACTATCGATAAGTATTTTCCTGTAGTTGACAAGATGAATCCGGCGGGAAATCTCTTCCTGGGCTGGAGGCCTGAAATTCGCGGCTTTGAAGTTCCAGAGCCCTGCCAGGCCGGCAAAGCTGATATCAAAGGCCCCGCCGGTCTGACGAGATACTTCAAGTGAGTGGTTTATGAGAGACAGCGTCTCGCCGCTGACACTGACTGCGGCTCCGGGGGCGGCCGCGTTTATTCTGAAGATATCAGCTCCGGGCCTGTACGGGCTCATGACTGATTCAATTCGTGCGATCTCGCTGAAGGCGGCTTCAAAGGCGCTGCTCGCCGCGGCGGGCCGGGCCACGGCCTTCAGGGTCACGATGGTTCCAAGAAGAGGCCGGCTCACCGTGTACTCCCGAGCGCCGCATGAAAAAAGCGGCATCACCGTGATTAAGGCAGCGGCTTTTAAAAATTGAGTATTAAATCGGACCATGAATAATCGCGTCTATCAGCTTCGGCACATCTGAAAACGTGTCAGCTATGTATGGTTCGCCCTGTATCTCGATAACACCCGCGTGTCCAAAGGAGCATCCGATAAAGGGCACTCCATTTGCCGAGGCGGCGTTCCGGTCAGAAGCCCTGTCTCCAACCATGATGAGCTTTTTGCCGGATACAGGCCCTCTCATGTATTCCGCTACAATGTCCTTCTTGTCAGGATATTCCCCGGAAACAAACAGCATTCCCTCAGAGAACATGCCTATGAGGCCATGTGTTTCCAGAATGGCTTTTATGTAGTCTTCCCTGCCGTTTGAAGCGGTCAGGAATTGATACCCCGCTTTGTGGAGCTCGACGAGAGAGTCCGCGACACCCGGGAACAATCTGCCTCCCCCTGCTCTGATTATAGAGACAAAGCTTCTGCTGCATTCATCGTTAAGCTCTAAAAGCTCGTCTGCGGAGAGTTCGGGGAAGAGTCGTATAAATATCTCATGCGTGGGCAGGCCGACAAGTTTGAGTATGCTGTCTCTTTCCGGAAAGGCGGCCGGTTTTTCGCCGGCTGAATCGAAGTATCTCAGCATTCCGCCGCGGAAGGCGTCTACAACTATGCCGGCGGAGTCATATATTGTTCCGTCAATATCAAAAGCTATAAATACGTCCCTGACCTTTCTTATCTCCCGCATGGCCTTCAGACTTTATCGGAATAAGCTGCTGTCAATTAAAAAAGCAATAATTTCTTGACTCCGCCGAGCCGCTGTTGTGACCTGAATTTTCATCACAACAATGCCGGGAGTTGATATTGAACACACAGGTAAAAATCGGAAAGCTGGTTTTAAAAAACCCGGTAACCGTCGCATCCGGTACCGCCGGATACGGAGAAGAACTCTCAGATTTTTTTGACATATCAAAGCTGGGCGCAATATTCACGAAAGGCCTGTCAATAAAACCAAGAGCCGGCAATAAGGGACACCGCATTCTTGAAACCCCGTCAGGCGTCCTGAATTCGATCGGCCTTGAGAACGTTGGCATTGAAGTGTTTCTCGAAAAAAAACTTCCATTCCTTCTCTCACGAAATGCGGTACCGATTCCGAACATCGCCGGCCACTCAGTAGAAGAGAATGAAAAGCTGTGCTCAATACTCTCGCGCACTCCCGGAATCGACGCGGTTGAATTAAATGTATCGTGCCCGAACGTCAAAGAGGGCGGCATAGCTTTCGGGACAGACCTGTCCGTCTTTACCCGTCTTCTTGAACGAGTAAGGTCGGTGACAGACTGCGCTCTTATAGTAAAGCTGTCTCCCAACGTGACGGATATCGCTTCGTTCGCGAAGAGGGCTGAAGAAACAGGCGCTGACGCCGTGTCAGCGGTCAACACCCTTCTCGGCATGAAAATCGACATTGAGACCGGCCTGCCGCACTTCACAAACAGGGTGGCGGGGCTCAGCGGTCCCGCGATAAGGCCAATGGCAGTCAGAGCGGTATATCAAATATTTGAGAGGGTTTCAATACCCGTCATTGGACTTGGCGGCATAGCCTCGACCGAAGACGCAGTCGAATTCATGATGGCTGGAGCTTCGGCGGTTTCAGTGGGTACGATGAACATGGTATATCCCGCTCTCGCCCTCGAAATAGCGGAGGGAATCAGCAAGTTCATGGAAAAGAAAAATATTATATCAGCCGGCTCACTCACCGGAATCTCTCATAACCAGGGGCCCAGAGCCTCGCAGTCAAGCGGCTGCTCAATCCGCTGAAACGGACTTATCAAGGAGACAATTACAGCAATGAAATTCTGGAACAAGACGCTCACCGAAATGGATGAATATATACCCGGGGAACAGCCCGATCACATTGAGGAATACATTAAGCTTAATACAAATGAAAATGCCTTCCCGCCGTCAAGAGAAGCTGTTGCGGCAATCCAGAAGGCTTCAGAAAAGCTCAACCGCTATCCTGAACCGGCCTCGGACACGCTCAGGCAGGTCTTTGCGTCAATGAACGGCATCCCGGTCGAAAGCGTTTTCGCGTCAAACGGATCAGATGAGATATTCACCCTTATCTTCAGAGGATTCGCCGACAGCAAAAAACCTGCGGCATTCCCCTATCCTTCTTATTCCCTTTATGACACGCTTGCGCAGGCCTGCGGGATTCCCTTCAAGAAAATCAACCTCAGAGACGATTTCTCTTACGACCTCAACGCGTTCCTTGATGAAGAGTACAGTCCGGTCATAATAGCCAACCCGAACAATCCTACCGGAACATGGTTCAGCATTGAAGAGCTTCGCACCTTTCTGACTAAATTCCGAGGGCTCCTCGTTGTCGATGAAGCGTATATCGACTTCTACGGCGGGTCGGCGCTGCCGCTTGTTCAGGAATTCGACAACATTATCGTTACGCGCTCTTTTTCCAAGTCTTACTCTCTGGCGGGCCTGAGGGTGGGCATAGCAGCCGCACATCCGGACATCATCAGGGGCTTTATGAAGCTGAAAGACTCATACAATCTCGACAGCTGCGCGATAGCAGGCGCTGCTGCCGCGCTTAAAGACACCAGGACATTCAAATACAACGCGGAAATGATAGTGAGCAACAAGGAATATCTCGAATCATCTCTTGAATCAATGGGATTTTCATTAGTCCCCTCGCATGCCAACTTCGTCTTCACCCGTCACCCGGACTTCGCGGGAGAAGAACTTTACAGAGAGCTAAAGGCGAGACAAATTCTCGTCCGCCACTTCAGAGGAGAGCCCCAGAGCAGCTACATCAGGATTACTGTCGGAACCATGATGGAGATCAAGAAGCTCTGCTCAGAACTTCGCTCTATAACGGGAGCCTGATTATTGCTCCCGTCATACCGGTGACTGTGGCCCTGACGACGACCTCCTGAAGCGTAAGCTTGCCCCGCTCAAAGAGAATAACGTCGTCTTCAACAATCCATATATTGACGTGTTCCTCATTGCCGGAGCGCAACCATTTGAATCCGATTACCATTCCAACAATATTCTTTTCCCTGAAGACCGATATGCAGGTGTTGACCGTTTCCATAACCTGTTTGAGAGTTGTATCTGCATATGAAGCTGCCGCATCCTGGTAGCGTTCGCTCGTGCTGATTCCCATCTCCAGATCGATGCCAAGATATAGCCTGTCCCGTGAGTCCGATTTTCTGTCAAAGTAGAAGCCGATTGAGCCTTTTGAAACCTTAAGAGATTTATCCTCAACAAGCTCAGCCCCGATCGCTATGAGGTATTTTCTGTACTTCTCATGATATACCCTGCCGCTTGAGGTATATCGCTCCGGATCAACCAGAAGGTCCGCGTATTTCTCAACGGCGCCATCCTCGCGTTTTTCAAGAAGTGCCTTCTCCCTCGACTCCTGCGCATTATCGCGTATCTCTCCCGGCTTTGACGCGCAGGTGGAAAGGGACAGCACTGTTATCAGGACTACGTACTTAGCTATTATCTTAAAACCAATCATTCTATCCTCCAATGGCGGAAATTTTGCATTTTTCTGTTTTTGTCTATTCCATTAAGACCAGTGATATTTTATAAAACCTTACTTTATTATTCATATCGTCAATTATTTATTGCGGCTCTCACATTATCATTTTTTCTTTCCCAAATTTTCGCCGTTTCTGATTATGAGTCTGCTGATTCTTTTTAGTTCATTCTCATCGTGAACGATGTGATCATGAAAACGGGATTGCCGGCCAAATTCAGGATAAGATTTACCGGCCAAATCACAAAACCTTCTTTACAGCTGATCACAGAATGAACAGTCTGCATTGTGGATTCACACATCGAAAGCAATACTGTTAAAATACCGGAGGCAGCCTGTCAGCATGCGTTTTCATCCCCCCCTTTTTTTATATATACTTGTTCTTCTGTCATGTTCAGAAAAAACTATAAACTACAATTTCCCGGGGGAACCCGGCAAGAGGGTTACTACCGGACTTGAGGTGTTTATTGAGGAAAAAGCCGAAAAACTCAGAGGCATAAATGCTGTACTGGTGACTAATCACTCTGGGACCGACTACGCTCTCAGGAGCAGCTATTCGCTTCTCATTGACGCGGGCATCAATATCACGAAGATTATGGCGCCTGAACACGGCATCTATGGTTACCAGAACGAATATGACAGCAGGATAAAAGTCCCCGGGCCGTCCAAAAACTGTCCTGTCTACAATCTGCACCACCTGAATAAACGCTCGTTCCTTCGGCTGATAAAGGACGCTCACGCCGTAATATTCGACATACAGACACTGAGCATGAGATGCTACACTTATATTTCAAACCTCAAGTTCCTCATGGACTCAATGGCAGGACACCCCGCCGAGCTCTTCGTACTCGACAGGCCTGATCCGATTGGATTCCTGGGACCGGACGGCCCCCTGCTTGAGAGAAACCATGAATCCCGGTTCATTGGCGAGTTTCCCGGCCCTTTCATGTACGGCATGACAATCGGAGAGGCGGCGCTATATTACTCTGACAGATATGAACCCCGGACAAGGCTCACAGTAATTCCAATGCGGGGCTACAGCAGAGAGATGCTTTTCAGCGAAACGGGTCTTCCGTGGATTCCTCCATCGCCCAATCTTCCCGACTACAGCGGCACAATCATCTACACCTTTGCTGTGTATCTTGAGGGCATCGAAGTCTCAATCGGCAGGGGAACCACAAAGCCCTTTGAATACATCGGCGCGCCCTACATTGATCCGGAGCTTCTTGCCGCGGGACTTACTTCGATGGGCCTCAAAAACTTCAAATTCAGGCCTGTACGATTCAAACCTGTTTTCAGCCACTTCAGGGGACAGGCCTGCGGAGGAGTTCAGGTTTTCTACACGGGAGGACATTTCAGCCCCACTGAGACCGCTTATTCCATTATCAGCTGCATCAGAAAGCTTTACCCCCAGGCCCGATGGCGCAGAAGCGGCGGTGTGTATGTAATAGACTCCCTCGCGGGCAGCGCATCAATGCGCCAGTACATTGACCGCGGCGAATCGGCCCCGGAATACAGCTCTCTGACCGGAAGCGGAATCAGGAGATATAAAAGAATAAGGAAGAAATACCTGATGTACTGAGGCAGATCCGGCGCCTTCATATTACATCTGCAAAAATTCCATGTATTTTTTTATTTCGACAGGATAATTGCCCTCAGAGTCCATATACTTTTTATAGCGCCTCTCGTATGACTGATAGTTTCGGATTAATATGTTCGTGTACCTCGTATTGTACTGTCCGAACGCCGGCATCTGTCCGAGCCTCTCGCGGATGTCCTTTTTGAAGGGAATGTGCTTGAAAAACATCTCCCTCACGACAGAATTCAACTTCATGATTCCATCTTTCTCGAACAGCACCCAGGTCTGATAGTCATCGGCAAACCGGTCCCGGTTTGTTCTGATACTCTTGAACTTTTCGTTAATCTTGTCCTTCGCTTCGACAGAAAGTTTGGAGTTCTTCTTGAATGTATTAACGTAATCAAAGTACTCGCCTGTAACTCCGCCCTCAATGGGATCGGCCCACATGGCTCCCTTGAGGCTGCGATTGAGCTCCCACCTGAAACAGGCAAGCGTATGAGCGAGGTTCTTCTGAAAATCACCTGCAAAGAATACCGGGATTACAATCCGCCCCCTTGAACGCTTATTGGTCCCGGACAGCTCCTGCCACAGAAGGGTTCTGCTTCCTGACACCGGCAACAGTATAAAGTAAGGGAGGATTTCTTCCCTGATAATCTCACGCGCGTCCTCCAGTTTAAGCACCGTTTCCCTGTAGAACAGTGAAAAGTCTATGTCCCTGATTTCACGGACAGCTTTGTCGACAGCTTCCCTGGCCATATACATGGACTTGAGGGAACCGTGAATGTTAAATGAACACAGAAAAGGAATCGCGGTCGATGTTGAGCCTGAACAGACCGCCGAAGTGCTCGCCAGACGCTGCTCAATCTCGTACATCACCGTAGCAAAAGCCGGATCAGCTGTCTCCGGGTGCGTGCCCTTCTTGCCTCTATGCCTCTCCTCTTCCCGGAGATGAGCGTCATAAGAAAGGCCCATCTCGGTTATACTTGGAGCCTCTTTACCCTGAAGAATCAGTGAAAGAAAATCCGTTTCCCTGACGACGGGTACCGAGGTTTTCTTCTCCGAGAGAGCGGCTATCTCCCATAGTTCGTTCTGATGCTCGTTATCAAGGAGAGTTTCATCAAGCAGGCCGAATGAAAGCATCATCTTCACAGGCACCGGGGTATTGGGATCACCCTTGGAGCGGATAAAGGCCTGCTTGTACATATCCCAGTACATCTTCGTGATATGTCTCCTTAACTTTCTCGCCCCCGAATCGGTGGCAAGCGGGTTTTTGGCGGCCTTGAAATCCTTCAGCAGCTTGATAAACTTTGCCTGAAAGTCCTTGTCGGCAAGCGTATATTCCAAAATCTGTCTGAGAGAGTTTTGCAGTCCAGGCACCGGCCCGGCATTTCCAGCAGAGGTTTGTACAGAGGCTGCGGCGCTCTCAGATTTTTTCCCCTCAGCTTCAACAGGCCGCGATGCAGCTCCGCCGGCCGTGTAAAAGACGTGAATCTCCCTGATTCCGGGATAGACTGAAGTCATCTTCACGCCGAAGATTTCCTCGTACATGGAATTCATCTTCACTATTAGAGAGAGAGTCTGCTTCACAAACTCGGGACCGGCAAGCCCGGCACTGACAATCTGGTTAAAACCTCCGCCGGCAGTGAGATAAGACGACCAGCTTGTTTCAGCCCCGAACAAATCAGCAAGCTCTCGCCCTGTCTGATCGCACAGGGACTCAATCCTTCCGATTACGCCGGACTGGGAAGCGGTGACAAGCTGAAGCATGGAAGCAGCGATTTCCGGGTCTGCTCCGATAATTCCTGCCGAAGCGGGCTGATTAACAATTCTTGAAATCATGTCAATCATCGGGCGGTTTATAAGATTTTCAACAGGCTCCCCCGAGAAGTTATACCTTCTGCTCAAATATCTGCTGTTGTCCGTTATAAGGAACCTTGCTGTTACCGGCGAGGGAAGCGCCCCGCCTGAAGAAGTAAAATTAGCAAACAGCGATGATGCCTTCCCCTGAAGCCTTTCGCTGAGCCCTCTTCCGCTGGCAGCCCCGTAAAGTATGCAGAGATTGTCAGACATCATCGTAGCGGAACGCCATAGCCGCAGCAGCCTGTCTGAGTCGGCGGCTGATGAAGCCACAGAGAGTATGAGGCCCCTTATGACCCAGGCCGCCGAAGCCGGATCGGCTGAAGCCAGCCTTGATATGCCGCCCTGAGGGACTTGCACAAACGAAACTTCACAGTCGGTCAGCGCCCTCGCACCGGCGCCGTGGGCCTCTGTAAGCCCGATGCTGCAAGGCGGTACTATCCCGCCCTGACGGATGAGGGAAACCCTGCTGCTCTTCGACGCGGTCAGAGCCGGATCAAGGCCGTTCATGGATTCAGGCGCGTTGAGCAGCTCAACAACGCCTTTTTTTAAATAGTACACCTTCTCCGGAGCCTCCCCCTGACTAAACAAAAGGGTCCCGGCTGAACAAACCTCAATCTTCTCATTGGCCATAGAATCTATTCTCCGTCAGCTGATTTGAGGGATTTCATATATTCATCCCACTCAACGGGTAAAAGGTTTTTTTTCCTGTTATTGCATTCCTTACATGCGGGAACAATATTCTCGCGGTCCGACATGCCCCCCCTTGCAAGAGGAATCCTGTGATCCATCGTCAAGTCCGCGGGAGAAAACTTCCCCGAACAGTAGTAACAAATCCCGGTTGAAATCTTCTTTTTCCACCATGGCGTCGTCCTCAGCTTCCTCGCCTTCTGTTTCTCTCTCGATATATGTTCGGACATGAAATCCATTCCCGAAGCTGGGACAGGGCGCTTTTCTCTTCTGTATTTTTTATCTCTATCGGACATGAAAACTTTCACCGGCTGATTCATAATAGGCGGGAACATGAACGGCCCCACGGGCAGCTGCCTCAGGAATGATTGCACTCTGGAAACTTTTTGTCAATGATTATTGGAAAAAAGAACCGTTCAAATGCCCATGCCCATTGATAAAGGCGCCGGCAGACATAGGTTTTTTTGTTTCCGGCTGAATATCGACAATTTCAATGACTCCGCTTCCAGTCCCTGCCAGTACCCTTTTTTTCCCGTAAAATGAGAGCTCTCCCGGCCTGAGCCTCACATCCGGTATATCCCGCAGCGAGGTCTTTCGTATCTTGAACACCTTCCCGCCCAGACGAGTATGCGCGCATGGTGACGGGTTGAGGCCTCTGACGAGATTGTGTATTGTTTTTGAATCAACCGCCCAGTTTATTTGTGCGGTTTCCTTCGTAATTTTCCCGCAATATGTCGCGCTCCTTTCGTCCTGAACAATTCTGACTGCCGCGCCGGAAGCCAAAAGCTCAACCGCTCTGGAAAGCATAGCGCCTCCGATCTCTTTAACTATTTCAAAAAGCTCACCGGCATCTATCTCATCGTCGAGCTCGATTTTTTCCTGCAAAATAATATCGCCCGCGTCCATCCGCTCATTGATAAGCTGAACAGTGATTCCGGTCTTTTTTTCCCCGTTTATAAGGGCCCACTGTACCGGAGCCGCTCCCCTGTATAATGGCAGCAATGAGGGATGAAGGTTCACTGTCCCCAGAGGAGGCATATTAAAAACGTCAGCGGGGATTATTTTACCATAAGCGACAACAACGAAAATATCGGCTCCATGGGCCTTTATTGTTTCCATAAAAGACGCCTCTGTGAGGACGTCTGGCTGGTACACCGGTATATCGTTGCACATAGCCTCATCCTTTGCGGGGCAGAAGACAAGCCTTCTATTCCTTCCCGAAGGCTTGTCCGGCGGCGCAACCACAAAGAGGACCTCATGGCCTTCAACAAGTCCGCGCAGACAGCAGGAAGCGAGGTCAGGAGTTCCGAAAAATCCAATTTTCATTTTTCTTTTTTTCCGCATTCAATTTCTTTAAGGTTTTCTTTTCAATTTTTTTCAATCTCGGCAAATAGCGTTTCAGGCAGTCACCCGAAAGGTAATCGACAAAGAGCTTACCGTCTATATGGTCAATCTCGTGCTGAAGCACCCTCGCAAGGAGCCCCCCTGCCTCAATCTCAAGCTCCCTCCCGTTCAGGTCAACGGCCGACACGAGAATCTCTGAAGGCCGGTAGACCTCGGCCGTGATCCCGGGTATTGAGAGGCAGGACTCAAAATAAGAAGTTCTTTCCAGGTTATAATCTCTGATAGAGGGGTTGATAAGCGTCATCTCGTTAAAATAGTCTCTCACATCGACAACGATCATCCTGAGGGGAACGCCCGCCTGTGGAGCCGCAAAACCCACGCCCTTATTGGCTTTCATGAGCCGTGACATACCAAGAGACAAATTCACTATTGAATTATCAATGTTGTTTATCTCTTCAGCCCTGGCCCTTAAAACATCATCGCCATAGCGGACGACTGATGAGCAGTCTCCGAAGCCACCCCCTTTCTCTGCCGGGTTTTCCACGAAAGATGACCTCCTCTTCATGCTGTTTATCATCGCCCGACTCAAGCCGCTGTCAAATGAAAATACAGTCCTGATAAAAAAATAACAGCCCCGCTTGATTGAACATTACACCTTTTTTTTCTCAGGTAAAAATCATTTTTTTTAATTTTTTTCGTGTCCTGCTCCAGTGTTTTTGTTGACAGAAAATACCCATGTTGTTTTATGTATCTCGTATCGCGGAGGAGATGGGGTGTTAGCTCAGTTGGTTAGAGTACCTGCCTGTCACGCAGGGGGTCGCGAGTTCGAGTCTCGTACACCCCGCATTCAAAAAGGCATCTTCTGAAATTCATTTGAAGCCTTTTTGAATTCTGGTTTTCCGCCAGACGGATAATAACTACTCCTCCTAAATTTTGTGTTATATCCTGAATTAACTCACTTCGAAGGACATAGGACGGCTTTAGCCCCCTGTGGCACTTCGTAAAGTGAGATTTTTTCATTAATCCAGCCACTACTCTTCCCTTAACTAAAATACCATATTCGTAATTATTATTTTGCTTGATTATTCTTCATGATCTATGACAGATAATACACGCAGCTCCTGACGGCGTTTATCGGCTGCTGAATATTATGCCTCCGGGCATATTCGGCTCGTTAAGACATTTCCCAAAATGCCTCTATTGAAATGATAAATCAAAGTCAGCTCTTTTTCACTTGTACCAATTTTCTGACAGGCGGTGTCTCCTGATATGAATGAATCAATAAAAGACGCAGTAAAATATATATCGCAGCGGCTAAAAAGCGGGCAACAGGAAGATATACTCAGCCTTGTCGAAGAGGCCTCCAGAAAATACGACCTTAACGCGCTTCAGTCCGAATTTCTACTTTCAAAATACCTGCAAAATGAGGAGACTGATCAGGTTGAGTGACAGCACCCCAATCGAAACTCTTTTATCAAGAAAGGCTCTGAAGCTGCACTCAGATGCAAAGCTCCTGCTGAAGAAGATGCTCGAATCAGATTACAGCTCATGCGTCTCGCCGGAGTTCAGGCAGGACTACTCAAGGGTCCTTGAGCTATTCGACCTCTTTGCGGCTGAATACGTCAGGAAGTCAGGTTACAGGGTTTCCTGCGGGCCCCGCTGCGGGCAATGCTGCTGCCACTGGGCTGAGGACGTCTACTCGTTCGAAGCGGAGATAATAGCATCCGAGCTCGTCAAAAAAGGAGCTCCGGTTTCAGATATTAACTCACAGATTAAAACAGACGAAATTGAGTTCTTTAGACTCGAACGAATGCTTCATGAACGCACTGACGCCCTGCGCGAAAACGGTATTGATGAAACAGACCTGTTACTCTCGGCCTTTTATCAGCTTGAAAGGCCCTGCCCTCTGCTCGACCCGGAAGGCTCATGTTCTATCTACGCGATACGCCCGATGATGTGCCGTTCCTTCTTCAATACCGGCAGTGTTGAGACCTGTCATCCCGAGAGGATCAATGAGGATGACTCGGTTACAATGATCGTCGAACTCGACGCGGAATGTGAAGCTATTCTTGACACTCTGCACATGAAACACACCCGCTTCGGAGTGCTCTCAGCCCTCAGACCTCTCCTGAGAAAATGCCTTGAAGAGCCGCTTCATGAACCCTCGGCCTGAAACGCCTTTCTTCCCTCTTCAAATGCCTCTTCAAGATTGACGAAAAGCTCCCCCGCTTTCTCAGATTTTCCCTCTGACGAATCCATCTCAATTCTCTGAGCTAATGAAGCAATCTCTTCAAGCCTCAAATTAAGCGCTGCTCCCTTTATTCGGTGAGCCAGGCGTCCAGCCTCTTCCAGCTCTCCGGAGTTGAGAGCCGCCTTAAGATTATCCATATTTTCGCCGGCTTTCTGGAAAAAGTCAGCCGAAAGCCTGCGCACTGCTGCTACCGGAATTCCCAGCTCAGCCGCGGCCTTATCCGCGGCCGATGTCCCGCTTCCCGCTGACGCTCCCTCGCTCAGATGCCCAAGGTATTTCTCTAAAACCTCTCTGAGTGATGAAGACTCAAGGGGTTTCGGCAGATAATCGTCCATCCCTGAGGCGAGAAGCGCCTCTCTGTCTCCCTTCATTGCCTTTGCGGTCAGAGCAACAATTGGAGTATGCCTCAGCCCGCTCTCTTTTTCGTAAGCGAGTATCATCTCTGCCGCCTCAACTCCGTCGCACACCGGCATATTCACATCCATCAGGACAAGGCTGTATCCCCCCTCCTTATATCTGTCAAAGGCCTCAAGACCGTTTGAGGCAAAATCAGTTGTGATTCCGTACGGTTCAAGCATCAGCCTGACCAGCAGCTGGTTGATGGGATTATCCTCTGCTGTCAGAACCCTGGCATTCACCCTGAAATCCCGGTTTAGAGATGCCGCTGTGTCTCTTTTTGATGCCTTCGCTGAAACTCCGTGAACGATATCCATAACACAGTTAAAAAGACGTGAAGAGTTTACCGGCTGTAGTATTATCCTTGCCGGACCGCACTTCATACCCTTGACCGCGGCAATATCGCTCTCATGGGCTATGACTGCGACACGGTTTCCGTAGGGACCGGAGCATATTTTTTCGAGAACTGCTGCGCCCGGCCCGGAAAATACGGTAAATATGACATCGGGCTCGGTGCCTGAAGCGGCATCATCCGGCCCCATAATAAGCTTTGACGCGAACCCGAAGGACTCCAGATACCTGAGGATGAGCCTGTCCATTGTACCCGGTTCCGGACCGACCAGTACAGCGCAGTTCACTTTCCTGCCGCCTTCTTCGGGGGCGATTCCGTACCGGGCCTCGCTCTGCTTCTTCATCCTCAACACAAACCTGAAGGTGCTTCCTCTACCCATTCGGCTTTGCAGGACAAGCTCTGAACCCATCAGCCCGACCAGATTCCTGCTTATGCTCAGGCCAAGCCCTGTTCCACCAAAACGCCTTGTCACAGACGAGTCTGCCTGCTCGAATGCATCAAAAATACGCTTCCTCTTATAGTCAGGTATCCCTATGCCGCTGTCCGACACGGCAAACTGGATTTCACAGTGAGTCGCGCTTGAATCAAGAAGGATAATTTCAACGCGGATCTCACCCTCTTCCGGAGTAAACTTAACCGCGTTGCTCAGGAGATTTCCGAGGACCTGTTTTATTCTGAGGGCATCCCCAATTACAGACTCGGGCAACGCCGGATCTATGAACGTTAGCAGGTCAATCCGTTTTTCATTCGCCTTGGCGTAGTACAGATCAATCACTGATTCAAGTTCGCGCACAGGGTTGAACGACGAGCTGTCAATCTGCAGCTTGCCGCTCTCTATTTTTGAAAAATCCAGAATGTCGTTGATTATACCGAGCAGGCTTCTCGCGCTTGAGGTGACAATATCAAGGTATTCAGTCTGGACCTCATCAAGTTTCGTGGTGCGGAGTATTTCAATAAAGCCCATTATGCTATTGAGGGGATTTCGTATTTCGTGACTCATATTTGCCAGGAATGAACTCTTGGCCCTATTAGCCGTTTCTGCCTCGACCCTGGCCCTTATCATCTCCTCTTCCGTGCTTTTCCTGCCGGTCACATTGCGTATGATTACCAGGACCTCGCTGGGCCCGCTGGCCACGAACCTGGCTTCATAGTACATCTTTGCGCCGTCCTTCTCAAGAGGATACTCGTACACCTGCACATCACCTGTCTCGAATGTCTTCCTGATAGCGTCAATTGTCTTAATCCTGACGTCTTCAGGATAGACCTCGCAGAGCCTGGCCCGCATGGCAGGCTCAAGGCACATGCCGCTGTCATTCAGATGAAACATTAAATCCGGTACCGCTTCAAGAAGCGCCCTGTTGCGTGCCTCGCTTCGCATGAGTTCCCGCTCGGCGGCCTTTCTTTCGCTGATATCGCTAACCGCGGCTATATATCCGCCAATTTCATCTCCCGAATCCCGGAATATGCTTATACTCATGTCGGCATCAATTCTTTTGTTTCTGCTGCCGATATTTACGTATTCAAAAGTCCTGCTTCTGCCGTCAGCAAGACAGAGGTCCATATTTATTTTTAGGCGGTAACGGTCCGGCTCATCCATATATTCCGAAATCAAAGAGCCCTCGGCCTCCGCGCAATCAGAGAATTCCTGTATTTCCGTAAACGCGGAGTTTGCGTAAAGGATACGGCCCTGCAGATCAATCAGGGCTATCCCGTAAAAGACAGAGCTGAGTATTCTCCTGAAAGTCAGCTCTCGGGGAAAAAGTACCGCCGAATACCGGGCGCATAGAATTGACCTCATTAGCAGATCTGAGTTCAGGTTGTCTCTGGGAATAACATCGTCAGGTCTTAAGGCCGTATACTTCTTGCCTCTGGCCGGGCTTACAACAACAAGCGCTGAGCCCGTCCTCTGCCTCAGCTCCGAGGAAGTCCGGGCTGTAACCTGCTCCGGCGGGAAAAGCAGAATACAGTCAGCGGATTTCACTACGCTTTCAGCCGCCCCTCCTGTCACAGCAGAAGAGGCAATGTCCTTCTGGTGTACACCTGAGTAGTTCAGAAGCTTTGAAGTTATCTCAATATCTTCAGGATCATCAGAGAAAATGTGGACTCGCCCCGCGGCAGCAGAAGGTTTCATGGCAGCTTCCAGTTTCGATTTATTTTTGTTATCGCTTGCTTTCACATCTGGGCTTCAAGTTACATACCTTTGCCGAATAGGGCGTCATGCAATAGAGACTGAGGCGCTCGTCTTCGGTGTATTTCATAATCTATTATCGAACTTTGAATGTTTATTTCTGAAGCCCGATTGCTGTTTTTTCCGGCCTGACACAGGTATTTGTTGTTGATATTATAATGACGCGTGTTAGTTTCTGGCAGCTCATCCTAAAAAGGCGGATTTAATGCAAGATCAAAAGGGTTCCAGCCTTGACACTCAGTTCTTCCGTGACATCAACGCGGTATCGGTTGATGATGACGATTCGAACCTCATGCTGATTGAAGCAATGGCATCCGAGCTGGGCATAACTGTTCACTCCTTTACCGATCCGAGAGCGGCCCTCGCTTATATGCGCCAGAATCCCTTCGATCTTGTATTCGCGGACTATCAGATGCCCGGGATGAATGGAATCGAACTTATTAAATCAATCCGTCAGGAACACAGGGACATACCAGTAATAATGATTACCGCGGTAAATTCTGACCACGCGCTGAAACTTGAAGCAATAGAGGCAGGGGCGACTGAATTTTTAAACAAGCCAATTAACATGCCGGAATTCAGGGCAAGGATAATCAACCTCTCACATATTAGGATGATGAACCTGCTGTTAAAAGACCGTGCCCTCCTTCTCAAAAACGAAGTCGCGGCGGCAACCGAAAAGATCGTCAGCCGCGAGCACGAGACCATCCAGATACTCGGACGCGTCGCGGACTACAAAGACTTCGAAACAGGCATACACATCTCAAGAGTCGCCCGGTACGCACAGCTTCTCACATCGCTCCTCGGTGAAAGCACAGAGACACAGGAGCTTATGTTCACTTCAGTCCCCCTTCATGATATCGGCAAGGTCGGGATTCCCGACTCTATCATCCGCAAGAAAGGCAAGCTTACCTCCGATGAGTACAAAACAATGCAGACACATCCGGCAATAGGATACAACATTCTCAAGGAGACTGAAAGCCCCTATCTCAAATTCGGAGCTATAATCTCGTTAAGCCATCACGAAAGATTCGACGGTACCGGTTACCCGAACAGCCTTGAAGGCGAAGAGATTCCCCTCGCCGGAAGGATAACAGCGGTATGCGATGTTTTCGATGCTCTTGTCTCGGAAAGGCCGTATAAGGAAGCATGGAGCTACGATAATGTTGCAGCGTACTACGAGGAGAACAGGGGCCGGCACTTCGATCCCGTTCTCTGCGACCTCTTCCTGAAAAACTTCAGCTCGTTTATCGATATCCATAAAAAACACAGCTGAATCAAAAATATTTAGCTCTTATGTCGCCTGGGCCGGTCTTAAACAATGCCGCTTCCGATAATGATACCGGGGAAGCACCCGCCTACTCTTATGCTTGATAAGGGGCATTGCCGTGTGGAAGAAAATTTCTCTGCATCCGGAAACAGAAGCGCTGGTTAGATACAGGATATACAGCGATAAAAAAGAAGAGCTTGAAAGCTTTATTCGGAAGGAATTTGAGCTCTGGGGCAGCTATGAGAGCATGCCCGGTTATATAAAGAAGCTCATCGACTCAGAGCTTGTGGCAATCGGGCGCTACGGCAAGCGTATTGACGCCTACACCATTGAACAGAGAATCGCTTCGGGAGAACTCTGAAGGTCAGTTTATCAGAAGTCCGGGCCGTTTTTTTTTTGATGTATCACGCTGTAAAGCCGCTGCATTCTGGAATCAGTATCAGCAATAACATCCGCGCAGCTTTTAAGCTCTGCCTCAAGCTCAGGAATTTTTCCGTCTTTGAATTTATAGGCAAGCTCATGCTCAAGAGAGGCCCAGAAGTCCATGGCAATAGTGCGAATCTGAACCTCAACCTTTACATCGGCTGTGCCGTCAGAGAGGAACACCGGCACCTCGACTATCAGATGAAGGCTGCGGTATCCGTTAGGCTTAGGGTCCTTTATGTAATCCCTTGTTCTGACAAGGGTAACATCGCTCTGAGATGTAAGCATGGAAGCAATCATGTAAATATCGTCAATGTAAGGGCAAATAACCCTGACACCGGCGATATCGTTGAGATGCTTCTGCGCAGACTCAACGGTCATCTCGCGGCCCATTCTCTTAAGCTTCTGCATTATGCTTGCAGGGGTTTTAACCCTGGTTTTGATCTGGTGAATGGGATTTCGGTCTTTAGTGTACTTGAACTCGTTGTTTAGATTCTCAAGCTTAGTTGATATCTCCCTGACAGCTGAGAGATAGAGATTTTCGGTCCTCAGAAAGGAGTTTATCGCGCTTACAAGCTCCTCCGGAATTGCCTGATCTCTGACTCCATCAAAAAAATACGAGGTCTTCGGCTGATCGATCTCCATGAGAACTCCTTAAACTGTTATATGCTTCAGTATATAGACCCGGTATCGCGTAATTAGTTACATTTTGAAAGAATTTTTCCTTCCTTTACCGGCAGGATCAGGCTGAAAAGCGCCCCTCCAAGGGGAGAGCGGCCTATCTCAAGCCGCCCCCCGTGAAGCTCCGCACAGGTTTTCACGGTTGTAAGGCCAAGCCCGGTACCCTGTTCTTTGGTTGTGTAATAGGGCTGCAATATTTTTTTTATTTCATCTTCGCTGATGCCAGGGCCATTATCATGAACCTCAATAACAAGCTGGCCTGACCGGTCAACAATGTGCACCGCTATTTTGCCGTTAGATTCAACCGCTTCAGCTGCATTGAGAATTAGATTTATCACAGCGTGTTCCAAAAAAAATGGATTTATCATAAAGCTCAGAGGAGTCGATTCGATTATTCCGACTTCGCAGGACTTGACCTTTTCGTGCCGTCTGGCCAGCTCAACCGCCATGTTAATAAAGCTGTTGATATCCGTACAGCTCATCTCAACATCATCTGAGCGGGCCTTCCCTACTCTCTGCATTCTTCCCGTCATCTCGCTTATCATCAAAAAGACCCTGTTCAGGCGATCAATACTAATCTTCTTGTTGTCGGGAACGGCAGCTGCAAGATCATCCATATCAAATTTTATTACACCGAGCAGATTGTTAATATCGTGCGCTATACCCCCCGCGATTACACCTGTCAGTGCCCTTGCCTGTGCTCCGGCAATGGCCTTCCTCTGAATATCAATTTCCCGGTTTTGCTGTTCAATCTTTGACAGAAGGCGGTAAAAAAACACGAAAATCATGACCCCGGTTACGACGACAAAGGCTATGCCCTTGTAAAGCTCAATTATCTGCAGTGTTGAAAGCGACTTCGAGAACTGAGCGGCGATGCGGCCTGAAAGCCAGATATACCCCGCACAGAGTATTATGTACAGACCCGCCGCCTTTACTGAAACCCTGAAAGGACGAAATCCGTAAATCCTGTTTTTCTTCATAGCTGATGCTCTTAACCCTGTATTCCGAACGATACAGCTCTGCATCAATCCGGCAAATTACGTCGAGAAATTTCATAGTGCACATTTTTCTCATTATTGCAATATTTTTTAGGGCCGGTTGAGGCTAAATTTCAGAATGTAAATTATTACAGGAAAGGCAGCCTCACTGTTTTTTGAACAGAGAGGCTATATTTCTATTTATTAGGGGTCACAGAGAAATTATAAAAACTAACATGCATACCTGAAGCATCTCCATTTTCATAAATCTTTGTTGTTGCAACATAGCTGGGATAATAATAACTATCATCATACTTTACAGTTACTATTGATTGTATCCAGTCCGGATCTGCAGGCTTTTGCTGAAGACTACTGTATTCAGATTCAATATATTTGAAAATATCATCAATAGTTGTAATTTCACTTAAATCTGGAAGAACATTGCCGGTTGAAAAATCACTCTGAAAAAGACACTCTCCATTTTCTACAAATGATTCTCTAACATAATCGCCTGAAGCTGCGGTGTTACAATCCTGTACAAAGCTATAATCAAGGATTGCAAGACTTCGCCATATAGCTTTTGCCTGATTGAAAGATTCTGCGTCAAACTCAACTGTATACTTAGTCACTGAAGAATCGTCACAAGCTAAGTCTGGTAATGACATTATTATAAGTGTTATAATGAATAATACTTTTGATTTTAATACTTTTATAGTTTCCATTTTACACCTTAGTCTATATCGATTTGAGGAATTAAATATATATCTTCAGAGAAATAATATCCCGTTAACGGAGTACATTGTGTTGAATAGTATAGATTATCTGAGTGTGGTAAATTATCAACATCAAATATACCTGACATATAAAAACCATTTGATCTTCCATAGCAACCTAAATTACAATGAACATAATCATATGTAAACTCAATAGGACTATCATTCAGCAAAGCCGTACAGGTCATATTTGCATATCCATCAATAACCCATGCATGTTCTTGACCAACAGTAGTTTCAGCCATTGCGATTACTGGTCTTCCATTGTCTATAGAAGACGTAATTACTTCATGGCCATAATTGATTTTTAGACCTGATCTATAACCCATAGAATTTAAACACGCACTAAAACGTGCATATTTTACGTCGTCCTCATATGTTTCACCATTTATAATATACTTGTGATAATCTAATTCCAGTTTAGTACAAATCTCAAGCATTAAGGTTGCTACTTCTTCTTTTCCATATGTACTCAGATATTTATACTGTTTACCTTCTTTAATCCTATGCCAATTATATCTCAAACCATCATACTCACTGACGTTGTCGTACCAATCAGTTTGATACAAGTATGAAACTTCGTCTAATTCATATAAGTCACTATACTCCGGGTATTCATAATAAGCCATAATCTGTGCCACTGCTACTGTTGCAGAACCAACATTAAGATATCTACCATAGGCCTGGTATACTGCGTCCCAATAACCGCTTTGTGATGTTACATCTAAGGTATTTCTTCCTTGCCCCCACCACAATTCATTAGTTAATGATAATGAATAACCTGAATTGTACTGCCAATCATTCAGATATCCAATATGATTAATTGTTACATCCTCCACCTTCGAAATAACACCTTGAGTTCTAGAGCTATTTGAATTATTAACTTTATTGAGAGCATCTTCAACATCATCATTTGTTATATTATTATATGTCTCCATTGTGTTTTCAACATAATCAATCAGCTTTGAATAAAAAACACTCGTAAAGGGATTATCCTCATCAAGTTGGCCCGAAGGAGCGTAGGCGATTAGGTTGCCGATTCTCGTGTCAGGGCAGGTTAAGGCATAACCTTCTTCTTCAGAACCGCTGTTAATTGCAAAGAGGTAAAAGGAAACATCCTGTCCTTTAGCCTCACTTTTGAAATCGGCAGCATCCTTAAATGAATTTTCTGTACTGAGCACTATTTTTTCAGGCGATGAAATCGAAAAGCCTGCACTGTTGCTATTCTTAGTCTGTTGCTCAATATGTCCGTTCGTGAACACCTGTACTACTTTTTTCAGTTCATCCTCTGACGCATAATGTTTTTCCTGAAGACTCTGCAAAGCAAGAACATCTTTTCTGGTCAATTCAGAGCTTGAATCAGAAATATCGCCATCACAGGCAGCCCCAAAGAAAATGCTAACTAGAGAGAGAGAGAGAGAGAGAGAGAGAGAAAAAAAAACTTTTTATACGGATCTACGTATTTGTGCATATTGTACCTCCTGTATTGTATTAATTCTTTTCATGAATTCTATATAGTATTATACATAACAATGTCAATAAATAAATTTATATAAACCTAACCACTATTGCCTGAATGTTTACTTATAAATCGAATCTATAAAATTTTATGTTATATTTCATTCAGCTGAAACGAATCTTCACTTATGTAAGATAATTGATAATGAATTCTTATTTGTGTCCTTGCTGACGATCAAAACCTTCAGTCCCTTCCCTGAGGCCGAGAAAGCCCCGAAGCACACTGCCGCCAATGAAAGTCAGAGCAGGCAGGATTGCCGGGCTAAAATACTTCTTGACCGTACATTTTTACGCATTTACTGAAAAGCATGCTTAGAATACTGACTATAGCGCTCACCGTCATCTTTTTCGTTCCGGCCTCCGGAGAAGAGCCTCCCGCATACCGCTGGTCGCCTCTTGACGCCTACAGCCACGAAGCCGCGCTTGAAACCGCAGCTGAGTTTCTTGAAACGTTCAACACCAGACGCTATGATCGGACCCTCGCTCTCATGCACCCCGCTGACCGGTTTTGCTGTTCAATCTTTGACAGAAGGCGGTAAAAAAACACGAAAATCATGACCCCGGTTACGACGACAAATGTTATGCCCTTGTAAAGCTCAATTATCTGCAGTGTTGAAAGCGACTTCGAGAACTGAGCGGCGATGCGGCCTGAAAGCCAGATATACCCCGCACAGAGTATTATGTACAGACCCGCCGCCTTTACTGAAACCCTGAAAGGACGAAATCCGTAAATCCTGTTTTTCTTCATAGCTGATGCTCTTAACCCTGTATTCCGAACGATACAGCTCTGCATCAATCCGGCAAATTACGTCGAGAAATTTCATAGTGCACATTTTTCTCATTATTGCAAGATTTTTTAGGGCCGGTTGAGGCTAAATTTCAGGAGGGTTAACTATTAAAGGAGGTACGCCTCTCGGCAGTTTACGCCGGGAGGCCTCGCTGATTACTGTTCCCTGAAAGGAACAAAACCGTCAACTCACAAACGGTTATTGCCGCTTGGCGTTTAGAGAAATGTGACTGTTTACTGTCAGTATATAAACATACTCGTGACCCTGTAATCAACATTTTGCCATTCAGTATTAATCCAATAGCCAGTCAAAGAGTCAGATGTCATGTCTTCTATATGTGTTTTTTCTCCTGTGAAATAGATGCTATTGTCATAGAACAGCATTGTCTTAATTCTCAAATCAAGATTTACAGTTCCGTTTGGTTCGCTCAATTCATTCCATACTCCATCGGCATAATAACATCCTATTAAAACAATACTTTCATCACTCTCTTTGTAAGAGGCGCCCAGATAAACACTTTTTGAATGCACTTCAATTTGAGTAATGTAAAGCTGTCTGTCTTGTTTCGGTGCCTCTACTTCTACAAAAACATCATCTTCCCAATATCCATCATGGCCCTGGCAAATAACGTATAATTTATTATCTGAGACCTCAAAATCCAGGATTTCACCGCTTTTAATAATTTCACCGTTTTTACTGAAATTTCGCGAACTGCCATTTATCCATAATGTCGGGATACCATTTAAGGTTCCGGAAGCATATACGACATTTTCAATAATCTTAATATTAAAAAGATAACCAGTGCCGGTTTCAGTGATATATTTAATACTTCCATCCTGCCAATAATTCGGCCTCGAATCTGGCCTGATCCCTGCTGCGTAGACTTTTCCATCAGACACGTAAATATTATGAATAATTGTTCCTTCAGATTGTTCACATTCAACCCATTTTCCGTTTCGCCAGTAGCCTGCAATGAGAGTGTAATTTCTTTGAATACCACCGCCTACATAAACGTCATCACCCTCTACAAAAATACTTTTTGTGTACACATCATCTGCTCCTGCGGGAATATCACATTCAATCCACTCGCCATCTTTCATGTAACGGGCCGGATCGGCACTTAAAACAATTCCATTATTGCTGTTATTGTTATCTTTTTCTGAATCTGAAGACAAATCGCATCCGAATGTGAACAATGTTATTATTAGCATAAATATCTTTATCATATCGAAACTCCTTATTTTGAATAATATTAATTCACTCCTACTGCATGCCATGCATTATAAATAGATTCCAAAACAGCCTGAAGTTCCGGAGTATAGTTATAGTTACTCATGCTATAAGCAGCCCATGACCATGCTGTTCGGGAATCCAGAAATGACGCGCCGTATCTTCCTGACATAAAATGGATATTTGCAGTTAATGCAATTTGACCTGCTAATTCAATGCCTATACCTTCAACATTATAAGCAATGTCTGTTGGAGAATCATCATTAATACCACTGCCACCTGAGCTAAGTAAATAAAAAGCGAAATTTTGTATACCTGCCCTATCGTGGCAATTAGTATTATTTAAATAACGATTACTTTTATAATACTTACTGGCCGTTAAACCATTTTTAACATATTCGTTTGTAGGATTTCTCATATCTCTCGCCGCTTTAGGATTTTGAGAATAACAATCTTCTCCTATGAGCCAATCAAACTTTCCCGGTGCCGGATTACTATCATCAGAAAAGTATGTTGAATAATTATTATTATCATCTGATTGATAATAATGCTCAACAACGCAAGCAAATATATCTGAATATGATTCACAGAGAGCTGCTTCTTCCATTTCCTTTTCGTAATTAGGATCAGTAGAAATCACATCTGTTTCTAAACCAGAAGAAAAGTAGGTAATTCCATGCGCGTATTCATGAGCAACAAAATCAAGAACACACATAGAAGAATCGTTATCCTCTCCAGCGGTCCCGAAATAAAATGTAAATGGAGTATAGTTTGAGCCGGAGGTTGATATACTGTTACTAATAAAACCGCAATTCCCTTCAAAAAGTCCGTGATCAATAAATAGTACTGCAGCTGCTCCATTTTCGACTAAATTCCCATTATCAAAGCTTTTTCTTCCTAACTGATAGTAATTATACTTTTGTATTAAACTTATGTTATTAGCCGCCGAATATGCTGAGGGAAGGGACACATCCGATTGATCCAAACAAATTGTATCTCCATTATTTACATATTCTGAATAGTTATAATAAGTTTTTGATGATGTGTCAGCAATTCGCACATCCCATTTGCGATATAGGGAATAATTATTTTTTAAAACATTTTTATATGATTCCTGATCAACAATAAGTTCTCCACCTCCAGATAGTTCATCATCATAATATGCCTGGTATTCAACTAAAGCAGGAATCGAAACACTCCCACTCACACCGGGCGTTTCTGTCGGCATTATGTTTCCATATACGCTTGCAGGATTTTGAAATGTTACTTCCTGTAACGCTAAATCCGAATTATATATTTTCTCTTTTATAACTTCAGCATTATTTGCATCAAGATATACAGTTTTATTTATATATTTCTGCCCTCCAAGATTCAGGCTAAAATCATTCAAATATGATATATTTACTTTATATGCCAAATTAGAATTTGTAATCACTAATTCTACATCTTGAATTGAAATAGCCGAATATTCTGAGTATATACTAAAAATCTCGTTTCTTACATCATCCTTGGATAATCTGGGCTCAAACAAAAACCCTTCAGTATCAAGGATTTGACCTTGAATAAAAGTAATCTGATTATTTTTATTGTAATGCACAATTACTTCAGAATCAACAACCTCTATGCCCCTGAACTGTTGATAATACCTTTTATGAACTAGTCCACCTTTATCAATTTCTGAACTGATTAGAACTGGTAAAGATTTATGATTTTCAAATATCTGATAAAAATCATTTTCGTCTATTTCTTTATTATAAATTGAATCAATTAAGTTTGAATTAGAATGTTTTTTTATAATAAATGCTCCAAATTGCCCACTGCACAAGTATATTGATTTCATTCGAGAATTTGATGTAAGTTCTGATTTGTTTGTACTTTTTTCCAAATTGTCTCCATTACATGCAACCACAAAGAACATGCTCAAGAGAGAGAGAGAGAGAGAGAGAGAGAGAGAAACTTTTTATACGGATTAACATACTTGTGCATATTGCTCCTCCTGTATTGTATTAATTCTTTTGATGAATTTTATATAGTATAAAAATAATAATGTCAATAAAATAATTTTATTAAACTCAAACACAATTGTCTGATTATATCTCATTCAGCTTGCACTAACCTCCGGTTTTGTATAATATTTTATAATCTATTCTTATTCACGGTTCATGCTGACGATTAGAATCCTCTGCTACTTTCTTGAGGCAGAGCACACCCCTGACGCTAATTGCCGCCAATGCGAGACCGAACAGACATGATTACCCGGCTAAAATACTTCTTGACCGTACATTTTTGCACATTTACTAAAAAGCATGCTTAGAATTCTGACAATTGCGCTCACAGTCATCATCTTCGTGCCGGCCTCCGGTGAAGAGCCTCCTGAATACCGCTGGTCGCCCCTTGACGCCTACAGCCATGAAGCCGCGCTTGAAACAGCCGCAGAGTTTCTTGAAACGTTCAACACCAAACGCTATGACCGGACCCGCGCTCTCATGCACCCCGCTGAGATGACGACCGATGGAAGCCTGTGGACTGGCACGGAACGCTTTCTTTACGACATGTTGAAATACCTTAAGGGCGGCCGCGTAGGCTGGAAAAACCTGCGGGCCTATACCTTCGATGAATGTGAAGCCGACACTGAAGGTAAGTCTGCCGCCATGACGGTCTACCGCGCGTACGACAGCCTATCTCTGGTGGCCGTCGCGGAGATTCTTCCTGAGGCACTGGGTCCCTCCGGCGCTTCACAATGCGTTATGGTTTTGAGGCGCAGCAATAAAGGGGGGGGATGGTACATCAGTGCAGTCAATGGGCTTTCCGCCACCAAACCGGAGCTAAAGCCTGAACCACCGGGGGGCGACATCCTCTGGAAAAAAGAGGACTTTAGACAGTTCGGTTTCAGAATAATGATTCCCCGTCAGTTTTCAGAAACCGTCGTGGAACGGCTTTCGGTCAACTACTTCCTTCCCGGAAGAACGCGGAACGACGCGGCTTTTCAGATTGTCGCGACTGACGGCGTCAGGCCGCTTGCCGTCGAGGCCAGAGCGTTCATCAGAAGAATCGTCAGACACGGGGAGTTCAGCAATTTAAAGGCTGGCTATCTACCGAACGGATACCGGTTCTCATTTGACTTCACCGGTTCTGACGGCAGAAGAAACCGTATCATGATCGCGGCGCTGCGAAACAACGGATATTCTATTTTTGCGAGCTTTATGGGCTTCACCGACGTCTTTGACAGGTGGTGGAAGGAAGCTGAGTATTCCCTTCATAACATCGTGTTATGGTAAGTCCAGGGGGGCTGCCGAAATCGAAGGTGAGCTGTCTGTCGAAATCAGCGCCGTCATCCTCTCCGCATATATTTGAAACTGAGGCGCCCACAAGCCTCACTTTTCTGGACCCGGCATCGGTTTTTTCGACAAGCTCACAACAAACACTGTATATCACATCTTCCGAATCAACATACAACGGCAATGTTCTGCTTCTCGTCACCGACGTAAAGTCATCGTACTTCAGCTTCAATGTAACTGTCTTGCCTGAAGCCCCTGCGCCCTTAAGCCTCCTGGAAACAGAACCCGCAAGCCCGCGCAGCACCTCGTGTATTACCCTTACATCTAAAATGTCCTCGCCGAATGTGCGTTCACGTCCGAATGACTTTCGCTCATGGGAGGGTTCAACCTCTCTGGGGTCGTTTCCGCAGGCAAGGCTGTAGTAAAAGGCGCCGCTCTTTCCGAAGCTGCTGACAAGCGCGTCAAGCCCGGCGCGCTTCAGGTCGGCACCGGTCATAAGCCCCATCTCCTTCATGCGCGCCTCGGTGACCTTCCCTACCCCGTAAAACCTTCCAACCGGCAATGCCTCAATAAAGCCCTGCGCGCGCTTCGGCGTAACCACGGTGAGTCCGTCAGGCTTCCTGAAATCGGAAGCAACCTTTGCGAGGAACATGTTGTAGGAGACACCGGCTGACGCGGTAAGCCTGATCTCGTCTTTGATTCTGCGCCTTATCTCTTCAGCAACCTCTGTTGCTGGGCGGCCGCCAAGGTAGTCTGTCACATCAAGATATGCCTCGTCGAGCGAGAGAGGCTCAATCAGGTCAGTATAGTCTCCCATAATAGACCTTACACGCTGTGAGATATCTATGTAACGGTCAAAGCGGCCCGGCAAAAAGACCGCGTGAGGACATAGCCTGTAAGCTCTTGACGAGGGCATTGCCGAGCGCACACCGAACCTTCTCGCCTCGTACGAACATGTGGACACTACTCCCCTGCTGTCAGGAGGCCCTCCCACTATAACGGGCCTGCCCCGCAGAGACGGGTTGTCGAGCTGCTCAACCGCCGCGAAAAAGGCGTCCATGTCTATGTGAATAATCTTGCGCATATAATGTCCGTTAATTGGACAAAGCATATCAGGGGCATGGTTTTATGTCAACATTTGTTTAGCTTCTAAACACTAAAGCAATATTACAAGAACAAGTTGCTCTTTTGTTGCGTTTTTATCTTGACACAATCGTTATTGTTGTTATACTGTACAGTTCGCTTTCAATTTTCACAAAATTAGTAATTATTTCTCAGCCGTGGTACTCTTTGGAACAGTATCAAAACTGTTGATGGGCATATTGACACCATGCACCAATCATATGCTGGTTCTGTTGGAATAATTACTGAAATAAATACAATTATTTGCGGAGGTTTCCCATGTTCACTAAAAACATCAAGGGAAGGAAGGAAGGAAGGAAGGAAGGAAGGAAAATTTATAACCTGCTCGTGTAACCCACAACTTGTTTTTATGCTTTTCATTATTCTTCTCACATCGTGCTGGGACTCAGCAATCAGTTCAAAATCTTCAAGCGGTGCCGTAATCAGCGGCAATCTTGTTATTGGCCACAATCAGAAAGTAACGTTTAATGTGAAAGAGATGGACACTAACCGCAGAGCAGCACTATCCCGATGCCGTGCCGCCGGTGATGAAGACCAGCTGACCTTCGAAGAAGCCCTATCCGAGGCTTATGATGAAGCAATTACTGAAATTTTATCAAAAATCACAGATGAAAAAGAAAGGGCTGAATTCCTTGAAAATGGGACACTTGAAGCTGATGTTTCTGTGGGGATGGAGTTAACTGAAGAAGAAATGAAATCCGTTACGAGATCAGCTGATGGAACTGAAACAATTGACAACAACTTCTACAAAAGCTATCAAATTCACGGCAAAATGACCGATTACCTCGGAGAGGTTTTTGGAGACACTTCGCTGGAAAAAACACAAATGAGCGAACTTGTCACGGAAGAATTCTACAACAACATTGATGAAACGGTAAAGGCCTCTGAACTCGCAAATTTTTACATTGCCTCAATGGATTATGACAGGGTACTGAATCTCGCTTCTTTCTGCGGCCTGACAATAGACGAAAAATACTTCAGCGAATTATGCGGAGAGATACAGGCGCTTTCAGAGACAGCGGACGAAGCGGAAGAAGCCTCCGATACAGCAGAAGCAAGGGGAGCAGCCCGCAGCGGTGAAGGAGGCGGTTCATGCCCGTCATGGTTTATACCTTCGAGCAGGGGCGGCAAGATCAAGGATGGAACGGTGCTGCTTGAGCGCGGCGGGAATAAATTTCTACAGTGGACTGGTACCTACACTCACGCCGGGATGTTTTCGCAGGCTGAATTTGAAGAATCCTGGGATGGACAACCATATCAAAAAAGCTATCAATCAGCAAAATGCATTCAGACAGCAACTGAACCGAGAGCATGCCTGCAGGCGCTCAACAAGTTCGGAGGTGCAAGTAAATACGCAGGGCTTCTTCCCAAAAAGTGGTCAAACTCCAAAGCTATTGCGGCCGGTCAATACAATGAGACTACATTCAACTGTTCTCAAAGAAACGGGAAAGGTGCAGACTACTGCTGCCCGTGGTGGGAGTCTTTCATGTTCTGGAAGGACACAAGCCACAACCTCAAGTCTTCAAACGCGTACTGTTCAAAAGTCGCGTACACAGGCTGGAAGAAGCAGGGAATCAACGTTGACGGCAATACAAGACTCGGGAACCTGATTCATCCTTACGAGATAATGGCCAGCTCAAAAGACCGTTACATCAGGATCGCTACAATAAAATGGTTTTTCGGAAAGATAACTATCAGGAAAAAAACATACAGTGCTAAAACAAATGTAATATTCGAAGAATAAACCTTTATTGGTTTCCGGCCCCTGATGGGGCCCGGAAACCATTTAACATGGAGAAAATAATGAAATACATATACATATTTTATCTGACTGTCCTTGCGGCCATGTCTTCGTGCTCGTGCGGATGTTCAAACGATATCAACTTCACTTATCCAAAATCATTCGAGCCTGTTACAGTTGATAGAAATACAATTTTTCTGTACCTCCCTGATTTCATGGGCCCATATGTCTTTGACACTAAATCAAAAAAATGCATATACAAATATGATTTCACCGGATACTCTTTTGTTTCGAATATTGAACAGTTTTCTGACTATATATTTATAATGCTTAACGAAGATGATGTCGATAGACAGGTAACCGTCAGCAAACTTATTCAAATTACCATTTCTACGGGAAAGGTTAAGGAAATTCCATTCTACGACGACATGCCATCAACCATTGAAGTGATTGACAATAAGCTCTGGATTGACAGCGCCTATACCGACATGTACCCCAGAAAAATTCAGATCTATGATCCGGCAACTGGTGAGTATAATTACATGAGTATTCCTCACCGTTTTACTGGTCAACCCGGGGGAAGAGTAGAAGGAGTCTTCTATACAAGCGTAGCGGCATCAGAACACGCACCTATTCTTGACTGTTCTACCGGCGATACAATTGATACAATAGGCATATTCGGAGATACACTCTCTTCATTTCGTCAGACTTATCCTATTTTCTGCAGAGACCTCGGAAACAGCAACAGCGCTTATTTAGGTTTTTTATCGCATCACGCAACAGATGAGTCAAAAAATAAATACCCACTATTTAAGGTGGATTCACTGTCAAATAAAGAGTTCACACTACTGATGAATGGGCTTACCAGTGAAACAGGATCATACAGATATGCCCTTGAATATAACGACTACATCTATGTATTTTCTGTTGGAATGACACTGGGTGCCCCCTGCAGATTGTTCAAGTTTGATACAACAAACTACGAACTCGTTTATAAGATGGATGTTCCTGACATTGCCAGTTATATGAAATTCATCGACAACACATTCTGGTTTGAAAAATCAGACCTGAAAAATGTATATTCAATAGACATCGAAACCCTGACAATCACAGAACATAAGGTCGATTTTTAATCGTTGTTATCATGAAAAACTCAACTGAACAGGTTGACTCATAAAGCATATAGTGTAAAGGAAGCATGGTTCGACAGCGGGGCTTGAGATACTTCCTCATGGAGAAAATAATGAAATACATGTACATATTTTATCTGACTATCCTTGCGGCCATGTCTTCGTGCTCATGCGGATGCTCTGAGGATATAAGATTCACATATCCAAAATACTTTGAGCCATTAAAGGTAAATGAAAACACTGCTTTTTTTTCACTTCCCGGTTTCAAAGGTATTTTCTCATTCAACACCGATACAAAGAAGATTCTTTATAAATACGGTTTTACCGGATACTCTGAGATATCATATTATCAATTTACCTCCAATAATGAATTTATATTCATTATAATTGATGAAAATGACAACAACAGGGAGGTTACAGTAAGCAAGATCATTCAGATAACCGTCTCAACCGGAGAAGTAAAGGAGGTGCCCTTCTATGATGATATGCCTTCATTTATCGAGATGATTGACGGCAAGCTCTGGGTTGACAGCGCTTACACCGATATATATCCGAGAAAAGTTCAGATATATGATCCGTTAACTGGTGAGATTAATTATATGAACATTCCACACCGTTTTACAGGTCAGCCGGCAGGCCATGTCGAAGAGAATTACTACACGAGCGTATCCGCATCGGGTCACGAACCGCTGCTCAACTGCAGTACAGGTGAAATGGTTGACACTGTTTCAATATTCGGGGAATACCTTTCAAAGTACAGCTCATCATATCCTAAATTCTGCAGCGATCTGAACAACAAATCAAGCGCCTATCTCGGATTCTATACATATAATACAACTAAAACAAACAACTTCCCGCTTTTTAAAATCGATTCGATTGACAGGAAAGAATTTAAACTGATTATAAACAGCCAGCTTACCAATACTGGAAGATTTTATTCTGCTTGTGAGCTTAACGGCTATCTCTATCTTGTATCATATACTGAATACACAGTAAAAAATCTGCTAATAAAGATGAACACAGAGAACTACAGCATTGAGTCAACTACCGTTCTTCCTGAAATGGGTGGGGGCTTTCAGTTCAAAAATAACAAATTCTGGTATCGAAAAACTGATTCAACAAATGTCTACTCGGTTGATCCGGAAACCCTTGTAATTACAGAACATGTAACTGAACAGGTTAGTTCATAAAGCATATAGCTAATAGGAAGCATGGTTCGACAGCGGGGCTTGAGACAACTATGATATGGTTGAACGATAGCCCAATTATACAGTATGAACAAGCTGGAATAATATGATTCTATTCCAACGTCATATCTGAAACATAAATGGTCAACAGTATGAACAGGAACAAGCGGTTGTCGAAACGTGTGCAATCCTGTCCAGTTCAAGACCTTAAAAGGCCTTGAACTGCTCTATTGTTAACTTTACATCTATAAATATTTACGGTATGAAAATGAGATTAAAAAGACTAATATACAAACTGATCCTCTTGGTGCTTCTTATAACAGCATCACAAAATCATGGATGGGCAAAAAAGGAATCCGAATACCCGGTAAAGATAGAAACATCTCTGAACTCAAGTCTCGTGTATGGATCCCTGGGCGAATACGTATATTCAGGAAGCCGTACCGTCAGCCGCCTCGACTGGGACATGCAGGGCATAGTGTTTACCGGATTCAGTATAAACGCGGAGATATCAAAGTCCTGCATCATTCACGCTGAATTTAATTATGGGATTAGCGATGACGCGGGGCGGATCAGGGATTACGACTGGGAAAACTCAGACAGCCTTACAAACTACTCCAACCACAGATGTATTCTCGAAAAAGCCTTTACCTTCAAAGCATCAGCCGGATACAGGCTTAGTCTGTCAGACAGCATAACTTTAACGCCAGACTTATTTATTTCAGCTTTCGATATAAAGCTTACGGCGCTTGACGGTTACTACCAGTATCCTCCTGATTCGGCGCCCATCGACCTGTACGGCACTGTTATCTCCTACCGGCAGCGTTATCTGATTCAGGGCATAGGAATCACCGCGGCTCTCTCTCTTAAAAAAATCAAGGTGAGTGCGGAACTTGCATATGGTTTCTGTGGGAAATGCAGGGCTGTTGACAGCCATCATCTTAGAGATACTGATTTTTACGACAGCTTCGATTCCGTCAAAATGTTTTCCGCGCGTGCAGCGGCGCAATTCAGCTTAACAGAACATCACTTTGCCGGCCTATTCACCGGCCTTATTTCAATGCCGGAAACAAAAGGTGATGAATATCACATCGACACATCGAGCGGCGCCAGGTCCAACACGCTCCAGGACTCGGCAGGCGTTAAACTGAAACTGTATCAAACGGGCATCTACGCCGGCCTCAAAATCTGAAAGCCCCGGCTCTTTCATTTCCGGGGCTTATCTGCCACCTGTTAAAAGTAAATGTCCCTCTTCCCTTCGTCTATCTCGCTTAAGACACCGGACATTTTCTCCCTGAGAGGGTCCTTATCCACCCCTGAAAGAAGTTCCTGGATCAGTTTCTCGCCTTTTTCCCTGGTGGAGGGCGACGCGAAGTCGTTCAAATACTCTTTAAAGGTAAAAACCGCGTTTGGCATGCAGTACTGTTTTATGAGCCCCGGCTTAGCCAGGTCCATGAAATCATGTCCAACGCGGCCCTTGCGGTAGCAGCCGGTGCAGAATGACGGAATGTAACCCTGTTCGGTTATGGCGGATATGACCTCATCGAGGTTACGGTGATCGCCGAGTGAAAACTGGCTTCCGGTCTTTCCTTCGCCCTCGGCGTAGGCCCCAGGGTTTGTTCGTGAGCCGGCCGATATCTGGCTAATGCCGTACTGGAAAAGCTCGGAGCGCATCTGCTCGTTTTCGCGTGTGCTGAGGATGATTCCGGTATAGGGCAGCGCGATGCGTATTATTGCCACGATCTTTTTAAAGTCTTCGTCACTGACAGGGTATGGGATACTGCTTGTGAGCGGAGCATTGTCGGCGGGCTCAATCCTCGGGACGCTTATCGTGTGAGGCCCGCAGTTGTACGTCTTCTCAAGATGGGCCGCGTGCTCCATAAGGGCGAGAACCTCGAATCGGTAATCGGCCAATCCAAACAGCACACCCAGTCCGACATCGTCAATTCCCGCCTGCATGGCCCTGTCCATTACAGTGAGGCGGTAATCGTAGTCGGCCTTTGGCGTCCCCTTCGGATGATACTTTTTATAAAGCTCAGCATCGTATGTTTCCTGGAAACAGACATAGGTCCCTATTTTCTCGCTGTGAATCTTCCTGAAATCTTCGACTTCCATGGGCGCGAGCTCAACATTGATGCGTCTGATATAGTGGGCGTTTTCACGCACCGCGTACGTTGTCCTGATAGCCTCACACATATAGTCCGTATCGTTCTCGGGAGTCTCCCCGCAGATGAGAAGCGCCCTCTTGTGGCCGTCGCGCAGAAGTATCCGCACCTCCTGCTCTATCTCGCTCATGCTGAGGATCTTGCGTTTAAGCTCTCTGTTTGAAGTACGGAACGCGCAGTAAACGCAGTTGTTCACGCACTTGTTTCCTGTGTATATCGGCGCGAAAAGGACGAGCCTTTTTCCGTAGATGTTCTCCTTCACCTGATGTGCAGCGTTCATTATTCTGGATATCTGAGAGCTGTCCTCAACACGCAGAAGCGCGGCAACGTCCTCAAAGCCAAGCCCCTTCATCCTGAGCGAACGATTTAGTATTTCGTCAAGCTCAGCCGGTGTCGGCGGAGCGCCCTCTACGAGACTGTAAAGCTTATCCCTGTCTATAAATGTCTTTTCACGCGTTGATGTGTTCATGCAGCTCCTCCCTGTATTTCGTCAGAACCGATTTAACCTCGGCCCCCTGAAGTCTGCCGATTTTTCCGGAAAGAGCGCCTATCTCGTCGGTTGTTCCCTCAACTATCAGGGATATTATATGGATGCCCCTGCCCCGTATGGGTATGCCCTGTCTTCCGATTATTGCGTCTGAATGATCGGACAGAATGGTATTAAGCCTTGGGACGGCCGACTTGTCGGTCAGGAGTACGGCGAGAACGCCGAGTCTCTTTTCCATCAGAATGCTCCTCTGGATCGGTCTGTTTTTGAATCCTCACGCCTGCGGCCCGCTGAGGACGGCCGGCATTCAGATAGTTACAATGTATTTTAACAACCTCAGCTGGTCAAGAATATAAACGCAATTCTTACAGATTGATTGACGCCTGAGCCCTGAGCAGATCGTGTAGAGTCAGAATCCCGTGGACTGAGAGGGTCTTCCTGTCCAGAACTACGAGGGCGTTTGCAGTGGAACCCACGAATCTGTCCCCGACCTCCCTGACCGTCTCGTCGCTGTAGCAAAAAACCGGGCTGTGCAGAACCGGCAGCTGCCTTGATTCAAGCGACGCCTGAATCTCCTCCCTCGTCACGAATCCCTTCACCTTTGAACGCGAGAAAACAGGAAAAACATTGTATGGATAACGCGAAAGCTTTTCCTTCATTTCCTTTCTGTTGAGTCCCCTTAGCCCTACTAAATTCGGATTGGCTATTACGGATATTGACAGATTCTGCCAGCTCTGAAGGTCCTGCGGCGGTTTAATCTTATGAAGTTCATTGCCGTCCTGAATAAGGATTTCATCATAGAAGTTCAGCCTGCTGAAGCGCTTTGACACGGCAAGACTGATTATCGTTCCAAGCATAAGCCCCGGCACAAGGGCAAACTGGTGAGTCATTTCAAACACAATGAGCATCGCCGTTAAGGGGGCATGAACAATCGCTCCCATACAGGCGCTCATTCCGACAGCGGCAAGCACAATGTGGTCTTCAGCTCCCAGCGGTATGACCTGGCCGGTCAACCCGGCAATAAAGAATCCGGTCAGCCCTCCGATAAAAAGGGACGGCGCAAATATTCCGCCGCATCCCCCGAAGCTGTAACCGGCGATAGTGGCGATAAGCTTTCCGCATACCAGCAGTCCCGCGATCTTCCACTCGAACTGATTATTGAGGACGTCAGAGAGGTCCTGATATCCAAGCCCGAAGATGCCGATTTTGCCTGTCGCCGCAAAAATACCGCTTCCGATGACCCAGGTTATAAAGCCGCCGATTACAGGGAGCATCCATCGCGGAATCCTTTTCTGGTTTTTAAGAATTCCCCTCCACGAAAGTGTCGTCCTGTGAAAGACCACCCCGGCGAATGAAGCCGCAAGGGCGACAAGCGGCACAACTGCGTAATGGACCCAGCTGATATTTTCAACCGACGGAATCGAAAAGGCGGGATGTCTTCCGAGCACAGCATGCACTGTAAAGGCTCCGATAAGGGCTGAAAGAACAACGCGTCCGAGATACCTGTTGTTGATATCCCCCACCACCTCTTCAATAATAAAAGCAATGGCAGCCAGCGGGGTATTGAACGCGGCGGCAAGGCCGGCCGAGGCCCCTATAAGATTGGCCCCCCTGCGCTGACGTCTGCCTGTTCCGAAAAGCCCGCTAAGGTTTGAAGCAACCCCGCTTCCAATATAAACAGAAGGGCCCTCTCGGCCGAGGCTGTTGCCCCCTCCAATACTCAGCGTGCCCGCGATCAGCTTCACAATGACCGGCGTCTTAGGGATATGCCCCAGCTCCTTCCAATATGCCATCTTCGCCTGGGGGATGCCACTCCCTGCTGCCTCGGGGCTGAACACATTCAGGAGGTACCCGACCATGGCCGAAGTGGTCATTATCAAAATAAAGCTTGCAGTTATAAAAAAAAGAGGAGATTTCTGAGCAAATACCGTATAGGTTCTGGTAAAAATGAAGTTTGTCATGAAAAGAAAGGCTACAGCCGAAAGACCCGCCCCGAGGCTGAGAATACATGTCAGAATCACTGAACGGATATTTTCAGGAAATAGATTCAAAAAGCTCACGAATATTTTTTGGGAAAGCCCTGATACCTTTTTTACAACTCCGTCCATTTTATATCTCATTGTCCTGTTTTATTTTCGGCCAAAACGCTGATTGCCTGGGCCTGCCCAGCCAGAGCCTCTAATGAGCGGCAAATATAGTTTTCCGGCCCGGCTCTCTTATTTTTTCATGTCTCACTTCGGCAACTACTATATGATCCGTCTCCGGTCAATAAGATTTAATGAGCTGTCCTAAAACATGGTCACATACGGATTAAACCGTCCACAAGACAGCTTCTGTTCAGCCGTTGATGCACTCCCAGACCTTCTTTGAAAGCTCTTCGATGCTGTAGGGCTTATTTATGAAACCGGCCGCTCCCTTTTGCATAATCGAGGCTATATTCTCGTGGCGGGTGAAACCCGAAGAAAGAAGAACCTTAACATCAGAATTGATCTCTTTAAGCAGATGAAACGTGTCGACTCCGCTGATCTCAGGCATAATCAGGTCCAGAACAACAAGTTTGACTGCCGCGCTGTTCTCCCTGTAAAAATCGGCCGCGTCATAACCGCTGCTGAAAGCCTCAACGCTGTAGCCAAGACTTTTCAGTATTTTAGCTGCAGTGTTCCTCAGGATATCCTCATCATCAACAACCATGATAAGCCCCTCGCCCTTATGGATCGGGGGCACGGCAGAGACCGTCACAGCCTCAGCACCGCCCGACTCGGCGATAGGCAACATAATGCGAAAGACACTTCCTTTGCCGGGTTCTGATTTCACATCAATACTGCCGTTATGACTCTCAATGCAGCCGTAAACCGCGGCAAGGCCCAATCCGGTCCCTTTGCCGGAAGGCTTGGTTGTGAAATACGGCTCAAATATCCTGCTGAGGGTATCCGGCCCCATTCCCTTTCCGTTGTCTTCAACTGTCACAAGTATATACTCTCCCGGCTGGAGCTCAAGACCCGCCGTCTCTCCGCCAATTACTGTGATGTTTTCAGTCGAGTAGGTTATTTCCCCTGAGCCTTCGATAGCATCGCGGGCGTTTATCCCCAGATTAAGAAGAGCGCTCTGCAGAGATACCGGATCGCCCATTACTCGGCTCTGTGCGGCGTGAAGGCTTTTTTTCACCGCAATCTGCCTGTCAATGCTTCTTGATAGAAAACGAACAGCCTCATCGATTATATTGTGGATATCAACCGGAACAGACAGAAGCCTCCCCTTTCTTGAAAAGCTTAGCAGACGCGCAGTCAGCTCAGCAGCCTGAGTTGATGAAAAAACAATATCGCGCACAAGTCCCCTTTTTTCCTCGTCGTCTGAAAGCATATTTTCGAGTATCTGGGCTGAGCCAAGTATCACGGTCAGTATGTTGTTAAAGTCATGTGCAACGCCTCCGGCAAGCTGCCCTATTGTCTCCATTCTCTGCGACTGATGAAGCTGTTCCTGCAGCCTTATTTCCTCTGACATGTCTCTGAGGACAAGCACTACCCCCACGAGCATACCGTCAGTGTTTCTTATAGGAGCCGCACTTCCGGCTATATTCGTAAGGCTACCGTCTCTGCAGACAAGGTAATAGTCCCTCCCCGCGAAGGCCGCAGGCCGGCCTGTTTCAATTACCTCTGTCACTGGATCAAGAATATCATCGCAGGACGGATTGCCGCATATTCTGACAAATTCCCGAAACATCTTTCCATGAATGTCATCGTGGTCCCAGCCTGTGATATCAAGCGCCCTCTGATTGACCCTTGTAGTTATCCCGCTGGCATCGGTGGAGATGACACCCTCGCCTATTGATTCAAGCGTTATACGCAGATTTTCCTCGCTCTGTGCTACTATCTCCTGAATTTTTTTCTGTTCGACAATGTCCCTCATTATCAGAGATACGAATCCGCTTTTCATCCTGGTTTCGGAGTGGATCATAGCAGTAACTGAAACAGGGATTTCATTACCGGAAGACGTCTTAATTCGAAGTTCCCCGCTCCAAATCCCGTCAAGTCTTACGTACTCAAGAATTCTTTCCACAGCTGACCGTTCATCGGCAGGAAACAAGCGGTAGATATCAAAGCCCGGTACAGCATCTTCGCCGAGAGAAAAAGCTGCCCGCCCGGCCCTGTTGATATAGACAGGCATCAGATCCATGCCTATGGTACAGACTATGTGATTCGTAGCTTCAAGAATATCAGCGAGACGTTTGAGCTTTGATTCGGCATTTGCTTTCAAAACACGGCTCACGATAAGAAATAGAGTCAACGCGACAAGCACAGGAAATAGAAATACTATCGTCCATATCTGGTAGAAGTATCGGTGATAGAAGGATGCCGGCATGTTAACCACATGTGCATCTGAGGGAATTCTGGAGACAGGTATTTTAAACTTTTTAAGCGCTTCGTAGTCAACCATGAGATGCCGGACTGGATTGTCTATCACGGGAATACTGTCGGCGGCAACCCCCGTTAATATTTGGCTCGTCATCTCCGCTGCCTTTATGCCCTGAACTGTACCTGAGAGAAGGCTGCCCCCCGCCACGCCCCCGCTGAATCGGGTCTCGTCAATTGTGTAAACCGGAACATTGGCTCCTGAAGCGAAATATGGCCCGGTGCGTCCCGAGTCAAAGACCCTGCCTTCACTGTCAGTATTGTACCCGAGAAGAAGGACAGCCGTATCACGCGGCAGGGATGATATTCTACTGAGCGTTTTTTTTGAGCTTTCTTCAGGCAAAAATCTGAACCTGAACTGCTTATAAAAAGGCATTACATCAACGAGATTTTTTTTTGTTCCAATACCGCTTTCGGTGTAGTCGTGAACAACGACAATCTCTCTGACCTCAGGCTGCAGTATCCCGATGAGATCAAGGGTGCCCGATGGGTCCCACTTTTCAGTAATGCCCGTTACGTTTTTCCTTCCCCTGACAATCCCGGAAGGCGGCCCGTTGATTCCGCAGAAAACAACCGGCACCCCCGGAAAGAGCCATTCCCTGTAATCGAGGGCAAACGACAACGCGGCGTTGTCCGACGTGATAATGACTGAAAATTTATGTTTGAGAGTTTTGCTTTTAAGGTACGCAAGAAAGGCCTTACGGACGTCATTATCGGTATGACGTTTGACGTCCATATACTCAATGTGCAGTTCCGGAGAAACTCCTCTTTCCCTGAACCCTCTGTTTATTCCGTCCATTACAAGGCCGGTCCAGGTAAATCCCGGATGGTAGGAGTGAAGTACCAGAACATCCGGCCACTGACCGGAATAAAGCGCCCCTGAACACAGCAGAGATATTAGAGCTGTCAGAATGACCCCGCATTTCATTTACTTGCCCTTTCTTGCGGCTGCATTCCCTCTTCTCCCCCCTGTGCACAGCAGTTGAGCACATTCTACCACCGTACCGCCGTCATGTCAATATGTGAGCTGCCGTTTACCGCTGCAGGCCAGGAATCAGTTCCTTTACAATCAGGGCTACTCTATATCACGGTCCCTGAATCCCATAAGGTAGAGGACAGCGTCAAGGCCTATTGTTGATATTGCGTGTTTTGCCGTCTCCTGGACCTTCGGCTTTGCGTGAAAGGCAATACCGAGGCCCGCTATGTTAATCATCGGAAGGTCATTGGCCCCGTCGCCTATGGCGACCACCTGCTCAAGGTGAATATCTTCTTTAAAAGCTATCTTTTTGAGCCACTCGGCCTTGGCCTCGCCGGTAACCACCTCTCCCAGGTAATTGCCGGTCAGCTTTCCGTCAACTATCTCAAGATCGTTGGCAAAGACGTAGTCAATGTCGAACTTTCTCTGAAGGTGTTTTCCAAAGTAGGTAAACCCGCCTGACAGAATCGCAGTCCTGAAACCGTACTTTTTAAGGGTTTTAAACAGCCTTTCGGCCCCCTCAGTCACGGGGAGATTTTCAGCGATCTCCTGCATTACGCTTTCATCGAGCCCCTTGAGGAGCGAGACCCTTTTAGCAAAGCTTTCCTTGAAGTCAATCTCACCGCGCATTGCCGACTCGGTTATGCGGTCAACCTCGTCTCCGACACCGGCCCTCTTCGCCAGCTCAACAATGACCTCTGTCTGAATAAGCGTGCTGTCCATATCAAAGCAGACAAGCCTTCTGTTTCTTCTGTAGATATTGTCGTACTGAAAGGCTATATCCGCCCCAACCTCTTTTGAAACATCAATAAAACTTCCGCGCATCTCGACTGTATCGCGGGGAGTCCCCCTGACAGAGAACTGGACGCAGGCCTTGCTTGACTTATCGTCGGTCTCGGGTACTGAATCAAGCGGAACCCGGCCCGTCAGACGCGTTATTCCGTCGATATTGAGTCCCTGTTCGTATATTATCTCCGCGACTTTGGAAAGCTGGTGAGAGGTTATCTTCCTGCTGATAAGGGTTATAATGTACCTGTCCTTGCCCTGCAGCGAAACCCAGTGATTGTACCTTTTCTCGGTAATGGGAGTAAACTTGACTGAAACGCCGAGCTCATATCCCTTGAAGAGAATGTCCTTGAGAACAGGCGACGTCTCAGCGGCGCCCGAAAGCTCGAAGAGAATACCTAATGAAAGATGATCGTGAATAACCGCCTGACCGATGTCGAGAATATTGACATCGTAGTCAGCCAGAACCGATGTAAGCGACGATGTGACACCGGGTCTATCGGCGCCGGATATACTCATCAATATAACTTCACGCCCTTTTGCCATAAACCTCACTCCATAAAAAGATGAGCAAGCCTAAAACTGTACGGACCTCTGTCAAGACTTTTGGCTCGTCTGAAGATTAATGCCTAACATCCCTGCTGCCCTCCTGACAAGCTCGGGATTATCTTCAGAGGTGGTCTTATGCAGGGCCTCTTCGCGGCTCATCGCACCGGCCCTTACTATGCCGGCATTTTCCCAGGCGTAAGGATGAAAACCGAACTCCCTTCGGTGCAGATGATTAGCCAGGGCGTTCAGAGTGCAGTTAGTGGAATTTGGATCCGTGTCGTCAGGCTTCTCCCAGCCGGCCCCGGTGATCTCTCTGAGAATATCGTCTTCTGAATAATCCATGAATGCGAGAGGATGAACATTGAGAGGCCACCTTTCAGGAGGTGCGCTCATCTCTTCCTCAGAGAGAAAGAGCCCGGCTGTCCGTGGTCCGCACTTTGAGACCAGCGGATCGCGTATGCTTCTGTTCGAAAAGCTCTGAATGCCGGGACCCGTCTTCATAATTGATGAAGAAATAGGGGCCTGACCCGGCGACCATCCATAGGCTGCAAGCGGGATGCCGTACCTGATAGCCGCTCCGGTAACCAGAGACTTCACCATACCAATGCAGGCAGTACATATTGAACTGGCTCTGTCAAGTGTCTTGGGACTGAATATACCGCCCCCGGCGGCAGCCCGGAAAATGTCCGAAATCAGGGGAAAGGGCGGCCTGATTATCCACGAAACAGCGCCGGCCCTGTCAGTCATCTTCTTTATGTTATCAAGTGACTTACTGGAGAGGAAGCCGTTGTCAAATGTCAGCGCCAGAACACTCAGCCCGAACCTTTCAGTCAGCTTCATGAGGGTGTAAGTAGAGTCCTTGCCTCCGCTGTAGGCTATAACAGCGTCAAAACGCTGTTTCCCCCTGACTTCATCGGCAATTCTTTCGAACCTTTCGAGATACTCTTCCTTTTTGGCTTTATCGGGCTGTTGAGTATTCCGGCAGTAGTTGCACACTCCCTCTTTGTCGAATTCTATTCCGGGGAAGGTTTCAGGAAGAACGCATTTTTTACAGTAAATCATGACATTACCCCTCAACGCCCTTCCGCCTCAGAAAAGCGGCAATCCGGTCTATACTGTCAAGGTTCTCAGGGACAAGCTCGTCATCCTCAACGGTTATGGAGAACGTCTCCTCAAGAAACATCACAAGCTCAAGAACCCCCGTCGAATCAATGACGCCGCTCTCAATAAGGGAATCTTCCGGAGCAAGACCGGTATCGGTTCTCCCCGCGATAAAGTTTTCTCTTATAAACTTAAGGATATTTTCGCTAACAGACATGAATTCCTCCGCAAATTGTATTCAGATTTTATCAGAACGCGCAGCAACCGCTGCGCCTCTTGCCGCACCCGAGGCATGCATATAATAAAGCATCTGTGTTGATGATATCGCGGCCAGGGCCATATCGTCTCTCTCGCTTATGAGAGCATCGGGGTTTTCAGCCTTTCGAAGCAGATTGATCGCCGCAGCCTCCTCGAAAACACCCGCCGACCTGATATTCTCCTCTGAGCATGATTCCCGGGCGCTCCCATCAAGGCCCGCAACAACGCCCGCTATCGGAGCCCTGTAGGGCTGCTTGCTTCTTGAACAAACCTCATCGGGAAGCATGCCCTCGAACGCCCTTTTTAAGATGTATTTTTCATTCAGAACGTTCAGCTTATATCGCGGGGGGATGGATGCGGCGTACTCGATTACCCTGTGGTCAAGGAAGGGAAAGCGGCCCTCGACCGAATGCCCCATAAGCACCCGGTCTCCCTGCGAAGACAGAAGATAACCCGGCAGAAAGAGTTTGCTTTCTATGTACTGCGCCCTGCATAGCGGATTCCACCTGCTGATGTCAGGGCTTATATATGAGTCAAGCCTTTCCCGCTGAGCAGTATCACTGAGCAGCTCCCTTATTTCAGGCCTTAGAAAGTGCTTTATACTCGATGTATTCTTCCATCTTATCGTGTGGGAATAATAGGGATTGTCAGTGTCCTCAAGCCCATATTTGAAGAAAGACTGCCAGAAGCGGAAAACCCTCGGATCCCGCGTGATGTACGGATAAAGCGTCGAGAGAAGCTTGGGCCTCCTGTGCGATGACGGCACCTTCGCCCAGAACCGCCTTATGCAGTCCTCCTTGAAGATATTGTAGCCCCCGAAAATCTCATCGGCGCCCTCGCCCGTAAGAACTACTTTGAGGCCGTTTTCTCTCACCAGACCGGAGAGTAGGTATAGCGGCGCGGGCGCGCTCCTGGTCAAAGGCCTCTCACCAAACCACACCGCCTCTTCAAACGCCCTTGCGGTGTCCTGCAGTGAGGCGCGAACCGAGCTGTGCTCAGTTTTCAGCATACCGGCCATGAGCTCCTGATATGAAGATTCGTCATATTCTGAATCATCAAAGGTCACGGAAAAAGTCCTGAGCCCGTTCCCCTTGATTCGCCCGGCAATCATAGATATTATGGATGAATCCAGACCCCCGCTCAGATATGAGGCAACCGGAACATCAGCCCTCAGCCTGACAGACACAGCATCGTAGATCAGCTCATTCAGCCCCGCAATGTAATTCTCGACAGGCGCGTCATCGTAGTTACCATCATCCGGAAATGTGAAATCCCAGTAACGGCGAGAGGCGGTTCCCCTGGGACTGACGGTGATGTGTCCTCCGGGCTCTACCTCCTGAACCACTTTATAAGGTGTCATGGGGGGGATATTGACCCACATTGTCAGTATATCCTCAAGCCCCTGTTCCGAAAATTCAGGACTGACGCTGCCCTCCGCGAAGAGAGCCTTCATCTCGGAAGCAAACACAATACCTTCAGGGACCTGAGCAAAAAAAAGCGGGACAATACCGACCCTGTCCCTTACGAGATGCAGCTCCCTTCTCATCGAATCCCACAGGGCAATCGCGAACTGTCCGTTCAGCTTATCCATAAAATAAGGTCCGTACTCCTCAAAGAGATGCACAATGACCTCAGTGTCGGATTTTGTTTTAAATACATGCCCCTTTTGAACAAGAAAGTCCCTGAGCTCAATGTAGTTGAATATCTCTCCGTTGAAGACGACACAGACGGTTCCGTCCTCATTGTAAATCGGCTGGGTGCCGCCGCTGATATCTATAATTGAGAGGCGGCAGCTCCCCAGAGCAAGAGGGCCGTTTACGTGAAAGCCCGTCTCATCGGGTCCTCTATGCCTGAGTGACGCTATCATCGTCTCAACGGCTCCGTTTTGAGCCGGAGCCATTTTTCTATAGTTGTATATTCCTGCAATTCCGCACATAAGCATCCACTTTACGGGTATTAAACCGGCTTTTCTTTCGGCTCATCGTCCTGAGACAGGGCATGATTACACGCGAATTTCTTTCACCTCCCGGCCGGCATGTCAAGCTATCTTTATAAAAGAGCACTTTTCAGGATAATTTCACTTTACTCTGAAATGTTCTTGAAAAAAAATATGATGCAGGGCATAATGAGTGTCTTATTATTTGAATAACCTCATATCTTTTTACCACACGGAGTCTTTATGAAAGGAATTATACTTGCAGGAGGCAGGGCAACCCGCCTTTACCCCGTAACAAAAGCGGTAAGCAAGCAGCTTCTGCCTGTCTATGACAAGCCGATGATCTATTATCCCCTGTCCGTTCTCATGCTCTCAGGAATAAAAGAAATTCTTATTATATCAACGCCGGACGCGCTGCCGCTGTTCAGGCTCCTTCTCGGTGACGGTTCATGGCTCGGCATCTCAATCGAATACGCCGAGCAGGAATCCCCCAGGGGACTCGCGGACGCCTTCATCGTCGGCGAAAAGTTTATCGGCAGCTCGGCTGTCAGCCTGATTCTTGGAGACAACCTGTTTTACGGCCAGAACCTCAGCGAGAAGCTGCAGAAGGCTGCATCATGCGAATCAGGCGCTTCCGTTTTCGGATACTTTGTACACGATCCGGAAAGATACGGCGTTGTCGAGTTCGACGCTGAAGGCCGGGCAATCTCCATTGAAGAGAAGCCCTCTAAACCCAGGTCCAACTGGGCGGTAACCGGCCTTTACTTCTACGACAACCGCGTCGTCGACATAGCAAAGAACATTAAGCCCTCAGCGCGCGGCGAGATAGAGATCACAGATGTAAACAAAACATATCTTAACATGAATGAACTTATGGTGCACAGGCTCGGCCGCGGATACGCCTGGCTTGATACCGGAACTCACGACTCCCTCATTGACGCTGCTATGTTCATCAAGACAATCGAATCAAGACAGGGGCTCAAGGTTGGCGCCATTGAAGAGATTGCCTTCAGAATGAATTACATAGATTCAGACCAGCTGATGAAAACAGCCGGGAACGCCGACACGGAGTACGCCGCGTACCTGAGATCAATAGCAGGAGAAGCCTGAAATGCCCTTTAACTTTACGCCTTTAAATATACCTGACATTATGCTCATTGAACCGAGGGTTTTCAGGGACGAACGGGGCTACTTTTTCGAGTCATTTAAAACCTCTGACTTTCACAGTGTAGGAATCGCCGGCACTCCCGTGCAGATAAACCATTCAACGTCTTCCAGAGGGGTTATCCGCGGGCTGCACTATCAGAAAAACCCCCGTGCCCAGGCAAAGCTTGTAAGGGTAATATCAGGCAGCATATTTGATGTCGGAGTCGATATAAGGGAGAACTCTCCTCACTACGGAAAGTGGGCAGGAGCGGAGCTGACAGCCGAGAACCGGAAAATGCTCTATCTTCCGAGAGGTTTCGCGCACGGCTTCTGTGTTCTTTCAGAAACAGCAGAGGTTGAATACTGCGTCTTCGGTGGCGAATATTCGCCCGATAACGACAGAGGCATCATCTGGAACGACCCTGACATAGGCATTGACTGGCCGGAAGAAAACCCTGTCTTATCGCCGAAAGACTCGGCCTTACCAGCGCTTAAAAACGCTGAAAACAACTTCATATACCTTAAAATTGACTGATAATTACGGGAATTAATAATGACCAGGAAAATACTCATAGCTGGGGCCGGCGGCCAGCTCGGAAAGGAATTTGCAGCCAGACTCAGTTCGGAAGGCTCAGACTTCGTTGCGCCTCCCGAAGGCGAGTTCAACATCACCAATCCCACAACCGCAGAAAACATGATAAAGAGTCACAGGCCTTCAGTGCTTATAAACTGCGCCGCTTTTAACGCCGTTGATGCCGCCGAAGACGATCCCGGCACAGCCATGCTCGTCAACAGAGACTCGGTCGGCTACATGGCCGAAGCGTGCAGAAAACACGGGGTATTCTTCGTCCACTACAGCACAGACTATGTCTTTGACGGAACAAAGCAGAACCTCTACCTTGAGGAAGACAAGCCTGCCCCCGTCAATGTTTACGGTAAAAGCAAGCACGAGGGAGAACAGAGAGCGGCGGAAGCACAGGACTGCCTCATATTACGCCTGTCCTGGGTGTACGGGTCCGGAAAGCAGAACTTTCTGTACAAGCTCTCACAGTGGGCTGAAACTAATCCGGTCCTAAAGGTAAGTTCTGACGAGGCCTCAGTCCCAACATACACCGAAGACATCGTTACGGTCACGCTCAGGTCACTCGACAGAGGGCTCGGCGGGCTCTATCACCTTACAAACAGCGGTTACGCGTCAAGATACGAACTTGCCCGTTTCTATCTGAAACAGAGGGGACTGTCCACCCTCGTCATTCCGGTACCTATGGACTCCTTTGCGACAAGGGCACGAAGGGCGCCCTTCCTGGCCATGTCAAACAGCAAAATATGCGCTGATGCCGCGATCGAGATTCCCTGCTGGGAAGATGCAGTCAGCAGATTTGTCAAAAAAAACGTCTGACAGTCAGTACGCAATTCCAGGAGCCACACAAGCCAATGCTCTTAAAAGTATTGACTTTGGGCAGGCCGCGTATTCCAGTAAGTCTGCGTTCTGTTTATAATCTTGCTCATCCGGATTGATCATGCTCAGTACAAATAATCTCGACGCTGAAGACCTGCTACTTCTGCAGCTGTTCTCACAACGGGCTGATGAATCGGCTGTCAGCACAATTGTCCATTCAGAGCGCTTCAGCGTGAAGCGTTTCATGTCCCTTGCCCGAAGACACCTTCTGGACGGGGAAGCGTCTGACGCTCTTTTAAGGCTGAAAATAAGGGATGGACTGCCTTTGAGCATTGAGAAGGCGTGCCTCAGAGAGGCCGCCCTTGCATCCGCAGCGGCCGTAAAGCTCAGGTACGAAACCCTTTCCGTTATGAGATTACTCACCGACAATGAATTAGAGTGCGCTGTCATGAAGGGGACGTCGCTTGACTTCTCCGGATTCCGCCGCGGGCGCGACATCGACATACTCATCAAACCTGAAGTCCTTGAAAGGGCCTCAGAACTTCTTTCTTCCGGAGGATTCAGCTCCGCTGGAGGACGCAGCAACCTCATGGTTACGAAATCCGAGATTGACGATTTGCCCGGGCAGATGAAGTGGAACTGTCAGTTTCAGTTTGAACACCGGGAAGCAGGATATCTCGTCGAGCTTCACACCGGCCTATTCGAAAAATCAAGAATATACTCTGAGAGCCTGAAAAGCCTTCACAGCCATGAGAGCATGTTCCTCAAAGGAAGGGTGTTCGACGATGAATTGGGGACATGGCGTATGAACAACGCGGATATGCTCTTTCTGATGTGCATGCATTCAGCCGTCAAAAGGCCCCCCTCTTCAGATGGATTTCTGCTGAGAAACACTGTTGATATTACAAGATTGGTTAATAAGCCATTTGACATGGAACGCTTCCTTGAGACCGTCAGGAAAACCGGAACTGCCTGCTATATCTTCTTTTCGCTCAAGCTTACCTCCATGCTTTTTAAAGGAAGCATTGATGAAAAATTACTCAGCTCCTTGAGAGAGATGACCCCCAGGCGCTGTACCGCAGCTAATTTTTTTCATTTCCGCTCATTCAAAAACCTCTCCGGCAATTCGACCCTGTTCTCGAACATCTACCGGACACTGATTCCCCTCACCTCCGCCGCAGCTGGACCGGGAATGCTGAGAGCTCTTTTCCCTCCTCTCCTATTCCCGCGGCCTGTTGCTGTTTGCCAGGCCTTCAGATTAAGACTGTCAGGCATAACGCTCGCGGCCGGGTATCTGCTGTGGCCGCTGATGCTTCTTTGCAAGGGCGGCAAGCTTGTCTACAAAAAGCTCAATCATACAGGCAGGAGAAGCTGAACAGTGAACATAAATGAAAAAAGCGCTGAATGGCTTGAGATGGTCAGCGGAGGGCATCCGGTCGGCCCGGTGAAAATGGAGGTTCTTAGCGGGAGCATGCATCCGGCAATACGCGCTGGTGACACTGTAGTAATTGACACCTCAGAGAACCGAAGACCGCGTATCGGTGAGATCGCTGTTTTTGCCGAAAAAAGACAACTGACCGCCCACAGGGTTCTATTCACCCTGCCCGGACGTATATACCAAAAAGGTGATAGAAACAGCTTCGGAAGATTTTCTGCGACAAAAAATGTCGCGGGCGTCATCACTGGTATTATGAAGCCTGACGGAACCCTGCTTGAACTTGAAGATTCCGGCCGTATTGCGGCCTTCAGAGAAACGCTGAAACTGCTTTATTCCCTTGCGACAGAACCGGCGAGGAAGCTCAAAAGACGCCTCTTCCCGCGTCCTCTGGTCATTCAGTGCGGCGGCATCAGGTTAGGGCTCATTGTACCGGGAAAGCAGCTTCTTTCTTTTATGTCTGATTATTACAGAGGATTTATCGTGCCGGAAAACCCAACATTCACACTCAAAATCAGTATCCGCAGAAGAAGCGGATCATTTGAAATCCCGGACTCTCTTTTCAACACCAAGACAGTAAACTCCAGCACCTTCAGCGCGGGCGGACTTGTTGATGGAAAGCTCTGCCGGGACGGCAAAGGCGCCGTTATTTCGGTCCCTGCCGGGCTTTTTGTGAAACCGGTCGTAAGGGTATTCGAACAAATACTGTATCAGGCGTACTTCAACGCGGCGGCATTGTCTGATGAAGAGTCCTTCCTTATACACGCCTGCGGGGTCGAAGACGATGGAAAAGGCTATCTCTTCTGCGGGCCTTCCGGTTCAGGAAAATCCACAACAGCTGCCCTTTCAGTACAGACCGGGAAAAAGGTGCTGAACGACGAAATATGCCTCATAAGGCGGTTAGACGGCCGCCTTATGCTGTCTTCAACACCGTTCAACGGCCTTTTCAGAGACAAGTATCTTGCTGAAGTCCCTCTAAAGGCCGTCTTTTTAATCGCTCATGGAGCAACAAACATGATCGAAGATATAGCTGAAAGCCACGCGGTAAAATCATTAGCTCGTGAAATTGTTCCGCCCATTGGGCTCACGGAGAAAATCAGGCCGGCAACCTTTACCGGTATGCTTGATACGGCACAGAAGCTGACCAGAGAGATTCCGGTTAAGCGGCTGCGCTTCAGGCCGGACGCTTCGTTCTGGAAAACAATATCTGAACACTTTTCATAAGGAGACAACAGCAATGGAAATCAGTAACAAAAAGAGACCTCATAGTGTGGAAGGAATTACCGTAAAAGAAATCGGCGGCGAAACAATAATAGTTACTGACGAAGGGAACTGGATGCACACCCTCGACACAACCGCATCATTTATCTGGAAGCTCATCGAAGAGGGACGTGAATCTACTGATATTGCCCTCCTGGTGGCTGATAGATACAGCATCCCCGAGGAAAGAGCGTCATCTGACGTCCACGAATTTCTGGAGGAACTGCGCAAGAAGGGCCTCATTCATTTCTGAACAGGCCCTGTATCTCAGTCTCTTAACGGCAGGCTACCTTCTTCCGAAGAAAGAAAAGAGCCAGCCCCAGAAACCGCCCATTCCGCCCCAGCCATGTCCATGATGACCGCCGTTTCCGCTGCCGCCCTGACCTCCGTAGCACCCGAAAACACCTATCGAAACCCTCTCTGAAAGAATTGACGGCTTACTATACTCAAGCATATCGCTCTCCCTGTGAAATAATATGGCATAACCCTTCACAACCTGCCAGATTCATCTTAAGTACAATTTCGGGGGAAATCAAAATTTTTTTGTGCTTTTTTAAAAAAAAGCGATAGAATCCCCGCCGGTGGCGGGGATTTATTGTATCGATCTCGTTTCGTTCAACATTAACTCATGGATTCCCCGCCCCCAAGGTCTGGGTATGTTGCTTATAATCATATCCCACAATACTGAAAGATCTCCCCGCCTCAGGCGGGGAGATCTTTCAGTACAAAGGAATTACTCTTTTTTCATCTCAGCTTCAATATTTGCTGGCTTTTATTATTTTAATCTTAAAATATATCATAAAACACTATAGAACGGCTGCAATGAATAATACCCTTAAAGTAGATAACATATCAAAGTCATTCCGAAGGATATCGCTTTTCGCTTCAGCAAGGATACCGGTTCACGCCCTGAAAGAAGTGAGCTTCCAATGCGGGGGAGGCTCAACCCTGTGTGTTCTCGGGCCGAACGGCGCCGGCAAGACAACCCTGATGAAGATTCTCGCCGGGCTCATATTCCCCGACTCTGGAAAAGTCCTGTTCAGCGGCAAACACGGTTCAGTCCGTTCCGGACTGGTGAGTCCCAACGACAGGTCTTTCTACTGGCGCCTCACCGGCAGGCAGAACCTCGACTTTTTCGCCTCGCTGCACGGTTACCGGGGCAGGGCAAGGAATAGTCAGGTAAGCGCGCTTCTTGAGCGCTGCGGCCTCGCAGATGAAGCTGACCGTCCCTTCAGGCTCTACTCTGCCGGCATGAAGCAGAAGCTCATGATCGCCCGTGCGCTTCTCGGCAACCCGCAGGCGCTTCTTCTTGATGAACCAACGTCTCACCTTGACCCTGCCGCGAAGAAGAGCATTCATTCGCTCATTAAGTCCTTCACGGACAGGATTATCATTCTTTCAACTCACGACCTCACTGAGGCAGGCGCCCTGTCAGACGAAATAATTCTGCTGAACGGAGGAAGCGTTATCGCCAGGGGCAATGTAGATTCACTGCGCCTGTCCGAAGCAAAGGTTTACACCATCAGGTTCGAGTCTGATCCGGTTCAGGGGTGGGATAATGGCCTTCTCTCAAAACCGGCCCGCAGCGCCGGCGGCGAACACCGCTTCATAATCCATAAGGACGAATCCGCCTCCTGCATACTATCCAGAGCGCTGAATGCCGGAGGCCGGATAATTTCCTGCGGATTTGAAACCGAATCTCTTGAGGACATCTTCACCAGAATCACTGAGGGTAAATCATGATATTTCTTGCTTTCGTTAAAAGGGACATTCTCACAGCGCTAAGTTATCCCTTAAACATTGCCCTGCAGCTGATCAAGGTAAGCATTACCCTCTTTCTGATTTACTTCATCAGCCGGACATTCAGCGGGAGTGTATCTCCGCACCTGACAAAGTACAGCGGTGACTATTTCGCCTACGTGCTGATGGGAATATCTGTATCAAGCTTTGTCTTCGCCGGGCTGGACGCCTTTGCCTCATCTGTAAGAACAGCCCAGGTTGAGGGCACGCTCGAAGCGGTTTTGACAACGCCAGTATCAATATTCACGGTTCTGCTGGGCAACTCTCTCTGGACTTTCATCCTGGCTTTTGGAAGCTCCATTGCTCTTCTCGGCGCCGGAATGCTTTTTTTGGGCATTACGCTTTCCCTTACGTCAGCCCTGCTCTGTCTGGCAGTGCTGCTGCTCACCTTTCTTTCGTTTCTTTCGGTTGGAATGCTTTCAGCTTCCTTTATCATGGTATTCAAGCAGGGAAACCCGATCGGAATGATTTTCGGCACATCAAGCTATTTTCTGGGAAGCGTCCTCTTCCCCGCCGAGGTCCTTCCCGGTTTTCTGCAGCAGGCGGCAAAGCTGCTGCCAATGACATACGCCGTAAGGTCTCTGAGGGATATCGTTCTTGCTTCAGCGGCTCCGGGCGATGTTTTTCCGGTTATGCTCCAGCTGGCCCTTTTCATAATTATCCTTGCTCCCGCGGGGCTTCTTTCGTTCAGCTTTGCCGTGAAAAGGGCCAGGATAAATGGAAGCCTTGTGCAATATTAAGCCATTATCCCCCCCTCAAAATAAAGCGTCGCGATTAATACCGTTTATTAGCCTTTCCGGGCGGAAATCCTCTTGACACTTTTAAAACGGCATGTTCCCCTTACTACACCCTTTTAATGGAGCAGTGAGGCCTGATGGTTTACAGTAAAGCTTTCCCCGTTTTATTTCTTACATTGCTTTTTTTCCCGAATGGACTCTACGCCCTTGAAATTAACCTCCTGGCCGGTTTTGAGGGAATTTACGACAGCAATATCAATATGTCTCCGGATAATCCCGAGTACGATTTCTCGGGCCGAGTCATGGGCGGATTGGCGCTGCTCGAAAAAAAAAGAAAAATCGAGTATGGAATTACCGCCAGGGCTTACTATGACGCGTACGTAAAAAATACCGGACTCAGCACACACACCGAAGATGCGGAAGCCTCTGTTTCAGCTCAGCTGACAGACAAGCTCTCTGTTGCTCTTGCTGACACCTTCACGAGATATCAGGAAGCCCGATCCTATGAATCGCTTTTCGGTTCAACCGGTGAGAGGGCTATGATTTACAGCAACAGCTTTAGCGCATCGCTGCGCTACGATTTGCTCAGAAGGATGTATTTCACCTGTAATTACGGCAACAGCTTTCAGTTTACCGACAGCGAGACATACCAGACTGCCGACACGCATGAAGGCGGCGGCAGGCTGACCTACGCGTTCAGCTCAATGAACATGATCTATTTTTCCTCGGGATATTCATTCTCGGATTACGAAGAGGGCATGGATGTTTCCGTGCTCGCGCTAAGCGCGGGCTATAGCCACTACTTCACACGAAAGCTCTACATGACGGCCGAAGGGGGCGCTGAGAGGCAGAAAAGCGGAGAGGCAAATACAAGCTGGAACCCTGCAGGCTCCATTTCTCTGACAGATGACCTGGATGCAAAAAACCAGCTCTCTGCCAGGTGCGAATACTCAACATCAACTACGGGGCAATCCGATGAAGCCTTCACCTCGTGGACGACCTCGCTCTCGTACAGGCGTGAGGTCAGTCAGCGGATGTCCGTTTCGCAGGAGACATTCTACGGAAGAGGAACCTACTCCGTGTCGAAGCAGACAAGCGAGCTTTTTGGATTGACATTTGCTGTTTTTTATGCGATTGGAGAGGATATTGCCGCCGGGTTGCAGTATAGTTTCACAAGAAACGACAGCCGTATCGATAACGCAGGCAAATACAACAGAAGCTTAATCACGATTTCATTGTCCGGCACATTCTGATATTCAGCCGCTTTTCGGGCGGTAAACGACGCAGGAATCTGGAGGTTCTTTTTTATGCGTGTTTTGACAGTTTTACTTATTCTTTCCCTTGCCCTGCCGTCCCAATTGGCAAGCCTGAAAGTATACGCCCAGCAGTCTTATAAAGTCGGAGTTGGAGACATTCTTGACGTCAATATCATCAAACCGGATCAGGTTCGGAGTCAGGTCACCGTTTCACCCGGAGGTGAAATCTCTGTTCCATTCCTTGGCACTATTCAGGTTAAAGATAAAACCATAACCGAGATTCAGAAAATTATTCAGTGGCAGCTGTCCCAGGGGTATCTGAAATATCCCGTGGTCACCGTCTCTCTTGTTGAGTCAAAAAGCCAGAATTACACCATTTCCGGAGAGGTCAACACACCGGGAACCTATCCTCTCAGCGACAACACGACGGTTCTCAGAGCCATTGCCATCGCCGGGGGCTTTACCCGCTTCGGCTCATCAAGCAGAGTAAAGATACTGCGCCCGAGAAAGGACAGGCCCGGTTACAGAAGCATAAATGTTGACCTGAAAGCGGTCGTTAACGGCGATGCCAGGGCAGACATACTCCTGGAAGCAGGCGATATTATCGTAGTCTCAGAGGGGCTTTTCTAATTCGAATATCAGTTAAAAAATACCTTAAACCTGAATTTGATCTCAACCGGAGGACGCTCAGATGAAAACCCACAACTATGTGTCTGATTTCACATTGAGGGACATTGTCATTATACTCTTCAGATACAAGATGCTGATTATATCAACCATCTTCATCATTATGGGACTGACCCTGCTGGGCCTGAAAATGAATACGCCGATGTACGAAGCAAGCGTGAAAATTCTAATTAAAGGTCAGTCGGTATCAGCAGCGGAAACATATCAGAGCCTGGGTTCATTTCGTATTCACAACACTCAGACCGAGATTGTAAATTCCACCCCGGTTCTGCGCAGGACAGTCATCGCCCACAAACTGCACGAGAGACCCCTTGATTACGAAAAGCAGTTCTGTTCACCTATAAAAGCGCCTCTTGTCGAATTTATAGCTAAAAAGGATTTCCAGACGCTTGAAGAGGAAAAGCTGTCGCCTGAGGACAAAACAGAACGCCTTATAAGTATAGCGGTAAATAAGCTGAGAAAAAACCTCAGCACATCATTAATACCAAATTCCGACGTCTTTGTGATTAATGTATTAGACTACAGCCCTGAAGAAGCCGTAAGAATCGCCAATATTCTGAGCCGGTCATACGCGATTTTCGACCTGCAGTCACAGCTCGCAGAGTTGAACATGCGGTACGGAGTACTGCACCCTTCAGTACTTCAGCTCAAAGACAACATCGAAAACATGACCGAGAACCTTTCCGGAGACAGGCTTCCCGACATTGAGGCTATTGGAACTGCAAGCGTAAAGGTTATTGAACAGGCTTCTTCAAACAGTCTGCCTGTAGGAAAATCTTCAAAGCTTGTCTTTATTATGGCTTTTTTCGCGGCCTGTTTTGTATCAATAGCTCTTGCACTTCTATTTAATTCATTTAACAAAAAGTTCAGAAGTCCCCAGGACATAGTAACCACCCTCAACATACCCGTAATCGGTTCTGTCCCGAAGAAAAAACTCAAGGATGGGCTGCTTCTCTCCCACGATTCCAAACCGGGCATCTACTACTCCTTCTGTGAAGACCTTGCCGAGCAGGTCTACATTTTCATGAAAACACAGAACATGAAGAAGATCATCATAAACTCCATAACCCGTCTGAAGAGCACTCAGGCCGTCAGTTCAAATATAGCATTCTGCATCTCTCAGCTCATGGGTCACAGAGTGCTGATTGTTGACCTCAATCTCAGCGCTCCTGTCTTATCAGTCATTCACCATACTGGAAAGGTGCCCTCCATTGACGAGCTGAAAGAATCTGAAAGCATAGATGAGTACATTCAGCAGATTTATCCGGGGCTTGACGTCATTCCCTGCTCAAAAAGCCAGACGAGAGCATCGGCATTTTTAAAGCAGACAAGCCTTGGTGAAAAGATAGCCGCCGTTCAGGACAGATATGACGCGGTCTTTTTCGACTGTGTAAACATCACCAGCAGCGCTGATATTATTCTGATATCCGAATTCGCTGATGCCGTAATGCTTGTAATAAATGAAGGAAGGGATAAAAAGCAGGTGGTTAAGAAAACGGCGGGCATGCTCTCGGGAAACAACGTGAAACTGGTGGGAGGCGTACTGAACAACAGGACATTCCCTGTGCCAGGGTTGTTTTACAGGTATTTTTAATACTCCGGCTCGCTTGCCGCTTCATTCATCTTATGAAGCGGCTGCACCATCTTCGTCTCTGCCGGCTGACTGCTTCTCCCGGTAAATAGTGATTAATCTCGAAATGATCCCCATATATATCCAGAAGATAAACTGGAAAGACTCAAGCGCGACAACCCCATTGATAATGAACATGGCAACCAGGCTGATCATAAGAAGCTGAAGAAGCTGATCATCCCTGACCGCCTTTCCCATAACAATAAAGGGCTTAATCATAGGTGAGATGAACATAAAAAGCCAGGAGAAAAGCCCTGCCAGACCGTAATAATAAGCAATTAAAAGATAGAGATTGTCGACCGTGTTGTGGTAGTTATCTCTCATATACCCCAGAAATCGCAGTCTCATAGGCGTTGGAATGAGTCCATGCCCGAATAGAATATTATTCTTAATATAGTCCTTTAAAAAATAGAACTGGTCAACCCTTGCGCTTGAGGAATCCTGGAGAACCGCGTCTCCGCTGAAAAAGGGATTGAGTGTTGACAGCCTGTATCTGAATGAACCCGAAAGCAGCAGAGGGAAAATCCCGAGAATATAGATAAATTTTTTATTTTTATCAACAACAAAAAGATAGTAAAGAATCACAATTATCGCCCCAATCTGGGCCCCTCTGGAATTAGTGCCGATAATCGTGTTAAAAACGAATCCTATAAGAAGGACTATCATCAGCTGATTGCGCCTGTAACGGTATAAAACCATGGCCAGAGTTCCTGCAAAATAGGTTCCGAAAGCTATAGGATGACTGAATGGACCAAGTATTCTTATTGCTCCTCCCCTTACGCTGTGTTCAAAAGCCCCCGTAAACTGGTCGCTGAATGTACCGAAAATTGAATACGGATTTGAGGTTGTTATGGTTTCGTACAGACCAAGAAAGCAAAGTACAACCACGGAACGGCTCATATTGACAACAAGCAGTTCGATGTCATCCCTTGTCCTGAATGTTGAATAGACAATGACAGTCAGTATAAAGGACTCGAAAAAGTAACTGAAAAGGGCATTAAGTGTCGAACCTGCCGCGCCCGAGAAAAGAGCTGAGCCCAACACGCTAACAATGAAGCACAGTACAGGAACCCCGAAGGTCTTCGACCTGAAATACTCAGAGTAGTACTTCAGGAAAAGCCCGCGCCTCAGCAGAAAAACTATGACAAGCAGCGCAAGAATTCTGTGAGCTCTCACTACCGGCATGCCGGGTGCCAGCCTTAGCCCCCAGAGAGACGGAAGAAGAGGATACAGAAAAATCAGAAATAAAATAAGGCTTTTAGCTTCAATCTTTTCTATATAGTACCAGTAAATAACGCCGCCAAGCAAAGCCGCACCAAGAACAGGAGATATAAGCGGATTTAATATGCTCACAGAAGAAAAAACTATACCGCATACGAGCAGAACAAAGAACTGAGCAGCAACGCCCGGAACAGAAATATCACGGACAGACATTCAACCCCTCCCCTTTCATATCACTGATTCCTTCGTCTACCAAAAATAAGCATGTATGACCCCGCTGTCCTGAAAGCCATTGAAGCTATTCCCGCAACTACAAATCCCTTCAGGCCGAAGCGGGCAAGCATGAAGATGCCCCCGATCCTTATGACAATACTTACGGCATTTACGAGCTGCATCCATCTTTGCTGTGTGGATGAGCTTTTTGCGACAATGTAGCAGGCTGGCACCGCGTAAATCAGAATTACTGAGTGATAAAGACAAAACAGAGAAGTAAGGGCAATACCCGAGTGATACTTCCCGGCAAACAGAATATCAAGTATAATATCCGAAAAGATTAGATAAAATGACGAAAGCATCAGAGCAGCTATCAGGACCTTTCGTATTAGTCCTGACAAAGACATCTCCGGATTTTGAGAAAGCTTTTGAGAATAGACGTTAAATATAGCGACATACGCGAACCCGAAAATCTGCATGAGAGCGGTCATTATTCCGAAGAGGGCCATATCGCTGTAAGTCAGCAGCTTAACAATCAAAAAGCCGTCGACCCTGGTCAGCATCATCACAATTATTCCAAGTTCCCACATGGCCAGGCCGTTCAAGAAAAAATGCCTGTTGATTTTTTTACTTCCCTCACCCCACCTGACGAGAAGGTAGACAAGAACCGGAATTATAAAGAGATAAGATGAAAACTTTGCCGTAACCGCTGACGAAAGCGTTATTTTAGAGGTCAGCACCAGAACAACGAGAATGAAGCCAAGAATTACCGGTGCAGCTCTTTCGATCAACAGAGACATATTGAAACTGCCTTTGGACCTCAAAGCCGCTCCAACCAGAGTTGTAATGCAGTGCAAAAATGCCGCTGCGACAATTATTCCAACAAAGCTTATTTGAATACCGTATAACTTCACAATCAGAAATGCTGGAATTGGAAGAGCTGCAAGAACCAGCATTGAATACACAAGAAATGTTTTTTTCCATTTGTAATTATTTATCGGATCAGCGGAGAAGAACCTCAAAATAGAAGAGGACTGGCCAAGAACACAGACGAAAGCCAAAACATCGATAATATTGAAAAATATAAAGGTATATCTCCCAAAATCGTCTTTCGAAAGGTATTTACCAAGGACCATATTGTTGCCGAGCTGAATGACAGCGATAGCGCCCAATATAATGAAATTCTGGAAAGCCTTATGTGCTATCAGATGGCGGACTTTATACTTCATAACATTCAGCCATTTTTTATTATTACAAACAGGAATATTCATGCTATTAAGAGGGTATACTCCTGCAGCGTTTCCATAATCCCCTCACTACAGCTCTTTTCATGGTACCGGCAAGACTTCTAATTTTTTCGGACAGGGGAATTGTCATCCATAACCTCAAAAGGCGGTAACCAACAAAGCGCGGGACAGGAATCATCAGCATTTTCATCGCAGCAAGTCTTCCGAAAACAACGCTTTTTCTGTAACACAGCCCCTGAGCCTTGACAATGTCCGCTGTTGAGGCCGATTCGGCTTCAATATATCCCGCCTGAACAGCCCGGTTGAAAAGCTTCTCACCATTACTGTTTCTTACAAGTATCAGAGACAGTCCCGGATTTTCATTGTCAGGCCTGTATCTATGCCAGGCGTCGCCACCGGTCAGGTCAGCGAGTTCGCCGAGTCCGTCAGGACATATCTGGCATCTGAATGTTCTGTACTTCTGAAGATACTTCCAGCTCTCCAGGTAGGGCATGAAGGCGGCAATATTGCCTGACATATCCCTGACGCTGAACCCGCCGGGCCAGCCGTCTCCCCGGTAACGCAGAGATGAAACCTCTGAAGGATTCGCCCCAAGAGACTTCATAAGACTTAGCGTCCCCTCGGTTGAGGGAGTTCCAGCACACATGAACGACAGTACAAGCCCGAGTTTCATATCAAGGGCCGGACGTCTTTTCCGTAAGGCCTGAACCGCCGATACATCGCATGGCCTCCCGATAAAAACGCATGGCCGGCTGCTCTCTTCAATAACTCTGAGAAGCTCACATACTGATGAAGTCTGGTACCGCGATCCGCTGTTTGCCGCCAGCTCCTCTCTGTTTCTGCTTATTATTGTCCTGTTCAGCCATGGCCTCTCCGGATCCATGCCCACGTGAAGAACAGCCTCCATATTTTCCTTTTCGATGCAGTATAGAGCCATAGCGGTAATTATTCCGCCGGATGAGGCCCGCCTCCTCAGCTCAGGGTCTGCCGCGTTCCCCTGCCATACAGAAAGCAATGGACCTGCCAGCATCCCGTTAACATCCGCGTGTTTATATTTGTCGGGTACGATTCGTCCTTCCCCGCAGCTGCTCCCCGGACAGAACGACATACAGCTGTCTCCGCATTCGCGGCAGATACTACGGTCAAAGACCGGCCTTATACCGATATCGTCGTAGTTTTTCAACTCAACCGCCCCGTCCGGGCAATGGAAAGCACAGGCCCCGCACCCGGTGCAAAGGCCCCAGTCAACAATATCGAATATGTGTCTCGCGCGGAACATCCTCAACTTAACCGATCTAATCCTGCAGTGAAGCGGTGCACTTCATGGCATTCCGCTTCATCTCAGGGATTTTTTTACGTAGTTGGACCGAAATTGCCCGTCTGTTTTTAAAACAGTCACTTATCTTCTGCAGAATCATTTCCTGTGAATCACTGCGGAGATCGGCGACGTATTCTCCCAAACCAAGCTTTTCGGTTATTCCCGCAAACTTATAGCTGTAAGCTTGTGGGACTGTAGGGATATTCGAGGAGAGACTGCCGATACAGGCATGCATTCGGGCCCCGGTGAAAAAGGACAGCCTCCCGAGAATATACTTTATCTGCGGGGCCGTGTAACCGCCCTTAAGGATGAACATTCTGCCCTTGAAGCCCTCTTTCTCAAGCTTGTCCATAATATCCCTGTTCGCAGGCAAATCCTGATCGGTGACATGTGAGATAAAAACTACCTTTATCCGCCTGTCCAACTTGAGAAGATGCCTGACTATGGCCTCCGACAGCGATGGATAGTCAGATCCGGAGGCAACCAGTCCGCTGCCCGAGCCGCCCCGATAGAGAAAACCGCTGACATTGACTCCTGCGAGCAGTGCCCCTTCCGCGAACCTGTCAAGCCCAGGGCTTTTAACCTTCTCAGGTTCCATCAGGAAAGCCATATCACAGGCATCCTCGATATTGCCGGTTTCTCCAAACCGTTCTCTAATATGCTTACGGCTCATCTCCTCGCGCACGTACACCCGGTCAGCCCCCGATATAACCCGGCGGGCCAGAAATTTCGCGCAGGTTCCGTTAAAAGGCCCAATTGTCTGCGGGAAAATAACAGTCTTCCTTTTATACGATATGCAAATAAGCTTATCCAGACAATGCCTTAAAAAGACATGAATTCCATAAATGTCGCTGAAGCTGTCTCCCTCAGCGAGGTTTATAAGGATGTCACAGGTTGTGAGCTTATTCAAGGTTTTTCCGCTGTGCTCAACCCTTTTCTTCCTCCAGGACGGGCGCAGAAGGAATAAGGGGAGATAATAGACCGGGAGCATTCGTACGAAAAGAAACCTTTTAAAGGCGCCTGGAAGAAAAAAGAAGACACTGTGAAGCAAGCCGCAAATAATGTACTTGCTGCTCCAAACATGGTTTTCGCATATTCGCAGCCTTTTCCCCGCGATCTGAATCAGATGCTCTTCTTTGTAATCCTCGTAAGAATTCTGGTTGAACAGCTCAATATGCGCCCCGGGAAGAGCCTCGAGCACTGCAGTGACCGCGCCGATTGTCAGGGCATTTATGCCGAGATTAGTACTCGATAATGAAGCGCCTGTCAAAAGTACCTTTCTTTGACCATTGATGGACATGGAGTTACCGTTATCTAATTATTGTGCTTAAAAGTCTTATGCTGCGCGCATGTAAAGACAGGACCTCACCGGCACCATATGCTATTATTGTCATGTGTCAAGAAAGATATGCTCTATTTTTTGCATGGCACCGGATATTGTCTCAATCAACTGTTAAACAACATACATATCAGGCCAGTATCATTCCTGAGAAACTGCAAAAGTCAACTCCTTCACAACCCAATCAGAATTTTTCGAAGAGTATTATCCTTGACAATTACACTTTTATTGTTATTAATCCTAATAAACTTCCCTGACATGAGACTCCGTTTCTTTTGGTTGAATGGGCGCCTTTGTAGTTTGTCTTGATTCATGGATTTAACCTGTTTCCAGTTTTTATAATCTTGATTAAGTGAGCGACTATGAGGTTAACCGCAGCACTATCCCTTGACATGGACAACCAGTGGTCTTACATGAAAACCCATGGAGATTCTGGCTGGGAGTCCTATCCCTCGTACTATGACGTCCTCGTACCATCATCTCTGGAGCTGCTGGACAGACTCGGCGTCAAAATCACCTACTTCGTAGTCGGACGCGACGCTGTCGACAGGAAAAATGCGGCCTTTCTGAAAATGATAACTGACAACGGCCACGATGTAGGCAATCATTCATTCAACCACGAGCCATGGCTTCACCTGTATTCCAAAGAAAAAATCTCTGATGAAATCTCTCAGACAGACAAAGCTATAAAAAAAGCCTCCGGACGGAAACCTTCCGGATTCAGGGGCCCCGGATTTTCATGGAGCCGCGATCTTCTCGATGTTTTAAGCGGCATGGACTACGCTTACGACGCCTCCACCCTCCCGACATGGATTGGGCCGCTTGCCAGAGCCTACTATTTCAAATCGACCTCGTTCTCCGGGGAAGAAAAGGAACAGAGAAAAAAGCTTTTCGGCGGATTTTCAGACGGATTTCGAAGGAACAAACCCTATAGATGGGACCTGGGCAGCGGGAAGAGTATTCTTGAGATTCCTGTTACCACCATGCCGGTAATGAGAATCCCATTTCACCTGAGTTACCTTCTCTATGTGTACAGACTCTCCCCCGGGCTGATGCGCATGTATCTTAAGACGGCCTGCAACCTCTGCCGTGCTGCCGGTTTTGGGCCCAGCTTTCTGCTGCATCCATTAGACATTATCAGCGGCGATGCCGTCCCTTCGCTATCATTCTTCCCCGGCATGGATATCCGCACAGAAGAGAAGTCAGCGGTATTTCTGGATGTAATAAAGATACTGTCTGAGCACTTTGAACTGCTTCCTATGGACCTCTATTCCGCCGGGCTATCACCGAGGAAGCTGGCAACAAAACGGCCGGGAGTTTAGGAATATGCCTTTGAATAAAAATATACTTACGATTCAGCTGCAGGACTATTTTCATCACCGGCTTTACAAGAGAGTTATCGGAGAAAGCCAGTGGAGCCGCTTTGAAAGCCGTCTGGACAAGAATGTTGATGAGCTGCTGAAGCTTCTTGACTCATACGGCGTCAAGGCTACATTCTTTACTCTCGGATGGATTGCTGACAAGAACCCTGCCCTCATCAGGAAAATCGTAAAAAGGGGACACGAGATAGCGAGCGCCGGTTATTACGGGAAATGCCCCGGTGAAGTAACACCTGAACAATTCAGAGAGGACATAGACAGAGCGAAGGAATCACTCGAACGAGCCGGGTCTAACCGGATAGTCGGATACAGAAGCATTGCCTGCTCTATCAGAGAAAAGGACCTGTGGGTGCTGGACATACTGGCCCAACAGGGATATCAGTACGATTCAAGCCTGATGCCCGGACCTTCAATTACGCCTTCAGGAAAAATCAAACGCTTCGTTCATGAATACAAATTTGGGAAAACACGCATCATGGAGCTGCCTCTTTCAGTATGGCCGGTTTTAGGCTTCAGCTTTCCGATAGGCGGAGGCAATTATTTCAGGCAGTTCCCTCACAGGCTGATGTTCAGGCTTTTTAAAAGATGGATTTCCAGGCACAAATCACCCTTCATGCTCTACCTGCATCCATGGGAGCTTGACAGCCTTCTTCCCGACATAACAGCTTTTGATACGATTTCCAGGATCAGGCAATATCGCAACCTGGGCAAAATTAAGCAGATTCTTCCTGAATATCTGAAGGAAGGCAACTTCACCAGCATAAGCGGATATCTAGGGATTAAGCCCGGCAAACCGGCTGTTCTAAGAAAAAGTACACGTACGTCGATAAAGCCTGCAAAAAAGCAAAACTCTTCCGGCTTAATCGCGGCAACAGTAGTAATACCATGCTTCAATGAAACAGCATCAATCCCCTTTCTGCAGAAATCTCTGGAAGAGCTTGAGGCAGAAGCATGCGACATCTATAGATTTAACTTCATATTCGTTGACGACCGCAGCACTGACGACACATACAGCGTCCTTCAGAAAACCTTCAGCAATAAAACCAGGCACCGTGTTATACAGCACAGCCGTAATATGGGTGTTGCCGGCGCCATCAGAACAGGGCTTATTGAGGCAAAGACCGAGATAGTCTGCTCTATCGATGCGGACTGCTCGTACGACCCGTTAGCCCTCATCAGAATGATATCATACCTCGAAGAAGGCGTTGATCTCGTAACGGCATCGCCCTATCACCCGGAGGGTTCTGTTTTTGCGGTACCGGCGTGGAGGCTTTTCCTTTCAAGGTCGCTTTCAGGAATATACCATTTTCTCCTGAAGCATAAGTTCTACACCTACACGTCATGCTTCAGGGTTTACAGAAAAAGCCGTGTCATCGACTACCTCAACAGCTATGACGATTTCCGGGGAATAGTTGAGCTTATAGCAAAGCTCGACATCAACGGATTGACTCTGCGCGAATTCCCGACAACGCTGCAATCCAGGATATTCGGCTACTCTAAAATGAAAACATTCAAGACAATCATTAGGCATATCAACCTGCTCAGAATCATATCGAAATATAAAAAGAATGTCCTCAGGACAAGAGCCGAGTCACTGTTGCGCTCTGCCAATACCATGTAAATTCGGAGAGATAGTGTGATTAAATACTACGTCTCACTTGGAACATCGATTCTATGCAACTGCGCGAGCCTCATTCTCCTCAAAAAGGGGCTCTCTACAATGCCCGATTTCGCAGAAAAAATCGGAAAGCTTTCATCATGGATAGAGCTTTTAACCAGCGGATATGTCATGGCCGGAATACTGCTATTCGGTATTTCATTCATCACCTGGGTCATATCATTGACTAAAATTGACCTCAGCCTGGCATATCCTACAGTGAGCTCAACATACATAATCGTAGCCATTGCGGGGTATTATCTTTTTAACGAACAGGTCTCAGTATGGAGATGGGCCGGCATCGGTCTAATAATGGCAGGAATAATTGTTATGTACCGGAAGTAGTCCCGTAAACTATATATACTGCCCTATTCAAGCAGAATATTTCCAGAAACGCCCCTGGCTCACAGTAATGCCAGGTCACGCAGCACATCCTGACAGGAGGCCAAACCCAGCGCCGAGATGAAATCCATCAAGTGCTTGAATAAATCCCTGCCCCGGCCGGGCACGGCCCTGTCTACCGCCGCTATCATAGTATGTGCTGCGGTGTTGATCCTTTCAAGGCTGCTCAATCCCGGAGCTGATCCACCGGTCTGGGCGGCCTCTCCGTGGATTTCAGACAGCGGCTGGTGGTCTGCCTCGGCACGAAGTTCAGTCATCGCGGGAAGCTATATGCAGGGAGATTTCGGGATGCCGCTTATCATCGCTCCGCTGTACACTCTTCTCCTTGAGCTTGTTTTCCGCGCAGCGTCGGTGACACAGTCTGCTTCAAACCTTCTCTCCGGATTCGCTCAGGCCGTAACGGCTGCTGTTGCGTCATACACTGTTTTCAGGCTCTCCGGAATAAAAGCCGGGGCCGCCGCACTAATAATGCTCAGCATCTGCCCTTTGTTCGCGGCATACTCGAAGGTCTCATTTCCCGAATCGCTTCAGGTAATGTTTCTAACAATATCTATATCACTCATGATTACCGGCCGCCCTGGAAATATAAGGCTGATATTTTCGGGCATTGTTTTAACATGCGCGGTTTTAGTTAAATTAAATAGTCTGGTTTACATCCTTGTGCCTCACAGCGCCGCTGTAATCACCGCATACATTAAGGGCAGAAACAGCAGTGAATCGCAAAGGCTTTTCCCGTCGCTAAAAAATGCCGCCCTGCCCGCCGCGTCCTGCGCTCTGTCCACATGTGTTGTTCTGATCGCAATGCTCGCGACTTTTGGAGGAACACTTGCTGCGCTTCTGTCTTCAGAATCAGGTACTGCCTCGGGACTTAAGGACATGGCTATCCATGCGGGTGCTTCACTGACATCGCAGCTCCTCGTCGACAATGAGGTAATCCCCGTCATCTGGACTCCATTCAAGTTTTCGCCTCTGATTCTTCTTGGCGGGTGGATACTTCTGATCCTAAGGGCATCCGGCTCAAAGCTGGAAAACATTTTAACATTTCATGGCACATGGTGCATAACTTTTCTGCTGATATTCTTCACGGGAGGCTATCAGAATGACTACAGACTCATAACCCTGCTGCCAGTTCTTGCTCCCTGTTCAGCCGCCCTTTTCCCCCGTCTCGTTAGCAGCTTCAAGTCAGGGCTTTCTATGGTCCCGGGGGGGGATATAGCTCTCCGGAGAAGCTATTGCCTGTGGTGTATTATCCTGCTTCCGGCGGTTATCACTGTGAAACCAGCCGCTGTATCGTTTCTTGTTGAGCTGTCACAGACTGTCAGCATCGGATCAAATCCCGGAATAAGCGCCGGCAGTGCCGGATATATATTCTTTGCGTGTTTTTTTATAATGGTCCTTCCTCTTTCAGCAGCCAGAAAGACGCTGCACATACTTCTTTCTTTCATTCTCACGCGCGCTGTCATTCCTTTGTCGGTTCTGCTACTTTTCTATGAACTCGGCATTACAACATATCAGACAGTAACACCGGAATACACTCTTAAAAAAGCCCAGAGCTTCGCTGCCCGCATATCTGAAGGCCGCAGCGCCGGCGGCAGGTTCTCGGCGACGCTTTTTCTTGAATCAACAGGCAATGTAATTCGAAGGTCTTCACCTTCTGAATCTCCCGACAGAGAAAATTTCGCTTCATTCGTTGACATGGCTCCGGAATTCCTTGTATATCCGGACATTGTAAACCATTCCCCGTATCCACCTGCCGCGATACCTGAAGGCTATTTCAAGGCCGAATCACTTGCGGTGGGTCCGTTCGCAGAACAGGTGCCAAGATTCAACATAGTTATATATCGAAGGAGTCCGAGCCATGACAAAAAAAAGCAATAGAAGATTAAAACTGGCTGTCGTCGGAGGCGGCATGAGCGGTATTGCTTCAGCGATCAGACTCGCCCGCAGCGGCCGCTTCGATGTAACTTTGATAGAAAAGGATGAACAAGTCGGAGGCCTCTGCTCATCCTTTTCATGGAAAGACATAACATGGGACAAGTTTTATCACGTTATTCTTTCAGGCGATTCGTATACAATCGGACTTCTTAAAGAGCTTGGAATAGACAGCACACTGGAATACCGCAAAACCGCCTCCGGATTTTCAAGCGAAGGCAGGCTGGCTCCAATGGGTTCAGCGATTGATTTTTTGAGGTTTCCATTCCTGAACCTCTGGCAGAAGTTCAGGCTGGGAGCCGGCATTCTATACGCCGCGGGAATAAAAGACAGCCGAAGCCTGTCCGGGGTTTCAGCCGAAGACTGGCTTAAAACAGTTTTCGGGGGCTCGGTGTACAGCAAAATTTGGACGCCGCTTCTGAGAAGCAAGCTTGGCGGGGAAGCCTCTTCGATTCAGGCTTCATTTATACTTAAAACCATTCAGCGTCTTTACGGCGCCCGTGACGCTGGCGGCGGGGTGGAAAGAATGGGACAGGTATCCGGCGGGTACAGAGCTGTGATTGATGCCTCCCTCCGCCGAATGAGGGAGCTTGGAATAAAGGTCATGACCTCAACCGAGGCCGTAAAACTCGAAAAACAGAGATCTCGACGGTTTTATATCCTCCACACAAAAAAAGGCAGGAAACTAAGCTTCGACACCGTACTTCTCGCCCTGCCCTCACCGGTTGCGGCCCGGTTAGCCCGCGGCGTTGTTAAGCCAGCCATATTTACAAGCCTGAGAGAAACTCAGTATCTCGGCGTAACGTGCGCGGTACTTATCAGCTCGCAAAGCCTGTCTCCGTACTATGTAATTAATCTGCTCGACGAAGGCCTTCCTTTTACAGGAATCATCGAAGGCAACAATGCCTCCCCGGAGGGCGCTTTCGGCGGCAGATACATAATCTATCTGCCGCGTTACCGATCTTCAGGCGAAAAAAAACCATCGCCGCGGCAGTACACGGATCAATGCCTTAATGCTCTTGAAAAGATGTTTCCTCATTTTGACAGAAAGTCGGTTCTACATTCGGCGGTTTTCCACGCCGAACATGTTCAGCCGATCCAGAGAGAAACTTCTCCAATGCCCTCGGGTTATTATATACATGCAGCCGATGGCCTCTACATATCAAACTCATCAATGGTACCCGATGTTGTCACCAATGTTAATGTAGCCGTTATGACGGCTGAATCCGTAAGCAGAGCAATTGAATCTGCTTATTCAGACTGAGGAGGCCGTATGACTGAATTCTATGCTCATCCCACATCAGAAATTTCGGAAAAGGCTGTTATAAACAGCGGCGCAAAAATCTGGAACGGTGTCCAGGTCAGAGAGGAGGCATCAATTGGATTCGGCACCATTATCGGCAAGAACTCATACATAGACATGGGGGTTAATATCGGCAATAATGTTAAGATACAAAACAATGTATCTGTCTTTCATGGCGTCACAATCAACGACGGAGTCTTTATTGGCCCTCACGTTTGCTTTACCAATGATCGCGTGCCGAGAGCAATCACTCCGGATGGGCATCTGAAGGCAGCGGACGACTGGACAGTATCAGCAACAGTTGTGGACTACGGGGCCTCCATCGGGGCTAATTCGACTATTCTTCCAGGCGTGCATATCGGGACTTTCGCGATGATAGGCGCGGGAAGCGTTGTCACTCACGACGTCCCTCCGCACGGGCTTGTCTTCGGAAATCCGGCACGAATGCACGGTATGGTCTGCAAATGCGGATCGCGTCTGGTGCCGGAAATAAACGTTCACAGATGCCCTGTATGCGGCTTTCTGCTAAATCCAATGGAGGAAAAATGAAATGAAAGATTCAAAAATCGATTTCATCGACCTTAAATCCCAGTACGAGGCATACAGGAGCGAAATTGACTCTGAGCTTCACAGACATATGGCCTCAGCGAGTTTTATTATGGGAGAACCCGTCGCTCGAATTGAGAATGAACTTTCGGCTTATACCGGAGCTTCACACTGTATAGGCTGCAGCAGCGGAACCGATGCCATTATGCTCTGTCTCATGGCCCTTGGAATAGGACCCGGTGATGAAGTAATCACATCACCCTTTACCTTTTTCGCGACAGCCGAAGTTCCGGCCTTCCTGGGCGCGCGGCCGGTCTTCGCCGACATCCTGCCCGGAACCCTCTGCATTGATCCTTCAAAAATCGAAGAGCGCATTACACCTTCTACCAGGGCCATAATCCCTGTCGGGATATTCGGCCAGCCGCCGGACATGGATCCCATTCTTGAAACAGCATCAAAGCACGGCATAGCCGTTATAGAAGATGCCGCCCAGTCCTTCGGCGCTGTTTATAAGGGGCGTAAAAGCTGCAATCTGTCCCGTTATGCCGCAACAAGCTTTTTCCCGGCAAAACCTCTTGGCTGCTACGGCGACGGAGGCGCAGTCTTTACTGATGATGAATCAGCGATGAAAAAAATGCGCTCGCTTCTAAATCATGGTCAGGGTGAAAGATACCGCCACAGGTACATAGGAATAAACGGCAGGCTCGACGCGCTGCAGGCCGCAGTGCTTTCTGTTAAGCTAAAACACTATTCGGATGAGCTCAAAGCCAGGTCGCTCGCTGCATCGAGATACACTAAGGCCTTCACGCCTCCGCCGGAAATAAAAACACAGATTGTGCCTGAAGACAGAACAAGCACATACGCTCAGTACACAATCATGACAGAGGAGCGGGAATCCCTCGCAGAGAGTCTGAGGGCCTCGGGCATTCCGACAGCCGTGCACTATCCCGTACCGGTTTATGCTCAGGAAGCGATGTCCTACCTGAAAGCCGATCCAGCGGAATATCCCGTGACTGAAGAAACATGCAAAAAGGTCATTTCGCTCCCGATGGGCCCTTTTCTCGCTGAGGATGTCCAAAATTACATTATAGAATCAGTCCTATCATTCTTCGGAGGTGCATAATGAAAACCGCTTTAATCGGATTCGGCTCAATGGGCCGGAATCATTATAGAATACTTAACTCAATTGAAGGAATAGACCTTGTGGCAGTATGTGACCCGGCCATCGGCGACGATTTGCCGGAGCAGGTATACTACGATATTGACACAATGCTGGAAAAAATACAAATTGACAGCGCGGTTGTATGCGTCCCCACAAACCTGCACAGAGATATTGCGGTAAAGCTTGCCCACAGGGGAATTAATCTTTTCATAGAAAAGCCGGTCGCTCACACAGTCGAAGAGGCGGATGAAATTATTGAGGCCATAGAAGCAGCCGGTGTAAAATCGGCTGTGGGACATATTGAGAGATTTAATCCGGTAATCGCGGCCCTCATCAAGGAGCTTGACGGAAAGAACATTCTGAGCATTGATATTCAAAGAGTGGGCCCCTTCCCTCCAAGGGTATCTGATATTGGCATTCTGGTTGATCTTTCAGTTCATGATATCGACCTTATAAGGCTCCTTACGGGTTTCTCTAAAATCACGAGCTCAAGTATTTTCGGTTCGACCAAGGTGCAGGATAATGAATCCAGCGGCCTGCCAGATAATGCGGTTTTGTCCTTCAAGCTTGAGAATGAAACGGTCGCCAGTATAATGACCAACTGGCTGACGCCCTTTAAGAAGAGAAAAATCGAGGTTGCCACGAACTGCTCATATTACGAGGCCGACCTGATGACCCAGGAGCTGACAGAGTTCTCGTCCTACAAGCTCAACAACTCCTATGTGGTCAGGAACTGCTACGTCAGAAAGAGCGAACCTCTTATGAATGAGCTCACCGCGTTTCTAAACTACTTCAGAACCGGAGACAGGTCTAACCTTGCAACAGTCGAAGACAGCAGATACACACTTGAGATTCTGGCAGGTAACAATCATTGAAGCTGAAGATGATGACAGTTATAGGCACCAGGCCTGAGATTATCAAGATGTCGCCTCTCATACCTCTGTTTGACAGTGAGTTCAGCCATGTACTGGTACACTCCGGACAGCATTACTCCCCTTCGATGGACTCTGTCTTTTTTGAAGAGCTGAAACTCAGAAAGCCGGACTATGTTCTTGAGAGCGGCGGCCTGCCGCCTGCCGATCAGACAGGCGCAATAATGAGGGGCGTTGAAAAAATCATACTTGCCGAAAAGCCCTCCGCAGTCACTGTGCACGGCGACACAAACACTACACTGGCTGCCGCTCTGGCAGCAGCGAAACATCGCGAACATGTCAAAGCTATAATTCACATTGAAGCCGGCGTAAGATCTTTCAACAGGACACAGCCCGAGGAATTAAACCGCGTCCTCGTAGACCAGGCAGCAGATATTCTGTTCATCCCCTACGAACATGACAGAGAGAACGCTCTTCGGGAAGGAATACCGGACAGCCGTATCTTTGTAACAAACGGTAATACTGTTCTTGAAAGCGCGATTCGCACCGCCTCAATTGCGGACAGCGCCGCTATATGCGGCAATTACTCGGTGACGCCGCGTAATTTCGCGATAGCAACGTTTCACCGCCAGGAGAGTGTCGATTCCCCGGAAATTCTGAGCGGGATATGCAGAGCAATGACGGAGATTTCAGACTTAATACCTCTGATAATTCCTCTTCACCCGAGAACCGAAAAGAGAATCTCTGAATTCGGCATAAAACTTGAGGGAAGCCGGCTAATGCCAGTTCCGCCCATCGGCTATATCGACATGACAGGGCTTCTTCAAAACGCACGCTTCTGCATGACCGATTCAGGAGGTCTCCAGGAGGAGGCGGCCGCACTCGGTACGCCGGCGCTTGTACTTAGAAATGAAACCGAACACATAAGATACCTGAAAAGCGGCCTTCACCGGCTTACAGGAATTCAGACGGAGACTATCGTCAGAGAAGCCCGAAGACTCATAGACAAAGAGCCTGATTCACAGAGTATTGAGATTAAAAGCGGCATTTCAGATTCAATACTTGAAGCCATTGTGAATTTCCTGAAGTAAGCAATGCATCCAGTTTATCTCCCTATAACATCCGGCGCCTGTTGCCCGGGCAGCCCATATTTTCAGCTCTCCAATGGGCAATAGATCAACACAGGCAAACAGTAGTTTTTACTCTTTAAAACAGCTTGACATATCCGCGGAGTGTCATTTATTTTAGTGCAATTCCAACGAATTTGCGAAAAAAGCATTCTGCTTAATGAGCTTACAAAACAGTTTTTGATACGATTTTTATACGATTATCATATTTTCAGATCAAAAGGAATAATGATGAAACCCAGTCGGATTAAGCCCTGGAAAACTGACAGGGAAAAACTCTTCTACATCAAACAATGCTCTACCATTTTCAGCCGGGTTTACTGGATGCTTTCGACTGAGTTTAAGGCCGTAACATATTTCAGAGTTGAAGCTGCCGTCAGAAGAATATCAAAGAAAAACCTGATTGCCAGGATTCTGCTGAAAAACTTTCTGTTCATACCGCTATATCTTCATTTCAGACATTTTAGAATCAAACATAAAATCTTCATAGACAAGAACGCCGTGATAGGCCCAGGATTCTACATTGTCCACGCCTCGCAGATATTCATAGGCCCTGTAACAATAGGAGCCAACTGCATAATACACCACAATGTGACGATGGGACAGGGTGTGGCAAAGCGCGAAAAAAGCGTCCCCAGGATAGGCGACAATGTATGGATAGGAACCGGCGTCATTCTCTCGGGAAACATTGAAATTGGCAGCAATACCGTCATATCTTCAGGGAGCGTCCTGTCTAAAAGCGTCCCAGGCAACTGCCTCGTGGCAGGCAATCCGGCAAGAGTAATCCTGGCAGATTACGACAGCAGCGAGTACTGTACTTTCAGGCCCGTAGGAAAAGCCTGATTTGTACCCCCGGGCCTTTCCGCATTATCAGCTACTCGGACGCAAGCACCCTTAGCAGCTCAACAGCCAGCTCAACAGCGGCCTTCTCTGCGGGATGCCCTCCATCATGACTCTTGCCCGGGTACATAGACTCGTGTTTTTCACCGCCTTTAGAACTGACAAACACCCCTCCGGCCGGCCTTTTCGCTTCGATGAAAGCTATATCAAAAATATTTGTGCCTTGAAATTTATCCCTTATCAGTCTGTTATACCTGTTTCGCTGTATGTTGTCATAAACATCATCGTAAACCTCGCTGTAGGGTTTTCCGAGAACCTTTTTAACAATGACCTTAAGCCTCTGTACAATCCCTGTTCTCTCCTCGGTTAGAGGTACCGTACAGTGAACAATTCTCAATTTCGGAAAGCTCTTGCTCAGGGTTTCACATGTTTTAGCATACTCCCTGAATACACTGTTAACGTCGGTTTTTCTGCCTATGTCGGCATAGCAGAGTTTCATCATCGCCGCGCTGTACCGACCGCCTTCTTCATCGAGGAGCTGCTTTTCAAATGCCCTGAATTTTGATATCGGGTCGCCATTTTTTCCGACTGGGAATGACCTGATGAAAAGCCCATCACCCGACTTCCGTGGAGGAAGTTCTTTCGAAACAGAAATACAGTCTCCATACTTTTCAATGACATTCAGTATAATTGCGCCCACCGACCTGTGAGCAAAGAGCAGCCTTACCTCTTTTAACATTTCTCCGCTCAGTCTCATGCCCTTCTCCGTTTCATTCTTCTTTTCCCCGTCTCCTGAACAGGAAGTCCCAACAGCGCAGCACAGAACAACAACGATTACAGCCGGCGATATTCTCATAATTGCCTCCATTTAGTGTTACCTTCCGTGACCCTTTATTACAACGCGCAATGTCCGCCAGATCAGCTGGAAGTCAAGCAGCAGCGACCAGTTGTCAATGTACTCCAGGTCCATCTCCATCCACTTATTGAATGAAATATCATTTCTCCCCGGCGCAATCTGCCAGATACATGTAAGCCCCGGCTTCATGCTCAGACGCCTCCGCTGCCACACATTGTACTGTCTGACCTCGTCGCCAAGCGGGGGCCTTGGACCTACAAGGCTCATCTCTCCCTTGATAATGTTGAACAGCTGAGGCAGCTCGTCAAGCCCGGTCTTTCTGAGCAGACGGCCTATGAACGGTATGATTCGCGGATCATTTTTGATCTTGAACGCCGGCCCGTCTGCCTCATTGCTGCCCCTGAGTTTTTCAAGCATAGCCTCGGCGTCGGGTATCATCGTACGGAACTTGTAAAGATAGAATTCACGTCCGTAAAGCCCCATTCTCTTCTGTTTGAACAGCACCGGCCCTCGCGGTGAGATCAGCTTTATGAGAAGCGATATTACTATTAGCAGCGGCATAAGAACAATGATTCCAATGAAGGAGAGCACCATATCCAGTATGTTTTTTATTAGCAGGTCTCTGTACTTTGATGTTGTAGCGGTTATAAGCATCGTAGGGACGCCATTGAAGTCGTCAAAGTACATTCGCGCGATTCCCGGCTGGTACAGCACTGAATAAATGTGCCAGTCCGGGAAAATCCTTACCGTCACTCCGGTAAGCTCAATAAGCACCATGTAGACCTGCACGGACTCTATCTCTTTTAAAGGCATCGCGAAGATGATTTCATCAATTACGTACATCTGCATAATGTTTTTCAAATCGTCCATAGTTCCGATTACCTTGACGCCTTCAAGCACCTCTTTGCCCACTGAGTCAGCTCTGGTGTCAAGGCATCCTATTACGGTGTATCCGGTGCCGGACGATTTAATTAGCCCGATTACCCCTTCAGCGCGCCTCCTGCTTCCTACTATAAGGATATTGTGAAAGTTCTGCTGGTTCTGCTTATAGTTTTTGAGAAGCTCGAGAAATATCCTCTTAACGGCTGTCAGAGCAATTATATTGATGGTATAGAATATGCCGAGTAGAAGGCGGCTCACTTCGTGGATTTTGAAAACAAAGAGTGCGGCTATCAGTATCATCATGGAAAAGCTGACAGACTTGATAACGTCGCGTATAACCACGGGGAAAGACTTTTCAGCGAAGCCCGTGTAGACATTATTAATATGAAAGACCAGAGACCAGATGAGTACTATCATCAACAGGACAACATAGTAGTTAGGACCGACTGCGAGATCGCTCATATTCATAAACGGCAGCACTACATTCCTGGAGTAGTAGCTGGCAACAAAGCTTAAGCAGGTCAGGAAAATATCTGACAGAAAATGAGACCTTTCAATAAACTTCTCTTTCTTTCTGATATCTTCGATCATCAAATACTCCGCAAAGAATTATAAGGCGCTGGCCGTCCAGAATTATGTATTAAAGAACCTCAAAGCGCAAGTCAAGAGCAATTTGCCGTTTTCAGTTTCGTTATGAGAGCAATCCCCTTATCATATCCTTCACTTTTTCGCAGACATACTCAAGCTGTTCGCTGGTCAATCCGGCATACAGAGGGAGCGAGATGTTCCTTCTGAATACCCATTCGCAGCCCGGAAAGTTCTCAGGCTCATTATCTCCGCCAGCGTACGCCGAAAACCTGTACAGAGGAATAAAGTGAACACTGGTTTTAATGCCCTCTTCTCCGAGCAGTCTGACTGCTTCGTCAAGTTCAATATTCAGCAGATCGAAATCAAGCCTCAGAGGATACAGATGGTGCGCAGACATACGGTCAGCTCCAATAATGTATGGTATAATGCCCTCCAAATCGGAAAGCTCTCTCCCATAAACCGAAGCAATCCTTTCCCGTTCTGCCAGCATTGTGCCGGCTTTCTTCAGCTGTTCAATCCCGATAGATGAAGCGATGTCGGTGGTATTATACTTGTATCCGGTCTCCGAAACATCATAGCGCCAGGACCCATCGTTTGAATAACGCTTCCAGGCATCCGCGGTGATTCCGTGAAGCCTCAAGCGCTTCATCCTCTCAAGCCAGTCCTGCCTTGCCGTAACGACCATACCGCCCTCTCCAGTCGTTATCGTCTTGGTGGCATAGAAGCTGAAGCAGACAGCGTCGCCATGTCTGCCGACCGGCAGTCCCCTGTACGACGCAGGGAAGGCGTGAGCGGCGTCCTCTATCACGAACAGGCCGTTTCTGCGCGCTATACTCATTATTTCATCCATATCGCAGGGCTGGCCGGAGTAGTGAACAGGTATGATCACCTTAGTCCGGTCAGTTATCTTCTTCTCAATATCCGCAGGATCGACAAGATGAGTTTCCGGATTTACGTCCGCCAGTACCGGAACAGCGCCGCAGTATTTTACTACTTCAGCCGTCGATACAAAAGTGAGCGCAGGAAGAATCACCTCATCACCCGGACCGACACCCGCGCAGATCAGCGCCAGGTGCAGTGCGGCTGTACAGGAATTGACCGCTACAGAGCCTAATCCTCCCCCCAAATAAGAAGAGAATGCCCTCTCAAACTCAAATGTCCGCTCGCCCATGGTAAGCCAGCCGTTTTTCATGCAGGCCGTTACCGCTTCTATTTCGTCTTCGCCAATATAAGGCCTGTGAAAAGGTATTGTCATTTTATTGGAATTCATAGTGTATCGCGGCGTTCAGCCCCCCTTGTATTCATCGTCCTTCCAGGTCCCTTTCAGGACAGTCCCATCAATATATCTCTTGTAGACACCGTTTCCGTGCCTGAGTCCGTCGCGCCATTTGCCTTCGTAAACATCATGATTTGAATAGAACATGCGCCCGTCGCCCTGCATGTTATCCTTGACCCACTGTCCCCTGTAGATATTGCCGTTTGAAAATTGGTACTCACCCCGGCCGTGCATCAGGTCATCCTTCCATTCTCCGTCGTAGCGGTTGCCGGCCCATCTTGACTTCGGCCCGTGGACATACACGCCTCGGCCGCTTCTTCGGCCATTGTCCCACTCCCCGGTATAGATATCGCTGTTCGCATAGACCATCTTCCCGTTTCCGTGAGGCTTCCCATTTCTCCAGGCTCCCTCGTAATAGTCACCGTTTTCGAATTTGAAGGCATGTACACCTTCCGAGTACGTAGGCCTGATTATTTTACTGTTATCGCCTCCCGACATAACACCTGCGGACCACCTTCCCTTTATCTCTTCGCCATTCGCGTATTTATAGACGCCCTCGCCGTGCATCTCTCCGTTAACCCAGCTTCCATTGTAAACATCGCCATTGGCAAATCTCATGGTACCCCGTCCGTGCATATTGTCTGCCGACCATTCCCCCGTATAGCGGTTCCCATTGGAATAGGAGTAAGAGCCGTTGCCGTGCATCTTGTCTTCTCTCCACTCCCCTGTATATGCATTGCCGGCCCACCGGGACCCTTCAAGGTATTCCAGTCTGCCCTTGCCGTTTCTTTTGCCGTCCTCCCACTCTCCGTTGTATACAGATTTATCGGAGTATGTCATTGTTCCATTACCTCCCGGCTTACCGTTCTTCCACTCTCCGCTGTAGGTATTGCCGTTATCAAAGATAAAGGTGTGGATACCGCTCTCCCATTTCCCCGCGTCGTCGGGAACAACCTCGGAAAGCCTTACTCCATACTTCCAGATCCCTTTAATTGCCGAGCCATTGCTCATCGCAAGAACGCCTTCGCCATGCTCCATATCGTTTTCCCATATTCCGCGAAAAACATCACCGGAGGCATATCGCATTTCTCCCGGGCCGTTCATCATGCCGTTTTCCCACCGGCCGGTATACACATTTCCGTTTTTGAACTTATATGTACCGGAACCTTCCATAAGGTCTCTGTTCCATTCGCCCTCGTATCTTTCTCCGTTAGCGAACTCCATGACTCCCGTCCCGTTCTTAACACCGTTTCTCCACTCCCCGGAATAGCGGTTGCCGTTTGAATAGAAGTATTCGCCCCGACCGTGCATTTTATCGTTCTTCCAACCGCCGGAATAGCGGTTGCCGGCCCAGCGGCTCTTCTCTCCCAGCACATACTCACCGGCAGTTTTCCATCCGCCTGACCACTGGCCCTTGTAGATCGAACCGTCATAGTAGGTCATTTCGCCATAACCGTCCATGAAGTCATTTTTCCAGCGCCCTTTATAAACTGTGCCGTCTGCGAAATAATATGTCCCGTACCCGTCGCGTTTATCCTCTTTCCATTCACCGGCGTATTTGTTTCCCGCCCATTGAGAATCGTAACCCAGGACGAAGACCCCGTAACCATGCCGCATATCGTCCTTCCAGTCACCGATATACTTATTGCCGTTGTGATAGAGATAGTAGCCCCGCCCGTGTCTGAGCCCTTTGTTGTATTCTCCAACATATCTGCCGGAACAGGAACACAGCACTGCCGTAAGAAACAAAGCGCAGAGAAAAATTGCTCTGTATGCGTGGCTCTTCATTCTGAATCCCTGCCCGGAAACGGGGCTTAATTTTTGTAGTAGCTGATATACCAGTTTACAAATTTTTCAACACCGTCTTCAATTCTCGTTGAAGGCCGATAGCCGAAATCCCTCTCAAGCGGGGAAACATCCGCGTAGGTAGCGTAAACATCACCGGGCTGCATCGGCATAAGGTTCACTTCCGCCTTACGCCCCATGGCTTTTTCTATGGCCGAAACAAAGTCAAGAAGCTTAACCGGCGAATTGTTGCCTATATTGTAGATCCGGTACGGAGCTGAGTGATCCTGAGAAGTCTTCCCGTCATTCGAGGCCTCTGATCCCGGCGGGCTGTCGATTACCCTTACTACCCCTTCAATGATGTCATCAATATAGGTAAAGTCCCGCTTCATATCTCCGTAGTTATAGAGGTCAATTTTACGCCCTTCTGCAATAGCTTTGACAAAAAGAAAGCAGGCCATATCAGGGCGTCCCCATGGGCCATACACGGTAAAGAATCTCAGACCCGTAGCCGGTACCGCGTAAAGATGGCTGTAGGTATGGGCCATTAGCTCGTTGGCCTTTTTAGTTGCGGCGTATAGACTCGCCGGTCTGTCAACGCAGTCCTCAACGGAAAAAGGAATTTTACTGTTGAGTCCGTACACAGAGGAGCTGCTGGCATAAACCAGATGCCCGGTTCCGTAATGTCTGCAGCATTCAAGAACATTCATGAATCCGATGATATTGGCGTCGATATAGGCATGAGGGTTTTGCAGGGAATACCTGACTCCAGCCTGCGCGGCCAGATTGCATACCGCGTCAAAAGAGTGCTGCCGGAACAGCGACTCCATGGCCTCGCGGTCCTCAAGGTTGACTTTCATGAAGGAATAAGCGCTGTATTTTGAGGATGATACCGGCACACCGTATTCAAACGGACCCTCTATTCCAGCCTCTGTCAGTCTCGCGTGTTTTAGTAACACGTCGTAGTAGTCATTAATGCTGTCAACACCTACGACTTCATCCCCCCTTTCAAGAAGCCTTCGCGCAAGATAATATCCGATAAAACCGGCCGTCCCGGTAACAAGAATTTTCATTTAACAGCAACACCTATCTGATAGTATTCAAAGCCGAGTTCTTCAAGACGGGATGTGTTAAACTGGTTCCTTCCGTCAAAAATAACCGGTTCTTTCATTCTCTTTTTAATTTCATCAAAGTCCGGACTTCTGAACTCCTTCCACTCTGTGATCAGAAGCATGGCATCGCAGTCGTTGACAGCGGTGTACTTGCTGTCAAAGTACTCAAGGTTCTCAAGGCCCTTAAGATAGCATCGCCTGGCCTGCTCCACAGCCTTGGGATCGTGGGCTCTGATTTTGGCTCCTCTGGCAACAAGCTCTCTTATTATGTAGATGCTTGGAGCCTCTCTCATATCGTCTGTTCCGGGCTTGAAAGCCAGCCCCCACACCGCAAAGGTTTTACCCGCCAGGTTTTCACCGAAACGCCTGACGACCTTTTCAACAAGCACAAGCTTCTGGCGGGCGTTTACCTCTTCAACTGATTTGATAAGCGCCGGCGTATAACCTGTGTCAGCCGCGGCCTTGATGAGGGCCTGAACGTCCTTCGGAAAACAACTGCCTCCGTAGCCGCATCCGGGGTATATAAAGCTGTATCCAATCCTGCTGTCACTGCCTATTCCAGCGCGCACCATGTTCACATCGGCGCCCAGCCTCTCGCAGATATTTGCTATCTCGTTCATAAAGCTAATTTTTGTAGCGAGCATTGCATTAGCTGTGTATTTCGTCATTTCGGCGCTTCTGACATCCATTGCGACAAACCTCGAATGGTTAACCGTAAACGGGGCATAGAGCTCCTTCATAATATCAAGCGCCCTCTCATTGTCCGAACCGATTATTACACGATCAGGCTTCATGCAGTCAGCCACCGCGGCTCCCTCTTTTAGGAACTCCGGATTGCTGACAACATCGAACTTCAGTTCCGACTTCCTGATATCCAGCTCATCCTGCACTGTTTTTCTAACGAGATCGGCAGTCCCCACCGGAACCGTGGATTTATCCACAATAATCATATCATGAACCATAAATCTTCCGATAGACTTTGCCACCTCAAGCACATATTTCAGATCCGCGCTTCCATCCTCACCCATGGGAGTACCTACGGCAATAAAAGCTATTGAGGTTTTCTGAAGCGCCTCTGATATATCTGTCGTGAAATTGAGAGTTCCCTTCCGGGTGTTTTCCAGAACCATGTCCTCAAGCCCAGGTTCGTAAATGGGGATTACGCCTTTTTTCAGGCCTTCAATCTTTCCGGTGTCAGTGTCGACGCAAAAAACGGTGTTTCCCATCTCCGCGAAGCATGTCCCCGAGACCAGCCCCACATAACCCGTGCCAACTATTGTGAGTTTCATGTTATATCTCCAATTTTCGTTTATTCAGTTAATTATATCCGGGAAATCCGCTTCTCATCCGCGCCCGGGTGAGAATATTCGGTTTGCCGATTTTGCCGGAAAATCCGTCAGCATCACGAATATTATACTCATATTTTGATAGGGAGGATTTGTAAACGATATTTTCATGAGGGCCGTTAAGGGTGAAAGCAGTCCTGTTCAACGGCAAACTTGTATAAGCAGGCCTTTTTATCCAGTTTCCCGCTGCCTGTTTTGGGAAGCGTGGCGGCGATATAAATCACTGCAGGCATGGAATATGCCGGCAGCATCGGAGAAAGCGCCCTTTTCAGCTGTTCGCTGCCGGTTTCGGCCTCGACTGGAGAAGCAAACAGCAGAATTCTCTTACCCATAAGCTCGTCATTAACCGCGGCGGCTGCCGCCTCTACGACGAGCCCGGTTGCGTAAGCAGCGGCTTCAACGTCCTTCAGATTTACACGGTGGCCCCCGCATTTTATAAGGTCATCTGAACGGCCGGTTACGTATAAGAAGCCGTCTCCATCCTCATAACCGATATCGCCCGTAAAGTACCAGCCGCCCTTCAGGACTGACGCGGTAAGCTCCGGGTCATTCCAGTACCCCTTCATAATATTGGCACCCCTCGCGGCAAGCATGCCCTGTTTCCCTGCCGGACATTCCCGGCCGTCATCGCCGACTACTTTCACTTCAACCCCGTCAATCGGAATGCCTATCGACTCAATTTTTTCATTAAAATAACGCGGGGGCATAACTGTCAGCCTGGCTGAAGCCTCTGTAGCTCCGTACATTATGTATATATCCGTATGTTCAGGAAGTGCCTCTCTCAGGGCTTTTTTAACGTTCACCGGCATGTGTCCGCCGGCCTGAGAGCAGTATCGAAGACCGGGAAGCCTGTCCCTGTATGACCGCAGCGGAGACCTGTTGAGAAGATATGCATAAGTGGAAGGCACCCCCGAAAAGGCGGTAACTCCCTCCTCGGCCATTTCCTTAAGAACCGCTGCGGGATAGGCGAATGAGTTGTTTATTACGATTCTCGCTCCAGCGGCGATGTGGGTGTTTAGAAGCGATTTGCCCATAGCGTAGTAAAACGGAAGAACAACCATCTGCACATCATCCGGGGTAATATTGAGAGCAGATATTATTGAGCGGGTATTAGCCGACACCGCCTCATGTGTCAGCATAACTCCCCTGGGGCCTCCGGTAGAACCCGACGTGTAAAGAAAAGAGCACACAGAATCGGGCTCGCAGTCTTTCATCGGGTTCGCTGCCGGCATAGAACTTTCAAGCTCTCTGTATTTTATCACATCAGCGCCCTCAATATGGAGGGCTTCATCATCAGTAACGACAGTGTTTATTCCTGACTCAGGCAAGAGCAGCTGAGGCAGCATCGCCGAAAAGGAAGCCGAAGTAAAGAGCACACGGGCCTGCAGGTCGGTTATAACAGCGCTGAGCCTTTCCGGAGGCTCTCCGGCATTCAGCGCGACCGCGATACAGCCCGCCTTCATAATCCCGTAGTATACCGCCATGTACCGGAAGCTGTTGTGGAGAAGGAAGGCCGCCCGCGAACCGGGTTCATAACCGTTCCTGATATGAAACCACGCATAGCTGTTTGCGAGTTCATTAAGCTCTCTATACGATATCCTTTGACCGCCGCACACAGCCGCCGTCTTTTCCGGACAGGCTTCAGCGCTTTTTTCAAGGAAGCCGTGAACTCTCTCACCAGCGTTATTATGCATTGTAACCCCTTCAGGCATTTTTCAGGAATATTGAGCACCCAATAAATGCGGTCAAGATAAAAAGCCGGTGCACAATCACTTGGTTTCCTTAAAGAGAAATTTTACCGGATGTTTTTTCAGTTCGACTGAAATCTCATCGAGCGTGGCAGAGGTCTTCCTGAGCGTCTGAAGGGTTTCGATTATATCCTTCTGAGAACCGTCAAGGATTGTGTTGATACTTGTAATCCCCCCCACAAGTCCGTCCGTAATAGCTCTGATATTGGTTCTGCTTTCACCCAAAATTGAGTGAGCTTCCGAAGCAGTAAGGTTCAGCCTGACCAGAAGCTGCTCAAGGTGGACAAGGATGGCAGTCAGCCCGGCATATTCAATCCCCTCAATCACATCGCCGTTAAGAAGAGGGGCTGACCTGATGTCAGGATTGCTAATCTCAATTGCCGGGTCACCTAGAACATTCTGGTTCTGAATAACGGCTGTGCAGTCTTCGTACAGTTCAATATCTCTGCTAATCCGCATGGTCGCGAGGAAGTGAAGCACAGGCTTGTAGACAGGCTTTGCTTCAACGACGCGGCCTATCTGATAACCCTTTATCATAACCGGGGTGCCTTTCTTGACCGAAGAAAGGCTGTCGACTTTCAAATAGACATCTATCGTAGAAGTGAAAAGTGAATAACCCAGCTTCAGCATGACAATCATTACGATTGCCACGACAGGAATGAGAACAAAGAGTCCCACCCGGAGTTCATTTTTTTCTATTTTCCTCATATTGTATTCCAGTAAATCAGCTCATTCTTATCGTTTCGATATGTGTGGTTCAAAGTATCACCATGGGGCCCTTTGCCGACCTTTCCCGGTACTGTTTAATGTACAAATTGTCAGATCCCAGAAATTCGTCCCTGTTACCCTCAAAAACCACCCTGCCGGCAAAAAACATAACAAATCTATCTGAAATTTCAAGAAACTTTTCAGGCCTGAATGTAACAAAGATCATTGACTTGCTGCTGTCAGCCGCCCTCTCGGAAAGTTTTTCTCTGAATGAATGGACATTCAGCGGCGACTGCCCCTCAAGAATGTGCTGAAGGAAAAGGACATCGGGATCAAGCGCTATCGCCCTCGCGTAAGCCGTCCTCAGAGATTCCGAAGGGGATAAGTCAATAGGCCGGTTTTTCTTGCAGTAGTCAAGATTCATCTCGTCAATCAGGTGATTAACCCTGCTCTTGATCTCCGGAGCCATGAGGTTGGAGTGATACTGAAGAGGCAGTCCGATATTCGCTTCCACGCTCATGTTGCTGATAAGGCCGTATCCCTGGTGGACGTAGCCTATCCTGCTCCTGTAGTTATACGTCTCAAGATAGTCAAAGTCCCTGATGCTTCGGCCCATAAAGAAAATATCACCAGTTATATCCTTCTCAAATCCCATCAGAGAGACAAGAATCGATCCAATTCCGGAATTCTCAGTTCCAAAAAAAACAATTCGCTCTCCCCTCTTTAACGAAAAGCTCAGGTTCTTGACGGCCTTGTTACCGTCTACTTTAATTGTAAGGTCCTCAGCCCTGATCAGTTCTTCATTTGCCACGCTCATTCTCCGTTCTCAGACATAAAACAACAGCGAAACCGCCATATTTATAACTACGATCACGGCAAATGTCTTTATTACAGCGCTCGACACAAAGATCGGCACCTCGAATTTGGATTTAGGCTTGAATCCGTAGTAACAGCAAATCAGCGGTATAAGAATGCCGTATATCACACTCTTAAGCAAAGTCGCTATGAGATCTTTCAGGCTGAAAGAGTCAAGCAGCGCCTGAAAAAAAACATCAATCGGCATGTAGACCGATATCTTTGATATAAGAAAACCGCCCGCGAATGCAACAAGGTCAAAAAGCACAATAAGTGAAAAGATTGAGATTATACTGGCCGCTATTCTCGGGAAGACTATGTAGAGCTTGGTGTCAATGCCCATTATCTCAAGTGAAAGTATCTCGCCGCTCTGCTTCTGTGTCGCCAGCTCGGCCGTGATGGCTGAACCGGAGCGTCCGACAACGATAAGAGCGGTTACAAGCGGCCCCAGCTCGCGCGCAATGATTATAACCATCATATTGCCGAGAAAGCCCTCAATGCCGAACTTGGGGAGCGATGTCATAGACTGAATAATTACTGTCGCGCCTGCAAGCAGCGCTATGAAAAAAACAAAAGGAAGCGCGTCTATCCCGGTAAACCTGGTCTGATTGAGAATGGTGCCGTAAACAGACCTGAACTTCAGATACCTGAAGGACCTGAAGGAAACAACAATGGACTTTAGATAGTCCCTGAAGTCCCTTACCCCCCTGTACGTCATGATGACCTTTCTGCCTGCGTACGCCGCCGTCCGAGTTAGTCCCATCACAAAATCCGCCAAAGATTAATATTGGGATACTCTATCGCGGCATCCGCTATCAGTAAAGAAATAAAACCCGGGGTTCAAATCAAAAATGTATTGATGAAAAAAACGCCTCCGGAGTAACCTCCGGACAGGTTTTAACAGAAAGCCTGAAATCTCATTCACAGACCGGGACTTTTAATGAACTTCAACGATAGAATCAGGATTTTTACAGCCGTATCCGCAATCTGCCTTCTTTTGACAGTAGCCCTTCACATCAACAGAGCGCCTATACATCGGGGAGCAGAAAGCTTGATTTCCTCTGTTTTCGAGCTATACGAAACGGCCCGTTACGGCAAACCGGACCGGCCTGCCGGGCCGCCACTCTACGAAAGCCCTTACCGCGGCATACCCGCCGCTTTCATGCGCGCAGGCAGCCTGCTGCTGTATCAGGTTGCGGAAGGGACAACACTTGACGAGGCTGTCACTAAGTGTATTGACTATACAGTCTACCCGGACAGAGGCACTCTGAGACGGGAGATTATAAAGGCAAACGGGCTTTCATCAAAAACTCCGCTGCCGAAAGTCCTCATAATACCCGGAGCTTGGTCCCCTCTTGAGATTGCCATCTCAAACAGCGAACCGGCCCCCATACAGGAAGTAAGAGCGATCTACCTGACAGGGCCGGCTACCGGCAGAAGCGCGCTTCTGAACAGGCTGAAGGCCCTCAAATCAATAGGGGTCAATGGAATATGCTTTGACGTCAAGGATATTCCCGGAATCATTTCGTACAGGACTGAGATCCCGGAATCATTGAAATACGGAACATCCCCGCGCCGGACTTCAATCGACAACCCCGGACTTCTTCTGCGGCGATGCGCTGAAGCAGGCATTTACACCATAGCAAGGATCGCCGTCTTTCACGATCACCTTCTCGCCAAACAGCAGCCCTCATTTGCGATCAGGTCAAAACGCACCGGAGGAGTCTGGAACAAAGGAAGAAGGGAAATATGGTGCGACCCTACAAACAAATCGGTTCAGGACTACAACATAGCCCTCGCCGTGGAAATGGCAAAAATGGGAGCCGATGAGATACAGTTCGACTACATACGCTTCCCGACAACTGGAGATCTGAAGGACGCCTCCTACGCCTATGACTTCGGCAAAATGAGCAATGAAAACGCGATAGCGCACTTTCTGAAACGTGCATCAGCTGAAATCAAAAAGCATAACACAAGGCTGTCCATTGACATTTATGGAGTCGTGGCCTGGGGCAAAGAGGTCGACATACGCGTTACGGGCCAGCAAATCGCTCTGCTCTCTCCGCACTGCGACTACATCTCTCCGATGCTCTATCCGTCCCATTTCAATGATGGTTTCGACGGCTATGGGAACCCGGGTGATCATCCGTACCGCTTTATGAAAGAGGGAGTCGCGAGGGTCCTTGCAAGGGCCGGCAAGGGCAATGCCGCAATAAGGCCGTGGCTTCAGGCCTTCGGCTGGAGGGTCACTAACTATAACGCTGACTACATTCTGGAACAGATAAAGGCCGTTTACGATTCTGGCGGAACAGGCTTTCTCTTCTGGAACGCCTCAAGCAGCTATGATACGGTCTACCGGGCAATGATGCAGAGGTATAAACGGTGATTTTTTTTTGGGGGGGGGGATAATAACCTTCCCCGCCCCGGCGCGTTACAAACCTAACGGAACAGATTTTGCAGAAAAGGAAGCATCGATATATCGTTCAGAATAACAGCAACTCCCAGCACGATCAGAATTAAAACCCCCGCAGTCTGAATCCGTTCCATAATCTCTTTTTTTAGGGGCTTCCCGCGAATGGCCTCAATCGTATAAAAGACAATATGGCTTCCGTCAACAGCTGGAATAGGGAGAAGGTTCATCACCATAAGGATAATAGAAATCTTGGCCATCAGAAGAATGAAAGCTGACAATCCCTTATAGTAAGCAACATCTCCGGCAATCTTCGCGATCCTTATCGGCCCCGAGACATTCTCTCTGACGCTCATCCCGCCAGAGAACATCATGCCAAGGCCTTTAAGGTTCATGACAATGAAGTCATAAGGCTCAACGACCGCCCTTGCCAGACCGGAGAGTGCTCCGTACTGAACCTCAACCATATCGGGCGCGAGAGCCGGGTATATTCCGGCGAAACCCCGGTCTTCAACCGACATTGGCCCCTTGAGTTCAGCATCTCTGATTTTGAGCTTCACCTCTTTGCCGGTGTTCTTTTCAGCCTCTTCCATAAGGCTGTCAAAGGAATACACAGTCTTCCCGTCAAGGGTCACATCCATTTCCTTGACTGCCTGCTTAAGCAGTCCTGAATATGCTACCGTTTCTCCGCCAATGATTAAAGACCTGTCCTTCCTCGGCGTAAGCTCAATGTCAACTTTCTCGTCTTCCCTCATAACGGCAACCTTAACAGTTTTGCCGGCCATACCCTTTAAATACGAGGTAAAATCGTCCGGAGAACTAACCTTTTTCCCGTCCACCTCAAGAATATGGTCCATGTATGCAAGGCCGGCTTTTTCAGCCGGCTCGCCCGGCACGAGACCGCCGACAACAGTCCTGGAACCATACGGAAGCACGCCTATTACATAACGCCCTGAATCCGGAGACTTATCCGGAACGACAGAAAAGCTCAGAGTATTTCCGTCCCTGCTCACCTCTATTTCAAGGGCTTCTCCGCTGCTGAAAACAACGCCTGCCTGAATATCATCAAAGCCGGTTACCGTCTTCCCGTTGATTGCCGTAATTGTATCCCCGTCACGCATCCCGGCCTTATAGGCGCTTGAGATATATGAACCTGTTGTTATCTGCTCAGGTATTGATATTCGGTTGGTTTCCTTGGTATATCCTGTCAGATTCATTATGTAGAAGAGGATAATGCCAAAAAAAAGATTAAAAAGAGGGCCCATCAGAACAGTCACAATTCGTCTCCAGGGGGCTGCTGAAAGAAACTCAAAGCCCTTGCCTTCCCTCTTTTCCGAGGGATCCTCACCGTAAAACTGGCAATATCCACCGAAGGGAATAAGGGTAACCTGGTAGGTTGTATCGCCGATTTTCTTCTTTAGAATTCCCCGTCCATATCCCATTGAAAAAACCCTGGCCTTTATTCCGACCATTTTCCCGCCGAGAAGATGTCCCAGCTCATGAATAAATATGCAGAGTCCGAGTAAAATTACCGCCGAAGCGATATAAGTGATTATCATCATAAAGAGTAACTCCTGATATTTTCTGCGGAAATCCGCCTTGTTTTATAGTCTACATCAAAGATATCTTCCAGCGATGGATTCTGTATGCTCATGTGGCTTTTCATCGCGTTTTCAATCACGCGTGTAATATCTGTAAAAGCAATATTCCCATCGAGAAAGGCTTCTACTGCCGCTTCATTAGCCGCATTAAGAACCGCAGGCATGGTCCCTCCCTGAATACCTGCCTCGTAGCAAAGCTCAAGCGCCGGGTACCTCTCCCTGTCGAACTCTCTGAAATTGAGTGAGCCTATATCTTCGAGTCTCAAACGCCCGAATTTGTTTCTAACTTTTTCGGGATATTTAAGCGCGGAAAGAATCGGGAGAGCCATGTCAGCAACTCCCATGTGAGCGAAGAGCGAACCGTCGACAGTCTCGACCAGCGAGTGAATCACGCTCTCAGGATGAATAAGGACTGAGATATCAGAATATGGAACATCAAACAGATAGTGAGCCTCAATGACCTCAAGGCCCTTATTGACAAGCGTGGCGGAATCGATGGTTATCTTTCTGCCCATGTCCCATGTTGGATGCGCAAGCGCCATCTCCGGTGTGACTTCAGAAAGGCTGCTTAGAGGGCAGTCGCGGAGACCTCCGCCTGATGCCGTGAGAATAATTCTTTCAAGAGAACCTTCCGGGACATTGCCGAGAAGCGAAAGGACAGCGCTGTGTTCGCTGTCGACAGGTATAAGCTCAGCTGCGCATTCAGCAGCTGTCTGCATCACTATGCCGCCGGCCATGACCAGCGTTTCCTTGTTGGCAAGAGCCACCCTGCGGCTGTTCCTGAGTGCGGAGAGCGACGGCCTGAGTCCAGCCGCGCCAACTACAGCCGAAACGCACACATCCACCGCCCTTGAAGCAAGCTCTTCCATTGCCCCGCTTCCGGCCAGAAACTCTACAGCGGGGAATTCCCTTCTGATAGAAGCGAACTCATCAGATACAGCAGCCTTTTCAGACTCGACGGCAGCGGCCGCCGGCGAGAACACAGCGATCTGATCCCTCAAGAGCGCAAGGCTCCCGGAGCATCCGATTCCGTAAACTTCAAACTCTCCGCCCAGGGACTCGATTACCCTCAGAGTAGAACAGCCGATTGAACCGGTTGAGCCGAGTATTGATACAGATTTTCCCATTCTTTATCTCTACTGCCGCCTGAAATCAGCAGACAGCCCGATTAAAATCCCCTCAAAACCAAATAGTAATAGAAAAAAGGCATTGTAAAAATGAGCGCGTCGAACACGTCCCACATTCCTCCGTGTCCGGGTATGATTGAACCAGAGTCCTTTATGGAGCTGTCCCGCTTAACGGCTGACTCAGCCAGATCGCCAATGCTCGCAAGTACGCTGATAATTATACCCGCCGCAGCGGCCTCGGTCATGCTGAAAAGGTATCTGCCGAAAAAGCTCTGTGCCGCCTGCCCGCATATTATCATGGAAAGCATGCTGAAAAGCAGGCCAAAGAAATATCCTTCCCATGATTTCTTGGGCGATACCGCAAAATTGGTCTTATGTCTTCCGAAAAATTTCCCCCCAAAATAGGCAGCAGAATCGTTTATCATGACAGTAATATTCAATATCATTATGTAGAAAAGTCCATTCTTCAAAGACTTCATCAGTATTACGTGCGAAAAAAACATAACGATAAAAACGACTCCGAAAACAGTAACAGCGAGAGAATAAATACCCCCGCTGATAGGACGCCTGAAAAGCTGAAGGGCAAACACAATGACAATCAGAGCGGCAAATATACCCATGAGGGCTCTTACCTCAAATGCCGGAAGAAATGTCAACGCACCGCCGAAGGCGTAATAGTACATAAGAAGATTAACTGCCGTACCGGCGGCAAGTCCAACCGCTATGAACGGCCTTCCAGCCGTATCTTCTTTTATCGATATCTGATAAAACTCGTAAAGGCAGGCGAGCGATATTACAAGAGAAACAAGCAGCAACGGCAGTCCATAAAAGCTGTCAGTTATTATCGCGAAAAAGTAAACAGGCAGAGCCACTGCCGCGCTGAGAATTCTTTTAACCGTTTCGTTCATATTCCTCCAAATCGTCTGTTTCTTCTTCTGAATTCATCGACCGCCTCACGCAGGTGTCCCGGACCGAAATCAGGCCAGAGCACATCGGTAAAAACCATTTCACTGTAGGCAATCTGCCAGAGAAGAAAGTTACTGATACGAAACTCACCGCTTGTGCGTATGAGAAGATCAACCGGGGGCATCCCGGCTGTGAAGAGGTGCTTCTCGAGCTTGGCCTCCGTAAGACGGCCAGTGCCTCCTGAAGCGATCCAGCGGTTAACCGCCTCGACAATTTCCTGCCGCCCGCCGTAGTTTATACAGAAGTTTATTGTGATATTTCGATTTTTTTTTGTCAGTTCTACTGTTTCGTTTAAAACACGCCTTGTTCCCGCCGACAGGCGGCTGTTAAAACCGGAGTGAACAACCCTGACACCCTTCTCCATGAGAACAGCCCGTTTGTTCAGAAAAAACTCGTCCATAAGCTTCCAGAGTGAAACGAGCTCAAGCCTCGGCCTCGTCCAGTTTTCTGTCGAGAAAGCATACAGCGAAAGTACTGAAATCTTCATTTCCAGAGCAGCATCAAGAAGGCTTTCAATGACCTCGGCGCCGCGCCTGTGCCCTTCGCTTCTCGGCTGTGAATGCTGTTTTGCCCACCTCCCATTGCCGTCCATAATTATGGCGCAATGGGCCGGGCCGATGCCGGAAGAGCTTTTCTTTTTTTTCTGGTTCATTATCAGCGCGTCTCCGGGAGTTCAGCCTCAGTTGCTGAGAATTTCCTTCTCCTTATTGTCGCTGTAGGTCTGAACATTTTCAATATACTTATCAGTAACCTTCTGAATTCTCGCCTGACTGTCTCTTGAATCGTCCTCGGATATCTCTTTGTCTTTCTCAAGCGACTTGACCATTTCGTTACCGTCACGCCTGATATTTCTGATGGCGACCCTGCACTCTTCAGCTTTTGTCTTCGCAAGTTTTACATACTCTTTACGCCTCTCCTCAGTCAGCTCTGGAATCTGTATCCTTATCAGGTTGCCGTCATTTGCCGGATTAACCGAAAGATCAGACTTGAGAATGGCCTTTTCAATCTCGCCAAGATTTGTCTTGTCCCATGGCTGAATCACCACCATTCTGGGTTCGGGAATTGATATTGTAGCCACCTGATTGAGAGGCATCTGGGCCCCGTAAACGTTTACAAAAAGGCCCTCAAACATGGCCGGATTTGCCCGGCCCGTTCTTATTGACGCGAAATCCCTCTGAAGAGCAAGAATGCTCTTATTCATTCTGTCTTCAACGTCCCTGATTATATCATCTACCATACAGTCCCCCGTATCAGGAAATAATAGTTCCTGTTTTTTCACCTCTGGCCGCCCTCACCAGAGCCCCCTTTTCAAACAGGTTAAATACCATTATGGGCAATGAGTTCTCCATGCACAGAGACACGCAGGTGAGGTCAAGCACTCTAAGCTTTTCCTCAATGATTCTCTGGTAGGAAATTTTTTCGATCTTTTGCGCGGATGGGTCTTTCTCCGGATCACCGGTGTAAACACCGTCTACCCTCGTGGCCTTCAGCATGATATCCGCACCGAGCTCAACAGCCCTCAATCCCGCCGCGGTATCGGTCGTAAAAAAAGGGTGTCCCGTTCCGCCGGCAGCGATAACGACAGAGCCCTGTTCAAGCCTGCTTAAAGCCGTTCCGATTGCGTAAGGCTCGGCAAATGCTTTCATTTCCACCGAGGTCATTACTGCCGCCGGGCAGCCCTTCTTCTCGAGTGAGTCAGCCAGCGCGAGAGAATTCATTACAGTAGCCAGCATTCCCATATGATCGCCGGTCACCCTTGATATTCCAAGATTTTCGCCCGAGGCTCCCCTGAAAAAGTTGCCCGCTCCGACAACGACCGCAAGCTGCACACCGGCCTCGCGAACTTCAGCTATCTCTGAACACATTACTTCGAGGATCTGAGGATCAAGGCCTCTGCCGCGTTCTCCGGCAAGGGCCTCTCCGCTCAATTTGAGAAGTATCCGCCTGTAGCGGGGCGGATTCCCGTTTCTATCAGCACACATATATTATCCGATCTGATATCTTGTAAAACGACCGACCTCGATAGGCTCACCGTACACGGCAACCTTCGACTTGATAAGATCCTTTATGACGACACTGCTGTCCTTGATATACTCCTGCTCAAGAAGGCAAACCTCAGAGTAGTACTTGGCGATTTTGCCATCGATGATCTTTTCCAGAACATTTTCAGGCTTGCCCGAATCCTTCATCTGCTCACGGGCAATATCTCTTTCCTTCTCTACTACTTCAGCAGGCACATCATCAACACTGACATACTGCGGAGAAGAAGCGGCTATCTGCATGCACAGTTCCTTTGCGAGAGTCTGAAAATCGTCATTTCTTGCGACAAAATCAGTCTCGCACTTGAGCTCGATTAGAACTCCAACCTTGTTGTTACTGTGAATATATGACGCCACGATACCTTCTGTTGCCTGTCGTGTCATTTTTTTATCGGCGGAAGCAAGTCCCTTTTTACGAAGAAACTCAACCGCTTTGTCCATATCTCCATCCATCTCGGCAAGGGCCTTCTTGCAGTCAAGCATTCCCGCCTGCGTTTTTTCTCTGAGTTGCTTAATCATTTCACTTGTTATCTCTGCCACTGACTTTCTCCTTATCGTAATTTATAAAGAACCCCGGTAAAACCATGGCTGATTCAACCGGGTTGAACGAAAGCGCTAAGCTGTTACCAGCTTTTCGCCTTTTCGTTGTCTTCGTAATCATCGGATTCGCCGGATTTGGCTGAAGATGCTTCTTCTGCTTCATCAGCAGATACTTCACCTTCCTCATCAACCTGCTGGTCAGACTGACCTCCAGATTGGCCTTCAATTACGGCGTTTGCCATAACTTCAAGGAAAAGAGCGATCGCTCTGATGGCATCATCATTTCCGGGAATAGGATAATCTATTTCATCCGGATTACAGTTAGTGTCTACTACAGCGAAAATTGGAATACCGAGCCTGCGCGCCTCCGCGACCGCAATTGTCTCTCTCTTCGGATCGATAATAAACATGGCGTCAGGAAGTTTTTTCATATCCTTGATGCCGGCAAGTATCTTGTCCTTTTTCTCAAGCTCTCTCTCAAGATCAAGAATTTCTTTTTTTGTTTCCGCGTCCCACTTGCCTGTTTCTTTCATCTTTTCAAGCTCTTTTAGCCTGTCAATAGAATAGCTGACAGTCTTAAAGTTTGTGAGCAATCCGCCAAGCCACCTCTCTGCGATGTAGAACATTCCGCATTTCTGGGCATGCTCAATTATCGCGCTCTGGGCCTGTTTCTTGGTTCCCACAAAAAGGACTTTACCGCCTTTAGCTGCCAGGTCAAGCATAGCGGCATGTGCAATCTTTACCCTCTGCATTGTCTTCTGCAGGTCTATGATGTGAATCCCGTTTCTCGCTGTGAAGATAAACTGACCCATTTTAGGATTCCATCTTCTGGTCTGGTGTCCGAAATGTACTCCGGACTCAAGTAAGGCTTTCATTGATACTACTGCCAATTAGGTTACCCCCTGTAAAAATATAATTGTATTCTACCTCCCGCCGCGGGACATCAGCAAAAATCGAGCGGCGGGTCTTTAAATGCCACGGCCTGAAGCCGTACGGCAACGGTATTCAAAAAAGGAAATTGCCCATCTCAAGGAATGAAGGCAACCGGCCTCTGCCGATTTATATCCGGAATCTGCCCTCAACAGCAGAATCGGAGAATAACCGCGGGTGCGGCCTAAACCCTTCTAAACAGGATAAATCCGAGAATCATCCCGACAATAGCTGAAAGGTTTATCTTAAGACTAAAAGAAACAACTTCAAGGCTGAAGCCGAGGGGCCCGGTCAGGCTCTTTGTCAGCAGCGAAAACTGCGGAACCGCCCTCGCAATCAAGGTTCCCAGTGCAGAACCCAGTACTGCTCCCACAATGAGAAACAGAATCAGAAAGCTAATATTGGACCTCTCAAAGTACATAATTCCATTTGGAGCTAATGCCCCGGTTTGTCAAGTTTTTTAGGATAATCAACTGTAAAGATTGCAGGCCAATTATACTACGCTTTACGACAACTTCGATAAAAACACTTGAGTTTAACATGAAATATGTATATAATTTGAGGTTGAACTCATTACCAGCAGCAGAGTTACACATTCAGAAAACCGTCCGCATCAGTCATGCGGAGAAAATTGAGGAGGATATATGTTCTCATTCGTCAGAAAAAAATTAGGGAGAAGGATAATGCTTGCCGGTATTCTTCTCACATCCCTGTCAATATCTCTCGCGACCTTCATCGCTATGCACGAATTCGTCGCATCGGCTGAAAAAAAGGCCTATACTGATCTCGAAAATAAGTTACAGGTAAAAAAGTATATTTTAAGCCTCAAGGGGGGCTTCAACATAAACGAGGGCAAACTATACGCGGGGGACTACCTTATAAATGACAACCATGAGATTGTTGACAGACTGGCCCAGATATTCGGCGGCATTACCACCGTTTTTCAAAAAAACATCAGGGTTTCCACGAGCCTGAAAAACAGCGACGGCACACGCCCCATCGGGACGGAAATAGATCCTGATGTTTATTCCAGCCTTTTCACCGAAAAGAATGACGTTTTTATCGGAGAGGCGGATGTAGTAGGAATACCCTCCTACACCCGGTACGAGTCAATTAAAGACAATAATGGAACCACAATTGGAGCCGTTTCATACGCGGTTGCCATCTCAGACTATGTTCAGCCCATTTACAGCATGCTCAACAGAATAATCATAATCTCTCTGATTATAGTAGTGATATCAGGGCTCCTTGCAGTCATGTTCGGGCGTAGAGTCGCGGCTTCTCTGGATCTTGTCTCAAAGTTCTCTCAGGACCTGGCAAAAGGGAACCTGTCCGCAAAAGTAAGCATCAACCGTCAGGATGAACTTGGCCGTATGGCATCTGACCTGAACAAGATGAAGAACATTCTCAGTGAAACCGTGGCGGAGATATCCGATATATCGCACTCGCTCTCGACAAGCTCAGAGGAGCTTGCAGCCGCGTCAGACAGCTTTTCCTCTTCAGCCCAGTCCGGAGCAGCCAGCTCTGAGGAGATAACATCAACCATAGAGGAGCTGACCGCAGGAATGGAAAGCATTGCCGGGAATACTGAGAACCAGAAGAGACTCATAGACAGCCTCATGGGCCGTCTGGAGGTTTTCTCCGAAAACGCGCTTGAAACACAGAGAATGATCAACGAAACCAAGCAGCTTGCATCACGGATCAACAGCGAGGCCGATGCTGGCGAAAAAAGGCTTAATGTAATGAGCAACACGATGAACCGCATCGGCTCCGCATCTTCCGAAATGCTGGACATCACCACTATAATAAACGACATATCAGATCAGATAAATCTGCTCTCACTTAACGCCGCCATTGAGGCCGCGAGGGCCGGAGACTTCGGCAGAGGCTTCGCTGTTGTCGCGGACGAGATTTCCAAACTCGCCGACCAGACCTCAAGCAGCATCAAAAACATTGACAGCCTCATCAAGCGGACAAACGCGGAGATAAAGGAAGGCCTCGTTCAGGTCACTGAGACCGTCCGCTCAATAAGCAACATCGTCGACGGCGTCGAAAACATCAACTCAATGATGGACAGGCAGATAGACGTGGTTTCAAAGCTGGACACGTCCAGACGCGAGGTGGAGGAAGATGCGGTCCAGGTTGTTGAAAGGGCGCAGCTCATTAAAGACGCCACACATGAGCAGGAGCTCGCCGCAAACGAGATAGTCTCGACCGTCGGAAACATTGCCGAGCTGAATCAGTCCATAGCCTCCGGCGCCGAAGAGCTTTCAGCCAGTTCTCATACTATTGCCAGAACAGCGGAGACACTCAGAACCCGCCTTGATTTTTTCAGGAATGAGTAAGCCTGCTCATGTGCGGCAGGTTCGCCCAGACTATTCCGTTAAAAGTTATTGCACAGAGGTTTTCCGCCGATGAAGTCCTGTGCTCAGAGTCTCCCTCATTCAACATTGCCCCGGGCAGACTTGTTTATGTCCTCAAACAGGGCATTAAAAGGCAGGTGGTCAATATGAGGTGGGGGATATCAACCCGCACAGCGAGCTCACCCTCTCCGGTGAACCTCATCAATTCAAGAGCGGAAACCGTAACCTCGAGACCTTACTATAGGAAGCTTCTCCTGACATCGAGATGCATTATCCCTGCCGATGGATTTTATGAGTGGACAAAGACCATCGCAGGGAAACAACCCGTGTTTGTAAAATCACTCGACGGTCAACCTCTGGCGATGGCCGGTATATACAGCAGCTCAGAGTCTGATGAAAGCGGCTCCGAATACTCGTTCTCCATCATAACCGCAGAGGCACCGGACTGGTTCAGGGAAATACACAACCGAATCCCGATAACAATCAGCCTGATATCCGCCGAAAAATGGCTGTCACCCGACAGTGGAGGCAACAGCGTCATAGATATGGTGACTGTTCCTGCAGAAAAGAACCTTGAATACTTCGCAGTTTCAAGCCTGGTTAACTCCGCTGCAAACGACGGCGAAGAACTTACACTCCCGGCAAATGTAAATAAACTCTTCAAATAACTTCATTCTATTTCAGTAAGGTTGTATTCAATTTTTTTAACTTTGCCGTTCCCGTAATCGCATACAAATACCTCTCCCTCTTTCCCGGCAGCCACTCCTCTCGGCCTGTTAAACTCAGCGCTTTCAGCATCCCCTTCCGAGTCCCCTGATTTTCCGTTTCCTGCAATTGTTATTACATTGCCCGAAGGTGTTATTACCTGAACACGATTGTTATTCTCATCTGTAACAAACAGTGCACCATTTTTATCAACCGAGATTCCGTGAGGAGCGTCAAAAAGTGCTTCTTCGGCAGCTCCCGTCAAAGTACCCCCCGTTGAATCAGGTGTCAGCTCTTCTACCAGGACAGTCCCTTCGTCGCTGTTTTCAGGAACTGTTACCTTAATAACATTATTGCTGTTTTCTCCAATATCTGTCGCATACACAGATATTGAACCATCCTGATCTTCGGTGAGCGCTATTCCATGCGGCGACTCAACATCACTGTATCCTTCAAGCAGACTTTCCGGAACACCCGCCGCACCAGTCATAGGGTTTATTGGAACCCTGTAGATGTCGCCGCTGCCCTGGTCTGAAACATACAGGTTGCCGCTGCTGTCAACCGCTACACCAGTTGGATTTACTATATCAGCGCCATCAAGCAGAACCTGCAGGCCATTTTCTTCGTTGTAAACATAAACGGCCCCTGTTGATTCACCCTGAGTCTCTCCGTCTTCCATACCTGTGTCCGCTATATATATAGTCGTAATATCTTCATTTTCTACAACGGCTATACCGTCGGGATTGATCCCTTCATCAAGCTCTATCACAGCAGGCTCAGAATCCTCAAGGGCCGGATAAACAATAACTTCACCCTGATTTACGTCGGTCACATAAATGTCTCCATTTCCGGCTATTGCTACTCCGTCAGGATACCCTCCAGGGGCGGCATAGGTTTGCACCGTAGCTTTATAATCAGAATCTTCAGAATCAGAACAGGCCGTAATAAAAACAGCAGCGGCAAAAATAATTATAAGTTTCATCTATTTCCCTCCGGAGTTATGAAATCAGCTATTTCACTATTTTAATATATTATAAATTTCCAGTGAACTTGTCAACCTCGGCTTAAAAAATATGCTTGTTAAAATAGAGCACATTGTGTAATGACATATCTTGTCCTGACGCACCTCACAGCTTTTCGATAATGCTCACCGGAGTAATGGAATAATGGATACCAGACACAATATTCTCCTGTTCGGTCCGTCAGACTGGTGGACAATGAATCCGAGCAGCGGAACGCACGCGGCTGAAAAACTGAGCAGACACGGCAGAGTACTTTACATAAATCCTGTCAGCACTGACCTGAAGGGGACGTTAAAAACGAGCGGTTTATCGACGGGCCTGCTTCGAAAAATTTTTAGAAAGCTTAAAAGCTTTCTAAAAGCGGTTAGAAAGGTCAAAAAGGACCTCTACGTTTTCAGCCCGATATTCATTCCGGCCCAGGGCAACCGCTTAGTAGACACAATAAACAATATCCTCATATTTATTCAAATATGGGCTGTAATGTCAGCATTGAGAATCAACAGAAGGATAATCTGGCTTGAGAACAACCGCGCCGCTGATTTTGTAAAATACTTCAGATCGAAACTCATTGTTTACCAGGTATCGGATCTGTATATTGACGACAGCTTTGTGACAAACAGAAATTCTCTCATAAGAAGAGACAGCCTCGCAACAAAGAAAAGCGATATCATAATTTGCGTCTCAAAAGAACTCTACGAATGGAAAATCAAGTCAAACCCCAGGACCTATTACATCCCTCACGGGGTTGATTTTGACCTTTTCCAGCAAGCCCTTGCCTCCGGTGAAAGGCCGGCTTTCCTTCCTGAGACCGGCAAGCCGGTGGCAGGTTACTATGGGACGCTGACTGATTCAAATGACATTGAAACCCTGCAAATTTGTGCCGAGAAGCTTACTGACTGTATCTTTGTGTTAGCAGGCACCATAACCGTCGGAGACTACAGCGGCCTTAAAAATCTTCCCAATGTAATTTTTCCCGGGCGCATAGAATATGCCGAGATTCCAAAGCTTTGCGCTTCATTTGATGTGTGCCTTCTGCCCTGGAAAATGTGCTCATGGATTGAGCATTGCAATCCGCTCAAGCTTTTCGAATACATGGCCTGCGGGAAACCCGTCGTGTCTGTCCCCATCAAGGAGGTAGTTGCAAACTACTCAGACATTGTCAGCATTGCGGGCAACAGCGCCGAATTCTGCAGGGCCATTTCGCGGGAGCTTAAGCATGATACCGAGAAAAGGCGCATGAAGCGGATTAAAATAGCGGAGCAGAATTCCTGGGAAAATCACATTCAGCAAATTCTTTCCCTCATTGACAGAGCTCTAAAGGAAAAGTCTGAAAGGAGGCCTCGATGAGTACTGTTAAAATAGCTCTCGTCGGCGATATTATGTGCGGCGACGAGTTCTGGAACAGGGGCTTCGGAGTCAGATCGCAGATTGACAGATACGGCTATGACTACCTTGACCCTGAGATTGTACGGCTTCTGCAATCGCATGACGCGGTTATCGGCAACGTTGAAACGGTACTCAGCAGCAAAGGCGAAAAAACCGGAAGCATGCGTTCAATGTACATGAGAGGACGTCCTTCCTCTGTAGAACTTCTCAGAAAGTGGGGCCTAACAGCCGCAAATGTCGCAACCAATCACATTCTGGAACATGGCATTGAGGCTGCGCGGGACACAGCAGCAAATCTAAAAAAAGCCGGTATAGCCGTCAGCGGATCAGGACATGAAGACAGCTTCATCTCCGGTATTGAACCTGTCTTCACAAAGGCCGGCACTCTTGAAATAGCGCTTATAGGCGCCTGCCTCAGAAAGGAAAAATACGCTTTCAACGGCGGAGGAACCGTGGAAGAACTGCTCTCAAAAGTGAGAGAAGCCGCGGCCCCCGGACGTATCGTTGTTGTCTCCCTGCACTGGGGCAACGAGTACATAGACAGGCCGGCACTCTGGCAGAAAAAGCTTTCATCCCGCATCATTGAAGCTGGAGCGCACATCATAGCGGGACACCACCCTCATGTCGTGCAGGGAGTGCACTATGACGGGAAGGCCCTTACAGCCTACAGTCTGGGGAACTTTATCTTCGGAGGAACATTTTCCGACACATCATGGTCAATGGTTCTAAGCGTAGAATTCAGCCGGGACGGCATTTCGGGTTACGAGATATATCCGATTATCAACGACGCCGAAAACCGGCCTGCCTCGGCCCCCGGGAACGAACGAGTCAGGCTGCATGAGGAAATCAAAAGGAGAAACCGCCTTACAGAACGCCCAGAGAACGAATGGGAAACAGAGAGCTCGTACAGCCGCAGCGTTGAGCTTCTGGACAGGGAATCGCGGAAAGATCTCTGGAGAGCGCTTTTGAAAAATCTGCTCCGAATAAACCCGCTTTTCTGGCCTCAAATATTCTGGCGGCCCTTTAAAAGAAGACTCGGCAGATGGTAAACAAAATAAGGGAGTAAAGATCATTATGAAATTATCTATATTTAAAAAAATTAACGCCTTCCTGCCTTTCAGGGCAGCGCTCTACCTGGATTTCGGTCGCAGCTATCATAGAATTCTCAACCTGAAGAATCCGAAATTTTTCGGTGAAAAGATCCACTGGATTAAGCTGCATGGAAATCTTGAACGCTTTGCTCCCTACGTTGACAAGTACGAGGTCAGAAACTTTATCACGGAAACTATTGGAGCTCATTATCTCCCGCAACTTTATGCTGTTTTCAATAAACCCGAAGAGATTGAACTGAGCAAACTCCCGTCAAGTTTTGTTCTGAAGTTAAACAACGGAACGGGAGGCAACCTCATATGCCGGGACAAATCAAAGGTAAATATTGATAAAACTAAAAAATTTTTCAATCAACTCATGAAGGATAAAATTTACAGATACACAAAGGAAAATCAATACAAACCCGTCAAACCGAAAATAATCTGCGAGGAATACCTTGAGGACGAGACAGGAGAACTTAGAGACTACAAGATACACTGTTTTTCCGGAAACCCCGAGATGATTGAGGTACAGACCGGACGTTTTTCAGACCACTATGAAAACTACTTCAACACCGACTGGATAGACTACGGAATATACGGGAAAAAGGTCAGGCTCGGAAACGGCCTTCCCAGGCCGGCTGAACTTGAGGAAATGCTCGAAACAGCCCGGAAACTCTCGAAAAGCTTCCCCTATGTACGCGTAGACCTGTACCGGGCCAACGGAAGGGTCTACTTCGGTGAGCTTACTTTCACGCCAGCTAACGGAACGGATCCGTGGTTCCCCGTAGAAAAGGACCTGGAGCTTGCCTCAAAGATAGATCATCTCAGATATCTTCAACTCTGAAAAAACAGGCGAGATTCAAATTAACTAAACATTTGTTGACTTGTTTTACCCCCTGTATTATTTTGCCTTCATGATATGGCCACGCAAAAAAGCTGATTTAACACCGATACCGGCAGAAGCGCGCGTTACGGCGCGCGTGAGCCTGTTCTCCTCACGGATAAAGGCGGGGTTTCCCTCGCCCGCCGAGGACTACATTGAGAAGAGCCTGGACTTCAACGAATACCTCATTGAGCACCCCTCAGCCACCTTCTGTCTGAGAGTTTCGGGCAGCTCCATGACCGGAGCAGGCATACACGATGGAGACATTCTCGTCGTTGACAGGGCGCTGCGCCCGAGAGACAATCAGGTAATAATAGCTCTGCTTAACGGCGAGCTGACCGTGAAACGCCTCGTTAGAAGCAATGGCCGGGTGTTTCTATCCCCGGAAAATCCCGACTACAGCCCCATTGAGGTTCCGCCGGAGTCGGACTTCGAAGTATGGGGAGTAGTGACCAATGTTATTCACCGGCTGATATGACATGGCGGAAGTATTCGCGCTGGTTGACTGCAACAACTTTTACGTCTCATGTGAGAGGGTCTTCAATCCATCCCTTAACGGTAAGCCAGTAGTTGTTCTCAGCAACAACGACGGCTGTGTGGTATCACGCTCCCAGGAGGCAAAATCCCTCGGCATTAAGACCGGAACTCCGATTCATGAATGTGAGAGGGAAATTCTTCGGCGCGGAGGCTCTGCCCTCTCATCAAACTATGCCCTTTACGGAGACATGTCCCGCCGTGTCATGCAGACGCTGGCCATGTTCTCACCTGAAATTGAAGTCTACTCAATTGATGAATCGTTTCTTTCGCTGACCGGAAGCCCGGAAGAACTAAACTCGCTTTGCCGGCTCATGCAGCACACCGTCTACCAGCATACAGGAATTCCGGTTTCCGTCGGCAACGGCAGCACCAAAACGCTTGCCAAGGCTGCAAACCGCATCGCTAAAAAACCCGGAGGCTCGGGCCTTTTCAACATCGGCAGCGGAGATCAAATGCGGGAAGCCCTCAGCACGCTTCCCGTCGAAGATGTCTGGGGGATAGGCTGGCAGTATTCCAGGTTCCTGCGGCTTGCCGGCATCAACACCGCTCTTGACCTGAGCAGAGCCGATGACAGCTGGGTCAGAAAGCACCTGACAATAACCGGGCTCAGGCTGGTTAACGAACTAAGGGGAATCCCGTGTATGGCGCTGGAGGAATATCCTCCGTCCAAAAAAGAGGCATGCAGTTCCCGCTCCTTTTCGAGGCCGGTCGAAAGCCTTCAGGAGATGAAAGAAGCCGTGTCGTCGTACGCGTCTTCTGCCGCGGGACGGATTCGGTCTCAGGGGTCCGCCGCCTCTTCGATTACTGTTTATATATGCACCAACCGCTTCAGGGACGAGCCTCAGTACGCCCGCTCGTCAACGGCGGTACTTCCATCTCCCACCGACTACACCCCGGCAATCGTAGGAAACGCCCTGACGCAGCTCGTATCCATATATCGCTGCGGCTACAGGTATAAAAAAGCCGGGGTCATCCTTTCAGGGCTTGTCCCTAAAGATTCCTGCCAGCTCAATCTCTTCTCCGAACCCGGTACCCCGGAACAAAGGGATACGCTTTCGAAGGTAATGGACTCAATAAATTCACGCTACGGGAAGAACTCCGTGCAGCTGGCGTCTGACGGACTATCAGGAAGCTGGCACATGAAGAGGGCCAGGCTGAGCCCGTGCTACACTACAAGATGGGAGGAACTCCTGACAGTCAAATGAGAGGAAGCGGGAATGCCCCAAGGGCACTCCCGCTTTGAATAATTCAACCCGTCAAGTCATTGAGGGAGTTACATCACTTTGAAGCTTTTACAGTCAGACCATATCCAAATGGGAATACCGTGGAATCATCATCAGGAAGATCTTCATAACCATTGAATATGGCCCAATCATTATCCGGGAGACCTGTAGGAAGTTTTCCGGTAATATCCGCTCTGCCGAAGATTGCGTTGAAAGCAGTAACATCCGGAATTCCTCCAAAATCGACTATCATCGCGTCACAGAGAAGATAAAGTTCAATGACTACGCTTGTTGTAATGGAAGCCTGAAGAACAATTTTAGCTGTACTGTCAGCCGATGAAGCTATCGCATCACGAGCATACTGCAGAACAGCATAAGTTGTATCATAATTGTTGCATCGCCCATTCTCAAAATAGTCCACATAATAGTCATTTCCATCGTGCACATATTCCCTGTAACATGCTCCGCTTCTCTGCGCAGCACTTGAAGCAAAAGGCCAGCTTGGAGCGCCTATTCTCATGTACACGATGTCAGCTGCGGCAATTTTCTCAGCCTCACTAGCGTAAGATGCGTCATTGTTGATAACAGTACCGTAGTCCGAGGCGCTGGTTAATGTTTCAGGGACTACTGAAGGAGTAAATACACCCGTGTCCGAATCCACTTCACCAGCAAGAACATAGATTTTCTGCCCTGCCGCTACCGGAAGAAGATCATCTGCGTTTTTCAGACAGGTAACAGATTTGGCCAGGGCCTCCTCTCCAGTGGTCCAGTATTCAGCTTTAGCAAAAGCTGCAGTTGCAACTTCAGGGTCAGTATACGGGTTTTCAAAAAGTCCCAGTTTGAACATTACTTCAAGGGTCCTTCCCATGGCTTTATCAATATCTTCCATGGTGATCAGGCCTGAATTATAACCATCGGTGACCCAGGTATAATCACTGACTCCTCCAAAAACATTCATACCAGCCTTCATGGATTTTGCAACTCTCTCAGGAGAAGTAAGGGCTTCAACACCATGACACGGAGACATGAAACCTCCCAGGCCTAAAGTCGAACTGTCAGCATAAATCATCCAGTCGGAGATAAACCACGTGTAATCATATCCGTAGTGTTCTTTCCACATCGTCGTAAGAAAATCGGCATTATACCCGCCTCCGACCTGCTCAATTGTTCTTCCATCAATCACACCGTCGGCGCCGCTCCAGTCACCCTGACGTGCAATCGGATAATAAGGCATACAGGACAGCGCACCTGCCTCAAAGCCTGAGATAAATGGCGCGAGATGATAATCAAAATTATCTCCCGGATAAACAATCCATTTACCCGACGGATTGTGTCCGTCAAATCCTCCCTCCTGGGGTCCATCGCCTGGGAAGTGTTTCAGATTACATACAATCGCATTAGGGCCAAGTTTTGCACCGTCAGGTTGAAACCCTTTAACTATCGACTGAACCAGCTGCGAAGTCAACTCTGATGAGCTTCCAAATGTAGAGGTATTCCTTCCCCACCTCGGTTCTGTAGTGAGGTCTATCTGAGGACCAAGGTAGACTCTAATACCAACAGAACGCCATGCGTCACGCGAAGCCTGGGCCCATTTGTACACAAGTTCAGGATCCTGAGTGGCTGCAATAGTGAGCTGACCCGGCCATTTTGAGAAACCGTTCTGAGAAGGAGTACCCTCTCCAGCGGTTCCCGAAATACTGAATGCCGGATCCTGGAGCCACAGCCATGGAATTCCAAGTTCCTTTGACTCAACGTATGCCTGGCACTTGTTATTGAGATCAGCTCTGTTTGCCGGTGTGAAACCGTTATTTGCAATTTTAATTCTAACATTTGTATCGGCGACGCTGTTTATTGAAGGAACGAACTCATCGACAGTCGCGAATGACCCGAAACTCATGTGAGGAGCGCAGAAAAGGCCGGCCTTCTGATCTAAAGACATCCTTCCGACAAGATCAGCTGCCCTTTCCTCGGGTGACAGGCGCCAGTCCTCATAAGTATCAAGCACACCATTTCTGTTTGAATCCTTGAACTGGTAGCCGTCAGCTTCAACAACCGTTGTCCCGGTTACATCCCACGTTACAGTCGAACTTGCAGAAACGAATGCAGAGGCAACACCAATGACCGGCTGCTCCAGCTTGCCGTCTTCATTACAGTAAGTACTGACACAGTCATCACCGCTGCTGTCATCGCCGCACGCGCTAAACAGGCCAATGGCTGCAAGCAGGATCAAATAAAGAGTTTTTTTCATAAAAGACTCCCCTCCTAATAATTATATTTGTATAAATGATATATAAACTCAAATGAGTTTATAGCAAAGACCAATTCCCTCTCTCAGAGAGGACAACCTCCTAAATGATTAAACTAAACTGTATTATTTTTACTCTGAATTGAGCAGGCAGGCAACCGCGTGAGCGATGAAGCACGTTTTAAGCATGATGTATTTCTGTTATCAGAAAAATACATGGCGCAAAATCACATTCAGCTCATAATTCTTGACTAAATTTGGTGTTCATTGGACTTTTTCTGTTATACACGCCGTTATGGAGAACTATATGGGCAAATTCCGGACTTTAATTAGGGCATTTTCGTTGATTACAATAATCCTGTTTATTTCAGATACGGGATGTAAAAAAGATGAAAGTTCTGATATTACCATTACAACCATCCCCGGACGCCTCAACCAGAGCGCATATAAGGTTCTGTATATAAACCCCCGTTTTGCCAGAAAATGCCCAAACCCTGTTTTTTTTCACGACAAGTTGATGGCTTACCCCTTAATTGCCGCGCGAGATATTGGGATATCTGTAATCAGACTGGAAATCACTTTCGATCCGAAGGAAAAAATAGCCCCGTCCGGGTTGTCTCAGGCGATCAAAAAATATAGCCCTGACGGGGTTGTCATGACCGGCACGCTCAGTTCAATACCTGCTTTTTCTGAGATTATTAGAAATGAGATTCTAAACAAAAATATTCCGCTGGTCTGTTTCCACAGTCCGCTTCGAGGTTTTGGGAAACCCGGAGAACAGTACAGCTCATACATTGCCGATATACTTCCCGATGATGTACAGGCCGGTTATCTCCTCGCTAAAACGCTGATAAAAAAAGCTCTCCGAAATGGAATCAAGCATCCAACTCTGGTGGCTCTTCCGGGAGGAATGCACTACCCTTTTTCTCAACTGCGCCTGAATGGTTTGAATAAAGCATTAGATGAGTTCCCGGGAGTCAAACTTCACCAGACAATCTCAGTTGACAAGTATGACACTGAACTCGCAAAGACCAAAACCCGCATGTTTCTGAGAGACCGTTACCCAGACACAAATATTATCTGGTGCGGAAGCGATTCAATTGCCGCGGGAGTAATGGATGCCTGTAAGGAATTACATAAAAACGAAAAATGCAGCATTATCGCTGGAGGCATCGACTGGTCTGATTATGCTCTCAGGGAAGTCGGATCAAATTCCAACGCTGTTTCAGTCGGAGGGCACTTCCTGGATGGAGCGTGGGCGATGGTTCTGATTTATGATTATCTGAACGGCATCAATATGACCGATACGAAAACATTCTACACAAAGATGGAGGTTGTCGAAAGAAAGGACCATCACATGATAAACTCACTTCTAAAGAGCCGCTCAAATGATATTCTAAATTTCAGACAATTTTCAAAAGCCCATAATAAATCGCTTGATAAATACAATTTCTCTGTGCAAAAAATACTTGGAATAAAGCAATAAATGAATTGATTGTTCAAAATAAATATCCTACAATTTGACATGTTTACAAGTTTCATCCAAAAAAAGCTTACCTGAGATGGTAAATCCAATGAAAAGCAAGTACATCAGATTATCGTTACTGGTTTCATTATCTCTTGTGCTGTTGTTCACGACGATTCACATTGCATCAAACATTTTATATGATAAATTCATTCTAATAAACAAGGCCGCGAGAATAAGCGCAAGTATTCTTGAATCCCATTCAGGCAACCCGCTGCATTCCAATAGCCTCTTCTTTTACGACACAACAGATTCATTCTTCGACAACAATGAAATCAGCAGATTGGAGGTTTTTGACAGTTCATATAATCTTATTTTTAAAAGAATATCAACATCTAACGAGGCATATACTTCAGAGAGCCCAATATATACAGGATATTCCAAAGGACTGATGGTGCTCAGTATTCCAGACACAACTGTCATTGAACACGGCAAGTCGATTGGAGAAAGCATGGCAAGGGAGATATCCCAACTGTTATGGAATTATGACACCCAGCTGATTGAAAACTGCTGCATTCGCTTCCTTGCCGATTTATCTATATCCCGAATAAGTATCTCAGACACGCGCCATAAGAAGATTTTCGAAAAAACCAACCGCATCTACACACCAACAGAGGTCATTCACACTATTCATGAACCAATATCCATGGGCGGCCGAATAATTGGCCACCTTAGAATTGACTTCAACAACTATCGCCAACGCAAGGCCGAGTTTCTTCTCGCCGTCTTTGGGCTGCTCTTTACGATTTCAGTTACTTTTACTTTTATCTACTATTTTAAAAAACTCAGACCATCTCTTGCAGAGGAGAAGATGGCAAGACTCTCAGAGTCACTTTCTCAGACAACGCAGGATAAGCTCAAGTCAGCAATAGACTATATCAACAGCAACTTTACAAGAAGCATCTCGCGGGAAGGTCTTGCCGCCCATATTGGACTCAGCCCTGACAATCTGGGACGGTATTTCAAAAGATTCACCGGCGAAAAAATTGCCGACTACATTAACAGGCTAAGAGTACAGCACGTTTATTCCGCACTTCGCGACTCCGAAGAAAGTATTATAAACCTGGCCATGGAAGCCGGCTTTGATAACATAAGCACCTTCAACAAGGCCTTCCGCAGGGTTTTCAACACCACCCCGACGGTGATACGCTGCAAAAACGGCAGCAGTAAACCCGCGACACAAGCCGCCGGTTTTAACAACCCGCCCACGAAAGGGCCGGAACACCGAGGCGGAACAGATATCGGGAGAGCCGGGCTTACTTCATCTTCATGAGCATGTCTATTATCCCGGCACCCCCGGCCGGTGCGCTGCTCTGCTTGAGCTTAATCGAAATAAGAGTCCGGTCATGGGGCTTCTTCGGCTTTGTATCTGAATAAAAGTATGAGTAGACATGATAGCTCCGGCCGTTTGCTTCAAAGAGCAAACTATCCAAACCCGGTACGCGTCCCGTAATGTATCTGGTTCCATCCAGCAGCGATATTTCAAGCCTCGCAGGGTAATAGGCCTTTTTGTTTCTACTCCCCTCCGCCCAGCCGGAAAATCTTATCTCTGAAAGATTTTTGGGGGTGATATTGACCGGCCGTCCATCCGGAGTGTGCTGCCCCGGCACGTCAATCCCCCTGGCCGGGATACGGACAACTCCCTGTACAACCGCTCCTCCGGCAAACCCTGCCACGGCCGGTACTGAAAGCCAGTCGGCATGCTCAGTCTTTGCTTCTTTTCCAGTTTTACTTTCAGAGGGAATCTCGGGCACAGCCGGACCTTTAACCATGCTGGAAAAGGCATCATCCCCCCCCCCCATAAGAGGAGAACCGATGCCGATAAAAGCAGCGGCTGGAATCAGAAATATTTTTCTCATGAATTTTTTCATCGCAATGTTTCCCTTTTCTCTGTACAGGCTCCACAAATATTTTTTTTGGTCTATCAAAAAAAGGGTTCTTCCGATAATAGTAAGCGGACGGACTGCTTATTGAGACATTTTACTCAGCAGCCCGTTCATGAAATTCTTAATTCTTGCAGAGGATACGCCATGAAAACTGTATCAGTTCCAGCTGAAGCCGTTAATATCTACAACAGAGCACTTGAGATGTCCAACAAAGGCGACTTCGCTACCGCGCTGACCGAATACAAGAGAGCCTGCGAGCTCCATCCTCAGTTCATTGAGGCCTTTAACAACATAGGCGAAATCCACGCCAGCATGGGCAATAGTGACCTCGCATTGAAGGCATACAACGATGCCCTTAAAATCGGAAAAAACTACAGGGTACTGCTCAATATCGGCGTGGAGTGCTTCAATTCCGGAAACCACAATGACGCGCTTGGCTACTTCCTTGACTCGGTCACTCTCAGGCCGGATTTCCTTGAATCAAACTACTACGCCGGTCTTGTCTATCATGCCCGCAAGGAATACGACGATGCTGTAAAGTATTTTGAAAACGTTCTCGAAATTGACGCCCAGCATTACAGAGCCAACTACCTAATGGCTCACATTTGCTACGATACAGGTGAGTACAAAAAAGCTATCGCTCACCTTGACAGGATCAGCCCGCTTGCCGAAGACAGAGCGTTCATCGACAAGTTCTACGGCTTCTGCCACTACTACCTGGGCGACTACAAGAAAGCGGTAAAGTTTCTTTCTGAAGCCCTCTCTAATCAGCCCGGATACTCGGAGTTCAAATCCTATCTCGAGGGCCTTACATACGAGAACAGAATGAAAGAGATTGGAGATATCGACAAAGCTATCAAGGACCTTGAAAAGTCGCTTAAGAAGGAAGACGAAACACTGAGCAAAGTCTCCAGACTCAGCATGCTCTACATCTTCAAGGGAGAAAACAGGAAGGCTGAAAAGCTGCTTACAGGCTACAGAGACAAAATAGCTTCGTAACTAATCACAGAGAAGAGGGGCTTATTTTCCAGTAGGCCCCTTCCTTAACGAACTCAATATCCGCGCCGTTTTTAGTCCTCACAACTGCCGAGCTTTCCGAACGTTTTATTGATTCAATACCTGAAAATACAGATTTCCCAAAGCCGCTGTTTTTCATTGACGCCAGATAGTGAACAGCAAGCCCGTCCACGTCGAGTTTTCTCATCTCATTAGAGCTCATTCCAAACCTCTGTGCTGCGGCATCAAGCTGTGACGGCTTCATATCGCTGAACGCGGCACACATCGATTGAAGGCTTCTCTTCCCTTCCGAAGTGAGCAGCTTTTTGAACAGGCCGCTGTCCCCTTCTTCGATGGAGACGCGCAGGTCCTCGAAAGCAGCGCGGGGAGAAAGGGCTCCGGAACAAGAAACCAGCTGTGAAACAACTATTATCGCGGCGGCTATTTTCAAAACACGCATTGTATATTTTCTCCTTCAAAGCTGACTATCATATTATCTATAAGCCTGGTGCTTCCGAAATAGACAGCGAGCGCGATGACTGTTTTCCCGTCGAAGCTGTCTACCGGAGCAAGGGTTTCGTAATCGACCGCACTGATATATTCTATTGATTCCGGATGGGACATCCCGATAATGTTTTCCATTTCAGCCCTGACCTCCTGCCAGCTTCTTTTGCCAGCTTTGAGCATTGCCTCAGCCTTTTTTAGCGAACTGTAAAGCGACAGAGCGGCCTTTCTCTGAGAGAAGTCGAGATGCTTGTTTCGGGAACTCATGGCGAGGCCCTCCTCTTCTCTGACTATCGGGGCAATATTTATTTCGACGGGGAAGTTCAAGTCAAGCGTCATCTTCCTTATAGACAGGGCCTGCTGAATATCCTTTTGACCGAAAACGGCAATATCCGGCTTTACTATGTTAAAAAGCTTGGCAACTACTGTGAACACTCCCCTGAAATGGCCGGGCCGGTGTGCTCCACAGAGGTAATCCGTAAGTCCAGTCATGTCAACCGTCGTTCTACCGTCGCTGTACATCTCTTCTTCCGACGGGGCAAAAACCATATCGACACCGGACTCTTCGGCCAGCTGAAGGTCCCTCTCCCTTTCCCTGGGATATGACTTCAGGTCGTCGGGATTGTCAAACTGAATAGGGTTAACAAAGATGCTCATCACGGTAAAATCGGCATTAGCCCTGCTCCTCTCTACAAGACTCAGGTGCCCGCTGTGCAGATAACCCATGGTCGGAACGAAACCAATCCTCTTCCCATCAAGCCTGAGCCTTTCTAAAGCTCTTCTAACCTCGCTGACTGTTTCAAGAACAAGCATTTTTCACCCCGCTGGTTTTGTTATTCCGGCTTCTTTGCCGCAATAATCATCATATCTCCGGCGCGGAACCTCTTTGCCGCAAAATCGGCCGCCTTTCTCAGAACCGTCCCCGGCCTGAAAAACCCGCTTCCATAGGTCCGTGCACTGTGTAATACAAAGCTCTGTCTTACAACCATATCCCTGAGCCCTCTGAACGAAAAAAAGTTCAAATGCTCGGGGAAGTTATAGTATCTCCATCGGCTTCCCTTCATGAGCATGAAGGGCGATCCGGCTCGGCATGTTGACAGATACAGAAAGCCTCCCGGCCTGAGCTGGTGGTATGCTCTCGCGAGGAAATCCTCAGGATTGTGAAGATGCTCAATGACCGCCCACATTGTTATCAGATCAAAAGACTTCCCAAAATCGGTCCGAAGATAATCACCGCAGACAACATTCAGCCCCCGGCCCCGGGCCGCGGCTGAACATTCCCGTGAAACATCGATCCCGCAGGAATCCCAGCCCCTTTCGCTCAAGTATTCTACAGAGTAACCGGCAGCGCAGCCGATATCAAGGCAGGCTTTCGAGTCCGTTTCAGCCTCGTAGCTGAAAAAGCCGAGATCATTCAGGTTCATCTGAAGCACCCTGATTATTTCCAGCCTTATCCGCTCCGAGAAATAATCGTCGTAACCTCTGTCATCGCGTCTGGTGAAATATTCAGCCCCGTAGTACTGACTCATGTTCCCGGGAATGGGCCTTGGCGACACGTACCTGTGCCCGCAACGCCCGCACTTCACAAGCGAAAACATCTCTCCTCCGCGTGAAGGCTTTTCAAAAAGCCGGACAGATTCATCTGAGCCGCAAACGCAGCAGGAGGCTTGCTCAAGTATTTCAGCTCTATCTTCCAATCGAATACCTTATGCTGTCATCGCCGATAATACGGCTCAGCTCTCTCACAAGCTGCTCCGAAGGCGCAATGTTAAATGTGTTGTGGGCCTTTACGATTTTCTCTTTTTTGTCAGACTCATATATATGAAAGTACACCGGACAATCGCCTCTGTGCTGCGTAAATGTTTCCTTAATGCCTCCGAGCAGCTCCTCGTCAAGGCCGAAGGGATCGAGCTTGATGTGAATGGCTGAGATAGCATCGCGGCGCGCCTCCCTTAAAAACCTTACAGAGCTGACCATCAGTTTGCCGGGTTTGTCTCCCTCAGTTTCAACCTTGCCTGTAACAAGCAGGGGCTCAGTCGACATGAGTATCTCCTCAAACTTGGCAAGGGTACGGGCAAAGACGAGAATACCGATCGTGCCCCCCAGGTCTTCGAGTGTACCGACTGCGTAGCGGTTGCCGTTCTTCTGCGACCTTTTTACCGTAAAGCCATGAACTACGCCGGCTATTGAGACCTCCTGTTCATGGTGATCCCCGTTCAAATCCGAAATCGAGACAGATGAGTAGGCCTTTATTTCGCTCTGATAGCGCGCCAGCGGATGTCCCGAAACATAGAGGCCGAGCACCTCTTTTTCGTTATTCAGCCTTTCTGTGTCACACCACTCCTCCATGGGAGCAAGATCAAGGCAAGCAATTCCGTTTTCATTAGAGGGGGCCTCAAAAAGCGACCCCTGTCCGGAAGCGATATCCTCCTGAAGACGCCTTGCCATTTCAACAAGCGTTTCCACTGAACAGCAGAGCTGCGCCCTGTTTGGATGAATCTCATCAAAAGCCCCGGCGCGGGCAAGCGATTCCAGAACGCCTCTGTTTACGACAGAGCGGTCAACCCTCTCCAGAAAGTCGCGAAGCCCCGAGAAATCTCCATCGCCCCTGGCTTCAATTATCTTCTCAATTGCCTTCTCGCCCATTCCCTTGATGGCGCTCAAACCAAAGCGTATCCTCTTCCCCTCAATAGTGAAGTCATAGAGACTCCTGTTAATAGAAGGCGGCATAACATCGATACCCTCCTGCCTGGCATCGTTAATCAGGATGGAGACATCGTCAGGCGAAGTCGACATAAGCGAAGTCATATATTCTATGGGATAATGGGCCTTCAGATAAGCTGTCTGATATGTTACAAGCGCGTAAGCCGCGGAATGCGACTTGTTGAAACCGTATTCACCGAACTGCCTGATCTGTGAGTAAAGCTCTCTGGCAAACTTCTCGTCAATATTGTTCTTCCGGGCGCCCTCGAGAAACTTCTGTTCAAGGGCGTCAATTATATCAACCTTCTTCTTTCCCATTGCCTTCCGCAGCTTATCCGCTTCAGGCATGGTGAAACCGGCTATTACCCTTGAAATGAGCATGACCTGCTCCTGGTAAATAATAACTCCAAGAGTATCCTTGAGAATGGGCTCAAGCAGAGGATGGTCATACTTAACAAGCCTGGAATTTCTCTTCCTCTTAACAAAGTCATCTGCCATTCCGGAGCCCAGAGGGCCCGGCCTGTACAGGGCGACAACAGCCACTATATCCTCAAAGACTGTAGGCCTGACACGCCTGAGCAGATTCTGCATTCCGGAGCTCTCAAGCTGGAAAACACCGACTGTGTCAGCCTTCTGGAGCAGGGCGAAGGTCTTGCGGTCATCGAGCGGAATGTTCTCAATATCGACAGCCTTTCCGGTGTTCTGTGAAATCAGCTTCAGGCACCTGTCAATGATAGTAAGGTTCTTTAGTCCGAGAAAGTCCATCTTGACAAGCCCCGCCTGTTCGATGGAAACCTTCTCGTACTGCGATGAAATGCTGCCCTCACGCGGGTCACGGTAAAGAGGGACATAGTCCGTTAACGGCCCTTTGGAGATAACGACACCGGCAGCATGTTTCCCCGCTGACCTGGCAAGGCCTTCGAGGCGTAAAGATATGTCTATAAGCTCTTTCTCTTCGCCTCCGGCTTCGTACAGCTTCTTCAGATCAGGATTATCGCTTAACGATTTATCCAGAGTCTTTTCATCGACCATTTTACTTATCTCGTTGGCTCTTGAGAAGGGAATGTCGAGGGCTCTGGCTACGTCCTTGACTACGGCCTTTGCCTTCATACGGTTAAAGGTGATAATCTGGCCGACTTTTTCGTGCCCGTATTTATTGCGGACATAGTCAATAACCTCTTCCCGTCTGTCCGCGCAGAAGTCAAGATCCATATCGGGCATTTCATTACGGTCCGGATTAAGAAACCTTTCAAACAGAAGGTCGTACTTCAGCGGGTCAAGAGCGGTAATTCCGAGACAGTAAGCGACAATCGACCCGGCTGCTGACCCCCTGCCAGGCCCGACAGGAACAGCCATCTTTCTGGCCTGATTGATAAAGTCCCAGACAATAAGGAAATAGCTTGAAAAGTTCATTTTCTTTATAACGGAAAGCTCGAATTCAATTCTGGTTGAAACGGCATCGGGCAAAGGCTTGCCGTATCTCTTTTCGGCGCCCTCCGCTACAAGCGCGTCAAGGAAGCTGTCAAGGCTGTACCCATCAGGTACTTCAAAATCAGGGAGAATAGGGTTTCCAAGATCGAGCTCAAGATTAACCATCTCCGCTATTTTCAGTGTGTTTGTAAGGGATTCCGGAACCTCTGAAAAAATACGGTGCATCTCCTGCGGGGACTTGAGATAAAAATCGTCGGAGGAAAAACGCATCCGGTTTTCATCTTTCATGGTTTTCCCGGTCTGGATACAGAGAAGCACCTCATGGGCATAGGCATCTTCACGGTTGACATAGTGAGCGTCATTAGTTGCCACAAGTGGTATTCCCATGTCGGCTGACATTCTAACGAGTTCCCTGTTTACAATCTTCTGCTCCGGAATCCCGTGGTCCTGAAGTTCGAGATAAAAGGAATCACTGCCAAACATCTCTAAAAATCTTCCGGCAAGCTCTCTGGCCTCATCGACAGCGCCTTTTATAATATATCTGGGAATCTGCCCGGCGATACATGCCGAACTGCAGATAAGCCCCTCAGAGTGCTTTTCAAGAACCTCCATGTCTATTCTCGGCTTGTAGTAAAAGCCCTCGGTGTAACCAATGGAGGAGAGTTTTAGAAGATTTCTATATCCCTCTATGTTTTTAGCGATCAGAACCAGGTGATAGGCGTTTTCCTCTGAGGAATCCCGAACATGCTCCCTGCTGAAGCGTGACCCCGGCGCCACATACACCTCTGATCCGATCAGGGGCTTTATTCCTGCTCTCCGCGCCTTCTGATAGAACTCTATAGCGCCGAACATATTTCCGTGATCTGTCATCGCGATCGCGGGCATATCCTGCTCAACCGCTTTTTCAATCATCCTGTCCACGGTTATCGCGCCGTCAAGAATTGAATATTCGGTATGGTTGTGAAGATGTACAAATTTCATTATATATACACTATTATCTTTTCCAGGAAGTTTAAACTGTCAATTTTGTAATGAGTAACACGCGGTACCTCTGCATCTAATCTCCAGAGGTGACATAATTTCAAGTATTAATTCCACATCGTCACAAAAACAGCGTCAGGTTTCTCGATATATAAAAATTTTACTCAAGATTTCATCCACGGGTCCGATATTATAAGTATCATTTTACACATTAACTTCCTTGCCCCGGGCATTATTGCTGTGGGGCTTTTTTTTGCCCTTGCCATGGAACGCCGGCCATGCTTATCATCTTTTAATTGACTATTTGAGGGTACAACCGGATAATACCTTCTCGTTGGAAGCTAACAATACTTCACAGGAGAACCTGATGATTGACACAAAACTCCTCGATATTCTCGCCTGCCCCGCCTGCAGAGGTGACGTGGAATATGACATGAAAAATGAAAAGATTGTCTGCCTCGAATGCGGCAGGAAGTATCCTGTAAAAGACGGAATCCCCGTGATGCTCATTGATGAATGCGAACAGCCTGAATAATATTTTTTACTGCAGAAGCAGGAGCTGTTTTAATTCTCATTGACAAAATACCGGCATGAATGGAAAAATTAACTTTTGACGACGGCGGTTCCTGTGTTCCAATATCGCCACATAATCAAGAAAATCAAATAAAACAGAAGGTCAGATATGTTTGATTCCAAATCACCTGTAGTCAAAATTGTAGGCTATACCATAATCGGTTTTTTCCTCCTTATCATCATAATTTCATTCGGAATGCCGGACTTTATGTCAAAGCTCGGAATGGACCGCTCAGTCGTCGCGAAAGTCAACGGCAAAGAGATTCAGGCGGTCGATTTCCTGAGGTACAGAGACATGAACTACGGAAGGCTCAAGGATTCATCACTTGACGCGATGGTTCTGTCCAACTACATTAGCACAATGCTCATCTACGAAAAAGCGGTAGATTGCGGATTTCTTCCGACAGACAGCTATATTCTCGATCAGATCGTTCAGACACCTGCCTTCAAAGACCCGGATACAGGCAAATACAGCGCCGAGTTGATGGACAGGGTCCTCAAGCAGAACAGATATACCTTTGACAGCTATTACAGACTGGTGCAGGAAGATATAACCAAAAGACACTTCATGGATAATGTCGCGCTTGGAGCCGCTGTTTCATCTAACGAGATAAAATCAGAGCATAAAGCCGTAAATACATCAATCGTAATAGCTTACTCACTTGCATCGGTTGACGACCTGAAAAAAAGATACGCCGGTGAGCTCAACGTCTCAGAGGCTGAAGTCGACGAATTCATGGTTCAAAACAAAGATTCTGTCAAGGACCCGGCTACGGACAGGGCGAGAATAAAGGACGGACTTGTCCACCAGAAGCTGCAGGGCGTCCAGAACAGGCTGAAAAAAGAGCTTGAAGCGCTTTCGCTGAACAACGGGTCATTTGCAAGAGCTGCCGCGGTCATGGGCGGCAAAATCGGCAGTTCAAAGCCCTTCGCGGTCGGAGAGAGAATACAGCCGCTCGAAAAGGGAGCAAAGCCCATTGCAGCCCTCGGCTCTTCGCAAATCTTCACCGAATCGGTTATGAGCCTTCCTCAGGGCGCAGTTTCAAGGCCCATTACTACACCTGATGGAATATATGTCTTTACTGTCACAAAACGCACAACAAAAGCTGAATCGATGACGGATAAAGATATTGAATCACTGAGAAGGAAGCTAAGCTTTGACAACTACACAGCTTCAATCGAAGGAATACGCAAGAAACTGCACGACGAAGCAAAGATACTGAACAACCTGAAAAAATAAAACAACACCTGTTATACGAACTACTCAAGCCCCCGTTTTTAAGCGGGGGCTTCGTATTTAAATATTCTGAAGAAAAAGCGAATTGAGCGCTGTTTGTTCTACATTAAAGATTCAGCTCTACGAAGCGATCGCTGCCCAATACCTGCCAAAAAGGCTTCACAAAGTCTAAATTCCTCTGGCAATTTATTCAGATGAGTATATTTTCAATTTTTTAAAGCAAATACTGAAAACTAATTGATAATATTGAGCTTAAAGTATAGTCTGTAATCACATTTGGAGTCAGGAACCGAGATTCATGCGTCCCTGCTCCTCAGAAACAATCAGGAGCGGCGCCCTTATGAATATCAACGCTGAATATGTTAATCCATTTCTTGAAGCTGCAAGTGCCGTTTTCAAATCCATTCTTAATGTAGACCTGAGGAGAGGGAAGCTCGTTATCAAAGAAAGCCCGGTTCCTGCCATGGATATTGCAATTATCATCGGTATAACAGGCGGAGTAACAGGCGAGGTCGTCTACAGCATGGAATTTAACACAATTAAAAAGATTGCCGACATACTCGCTCCGGGGCTTTCCGAAGAACAGATAAAGCATGAATATAAAGACATAGTCGGTGAGCTTGCCAATATGATAACAGGAAACGCAATGAACCTGTTCGCCTCAACCGGCAAGCAGATAGACATAACAACCCCGACCGTAATAGAGGGTAAAAGCTTTACCATCACCATGATAAAACAGACGACGCTCGGCATTAACCTCTACAGTCCGATGGGTCAGCTTGAACTGAACATTGCCTTGAAATAAAATTATCCGTTTGAGTAAGTAAATCAACCCGATGAGGCCGCCTGAACAGAGCGGCCTTTTTTATGCCTTCGTAGTGGCCGTAAAGTCATCTGGATTAAGTCTGAAATCTCCGAATACGGCCGGGGCCTCCGCCTGCATGATCTCAAGCATTTTGTAACAGACCCTGCGAATCTCCCACTGCGCCGCTTTCTCGAGCCTCAGGCTGAATATAGTTCGGAGTTCCCTGAAATTCGCGGTAAGAACAATCTCGCTTTCAAGAGCGTTTGGAAGAACAAAGCGCGCGTCCTCTTTGAGCGCTCCTGCCTCCCTCAGTTCCCGATATACAGAAGCGGTCCTCTCCAAGTGAGCCCTGAATATCTCGACGGCTTTCTGATTTTTCTCAATGCCCGGCGGCAGAATATAGTTAAAATCAGACTCGTCCACATATCGCTGGGACTGCTGCGAAAAGCTTGCAAGCCTGTGCCTTACAATCTGATGAGTGAACGCCCTCGAAGCTCCTGAGATACGGAATGTGGCAGACGCATGTTCAATGATACTGAGATGTCCCCTCCTTACAGCAGCCTGAATAAAGTTATCCGAACTTGATTCGGTGATCCTTTCAAGCGAGAGGTAGCAGGTTCTACCCGCCTCTTCTATGACCTTTTCACAGTCCGGTGTAACAGCGATCAGACTGACCGCCGGTTCCTTGATCTCCATGTATTATTCCTGTAAAAAATATGTGCTTAATTATAAGCCTGGATTTTTGTGCATTGTCAAATCTTCATGCCCGAAAACCCGAGAAAAGCGAGGGAAAGAAGCCCGGCGCTTATAAAGGTAATCGGAAGTCCCCTGAGGTTTTCAGGGATATCTGCTATCTCAAGCCTTTCCCTTATGCCAGCCATGAGAAGAAGCGCCAGCGTAAAGCCAACTCCCGCGCCTATCCCCTGGACAATAGACTTGATGAGTCCGGCGCCGTCATTTACAAAGCCGGAATTTATATTGAGCAGTGTGACCCCGAGCACGGCGCAGTTGGTGGTAATCAGCGGCAGAAATATCCCGAGAGCCTGGTATAACGACGGAGAAAACTTCTCGATCACCATTTCGACAAACTGGACCAGAGAAGCTATAACGAGTATAAATGCTACCGTTCTCAGGTATACAAGGTCATGAGGCAGCAGAATGAACTTATAGATAATGAAAGTAAAAAACGAAGCTATAGTCATAACAAAGATTACTGCCATCCCCATACCAAGGGCAGAGTCAATCTTCTTCGATACTCCAAGGAAGGGGCAAAGCCCCAGCATTTGCGATAAAACATAGTTGTTGATAAAAATTGTCGATATCAGAATTCCGAACAGGACCTTCAGTTCCATTGTTATCTCCCCTTCTTCCTGCTGTTAAGAACGTTCATGCCCCAGAGCATAAATCCAATCGTTATAAACGCCCCCGGCGCTATTGACATTGCAGATGACGGCTCCATCCCCGGAACCATTACAAGCCCCAGAACCTTGTTGGCGCCCAGAGATTCACGGAAAAAGGCCAGGACACAGAGCGTAAGGCCGAATCCTATACCCATGCCGAGGCCGTCGAGGAGCGATGCGAGTGGGCCGTTTTTGGAAGCAAACTCCTCCGCCCTGCCCAGAATTATACAGTTTACTACAATCAGCGATATGAAAATCCCCAGTGCGCGGTAAACAGCCGGCTGGTACGCATTCAGCATCAGCTCAACAATGGTCACGAAAGACGCGATAACCGTAATATAGACAGGAATCCTTATCTGAGGAGAAATATACTTCTTAATAATTGACACGAGCACATTAGAACAAATTAACACAAATGTCGTTCCGAGAGTCATCCAGGCGGCGTTTGAAACGCTCGTAGAAACCGCCAGCGCGGGACACAGACCGATACCAAGCACAAGGATGGGATTTTTCGCCCAGAGCCCCTTAACGAATATCTGCCAGTACTTCATTTCTCCTCCAGAGGCGCGTTCTTTTCTTGAGGGGGGGATAAAGCCTTTTTCAGCCCGGCAGCCTGCCTCTCAATGGAGTCTACTACAGCCTTCGAGGTTATCGTCGCGCCGGTAATGACTGAGATTGAATTCTTCGACAACAGCTCTTCCCTCATTTCAGTGCTCCAGTCGCCTCTCTTGACAAGCCCGATTTTGCTCTCGAGGCTCAGTCCGGCGAACTGCTCCTGGAACCAGGGAGTTTTGCTCTCCACACCGACCTTCTGGTTACCAGTAATGGCTCCCATGAGCGTTCTTCCGCTCTTGACTTCGACCGACCTGGCGCCAAGCCCCGGAGTTTCAGTCTGCCTCATTATCACTATTCCAAGCACGGTGAAATTCTCATCCACTCCGGCAAGGGTTTCAATATTACCGCTGTAACCCGGGATTGAACACAGAAAGGCGTATCCGGGGCTTTCCCTGCCGTCAATGCTTTTCACGCCGGACCAGTAACGCATTTCCCCGCCCGAGGACCCGGCTGTTTTTGACTCAATGCTCCCGTAACCGGGAAGGACCATAGATACTGATTCATTTAGTTTTTGCTCTGCTCTTTTAGCGATTACTACAGAGGCATTTTTGTACACATGGGAAAGCAGAAAAGCCGCGATGAGAGCGACCATTCCGAGCATTAGAGTCGGCTTGAGAATTATGCTCTCTTTGTTCTTTGCCTCTGAATTTTCTGTATTGAGTTTATCTGTCATTGGCCGCACCCTTTGACTTTTTTTTGCCGGTTCCAAAAACGGCTGGCCTGAGGTATCTGTCTATGAGGGGCACAAAGGCATTCATAAGAAGAATGGAGTATGACACTCCCTCAGGATATCCACCCCATATTCTAATGACAAAGGTTATAACACCGCAACCCGCGCCGAAGATAAGCATGCCGCGCGGTGTGACTGGCGATGTGACCATATCAGTCGCCATGAAGAACGCGCCCAGAAAAAGGCCGCCTGAAAGCAGATGGAAGGCTACAGCATGGGATACAGGAACCGAACCTTCTGCCATGTAATACGCACAGGCCAGAAGCGCGACTGTCCCGATGTAGGCCGCGGGGATGTGCCAGGTAATAACGCGCCTGAAAAGCAGAAAAAGTCCGCCCAGAAGAAGAAGCAGAGCCGAGGTCTCGCCGATGCACCCGCCGATATTCCCCTGTCCAAGCGATTTTATGATGTCTCCGGAAAACAGGAAGCCCTTAACCGCTTCCGGAGTCACGCCGGCATCAGCGGCAAAACGAGGCAGCTCTTTGAGTGCCTGCAGAGGCGTCGCAGATGTTATTACATCAAACGCCTGGCGTGGAATCTCCGCTGTCGGGGCGGCGGCCTGGGACATAACATTGGTGCCGCTGAAAACGCTCCATCCTGATGTCATGTGCAGAGGCCACGATGCCATCAGAAAAGCCCTGGCCGCAAGCGCCGGATTGAAAATATTGAATCCGAGTCCTCCAAAGAGCTGCTTGACAATAATCACTGCGAAGGCCGATCCGATAGCCACCATCCAGAGCGGGGCTGAAGGCGGCACATTCATTGCAAGCAGGAGGCCTGTCAGGGCCGCTGATCCGTCATGCACAGTAATGTTTTTTTTAAGAAGCGCCCTGACAGCAAGCTCCGAAAGCACGGCTGAAAGGACAGCTGTCAAATATATAAAGAGTGCGCCGGTGCCAATCAAATAGACCGAGTAAACCGCCTGAGGAACCAGAGCGGCGACCACTGTCCACATTATCAGAGGGATTGATTCTTTCGATTTTATGTGAGGAGCATTTGAGAGAACAAGCATGGATTATTCAATTCCTCCAGTATTGTGCGGCAGGGCGGTTTACATTCCTTTCTGCCTTTTTATCTCGGCCTGGGCCATCTTGATAAAGTGGCTTACCGGCCTTTTCGACGGACACACATACGAACAGCTTCCGCAGGCTATGCAGTCATTCGGTGAAAGTCCGGCGGCAATATCGTATCGCGATGCCTCAGCGGCGTTGGCTATTTCGCACGGCAGAAGCCCCGACGGACACGCCGAAACGCACTTGCCGCATCTGAGACAGGGCCCGTAAGCCCGATTATCCGTTTCGCGCGTAGACATAAAGAGAATCCCGGAAGTACCCTTCACCACCGGGATGTCCATGGTATTTATCGCCGTTCCGCACATCGGACCGCCGAAAATGACCCTGGAAGGTTCAGATGTTAAACCGCCGCATTCACTGATTATATCGGAAACCCGAGTGCCAATTCTAACCTTGTAGTTACCGGGCTTCGCGATGCAGCCGCCGGAAACGGTAATGTATCGTGATGTCAGCGGACGTGAATAGAATACCGCATCCCTGGCCGCAAAGGCTGTACCGACATTGAATACTGCCGCCCCTACATCCATGGGAAGTCCTTTTGACGGGACCTCACGCCCAAGCAGGGAACGTATAAGCTGCTTCTCTGCCCCCTGCGGATACCTGGTTTTAAGCGACCTCACGGTTACTCCGGAAAATCCGGCTGAAGCCCTTTTCAGGGCCTGAATCGCCTCAGGCTTGTTGTCCTCAACACCGATTACAGCGTTGCTGACCTTGAGCGCTTTCTTAAGTACAGCTATCCCCTCAAGTATCTCCCGAGGATAAGTCCTCATGAGCATGTCGTCAACCGTAAGATACGGTTCACACTCAGACCCGTTTATCACCAGTGTGTTGATTTTTCTTTCCGCGGGAGGCATCAGCTTGACGTGGGCCGGAAACGCGGCGCCGCCGAGTCCGACAATGCCGGCCTCTTTGATGAGATCGACTATCTCCGGGATGGATATTGACTTCAGATCCCGCAGGGGAGCATTCCCCGATGAGCTCTGAAATGAGCCGCCTGCCTCGATAACGACTGTACGCGATTTGCCGTAAATGCCCGGATAAATGCCGATATCGACAACCTTGCCCGGCACGGAAGCGTGAATGTTGGAGCTTATAAATCCCTTACCCGCTCCCACGATCTGGCCTTCCTCGACAAAGTCGCCTACAGACACAGCGGGTTCGGCCACCGCGCCGATATGCTGCTGCATTGATATATAGGCCGTGCCTGGAACAGCAAGGTTGTTGAACGCCGCACCGCTGGTTGCCCGCTTATTTTCGGGAGGGTGTATCCCCCCCCTGACACCGCCAAACATGGATTAGTTGTCTCTTGTGGAATAAATCTCGTCTTTTATCGGGAGCTCTTTTCTCAGGTTTTTTATATAAGGGAAAAGTTCACCGCAGGAGACATAGTATTCGCAGTCGTCCATTATCCTTCTCGCGACAGTGAAATATTTATAAAGTTTCTCCTCACCGGACCTCTTCACCCACTTTTTTTTCAGGCATTTTACACGAAGAACATACCTGTCGGGCTCAGATTCGTACTGCCTGATAACAATGCAATGCTGGCAGTTTGAGCAGAAAATTTTTTCTTTAGACATATTTGTCTCCTTAATCAACTTAGTGAAAATATATATTTTTTTGAAGAAATCCGCCGAAAGGCCCCTGAAAATCAGGGCATAATTGAGTCACTGAATTCTCCATTGAGTCGCAGGGCGGCGAACAGTCAAGAATTTTTTCTTATTAATGAAAACGGGGTATGTGACAGAATCAAGCAGTCTGAAGAGGCCCTTATAAGGCTTGAGGCCCGGTTAAACAGGCCTCAACAGTCGAACAATTATCATGCAGTTTATCAGTTTACCTTCAATACGTCCCTGAAAGCCTCAACAAAGCCGCTCTTTGGCATTGCTCCTCTGGCCATTTGAGGCTGTCCTTCTTTTGGCACGAAAAGAAGACTTGGAATGCTGCTCACACCGAAAAGAGAAGCCAGCTCGGGCTGTTCTTCAGTATTTACCTTGTATATTTTCAATTTACCTTCATATTCTTTAGAGAGTTCGTCAAGAACAGGCGAAATCATCTTGCATGGGCCACACCAGTCAGCATAAAAATCTATAAGACATGGCAGATCGCCTGAATAATTCCAGTCCTTATTCTCCTCGAAATTGAACACCTTTTCCTTAAATGTCTCTACGTTTAGGTTCTCCATGGCACACTCCTGAGTAGTTTTAGTTGTTTAGAATATATTAAACTTCCATCTTCCCGTCAACCCTGTTTCGTTTTTTTTACAATTCACGTGCTCAGTATCTGTCACAATTATGCAAAAAACATCTAAAACACCGCCGTCCTGTACCGATAATAATGTATCAGGAGGTACCCATATGAATGCAAACAGAATTGATTCACTTTTCAGCGAAGGCATGAGCCTGATGAACAGGGGAATGTACAAAGAAGCCGCGTCCTGCTTTGAGAAAGCCCGCGAACTGACACTCAAGATGAATGTAAGATGAATCCGGAGACAGGGCGGCCTTTGAACGCCGCCCGCACTCCTGCAAGCTCCAAATTTAACTAAAATAATTCGCTTCATCCCGGAAATAAAATGCCTCATACAGGATATGTCCATCTCTACACAGGCGGCGGAAAGGGCAAGACGACCGCAGCGGTTGGACTTGCTTTCAGAGCGGCCGGCCACGGAATGAAAAGCCTGATAATTCAATTCATGAAAGGCCGGGAGACCGGTGAGGCAGTTTATGCCGAAAATTCCGGCGGAATAGTGTCGATTGAACAGTATGGAGAAAAAGCATTTATTGACCCTCGAGGCGCCAGCCCGCACCAAATCGATTTATTCATGGTTGGATATAAACGCGCCGAAAAGGTTCTGTCATCAGGGAAATACGGGCTGATCGTACTTGATGAGTTAGCCTCGTGCCCTGCCGCGGGGCTTGCTTCTACTGAAGACATCATCAGGCTTATAAAAGGCAAAAGAGACAGAACAGAACTCGTAATTACAGGAAGAAACGCCCCTGCGGAACTATACCCTTTCTGCGATCTGATTACTGAGATGAAGGAAGTAAAGCACTACTACAATACTGGAGTTAAATCAAGGGAGGGAATTGAATATTAGTCCGACTCCGATTTAAGCCCCGCTTTCCATCTTTTTGCAGTTCTTCCTGAGATCCGTCGGCTTTACCTTCATCATGCTGGTAAAGATACGGTTAAAGGTGCTTATGTTTTCAAAACCCACTGCAAAAGCTATATCTACAATTTTATTATCAGTATCAAGTATCAGCCTTGAGGCCTCCTCAATTCTCAGCCGATTGATGTACTCGTTCATCTTCTCGCCGGTATAAATCTGGAAATACCTTCCCAGATTGTCCTTATTCAACCCGACCATTGTCGCAAGCCCTTCTCGCGATATGTTTCTTCTGAAGTTTTCATTTATGTAGTCAATAGCCTGCTTCAGCTTTTCTTCAGTAGATTCGGAAACGCCCCACGACAGCTTGCGCGGATCCGGCACACCGTCTTCTTTCCTTGTCATCTTCATCACAAAGATGATTATAAGGAAGAGTCCGCTCACAAGAGCACCCGCTACGGCAAAGTTTATAAATGAATTCAGGCGGACAGATGAGAGATTAACAAATGCAGCTTCAAGCGATCCGATTTTAACGCCCCTGTACTCAAAATCCCGTTTAAGAAAAAAGAGTCCCTGCTCTCCGGATTTTTTGTCACGGGCAATATATTCCTTACCGTTTAAATCCTTAACCACGATTCTTTCAACAAAAGGGTCTCTGAAAAACGACTCAATACTGCGGGTCATAGCATAGCGGTCATAATCCCAAAAGCTGGCAAGATTGGCCTTATATATCTGATCAAAGAGAAGCTCTGCCCTCTCCCACCTTGAGTTGTCGGAGACTACAAGGATAAGCCGCCCATATTCCCTGTCATTGGACGCCTTGATGGACCTCTCAATCTGGACACTTCTGGAAAAAGACATGTCGCCCGAATAATCAATTACAGTATCGCCAAGATTGTTGGTGACCTTAATCCGCGCTATGTCACGGTCACTGTAGAAGCTCTTCAGTGCTTCCGGTATGCTGAGTGGATTGCTGACAAGCAGTCCGCTGACATTTGAAACGATCGTCTCGCCCACAGATTCGGCCTTCTTCTTGAGGAGCACATCGCCGCTGTTCTTCTCGTAGACGAGCACCATCCCGTATATAAAGAAAGCTATGAATATCAAACCTGTTAATGAAAGGACTATACCTGATTCGAAGTTTATTTTTCTGATATTCAACTGAACACTCCTGTGCTTTTTTACTTTTGAATAAGTCTGTCAACACTGAAGGCGTATCTTCCCATTCGAGGGTTATGGATACGTGAAAACCGCCTGAAATCATATATATGCTGATTTTCTTCAGAAAGCGCATGCTTGTAGTACAGGGCATTTGACTGATCGACTGCTTTCATTTTCTCAGAATGAAGAGAAACACCGTATCGGGCGAAATCACTTCCATTCAGGTAATCATACAACATTACCAGAGCGTAGGCACCTTCCATATAATGCCCTCCAATAGAAAGCTCCATTTCACCGGAGAGGACGCGCTCAAATACGTTGCTCAACCAGTCCACTCCCCCGACAATTACATCGCGGCCAGGAACAAGGCCCATTTCCCTGGATTCGTCGATGACCCCAAAAGCGATATTGTCGCAGGCGCACCAGAAAACATTTGCCTCGGGATACCTTGTCTCCTTCACACTCCTGAACTTATCGCGCGATACATCATATTCGTAACCGCCGGTTGAGAAAATCTGCTTAAGCTCAATTCCAGGCATCTCAGATACAGCTTTCTTCAGGCCCTTAATCCGCTCAACTGAACCGTAATCATGGAAGGTGCCTGCAAATGCCACCATTGATATCCTGTTTATTCCCTTAAGCCGTGCCCTTCTTACAAGCTCCTTCGCGAGGAGATAGCCGACATACTGATCGTCCGGAACAATCTCCCCCACCCAGTACTTATACCTCTCGCGGGGTGCTCCGGCTTTTTCCTCTGAATCGGGAACAGTCGAGTTATACGTGACCATCGGTATCCTCAATTCCTCAGCGATCTTAAGGATGTTAAGAGTCGCGGCGCCGCCCCCGGCACACAGAAAGCCGTCGGGGCTGTACCTGTCGCTGAATTCTCTTAAAAAAGATCTCAGCTCTGAATATATGAGAGGGGTAGAAACAATCTTTATTTCCACATCAAGGTTCGAGCCGGCTTTTTGAATGAGTCTGTTTACCTTCGAAAAGAAAGGATTATAGAGCTCTTCCTTCTCTACATTGCTCCAGAAGTCCTCACACAGAACAGCGACCTTCAGCTTTCTCCTTGTATTACCGGGCTCGGGGTCAGCATTTAACGGGCAGAGTTTAAGAAACGACGTCACTGGAAATAACATCAACATTATCAATACACTAACACCGATAAAGATTTTTCTTTTAGTCAACAATCCAGTACCTACAGGGCTTATTTTTTGATAATCACACAGGCATCAGGCAATCACAATCAGATTCTCGTAGCAAGAGTTTTATCGTACCGGCCAACACAAATCCTTTCTTGATTTTTGATATCAATTTTCGGTTATACCATATTATCAATCGGGATTTATGGACAACACTATAGAACATCTGCGGGTAAACAAATATGTTCAATCATTAAGACAGGAACAACAAGTAATAGACATACTCTTCTTAAAACTGATGACCAGGCCGGCAAACATCTCCTGCTGCGTTTCACCGTCCTGTAATAACAGAGATCACCAGCTCCAATCTTTAAGGTTCGCATTTCCAACCAGTCCGTTCTCATCAGATAATAATAATTCTCAATAATTGATATACCAAGTCATCATTAGAAAAACATTAATATATGTGCAAATATATTTAAAATTTAGTACTAATCAATAAACATAAATATTTTTTTGTTCAGTGGCTTGCCCACTCCCACTCTGCGCTGTATCGGGACAGCGGAAACATGCTTTCCCGGCACGATATAATTTTAGGAGGACGTACAAGTGAAAAAGTTTTTCTCAATGTGCTCGTGGGCATTAATGCTCACATTTTTTATGGCATTCGGATTTAGCGGATGCGGCGATGACGGCGACGATGAAGACGAAGTCACCGTTCAGTACACATTAACCATCAATACACCTACCGGCGGTACTATCACCGCTTCTCCCGCCTCAGCGGACAGCAAGTACGACGAGGGCACAGTCGTAACTCTTACAGCCGCACCTACTGACTCGGCAGCGATGATGTTCGAGGCATGGTCCGGGGATGCTTCCGGAACCACAAGCCCCACAACTATCACTATGAATGCCGACAAAACTGTCAGCTGTACATTCACTGAAGTACCGGACGAGACCTACACTCTCACAGTCACTGCGCCGACAAACGGAACTATTACCCTTGATCCGGCAACTGGGCCGTATGCAGCGGGCGCTGAGGTTACAGTAACGGCTGCCGCCTCAAACGGCTATATGTTCACCGGATGGACAGGAAAGCTTTCCGGCTCAACTAATCCATCAGCAATTACTATGAATGAAGACAAAACCATAGGAGCAACATTCGCAGACGCGAATACCGGAACTTATAAGCTGGTGGTTGAAGGCTTTGACTGGGGACCTGCTGTTACAAAGGTCATCCTGACTCTTGAAGAAGCAGTCACTGCTGCTGAAGTTGGCGCTGATGATTTCACAGTTTCAGTTAGCATGAGCAGCTGGGGCACCCCTACAGTTGCCGAGCGTGACGTAACTGACGCTTATACTTCTGATGCAAGTGGTACTGAGGTCACAACAGACAGCAAATATGTTACTATTGAGATGCCTGTAAGCCCAAGCCTGTCAGCGGGATCTCCATTTACCTATGACTTCTCAAGCGGAAGAAACAATTGGGCAGATCCTTACGATTATGAGATAGTATCATCTTCTCTCACAATAATGGCCAGCGAGTTTACAGGAAGGATTTCACCTGTTGCCGACCTTTTCGCCATGGACACTCACGTCTATACTGACGCCACACACGGCGAGATCACCCTGCACTACGCTACGTTTAATCCGGCTTCAGACGCCGGAACAAATCCTCTTGTTATATGGCTGCATGGCGCCGGAGAAGGAGGTACCGATCCATACATCTCACTGCTTGGCAATAAGGTCACCAATCTTGCATCAACAGAGATTCAGACTATTTTTGGAGGGGCTTACATACTTGTTCCGCAGGCTCCAACCATGTGGATGGATAACGGAGCCGGGGCTTATACAACTGACGGAACTTCCATGTTCTCAAACGCGCTCATGGACCTCATTACAACCTATGTCAGCGGGAATGCCGACATTGACCCCAACAGGGTTTACATAGGCGGCTGCTCAAACGGTGGATTCATGACGATGAGAATGATCATCGACAATCCAACATACTTTGCTGCTGCATACCCGATCTGTGAAGCGTTAGCTGATGAGAACATTACTGTAGACAATATTAACGCGATAAAGGATCTTCCCATCTGGTTCACTCATTCAGAAAACGACTCAACAGTAAAAATAACATACTGCAATAGTTCTGACTACACGAATAATACTACAACTTGGCAGGACGCAGATGGGCAAACACTGGCTGATCAGTCACAAAGAGTACATATTGACGACTACACACGCGCGGCCTACAAACGCCTTATAGCGGCTGGCGCGACCAATGTTCACTGGTCATATTTCGGCTATGTCACTGACACCAGCGGAAAGTATTTCCAGGCAGATGGAACTACCCCCTACAATTATATGGGGCACTGGTCATGGATCTACACACTCAATAATGAGTGCACTGAGTGGTACACATATCCTGATAAGAACGCAGCCGACGCTACAGCATTTGTAGATTCAGGAACAACGATTATGGAGTGGCTCGCAGAACAAACCAAGTAAAATAACTATGGAGGGGGCTGTTTTAAGGCCTCCTCCATAGTCACTTCTGATAATTTGAATTCACTCAATTTTCTCATCAATTATTATCAACTTCTTATTTTCCTGTTATCAATTATTCATAAGACTAATTAGAATGATTCTGTTATCATTGTTTTAATTCTAACATTTTATCAGTTTTTTTCTGAGCCAGTATTCTTACACTATTGGGTATTAACAACAGCGATCTCGGTTTCCCTTTGTCCTTTACCTTGCACATTAGATTTTATCTAATATATTTTTTAGGAGGACGTTCACATGAAAAGACCGTTTTCTCTCTTGGCCTGGGCTTTGCTCGTAATCAGCCCTCTCTTCTTCGCTGCCGGATGCGGCGATGACGGCGACGATGACGACGAAGTCACCGTTCAGTACACATTAACCATCAATACACCTACCGGCGGTACTATCACCGCTTCTCCCGCCTCAGCGGACGGCAAGTACGACGAGGGCACAGTCGTAACTCTTACAGCCGCACCTACTGACTCGGCAGCGATGATGTTCGAGGCATGGTCCGGGGATGCTTCCGGAACCACAAGCCCTACGACGATCACTATGAACGCTGACAAAACTGTCGGATGTACATTCACTGAGGTCCCGGATGAGACTTACACTCTCACGGTAACAACACCTACAAACGGTACTATTACCCTTGACCCGGCAACAGGACCATACGCCGCGGGTACCGAGGTTACAGTAACTGCTGCCGCCTCAAACGGCTATATGTTCACCGGATGGACAGGAGATCTTTCCGGCTCAACTAATCCATCAGCAATTACTATGAATGAAGACAAAACCATAGGAGCAACATTCGTGGACGCTAATACCGGAACTTATAAGCTGGTAGTTGAAGGCTTCGACTGGGGACCTGCTGTTACAAAAGTCATACTGACTCTTGAAGAAGCAGTCACTGCTGCCGAAGTTGGCGCTGACGATTTCACAGTTTCAGTTAGCATGAGCAGCTGGGGCACCCCTACAGTTGCAGAGCGTGATGTAACTGACGCCTATACTTCTGATGCAAATGGTAATGAGGTTACAACAAATAGCCAATATGTTACTATTGAGATGCCTGTACACCCGAGCCTGTCAGCGGGATCTCCATTTAGCTATGACTTCGCAAGCGGAAGAAACAGCTGGGCAGATCCTTACGATTATGAGATAGTATCATCATCTCTCACAATAATGGCCAGCGAGTTTACAGGAAGGATTTCACCTGTTGCCGATCTTTTTGCCATGGACACTCACGTCTATACTGACACTACACACGGCGAGATCACTCTGCACTATGCAACGTTTGATCCGGCTTCAGACGCTGGAACCAATCCTCTTGTAATATGGCTGCACGGTGCCGGAGAAGGAGGTACAGATCCGTACATCACACTGCTTGGCAACAAAGTAGTTAATCTTGCCTCAACAGAGATTCAGACTATTTTTGGCGGCGCTTACATACTTGCTCCGCAGGCTCCAACCATGTGGATGGACAATGGAACCGGAGCTTACTCAACTGACGGTACTTCCATGTTCTCAAATGCGCTAATGGACCTCATTACAACCTATGTAAGCGGGAATGCCGACATTGACCCCAACAGGGTTTACATAGGCGGCTGCTCAAACGGTGGATTCATGACAATGAGAATGATCATCGACAATCCAACATACTTTGCTGCCGCATACCCAATCTGTGAAGCGTTGGCAGACGAGAACATTACCGCCGACAATATTAACGCGATAAAGGACCTTCCTATCTGGTTTACGCATTCTGAAAACGACTCCACAGTGGGCATAACGCAGTGTTCTCTAACTGACTATACAACATGGGGAGTAACCTGGAACGACGCTGACGGAAACGCTCTGGCTGACCAGACTCAGAGGGTACACATTGAAGACTACACACGAGCGGCTTACAGGCGTCTTATAGCGGCTGGCGCTACCGATGTTCACTGGTCATATTTCGGCTATGTTACCGATACCAGCGGAGAGGTTTTCCAGGCAAACGGAACTACCCCTTACAACTACATGGGGCACTGGTCATGGCTCTACACTCTCAACAATGAGTGCACTCAGTGGTACACAGATCCTGACAAAAACGCAGCCGACGCTACAGCGTTTGTAGATTCAGGGACAACGATTATGGAGTGGTTGGCAAGTAAGTCGAAGTAAATATGTTTGTGAAGGGGGTGTCTTAAAAGGCAGCCCCTTTTGTTTTTTATATTTGAAATTTATTGAGGTTATAGCTTTGGGGAAAAGGTTAATAATTGTTGCAGTTTCTGTGATTGGTTTAATTATTTCTTTAATGCTTTTATTGTGGCATTACAACCCGCAAATAAACATTGAAGGTTTTTCTTGCGGTTCAAATAGTGGTTGTGGTAAGCTTGTTTCTTCAAATTACTCAACGTTTCTTAATATTCCTTTACCTTTTTTTGGTATATATTTATATATTTTTACTCTTTATACATCGATTATTCAGTTAGTAATAAACTATAACGAAGAGATGAATAGATTGCTTGATCTAGTCTTCCTCTATGTATACATGTTTGTTTTATTTGCCGATTTAGTTCTATTCAGTAAAATGATACAAAATGATGCGTATTGTTTATTTTGTTTAGGTACGTACGTAGTTAATTTGATATTATTTATTATCTACTTGATAATGGTAATAATGTTTTCTTCCTGCAAAATACGGTTTCTTTTCAAACAATTCGGTATTTTTAAGAATAAAGATGTTAGGGCAATTAGCATTATTTATTTGGTTTCAATATTTTTAATGATTCCAGCTGTTGATTCAATTAATATTTACATTAGAAGCCATGCAGCTAGAAAACGTTCGACACATGTTTTAAATAATAACATTTCAGATCTTGCAAAAAAGACAACTCTTGATACTTCATTTTTGCAAGATTCACTTATTTCTATCGGATCTAAAAAACCCGTCGTAACGATATGGCTTTTTTCAGATTTCTTATGTTCACATTGCTTGGGATGGCATGATATTGAAAACAGAATATTGGAGGAGTATAAGGATCGTGTCGCTATTAAATACTATTTGTACCCAATGGACAGCCGCTGTAACAAATATGTCACCAGAACGATCAACCAATATTCGTGTGAAGTCAATAGTGCTATGATTCTTGCCGCTCAAACTGGTCTGTATGATAAATTGATTAAAAAATATTTTAAAATTGTAAATCGGGGCGGAGGAAGGTTTTCTGAGAAGGATTTGGAACTCGTCGATGATTTTTTTAAAAATAACGGGATCAAGCCTGATTACAGAAATAATGCAGACATCAGAGATTATTTGATGAAGAATATTGAATACGCCACTAGACTTGCGATTTTTACCACACCAACCATAATCATCAACAATCATCCTGTTAGGGGATTATTCGAATATGATGTCTATAAAAGGATTATTGATTCAGAAATTCAGAAGCAAAAGAATAAGTATAGATAGGTTAATAAAACAATCTATTTTCATAAATAATTTTTCAGTTTAGGGCGGTGTTGATGGACATGAATTTGAGCGAGGATAAACATGTCTTGTAGAAATATAATCCCGAAGGAGTGCCGCAAAATGACATTTTTCTCTTCAACTTAAACACTAAGGTGTTTTGTCAAGGATATACTATCTAACATATTATATATTTTTAAATATTAAAAGGGATTACATAGGAACAAAAAAATATCAAATAAATTAATGGAGGAATACAGTGTTAAAAAAGATTTTCGTTCCCTTAATGATGTTGTTTTTATTTTCATCCTGTAACAGTATCAACAATGATCAATTGAATGAGGAGGAGTCGATTACAGTTGATTCAGTTAATCCTGAAAATTATTTTGTTACGTTAAAGTATTCTGATTTGCAGGCTAATGTCAGTAGTTCAAAAAAATATGTTGGGTCTGCAGATGTAGGAAATAAATCGTCAGTCGTCATTTTAAGGAGTGGCGGAGTATTTTGCAACTTCTCTACAAACTCATTGATAAAGAAATCAGATTATTATACATCTGATGGAGATGTTGCCATTATCAATGGTGTAAATGAAGGCCGCATGGGCTACAATGAATACCTTTCAGATAATAGCGACACATTTTTATCTTCAAATATAACGCCTTTAAACTACTTCGATATCTACGATATAAATAATGGAGAATTGAGTCAATCAGTACCCATTGTTTTTGAATATGATACTTCAGCAGTTGATACAACAAACCAACAGATTGTAGATGCTGGAGGCACTAACTGGCTTTTTTTAACAGAGTCTGATTTGGGTGTTTATAAATATAATAAAAAAACTGGTTTATGGGAAGAGTTCAACAGTAATGTAACACAAAATGAAGACCAGAATTATTTCAATATGAATATAAGCCACGAGGGTGTTTTTTGCTGTGCATTTAAACAGGCAGCAATGACCAGATTGAGTGAATATATGGGACAAAATCCTGTAGTTCACAATAATTTGTTGATCAGTCTTACTTCAAATAAGTTAACTGAGGAAAATTCAGTTAAAACAGCAGGCCAGCAAACAAAAGAAATTCCATATAGTGATTTTTCAAAAGAATTTCCTTCAGATGAGGAAAACAATTGTAGTGCCAAGGTTTGGAAGATTGACGCTTCATCTTGGTTTAGTACATTTAATAGTCAATGCGAAATTCATGATTGGTGCTACAGGTACGGGAAGAATACATATGGATACAATAAATCATACTGTGATTCACAATTTAGAAATGATTTGCTTCACAGATGTACCACTTTCTTGCCGAATCCTTTTGACCCAACAATAAAAATTACACTTAACTTCGGTATAACCAAAGTTAAAATCAGAGTTCCAAATCCTCTGTATGCAGCTTTGGAATTGATTTATGTACCAGAAAGAATTGCTTGTGGTGTTGTTGCACTAGCAATGTGGGGTTCTGTTGAACTTTGGGGAAATGATGCATATCATAATGGGCAAAAAGATGGTGGTTGTTATGATTATAAAGACTCAGGTGTCAGTTGCCCAGACTTTAAAAATGGTATAATAACAACATCGAATGTTGCACCTGTTTTCCCAAATAATGCAACTAGTTTTTATTCTGTTTTAGAGCCCCATAACCTAAGTTATACATATAGTGACGAACAAGAAATTTTCGAAGCTTCCAAGCTTATTCCAATAATGATTGAGAGCGGTAATAGTCAGGAATTTTACGTTTACATTGATAGCAATGTTGACAGTAATCACGCTAAAACCGTTAACAATACTGAATGGAGCGTAGATGATGGCACTGCCGGTCATTTTAATGCAACAACATCAACTACAAATTCAATAACTTTTTATGCTGATAGTGATGCGGCCCCAGGACAGTACATGATAAAAGCAACACTTTATGGAAACGACGGTCAAGTGATGGGAATGTTTAATAGACCTATCATGATATCTCGTACTTCATATACTTATGAAGCAATCGTTAATACACTGGACAAGTTACCAGATGGCAAATACTGGTATGTAAAAGGTCCAACGCCTACTGACCCATCTAAATGTAATCCTTATGCTCGGCTCACTGGCAGCAAAGCTGAAGTGCTGAATTACTATTCTATACATCCGGAGCATTTATACTGTATGGATGTGTTAAAAAAAGATCTTACTGATTATTCAAATGTGAGCACATTAAGATGGAAAGCTTACCAGCCTTTAGCGAATTACGGAAATAATGAAGCTTTTCATTATTTTTATACTACATATTCCAGTAATGATCCAAGTATTTCTTGCCTTGAAGGAGTAACATCTTACTATAATGGGGTTTCAATTAACCTACCTGTGTCAATGGGAGTTATTTCTTCAAACTCATCTTCAGAGGAGTTGCATAAACTATGGGGGCCAAGTTATGAACCATTGACGTATTTTGTAGGTTATAACGGCAGAAAAGTGGTTGGATGGCTGCCTTATCTTAGTGAAAAAGATACATTGAAATATAAAATTATATCTGCAATAGAAAGTGCACCAGAAGGTTCATTGTTTCAGATATTTACTGAAAATACTTGCAGTCCGTTGAAACCTTATCCGTTTCATACATATACTTCATCAAAAGCTGAAGCATTACAATGGGTTAATAATTTTTCTAATAGTAATTCTGCTGACGCTTTAGCAAGATTTAGCATCGTAGCAAATCCAGAGGTGCAAGACAGTGGGGAGGTGCCTTTGTATAAATGCACCATTTGCTCCCCTTTAGGTACTCAAACTGTATGCACGACAAATCCTGATAATGATAGTTTTATTCATACGATAAAGTATGCCACATATTATATGGGATATATCAATGATATAACGATAGAGTCTGATATTATTGGATATATACACACTTCTCAAAAACAGAATTCAAAACCAGTCTATGATATTACATATGAATTTAATGGAGACAGCTTTAGTCAAAAAACGGGAGAATGGAGAGTTATTGGCTACAAAACCAAGATTTATTAATTTACAAAAACTAGAAGTGTAAATATAAGATACAAAAGGGGTCCAGAATACAAATTGCAAACCCCTTTTGTATCTTATTGCTTTATTATGCATATTCGTAAGCGTCAAATTGACGGCGGAGCAAATGTTACTATGAATCAAATTATTGAAGACTGTTTCGGCGCCATTCTTCATATTCAGGAAAATGCTGATACTTATGGCATTGATCAAAACAAACTTGCTGTCACCGGCGACAGTGCCGGGGGTCATCTTTCTGCCGTTATGGTCAACATGAGTGATCTCATAGGCGAAGGGGGATGGGGTACGACTGCCGGAGTTTATGAGTTTGTACCAACATATATGCCTGATGGAATGACAGTTGCGCAAGCTAAAACAGCAATACAAAACTCAATTCTTGCAGGCGCCCCCAGCTATGGAGTTTTTGAAGCGGCAAGGCTGACATCAGTAGACGAGTCAATTCGAACTTACGTTGCTCCGCAGGCAAATATTCCTGATACTGCGGGTGGTGGTAGAACACTTGCACCGCAATATGTATCAGTGGGAAGTGAGGATACAACTGTAATAACAGGTAACGACAACGGCGACCAGGCTGAATTGAATGGCCCTATTACCTATCACAATGCGCTGCTTGCTGCTGGTCAATCTTCTACATGGCGTCTGGTAGACGGTGCGACTCATGCCTACTTCGACTGGAAGCCAGACCCTACCACTCAGGCAACGTACAACAGTACTGGTGAAACAGAAATGACTTTGATGATGCAGTTCTTTGACACTGTGTTCTACCCAGCACCTTAAATAACAAACAACCGCTAAAAAAACTGCCCCTCAGGGGGCGGTTTTTTTTCGTTTATTAAACTTCTCCAATCCCCATCAACCCGATAATTACAAGACATTCCAGCAATTATGTTTATATTTACCCATTGCTGTGCCGAGATATTTTAATCCTTCATCAATCAACTGAAAAAGCCGCCTTTCAGGGGCGGCTTTTCTCAATGTACTGATTGAATTAAATCTTATTTTATTTCCACTCCGACATCACAGCTTTTCACTGTCTCACCAGAGGGATTTTTGTACTTTAAACTGATAATGGCCCCCCCTGATTTGAGCGCCTTGAATGTAATGACCTGTACATCCGGAGCACCGGTTATATCTCCGCCGGCGGTAATAACACCATCGGATATCTTTGCGATCGACTCTTCTGTGTATTCCGCATGCCACGCGTAACCGGTTGAAAGACTGGCGCTGAGTTTTAGTGAAAACTCCTCTCCGACAGCGACTACCGCGACTGACTTTGAGCCTTCTTCACCGCTGAGAATAAACTCCCTGGGGCCTTTACATCCCCCTAAAAACAAAGCTAAAACTGCTGTAAGCATTAATATGCGCTTCATGTTTCCTCCTCTATTTTCTCTCAACAACTATCCATGCCGCACCGTAGCCGATATTATTGCAGCCATACTCAACCCAGACATATCCCTTTTCACCCCAGCGCTCGCCCCATGAGTTTTTGACCAGATAGGCCTTTTTGGAATCGTCCCAGCCCACAATCGTAATAGCGTGGTTAATGTCCCTTGAACCGCTAACAGGAGCATGTTCATCGAATATCCCTCCGGCATATGCCTGGAACGCCGGCGTGACCTTTACGCACGCGGCAACAGGGCCGTACTTGCAGAGCGCCTCCTTCATCTGCTGAACTGACGGGATCCCGGCATCCGGTTTAACGTAGCCCCACGCGGCGATTTTATATTTGGACTGTCCTCCCGGACGGCACACATCCTCTTTCACCTTGTAGGGTATCTTTGATTCGAGCTGCGCGCTCTTATTTTTGTAGTTATCGAAAACACCTCCATACCAACCGCCGTTGCAGCTGCCGGCATCACGGCCATTGTTGTACGAAGCGCAGTCAAGAATTTCCTGCTCAGAAAACTTGACAAGCTCGCCGTTACGAATCAGCCAGTTTGCTTCAAGAACAGCGCCTGAGGTAAAGGCCCAGCAGCTGCCGCAGCTGCCCTGATTTTTTACAGGCGATACCATCTTCCTGTCAAGCCAGGTAAATGCCGGAAGCGCAGGGCTCGGCGGGCTAAGGATATCTGTTTCAAGCTTATCCCCTTCAAGCTCGTTTTCTTTTTTTTCAAGCTCTGCCATCTCCTTCTCTAAGCGCTTCTTCTCCTCAAGACGTTTTCTTTCTTCGGCAAGCCGTTTCTGTTCCTCAAGCCGTTTTCTTTTCTCCTCCGCCTTTCTGCGTTCAGCTTCACGCTCCTTCTTTCTGTCTCTAAACAGGTGGCTGTATTTTTTCTTAAAGCTGTCCCACTCGTTGGAGCTGATATTCCACTTCACGCTCGCATCGCGCTCAAGACCTTCAGGAGTCTCAGCCCCGGTAATATCAGCAATTTTGTACTTCATCTGCTCGGTAAGCTCTGCCTTAAACTTCAGATTTCTCTTCTTGATATCTGCAAGAGTCTGACTCATAAGCTCCTTTATTTCCTCATTGCTCCTCTGAATGGCTTCTCTGTCAGACTGAAAACGCTTGAGAATGTCATCCTTAGTGGTGTAGCTTTGCGCCAGCAGCGCTCCTTTTTTTGAGGGGGATGAGGCCGTATCCGACAGGATAAATACCAGGGCGAATACCGCAACAGCCGCGGCTGTCACCATCGGACTACGCTTGATAAGATTTCGTTTCATTTCTGCACCTTCCGGTAATATTTCTCTGTTATTGATACACTATAGCGGAATACAGTTCAAGAAATATTTATCCTCTCACACCTATTTCACAACATACATCAGCCCATTTTTTCTGTTTTACCCCGCTCTTCGGGAGATGAAACTATTTCCCGAAAGAAAAATCCTACTCTAATACCGCGGAAAAATGCGGTTCTTTTTCCCAAAATGAGCATCTCAATTATTGTTATATTTCGATACTGTAGAGCATAGATATGAATTTTTAATATTCAAAAATTTAACTCTTGACATTGACTGTAACATATATTTTATAAAAATTATGAATGGATTTCCGACACACAAAATATCATAGAATATTTTACCTCCGGCTCCCGGAGAGTTTCATACTGTTTTTTTCATAAAATTACAGATTTCAATCATCAGGTTTTTTACAGTTTCAATCTGAGATCTATATTCAATCAAGCGGTGCGTAAGTGATAGGATTCCTGAAATCATTACAATCAGACATATCCACCAGGATTGACCCGTCGCTGCAGTGCAGTTCCAGAGTACTGTTTACTATAGTGATATCTATTCTGATATTTGTACCGCCATTCAGCCTGCTGCTGTATTACATAAACGGACAGAGCTGGCTAATGCTCCTTGTATCCTTTACTCTCTGGATCTTACTGATTATTTCTCTCTGCTTTCTCCGAAACGGCCGTTACTACGCCTCAGCCCACATTGCTCTTATTTCAATGCTTTCAATGCTCTGGATAGTTCTGATTCTCAAATCAACCGGTATTGTTAATACAATTATTGAACCTGTAATATTCATTCCGTCTGTTCTAATAGCAACCCCGCTTCTCGTTTCCGCGAAGAAAAGGCACGCTATTGTTTACTACGCGGTCAATCTCGCCTTGTTTCTTACTTTCATTATTTGCAAACCTGAGATATTAGGATTCTTTCTTCTTGATTTTGCCACAATCAGCAACCTTATTGTAATCTCATTTATGGTCATACTGGTTTATCAGCTTTTCAGGATTCACAGTAAAACTAATCTTGAGCTTGTTGATTCCAAAAGAGTAATTGATGAACGCAATTCAGAGCTGACTTTAATGAACAGCCAGCTCGAAAGATACAATAGCGAACTTATAATATTTCACGGCGAGCTTGAAAGGGCCAACTCACGATATGTGACCCTTGTAAACAGCACTGATTCTATAATTCTAACCACAAACAATAAGGGCGTCTGCACATTCGTCAACAGTGCCGTTGAAAAATCCACCGGGTACCGTCCCTATGAGATCATAGGCAGACACATGGCCGATTTCCTTAGTCCAAACGATGCTGAAAAGATTATATCCCAGATTACAGAACTCCTTACAACAGGTAGGAAAAACTCAAGGTTCGAGTTTGACTTTTTTAACAGAGACGGCTCAATTTCAAGCTACATCATGTTTTTATCTCTGATGAAGGATGAAAACAATGATTTCATCGAAGCACATACAATCTGTACTGATATTACCCAAATAAAAAAGGCTGAAAAAACTATTGTTAAACAGAATGAACAGCTCAGAATAAGCAACCAGAAGTTTGAGACACTTTACGCGGAGTTGATTAAAAGCCAGATTGATATCCTTGAAAGCGAAAAAAAGTACAAAGACCTTTACGAGAATGCCCTTGTCGGTATGAGTACTATCAGATTTTCGTCGTCTGAAATATTGAAAGTCAATTCCACCGCCGCAGAAATGCTTGGCTATTCAAACCCCTCTGACATTATCGGAAACATTACGGTGGAAGAGCTTTTCTTCGACAAAGCTGAATTTGATGTCATTTCAGCAGAAACAGAAAACGTGAACCAGTACTACAGGTCTGATGTAAGGCTCAAACGAAAAGATGGCTCCGACATCTGGATTGAGCTTTCAACAAGGATCGATCACGTTCTTGATATCGCCGAGATAGCTATAATTGACATAACCAAGAGAAAACTTGCGGAAGACAACGTAATCAAGCTTACCTTCTACGATCATCTGACCGGACTACCCAACAGAAAGATGTTTACAGATGCTCTCAAAAATGAAATTAGCCGAAAGCTGAGAAAGGCAGACAGTAAGGTCTTCGCAGTTGCGTGCATAGGAGTTGACCGATTCAAACACATTAATGAAATACACGGAACCGCAACTGGAGACCGGCTGCTCAAAGAGGTTTCATCACGGTTAAAGGAAACATTCCGGAACGACGACGTCATATCCAGACTTGACAGTGATAAATTCATTGTTCTGTTCTCCGATATTGCAGCAGAATTCGACATTGTCTCAATCGTAAAAAAAACTGAAGCCTCATTCACCCCCCCCTTCCTTGTCGATGATCTCAGACTGAACATCAGCGTATCGCAGGGCGTCTGCATTTTTCCTCACGACGGAGACACAGCCGAGGAGCTGATCAACAACTGTGAAATTGCCATGTACATGGCGAAGGACAAGGGACTGTCGGCCTACCATCTCTTCGACGCCGGAATGAACAGAAAGTTCATCGAAAGGATTAAACTCGAAAACGAGATGAAAACGGCCATTTCCGGAAATCAGTTTGAAGTCTACTATCAGCCGATTGTTGACAGCTATGGCGATATCGCAGGAATGGAGGCCCTCCTCAGGTGGAACTCGCCTGTGCATGGGTTCATAAGTCCGGCCGAGTTTATCGGGCTGGCGGAAAAAAATGGAATGATAATCGACATAGGCAAGCTTGTTCTTTTAGAGGCATGCTCCTGCAATAAACGCTGGCAGCAAATGGGCTGCAAGCCGATGAAAGTATCGGTTAACATTTCACCCTTTCAGCTGAAACACGACGGACTTGTCAGCATTGTTGAATCAACCCTGGAACAGTCTGGATTATCAGCGGAATGGCTTGAGCTCGAAATAACAGAGAGCGGAATCATTGAAAACGAAGCAGCTGCCATAGCAAAGCTCGGTCATCTCAGAGAGCTCGGAATATCAATCTCAATTGATGACTTCGGGACAGGATACTCTTCTTTGAGCAAGCTGAAAGACTATCCCATTAATACACTCAAAATCGACAAAGCCTTCATTGACGAAGTCCCCGAAAACCTGAAATCAGCCACACTCGCTATAACCATAATTGATCTGGCTCACAATCTCGGTTTCTCCGTAGTCGCGGAAGGCATTGAGAAAATTGAGCAGTATTCATTTCTGAAGGAACAATGCTGTGACCGTCTTCAAGGCTACTATTTCAGCAGGCCTGTTCCCGCTGAGGAATTTGAAAAGCTGTTGTTCAGCCAGTTGATGATATAATCAAATCCTTACTCCGGCGGCGGAGCATATTTCCTCTGTCATCTTTGACAGAGGAACAACCCTGTCTACCGCCCCGAGCTTGATAGCCTCCTTCGGCATCCCGAAAACGACTGAGCTCTTCTCATCCTGCGCCAGGTTAAACGCGCCCGCTTCCTTCATCTCAAGCATGCCCTTTGCACCGTCGTCTCCCATGCCCGTCATTATGACACCAACGGCATTTTTCCCCGCTGAATAGGCCGCGGACCTGAAAAGGACATCAACGGACGGCCTGTGCCTCGTAACAAGAGGGCCATCCTTCACCTCGACATAGTACTCAGCACCCCTTCTCTTGAGGAGGGTGTGCATATTTCCAGGAGCTATCAGAGCCTGCCCCTTCAATATCCGGTCGCCGTTTGAAGCCTCTTTTACGTGAATGCGGCAGACACCGTCAAGTCTGTTGGCAAAATCCCGCGTGAACTGCTCCGGCATGTGCTGGACAACAATTATGCCGGGAACATCAAGAGGCATTCTTTCAAGAATATCTTTCAGCGCCTCTGTGCCTCCCGTTGAGGCCCCAATCACTATCACCCGGTCCGTTGTTTCCGTAAGAATACTTTTTTTTCGGGGAATGATAACATCCGCGCTGCGTTTTGGCTGATGTTCAGCTAACATCGCCGAGGCGGATATTTTTTTTAACTTCGCACTTACCGCGGCTCTCACCGAGTCGACAATTCTGATTTTAGATTCTTCTATAAACTGCTTAGTTCCCATCTGAGGCTTTGTGATCACGTCAACAGCTCCATAGGACATTGCCTTGAACATTGAGTCTGAACCTGTAACCGCTAGGCTCGAGCAGATTATTACAGGAATCGGGTGCTGGGTCATTATCTTCTGAAGGAAGGTTAGGCCGTCCATGCCAGGCATCTCTATATCAAGGATTATAACGTCGGGCAGCTGTTCCGAAATCTTCGTGACCGCTCTGTACGGGTCTGAAACAGCGGCAAGCACCTCAATATCGGGCTCTTCAAGCAATATTGAGGATATGGTCTGCCTGACAACAGCAGAATCGTCAACAATCATCACCTTTATTCTCTCAGCCAAAACAGCCTCCAGTCATTACGATTTGACCCGGCCTTGCCGGAGGCAGCCGCTGCCCCTCTGCCTGACAATACATCTCATGACAGCTGAATAACAATCAACGAGCTCTATCCGCCGTCATTGAACACCATTATAACAACAAAGTATGATAATACAAGTCAGTTATTCTGACTTAATAAAATGTTCGACAAAGATTTTTCCAATCATCATCGGTCGTATCCGGGTATTTCATCCGTCTCAAACCCGATGATGTCACTTCTTTCTGTAAATTGTAGGTCTCACTGTTCTCACAGGCAGGTCAAAACCGGCGATGGATTCTGAGTGGCCGACAAAGAAATAGCCCCCTTCTCTCAGGTTGGAAATCAGCCTTGAACAAATCTGTATCTGCCGTTCCCTTTCGAAATAAATCAGAGCGTTACGGAAAAATATAATATCAAACAGATCGGGAAAGGGATAATACTGTGACATAAGGTTGAGCTGGAAGAATTCCGTACCAGCCCTGAGTTCAGGTATTATTCTCACATGGGCGGCCTCCCTGTCGCGGCTTCTCATGAAATACCGTCTGAAGATATGTGCCGGAACATTCTTTACCCTGCCCGAAGGATAAACGGCCCGCCGGGCTGTTTCCAATACCTTCAAAGATATATCTGTCCCGGTAATTCTGTAATTCAGGCGGTCTAACCCTCTTGAAAGGGCGTACTCCTCGATTATGCACGCGAGGCTGTACACCTCCTCTCCGGTCGAACAGGCACAGCTCAGGACGCGCAGAGGCCGCTCAATCCCTGCCTTTTGCTCTTTAATCAGATTTGGAAGCACCTCTGACTGGAGGCTTTCAAAATGGGCCTGCTCTCTGAAAAAACTCGTCTCATGCGTAGAGACGAGGTCGGCGAAGATGTGAATTTCATGCATCAGCCCTTCGGAGGATTGTATGTATTCGAAGTAGTCCGAGAAAGTCGAGGCGCCCGTATGTCCCAGCCTTTTTGAAAGCCTCGAAACAAGGAGGGCTTTTTTTTCAGGCGGCATTTTTATTCCAAACTCGTTTTCTATGAAGGCGCTGATATCCCGCCTTTCTTTTTCAGTCATGGTGTAATGACCGTTTTGCAGAAAGCCTTTAAGCCCCATTTCTCCTCCCATTTAAACGGTTCCGCACAAAGGCCTCACCTGACCGATCAGAGCTGTATCCTGCCGTATAAAAAACTGTTTTGCCGGAAAACCCGCCCGCCTCTGTGGAGAGCAGACTGACGGGCCGGTGTATAAGGCAATTATTAACTTTTTAAGACTTACTTCTCCAAAGAGCCTTCATCCTCAGCCTCTTTGACAGTCTCTTTGAGAAGCTCAATCTCCTCTTCCGAGATAACCCTGTCAATATTAAGGACCATAATAAAGGCCCCGTTGTGTTTTCCAATGCCGTTAAGAAGCTCAATGTTCACTCTCGTCCCGATTTTCGGAGGAGGTTCGACACCGTTCTCAAACGATATAACACCTCGAACTGCATCCACGAGAGCACCGAGAACAAGGTTCTCTCCGTCGGATACAGCCTCAACAATTATTACTGCCGTATCTGCTGTAAGGCCGCCTTCCTTCAATCCGAATTTGCGGCGCAAGTCGATTACACTGACCACGCTTCCCCTGAGGTTAAGCACCCCCGCTACGTAAGGCGGAGCGCAGGGGATGGGCGTTATGTCGGGCAGAGACAGAACCTCACGTGTCCTCAGAACATCAAACGCGAACAGATTCCCGGCGAGCATAAAAGAAAGGAACTGTTCCTTTTCTCTCAAATCTTCATGTTGCATAACACCCTCACCTGTCCATTCTTTCAAAATCGCCATCTTCAGCGTCGCCTATATCAAGTTTAACTCCGCCCTTGCCGGTGTCCTTTTTATCCTTCGCGTTAAGGTCGAGATGAGGCAGGGCCTTTCTCTCAGCTCCATGTCCGTATGCTCCCCTGGTGTAAGTCTGCATGTTGCGGGGCTTGTCGTGCTTTAGACTTATGTATTGTGCCTCATCAACGTTTCTCTTGCCCGTCTTAAGAAACGCTATCCCCTCTTTCATAAGCATGGTCTGCGAAGCCAGCTGTTCAGATGTAGCAGCAAGCTCTTCTGCGTTAGAAGCGTTCTGCTGAACCACTGTCGAAAGCTGGACTACTGCAGTGTTAATCTGCTCGCTTCCATTGGCCTGTTCACCGCTCGCGGCGTTTATTTCAGCAACAAGCTCTGCCGTCCTCTGTATGTCAGGTACCAGCATTTCAAGCATCTCGCCGGCCTTTTCAGCCGTATCAACGCTTGAGTTTGAAAGCTCGCTTATCTCAGTGGCAGCTATCTGGCTTCTCTCCGCCAACTTCTGGACTTCGCTCGCGACAACCGCGAATCCTCTTCCGTGTTCACCGGCCCGGGCAGCCTCAATGGAGGCGTTTAACGACAGGAGGTTGGTCTGGCGCGCTATCTCCTGGATTATGCTTATCTTGTCAGCAATCTCCTTCATAGCCTTCACAGTTTTGCCGACTATTTCTCCGCTTGCCCTTGCGTCGCTCGCGCTCTTGGTAGCGATTCTCTCTGTTTCGGCGGCGTTATCGGAGTTCTGCCTTATTGAAGCCGTGGACTCCTCCATTGTACTTGAAATTTCCTCAACTGTAGCGGCCTGTTCGTTTGCACCCTGAGAAAGCTCCTCTGACGATGATGATATCTGCTGAGTACCTGAACTGACCTGGTTTGAGGCCTCGTCAATAGCGTTAACAATCGCGTATATTGATCTCGTGAGCATAAGCCCTATCGCTATTGCTATTATGAAGACAATAATGCACACGATAATCATAATGGTGTTGCTCACCGCGGCAGATTTTGTATTCTCAATGTGCGTATCACCCGCGAATTTTTCCTTAACATCCATCATTTCAAGAATCGTGTTTTCTATCTCGACACCTACTTTGGCATATCTTGCCACAAGCTGGTCTACAAGCTCATCGCGCCCCTGAATTTTTGCCTGCCTTATCCTTGTCATACCGTCTTCGTAATCATTCACGTTATTCTTGAACTTCTCATACTTAACCTTCCACTCGTCCGTAGTAATGTCGTCCTGGAAGTCTGATATCCCCTTTTTAACATCACCAAATGCCCTGTCGAGAACCCTGCCTTCCTGTTCAACTCCATAGGCGGTGTTTGACCTCAGCACCCTGTAAACATGGATTCTGACCGTTTGAAAGCTGTAAGCCATCTTGGACAGAACCACTATAGGCTGTGTGCACTTCTCAAAGAGGTACTCCTCTTTCTGAACCATTGACTTGAGATTGAAGATTGAGAACACTCCCAGCATAAGCGCTATCAGCGCGACCGAAAGAAACCCCAATAAAAGCTTTCCTCTAATACCTAATTTCATGGTGATCTCCTTTAATAATGAAAAATGTATTCAGCCCATAATGGCCTTTTTCCCGGACGCCATGTCCAGGATGCTCATCAGATCAAGTACAAGCGCTATATCCCCATTTCCGAGAATGGTTGCTCCAGAGAGGAACCCTCCTCTGCTGTCAGTCCTGCTGATCGGCTTAATGACGGTCTGATGCTTTCCTACAAGCCGATCGACAAGAAAACCGACCTTGCCTTCACCCGTATCAGTCACAATAATCTGTCTTCCTCCGCGGACACCGCCGCGAAGACGCATAAGAGCCTTGAGGTCGAGACATGATATCATCTCACCTCTCAGATTAATATTAAACCTGCCGTTTTCATCAGCGTCACTGCCTGCTTCACCGGCCTCAATGCATTCAAGAACATTGGCCAGGTTAAAGATGTAGAGCCCGCCCGCGACCTCGAACATAAAGCCGTCAATAATCGCGAGTGTAAGCGGGATGAGAATTGACACATCAGTTCCCACGCCTGCTGTAGAGCTTACATTGACGCTTCCCCGCAGCTTTTCAATGTTTCTCGAAAGCACATCCATTCCAACGCCTCTGCCCGACACATCAGTGGCAACATCCGCCGTTGAAAAACCGGGCTCAAAAATCTTTGAGAAAATTACGCTGTCATCTTCTTCAGATGTGGACAAAAGCCCTTTCTCGACCGCTTTCCTCTTTATCCTCTCACGGTCAAGCCCACGCCCGTCATCCCTGATACGAATCAGCACCTTCGATCCAGAATGCTCAGCGCTTAAGCGTATTGTGCCGGCTTCCGGCTTCCCCGCAGCCAGCCTCTCGGCAGGCTGCTCAATTCCATGGTCAGCAGAATTTCTTATGAGGTGCATCAGCGGATCTCGCAGCTGCTCAATCATGTTTTTGTCGAGCTCAGTTTCACCGCCGCTGGTTACAATCTTGATTTTTTTCGAGAGTTTTGACGAAAGCTCGAATACCAGCCGGCCGTATCCCCCGAAGAGTTCAGCTACCGGTATCATACGGATGCTCATTGTGGTATCCCTGAGCTCATCGGTAAGACGGTCAAAGCTTTCCGCGATTGAACCCAGCTCAGGTAGGCGGCTTACAGAGGCCTCCTGCGCAAGCCTCGCGTTAAGTGTAACAAGCTCGCCCACAAGGTTCACGAGCTGGTCAAGCTTTTCGTTCTTAACCCTGATAGTCGTTACATCAGACCTTCTGCGTTCGAAACCGGGGGGCTTTCCATTACCGCTTTTTTCAACGGGCCTGGAGGACTCTGAGCTCAAGGTTTTTTGCTCCGAAGACGAATCCTCCGGAGCAGAGGCTTTGATCTCAAGCTCGGAATAGTCATCAACAAACATGAACGCGTTCTTAACCGCCCCGATACCTCTGTCTGTTTTAAGGGAGCCTCTCCACGATATGTAACACATCTCAGGATTCAGTTTATCAAAATCGGGAATACGCGAGAGGTCCGCTTTAAGCTGCAGCTTCCCCGCCTCTGAAAGCTCTCTAAAAACAGGCCCAAGCTTGACCCCTCTGAGAAATACCTCAGGAAAAGGCTTGAACGATATCTCAAAGGTCTGAAGCCCCCCATCCTTTTTCGATGGACCGTCTTCTTTTTGAATGGAAACTTCAGAAACTCCTCCACCGGTACAGGAGTTAAGCCTCGCGAGAAGCTCATCCCTTCGCTTCTTTTCATCGTCGCTGTCATCCCCGGCAAGCAGAGAAGCAATCATATCTCTTGCTTCCAGTGAAAGCGCCAGTATGTCATTTGAAACCTCGGTCTCCCCTTTTCGTATTGAATCAAAAATATTCTCAATATCATGAACGAATGATGAAATCTCCGTATATCCAAACATGGCGGATGAACCCTTTATTGTATGAAGGGCCCGAAAAGCAGAGGCTACAAGCTCGCCCGACTCATCTCCCTCCTCAAGCCTGACCAGCGTACTCTCCAGTTCGGAGAGTATTTCGTTCATCTCTTCAAGGTAGGTCTGTCTGAGTTCATTGCTGTCAGCTATACTCATTTTGCCACCTCCACCTTCAGCCATGACGGAATGCCGATGCCGCATTGTTCCAGCATCTTCGAAAAACTCCCGTCCCCGCTGTCTGTTACAGTAATGGATATACCTCTTGATTCAAGATAAACCGCGTAGGAGTGAATTATCTGGAAGAAGCTCAAATCCGGTTTCGCGACAGAGCTGATATCCATCCTCAACCGGGTTATTCCCTGAAGCTCTATTTCTCCCAGCTCGGCCTTGATTTTATCCGCTTCTCCGGACGAGGCTCTTCCTTCAATCCGCACCGCTGCCTCTTCCAGGCTTTTTGTTACTTCAATGAGAGACATTAACCCTCCAGTTGCTGATCATCAGCCTATTACCCTGTTAATCACCTCGAGCAGGCCTTTTGGCTCAAATGGCTTGTTCAGCCAGGCTGTGGCCCCGGCCTCTTTCCCCCTGCTCTTGACATCTTCCTGCGATTCCGTTGTCAGTATGATGATGGGTACTGTTTTGGCCGTGCTGCCGGAACGGATCACCTTGATCATTTCGATCCCGTCCATCTCAGGCATGTTGACATCGCTGACAATAAGATCTATCTCATTGTCCAGCTTCTCAATACCGTCGGCACCATTGACCGCTTCGATAACAGCATACCCCTCCTTCTCAAGGATAAATTTCACTGATTTTCTTATGGAAGCTGAATCATCGATTACAAGCACTCTTGGCATTGAATCCCCCTCTCTATATATTAAGTGAAATACTATTCAACCCTCACAGGAGCATCTACGGCTGCCTCTGCAGCGGCGCTGAGTTCTTCAGACGCGGCGGGCAGATACAGCACCGCCATGACCTTTTCAACGACGCCCCTGCTGAAATCAGAATGGTCTTTGATATTGGAGACCTCCACAATACCGCCGTGTTTTACAACAACGTTCTCAACGAAGGGAAGTCCCAGTCCGTAATCAAGTGACGGAAACTCTTCCTGAACCGATTTGTTAAGTCTGAAAAACGGTTCAAAGATTATTGCCTCATAACCCATGGGAATTCCCTTTCTTCCTTCGCTGTCCGGGACAGGCTCGTTCAATATTATAACGGATATTCCGTTCCTGTCAGGCTTGACCATTATGTGAATATCGCTTCCCCTGACTGAGTACTTCAGCGCGTTAATAATAAGCTCCCCGATTGCCTTCTCCATCTGAGCCGTATCAACCGCGACATTAATTTGAAAGGCGCCTGAAGGGTCGCTTAGAAGAATTCTGTTTTTTCGAATAGACTCAATCTTTCTGCTGTCCTCGACAAGCTGTGATATAAACCAGTGGAACATTTCATAGTCGAGAAGCTCAAGGGCCGGTTCGCTTTCCTGTATAAGATTTATGTTAGTCATCATATCCATGGCGTTTTTTACGGATCCGATTGTTTCAACAACAAACTCGTATACGCCCGGCTCTACAAGATAACCTTCCTCCGTTTTGCGGCTTCCGGATGTCATCATGTCAAGACAGGTAATCAGGGCCCCTGTGCCTACGCCCTGATTAAATGCTCTCTGCATGTCTTCGAACATGCTCTTGTTCCCCTGCTTGATGGACGCGTTGGCCTTTTCCTGCCACTTGTACCATGAAAGCTGGTTTTCAAGCCTGACGACTTTTTCCTTTTCGAGAAGTATCTTCGTCTTCCTGAGTTCGGCGACCTCAAAGGCGTTGTTCAGCCTGTTGGCCAGATCTTCTGAACTCACATCCTTTCTGAAGTAGTCATAAACACCGAGCTTCATAATACGTACGATTGTGTCGTAATCGTCATGCACTGTTATAACGAAAATAACCGGGGGGAACTCGAGAGTATTGAGTTTGATAATGAGCCGCTCCCCGTCCATTACAGGCATCTCAAGATCGGTAAGAACCACGGGATAAGGGTTGGATTCAAAAAGCTCAAGGGCTTCCATTCCGTTGTGGGCCGTGTCAACGTCGAAACCCTGCTTCTCAAGAGAGTCTCTCAGCTTTGCGGCAATCGATTTGCTGTCTTCCACCAGCAGCAGTTTTCTGTTCATGAATTATCCCGTATTAAAATCAAAAATTTCATCTTCTCCGAAACCGGCAATATCCGAATTATAGGCGATTATCTCAGTTTATTCAAACAAAAAAAGTCGTCAAATTCTCAGAATGTTCAGTTTTTATTATTAAAAAACAATATAATTCGATGCCTACACCGCAGCGTCAAACTCGTCAAGATTAATATGTTAATTTGTATTAATATTATTTTTTTATTTATTATGTTTAATTTATTAATTATTGTTTATAGATATGTATGTTTTTTTATACAACCCATTTCAATTGATTAATTAAAATATATTAATTATAATCATTAATTATGTTTATTATTTCATCGGAAAAATATCAGAATTACAGCTATATCAGCTTACGCGAAATATCGCGCTTCCAATTATTTTTTGAGACGGTTTTAATCTCCGGTTTCAATGCAAGTCATTCATTCTCGATAGGGAGATGCGAATCTGAGGGCTTTTTTGAAAATATGGGAGGATAAATTTATTACAGTTAAAAGTCTATCTGTCTGAAGAAACAGCTATCGCGGCATTAAGCAGCCTTATTGAACAGCCTATCCCCGAATACGATTTACAGGCCGCTATAAGCCGTTCGCGCTCCTGTTGAGCCTTCATAATGCGGTTGGTCGTTCTGGTTATCTGCGAGCGCATGTCCTTCCCGTACCACTTCATTGAGCTTTTTTGAAGTTCCAGCTTTTCCTCAAGTTCACGGATGGCTCTGTCAAAGGATTCCCGTATTTTTTCAAGCTCCGGGTCAATCTGGAAATCAATGCTGTCGCACATATCGCTCCGCCTGGAGTCGACCCTGGACCGCACACGCCTTTCTGCCTGGCTGAAGAGATATGCCGCGTTTTCGGATATGCGGCGCTTTAATGAGTCATCAACCTGGGGCGGCGCCTCCGTAAGCTCATTCTCAGCGGCCTCTCTCTCGAGGGATTCGAGGTCCCATTCACCAAGGCTTCCGTCAAGAAGCGCGATTATCGGAACAAGCTCCTGGCTCCGCTTAACTGATTTGTAGGTTACGATAAAATTGAACAGAAGCCCAGTGAAGCTGCGCCCTGACTGCAGCCGCACTATTCCGGTTGTTCCTCCGAAACCTCTGCCCTGGCACCGTGCAATTGAATCCTCAACAAGGCTGTGGCCGAAAGCCAGAAATTCCAGCGAGTCGTTTTCAAGCGCCAGCTGGCTGTCGAATGTTCCATGCTTCGTCTTCCCGTCGGGGAGCATTAGCTCATAGAGCCCGCCCGGCTTCAGAGGGACCTTAAATGACGAGGACAGTTCCGGATCAGCAGCCGCAAGCCTCCTGACAAAGGCCTCAATTCTCTGGTTGGAGAACTGCCTCTCCTTGAGCGTAATCCTGTAGTACTCATCGTAATTAAAATCCATGCGGTGCGTAACCGTCAGCTCGGAAAGCTTCTCATAGTTCTTTCTTGCCGCTTCGAGCCTGCCGTCCAGCTCTTTGTTTATATCGGACTTTTTCCTGCGGCCGGAGACGAGTTCCATGAAAAGGCTGTTCAGGCTGAGCTCATCCTCAATCTCTCCCAGCATAACGTCAGGAGTGCCTATGGACTCTTCAAACAGCTTCAATTTTCTCGTGAGCACCTCAAGCACCCTTTCCGCGACAGTATCGCTGGTCGAAAAGTTATACACAAGAACATCATTCGGCTGGCCGAACCGGTGAATACGCCCGATCCTCTGCTCAATTTTCAGCGGCGACCAGGGAAGATCATAGTTAATGAGGACATCGCAGAACTGCATATTCCGCCCTTCGCCTCCGGCTTCAGTTGCGATTATAACTTCAGCGCTGTTTTTGAATTCCAGTATTGCCCTTTCCTTCTCATCGGCGCTCATTGAGCCGTTGAACGCGACAGTGCTGAATCCATCAAGAAACCCGACAAGGAAGTCCTGAGTAGTCCTGAACTGTGTAAATATGATGAACTTCTTTTTGCCTTTCTTTCTAAGCGAGCGCATAAGCTCGCCCAGCTTTTCAGCCTTTTTATTCACTTCAATCCTTTCCGCGATTTCAATCAGCCTGCTAATAGTGGAAATCTCAACACCGAGCTCAGCAACTGTCTTTTCAAGGGATATATCCATGAGGTCGTCCACAGACTCGTCCTCGTCCATATCGGATAGATCAAGATATCTGGCTGCCTCTTCCGAAAGCAGTGTGCCTCCCTCTGCCCTTGAAAGCAGCTCTTCAAGCCTGGTTCTCCTGTTGCGCAGCGCGACAAGCAGGGCGTATGACGAGGAATCAAGGAGCTTCTGAAAAACCGTCATGACGAATCCTACAGCCCTGTTTTCATTCTGCATTGCCCTGTTGAACTCTTCAACTACATACTTTGTAGTCTCTTCGTAGAGATGCCTCTCATCAGGATAGAGCTCAAACTTGACAGTACGCGCGAACCTTCGAGTAAATCCGCCGATATCGCGTTTTGTCCTGCGTATAACAACCTGTGAAAGCTTTTCTTTGAGGCCCGACAGATCAGCGCCCTCAGCACAGTACTCATTGGCAAACGACTGAAAAGGCCCGAGCAGATTTTTGTCAATGAGCGCTATCAGAAAGTAAAGCTCCTCAAGCTTTCCCCTGAACGGGGTAGCGGAAAGAAGCAGCAGGCTCCTGGTCCTGTCGGAAACTATTTCGGCCATCGTATATGCCTGAGTCGAGCTGTTAGCGTCGCGCCTGAGCCTGTGGGCCTCGTCGAAAATGACCGAATCCCACGACGTCCTTGCGAGGTCCTCGGCAAAGGCCTCGTTCTTGATAAAGTCAAGGGAGCATATTATCTTGTCCCGCGCCGTCCATGGATTGCCCGACGCTCCGCATTCCTTCTTAAGCTGCTTCATGAGCCTGCGGTCCATGATCTCGAATTCTTCGTTGAACTTGTATTTCATCTCGCTCTGCCACTGATAGAGCAGCGACGCGGGACATGAAATGAGTATGCGGCTGTACCCGTAGCGGTAGATCATCTCCTTTATTACAAGGCCGGCTTCAATAGTCTTGCCCAATCCGACCTCATCGGCTATGAGAAAGCGCTGCTTGAGTGCGCAGACAATTCTGTGCGTGCTTTCAACCTGATGGGCCAGAATTCTGGTCCTGGAATTAGAAAGGGAAAGTATTTTGTTGTACGCGTATGCCAGCTGCAGAACATACGATTCAGTCTTCAGATGGAACCTCAGAGGGTCCCCGAATTCCCCGCGGACAAGGGAGGCGAGCGCCTCTTCCGTGTTTTCAATCGGCAGAAGCGCGCCGTCTGTCTGTTCACTTTCCCGGAAAAGGGATTCATCCGTTATATCGAAAAGTTCCGGATTTTCTGATGTCGATTGATATGTCATTATTCTCTGAATTATTATCCACTAAACAAGAAATCCCCCTCAGGGCAAGGGGGATTCCATAAATTCCTTCAGGGGACATAAAATTCTCCGGAAAACTATAGTTCAAGCAATTTTTTATACCGGCCTCAGCGGCTTGACTCTCCGTCATTCGAACAGCCGTAATAGGGGCCAAGACGCGCCTTCAGGGCCTGATTCACTTCGCGGCATATCTTGCGTATTTTGTACATTGAAAGCGAAGATTCGGCGCATATATCGGCACACTTCCGATTGGTGAAAACAACATCCTTATACACCTGCCTCTTGAGTTCCGTGAAGGAATCAATCGTATCCCGCAGCGTAGAAACGACCTCGCCGCTGATGAACGCGTTCTCAACATTTTCGAAGAATTTTCTGTCCGATACGGCCTCTTCAAAGTACTTCTCACGCAGCCTGGCTTCCTCAAGAGAGGACCTTCTCAGATAATCGATGGCGCAGTTTCGGGCTACCTTCAAGATAAAGCCCCTCTGCCTTTTTTCATCGGTTTCATCGAGGCATTCAGCCCTGCGCAGCACCTTGATGAAGGCCTCCTGTACTATTTCCTCGCAGATATCGTGATTATTCACAATCCTGAACACTATCCGCAGGACCTGGGCATAGTACTTCCTGTAGCAGAGGGCAAAGCTCCGCCTCTTTTCAAGACTGGGTGGCTCCATAACGCAACTCCCTGATTTAGTTTTGACCTGACCATCACGGCAATGAGGACGGGCAACATTACTACGCGCTCTGAAGGACCCGGGTGTGACAAAAAAAATTTATCCCCGGAGAAAAAAGTTACTGCCGGGTTTCAGGGATGCGGAAGAGAGCAGAGCCTATTCAGAAACCCGGCCGGCATCGACCGCCATTTCAGTCTGTTTTAAAAGGTATTGTATGAGGGTGTCCTGGCTTATCGCCTTCAGGCGGAGAAGAATCATCCCGAGCGGTTCGCCGCCACGCCTGTCCTGTTTTTTCATCGCGCTTCCGAGCTGTGCCTTCGTTATTACTCCGTCTGCCAGAAGAAGCTCGCCTATTTTAGGCACGCTCCCCTCGCCCGAGCTTTCTGCGAGCATGTTTGTCTGTATTTCAAGGTATCGGATAAAGGTTTCCTTGCTGATGTATCCGGAATTGATGAGGATAATTCCCAGCAAATTCCTGTTCTCATACCTCGAGGCCTGCACCGCAAGCGCCTCGTCAAGCTGCTCTCTTGTGATAATTGAATCCCTTAGCAGCAGTTCTCCAAGTCCCGGAATAGGCATCTGCATCCTCCTGAGTTGTTTCAGGCCTTCCTCAGGACAGGGAAGGCTCCGTTGCTCCTGCCATTATATCCCCCCGCCGAACAAGAATTCAATTCTTTTATACAAAATATAAACTAATAACCGCCAAATATTTCAAGCTTCCCCTTCCGGCACATATAGTTTTCTTGACAATGACAGCTCACAAGTCTCAAATTGCAGGATATAGGCCCGGCGTCACAGGTAAAGCCGGGGGATAAGGACGGAAAAATCACTTTTCCGGAGGAATATTAAGGATTTTTTATGAAATACGTTAAAATTGGACTAATCGGCTTCGGCACCATAGGCCGGGGCGTTTACGAGCTGCTCGCCTCCAACGCGGCGCTCATTGAAAAGCGTTCGGGGATAAGGCCCTATGTGCACAAAATCTGCGACATCAACACCGAGGCGCTGCCGCCCGACGTTGCTCACACTACCGACTGGCGCGATATTGTTTCCGACCCTGAAATCGACATAGTCGTCGAACTCATCGGGGGGATTGAGCCGGCCAAGAGCATCATCACTGAAGCGATTAAAAACGGAAAGAGCGCCGTCACAGCAAACAAGAAGCTCCTCGCCGAAGAGGGCGAATACATCTTCCTTCTTGCGTCAGAGTCTGAGGCAAAGCTCGGATTTGAGGCCGCGGTCGGCGGAGGAATTCCATGCCTCCTGTCGCTGAGGGCCGGGATGGTCAGCAACCGCATCAGGTCAATTATGGGCATTCTCAACGGCACCACAAATTATATTCTCACAATGATGGAGCAAAAAGGTCTGTCGTTTGCAGAGGCCCTGTCCCAGGCACAGCAGAAGGGATTCGCGGAAGCCGATCCCACATTTGACATTGAGGGATATGACGCCGGACACAAGATAACTCTGCTTGCCATGATGGCCTACAACCAGAGGGTGGACTTTAAGCGTGTGCCTATTGAAGGCATATCCTCCATATCCGACATTGACATTTCCTTTGCTCGAGATATGGGCTACACCATTAAGCTTCTCGGAATAGCCTATCTTGAAAAGGGCGAACTCGATATACGGGTACATCCCGCTATGATACCCTCGACTCACCCGCTTGCTTCCACACGAAGCGAATTCAACGCTATAATGTACGACGGCGACATGACCGGCCCCATAGTACTTAACGGCAGAGGCGCGGGCGGCCTTCCTACTGCTTCAGCCGTAATTAGCGATATCGTGCAGATTGCCCAGGCCGGCGAAGAGGACTTTGTCCACGTAAGGGTGGAATCAAGCGCCACCATAATCGACCCGGAAAAACGAAGCAGCAAATACTATCTGAGAATTCTTTCCAAAGACGCCCCGGGAATGCTCGCAAACATAGCTGGCGTGTTCGGGAAATACGACATCTCAATAGCCTCAGTCATGCAAAAAGAGACCGGAGAGGAGTACGTTCCTCTGATTATATTAACACACACAGTAAACGAAGCCAATATTCTGATCGCGCGGAAAGAGATTGAAGCATTCGAATACGTCAAGGGCGACATCACCCTTATCCGCGTCGAGGAACCGTTATTTTCAGGAGAACCAAGATGAGCAGAGAATACAGTGCCGTTTTCAGATGCGCATCCGGCTGCGACGTTACGCATGAGCTGGACGAGGTAGTCTACAGATGCGAAAAGTGCGGAGGCCTTCTTGAGGTATCCCACGACATGAACAAACTGCGCGACAGAAGCGCCCGTGAGTGGAAGGAGCTCTTCGAACACAGAGCCGGCGTTACCAGCTGGCCGTTCGGAAGCGGCGTCTGGGGCAAAAAGGAGTGGATACTTCCCGGAATAAACGATGAAAACATCGTCTCCATGTACGAAGGAAACACAAACCTCTTCTGGGCTAAGCGTTTCGGCGAGTCGCTGGGAATGAAGGACCTCTGGGTCAAGATGTGCGGCATAAGCCATACGGGATCTTTTAAAGACCTCGGCATGACCGTCCTCGTCTCGATGGTTAACGAGATGATTTACAGGGGCAAAAAGATTGAAGCGGTTGCATGCGCTTCAACAGGTGACACGTCAGCGGCCCTGTCCGCCTACGCCGCCTACGCCGGCATTCCGTCAATAGTCTTCCTGCCAAGCAACAAGATATCGACCGCGCAGCTCGTTCAGCCGATGTCAAACAACGCCATCGTCCTTTCACTCGACACGGACTTCGACGGCTGCATGAGGATTGTGCAGGAGATAACGAAGGACGACTCGATTTATCTCGCGAATTCCATGAACTCGCTAAGGGTCGAGGGCCAGAAGACCATATCGGTTGAGATGACTCAGCAGTTCGACTGGGAGGTTCCTGACACGATAATCATTCCCGGAGGGAATCTCGGCAATGTTTCAGCGCTTGGAAGCGGCTTCCGCATGATGAAGGAGCTGGGTCTCATCGACAGGCTCCCGCGCCTTGTTCTCGCGCAGGCTGAAAACGCCAACCCTCTTTATCTTTCCTATAAAAAAGGCTTTGAAGACTTTGAGCCCGTCACTCCGAAGAAGACGCTCGCGTCTGCCATTCAGATCGGCGATCCGGTATCGGTAAGCAAGGCGATAAGAACGCTGAAGGAATTCAACGGCATTGTCGAACAGGCAAGCGAGGACGAGCTTTCAGACGCGGCAGCCCTCGCCGACAGAACGGGCATGTTCAGCTGCCCTCACACAGGCGTCGCGCTCGCTGTGCTCATCAAGCTGGTAAACAGCGGAGTTATAGCGAAGGACGAGAAGACCGTCGTAATTTCAACAGCCCATGGCCTGAAGTTCTCTGAATTTAAGGTCGGATACCATGAAGGCACAATCGCCGGAGTACAGAGCAGGTACGCCAATAAGGCCATTCAGCTCAAGCCTGAGGCGGGACTGGTGCGCGACGTTCTCACAAAAGAGCTTGAGAAGCGAAGGGCCTGAACCGGCCTCAGTCAGAGTAGAACACAGCCCGAACCTCAACCGGGCTGTAGCCGTTGCCGGCCCCGTAAACAGGGTGAAGGCCGGTTTCCAGACCGGCTCCCGCGCTGTACTCCCAGTCGGGGCCAGGGCTGACCTGAGAGTCCCATATTTTAAGATTGTCAACCGCCACGAAGGACCTCTCTCCGTTTTCCTGAAAGGGATTGATATGAACGATGTCAGCCGAGAAGTAGAGCCTTGAGAGGTCCGCGCAGAACGGCCCTTCAAGGCTTCGAATCTCATCTCCATTGACGTAGACCGTTGTAGAGGCCTCGTCCCAGACGACGTAGACGTGGACCCAGCCCCCGCCGATGTTCAGGGTGTTCTCGCTCAGAGAGCCTTCCTCACCCGTTTCAACAACAAGATAGCCTTCTATCGGAGAAGAAATGCTAATTGCACCGTTGCCGCTCTCAGTAAGAAGGCTTACATATACAGTCTCACCTCCGGAGGCCGGCATGGCCTCAAACCAGAAGGACACTGCCCCTCCGCCGCAGGGCCTCGGGATTTCAGAGGCAAACGGCATTATGAAGTAGCCCCCGCCGAGGCCGCTGTCCCCCATTCCAGGCACTCCGCTCAGGAAAAGGGCATTTCCGAACTTACCGGGCTCAAAGGACTCAGCGAGATCGGCTGAGCTGTGAATTATGCCGCCCGGCCGGCCGCCCGATTCGGGTGCCAGAAGTGAGGCGCTGTCCTCCATTCTGCTCCAGAAAACAGGGCCCGGCAGCAGGTACTCTCCCCTGTCTGGGTCAACATAGAAGCTGCCGGGCCCGGGCCGGCCGGGCGTCAGGGCGAGGTCCATCATGACGGGCACCATAGACCGGTCAGCTTCGCCGCTCAGAACATTGCTCCCGTTTATCAGGAATCTTATGTAGCGTCCTTCCTGCAGGGGGCCCGATGTGTTTTCATCAAATACCGAATCCATGGGGCCGCCCCGGCTCAGTGACGCCAGCGAGCTCAGGGGATCGCCGTAATCGGTCCTGAGAACAGCGCCTGTGGCATCTTCACCTTCATCAGGCCTTGAAAAGAAGCCCCTGCCCGCAGTATCCGGAGCTGCTGCCTCATAGACCGCTGCTCCCAGTGAAAAGCGCTGTGAGTACTCAGATATCATAACATTTCCGGAAAGGTCGCTTATTCCCGAGAAGCTGAAGTTGTAGTGGGTATTTCTTACGAGAAGCTGCGGGTCAGGCCTTATCACAAGGATCCCGCCGGCTGCGTTGTAGCTGTACTCAAAGGGACATGACACTCCGTCAGCCCTGGTAATGCTCAGGCCGCTGTTTTCAATTGATGAGGGGTCGACAGGCTCGCTGAAAACAAGCACCAGCTGCGCGGTCTCCAGAGAAACGCTTTCAACAATGCCCGGAATCCCGCTCAGCACCGCAGGCGGCACAAGGTCCGCTTCGCGCCCTGTGGTAAAAGACCACTGGTAATCAGAACCGAGCTTAATCCCCCCGCTGTCGCGAATATCCCCCGAAATAGAAACCGTGTAGACTGTATCGGGCAAGAAGCCTTCACCGGATGAAGGTTTAATAATATAACTTAACGAATCAGCCTCCTCGACGGTGACAGGAATTACTGTTCCGTCTTCGTCGCGGACCTCGACCGAATCTGAGGTCAGAGATATCGGGTCGCATGAGCGGTTAAGGCAGAACAGCAGGGACGAATTGATCTCAACACCGCTCTCTCCACCGTACGGCGATGTGTAGATGACACTGAGCCTGTCCACATTACTTTCAGCCTCTAGCGTTGAGGATTCAGCTGTCTCGCCCGGAACAGGCTGAGGAACATCGTGAAAGACATTCGAACAGGCCGCGGAGAACAGAAGCAGCGCGGCAGCCAGGGCCCGATTCAAAGCCATATCAACCTCCAATCACATCACCTGAAGCTCCTTGCTACGGAAAGCCCCATCCTTGAATAGTAGACATTTCCCTTCCTCTCAACGATGCCGCAAAGTTCGTAGACGGCATTCAGCCTGAGGTTTTCGTAAAGGCTGTATCCTCCCCTCATGCCGGCAAAAAACGAAGGCTCTGTTCCTGAACGCCTTGAGGTATCTTCCGTGTCCTCTTCTGTATAGTAAAACAGGCACGCGTAAGAGAGCCCGGCGCCGGCCTGAACGCCGTAACTGAACCGGCCGTATTCAAAGCTCAGACCCGCGAACAAAGAGCATCCGGCCGTGTAAGCAGTCTCCATCCTGTCAGCGGGAGCCTGAAAGATAACGTAATCGAACCTGCCGCCGACAATCAGGCCCCTGAAAAGCACATCCTCAAATCCTGCCGATGCCGACACTGCCAGCCCGCGGGAAGAAAGCCCGGCGAGCATACCGTGCGGAAGCGAATACGCCGCGATAAGCTCGACTGAAGGCATTGCGTCAACGACCTCAAAATCTCTTTTCCTCAGCCTTGACGCCAGCCTCAGCCCCGCGTCAAGGCTCTCCGAGCGGAGGCCCGGCAGGTCATCCGCGCTGACCTCCTCCCTGTAGACATAGGCGCTCTGTGCGACATCGACGATGCTCAGTGTGAGCCTGAGCGGACTTGTATTCTCGAATGTGCCGACAATGACGTAGTCGGCGTTCAGTATTCTTCCGGCGGAAGCGGCCTCTCCGATATTACCTCTGGCGTAGAACACGGCCCTCCGCTTATTAACCAGGTCAAGCCTGCTCCTCTCAAGTATCACCAGACCGCCGCTTCTGAAAAGGGAGTGCTCAACCGCGTTCCTCATTACAGAAGCAGACATGTCGTCCCCGCCTGCTCCGGCAAAGTTGAGCACCGAGACCTTCACCTCGCCGCCGTTTGCGGAAAAAAGCCTGCCGGCGCTCGCGGTAACCCACAGCAGCAGAAACAGGAGCACAGGCCATAACCCGCGCCTGCTCACCGCTGATCGTGTAATCACAGCTCTTTGCGTCATTGACCGCTGAATCTGTTTATAACACGCGAGAGCTCATCCGCGATGCCGTCCACTCCCGCAGCGGCTTCTTCCTCACTGTCATAGTCCCTGACAGCCACATGAAGAACGCGGGAATCCTTTATGTCCACAATCCTGACAGTCAATGTGATGCTGCCCGAGTTTTTCTCAACGCTTCCAAGCGCAAGCAGCCTGCCGCCCCTGACATCATCGCTGTCCCTTGAGGCCGCGCCCTTAATTCTTCCGGACACCGCGCTGTAGAGCGATGCACTGATTCGGTCGCGAGCGGGTCCTTCGACCTCAAACGAGGTGAAGCGTCCGAAAACGACATCGTAACGCGGCGCTGACTGCGAAATTCCGTCAGAGACCGGCATTCCGGTTTGCTTTTCTTTTTGGGGGAATGATGTTCTGACGGATGTCACGGCATTTCCGGTTGTCAACGGAGCTTCATCAATGTTTTGAGGCACAGATATTCTCTGCTCAGAAGTCCGTCCGGCGCTGTCAGCACGCTCTACACGGGTAACGCTGAAGTATATTACCGCAGCAGCGGCTGCCATTATCAGGGCGCCCGCGGCCGCTTTGAGGACGGGTACGCTCATGCCGAACCTGTTGATCCTCAGGTTTCTAAGCGACAGCAGCCAGATAATTACAGCGGCCACGCCTGCCCGCTTCAGCGTCTTCCTCATCTCCGCTGACTTTATGGATTCAATGCGCCTTCGAATTTCCTCAGGTATGGGACTTACCATGCCCTCTCTCTGCATGAGGGATTCAAATATCTCAATATTTCTGTTCATAGCAAATCCTCCAGGCTTCTAACGCCTCTGCCGGCAAGGTAGCTCTGAATCGCATCGACAATTTTTCCGTACTTGTACCTGACCTTTCTCTTGCTCAGTCCAAGATGTCTTCCTGTTTCATTGTAAGTAAATTTGTGAACAGCCACAAGCTCAAAAAGCAGCCTGCTGTCCTCATCTTCACCGCAGACCGCGGCAACGGTCTCCTTCAGAAGCATTCTGATTTCGCTGCTGCCATACTGTTCATCGGGTATATCGTCTTCGGCAACAATGCTGGCTGCCCCCCTTTTGCGGTAGTATGAGAGGAACTCATAGCGGGCTGCTCCGTAGAGCCAGCCCCCGGCCGACTCGACGGAGTCAAACTTCTCGTACAGCCTGGCGAATATGTTCTGGCACATGTCCTCGGTGTCGTTCATATTGCCCGTTTTGGAATACAGCGACGCATACACAAGCGGGTAGTACCTGCTGTATGCAGCCGCGAAATCACTGTTCTTCTTCGACATAGGCGGCCCTGTCCGATTTTTTAGAATTATCGGACAGGAACCTGCACTGCTAAACTGTTTTTTGTGCAGATACGGCACTTATGTTGCCTTTAGCTGCTAAGCTCAACCGCTATGAACTACGCCTTTTCTCGCGTTGACGGCAGCCGCGGCCATATTCCTTATTGCCGGCTTCACCTCTTCCCATTTTCTGGTCTTCAATCCGCAGTCAGGATTGACCCACAGGCTCTCAGCAGGAACCACGACAAGCCTGCTGTTGATCTCCTCCTCAAGCTCAGCCTGCGACGGGACCCTGGGCGAATGAATATCGTAGACTCCCGGTCCTATATCGCCAGCGTATCCCCTGTGTTCGAATATCCTCAGGAGGTCGTTGCCGCTTCTTGAGGTTTCAATGGAGATAACGTCGGCGTCAAGAGCCTCAATCGCGTCGAAGATATCGCTGAAATCGCTGTAGCACATGTGCGTGTGTATCTGTGTTTCTGGGCGGGCGGTGCTGACAGCGTCCCTGAAACACTCAACGGCCCACTTCTCGTAATCCTCCCGCTTGGAGCGCCTCAACGGATATCCTTCCTTGAAGGCAGCCTCATCGACCTGAATAATCCGGATGCCGGCCCGCTGAAGGTCATCGATCTCCTCTGAAATCGCGGCGGCAATGCTCTGGCAGATTTTCTCCCTCGGAACATCGTCGCGCGCGAACGACCAGTTGAGAATAGTCACCGGACCGGTCAGCATTCCCTTGACCGGCTTCGATGTAAGGCTCTGAGCGTACTTGATGATGTCGACCGTCATAGGCCTGAAGCGCGCCGCGCTGCCGTAGATAACGGGCGGTTTCACGCAGCGGCTGCCGTAACTCTGCACCCACCCGTTTGACGTGAAGGCGAAACCTTCAAGCTGTTCTCCGAAGTACTCGACCATGTCGTTCCTTTCAGGCTCTCCGTGAACGAGGACATCAAGCCCTGCCTCCTCCTGAAAGACGATGCACTCGTGGATGTAGTTTTTTATTCCGAGATCGTATTCTTCGATTCTGATGACGCCCTTTTTATAGTCTCTCCTCAGCGCCCTCAGTGCAGGCGTCTGCGGGAAACTCCCGATCGTGGTAGATGGCAGCAGCGGCAGATTGAGCGCCTTCTGCGCCGTCTTCCTCGACATACGGCTGCCCTCTCTTGAACGCCGGGCGGCTTCATCGTCCGCTGACATTTCGAACAGAGCTGACCTAGACTGAAAGACAGCCCTGTTGTCAGCAAGAGGCCCGTTGCTGCCGGCAGCAACATTCCCGGAAATAATGTTCGAGAGGCCGGCAAGCTCGTGCAGCTTCTCTACCGCGAAGCTGAGCCTTTCCCTGACTTGCTGATCGAGCTTATCCTCGGACCTGAGCGAATAGGGAACATGCTGCAGCGAACATGATGTCGAAAGAACAATGTTTTCCGGCGCAACCTTTCTTGAAATCGTTTCGTAAAGGGCGAGCGTTCTGCTGTAGTTGTTCTTCCATATGTTTCTGCCGTTTACCACGCCGGCAAAAAGCTTCTTGCCGTTAAGGTATTCAAGCGCCTCAAGGTTTTCAGGCCCATAAACAAAATCAAGCGCAATGCCGTAAAGCGGCACATCGCGAAGAGCCTTTACCGCCTCAGTGGCATGATCGAAGTATGTCGAGAAGATAATATCGACTCCCTTAACCTCTGCAAGCGCGTCGCAGATCTGTCTGAAGACATCGGGCGTAGGCGAGTGAGTATCGCTAACTGCAACAGGTTCCTCAATCTGAACTAAGACACGCCCGTTTGCCGCAGAGGCTATATCCTCAAGCAGTTTTTTATAGAGCGGGATGAAGACTGGAAGCAGGTCGATGGGCCTCCCGCCGTCTGTACGGCGCGAAAGCGCAAGAAATGTGGCAGGTCCGATAATATTAACCCTGGGAACAATCCCGTGAGAGATTGCCTCTCTGTAGCGGGAAACCGGAAGCGATGAATTGCATTCATACGCCTGATTATGCTTGAGCTCCGGCATGATGTAGTGATAGTTGGTATTGAACCACTTGGTCATTTCCATGGCCGGGCCGCTGCTGTTTCCCCTTGCCATGGCAAAGTAAAGCTCCGCCGGGTCCTCTATTGAGGCAAAGCGTTCCGGAACAGCGCCGAACATGACGGCGGTATCGAGCATCCTGTCATAGAGGCTCGAATCGCAGCAGCTGATATAGTCGATTCCGGCGCTCTTCTGCTCAAGCCAGGCGGCCTTTCTGAGCGCGGCAGCAGTCGATTCAAGCTCTTCGAAAGGAATCTGCCCGCTCCAGTACTTTTCAAGGGCCCACTTGAGCTCCCTGTTCTCCCCTATCGAGGGGAAACCTGTCACACAGGTCTGAATTTTTGTTGATGCCATTTTTCCTCCTTTTTGTTTTCGCGACAAAAAATCAGCAGCTGCCATGGCATTCGGACTTCGGGAGTTCCTTAAGACCTCCCGTTACCGTAGCGCGACTGTGTCCGACTCTCACGGACTTCCCCATATACGGCAGCTGAAGGGCAACATATATGTTGCTGTGATGTATTCTGTCTATAAGAAATTTTCATGACAGGGTTTTATCTCCGCTTTTCTTTTAGAAAGAAAAGTGGTTATAGCCTGTAGAGCCGCCCAATTTGGGCGGCTCTACAGGGTGCCGGAACCAATTGGCGGAATCAAGAGACCGCAGGCACACTGCTTCAACACCTCATCCAGTGCGATTTGCATGGATGCAAATCGCCCGGGCGCCGTTTCATCAGGATGATGATAACGGCGTTGCAATGGTCAATTAACTGCAAAGGCCAAGCCATTCCGGCGATTGAGGAACGGCTTTTTCCCGCCGCTTTTTGGCCGGTCAAAAAGCGGCAAAAGAAGTACCACGCTCTCAGCGTGAAAATGGATGCAGGCACCCTGCCCAAAATGCGCGTCGCGCAGCACTGTGGCGGAAAATTGCCTGTGCGCTCCGCACAAAAATCACAGGAAGATAACTATCTTGACATTATGAAGTAAACAGTTTACTTTCCCGAAATACTAATAAAAACAATTGAAATAAACATCAATTCAACTATTCAAAAAGATACCGGCTGAGGAATTCAAAATGCTAACTATTAAACAAGAGGCAATAAACGCCATCTCAAAACTACCTGATGATGCCAATATTGACGATATCATGTATCGTCTTTATGTCATTGATAAAGTTGCCCGCAGTCAGCAAGCTGTCAAAGATGGAAAGACTATTACCGTTGATGAGTTAAAAAGAGAAGTTCAATCATGGTAGCATGGTCCGATCTTGCAAAGGAAGACCTTAAAAACATCTATGACTACATCGCTCAAGACTCACCATTCTACGCTCATAAGGTAGTTGATGATATAATCGAATCCTCAGAATCACTTGAAGGATTTCCTGCATCGGGCCGTGTTGTTCCATAACTCAGTGACGTTAACATCAGGGAGCTGCTCATTTATTCATACAGGATTATCTATGAAATCATTGATAGTGATGCGATAATTCATGCTGTTATTCATGGCAAAAGAGACTTCATTAAAGCCTTTAAAATTGATTAATATAGCACTTTCCGCCAGATACGCAGCGCTTTCCCTCACCACTTTTCTTATAACAAGCTCCAAAAAACCTTTATATTGCATGTCATTTCACTCGTTTAAGTTCAATTTTAACTGCAAAATAATTGGTGTGCCTGCGTTGAAATTTTTCCGCTCGGATTCTCACAACAACCGCTGACCCTGCAAAAAACACTCATCCAAGGCGTTTCAGCGACCGCCCGGCTCATCCACGGCTTTTCAGATGTGGAGGGGCTTGTTATCATGAGGCAGAATCTCTTATGTATATACTAATTTTAGTGGCAAATTCTCATCGGTGATTTCCGGCAATTTTATATCGGTGCTGACACAATAAGCGGGTAGAGCCGCCCAGATTGGGCGGCTCTACCCGTAGCGTTTGCGGTTTCACTCCACGCGCCCGCACGGAGTGCGACCAGGAGTGCCATCGATAGTAGAAATTTACAAGGCTTCATAGGCCTGGAGCAAGAAGCTGTTTCAACTTTGCATTTTCAGATTCAAGTTCCCGCATCTTCTTTAAATCTGAGACTCCCATTCCGGAATACTTTGAATGACAATTATAAAAATAGAAATTGGTTCTACAAATGCCACTGTATTCTCCTTAGTTTATTCATCCCTATACTTCTTAAAGTTTTCAGCCTGTTCAAATATCTCTTTGAACACTTCATCCTTCGGAACCGGTGGATACCCGTGTTCTGCGAGAATCAGTATCAAATCAACTTTCAATTCCGCCTTTATATCGTCTCGTTGTGACCAGTCGGTGTACCTGGCCTTGTCATCAACGACCTTCTTTACTGCTTGCGATAATGCAATAAGCTTTTCGTGCGGGTATTCAAATTCATGCTTTTCTGCGACTGCTTTCAGAATGTCATAGAAGGCTTTTTCCTCAAAATTGATACCCATTTCTTCGAATGAGTTTTTCTCTTTTTGCAGGTCTTTGAAAAGGTCCGCGAAATGCTGGGCAATATCATCAAGAACATCGTTTGCAAGTGCAAGGCTCTCTTTTCGTTCGTTGTATTTTTCGATTAAGGCCTTAAACCGCTTGGTAAAATCTATTCCTTTTATTCTGTTAACCTTTTTGAACTCATCTATTGCTTTTTTGAGTAATTGTTGTAAGAGTTTTATCTTCGTATTCGGCAATTTAATCCTGTCGATTTTTGCCATGTATTCATCACTGAAAATATCGATGTCTTTGTCAGCCTCATTTTCGCCAAGCTTGAAAACTTCCTCAACACCGTCAGCCAACAGTGCTTCTTTTATCATCTCCCGGACTTTCTCGTTCATCTGGGCAGTGTCAGGTGCATTCCCCTTGGTCAGCTTGTGTACTATAGAGGCTATTGCCATATAAAAATGAATATGGTCCCGTTCATTTTGATTTAGCTCCTCGCTGGTTGAGCAGATTTTATATGCACCCCTGAGTTTTTTTGTCATTGCCATGAAGCGGGTTTCAGCTTCTTTTGTAATCTGAACGTATTCTGCACCCTTGTTCAGGCATTCAAGCTGCTGCAATGGCGTACCGTTGAAATAAGGATTAGTATCGAATTTTAGAAAAAGTCTTCTCAGCAAATCAAGCTGGTCTTTTACGATAATGACCGCTTTATGGATATCCTCAAAATCGTCTTCTTCGACCTGTGAATATTTCTTGAGGGCAAAATTCATGTTGCTTTTGATACCGATGTAATCGACAACAAGTCCGGCTTCTTTTCCCTCATACACACGGTTTACCCGTGAGATGGTCTGAATAAGTGAGTGCTGCTGAATTGGTTTGTCAATGTATATGGTATCGAGAAAAGGAACATCAAAACCGGTGAGCCACATGTCAACAACCATGGCAATCTTGAAATTTGACTTCGCATTCTTAAACTGCCGGTCAAGTTCTTTGCGGTAGTCTTTTGTTCCAAGCATATCCCAGAGTTCTTTGGGATCGTCTTTGCCTCTGGTCATCACCATTTTGATTTTTTCCATCGGCTTAATTTCTTTTCGGTCTTTTTCCGAAAGGGTTACCCCTTCATCACATTCCCGTACTTCTGCCCATTGCGGGCGGAGTTTTATTATTTCCTTGTACAGGTCATATGCAATCTGTCTGCTTGATGAAACAAACATGATTTTGCCCAGAACCGTTGAGCCTTCTTCAACCCGTTCCTCGTAATGGGCAACAAAATCCTTTGCCAACTCTTCCAGGCGGTCGGGGTCACCGAGTATAACTTCCATATTGGTGACAGCCTTTTTACTCTCTTCTATCTGGTAATCATTAGTGCCTTCGTCAGCGCATTGCTCGTAATATTCTTCGATTTCTTGTAGCTTCTTCTTGTCCAGAAGCACCTTGGCGGCTCTTCCTTCATAAACAATGCGAACCGTGATATTATCCTGAACAGATTCCTTCATCGTGTATGCGTCTACAACCTTGCCAAAGACATCGAGAGTGGCATCAATCGGCGTACCGGTAAAACCAACATAGGTGGCGTTGGGCAGTGAATCATGCAGGTATTTGGCAAATCCATATGTCTTCTTCACTCCCTCTGTTGTTACACGAACCTTCTGGTCGAGATTTATTTGTGACCGGTGGGCTTCATCGGAAATACAGATGACATTCGACCGGTCTGTCAGCAATTTCATATCTTCGGTGAATTTCTGTATGGTCGTCAGGAAGACCCCTCCGCTGTTTCTGTCTTGCAGGTATTTGCGGAGTTCTTCGCGGCTTTCAACACTGATTACCGTTTCATCACCGATGAATTTCTTGGCGTTGGTGAATTGACCTGAAAGCTGGTCGTCCAAATCGGTACGGTCTGTAATTAGCACAATGGTCGGGCTGGAAAAGTGGGCGCTTTTCATTAAAAGGCGGGTAAGGTAGAGCATGGTATAGCTCTTTCCGCTTCCGGTGGCACCGAAATACGTTCCGCCTTTACCATCACCCTCTGGCCTCATGTTTTCTTTAATGGAATGAAAGAGCTTTCGAGCCGCGTAATATTGCGGATAACGGCAGACAATCTTGATGTCTTCTTTGGTTGTATCCGGGAAATAGACGAAATTTCTGATGATGTCAACAAGCCTCTGGCGGTTGAACAGCCCTTTGACCATGGTGTACAGGGAATTGATGCCGTCTTCTTCTTTGAGTTCGTAGCCGTCTGTTTTTCGCCAGGCATAGTAGAAATCATAGGGAGCAAAAAGAGAACCTGCTCTATTGTTTGCACCGTCGCTGATAACACAAAAGACATTGTATTTCAGCAGTTCCGGAATATCCCGCCTGTAACGTATGGTCAACTGGTCATAGGCATTCTTGATAGTTGTGTTTTCTTTGATAGCACTTTTGAACTCTATAACAACAAGCGGAATACCATTGATATAGACAATGGTATCGGGTATGCGTTTCTCATAGCCCTGGATTTCAAGCTGGTTTGCAATTTTGTAAATATTCTGGCTGGTGTCATACTGTGCAGATTCTTCTGCTACAATAGTTGTTAATTCATAGGCTTTTGGTTTTAGCGTCGGTGGAAGATTACTGTAGTCAATGAGTTCAATAAAAAGGTCTTTTTTGGTGCGGTCTTCCCGTTTGAGAACGAAACCGTCTGCAATGAGTTTGTTGATTTCCTTGTTGCTTTCGTAGAGCGCCGAAGATGGGTATAGTTCAAGTTTACGTATGATTGAAGAGATTTCATTCAGGGTAATATCTTCAGAAGAATATCTGTTGAACAGGTATTGTTTGAGGTCATCACGAAGCAGTACATCCGCCATCTCTTTATGAATCTGGTCGCCGGTGAGGTGTTTATAGCCTTCGGCTTCAAAAAGTTCGATTACGGCTTGTTCAAGTTTTTCTTCGGTGAATTTAATCAACTATTACCTCCCAGTGCCCGCCCCTGGCAGGTCCGATACGTTTGAGCAGTCCCTTTTTCTTGAGTAATGCTATCTGTTTTTCCACTGCCCGGGATGAAATGCCAATACTAGAAGCCAGTTCTTCAGCAGATATATCAGGCGAATTTTTTATCAGCTCCAGAATTTTCTCCGAACTTTTCTCCGAACCTTTCTCCGAACTTTTCTCCGAACTTTTCTCGCCGTGGTTCCCGGGAGACTGAACAAACAAAGTCGTAGAAACCCCGCCATTCTTTTCAACTATCTCCGGTTCCGGTAATCCGGCATCTTTACAGGCATTAATGATTTTCAGCGTTCCCCGGCCCCAGGCATCAATATAGCCGCCTAAAAAACAGGTGTTGGCCAAAAGGGGATTTCGTGGGCGTGAACTGTGTTCTTTTTTGAGGTCTTCGAGGCTCAAACCGTAGGGTAAAGCGCCTTCATTCCAGATGGAAAGCCGGTCATCATAGACCCGCATTTGAATCGTTGCGCCCATGTAGGTGCGGTGAACCAGCGCATTCAAAAGCATTTCTCTTAGCGCTGCAACCGGATAAAGATCATGTTCCAGCCGTTGAAAGCCTTCAAAAGTAATGGGGCGAATCAAAAATTTATGATTAAGCTGTACCTGAACTTCGTGGTACATATGTACCAGATTACCCTCGATAATTTCATGAAACCGTAAATCCGCGGCATCTACGCCAAAACGGCCGATTTTTACCTGTATATTGGGATAAAACCGCATGGGGTCTTTACCAAACATGATAATGGCAGCCCGTTTAAGTTTTTTGCCATCAGTGAGTTTGAGTTTTTCCAAAAACTGAAAGGCGTTTAAACCTCTGGTTTCAGGCAATCGGCCTTTGTCGCTGCTGTCTTCGATGAATATGGCAATGCTCTTTTCGTCGATGTCTTTAATCGTCGCATTATCTTCGACCATGTCATCCCAGGTTTTCCCGGCTTTTTTAATGAGAAACTCATTGAGTTCCACGCCGGTAAGCTCCATTTTGGTGCTGCCGGAACGGTAATAAAATCTTCCCCGCAGAGAAACCGGCACGGAGTAAGGATTGACCTGAATGCTGATATATTTTTTATCGTCTTCTTCATGAAGCTGCACATCGCAAATAATACCCATGGCATTGCGGATTTTATTAGGGAGGTCTTCCATGAGTTTTGCGTAATCGGATAAGCCAACGACTTTTCCGCTGTCATCCCTGCCGATAAAAATCATTCCTCCGATGGCGTTGGCAAAACCGCAGATCCATTTGAGGTAATCGTCGTGCCAGGAAGATTTGAATTCGGTGTTGTGGGATTCGGGGGTATGTTTGATCCCTTTCTCTTTATCCACTCATCACCTCTTTTTGAACACCCACCTGTGTTAAATCCACAACTTCCCATCCTGCTGATTTATAGGTTTCAAAACTATGAGTAATATTTTCTTTTAAGCATGCGAAACAAAGCAAATGTGTAGGTCTTGAAAAGCCAACATACATCATTTTGACTGCTTGTTTATCATATTTACCATTACAACAATGCTCTTGAGCTAATAAAGGATTAGAATTTCTTTTTATAATCTTTTCACTTTCGTAAGGAGGTCGTTGATATGCTGTTTCTACATACATTGTAGCACAATGCGTTTGCCCTTTTGCTGAATGAACAGTGCCAATTTCAATTTTCATTGAATTCTCGTCATCATTTCTTGTATGATCGTTTGTACTATTTATAATTATTCTTTCTAAATGGCTGCCAATAAACTTAATTGTATTCTGTGAAATTGTTAGATCAAACCATGTTTTAAAATCATTCTCAATAAATTCTTTTATATTGTTGTATGTTTCTTTATAATTCTTATTAACAGCCAGATCGAATGACCATTGATATACTTTGCTTTTAAATAATTCATAATCACAATGGTTTTCTTTTGATTTAATATATTCTATCATTTCGGCTTTTGTGTAATACCGGTTTACCTGACTGCCTCGTATTTTTATCAGGTGAGTTTTACCTTCAATTCTTAAAACATGAATTAAGGCATTTAAAACAGCTTTTCTGACTGCTTCTAAAGTAGGCTTTTTATGATCAAATAATTGTACATATTTACTCAGAGAATTATATGATTCTTTATTCCCTGCCGCTTCTTTTTTATATGATTTAAAAATATCTTCTAACCGTAGTTTGCCGTCATGATCTTCAGCATCGTCCCACCTGGCATTCCATCCTATTATCTTAAAACCATATTTTTCTGCTTCTTTAGCTTTATGAAGTGAAAAGTTATGGATTAATTCTTTAAATTTCTCTTCTAATTGTTTCATAGTATTATTATCAAACAGAATAATATGCGGTTTGATTGGTATATTAAGATTCCTGCGTCCCTCAACAACAAAACGAGGCGAATCGTTTTCATCTTGTTGTTTGTCAAGTGTAAAACAATTGACGATACTGGCTATTTCACGAGTCAGCCTGTTCGAACCATTTAAGTACATTTGATTTCTTGGCACCCAGTCTGCTTCAACCTTAATTTTTTTCGCGGAATTATAGATTGCCTGATTAATATCACCAATTCTTTGAATTACTGTTGATATATTTGTACCATAAAATATTTTATCAATAATTTTAATTTGAGTCTCATCTAAATCCTGCATTTCATCAATAAAAACGTATTTGAAACGACATTGCAGAATTTCTATTATTTCAAAATGTTTTTCTAAGTAATAATCAGCCAACTCAAAAGAATTATAGTAGAAAATCTCTCCATTGTTTTTTAGATCATCATATATTTTTTTTAATTGTTTACCAGACGCAGATGTAAAACTGAGAGAACAACTTCTAAATCTATTTGAAACAAAATTATTTTGACTGTATTTTATTGTTTTTACAACATCGATAATTATTTCATTGTTTCTAAGAAGTTTTTTTAAATAAAAATACACTTTACTTTGTAAACCTATCTTCTTTACTATTTGGTCGTTTATTAAATCATCATCATTTATTCTGATATAAGAACCATATTTTTCAAAACAGGCCTGGTTCGCGATAAATGTATTCACAAAACTTTGCACTGTCCCGACAAAATTAGGATACTGAAAAAGTACAGGGCAAAATGGCTTTAGATGCTTTTCAATTTCTTCCACCGCTGCGTTGGTATGGGACAAAACTAGAATTCCTGAACCGTCTTTAAATGGCAAATGTTTTGCGATGCAATAAAGCTTTGCCAAAAGTGCGGTCGTTTTTCCGCTCCCTGGAACCGCCAACAAATCACAGGCGTCCAGGTTTTTAATAAAGGGAACACGTTCTTCTGGATCAAACGTTTTTCCGCCAATTAAAATCTTCTCAGCTTCTTTGATATGTTCATCTTGAATAATCATTTTTCCTACATGCGTGTTTTATTGCATTTATAAGGTATTGGATATATTCATCGTTTTCATCGATAGTTAACCTGTTTTCAATAATTCTTTCCGCAAAGCAATTTGCAACCTTTACCTTATCTAATGGTGAAGTACTGTTTCTTTTACTTAACTTTTCAATCAGTTTTGTTTTAAAATCAGATTTAAACTTATTATTTTCTTCTGGTTTAAATTCATCAGTGCCTGAATGAACTTCGGAAACCGTTTTTTTAAACTGTTCCGATAAGTTTGACTTGAACAAGCACCATTCCAGAGTCCATTGCTTGGCAATCTCCAATTTGACATCCGTGCCATTAAAAATTTTAAAAGCTTTTATGATACTTGTTCTTTTCTCTGATTCCATTTCAGTATTGAAATCTCCATTTTCATCAGGACGAACATCCAAATCCGTAACCACTGAAACAGGAACACCCATTCCCATGCCGTCTTTTCTCAAATAAATTTTCGCGAAATGCAAATAAGCAGTAGACCCTACATTGACAATGGACACCTCATTTTTCGTCAAATCATAACCGATTCTTTCTGCTAGGGCAGGGATTAAAATTTCTTCTGCCCAGCCTTCAACAATTATGACCCCTTTGGCGAAGAAAAGATTGGATTTTGTTACATCCATAAAACGTTTTAAATATGAATAGTTATCAGGCTCTAGCTTAGTATTCTCTTTTCTCAAGGGATATACATAACAATCTTTACATATAATTAATTTTTCAATATCTACTTTAGAAGCAAGGTTTGGGCTGTGGGTGGTCAAAATAAACTGGACTTCCTTTTCATTTAACAAAGCCTCGACCACTTTCATTTGAGCCTGCGGATGTAAATGGGCTTCCAATTCTTCTATAAGGCAAAGTTTCAACCCGTTCCACTCTTTTTTCAGGTGCAAGAGTTCTGCCGCCATATAAAGACGGTTCATAGTGCCAAGCCCCAGGTTTTTAGATTCGGAAATGCCTAAGGATATTTTTTCCAGGATTGCTTTTATTTCCGGGTCAGTAAGTTGCAAACTTGAATTAACGGTTTCTTCTATAAATTTCTGTAAAAAACCGTCTACTATATCCTTAATTTGTTCCTTATTTCCTTTTTCTCCTTCAACAGTGGCGGGTGTTTCAAACCAGATTTTAATTTTTTCATTAACCTCTGAGAACCAACTTACGAATTCGTGCTTCTGCCCTTCTTTTTCCTTAAATAAATCATGTCCCTGTAGAATTTGAGAAACTCTTGAATTCTTCTTTGCCACCAATTCATTGTCAGCATCCCTTAACGGTTTTAAATATGTGGATTTCAAATATTCCCGTGCTTCCGCGTTGAGTGGAAAACCTGTTGCATCCATCCCCGCTTTAATATCTGTAGGTAGAATACGATCGTTTTTTCTTTCTACTTCATAAATAAGACGTAGAATGGGCTTCGCGCCATCACCTTCGCCTTCCCATCCAAGCCATTCCGTAAAATTCTTGGCTTCCTCCATTTTTAAGCCTTTAAGTATTATTTCTATACGAAATTTATTTGAATCATTGTAAAAATCTGTATCTTCAACTTTAATCCACTCATAAGCATGTGTTTTTAAAACTAATTTTATTGCATCCAGAATTGCTGTTTTTCCGGAATCATTCTCACCAATTAATACATTCAGACCTTCATTGAAAGGAACAGTTAAATGGGGCTGTACCAAATTCCATTCTGATTTTCCATATTTCCTGAAATTCCAGAGTTTAAGCTCTGATATATACATTTTGTTGTTCCGCCTTGGTCATTTTTTCAAGCAATAACGTTTTCATCTGCCTTAATGAATTATTCTCTTTTTTACGAATATCAGCAAATTCAAATTGTGATTTAAATATTCGAGCGGACTTCAAAAGAATTTCATCTTTTGGAAGTGGAAAATATATATTCAATAAATCCTCTGGGTTAATCGAAGGATATGTTGAAACACTCATTTCTGCCCTTGCTTGCAAACTATGTAAATTCTCAACATTAGTGATTAACAGATAAATCAATTCTCCGCAAACATTTGGGTAAGTTGGTTTTAATACAGCAAACCCTGTAGACACGATCATGTTCTGTTTGGGATTTTCTAAAATCCCAAAATGCTTAAGATTTGGGCGAACTGTTGAAAAAACTATGTCGTTATGATTTACTTTTCGTTTTGCTCTACTTGGTATGATATCCTCATTTAAATTTAAGGTTTGCACAGCATATATTTCATTATTAGTAATATTGCTCGTATCTAAATATTCAATTGTTTTAAATTTGTCTTTAGCTGTTAGTGTTGAAACATTACATTTTGCAACATCGCCAACCGTTTTAGTACACCACCCCATCGGAATCTCCTTCTCCAATTCCTTACACCAAACCATCTCCCCGCCACTCGACTTATACGGCTTCCCATTCTCATCCGGGAATTCAAAATCCACAAACCACTGCTTATAAATCGCCTGTGCGGTTTCTTCCAGTTTCCGGTTGAGTTGTTCGTTCAGCTTTATGCGGTTTACGATGGTGTTGTATTCGGTGACGATTTCTTTTTGTTTATCGAGGGTAGGGATGGGGAGTTGCATATTGCAAAATGCCTTCCAATGCAAGCCACCCCGTACATCAGCGTCAGTATAAAACCAGGCATTTCGGTCAAATTCTTTCCTTGAAAACCACATCATCAAGTATTCTGGGTTCAGGACATTCTCATCCTTTATTTCAAAAACGTCATAAGCGGGTGATACAAGGAAATCCTCTTCACTTGTCGATAATGCAACAGGTAGTCTTTTATCTCTTCCGACATGCATCCGGTTACAGGCAAATTGCCCCTTTTTGACCACCTTGTATTTTGTCATATCTGTACCAACAATATTTGCTACAGAGGGCATGAAGTATTTATCAATATTTACACCAAGCAAGTTGCTGACAGTGCCTTCAGTATTTCGGGCTTTGACCTCTCTTATATACTTCCCTATGGGCTTATAATTTGATTGCATAGCCCAATTCCTCGAAAACTTTTAGTAGTGCCTTCTTTGAGTCATCTTCCTCTTTGAGCAAGCTGGTAAAATCATTCTGTAACAGCTTCATCTTGTCATCAAAATCGATATTTTCATCCCTGTTTATGAATTCTATATACTTGCTGGGAACAAGCGAGAAATCTTTAGCCTTGATTTCATCAACTGTAGCACTATAGCAGTACTCTGGTGTATTTTGGTAAGTCTTTTCATAATCAGTTTGTTGCCAGTTATGGTAAGTCGTTGCAATCGTTGCAATATCTTCTTCCGTTAGTTCTGTATATTTTTTTTCGAAAGGCGAGCCCATTGTCCTCAAGTCAAAAAAAAGGATTTCACGTTCTCTGTTACGATACTTTTTTACAGTTCCATTATGCTCAACAGTTCTTGCTTTCTTGTTCTTATTTAGAATCCAAACAGTAACGCTAATATTTGTGGTATAGAACATATTCATGGGCAAAATCAAAATCGCTTCAACCAAATTATTCTCAATCATCTGCCGTCTGATTTTGTATTCATCCCCTCCGCCGGAAAGCGCTCCATTGGCCAGGATAAATCCGGCAACACCGTTTTCAGACAGCTTTGACACCATGTGCAGAATCCAGGCATAGTTGGCATTGCCTGTGGGTGGTATTTCATAACCATTCCAGCGGGAGTCATCAACTAATTCATTATCCGCCCGCCACTGTTTCTGGTTAAACGGGGGATTGGCCATGATATAATCGGCTTTCAAGTCTTTGTGTTGGTCGCGGAAGAACGTGTTTTCGGCAACATCACCAAGGTTTCCGGAAATTCCCCTGATAGCCAGGTTCATCTTTGCCAGTTTGTAGGTTGTTGAAGTGTATTCCTGACCATAAATGGAAAGATTTTTCTTGTTCCCGTGATGGCTTTCTATAAATTTCACGGATTGCACAAACATACCGCCCGAACCGCAGCAGGGGTCATAGATTGTACCGCCGTAAGGTTCAATCATTTCTGCCAGCAGATTAACAATGCACTTGGGTGTGTAGAATTCACCTTTTCCTTTTCCTTCAGCCAATGCGAATTTGCTCAGGAAATATTCATATACACGACCGACAATATCCTGTTCTTTGTCTTGAAGTGTATCGATGTTATTTATCGTATCAAGAAGTGAGGCCAGTTTGGCCACATCAAGGTCAAGCCGGGAATAGTAGTTGTCAGGCAAAGCGCCTTTTAATGAAGGGTTATTCTTTTCCACCGTTGCCAGTGCGGTATCAATCTTTAGAGCAATATCATTCTGCTTTGCGTTCTTCTTTAAATAATTCCAGCGGGATTCTTCGGGAAGATAAAACACATTTTTCATGGTGTAGAATTCCACCATGTCGATATATTTCTCTTTGCCTTCGACGATGAGCTCCCGTTTTCTTTCTTCAAACTTGTCGCTGGCAAATTTCAGGAATATCAAACCAAGAACAACATGCTTGTATTCGGATGATTCCACTTTTCCGCGTAGCTTGTTTGCCGACTCCCAGAGGGATTCCTCGATTGATTTTTGATTTTTCGATGCTGTTTTTGTCTTTGCCATTAAAATTCCTTCTTATGCTTCCTTATTCAGCCCGCCATGGACTTGCTGCGATTCGATGAGCAGCAATGGCGGGCTTGGAGCGGAGTTAAGAAATGTATATATCATCAATTCATTTTCCTCTTCACTGTGTTGGCGCTCTGACTTTCGTATAACTATCATTGTCTCCACAAAAACTTCATTTAATATTTTTGGAGGTAACACATATAAAAATCAAACTATATTCATTAATATTCTGAAAAAAGTAAAACAAACTGCATAAAAATTTTGTTTAATTGTTAGTAGTATAAATTGCCTTTCGAACAACTGCCGGATAAGCTAAAATTTTCATTGAAGTTTTCGCAGTTGCCTCGCCATGACTTTGTCATTGGGTACTATCATCTCTTTAGCAAGTCATTGCATTGCGTGGAAAACCTGGCAGTATAAGTTGTTATAGTGCCCCTGAATACATAAGTGATAAAATTATAAAAATCGGCTTTGTATAAAGATATTGAACTGCGATACATGCAGCCACCTGTAAGAATAGAAACTCCACCGCACAACATACCCCACTCCTCCCAAAAAACCTATCCCTTCAGTGCCTACGTTGTACTTTTCACGGGCTGTTTTAGCGCGAAGAGCCCATTTCCGGGCGTTTTTGCCCCCTCACGGACTGTTTTTCCTTCGTTATATGTTCGTTCTTTTACTTTTTTTAATCTGATGCAATTTCTTTTAATTTTCCCCCGATGCCGTACGTTTTACTAAAATACCCGATACCGAAACAGAAGATGGAAAAGAACCATTTTCACGGATGCAAATCGCCCGGGCGCCTTTTCGTCATAGTACTCTTAGAACTTTTCTTTTTGCAAGAAAAGGAGTCAAAAGAAATCTGCCGCCAATGTTCCGGCATTCGGCTTCCCGACTCATCTTGTCATCCGCGGGGCGCTGCGTGTCACGGTGAGGTAGAGCCGCCCAAATTGGGCGGCTCTACAGGGTGCCGGAACCTATTGGCGATTAAATCAATATGATAACGTAATATTATAAAGAAGTCAAAGTGCCATCGGCTGCCAGGAACACAATGGCGGAATTAAGAGACTGCAAGCCCCCTGCTTCAACACCTCAACCAGTGCGATTTTCACGGATGAAAATCGCCTGGGCGCCGTTTCATCAGGATGATGATAACGGCGTTGCAATGGTCAATTAACTGCAAAGGCCAAGCCCTTCCGGCGCCTGAGGAACGGCTTTTTCCCGCCGCTTTTTGGCCGGTCAAAAAGCGGCAAAAGAAGTACCACGCTCTCAGCGTGAAAATGGATGCAGGCACCCTGCCCAAAATGCGCGTCGCGCAGCTGAACGAGTTAAAACCTGCGGCAACACACCTTTTTGGATCGAAAAAAGAAAGTAACAAAAAAGGGCCTCACACTCCCAGTGTGGAAAGGAACGGCAAGCTCCCTGCTTCAACACCTCAACCAGTGCGATTTGCATGGATGCAAATCGCCCGGGCGCTGTTTCATCAGGATGATGATAACGGCGTTGCAATGGTCAATTAACTGCAAATGCCAAGCCATTCCGGCGATTGAGGAACGCCTTTTTTTGGCCACTTTTTTGTGGCGCGACAAAAAAGTGGCGGAAAATTGCCTGTGCGCTCCGCACAAAAAACAGCAGTAGGGGACCGGTCGAGACCGTCCCGATTAAACGCAGTACCACGCTCTCAGCGTGAAAATAGATGATGGTAGGGGACGGTCGAGACCGTCCCGAAAAACCAAAGTGCCACTCTCACTTCTTTCCCCGCTCATTACGCCGGCGCTGAGTCGTCTTCTTTGCCTTTTTTGCAACCGCCCTCATATCCACCGCGGGATCATACTCATCAACAATTTCGATACCGAGAAGAGTCTCCACAGCGTCCTCAATAGTAACAATGCCCGAGTAGTCTCCGTACTCGTTGAGGACAAAGCCCATCTGAGCCCCGTTTTTTGAGAACCACCCGATGAGTTTAAGCACGGACATTGTTTCGGGAAGATACAGCGGCTCTGTACTCACTGAGCGCAGCTTAACCTCATTCCTGGAGGACCCGATAAGCTCAATAAGCTCACGTCGCAGGACAAGCCCCTTAATCTCATTAGTATGCCTGTCGTAAAGAGGAATCCGAGAAAAGCGGAGCGTTTCGGCGGACGACCTTATGTCTTTAATGGATAAATCAGGGTCAAGTGTTTCTACAACCATTCGGGGAGTCATTATCTCGCGCACCCTTATTCGTCTCAGGCTGAGAAGGTTTTCAATTATATGGAACTCGGCCTTCTCGACCGCACCCTGCCTGTATCCAATTTTAATATAGTTATAAATCTCAGCCTTTGTTACCTCCTCGCTTCTGTGGCTTCCTGAAAAAAAACGCGAGACCCAGTTCATAGGAACCACAACCGGCTTAAGAATAAGGACAAGAAAGCGCAGAACGTAGGCGCACATCGGACTGAGCGATTTCCAGTATCTGGCCCCTATTGTCTTGGGGATAATCTCTGAGAGCAGCAGAATGAGAAATGTGAGAACTGCCGAGAAGGCGCCCATCCATCTGGACCCGAACATCTCCACAGCCATCGCTCCTGAAACCGCCGCCCCGATAGTATGCGCGATCGTGTTTAAAGTCAGAATTGCCGCGATGGGCTCGTCTATGTTTTCCTTCATCGCTTTCAGCATTGCACCGGCTTTTTTCCCTTTATCCACAAGGGTCTGAATAAAAGGCCTGCTCATGGACAGGAGCACGGCCTCGAGCATGGAACAGGTAAACGAAAAGAATAAAAGAATGGCAACTACAGTTATAAGTTCAGTCATAATCAAATCCCGGCGCTAACCGGCAGAGTACCTCCATGGAAGTGTCTAAGCTCATAGCAGCATAGACTGCCTCAGCTTGAGAGCATTACAATAAACCCTCGTTTTATTAAAGCAATATATTGACGGAAACATATTAATTTATTCAGTAATTTTTGCAAATAAATGATTTTTACTCAGAAATAACCTTGCCATATTTACATGGCAAATAAATTAAAATAATGCAAAATAAAAACCCTTTTACATCAAGGACTGCTCTGGTCCTCGGAGAAGATGCGCTTAAGCGTATTAGAAAAACCAGAGCCATAGTTGTTGGCGCCGGAGGCGTCGGCAGCTGGTGCGCGGAAGCCCTCGTAAGAACCGGACTTGAATACATCACCGTGTCTGACGCAGACGTAGTCTGCCCGACCAATATCAACCGGCAGTCTCAGGCATTCACGTCAACAACCGGCCTCATGAAAGTTGAAGCAATTGCATCTCGTCTTGCCGATATCAACCCCCATGCTGAGATTAAAACTCACAGCCTGAGGTTCAGCCATGAAACGCTTCAGGAATACTCTCTCTCAAGCTACGACTACGTAATAGATGCCATTGACAGCGTCGCTGATAAGATTCTCCTTATCGAAGAATGCCTGGCTGCCGGCATACCAATAATTTCGTCGATGGGAGCCGCCGGGAAAAGTGACCCGGGACAAATAGCAGTATCAGATATTTCCAAAACTCACAGCTGCCCTCTGGCAAGGCTTGTCAGACAAAGACTCAGAAAGGACGGCATGGCAGGGAAACTGCCCTGCGTGTGGAGCAGCGAGGCTCCAGTCAGGCCGGCAACTTCTGCAGCAGGGACGGAAGCTGACACATCTGTGAGGACGGCGGCTGAAGCAGAAGGCGCATCCCCGGAGGATATGAGCAGAAACAAGAGGCAGATAAACGGCGCCCTCGTCTTTGTCACGTCGGTCTTCGGCATGATGATGGCCGGCGCGGTGATACGGGACGCCGCGGGAATCAAAAAGCTATCAGATTACTGACGCTTACATCTGCTCGTTAACATTAACAGTCACCTGTGTCCCGTCAGGCATATTGACATGCATCAGCTCGGGCTTCATAGAGTCTATTCTGCTCAACTCGATACGCTCTCCGTTTCCTTCTACAAACCACGTGAGGCTCTCCTCGTCGAAAACAAGCGATGTCTGAACACCGGCCTTCACACCTTCAATGCCTTTCACATCGAACCTGTTTCTGGTAGCGGTAATTTCATAAGTAGTTCCTTCATTGTTAACGATCTGAACTTCTTTTTCTCCCTCCGCCATAGCGAGAGGATTGGAACCGGTCCAGAACTGAACTGTGTTGAGCACAAAGAAATCAACTAAAAGACAAATGCCATATACAGGTATTATCCAGAGAATCACATGAACAACTGAGTTGACCCACTTGTTCCCGAGTGTGCCGTTCCATGTGTTCAGCTTTCTGAAAAGCGCGTAGTTTCCATGGCAACCAAATGAGAAGAAACACATTACAGACAGAAGAAGCGCGGCGGTAATCTTTTTGTACATGATAACGAACCTCCAATATTTGTATTACTCCGGTACCTATCCCCCGCATTCATAGTGCCCGGATTCCGTCCACCGACAGGCTCCACACTGGAACATGCTAAACTGGACTGAACTTCGGGCAGAGCATAAGGGGGAAACCGACAAGAATTATCCTCAATTATACAGCAGCACTTGCAGCTCTGTCAACAGATTATATTACAGGCTCAATGATAAATATTTACGTTTCTGAATATTGTTCCTTCGTGCACATTCAAATTCAGCTTGACCGCCTCTGATTGCAGGAGTAGCCTCGCTGCATACCAGGGGAGCACCGTATGGAAACCATGAACACTACGCGCCGAACCGCTGTATTCGGAAGACCGAATCTCTCAGAGGGCGCACTTGAATTCTACAAAAGACTTAACGCCTGCCCGTCAGTCTTCTGCCGAGGCCTTCCGGGCTCAGTCCGTGACAGGGCATATCTCTTTCTGACATCTTACTTTGGGGCAGGCCTCATCGACCCGGATTTTTTTAAGGCCTACTTTCCGCCCTCATGGACCTTTGTCTATCACCTCATAGACAAAAGCCCTGACCCGTCCGCCCCCAATCTTCTGCAGAATGTCCTGCGTGCTCACGCGGCCGCGCTGCTTCTGCACTCCATCGACGACCATCTTGCCGACGGCGATCTTGATCCGGGTCACATTGAGGTTCTCGTCCGAAGCGAGATTTGGCGCAATATGATTGAGTCTCTCTCAATTCTGGGGGGGGATATCGGCACACCGGCCCGCGATGCTGTTTCAGAGAACCTGTCCCTCTACTACTACTCAATCACCCGCGATGATGAGCCGCGAAACCTCGAGCATTACTTAGACAACTTCCGCGGAGAGATGGCGACCTGGACAACCGTACCCGAACTGATATCCATTACCTACAGAGACAACGGCGTAAGGAGCGGCATAAGGGCCGCCTACGAATCCTTCGGAATCGCGTGGAGGCTTCTTGACGACATCAACGACGCAGATGAAGACATCGCCTCTTCAAAAACAACATCCGTGACTCTGGCCCCGGGGACGGCAGCGGCAGCACAGGATGGGCAAACCGGGCTCAGAGAGGCCGATATCCTGCTCATAAAAAGAATAGCGGCGGAACTAAAATACGCTGAGGAGATAACCGAAGCCCTGGGCTTTCATGAGCTTTCAATGGAGCTCAATAATATGAGGATGGGACTCAAATGAACGCGACAGGCGAGAATATAAGCCTCGAGCTTACCCGCCGCTGCAATTCGGCGTGCGCGCACTGCTTCGCCAGAGCCGGTACCGGCGCTCCCGTCTCGCTTGATTATGAGCAGGCGGTTGAAATGGTTCTTGAGGCTGCATCCTGCGGATACAGCGGCCTTCATCTAACCGGAGGAGAGCCCCTCATGTGGCCGCGCCTGACAGAGTTAATCGAATTCGCACTGAAAACCGGATACGAAAACGTCTTCATAAACACAAACGGAACGCTCGTAGACCGGGAGTTCTGTAAAAGGATGGCGCCCTTTCGGGAGAGAGCGGCCTTCTCGGTCAGTCTTCAGGGCCCCGAAGACCTGCACGACTCTGTGAGAGGCAGGGGCTCACACAGCGCGGCAAGCGGAGGCATTAAGCTTCTGCTTGAGTCGGGACTTCCTGCATACATCTTTTCCGCGGCAGGAAAGTCTCTGCTCCCTTCACTGGCTTCGTTCTGCTCCGCTGCCCTTCAAGCCTTCCATGAAATCAGCGGTATCGCTCTCATCCAGATGATCCGCATTCCCGGAACGGACATGAGCACCGAAGAGGAGATGCTCTCTGCCGAAGATATGCTGCAGGTGATCAGAACAGTATCGCTTCTCAACCTTGCCGGCGGCAGGGTTTACATTCTCGAAAACCCTGCCGCCGCTGCCGCGGCGAAAATGCTCAGGCTTCCATGCTTTCCGGCGACGCCTCATCCTGTTAGGCCGGGCCGTTTGACCGTGCTTGCCGACGGCCGCATTGTCACATCGCACTCGTCAAGAAGCATTTTGGACCGATACAGCCCCGGGAAAATACGGAAGGTAATAGAGTCTGCGAAATATACAGAAGAGCTCGCTTCAGGAAACGAAATATGCGCGAACTGCCCCTTTCTGTCTCAGTGCTCGTTGTCCGGAGAAGCAAGGCCCTCTGACAGCTCAAGGTCCGCCGGGGGCAGCCCATTCTGTGTCGAGCTTATGCGGGCAGCTTCAGCCTGCCCGGTCAGCTCATCCTCCTGAGGGTTATGATGCTCACATCATCATCTCCATACCGTATATTTCTGCCTGTCCCCTTCATAGCCTTCATGAGAGATTCATTAAACTCTTCCGGAAGAAGAGAATAGTCACATCCCTCAAGAACTTCCTTTAGATAGCGCTCATCCTTGAGCACCCTTCTCTCCTTCTCAGCTGGAATCGACACCGCCCCGAAGTCGTCGATCAGTCCATCGGTGTACATTACAAGCGCCGCTCCGGGACTAAATGGAAGGGTGTGTGTTTCGTAACGGGCGTCATGCTTAAGTCCGATAATCGGGCCCTTGGGCCTGCACGAATGAAGAACGCCCTCGGCATCGCGCATATACTGTTCAGGATGTCCCGCCACCGCAAAGGTTATTTTATCGTGCTCAAGGTCAATCTGAGCGAGGGCGCAGGTAAAAATAATATTATTGCTGCTGTGTTCAAGACAGAATTTGCTGTTCAGCCCTCGAATAATCTCTCCGGGGGTCATGCCACTCTTCTTCAAAAGGTTATATTCAGACATTATTGTAATTGAATTGAGCGACGCGTTTATGCCGTGCCCCGTCGCATCGGCCAGAAAGACATTGATGGTCCCATCCGGAAGCTCATATATGTCATATAGGTCGCCTCCAATCTCAATGAGAGGCTGATACGTCACGCTGAAGGCGACCCTGTCGGTCCTCACATCTGAAGCCATAAGTCTGGCGATAAAGCTCTTGGATATTTCAAGGTCACGGACAATAATCTCTTCCCACTCCTTCATCTTGTCAACGGTATGAGATAGCTGTCTTCCCCTTTCAACGAGTGATGATTCGAGAACTTGCTTTTTGTCTGTCAGGTCTCTTCTTATGCGCTTCTCCATCTCAAACATGTGCTTCATGACGAGCTGATTCTGTACCCTGACCAGAAGCTCCCTCGGATTATAAGGCTTGGTTAGATAGTCGCTGCATCCGATAGTGAAGCTTTTTACCAGGTCTTCAAGCTGGTTCTTGGCCGAAACCATTATCACCGGGATATAAGCATCCGGATATCTCGTCTTGAGAGAGGTTAAGATTTCATATCCGCTTACTCTGGGAAGCATTATATCAAGGAGTATGAGCTGAGGCTTCTCGGCATCGAGCATATCATAGGCCTGCATAGCGTCCGAGGCGGTCAACACCCTGTATCCCTCATCAATGAGAATCCGCTTTAGAACATGCAGGCTGACCTCGTCGTCGTCAACGGCCATAATCAGCTCCCCGGCAAGGGGTGATGCTTCATATTTTGTATCAGGAATTGAGTCAGCAGCGATCTTTCGGTCAACTTCGGTTGATATTTCGCCCTCAGCAGCTCTGTGCTCCCCACGACTCATGGCAATTGAAGAGACTAAAATAGAGTGTTCAAACGGAAGAAACACTGTGAACATGCTTCCGCGGCCAGGGGTGCTTGCCGCTTTGATTGTGCCTCCATGCAGCTCCACAAGCTTCTTTGTTATGGCAAGACCAAGTCCTGCTCCGCCCGCCATTCTCGTGTCGGCTGAGTCGGCCTGAACATATGGATCCCATATCTTTTCAATTCGGTCCGGTTCAATACCCACTCCTGTGTCAGACACCCTGATTGTTATACCGTCATCGCCGGCACCCGCGCTGATAGCTATGCTCCCCCTTTCTGTATACTTTGCGGCATTTCCGAGAATGTTCAGCAATATCTGTTCAATACGGTTCTTATCGCCGATTATTACAGGAAGCCCTGCCGGAACCGCGGAGTGCACCTCGACAGGCCTGTCGCCGAGCAGACCCCTTATGAGAGATACGATTGATGGAATAGTCTCGGACAGCCTGACAGGTCCCACCATCAAGTCCGCCCTGTCAGCCCTGAGCTTGCTGAAGTCCAGAATCTCATTGACGAGGGAAGTAAGCCTTTTTGAGCTTGAGGCAATATAGGAAATATCCTCTCGCTGAGTCGTGTTAAGCGGCCCGGATCGCTCCGTAAGAAGGGTTTCAGCCAGCCCGGTAATTCCGTGGAGCGGAGTCCTCAGCTCATGAGATGTAGTCGCAAGAAAATCATCCTTCATCCGGTCAAGCACAAGCAGATCACCATGCGCGGTTTCAAGCTGCGTGTGCACCTTCGCAAATCGCGACGCCAGCGCCGAAGCGAAGATTAGTGTCATTGCAAAATATCCCTCGGCTGTAAGGTCCGGCACATAGAGTATATCAAGGAAGCTCAGGCTGTTAATGATAAATACCGATGCCAGTACGCTCATTGACACCAGAATGTAAGCGGCATATGGCCTTTTAAGCCGAAAGCCCTTAATTGAAAGCCAGAGCGCGTAAAGAAAAACCGCGAGAGACTGCATTATGAAGCCGTCGTAAAGGTACTCGGCTGTAAATGAAATATCATCATGAATTATGCATTCCGCCAGCACTGCAGCAGCGAAAAGCGAATTCACCGCGACAATAACCTTGATCAGGTTGTTCCTTCTGAATCCTAAAAATGAGTTAACGAATGAAACAAGCGACATGCATATTACGGCCGCGCAGAAATATGTTGAAACAACATACGCAAGATGCGAATCGATAACCCACAGTACAAAGCCCTGGTAGCCTATTATGAATCCGGCGGCAGATAAAGCCAGTATGGAAAAATACAGATAGTAATGCTCTTTGCGCCTGAAAAAAAAGATAAGGCCGAAAAAGAAGACCAGAAAAGCGCTCAGCGACGAAAGAAAGATGTTCCAGACAAAGCCTCTCAACCAGAACGACCTTGCTTCAGGCTCCGCAGCAATCCTAACCGGAGCCGATATGCCCCCCTTAAAGTCCAGAAATCCGGATTTCACAGCGATAACATTACCGCCCTCTTTCAGAAGTCCGGAAGGAAGGGTTACGATGTCGGGTTTTCCCGGAATACGCTCAAAGCTGCCTGAAGCGTCAGTCCGTCGCGAGGAATAAAAAAGGCTGCCGTTAAGATACCACTCTGTTCCGGAATACTGCATGGGAAGAATCAGCGCGAGCCTGGTACCGCCGGACTTATTGTTTAAAAGAAGCCTGTACCAGGAATTCTCTCTGTGGTTCTTGAACTTCTCATACATGTTCCACAGATAGTAGGGATGCACATAGTCCCAGTCCTCAAGATAGTGATCGGGCCTGGAATAAGCGGGGTCGTCATCAGCCTTAAAAAACCACCTGTTTTCGATTGTCTGTACTCTGCTTAGATCACCGCTTTGTATCTCGAAAATTCCGTCTGATGCGGTTGAGGCCTGTACCGACAAAACAGCCGGGCCCGAGAATAGAATTCCCAGGCCCAGACATAAAATGTAATAAATCCTATTCACTTAATCAGGAAAAAGGTTATCAGTACGGTCCCCTGACGGCCGCGTCACCAAGCTCAACCACTCTGTCCTTCTTGTCGATGATATCCGAGCAGATATCACCGCTGACGCTGTACCCCTGCGAGCTGAACCATTTTGCCAGAGCTCCAGCATCAGCTTCCGCTACTGTATCCATAAACCCCTTCAAAAGACCCTCGTCCTTTGACGCATCCGCCACGAAATCGATAAAACTCTTCATGCTACACCTCTCTTCATTGTATTTAAGCTTCAACCGGCAAGGCCGGGAAAGGGACAGAATGATTCCAAAAAAAAACATTTTACTGACATTACGTCAACAATAATTCTTGTTATGACTCAGCACGCAAAAATAATTACGGAAACGTTTTTTTTCATTTATCTCTAATCGGTCTGAAGTGAGTTGACAAAGCCGCGTTCTGCTTCAACTATTGCGGCATAAGATATATAAACCATGGAGAGACAGTTGAGATTCTATTCAACAATACTGCTCATAATAACATCGCTTGTTTTTTTGAGGGGAGATGTCGGCGCCGCTCAGGGAGTAAACTTATCCGCCTCCCTGTCCCCTTCAGGATGGTCAAAGCTGGCTATGCCGTACACAGGCGAGTCCAACGGCACAGCAATCTCCGATTCAGGTGTGCCCTCATTTCCCGGCACATCATCGTGCTATTCTCTCTCAGCCGCATACTACTACGAAAAATTTCAGGCCGGCATTTCGGCGTCAAGATTCAGCTCGGACAGCATGAGCTTCCCCGCCGGCAACAGTGAAGCGCTGTCTACCTCGGAGGCGGCCACTCTGCGTTTTGACGCGGGCCTGAGACTCGCAGAAGATGAGTCAGCCTCCTCCAGCTTTATCTTCGTAAGCGCTCTCAGAAACAGCCTTTCATTTTCCTACGGCTCCTCCGAATCCACCGGATGGGGAGGCGCGGCAGGATTCAGAGGCTTCTACACTATACTTTCAGCCGGTAATTTTGAGTTCGCGTGGGGTGCTGAGTTGCTGATCGGCCGATTCTACAAAGCCGATTTCACCTCAGATCTGGGTTTTTCAGAGCCTCACAAGACAGAATCTCTTTACGCCTCGGCTTCAATCACTGCCGGAGTGTGTTTTGTCCCATGGGGGACTTCACTGCTGCTGAAAGCCTCGTCTGAAGCAGTCCACACAGCCTACAGCGCCATGCTCGGGCCTGATCGCATTGATGTTTCCTTCAGGTCTGTAGGCGTATACGCCGGATTTGAAATTGTCTATTGCGGGGCCTGGGACAGATGAGGCATTTTCTTTTCATAACTGCAGCGGCTGTTCTGACAGCCGGCTGCTCATCTCACGGTACAGGCTTGAAATACAGCGATCCGATTTACGAAGAAGCAGGTTTTATAAACTACGAGTATTCCAACCGTGGAATCAGCGATGAGCTCGCTCTGCAGAACTGCCACATCAGACTGCGAATTGACAGGCCCGAGTCAGAATTCACTGTAACAGCGGCCCCCTCAAGGCTAAGAAGAGCAGGAGCTCTTTCCGGGACAGCCATACTCAGGGCCCGGTCCGACAGCTCCGGGAAGGTCATATCGGTGAGCTTCCTGAAGCGCGCAGGCCTTGGCCTTGACAGCGAGGCAGAAGCCATTGTCAGAAAAATGAAGCTGAAACCCCTGCTGAAACAGGGTCGGCCTCTTCCCTCAGAGGTCACCGTGCGCGTTGTATTTCCAGGAGGCCGCCCATGAGATTAGCGGCCGCCCTCATCATCCTCATAGCTTCAAGCGCCGCCGCTGCCGCTTTCACCCTTTCGGGGTCGGTGTTTGATGCTGACAGCGGCAAGCCCCTGAACAATGCAACGGTTGGCATCATGGAACATGGAGCCGTAGCAGAAAGCGGCAGCGGCGGCGTCTTCGTAATCAGAGACATACCCCGGTCTGTCTGTACCGTCACTGTGACAGCAACCGGCTACCGGGCTTATGAACGGAAAATCAGCCTCAACAGGGACAGAAGCATCACCGTGCGGATGGAGAAGGATCCGTACCTCCAGGAGTTAATATCCCCCCCTGAAAAAAAAGAAGGACAGCCGGGCTATAAAAGCATCTCCAGAGAAGACATCAAGAAGTATCCAATGCGGGGCTTCGGGGACTCACTGCACCTGCTGCAGTCATTGCCGGGCATTGGAGGCGGATCATCGCTCTCCACAGTCCCCATTATAAGGGGGCAGAACCCGCTTTACACGAAATACTACATTGACGGGGTTCCCGTTGACTTCCCTTACCACTACGCTGCGGCCTTCATGCCGATGCTCTCGTCCCTTAACGAAGAGAGCATCGACTCGGCATCGCTTAACAGCGGCCCCGGATCGTCAGCGCTCGGCGACAATCTCGGAGCAGCTGTTATTATAAACACCAGAAGCGCTGAAGCCCCGGGGCTGAACGCCAGAATCCACATTGACCCGTTCCTTCCGCTCTTCCCCGGCATCTCATTTACCGCTGTACCTTACGCGGGCTTCTCCGCCTCCGGGAACGCCAGGCGCACAACGGCAGACATTCTCGGCGACTTCGAGTACACTGATTCATCCATGCGAGACCACTTTCTCAAGCTTGAATGGAATCCGCACAGCAGCCACAGGCTCACGGCATTTACCACTGGCTCATCGGACAGCTTCAGCTACAAAAAATGGAATGCCGAGTCATCATCTTCGGTGTCATCGGCGCTTCACGAATTTGCCTTCAACGACATGATCGCGGTCAGAACACGTCTTTCGCATTACGGATGGGAACAGAGCTTTGAAAACAAACAGCTTTACGAAAACGGAACCGGCGCCCGTGTCGTCTTCAACCCTTCCGAGACAAGGTTTTACCAGGAAGCTTTTTACGCGCATGACAGCTTCAGCGCTTCAGTAGGCTGGGAATATGCCGCCTACAGCGGAGGCTGCCGCGGGAATATCAGCCTTGAGCAGATAGGCGACATTGACCTGCCAGACCTCTCGTCGCTGAACGAATACCTGGTCTTTCCGGTCGAAGGCAGGGGGCTTTCATCTTTCTGCTCAGCACAGGGCTCTTTCGGCAAATACTCCGGAGAACTCGCCCTGCGCTATGAGCATTACGGCCCGCTCGACACCCACTCCGTGACCTGGTCGGCAAAAGCCGCCATGTCTGTGCTGAAGGGACTGTCCGTTTATCTCTCTGCAGGTCGCTCAGAAGCTCATCCGGACATATACTACTACCTGGGCAGCTCAGAGCCGGACTTCAGGAACGCTTCATCGCTGAGCTTTGAAGCCGGCGCGGAGGCTTCCGCGCTCAAAATCTTCACGTTCAACGCGGCGCTTTACACGGCTGACTACGACAACCTCAATCCGGGGGCTGTTTACACAGTAAGCGACGAATATCTCAAGCGCCTTCTGCAGATACACCCGTTCTCCGATGAAAACAGCGGCCGAAGCTTCGGCAGCGAACTCAGCGCCGCGTGGAATTACAAAAGGCTTTCCGGCAGGGCCGCTTACTCATTCTGTTCGACAAAGATGAATACCTCAAGCGGCCAGGAAGCTCCCTCAGAGTTTTCGCAGTCCCACATATTCCGCCTGCTTCTCGATACGCATTCGGGACGATGGACCTGGTCGCTCATCTGGAGCGCCTATTCCTCACTACCGTACACCCCTGTAACTTCACAGTCTGAGAACGGAACGGCTTACGGGGACTACAACTCCGCCCGCTTCAACGCGCACAACAGGGTCGACCTGAAAGCCGCCTACACATTTCCGGGCGGCTCGCGAATCTCAGTCGAGCTGTGGAACGCTTTCTTCCAGAGCAATACCGTATTCGAGTACTACAGAGAAGGCCGCGCGCTGAGCTCATCAAACCCGGAAAAGTTCGACGACATTCCGGTATTTCTCTGGGTCGCCGCCGAGGTTTCCCTGTGAAGCGTTTAATGCTCATATTTCTGCTTTTTATTTTAGGGGCGAATGTGCACGCGGAGATTTACGACTCCCCGTTTCACAACAGGCAGGTCTACAGCGAAAATGCCGATATCCTCAAGAGAATAATTTCGCGCGGGCAGCACAGGACTGCTGACATAGAGACGCTCGTAAAATACCTGTACGCGCTTGAAAGCTTTAAGGAAGTCATTCAGTGGTCCGGCAGGATAAAGCCCTCTGAAAGAAGCACTGAAGTCCTCTACATGAGGGCCTCATCTTACGCCGCGCTTTCCGAGTACGCCTCTGCAGCAAGAGAGCTTGAAGAGCTTTTCAGACATCGTGGCACTGGCCGCTCTGATGCCGCACGCATCCGAGAACAGATAGCCATTCTGCGCTCATCGCTTCCAACATCAGGAAGGCCCGAGTTCAGCCGTCCGCACCCTGACGGGAGCGGCCTGACACCGATTGGACGCATCGACATGAAATCACTGACAATTCTCGCTGACAGAGCCCGCAGCAGGTTCATCCTCTGGGATGACAGGGGCAAAGAGGTCAAAGAACTGCCGCCTGCGCTGTACGGGCTTTCTCCGTCCAGCCTTGAATATCTGTCTGTTTCCGCCGACGGACGTGAGCTTCTCGCCAGCGTCCGTGACGAGGACTCGGCAGAGATACTATACGCCAGAAGGTCATCCGCTGATGAAAAACCCGACTGGGTATCGCCCTTCATCCTTAATCTCGGAACAGTCAACACATCAGCGCACTTCATGCCCGATGGAATTCACGCGGTCTTCACGTCTTCACGCGGCTTCGGAGGGGGGCTTGATATCTATTCTGTCCGGCGCGATGAAGACGGAGGCTGGTCTGACGTGAGAAGAATCGAAGGAGCAAACACCCCGCACGATGAGCCCTCAGTCTTTATTCACCCTGACGGCGAAACGCTTTACTTTTCAAGCGGGGGCCTGCCCGGTCAGGGCGGCTTTGACCTCTTTACGGCCAGGCTGCTAAAGAAGGGATTGTCGTTCAAAACAGCCGATATCCGACCCCTTAAACCGTTTAACACCTGGCGCAACGAAGCGCGAGTACCGGTCATACCAGCTGACTCATCACAGGCATATCTTGCCTTCACAATCAATGGAAGAGACAGCGTCTACAGCGGCCTGCTCCGAGGCTACATGCCCGCGCCGGTCGCGCTTGTCAACATTAGGACGGCTGACGCCTCGTCGAAGGAGCCATTGACAGCAATGGTCAAGGTCATAGGAGGCGACAGACCGGAGTCAGATCCATCCGTTTATATCAACATTACTGACAACCAGGGGAATGCCCGCTTCGCGCTCGAGAGGGGCAGACAGTACACTATTACGCTCTGGTCACAGGGATTTCTCTACGAATCGCTGGAGCTTAATGTTCCTCATGGCGCCGACAGGGTTGACAGGAGCTGCTATCTCAGGAAGGGCGCCATTAAAAGCGGCTACTCGTTCCTTGCCGACAGAATCTACTTCGACACCGGTTCATATTCAATACGCAGGGAATCCCAGCCCGAGCTCGAACGCCTCTACGACTTTCTGCATAAAAACCGCGGCCTTGACGTTATAATCTCAGGCTACACCGACAATGTCGGCGGTTACGAGTACAACATGAAGCTTTCGAGAAAAAGGGCAGAAGCAATCGCAGGCTATCTTAAAAAACGGGGCATCAGCAGATGGCGAATCGAAACAGAGGGCTTCGGTTACACCCGCAGCATCGCCCCGAACACGACCGAAGAGGAAAGGCGTAAAAACAGGCGTGTTGAAATCACCGTTACTTCATCAGAATAAAATATTCCCTTGACGATGAGCCTTTTTTTTATTATATTCACCGGATTTCCCTTCTGGAAGTCCGTTCCTGTCGGTGCCAGGCTTTTTTGCCCGGCTGAGATGGGGACGATGACAGAAAAATACTCTGGAGAAAACAATGAAATCCCGTATACTCTTATCTGCTGTGCTTATTCCGGCGGCCCTCTTTCTGATATCATGCTCAGAGTCCCTTGACGAGAACGTTGCATCACCAGTGTTCAAGCTCAAGCTCGGAACATTCTATGAAATCGAAATGTCATCCTCAACCGAAGGAGCGTCTATTGCGTACACAACCGACGGAACTGACCCGAAGGACTCTGAAAGTGCAGTGGAAGGCAGCAGCGCAGAGATAGATTACCTGACCGTCATTAAGGCCTACGCCTATAAGGACGGTATGGTCAGCTCCGATACGGTTGAATACCGTGTCCCGTCAGCCGGGCGGTCAATCAAGCTCAGATATGCTCCGGACTACTCAATCAATTCATACACCTTTTCAATAGTTGACGAAAACGGTGCCCCCGCTGCCAATATCAGCGTAACCGGCCCCGGCGCCGACTCCCTCTGGCTGACCGAAGATGATGTAAAGGGAGCCTGCTCTGTTAATGTGTACCAGAACGGAACTATTTCTGAGACAAGGCATTTCAGCGCACCAGGTTCTGACGGAGAGTGGCTGTCTTCAGACGACATTCTATCCGGCAGAACTGTTTACACCCGTGACGAATCAGGGAATGTTATTGAAAAAACAGTCTATTCGGCTGACGATTCCATTGAAACAGTGACTTCGACAACCTACTCGGATGGTAACCCTGCCTCTGTCATAGTCAGACAGGGGGCCTCGGACGGAGAAATAATATCTAATTCATCATACAGCTTCACCTCAAGCGATGAGTACCGGATTAGCAGCCTCGACCCCGAGGACGGCGTTACTATCCTCGGCTACACGGACTACTTCATGAGCGGAGGCCTGACTCAGAGGGTTGAAGAGAAAGACGCCCCTGGTGAAATTCAATCAGCGCAATTATACAGCTACGAAAATACTCTGAGGCACGTCGAATACACATACAGCGGGGACTACGTTGAAGGCGCTCTCAATCAGCCGTCAGGCTTTGCCGGCTATCTCTACTACGGCGAAAGCCTCCCCGAGATGTCCGCTGTAGTAACCTCAACAGGAACAGCCGCTGAATATGAAGTCACAACAGCAGCCTACTCTCCCTCCGGGGATGAGGTTTCCTCGTCTACGGAGGGCTTCCGTCTGATAAACGGTACGCTTTACACGGTCAGCAAAACTGCAGCTGATGAGTCATGGTCCTATGAGTTCAACGACTCGGGTCTGCCGGTAAAAAAGACCGTGATGTCAAATACGTCAGGTGCCGGAGATTCATCGTCACAGAGCCTGTTAGCCGAAGAATCAGTTTTTGAATACGACAGCCTCGGCCGCAGGATTTCAGAAGAAGCATGGACCTACACGTACAACAATACCGCAAAGATTGACTTCAGCCTTTCAGTATCCGCCGGTTACGTCGACGGAGGCTACTACTCAAGCGGCGGATACAGCTTCTCGCACGAGGGCGCTGCCATCAGCCAGCTTCCTGAAGAGGCTGAAGGCCGCAGGCAGCTCCTCAAAAGCTTCATCGAAAAACTCGGCTATATATACAAGAACATCAGCATTTCATCCAGCGGAACAGAGATTCCTGGAGAAGAGTCAGGCAGGGTATTAATTACGGCCAGGGTATCCGAAGACAACCAGGTGAAGGTGTTGTACTGCTTCGACTCATATTCCGACGGAGACATCAGCGTAAATGGTACGATTACAGCGTCAATATCGGGGAAAATCGATCTGACTGGAAACCTCTCCGGTTCTCTTGACGGCTCAATCAGCGGATCGCTTAAGATTTCAGGCAGCGGTATTGAGCTTGATTCTGATTCATATCAGAGTTCAAGAATAATTTACACATACGAAGGTGAATCGCTTCAGCCAGCGTCAGAGTCCCATTACAGCGCGCCAGGCAACGACGGAGTCTGGGGTACTTCAGATGATTCCGTCACAAAAACCGTCACATTCACCTATGACGTGGAAACAGGCTTAAAAACACGCTCAGTAACAGATGAGGAAGGAACAGTAACAAGTGCTTTCTTTACCTACGACGCGGACTCAAGGCTTATTTCCCGTACAGAAACAGCCGAGTTCGGAGTAATGACACGGAAATTTGATGGTTCCGGAGAGGACAGCAACTGGCTCACAGCAGAAGACAATTCACTCGTCGAGGCTTTCTTCGAGTTTTCAGAAAGCGAGTGATTGTGCGCTTTCATTAAATCCTCCGGCCGGCCCTACTGAGAGGGGGCCGGCCGCTTTTTACAGCTTTTCCCCTGACAACATTTTGCGTCTGGAACGCCTGTGAAGCTCAATGCTGACGAGCGCCGTTATCGGCATGCTGAGAAACATTCCCATGCATCCGACAGCTGATTTGACAAGTTCACTCAAAACCGGATTGTAGTTCAACGCCAGCCAAACGGGCATACCGGGTTCAAACTTCATCCAGATAAGAAGAACAACCGGAAGCGCTCCCCCCAGATAAGAAAAAAGAAGCGTATTGACCGTTGCTCCCAGCATATCGGAGCTTACGCTGAACACCGATTTAAAGGCCTGACCGGCACTGATCTCAGGATCGGTCTTGAAAATCTCATCGGCCGCTGAAGCAATAGAAATGCACACATCCATTATAGCCCCGAGTGCTGAAAGCACCATTCCGGACAAGGCCAGTCCTCGCAGGTCAATATCGATTCCCGACGCGTAGAAAACCGTCATCATCTCTCCTGTCACAATGCCGGAAAGATGCATCAGCCATCCCGCAAAAAGAGAAATCAGGACCGCAATTATTACCCCTGCTGAAGCACCGGTGATTGACGCGGCTGTCTTCTTTTTAAAACCCAGCATCACCGGAATCGAAATACACACTGCGGCCAGGCTTATCATAACCGTCAGAGGCAGAGGAGAACGTCCTTCAAGAGTCCCGGGGATGAGCACAACGAAAACCAGAATCATTGTGGCTATAAGGGAAAGCATTGAAAGAAGTCCGCGGAAACGTCCAACCAGAAGAACAGTCAGCGCAAAGAGAACGCCCATTATGACAATTCCTTTCGTGTTATCCACATCATATATCGATATATACTCCACGCTGTCTGCGCCCGGAATAGTTGAAATACCTATAAAAACCACATCGCCTTCGCTGTAAAACATTCCGCCTGGCATATCGTCCTCTCCCCGGTAGACCGAGACAAAATCCCTCCCGCGATGCTTTCCGTCAACCGCCCTCAAATGCACGCGAATCTCGACAGCGTTAACAGGTCCATCAATGTTATTCTTTTCTATTTTGACTACTCTTGCCCTCGCAATCTCCCGCGGGTCATAATAGCCCTGTTTCTGCGCATATAATCCGGTCGCGGATGCGGCGAGAAATACTATTATAATCAGCTGTCTCATCAACAGGGCGGCCGTAATCGTGCGGTCTCTACTCATCACTCTTCATTCCTCGTTTTTTATGTATGATGAAGCTCTTGTACAGATGAAGCTTCGTGTGTCAAGCTCGAAGCCCCTGACAGGCTTAAGCCACCTTGCACAATATCTTCCCGTTGAGCTCATGCTTCTATCTCTGTTATTTGTGATTGTAGAGCTTACGCGCGCAATCGTTGCACAGGGTGTGAGTCAGATCGACAGATGATTCGTCGCGGAGCAGCTCTTCAAGCGGAATCCAGTTACCTTTGACCTCAACACTTCTGCAAGCCGAGCATATCCTGTAAAATCCAGCCAGATGGTTAACAGCTTTAATAAATCTCGCGGCAAGAAACCATACCATCACGTTCGAAACAATTATAACTAAAGATTCCATAAGGGCCTCAACCCAGTTCACCGGAGTTGAAACAGCCCCGAAAATCACGTGGGGCATATCAACAATTTCATTAAGCCAGATAAACAGTACAATTATAAGAGTGTTGCAACACAGAAAAAGAGTAATCTTATTTTGAATCCCCTTCTTGCTGATTTTCATAGTTCCTCCGGCAAATATCATTTCGGATTGATAAAGCATATTTCCAATCCGGAAATAAACAATAAAAAAACCTATATGCAATCGGTAATTATCATCAACCCGGCAAAACACGTCTGCAATCTCCCGAAATTATTCCGGCGAAGAAAGGCAATATACTTGACTAATTATTATGGAGGATGTAATCTACAACGATACTAATATTACCGGAGGATGTTTGTCCATGAAAAAAATCAAGATGCTAACAGCCGCTCTGGCTCTCCTCGCACTGCTGCCGACAGCCGGCTTTGCTCTGGCCGATATCTCAGCTTTCGGCGGATACTCATGGGGCACAAGCGATACAATTGACCCAAGCGGCTTTCAGTACGGGTTTGACGCTCACATTAACACAGAGTTCCTTTACTTCTTCCAGCTCGGATTGGGCGGGTTCTACAAAAAATCGGACATGGAGCTCTCGTATTTTGACAGAGATGTTGATTACAACAGAAGTACCGCGGGAATTGACGCTTATGCCCAGCTTGAGCTTCCGCTTATCCCCATTGACCCTTACGTCAGGTTCAGATCGGCAGTATGGGAAAAGGTCAGCGGGCAGGTTATAGACAACACTGAATACTTCAAATCCTATTCAGTTGGAGGGGGCATCTTCCTGACAGTTCTTCCAGTTCCTGGAGTAATAAAGCTTCAGCTCTTCGGCGAATACCTCTACGACATAACGAAACAGGATGGCCATAAAGTCAACGGCCACACCTTCAACCTGGGAGTAAGAGCGGACGTTCTCTGACGATTAACCACAGCTCAAAAATATACTAAAAAAGGGGATAAATATCCCCTTTTTTATTTTACTGGTGCTCATCGGGCATCAGCTCTACTACCCTGTCTCTGAACTCAACAGCCCTTTTGCGGTTCGCGAGGGACACCTCGGTGTTCTTCCTTCCCGGCGCCGTCTCCTTCAGGATGCCAATATCAGCAAGTCTGTCGAGACATCCTTCATATCCGGAAGTGAGCAGGGATTCAGCGAGTTTAATCCTTCCGAGATGATACATCTTCAGAGCGTTCTTCCTTGTTTCTATAACTACATCTTTTCGGGCGGTTTTACCCCGTTTCAAGGCAGATACCGTGTCTGCAGCGGCATAGTAGGACTCAAAGCTGTCTCGGATAATCCCCGCAAATCCTTTTATCTCGGGAGAAGCTCCGTCATTGAGCTTTATTTTTTTTCTGGATACAGTGAGAAACCCCTTTGACTGAAAATAGTTCAGGGCCTCCTTGAAACCGCCGCCAGCCGCATCCATAACTCCGGAATAGATAAATTCCTTAGCAAAGAGTTCCCTTATCTCGGAATAGATTGACGAGACCGACCCGATGTCCATCCGTCCCTCTCTCTCGGCCTTAAGAATCGCTGAAGAGAAAAAGGCAGGCGGAAGCAGGTAGTGTATCATTGTGTTGCGGTAGAAACTGATTCTTCCTCTTTGTTCCTCGTCGATAACGATTACATCCTCAGCTTCAGCCCGCCCTTCTCTGGCCGAAGCCTCTATCTCAACATCGAGACTTTTAAGTATTCCATCGTCTCTGAACGACTTGATTACGTAATCAACCGCTGCTTTGAGCTCAGCCCCATTACCCGCTAATGATTCAGCCATGGGAGCGCCGCAGTATTTCAGATAGCCGTAAATCATCGAAAGTCTTGCATCGAGTATCTTTCTTGAAAAGCCTCTTGAAGATGAGAGCAGTATTGCGGCCGTCGTCATAGCAAAAGGAGTAACAACTGCTATCTCGTTAATGCGTTTTGTTATATGCTCCGCGAATGCCGCCGGAAGTTCGTCGCCTTTTTTTTCCTTCTTTTTAAAATCAGCGAGACTGATAGGGTCGTCAAACGAAACATAGACCTTCCCGTAATTCCTTTTAAGAAGCTTACGGCTCTTGAAGAATGCCCCGGTTGTTTCTCTGTTCTTCTCCTTACCCTTAAGCTCCTTGTCGTAGGAACCCTCTTCGAGGACCCTGTCATAGTTTATGCTGACAGGAACAAAGTTAAGATCACGGCTGTAGCCCTCGAGCTGAGCGTCAATCAGGTATTTAAGAACGCCAATTTTTGGAAACAGAACACGGCCGGTTCTTGTCCTGCCGCCCTCTATAAAAAACTCAATGCTGTAGCCCTCGCTGATAAGCGTTTTCAGGTACTGTTTAAACACCATCGTATAAAGGTCTAAGCCCTTGAAAGACCGTCTGACAAAATATGCCCCCGACTTTCTGAAAATAAGCCCCATAGGGAAAAAGCTGAGATTAACTCCGGCGTGAACATGAGGAGGCATCAGCATATTCTGGTAAAAAAGCGTTGAGACGATCAGATAGTCCATGTGGCTTTTATGCGCAGGCACAATAATCAGGGGGGCCTTCTGAGACGCCTCTCTAAGCTTCCTGAAATCATCGCTGTTGTACTGTATGCCGTCAAAGATCTTTCTGAATACTGTAGACAGTATTGAATCAAAAACCTTAATGTAAACGATTGAAAAGTCCGAGGCAATTTCATTGTAGTACTTAAAAGCGCTGCGTCTCAGCTTCTTCTCATGTCCTCTGCGTCCTGAAGAAAGTTTCTTTATTTCATTAAGTACATTTTTATGATAAAGCACTTTCTCCATCATCTCACCGCGGTTTTTAATTATCGGGCCGAGAACTGAGCGCTTCTCATTGTTGTAAATCTCTAATATTCGCGAACGTATCGATGAGGTAACCCTGGCAACATCGCGTGTAGATAATTTAGCTATCTCTTCCTTGAGATTGATCGGCTTTGGAATTCTAATGAAGCCCGGTGTCAGGCTTTTAAGTGTGGTAATGAGACCGGCAAAAAAACCCATATCTCCGGTCGGTTCAAGCTTGGCTATTGCTCCCGACCTCTCAGGATTTCTGTTCCAGAAAAGAAGCTGCGGAAAGACATATATCGGCTCTTTTGTCTTTTTTTGGATTTCTATGAGCTGCTGAAGATTATCGGTCTTGATATCGACATAACGTCTCATAAACAGGCTGGCTGAGAGAAAGGAGAGACAGATACATCCTCCTTTTGAAATAACATCAGCGGCAAGCTCTTCATCAGTAACACGCCTGTCCCGCTCCGGGCTGAAAACAGCAACAAGCCTCGACACGCCCCTAATAATAAAAGAGCCGATCCTCTGAGTAAAATACGGACTGAATCCCACTGCAAATTCAGGAACAGGCAGCCCCTCCTTCCTGAGGAGGTTTGTAAAAATTACAAGCGAGGTTGTTGAACTCTGAAGTGACGCGTAAACAATTCTGCCTTTTGAGGAATATTCGCGGAGTGTTTCCAGCGTCTCATCGTCGAAAACGAATTTGGTAAAAATTGATCCGACAATAAGTTCGTAAAAAGCTCCGATACTCTTTCGCAAAATACCGCCGGAAATATATGAAGTGCTTCCCTTTTCAATTGTCTGCATGAAATTCCCTTACAGTATCTGGTCTTCGGAGCTCAGAACAGTAAAAAATTCATCCAGTCCTACCATTTCGAGCAGGGAACTCACATTCTCAGTCACTCCAAGGAGAACCAGCTCGGCACCGGCATCCGTCAACCTGTCCTTAATGAAAATGAGCTCTCCCAGGCCTGAACTGTTAAGGTATCTTTTCCTGCTCATGTCAAAGGCAATCTTTCCCGGAAGCTGCGGAACGAGCTTGAGTATTTCCTCAACAAACCTGTCAACATCCTCTTCAATAAGAGCGCCATCAATACTGTCAATCTCCACAATAAGGCTTTTTTCATTGTAGTAGCGGTGTGCAATAAGCATTCGTGATCCCTCGTCATTTAGTTATCGGGCCGGCTGCCCGAGTATGACTGTATATACTATAATCTTTATTGTCAGCTAAATAGACAAGAATTAATTCAATACAGGGCTAAAAAGAAGCCTACCCTTTCAATCAAAAAAAAGTATATATATTCGAAATAATAATTGAAAATGTAGATATATCATGGGGGATTGACTCATCATAATACGGGATGTAGCGCAGCCAGGTAGCGCGCTTCGTTCGGGACGAAGAAGCCGGGAGTTCGAATCTCCCCATCCCGAATTACGATATTTTCCACTTCTGCTGTATTTTTTTTCCTTGCTTTATTAAGCTGTACAACCGCATAGTTTGGCTTTAATATATCGCATATACGGAAGCCGGGGAAATGAGTCTGATCCTATCCGAACAATACCATTCCGACAAAAATACAAAAAAATCATCCGTAGACTCTGTATTCGACGCAATAATGTTAAGCGATGCCTCTCTGGGCATTGGCGAAGACGAACTTTACCTGGTTATTGACGAAGCCATGACTAACGCCATGGAACATGGAAACAGATGGGACCCGTCGCTGACAATCACGGTATCGGCAGAACTCCAGAAAGACTTTCTCAGCATAACAATTGAGGACAGAGGAGAAGGATTCAACTCACAGGATGTAAACATATTCTCCAGTATTGACAATAAGCTTAAACGGAGAGGAAGAGGGCTTTATATTATCAAGCAGTTTGCTCTAACCAGGTGGAACGATTCAGGAAACTGTATAACACTTGAATTCAGAACGAGAAATTAATAGTGTGTTTGAAAAACTTTGACATTCACTCAATCTCTGCTTACATTCAGGATTGTTCGCAATAACCGTTAAATTAACTTAATAATATTTGACTTAAAACCGTTATAATTACAACTGATACACGTGCAAAGGTAGGGAAATGCTTAATATCAGCGATACAGGCGATGAAAGGTATTTTGTGCTCAAAGGGGACAACATCTCCGCGGGACTTAGCCAGTTAGAAGACGCGCTGAACTCGTTCACACGCGAGGACAAGCGGAACGCTGTCATAGACCTCAGGAACGTAACCCGGATTGATTCAATGTCACTTGCTGCGATCATCAGGGTGAAAAACAGGCTTGCCTCAACAGGAAGAAGCCTTGAATTAATAAACCCCACGGAAGGCGTTCTCAGAGTACTTCAGCTTGCCGGCCTTGATGAATTCCTTATGGATTAAGCCGGTTACATATCCGGACTCTCCCGAAACCGAATTTCCAGCCGAAGCATCCGGCCTTTTGCCGCGTTGCCGGCTATAACACGCATTACAAGGAGTATAAATGAAAAAGCTTAACAGGATGAATAAAATCGAGAGAAAAGGCCCGGTTGTCCTTGTCATCATGGACGGAGTGGGTATAGGCAAAAAAGACGAAGGAGACGCATTTTTTAACGCCCGCACTCCCCTTCTCAACAGCATTATGCAAAACTGTATCAATACAACACTTAAGGCCCATGGAATGGCTGTCGGCCTTCCCTCTGACGACGATATGGGCAACTCTGAGGTTGGCCACAACGCCCTCGGAGCAGGAAGGGTCTTCGCTCAGGGCGCAAAGCTTGTAAACAAGGCCATCGAAACAGGCGCCATATTCGAATCTGATACATGGAAAGAGCTTACAAAGTCTCCCTCAAAGGGCAGCGCAGCTCTCCACTTCATAGGCCTTCTGTCAGACGGCAACATCCACTCTCACACCGATCATCTTTTCAAGATGATCGAAAAAGCCGCGTTAGACGGCGTCAAAAGGCTGCGGCTCCATATTCTGCTCGACGGACGCGACGTGCCTGAGACATCAGCTCATATCTACTTAGGCCAGGCTGAAAAATTTCTCGAAGCTTTCACATCAAAGGGCCTTGACTTCCGAATAGCATCCGGCGGCGGAAGAATGATAACTACAATGGACAGGTATGAAGCTGACTGGAGCATTGTAAAGCGCGGGTGGGACGCACATGTGCTCGGAAAGGCACGCCCCTTCAGATCGGCCATGGAAGCTCTTGAGACTTTTCGCAGTGAAGACCCCTCAATAACCGACCAGTATCTCCCGTCTTTCACCATTGTTGATGATAACGGCCCGGTTGGCACCGTTGAAGACGGAGACTCAGTCATCTTCTACAACTTCAGAGGCGACAGATCAATTGAGATATCACGGGCATTTGAAGAAAAGGACTTCGACAAGTTTGACAGAGAACGATTTCCGGAATGTGTCTTTGCGGGTATGATGGAGTACGATGGAGACCTGCATATTCCCTCAAGGTATCTCGTAACTCCGCCGGCTATTGATAAAACCCTGAGTGAATATCTTGCGAATACCGGCGTTAAACAGTACGCTGTCTCCGAAACACAAAAATACGGGCATGTAACGTACTTCTGGAACGGAAACAGGAGCGGCAAGTTCAACGACTCGCTTGAGGAATACAGAGAAATACCTTCAGACAGAATAGAGTTCAACCAGCGCCCCTGGATGAAGGCCGCTGAGATAACTGACAGCACGATTGAAGCGCTGAAAAGCGGGCAGTTCGGATTTATCAGGCTGAACTACCCCAACGGAGACATGGTCGGACACACAGGTGACCTTGAGGCTTCAATAATCGCGGCTGAGACTCTTGACATCTGCCTGAAGCGTCTGCTTCCGGCGGTAAAAGAAGCCGGCGGTATAGCCCTTATCACAGCAGACCATGGCAACCTTGAAGAGATGTTTGAGATGGACAAAAAGTCCGGGGCTCCGGCTGTCGACAGCGAAACCGGTCAATTTAAAAAGAAAACAGCTCATACACTAAACAAAGTACCAGCAATTGTTTACGATCCAAATTTCGGGGGGGAATATGAACTTTCCGAAGTTGAGGAACCTGGACTTGGAAATGTAGCGGCTACCCTTCTGACGCTTATGGACTACGAGGTTCCGGAAGGATATCTGCCTTCGATAATCAAGTACCGTTAAAATTGCACCCGACACCGCCAGGGCTTTTCGCTCAAGCGGTGTCGGAATCTTGCAAAGCCTGCCCCGAAAATGGAATAATAAAATCTTGATTCCCTATCCCATGCAATACTGTCATAACCGCTGAATTGAAGAAAATCATGAAATTATACGAGAAATGCAAAATTTGATTAAATATAGCATTATAAAAATATATCTATTCTTTAATATACAATTATTGACAAATGCCCATTGTCCAACAATTCGTCAGCTTAAAGTTAAACTCTCTTCAAAAAACGTTTCTGATAAATTTTTTTCACTGACCTTTACTATTTAATTATGTTTTGTCCTTTACGTAATATATAAATCATCAGACATAAAGGTAAATACACGAGGTTTTTTATTTGTAGAATGGGAGAACCTCTTATAAAATTACTTTACACTGCCGGGCATATTTTTATACCTGAGCCATAAAACGTTTACCGGATGGATCATGAAAACCTTTAACATATTCAGAAAAAAGAAGAAAAACTATGATGGAAAGCCGCGGGAGGAATGCGGAGTTTTTGGAATCTACGGCAATCCGAGGGCTGCCAATCTGGCATATCTCGGGTTATACTCCCTTCAGCACCGGGGTCAGGAATCCGCAGGCATAGCCTCCAGCGACAGGGATCACATTTACCGTTATGCCGGAATGGGCAAGGTAATAGACATTTTTCAGCAGCAGCACATTGACAATCTTCACGGTGATATAGCTATAGGACACAACCGGTACTCAACCACCGGCTCATCGTTCCTCAGAAACGCACAACCGTTCCGTGCTGAATCAAACCTTGGTCCCATAGTGCTTGCTCACAACGGGAACCTTTCGAATGCGGGCACACTCAGAGCACATCTTGAAAAGCAGGGTCATATTTTCCAGACCACCATAGACTCAGAGGTAATCGTGCATCTGATGGCGAAATCCGGCGAGACGGATTTTCTTGCCGCAATGATTCACGCGCTCAAACAGGTAAGGGGAGCTTACTCCCTGTTGATAATGAACAAAGAAAAAATCTACGCGGTCCGGGACCCGCACGGGTTTCGCCCGCTGGTACTCGGCAAACTCGACGACGCATGGGTTGTCGCTTCCGAGACATGTTCTTTTGATATTATAGACGCCGACTACGAACGTGAGGTTCAGCCCGGTGAGCTTATTGAGATATCAAAATTTGGAGCAAAATCATACTTCCCGTTTGAAAAGAAAAAAGAATCTCTGTGTATTTTTGAATACATATACTTCTCGAGACCAGACAGCATCATATTCGGCGAGTCGGTACACGAAATGCGCATCAATCTCGGCCGAATGCTGGCTAAGACCTCTCCTGTAGAAGCTGATATTGTCGTTCCGATACCTGACTCTTCCGTATCAGCCGCAATCGGGTACTCGAGAGAATCAGGCATCCCCTACGACCTGGCTATGATAAGAAGCCACTATATCGGCCGTACATTCATTGAGCCCTCCCAGCGCATACGCGACTTCGGCGTGAAGATCAAGTTCAACGTTGTCAAATCCGCCATCAAAGGCAAACGCGTCGTTGTAGTGGATGACTCAATAATGCGCGGTACAACGATGAGAAAAATCATCAAGATGTTCAGGAATGCCGGAGCGAAAGAGGTCCATGTGAGGATATCTTCCCCTCCTACCTTATTTCCCTGCTTCTACGGAATAGACATACCTACTCATAAGGAATTGATTGCCGCGACTCACACCATTGAGGAAATCAGAAAGTATCTTCGCGTAGATTCAATTGAGTACATGACTGTTGACACCATGCTCAGTGCCATCAACCGGCCCAACATGAACTTCTGCAACGCTTGTTTTAACGGCGACTACCCGTCTCCTCTGGAAGAACACACCGATGACAATCAAAAATACCTTTTTGAGGATTCAAGCTGCAGCGAATACTACTGACAAATCCATCCCTGATAAATCTGGCGGCCCCGCTTTAAGGGCCGCCGCATTAATTACCGCTTATTCTGATTCAACAATCACCAAAAAATCTGGAAAAAAATATGAAACCGTCCTTCACGAAAATACTTGACGTATACCGCCGGCTGTTGTCGTATGTAAAAGTATTAAAACACAGGCTACTAGCTCAATTGGTAGAGCACCGGTCTCCAAAACCGGGGGTTGGGGGTTCAAGTCCCTCGTGGCCTGCATCTCTTTCTTTCAGTAATACTCCTTCACAAGCGGCATATCAATATACTTCATCCTTTCCGAGCCGTCATCTGTTTCGATCCTTGTGACAATTGTATGCACTGGCGTCAGAATTTTACACCCATCTGCTTCGACAGGGTACCATGCTCTTTCAAGCCCGGCAATACGGATCCTGTTGACTTGCCTGACCTCCTCTAATTTACGCATATTCCTGACCTGTTTCAGAGCTGAAACTGCCTTCTTCAAAGGTTCACTCTGCGCGACCTGCTTCCTTGGCGTCTTAATCTTCTGGAATTCAGGCCATTTAATCTCAATCGATTCGATCTCCCCGCCAGCCTTGAATGTAAACTCGGCGTACGACACACTGCTTCTAACCGCTCCCCCTTCAAACACCCTTCGGAAAGTCAGCGTCACCGAGTCAACACGTTCACTTCCCTCGGGCTCTCCGCTGGAATCACAGCGCTGTTCATAATCAATTGAATAGCACGAGTATTCCACATTCCCCGGGCAGAGTCCAGTAAGCGCGATAATATCTGATGCTTTATCCACATACTCAGAAAGCCTTAAATCGTCTGCATTCTGCACGGCCTTCACGGGAGCGCTGTTTGCTCTTGTTAGTCTTATAAGACTTTTTTTCGGGAATTGTTTAACTGACATCTGCGTGATATCCTCTCTCCCTGACCTCAGAATGTTCTCCTCTATCTCTAATATCCCCGCAGAGCTCTCAACAATCTCGTATTCCCCCTGCTCTCCCCTGCTCCATCCGGTAGAAAAACCTGTTCCTGCTTTAACAGCCGACTTCTTCAACTCAGCGTTTGACCTGTGCGTAACGGCCTTCCCTGTTTCCAGAAGAGCCGCATAGCTCTCAACACTGCTGTCGATTACAACCTCAGTTTCATCCTCTCCGCCGCAGCTGAGAATGAAAAGTAAAAGCATACTTGTTAGAATAAAAGCTAACCGTTTCATAAATTACCCTCCATCAATATTCAGGATTGCCCCATACAGTGCGTGTTTTCCAGAAACCGTCAGACGCTTCTGAAATGGTCAAAGGCTGATTATAAACATTTGAGATAACCTCCCTGTGACCATAGAGGTACTGACCATCTACAGCCCCCCTCAGGTGAAAAGATGCAATTTCGACATCATGGTCTCCATCATCCACAATCTTTTCTTTCACAGATGTCCTGAAGGCAGTATACATGTCGCTGCCGTCAGTCCAGCGGTCGGAAAAATCAGACCACTGGTACTCGGATTTAACTGTTTTGAAGAAGGGCCAGCTTGAGATCGCAATGACCTTGCTGAACTCATAGGACAATGAAACAAATCCAAAAATTGAATGCACACCGTTAAAGCGCTGCCGCATTGATGCATAAGTGGTATTCAGAGTCAGACAGCAGTCGAAAAAGACCCACCTCGTGGCGCCTCCAAAGGCCTTGTTATAAGAATATAGCGTGCTGTCATAAAGCCTCGGCCCATAGGTGTTTCCATGACCCGAGAAAAAAACAAAGTGATAGCTGTCAGAGTATGTTGTCACATAGCTCTTCAATGCCTGAGAATCCTTGACATTGTTTCTGAAGGTAGTAATCGAGTATCCGTTAGATGATATACCCGACACAAGATAGTTGTAAAAATAATCCCCATGCTGATGACATCTATCAAGATCCATATCGGAGCCTGAATAGTCCTCAATTGTCACCGTCATGGAATATAGCCAGGGAGGAACTCCCCAGTCAGAGGCATACAGTGATCCCGACAGCAGAAAAGAGAAAAAAACAAGTAGAAACCGCTTCATGATATAACCTCCGGAGTAGAAAATAAGCGAAGCCGCTCGGAGCGCTTCATGTGAAGTTAACACTATTTCAGGAAATTTCGAGATTTTATGAAAAAATAATAATTTTTTTTCAACCGCACTCCTGCTTGACATAGCCATGGGGCTGAAAAAAAATCACTCAAAACATGAGAGAGACAAAATGAAAGGCCGAAAACTATATAAATACAGCTGTGTTTCAGAGTTCCCGAATGTTCTTGAGCCAGGTTTTAAATGGGGGGGGGATAATACCGGTTGCCCGGTCTATGACCCCTCGGTTTTCCCGACGGTGGGCCCACTGATCATTGAGATCGGATGCGGCAAGGGAGATTACAGCCTGGCTCTCGCGAGGAGAAATCCTGAGAAAAACTACATGGGAATAGACATAAAGGGAGCAAGAATCTATCACGGCGCGCTGGAGGCCCTTGAGGAAGGCATATCAAACCTTTCATTCCTGCGGACGCAGATTGAGTATCTTGACCTGTTTTTTCCGCAAGATTCCGTTTCAGAAATCTGGATAACATTTCCGGACCCCCATCTCAAAAAGGAAAACAGCGCTTACCGTAAAAGGCTGACTGCTCCCCGCTTTCTCTCTCTGTATAAAAAATTCCTCAAACCCGGTTCGTTCATTCATCTTAAAACCGACAGCCAAACGATGTTCAGCTATACTGCTGATACAGTGAATTCAGAAGGCTTTAACATTGTTGACAGCACCGAAGACCTCTACTCAACACATGGAGAGTGCGAGGCCACCTCCATTCAGACAAACTACGAGAAGAAGTATTTAGCGCTTGGGATACCAATCAAATATCTGAAGCTGAAAATGTCATGAGACTTTATTAACGGTAGCCGTCAGGGTTTTCTTTCTGCCAATTCCAGCTGTCTCGGCACATGTCTTCAATCCCGTACTCAGCCTGCCAGCCAAGAACATCGCGGGCCTTCGTCGGATCCGCGTAGCATGAATCAATATCCCCTGGACGCCGCTCAGCGATACGAAAAGGCACTCTCACTCCGTTTGCCTTTTCGAAGGCCTTCACAACATCGAGGACGCTGTATCCTTTCCCGGTACCGAGATTGTAAATTTCCGTGCCTTCGGCGTTTGCCATGCGTTCAAGCGCGGCCAAATGTCCCCTGGCAAGATCAACTACGTGAATGTAGTCCCTGACCCCCGTGCCGTCATGCGTGTTATAATCGCTGCCGAAAACAGATAGCTCCTTAAGCCTGCCGGAAGCAACCTGGGTTATGTAGGGCATCAGGTTGTTGGGTATGCCGTTCGGGTCTTCTCCGATAAGTCCGCTTTTATGTGCTCCTATGGGATTGAAGTATCTCAAAAGCACTGCCTTCCATTCACTGTCCGCAGCGCAGATGTCCCTCAGTATATCCTCAATCATAAGTTTTGTCATGCCGTACGGATTGGTCGCTGACCGCGGAAATTCCTCGGTTACAGGCACTGATTCCGGGTTGCCGTAAACTGTCGCTGAAGAGCTGAACACAATCTTTTTTACACCGTTGCGCCTCATCACATCACAAAGCGTCAAAGTGCCTGCAACATTGTTAGAGTAATATTCAAGAGGCTTTTGTACCGACTCGCCGACTGCCTTCAGTCCCGCAAAGTGAATTACGGCATCAATAGCGTTTTCTTTAAAAACGCCCTCCAGAGCTTTCTCATCCCGAATGTCCGACCTGTAAAAAGAAACGCTTCTTCCTGCAATCTTTTCAACCCGGCGAAGCGATTCTTCGCTGCTGTTGGAAAGGTTATCAACAACGGCTACATCATGCCCTGCCTCAAGAAGTTCAAGGCAGGTGTGGCTCCCTATAAATCCGGCTCCGCCGGTAACAAGTATTTTCATCATTATCCTCATATCCTTTTTTAAGTCGATTTCTTCAAAAAGCTTTATCAAACACCATTGTCCTCATCTGAGCACTAACAGTTCTTTGCAGATGAAGAAGACGATCAAAGATTATTTCACATAGATTAAAATCACACAACTCCAGAAAGCGATCATTATAAATCAGAGTCAACTATCATTTAATCCCTATCAAATCGCGGACGTTTAATTATTTAGCACTCACATCTAAATATATTGTTGACTGTATTATCTATTTCGTGATATAAACAGTTGTATATTTCTTTATGAAAGTATTTATTTTGTCATTCACATATTGTCAAAATTAAGTGTACCAGTTACAAATCAAATACCGTCACTGATACCTGCGGCTATTGGCGCTTCAGTGTGTAACTTATTCAGCGGGAGCATCCATTGGAATTCAGAAGACTCCTCTCCCTCTGTGCCATAGTCGGCCTAATCGCTCTGCCGGGCTGCACAAGCTACGGAACCAGAGGCTATTCCCCGGTGCCGGAACTTCCGGACGCTCCAGACGGTAACGTCAAGAAATCGCTCTGCGTTCAGATTAAACTCATGAGCAACGGAGTGATGGAAAGCCCCCTTAAATATGAATCCATTTCTCTTTTGACAAACAGCCTGTCTAAAGAGCTTGCAAGCACAGACAGATTTTCCCAGGTAACCGTCGCTCTCGACAGCTACCCGGAACCATGGAGCTCCAGGCCCGAAGCCGACCTGTACATGTTTTTTACTCTCGACATCGTTTCGTTAAATGGATTCGGACAAACATGTTTCAGCTGCCTGACTATTCTCTCTCTGGGCTTCATACCTTCGAAATCTTCAGATCTTTATAAATGGCGCGCAGAGATAACAGACCACTACGGCAACCATCTTGCATCTTTTGCATCTGAGACCATAGTTACAGTATGGTACGGCAACTGCCTCCTTCCGCTTCAGCTTATTCTTGAATCCGGCAAAGAATCACGGTTTGAGACTTTGAAGCGCATTTCACGGTATACGGCTGTCAAGGCGGTCACAGTCAATGCGCTTTAGGCCCGGGTTTTCACTATTATCCATCATTTTGTTTATGACCTCTTTTTATCCTGTCAGGGCATCAGGAGACGAGGTCCATCTTAAAAGCGGAGTCATTCTGAGGGGAAAGGTTACCAGAGAAACATTCAGAACGGTTTTTATCGACCCTTACAATCCAAGAAAACATACTTTTTTTACTCCGGGAAAAGTTGTAATTCCCCTTGAGGATATAAAAAGCATCCATTACTCAAAAACCGGAGTGACGAAAGAATATAACGAAACTTATAAACCTTACTGGAAATTTACCGCCGATTCAGGAGTCCTTTTTCAGACCATTCTCAACAACAAAATGGGCATCTTCTATTCCATAGAAGTTGGATTTGGAATTACGCCTTTTCGATGGCTTACACTGCAAAGCTTTATTACTATTGCTACAACATCTTCCGGAAAAACACTCTACACAGTAGATGATCATGATAATACGGTCAAATCACACAGAGTAGAGCTCGATATGGGAACCATTGAATCCTGTTTTTCACTTATCAGGGGCGATACATGGAAACTTGAAGCAGGTTTTGGGTTTGGTTTCGCGGCTCTTGATTTTATGACAAAAAACAATGTGGAAGGAAATACTCTGTTTTCCTCTAACTACGCTGCCGGAATATACTTTGTGAAGAAGATCGAATTACTTTCATCTTTCTGTGTAAAAGCCAAATATCACGTTGTCGATTTCGACAACAGCGGAGGAAGCGACATTTCAGGAAACTTCCTCGGGCTCTACGTTGGCCTCGTTTTCAACTTCTGATTCAGCGCCTTCAATTATCTTAAGCATTTTTTCAAGGGTCTTTCGGTTGAACAGACTGCCTTCGTACAGGCCCTTATAAAGATACTCCGACCTCTTAGCCACCATAACGTCCTCCGAAAGGCCGGAGCCTTCCCCGCCGATATCATAGCCTTCTTTAATTGTGTGAATAACCTTCTGGCTTGTGAGGCTGATCATATCCTTAATATTCTTTTTTGATGATATTATCCTGTCGCATTCAGCAAGCCTGCCGAGAGCGTAGTCCACCTTGGCGCCGTCGCGCTTTGAGGCGGCTAACAGAGCGGCAAGCCTGCCCGCGCTTTCCACAGCCCGTGAAAGCGCGGGCAGGAGTCCCTGCAGATCGGAAAGCATCGCCTTTATCTTGACTGCAATCTGCCTTCCGGGGCTGTATCCTTCCCTTCGCCTTTGAAGAGAAGCAGTATATATTTCATCAATTCTCTCAGCTATGCAGCAGCCCGGTTCAGGAAATCTCAATGATCTCTGTCCGCGATGTTCAACTCCTGGAATAAGCGCCCCGCTGACCGTCGCATTTATGAGCGAAGCATCCTGTCTTTTAGCGAACCAGCTGCGGAATATCATCATCTTGTGGTTCGTGCGGACCCTGCCGCCCCCTATTGCCTCTACGTAAACAGCGGGAAGCGCCCTCTGCTGAAAGCGGTTATGGCAGTGCGCGTTCCAGGTCCGGTTAGTCCTCAGGTAAACCTGTTCATCGAGATATGATCCACGGGCATGAGCCAGACCGTCAGAGAACGACAGATCCTGCCCGACCATGACAACGGGAGAACAGCCCAGCCTTCTCGCGAAGTCATATGCGTTTGTAGAGACTGAGCCGCCGTTCGTTATTTCGCCGTGCTCACCGGCCTCGGACTCAATCCATTTCAGCAGGTTGAACGCGATCCCCGTTGTCACGTAACGCCCGCCAAAGAGCCTGAACACGGACGGATGCACCGTAGGATCAGCGACCAGCACTGTCGATTCAGGACAGCTCCCTTCAAAGTACCGGGCGTTGACAGGCTGAGGGTCGACCGCTACAGTGAAATCGGGGGTTATGCCGTTTTTCTTAAGCACTCCGTAAGCTGTGTCGACCGCGACAATAAGCGCCCTGCCGCGGATTGAGCGGATGAACTCAATGCTCCGATTAAGAGAAGGGCCGGCCGCGACAACAACCGCGCCGACTCCTTCGAACCTGCCGTAAAAGTCCGAGGCCCCTGGCGAACCAATAAACCTATTTATATTTCGGGCAATGTTGGAACTCCATATCTTTTCAAAGCGTGCCAGAGTCGCGATGTTTACTGTCTTTGACGACAGCTGTGCCCTGCAGGTTTCGAGCATCGTACTATAATAATCGGGAAACAGCTGATGCGACCCACGATGCGTGAGAAAAGAAACGCTGGCTGATGAGCGGTCCCTCAATGCATCAAGTATCTCCTCGTCGGACGGGGCGATCATAAGATTTACCCTTCTGTCCCCGAACAAAGCTCCGAGCTGCCGCCTTTTCAGGGCCTCCGCTGCAATAAGAGGGCTTTTTTCAATGATGATGATTGATGAATCAGCGGAAACCCTGCGGGCAAGCTCTTCCACATGATAGGCAAAGCCGAGCCCCAGCACAATAAACAGGTCGTGACTGTCCGCTCCGACTCCTTCAATAAATCGCGCCGCCTCCTTGACCGGATCGAAGCGGCTGTGCAGCATAAGCTTCCTTCCCTCAAAATGGACAGCCGGAACAGGGTTACCCGCGCTGTTCTCGATCACCTCAAGTTCCATGCCTTCTCCGCCGAGAGCTGCCCTTTCATTGAGCGACTTTATAAGTTCTTCGTATGATTTATCCAATATCTTCCCCGCTAATGTTCCGGACTGACGGCCCTGCATTAATTATCGAATTACAGCCGGGTATGGTAAAAGTATTTTCTTTTTTGGCGGGGGGATAATGACCTTCAGCGGCTCCCTGTTTTCCCCTCCGCATCGGACTTCCCGCTTCCGAGGTTTCTGAGCTTTCCAGGCTTTTCGTAACGGCCTCCAAGCCCCATTAGCGGAAGTACCCTGTCGGCAATCGCGGCAAACACAGGGGCCGCAACCTCTCCTCCGCTGCGGTTCACTCCCGGATCATCAAGCACTACCAGTATGCACAGAGCCGGGTTCTCGTAAGGGACTATTCCCGCGAATGAAGATACGTATTTGCTGGAATATATTCCCTCCTTTCTCGAAAACTTTTTGGAAGTACCCGTTTTCCCGGCCGCGCTGTAAAACTCCGGCGCTCCGCCTCTCCCTGTTCCCTCACGCACTACATTTCTCATGAGACTCATCATCAGCGAGGCTGTCTTTTCTGAAAGAACTTTGCCTTTACTTCTGGGGTAGAAACCTCTCTTCCAGCTTCCATCCCTGGATATGATGGACTCAACTATCATCGGACTCATGTAAACACCTCCGTTAGCGACCGAAGCAAAGGCCGAGGTAAGCTGTATGGAGTTTACTGACATCTCATATCCAATTGAAATAGAGAACTTAGAAAGTCCAGACCAGCGTCCCTCCTCTCGCAAAATCCCCGAGCTCTCTCCGGGCAGCTCAACTCCGGTCTGTTCACCGAATCCAAAACGCTTGAGACCCTCGTAAAGGGTCTTCTGCTTTACCCTCTTCATCAGCTCAATAACACCTGAATTGCACGAGTGGGTCACAATGCCTTCAAGACCGAGTTCACCATGAGGTTTTGTGCAGCTGATTATTACGTCAGCTATCTCGCTTTCGCCTTTACAGTTTATCCTGATATCCCGCAGCGAAGGATTTGCCTCAAGCGCCGATGCCAGTGCGAATATCTTCATCGTTGAACCCGGCTCAAATGTATCGGTAAAGCTGAAATGCCTGAAGTTTTCCCTGCTGAATCTGTAATAGTAATTCGGGTCGAAACCGGGCGACTTGGCAAATGCAAGAATTCTGCCCGTTTTGACTTCCATGACAACCGCCGCACCGCTTCCGGCTCCGTATCGGGCAACGGCCCTGTCAAGCTCCTTCTCAGCCGAATACTGAATGAATCGGTCAATAGTAAGCTGCAGGGTCTTCCCGTACACCATCACATCATTAGCATCAGAGCCAAGCCTTTCCTCCTCGCCGCAAAGCGACGACTCAAAATGATACTCAAGTCCTTCCATTCCGCTATTTTCAGCATTCACAAAGCCCAGGATGTTTGATGCGAGTCTGCCTTCAGGATAGACCCTCTTATACTCTTTTCTGAAACCAAGCCCCCTGATTCCGAGCTTCCTTACAGCTTCCGCCGTCTCCGGGTTCAGCTTTCGCTGAATCCACACAAAGCTCTTATCTTTCACGAGTCTTGCTTTTATCCAGGACGGGTTGAGTCCGAGCACGGCCGCCAGCCTCAATGCCGTTGAATCTGGATCATCGACAAGCCCCGGGTCAGCGAACAGTGATTCGGTTTCTATACTCATCGCGAGTATACGGCCATTTCTGTCAGTAATGTTTCCTCTGACCTTGACAGCCTTTCTGTCATCGGGAAGTATTATGCGGGTGGAAAAGTGAAGTTCGAAGAGCCGGACAACGAGAAGCACTGTCAGCACAACAACAAGCGCCGCCGCCATTACTATTCTTCGTCTGATAGAACCGTCATTCATAATTCGCAGTACCGCAGGCGGCCTCAACAGCCGCCTGCGGAGCGGGCCCTCCTCCGGCGTTTCAGCGTATCAGGCCGAGACGTGAAAAGTCCAGATTGAAGACCTGATCAGTATTCCAGTAGAGCACAAACGCGCGCCCCTTGATCTTGGCAATATCGAGGTAGCCGAAGTAGCGCCCATCCATTGAATTCTCCCTGTTGTCTCCGAGAACCACAAGTTTCCCTTCAGGAACCACGCCCTGAATTCTGCTTGTTTCAGGATCATCGAAGGTGAGTCCTTTAACGTAGGGCTCGTTCAGCTTCTCGCCGTTGATGTAGACATGCCCTCCCCTGATAGAGAGTTTGTCACCGGGAACACCGATACATCTCTTTATGTAATCCTTATCCTGCTCATGGGGAGGTCTGAAGATCACTATATCGCCTCGCTGCACATCTCTAACACCCAGAAAATCGAGGTGTATCGGCCCGTCCATGCCGGCCATCTGAGGTATTATCGGGCCGTAGGTGAGCTTCTCGACAAAGAGGTGGTCTCCTACAATCAGGGTATCCTCCATTGAGCCTGTAGGAATGAAATACGCCTGAACAACATACTGGATTATGTGTACAGCTAAAACAAGGGCAACCACAACAGCATCAATAAATTCCCAGACTTTTCTATAAATCCTGGTCCTGCCGGGAGCCATATCGACGAAAGAAGCAAGGAGAATCTCCCTCTCGTCAGGATTGAGGAGCACTGAGGGAAACGAAAATGATGTCTTCTCGCATCGGACAACAACATTGCCAAGAATGTTATGCTCTATGTATCTGATGTCGCCCGCTGGAACAGCCACTTCAGAATCTACCCCCTTTAGAGTCACTCCGTCAGATTTAATTTTCAGGCTGCCCCCTTTGAAGCGCCTGTAACCGACAATATGATTGATATACCTGACGGCAAAAATAACTGTAGCGAATCCGCCTATGAAGTAAACAGGCTCGAAAGGCGTCTCGACAAAGGGAAGAGCGACTGCAAGGAACAGCGTTGAGTATATAAAGAGCACAAGCTTGACAGCCCTCTTAACAAAAAACTTCACGGACTCCCGGCCTGAAATGACGGAGTAAACCGCCTCAACCGCCGAATCTTTCTCAAAACGGAAAAACTGGATCATCTATTGCTCCTTATTAAGTGGCTAAACCGGCTACAAAAGGGAAAAAAGGACTTTTTTTCTCGTTTGAGACTATGCCGGGAGTAAAACTGATTGCAGAAATAACTGCGTCTATATAAAATAGTCATAAATCAGTGTCTACAACTTTTTGACATGAAATCTATTAACGAATCCATACAGAAAATCACCCAGGAGTCGATGAAGTCAATCGCTGATGTGGTGAGCCGCGGACAGAGTTCCGAGAAGGCAGTCCTTTCAGGATTGCTTTCTATAACTGGTATAGATTCACTGTTGAAAAACCTCAGCGAGAATGAGCTGACTGTACTTGCTCATGTTTACAGCGGTGACGATGGTATTACACTCATTGACCTCGAAAAAAAGACCGGCATCTCCGTAGACATTCTTGACGCCTGCGCGGCTTCACTCTCCCAATATCTTCTCATCTACACAATTAAAAACCGCCAGCTCCTCACAAACAAGCTCGATAAGCTTTATGGCATTGAAGAAATCGGTCCATTTATAAACTTTACTGATAACACTGAAATCGCAGCAGAGGCCGGCCGCATAAGAGATTCTCTTTGCTCTCCTGACTCAGGCAAAACCCCGCACGAGCCGCTTCTTAAGGACAAAAAAGCATTTCAGCTTCTGACAGAGACAATAAAACTCGGCGGAGTCATCCCGTTAGAGAAGTCGGTTGAGCTCCTGGGGGCAGCCGCCGAATCGGCAATACAGAAATGCATCAACTCGGGGATACTGAAACACTGCAGCATCATCACCCCGGGCTACGGCACTTACTTCACAGTTTTTCCTGAATATGCTTCAGAGCTCCTTAAAAAGTCCTATAAAAAGCCTTCAAAAAGTTCGCCCCGAATCCATAACAGATACCGCATTCTGCTTAATCTCCTCAAAGCCTATGACTCAATATCAGGTAATGGCCTGTTTCTCACAAAGCAGATGAACTTCCGCAAGATTGACATAAAACGCATTGAGGACTCAATGTTGAGAATGATGCGGCTCGACGGCAGCAGCGTTCCCGCAGAGGATTCGGCCCTGTTTGTTTTATTCATTCTTTCCAGGCTTCAATGCCTGAAAGTCCGAAAGGATTCAGCTTCAATTTCTTTGAGGAAAATCAGGGATTACTTTGGAGCACCTTCTTCACTAATAGCTGAAGTACTCGCAATTTTTGACTCCAATGATCCCAGGAACGATTATTTCCCGTCGCCCTTAAGAATCCCTGAAATGAGCGTGATTGACTGCAGTCTCGAAACAGCTGCTTTACTTCGTCAGGCTGACCCGGAATATCTCAAAACAGCCATCGTCTCCGGCCTTACAGCCATGCAGGGGAGAAAATTCGGAGAAACAGCTCCTCACACCAACCTGCCTCAGCAGGAGTCAGAGGACGCACTGGCCCTCCTGTTTCTCCTGGGAATCATCGAAGAGGAAGGCGGACAATTAACTCTCTCGGACATCGGTGAAATGGTTTCTTCTGTAAGAAACAACGATTCCAGTGAATTGAAGCCGGAAGAGGAAGCAACGGATGGGGAGCAGCCTCCATCCTTTAAAAAGTGCGTCTACATAAACCCCGATTTCACGCTCATGGTTCCCTCGGAAGAGCTGCCATCCGATTCGCAATTCTTTCTTCTCACTCATACTGATATTGAGAACGATGACGTGATAATAAACTGTACAATTACAAGATCATCAGTTGTGCAGGCCCAGAAGCGGGGCATTCCGATGGAGCTTTTCATGGACAGCCTGGAAAAACATGCGAGGAACAAAATACCGCAAAATCTAAGCTTCCTGATACAGGAATGGTCAAGACAGACAATAAGAATTGACATCAACAACACCATACTGCTCCGAACGAGTCATCCCTCGTTCATTCAGGACATACTTCTGAGCAAGAAGAAGAAGGCAATAATAGAACAAATCTCTCCTAACTATGCCATCGTCGACAGAAATCATCTTGATGATATTATAAAGATCGCCCGGACTGGAGATACGGTTGTCTCGCTCTTTGAAGGCGAAGAAGATGAAGACGACTGATTAGATTACAACTACTCTTCTTGGAAAATCCCAGTCCATATACTCCTGCAAAGCCCTTATCGTTTTATCCTGCACAAAGTATAGCTTGTCGTTAAGCTTTACAAGTCCTCCCTTGTAGTGTGTGTACTTCATCTGATGATCAACCCAGCCGATCAGCTCAACCTTTTTCCAATTTGAGGTCGTTTTCAGAATTGGCAGCTTCCTGAGATAAAGCTCTTTGATTTGCCCGTTTCTTACCGCATCCGATAACTGTCTTTCCCATTCCATTATTAAGCAATGCCGTCCTGATTTAGCGATTTAATTAGTACTTCTGCTTTCTTCTGCTTTAAGCTGGCGTATTTCCTCCAGAAGGCGTTCAATTTCACCCGAAAGGGTCTGATTAAGCTTTTTCTCCCTTTTAAGCTCTTCGTGAAGATTCAGGGCTTCCTGCCGGCCGAACTCGATGACCTTCTCTGAAGCTTCGAGTATATCAAGGGTGTCATGGAGCATGTGAGAAGAATAGTCAATAACGGATTCCTGAGCGTTAATTGTCTCTTTGTCATTAAGCATCTCCTTCCGCCTGAGACTCGCAAGCATGTCTTCAGCATCGACTCTCCTTCGCATATCAAACAGCTCCTCAGGGTCAAGCGGCGCCACCTGGTCAATCGCCTTTTTCAGCTTTTTCTGCTCTTTAACTATTTTCTGTTCGTACTCCATAATCTTGCTGAAACCGTCCTTTCCGGCGCCGGTTTTAAAAACGTTTTTCCGGTTTATACCCATTACCCCTTCTATTGATTCCATCTGAGATTCAGTTTCCCTTGAGCAGGCAAACATGAGCTTTCGGTAACGCTCAACGAGGATTGACTTTTCAAACAGGAGGAGAAACATTGACGAATCAACAGGTCTCGGTAAAAATTCTATGTGAAGAATATTGTAGGACAGATCAGCTACTGCTTTTATCTGTTTTTTTGTAAAAATACAAAGCTTAAAGCAGCCCTGTATCCTGATATCTTTCTTTATGACTTCGATAATCGTCTCAGAGTCAAGCTGAGCAAAATCAAAAATGAAAATATTGATTTTCTCAGAGTCAATGTTGAGTTCAGACATGTTTAGACCGTTAACAGAATGAACCTCAAGCCCGAGCCTCCGTATATTACGGTCAAGTCCCTCTCCGCTGTCCTGGTCTGATAAATACCACGTAATAATCTGTTCCATCCGAATATCCCCCCTGCCGGGTTCCTGACCACACAGCCGTGGAACCCGAAAGAACAACAAAAGAATATTATTGACGCTATCTCAATAATATTACAACAACTTTTCAATATTTATCACGAGTAATCACAGCCGGCCGACTAACAGAACCATCAGGGTATAGCGCGCGCTAAACGACTGTTCTACGTACGCTGGTATTACGCAGGAATCCCTGACTACACGGCTCTCCGGATAGCCTGACCACGCACGCTGAAAATCAGAACATTCATTCAACGCCTTTAACCTTAACCCGGGCCGAACACGCACTCTCATAGAATTGTGCCCGGCCGTTATTCAGGAAACCGTTAACGAAACACGTGTAACTGGCGGGAAAACTGATGCTATTCGTAGGAGACCCGGCAGGATCCGTCAGCGCTTCTCTCCAGAAAAACGGTACCAGCCATTTCCCTTACAGGGACAACAGCCGTGTTCTCTATATCAACCGAATTGCTGTCTTCCAGAAATTGCCTGATCAGTTCTATCTGGCGGTCAATTCTTCCTTCGGTATCATCCTCTGAAAAGAACCTTTCCATAAGTTTTTCATACTCCATCTCGGCGGCTGTTTTTATGCAACCGCAGTCGAGAGACAGGGCTACCCTCTCTGACATAATACTGCTCCTTCAAAAAATTGACTTAATAAAAACCGTGACAATATTATTACAAGATTATTTTTTATTTTTCCGCATTACACCGCTTTTTTCTACAGCCCGTGCAGCCAGATCAGCCCGAGCGCGGGGTTCGTAGAAAAAAAACACTCGCAATATATCCCCATCTTATGATATAAAATAATGTAATTTCTATCCGTATATATTCAAATTTGAAATCAGGATTCTTATAGCAAATGATATTTTTTTCTTGTCACATAACAGCCCGACCAAAAAAATGTCCGGAGAATACCGACAAGCGGAGAAAAATTTTGCTCAAAATAAACCATATCGCCAGAATTTTCCTGGCATCACTGCTCATGGTGGTGGCAGTAGGACATAATAAAAACCTGTTTTCATGGGGACTGTTCACCCTTTTCACGGACACTGACTACAGTTCCGAGAGCGTAAAAAAAATCGAGGAGTTCAATCCCGACGAAGACATACTCTATCTTCCAGGACTGGAGGGCAAAGAACTCTTTGCCGCGGTAAACGACCTCTCCATTACAAGAAAAACCGAGGTGCGCAAATTCATATATATCTATCTGACCCGGGGACGTGAGTACGTAAAAAACGCCATTGAGAGATCAAACCTCTACATGGATACCATAATGGGTGTAATCTCTAGCCATCCGGAGATACCGGCAGAAATCGCACTTCTGCCGCTTCTTGAAAGCGGTTTCAATCCAAGGGCCGTATCAAAAAGCAGGGCCGTGGGGCTCTGGCAGTTTATTCCGGGAACCTCAGCACTGCTCGGCCTCAAAAACGACAGGTGGGTCGACGAGAGAAGGAATATCCGCAAATCAACCGAGGCCGCAGTCAGACACCTCAAAGGATTGTACTCTGTTTACGGTAATTGGGAACTCGCGCTTGCCGCCTACAACGGCGGAGCGGGTTATATCTCAAAAATGCTGAAAAAAACCGGAACATCAGACCTCTGGGATCTCAGAGAAACAGGCGAGCTCAAAAAAGAAACCGATGAATACGTTCCACGTTTCATAGCAATGCTTCTCATATACAAGAACCAGAAAATGTTCGGAATAAGCGGAGAACTCCAGGAAACTGAACCGTTAGATCCAGTCACTGTAAAGCTTACAAGGCAGGTCAATCTTAAAAGGCTTTCCGCAGCCCTTAAGCTTGACTATCAGACGCTCAGACTTTACAATCCCGAACTAAACAGGATTCTAACTCCACCTGTGAAATCATACGCGCTCAGGCTCCCCAGGGAAGCGGCTGAGCTTTTCATGAAAGATCCGGACAGGCATATCGCTCTATCCACGGTAAAAGGAGCAGTAAAATCCCGAATCTGACAGGTGGAGCTTAAAGCTCCCCTGCTCAAGTTTCCGTAACAAAATAAACATGCCATACCTCTGAAATACTGTATTTTAATTATTTCTTGACATATCCTCTAAACATGCCTGATACTATAAGGCGGTAGCAATCCGCCGGACACATTCACATCAGAAAGCACAATGCCTTTCCCGGCCTGATTTTTTGCGTGTAAGAGTGTATTGATGAACTACAGGTTCTCACCCCTTTTCAGGAAGCTGCGAATCCTCATACCGCCGGCAGCAGCCGCCTCTGCGATCCCGCTTTCAGTTCTTCTACATAACAGCGGTAATTCTCTCGCTAATTCTGTGTTCCCGTCAGATTTCCATATACCGGAGATTCTGGCGGCATTAATCTGCGGAACCGCGGCTTTTATTGCCGCTTATCCGGCACACAGATTCCGCGAACAGGTCAGCAGGCGCATCAGCACCGGGACCGGGGGGACGGGTTTATCCCCCGACAATCGCAATGATCCAGTCGAAACACTCAAAGCTCTCGACAGCTTAACGGCTCACGCACGGAAATCAGTCAGCTCAGCGCCGCGCCTTGAAAGCCTTCTTGGCGGCTTCAGCGAATTTTCTGGTGCTGCGGTGCAAAACACCGAAGATACCTTTGAAAACCTGAAAAGGCAGGCAATTTCAATTATCGACCTTTCCGCCTCAATCGAATTCATTGTCAAAGGAATAGACGATGTCGGAGGAAAAACATCGGCAATGTCATCAGAGCTCCAGATGTTAGTCAACTTGATACACAATCTCTCCTCCACCGCGCAGGAGCTTGGAGAGAAGATTGACTCTGCTGTAGCTTCGGCAAGGCTTGTATCAGCGGAGGCCATTGAAAGCCAGAGCCGCCTGAACTCCGCAACCCGTGAAATGCTCAACGTGATAGAAAACTCAAGGATGATAGGCGAATCGCTTTCAGTGATCAATGACGTCTCAGACAGGATAAACCTGCTTGCCCTGAACGCTGCCATAGAGGCCGCTCGCGCCGGAAACAGCGGACGCGGATTCGCGGTAGTTGCCGATGAAATATCCAAGCTCGCCGACCAGACAGCTGAAAGCGTCAATGAGATCACGCGCCTCCTGGCAGGAAACAGCTTTGACCTTGAGAAGAAGACTATAACCATACAGAACGCCGTCCACAAGACCGGCGATATCATGAAAAAAATCGAAACGCTTCACAATGAGATCGGAAAAATCGCGCACTCAATAAAGGATCAGGCAACCTTGAACAGCATTATATCCAATGAGGCTGCCAAAATAAACACTACCTCCGACGCTATAGAAACCGCGACAATGGAGCAGAAACTCGCGGTATATGAAATACTCACGAAGGTTAACGACATCAATGATATTTACAAGATAATTGTTCCCCTGATTAAAGACACGATATCGCGCAAAAACAGAGTAGAACACGACATCGCGCTTTTAAACGACATCAGGATGGAATTCACTTCAATCCGTCCTGAGATAAGTAAAAAATAATCTTGACGCGGCTTCCGCCGGTGAAATCAATACCTCAATAAATCCATGATGACAGAAACGGTCCCAGCTATGCATCACTCCATATCGGACCGGGTGCTGGAGGTCCTTGAGTGGCCGGCCGTTGCGGCTGCTCTCAAATCGCGCTGCTCTTCAGAACCCGGGAAAAAACACATAACAAATCTGAAACCGCTTACCCCATCCGAATCGTCTGTGCGGATGAGCAAGATTTCAGCTCTTAAAGAGATAAGCACTCTTCACGAATCTGTTCCGCTCGCGGGAATATCAGATATTCAGCCCTTAGCTGACAGAGCGTCAAAGGGCTCATCTCTGACACTTGAAGAGCTTATACAGATAAGGGATTTCGTCGTCGGCACACGCAGAATCAGGCATTTTCTTTCTGAATTTGTCGACGAGTACGAGCCGCTAAGGGATGAGTATGAGAACCTCGACCCTCTTGACAGGCTCCACTCGGCGCTCATCCCCGCTATTAACGACAACGGAGAACTGTCAGAGCAGAGATACCCCCGGCTCAGAAAGCTAAAACAGCAGGCCGCCGCGGCGCGTTCCGACATAGAGAAAAAGCTCACTTCTATGATAAACTCTCCGGCCCTTGAAAAGGTGCTTCAGGAGAAAATAATAACATCAGTAAATCAACGCTATGTTCTGCTGGTCAAATCAGGCATGAAGGGCCGGATGAACGGAACCGTTCAGGATGTTTCCGCCAGCGGTGCCACCCTCTACTACGAGCCGGACGAGGTAAAAGCCCTCAACAACAGCATCATCATGCTCGAGATGGAGTATCAGAATGAAGTCCTCTTAATACTGAGAGAGCTTTCAGCGGTTACAGGAGAGCACTCCCCCGCACTCAGGCAAAACCTTGAAATTGCATCTTACATCGACTTTCTGAACGCCTGCGCCCGTTTCAGCGCCGCGACAGGCGCCTCCGCACCAAAAATAGCCGGTGACAGAAGGATATCGCTGAAGAACGCCAAACACCCCCTGCTCTGCCTCCAGAACACAAATGAGACAGTCGGCAATGACATCTCCCTCGGCGAAGACTTTAACTGCCTCATAATATCGGGGGCAAACACAGGCGGCAAAACAGTTCTTCTTAAGACAATCGGCCTCGCGGTGCTTTTCGCGTTAACAGGACTTCACGTAACCTGCGGACCCGATTCCGAGATAGGCATCTTCGACGGAATATTAGCTGATATAGGAGACGACCAGAGCCTCCAGATGTCACTCTCCACATTTTCCGGCCAGATCGTCATTATTGGAGAAATGCTGCGAAAGGCCACACCCCGGACTCTCATTCTCATAGATGAAATCATTGTAGGGACAAACCCCAGGCAGGGCGCCGCGTTAGCTCAGTCAATACTTGAGCATCTTGCCGCGACGGACAGTCTGGTGGTCGCAACGACGCATTACACCGAGCTGAAGGAGTTAGCCTCCTCCGAAAGCGGGCGCTTCCGGAACGCTTCGGTCTCCTTCGACCTTGAGACACTGAGGCCGGCGTACCGCCTTGTTATGGGGCTGCCGGGAGTAAGCTATGCCGTTGAGATTGCGCGCAACTACGGCATTCCTGAAACCGTGCTGAAAAGGGCTATTGAGCTTACAGACAGCAGAGACCTCTCAGTGGAAGCCCTGCTTGAGGAAACACAGCGGTTCCGGAGCCGCATGGAAGAGGAATCAAGCAGAATTGAAGAGCTCAAGAAACATTACAGAGCTGAAAAAATGCGTCTCGAAGAAGAACAGCGCAGGCTTGCGGAGCTTACGCTCAGAGTAAAAAACAAAGAGGGCATTGAATTCCTCGAAGAACTTGAAAAATACCGGGGCAAAGTAGCCGCGAAGATAGCTGAGCTTCAGCAGGCAGACCTCAAGGACGCGGGCAGCCTTCAGAAAGAGCTCATTGAAATAGAAAGCGAAATCAGCGGCCGGCTGCAGAAACAGCAAAGGGAATCCGTTGAATCTCAATACCGAAGGCTCACACCTGAAGAAACAGCGCCCGGCAAAAGAGTGTATGTGCTTCAGCTTGAAAAAGACGGCGTTATTGAGGACGTCGACTCCTCAGGAAAGACTGCGCAAATTCTCTTTGGAGGCAGCATAAGGGCCCGCTTCAAAACCGAAGAGCTTTACTACATCCCTGACAGGGCAGGTTCATCGGCCTCTGCCCCCAGGCCGGCCCCGCGCGTTCAGGTTTCGTCCTCAATAGGCACCACGGTCCAGACAAGCTACAACACAATCGACCTGCGCGGATGCCGGGTCGACGAAGCCCTGAACAGAATGGAAGCCGGCCTCGACCGGATGACAGGGGAAGGAATATCGACGGCAATCGTCATTCACGGCCACGGAACCGGCGCGCTGAAACAGGCGGTGAGAGACTACCTGAAGACTTCGACATATGCCGCTGATTTCAGAAGCGGCGAAACCGGAGAAGGCGGAGACGGCGTTACTGTGTTAAGAATACGCAACGTTTGAGATCTGCCTGTGCTTCCCTATATCAGCGCCATGTTATAGGCGTATTTTACAAGGGCGACATCGCTGTTTATTCCAAGCTTCTGCATAATATTCGACTTGTGGTTTCTCACTGTTTTTTCGCTGATGCCGAGTTCGACCGCGATCTCCTTTGTACTGTGCTCTGAAACAATGAGCTTTAAAATCTGCATTTCGCGCCTGGTAAGAGGACTTGACGGGACTGCCGACGTCAGCTGCAGTACATCAGCGCTGTCCCTGTATTCGGGCGAAAGGTAAAAGGAATTTTCCGTCAGTATATGCGAGATGGCTTTTTTTAACTCACTCAGCCCCAGCCTCTTCGAAATGTAACCGGCCGCCCCTACCCTGTAGGCCATCGAGACAAGCTGCTCGCTGAAGTACCCGGACAGCATAAGCACCCTGGTGGAAGGGCATTCGGTAAGAAGCCCTTCAGTGAGGTCAATACCGTTATTTTCCCCCAGATTTATATCCATCAGAACTACGCGGGGCTTCAGCTGCTTGATCTCCGCGATTGCCTGACCCGCCGAAAAGGAAAAACCGCAGACACTGTAACCCGGAATCGTCCCGAGCAGCAGAGAAAGCGACTCACACACAATCTCTTCATCATCAACTATATAAACATCAATTTCATCGCTCTGCATGCCCTGAAACGCCATCTCCACCCGCCCTGATAAATACGCTTCCACCCGGTGCTCTATTTATGCATCAAATGATAATAATGTCCAATTTGCCTCAAAGTCAATAGGCAAGTATCACGGTTAGATAAAATTAAAAGCTGTAATTAAGAATAGCCCGCTCCCCATGATCCACGGCTAAACATTCGGGCGTGTCCCCGCCGGAGGCGGGGCCGGGCTTTCCCTTCAGGCCTTCGGCCTTACGGTCAATCCCTCACGCGGTGCCGTCAATAACAGCATAATGGCCGGCTTATATGAGGAACCGCCCGCCAAACACAACCGGTTCGGCAAATCAGACATATACACACTATACGAGTAAAAACAGGGACAGATTTAACAAAAAAAACTGTGGATATAAAAAAAAGATGGAGAAACAGATCAAATACCCCAAAAACCTGTTATTTAAAAAAATCCTTTGCTATCGCACGGCATTCCGCGGGTTTTTCGAGCGGAACCATGTGTCCCGCCCCATTAAGAAGGCTGTAACTTCCCCGGGGAAAACGCGACGCGGCTCCCCTTAAATCCATATACTGCATAAACTCGCTTTCTCCTCCCTCGACAATGTGAACGGGACACTCTATACCCGCGGCAAGAGGCCACGGGTCAACGCATGAGCAGCCGAGAAGAAGGGAAGCCTCAACATCAGGACGGCATTTGAGCTTCAGCCCGCCATTTCCGTCAGAATTGAGAGCGTTCTCACTGTAAAGTCTCAATGACTCAGAATCCCAGCGCCTGAAGTAGGCCTTCGAGTTCAGGTACTCTTCAAAATCACCCTGACTCTCAAATCTGTTCCTTCGCCGCACAGAACCGGAGGCGAGATGTTCTACGGGCTCTCCCCCGCCTTCGATATAGAATTCAGTAGAAAAGAATATCGGCTCGAACAGAAGCATAGCGCGCGGATTAAGTCCGTTGATAGCTGATGCAAGAATTGAGACCCCCGCACCCATAGAATGAGCCGTGATAATCGGTCGCTCAATGTCCAGCGCCAGACACAGCTCTTTGAGGTCGCCCGCGACAGCCGTCCAGGGTATGCCCCTACCGTTCGGATCAGCTTCAGAATCGCGATAATCACAGAAAAACGGCATTATAATCCTGAACCTGCCGGTAAACTCTGAAGCGATCGGCATCCAGATATGGGGAATAAGCCCCGCCGCGTGGAGAAAGATCATCGTCGTCTGTCCCTGCCCCGCTTCAAGATATTTTACCCCGGCACTGCCTATGTTTACTGTCTTCATTTTCATTTGAGCCTATCCAGAAATGATCCGCTTACCCGCACGACACTGCTCAGAACTGTTAAGCCCTGAACCGCTTCAGCCGAAATGACTCACGAATCATGTTTTTATATGTTTTATTTTGACCATTAAGAGATATGCTTTTTATTAATCCAGAATTTAAACCTCAAAAGGCTTAAAAAAATTCTTGCTTTCACCGGAATTTGGTTTAGAATTCACAGCCGCCGCGGTTATCGGCCCCGCCGGTAAAAAATCACTACCATAGAAAACCTTTCTGCCGCGCGGCCGAATCCGATTCTGATTTAATTACGGAGTCGCAAACAATGGGGTTTGCTGATAATCATTTTAATAATACAGAGCTTACCCGCTCTCCCGGCGAGTTTTCGGATAGACGCGGCCTCTTCGACAGGCGCATGACAGATTATCTCAATCAGAGCCCTTTAAATCTGTATCAGAAGAGTGACTACGACCGCCGTGTATCAGAAAGGCGCAGAAATCCGGACAGAAGGTCATCCATACGCCTTAGAATTACCTGAGCAATCACCAGGAGGTCTCACACCATGACAGCAGGACGCATAAGCGCATTCTTTTCCATACTTACGGCTTTCTTGCTTATATCCGGTAGCTGCAAAACGCTTCCGTCAAACACAAGGGCTACACGGAACCTGACTGTCGCCATCCTTACTGAAAATGAACAGCTAATTCGTCAGGCCATGATTGAGGGAGCCGATATTGACGCCCGCACACCGGACGGCCGGACACATCTTCACGCTGCCGCAACCTGCGAGAATCCCGACATAGCGCTTCTTCTTATCAAGCTTGGTTGCAGTAAAAACGAGCGCGACAGAGACGGCAACACGCCTCTGCACTACGCGATAATGAACAACCGTCTTCATACAGCGGAGGTCCTCATTGACAGGGCGGGAGGCATAGACCTCCGGAACAACGAAGGCAGAACACCGCTCCACACAGCGGTGCTGTCACTGCCCGGCATCTCGAAAGAGACCCCGTCAGCCGTTCCGGTAAAAGGAAACATCACTTCACATTTCGGTCTGAGAAAGTCGCCTTTCGGTGAAGAGTACGAGTTCCACGGAGGTCTCGACATCTCATCGCCTGAGGGTGCTCCTGTGAAGGCAGCCGCTGCGGGCAGGGTCGCAAAGGCAGGCTGGTTCGGAGGTTACGGATTAACAGTGATTATCTCGCACAGGTTCGGATTCGAAACAATGTACGGGCATTGCCGTTCCATAAGGGTAAGCCAGGGGGCCAGCGTTGAGAAGGGGCAGATTATCGCAAGTGTGGGCAGCACCGGCAACACGACCGGCAGCCACTGCCACTACGAAATCAGGCTTAACGGCAGCCCTATAAACCCCTATCCCTACCTGAACACGAGCGTGGGTGAAAAGCCTAACGACATCTACTCAATTACAAGGCTTCTCCTTTCAAAGAAAGCAGTAGTAAACTCGCGGGACAGCCAGAAAAGAACGCCTCTTCACGACGCGGTTCTACGCGATATCGGTACAGCCAGGCTCCTCGTCAACACCGGGGCTGACGTAAACGCGTGTGACAGCACGGGCCAGACTCCTCTGCACAACGCCGCTGCCGCAGGACCTGAAATAACGTCATATCTGCTTGAACAGGGCGCGGACCCCTCCGCCAAGACAACCGCGGATATCTGTTCCATTTCAGGCATGCTTTTCCCGGCGGGCACAACCCCAGGCGACGTAGCGCTCAGGACAGGTCAGACAGAGAGCTACCGGATTCTTCTCAGGGCCATCTCTTCCCGATAACCCTAATCCTCGCAAAAAAAGTACTCAACTTATAACCAACAGGGGCCGAACAGGACAACAGGCCGTTCTTCTGTCCTGACGGCTCCGGAGGGTGCGATGAACAGTATAACGCCCACAATTGAAGAGCTGTGTTCCGGCTTCGGATCCCCTTTCGGCGTGCCTGACTCCGCGCGCGGAAGCGGTATGCTTCAATATCTCATTCTCAGGTCACAGAACATTCATCCTTTCTCTCCGAATTTCGGGAAATTCGCTACTGAGCCCGCCGCGGCAGAGATAACTGGGCCCCATCCCCCCCCCGATTTCAAAAAAGCCGAAAAAACAGAAAATCATCATATAAAACACGAAGCGCCGCGCCCGGAAACAAGGCTTTCAGCCGCGAAACAGGCCCTCCATGAGCTCGCCAGACTAACCGAGCTGCAGATAAACGAACCCCTGTGCCATCTTGAACGCATTTCCTGTTATACCGAGCTTCTGGCCCGCGGGCTCGCTGAGCGCAAAGGCTTCACCCGCTACCTCACCGAGTCGTACATACGCGATCTTGCCATGAGCAGCGTTCTTCACGACGTCGGGAAGGCCGCGGTACCAAAGGACATTTTACTCAAACCGGACAGGCTAAGCGCAGCTGAATTCGAAGCCCTGAAAAGGCACACGACAATGGGCCGTGATATTATCGACGCGGCATCGCGCATGGTCCCAAGAAGCGCTTATCTTAAAATGGGACGTGGAATAGCTCTTTCACATCACGAAAGGTGGGACGGTTCCGGGTATCCCAGAGGACTGCGCGGCAGAAGGATTCCGCTGTCGGCCCGCATTGTCGCGGCGGCTGACGTCTACGACGCGCTCACAAGCAGGCGTCCCTACAAGTGCGCGTTTTCACACGAGGCGGCCCGCGATTACATAATCAGCAGAGCGGGGTCGCACTTTGACTCAGAGGTTGTGCGTGCTTTCTCAAGTGTCAGCTCCGCCTTTGAGAGTTTCAGGGAATCACTGTAACAGCTTCTTCTTTACTTTTGTGATTGACATTATAATAACACCTTATGTACAAATGCATCAGGATTTGTCTTCCAACCATGCACGACGGCACAGCAATGCTCTTAAGGTCTCCAGGCAGAACTGACCGTATAGGCTGCGAAACCCGTTGCAGGGTTCAGCCGTGAAATAAAATATCCGGATGGGGTGTTATGAGATACGCGTTATTGCTTCTTGCGATTACAATCGCTTCTTCTCCTGTACTGTCTTCAGAAACTGACCAGAGCATTTCCGGCGATAACGCAAAAGCAGAAAACCGGCTCTCAAAACCCGACCACTCGCTGGGCTTTTCTACAGGATTTTCAATCGGTGTTGGTCCCACTTACCGTTACTGGCCTGGAAAATTTGGCGGCCAGATCACCTTTTTACCCTATATCGACAAAGACTATTTCTTATACTCTACGGCCATAACCGGATTTGTCTCCTGGAAAGAAACAAGAATCACCAGATTCTTTTCATACGCCAGCATCCATTCATTCAACATTGATGATGATGATTATACCTGGAAAGACGGCCCGCATTCTTTCATTTCGGGAATAGGTATAGGAATTGAGTTTTTCTCGGATGAGAGCCTCTCGCTCAGCATTATGGGAGGATTTGCCGGATACAGAATTGATGACAAGGTGGAATTTTTTCCAACATATGACATGTCAGTAATGTACCTTTTTTAGTTGCCTCATCACAAAGATGCAGTTATAAATAAAGTTGATGCTTTTTTTTCTGAAATGAATAAGCCCTTTCGAGGCATAAGACTATGTTCAGTCATCATAAACTACCGGGGAACAACATGAAGAAGCCTGTGAAAATTATTCTCTTAATATGCGCCGCCTTTTTATCAACGATGCTTCCGCTTTCTGCCGAAACCGAAACAGTCAAACCGAAGGACGATACCAGGCACGCGCTCGGACTCGCCGCGGGTCTGACCACTGGCTCAGGCCTCAGCTACCGATACTGGCCCGGGGACTTCGGCTTTCAGGCTACATTTCTGCCCAACACTGCCGCAGGAGAACCCTACGTCAATGCAGGAATAACCCTCCTCTACCAGATAAGCAGGAGCCAGATCACCCGATTCTATCTCTATGCCAGCTCAAGACATCTCTTTAAAAAATACGACGAGGACTACTACGACTACGGCTCGGACTGGTACACCACAAAAGACGGCGAGAACTACAAGTATTCCCTCTCAATCGGAGCCGGCCCCGGCATCGAGATATTCCTGTTCGAAGATATCGGAATAAACCTGATGACCGGCTACGCTGTTCACAACATCAACCGCGACACAGTATTCACTATGACCGTTGAGAGCGCCGTCTTCTATAACTTCTGACAGGCTATTCCCCGTCTTCCACACGGCGTTCAGCGGAGTATTTCATGCTCCGCTTCGTCAGACGGGAAAAGGCTGCCGTTATAAGCATTGCGACAAGGCAGCCGAGAACGACGCTGACCATTCTCTCAAAGGCGATATTCCACTGGAAATTTCTGTTGTTCTGAATAAGCACAATTACAAGGGCGGCAAGCGCCGTCCTTGTCGCGTTTCCCAGCTTCAGAAACGTGCATATCAATATGGTTGTTAAAACCGCCGCTACAAGGCTGATGAGGCCTCCCGATGGAACAAGCGTGAAGTAGACAAGCCCTACACCTGCTCCGGTGATGTTCGCCTTTATCCTGTCCAGAGAAAGCTTCAGGGAATCCTTCGTCTCAGGGGCCAGAACAAGCAGGACCGATATTATCGCCCACGAGAACTCATGTTCCGGAAAGAACAGATAGAGAGCATAGCACAGCGAGGCGCCAAGGGCGCACTGAACAAGATAGAGGATAAATGTCAGCTTCTTAAGCTCGCAGTAATAATCCCGCCACAGCGATGCCATCAATGACTTCATTTAACGTACACTTCCCTGAAGCCCGCCGACGCTGCGTTGAGTTCCGGCACAAACTCCTTAAACACATCCATCGCGGGAAGCTGCGAGTTTTCGTCTGCCTGCCTTCTGTCGCGCGCTCCGATAATCACCGCGCCGACTCCCTCAGCGCTCAGCGCCCATGCCGCGGCCGCCTGTGAGGGCCGGCATCCGGCCCTTTCAGACACTTCTCTCAGCTTTGAGACCAGCCTTTCAGCGGCCTCCCTGTAACTTTCTCTGTAGAACCTGTAAAAAAACGACCTGGCGTCATTCCTGGGAAAATGCGGGGGGCTGGTGTATTTTCCTGTAAGCATCCCGCCTCCGAGCGTGCCGTAGACAAGCATCGGAACGCCGTTCCTGATTGACCATGGCAGAATACCTTCGTCAATGCCTCTTTCCAGCAGGGAGTACTGATACTGCATGGAGTTAATCGCCGCGTACCGTCCGGATTCCTCTGCCTGCTCAACGCTGTAGTTTGAGAGGCCTATAAACCTTATTTTACCCGCGTCTTTCAGCCGGGTCATCGCTCCCATAACATCCTCAGCCGGAACGGATGGATCCGGCCAGTGGCACTGATACAGGTCAATGCAGTCTGTTCCCAACCGCCTGAGAGAAGCCTCCGCCTCGCGGTAAATCGACTCAGGCCTCAGATTATGCCTCATCCCGTTTTCCAGGTCGAGTCCGCATTTAGTGGCAATAAAAACAGAATCCCGCGTTCCCGAGACGGCCTCACCGACAAGCTCCTCTGCAAGGCCCGACCCGTAGGCGGGGGCCGTGTCAATGGCGTTCACTCCCCTCGCGATTGACTCCCTTACTGCCTCAACGGCCTCCCTGCTGTCGCTGCCGCCCCATCCGGAGCCTCCCATTGCCCATGTCCCTAAAATTATCCTGGATACCTCATGAGAATCTTTTTCATCAGATATTGTAAAGTATTCCATATTGCCTCCGCGTTTCCGGATAATTTGTAGCGTGTTTATTGTCAACTATGAAGCTCACACAGAAGTCTGTTCTGGCCTCTAAGGGCCTCTCAGCCGTATCTGATTGATCAATCGGACCTATCTCTATCGGGTAGGCCCGTTAAAGATAATTAACGGGGCCCTGTTCGCCCGCTGCAGCCTTTCCCGCGCGCAAAATGCTGCAAAATATGGTATTTCCAGTATTCTATGAAAAATCAGCCCGGTCCCGGATACCTTTTAAATATGATTGTATTGTTTTTCCGCGTTGTTAAGTTGAATTTTGATACTTTTCAGCGTTTTTTACACACAAGTATGTCAACTCATCATTACATTATGTAATCTTGACATAAATGTATGTCAACTTAACATAACATTATGTGACCTTTACATTATCGAGTGTCATCATTACATAACAGTATGCGACCTTTACATAATCGTATGTCAACTTTACATAACGTTATGTGACTTTTACATAATCAAGTGTCATCTTTACATAATGTTATGTGAATTTTACATAATAGAATGTAAACTTTACATAACGGAATGTGACTTTTTGTTAACTGCATGTCAACTCGACATGATGTTATATGTTCTTTTCATAATCTTATCTGTTATCTGATTTTTTCTCTACTTTTTTCTATTTTTTTTGTCAATTTCCATGATAAATAAACACATTAGATGCATGAGTAATAATAAAATTAGGCAAGGAGGTAATTATAATGCGTTCAGGACCCACCTTTCTGTTGACCTTTCTTATTTTGCTTTTATTATCAAGCTGCGACGGAGGATCTTCAGATGACAATACGCTAAACCCCGCTGAGAGCGCGGACCAGAACCTGCAGAGCGGGTCCATCGAGTTTGAAAAGATTACAGTCCTTAACCTCGAAGTGATGGATTCAGGATGTTTTGTTTTCAACTCCCGGGCTGAGTGGATTGAATTCACCGAAACCAACGATATTTCAGATGATGCTCTTACTAATGTGGACTTTGATTCAAAAACAGTTCTGGCGGTTTTTGCCGGGAGGAAATCATCGGCGGGGTATTCGATTGACATCGTTTCAGTAACTAAAGCCTCGGGCGAAGCGCAAATTACCGTCTCTTACGAGGAGACCGTCCCGCCCGAAGACGGTATAACCGCCTCTGTTCTGACATACCCGTGCAGCTTTGTCACTATTTCCAAAACCGACACCCCGGTCATATTTCAGCAATCAGAATAACATCTTTTCTTATTAAAAAAAAAGGGAGCCGCCAGGCTCCCTCTGATATTCTATTTTTCCTTTTTCTTCCGCGTCTTTGCCTGAGCCGGCTTTTCTTCGGGCCCGGGGATAGTTCCCTCTGCGGGAGCAAGCGCCCTGCTCTTATAAATTTCTCCGTTCAATTTAATGCCGATCTTTGAAAGCAGCCACGCGGCCCCCTTCTTTATGTCCTCGGCTATGTGATAGAAGCAAGGGATAAGTACCAGCGTTATAAACGTCGCGAAAAGCAGTCCGTAAGCAAAAGCAAGCGCCAGAGGGAAGACCATGTAGTCCTTTCCGCCGAATCCTATTATTGTCGGAACAAGCCCGAGTATGGTTGTACCGGCGGTAAGAATAATAGGCCTCAGCCTTACAACTCCTGCTTCGACTACAGCTGTCTTGATATCCATGCCCTCATCCCGGAAGCTGTTGATAAACATTACAAGCACCAGGGTGTTGCTGACAATGACGCCTGCAAGGCTGAACATTCCGAGTACGCTCATGAACGACAGTGGCTGTCCGTGCACCATAAGTCCGAAGACAACACCCACAAGAGCGAAAGGAATTGCAATCATAACGACAATCGGTATAAAAACAGACCTGAAATAAAGGATCAGGGTAAACAGTATTACAAGGAGCGCACCCTGGAAAAGCAGTCCGAGCTCGGACATCGACTCGTTTGTGTCCTCCTGCTCTCCGCCGTAGGCTATCTTGTAATCGGGATATCTCTTTCCGATGTCGTGAAACTTCTTCTCGAGCAGCTTTGTGACGTCAACAGCGGTAATGACTGACGGATCGACTTCGGCCTGGACCTGAACCAGCCTGGCAAAGTTCAGCCTGTTTATCTGGGAATAGCTTTTTTTGACGGTGACATCGCTGACTGAATTAAGCCCGATCAGTCCCCCCTTGGAATTGGCAATTTTTACTTCACTGAGGCTTCTCATTCTTTCGCGGGCGGACTCTTCGAAACGTACCCTTACGCCTACTTCCTCCTCATCTTCACTGACCTTTGTTGCAACTGTTCCTGAGAATGAAGCATTCAGGGCCTGCGCAATATCAAAAGCAGAAACATCAGTAAGAGCTGCCATTCTCTCATTTACGGAATAGTGATATTCCGTCTTCCCGTCCTCAAGGTCTATTGTGAGGTCAAATATACCTTTGACGGTTTTAAGATAGTCCATGTACTCCTTCGCTATCTTTTTTATAACCTCGAAGTCCTTTCCGCGAATCTCAACGTTAACCGGCTTACCAACTGGAGGGCCTCCAAACTCGGCTTCAATTCTGGCGGTAACGTCTTTCGATAGAGTTCCTGACTCCCTGGCTTCCTTAACCCTCTGCCTCATGATTGAAGCGATCTCGGAAGCTGTCCGCGTCCTGTCCTTCTCGGGACAGAGTCCGAGATAGAAGGTGCTCTTGAATGTTCCCTTTCCAGGCTTTGGGTCAATAATACCTGAGGCCTCCTCGCCCACGATTGTCTGGAGATACTCAAATTCGTCCTTTGAGGGAATCGACATTGTTATCCGTTCGAGCTTCTTCATCTCGGTCAGGTTTGTCTCAAGGTTTGTTTCAAAGGGAAGATTGACCCTCATGGTAATCTTCTCCTCGCCGCCCTCGGTCATAAACTGAAATCCAAGAACGTTGGCAATCAGTGAAAGAGAAGTAATAAGAAGTAGAAACATTATTGAAACCGTGATATACCTGTGCTTCAGGGAAACCTGCAGCAGCTTTTTATAGGCACGCTGAACCCTTCCGAAGAAACCGGTTTCAAAGTTATCATCCTCCTGAAGAAGCTCTTTTTTGTTATTGAGCTTGCGCCTGAAAAGAAAACATATCACCCTCTCGGTGATACTCTGCCCCGGGCATTCTCCGGCTGAACGGCTTGGCTTTCCGAGCATCGAATACAGATAAGTCGGGAGGACAAAGAAAGCGACGAACCAGGAGGCAATAAGCGATGTTATAAGGACCATCGGAATAGACTTGATAAACTTTCCCATCATGCCGCTGACAAGCAGCAAAGGCATGAACGCCGCGATAAGACAGATAAGCGTTACCGTTACTGAGCCAAACATCTCGCTGACGCCCTTCATGACAGCGCTGTGCCTGTCGTGTCCGTGTTCAAGGTATCTGTGACTGTTCTCTGTTACAACGATACTGAAGTCGACTATCATTCCAAGCACCATTATCATTCCGAACATACTCAGAATATTGAAGGTCATGCCGTAACCCTGCATGACTATAAATTCGCTCATGAATATAATCGGCATGGCGAGCATGACGACACCGGCCATCCTCTTTCCCAGGAAAAAGAGTATAAAGATTCCAAGAATGAAGAATCCGAGAATCGCGCTGTCAATAACCGTTGAAAGCCTTGTCCGTGTTATTTCGCTCGTGTCCTTAAAATGCTGAATCTCGACATCCTCAAAGCCCTTAACCGAGTACGTTTCGACAGCCTTTTTGACACGGTCGGCAAGCTCAATCTCATCAGCCTCTCTTTTCTTGAGAAGAGTCAGAACGACCGCTTCCCTGCCGTTAAACCTGTGATATACGTCAGCCTCTTCATACGTGTCGGTGACCTTTGCTACATCTCCGACTCTGAGGACATATCCAGTGTCGTTTCCCCTTATTACCGTGTTGCGTATCTCATCAGCGTTTTTGAACTGCCCCTTTGTTCTGAGAACAAACTCCTTCTTCCCTATCCGGAGCGGTCCTCCAGGGAAGTCGACATTTCTCGTCTGGAGAGTGTTGGCCAGAGTGTTCAGGCCTATCCTGTTCCTTTCGAGCGCTTCAGGCGAGACCTCGACCAGGTATTCTCTGTCGTAGTAGCCATTCTTCTGAACCTCGGCAACCCCGTCAATATCATAGAAAAAATCCTCGGATATCTTGGCGTACTCCCTTAGCTTCGAGTAGGGAACCTGCTTTCCTTCCTTCCCTATGAAGGCAAGGGATATCAGCTCTGTGTTATCAAAGTTAATCTCTTCCACAAGCGGAGCTTCGGCACCGGAGGGTAGATTGTCTACAAGCTCGACAGCGTCCTTGATGTCCTGAACCGTCTTGGGCTTGTTTTTGGCCTTATCCTCAATAAAAACTACAACTACCGACACGTTCTCAACATTGTAAGAACGGACCTTATCGAGATCGCTGACCCCCCTGAGTTTCTTCTCGATGGGGATGGATATGAGCTCTTCAGCCTCCTGAGGTGAAGCGCCCGGATAAACCGTTGTAATGCTGACCATGTCAAACTTGACCTCCGGAACAGCTTCACGGTTTAGATTGGTTACACTGTAATAGCCCGCGATAAATATCGATACGACGAGAAGGTTCGCGAGCAGCTTCTGATCAATTAGAAAATTTATTAGTTTTTTCATTCCTTTTTCCCCGGGGCCTTATTGGACTGTGCCGCCCCGTAATAGAGAGTTTGCTTCATCAGCCTTTGGGAATATAGTCTTCGACATTAATTCCGTACCTTTCCCAGAGCTCATTTTTAGCCACAGTCAACTGCAGCACCGATATATTATAATAAACAAGGGCCTCAATCTCCTGCTGACGGCCGCTGACCATCGCGTCAAGACCATTCTTTACTGTAGCCGAGTCGAGACGTCCCCTTCTGAGGTTTCTGAGCATCTTGTAATAGAAAAGCTCAGCCTGAGCTCGCGCCTCGCTCGCCTTCCTGTATATCTCATAAGCCGACTTCATTGCCTCAATCTTGTTTACCACGTCGTCTTTTACTGTGCGCTTGATCTTGCTCAGGTTGATTTCAGCCTGTTTGAGCTGGAAAGCGGCGTTTCTCTCGTCAGCCTTCTGCGACCTGTCGCCTATCGGATAGCTCAATGTCACCCTTCCCTCAAGACTGGGATAGTCGGCCCCGTATGACTGTCCGTAGGCTGAAGCCATCTCCTCATCCTGGCCCACCGTTGAGACGTTTAACTCGGCGGTCAGTGAAGGCAGCCCTGAGCTCTCTGCCATATCAAGCTGCATCTTCGCGTTCTCAAGCGACAGCAGAGCGCCTTTATAGTCAGCCCTCTTCGCGTAGGCTGTTTTTATTGCCTCTTCCGGCTGTGCCTCGCTGTAAACATTGGAAAGAATTACCTTCCCGCTGAGATCAACACCTTCGTCGAGATTTATTGTTGTGAGAAAGTTTCTGGCCGCTTCAGAGTAGGCCTGCTTCGCTGAAATTACACTCGCCTCAGCCCCCGCGACAAGCAGGTTGTAGTAGTTAAGCTGAAAGCTGTCATCAAGCCCCAGGTTGACGTTTCTTCTAATTATGTTCCGGACATTCCTCGTCTCCGCGAGCTGAAGCTCAGAGTTCTCAAGGTTTGTCTTGTTCGTGACTACGGTCCAGTAGTCTACAATCACTCCGACAACGACAAGAGACAGGGACTGCAATACCTGCTCCTTCTGGATTTTAGCCGTGTTCTTCGCGATCTGACTTTCCCGCCTCTCGCTATAACCGAACCCGTTCTTCAGAAGCTCCTGTCTGACGCTCGCGAATAAAACCGGCATGTGATATTTAGGATCGCCCAGAGTGAATCCCGTTCCAAGGTCGACCATCTTTCTGTCAGTGTAAGAATTGTTAATCCCGGCGCTGACGCTCGTTCCAGAACTGAAGCTTTTCTGAAGAGCCAAGTTGGCGTCTATTGTTTTTGACTCGCTCCCATACAGAATTGCTGAACCAGGAGTATTTTGCTGGTACTTATATCCAGCGTCCGCGTTCAGAGTGAGCGCGTATTTCTTTTGCAGCTTTTCGTACTGCGTGTCTGTCATGGCCACGTCATAGCTTCCAGACAGAATATCGTGGTTGTTCTCAACAGCCTGTTTGATTGCGTCGCCCAGACTGATCTTCACGCCGCCGATTACCACCGCCGGTTCTTCGGCGTATTCAACAGTCATCTTAGCCGGTGCTTCCTGGCCGGTCAGCATTGCCGCCGGCAGACAGATAAGCAGCGCAGCAAATATAAAACCCCTGGCCGTCTTCAAATCAGCTTTTTTCATTTTAACCTTCTCAGATTTAAGAATCTATAATTTTCAAATTTAAATTATCAACCGGCGGTCAGTTAGCTGACTCTGCCGATTCGTGTGAATACCCTCATAAGCATAACACATTGATCTCTATTCACCGATTATTTTAATCAGCTTTTCTACAATTGAAGAGGACAATCCCCTGTTTTTAGCAATATCTACAATTCCATCTATGTAACTCAGAACAGGCTCGGGGACCTCCGGAATTTTATAGGTTTCACCGTCCGGACAGACCATCTTGAACGTATATTCCATTATGTAGTCCAAAAAGAGAGGCATGTCGAGTTCAGCCGGAGACAGGCTGTACAGAGTGGGCTTGCACATTCTTCTCTGCTTTTCAATTCTGAAAGAGATCGTCTGGGTTCCTATTCCCATCAGTACGAGGGGGATATAGCGGGAGCTGAATGCCCCCTCCTCAATTCCCCGCTCAATAACCTTTTTCAGGACACTTTCCCTCGGCCCGAATATCTCATTGCGGATGGTCTGCATAAACTCTCCACCCTCGGCCATCTCCCAGAGAACAATATCGTTCATTTCATCGTCAACGCATTTCAGCGTAATCATTGTCATTATATAGACGATCAGATAGAGCTTCTGTGAGCTGGACAGGCTCTCCGAGCCGAAATAGACTGGAAGGTCGATGTCTGTTCCCTTCTCTCCGCCTCCCATGGCAGTGCTGAGTACGGCTTTGTAAAGCCCCTCTTTGCTTTTGAAGTAGTAATGTATAAGGGCTTTGTTTACACCCGCGCTTTCAGCAATAACAGCCATTCTCGCGCCCTGGTAGCCCCTTGCAGCGAATTCTGTCTTCGCCGCTTTCATTATTATGTCCTTCGCTTCATGATCACCTATCACAAATCACACCGCCCAATTATTATCCGTATGGTTAATATATTTAATGTTTCGGTTAGCGTCAAGGAATATCACCAGTTTCCTTTATAAAAATCGGTTTCAACCATGCTTTCAATCGGTATGCCCATGTACACCTCGGCGCATACCTCGTTGCTGACGGCCTTTCTTCCCGAGCTGCTGTATATATTATCACCGGTTTCAAAAGATGTCCGGGAATAATAGAGGTTAAACCCGAGATTTACCGAGCAAACTGACAAAGCCGCACCAATACCTGCGTCAATCCTCAGTCCTGAGAGATCTGCCTCGTATGCGCCTGAGAAGACGCCATCGTTCCTCATCGCCGGATATGCCGTCAGCGAACCATTGAATATCCTGCCGGCAAGAACATAGGCAGTGAATCCGCCGCCTGCGGTAAGATTGCCTCTGAAGCCGGCGAAGTCAAAGCTGGGAGCGTAATATATCACCGGTCCGACCATCCAGTCGTAGTATGACATGAGCTGATCGCCGTGATCTTCCTTGGAGCCACCGGCTGCGGTGTATATCATCTCCTGGTCAACGCTGTGATACTTGACTCCAGCCCTTATTCCAAGCTTAAACGCGTGCGAATCGGTACCGAGAATAAACGGCTTGATAAACATCAGATCAACGTTAAAAGCCAGTCCAGTGTGTTTATGAGTAGGGCTTTTTACAGCCCCGTCTTCCTGCTCAACCTCATATAGACTCTCTTCTTCGCTGATGAAAGTCCCCTGAGGGGCAAAACTGAACAGGTATCCCATATTTATATGCATTATGGAATTCAAAAACTCCCTTGCCCGGGAGATTTCTGGTGAGGCTGCAGTAAAAAGCAGAATGGTCAATATTATACTGGTTTTTTTCATGCTATCCTTATCTTAGTATTTAACACCTTCAATTGCGAAATGCATCACTCATTAATAAATAATCATTTAACTATGTGGTTAGATATGTTAATGCCACGGTTAGTGTCAAGCATTAACACAAAAAAATTTAAACCCTTACAGCTTTTCAATAATATCGAGAAATGCCGTTACTGGCTGAGCACCCGTAAGCTCACCTGTTTCATTTATAATAATTTTGGGGACCCCTGTGACAGAGTACCTGTTCGCCAGATGCGGAAAAGTTGAGCTTTCAATCATATCCGCCCGAACATAGCTGCTTTCAAGAGCAAGCCTGTGGGCCGCAATGACAGCTCCCGGACAATAGGGGCAGCCGAGAGTGACAAAAACCTGTATGTGAATCTCACTGGCGATTGCCGATATCCTCGATATAACATCAGGCGGAAGAGCTTCCTTTGTTCCCGAAACCTCGAGAAGGCTTGCCAGAAATGAATTTATCTCATAGCCGCCCGGCACACCGTAAAACCTTATACCGGTGTCATTTTTCCTGCTGTCAAGAAGCGCGATTGCCGGAATTTTATCAATCTTCAGGGCCTTCACCGTATCAGAGTCAGCCTCGAAATCGAAGATTTGCATTTTCAGTTTATCTGAAAACGAAGTGATTTCTTCAACAAAGGCCCTGTTGTCAGAACAGTCTCTGCATTCAAAATTCTGTGTAAAAACAGCGATATTGACCTCACCTGCAAGCCCTTCCAACACCTTCCTTAGCTGTTCAGCTGTTTTTTCGTCAAATAGTGACATATTAAACCCCCTTCAAATCCATTCAGTTTTTAGCAGATAATCGCAGGCTGATAGAGCGGCCTTAGCTCCCTCGCCCGCGGCAATGATAATCTGTTTATATGGCACCTCGGAAAGGTCGCCGGCCGCGAAGAGTCCCGGAACACTCGTCCTGCAGCTGCTGTCTACTTTAACCTCCCCCAGTCTGTTCATATCAACAATTCCCTTTAAAAACTCGGTATTTGGTAGTAATCCGATCTCGACAAAAACACCCTCCACGCTGATTTCCCGGACACTCTTATCGGCGGCAGAAATTACGGAGACCGACGAAACTGATTCATCACCGTTTATTGAGACAACCTCGGAGTTTAATAGAACCTCAACATTGCTGAATGATTCCATGGCACCCACAAGAACAGCATCAGCCGTAAGTCTGTCCATTATCTGAACTACTGTAACCTTCTCAGCAACGCGGGCAAGATCAATCGCCGCCTCTACAGCGCTGTTTCCTCCGCCGACCACAACGACCTTTTTGCCGGCAAAAAAAGGCGCGTCACATGTAGCGCAATACGCCACCCCCTTACCGGCAAATTCCGCCTCGCCTGGGACGCCGAGCTTTCTTGATCTTTTGCCCGTTGCGGCTATAACAGCCTTCGCCCTGACAGATGTGCCATTTGAAAGCAGCGCCTCATGGGGTGTGCCGGGCTTAAGGGATTCGACCCACAGCCTGTCACCGAAGGATATGCTGAACTCAAGCACCTGTTCCCTGAATCTCGACACGAGCTCCATCCCGCTGATATATCTGAACCCGAGATAGTTTTCAACACCCACTGTCTCGGCAACCTGCCCCCCCAGATCACCTCCTATCAGCGCGGTTTTGACACCTTTTCTCATAGCGTAAACAGCCGCGGTCAAGCCGGCCGGCCCCCCTCCGATAATGAGTATATCGTATACGATGTCAGAGGCAATGGGCATGAATTTTTCATCGGAAAGAAAGGCAGCGGTGTTGATGTTGAACTCCATATAGCGAACCTCCGTAAAAAGGGCAGCCCCCTTAACGGGGGCCCGTTTCAACTCATTTTATTTTTAAGTGCGTCAAGCTCATCGGCCATCATCTGCTGGACCATATTGGCGGTTTTAATCAGCGGCTGGTCAGCAAAGCTGCTGTATGGAAGCTCAGGCAGAACGCTGACTGCCATCCTGTGAAAGGCTTTCATCTTCAGGGTGTTTTTTCCCATTACGGTCCCAGTACCGTATATAACGACAGGAAGAATAGGCTTGCCTCCGTCTTTCGCAAGGCTGAAGGCTCCGGTTCTGAACGATTTAAGGTTTCCGTCCTCGGAGCGGGTTCCCTCAGGAAAAATCAGAACTGAACTCCCCTCCTGAAGAGTCTGAGCGCAGTCCTCCATCATCTTAGCCATGCTCTTTATTGTGCCCCGGACAATTCCAATGTAGCGGTTCAGGTACATTATCCAGCCGAGCAGAGGCACCTTAAATATTTCCGCCTTGGAAACAAACTTGAAGTGATGGTGGAGCCTGCAGAGTACGAGGATATCCAGAAGCGACTGATGGTTACATACAATGACTCTCGCGTCCTTTCCCCTGAGATTTTCTTTCCCGTAAACCTTAACACGCCAGCCGGGGATGGCAGCTGTATGCAAGGAGCCCCACATGCATGTCACCCACTGAAGCGCCCTCAGACGCCTGTCGAAAGGCCGCGTTACCGCCCAGACAAGGAGCGCTATCGGGAAAAAAATAAAAGAGCTTGTTATCATAATCGTCAGCAGTAAAACCGTTGTAATCATTGCACCACCACACAGAATAATATACTCGGGAATGCCGCCCCAATAACCCTTTCTGACGGGAGGCGATTAACCCAACGGCTCAGACAGAAATGCTTCACTCAAAAATATGCAGAGTAAGCATTCGAAACCAGCCTGCAGCCGGCGTCATGATCTCATAAAATAATAAATATTGGAAATCTTTTTTTTGTATAGGGTTTAAATGATGCTGGAAAAAATGAATTATGGTTTACTCGGCGAGAGGAGAGGGCCGACAGGATGTCTTTTCGGGTTATTCAGCCGGCTCAACCTCCTTAAGATAGGGGATTCTTCTTGATATCGCGCCGTCAGCCGTCTCAAGCTTATATACTCCTTTTACTGCTCTGATCTTCATCTTCTTTCCTGCTGATTCAAGAAGATCGGGGGTAAGCCTGTCGGCAATCTGATAAACAGTACCGTCCGCATCTCTGAAGTAGAGGCTCTGAAAGGGCTCGTTTCCCTTAACAGTTATTACACCCTCCAGAACTGCCGTTTCAGCCGCAGAATTTTCAGCGCCCCTCCTGCAGCTGCATCCAGCTAAAAGGAGAAGCGCGATGGAAAGCACGATTAGAGCACCCTTTAACCTTGAAGGCGCTTTCATGTCAGCGTAGATCTCCGAGCGGAATCGCGAAAACGGGATCAACCTTGACCGGGGCCTTTTCAGCAGAAACAGCCGAGGATTTTTTCAGCAAGCCCTGTAGCTCCGACAGTTTTGTTGACTGTGTCGGCTCAGGAAGCATCGTGTATGCAGAATTGGGATCCTCAACAGAGTAAAGCCCGTTAACGGCTACAAAGTAACCGTACGCGGAGTACGGAGCCTCAAAGGATTCCTGTGTCCCATCGGCGGAAAGGCTCATGTAAACAAATCCGTCACTGTTGTTATTAAAGACGCTGCCTGATTCAAGAACGACACCAGCCCCCACCCCCATTGAAGCGCTCTCTGACTGCAAGAGCCCGAGTGAAGGCTTTGTGGCTATTTCATCATCATACTGATACAGCGGGCCTGATATAAGCCCTGTATTCGCTGCGTACCATCTCAGAAGCAGACGGTTGAAGGTGTTGTCATCTGAATTGCCCCATTTGTCAGAGGAAAATGCGGAATCGTTTTTCACCGCTCTGACAACGGCCCTGTAGTCCATGTAATCATCGGTATAATCTGTGAGATAATCTTCTGCCGCATTAAAATATCCTTTGAAGAAGGCGTCCTTTGAGGCTGACTGTGACCTCAGATACTGAAAAAAGAGATAGGACTGCGAGTAGTTCAGCAGCTGAAGATCAACGTCCGTTGTGTTCCAGTAAAACAGAGACTGGTTCTCAGCGAACAGGCCGGAAGCCATATATGCGTTATATCTGTTGAGGCTGTTGGTAATCTCTCCATAACACATGTGGTTTGCTGCCTCAGCGAAGCCCTCATCGATCCACGTATCTGAAAGAAACACGTCGTTTTTTACAGCGAATGAGGCGTGTACCAGGTGCTGAAACTCATGCGCGACCGTCCGCCAGGCGTCCTCGGTTTTAATGTTCTGAGGATAGCAGTCTATGTAAACCATGTCGGCTTCGTTGGACTTGAGCGCCTTATATGGGCTGAAAAGCAGAGAGGCGTTGCTGAAAAAGTCAGCTGTAAAGAAGTAACCGCCGACATAGGCCCCCGTGTTCTCAAAATCATCCTTAATGTCGCAGATGAGGAGTATGGTCTTGCCGTTTCTGTCGACATCGTAAACCTCGGTAAAGCTGCCGGTTACTGTAGGATATATCTTCCCGGAAAACTCCCTCATAATGGATTCGATGTCGGAGTCATCGGGCAAATTGCCGTCAGCGTCCAGCGCGTTGTCGGCAACGTACACAACGGCGTGTGAATTTTCTCCCCTTTTTTCGGCTGAGACCCTGTACCATGCTTCCGAGTCATAGCGGTAATCACCAGTATATGAGAAATCGACCATCCAGAATTGGCGCGTTTCTTCGCTGCCGCACCCGGCTGCAAGAAAAGTAAGAAGTGCAACAGCTGCTGAAGTAAAAAAAGTTTTCATCCCGCCTCTCCTTTCGGCCCTTGTTGCAGCCTGTAATCTATCCACTCGAGCAAAACTCCTGTTCAACAGTATGTGCCGGCAACTAAAATACTAAAAGAGGCCGTTACCGGCAAACATAAAACTCCCTATTGGAGATCAAAGAACATCCACTTAACATACCTTCTGACTGCCTCCATCTCCATTCCATAACCGAGGTAGTAACCGTCAACCCAGACCTCAAAATGCAGATGACTCTGGTCCGTGTTGCCTCTCGTCTCCCCCAGCAGTCCCGAATTGCCCGCATATCCGAGCTTCTGTCCGCGCTTAACCTTTTTTCCGGCCTTAATTCCAGAAGCAATTTTCGAGAGATGGTTATATGTAACAACAACACCATTGCCGTGATCAACCCAGACCTGCCTGCCGCCGAAGTCCCGTTTCACAAACGTTGTAGGGAATTTAGACTTGTATGAGGACTTTGCTCTCCACTCATCTTCCGTCATCGGCTTGTACCCGTGATCGGCCCTAATAACAACCCCGTCTCCGGCAGAAACTACCTCGGTATTGAAATTTACGGGAACGGCATCGAATGAGCCCTCTTCGTGATAGTAAAGTATATCAAGCCCCACATGCCTGCCGCCTCTGTAAGACCTGGGCGCGTTGGGATAGTTATAATCGCTCTCCGGAAGATATCCGTTTTTTATGGGATATTGAAGCCCCTTAAGCCTTCTATCAAAATAGCTTATACGGGAACTCCCCATATAGCAGGCAACCTCAGCTATTGCCGCGTATCCCCCGTAGGTTTCTGCAGCGGGCACGTAGATTCTAAAGGTGCTGGCGTCGACACCTCCGAGATCAATGCTCACGAAACCGTCATTATCATCCATTGAATCACGAATGTCCTCATCAAGCAGGTTAATTTTGGCAAAGTCGAACCACTCCCCCTCGTAGAGAAACTGAAGCCTGAACCCCTTTATTGTTTCATAGTTATTCTTCTTTCCAGGCTTAACAGCCATTCTTGTAAACAGCCTCTTTACGCCGAAGTCAACTTCAAGCCAGTGGTCAGCCCCAGTTGATGATGATATCCATGATGTTGATGCATCCTCATCAATGGCCTTGTCTCCCCTGTAAATGCTCGCGTATGACGAGCTTGCGGCATAGTATATCTTCTGCATTGAATTCTGACCACTGAGAATATACTCCTTTCCGTTAGTGTCTCGTACTGGCACCTGTGTCACGGCGAGTACCGCGGCACAGCAAATTGCTGCGAAATTCATCTATTAAGTCCTCCGAATGTTCTAATCAATATTAAGGGCTTTGTAGTGCAGTTTAATCAGAGCGGGTAAAGTTGAAAGCACCGGGATAGCGGCTCCCGCCGCCAGAATTGCTTTTCCAAGATCATCAGGCACAGAGAGGCTGATCTTCAATCCCGCGACAAGAGGGATCTCCTTTATCAGGCCGGCAGAGTAACGGATAGCAGCAAGAGCGCAGCCTGACGCGGCCAGGCCGAGAACAAGATACTTTATGACCACAGCTGAAGACAGAAAGAGCTTCGAGGCGCCAACCATTCTCATAATACGGTAGTACTCAATCCTGTTCATTACCGCAATCATTGTCGAGAACGCAACAGCAACCGTCGTTATGAAAATCACCAGGTACATAAGTCCGTCAATAAGCAAAGCTGCGTTTTTCTTGAGAGCTACAATATGACCTGAAAGGCTCTTCTCGGTTTCAACATTGAAGCCCATTTTTGATATTCGGGATGAGGCCTTTAAAAGTTCCGAATGTCCCTTTGCCTCAACAAAAGCATACAGGTACTCGTCGTATCCGGGATTATACTTTCTGTTGTACATCCTCATCGCCGGCTCAGGTACAACCAGAGCAAGCGAGTCTATTCTGTTAGTGATACCGGCAACAGATGCTCTTGTTATCACATGATCTTCAAGCTCCTTGATGCTTGAGCGGCCGAATGCCAGCGAAAAGCTCATCCCCTCGGCAGCCTTAGCTGAAATTCTTGGAAGGTTATTTGCGTCAGCCATGCCGTCATTATACGCGTCAAGAATTGTCTCGGGGATAAGAACCGGCATTTCTCCATCAAAGTCTCCCGATGACCAGCGTCTCCGGGCCTCCCCTGATTTAAGATCCCTGCTGATATATCTGTAAGGCACACCAAGCGCCGAAAGATCCGTCCTGTAGTTTAGTCCAAAAAAGGATATTTTAGCCTGCATCGGTATGGCTGATGCCATGACCGGATAAACGCTTTTGATTCCGTCCATGCGCCTGATCTTCGACACAGCCTGCCCGTCAAGCTGCTTGACTGACGGGTCTTTGCTTTTAAAAAAAAGAACTCCTGTCTCCTTTTGAAGCGGAGAGACTTTCATGGTATTCGGCGGTATCACCGAGGCAAAACGCCTGTCAATATAGTCACTGAAATTTGAACCAGCGATGTAAAAGAAGGCAGCCGATATCACCGAAGCAAAAATAGAGCAGAACACTATAAGGCTGATGAATCTTCCGCTGAAGATTTCTTTAAGAACAAGTAACGGCTTCTGTATCATATCAGCTTAAGCACCCCGTCTTCCATATTGTAAACCCTGTCCGAACGCTCATGCATGTAGTCAGTGTGAGTAATAATAAGAACAGATGTTCCGCTGCTCTTGATGTCCTCAAGAATCGAAAATATCTCCAGGGCGGTTTGCTTATCAAGATTGGCTGTAGGCTCATCCGCAAGGATCAACGACGGCCTGTTTATAAGAGCGCGGGCAATAGCAACCCGCTGCTTCTGGCCTCCCGATAGCCGTCCGGCGCGGGTATTTCTGTACTTGTATATCCTCAGCCTGCTCATAAGCTCGCGGGCATAGAGAACCGTATCACTGCCGACCTTTCCGCGTATACGCGCCGGCAGCAGGACATTCGCGAAAACCGTTTCATCGGGGATCAGTCTGAAATTCTGGAAGATGAAGCCAAGATGCCTGTTCCGGCGCCTCGAGGCAAGGATGTCAAAAAAGTTGAAAATCCTTCTTCCTCGTAAATGCAGCTTCCCATGGTCTGATGAGATGACGCCCGCAATGATGTTGAGCATCGTTGTTTTCCCGCATCCCGACTTTCCAGTGACAGAGACTATTTCGCCCTCTCCTATATCAAGAGAGAGCCCCCTGAGAACGGGGGTCCTGACACCGGCGATGCGGAAGCTCTTATGAATATTATCAAGCTTTAGGAGCATAGCTATTCAGAAAGAAGCTTTCCGCCGACCCCCCAGTTTTCCCTGTCATGCTCTTCAATGAGCACGTATGTGGCAGAGGGCTTCTTGCCGGCGGTTTCTTCAAGAAGCGACGTAATTCCTTCTACAATCTTTCTCTTCTGGTCAACGGTAAGACCTCCGCCGACTTTGACATTGACAAACGGCATATATACCTCCACAAATAACGTAGACTATTAATACCTACGCCCGCGGCGATGTCAAGCAAACTCTGTTTACTTTAGAATCAATGGGAAGGTTGCAGATACATTCACCTTCACAAGGGGATCCCTCTTCAAATCAGAGTGATCCAAAACGTTGTGAGCGACAATCTCTCCACCATGCCTTTGTACAATTTTATCAACCATAGTCAGGCCTACACCAAAGTCAAGCGTGCCGAAGGAGTCATATACATATTTGGAGAGCCTGTAGAAAGGCTCAAATATCGCCTTTTCATACTCAGGCGGAACACCTGTAATGTTCTCGTCAGCCTTTTCCGGATCGTTGACTATGGATATTACGGCATTTGAACCTGAATTGTGGAGCATCACGGCAATTATCGTGTTCTTTTTGGAAAACTTCATAGCATTGAGAAGAAGCTCTCTCATCGCCGAGTATAAATATTCACGGTTGATATTAATTCTCTCCAGAGCTATCAGAGGATCCAGTTCATTGATAATAATCTTCTGGTTTCTTAATATCAGAAAATCAGAGAGGTCCGAAATAATCATCCGGACAAAATAATGGAGTTCCTTGAGTGTAACCGGCCCGAGCTCAAATTCGTTACCTATTATCCAGTCAATAGTCGAAAAAACTTTGAAGGCGTTTTGAGCTATAACAATATTCTTTCCAATAAGCTCAAGAACTCCGCTGTCAACAGCAGTTCTGCTTCCCTTATCTTCAGCTCCGCTCATCAGCATTTCAAAAAGGGTAATCATGGCGCCGAAACCGGCTCCCTGGGTAAAGCTGTTATTAATGTTTCTGAAGAGGCTTCTGTCCGAGCGGGAAACATTACGCGCAACCATCATATCTTTCCATTCGCGCCAGTTCATCTCCATGTCTATCTGGCCTATTTTGTCTTCGGAAATAGTATCACGTATCTTTTCCAGCTCCATCCTCTCTCGCCTTTCAGCAGTTATATCGTCAGCAAGAATGATGTATCTGCAGTTTGCCTCATCATCCTCCATAATTCTGGAAACCGTGGCTTTTGTGTAATATATCTCACCGGATTTGCTCAGGCCATACATCTCATTCCGCCATTTTTCTCCAGCGGTAATCTCCTGCCACAGCTCGGGTTCCGGAAGAACCGGGTTGCCCGGCTTTGTGATATCAGCACCGACAACCTCATCCATGGCGAAACCGGAGATTTCAAGAAAGCGGGTGTTCACGTATTCAATCTGAGCTTTTGGATTCACAATAATAGCCATGAACGGCATTTGATTTATCGCATAGCTGAAAACTCTTATGTTTCTCTCGCTGGCCTCTCTGAGCCTTATCTCATTCTGTAGTGTCTTGTTAACCGATACTATCTCAGCAGTGCGCTCTTCAACTCTTCGCTCCAGACTCTCCTTGTACTCAAGAAGCTCCTTCTCGGCGAGTTTGGCCTTAGTGATGTCCCTGACAATCACAAGGGCCGTATCCTCTGCCGAAGGAATTATTCTTGCCTCAAAGTATTTTTCATAAGGATCTTCCTCAATCGAGTACTCAAATGACTCGGGACTGTCCGCTTCAACGGCTTTCCTCACCATGCCGGAAGCATGCCGTGCGACCTGCTCGGGCCAGATTTTTCGAGCAATAGCGGCCTTTGAACTGTCTAAAAAGCTTCCGTCTTTTTTCAGGTTAAACATTACGTCAGGAATACTCTCAATGATGTCCCGGTTATGCTTTTCACTTACCAAAAGCCTCTTTTCTATCTCATAGCGGTGAAGCCCGAGCTCAATAGTGCTGACGAGCATATTCCGGTTAAATGGCTTAATAATAAAACCTGACGGCATGGTCTCCTTCGCCCTTTCGAACGTCGCATCATCCGTACCGCTTGTTATGTAGATGTGCGGAATGCTGTGTTTCGATGAAATAATTCCGGCGGCCTCCACACCGTCAAGCTCCCCGTTAAGCGTTATATCCATAAGAACGATGTCGGGCTTCATTGTGCCCGCTTTTTCAATGGCATCCTCACCTGAGTCCACCGAAGAAATGATCACATCACCGCACTTTTCAATCATCTTGCGAAGAGCAAGCGCGTCTACCCTGTCGTCTTCCACTATAAGTATTTTTTTTATTCCCGCGCACTTCCCCATAACAGTTCCTCTTCAGGTAAATGATAGCGCTACACGCACCCGGCCACAGAATTCAGTGCCAGGTTCGGGCTGCTTTGAAGATATAATTGAACATACCTTTCAGTTCAAACGCAGAAACGGCATGAACAGCTTGACTATTTCTACCATATATTACAAACTCTGTCAATAGCCGAAAAACGGGAAATGATCACGGCAAATGGAGCTTTATCAATGCAGGATTACAACGCTGAAACTGAAGAAAAACTCATCTCTCATCTGGAGAACATCCGCGAGTTTATGGATACCGCCTCGCTTACACGCATAATAAATAAATTGACGGACTACGCTGAGATAATCTCTGAAGGGAAGCTTCTATCAATCATCAACTTCAATTACAACCTGAACAGAAGCGAATCAACCCGGATACTCGACTTTCTGATTGATTCGAGGGCCGTTTCAAGGATAAATATAATCGCGAGCAAAGGCATACGCAACCTCGACAATGAATTCATATCCAATGTGTTTTCAAATCCTCACAACCCCGAAAGCCTTTCGGCCTATATCAGCATAAGGAACATTCTTGAAAACAGGCTGACACACCAGACTCAGCAGTACAACATGAACATGAACAAGAACAATACTACACAGTCAATGCCCATTAATGAGCTGCGAGGTCACGTCAAAACAATTCTCGATTTCAGTATAAACGATATAACGCTTTCCTCAAAAGCTCAACACGGCTACATAGCCGCAACACTCCACGACGCATACGTAATCATGATCCAGAGGACAGACTGGTGGAACGACAAAACCTACATTAAATTTTTCTTTAACGAAGACTCTCAGGACAAAAAATTCCAGCAGATAACATCACGTGAGAGCCATATGTCTCTCGCTGAAATCAACAAGCGCCTGAGCGATATTATCAGCCGGGCCGACGAGAGCGTTAATCAGACTGCGGAAAGCATCCCCGACATCAATGTGTCAGATCACGACTTCGCCGGGGAAAGATTTCAAGTTGAACCTCAGAGAGCAAAAAACATCGGCGGCGATGATAAAATGATGCAGATTCCCTTTGCCCGTCAATACGGTGCCAGGATAGACTCCATTCTGGCGGAAATATTTGAAAAAAGAAATGTTCCGGACAGCGAAAAAGCGGCAGAAATAGCTTTTTCAATATACAATAACTACGAAAGCAATAATGGGACTCTTGGTTCTTACGCAGACAAAGCGCAAATAGCCGATCTCGCCACATGGCTTATAAGATCAGACCTCGACATAAAATCCTTCACGGAAAAGATGATACTTCCGGGAAGGAAGGACACTCTCAGCAGGTTTTTGAACGAAGACAGAAAAAAAAGCCTCAATAGCTTTATTGCCGAACTTTTCGGCCTCTATTTCAATGAAATGTTCAGAGTACTCTTTAGAATCATCAGAAGTCCGGAAATCATCAAGTTCGCATGCGCCTTCACAATCAAGAGAATCTACCTGACAAGGGGAGAAAACCTCGGCACTTTCGGGTATTTCCTCATAAACAGCATTGCTAAAGCAGGCCGAATTAAAACCGGATAGTCCTCATCGGACAGAGAGTACTTCCTCCATAACGTCATCGGGAGCATCGATAAACTCTACACCCATCCCGGCCTTTGTTCCGTCCGGTTCCTCATCTCTTGTCCACTTGACAACAGCTTCAACCTCGGCATGACTTCCGTTTTCAAGATACATCAGCAGAGAAACCTTTGTTTTCTCAGCTGGAGGCTCGGGGGTTGCGATGAAAAGACCGCCTGGACTCACATCTACAGTACTGCTGAATGTGAACGAATCCGAAGTAACCTCACACTTGATTGACTTAAGCACCCGCTCATTTTTGCGTTTTTCATTCATATTCCTGCTCCGAATAGTATTTCATTACAAAGCCGCCGCGGAACGCTCGGCGCTCTGTCTAAATAAACATCTTCGACTTTTATACATATTGACAAAATTTACAATCTTTTTTTCTTTTATTAAATCCGCTATAATGATAATAATAAAAAATTAACTCAGCGATTATATCCTTATGAAAACCGGCCAAATAAAAATATTCTACATAAAAAGGAGGATAATTTTCCCCGGTTCAACAGTCAAAGTTGAACTCAAGTCACCCGGCGCGGACACAGTAATGAAAGGAAATACAATTCTTGCCTTCCCCGTTAAAACGATACTCTCTCTTTTCATGGCGAAAAAAAGGGTTGCAACTATTTGTGAAGTCGTTAACACTCAGAGAGAGATGAATTCTGTAAAAATTGAGCTGCGTGGACTGGAACGGGTTTTCATAAAAAAGATTTACAGGCTTAGAACGGCAGACTATGAAGAGATTGGAAACAAGAGCGTAAGCTCATACCCGGAACGCCTCAACTCCCTGAAGAGAAAGGCACAGGAGTTGATTTTTCTGATTAATGTTGATGAGTCTGACAAACTTATATCCCTGCTTAACTACATCTCAGACCTTGGCCAGATGACTGATTTTATTGCAAACTACTTCGTTCTTGACATTTCAAGAAGATACGAACTTTTCACTTTAACGGATACAGAAGAAAGATCCGATACCCTTTTGACTGTTCTTGACAAACTTATACACGATATTAATTCAAAAAGGACTATTTTAGAAATATGAAAGTTGATATTCGCTCTAATGAGGTATTTTATAAGATACAGTGGTCAAAGATTATCCCCTACGAGAAGTACAGCTCTTCACGAATTCTTCCTGAACTACCGGGAATTATCTGCATTATGAAAAACAGGAGGCCCGATCCTGAGCCTCTTATATTCTTTGAATGCTGGCGTGACGGCCTGCGTGACGGCTTGAGAATATTTATGGACCCAAACAGAAAAAAGTTCAGCGATATACTTGAACAGATCAGAGAGCTTGAGCTCATGTACATGTACACTATAATTGACACCACTCCCCGCGACATTCAGGATATTCTCTTCTTTCTTATAAACACATACAAGCCACCGTTCAATAATACCAGCACCTTCAAAGACTCCGGCCGCTTCAGGGGAATAAATGTTAAGGAGCTGTTTACCGTATCATAATACCGGTGCAAGCCTCAGATCTTCAGGGGTATAGACAGCCGAAACATTTTTCTTTAAAAGAATAAACTCAAGAACATACTTAAGACGGGCGGCCGCGTCCAGAGGCGAGGACAGCCTGTCATCGCTTCGGGGAGAGAACTGCTGAATTCTTTTCACATTCAGGCAGCGCCTGTTCCTGTCGGGTTCAAAAACATCCTTTCTAAAAAGAACAAAAGTATCATATACAGCCTTGATTATCTCCCTCGATTGAATCATATTCGCGATAAAGAGATTTGAATCAGGATCATGCAGATTTCTCGTGAAGAACTTCAGGAGCTTGAGAACTATTTCCGGATACAGATGAACATTAATAATCTCGACTATCCTTGACTCAAGCTCCCTGTCGGACATCCTTCTGCAGGGGTACGCGTCGCTCGGGCTGTCCCAGTATCCGGTCATTGCTTTAAAAAATGCAAAATCCAGAAACCTGTCAATAGTATCTTTCTTCATGTAATCGGATTCGCCGTAGCTTGCCTCAAGGATATGCTCCGCTACCTGTTCAATATCGTGCTCTTTAAGAAGCGTCTCATAATCGATGATCACGCTTCCGCCGGATATGATCTCTTCCGGAGTCAGCTGTTTCCATTTTCTTTTTGGTCCGGCCATGGGATTCCTATTTTTAAAATTCCTTTTTCAAACCGAGCCTGATCCTTCTATTAAGCCTCTCAGGCGAATTGTATTTTTCCACTTCGCGCAGCCCCCCGTAAAGAGAATACTGATAGAAGCTGAGTCCCATCATCCCGAAAAGAAAGCCTTCGAAGTTATTCCCCGTGCTGAAACCGTAACAGCTCAAAGAAATCATGAGGACGTTTGACACAAACGACGCCGCTCCGGTGACATAGTCTCCCGTATAAAAGAAACCAAATCCAGGAAGAACAATCGAACCAATTAATGCGGCTGAGGCGCTTTTTTTAGGCCGGTTCATTTCTTCCATAATCTCATTGTTAAGGTTTTGCACCCCGCTGCTATAGATTCCTTCAGGATATGCGCTTCTGTATTCGTTCATATACAAGAATGCTCTTCGGTAATCGCCTGCCAGCGCGGCAGCGGCGCACCGTTCATAATAAACTGTTTCGGAAAATTCGCCGCCTCCATAAAGCGATATATAGCCGGAATAGCCGCGCATAGCGAAAAATGGAGAACCTGAAAGCAGGCGCATCTTTGAAATCCGGTACAACGCCTCTCCTCCTTCGGGCCTTCCTGAATATGCTGAAGCTATATCCTCAAAAAGACTGGAAGCCTTCCCGTAATTATTGCCCATGTAATACGACTTGGCCATCAGCAGCCTGCTTTCCGCGAGCATATCTCCATCCGGATAGTAGCTGCCGTAGCGCATACACTCTGTAACTGCGCTGTAGTACTCCCTGTTGACGTAGTACTCCTTTGCCAAATCAATAATTTCACTGCCGTCATAAGGATTTGCCCGCAGAGCTGCCCCGCCCGAGGCCAGCAACGCAATCAAAACAAATGCCGCACTCCTCATTTCGACCGCCCTTCGAGCATGTACTGAACCTCTTTGCTGTAGTAGTCTTCCGGTTTAAAGGGGGGGATATGGCTCTCTCTGATTCGGCGGCAGAATTCACGCCTGACATCGCTGTTGGCGCGAAAAGCGGAGTTGTAGGCTCCGTAGATATTGCCGGCATGGAACAGGCCGGCAAAGACGAAGAGTGTAATCCCGATTCCTCGTTCACCTTTACGGCTGAAGTACACTCCTCCGGCCGCTGCTGCAACAACTCCGGCCATGCTTATGAGCGCATCAGCGTATCTTCCAGAGTAGGCCTGCCCGCTTCCGGGAATAATCGACGACAGAGCGGCTGCAGCGACAGGGCTATATACTGGAAGCTCTTTATAAGACGAGAGGTCTCTGTACAACTCAGAGGCCCCTTCATCCGCGTGCCCTGACAGGTAATCAGATGCCTCCAGCTCAGCCTGCTCGAAGAATCCACCGGCAAGCAGGGAGTCAATCCGCCTCTGAAAGACCGGATACCTGAGGCTGCCGTCTATAACGGACATGTTGATATCCCCCAGATAAGAGGAAGCCTCAATATAGCTGCCCCTGTTCAGCGCGGCCGATGAAAGCATCATCAGTGAAGCAGTATCGTTCATAGGCAAGCCGTCAGCCGTAATCCGCGATGTCACAGCGGCGTACTGCCCCCCCAGATAGTAGCACGAGTTAATAAAATAAGCGAAGCCGCCCTGGGCGCTTATGCCCCGCATGTGGAGATACCTTCTTGTTTCAGAAATGCAGTCAAAATAACGTCCCGCCTGAAAAAGCCCGGCCATAAAGCTGCGCTGCCTTTCCAGCTCAGGCTCAGCGGCTGAAAGTTCAAAGACAAGTATTACACACAGAAAAAGGGAAAAAAAAGGCCTCATTTGTCTCCGCCGAAAACGGTTTCAGGAACCGGATCCCGTCCGGGAACATTAAACGGGTTACACCGGATAAGGCGGTCACCGGCAAGCACAGAACCTAAAAAAGCGCCGTGTTTTTCTACCGCCTGACGGCCGTAAGAGCTGCAGGTAGGGGTGTATCCGCAATTTGCGCCGTCCTGCGGAGATATAAAAACCTGGAAAAACCTGATGAGGAAATAAGCCCCGCCCTGAACTCCGTTGAAAACTGTACCCGGTGATGAATGATTGCAATCACTGGAAGCATACAGCTCATCGCCGGTTTCGACATCACACCCGTAAGGCGCGAACTCTGAAGCCGCCGGCGCCGCCCATGCCGCGGCTGAAATAAGTATAATAATCTTTATAAAACACATCTTCATGGCCCGATCATTGTGCGGCTCAAAAGCCCTGTCAAATCAAAAAATATACCTCAGGTCCAGTCTATGCGCGGACTACGTCTTGCATTGTTTAAATTACAATTCATCCGGGAGCTTTTACCGCAAGACCTGTCTATTTATGTCTTGACAGTGAGGTTTTACAGAGCTAACCAATCACTAACGTCTTAGACTGGCGGAATATATACCTGGAAAGTACAATGAGAAAAAACAGACAGATTACGATATATCTCTTCAGAGTGATTCCCACATCTCTGCTCTCAAGAATTTTCGGATTCATTACTCGAATTCCTGTTTCCGCAAAGACAATGGATAGTCTGATAAGCTGGTATTCAAAGAAATACTCCGTTAACACCGATGAGTACATTATTCCAAAAGAAGGCTTCAGGAACTTTAACAGCTTCTTCACACGTCAGTTAAAAAAAGGCATGAGGCCGGTAGACCGCACAGCCGGAGCGGTCGTATCTCCGGTAGACGGCCGGATTGATGAATTCGGCAAGATTAAAGGTTCGTCAATCATGCAGGCAAAAGGGATTGACTACTCGCTTTATGACCTTATTCCCTCCGAATCTGCTGAAAAATATGAGGGCGGTTCATTCATAACTCTTTACCTCTCGCCGGGAGATTATCACAGGATACACTCTCCACTGAGCGGGAAAATAACCGGATACTTCCACATCCCCGGGAAGCTCTTCACAGTCCAGGAATTCATGGTCGGCGGATTGCCGGGTCTTTTTTCCAAAAATGAAAGGCTTATCAGCTATATAAAAGCTCCACGGACTGAATGTGCCGTCTGCAAGATAGGAGCCATGAATGTCGGAAGAATTTCCATCAGCCACGGTAGCATCATAACGAACCGAACCATAAGGACAAAGCACGAAGTCCACTACTTGAAAAGCTCCGAGGTCAAAACAAAAGCCGGCGATGAACTCGGCATTTTCCATCTTGGCTCAACTGTAATTCTTCTTTTCACCAGAGGAACAGTAAAATTCAAAGGCATCAAAAGGGGAATGAAGGTTAAAATGGGCAGCAAAATAGCTGAATTTGCATAGAACGTTTTTCCAATTCCGGTACGCCATGGTCAACGGAGATGTCATTTACGAAAGCACAAGCGGCCTGCTTCAGTACGATGAGAGAAAGTCGATTCTCACGTACCGGCCTTCACTGGAAGAACCGGTAATCTGGCTGAAAAAAATTAATGAGGCCAGGTTCATCGACGGTGTGATTGAAGATGCGGAAAGGTTCTACATTGCCTGCGGCATCAGCGAAACGGAAGGCCGCTACATTGCGGTCTTCAAAGAAAGCGGCTCAACGGCCTGGTACATTCCCGGCAGGTCGTATATGCAGAGGCTCTTCGACGAAAGCCTCTATCTGATATTCGTCGATGAGAACGACACTTACTACATTATTAAGACACGGCCCGAAGACGGAAGCATCGTATGGCATCACCGCGTCGACGAGTACCTTTGCGCCTACACTATTAAAAAAAACGCCGTGGTCCTCGCCTATTCTGACGGGCGTTCTGAGACACTGGACCCCTCAACCGGCATGTCCGTCGGCCGTTGACAACTGCTACTCGCTCATCGCCTTCATAACAGCTTCGCGGAACTCAACCTTATACGCCTGTATGCTGTATGGAACATTCTCATCAGTAATTGGATCGGGCCTGTCGGGCCTGTTCATGGTACGGGCAAGATTGACCCTCGCGAACTCATTTTCCATCTCAAGCTTTTTAGCGTACTGGATGGATTTCCAGTAACTGATTGAGCTCTTGGATTCATCGTTCTGCAGAAAGTACACTGCTCCAAGATTGTTATAGGCCGAACTCAGCGCTCCGAAGACCCTGTTGTGCTTATTGCTGCCGAGCTCAACAAGACCGATGCTCTCGGCTTCGTATTCAAGCACATTAATCATCTTAAGATATTCACCCCGCGCGGCATCATAGTTACCCATGTGATAAAAGGCATTTCCAAGCGCGAACATGAGTTCCGGGTGCTCTACAAAATCCTCGTAAAGATTGAGCCACTGTTCAAGCGATTTTGAATAGAGCCGGTTGAGGTAGTATACCCTTCCCAGATTGTAATGAAGCTCCGGAGAGCTGTATCCCTCAGCCAATGACTTTTCGTATTTTTCTCTGGCAACATTATAGTTGGCAAGCTTTTCAAGTTCCCTGTCGGTAATCTCATCCTCAAGGCTGCCGAACCTGAACTTAACCTTATCAAAATAATAATAGAAGATATCTCCCATAACAGCGTAGGTTTCGCCGGGCTCTTCGGTTCGGCGGTAAAAATCCTCGTAGGTAAACTCAGGCGGATTTGAAAGAGACTGAATTGCCCTGTTGAGATAGTCGTAGGACTTCACAGGCTGATTTGCCCTGAAATAATGCTTACCCATAAGATGGAGAGCGTCAAAGTAGTTCGGAGACGCGTCTATGGCCTTCTCCAGAAAACGTTCCATTGCCTTCCGGTTGTTCCTTAAACCGGCGAGACGCGCCGATACAAGGTTAAGAGGGGGGTAGCCCGAATCCCTCTTCCTCAACGCCGCAAGTACATTCTCAACGGCAGGATAGGTGTTGTCGTTTTCGTTAATAATACGGGGGGATACGACTCCATGGTCAACCCTCGCGTTGAAGCTGTCCGTACGGCGTTTGGTCAGGTAATAGTTCGCCAGCTTTGCCAGGAGCGGCGAGGGCATATCCTCCAGAATCTCCTTCGCATTTATTTCAGCATGCGTTGAAGCGGTTAAATCGTATGCGTCTCTTTCTATATAAAGGTTGAGTAGTCCGGAATATCCGACAACCGAATCCGGGTCAACTTTGATGATATCCTCATAGTACTTTTTAGCCTTCAGATACTGCCCCTGATAGAAGTACGCGTTTCCGATTCCGAGCATGGCCGATACATTTTCCGGCTCAATTACAAGCGACCTCTTATAAAAGTCAATTGCCACATCCAGCTGAGAAGGAACTGTTGCTCCCATCTCCCTGATCTTAGCGGCAGGATAATACCTGCTCAGAAAATCTCTTATGTTGGAACTGTAAAATTGAGAAGGAACCCTGGAGTAAAACCTGCCCAGATTGTTGAGCGTTTCAGTGCATGCAGGATCTATGGAAAGAGCGGCATTTAACTTGCTGACAGCCCTGCCGTATTCTTTTTTTGTAAAGTATGCCTTGCCGTATGAGTTAAATCCGTAAAGATAGTTCCGAGCGTAATTCTCCTCGACTTCAACAGCCAGCCTCTCCGCGTTTTTGTAATCTTCCGATTTGGCGGCGTAATCTCCGTCGCGAAGAATGTACTCCACACCCTCATCGATTTTACTCTTTGCCATGTAAGGTTTGTACACATAGTGATAGCCGAGCACGGTTATAATGAATCCTGAAACCGCGGCTATTCCAAATATCTTTGCACCCTTGAGCAGCCTTTTCTGGCGCAGCCTTCCCTCTCGGCTGTACTCTGGCCTTGAGTGAATGACCCGCTTAGCGGCAGCTCTCTCATCCGTAAGGCGGATTTTCTTTCCGGTTCGGTCTTCCAGGTATTTCCTTACCGCATCCTCGGGACGTCCGTCGATAATCATGTCGGCAAGTTCTCTGATTTCGGATTCGGTAATCTGATCGTGTACTATGGCATCCTTGACCGCTGACCGCAGGCCGGGATTGAACAGGATTAGCGCCTTTTTCAGTTTCTTCAGGTCCTTTTCAGAGAGCTCAAGGCCGTCTCCAGACCCGGATGAAGCTGCCTCCTCTTTTCGGGAACTGGAAGAAAGCGGCAGGTGGTCGTCAAGCGGTTCGATCTCGAGCTCTTCACCGTCATCTTCATCGCTGCCGCCCGGAAGTTCAGCAGACATGCTCTCAAGATCGAGATCATCAAAAGCTGAAGTCTCAGGGGGCATCTGAGGAACTTCCGCCACCGGAATTTCAGGAAGCCCGGAGCTGGCGGGGAAATCATCTTCGAGAGCATCAGGAATCCCGGACAGGTCAACATCGGACAGACCGTCATCTTCGGAGACAGGTGTAGCTTCATCTCCACCCTCTTCTTCGAAGGAAAGATCTGAATCGGGAATATCGCCTCCGATCAGCTCAGAATCTGCAATATCCATCTCGTCAAGTGCCACGGGTTCTTCAGAGGTCAGGGAATCAAGGTCGCCGAATGCGGCTTCATCCGTAACGGCTTCCGGGGCTGCAGGCTCTTCAAGCACATCATCTGAAGTAAAGTCGAAGTCTTCCGGCAGTGAGGACGCTTCTTCCGGTTCAAAATCCTGAGGTTCTTCGGCAGTGAAATCCTCTGTGATATCCTCAAGAAAATCCTCGTCAGGTTCAGAAGTTTCAGACGTTTCAATTTCCTGAATAAGATCTGAGATGTCCTCCACCTCATCTTCAGGAATCTCCGATGACTCCTCATAGATGTAGCCAGGACCGCCCTCAGCATCATCTTCTGAAGTATCGTAATATTCATCAAGTTCGTCGTCGGATTGGGCCGGAAACGTCTCAACAAAGTCATCAGCAGAAGGAAGGTCATCCGTTGGCGGCTGGTATCCGCCAGGCGCGATATAGGCATCCTGTTCAGCAGGAGAAACATAGCCCGTAACCACCTTTACAATTCTGTCTATTTCCTCGAGCTCGTCGGGCGAATAATCTATCTTTTCGACTTCAGCCATTTTAAAACACCTGAACTCCTATTCGTTTAATCGTGCGCCGGGATTACGGGACATAATCAGATCATATTGCCCGAATTTAAAAATCAAGTAACTATTAGAAACCAGAAAAAATATTTGCGCCGGATCAAACTGACAGGCCGGTCCAGCAAAATACTCTCAAGCTTCACGTTAAGATTATCGACACAAGTAGTGTATCCATCAAGAAGAAATGACTTTTGTGCTGCAGCAGATTTCGTACTGCAGATATATTATTACGGAGATTTCTGATACCGCCGATGAACCTACACAGATACCGTGCCGTGAGACTCCTCATATTGACCGGCATACTCTTTTGCATGCCCGCTTTTACGCCGGGGAATGTCAAACTTAAAATAGCCGACTACCAGAACCTGGTCAGCCTTAAAATTCCGGCCCCCCCCGAGCCGCTCAACATGGTCAATCTTGACGCGCTCGGCAGAGACAGTGAGAAGCTTGTACCGGGAACACTGTTCACCTACAGAGGAAGGAGTGCGGACTCCGTAAAGATCTGCGCGAGCTTTACGGGTTGGGACCCGGTTCCAATGAATAAGGGGAGACATGGTGTGTGGTACTACTTCAAACCATTGTCCGCCGGAGACAGCGAATACAGCTATAAATACATCGTGGACGGCATTTACATTCGCGATCCGTTGAATTTCTCAAAAAAGGACGACGGAGCCGGTTCCTATGTGTCGGTGACATATCCGCCTCCGGAAAGATTCAATCCCCGGCTCTCATACAGAATTCTGGGGAAAAACAGGGTCGAGTTCCGGCATTTCCGCCCCAGGGCAAGATTTATATCTGTTGTCGGAGATTTCAACGGCTGGAATCCGGAAAACGACGTTATGACCCGGGGGAAAGACGGCGTGTGGAGACTTTTAAAGCGCCTTCCATCAGGTACGTACAGATACAAGCTGGTAATTGACGGAGAATGGAAGGCTGACATATACAACAGCAATTCCGCCTCTGACAAGACCGGGGATTTATGTTCCGTGGTTACAGTAAAATAAAAGAGCCAGAATCGAATAAAGTCGCCTGAAAAATCGTTGCATTTTTTACAGGATTTATTTACTTGAAAGTATGACAGAATATATTAGAAATAATGCTTTCAAGGACGTGCCGGTAAAAGAGTCGCTTGCAGTTTCGAACGACGAAGACTTTCTGGAAGAAAGCCTTGAGGATATTATAGACAGGGCTTATGACAGTATTGACTCGTGTGACTACCTTCAGGCCTTCAAGCTATTCAGCTACGGCTCAACCCTGGATGACCGGGACCCGGAGATTCTAAACGGACTCGGTGTAGCGCTTTGCGAGTTAGGAAAGCTTGATGAGTCACGCCTGGTCCTTGAGAGAGCATTCAGGTTCAATCCGGACGACGCAATCACATGTGCCAACCTTGCCGGCGTTCACTGGGAAATCAATAACTACGACATGGCCGCCTATTACTATAAAAGATCTATAGACCTTGATCCCATGATGGAAGAATCGTACTATAATCTGGCCAACCTGTACATTGAGACCGGCTCGCTCTATATGGCTTTTATTCTGTGCTCTGAGCTCAAGAAACAGTTTCCCGCCAGCCTTGACGCTACTGACCTGATGGACGACATCATTCTAAACATGGCTCTTTCCATGTACTGAGAATTTCAGTATTTACTGAAGGTTTTTCTCACATATTCATTTACAGTGGAATCCCCTCCAGCAGGCGTGGATATGTCTCCGGAGAGGTCAAGCTTCCAGCTTCCATTTTCAAAAACGGCCCTGAGCCTGACAGGCATCCCTACTATGTTCTGGCTTGAATGCCTTGTAAATCTCACATCTATTATCGCGGTCTCATCTGACATCTCTGGCGGGGGGCATATCCACTTATCGCCCGTGTCAGCGATCTTTAAAACAGAGAAAAGTTTCTCCTTTGTAATTAGCCCTTTTCTGACAAGGCTTTCAGCTTCAGCCAGAGTACCGGCCGAATAGCAGGCCCTTAGCTCACTGTACGACTTGGAATCCCTGACGCACGCAACCGCCGACTCAGGCAGGCTGCTCTCTTCAGCCGGTTTCTTTTTTCCGCATCCTGTAAAAAAAGCAGGCGCTGAGACACAGAGCATAACCGTACATACAAATCTTAAATAAAAACCCATGCGGCCCCATCCTCCCCCTTTTGAATCTTACCTGCGATACGTCCGGGCAAACCGAAACTGCCGGCCTTCATCAATGTCCAAGAAGGTCGCTGCTTATATCGTTAATTATCGCGTTGTCTGTTTCGGTCTGTATATTCTTTATCACCGACCTTTTCTGTTCTCTCACCAGGTTCTCAGAGGGGCCCTTCCTGGCTGCCCTGACTCCAACATCGCTTCCGTTGCAGGAGGCACACTCTTCAGTAGGCTCTGTTCCCGGAATAAAGATTTCGCTAATCTTGCTTAAACATCCAGGACCCGGAAGAAGCCCTGTTTTTGAACATATTTCCTTCTCTGCGAGAGCTGCGTATGCCGGAAAACCGGTAACCGGCACTCCTTTCATGGCTTCCTTCATGTAAGAAGCCCATACCGGAGCAGCCACCGCGCCGCCAGCCTGTCCCGGACCGAGAGAAAGCCCCATTTTATCATAGCCTATCCAGATACTCGTTGTGAGCTGAGGGGTAAATCCTACGAACCAGGCGTCCTTGTAGTTATTTGTAGTTCCAGTCTTACCTGCCGCCGGCCTTCCAATTGATGCACCCATGCCTGTTCCGGAGCTGACCACGCCCTGCATCATGCTTATCATAATCTGTGAGGTCTCGGGCTTAATAACCTGGATTGTGCCGTTATTGCGTTTTTCCTCAAGGAGCTTGTTTACATCAGCCTCCTGATTCTGTACTATTTTCCCGTCCCTGTCTTTTATATACCTTATGCTCAGAGGAATTACATCTCGTCCGCCGTTGGCAATAATCGCATAGGCTCTTGTAAGCTCGAAGGGACTCACCTCTATTGAGCCGAGGGCGATAGAGAAGTTTCTGGGAATTCTGCTCCTGGCTTCCTCCTGGTTGAATTTGAGCAGCCTCGTATAATACTGCGTAACCGTATCTATGCCGAGCTGATCGGCCAGTCTTATTGAGATTACATTCAGAGAAAGCGCGAGTGCCTTCCTGAGACGCACCAGCCCCTGATAGTCGCCCTCATAGTTCTCAGGCAGCCAATCTCCTCCTTCCGTGTCGAGATAGACTATCGGAGAGTCAAGTATAGCGCTGGCAGGCGTAAACTTTCCTGATTCAATTGCGGCTGAATACAGCAGCGGCTTGATTGATGATCCCGGCTGCCTGCGCGACTGCATGGTGCGGTTAAGCTGGTTATAGGTGGTGAAATCTGAACCGCCCACCATGGCCTCAATGTAGCCGTTCCGCTGATCTATCGAAAGGAAACAGCCCTGAACCCTCTGCTGCTCCCTGTCGTCAAGAAATGTTCCCCTGAATGATTCAGCAAGATCGTAAACAGGGGCCACTCCGGTTAGAAAATTGACGGCATCAAGCTCTTCTATCACATGGCTCCTGATATGCGCATTCAGCTTTACTGCTTCACGCGAGCCCCGTCTTTTCAGACCGGGTATGTCAAAGAGGTAGCTGAGAAACTCAACCGTTTCAGTGTACCGTTCGGCTATGTACCCGTCATCATTATATGAGAGCCCGGAAGAAACAGCTGTCTGCTTTTCAAGAGCAGCGGCCAGAACCTTCTCAGCCGCATCCTGTTTTCTGATGTCCAGCGTTGTGTAGACGTTGAGACCCTGTTTGTAAACCACATCCTCGCCAAAATCCTCAACAAGCCTGCGGCGTATATACTCTGTAAACCACGGCGCCCTGTTGACCCTTGAAGTCCAGGTATTCCGCGTGGGAGCAAGTTCATTTATGCGCATCAGGTAGTCCGGCCAGAAATCAAGGTAGCTCTTTTCAGCCTGTTCGACACTCAGGAAGCCGAGTTCAACCATCCTCGCCAGTACGACCCTGTGCCTCTGCATGGATAGCTTTGTGTGTCTAATGGGAGAGTAACGGTTTGGCGCGGAAGGCAGGGTGGCTATGAGAGCGCATTCAGCTGTGTTGAGCTCATTTACGCTCTTCTGGAAGTAAAACTGAGCAGCGGCCTCAACCCCGTAAGCTCCATGACCCAGAAATATCTGATTGAGGTACATGCCATAAATCTGCTCTTTAGTAAAGGTAAACTCCATCATCAGTGCGATGAAGGCCTCCTTTGCCTTCCGGTAAAGGCTTCTCTCCCTGTCTGTCAGAAGTATCTTGGAGAGCTGTTGTGTGATAGTGCTTCCCCCCTGCTTTACACCCCCGGCAGCGATGTTAACAAAGAAGGCACGGATAATTCCTTTCGCATTAATTCCTGAATGGCTGTAGAACTCGGTGTCCTCAATCGCCATTACCGCGTTTTTCAAATCATCCGGGATACTCTCGAAGGGAACGACTTCCCTTTTCTCCTGAAAAAGCTCCGCGATAAGCACATCGTTTCTGTCATATATCTTTGTGGTCACGCTTGGCCTGAATGAGGTCAGCTCCTTGACCTTCTGAAAGTCAAGATATACAATGACTCCGAAAGCGATAATAAAACCTACAGCGATTCCGGCAGCTGCGATCCTGTACCGGTTCAAGAGCATTAACAAAGCCCCCGAAACCACCCTGACGGCCGCGATTGTCCTGTTGAGCAGATTATCCAGAAAAGCCAGAACCCTTCCGAACCATCCGCCTCCGGGCATTCCATAGCTGCCCCGGCTGCTTCCCATATATCTCATCTGGTGAAAATACCCCGTTTTTTTTTACAGTCTCTGTTTGCCCGAATAATTTTCAACCATAAATCATTCGTTATGTGAGATGAAGCCGGAATTCAACACCTTTCTACCAGTATCTTTTCCGCAACTCTCTGGATTTCCTGAAAAAAATCATAATAATTCCCATTTTTTTAACTCTAATCATATAGCCCCATTTAAAGGGCTTTTTGATATTGTATTCAATTATATTCGCTTATTTTCGCCATTATTCAGTCTAAATGGATTTTTATGACAATGTCGACTTTGGAAATGATAAATAATGCTGATTAATGCGGTCAAGGATGACTGCATCAGATTTCAAGGAGGAAATATGATAATCAACCACAATGTAGCGGCGATCTTTTCGCACCGAACCCTGAAGTTTCACGACTGGGATCTCACAAAGAACATTGAAAAGCTCTCTTCGGGCATGAGAATTAACAAGGCCGGCGACGATGCGTCAGGACTTGCCGTCTCCGAAAAGATGCGATCACAGATTCAGGGCCTCAGGCAGGCGGAAAGGAACACCGAAGACGGCATGTCGCTTATTCAGACCGCTGAAGGATATCTGAGCGAGACACACAGCATCATCCAGCGAGTCAGGGTGCTTGCAGTACAGGCTGCTAACGGAATATACACAGCCGAAGACCGCCAGCTCATTCAGGTAGAGGTGTCAGAGCTGATCGATGAAATCGACAGGATTTCTTCGCAGGCGGAATTCAACAAGATGAAGCTTCTGACAGGCTCGTTCGCAAGACTTCATCCGACGTCCTCAATGTGGTTCCACATGGGCCCGAATATGCACCAGAGAGAAAGAGTGTTCATTGAGACTATGACCACCGCGGCACTGGGATTGAGAAACCCTACCGTCCTCACCTTTGTCTCAATATCGACTCCGGGCAAAGCTAACTCGGTAATAGGCCTGGCCGACGAAGCTCTCAGAATAATATCAAAACAGAGAGCCGACCTCGGAGCATACTACAACAGGCTTGAGCACGCAGCAAAGGGCCTCATGAACGCGTACGAAAACGTTCAGGCATCAGAAAGCCGCATCAGAGACGCGGACATGGCCGAAGAGATGTCTTCGTTTACAAGATACCAGATTCTCACGCAGGCAGCGACTTCAATGCTCGCGCAGGCGAATACAAAGTCACAATCTGTTCTCCAGCTGCTTCAGTAAGCTTGAGCCAGCATCGCAATACCATTCGACAAAAAAGGCCGGTAACTCCCAACCGGCCTTTATTTTTCCCCACGGAATACATTACAACCACCGACACAGAGATCAACTCAGGCTCCCTTGACTAAAAAACTTCAATTTTGCCAATAATTAATATTGTTCAGTTTTGAGAAAATCTTTACTCTCCTCCACCGGGAACAAACCGGTACCACTCCATCAGGGGCTTCCACCCGTGATAGGTGAACTGCATAGTCTCAGAGAGTATCTCCTTCATTTCAGTGTAACTAACCCTGTGCATCAGAATTTCTCTGACAGTGCTTATATAAAATGAAACGATATTATGCACGAAAAACTCTGAAATCGTAATATTAGCCTGTGGATACAGCTCCCTGGCCCTGCTGATGAAGCCCAGTGAGTACTCAGTGTAGTGGTCAATAATCTCCTCTGCAAAGTCCTCAAGCTCTGATCCGGCAGAACTGAAGGCAAGAAGCTCAAGGTTCTTTCTGTGCTTTTCGATAAAATCCGCAACAGCGGTCACGACACCCATGTGATATTCCAGGGTCCAGGACTCTGGCCTCTGTAAGTAATCAACACTCCGGAGGTCATCCAGAATAAGTCTGATGGCGCTGACTGTCGGCTCTACTATAGCCGTAAATATAGAGTCTTTACTTCCATAGTAGTTATATATATTTCCTGAAGAAATATCCGACTTCTCAGCAATCCTTCTGATGTTGGCCCTCATGAATCCGTATGCTTCGAATTCCAGCCTTGCCTCGTTGAGTATCCTTCTGCGGACGCTTTCTTTTAACGATTGAATTTCATTGTCCCCATTTCTATAATTATACTCAGCATGACTAAACCCAAAATTAAAAAGGTCAATCATAATTCCCCCTCATACCGCTCGTTTGGTTGAACAAACAAGTAAAATATATAGAGATGTCATGAAGAACACTGACATAAGTCCAATATAAGCGACCATCTAAGTTTTTCAACTGCTCTTTCATTTAGATGTTTCCCCGATATCAATTTCAGAAAGACTCAGTTCCTGACGCTAACAACCACTCATCACTGCGTTATTCAGCACCCCTGTAATTAGTCACAACTAACATTGATGACAAATTGTGTCAACTTTATATCTTTTTGAGTGTTTGATTCAATTTAAAAAAATCTGAAAAAAAGCGGCAACCAACCAGTGAAAACATGGGGTATGCCCATAATACCACAGTTAATATCTGTAATGCTTACACAGGTAAGGGCAAAAAAATAATTACTAATTCTTCATTTAATTCTATGATCTGTAAGAAGGAACTTAAGAACAATCTTCATTTCAATGCGATCATCATCGACGCAGTCTGGAATAGCCTCAAACGGTTCAGAATCTCTAACCGCTTCCACTGCAGCCCGGTCCAAATCCAAAAAACCCGAAGATTTCTCAACTCTAAGTCCATACACAAATCCACTTCGGATAATCCCGAATGCGACAAGAACCTCTCCTTCATGCCGTTTTCTGCGAGCCCATTCAGGATACCTTTTTTGTGCTGCAATTTTGCTTTTAACTACCGCGGTATATCCCGCTTCCAGTTTCGCCCCTAACCCATCCCGCTGGCCTTGAGTAGACTTATCGATTATACCATTCCCATCAGCTTCAGGATTAGATTCAACTCGGCCTCCCTCAATCTTCTCTACCAGGTTACCAGAGCCCCTAAATGACTCAGGAAGAAACTCCACCTCCTGAGAGCAGGACAAAGGCTGTTCCACTGGCTTGAGAAGCGTGCCACCTTCCGTCAGAACAATAGATGCAAGGCCGGCATGAATAAGAACTGAAAGCACAAACGAACACCTGAATAGGGTGTCTGACTTTTGTTTAAAGAACTCCATACATACTTCTGTGCTCTTAAAAACTATAGGTCAGACTGCCATAAATAAACCGGCCCGGTTCATTCACAACTGAGACATTATTCCCTCCCACATCGGTAGGATCATACTCGTAGGAGTTTGATACTGCATAGGTTTTATTAAAAACATTGTTTATTCCCAGATTTAGTGCCGTTCCTTTCATAAAGCCGAAAAAATTCTTTTCTTCGGTAAAACGGTATCCAATCTTTAAATTAAACACATCCCAGCCGTCAAGCCGCCTCTCTCCAGCTGGACTGTCAATACTGGTATCCGATTCAGAATGGGTCCATTCTACTGAGAGCGACAGGTCATTCCTATTCCATGATATATCCACCCTGGACTTTAGAGGCGGTATTTCAGCAAGGTCCTTATCATCATTATCACTGAGAGTATCAATTTTCCTGCCTGTCTGGCATGATACGGCTCCGCTCAAAGTCAGGCCCTTAACTGGTTCCACAGCAACCGTAAAATCACCTCCGGCAATATAAACGTCAATATTTGTCCAGGTTTTTGCCGGAACTGTTGTCTGATAGATATAATCTGTGATATAGCTATAAAAGCCCTTCCCTTTAATTTTTATCTTTTTAAGCGGAGTGACTTCAAGGCCCAGGTCAGCCTCATGATTCCTGGCAGACTTAAGGTCAGGGTTTCCGTAAAACGTACTGCCCTGCTGAGTGTACCTCTCAACCGCGGTGGGTGTTCGAGTTGAAACACCGGCTCCGCCAAACAGTGTTATATTCTCAAGGGCATAGTATTTCATAAAAATATTCCCCCCTGGAAATATCTCCGTCACCTCGTTAGTTTGAGTTATTGAAAGACTGTCAATCAGGCGCCCTCCGGCTTTACTTCTGAATATATCCCCTCTTAATCCTGCAGTTATTGACAACAAGCCGATGTCACGATCAGCCTTAATATAGCCGCCAAAATCAACCTCGCCTACATCGGGAAAAAGATTGGGATTCATAACCTCGCCGGTTTCACGGCTAAATAGCTTCCCATCCCAGCTTCTGTAATAAAAATCAATTCCACATGTCAACCCAGCAAATGAGGTCATTGTTTTGTTCTCAACCTTCGCTCCAGTTATGCCAGATAATGCCTCAATACGTCTGGTGTTCACCACGCCTGATCTGTATTCTCCATATGGATAATGTTCTATACGATTATAGTACGCGGATAAAGACAGCAGTTCAGACATACTGCCCAAATTGCTATGAGCGTACTCGATTTTGTTCATGAATGTCTTTTCCTGTTTTATGTCCATGCCAGTACGTGGAGATAAAATATCTTTCCCGGCTCCATATGAAGATGTCACAGCAAGTCTCTGCTTATCGGACATATCGAAATTAATTTTCCCCCAGAAATCATGTTTTGAGAAGGCATCTTTTGACTTTCCCGCCGCTGTATAGCTCTGATTAAAACTGGTCAAGGGGTTACCGCTTCCGTCTTTGTACTGTCCAGACCTGGAAAAATTATATCCGAACAGCCCCTGAATTAAATCATTGCCGCCAGTCAGAAAACCGCCCAGACTCATAAAATCAAATGACCCGTATTTCAGCTGGGTTTCTCCATGAAAGCCCTTTTGCGGGTCCTTTGTCTTAACGTTGACACTTCCCCCGAGAGCTCCCGGGACAGCAACATCAAATGGACCTTCATTTATCTGCATTTCTCCGACTGAAATCATATTAATATGAGAAAGAGGAGGATCTTTTCTGCTTCCGCATGATCCTTCAACAAGAGTTCCGTCAGATGTAAATCTAAGGTTACTCTTGGTAAAACCTCTCAGACCAACCTCATTGCCATATCCGCTCTTCCTGACCATTGAAGCTTCTACAAGCTCGTCAGCTATTACCTCTGAGAGATCGACAACCTTATGTGTTTTAATGCTTTTCCTGGATATCACCGTGGTATTTCCGCCACCCTGTCCCTGAGATGTCTCACTACTTTCAGCTTCAACCGTGATGGATCCCAGATTAAACACTGTACTTTGTGCCCTTAGCCCCATACTAAAAAACGCAGTAAGCATTCCAGCCAAATAAAAACGACATAATACTCGCACCAATTTCAAACCCTTCATAATTCCTCCCAAAATATCCAATAGAAATTATTTCTGTTTAGAAAATACAAAAATACCTTCAGATAAATCCACGAACAAACTGGGAAGGAAATTATAATATTGCAAATAGAATTTATTTCTGTTTGATACTTTTTTGTTTCTCCGCCATACAACGCTCACATATACCGTTTACCTGCATAAAATGACTAATCACCCTGAATCCGCTTACATTTTCAATGGCAGTCATACAACAGGCACTGATATCCTTAACCATTCCGCACTTTATGCATATGATGTGATGATGATGCGATGAATTTCCGGTTTCACACAAACCATAGTGTTTTTTTCTGTCGAACATCTGAACTCGCACCAGAATTCCGCACTCTACAAGGGTTTCAAGATTTCTGTAAACCCCCGGCAAACCCCATTTTTCGAACTCTTCATTTAAACCGGTCCACACATCCTCAGCGGTTAAATGACGGTTCTGTTCGACAAAGAACTCAATAATGGCCTTCCTGCGTGGAGTCATTTTAAACCCCTGCGTCCGGAGGCTGTCAAAATAATCGTTCATAAATCAACCTTTCCGTCAATATTACTGAAACTTAAGCCGCTCTTCAGTCTCTGACCGGCAGATGCAGAAGGCTTAGAGGGTCAACCTGTTCACCGCCCGCGTACAGAGAAACATGCAGATGTGCCGCTGTAGACTGCCCGGTCGAACCGACAGCGGCGATGACATCGCCCGCGTCAACGACATCGCCTTCTGCTGCGTTCAGCGTTTTTAAATGCATATAGTATGTAAAAATGCCGTTTCCGTGGTCAATAACAACCATGTTGCCTTCGTAGAAAAGGAAATCAGCCAGGACGACTCTGCCCCTCGCCATCGCATAAACCGGAGTACCCTCAAATCCCCGTAGGTCAAGGCCTCTGTGAATGCTGACCTTATCCTTGAGCCTCTTTTTGACGCCCTTTACTGTCCTATACCGCCTGTATGTCCGCTTTGCCCAGAACTCAGAGGTAATATAATGCATATCCCTGGGATGTGAGAGCGAGGATGATATCATATCAGGCCCCCGGGAGGCGAATGCCTTCTTTTTCTTTGCGCTGCTGCGCTTTATGTGCTCAAGGTTATCCTTCTTGGTATGGTAATCAGAGTCAGAAAACTTTCCGAGATTCAGGGCCTTGCGGCTATGGGGGAACGAGGCTTCCCTGACAATAAAACGGCCGGTTATTTCACGGCTAAACCATCCAAAAGAGTAAACCAGCCGTATCTGCATACTTCCCGGCTCCGCCTCCGGACTGATAGGGATAAAGCCCCGGCTTCCCCACTCTCTGTGAGTAAGAGGGATCTCCCTTGAACCGCAGTAAAGCTTTGCGCCCTTAACAGGGCCCTGCCCGCCCGAGCGGTACAACTCGGCATAAACAAGATTCCCCTGCTCGAAGTCCCTCGCGTACAGATCGACTGTGATACCCTCTTCTTCAAGCCTCATGAGCTCGGGCGGTGAAAAGCTGTAAGAGTCCGGGACCTTCACGGCATAGGCCCTCGAAAAGCCCTCAACCCTTTTTAAAACTCCCTCCGCGGCAGATGATGCCCCGGGAAATATAGTACAGAATATTATGACCAGTGCCGCGAAAGGTTTATATCCCCCCGCCGAAAAAAAAACACTGTCTGCCGCAAAACACTTATAAAATCTCAAAAAACCTCCTCCAGGACTGTCTCGTCCTGAGCCCGGTATTTCAGTCTATTACTGAATTTTTGTCAAATGGATATCTTATTTTCTGCTGCGCTCCCGATAAAAAGAATTTACTGTTTACGTTTTCTATGCTAATTAGTATCTTGAGTCAGGTTCGCCTTTCCGCGCGCTGACACAAGTTCATACTGGAGGCCCCATGCCACTGATAAGGATAATTTTGACAGCAATACTTGCTTTTACAGCCCTGTCGTGCGAGACGGTGAGCGACGACACTCCCGTGTATTCCGGCAACAGCCCTGACGAGAATGAAGAAGAAAACACCGAAGAGACGGGGGATGATGCAGACGGAGACGAGGGCACTTCCATAAGCGGTACGATAGCCAACTGGGACGACCTCGCTGCGGAGTACTCGCTGCTTACCATAGATATAAACGAGCTTACATTGTACGTCACAGCCTTTACGGAGGGCGCGGAAAAAACCGCTCTGGGCGCCGGTGGTGAAATCGGCGCGGGCGGGTCATTTACGTTTACTCTTCAGGATGCTGACACTGCCCTCCTGACTGAAAATACTTCCTCCACGTGGCCGGGACTTACTCTTGATCCAGAAAACGGAACCTATTCACTTACAGCGCTGACTCAGTCACCCGGATCCATCGAAATAGTCACGTCGGAAGGAGACAGCCTCGCCGAGCTTCGTTACATCTCCTACGACCCTAACGCTGCAGCTGCCTACCCGGCGAGAGAATGCCTTCTGCAGTATTCAGACGCAGAATTCACAGTTACCGGATCGACTACACATGAAGGCTCCGCCGTCACCGCGGCCGACACCGCATTCCCCGCCGGCTGGTCATGGGCCGCCCTGGACTACACCTCTGCCGCCGAGTTGGCTGTAACATCGGAAGCTGTCGGTGACGTCTCTGGACTTTCATGGTACGCCGAGTTGCCGTGACAGTGACGACACTCACGGCTTAGAACCTGTCCTGGAGTATTCCCTTCACATCGGATATGCGGTTAGCAGCTTCTTCGACATCGCCGCTGATCTCTCCGAGACGGCTTATTGTGTCTTCAAATCCCGCTGTCCTGTCAAGAACCGCCTGAAATAGCATCTTTATCTCCGTTGAAAACGGCATTATTTTATTGACTTCGTTTTTGGTTCTTCCGGCGAGCTTTCTTACCTCCGCAGCGACAATAGCGAATCCCCTGCCATGTTCTCCGGCATGGGCCGCCTCAATAGCAGCGTTCAGGGCGAGCAGTGTCGTTTGAAGCGATATCTCGTTGATCGCGTCTACGATTGGATTAACGCTTTCAATAATTGACGAAGAATCCTCAATCATGCTCCTGAGCTTCTTCATTGCCTCTCCCTGTTCCCGTGAAAAGCCAATCAACTCGGCCGACATCTTCCCTATGTCGCTGTTCTCAATACTCATGAGGGCCCTGTGAGCCGTGTTTATCCGCTCAGTTGACTCCTGGTGCAGCCTGGCGACCATCTTCTGCCGGTAGTCCTGACAGTTTTCAGGCTTATTTAGACCGTTAAATACCGCGACAGCCATGTCCCTGCAGTTGCCGTAACCGCAGGCGCTGCAGTTGTAGTGGTCTCTTTCCTCGTACTTCAGCATTTCCTCATAGAGACGGGCCATATCATTATCAGAAGGCATTTTGTAGGTTCCGTTACGGCTCAGATCAAGATATGACCTTGAGTACATCCCTTCTTCCCAGTAGCTGTCCAGGATTCTATGAAATGCCTTCAGTCCCTTCCTCGTATTCCTGCCAGCGATTCTTTTGCGGGCTTCCTCTGCCCTTGCGGCCACAAGAGCTTCAATCTGGTCGATATTCTTGTCCACGTTAAGCGTTCCAGGCCCTCCATTGCACCCCTTCTCACAGTTAAGGCAGTCAATCAGCAGCGGCGCGGTGCCGTCCGAAATTGACTCGGGCAGGTTTGAAAGGTATCTGTAGATCACCTCCACACCCTCAATTTTTCTCGTTTTCGGCGAAATACCCGGCACTTCCCTCATGGCTGTCTCAAGAAGACCCCCTGGCGTTGAAAAGAGGACTGCCCTTTCTGCCGGAGGATTCACATAGTCTTTTTCATCATAGTCCGAAAGATCAACTTTTCTCATCATAAGCAAATCGTTAAGGGACTTGACCGTCAGGTTTATTACATCCTGATAACCGGTTTCGATGAATTCCCTTTTCTTGGCATAGCATGGTGAAATCATAACTACAGGCATATCCCTGTATTCAGGGTAGAAACGTTCAATCATCTTGATTGTATGGAGCATTGGGCTGTCCGCGGGCGCTAAAAACCCGATCAGCTCAGGGTGATATATCTCTATGTAGCTTACTATAGCCGGGCAAGGCTGCGCTATTACACATTTTGGACTATTCCTTTTTATGTGCTCGACATAGGACTTCACAGTAAGCTCAGCTCCGTAGCTGACATCAAAAACCGCCGAAGCTCCGATCGACATCAGCCATCCATTAAGGTTGAGATACTCGCGAGGGAATGATGATGCTACAGCGGGCGCGGCCACCGCCACAAAGGGGATACTCCTTTTTATCAGAGCTTCAAATTCAGGCGTATCATCAATACCGAGCCTCGCACTATGTGTGCAGTGAGCTATGCAGTTCCCGCAGCCGATACACAGATCGGCATTGACCCTGACATAGTCCCCGCTCCCGTCATTGCAGAACTTCACCGGGCAGGCGCTTATGCAGGCATGACAGTTTGTACACTTCTCCTCATCAACCCTTATGACCGGAACAAGACCGCTCATCTCCACCCCCTGATCCCGGAAAGGCGAGCAGCTCCGGGAATATGATACAGCTGTTAAGCAAGTAATTCAGATTTTGACGTCTTGATTATGACGGACAGATCCGATTATTTCAAGACATAATTTTCACAAAAAAAAGAATATACATTTGAGCACATTTTTCGGCTACTAAAATGATGAAAAATTTACTTCTTGCAAGCGCTATGTGATTATTGTTAATGGCTTTTAACCATAAGGTGAATTCATGAACAGCTCATTCGCTAAAAACGCACTGAAAATAATGTCGGGAAATGTTATCGCGAGAATAATCAGCTTCGCGTCCATCGCCGTTATCGCCAGGCTCTACACCCCCGGGCAGTTCGGGATAGCTGAGCTCTTTATGACCTTTCTATTTATATGTCTCACTTTCAGCTCTCTCAGCTACGAATACGCTATTTCTCTGCCCGAAAAGGAATCTGATTCATTTAGCGTTGTACAGCTGGCACTTTCGCTTCTTATCTTTTTTACTGCTCTGATTGCCGTATCCAGTTTCATCTTCTACTATATGTCCAGCGGTATTTCCTCTCTTGAGGATATAAGGATATACATATTCTTCCTCCCCATTCTCGTTTTTGTGCGAGGTTCCCGCGACGTTCTCGAACTATGGTTTTCCCGTAAGAGGCGTTTCGGAAGAATCGCAATGTCAGAGATAATAAACAAGCTTGGTGAAGTGGGTTTCAAGATCGGACTTGCCGGAATAGGCACAGCAGGGCTTTTCTGGGGAAACATCGCCGGCTTTGCCATTTCAGCGTCAGCCTATCTCACGATATTAATTCGAAAGGACAGAGGCCTCATCTCCCTGCCTTCACTTTCTGCTATGAAAAGTACCGCCCGGCGTTACTCAGGATTTCCAAAGTTCAACATATTATCCACAATGTCTAAAAGCCTTACTGAAAGACTACCTACTCTGATAATAACACCGTTTTTCGGTTTCACCGCAACCGGGCTTTACTCAATGGCGTTCAAGCTGATAAATGAGCCCATGAAGATTCTAAGCACATCCATGTCGAGGGTGTACGAACAGGATGCCGCCCGGGAATACAATAAAAACGGCAGTATAGCCCGCCTTACTGAAGACATCTTCGACAAACTGCTGCTGATGTCCTTCATGCCCATAGCATTTATCGGCGTCGCCAGCGAAGAGCTTTTTACGGTTGTTCTTGGCTCCACATGGTCCGAAGCCGGAGTCTATACGGAAATTCTGGCTGCCTCCATGCTGGTCCGCTTTCTGATACAGCCGCTGTCCTATGCCCTTAATATTGTAGAGAAACAGCACCTCAACATGATTTTCAATTCAGCCCTTTCTGTGTTCGCTCTGCTTTCTTTCTTTGCCGGCGGTGCGCTCGGAAGCATCTATGCCGCTCTGATATTCTTTTCAGCCTCATACACAGTCATATCTTTGATATACCTGTCATTCATCCTGATGAACGCCGGAGCCTCTGCCGCGCGCATTTTCAGAAGGTCTTCCGTCCAGATAGCCGCGGCAATGCCGCCAATTGCTCTGATCATAACCATGAAACACCTGAGGCTGCATCCGGTTCTTTTTATTCTGCTTGCCTTAACAGCGGGCGGTTTGTACTACGCCTTCATGCTTCGTTTTTACCTTAGAAAAAACAACACCAGCATTTCCGCACTTATCAAAATGCGGAAAAACCCTGCGGAGAAAAATTCAGAGAAACGCCCATGATTACAGCCATTGCCCTTGTCATAGCAGGACTTATAATCCTTGTGTGGAGCGCCGACCGCTTTGTTGACGGAGCTTCAGGAATCGCGGCTTACCTGGGAATGCCTCCCCTCCTTATAGGAATGATTATTGTCGGTTTCGGCACATCAGCACCGGAGATGTTCGTTTCCGCCATGTCAGCTGTTAAAGGTAATCCCGGCATCGCAATAGGGAACGCCTATGGATCAAACATCACCAATATAGCCCTTATTCTCGGGATTACATCGCTTATTGCCCCGATTACAGTTAAGTCGGCCGTTCTCCGGCGCGAGCTGCCCGTACTGACAGCGGCAACACTACTGGCAGCCTGGCAAATCCATGACGGAGAGATAACACGCGTTGAAGCAGCCATTCTTCTTACAGTATTTGCATGTCTCATTGCCTGGTCGGTGTGGCAGTCGGTAAACAAGAAACCTGATGAATTCAGCACAGAAGTCGAAGACATGCTGAAAGAGAAATCCAGACCGCTCGGTCGATCGCTGTTCAGCCTGTCAGCCGGACTTGTCCTGCTGATAGCAAGCTCTCATCTGCTTGTTACAGGCGCTGTAAAAATAGCGACATCACTTGGAGTCAGCGACCTTGTAATCGGCCTGACTGTCGTCGCTATCGGAACATCTCTGCCCGAACTTGCGTCATCTATAGCCGCCGCCCGAAAGGGCGAACACGAAATTGCCCTAGGCAATGTAATTGGATCAAACCTGTTTAACACCATGGCTGTAGTTGGAATTGCGGGAAGCGTCAGGCCCTTCAGCGTGTCCCCTGAAGTCTTCACCCGGGACATGTCAGCAATGCTCTTACTGACCGTTTCGCTCTTCGTGACAGGCTGGGGCTTTAAAGGCCGTCAGGGAAGGATAAACCGTTTTGAAGGCGGGTTCCTAGTTCTGTTTTACGCCGCTTATACAGCGATGCTGCTTATCACCGCCTGACAGGATTCAATCCCGTTCTAATTCATTCTCGCGCCAGGCTCTGCCCTGTCGGCACTGGCTCGCCTGAAAACTAATTGACACCCTCATCCGCCGGGGCAGAATGTCAGAGCCTCCGGGCAAATCTTCCGCGCGGCGGAACGATTTCCCGCCACAACCAGAAACAAAAAGGATAATATTATGCGTATTCCAGATAATTTTGACCCGGCATCAGCCGAAGAAAAGTGGTATAAGACCTGGGAGGATAACGGCTACTTCCATGCTGACGAAAATGACGGACGTGAACCCTTTTCGATCGTTATCCCGCCGCCAAATGTTACCGGCAGCCTTCACATGGGTCACGCGCTCAATAACACTATTCAGGACATTATCGCCAGGTGGCAGAGAATGATGGGGAAATCTGTTCTGTGGATGCCCGGCATGGACCATGCCGGAATAGCGACACAGAACGTGGTTGAACGGCTTCTGCGGGAAGAAGGCAAGAGCCGTGAAGAGCTCGGCCGTGAGGAATTTGAAAAAAGAGTCTGGGAATGGAAAGAACATTCCGGTGGACAGATAAAGGGACAGCTGAGGCGCCTGGGTTCTTCGCTTGACTGGGAAAGAGAGAGGTTCACCCTTGATGAAGGCCTGTCAAAGGCAGTACAGAAGGTCTTCAAAACGCTTTACGATGAAGGACTTATCTACAAAGGCTTCAGAATTATCAACTGGTGCCCACGCTGCGAAACAGCTCTTTCCGACATTGAAACAGAATACAGGGAGCTCGACGGCAGCTTCTGGCATATACGTTACCGCATTGCAGGGACCGACGAGTACATTGTAGTTGCAACAACACGGCCGGAAACCATGCTCGGGGACACCGGCGTAGCAGTCAATCCGGAGGATGAACGTTACAGCCACCTTGTCGGCAAAAAGGTTATTCTCCCCCTTGTGGAAAGAGAGATTCCTGTTTTTGCCGATTCATATGTTGACAGGGAATTCGGAACAGGTCTCGTCAAGGTAACGCCGGCCCACGACCCGAACGACTATGAAATGGGCAAACGCAACGGTCTCGAAGAAATCAATGTTATGGATACCCGCGGCTTCATCAACGAAAACGGCGGAGTTTACAGGGGGCTTGACCGGTTCGCTGCAAGAAAAAAGATTGTCGAAGACCTTGATAAGGGCGGTTATCTCGTCAAAGTTGAAAAACACACTCACTCTGTCGGCCACTGCTACCGATGCCAGACTGTAATAGAACCGTATCTCTCAAGTCAGTGGTTCGTCAAAATTAAGCCGCTCGCTGAAGAAGCCATAAAGTCAGTCGAGGACGGCCGCATACGCTTTGTTCCAAAAAACTGGGAGAAGACCTACTACGAATGGATGTACAACATCAGAGACTGGTGCATATCCCGCCAGCTCTGGTGGGGGCACCGCATTCCCGCGTACTACTGTGATGAATGCGGTGAAATGCACGTAGAGCTGGACGCGCCCTCGAAATGTTCGAAATGCGGCAGCGCCAAAATACGCCAGGAAGAAGACGTTCTGGACACATGGTTCTCATCGGGTCTCTGGCCATTCTCCACGATGGGCTGGCCAGAAAACACAGCCGCGCTGCAGAAATACTATCCGACAAGCGTTCTTGTTACGGGCTTCGACATTATTTTCTTCTGGGTGGCCCGAATGATCATGATGGGGCTAAAGTTCATGGATGATATTCCCTTCAGGGATGTCTACATCCACGCCCTGGTACGCGACGAACACGGCCACAAAATGAGCAAATCGAGGGGCAACGTTGTTGATCCTCTCATCATGATGGATAAGTACGGGACCGATGCCTTCAGGTTCACGCTCGCCGTCTTCGCGGCACAGGGACGGGACGTCGTGTTCTCTGAAAAACGCCTTGAGGGATACCGCTCATTCACAAACAAAATATGGAATTCCACCAAATTCATACTGATGAACCTTCCGGAAGATTTCAAGCCGGAACAGCCGGAACCATCCAGGCTTGAGGTTTTCGACAGATGGATTCTGCATCGTCTCAATATAACTGTTGAAAGGGTGAGCCTTGCCCTCGAAGAATACCGATTCAACGACGCGGCAAACGAGCTATATGACTTCTACTGGCATGAGTTCTGCGACTGGTACATAGAGCTTACCAAACAGCGCCTGTACTCTAAGGACCACTCTCAAGCTGAGTCAAGTGAAACCGCAAGACAGGTTCTCTATCATGTTCTTTCACAGTCCCTGAAAATGATGCATCCCTTTATGCCCTACGTCACCGAGGAAATATGGGAAGGAATAAAGAACTCCGATGAGCATCTGATGGTATCCAGCTGGCCGAAAAACTACAGCCTTTATGTCTTTGAAAAGGAAGCATCCGAAACCGAAACCTTTAAGGAGATCGTTTACAAGATTAGGAATGTCAGGGGAGAGATGAATGTACCTCCTGATAAAAAGGCATCGGTTGTATTCAAAACCGGATCAGAAGATATTGCAGCCCTGATAAAACGCGAAGAGGTTCACATTATAGCCCTCGGACGGCTCAGCGGCATCACGGTAGACCCGGCTTATGTGCCTGACAAGTCTGACGCATCTGCCGTCATGAGCGAACTGGAGATATATCTCCCATTGAAGGGGCTAATTGACCTTGGCATGGAAAAATCCAGGCTTGAAAAAGAGATCACTAAAGCCGGATCAGACCTTGAAAAAGTAGAAGCAAAGCTGTCAAATGAAAGCTTTACTTCTAAAGCCCCCGCGGAAGTCATAGAAAAGGAGACAAAAAAGCGTGACGAACTTGCCGCTATTGTCGAAAAGCTTAAAGAAAGTCTCAACAAGCTGGCGGAACTCTAAGCCTCATTCCCCTTTTCACGGTGCAGTGCGGCCATTCTCGCTTCCTTGCGTATGGCCGCCTCTCTGTTCCTTCTCTTTTCCTCATCGGTTTCGAGAAGAAGCCCCGGAATTTTTCTCGGCTTCATGTCATCATTGAGTGCTACAAATGTCAGATATGCCGTAGCCGTGTGCCTCACCTCACCGGAAATGAAGTTCTCGGCTTCGACCTTGACACCGACTTCCATGGATGATGTTCCCACATAGTTTACGCTCGCCTTGACCCTCAGAAGGTCACCGATAAAAACCGGGCTGTGAAAATCAAGCCTGTCTATAGAGGCAGTAACGATGAGTCCCTGCGAATGCCTGCACGCGGCAATACCTGCAGTGTTGTCAATGAGCTTCATTATCGCGCCTCCATGCACCGTGCCGGCAAGGTTCGAATCGGCCTGAGTCATCTGCTGGCACACTTCGAGGGCGCTTTCACATACTTTTTTAGGCTCCATGTTCTATTCTGCCTCCTGTTTTCTATTGCAGCAGGCCCTGCTGTCAAGATCGCATATGGGCCTGTTCTCAATCTGAATTGTTGTGTGATTTATCGAGTACTGTTCTTCAAGCATACTGTTTATCCCGCGGATAACCTCGTCCGTATCGTCAATATCATCGGTATGAGAGTAGCATACATGGCAGGAGAGAAAAACCTCACTGGAACTGACCGACCAGATGTGAAGTCCATGAACGCTGGCCACCCCCCTTACCTTGAGAATATCCCCCCTCACATCTTCGATTGCGATATCGTGTGGAGCCCCCTGAAAAAAGATTCTGAACGACCTGGCTATTATATCCCACGAGCTCCAGAAAATCATAATTACAATCATAAATGAAATGGCAAGGTCAATCCATATCATGTCAGTTAAATATATCAGAAGACCGGCTATAATTACTCCCGCCGATGAGATTGTATCGTACAGCAGATGGATAAAGGCCGCCCTGAGATTAAGACTGTCCTTCCTGTTACGCGCCAGGACGAAAATTGACATCGCATTTCCCGCAAGGCCAACAGCTGCAATCGGGAGCATTATCCATACATTAATCTCCTGAGGGTTTACAAACCTCTCAATTGCCTCATGAACGATGAACACCCCAACTACAACCAGGGCAAGGGCATTTACAAGAGCAATGAATACCTCAAAACGCCTCAACCCGAAAGTATAGTTTCTTCCGCCGCTTCTCGCGGACACCTTTTCGCCGGCATAGCCGAGCACAAGGGAGGCCACGTCCGAGAGGTTATGCCACGCGTCAGAGATAAGTGCGAGGCTTCCTGAAAGCACACCGCCTGCAAATTCTGCCGCGGTTATAACGACATTAAACAGTATGACCAGCAGCAACCTAAAACCAGCGGGCCTCGCGTGATGATGGTGATGTTCGTGGTGTGTGCTGTGTTTATCACTGTTTTTTATGGTATTATTCCTGTCTCCCATTTCGACTCCAAAACCTACGTATCCCCGTTAGAATTAACGGATACAGCTCTATTGTTCCATAATATGATCCATGCCCTGCCTGAAAACGCTTTCCACATGGTCATCATCCAGAGAATAGAAAACCGCCTTCCCTTCCCTCCTGGCTCTTACGAGCCTGGCGCTCTTGAGGATTCTAAGCTGATGTGACACAGCGGACTGCTCCATTGAAACAGCTTCCGCAATAAGTCCCGCCTGAAGCTCTCCGTCAAGTAGAGATTTAACGATACGCAGCCTTGTCCGGTCCCCCATTACCTTGAAAAACTCCGCAAGCCTCTGAGATACATCCTCTTCATTATAAACCAGCGGCATAGAGCTTGTTCCTCCTCACATGAACGAATGTTCATGTGTTCATGCGTGCTTTCTCAGTCAACCTTTTTCTCCTTGACATGTACTTTTTTGGGGTCTCCGATACTCCCGGTCAGCTTTGTCTGGTGAAGTTCAGCCCTTTGCCCTGGAAAACACCGCTCCTCATCCAAAATACAGAACCGTCAGGGTACATGAACAAAGCTTATAATAACCGATTACGGACACAAAATGGATTCAAAAACTGAACTGCTTACACAACTTTCCGACGAAGTCGCCGGCTGCCGCAAATGCGGGCTCTGCGTCACTCGCAACAAGACTGTCTTCGGTGAAGGTAGTCCCGATTCTGAAATAATGTTTATTGGAGAGGGCCCGGGCCGTCAGGAAGACCTCACTGGAAGGCCCTTCGTTGGAAGAGCAGGTGAACTGCTGACGCGAATAATAGAGAACGGCATCGGCGTCCCCCGCTCCGATGTGTACATCGCTAACATCGTGAAATGCAGACCGACAGTCGACGGCCTTATGGAAAGAGACAGGCCCCCGGCGCCGGATGAGGTGAAGATGTGCTCTCCATATCTTCTGAGGCAAATTGAAATAATCAGGCCGAAAGTCATCATCACCCTGGGCAACCCGTCAACCCGCTTCATACTTCAGACAGCTGAAGGCATTACTAAAACCAGGGGGCATTTTGGAGAATTCATGGGCATCCCCGTTATGCCGACTTTTCATCCAAGTTACGTTATCAGAAACGGCGGCGACAAAAGCCCCCTTCGAAGACATGTCTGGGAGGATATAAAGCAGGTCCTCAAACTGCTTGGGCGTGAAGCTGCCGAATAAAGCGGCAAGCAGCCTTTAACTGAGGCACTATCCCCCCGCCTATTTCTTCAGAGTGTCAAACTTGAGAGGCACGTACAGGGGACAGAGCCCCGTCAGCCCGGTTAACAGAAATACCGCTCCAACTATAAGCATGACAACGGCCACTCCTCCCGTCACCATATTGGTAAGATAAAAAGCTCCGGCAATAAATGCCAGAAGCACCCTCAGCACTCTGTCGATGAGTCCCATGTTTCTTTTCAGTTTCATGTTAATCTCCTCTTGTTTTATGCATAAACGCTGGCAGGGGATATACGGCAGCCCCACAAAATATACCTTCAAATAGATCATACAGCAGAAAAAAAGGGCACAATAAAAATTGTACTTGATAACCCGCCCGTTAACGGGCAATTACAACCACCGGGACACTCTTCATTTGAAGAAAAATTGAACCATGTGGCTGTCACGATATAGGGACCAAGTCAGAGTCTATCAGACTTTTTCAGAAAGTTCAACTGATATTTCTTCTGCTTTTCGTATTATTCAGGCCGCTCCGAACCAGTCAGGGTAGATCCCTGGCCGGAAAGGATCGGCCATTACAACAACGAGCTGACAATATGATAAAAAAATTAGCAGGCCAGATCAAAGGGACATTCTCATTGTTCTTTCTAAGCGTTAACACCGCCGCCGTATTCGGTCCGGTTCTCGTACTCTCTTTTTTTAAAATCGTTTTAAGGTTCAGGACAGCCCAGACTGCGATCAGCATCATGCTCAATTCCGTGGCATCAGGCTGGGTAGTCATAAACAACCGGGCAATTTCACTCATATATGACATCAAATGGTCAGTGCACATCGACGGGGAGCTTTCCCTTCAAAGGTCCTATCTTGTCATCAGCAATCATCAAAGCTGGATTGACATTATGGTTCTACAGCATATATTCAACGGACGTATTCCGTTTCTGAGATTTTTCCTGAAGCAGCAGCTTATATGGATTCCCCTGCTTGGAATCTCATGGTGGGCGCTTGACTTTCCTTTCATGAAAAGGTATTCTCAGTCAGTACTGCAAAAGAAGCCGCACCTGAAAGGCCGCGATCTTGAAACTACCAGGAAGGCCTGCGCCAGATTCAAACGATTTCCGGCATCTATAATGAACTTTCTTGAAGGAACGCGTTACACTCCCCAGCGAAAGGCCGCTTCAAAATCGCCTTACACTAATCTTCTCAGGCCAAGAGCCGGAGGAGCTGCCTTTACCCTCTCCGCCATGCGCGAATCGATAAACGACATAATTGATGTGACTATCCACTATCCGCAGGGGATTATATCGATGTGGGATTTCCTGTGTGGCAAACTCGACAGGGTTATTGTCTGCGCCCGAATAATTCCAATTGATCCTTCAACAAAAAATGGAGACTATCTCAACGACCTCGAATTCAGAAAGAGGTTTACCGACTGGATCAACTTAATCTGGGAAGAAAAAGACAGGCTTCTCAGCCGTCTGCAAAACGGGGAGGAAGCTGCGTGCGGGGAATGAAGTTTGCAGTTTTCATATTACTTGCTATCGCCACCATCGCGCCCCGATACATCCTTGCAACACCCGTTACCGCAGTGGTCACTAACAGCTACGATGGAATAGAAAAGCAGCTCAAGGAGTATGCCATTGATTTCGATCTCATCAGTATCGATGAGCTTGAAAAAAAGGATTCTCTGAAACCCTATAGAGCGGTTTTTTTCCCATGCGGAATGCAGATCCCGCTTCACAGCCGCATACAGCTGCTGTCGCAGAGGCAGACAATTCTGTCTGTTGAGATCAAGGAGGATATCAACGAGGAGAATAAGGCAGCTATAGCGGAAAACATCCGGGGCTTTATCGAAAACGGCGGGTCAGCCTACTTTTCCGATTTTGCGTTCAGCTACCTGCAGGAATCATTCGCTCCCTTTGAATTCCACGGCGGATTCGCCTGGGTGGGCATGCCCTGCAGGGTCGATGCGGCTCTTCATGGTGACCTCGCCTGTTTCATGTCAACCGCCAGCACACAGATAGCATTCCATCACTCAGGTTGGGCCGCTCCCAAAAAAATAAACAATGCTTCGATTCTATGTTCTGGTCTATACGCCAGCGCATTGGGTCAGCTTGAGGGCCCCCTTACAGCAGAGCTGTACCGTGGCAGTGGGCGAGTAATATTCACAAGCTTTCACAGCAGCTGCAATGCTGAGCTGAAGCGCTTCTTTGTCTTCCGGACTGTTTACAGCCGCCTTCTTGATGCAATTGCCGAAAGGCCGCGCAAATGGGAACAGCGCATTAACGGAACGGTTGTGGACGCTCTCCAGCCCTGGGAAAACTCAAGGACTTACCGGCTGCCAGTCAGAAAGGGTCGCAACACGATATACGCTGAAACCGGCGGATTCCCGATACAGCTCGACATACTCGACATGAATATGATGCCGATAATCTCTGAAGATATTTACTCCGGGACAAAGTCGCTTGATCTCGACTCTTCCGGGGACACATTTTGTCATGTAAGAATTATACCATCCGCGGGCGAACGGCGCGTGCCATATACCCTCGCATCCGCAACGGGCAGAAGGCTCCTCCCGAGAGTAACCATGATAATACTGGTCTCGTCGGCGGGAGCTCTTATCCTTATGGGAATCGGGCTGGCCGCGTTGAAAGAAAAAAAGAAATTCGGGCGTCTTGGAAGAAGAGACTACTTCTGACCCCGGAAAAGTCTGGCAACTTCACAGAATTCAGTATAAAACTCCTGAAGCTGGTCCTTTTCCCGAAGCTTCCTGAACTCAGGCACCTCGCCCTGCTTGATCTGATCCATATACCGGCTTATTACAAATAGGGGGCCGGCAATACGATGTGTAATTCTTACAAGAAAGAAGTATATTACCACGGACTGGACAAGCACCACCAGAATAATAAGCGAGATGAGTCTGTAATTCTGGTCATTGAATGAGTTCATTATATCTGTATTCTTTTTCAGAACAGCTGTCGTCATATTCCTGCTTTTTTTGATCCTGTCAACGAGCCTGTCCGGGTCTTTACGGTCTTTAGCTAACGAATCCAGAAGAAGATCGTTGGATGCCGCTGCTTCCCTGTACTCTTCAATGGCGGCGGATATCTTTTTTGTATTAAAAGCCGCCGTCATCCCTGTATATGCCACTATCACAAAAAAAGAAATCATGGTAATGCTGATGATGGCTATAGCTGTCTTAAGCTGAAAACCTCTGTCTACATAACTCTTCCTGCGCTGAAACATGGCTGCCTCCTGAACGGCTACTCATACACCTGGATACTCCTGAAGTCAAGGAGTTTGCATCGGGATTATATGCCCCCGTAATTTTTTTTAAGAAAAGTTGTTGCATAGATTAAGGCGCGGAAACCACTATTCGCATTCAGGATCAGCTTATCCTGCTGTCCGTCAGCCCGGAGGAATCTGAATCGGCGGAACTGTTTCCGCTATCGGCTGCGTTAGTGCAAGGGCTTGCGCATTAAGAAACAGAAACAATGCCGGGATTCCCTCTTTTACAGCATATTTAAAATTCCTGGGAGTTATATGATGGGGAAAATTATCTCTGTATCAAATCAAAAGGGAGGTGTGGGGAAAACCACTACCACAGTCAACCTTGCTGCCTATCTTGCTGAAAAGGGCAAAAAGGTCCTAATAATTGACTTTGATCCTCAGGGCAACGCTGGATTTGGCATAGGTGTAAACGCGGAAGAAATTGATACGACTATTTATGAAGTCCTGATTGGGGAAATACCCGTTGAAAACGCCGTTTTCCAGACAGAGGTTGAAGGCCTGTACCTTATTCCTTCTAACATACACCTTTCAGGAGCCCAGGTTGACCTGCTCGACAGCGACGGCAGCGAATTTATACTGAAAAAAGCACTCTCCGAACTCAGGGAATCATTTCACTACATCCTTGTGGACTGTCCCCCGTCTCTCGGCCTGCTTACTCTGAACAGCCTTGTAGCAGCGGACAGCGTTATGATTCCGCTTCAATGCGAATACTACGCTCTTGAGGGCCTCAGCCAGCTTCTCAGGATTATATCAATGGTACAGGAAAAGCTGAATCCTTCACTTGAGGTCGAGGGTGTTGTCCTGACCATGTACGACTCAAGGACTAACCTCGCTAATCAGGTTGTAAATGATGTGAGGGAGTACTTCAAGGACAAGGTCTACAACACAATAATCCCTCGCAATGTCCGCCTTTCGGAAGCCCCATCATTCGGCAAACCGATAAGCCTTTACGACAGATCCAGCGCGGGAAGCATTACTTATGAAAAACTGGCAGAAGAGGTCATAAATAAAAATGAACGGTAGCGGCAAGAAAAAACTCGGCAAAGGGCTCGGCGCAATAATATCCACAAATCCGGCACCTGCCGCAAATTTTGAAAAATCCGTGGTGAACGACTCAAGCCGCATCGTCGACCTTCCAATCGACAGGATAACGGCAAATCCCGGACAACCCAGAATCCATTTTGACGACAGGGCCCTCAGAGGCCTTGCTGATTCAATAAGCTCGGTCGGCCTTATTGAGCCTATAATTGTAAGGAAAACCGAAAAAGGCTACTTTGTCGTCGCCGGAGAGCGCCGCCTCAGGGCGGTAAAACTCCTGAAGCAGCCAACAATAAAGGCTGTTGTCATAGAGGCAGATGAAGAAAAAAACTACACAATCGCCCTGATCGAAAATATTCAGCGCGAAGACCTCGACCCGATCGAAGAGGCAAAGGCCTACCAGGTTCTTATTGACAAATTCAAGCTGAAACAGGCGGATCTCGCAAAAAAAGTAGGCAAAGAAAGAGCAACAATAACAAACTCTCTCAGGCTTCTCAATCTTCCTGAAGAAATACAGCACAGCCTCTCCGAAGGGCAGCTGAGCCCCGGACACGCAAAAGTACTGCTCTCGGCCCCTGAAAATAAGCAGCTGGAACTGTACGCCCAGATACTCGAAGAAGGCCTTTCTGTAAGGGCCCTGGAGATGATATTAAAGGGTGAGCGCAAACCCCGATCAGAAGATGGAGAGGAAACCGCAAAAGGCACAGGATCACCGAGGGTCAAGGATGCCCAGGTAAAAAAAATGGAAGACAGACTGAGACAGCTCCTGGGTACTAAGATCGAAATAAAACATTCCGGGAACCGCGGTAAAATTGAAATAAGCTACTATTCTCTTGATGACTTTGAAAGAATCGTTGAGATGTTCAATCGCTGATCAGTCTTTCTGAAGAATAATCTTCTCTACTGAATCCTTATCCGTGTCAAGAAGTGCCACGGTGAACTCTTCAGCGCCATACAGGGCCCCCGGGTTTATTACGTGGGTACCGTCCAGAAAGTAGTCCTCAAAGATATGAGTATGCCCCTTAATGATGTAGTCATACTTTGCGGAGGCAATCGCATGCCGGAACGCCGGAACATTGTTTCCGTGAAACATCTGAAAAACACGCTCGCCAGCCGTAAAAACGCAGGTCTTGCCCACCGGCCCGAAGCCCAGCCTTTCGCTTTCGGAATTGATGACATCCTCGTCAAGATCGCCGTTGCCAAGCACGAGCCTGACCTCAAGGCCTTCAAATAAAGTCAGCATTCTTGGCGACGTAAGATCGCCGGCGTGCAGAACCATGCTGACATCGCGCTCTCTGAAAACATCGAGGGCCTTTCGAGTCATCTCCACATCATTATGAGTATCTGACATTAGACCTATAAGCATCAGCCCAGGCGCGCCCCCACGGGTATAGAGTCATCAACTATAATCAGAGCAGGAACGTCCTTTTTGTCCTTCTTGGCAGCCAAAAGCATCCCCTCTGACCTTTTCTTGAATATTACCGCGGGTTTAAGGTTGGATACAAGCAATATTTTCTTTCCCGTAATATCCCCGGGAGAATATGCCATACCGATACCCGCTACTATGGTTCGCGACCCGTAGCCGTTGTCAACCTCGAGCTCAAGAAGCTTATCGGACCCTTCGACTTTTTCGGCTTTCAGCACCTTTGCTACACGAAGATCTACTTTAAGAAAATCCGCTATATCAATCTGAGGGTTTTTATCATCCCCTTTCTTGTTGTCTTTTTCACCTGTTTTTTCATTGCTCTTAACCGGCTCTTCCTGCTTCTGCTTCTCGAGCCGCGGAAACAGAACGCCCATCTCCCCGAGTGCTGTTCCGTTTGTAAGTGCGTTCAGAGAAGGCAGCGATTCCAAATCGGCACGCTTACCATCCATCCCCAGAGCCTTCATGATTTCGGGGGCCGTATTAACAAGCGCCGGTTCAAGCAGAACCGAAATCCCGTATATAGCTTCGAGCAGATTTCTCATTACAGATGACAGCTGCTCACGCTTGCCTTCCTTATCGAGCTGCCATGGCTTATGCTCATCAATGTATCGGTTCAGCCCGCGAATAAAGTCCCAAAGCTTCTCAATACCCGTACTGGTCTGAAAGCTTCCGCAACTGGATATATAGTCGCTCATAGCCTTGCTGAATAACGCGGAAAGCTCTTTCCTCCCGGCTGGACTGCCCTCGTCGAAGGCGGGCACCTCACCGGCGAAGAATTTCTCGACCATGTTAAAGGTCCTCTTCACGAGATTGCCCAAATCGTTGGCAAGATCATAGTTGATCCGGTCAATTATAACGTCCTCGCTGAAACGGGCGTCATTTCCGAACACCATCTCCCTCAGCAGAAAATATCGTATCTGGTCATTGCCAAATTTCCCAATCAGGTTTTCAGGAGTCACAACATTGCCCAGGCTCTTCGACATCTTCGAATCTTCCATGTTCCAATAGCCGTGTACATTCAAATGACTGTACGGCTCAATTCCCGCCGCCTTGAGCATTGTCGGCCAGAATACCCCATGAGGCTTCAGAATATCCTTCGCGATGATATGGTTCACAGAAGGCCAGTACTTCTTAAAGCTGTCACCGTCGGGATAGTCGATACCGCTGAGATAATTAATCAGCGCATCAAACCAGACATAGGTCACATAGTTTTCGTCGAAAGGAAGCGGTATGCCCCAGGTTAGTCTTGTTTTAGGGCGGGATATGCACAGATCCTCAAGGCTGTCTCCTTTTAACATGGAAACGACCTCGTTTCTGTAGCGCTCGGGGCGAATAAATTCCGGATTCTTTTCGATGTACTCAAGAAGCCAGTCCTGGTACTTGCTCATCCTGAAAAAGTAGTTTTTTTCCTCAATGAACTGGGGCTTTCTGTTGTGCTCCGGGCACTTTCCGTCAACAAGTTCCTTCTCAGTAAGAAACCTCTCACAGCCTACACAGTAAAGGCCGCCGTATGATCCATAGTATATATCTCCGGAATCATACACTTTCTGAAGTATGCCCTGCACCGTCCTTATGTGATGTTCATCCGTTGTCCTGATGAACCTGTCATACCTTATTCCGATAGCATCCCATGCCTGCCTGAACTTCCCGCTTATTGAGTCGGCGTATTCAGCCGGGGTCACGCCTCTCTGCCGGGCTGCCTCGAAAATTTTGTCACCGTGCTCGTCCGTTCCTGTAAGAAAAAAAGTATCATTCCCGGTCATGGCATAAAAGCGGGCCATGAAATCCGCGAGAATGGTAGAATATGCGTGCCCGATATGAGGTTCAGCATTAACATAGTAAATCGGTGTAGTAACGTAAAATGTCCTGTCCATATATTCCCCTGTCTATTCGGCGCTGTATTACATCTTTCTGATTGGCCCGGATTCACCGAATTCATAATAATCGTCTTCTTCTGTCTCTTCCTCGTGTGCTCTGAGCCGTTCAAGGACTTCCGGCCTGATAGAGAATCCTCCCCCGCCTTTCACAATGTCATCACGGCCAATCAGTATAAACCGGTTATTGTCTTTTATTTTCAGCGTCTGCTTGAGCACATCGGTTGAAATAACATAGTATACTTCTTCGCCGCATCGGATTGCGGTTCCTGATGGAGGCATTTCCTGATTGAGTTCGCGATATGTTTCATACTCATACCCCAGGCAGCAGAGAAGCCTTCCGCACATCCCGGATATCTTCAGCGAATTGAGGTTCAAGTTCTGCTCCTTGGCCATCTTTATGGAAACCGGAGCGAACTCATCTCTCTGATTGACACAGCAAAGCTCCCTGCCGCAGGGCCCGTAACCGCCCACAATCCTGGCCTGGTCTCTCACCCCGATCTGCCTCATCTCAATCCTTGTACGGAATACTCCGGCAAGCTCACGTACAAGCTCGCGGAAATCTATCCTGCTCTCAGAAACGAAGTAGAATATTATTTTTGTTCTGTCGAAAAGGCTCCTTACGGCAACAAGCTTCATGCCGAGGTTTTTAGCCGCGGCCCTGTCTCTGCACTCCGCGAAGGCCTTCTCCTCAAGCTCCTCAATCTGCCGCAGAGACTGCTCATCCTCGGGGTTCACAAGCCTGAGGACTTTTCCTGAAGACGGCGCCTCTGGATCGTCCTTAAACTTCCCCGGCTTCATAACTCTCGCGATATCTATTCCCTGCTCAGTCTCCACGATAACGGAGTCTTTGCACTTAAGTTCAATTCCATTTCTGTCTGCATGACACAGCTGGAAGCTGTTCCTGAGCCGTAAAGCGGCTGTTTCCATCATAATAACCCGGATAATATTTTTACGCGTTTCCGCGGAAAGCCGATATTCATCAGGCCGGCAATCTGTTCGTATTATATCATTATCATGAGAGTGGACTTTTTAATCAACTATCTTTTTACTGCGGTTAAGGGACAGACGGGAGCTTTCAGAGCAACAAATCCGCTTTTTCCCCTATAGAGCCGGGACCCGGAAAGCCGAATTCGGAAAGGGTGTCAATTGAATAGAGCATTGCTTTTAGCGTATTGCTGGTGTTCATATTGTAAATCATTCCTCTTCTAAGTGAGATCAAAATCTTGATAACTTTCCTGATCTCTGCTGAAGGCGGCAGCTTCAAATTACCGAATGAAGGATGTATGGGCTCTCCTGAAACAGAGGCATTAAGCAAAAGACGGAATATATTTGTCAATATCGAGATGAAATTTTCCTGACCCGTTTTTTTAACAACGTCATCGGCTTCGATATGCAAAAACCCTCTTGTTTCGAGATAGTTGCAAATTGAGTGCGTTATTTTTATCGATTTCTTCAGAACATCCGGATCGGCCAATAAAGCCGCATACTCGAAAGATCCGCCGGAAAGGGCGGCAACAAGCTCCATCTCACCGGTAGCATCAGTCCCCTTAAAAAAAGAAGCAATATCATCTTCAGGAAGCCCGTAGAAGGTAATCTCGGTGCATCGGGAAAGTATCGTCGGGAGAATCAAAGATCTGTTTGTAGCGATCATAATAATATATGCGTTCTCAGGAGGCTCTTCAATTGTCTTGAGAAGTACGTTCTGCCCGGTTGCCGGGATGTTTTCAAGCCCATTGACAATAACGCCGTACATCCCGGAAAAGGACTTCCTGGAGAGCCTTTCGATTAGCCATCTCACCGTATTCGGCTCATCCCCCTTCCCGACAGGGATAACGCCCTTTTCATTTGGTTCAAGCCGTATCACATCAGGATGAAACCCCTTTTCAACAGCAGTACACTCCCGGCATTCAAGGCAAGCCTCCCCGCCTTCCTGACAGAAAATTCCCTGTAGTATCCTGAGGGCAATCCTGTTCTTGCCAATGCCCGGCATCCCGGTAAAAAGAAGCGCCTGAGGAAATCTGCCTGCTCCCATCATCATCTTAATCTTTAAAAGCTGGCCGGTATGTCCTATTATTCCCGCGGTATTCACATTACCTCAATGCACAAGATCAAGAATCAGGCCCCTGATCTCTTCGATAGTCTTCATGAGATTGAATGCTGAATTACCTCTGGTAAGCTGTCCTGAAAGTTCAATAAGCTTGCTGTTTATAATCTCTGCAACGACAAATTCAGACCGGTTATCCATAAACCGGCGCTTAAGCTTTCGCGTCTTCGCTCCCTCATTGATAGCGGTTCTCAGAATCTTCTGTACAAGAGCTTTATAACGTGAAAGCTCATAGAGGTTCTGCAGCTCTAAAAAACGCTTTTCCTGATCTCTCAGATCGGAAAGCAAATCGTCCAGGTCTCCCTCAACATCAGCGGCTACAGCGTTGGCAAGCTCTGTACTGAAAGATTTGTCCGAACCGGAAACCGGTAAATTTCTGTTTTTCTTGCCTATCCTCGGACGACCCTCACGGGTATTACCCGCATGCAGTATCTCTATCATGCTGCCCCCCTGCTCAACGGTTTATGGTGCAGTTTCCTTCAAACTTAACCCCATCCTCCATGACAAGGCTTGGAGTAACGATGTTTCCTCTGATTTTTCCGGACGAAAGAAATATCACGCGTTCGGTGGCGAATATATTTCCTTTCACCTCACCTCCGACAACGACAAGCCTGGCCTTTATATCGGTCAGAGCTTCGCCGTTCTGACCGATAAGAACTTTCCCGTTCGTCTCGATGGTCCCTTTAAACTTGCCGTCTATCCTCAGAAGGCCGTTAATCTTGAATTCACCCTTGAATTCCGACCCCTCGCCGATGATACTGTTAACTATATTGTCCTCAGCCTGTTTGCCCGCTCTGTTCACTTTTCACACTCTCTTTATTACGAATGCCATGTAACCTGTCGTGACATAATAATATCCCGTTTTTCGTTTACAAGTAAAATTTAAACATCATCTCAATTATTACCCTCTATGCGGTCTTTAAAACTGTTTGACATTTACAGGCCTCAGGGCGAACCTGCGGGTCTTGACTGCCGCCTAAAACGGCATACAACAAATGTTTCAGGGGATAAAGATGAAAAAGTTCGTAATAGCCGCTGCCGCGATGATGATTCTGACATCGGCCTGCTCTCTTTTCAAAGAGACATTAAAAATCGATGATGTGGTGAAAGAAAAAGCGAGAATTGATTCTGTGGAAAACCCGGCTCTTAAGAGCATGATAAAGGACGACCTCGGACAAAAACTCGTAGAAATCAAAAATGTTACGGTAAAAGAGGTTGTAAACTCATCAAATATCGATTATGATTTCTGCCTGATCGTAGACATTCTGTCTGACGGCAAGCGTGTTGAATGTCACGTATATTCAAAAAATGTATATACGCTTTCAAAGCTTGAGAACGGGAAAACAAAGGTTGACATCAAAGGCCGTTTTGGAAAGTTCTTCTCGATGCTGGATGACTACTACACAAAGGTGGAAATCCTTGAGGCATCAATAGAAATCATCAAACCTGAGGAGGTAAAAGCAGAATAATGGATTCATATATTCAGAAACTATTCGCCGAAAGACTCGGCGGAGAAATGTTCGGCAAAGAAGAGAAGATTTACAAATTTGAAAAAATCAAACGTGCTAAACGAGCGGCACTTGCCGAAAACCCCGGCGTCGACATTATCGACCTCGGTGTCGGCGAGCCCGATGAGAAAGCGTTCGATATTGTTATCGAATCTCTCAGGACAGAAGCGGGCAAACACGAAAACAGGGGATATTCCGACAACGGCATAGACGAGTTCAAAGTTGCTGCCGCGAAGTATCTAAAAAGGGTTTTTGGGGTCGATGCGGATCCGAAGAAGCACATCATCCACTCCATCGGTTCTAAGCCGGCCCTCGCGATGCTCCCGTCCGCTTTCATCAACCCCGGGGATGTCACTATAATGACAGTGCCCGGCTATCCGGTTCTCGGCACCCACACTGAGTGGTATGCCGGTGAGGTTTACAACCTGAAACTACTGAAAGAAAATGGTTTTCTCCCGGATCTCGAAAGCATTCCAGCCGACATCCTCAAGAGGGCAAAAATACTTGTCATAAACTATCCGAACAACCCGACAGGAGCAGTCGCGACTGAAGAGTTCTTCAGGAAGGTAATCGCTTTCGCCAAAGCAAACAATCTTATTGTCGTTCAGGACGCGGCCTATGCGGACCTGACATACGGCGCGAAGCCTCTTTCATTTCTAAGCATACCGGAGGCGTGGGAAGTCGGCGTAGAGATTCATTCGCTCTCCAAGTCCTTCAACATGACCGGCTGGAGAATGGCCTTCGTCGCTGGAAACGAGCTCATAGTTAATGCCTTCGCGAACGTAAAGGACAATAACGACTCCGGCCAGTTCAAGGCCATTCAGAAAGCGGGAGTTACAGCGCTTGAACACCCGGAGATAACAGAATCGATCTGCGCCAAGTATGAAAGAAGGCTTGCGGCTCTTGTCAGAGTACTGTCAAACCTTGGATTCAGCGCTTCAATGCCGGGAGGCACGTTCTACCTTTACGTTGAGATACCGAAGGGAGTCCAGGGCGGGCGTCGCTTCGCAAGCGCAGAAGAGTTTTCCGAGTTTCTTATCAGAGAAAAACTCATCTCCACTGTGCCCTGGGATGACGCGGGCCATTTCGTAAGGTTCTCTGCCACATTCGAGGCAAACGGAGAAGCCGACGAACAGAGAATTCTTAAAGAAATTGAAACGAGACTGTCTGACCTTAAATTCGAATTCTGAGGTTTTTCTTGAAAAAGAGGACAATAGCCATTGCAGTATCGGCAGCAATTGCCGCGGTCGGACTGGCCGCGGCATTGCTGCTGTATTACTTCTCGCAGCGAGTCAGCTATGAAGGCCTTGTTCCTGGAGATGTCCACTCTGAAGTCACCATAAGAAGGGACTCTGGCGGCACTCCAGTCATTGAGGCAGACAGCCGCGAAGATCTTTTTTTTGCTCTCGGTTTTGTCCACACACAGGACCGCTTCATCCTCATGGAATACTACAGAATGATCGCGATGAGCAGAACTGCTGAATATGCCGGCCCGGACGGAATCATTCTTGACCGGATGACAAGAACAGCCGGAATACGCAGCAGGGCCTCAGAGATTACCGAAAATCTCGGAGAACCTTACAGCGCATATCTTCAGGCCTATACGAAAGGAATCAACTCTGTACGCAAAAAGTGGATAAAGGTCTTTCCTCTAAAAAGAGAGTGGCAGCCTGTTGACGTCATTGCCATTATGCTTCTCAGAGAATGGGCGTCCTCTTTCTTAAACAACACAGAAATATTTTTTCAGTTTGAAGAGTCTGAACGAAAATTGAGTCCGGAAAGTTTTTTCCCTCAGAACATGATTTCATATTATCCTCCAGAACATAGCACAGGAGCTTCGCATCTAACCAGCATGAAGGATGTGCTGAACAGGTATCTGGGGGTATTCAACAATGGATTCGCTTTCCCGGTCAGGCTTTTGTCTGAGGGATCTGCAAAACACGCAGCCGCAGTAAGTTTTGAAAGCTCAACTTCAATCTACCCTGACTGGTATCCCGTTGTGTTTCAATACGGCGACATCAAGCTTACAGGAATAACCGTGGCCGGTCTCCCCTTCTTTTTTTCGGGAAGCAACCAGAGCATGGCCTTTTGCAGTTTCAATCTTAAAACCGACACACAGCGTTTTTACGCTGAAACCGTCAGCGCGGCAGAAAACACAATGCGCTACAAACACCGCGGCGTCTGGAAAGACTTCAAAACCGTCAGAGAGCCCGACCTGAGCGAACCGCAGGTTTCACGATTCGACATTGTATGGTTAACCGGGAACGGCCCTGTGATCAATGATATTTTCACCGAAACCGGAAGCGAGAAAACCATATATACCATGAGCTGCATTCACCCGAACGAGAAGTATTTTAAAACCCTGTTCGACATACCCTTCTCAGAGAACGCCCGCAAAGCGCTTAACTCGGTCCAGCCGGGCTCGTCGCCCAGCGCATATCTATTTATTGATCAGAATGATACCTTTATAAAGTATTCAGGCAGGCTTTTCCCGGTGCCGCAAAGCAAATCAGTTTTTTTGGAAGGCGCCGCCGCGGCAGCCGAACAGGTTGTGGTTAATAACACAATCATACCGGGACAGCTCTCCGGAATAGCAGGCACAGGATTCCTCGAAACAGCGCCATACATTATCCGCAGCCAGTCAATACATGACAGCTCAAGGCTGAAAAGGCTGGAAGAGCTTGTGCGTCTTGCAAATCACCGGGGGGCAGATGCAGATGAGAACGAAATTCTTGAAATACTCACCGACACATATTCAGTAAACGCGTTTAAGCTGGCCCCCTTATTCGCTAAAATGCTTGCGCCGGCCCCGATCACTTCGGCGAGACTGGCTCGTATATACTTTAGTGAATGGAATTACAGATTTACAAAAGACCAGGTCGCACCTACAATCTTTGAAGGACTCACCCGAAACTACATCATAGAAACCGTTAAGGATGAGTTTCCGTCACAAAAAGAAACGCTGTACCAGAACTACTCATGTATAATCGACAGGTTTTCAGACATCATCCTCGCAGGAAAGGAAAAGGAGTTCTTTGATGACAGGCGAACCGAAAAAGCCGAAACAGCTGAAATGATTTTCGACAGGGCCTTTCTTGTGACCACGAGGGAACTTAACCGCCTTCACGGACCGGTCATGAACGACTGGACATGGGGCAAAACACACAAAAGCCGCTATGGAATGCCCTTTGAGAAAGTCTCTCTTTTCAGCCGCTATTACCACAACCCGGACACAATACCCTTTGAAGGCGCTTCATCAACGGTATTCACAGGTAAAAGCGACGGCTCTTTCCGCCCGGTGAGAGCAACGTCCCTCTGCGGAGTGATCTCAACCGAAAATTCAGTACTGAACGCCGGCTTCTCTTTCTCGGTCAACCCATTCTCGGAATTTTATTTTGAAGAAAAACAACCCGGCGGAAAAGACAAATTCGGGAGCGATACCGTCTCTTATACCACTACTATAGTTCCCACTGAACAGTTTGAACCGAAATAGTTTTTTTCTTGCAAATTAAAAATCCACATTGATTTTTAACATTGTTCCGGCGCGGATTTCTTTTTTCACGTCACATAATAATCACTCAGAGGTATCAGGATGATATTCAACAGAGAATATGAGGCCATGCCTGCGGCCGCCATGAAGGAGCTCCAGCTTGAAAGGCTTAAATGGTCTCTAACACACGCTTACAACAACAACAAATTCTATCAGGACAGCTTTAACAGCGCCGGATTTCATCCTGATCAACTTAAGAGCCTTTCCGACATGTCGCGAGTCCCGTTTCTGACAAAGCAGGATATGCGCAACAGCTATCCTTACGGACTGTTTGCTGTCCCTCTGAATAAGGTAGTCAGAGTACACTCCTCATCAGGAACAACCGGAAACGCGACAGTAGTCGGGTACACAAAAAACGATGTGGAAGTGTTCGCTGAAATAGTCGCCAGATCGCTCACCTGCTATGGAGTAACTTCAGATGATATAATACAGGTTGCTTACGGCTACGGACTCTTTACCGGCGGCCTCGGGCTTCACTACGGGTCGGAAAAGCTCGGGGCGCTGACTATACCCATCTCCGGGGGGAACACCGACAGACAGCTGATGCTTCTTAAGGATTTCGGTTCAACAGTAATTGCCTGTACCCCTTCCTATCTGCTCAATATAGCAGACCACATTGCAAAGACTGATTCATTCGATATAAGGGACACTAAACTTCGAATAGGCGTACTGGGGGCCGAACCATGGTCTGATGAAATGAGAAACGAGATCGAAACAAGACTTGGAATTGAAGCATATGACATTTACGGACTGAGCGAGGTTATGGGTCCCGGAGTATCCGCAGAGTGCCAGGCGCGCAACGGGCTTCACATCTTCGAAGACCACTTCTACGTTGAGATTATCAACCCTGAAACAGGAGAGGTTCTTCCCGAAGGAAGCGAGGGAGAGATAGTGTACACGTCGCTGACGAAGGAAGCCTTCCCTACTATACGATACCGTTCAAGGGACATCACAACCCTGTACAGAGAACCATGTTCATGCGGAAGAACCCTTGTCCGCATGAAAAAGGTAACAGGCCGTTCTGACGACATGCTCATCATCAGAGGAGTGAACGTATATCCTTCTCAGATTGAGTCCATTCTCATGTCAGTCAAGGGTACCGAACCTCACTATCAGATATACATTGACCGTGAGGGAGCGCTTGATGCTATGGAGGTCAAAGTTGAGATAAACGAGAAGCTTTTCTCTGACGAACTCAAGGTCCTTGACGCACTGCGGTCTGAGATATCAGACCGTTTCAAAACCATGCTCGGAATATCCGCCAGAATAACCCTTGTGGAACCGATGACCATTGCCCGAAGCGAGGGCAAAGCAAAAAGGGTCGTTGACCGCAGAAATAAATAACCGGAGGCAGCCAATGAACGTTTCACAACTCTCAGTATTTGTCGAAAACAGGCCAGGGCATCTGCAGAACGTGCTTAAAATTCTCGCGGAAGCCGACATCAACATAATAACGCTTACAATCGCTGAAACCTCCGATTTTGGAATACTGCGCATGATAGTCAGCAATACTTCGTCAGCGGCTGAAGTTCTCAAAAGAGAACATATCACCTGCTCAACAACTGAAGTCCTTGCTATCGAAATAGACGATAAACCGGGAGCCTTATACAGGGCCGTGGACACTTTTTCAAAAAGAAACCTTAACATTGAATACATGTACGCGTTCAACGAGAAAAGAAACAACAAATGCGTCATGATATTCAGATTCGATGATATTGAATCTGCTAAAACCGCTCTCATTGAAGAGGGATACAGCATAGTAAGAAAACAGGATATTAATGGAGAATAACTGATGCAGAAAAAAGTATTACTCGGCAACGAAGCAGTTGCGAGGGGGGCCTACGAAGCGGGATGCCACGTCGCTGCCGCGTATCCCGGCACTCCAAGTACGGAGATACTCGAAACAATTGCCAGGGACTACCCTGAAATAAAGTCACAGTGGTCCCCCAATGAGAAGGTGGCCCTCGAAGTCGCAGCCGGGGCTTCTATTGCCGGAGCCCGCTGTCTCGTTACGATGAAACATGTTGGACTCAATGTCGCCGCCGACCCGCTGTTTACGTTTTCGTACACGGGAGTCAACGGCGGACTTGTCATAATAAACGCGGATGATCCCGGAGCATGGAGTTCACAGAATGAACAGGATAACCGGCATATCGCCAGAGCGGCGAAGATACCTCTCCTTGATCCTTCCGATCCTGCCGAGGCAAAGGAGTTTACACGTCTGGCCTTTGAGCTGTCTGAAAGATTCGATGTTCCTTTCATGGTCAGAACTACAACCCGAATTGCCCACTCACAGGGACTCGTTGAGCTGGGGGACAGGGAAGATGTAGCCGTAAAGGAGTTTGAACGCAACCCGCAGAAAAACGTCATGATTCCTGCTCACGCAAGGGTAAGGCACAAGTACAAGGAAGAGGTGCAGCTTCCGGCGCTTCTTGAATATTCAGAAACATCCGGGCTAAACAGAGCTGAAATCCGAAATAAAAAGAGGGGGATAATAACCTCTGCGGTAGCTTACCAGTATGTAATGGAGGTTTGCCCTGACGATTCAGTCCTGAAAATTGGCATGCCCTGGCCTCTTCCGGAAAAAATGGTAAGGGACTTTGCCTCACAGGTTGAGGAACTCTACATTGTCGAAGAACTTGACCCCTTCATCGAGGATGCCGTCAGGGCAATGGGCATAACTGTAAAAGGGGGCAAGGGGCTTATTCCGATTACGGGCGAGCTTAATCCCGACATAGTCGATGAGGCGCTGAACGGAAAAAAACCGTCTCCAGATATGCCCGTCTATGACGCGTCAAAGATCCCGCCAAGGCCTCCGTCATTGTGCAAGGGATGCCCTCACGCGATTGTTTTTAATATTATTAACAAGCTCGATCTCCACGTAAACGGCGACATAGGCTGCTATACACTCGGAGTGCTTCCGCCTTACAACGCTATGCACACACAGGGCTGCATGGGCGCCAGCATAGGAATGCATCTCGGCATGGAAAAAGCCCATGGACGCGAAATTGCTCGAAAAAGCGTTGCCGTTATAGGCGATTCTACATTTATCCACTCCGGAATTACAGCGCTGATTGATCTCGTGTATAACGGAGGAACCGGAACGGTGCTCATTCTTGACAACCGTATCACTGCCATGACCGGGCATCAGGAAAACCCCGCCACAGGGAAAACCCTCTCCGGCGAAGACACCATCGAACTTGACCTGGAGCTGATGTGCAAAGCGTGCGGCGTCAAGCGCGTCGTCACCGTAGACCCGAAAAATGCCGACGAGTTCGAAAATATCCTCCGTGAGGAAACAGCCGCGGAAGAACCCTCGGTAATCATAGCGCGCAGAAAATGCATACTTGTAAAATAGGAGATAACAGATGAATATAATCTTTGCTGGTGTCGGCGGACAGGGCGTTATTCTCGCCGGCAAGGTACTCATGGAAGTCGCGCGGAACGCAGGCTACGACGTAAAGGAATCTGAGGTTCACGGGATGGCGCAGAGAGGAGGAAGCGTAGACTGCCAGGTAAGATACGGTGAAAAGGTACACTCACCTCTCATCAGGAAAGGAAGCGCCGACTTCATTTTGTCATTCGAGCTGATTGAGATACTTAGAAAGATTGACCTTCTTGCCCCAGGCGGCAAGGCCCTTGTCAACAGGCTCAGAATCAATCCGGCTCCTGTTGAATCAGGCCTCATGGAATATCCTGACGACATTGAGCCCTGGATAGTGGCAAACCTTCCATCAGTGCGCCTCATAGACACCGAAGATGCCCTCAGAGAAGCCGGCTCCAAAAAGGCCGTTAACATCGTAATGCTGGGCGCTCTGTCAAAGGAGCTTGACTTCAGCCCCGAAGACTGGATTCGTGCCATCGAAGCAATGGTAAAACCCAAATTCGTTGAAATGAACATAAAGGCATTCAACCTCGGGCGGGAACTGTGACCCGTATTTTTTAGTTAACACCCCCGCGGCTGCGGGGGAGTCTTTTCTTCTCCTTCCGAATCTCAAATTACTATAATTGAACCAACCAGGGTCAACAATCCTGAAACAAAAACGCATAATTTTATAATTTTTTTCAGAAGGATATTGCCGTTTTCTAAAACCCTGAGTATATTATAACTGTTTCTGTTAGCACTCGTCTTTATCGAGTGCTAACAGAAACAGTACATTTTAAGGAGGTTTGCTATGAAATGGGGACTTGCGAACACAAAAAAAGCCTCTGAAAGGGGTACCTTGTCGCTGAGAAACAACCTTGACAGGGTTTTCGACGACTTCTTTTCATTCAGGCCTTCGGCGCTTTTCGATTCAGAGTGGCTACCGAAGCTTGATTTAAAAGAGGATGAAAAACTTTTCAAAGTTGAAGCCGAGGTGCCTGGAATTGAGGAGAAAGATCTGAATGTTACTATTGACGGCAACATACTGACAATTTCAGGGGAGAGAAGATGTGAAAACGAAGAAAAAAACGGTAAGGTTATAATGTCCGAAAGATGCTACGGCAGCTTCAGCAGATCACTAAGACTTCCAGAAGCAGTAAAGACGGATAAGGTCTCAGCTGTTTTCAAAAACGGCGTACTGAAGCTTGAGATTCCGAAGGATGAATCGAAGCTTCCTAAAAAAATCAAAGTAAATGTTCAATAACAGGGAGGACACTATGTTCTACACATACGATATTTTCAACGACGCGCTCAGGCTTAAGGACATAATTGACGGTTTTTTTGACGACGCCCCAGGTTCAACAGGCAGAGAGTTCCCCCTCGTAAACATATACGAGAAGGATGATACCGTAACGATCAAAGCCCTGATGCCGGGAGTAAAATCAGAAGACCTTAACATTGAGCTTGCCGGAGAGAGCCTTATTATTTCCGGCGAAAGGAAGTCCGACTACACCGAATCTCCCTATGTGAGAAAGGAGAGGTCCTTCGGGGCTTTCAAGAAGTCGGTAAGAATTCCCTGGGCGGTAAACCCAAATACAATCAAAGCCGGCCTTGACAGGGGCATCTTGACTCTGACCCTTGACAAGAGCGAAGACGCGAAGCCGAGAAAGATAACGATAAACTGAAAGGAGGAATGCCATGAACAGCGAAAGAACAACCAGCAACTCCGGAAACAGGGACAGATACAGTGTTCCTCCGGTTGATATTTATGAAACCGAAAACGAGTACGTCATAAAGGCCGATGTGCCCGGACTCGATAAAGACGATCTGGATATAACGGTGCACGACAACAAACTCGAAATAAGCGGCAAGCCGCGGGGAGATGAAATCATTCAGGAAAGAAAGTACGCGGAGTTTGAAACATCCGACTACTACAGGAGCTTCAATGTAGGGAACGACATCAACAACTCTGCCATTTCGGCAGCATTGAATGACGGAGTCTTGACATTAAAGCTTCCGAAACGCGATGAGATAAAGCCCAGAAAAATTCAGATCGCGGCTTCCTGAAAACTGAACAGGAAATGGCGCAAAAAAAGAGGGATTGCTCCCTCTTTTTTTATTTGCTTCAAAAATTTCACGGATGTTTTATCTGCGAGGCTGATTTCCCGCTGCCGGAGGCCTTCGTCTTTTCCCCGCCGGTTTCTGTTCCTTCGGCTTGTTCTTGATCTTCTTGCCGGGCATCTTCTTCCAGTCAAAGCGGTGAACTATATCTGCCAGGTCGATCAAGTCCCTGTGTACAGTGTTGTCATCGCTGCACCAGAGTGACACAGTGGCTCCGGACTCTTTTGTAGCTTCAACCGCCGGAATGAAGTCGCTGTCACCCGCCACCAGTATCGCATGCTGTATATGACCCGCCGCTGAATGTCTGACCATGTCTACTGACAGGAGCACATCGACCCTCTTCTGCTCAAAGTAGTCCTTGTATCCGTCGCGGCGTTTCTGAAGCTTTCCCAGCCTCACCGCCCAGCGCTCAACCTTGCGGATCTCCTCCATGAGGACATCGTGCTCCTCCATGCGCCTTTTTTCAACCTCAGTCGGTTCCGGCGACATCCATGGGGCGCAGTAGTAAAAATAACACCTTAAAAGATCAAGCTGAGCCAATTTTCTCAGCGGCTTTAACAGATATTCGCTGAGGTTTTTATAGTCGGGCTGAAGCCCGTGTAGTTTCATCTGTGACAGCACATAGGCGCCGTCGATAAATATTGCTGCACGCAAGTTATCCTCCAATACGTAATTTATTGTCTGTGTGAATGCCTTTATCCATTCAGAAAACCGCGTCCGCTCCAATCACAGCGTAGTGGAACATTGAGAAGGTATAGACCTCGTCATTGTCCGCGCCGCCCTCAAGAATACGGTAACCGGCCTTAACCCTGAAGTTCTCGCTTATACTGTATCCGAGCAGAAGCGCGACATCCTCGGCCCTGCCCTGCGGCGCGGCAAGCGCGTCGCCGCCCAGATATGCGAAAAAGCCCGCGGGAAGGCTCGCCTCAACGGCAAAGTTCAGTATGGGCACGAAGCCGGTATTCTTCTTTTCAGTCGATATCCCCCCGCCTTTAACCGAAACACCCGCGTCCCGAATTTTCGCCGTAAACCCCGCACCAAATGTGAAGACTTCACCAACATAGAATTTATACCTGTAGGTCATTCTGTACGAGTCAAACCTGAAACGCGCGGTAAGCTCAGTCCCTTCCGCAAAGGTCTCACCGTTATACTGAAGGTCTCTATCAAGTGTCCCCCTGGAGGTTACACGCAATGGAGTAGCCATGAATCCCAGATAGTGTTTTTCCGCGAAAGTGTAACCGGCCTCAACCCTGAAGCTCCAGGCCATGTCCGGGTCAAGCTCATCTTTAAGGGAGAAGCGCGTCCCGTCGTCGCCTGGAATTCTGACATCGTTGTAACCGGTAAATACCGGCCCGCCCTGCAAGTCAGCGTTAAACCGCGCATTGGCCATATCTCCGGCCAGAGAGAACACCAGCACAGCCGTTATTAAGCGAATCACTTTCACAGGAAGACCTCCGCGAGGCAGATTTTCACACAGGAATAGACGTTAATACGGGTACAATAAAAAAGCAAGAGTTTTATGAGGATGGGGACGGTTTGAGACTCCCGGGCTAAAGAATGAATCGATTAAATACCTGCAGAGGATTTACTAACAATTAACGTCTTGATCAAAACAACTAAATAACCCGGAGAAGTAAATCTTTCAAATGCTGATAATACTTTTTATGACTTAAACGAAAAAACTATGTCAAAAATCCCGTTATAAAACCACATACATTGTATAAATGTAATTCAACAGTTGAGGTTAATGATGAAAATAAAACTTACAATCGCCCTTATTTATTTTTTTATCATGCTTTTTATTTCATGTGGAGAGGATGAAGCTGTAAAAGAAGACCCGGCCCCCTTAAAAACACGGGCACTGGAGCTTCTTTCACAGATGACCCTTGAGCAGAAGGTCAACCAGATGAGCGGAGGGCCCAAGCAGGAATCAGTCATATCAATGATGACTCAGATATACGATGCCGAGCTCAATATTCCGAGCATGATTTTCACCGACGGTACCCGCGGCACCAAATCCATGACAAACAATATGGATTACGCATACACAACGGTATTCCCTGTCGCCTCATTACGGGCTGCTTCTTTTGACCGGGATTCGGAAAGTATCGTTGGCGAGATAAGCGCCCTTGAAACAAGGTCATTGGGCAACTACGTCCTCTGCGCTCCGAACCTGAACCAGACGGTCAACCCGCGATACGGCAGGAGCCAGGAGTCCTATGGCGAGGACTCATATCTCATTGGTGAGATGGGGTCCTCACACATAAATGGAACAAAGTACTCCGGAGCTGCCGATGAAGACAATGACGGCAAACCCGATGTAGATGAAAACGGAACCGTCATATACTATGACGCTGAGGGAAGACGCAGCTATGCCGTCCAGTCAGTCATATCCGAATTTGCTTTGTCTGGAAATGAGAGCGCAAGATATCAATTGAATGCCCTTGCTGATGAGAGGACTCTCCGCGAGGTATTTCTGGCTCAGTTTAAGAAGGCAATCGACCGGGCAGACCCGGCGGGTGTTATGTCAGCATACAATATGGTGAACGGCAGCTGGAGCTCGTCCAACAAAGAGCTCATGAGCGATATTCTCTACGGGGAGTGGGGCTTTGAAGGATACACCGTTACACAGTGGTATGGAATTGCGGAATCAACTGAAAAGGCCGTCGAAGCCCAACTTGGAATCGAGATGCCCTTCAGCAAAGGTGTCCACGACTTCGAGCCTGCATATGGTGGCCTGCTGGTTAGCGCTGTTAAGTACGGCAAAATCCCCGAAGAGAACATCGACAAAATCGTCCTGAGAATACTTGAAAGAAAGATAGCATATGGGATGCTGGATCATGGCAGGGACTTTTCAAAAACCTATACTATAGGCGAGGAAGATAAATACCATGCTTATCAGAGTGCTGAGGGACTTCAGAGACCGGAGTCCATTCAGGCGAGCCTTGAGATCGCGAGGAGGGGAATTGTACTCCTGAAGGACGGCGGCCGAAGCACTGAGTCATCAGACGGCGCCCTGCTTCCTATTAACAGCAGCTCAGAGATTATTACAGCTGAACATCCTGCAGTCATGCTTGGGCAATATTCCAACGTTGCCCGCACCGGTGATATAGGTTCATCGTATGCCACTTCATCTCCCCCGGGGTGCAGCCTTGACATCACTCCTTATCAGGGCTTCAGCGAACTTCTCGGGCAAGAACGCGTTAAGTATTTCACCGGCAATACGGACCCTGACTATTACGATTACTACCAATCAGTGAATCATGAGGGGTATGGAGACGCGGAGGCGTTGAACGCGCTTAAGACAGCGTCATGGGCAATCATTGTAAGCTCCTATGTCCCCGCAATTATTTCAGCAGTTGAATGCGGCATTGGATCATGTAATTGGGAAAGAGGTGAAGAAGGTGAACAAATGGACCGTTCTTCACTTTCGCTGCCAACTCGCGACCTTGGCAACATACAGGCGGCAGTTCAAGCGAAAACAGCCAACCCCGACCTCAAAATCATGGTAATAATAGAGAGCGGTTCAGCCGTACTCGTCGAGGGCTTCGTTGATGAAGTCGATGTGATTGTCCAGGCATGGTACCCCGGCATGTGCGGAGGTCAGGCCATAGCCGAGCTCGTCTTCGGCCGGACACTCGACCAAAACATATGGACAGGTGAGCCGCAGGAGGTCAGAGCTGTCAGCTTCTCAGGGAAAAGCCCTGTGACATGGCCCCGTTCGGATGCCCAGCTTCCCTTATATCCCTCAAGCAGACAAACAACTGAATACAACTACAGCTATTACCACGGCTACCGCCTCTTCGAGCAGGGGCTGGCTGAAACAGAAGAGAAGAGCCCCCGCTACTGGTTCGGTTACGGGCTGAGCTACAATACCTACAGCTACAGCAACCTGGAGGTCGATCCTAACTTTGTTAATGATGAAGGAACCCGGCTTGTCAAGGTGAGCGTCGATGTCACAAACAACGGAGAGTACGATTCATCAGAGATTGTGCAGGCCTATGTCGGATTCAGTCACTCACAGCTTGACGACGCCTGGGGCCGTCCGGTCAAGCAGCTCTTCGGCTTCGAACGTGTTGACATTGCGGCAGGAGAAACAGAAAAAGCGGTCATGTACATTGAGCCATCAGATCTCGCTTACTGGGACGAGGCCTCTCAGAGCATGGTAATCGAAGACATACAGTACGAGCTTATCGTTGCAGAAAGCTCCGATCCGAATGCCCAAAAGCTAACCTTGGCCTTCAGGCTGTATTAGACTTATCCGGATAGCAAGAAGGCCTGCCGCCGCCAACTCTGGTACGGCAGGCCTTCCTGTTTCACAGGTCTTCATCATTATATTATGCTGGCAACCAGACATCCCTGATTGGATGCCATGTAATATCTTTGTTTATTCCCCGTTGCCCTTCACCATTTAATCAAGGGCCTGACTTTGTAACAATGCCCGGATAAAACCCATTAACTGTCCACCTTACCTGCTCTGAATATACTCTACAGTCAACAGAACAAATCTATCAGCAGATCCTCTCGAATCCCATGTCGGATAGGGGAATGCTGATACAAGATTAATCCTGTATCCGGCATAATCGGTTTCTATTCCCTGCTCCAGTTCAAGAGCAACTGTTTCCGAGCCTTTAATGAATAATTCTATCTCGGAAGATAAACTACTCTTACCATCACATACCAGCTCAATGGGGCATCTCGAATCGGTTATGGATACGCACTTCAGCATGAGGCCGTCTCCGGAAAGGGTTTCGCCCTCCTTAAGACGAAACTCCGTGCCGCTGGTATTGGGAATACGCTCTTCATCATCCGCGGTCGCCTTCATAACAGCATAGTTGTTTCCGAAAGCCGCTTCGTTAGCATCTTCATTTTGCTTAACATCTTCAAGTGTAAGCTTATAGCCGAAGAGATAGGTTTCATTCCTGCCGCTTAATCCTTCATCTCCAAGAACAAAGGCCGAATACTGATTACGATCAGAGGAATAGAGACTGAAGTTACCATAAACATAGCTCCCCGCGCTGAACAGTCTCAGGGAGGTTATAAGCCCTTCCTCATTACTAATAGCTGCTTCTGAAGGCTTGAACTCAAGATCAGTCCCGAAAGAAAACTCAACAATTTTAAGGGAGTCAGTATTGTTCCAGTAGAGCTCCTTTTTAAAAGCTGAGTCATTTACATCAATCACTTCCTTGCTTGCATTTATGTAAATATTCTCAGTAGAAAACCAGTAACAGTCATCATCGCTCAGTGTTCCCGCGAAATCGTGGGCAACAACCCTGTTCCATACCTGGTCAGGACCCATATTGATAAAATAATAAACCTCAGAGGTTTCCAAATCTGTGAGTCTGTACACCTCCTGCGGACGCCAGTTATCCGGTATGGCAGCATCAATCAGATCCGCAACCTGCTTCGGCAACTCCTGTAATGGCAGAGATACCCCTTCCGGGCTGTAAATCGGCTCATCCTCTCCGCCTGTATTGTCAGAATTTTCACACGATAAATTAATCACCATGAATATCATGACAATACAGATAAACATTGACCTTGAAATTCTCTTCATGCCAGCCGCCTAAAAAATATATTCCAGTACAGGGAATCCCATCGCAGCAGAATTCCTGCTGTTATTTATGTGTTATATTTCCCTGAATTTTGACATGTTTTTTTAAGGAGTATATTTTTTTCATGAGCCAAGCAGATTGCGGTATAATCAAAAAAAAGATTACTTCATGCGGGGAGTTTTATTTCAGACCTCAAACCTGGTTCCGGTTTCAAGACACTCAGCCAGACGGCGATAAACAGTCGTAATGGCGTCACGCGAGCTGTTCCCTTTAAGACCGCGGATTATTCGTTCCGAAAGCGTGCCCTCCCGGCAGATAAACTCAAGATCACGGGCGTAACCAGAGTAATCCGGGTAGAAATCGGCAAGACGCGAAGAAAGAACCGGGACAAGCTCCGCGGCGGATAATGACTGTCCTCTTACGCCGAAGAGCTCAAGATAGCCGGGCGCATCTATGACAGCGCGCGAAGCATCCCGAATCGCCGCGCTCAGAATCTCCGTGAGAAGCCCGGTTGAAACACTGCGCTGTGCAGCAAAGCCGCAGAACCTCTCCTCAACGAGCGCACGGGCAAGATGCGCACAGAACGAGGCAACAGCCATGTCCATTCGGGGACATTCCTGCGTGTCAGCCAGCCTGAGTTCGACAGCGTCCCTGTCAAAGCGGGCAATCGCCCCCCTTGAGTTAAGCCATTCTTCAGCGAGTATGCCTTCGGTATCGAAGGGGGCGATTGCCCGGTACATCGGTTCGAGTATAACCTTCTGGTATTCTTCGCGCGAGAAGACAGGCTCGGGAATAACACGCCCTGTTATCTCAGGGATATTCGACTGGTTCATCCTGTAAACTTCGAGCCTTTCATCAAGGCTGACAGCCGGAGCCCCATCCCGCAAAGGAGACGACGCCGCGACTGCCGGAACAAGCGGCAGAACGATTCTCACAGCGCTGTGCAGGGCCGCGAACTCTCTGTCGCCCTTGAATGGAAGGTTCAGGTGAACACTCTGCAGGTTTGACCACCCGTGCCCCGAACAGCCGAATATCCTGTCGTAAGTCTCGTAGATTGCCCTGTCGCCATGCTTCCAGATTACTGTCTCGCTTCCCGGGTCCATGAAGGGGTGCATACCTCCCGGAAGCAGACAGCCTCCCGTCCTGGTAAGGTGTTTATTTATGAGGCGGATATCATTCTGAAACACATCTTCAAGCCCGGTCAGAGACTTTACCGGCAAAGCGGTTTTAAGCTCAATTACGTGATTTACCAGCTCGTTTGACCAGGTCAAGTCTCCGGAGTTGAATTCACTCGCGCCGCTTTCGGCAAAATCGCCCAAAATCTCATCCGCGCATGGAAGAACTTCCAAAGTACCCGGGCGGACAATCATGTACTCTATCTCAATCCCGAAGGCCTCAAAGAGCCCGTAGCTTTTCACTTCGCTATCCTCAGGTGCTCCTTTTCCTTGCGGCTTCTAACTCTTTCGTAAAACACCTTCATTATGCTCATATAAAGTTCATCTTTAAGAACACGGTCTTCAACGCCGTAGTCAAGGCTCGGATTGTCGTTTACCTCAATAACATAGCACTTGCCGCCCGACACCTTGAGGTCGACACCGTATATGCCGTCACCGATACAGTTTGCCGCCTTCAGAGCGGTCTGTATCACCCTTGACGGAACATCCTCGACAGGAACAGTCTCTCCCCGGCCCGCGTGGTTCTTCCCCTTCTTCTCCCAGTTGAGTATCTGCCAGTGATTGGCTGCCATGAAGTACTTGCAGGCATAGAGCGGCTTTCGGTCTATTATGCCTATACGCCAGTCAAAGTCGGTCCTCATAAACTCCTGAGCAATCAGAAGGTCGGACCTGTCAAAGAGCTCGCCGGCCGTCTTGCGGAACTCCGCCTTGCTCTCGACCTTGACAACGCCCTGCGAGTAGGAGCTGTCAGGCTGCTTGAGAATCATAGGGAAAGGCAGGCCGTCAGCCGCCATTTTCATGTTATCGCTGCTGAAAACAAGCGTCTTCGGCGTTGGAATTTTATAACGGCCCATCATCTCGGCAAGGTAGACCTTGTTAGTGCACTTGATGATTGACTGAGGGTCATCAATAACGACCAGCCCTTCGGCCTGAGCCCTCTGGGCAAACCTGAAGGTGTGGTGATTGACGCCCGTAGTTTCACGGATAAACAGCGCGTCGTACTCGGCGATGTCCCTGAGGCTGTCCTTCTCTATGAGGTCCACGTTGAAGCCGGCCTTCTCGCCGCATTTGACGAACTTCTCCATTGCCTTTGAGTCAGAGGGCGGGGTCTTCTCGGACGAGTTCACAAGAATAGCCATATCGTAGGGAGCCGGGGCCTTTCTTTTTATGTACTGAATATCCCTTGAAAAATAGCTCCTGGCAAATTCAAGCACATACTCGCGGTGCTCATCGGGAATATCGTTGCCGGATATCAGCTGAATGTTCTGAATCTTCCAGCGTGTATTTTTTTTGTAAAAGAACACCCTCAGCAGCGGAGCCTGAAAAAGCTTGTATATTTCCCGGCTAAGCCTGTCGTAGCGCGGGGAGAGATTGCGTCCGAAGTATATACTGAGCACGAAGTTGCCTGACTGAATATGCGACAGGCTCTTCTGAACCAGGCTGTCAAGCTCTTCGGCGATTACCCTTATAACATGGGGGGCCTTCATCTCCTGAATGGTGGAAACCTTCGGAAAGGCCTTATGCCCCCTGGCCACCGCCAGCAGCGAAACATAGTATCCCATCGACTGATAGCGGTACGACTTGCAGAGGTTGAAAATCTTCGTCCCCTTTCTGTTAAGATATTCTCCGCTGAAGAGATACTCTTTGGCCGTGATAACGCTAACTCCCGGAATGTCGAAGTTCCAGTTCTTGAGAGTGTTTACAACAATGTAATTCTGCATCTTTTATTCTCCGCTGTCACGCCGGCCTTATCACCAGCAGATTGGAATCGTAAGTAAGTACACCGAGAAGTATTGAATTAATCAGGCGGCCTGCTCTGACATAGTAGAACTGCCTTTCAGCAACCGGGTTCGCCGCGTAAGGGTCAGCGAGAAGGACCCTCTTTCTCGCCATGTCGTATCTCACGAGTACGACAAAGTGCCCCGCAGGCTCTCCCCGCAGGTCATCTTCCTCGCCGGTGGCCCCGATTTCCCGCGTTGAGCGGTAAAGCCAGGTGGAGCTCAGTCCGGTTATCACGGGCGTGCCGCCGCCAAGTTGTTTTTTTATGAGGGGGGATGATATGTCTCTGAACTCCAACCGCCCGCCGAGCTCAAGAAACCTTCTGTAAGACCTTACAGCAAAGCGCGTACGCTCGTCAGTCTTATACAGAGCCCGCTGTTCAAGCCTGGCCCTCAGTTCATCGCGTTTCAGGTTAAACCAGCTCGGATCAAACACCTGGATGTTGACGGTATAGATGTCCGCTGAATACCCTCTCTCAAGGGCATGATTGGCAAGATTGACGGCAAGCGTACCGCCTTCGCTCAGCGTCTCGACCGCTTCAATGACGCTGCTCAGGGGAACTGAGTCGCCGTAATAGCTGTAAACCGCGTGAAGACAGGTCGGCCCGCAGGACGTATCGTCAGGCTGAGGGCTCATTTCAAGAAAGCGGCTTTCCCTGCTTTCACACCGGCCGTCAGAGCGGCCGCATTCGGGTTCCATCTCGGTTTCGTAACCTCCGGATTTAAGCAAATCCGATGACAATAAGAAACCATGGCCGAATAAATCAATATAAATTCTGGTAAGATGTAATAAATTTCATTCCGACTGACCCGCCGGCAGCAGGTCAATCATTAACATACCTGTTCTCAATTCACATCGAGCCCGTCGAAGTTAATCTCAGATACGGCCGTATCCTTCCAGCGCTTTCCCTCATACACTTCGGCGATCTCAAATCTCAGCTTCAGGGACACCCCCTCCCGGTCTGAACCCTGAGGGCCAATAGCGAAAACCTGCGGACCGGTAACGTCCTTAAGCGAAAGAAAGGAATGCAGGCTGCCGTTCACGTACAGCTTAAATATCTTCACCCTGGAGTTGTCCTCCCATGTCTTCCTGTTAAGCTGAAATCCGTTGTATATTATGACCCTGTTAACCCGAGGAGATTTCGGCGGAAAGGAATACTCGATGAACTGGCCGATTCCGTAGTCCTTTCTACCTTCGACCCATGCTGTTTTCATGTCGAAATCATGGGCCTTTGCCGGTTCGTATGAGTACTTTCCCTGAGCCGGCAGAAACGATGAGGCCTCTGTCTTCAGCGGGCCTCCAGCATTGTACCAGCTGCTTCCGTTTGTTACTGTTTCATAAGGCCCCTGTATCTCGTACTTAAAGAAAAGCTCCTTCTCGGCAGGGGTCATATTCGCGAACCCCTTCGCCAGAATTGAGTCAACCCTCTCAAGCTCCGCAAAATTTACGGGCTGAAGACCGAACGGCTTCAGAAGAGGAACATCTCCGCCCAAAAGAATTGCCGGTATTATCGTCACAAAAAAAGATACCACAATATACTTCATTTTTGATTTCATTGTTCTGTTCCCCCACCATGGATTTGGTCCGCGATAAACAGCGGTCAAATTACTTCGATTTATTCTACAGCCAGACGGTCAAACCAGCCTGAAATCCGCTCAAACGCGAATCAATTGAATCGGAATAAAGCGCCCTGTAACCGGCAAAAATTTCAAGCCTGTTAAACATCACCCCCAAGCGTACATCAGTTTCATTGTAGGTTATATTGCTGAATCCAATCACACCCTGTTTCAATGTCAAAACAAGCGGCTTCACAGGATAGATACGGAGTTTTACTCCCACAGTATAGCCATCCTTATGCATCATATCTCTCATGCCTGCCCATCCGCCGTAAACGTCCGGAGAAAAATAATCGAACTGGCAGATTGAAATATTCAGACCTGCAGTAAAAAGAAAGAGGTTTCCATCTGAATCATTACAACCTCGCGCTTCAAGCTCCGGACCAATAAAGCTGTAAAACTTTCCGCTTAATCCGGCATATCCGCAGTTAACACTGTCACCAGCGTAATGAAAGCCAAGCGAAAGGGCGTAGTAAAACGGATAAACTTCATCCGGCATCTTCTTCCGATCGGTAAAAAGTTTATCCATGAAATCTGGTGAGTCATCTTCCGCTATGACCTGTTCGGTTGTGTCGACCGGTGGCCTCATCAGATATACAAAATTATGATCATTATCTGACATACTGTATGGATACCTCAAAAACCAGACACGGGCATTAAAACCTGCCCAGCAACTGAATCCGGTTTCCATACATGTTTCCATACATGCTTTGGAACAACCTCCATTTGATCCTCGATTAGATGCAGATGATCTTCCTCCTCTTGAAGCACTGTTCGTCTCATCAGAAAATTCCTTGAGACCGGCATGGAGGGAAACATCAGACAAAAGAAATAAAACGAAACCAACAAAAAGTACAGTCTTCAAATTGCATATCAATCTCACGGTCACATCCTTTTTAAACTGTTGTTGTTTACTGAAACAGATTTGGCGTGCAATTACGCTCAAATATTTGCCTGAACTTCATGTTAAATCCCTTTGTTTATCAACGCTGTCCCTGAAGCTCCCCCGATTTACAGGACAGATAGTTAAACAACATTTTTAAGTTTGAGCATATTTATTTCATATTCCACAGGATTTAAACAGTCAAGAAAATAATGCTGTCTTTTTCTGTTATAAAAAACAGCTATATATTCAAATATGTAAGACCTTGCTTCCTCTCTGGTTTTATATTTTCTACGATAAACTTCTTCAGTCTTTAATGTTGCAAAAAAGCTTTCAGCACATGCATTGTCCCAGCAGTTACCTTTCCGGCTCATGCTTTGAATCATCTCGTATCCTTTAAGTGCTGTTCGAAAATCATCACAGGCATATTGAGTTCCCCGATCAGAATGGAATATTAATCCATCATCAGGATTGCGATGAGTGACAGCCATATTTAATGAATCAATTACCAACTCTGCCCGCATATGAGACTCCATTGCCCATCCGACAATCATTCGAGAGAACAGGTCAATTATAACAGATAGATACAGCCATCCTTCCATCGTCCATATATAGGTGATATCGCTTACCCAATAGGTGTTGGGTTGCTGCACATCAAACTGCCTATTGAGAAGGTTTGGTGCCACTGGATATTCTTGATCTGAATTGGTAGTAACCTTAAATTTGCGTTTTTGTGCACCTTTAAGATCGTTCCTTTGCATGAGTCGAGCTACTCGTTTCTTTGAGGTTTTGATTCCCTTCTTCTTAATATCTTTAAAGACCCTGGGGCTGCCGTATGTTTCTCTGCTTTCTTCATGACTCTTTTTGATTATAACAAGTAATTCCTGATCTCGAAGCTCACGAGAGCAAGGTTTTGAATTCAGCCATTTGTAATATTGACTTCTGGGTATTCTAAATGTTTCAGCCATCTTCTTCACCGGATAAATCGATTCATTGTTTTTCATGAATTCGAATTTCTCCTTTCGGGTTGTGAAAAGATGGCCATTGCTTTTTTTAATATATCACGCTCCATACGAAGATCTGCGTTCTCTTTTTTCAAACGTGTTATTTCTTCATCTCGCGGATTTCCTTTCCCTGGAAAAACTTTTTTGGTTTCATTGGCAAATTCCTTTTTCCAGCGTGACAAGAGATCAGATTTAATCCCCAGATTATCGGCGACCGCAGAAGCTGTTTTGCCGCTCTCTTTCAGTAATTTTACTGCATCAATTTTGAATTGACGATCATACGTTCTTCTGTTAGTCATGGGTTTCTCCGTTAAGTTTATTATCGTTAAATTCGCTTAACTTCGTGTCCACTTTTTCGGGGTAGGTTCATGGAGAGTAATTTCCACATAGCATTATGTCAGTTTTACATAACCGAGAGTGATTTCAACATAGCATTATGTCAGTTTTACATAACCGTGAGTGATTTCAACATAGCATTATGTCAGTTTTACATAACCGTGAGTGATTTCAACATAGCATTATGTCAGTTTTACATAACCGCGTAGAGACGCCCCAATTGGGCGTCTCTACGCGGTTATTCGTTGTCTTTACATTGCAAGCGCCGTGGACACTCAATCAGGTAATTATCCTCCCCCACAAAAAAACAATACCTCTCAATCAGGTTCGATTGAAAGCAGGAGATACTTTTCAGAGTGGCCGTAACCCTTGCCCGGTTCAGGGAATGCGGCAACAAGTGATATCCAGTAGTCGTTGACCTTGACGCGGCTGAAACGGGTTGATGTATTGTAAAGTGTCACATCTTCGTGGAGGGACGGGCGTTTTATGAAGGTAAGCAGCGTTTCAACCCTTCCCTCACCAATGCACGCTTCGTCCTCATCAAGACACTCACTGATGTCAATTCTTTGACAATTCAAGGAAAAATCACCGGTATCAAGATATTCCATCTCTCTAATCCTGAAAGGAGTACCGTCGAATTTCATTGTGTCCGTTTCGGTGTCGGGCTCTATCAGAAAAACAGCTTTATCATTATCGCCTGTGTCTGACAGAGGGTTTTTCGTCATGGAAACCAGCTTTATGGAATACCCGAAGAGATAGTTTACACTCTGTCCGTTCAGGCTGTTGTCTCCAATCAGGAACTCCCGCCTCTGCATTGAACCGAGCTTATCATAGTAATCGTTCTGAACTGGCTTTTGCCCATAATAAAAGGCGCATCTGGCCGTGTTCTCTGAAGCACTCGCCGTCAACAGCCTGAATGAAAATGTCTCGTTGCCATCCACGATATAGGCTATATCGCCGGGACTGATTTCGAACTCACGTCCCAACTGGAAGTCTGTGTATCCCGGCTTGCTCGGGTTTTCCCAGAGCAGCAGCCTCGTGTCAAATGATTCGGTCAGAGAATAGTATGTATAGGTGTCGCTGTATCCCGCAGTATCATAACTTAAGCCGTATGATTCATATAATCCCCGCCTGTAGTTCGCAATCATTAGAAGCCTGTTCCAGACTCTTTCAGGACCCATATCGAGAAACAGAAAATCCGATCCTCCTCCAGGAAGAGAGAGCAGATGGACCTCTAAAGGCTCATGGTATTTCGGTATAGCGTCATATACGATATTTTTTACTTCGTCAGGCATCTCTTTGAACGGAAGATCGGACCTGTGAATCTCTATATCTTTATAGTCTTCTTCGTCAACCCCTGAGACACCTCCAGCCCCCACCATTACACATGAGCCCATAGTCAGAGAACAGGCAATCATACTCAGAAAAATTATTTGTATTCGATGAACAAAAGGTCGCATTACCGAACTCACAATTGATATCATTTCCTGGTTTCCCCCTTTCTCAGTCAGCATATTATCTTACCGCTTTTTGTCCCCCCTCCAGAGACACTGCGGCGAACCCGAATTCTCATAGGTATATCAAACTAACCACCGTTTTATATGCAGATGTTGATTGACATGTAAAGTTTTTTTTGACACATATGCCATGATTCGCTCTTGCTTTCTGCTGCAGGCGAAACAAATACAACTCTGGAGATAATCATGAAAAAGTTCTCTTTCCTCGTGCTCGTTTTGTGCTTTGCTGCTGTAAGCTGTAAAATGCTTCCCAAACCTGAAGAGATGAAGGCTGACATAGCGGGTTTCGAACTTCCAAGGCTGCCTGAAGAAGGCAAAGCGCTGGTCTATGTAGTAAGACCCAATGCTATAGGCGGTTTAATCAGGTTCAACGTCTTTATCGATGACAAGCTGGTTGACTCCGAAATGGGATTCACAAGGGGAAACCAGTACATATACTTCAACCTGCAGCCGGGCCCGCATACAATCCTCTCCAAAGCTGAAAACTGGGCGGAATATCCCGTAAACGCAGAGCCGGGAGACATCATCTTCATTGAGCAGGTCCCTGCGATGGGCTTTGTAATGGCGAGGAACTCACTCAAGGCAATCGAGGATTACGCTGGCAAGTATCACGTCAAACACCTGGCGCCGGGCACCATCAAAAAACTCGATAAGTAAGGGAGGCCTGAGCCTGTCGAAGACAACGCTCATCAGTTAAACCATTATCTTTTGACGCTCACAGGCCCGGATTTAGGGTTTCCGGGCCTGTGCTTTCGCGGGAAAGTTACAAATCATATTGATTCATATGCTCCAATCCGATTTTCCTTGACATGTTTTTCTTTCTGACACCATAAAAGATCAGCAGAGCGCCTATCTTGCGCCTGTCTCCCCGCAGCATTCAGACGTGAACAATACATTTTCCTGGAGAGTTATTATGAAGAAGACTCATCGTCCGTTATATTTTATTTTTTTCGCCCTGACGGTTCTATCCCTGTTGTCCTTTACAGCCTGCGGCTCAGCAGTTAAACGTCAAATATCAGACGGCAACTACGATCAGGCTGAGACCCTGCTCAGACAGGATGGATATGAAGGAAGCCACCTTTATAAAGAGATGGGCGATAAATGCCTCAGCACCGGGAAAACAGTCATGGCGCTTGACTACTATGTAAAGTCCGGGATGTCGGAAGAAGACGCCAGCATAACAATAGCCAGTTCCATAGTAATGCCTGGCGAAAGAGACATTCAGAAATACATCAATCACTCTTCATACAGAAACTACCTCACAATGATGCAAAAGATTAACCGCACCCGCCGTCACCGGGACCTGAACGCGAGAAAACACGCTATAAATGCCTTTAAAATATACAAGGAAGGTTCCTGGCCTTCAGCAGGACCCGCTGTTCTTGCCGAATACATGAAATCAATCGACGCAAAAATCAAGAGCAAAGCGGTAAAAATAAGATTTGAGTACAGGCAAAGCAAGAAGGGGAAGTAAGTTTATGCCAGCCCGCGCCGTCAGACGCGGACGATGCAGTAACTCTGCCGGTTTTTAATGGTATCACCTGTCACTGCGCTCACTAATGCAGGAAAAGAGATTGTCATTATTCTCTCATCCTGCATTAGCACCTCTCCGTATGTTAGAAATGGCTGATTTTTGGAGAATATCCGCTATAATCTGCCTCTGCCGAAATCACACCTGAAAGAAAAACATCCTATCTACTCTGAATTCAATTAAATCCTGCAATACAAAATAAAACAAAAAAATCCATTATGCAAAATATATTAACCATATTGCAAAGCAGCTTTTTATTAAAATACCTATATTAGCGTCGTATGCAGCATGATAAGCTCTGCGTTGAGCGGAGCAGCATTCAGTAAAACAACAAAAAGGTGACGCAAATGATTAACACGGCCGAATGCATAACTGTTAAAGAATACTTCAACAGCTCTGAATTCATAATGGACATGAAGAACAACAACCTCTCAACCGACGAAGCAAAATCCGTTTACTATCGATGTATAAACAGGGAAGAAAACAACAGGATAAGTATCATATCAAAGATATCCTCAAACATGGGGGTTGACGCCTCGACCGAGAAAAACCTTCACGATATTAAAAACAGAGAGCAGTTCAGAATAAAGCTCGAGATTTTCAGGCGCGAATCACTTATGAGCATTGAAAACACGATTCTTGACTGCCTAAAGTTTAACAGGTTGTCACTCAGAAAATTGCAGGAAACCTCGGCCTTTATTGAAACCATATTGGAAGATCTTAAAGGAAAATCAAAGGAGCACTTTCTTATTTTCGGCAGTACAGGCTGCGAACCAGCGGCAGCATATCACAACCTGATGAGAGACTACGCCAGAAAAGGCATTTCAGATCTCCTTTACCTTTCTGAGCTTCTGTACAGAAAATCAAAGGGCGTGCCGCTCACAAACAGCAAAAACAGCATGATCGAATTATGCGGAGCGTGGCTTGCTGTTATTAACGAGTACAAACACTTCAATGAACAGTTTATTCCGTTCTATCAATCGAATGAAAAGTTTTTGACATCATTGTTTCATGGGAAAACATCCATACGTAATGATCATACCGAAAAAGACAGAATAGTCAGGGAACTTATCATCAGCTGCCCCCCTGAAGAACGCGAAAAAATACTCGCTGAGCTTTCATCTCAGGCGATTCTCATGGATTCAGCAAGAAAGATGATGAAATCCGCTCACTCATTTCTTCAGACTTATTACCACGAGATACTGAAAAAACACATAGAGGTGCACCGCTACCTTCAGGACAGCGTGTGCGATTGCGGCAGGTTCCATCCCCGGAATAACAATACCAGAATGCTCTTCGTTTCATTTGCCGTCATACTGAAGGACATCAAAGCAAGGCATGTTCAATATCAGGAGAAAAACTTGATAAACTTCGGAATAGGGGGATTGACCTACTCCGATATAACAAAAAGGCTGATTCTCACGATTGAAGTGCTTCACTCAGCCTATCTGCAGCTTGCCAATATTTCGGTTGCTCCAGCCATGTCAAAAAAATTCTGTATATCGGGCAGCAATACTATTGTAACGATCAAAGGCGAAAAAAAGGCGATTCCCTTCACAACAGCAAGGGACTTTTGCAGAAACAGGCTTAATGAACTTAAAGATGAAATTCAGTTTATCAGGAATCCGGGATGATAAGCCTGGAAAGACTTTGCATGAAGTTCCGGAAGAACAATACGCATTATATGCTGGTCACCAGGTTCCGAACGCAGGTTCAGCTCATAACGCTTTTATCCGCAGACCGCGGAGGTGTTCCCTATATTGAGCCGATCACAGACCTGCGTTCGAAACCGAGATCATACCCTGTTCCCCCGCCGAAGGCGGGGGAACATACCGATTTGTACAATGGAACGGGAGCACATTGACCGGCCATGTCCGTGAACAAGAACTGAGTTTCTTCACATAATCTTTGTTTATAAAACTTTGATAATTGACTTTTTGAGGAGAGCATTTAAGGGTATTCATATCTATGCAATGCAAAAAATGCCATGAAAAACAGAGAATACAGAGAAAGAATTAACAGAGTAATTAACCATATACAGGACAATCTCGATACTCCGCTTGTCACAGAAGACCTGGCAAAAATCGCTTTCCTGTCGAGATCCCATTTCAAAAAAGTCTTCAAACAGATCACCGGCGAAAACATAAGCGACTACGTAAAGCGTTCACGCCTCGAAAAGGCTCAGTTTCTGCTGCTGCATAACCAGAACAGAGCAATTACCGATATAGCCCTTGAAACAGGTTTCTCATCGTCGGCTACCTTCGCGCGTGTTTTCAAGCAGTACTTTGGAATAAGCGCCTCTGATTTCCGGAAGAGCAATGAAAACGGCTCTCTTTTGAAATTCGGCACACCCTTTCTGAGAAATTACATTCCTGATCAATATCAGGGATATGACTCCGTCGTCAGCATAGCGGATGACGGGAATGGAACTTATTACTTCGGCTCACACCATGGAGAAATCTATATTTACCAAAATGAAAAATTCAGCAAGATAAAGTTCAATGGACTTTCGACCATTTATTCGCTTTGCTATGACAGCTCCGGAAATCTCTGGGCAGGAAGCGTTGATGACTTTGGACGTGTTGAAAAAAACTGTTATGGATACAAGTTCATTTCAATGAAGACTTATCTAAAAGAAGATGATTGTAATTTCGGCCATATCTGGAGGATTGTAGACTCCTGCAGCGGCATATATTTTCAGGCATGGTCGGTTATTTTTCGCTGGCATCAAAATCAATTTACCGTGATCAGAACTTCGACATCATTCGGTTCTCTTACCTTCATAAACAATAAGCTGTACAGCCTTGAGTATAAAAACGGCATTGTTTCGATTAGCGGCAGCGAAGTTCACCGGGAAAGCGGTTCCGATCAGATCAACAGCGAACACATCGCCGTAACATCCTTCCTGCCATATGATGATGAGAATATTTTCTGTGCCACAAGAAACCTGGGATTCTGGCTTTATGACGGACACAAATTCACCCGTTTTACAACCGAAGTTGACCACCTTCTTGAAGAAGCCGGTGTTCTCAGGGCTGTATACATACCACGCCTCGGTTATGCAGTAGGGACCTGTACTATGGGAATAATAATAATAGACAAATCTGGTAAGCTTTTCTCAATTATCAACAGCAGACACGGATTCTCGGACAACTATATCCGCTCGATACATTATTCTAAAGACGGAATGCTGCTCGTGGGAATGATGTACGGCATTGCCATGCTGATGGCCGGCCTTCCCGTCCTCATTTACAATGAGAACACCGGCGTTAAAAACATGATATCATCAATCATCCGGTTCAGAGGAAGCCTGTATCTCGCTACACAGTTCGGAATACGGAGAGAAAAGCATCGTATCCAAATCGGCGAAGAGATATTCCAACGAATGCCCGATATTCTTTCACAGACTCACTATCTCCTTGAAAGCAATGAATCCCTCTGCATAGCCTACGCTTTCGGCCTTTACATCATAAGAGAAAACGGAAATCAGGATTTCAATTTCAACTCGACCATAAGATGGCTTTGTCAGTCAAATATTAAACCTGACACCATCTACGGTTCATCAAACGGAATCATTTTCAGTTTCCACTACATGTCCGGACAATGGTATAAAGGTGAAACAATTGACGGACTCAAGGGGATTTTAGGCGATATCGTCGAAGATGACTCCGGCAGACTTTTTGTAAAGAGCTCACAGGGAATTGTTTACAGAATAGCCATAAAAGACAAATGCGTTGATGAAATAATCGAATTTGGATATGAACAGGGCGTTCCGTCTACCACTTCCGGCATATATAAAGTCAGGGGAAGTGTTTATCTCGCTACCGATGAAGGCATATTTCACTACGATGAATCCCGGAACTGCTTCAATCAGGACTGTTCCCTTGGCAGGCTTTTTGACAACTCGATTATTCACGAAATAGTCGAGGACGGCGACCATGTCTGGGTGATAGAAGGGCGGTCCAGAAATGTATATCGTATAAACCCGGACTCACAGAAAAAATCCTCGATGAAACCGGTTTTGAGCAGCCCCGGACTCAGGGCAAAAACAGTATACCCGGAAGAAAACGGAGTAGTCTGGATTGGATGTTACAATCAGCTTATTCGTTTCAGCATGAAAGAACAGGAAAAGTTCAGCATCTCAATGAGAAGCTGCTGATACACGGCCTTTCGGCAAACCTGTTTACAGCTTATGCTTCAAACTTTGTTATTGCCGGCAGAGCCTTTCCGTCTTGACATTAAACCTGCCCATATATTATTGACTACCATGGTAGTCAATAATATAACATCAATGCTCTCCGAGCTCGGCTTTTCCGATTATGAAGGGGCCGCCTACACCGCGCTTCTGACTAAACATCCGTCAACAGCCTATGAAACCGCAAAAGAAGCGGGCATTCCGACTTCAAAAATATACGGGGCTCTTGACCGCCTGGCGTCAAAAGGCGCTGTCTCTGTCAGTGTAGAAAACGGCAAAAAGCTGTTCATACCCAGAAAGGCTTCTGAGCTTATCGCGGAAAAGCGGCAAAATATAAACTGCACCCTGGACCTTCTGGAGGATGAGCTCTCAAAGATCAAGGCGCCGTCCGAAACCGCCCAGATGTGGGTTATCAGAGACAGAGCAGCGCTTATGGACAAAGCGGGTTCAATGATTTCGGCATCGTCAAAGTCCGTTCTCCTGTCCGCATGGGACAATGAGCTGACAGCGCTTTCTACTCAGCTTTTGGAATGCCGATCAAGAAAAGTCCGCCTGTCGACTGTTCACTTCGGAGATACCGCTGTTGAAGCCGGCCAGATGTTCAGCCATCCTATAAGCGACACAATCCACAATGAGAAGGGAGGAAGGGGCTTTACCCTTGTCCGCGACTCCAGTGAAGCCCTTGTGGCAACGATTTCTGAGGATGGAACTGCCGAAGGTCTCTGGAGCGGCAACTCCGGCTTTGTCACTCTCGCTGAAGACTACATTAAACACGACATATACATCATGAAAATAGTAAGACGCTTTGACGCTATGCTGGAATCGAAGTTCGGTAAAAAATACAAATTGCTGCGGAATGTTTTCGCGGACCAGGAGGTAAAATGAAAATCTACATTGACGGCAAGTACTATGAAAGGGATGAGGCAAAAATCTCTGTCTTTGATCATGGACTTTTATACGGCGACGGAGTTTTTGAAGGAATCCGTGTTTACTCGGGTAAGATATTCAAACTGAAAGAACATGTGGAAAGGCTTTTTGAAAGCGCTAAAGCCCTCATGCTCGACATCGCCATGACCAGGGCGGAGATGAGCTCCGCCGTTGATGAGGCCGTCAGGATGAACGCCCTGAATGACGGATACGTCCGCCTGGTGGTAACCCGCGGAAAGGGCGATCTGGGCTTAAACCCATTTCTATGTCCAAAAAGCACTGTTATAATTATCGCGGACACGATTCAGCTCTATCCGAAGGAGTACTACAGCGCAGGAATTTCAATTATAACGTCCTCTCTGAGGCGCACACCCGCTGACTCCCTTGACCCGAGGATCAAGTCGCTTAACTACCTCAACAGCATTCAGGCGAAGATCGAAGCTGTTAATGCCGGATGCCTTGAAGCGGTCATGCTTAACCGCGAAGGACTTGTTACCGAATGTACCGGTGACAATATCTTCATCTTCCGGAAGGGAATACTCACAAGCCCGTCTTCCGTGTTCGGGTCTCTTGACGGCATTACGAGGCAGACCGTTCTCGAACTTGCGGCAAAAGCGGACATCCCCTGTGGAGAAAGCGCCATTACACTCTTTGACCTGTACAACTCGGAGGAATGCTTTCTGACCGGATCGGGCGCAGAGCTGATACCTGTAACGAAGATTGACGGGCGTACAATTTGCGACGGGAAGCCCGGCCCTGTCTTCAGGAGGCTTTCAGAGTTATTCTCTGAGGCCGTAAGAGCATAAAAGGAAGGGGCTTCCCCGCCAGGGTCAGCCCCGAAATAAATAAAACACTATTTTAGACAAGCGCCCCGTATTTGACTGATCAAAACGAGACAGTCTTAAAAATTTACGCCGCTTGAGAGCAAGTCTCAGTCAACAACTTTTCTTATTATGGAAGATTGTACCCATTATCGCTTATTGAGCTGTCATCTGCCGGAAGCGTATAGGTAACGGACTCAATCGAAATCGAGCCATCGGCTTCCCTGCTGAACTGACACAGAAAGTCCCACGCGGCCCAGCTGTTGCGCGCGTAAACCTCGTGGCTCTGGTTTGAGGCGCTGGCAAGTGCCGTGTAGTAATTCCCGTCACTGCTCTCGAACAGAAGCACTGTAAGCGTGCTGTCTGTAAATGCCGCATGGTCTGTAACCTGATACACGATATCTCCTGGCGCTGCCCATATCTCGTTGTCCCAGACTGTCTGATCTTCGAAGGTATAGCTATAGGGATTAACCACTCCGTTGACCGTGAACACAGTTTTCACCCTGTCGAATACATCTGCCGACTGTTTGGGCATTTCAGCAAGCGGAGAGGTTTCGCCGGCCACAAAAAATACAGGGAGCAGAGTATCAGAATTCGGGTTCTCTACAGTGTTACTCCAGCTGTCCGTTCCCGGAGCGAAAGAAGCATCCTGCGGAGAAACGGCGGCAAATACTTCCGGGAACTGCTCATAGATGTCCCAGCTTTTTGCTCCGCCCATTGAAAACCCTGAAGCGTATATCTTCTTCTCGTTGATTGAGTACTCTGTTTTGAGATGCTCTATAAGCTGGACAATTTCTCCAGCTGAGCAGTCCGGGTGATGATGATCAACACTGACAGCAATAAAACCATGCTCTTTCGCTATCAGAGGCCACTCGGAAGCCTGGGCCTCATAGAGAGCGGTATTGCCTCCGCCATGGAAACAGAATACAAGCGGAACATTGCCCGCTTCAATGTCGAGGTCGTCAGCATAATAGACAATGTAATTGACGGGATGCGTTTCAGTGCCTGCATATGTTTCACTGCCATTGTCATCTGTCGTGTTGACCGTAGCAGCGCCTATCTCTTCCACAATGCCCAGAGCTGCATAGTCATGCACCGGCAGGAGAACCCCGTTCTGTCTTCTATTATTGCCTATTACCGTCTCGAACTCTGCAGCATAATCAGCCTCATCCTTTATCAGCACTGATCCGCAGCTTGCCTGCAAGGCTGTGTTGACAGCGCTGCTGTTGCCTATTGAGACAACCGGCATATCATTTGCTTCAAAGGACTCTGCCACACCGTCATTGGAAATGCCCTCAAGAGTAAGTCCTGTTGGAGTCAGTGTAGTTGTCATTCCCCAGGGAGTCTGCCCTGTTATCGGCTTTACGTAATGTGAAGCGGCGAAATCTGCTCCGGCGCCTGCAGCATAGACATACAGCCTCTGCTGAGTGCCTGAAATACCCCTTTCCTCAGCCTGGGTCATAAAGTTTATTGAGACAGCTATACCGTCCTCGACAGCCGCTGTCGAGCTGTCACTCACCTTCTGAGCTACTGCTGCGTAGGCGCCTTCGTCCTCTGCCGTCCATGTTTCTCCGTTGGACGGTTTAACAAAGACAACCGAAGAACCATTCTCAGCTGCAATTTCTGCCAGGCCGCTTTCATTGGCATATTCGACTGCCTCTGAATCGGAAAGTGCTCCGTCTCCAAAGACAATAATTGCCGGAGCTGTACATGTTGTCTTCACGCCAAGTTCGTCGGCCTCGTTAGGTTCAGGGTAATAGACCAGCACCGTGTAATCACCTGCCACAAGCTGCGAGACAGTTGAGCCATAAGCTGGAACATACGGGTTATCATCATCGTCATCGCCAACGGGCGGTTTAACACTTCCATTGTCGCTGCTCTCCGAATCATCGCCGCATGCTGTAAAAAGAAAAAGCGAGGCTGCCGCGATTAGCGCCAGCATAAGGTGGAAAAATTTACTTCTCATGAACGCGTCCTCCCAAAATAGATTTTGTGGAGGAATTATAGCTTTTTGATTTTCAAAATCGACAAAGCCTATACGATTTTCCGTATTTTTATTTTTAGCGATATATTAAGAACAGAGCAATTATTCTAACCGGACTATTTCATGGCACTCTTCCTGAAAGCTGACGGGGTCATTCCAGTGTGTTTTTTAAAGGCCGTGTTGAATGTCTGCTTCGTGTTAAATCCGGACTGCATCGCAGCGGTTATCACACTGCAGGAGTCCAGCATCAATAGACGCCTGGCCTCCTCCACCCTGTAGGAATTGACAAAGTCAAAAAACTTCATCCCCGTGTATCTGTTAATAGCCTCTGAAAGGTGGTTCCTGGATACCCTGAGTTCTTCCGCAAGATTATCCAGCGTAAGTTCCGGTTCAAGATACGGCTTCTCATCCTCCATGTAGGCCCTGAGCCTGTCAAGCATGCGGCCGGCAATGTCCGGAGAAAGCGACGATCTGGAGTACCTCGACTGCTGCGCCCCCCCTTCAGCCTGGATAGCAGTATACACCTGCGGATTAAACATTATCTTGAAGCTAATCCCGTAAATCAGCACTCCCGATAGAATCATTAAAATGAAAAAATTGAAAGGAAGATTAATTTGGTTAACAATCGCGATACCAACCAGCAGGTGAAGGGAATAGACAACAAGAAGGATGTTCTTGAAGAAAGACAGCCAGGAGAGGTTTATCTTTTCAATTGATGAATACAGATTTTTAATCCTGTCTCTATAATTCCTGATGAGCCTGCTGCTGAAAAACAGATAAATAAACATCTGAGCGTTAAATGACAGCATCACTGTGTTTATACGGCAATCAATTATCCGGTGAAGATTAAAAAGATAGTCAAGCTTTGCCTCAGCTCCCTGAAAGAACCTCGGGAACAGTACCGCTATTGAAAGCACAAACGGAATAAAGTGCAGCAGATAAAACCATCTCTTCCGATACGATTTGCCTGTCATTTTCATACAATAAAAATAAAAAAGCGGGGCAAGAAGAAACAGTATTGGAATCTCTGTCCATAGCAAATGCGGAACGATGAAAACCAGGTTTGTAAAATCCCTGATTATATTTGTCGTGGAGTAGGTATATGCCAGCACAAAGAGAGCAAGCAGCATATTGCCTCTGCTTTCCGCGCTCTTGTACTTTAGGATAACGATTCCGAGGAAAAACCCCTGTAGCGATATTATAATCGCGGTAATGGAAAAGATATTGAAATTTACATCCACAGCCATATTACTCCTGATTTCAAAGCCAGTTAGCAGCATTCAGTCAATATATTATGCCAATAGGCCATATCGACCTGCAAAGTACTTTTTGGATAAGCGGCCATTTTTTATTCAGCTCATTATTCCCCCTTAAAAAAACCTTACTTTTTATGAGAATACTGTACCCTTGACTTTAAGCCATTAGTTATGTAGATTAATATATAGATGTTTGTATTGTACCGGGCAGCCCGGCACGAAAAGAGAAAGTAGCGCCGTTCATAAGCGGCGCCGTCACATATGGAGAGACAGTTATGAGAATGGACAAACTCACACTGAAGGCACAGGACGCTTTTGCCTCCGCGCAGGAGGCAGCGACCGTGGGAAATCACGCGGAGATTATGCCCGCGCACATGCTCATGGCTTTGATTGAGCAGCAGGACGGAATATTTACTCCGATTGCGCAGAAGATCGGAGCTGACCCTCACGAGCTTAAGGCCGAGACAGAAGCTCTAATAGCTTCGCTGCCCAGGCAGATCGGCGGCGGGCCGGGCGGCGGTGCCCTTTCGCAATCAATGCGCGGCATTCTGAACGAAGCATGGAATGAGGCAGTTAAACTCGGGGACTCATACCTCAGCACCGAGCACCTTGTTATCGCGCTTGCTTCTTCGGGGGGGGATAAGACCCGTCAGATACTGAATGCCTCGGGTTTTAACAGAGATAACATTCTGAAGGTGCTTAAAGACATCAGAGGCAGCAAGCGAGCCGCAAGCGAGAGCGCCGAAGACAGCTACAACTCACTTGAAAAATACAGCCGCGACCTTACACGGCTCGCGCGCATGAACAAGCTCGACCCTGTAATCGGCCGCGATGAAGAGATACGTCGCGTGATGCAGGTCCTGTCTCGCAGAACAAAGAACAATCCTGTCTTGATTGGAGAACCCGGTGTCGGTAAGACCGCCATTGTTGAAGGCCTCGCGCAGCGAATAGTCGAAGGCGATGTTCCCGAAAACCTTAAGAACAAGCGACTGGCCGGTCTCGACATGGGCGCCCTTATCGCTGGCGCTAAGTACCGGGGCGAGTTCGAAGAGAGACTCAAGTCAGTCGTTCAGGAAATCGAAGAGTCGAACGGCGAGATCATCCTGTTTATCGATGAGCTCCACACGCTTGTCGGAGCCGGGGCTTCCGAGGGCGGCACTGACGCCTCCAACCTGCTAAAGCCCGCTCTCGCAAGAGGAGACATGAGGACAATCGGAGCCACCACGCTCAATGAGTACCAGAAGTACATTGAGAAGGACAAGGCCCTTGAACGTCGCTTTCAGCCGGTATTCGCCAAAGAGCCTACCGTTGACGACACCATTGCCATTCTCCGCGGGCTCAAAGAGAAGTATGAGATTCACCACGGTGTCAGAATCTCCGACTCGGCTGTTGTCGCGGCGGCAGTACTTTCAAACAGGTATATTACCGACCGTTTTCTTCCTGACAAGGCGGTAGACCTGATAGATGAATCAGCTTCGCTGATAAAGATGTCTATCGACTCAATGCCTATTGAGATAGACGAAATTGAAAGACGGATTCGTCAGCTCACGATTGAAAAGCAGGCGCTGAAAAAGGAAAAGGACAAGCCATCAAAGGAAAGACTTTCGAAAATCGAAGAGGAGCTTGCCAATCTGACTGAACAGAAATCAGCGCTTGTGGCCCAGTGGAACCGGGAGAAGGAGATGATTACCGGAATAAGCACCCTTAAAGCCGAGATAGACCACCTCAGACAGGAGGAGCAGCGGGCTGAACGCGAGGGCAACCTCAACCGTGTTGCTGAAATCCGCTACGGAAAAATAGTGGAACTCGAGAAACAGATCTCCGAGCTCAACGAAAAAATTCGCAAATCGGAGGGCCCCACCCTTCTGAAGGAAGAGGTGACCGAACAGGAGATCGCCGCCGTTGTATCAAGATGGACGGGCATACCCGTAAACCGCATGCTTGAAGGAGAGAGAGACAAGCTGCTCAAAATGGAAGACATACTCAAAACGAGGGTTGTCGGCCAGGAGCAGGCCATCTCCGCCATATCGGACTCGGTGCGCCGTTCACGCTCAGGCATTCAGGACCCCAACCGGCCCATGGGAACATTCATCTTTTTAGGCCCGACAGGAGTCGGCAAAACCGAGACAGCCAAGGCTGTCGCTGAATTTCTTTTCAACGACGAACACGCCATGGTCAGAATCGACATGTCCGAGTACATGGAGAAGCATGCCGTCTCCAGGCTGATCGGGGCACCTCCCGGATACGTGGGCTACGACGAGGGCGGACAGCTGACAGAGGCCGTAAGGAGAAGGCCCTACTCGGTCATACTCTTCGATGAGATTGAGAAAGCACATCCTGACGTATTTAACATATTCCTTCAGATTCTTGATGAAGGACGGCTAACTGATTCAAAGGGCCGCAGGGTCGACTTCAGAAACACGCTGATTATTATGACTTCAAACCTGGGAACATCGTACATCAGCGACACCTCAATTCCTATGAAGGACAGGGAAAGAGGCGTAGAGGCCGAGCTGAAGGCGAACTTTAAGCCTGAATTCCTCAACCGCGTTGACGAGACGATTATTTTCAATCCGCTTTCGAAGGAGCATATCGGAGGCATTGTAAAGCTGCAGCTCCGCGAGGTCGCGAAACGGCTCAGGGAAAGAGGAATCACCCTGGAGCTCTCCACAAGGGCCGTAGAGTTTCTGGTCGATGAGGGCTACGATCCGCAGTTCGGAGCAAGGCCGCTCAAGCGGGCAATTCAGAGACACCTTCTGAATCCTCTCTCAGTCAAGCTCCTCTCCGGCGAGATAGCTGATGAACAGAAGATAAAAGTGGACTTTGACGGTACTGGCTTAAAGTTCTGAAAGACTCCCTGCCGCCGGACCGATTGAAAGGCTCGGCGGCAGGTTAAAATATCCCCCCTTTTATATTTTTTTCTTGTCAACTAACTCAAATTAGTATATATATTGACGCTTCACTGCATTTTAAATATATTCAACAGTTAAGATAACAACGGAGGACGACTTATGAGAAAGATTTCCCTACTATTAGCCTCTCTCGCGCTAATAGCCGTATCCGGCCCGCTGTTCGCAGGCAAGATTCAATACAGCGGAACGGCCCCGACTATCAGCACAGGCAACGCTGCAATCGACAGTGTTCTCAACGCTCAGCTTCAGGCGACATTCGACCAGCTGCTTGTTCAGGCGACTGATCAGCTCGACAACATCAACGACATGCCTGATTTCATGAAGTCCATGTCTACAGCAAACGCTTTCACCTCACACGCCGCGACGCAGAGAAACTTCCAGAACTACGACATCTTCGCCATCTCAATCGGTACAATGGGAAGCGCTGTTGTTCCCGGTCTGTCAACAGATAAATTAGGAAATGTAGCTGATGATCTGACGGACGAAGGTGACGCTGAAGTCGGGGCCGCGTGGCAGACATGGGCCGCCCAGATCGGCATAAACGCGGGCTTCCTCCTCGATGGGCTTTATCTCGGCGCCAAGATTGGTATGCTCAACGATCAGAAATTACCGGGGACAGACAAATTCAAGTTCGACTCGATGAACCTGGGTCTGCTTGCCAACTATGAGATAATGAAGGAGCGTTCGCTTCTGGGAGCGCTTGTCTGGAGAGGGCTCTCTTTCGGAACAGGCGTCATCTACCAGGCAAACAAAACAGATTTTCAGTTTAACGCCGGAAGCAAGTCGCTGACAAACACGGTAAGCGGCTATGACTACACAATGGAAATTGACCCTGACCTTCTCTTCAAGATGGAGTCTTCATCGGTCGTAATACCATTTGAAATATCGACCGCTGTGAGGATTCTCTGGGCTCTCAACCTATCGGTCGGAGCCGGATTTGACCTCAACTTCGGTAAAACCGAGATCAGTATCGGAAGTAGAGCCGATGTCGACCTTGAGATGACCGGAGTAAGCGACGACATGACGACTCCGGGGCTTGTAACCGCTGATGCCAGCATAAAAAGCCAAAATGCCGAGCTTTTCACTCCAAAGCTCACCGCCGGTTTCGGCCTGGGCATGGGCCCTGTCATGATAGATATTCCAGCAACTTTGTACTTCGGAAGCACCACCGCTTTCAGCGTTGGCCTTACTGCCGGTATTGTATTCTAAACCCGTCTTTGATATATGAGCCGGCTAATCCGGCGCTTCAAACCCCGGTCATCAGGCCGGGGTTTTGTTACTATGGAGCACATTTTCATCCAATGCAGCAATAAAGTTATTGATAAATCGGGGCACATGTAACATAGTGATTTGCGTTCGGGCGTCTCAGCCCTGGTATTGAATTTCAGTTCATTACTTGATATATTCACTTAATTGTCTCAAATAATATCTGAACAGCAGGAAGCGGAAATGGCTAAAGCTCTGATAGTTGACGACTCAAAGTTTATGAGAAGGATAATACGGTCTGCACTCGAAGAGGCGGGCTTTGAGGTTATAGCAGAAGCTGATAACGGCGGAGACGGCGTTAATGCGTATAAGGAACTTAAGCCGGATTTTGTCACAATGGACATAACCATGGGCGGCAAGGACGGTATGAAGGCTGCCAAAGAGATACATTCGTTCGACAATTCGGCGCGCATAATCGTCATCTCAGCGCTCAATGAGAACAGTATAAGGCTCAATGAGCCTGACATGACAGCAACAGCCTTCATAACAAAACCCTTTGATAAAACAGAGCTGATTGAAGCAATAAAAAGCCTTCTTAGCTGACAGCAGTCATGCCAGAGAATCCTGTAAAACTATACGACATAAACACTGAACCCTCTTCCGCTTTCTTCATTGAAAGCGGTACTGTGTTTTTTTCGCCAAACACAGTTGACTGCTATTCGGTAAACGGCCGCAACGTCATTGTCGGTGCGACTGAGATCATCGTCGGTCTCCTTGATGGAAGGGTCCCCATGCGCATTGAATCAGCAGCCGCAGAATGCGGATCTCAAATCAAGAGAATATCACGGGACAGCTTCATATCAAACCTCGAAGTCCCATCCTTTTCGCTGAACATATCAATGGTAATAGCCAAGCAGGTCCTACTCACCAACAATATAATTAGCGCAAACCTCTCGGCCCTGACATGCGATACCGACCTCATGAAAAACAGCGCGATAGAGTACTACAAAATCGTGGAACGCCTGCGCGATGAATACAACAAAAGGCGTTATCCATGGCTTTCCGCGCTCGTCAAAGAACTTGAATTGAGCCTGACCTGGAAAAAGGGCGAAGCATACGCCAGGTCATCGGACCCGGTGCTCGTTAATACGGCTTCATCAGCATCAGAAAGGGTTGTTGAATATCCCCGCGGAAGCGTCATCTTCGAAGAGAACACTCCCGGTTCGGAGATGTTCATCCTTCAGAGCGGAACGCTTGAGGTCTCCATAGCCGGGCGCAAGGCTGCGGTGATAGAACAGCCCGGAACAGTAATCGGTGAAATGGCACTCCTGCTGGGAGAGAAGCGTACCGCAACCATTAAGCCTGTCAATACAGCCGTCCTGACGAGAATTACGAGAGAAGAGCTCAAGCAGAGCGCGGCCAGGGGCGGAGAGATTCTGTCTGCTGTTCTTCACTCACTGGCGAAGAGGCACTACTTCAATATAATCAGACTGCACGATATCAACGAAAAAGCCGTTGACAAAGCCCTTGAGGAAGAGGACGCACCCTCGCGGGAAGCAGCCACAGCGCGGCGGGCGGCTTCAGAGCTGAGAAAGATGAAGGACAGAATAACTCAGGCTGTGAAAGGAAAAGACACATCTTTCCTCAAAGACCTGCTAAACAGCTTCTGAAGGGGCCTCGCCCCCGCAGGACTGTTACACATCGGGAAAGTTTTTAGCCTCATCCTTAAGCCAATCCAGTTCAGCCACAAGGTGTTTCTGAAGATATTTCAAAAGATGAACATACGAGCTGCTGCTCTCGTCGCTCCTCTTGATCTTATCTGAGATACTCTCAATTTTTTCGCTTACAAGAGTGATCCGGTCATCAAGGAAAGATTCCTTCTGCTCATCCGAAAGAGCATTATAGAACATTAGAACTATATCGATATCAAAATGTATCAGATTGTGGTCAAAATACTGCTTCAGCATTTTTTTGTAGTGCTTTCTGCCGGCGGGAAGGATTTCATACACATACCGCTCAGGGTTACCGCTCTCTTTTTCAGTCCCTACCCTTTTAACCCATTCATTTTCAACAGCCTTTTTAATGGCGTAATAGATTGAACCAAATTTAATATCAACGTAGTCTTCAAGACGTTCAACAATTTTCTTTTTGATTTCATAGCCGTAGAGATTCCCTTCCATCAGAAGTCCAAGAATGGTAATTTCAATCTTCATGCCGCCCCCTCGCTTTCATACAATATTTTTACCGCTTCCACTTCCAGTACTGAGAATGCTACTTAAAAAAGGGTTATATGGGCAATTATACAATCTGGAATATGGAAAATCAATAATAATTATTGAGTATTTAAAAAAAATTCGTTTTTTATTTATCCTGTCGTTTTCATCTATATCATCCGTTCAGCTGTATGTAAAAATGCGATATCGGACCGATACATCGTTTCAGACTCACCAGGCGCCGCTCGGCCTTCCGCTTTTATACATTCACAGTCCCGGCAAAAAGAACTCGGGCGCATGGGGCTAAGAATATTCGGTTGAAAAATATGGGGAGCTATAATAATGACGTTAAATATAGATGATTTCCCCCACATTCATTATATTCTATGAATCGGGACTCATAACTCAAATTCGGGCTGCGGCTTGATACAAAAAAAGCGGGATACTTAAGATGCCTGGAGACAATAAAAGCGACTTCGGTTATGAAGCCGGTACCGACCTTGAAAACAGCGTCAGGGAGCCCCGGCTATACCGTGTTATCATTCACAACGATCACTATACTACTATGGATTTTGTAGTGCAGGTCCTGATGGAAATTTTTAACATGCCTGCCGCTAAAGCTACTAATATCATGATGGACGTTCACAAAAAAGGGGCGGGAATCTGCGGCGTCTACACGAGGGACATCGCTGCTACAAAGGTGAGCCAGGTACACGAAATGGCAAAACAGCACAGCTTCCCCCTCAAATGTTCGTTCGAGGAAGCTTAATTATACAGGAAACGTAATCTAATGGAAATAAATAATCAGCTTAACATAGTTCTTATGGCCGCCTTCAACGAGGCCCAGAACAAACATCACGAGTACCTGACACCTGAGCACCTTCTCTACGCCGCGCTTTTTAATGATGAAGGCCTTAAAATTGTAGAACTCGCAGGAGGCAGTTCCGAACGAATTATCGGGCGGCTCGAATCATTTTTTGAAAAACACATGACCACGACAGACAACGTTGAGCCTGTACAGTCGATATCCTTCAAGAATATTATTGAAAGGGCAATCTGGCATACAACCACGGCTCAGAAGAAGGAGCTGGATATTGGCGATGTTTTTGTCTCACTGCTTGATGAAGAGGACTGCTTCGCAGCCTTCTTTCTGAAGCAGGAGGGCATAACCAGATATGATCTTCTCAATGTAATATCGCACGGCGTATCAATTTACCAGGACGACAGTGACCTTCCGGAAACAGAACCTGCCGGCGAGGAAGGGACAGAAGAAAGCTCTCCCCGCAAGAGCAGCCGAAAAGCGCTTGAATCATTTACGATTGACCTTACTGCCAAAGCCCTTGAGGGCGCGATAGACCCTCTTATCGGCAGGGAAGATGTTCTTGAACGGACGGCGCAGGTTCTCTGCAGACGCGTTAAAAACAATCCAATCCACGTGGGAGAACCCGGAGTCGGCAAAACAGCAATTACAGAAGGGCTTGCGCAAAGAATTGCTTCCGGTGACGTCCCAAAACCTCTCTCAGGCAGCAAAATTCTTCAGCTTGATATGGGCTCAATCGTAGCAGGCACCCGCTTTCGGGGTGATTTTGAAGACCGCATGAAGAAAATCATATCTGACCTTCAGAAGATGGAAAACGTAATCCTCTTCATTGACGAGATACATACCATCGTTGGTGCGGGCGCTGTTTCTGGCGGTGCAATGGACGCGTCCAATCTGCTCAAGCCGCTGCTTTCATCCGGCAAGGTAAGATGCATTGGATCAACTACCTACGAGGAATACAAAAAGTATTTTGAAAAGGACAGAGCCCTATCCAGGCGCTTTCAGAAAATCGATATACCGGAACCGAGTGAACGTGAAACCGTAGAAATACTGCAAGGCCTTCGGGAACGATATGAGGACTTTCACGGTGTGGAATACCCTGAGGAAACACTCGAGACAATCGTATCTCTGTCGGCTAAACATATCAATGACAGGCATCTACCCGATAAGGCCATTGATGTTCTCGACGAGGCCGGCTCATATGCGAGAATGAAACGGACTGAAAACGACACAACCGTTATCAAACCGGAAGATGTGGAAAGAATTATAGCCAGGATGGCCAGAATCCCGGAGAAAAGCGTATCGTCTTCCGAAAGTGTTAAGCTTAAAAATCTCGAAAAAGAACTCAAGTCGGTTATTTTCGGGCAGGATGAAGCTATTGAAAAAGTAACAGCGGCCATTAAAAAGGCAAGGGCCGGTTTCGCAAGCCCGCTTAAACCCATTGCTTCTTTCCTTTTTGCGGGGCCGACAGGTGTCGGGAAGACCGAGCTTGCGCGGCAGCTTGCCTCGGCAATGGGAGTTCCGATTCACCGTTTTGACATGAGCGAGTACCAGGAAAAACACACTGTCGCGAGACTGATCGGGGCCCCGCCCGGATATGTCGGCTACGAAGAAGGCGGCCTGTTGACCGAGTCAATCCGAAACACACCTCACTGTGTGCTCCTTCTTGATGAAATTGAAAAAGCGCACCAGGATATTTTCAATACACTGCTTCAGGTAATGGATTACGCCACCCTGACTGACAACTCCGGCCGCAAAGCTGACTTCAGAAACGTTATTATCATAATGACGTCTAATGCCGGGGCCCGCGATATCGGAAGATCAAAAATGGGATTTACCGACCGTTCAATAGACTCGGAGGCCGTCGACGAGGCCGTAGAGAGGTTCTTCTCCCCTGAATTCCGTAACAGGCTTGACGCGGTTGTCAACTTTGCCGGTCTTTCCCGTGAAAACATACTCAGGATTGTCTCGAAAGCTGTTGATGAGTTCAAAGAGCAGCTTTCCGGAAAGGGAATCAGCCTGAACGTTACAGATGCCTGCCTCCAATTTATGGCCGACAGGGGATATTCACCCAAGTTCGGCGCAAGAGAGATTGCCCGCACAGTCGAGAACGCACTCAAGTCACATTTCATAGACCTCGTTCTCTTTGAAAACGTTGAACCGGGCACTCAGGCAACAGCAGATCTCGACGGCGACAAGATTGTTATAAGAACCGAAAAAAAGGATTAAGGACCTTGTACCGAGAAGACCTTCCCTTTCTGCTTAACAGGGACCCGATTTTTCCGCCTCCGGAACTTGCCACTAAATCGGGTCTGCTCGCCGTGGGAGGCGACCTTTCAACGGAACGCCTGATTGAGGCCTACAGAAACGGCATATTCCCCTGGTTCTCCGAGGGCGCCCCCCTTCAATGGTGGGCCCCCGACCCAAGATTTGTGCTGTTTCCAAAGCATTTGAAAGTATCAAAATCTATGAAGCAGGTACTCAACCGCCAGATCTTCACAATAACATTTAACAGAGCCTTTGAGGCCGTAATCTCAGCCTGTGCCGGCCCCAGAAGCGGTCAGCCAGGCACATGGATTACAGAGGATATGATAAAGGCTTATACGGAGCTTCACAGGCTTGGGTCCGCCCATTCTGTAGAGGCCTGGAAGGACGGAAAACTCTGCGGCGGACTCTACGGGATCGCTCTTGGCAAATGCTTTTTCGGGGAATCGATGTTTTCACGTGAAAGCAACGCCTCCAAGGCCGCGTTAATAACTATGGTAAAATCTCTTGAAGAGTACGGACTTGAACTTGTTGACTGTCAGGTTCACACGCCGCACCTTGAAAGCCTGGGGGCCTGTTTCATAAACAGGGATGATTTCATGCGCATTGTTTTAAAAAACAGGGGCTTGGAGACAATCAGCTTTTCCATGCCGGCCCGGGAGCACAGCTCCTTCGGACCTTCACTCAACGCTCACTGACTCAAGCACCTCTTTGAGCTTTTCCCGCATGAACGGATAGAGCTTTCGGCCAGCGCCGCCGTCGAGAATGACAATACATTCAGGTTTTCTTACCGTGTAGACCTCCCTTACCATCGAATCGGGGCCCTTACCCGTAACCAGATATTGTTCACCTCCCTCTTCCCATTTGTCTCTGACAGGAACGGCTCCATGATCGGCAAGCCACTTCCTGGCCTCATCCTTAAGAGCATTCTCACTGCCCTCAAACGCGGCTATCCTGATATCGGCTACACCGCCCGGATGAGCAAAGACAGCTCCGGCTGCTCCAAATTCGGCCATCTTCTCCAAACGCACCCATCCAGAAGGAACGGTTACAGTTATCTTCAGATCTGAACCTGATATCTCATGTCTGTCGCCCGGGATTGCACTATCTCCGGTAGACCAGGATACGCGGGATATCTTCTGCAGCAGATACTCCGCCGCCTTTCTGTCAGTCATCTTATAGTTACGCTCATTCATTATCCATTTACCTATTATTACCGAGGGCGCCTTAAGCCTGGACGACAGGCCGGCCTCAACAAGCTGCATATCGGGAGCGTTCTTTAGCGCTACTCGCCTGCTGACAAAATGGGCCTTGAGAGCGCTTATGCCTGCGAGAGTTTCCAGCGCTGATGCAGTCAGCGCCTTACGGGCTTCTCCCTCAAGTTTCATTTTTTCAGGATGGAACTGCTTCATAACGTTTATAATCGACCCTGACGACACTGCTTTCGCGCATTCAGCTGAAACTAAGCCCTTTTCAATATCTTCATTAAATTTTTTAAACAGCAGTGCATAGTCTGTAAAAAAGCCTTCCGCGTATCCAAGCTTTTTCACAACATCAGCCTTGTACAGCGCTATGTCCGCAAGGGTCTCAAGCTCAAGAACAGAGCGGCTTTCAGCGAAATGCCTGACGCGATCTGCTTCAGCGGCCCGCATCTGACTAATATCAGCTGCGAACTTTCTGTATGATTCGACCGGTTTTGATTTAAAGATGCTTACTGCCTCAGCGGCTTCATGACGCATCTCTCGCGAAAAAAGAATAAACTCCCTGCTCCGCCTCCCCGTGATTACAGCCGGATAATTAGTTATTTCAATCAGGTAGCGGCTGATTCTTTCAGCCTTCAACGCAGAGGACCCAAAGTAATCGGAAATATACGCTGAACAGAGCGGAGTCAGCCCCTGCACCTCATCGCAAAGAGAGCTTACAAAGCGTGTATACTCATCAAGCTTTGCCAGTCTTTTTTCAACACGGCCTTTGCTGATATATTCGGGCTCCAATTTGAACGCGGATACCAGCTTAAGGAACCCCCGGCACCTCCCCCAGTACTCAGAAGCCTCGTGAACCATTGCTTCAAATCGGACGCGCGCCGATCTGTAGTCAGGGTAGTTAATAAACCTTTCCCCAGCCGGCGCCTTCCTGACCCTTTCATTTTGAGTCTCATAGACGCGCCGGCCCGCTCCGGCGGCGCTCTCAATAATCCGTTCAGCCTTCCTTTCAGCAGCACTGAAGTCGTAATGCCTGCCTGCGGATGCGTATTTTAACGCGCTCTCCCTCAGACTGTTCAGGGAAGCAACAACCTCTATGCAGGGATATTCCGAAGGTACGACCAGACATTCACTGTCTCCGCCTGACTGACACTTTCCGGATGCTTCACCCACAGAGGCAATCTTTCTTTCGGCTGTAACACCGCCTTGAAACAATACCTTCTGCAATTCAGCGGGATTTTTGTATAGACGGTACAATTCCTCAGGCGACAAAATCTTTCCCGAAGGAAGCATCTTTCTAACCTCAAGCATCCTCGCGCATTCGTTCTCGAGGTGCATTCTCAGTTCAAACGCTGAAAATGTTCCATTAAAATCCGGCGATTCGGGAAAAGAGAGAGTCATTATCCCCCCCTTCTTTAAAAACAACTCGACAGACTCAGCCTCTGAAACTCCGGAATCCACTTCTTTTGTCAGCCTGGCGGCGAGCTCAGCCGAATAAATCTCCCGATGCGACGCAAACGCATTCATAAGAAGCTCAAGGCCGACTGATGCCTTCACCCGCAACCCGGCCTCGGCCGTCAAAAGACGTTCTGCTTCAACGGCTTCATCCCCCTGAAAAAAACGGGAAGCAATTTCGCCGGGTATTTCGCCCACTGCCCATTTTTTAAAAGATGCGTCGTAGAGGTACTCGTCCCCGGCTGATAGCAGCTGAAGCATGGAAAGGGCAACTGCCGACCGGGCGGCAGCATGTGTTCCGATACGAACTTCCCGACGGCCGTTGTCTGAATCGATGAGCTTCATGACATTCAAAGCAAGCTCGGCTTCTCTCTGAAATGCCGTTCTCAAGAATGGATTATCAGAGTACTTCTTCTCATTTTTCTCAATACGGCTTATATATGACTTCCACCAGTCAACCCTGCTCTGAGTTGAAGAATATGACGCCCCGCAGAAGAGAAGCATTGACACGCACAAAAGAACTTTTTTCATTTGGCAAGGACTCCGTTTTGACTTTAGGGACAACCCCTGATCAAATTATCGTATGAATGTTTTGGAGGGATAAGTATAAATTAGAAACGTATAGAGAATACAGTGCCGCCAGCTGAGCCGCAGGTCAAATCACCCTTCAGCTGAGAGACCAGAGCTTCGACAAGCTGGAGACCCAGCTTCCGGGCCGAACCCGCAACGTACGGCGGATCAATCCCTGCACCGTCATCAGCGACCTGAAGCTCCCTGTATCCGGACGCGTCCCTTCTGAAGCGGATGAATATTCGCCCTTCAGCTCTATCCACAAAAGCATATTTCAGGGAGTTTGTGACCAGCTCGTTGAGAATCTGAGTGCACGGCATGGCCTCTTCAAGCCCGAGCATTGCACCCGAACTTTCGAGTTTCAGTTCCACATGAAGCCCTCTGCGGGCGTAACACTCTACGAGCTGTCCCGCAAGCTGTCCCGCGAACACTCCGAAATCTATTTCTCCAGGCGCACCTCCTGAGAGGATATTCTCGTGAAGCATGGCTATGGAACGGACGCGATGCTCACTCTCCCGCAGCAAAGTCTGACTTTTCTCATCTGTCGCGTTCAGGGCCTCCATGCTTATCAGCCCGGATATAATCTGCATACTGTTCTTCACCCTGTGGTGAATCTCCTTCAGCATCAGCTCCTTTTCCTTCAGTGTTCTCTCTGCGCGAATTGCAGATTTTGTGCGCTCTGAAAGCTCGTGTTCAAGCTCCCTGGTCCGGGCGCTAACTATGGATTCAAGCTGCTCCCTGTACAGTTCCAGCTCCTGTTCGTACTGTTTTCTTTTTATGACGCTCTGCAGCGTAAGGGCAAGTGTTTTAAGATACGCTCCCTGCATGTCCCTCATTATAAAGTCATAAGCTCCCAGCTTGACCGCCCTTACCGCACAATCTTCTTCACCGGGCTTAGCGGATATGACAAGCGGAACCGAGCTGACTCTTGATATCAGGCTCTCGGCTGTTCCCCCGGGAAGGGCGTAATCCGCCACTGCAACATCGTAACCGCCTTCATCAAGAAGATGACCCGCGTCCTCGAAATTTGTTGCAACAGAGTAATCGAATGGGAAATCGGGTTCAGAAGCTATCCCTGAAAGCAGCAGCGGATCTATTGGTTCACTGACTGCGAATAAAATTTTCACCTATAATCACTCATACCTTTTCAATTCAATTATCATGTAGTCAATTCTAACTTCAAGGCTCCTTCCAGTCAATAGGCAAAAATCCCTTTAGCCTGTCCTGCTGCCCTTATAATTAAGTAAGTGTTTTCACCTACAGCGCTGTAATGAATATAATTCATCTGGCATACTATTGCCTCAGTTCATCAGCATGGCAGAGAATGCGCGCCAGTTGATCCATTTCACGGGTATTATCATCACCCCAATGCCAAAAAAGTGATTGAAACCAGGGCCAGTTAACTGAGAATACCCTCCAGCTTAAACAAAAGCCCTGTTCTGGCATATTCGGCGCTAAAAGGAGATAGCATTTGGCTTCGTTTATTAAACGATTTGAGATTTCTCCAATTCAGAAAGTCTTCTTCAGCTTTATTCTGTTGATTCTCACCGGAGCTGCACTCCTGTCGCTGCCCGCTTCAACGCGGTCCGGCATATCATTCGTAGACGCGCTCTTTACCTCAACCTCGGCTGTCTGTGTTACAGGGCTTACCGTAGTAAACACAGCAGAAAGCTTTACAGCCTTTGGACAGGGCATAATTGCAGTTCTCATACAGCTCGGCGGTCTGGGGATAATGACCTTTTCTCTGTCGATATTTTCCCTCATGGGAGGCAGCCTCTCACTGAAATGGCGCTTTACCTTCGAGAACATATACAGCGACAGCAAGCTCAATCCCATAAAGGGGCTTCTAAAAAGAATACTCGTCTATACAATAACGATAGAAACAGCGGCAGCCCTTCTCCTGTTCTTAGCTTTTATTCCAAAACACAGCGCTGTTGAGGCGGCTAGACATGCCGTATTTCATTCAATTTCAGCTTTCTGCAACGCCGGTTTCTCGACATTCCAGAAAGGACTCGTCCCGTATGCCGGAGACCTTCTTGTTGTAATAACCACAGCTGTCACAATTATGTCAGGTGGATTGGGTTTCCTGGTAATAAACGAGCTGTTCAGAAAACTCAGGCACAGGAGCAAAAAGCGCCTGACCCTGCACACGAAGATGGTTCTGTGCATGACCGCGGCACTTATAATCGGCGGAACGCTATATATCGCTTTTCTTGAATGGGACAGCTCGTTCTCTTCATTTTCTCTGCAAGAAAAGATTATCAGCTCTTTTTTCCAATCGGTTACCTGCAGAACAGCCGGCTTCAACACCGTTGACATTTCCGGATTGAGACAGGGAACTCATTGCATAATGCTTCTGCTTATGTTCATAGGCGGCAGCCCCGGGTCGATAGCAGGAGGTATTAAGACAACAACTCTTTTTGTCATTATTGCGATGATAGCCGCGAGATTTAAAGGCCATTCCCAGGTAAGAATTGGAACAAGGGCCGTATCAAAGGATGTTATAGACAGGAGTACGACACTTGCCATACTCTCGTTTACTTATATATTCATGGCGACCGCTTTCATGCTTGGAATTCAGAACATGGACAGCTCAAATTCCTTTCTCGCTGTCCTTTTTGAAGTCGTATCGGCCTTCGCTACAGTCGGCCTCTCAATGGGAGTTACTGAACATCTCTCTGGAGGCGGCAAAATGTTTATCTGCCTGACCATGCTTCTGGGAAGACTCGGCCCTCTCACCCTGATAATGGCTCTGACGTCAAGGGCCAGGAATATTCCGGTAGAATATCCGGAAGAACAGATTATGATAGGATAGAAAAATGAAAAAATTCGCTGCAATAGGACTTGGCAACTTTGGAATGAATATGGCAAGAGTGCTTGTGGAAAACGGCTGCGAGGTACTCGGCATAGACAAATCCAAAACCCTGGTCAACCAGGCCAAGGAATTTCTGACTCATGTTGTCGTAGGAGACGCTTCAAACCGGGAAGTGCTTGAGACGCTTTCTCTGACAGACTTTGACGGCGCTATTGTAAGCATCGGCCAGGATATGGCTCCGAGCATTCTAATTACCCTTTACCTGAAAGAAATCGGTGTTTCAAACATCGTTGTCCGCGCAATCTCGGAAGATCACGGAAAGATACTCTCCATGATTGGCGTTAACGACATTGTTTTCCCTGAAAAGGAAATGGCTGCCAGGCTAGCGAACAGACTCTCACTAAAAAACGCCGTCGACTACCTGCCGCTCGGAGAAGACTACGGCATTCTTGAAGTAACACCGCCCTCATCGTTCCTCGGCAAAAACCTGAAGGAACTCGAGATCAGGCAGAGGTTTAACTGCCACGTTATCGGCATAAAGTCTTATATAACCGCGATTGAAGCAGGGCATTACCCCGGCAAGGCTGAGAATGTAATTATCGCCCCTTCAGCAGATGAGGTTATTACAGATAAAAGTGTCATGATTATTGTCGGCCGCTACCAGGACATAGAGAAGATGAGAAATATCCGTTAAAGCTACATGCCTTCGTCAACCCGCCATTGAATGGCGTACTGGACGAGAGCGTCTGCGTTCTCAAGGTTGAGCTTTTTCTTTATGCGCTCCCGATATGTTTCAATGGTTTTGACACTGAGTAGCATGCCTGCCGCTATATGCCTGGTACTGTGGCCTTCCCCGATCATTCTGAAGACCTCAAGCTCCCGGTTGGTCAGGGCGTCAATTGGAGAACCGCCGCCCTCTGACGGACCGCCAAGCAGCTTTTCAAGAAGGCTTTCCTTGATCGACGGGCTTAAATAAATCTTACCCGACATGATCTCTCTCAGCGCGCCTATTATCATTTCAACAGATTCGCTCTTCATAATATAGCCGCGCGCTCCGGCCTTAATTGCTCTCTCCGCGTAAATTGCCTCGTCAAGCATTGAAAGAATAAGCACCGGAATACTGAACCTGTTTTTTATCGCCTTGGCAAGTTCAATCCCGTTTGTTCCCTTCAGGCCTACATCGACCACCGCTGCGTCGGGAGAGGTCCTGTCAATCGCAGTTATAGCCTCGCCCGCGTCCTCAGCCTCGGCGCAGACTATGAGATCCTGTTCGTTATTGATAAACCTTGCAAGGCCCTGCCTTACAACGGAATGGTCATCAACAACAAGAATTTTTTTTCTGTCAATATTCACTTTATCCATAAAACAAACCGGCTGTCATATCCCAACCCTTGTTTAAGAGGGAGGGGATAATGCCTTTTCAGAAAATCAGCTTCCATATAAAGAGTCAAACACATTTCCGCTTAATGCCCTCTTTCCTGCCAATTATGCCTTAAACAGCATTACATCACTGCCGGCGGCGGCACATGATAGGACTTAAGCTTTCAGCACATCAATTTAAACAGACGAAACTGGCAGCATACATTTAACAACCGTCCCGCCCCCGGGCACAGGACCAATTTCCATTTGTGCACGAAGCAGCTTGGCCCTGTAACGCATAATATGAGATCCAAGGCCTCCGGGATTATCATCTCCTGTACTTTCATCGAGTCCGATGCCGTTGTCCCTTATCTCAACCACGATATTATTGTTATCATGGCCGATATCAACAACAATCCTGTCAGCCATTCCATGCCTTACGGCATTATTCACGGCTTCGACGATTATATAGTAGAGGTTCATGGCTCTGTCATTCCCCTCTATCATCAGATCAAATTCGCAATGCAGGGTACAGCTTATTCCATAAAGCTTCTCGACATTCACGCACAGAATCCGAAGGGTCTCAAGAATGCCTTCCTCGGCTATATTGACAGGATTGAGTCCTCTCGCGAGAACCCTTGACTGCGCCCTTGCCTCATTTACCAGCCCGAGGAGCTCAATGGCATTCTCTGTTTCAGGCAAGCTTTTCTCTTCAAGCTTCTTGATGAGAAACTCACACATAAAGCCGATACCCGTCAACACCTGTCCCAGTCCGTCATGAATGTCCCTTCCGATCCTCTGGCGTTCCATATCTACTGCATCCATAACCTTTTTCTCGGCCTGACGCTTTGCAGTTATATCCCTGACAAAGGCCTGATATCCGCCTCTCTGTCCATTGTCGCCATACAGTGGAAGCACCGACACGCTCACAAGAATCTCTCTGCCTGTTTTGGAAACTATCCTTATTTCCACATCTCTTATCGAGCCGCTGGCCTCAATATGCTCTATCAGCTTCTGCTTCTCTGTAGGATCAAGAACCATGCTCCCCACATCAGATCCGATCAGTTCTTCGCGTCCATGTTCAAACAGGCGTATTGCGGCGAAATTGACATCGACAATCTGCCGGTTATTATCATACAGAATTATCGGGTCTCTGGACTTTTCAAAAAGCATGCGGTACTTCATCTCGCTCAACCTGAGACGGTTGTCCATTGAGTGTTTAAATAGGGCCGTCTCAACCACTGCGTACAGTTCGCGCACATGAACGGGCTTTATGATGAAGCCGTATGGTCCCGCAAGGCTTGCCTTTCTCAATACATCATCATCTGAATGTCCCGTAATAAAAATGACCGGAATGTCGTAACTTTCCTTTATAATGAATGCCGTGTCAATCCCGTCGGTAGGACCTTCAAGCGTTATATCCATAAGAACAAGATTTGGCGGTTCTTTTTTGATTCGTTCAAGACAGTCTGTGCATGAGGAAACGAGGTGCGTTTCAATGAACCCCCTCTGCTGCAGAACCTTCTGCATAAACAGGCCAATTATTGCCTCGTCCTCAACAATGAGCACCCTGGTTTTTTCGGGATCAGCCGCACTGCCGATTATATTTCCGTACCCAATTGTATCCACGCACTACTTATTTCACCGCTTAATATAGAAATCAATCAGAAAAATTTTACCTGCCGTGTCCAGAGGCTAACGCTCTTCAATATTATTCTTGATACAAATATGTCTACAGGGTATAATCCGTCCAGAAACGTTGATTACGGCGGGGTATTATGACAAGAGCATACAATGCCGTCTCGGTTATTCTGTTAGTCATTACGGCGCTGACCTACTTTTTTTTCAGTGGAAACTCTCTCCTCGTAAAGACCATCGGCGGAATATTTCCGGCAGCTATGTCGCTCAACGCGGCAGTTGTCATTTTCGCGACATTCATGTCCTTCGGCAAATGGGGAGCCGCCCGCACCAACTGGTTCCTGTTTTTTTTGAGTGCACTCTTTTCAATGACCGCCGAACTCACCTACTTTTACCTGGAATGCTTCATTAAAGTTGAACAAACATCGCTCTCAGCATCACCCGCAGATTTTTTCTGGGTGTGCCAATATCTGCTGATAATCACAGGAATGGTCATACTCATTGCGGGATTCATGAAATCAGGCCTTCCGAGGGGCAGATGGATGATCAGCTTTTCTCTGATACTTCTATTAGGAGTCTTCTCTGCCGTAATAATGTACGAGTTTATTCTAAAACTCATAGCATCAGACACGGAAATATCCACCGCAGTAAAAATTATGTACTTTTTCTATCCTCTTGCTGATCTGATCATTATCATGATCGCGCTCATGATAATGCACATCACCACTCTGTTCGGGAAAGGGGCCCTTTCACTGCCGTGGAAGATTATTGCATGTTCGTTTATCGTAAATTCACTCGCCGATATAGCCTACAGCTATCTCGACTGGAAGTCTCTGTACTCAACCGGTCACAGCATTGACCTTCTGTGGGGCGCGGGCTACTGGCTGCTCGGCCTGGGAGCTTTGATCCAGAAAAAGCTTATGCGGTCCATATAGGTGCTTTATGTGCGGATTTGTAAAAGAGCTGGTCGTTAAAATTCTGACACCATACCTCGGGAAAAGCATGACAGAAGCCTCTATTGAGCTATTCTGCAAAGAAAGAGGGATTTCGCCGCACCATCTCACGGCGGCCCATATCCCCGACCTTACAAAAAAAATTGGCCCGGGCATAGTAATATTCATAGGGCAGGATAAAGCTGATCAGGTTTTAGATAATCTTCTAAAAATTCATTAGCCCCATTTTGGCGGGAAATCAAAGCCTTTTTTTAAACTCAACGAGATCCTGAGGACCGTCAATATCGTTTTCCCATCTGCCGGCGTTCTTCTTTATTCTAAAAAAAACACCCGAATAGTCGGACAAATCGAGTTTGTAGAGTCTGGACAAAATATCGAGGAAAGTCTGATACAGCTCAGTAAAAACAATGCTCTTTCTTCGGATTTGCCCTACAAGACGATATTTTTTGAGTTTGATAAGATAATACATAATTTTTGAAATTGAGCTCGGTGTAAGAGCCTTCCTTAGATTGTACAGAAGATTAAGGCTCTGTCTGGCGACAAGACCATCGATGCTCATGTGCTTAATAAATGAAGCGCTGTTTCCAATACGCACCGGCCCGTCCGTAAAGTTTACAAAGCTTTTCAGCTTTCCCTTTTTCTGGCCTCTTTTGAAAAACTTGATCCTATGAGGAAGCCAATTATCCTTTCTCATATCATCATAGTGGACAACACCGTAAATCATTCTTACCGGCACCCCCCTGTAATCGCTTTCATTTGCGAAGATATCGGTATATGAATCAAAAATATACTCTACATCCTCGGATGTTATTCGGGGGGTATCTCCAAAATATATGTCTACCCGCTGACCGTATTCGACAAGCGGATAGAAATCCTTCATATGCCCTGCGACAGATTCAGTCATCTGCCTTATTTCAAGATTGTCATAAGCCGAAACGTCCACTGTTTTCGTAAAGCTCTTGATGTCGTTGTAGACGTAAACCTTTTCGTATATTCTCTTCCCGTTTTTTCTTGCGCCGTAGACGGCATCCAGGACATAGCTTATAATCGGCCTCCCCTTCACGGAGTAAAGAAACTTGTTCTTCCCCATGTAGAGCTCTTCACCGTCGTATGATTCCTTGATCTCGCGTTCATATTCCCTTCTTGTGGCGTGATCAACCCTGTTATACCCGGCAAGTATTAGCGCGACAGGACCCATATTACCGCCGCTTTTATCATTCGGTAATTTCATTATTAGAATTCCAAAGTTTAGAATTATATACCACGGACTTCACAAATATCAGCAAAATCCCTTACCACATCCGCGAGAGCCCTCAGAACATCAGTATGAAGAGGTTCAACAGACGAATACTCTTCCCCCAGAAGCGTAGTGCCGGCAGCAAACTGCTGAAGGTAGTATTTTCCGACCTTTCCAACCCTGCCGCCAATTTCCCGCAAAATATTTTCATTCACATAACCTGGCACACATGTAGTGCGCAGTTCATATTCGATACCGCTTTTTTTTAACAGATTTGCCGTCTCGGCAATCCTGTAAAAGTCCGCTTCTACCCCGGTCAGTACAGAATACAGAGAAGGCGAGGTCTTAATATCCAGGGCAGCATACTCAATTGCTTCCGAAGCAAGAAGGCTTTCAACAACTTCCGGGAGCATACCATTTGTATCAAGCTTAACGGGAAGCCCCAGCTTACCAACGCAGAGCGCAAAATCAACAATATCCTCATTCAGAGTCGGCTCTCCGCCAGACAGAACTACACCGTCAATAAGCCCCTTTCTGGAGGCAAGGTACTGCAGCACGTCCTCTTCCGAGTGGACAGGCAGCTCCCTGCTGTTCAGAGCCAGATCAGGATTGTGACAAAAACCGCAGCGCATATTGCACCCTCCGGTAAAGATTACAGTTGAAATCTTCCCGGGATAGTCTACAAGCGATGTTTTATAAAGTCCTCTGATATTCATTGGAAAGCACTGTTTCCCTGTTTACGATATATGTTTTTCTTTCTTTAAACTCTTCCTGTTTCCCCCTGTTCCACTGATTGACCGGCCTGAAATAACCCACAACCCTTGAATAAACCTCAACCGGTACTTTTACTGTTTTGTTCTTAACGCTCATTTCAATCTCCCGCCGTAATACGGCTTACTCTAAATAATAATATATTAAACTTTTCCCATGACAGCCACTATCTCTACTCGTCCTCTACATCAACCTCTACGCCAAATGCCCGCAGATCTTCAGCTGAATGCTCATAGGGGCAAAACTTGTGTTCTCCCGGAATATAGCCGTGTACAGGGCAGACACTGAATGTAGGCGTCAGTGAAAAATAAGGCAGATGATATCTGGATGAGACCTTTTTTACGAGGGCTTTGACTACATCTATGTCGTCTATTTTCTGACCAAGAAAGAGATGCACAACCGTTCCTCCGGTAAACTTAACCTGAAGATTATCCTGATGGTCAAGAACTTCGAACATATCACTGGTGTATGAAACAGGAAGATGGACCGAGTTGGTATAATAGGGTTCATCCGAACCTGCTGTGACTATCTCGGGGAACTCCGAGCGGTCTTTCCTGGCAAGCCTGTAGCTTACACCTTCAGCCGGTGTTGCCTCAAGATTATAAAAATTGCCTGTCTCCTCCTGGAACTCCATTATGCGTTCTCTCATGAAATCAAGGACTCTCACCGCAAATTCCTTTCCTTCTATTGAAGATATGTCCGCGCCGTGCATATTCAGACAGGCTTCGTTCATTCCGACAAGTCCTATGGTTGAGAAATGGTTTCCCCAGAACTTGCCGTCCCTGAGCCTTATGTCGCTCAAATAATGCTTTGTGTAGGGATACAGATTGCTTTCAGTAAACTTCTCAAGCACCTTCCGCTTTATCTCAAGTGAATTGCGGGCGAGCCTCATCAACGACTCCAGAGAAGCGAAAAAATCCTGCTCATTGCCTGTACGGAAAGCCAGTCTGGGTAGATTTATCGTCACAACCCCGATGCTTCCGGTCAGAGGGTTGGCGCCGAAAAGCCCGCCGCCTCTCTTGCGAAGCTCTCTGTTATCAAGCCTGAGCCGGCAGCACATTGACCGGGCATCCTCAGGATCCATGTCTGAATTAACATAATTAGCAAAATACGGGATTCCGTAACGGGCCGTCATTTTCCAGAGGTTATCAAGCTTTGGATTGTTCCAGTCAAAGTCTCTCGTTATGTTGTAGGTCGGAATCGGAAATGTAAAGATTCTGCCCTTTGAATCGCCATCCATGAGACACTCGGCAAAAGCAGCATTAAAAATATCCATCTCATCCTGAAATTCGGAGTATGTCTCATTCATGTATTCGCCGCCGATGACGGCATATTCTCCTCCGATGTTTGAAGGTACAACAAGATCAAGAGTAACATTGGTAAACGGCGTCTGAAAGCCTACTCTGGTCGGAATGTTCATATTAAAGATGAACTCCTGCAGACACTGTTTCACATCCTTATAGCTAAGCCCGTCATACCTTATAAAGGGGGCAAGATAGGTATCAAAGTTTGAAAAAGCCTGAGCGCCGGCAGATTCACCCTGCAGGGTGTAAAAGAAGTTAACAATCTGCCCGAGAGCACTTCTGAAATGCCTTGCCGGTCTGCTTTCAATTTTTCCGGGGACACCGCCAAAGCCTCTGATTAAAAGGTCCTTCAGATCCCACCCGACGCAGTACGCCGAGAGCAGCCCCAGATCATGCAAATGAAAATCTCCCGCGACATGTGAATCCCTTATTTCGGGGGGATATATCCTCTCAAGCCAATACTTTGCTGTGATGTCGGCGGCAATATGATTGTTAAGGCCCTGAAGCGAATAGCTCATATTGCTGTTCTCGTTTACACGCCAGTCTGACCTGTCAAGGTACTCCTCTATCAGCTGGACGCCTTCGCCGAGAAGGTTTGCGGCGTCACGCAGATTCCTGTGCTGCTCTCTGTAGATGATGTAGGCTTTTGCCACTCTGGCATGGCCCCGCTCAATGAGCATTTTTTCGACAAGATCCTGAACATTCTCAACGGTGGGGATGCGGCCGTCTTTAAAAAGTATGTCAAGTATTCCTGTAATTGACGCAGTAACAGACTCGGCGGTGTTCCTGTCGCTGCCTCCTACGGCCTCAACAGCCCTATATATAGCGTTAGTGATTTTATCTGTATCAAACGGAACGACTCTCCCGTCCCGTTTTCTGATGTATCTGCCCTCCGCGTTCTGTAACATCAAAGGCTCCGTATTCATTATTTTGTATTTTTAATAGATATATCGACGATTATATTCAGCAAATCCCAATAACACGGTATGTACAAAAACCAGGCCGTGCCTGAGGGGGAAAACGCAAACAACGAAAAACAGCTTAACGCTGCTCAGTATCCCGATTTTTATACATTTTATCCAATTTGGATGAGGAGATTCGCCCAGGCTCACATTCTGATTACCTTAAGTGACATAATCTGAACCATCGCCATATATCAAGTTACCATTTCAAACAAAAGAGTCAAATAATTTTTGCGACATAATACCATTAATTTCAAAAAGCCCGCAAAAATTAAAATTACCGTATTTCCCCCGGTTCAGGGCTGCCGCCTTCTCCTCAATCAGACCACAATTATCAGTAATTACTGATAAAAATAATGTTTTATGCCGATATATCTGTGAGGTAACGAAATGAGCCCGTCCGGGTTTCCGGCCATCGAGCCCTTAATATCGGGGAATTTCATTCCCCCCTCATATCGACATAGAGGTAACAAGATGAAAAAGCACACTTCACTTCCAGTATTTATTCTGATTCTTTCTCTGACAGCCGCTGCTGCATCAGCTTTCAGCAGAACATCAGATGACGAGCTGATTGAAAAAATCAAAATCACCCAATCCGATATCCCTCAGGGATACATTTTCGGTAAAATACCAGGGCCGGCAAAAGCTGTCTTCAAGAACAACCCCTGGAGTTTCGACAATAATGCCGTCAGAAAACTTACCGGGAGAATATATCCCGGCGGAGATTACTCAAAGATATCTGCCATTCACATGACAATATTGACACGGAGCGACAAGCCGTTCAGCGACGATATTGTTTGCTACCTTATGGTCTTCAACAGGGGCAAATCTTCCGCGGATGAGATCAAAAAGCTTAAGGAACACATTGACTTTAACGGCGACAGGGCACTCCTCGTAACCAGGGACAACCTGGCAATTTTCATGCATGTTGACGATACGGATGATTTCCATTACATCAGGTCATTATCTGAAAAAATTGAACAGAGACTTTCCTCTCTATAACAGCCTGCTTCATGGAGCTCCCGGAATCATAATGCAGGGAGCTCCACGCAACCCTCCGAAGAGCATAAAAAGTCAGCAAAAGACGTTCCATTTGAAAACTGTATCAATGCAGGGATATCAGAATCAGCTTAACCGACATTTCTCCTCAAATTGTACCTTTTAACACGCGGCAATGCCTATAGTGATAATTTTTGTATCTGAAAAAATAATTTTAATTGATAAATAATGAGGACTATAGAATAATATGCGGTTGCCGTGTATTCCGCCGCATGCAATCAGGCTGCGAACACATAACCCGCTCAGGCGGTTTATAACAGTCTGTGCTTCGGGCTGCAAGCGGGACGACACGGACCGTAATGCTTTACTGAAACAGCAGTCCTAACAATAATCTATCTGGAGGATTTCAATGAAAAGAGCATCAAATGTACTTTTACTCATTTTTTCAGCGCTTATGCTTCTCTGCGTAAACGCCTTTGCCCAGGACGCAGCAACAGACGCTTCTGACCCGGCAGCCACAGAGGTCAACGAAGACGGACACAGCACCGATACTGAAGGAGAGTCATCCGCTCCGGCAGAACAGCCGGCAGAGGAAAATGAAGCAACAGTCACTGACGAGGACGCCTCTATCGATTCAGCAGCGAAGCTCTACGAAAATGAGCAGATCGTTGCCTTAAAAGGCACTCCAAAGGCCTACACTGACGGATTCAACAACTACGTAAATAACAAGGTACGATTCGAGCTTTCGACCGTAGACAACATAATAACCGGTGAGATATTCTATAAAGTTGACGATCAGGCAGAGCAGAAATACAGCGGCCCCTTCTCAATTAAAGAAGAGGGAGCGCATGTAATATACTACTACAGCGTCGACAAAATGGGAAACAGGGAAATGCAGAAAAGCATGAACGTTATCGTTGACGCCACATCTCCCCAGGTTGCAGTTACTATAACCGCTCCCTTCGCAAAAACCGGCGAACAGATTTACGCCTCAGATAAGTTCAGCTACAACTACTCAATTGAATCAAAAGATGCCATGACCGGCGTTGCCTCGACTGTTTATTCGCTGGAAGGCCAGGAAGCAAGGGAGTACATGAAGCCTTTCGTCGTAAATTCACCGGCCCCGGTTAAAATCAATGTGGCTTCAGAAGACAAAGTTGGCAACCTTACACAGAAGTACACAACAAAGATAATTGATGAAAACGGACAGCTGCTGGCCTCCAGCATTGACGACATCACAATCCTCATCGACAAAACAGCTCCAGAGGTTTCAATTAAACCAGACAAGGAATTCGTCGACAAGGAAGGAATCAAGGTTGCTTCAAAAGACTACAAGTATACGATCAGCGCTCTTGATACCGAATCAGGCGTTAAAGCAGTATACTACAGAATCGACAGCAAGAGCGATTTCATCCTTTATACCGGTGAAATCACTTTCAATACAAACGGTAATCACAAAATTGAAGCGATCGCGAAAGATGGAGTCGGGAATGTAAGCAAAACCGCTGAACTCGATGTTTTTGTGGATACACTTCCTGCTGAAACAGGCTTGAAGTTCATTACCGAATAGCGCTGCGGCCCGGATTCAGCCGCACCTAAACACCCTGACTCTGGCTGTTTTATACGCCAGGCAGGGTTATTGATACGAGGAGGACTTCAATGAACAACAAAGCATTTGCAGCAATATCAGCAATATCAGCTTTCTTTTTAGTGTCTTGTTCATCGGCACAGAAGGAAGATACGCCGCTCGTCAAGAACTACGGGCAGGGTACCACCTGCTCTGAAGGCAACTGCCTTGACGGAACAGGCAAGGTGAAATTCCCAAAGGGTGAGGAATATTCGGGGACTCTCGTACAAGGTAAGGTTGCGGGAACCGGAGTCATGACCTGGCCGAGCGGAGGCAAATATGAAGGAGCTTTCGCCGAAAACACCCGCACGGGGAAGGGAACATATGTCTACCCTAACGGCGACACCTATACAGGCGATTTTTCCGACAACCTCAAAACCGGTACGGGCGAGTACAAATGGAAAGACGGCGATGTTTACAGCGGCTCCTGGAAAGACGGCAAGCCCAACGGTACAGGGACCTATACCTGGTCAAGCGGTGTTAAATATGAAGGCGAGTGGAAAGACGGGATGATGCATGGCAAAGGAACCATAACCTGGCCCGATTCATCTCAGGTTTTCGGAGTCTTCAGCGAAAACAAACTTGTAAGCGAACAGTAGTCTCAAAAGCTGCTGTTTATATGGGGCTGTCCTAAAACAGGGACGCCCCTTTTTTATTCATCCAAAACCATCAAAAGACCTCTTTCTCGAAGCGCAAAGGGTCTTTTAATTTTTCACCTTTCATGATATTTTTCTTTTATTCCCAAAACAGCTGCCTGAACTGGTTGAACCATATTTCAGCTCATTTTCCCTTAGAATAGGAGCAGCCGGCGCCTATATCGCTTTTTCCTCTGCCAAAACAGATATTTTCTTGTAATTATAATCACTTTAATATTATTTACACAAAAATGTACTATCTAAACAACCTGATCAGTTTCTCCCGCCGGAAGTGTATCCACTAACCGGCTGCAAATAATCTTTATCAGGGAAACGGCTGCAAGCCGGCCATACAAAACAAATACGGAGACAGGAATGCACATCATTCACGAAAACTCACCACTTGGACCGTCAACCGGCCGCATGGTCGTTGAGGCCCCCTATATCGCCGGCCACAGAAAGGCTGGACAGTTCATAATCTTCCGAATCGACGAATATGGAGAGAGGATACCCCTCACTATAGTCGATTCAGACTCAGACAGGGGCACAATCACTTTGATTTACCAGGTTGCCGGTAAGTCCACACGACAGCTTTTCGCGATGAAACCGGGCGATAAAATTCTGGATATCGCAGGTCCGCTCGGCCACCCCACTGAAATAGAAAACTACGGGACTGCGGTGTGTGTGGGCGGCGGAATCGGCGTAGCCCCGGTTTACCCAATATCAAAAGCTTTAAAAGAAGCGGGTAACAGAGTAATAACTATTATCGGGGCAAGAAGTAAAGAACTCCTCATTCTTGAGGATGACCTCAAACAAGTCAGCGACGAGATAATGGTCTGCACTGACGACGGCAGCTATGGAGAAAAAGGTTTTGTAACGCAGCTTCTTCAGCGTGTTATCGACAGGGAAAAAGTAAACTTCTGTGTTGCAGTCGGCCCCATCCCCATGATGAACGCTGTAAGCCAGGTCACCAGAGAGCCGGGCATCAAAACGCTTGTGAGCCTGAACTCAATAATGATAGACGGCACTGGAATGTGCGGAGGCTGCCGGGTCACCGTGGGAGGCAAAATCAAATTTACCTGTGTTGACGGTCCGGAATTTGACGCTCATGAAGTAGATTTCACAGAACTATCAAACAGGCTTAATACCTACAGGGAAGAAGAACAGGCCTGTACAGACGCGCATGAATGCAAACTTGAAGGAGCACTGAAAAATGACAAATAGAGTACCCAGACAGCCAATGCCTGAACAGCCGCCTCAGGTCAGAAGGAATAACTTCGAGGAAGTTCCGCTTGGATATTCCGAAGAGACCGCGGTTATTGAGGCGCAGCGATGTATACAATGTAAAAATCCGGGATGCGTTAAAGGATGCCCTGTCGGTATTGACATTCCCGGCTTCATCGCAAGGATTGCCGAAAAGGATTACAAGGGGGCTTTTGATGTTCTGAAGCTTACAAACAGTCTGCCCGCTGTTTGCGGAAGGGTCTGTCCCCAGGAATCACAGTGCGAAGAACTGTGCATACTTGCTAAAAAGTTTGAACCGGTAGCCATTGGCAAACTTGAAAGATTCGCGGCCGATTACGATAGAGAGCATACATGCTCAACATGCAGCCCAGTGGCTGAGAAACGCGCAGAGAAGGTTGCTGTAATCGGCTCCGGTCCGGCCGGACTGACAGTGGCCGGTGACCTTGCAGGAATGGGATACAATGTAACCATCTTCGAAGCTCTGCACAGCCCGGGCGGGGTACTCATATACGGGATTCCGGAATTCCGCCTTCCCAAATCAATTGTAGCCTATGAAATTGAAGCCCTTAAGCACATGGGTGTTGAAATTGTTGTAAACAGGGTAATTGGCATTTCTGAAACAATAAACGACCTGCTCGACCAGGGATTCAGCTCTGTCTTCATCGGAACCGGAGCGGGAAATCCTAAATTCCTAAACATCGCGGGCGAGAACCTCCAGGGCGTCTATTCGGCAAACGAATACCTCACTCGTGTCAACCTGATGAAATCATACCTTTTCCCGAAATACGACACTCCGGTCATCCGGGGACGCAATGTTGCTGTATTCGGCGGGGGAAATGTTGCCATGGACGCAGCAAGAACAGCGCTAAGGCTTGGAGCCGACAATGTTTATCTCATGTACAGGCGTTCAAGGGAAGAGATGCCGGCACGTATTGAAGAGATACATCATGCCGAAGAAGAAGGTGTCCAGTTTAAATTTCTGACTAATCCGCTTTCCTTCTCCGGAACAGAAAAAGGAAGGCTGAACGCGGTTCGCTGTGAAGAGATGAAACTCGGCGCCCCTGATGATTCCGGCAGGAGAAGGCCGATTCCAGTAGAAGGGTCCGAATTTGAAACAGAAATTGACATTGCTATTGTTGCCATAGGCAACGAGCCTAATCCTATTATTCAGCGAACGACCGCTGATATGCCCACTAACAAGTGGGGCAACATCATCGCAGACGCAGAAACAATGAAAACAGGCAAGCGTGGTGTTTTCGCCGGAGGCGATATTGTTTCCGGAGCGGCCACAGTTATTGAAGCTATGGGCGCGGGCCGAAAAGCGGCAAAGGCAATTCACGACTACATCCAGACAGGCAGCTGGTAGCATATTATCCGACAGGCCGTTTTTTTTTAAAACGGCCTGTCTTTCAAAACCTTCCTAAAAGCTTTTAAATCTTAGAGCTTGCCTTCCCAATCGGTTTTTGCCGTCATTTTCATGAGAAATACCAGCGCGGCAATTGACGCAACAGTAATCAATAAACCCGTATGCTCAGGAAAGAAAAAGGCGCCGGAAAAGAACCACTGAAATATTACCATCCCAACACCGGTAATATAAACAAGCTCCCTGCCTTTTCCAGTAAGCCTGGCGTAATACATGCTTATTCCCGTCGATGCGGACAGGGCAAGAATAAGAGCGCCGAAGATGTGCATATAGGAAGCCAAATATGAACCGAGCAGATAAAAGACAAAGAAACCCGAAAGAAGAAACACATGATTAACTGGATGGAGAGCTATCCCCTTTGATGAAGCAAAAATTACGATAAAGGCCATAAATATAAAAATAACAAGGGGAGCATAGAAGAATATTCGCGAGAAGAACTCGCCATAGTTTGATGATATAACAAAGTTCAATCCCAGGTCCTGGTCAAGGATGATGCTGGAAGCCTTCCAACGAAGAAGATTACCAGAGCTGTCCGAAACCTGTTCTGCCGGAGCCATTGTGCCGTCCAGAACGTCAACCTCGCTGAAATCCGTTTTCAGGGAGGCGGTAAAATCCTCCACTTCAATTCTGTTTATTTTTGTATTTTCAGTCGCGTAGTTTGAATTCATATTGCTGTGCCTCCCATATCGGAAGCTGCCTGTTCCCTGAGCCCTGTAATCTATTTCAAAGATTACGGCTTTCCCGGGACCAAGGGATCCAGTCCAGTCGATACCGTCAGCGAAACTCTTATCGCCCCTGTATTCAGAACCATTCATTTTGACCGAAACGTCCGTAATACTTCCGGCCCTCTCTGGAAGTGTGAAGCTGAAAGTATAGTTTCCCTGAACCTTCTGCGTATTAACGCATTCATACCGGGCCTTGAAACTCAGATTATAGCCCGCGAATTCCAGAAGGCCTTTTTTTCTTATGTTTGACTTAATGTCAATTTCAACGATGTGTTTTCTGAATCCGTGCTGCAGTTCAATTTTTCGTGTCCTGAATCCGTACTGTCCTGTTTTATCATTCAGATACTGCTCTTTAATATATGATGCTGTAGTAAAAGACGGGAGAGGTTGTACTACCTCGCCACCCCATATCTTTGCAACCGATCTAAAATTCTTGCTGACAGAAGAGCTGTTTCGTTCACTGACCCTGAAGCCGATTGCCACCGACGCGATTGAAAAACCGCCTGCGATTGCCACAATAACCATATACCTGAATATCTTTTTTACCAGAGCAGGGTTAACCTGAAAAGCTCTGACCGAAACAATAATAAAAGCGGCCGCCACTATACAAACGGCCAAAAAAATAAGCGCTGCTGTCATTGTATCCTCCTTTTAATTCTTCAAATCTAACTCCTGGCCTCAACATCAAAGCTAACCGGCCTGAATATTCATTTTCATCTGCAAAATGACTTTACCTGAATCAGCCAGGATAGTGCAACGATTGATATCAGTTTAACGTTATTATATCAACGAAAAAACACATCCAGTGTTTTCACTAATTGAACCCTCCATATTTATATACTCACAATTGTTATTTTGTCAGTCCTTATTCAACTGCTCATATTTAATAGCGATTGAACAATTAAAATCCGATATAAATTATCCCTTGACTAAGATGCAGCTATGGGTCTCTTTTTATTGAGGATGGACTTCAGCTTTTATGCAGAATCAGCCTTTAAATCCCCACTTAAGCAGGCCCTATTTTTTATTTGTGTATGGAGGTCAGAATGAAAATCGGAGTTATCGGCTTCGGCAAAACAGGTAAAGCCGTTTCATCAACTATATTAAGAAACTCTAATCTGAGGCTTGAATGGGTGGTTCGACGTTCAGAGCTTCTTGATCACCGCTCAATACCGGAGTTTTTAGGCGAAGATTCCGATGAGCCCGGCCTGATACTTTCAAGCAGAAAAATCAAAGCCGGGCCTCTGCTCGACAATATGCCCGTTGATATGATCATCGACTTCTCTTCTCCAACGGGGATCGAATACTACGGGGAAGAAGCGGCAGAACGCGGTATTACAATAGTAAGCGCTGTCTCTAATTACAATGAAACTACAATCCGGCATCTTAAAAAACTATCTGAGAAAACAACTGTTTTCTGGTCTCCCAATATTACGGTCGGCGTAAACTATTTAATGATTGCCGCAAAATTTCTTAAAAAAATCGCTCCCGACATAGACATGGTTATCATTGAAGAACATTTCAGGGACAAGCCGGAAATATCTGGAACAGCAAAAGTCATCGCGGATAATATAGGTATTCCTCACAGTGAAATTAAATCAATACGCGCTGGCGGCATAATTGGGAAACACGAGGTCATCTGCGGTTTCCCCTTTCAAACAGTCCGCCTGATTCATGAATCAATTACCAGAGAAGCCTTCGGTTCGGGAGTAATCTTTGTCGCTGAAAACCTTGAAGGCAAACCCGCAGGTTTTTACACCTTCGAAGATCTGTTTATGCCCTATTTCAAATTTGAAAACAGCTTCAACTGATACGGCTTCCGGGCTGCGACCCCCCGGGGTCCTCAGTAAGTCAATATCCTCCCCTAAAAAAAATAAATTTTTTTGACCTGTTAACAGGCTAAGACTTGACTTTATTTAGCATTTTAGCTAATTTTAAATTGCTAAACATTGAAAAATCTTCCTCCTAAATGATTTTTCCACTTAACCACCCGCGACAAGCGGGTGAATTCTTATGTATATGAGGAGCAGAGATGAAACATAAAAAAAAGCAAACTGCAGAGCAATCATTAAAAAAAATGAAGCTGATACTGTTATCATCATTAGCATTCACATTTGTCCTTACACCTCCAGCCCTTTTCTCCCAGAATAAAAGCGGTCAGCATAACTTTTTAAATATATGGGAAGCGGCAGCCAGTAAATCCTATTCGATACAATCCGCGTCCTTGAAGACAGAATCATTAAATATCGGATCAGACCGCCTCTCAAGGCACTGGCTCCCTACTGTCAGTATAACGGGAAGGGCCGGGATATCAAATGATCCCGCTAACGCCCTCATGACGAACCTGTATCAGAGAGGTATTGTTCAGGAGGATTTTAATCCTTCCTATATGAATGAGCCCGGCGCAAACTACATGGGCTCTGCAGGCGTAAGGCTTGACCTTCCGCTGTATCAGGGCGGAGCGCCGACAGCCGCTGCATCAAGTATGCATCAACAGTCAGAAGCACAGAAACTGCTTTCCGATTTTGAAGTACTGAACGAGTACTCCGGCCTATCCTCTGCCTTCGGCAGGCTCATGGCAAGGTTACAGGAAAGAGATGAGCTTAACAGGCTAAAATCCTCGGTTAAGAGCCTCCTTTCTTCTTACCGCCTCGCGAATAAAAGAAATCCGGTCGGCTATTCCGGTTACCTTTCTCTTGCGTCACTTGAAAACACTATTGAGGTTCTCACTGAGGAAAATGAAAGCGCCATACTATCCCTGTCCTCCTGGATTAAGTCTCGTTCAGGATTAGCCCCCTCGTTTATTCAGGAAAAAGCTGATGCCCTTTTATTCGTTAAATCATTTATGTCAATTCCGGACAAGTCACTGCCTGACAGGTCGTTGAGCGTCCTTGCGATGGAAAAACATGCCGCCGCACTGGAAAAGCAGGCTGAAATAGAAAAAGCCCGTTTTCTGCCGAATGCCGGCATCTTTTCTGAGGCAAATCTCTATTCAGGTGAAAGAAACAGCAGCACATCTTACAGCGCGGGCGCTTATGTTTCCATGAAGATTTTCTCCGCAGCCGATTATGGAGCTCTCAGGGAAGCCCGCCTAAAGGCTGAGGCGGCTAATCTATCGGCACGTGATGAATTCGTCAGACAGACCGAAGCGCGAAAATCCCTTTTATCAAGATTGGACTCCGGTATAAAAAGCCTGAATCTCATGAATGAAACATCCTCTCTTCTTGATGAACAGATTACCACCTCAGTAAGGCTGTTCAACGGAGGGAGGATAACGGCTTCACAGTTGGCAGAAGCATATTCCAAAAAAATTGAGCAGTTAAAAAACATAACGCTGACACTTGAGAACGTGATAAACACATCAGCAGAGATTATCCTTCTCTCTGAGAGCGTCCCGTCAGCAGCCAGAGGAGAATACTGATATGACAAATAACAACAATGAAATAAGACCAGGCTTTGCCGGCATTCTCGGCAAGATGTTCATTAATTCAAGGCTTACACCGCTTATTGCGATAGGAAGCATTCTTCTGGGGCTCATAGCAGTATGGCTGACTCCCAAAGAAGAGGAACCTCAAATCAGCGTTCCCATGTTCGACATTATGATATCCGCCGCGGGTTATGAGGCTGAAGAAGTCGAAAGAAAGATTACCGAGCCCGTCGAGAGAGCCGTCTGGGGTCTTGAGGGTGTTGAGTACATATACTCTGCCAGCAGTCCGCATTCAAGCCTGGTCACTGTGCGCTTTAAGGTTGGAGAACCGGTAGAGCCATCCCTTGTAAAGGTTCATCACAAGATGATGCAGATAAAGAAGCATCTTCCGCCAACCGCGTCCGAACCTGACATATCATCATTCTCCATTGATGATGTGCCCTTTCTGACTCTGACATTCAGCTCGGCCGAACGCGACGATTACTCCCTCAGAACCAGTGTAGCACCGCTTGCCCGAAAGCTTTCGAGCACTCCGGATTTGAGCAGAATTGAACTTCTGGGGGGCAGAAAAAAAGCTATCCGCGTATCAGTGAATCCAGAACGACTCTCTGCAAACGGACTGACACTTGCCGAAGCCTCATCGGCTGTCAGGCAAAACGACGTCCTTCTTCCGTCAGGAAAAAAACGCGGCGGTTCAGTTTTTGATATAGAGACAGGCGGCCGTTTTAAAACCGCTGACGACGTTAGAAACACTCCGGTTGGTCAGCGCGGAGGAAGGGTCGTCCAATTGAAAGATATAGCGCATGTCAGCGAAGGGCCTGAAGAGCGCACACGGGTTTCAGTACTTCTGGACAAGTCAAAGGGTTCGTCACCGCAAAATGCCGTATCCATTGTCTTCGCCAAGCGTAAAGGAACAAACGTTGTAAATCTCTCGGAAGAGATTCTTCATCACGCCCGCACCTTTTCGAAATCTCTTCCAGATGATATATCCATGACTGTTGTCCGTGATTATGGAGAAACAGCATCCGAAAAATCGACCGAACTTATTGAGCACCTTCTCATCGCAACTTTTTCTGTAGCTCTTCTGATCGCTATCTTCATGGGACTGCGCGCTTCTCTGGTCGTCTCAATAGCGATACCGGTTACGCTTGCGCTTACGCTCGCGATATACTACTTTATGGGCTATACCCTCAACAGGGTAACACTGTTCGCCCTCATTTTCTCCATTGGTATTCTTGTAGATGACGCCATCGTTGTTGTGGAAAATATTGAAAGGCACCTCAAGCGGAGAAATTCTGAAAGCATTCTCAAAACAACGCTCAAGGCCGTAGCCGAAGTCGGCAATCCGACTATACTGGCGACATTTACAGTTATAGCCGCTATTCTTCCTATGGCATTTGTCACAGGAATGATGGGGCCTTACATGAAACCCATTCCAGTCGGCGCGAGCCTTGCTATGATACTCTCTCTTTTCATAGCCTTTATACTCATCCCGTTCCTCGCTGTGCGTCTTCTAAAAAAATCACATTCGGAAGAAAAGGCACAGGAGGAGCCCTCAGCCCCGAAGAGAATCGACCGACTGTATCTCAACATAATCAACAGGCTTCTTTCCGGGAAAAAACCGGCAGCCATATTCGGTGTTTCTGCGCTTGTTCTCCTTTTTCTATCAACAGGATTGCTTTTCACAAAAACAGTTAAAGTGAAAATGCTTCCATTTGATGACAAAAATGAGTTTCAGGTGCTGCTTGACTTCCCGGTTGACACCCCGCTCAGCAAAAGCCTGGAGCTTTCGAAAGGACTTTCAGAGTCACTGCTGAAGCACCCTGAGGTAAAGAAGGTACAGATCTTCGCTGGCGAGCCGGCCCCCTATTCTTTTTCAGGCATGGTTAAGCACACATTCCTCAGGCAGTCTGACTACATGGCCGATTTACAGGTAGTGCTTTCAGGCAAAGGCGAGCGTTCAGAGGTCAGTCACGAAATAATTGAGTCTCTGCGTCCCGTTATATCGAGTTTCGCCGACAGGTACGGCGTTACATCCAGGATTCTTGAAATCCCGCCCGGCCCCCCTGTCATGGCTACAATGGTTGCAGAGATATATGGACCCGACAGAGGCGCCATAGCAGAAGCTTCGGAGAACGTATATGCGGCATTTAAAAATGAACCAAGTGTTGTGGACCTTGACTATTCATGGCGTCAGATGCGCTCAAGGCTCTATTACGGCTTCAACTATCCGGCTGGCGGGCTTGCAGGTGTTCGCGCATTCGACACCGCCGCGGCTGGAAATCTCCTTTTTTCAGAAACACCGCTGACCTCGCTCTCAAGTGTTACTGCACCGGAAGATGTTTCAGTTGACTTTGGAGTTCAGGACAGCTTCAGGACATCAAATGCCCCATTCCGCTTCCAGAACATGTCCTCGTTTGAGACCGGCATTACTCCGTTATCAGGTGTTCTCAACAGGCCTGTTATCAGGGAAACCGCTGCGCTTCACAGAAAAAACCTGAAACCGGTTTCTTATGTAACATCAGAGCTTTCAGGCCCCGAGGAATCTCCAGTCTACGGTGTGATGAAGATTGCTCCCAAAATAGACTATCCGCAGAGTACTGCCCATGCACCCTGGAACACGGACACCCCTTCAGTTAAGTGGGATGGAGAATGGTTCATTACTTACGAGGTTTTCCGCGATCTCGGGGCGGCATTTGCTGTCGTGCTGATACTTATCTATGTTCTGGTCGTCGGCTGGTTCAAAAGCTACAGAATCCCCCTGATTATTATGGCTCCCATACCGATAAGCCTTATAGGAATTATTCCGGGACATGCCCTGGCGGGGACATATTTTACGGCAACCTCGATGATAGGTTTTATCGCGGGTGCGGGTATAATTGTCAGGAACTCCATCATCCTTGTCGACTTTATTGAGCACCAGCTCTCGAAAGGAATGGAGTTCAAGGAAGCAGTCATCAGCGCCGGCCTGCTCCGCTTCCGGCCGATGCTTCTTACGGCAGCATCAGTTGTAGCGGGAAGCTTTATTATGCTCTTCGATCCTATTTTCCAGGGACTCGCGATAAGCCTCATGTCAGGCGAAATTGCCGCCACGCTTCTGAGCCGATTTGCCGTACCTGTTCTTTACTACTGGGGTTCAGGAAGAGCGGTTAATAGAGCCATGCCTTGAGAAGGCCCGGTTAGAAACCGTTTAGCTTATAGAAAATGACAGGCATTATTAGCCGGTTCTGCCCATCGCAGGCCGGCTTTTTCAATCCCGTAGCCATAAAAAATAAACTCATTTTCTATGATTTCTTGACAGCTTCAGCAGTTAGGCTATAATAATTACTTGACAGGCACTTATAAAGCACGCCTTCTTTAATGTTTGCCTCATAACTAACTTGAACAATATCTTCATTAAGGAGAATCAACATGAAAAAAACAGCATATCTTCCCCTCGCGGCGCTGCTCCTTGCAGCAGGATGTTTCTCGTCCATGCCGCCCAGAGTCAGCCCAGAGTATATTTCCGGGAAAAGCCAGGCTGAAACAGAAAGTCTTGAAGAAATTGAACGAGAAATAATCAAAATATCCAATGATAAAGAGGAACTGCAGAAATCCCTTAAGATTTCCAAACTGCAGATTGCTGTTCTTGAAAGAGAGCTCACTCAAATAGAAGCACAGTCAAAACTTCTCGCAGACAAGCAAAAGCTCAACGCTGCCCAGAACGACCAGACTGGAATCGCTGAGGTAAAAAATGAGATCGATGCTAACAACAAAGCCAGAGAAACATCGTCACTTAAACTCGAATACTACACAGCAAAGAAGAAGCATACCGAACAGCAGATAGCGACCGCTGAAGCTCAGCAGGCAGCAAAAATTGCTGAACAGTATCTCGAAGAGGCTAAAATCGGCAGGGCTAAGCAGGACAGCATTATGGGACCGGCTGCCGAAGAGACTCCGAAAGACCGCATCAACATAAAGGAATATGAAGACTATAAACTGAAAACAGAAGAAAGACTCGCATCCATGAAAAAAGAGGAGCAGCTGACCTCCGCAGAGCTCGCGAAGAAAGAGAAAAAGCTTAAAGCAGCGGGTATTGATGTCTCACAGCTAAAATAAAGCCGGAGGGTAATACAATGATCAGGCATTCACGAATAACAACCTTTGCTGTAACTGTATTTTTTCTCGCTGCCTTTTCGGGAATATCAACCGCAGACTTTTTCGGGCCTTCAGACCTTGAAAAATGCACAAACGAAAAGGTAGCCGTCGAGCTAAAGTACAAGTACTGCTACAGGGATAAAACCAATACCGAAAATGAGCTTGAACTGCTCAAGCGTCAGTACAGAAACGAATCAGCTAACTTCCGGACACAGATAAACTCGCTCGAAAATAAGATATCAAGTCTGCAGAAAAAACTCGACTCATCAGTTTCAGGACGTGAGCAGGACAACTCAGTATCTTCAAAAAAGATATCTGAGCTTGAAAACACCCTCGCAATTCTGAGAAATAATAGTACCGGTCGCGAGAAAGAACTGTTGAACGAGATAGAAGAGCTTCAAAAAAAACACGGCTCAGAGCTGACTCAGTTGAGAGACAGCTTTGACAAAGAACGCAACCGCCTTATGGAAGAGATTGACAGGCTGAAAAATGATCATGCTTCCAAATTGGCAGAGCTTAATTCACAGATCAGTAACCTTAACTCTGAGCTCGCCCTACTTAAAAAGCTGACTGAGTCGCAAAAGGAAGAGCTTGAGAGGATGAGCACACAGGAAAAAGAGCTTGCCCGACAGCTTGAATCAGAGATTAAAAAGGGCGATATCAGGCTGAAGAAGCACCACGACCGTCTTATCATTAATATTGACAACAGAATCTCCTTCGATTCCGGATCGGCTGAGCTGAAAAAGGAAGTCTTCTCTGCCCTTGACAAAATCTCAGGAATTCTGCAGAACTACCCGGAAAACAGAATTATGGTGGAAGGGCATACTGATACTGATAAAATAGTCAGGGGAAAGTACAGAGACAACTGGCACCTTTCAGCCGAACGCGCTCTTGCTGTTCTAAATCAACTCCTGAAAAACAAGAACATTGACAGGTCAAGATTTGCAGCCGCGGGGTATGGAGAATTCAATCCCATTGTACCAAACGACACCCCGGAGAACAAGGCCCTTAACAGAAGGGTTGACATTGTTGTTATTCCTCGGGTTAGCTCAAAGTAAATTATACTATAAAAAAGGGTGCCGTTTTACCGGCACCCTCAATTCATTGCTTAAACCTCAGAAATACATTCTACGGGACAAACGTCAGCGCAAGCTCCGCAGCTTGTGCAGTCAGCCTCGTTTATTTTTCTGATTCCGCCATTTGCCTCGGAAATGCATTCAACCGGACATTCCGGTTCACATGCTCCGCATCCCGTACATTCATCCGCGTTAATTCTGTATGCCATCAGACACACCTCCAGATGTTTTTGTGAGTTCTACCGCGGAGAACAGAGAGCCTTGTCCCCATAATCCGGGCTGCTGTCTGCCGGACAGGGCAGTACAGCATTTTCTATAATACAGCGGGGTTCCCATCCGGTCAAGCCGTAATTAGCCTGAATCAGGACTTGACTCCCTGCATCTGCACAAGGTCATTTTCCACATCGGTTATACCGCCAATTCCGAAATTCTTAACCAGCACATCCACAACGTTTGGAGAAAGAAATCCCGGAAGAGTCGGCCCAAGATGAATGTTCTTTACGCCAAGATAAAGCAGAGCGAGAAGCACAATCACCGCTTTCTGCTCATACCATGCGATATTGTACGATATCGGCAGATCGTTAATATCCTTCAGGCCGAATACCTCCTGCAGCTTCATGGCTATTACCGCAAGAGAATACGAGTCGTTGCACTGACCCGCATCAAGGACCCTCGGTATTCCGCCAATATCTCCAAGCTGCAGCTTGTTGTATCTGTACTTGGCACATCCAGCCGTAAGAATTACGGTGTCATTCGGAAGCTTCGAGGCAAATTCCGTGTAATATTCTCTGCTTTTCATGCGGCCGTCGCAGCCTGCCATGACAAAGAACCTTCTTATCGCCCCGCTCTTGACTGCGTCAACCACCTTGTCTGCAAGTGAAAGAACTGTGCTGTGCGCAAAACCGCCTACAATCTCACCAGTTTCAATCTCGACAGGCGGACTGCATTTTTTGGCCATCTCAATAATCTTTGAAAAATCCTTTTTTTGTCCCGGTTTTCTTTCGGGTATATGTTCTACACCATCATAGCCGGCCGCTCCGGTAGTAAACATTCTGCTTTTGTACGAGTCCTTTGGCGGCACTATACAGTTGGTAGTCATAAGGATGGGGCCGTTAAAAGAATCGAACTCCTTATCCTGTTTCCACCAGGCATTACCGTAATTGCCGGCAAAATGCGAGTACTTCTTAAAGGCTGGATAGTAGTTTGCCGGAAGCATTTCGCTGTGAGTATAAACGTCAACCCCCGTCCCCTCAGTCTGTTTGAGAAGCTCTTCCATATCCTTCAGATCGTGCCCGCTTATGAGGATACCGGGATTGTTTCGAGTGCCTATGTTTACTTTGGTAATCTCGGGATGCCCGTATGTTGTCGTGTTTGCTCTGTCGAGAAGGGACATTGCTGCGACACCAAATTTTCCGGTTTCCAGGACAAGCGCCGTCAGATCATCTGCTGTCAGGCTGTCATTTAGAGTCTCGGCAAGTGCCTTTTGCATAAAGGCGTGAATCTCAGGCTCGGTGAAACCCAGATTAGCCGCGTGTTCAGTGTATGCAGCCATTCCTTTGACACCGTAAGTAACAAGCTCACGGAGCGACCTTACATCCTCGTTCTCAGTAGCGAGAACTCCAGACTTTCCGGACTTTACCAAATAATCGCCGTCTGGTCCGGGCGTCCAGATTACAGCCTCGTGCAGGATATCTCCTGTCAGAATACCTTTACCCTCAAGAACAGCCCTCATCGAATCGCGAAGCTCAACAACCTCGCCAATAAACTCTACAAAAGCCTGCCGGTCAAAATTTGCGTTTGTTATCGTCATAAAAAGCCCGCGCATAACCAGATGGTCGGCCTCAGGGCTGCCCAGCCCCTCGTTGGCGGCTTTAATATTGACAATGCTCAGCCCCTTGAGCAGGAAAATCAATGTATCCTGAATAGCAGCAACATCCTCTGTTTTCCCGCACACCCCTCTTATGGTGCAGCCTGTTCCCTTTGCGGTTTCCTGACACTGATAGCAAAACATACTCATCGTTGTTTCCTCCTAATCTATTATATCTGCATCATAGACCATTTCTAAAAAGAACGCATTGACCTGAATCAACTATGAGAAATAATATACATTACGCGGGGATAATAACATAAGGCAATAATCAAAATAATGAGTCTATACTTTCAATATTTTGTACTGAAGATGTTTTCTCGTATTATATCACGTGTTCCGTCTGTGTCAACAGACGTGCATAAATTATTAAGTCATCAGCTTGCAATTCAGCTAAACTTTGATATAATCAATAGAAGGAGATGAGATGAAACAACTGAACATTAACGAGAACAGCCTGCTGCCTTTCAACAGCAGCGACATTATTGAAAAGATAACTTCTTCCGGGAACTTCCAGGAAACCGGGCCCGGTGAAATACTGTTTATCGAAGGCGACAATGGAACCTCACTCTATATACTTCAGTCAGGTTCGGTCAAGATATTTAAAAGCGCCCCGGACGGCCGGGAAATAATACTCAGGACTATAGTTCCCGGGGAAATGTTCGCCGAGGTCATTCTTTTTGAATCTTCACGCTATCCGGCAAGCGCGGCTTCAACGGAAAATTCCGTTCTATTCACAATAACCAGAAAGCGTTTTTTAGAGCTTTTGGATGATGCTCCTTTCCGCGACAGCTTTATTTCCGCTTTGATGAGAAAGCAGAGACACCTGACTGAACGGCTCCATTATCTGACAGCCTATGAAGTGGAAGAACGTTTTTTCAGATTCCTCGCTTCAAAATACGGCCGGAAGGACATTTACACTATCGATATGTCCAAAAAGGATATCGCCTCTTCGATAGGGACAATACCCGAGACAATGTCCAGGCTAATACGAAGACTTACCGACAGCAACCGGATAAAATGGGAAGGCAATTTACTCAGCATTTCACCTGGTTTTTGGGACGGCTTTGACATGGAGGAGTAACTACTTATAACGGGGAGGATTCCTATTGCAGCGTGTTACATTTTTGTACCCCTCATCAGTGAATCCGGTTGGTATGATAACATTATTGTCAGCTTTCAGCCGTAATTTTACACCCCTGTAACAAACAGTCTCAAATACTCGGCTTTTTTAATTGAAGCGGAAACGGCCTCTCCTTAACTATTGATTAATATTGAATTGAGTATAATTACTTTTCTTCACCCTGTCAAAACCCGCAGTCTGTGAAGAACGAGGAGTTTGAAATGAAAAATAATCCAGAAAATCAGGGGCTTTACAAAAGAGAATTCGAACACGATTCCTGCGGTGTGGGTTTTGTCGCACACATTAAAGGCGACAAATCTCATGACATCGTACGACGGGGAATTGAGATTCTAGAACGAATGGAACACAGGGGTGCTGAAGGCGCGGACAATAAAACTGGAGACGGCTCCGGAATAATGATTCAGATTCCTCATGAGTTTTACTCATCAGAGGTCAGCGGACTCGGTAATCCAGGGGAATACTCAGCAGGACTTGTTTTTCTTCCCACTGACAAAGAAGCCGCTGACAGCTGTATCAAAATATTCGAGAAGTCCGCTGCAGAGGAAGGCCTTAAAGTAATAGCCTGGCGGGATGTTCCGGTCGACAACACCGAAATTGGGACAATTGCGAAGAAATCTGAGCCGGGCATCAAACAGGTTTTCCTGACATCCTCAAAAAAAATCAAGCAAAACGAACTTGAACTCAAGTCATTCATTCTTCGTAAAAGCACAGCAAAACTTATATTAGAATCGAAGATTCAGGGATCATCCGACTTCTACATCCCGTCCCTTTCTACAAAGACTATTGTTTACAAAGGAATGCTAACGCCGGGACAGGTTAAACTCTTCTACCCGGAACTGCAGAATAAAAAGTTAACCAGCGCTATAGCCCTCGTTCACTCAAGATTCAGCACAAACACTTTCCCTTCGTGGGACCTGGCTCAACCCTTTAGAATCGTGGCTCACAATGGCGAAATCAACACAGTAAAAGGCAACAGATTCTGGATGAAAGCCCGTGAGCCATACCTTTCTTCCCCGGTTTTCGGAGAGAACCTTTCGAAAATTCTTCCAATTATTGAACCCGGCAAAAGCGACTCCGCTTCGTTTGACAATGCTCTCGAATTTCTTGTTGCGACAGGACGTTCTCTTCCGCACGCTTTGATGATGATGATCCCGGAGTCGTGGAACGACAAGAATCCAATTCCCGAAGATCTCAAATACTTCTACGAGTACCATTCAACCTTTATGGAACCCTGGGACGGCCCGGCTTCCATGGTGTTCTGCGACGGCCGCTTCATTGGAGGCACCCTTGACAGAAACGGACTCAGACCTTCCAGGTTTATCATCACAAAGGATGATATTATTGTGATGGCGTCCGAGGTGGGTGTTCAAGACTTCCCCGCTGCCCAGATCGCGCAGAAGGGCCGCCTTCTGCCGGGCAAACTGCTCCTCGTCGACACGCAGGAAGGCCGCATCATCCCTGACGAAGAGATAAAGAAATGCACAGCTAATTCTAAGCCCTATAAAGAGTGGGTGGAAAACAACAGGGTTGTCATTTCCGACATTAAATCCAGGGGAACCTCTTATGAGGACTTATCAAATGAGAAGGTTCACGAGCTTCAGCTTATTCACGGTTATATTCGTGAGGATATCAACACGCATATCCACACAATGGCAACCACGGGCCAGGAACCGGTCGGATCAATGGGTACTGACACCCCGATTGCCGTTTTTTCAGATAAGCCTCAGCCGCTCTTTAACTACTTCAAGCAAAACTTTGCACAGGTAACAAATCCAGCTATTGACCCTATCCGTGAAGATCTGGTCATGACATTGACAAGCTATATCGGGCCCGAAAAAAATCTGCTTTCAGAAACTCCCGAACACTGCAGAATGATCAAATACTTTTCGCCCATATTCACCGACAATGAGCTTTCAATCTTCCGAAATTCAACGAATCCTGATATCAAGTCAGGAGTCATAGACATCCTGTTTAAGGTTGATGGGGGTGAAGACGCGCTCGAAAAAGCAATGGATAGAATCTGCGCTGAAGCTGAAGCCATGGCTTCAAAAGGCATTAACTATATAATACTATCGGACAGGCACACCGACGCGGAGCATGCCCCTGTGCCTTCTCTTCTTGCTGTTGCCGGTGTACATCATCATCTTATTCGTACCGGCAAGCGAAAGTCCGCCAGCCTTCTTCTTGAAAGCGGGGAGCCAAGGGAGATAATGCATTACGCACTGCTCTTCAGCTATGGAGCTGGAGCTGTAAACCCATACGGCGTTTTCGCGTCTATTAAAACAATGCAAAATCAGGGTCTTATTGCAGACGAGAAAGAGTACTCTTCACTTGAAGAAAACTACATCAGATCCGTGAATAAAGGCCTGATGAAAATAATGTCTAAGATGGGGACATCGACCCTCAGAAGTTACCGCGGCTCCCAGATTGTCGAAGCAATAGGCCTCTCTGAAAAACTGGTTAATCTATACTTTACAGGCACAGAGTCCAGAATCGGAGGGATTGACATGAGGGATATCGCAAAAGAAACCCTCGAACGGCATCGTAAAGCATATTTTCAGAGACCACCTCTTCTTGAATCTGACGGGGTGTACGCCTACAGGAAAGGCGGTGAAAAACACGCATGGAGCCCGGAAGCCATACACATGCTTCAATGGGCGGCGCGCACCAATGACTATCAAAAGTATAAACAGTTTTCGGAGCTTGTTAACAGGCATAACAGGAAGCCCAATGTCATAAGAGGACTTCTCGATTTCAAGAAGGGGACACCCATTCCAATTGACGAAGTTGAACCGGAAGAGGAAATCTTAAAAAGACTCACGACCGGAGCCATGTCATACGGATCCATAAGCAAGGATGCACATGAAGCCATTGCTGTTGCAATGAACGCGATTGGCGGCAGAAGCAATTCAGGTGAAGGCGGTGAAGATCCAATTCGCTTTATACGGAGAGAAGACGGCACGCTTGCCCGCAGCGCGATAAAGCAGGTTGCGAGCGGACGCTTTGGAGTAACCAGCAATTATCTGACCAATGCCGATGAAATTCAGATAAAAATCGCGCAGGGTGCCAAACCCGGAGAAGGCGGTCAACTTCCGGGGCACAAGGTCGATAAGATTATTGCAAAAACAAGGTTTTCGACTCAGGGAGTTACGCTAATTTCTCCCCCGCCTCACCACGACATTTACTCAATTGAGGATCTGGCCCAGCTCATCTTCGACCTTAAAAACGCCAATCCCAATGCCCGAATCAGCGTAAAGCTTGTTTCCGAAACCGGAGTTGGTACAGTTGCAGCAGGTGTAGCAAAAGCTCACGCAGACAACATTCTTATAAGCGGATACGATGGAGGAACAGGCGCAAGCCCTATCAGCTCTATCAAGCATGCCGGTCTTCCCTGGGAACTCGGCCTTTCAGAGACACATCAAACCCTTGTCCTCAACGATCTTCGGGGAAGGGTCAGGCTTCAGACAGACGGTCAGCTTAAAAACGGAAGAGACATTGTAATTGCCGGCATGCTCGGTGCAGAGGAGTTCGGCTTTGGCACAGCGACTCTTATAGTCATGGGCTGCATAATGATGAGAAAGTGCCATCTTAACACCTGCCCTGTCGGAGTAGCTACACAGGATCCATTGCTTCGAAGCCGCTTCAAAGGCCGTCCTGAGCATTTGATAAACTACTTCAAGTTTATCGTACGCGAAGTCAGGGAAATTATGGCCAGTCTTGGAATCAAAAAGTTCAATGACCTTATCGGACGCTCTGATCTTTTAGTACAGAGTGGAAGCGGCCACTGGAAGGCTGACACAGTAGACCTCAGCAAGATTCTTTACAGACCCGCTGAAGCTGACAAACACAGTGTTTACTGCGTTCAGAAACAGATTCACAAACTCGATGGTGTGCTTGATAAAAAGATTATTTCCAAGGTCAAACCGGCCATTGAAGAGAAAAAGGACTTCAATGTGTACATCGAAATGCCAATTTCCAACACCGACCGAGCCGTCGGCGCCATGGTTTCCAATCTGGTTTCTCGTCATTATGGCGAAAATGGACTGCCGGACAATACCATTCAGTGCGTATTCAGAGGAAGCGCCGGTCAGAGTTTCGGCGCATTCCTTGCCAGAGGAATCACTATGAGACTTGAAGGCGATTCAAACGATTACCTCGGCAAGGGTCTCTCCGGCGGAAGAATCATAGTTGTGCCCCCGTCCGGATCAGCTTTTAAGGCGGAAGACAATATTATTATCGGAAACACGGTTCTTTACGGAGCCACGGGCGGAGAAGCCTATATAAGAGGCATTGCCGGAGAGAGATTCTGCGTCAGAAACAGCGGAGCCCTTGCCGTCGTAGAAGGAAGCGGAGACCACTGCGCCGAGTACATGACAGGGGGACGCATTGTTGTTCTTGGAAGAGTCGGTAGAAACTTCGCAGCGGGAATGAGCGGCGGCATAGCTTACGTTCTTGATGAAAACGGTGACTTTGAATACTTCTGCAACAGAGGCATGGTTGAACTTTCACCGGTACAGGACTTTGAGGACCAGGACTTCCTGGTTGAGATGCTTAAAAAGCATATTGAACACACAAATAGTACGAAAGCAAAAAACATTGTAAACAAGTGGTACGAGTACCTTCCCAAATTTGTAAAAGTAATTCCGGTTGAGTACAAACGTGCGCTAAACGAGCTCAAAATGGAGCAGATCGACAGAAAGCTTCATGAGATCAGACAGGAAGAAGATTTGGAGGATATATACTGATGGGAGATCCTAAAGGTTTTTTAAAGGTTAAACGTGTTGAGTCTGGATACCGCCCGGTAGAGATTCGAATACATGACTACAGAGAAGTTGAAATGCAGCTCAGAGAGGAAGACCGCAAACTGCAAGCATCGCGATGCATGGATTGCGGCGTACCCTTCTGCCACTGGGCATGCCCCGTGTCAAATATTATGCCTGAATGGCAGGACATGATATACAAAGGCAGATGGGCGGACGCTCATCAAATACTTCAATCTACAAATAATTTTCCGGAGTTCACTGGCCGTGTTTGCCCGGCTCCTTGCGAAGCCTCATGCGTTCTATCAATAAACGACGACCCGGTAACAATTCGACAGAACGAACTCGCCGTTATTGAGAAAGCTTTTGCTCAAGACTGCGTAAGACCAATGCCTCCTAAAAGCCGGACCGGAAAGAAAGTTGCGGTCATCGGCGGAGGACCTTCAGGGCTTGCCTGCGCGGATCTGCTGAACAAAGCCGGTCATAGAGTAACGCTCTATGAAGCTGAAGACAGCGTCGGAGGCTATCTACGATTTGGCATTCCCGACTTCAAACTCGACAAGAAGATTATTGACAGAAGGATAAACCTTCTCGCTGAAGAAGGTGTGAACTTTGTTACCGGAACAATCATTGGAAAAGATATTTCCACAGATGAGATCAGAAAAAACAACGACGCGATATGCATCACTATCGGAGCAAGAAAGGCACGTGACCTCACCATAAAGGGCCGCGAGCATAAAGGTATTCATTTTGCTATGGAGTATCTTTCTCAGCAAAATCATATTGTCAGAGGAGACAGCATACCAGAAGACAAACTGATTAATGCCTACAATAAAAATGTTATTGTTATTGGAGGGGGAGATACCGGCTCCGACTGTGTCGGCACAGCAAACAGACAGGGCGCTAAATCCATAACTCAGATTGAACTGCTTCCTAAACCTCCACGTGAAAGAACTGAATCCGAGCCATGGCCGATTTGGCCTAAGCTCCTCAAAACTTCCAGTTCCCATGAAGAGGGCTGTGAACGGATGTGGAATGTAATGACGAAGGAATGCTTTGGAGAGAATGGCCAGATCAAAAAGATATCTGCTGTTAAAGTTGACTGGGCCAAAGACTCTGATGGAAACTGGAAGATGTCCGAGATTCCAGGTTCTTTATTTGAGCTTCAGGCAGATCTTATATTTCTCGCGATGGGATTTGAGCATGTTGTTCACGATGGGATTGTCAACGATTTAGGTATCAAGCTCGATGGACGCGGGAATATCCTCATCGACAACGACAGCATGACAAGCGTTAAAGGTGTTTTCGCTGCAGGAGATTCTGCTCGAGGAGCTTCCCTTGTCGTCTGGGCAATCCACGACGGGAGAAAAGCAGCTGAAGCTATTGACAAATATCTCTCTAATTAGTATATTTCCGCGGGTGTAGCTGTTTATGCCCGCGGTATTTCCTCTCGCTCAGGGTAAGCGCACATATTTTTTATTGAAGGGCGCTTATGTTCGACATCAGTGAGTATTATGAAACCAGGCCGGTTCAGCCAGGATTGTATCAGGGAATCGACGATATAGAGACAGAAATAAGCTATACCATTGATTCAATCCTTTCAAATCGCTATACCGGGTTGTACACATCCGACAGGTTTAAGACGACTGACGGTTCATTGAATATCTACTACCCTGTTAAAAAATATCCACTCCGTAATTCAGTGTTGATGACGCCTGACCGTCTCCGGTTTCTTCTTTCTGTATACCCTTACAGGGAGCCTCTCAGCTCCGTGAACTCAATCATAATTATCCCCAGATATATCGAAACTTCTTCTATTGAGCTCATGGCAATGTACATACCCGAAAAAAAGGCCCTTGCTCTCTATCTTCACCACAATTACTCACTGAAAGTGAATACTGCCGACGACGTTCAGTTAAGTACAAATATAAAACCTGAATCAAGCTCGCTCTTCTTCAAATCCGGTGCTCCAGATTTTGCGCCGCTGCTCTGGAGGATTTTAGCATCAATAGACAGTTCACCATCCGGACATTCTCAAAAATTTTTTTTGAAAAAATCTCACTTTCCGGACACGGAATACAGTATTTTGAATGACATTTCTTTTTATTACTCCAGTTATGGGTACTGATGACACTTGTAAACTATCACAATCATACGCCTTTATGCGGCCACGCTTGCGGTACTCCGGAAGATTATATTGAGGTGGCCATTGCCTCCGGAATTTCTGAAATAGGCTTTTCCGATCATGCACCTATCCCTGAACCTATTCGGGAAAACATAACTATGTCTCCTGAGCAGACTGAGGACTATATAAAAGAAATTCTTAGTTTAAAATCTAAGTATAAAGGAATTATCAAAGTTCGGGTTGGTTTTGAAGTTGATTATCCCCTGTTTGAAACCTTTGACCGCAGTTATCTTTCAGATTCAAGAATAGACTATATTATCGGATCCTGTCATTTTCTTGATGACTGGGCATTTGACAATCCGGAATATAAATCAGAATTTAACCGCAGAGACATAGACCTGGTTTATAAAGATTACTACGAATGCATGGCCATGCTGGCTTCGTCAGGGATATTTGACATTGTCGGACACTTCGATCTTGTAAAAAAATTCGGCCACAGGTCAAAGAAGAGCTTCGAGTCCCAAATCGAACAAATAGCCCGGATAATGTCACAAAACGGCATCGCGGCGGAACTCAATACGGCTGGACTGCTTAAACCGGTAAATGAGATTTACCCATCTGAAGATATCCTCCGTATATTTTACAGAATGAATGTTCCAGTGACACTTGGAGCAGACGCGCACTCTCCGGAAAATGCGGCGTACTATCTCAAGGAAGCTGCGGAATTACTGAAAAAGATCGGATACCGCAAAATATCAGGATTTGAATCGAGAAAGCGATATGAGCTCGACCTCTAATAATCCCGGATTATCAAATGGCAGCGGCTTCGCTCTGGTTTCTGAACTTTCTGCCTTCTTCCCCGGGCTTATAGCCGGGGTTGCCGCTAAAGACGCCAACAGTATTAACTACGAAAATGATTTCGACACGATACGCCGACACGAGATAGAGGCAATATCGGCTTACACTGCTTGTAACCCAAAAAACATCATTTTTCTGGATCAGGTACACAGCGACAACATTCTTACGGTTGACCGTTATCCGGAGATTGTCTGTAAAATTCACGGACAGGCCGATGCCGTAATAACCCGGCTGCCTGACATCTGCCCGGTCATACGAACAGCCGACTGCGTACCAGTAATAATCCACGACCCTGTAAAAAATGTCCTGGCAGCGGTCCACTCGGGCTGGAGAAGCACCGAACTCAATATCACAGGAAAAACAATCGAGACAATGCAAAAACACCACGGTTCCAGACCGGCTGACCTCTATGCGGCTGTTTTGCCTTCAGCGGGGCCACAGTCATACGAGGTCAGCTATGATGTCGCGTCAAAATTTCCTGCTGAATGTGCAACTATGAAGTCAGAAAGCATATTCCTTGATCTCTGGAAATGCGTGAGGATGTCGCTTCGTTCCGCCGGGGTTCCATCCGCCAACATTTTTGAAAGCAGAATATGCACCATCAGCAGCAATGCCAGCTTTTTTTCTCACAGAAAGGGGGACAAAGGAAGGAACCTCAACTTTGCCTGCATGAAAAAGCCGGCCTGTTAAGCCGGCTCACCATATCTATTTATCCGAAATTCTTGAAAAGTTCATAAGCTTAGTGAAATTTGAAAGTATACCTTCAAGCAAGCTGATTCTGTTATCACGGACCGCAATATCCTTATCCATTACCAGAACCTTATCGAAAAAACTGTCAATAAGCGGTTTTCCGTTGATAATCATTTTAAACAGGTCTAAATACCTGCTCTCTGTAATCATCATTCCGATATCACCGCTATGCGTTTTAAAGAATTCATAGAGGGCTTTTTCTTCATCCTCTTTGAGAAGCGGATCCTTAAAGCTAATTTGATAATCAGGGTTTTCCTTCCTGAAACCAGACACGATGTTATTCATTCTTTTGAACCCGAGAAGCATTTCGGAAAAACCTTTCTCTTTTCTGAATCGGTTAATACTTTCCGCCCTTCTATGCAGTTCAAGGAAGTCAGTGCTTTCAGTGGAAAGACAGGCATCAATTTCGTCATAGCTGAAACCGCTTTCAGTAAAGATAGTCTTTGCCCTTGTCCTAACAAATTCAATAATCTTATCAACAAGATCACCGCCATTCTTATATAGAGGAGAAAGGCTTTCAAGAAGGCCCCTGAGTTCGATATTAATTCCGTTTTTAATAATAATGTCGACTACTGCATTAGCCTGCCTCCTCAGTGCATAAGGGTCGGCTGATCCTTTAGGAATATTACCTACTGAGAACGACCCGAAAATATTGTCGATCTTCTCAGCAAGAGAAAGACAGATTGACACATCATCATCAGGAACTTCATCTCCCTGGAAACGAGGCCTGTAATGATTTTCAATAGCCTCCGCAACCTCCGGAGCTTCACCGTCCAAAAGGGCATATATCCTCCCTATTTTACCCTGAAGCGAAGCAAATTCGTAAACCATAGCAGTGTTAAGATCAGTCTTGGAGAGCATTACTGCCCTTTCAACCAGAGCTTTTCTTGCATCATTAAGCCCCATTGCCTCCGAGAAGCCAAGTGCCGCAGATTTCATACGGATAATTTTGTCATATATTGAACCGAGGTCTCTGTGAAATAAAACATCCTTAAGGCTATCCACGATGTCCTCGAGTTTCTTCTTCCGGTCTTCAAGAAAAAAGAACCTGGCATCGTTAAAGCGGGCTGTTATTACCCTCTCATTGCCTGCTCTTATATTTTCTGTCGGCGGATTGTTGGAAACGGCAAGAAATCGGTTCACGAGCTGTCCCCTGGAATCTCTCAAAGCGAAATACTTCTGATGTTCCCGCATCTCAGCCACGAGAGCAACATCCGGCACGTCAAGGAACTCTTCCTTAAACGAACACACCACAACATGAGGCTTCTCAACAAGAAATGTAACTATATCAAGCAGTTCATCATCCTTTTCGCAGACATAACCGGCTTTAGCGGCCTCATCATTAAGCATTTTTTCAATTGTTAACCTTCTTGATTCCTGATCAAGAACAACACCTGCATCCGCAAGAATAACCCCATATTCTTTGATAGAATTAACTGGAAACATTTTATTATTCTGAATGTAATGACCCCTGGTTGATTGAGATGAGGATATTCCGTCCATTTCAAAAGGAACGTGCACATCATTAAAAAGCATCAAAAAATACCTTATTGGCCGTGGATACGTTAAAGTTTTATCCGACCACTTCATCCTCTTTGGAAATGGAGTGGATTTGACAAGCTCATCGACTATCCGAGGAAGAATAACTACTGTATCTTTTGATTCAAGCTTCCTGGTTGAAAAAATATATACCCCTTTTTCAGTTTCCCTTTCAAAAACATCATCAATCACCAGGCCGTTTGCCTTCATGAAGCCGTTAAGAGCCCCGGTAGCTTTTCCGTTACTGTCGTATGCGGCTTTCTTTGCCGGCCCTTTAAGCTCGGCAGTTTCAGAACGCTGTGAGAGCGCAACACCTGAAGCCATTACGGCTATTCGTCTTGGTGTTGCAAAGACCTTCACTTCAGCAAAATCTACTCTGTTCTCTTCAAGAAGCCTGGAAAACTGATCATGCATGGATTTCACTGCGGACGGTATATAGCCGGCTGGTATCTCTTCGGATCCTATCTCAAATAAAAAGTTTGCCTCATGTAGCATCAATAAGCTCCAGTTCAAATAGAATTAGCTGTTTTCTGTACTCATTCCAGATTTCAATTTTTCGAATTAGCGTCCGACAACAAGACGCAGTCCGTTTTAAATTCACTAACAGGCTGCAGGAATATTTACAGTTAACAATTAACATTCGCGCGGGGAAGCAGTCAGTCAATTATTTTTTATTTGGGTTTTTTTATTTCGGCAGTTGAGCAGGGGGTTATCTGTATCTGGAATTTTTGAGATATGAGTACGGGTTAACTTTTTTACCATGCGTAATAACTTCAAAATGGAGGTGAGGACCTGTGCTTCTACCGGTATTCCCGCTTCTGGCTATTGTCTGCCCCTGCCTCACGTACTGGCCGGGCCTTACAATACTCCTTGAAAGGTGAGCGTAAAGCGTCTTATACCCGTCGGGATGGGCAATTATAACAGCGTTGCCGTAACCGCCAAGCCACCCGGAAAAGGTGACTTTGCCGTATTTGGAAGCCTTGACCCACTCATAGTTGGCCCTTATGTCCATGCCGGAATGAAATTCCATATTTGCCCGGGTAAACGGGTTTCTGCGCCAACCGTAACCGCAGGTAATAACCCTGCTCCTGACCGGCCATAGGAAGCCGTCATAAATATTCTGAGGCTTCGCGTCAGGAACAAAAATCATCCTTCCAGGCGCAATAAAGTCAGGATTTTTAAGATCGTTTTGAGTTACAATCTTCTCAAGAGAAACCTTATATTTTTTCGCGATATCTACCAGACTTTTGCCCTTATCCATCTTATGAAGAATTCCGTCCTTATTAGGAATTCTAAGCACCTGACCCACGTTTATCAAATGATATGATTTGAGATTGCTGCTTCCACAAATAGTATCAATGGATACCCCGTACTGCTGAGCTATGTGAGAGAGTGTCTCGCCTTTTTTAACAATATGTTCTCTGACAATCAGCTTTTCTCTCTTATCAGGTGATGTATAATCGGTTTTATCGGACATCAGAAGTTTGTCCTTCATGATGTCATCAGATTCAGGCGAGATATCCGACCTGGAATCGTCATGAAAAACTGAAAGGCTGAAGAATAGGGCCGCGCATAATACAGAAAGACAGACTGAAGTCCTTAAAAGCAGCTTTCTTGGGCTAGTCCTCAAAGTCTTGACCAGTATCCGCTCTTTTCCGCTCCACAAAAAAACAATATCTCTTTTTGACAGAGACACTGAAAGCCTACCGATCTTTATGACTTTAGAGGGAATAAATTTCATATCAGGATATCAGACTCCAAACCACTTTCGCATATTATTCAGATATTTCATCTCGGCTGCACTTTGATATTTTCGGCACCAGCCAGGCATCGCTTAATTCTTTATTAACAATTGCTGATCAATTTGAGGTTTTCGCTTTCACCGCAGGTTCAGCCGCCTTTTGAACAGTCCCGCTGTAAGAGTCCTCAATCAATTTTTTTGCATCCTTCTTGTTACCGCCAGTGATAATAATATTGCCCTGAGCGACAACCCCGCGCTGTATTGAAATTACAGGAGCAACTATGTCGCCAAGAACTTTTCCTGTCTCAAGAAGTTTCACCTCTTCGTCAGCTTTGATGTTGCCTATTACGGTTCCGGCGACAACAACTGACCGGGCAACAATATCTGTTTTAACACGTCCAGTGACGCCCACAACAAGCTCATCGTCAGTTTTAATCTCGCCTTCAAACTTTCCGTCGATTCGAAGTGATCCGCTAATAAAAAACTTACCTTCAAAAACAGAACCGGAACCTATAGTACTGTTGATAATATCACTTTTAGCTGCCATGTTAACTCCCTTTATGGAATTATAAGTATTTCCTGAATAGTTTTAATCTACCGGCCTTCAGCATAAAATCAACAATTTAACGCCTTAAAAGCTCGAAGACCGAAAATATGTTATGGATAATAAGCGGGCTGTCTCCGGAGTCAAGATATTTTCAAATCTAACGATTTTAAATCCCTGTCCTTGAGCTTGCCAAGGGTTATAAGTGAAACCTGCGCTCCGGCAAAGAGCTTATCAGAAAGCCTTTGAAAAGAGCCCATATCGACCGCGTCTATCTGCGCTGAAATCTCATCAAAAGAATAGTTTCTTCCAAACACCATCTCGCTCTTTGCGAGCTGCCCCATTCGGACTTCATTGCTTTCGAAGCTCAAAGCCATATTCCCCCGAATGAATGTTTTAGCGTCAGCCAGCTCTTCGTCGCTTATTCCATTTTCAGAAATCTGTCTGCACTCCTCCAGAATAAGAGAAACGGCCTTTTCAAATTTTGACGGGGCGGTAGCGCAGTAAATCCCGAAAATGCCGGCATCGCTAAATGATGAATGGAAAGAATATATTGAATAGCTCAGAGCCTGTTCCTCGCGAATCTTCTGAAAAAGCCTTGAAGACATGCTGCCGCCGAGTATTGTGCTCAAAACATACATTGTCCACCTGTCGCTGTCATCCCGCCTGAGGCCGGGAAGCCCCATGCACAGGTGAACTTGCTCAAGGTCTCTGTTAATGTGGTATTGTCTGGGGATAATAACAGATACGGATTCGCTGCCCTCTGTATTTGAACCAGGCTTGCAGTCCCTGCTGAAATACTTCGCTATCAGAGCTGAAGCCTCATCAGGATCAAAGTTTCCCGCTATGGCAGCGATAGTGTTGGAGGCAAGATAATGCCCCTTAAAAAAGCCGGTAAGTGATTCTCTCGTTGATGATTTTATGCCTTGCTCAGACCCGAGGATTGAGTGCCCAAGCGGATGCCCGGAGAGCATCTTTTCGACAAAGACATCATGAATATACTCATCAGGTGTATCCTCATACATCCTGATTTCTTCAATAATAACATTTTTTTCTCTTTCGAGCTCTTGCGGCTCGAACAGGGAATTGTAATACATATCTGAGAGAACGCTGATGGCCAGCTCAAGGTATTCCGCCATTACACTGATATAGTAGCAGGTGTATTCCCTGTTGGTGGCGGCGTTGTGCTGCCCGCCAACCCTGTCAATTTTGCGTGCAAGTTCCTTCGCGGAACATCCTTCTGTACCTTTAAAAAGCATATGCTCAACAAAGTGAGCATATCCGTACTCGTCTTCCCTCTCCGATCGGGAACCGGCCTTAAGCCAGATTCCCACGGAAATGGAAGCCGAAGTATTAATTGGCTCAAGCAGTACTCTGAGCCCGTTATCCTGAGAATATGCAGTAATCATTCGGCTGATTCAGTCTTCTCCAGAGCATCCTTTCTGCTCAGGTCGACACGTCCCTGCTTGTCCACCTTTACAACCTTGACTTTAAACCGGTCACCAAGAGCCACTACATCAGCGACGCTTCTAACTCTGGCAGTATCAAGATTGGAGATATGAACAAGGCCTTCTTTGCCGGGAAGATATTCAACAAAGCATCCGAAATCGACAATTTTCTTTACGATACCATCGTAAACATCACCGATCTCAACCTCACGCACAAGCCCCTGGATTATGCTTGCGGCGCTGTCAATAGACTCCTGTTCATCAGAAGAAACAGTTACAGTACCATCGTCTTCGACATTAATGGAGGCTCCCGTTTCTTCGATTATTCTTTTTATAACCTTTCCGCCGGCGCCTATAACAACACCAATCTTGTCAGGATCTATCTTGAAAGACTGCATCTTGGGCGCATACTTTGACAATTCTGATGCCGGTTTTGATGCAACCTGATTCATTTTATCCAGGATGTAGAGTCTGCCCTCTCTGGCCTGATTCAGCGCATCCTTCATTATTTCAGTTGTAATTCCTTCGACTTTGATATCCAGCTGAAATGCCGTTATTCCTTTTTCTGTACCTGTCACCTTGAAATCCATGTCTCCGAGATGGTCTTCAAGTCCCTGAATATCGCTCAATATCGCGTATTTATCGCCCTCAATAATTAAACCCATCGCTATTCCGGCTACAGCTGCCTTCAACGGTACTCCTGCGTTAAACATCGACAGCGACCCGGAGCATACAGTTGCCATTGAAGAAGAACCGTTTGATTCCAGAACCTCCGACACCTGACGGATAGTGTAAGGGAAATCCTTTTCATCAGGGATTACATATTCGAGCGCTCTTTCTGCCAGCATTCCGTGGCCGATCTCACGTCGTCCTGAACCGCCGGTTCTGCCAGTTTCTCCAACGCTGAATGGCGGGAAATGATAGTGGAGCATAAACCGCTTTGACGTCTCACCTTCAAGGTTATCCATACGCTGGGCATCAGCAACACTTCCAAGGGTAGTAACACCAAGACTCTGTGTCTGCCCGCGTGTAAATACAGCTGATCCGTGCGCTCTTGGAAGCAGTCCGATAACTATATCTATGGGCCTGATATCCTTAAGCCCCCGGCCGTCGGCGCGTTTTCCATCCTGCAATATTCTGCCGCGGAGCACTTCACCGTCAAAGCCGTCAATGATTTCTCTTGTCTGTCCAATTGATTCAGGAAACTTTTCCGCAAATTCGGCTACAGCCTTTTCAACGATAGCGGCGAAAGCTTTCTCACGCTGTTTTTTTTCTGTAACAGAGCCCAGAGCCTCAACATCTCTGTAGAAAGCCCCCCTCAGGGCAGCAACAAGCTCCGAATCATTAAGATGAGGGGTAAACTCAAAGGGCTCCTTCTCAACTCGTGACGCGAAATCCCTCTGTCCTGAACAGATATGCTTGATTTGACCGTGAGCGAACTCGACCGCGGCAAGAACTTCATCTTCCGAAAGACACTGTGCTGAACCTTCAATCATGGTTACAGCCTTTTCAGTTCCGGCAACTACGAGATCAATATCGCTTTTTTCTGATTCTTCAAAGGTAGGGTTAACGACCCATTCTCCTCCGACACGTCCAACCCTCACCGCTCCTACAGGCCCCTTAAAGGGAATGCCCGAAACCATCAAAGCAGCAGAAGCAGCGTTTATGGCAAGTACATCAGGCTGGTTTTGTTTGTCATGAGACAGAACATAGATTATTATCTGAACCTCATTCAGGAAACCCTCAGGAAATAACGGCCTGAGTGGTCTGTCTGTTAGACGGCACACAAGAGTCTCCCTGTCAGAGGGCCTTGACTCTCTTTTTATAAATCCGCCGGGGATCTTTCCGGCAGCGTACACTTTTTCTCTATAATCGACCGTCAGCGGGAAAAAATCCTGTCCCTCTCTGACACTCTTATTCGCTACAACCGAAGCAAAGACCATGGTTTCGCCATAAGCAACGCAAACAGCTCCATCTGCCTGCTTGGCGAGATAGCCTGTATTAAAATTAAGCTTCTGCTTTCCTACATCAATACTGAAATCTATACTCATTTATGCACCTCTTATTTTTTTTGGGCTTTCCACAGAGATCATAAGATTTCAATCAAGTCAGAATACAGGAGTCAGGCATCAACCGGGATACCTCACTGCTACATTCTGACATGAAACCTTTGCTCTTCAGGCCTCTATGGAAGGCCGAACTCGAACCGGCCTTATCGGCGCAGTCCGAGATTTTTTATTATTGATCTGTATCGCTCAAGATCTTTTTTCTTCAGATAAGCAAGCAGTCTTCTTCTCTGACCGACAAGCTTAAGAAGTCCCCTTCTTGAATGATGATCTTTTGTGTGGATTTTAAAATGCTCAGTCAGGTGGTTGATTCTCTCGGTAAGAATTGCAATCTGTACCTCTGGAGAACCAGTGTCTCCCTCGTGAGTTTTAAACTTCTCTATTACTTCGCTCTTATTTGTCATTTTCATGTCCTCCTTAGACAGCTTAACATCAAAAATATATTTCACAGTATCGGCATTTAATCAACCACTCAGCGCTGGCGAAGGACTTACGGCCCAGAGGGCCACTGAATGATGATGATTTTAATGCCGCTGATTGCTGAAAACGTTCAGGTACTCTATACGCCATTTATCAACATCTATATCGGCAATGGCAACCAGTTTTTTTCGCTTATCACAGATCATATAGGTTTTTTTAACTCCTGGAATAATCGAAATGACATCCTCACGGCTGAAAAACGCACCATTATAAACCCTCAAAACAGTACTGTCATCAATGGTTACGCTGCCAAATCCATGTAGCGCGGAAGCAGGCTCAATAACTGCCTCAGAATTGAAATTGCCTGATTCGAGTTCATCAATTGTTAGAGCCTTATCAACGGAAAATTCCCCTGAAGCAGTCCTTCTCAGACCGGCCACATACGCCCCGGTTCCCAGAGCCTTGCCGATATCGCCCGCGAGCGATCTTATATATGTTCCCTTTGAGCAGTGTACTTCCATCTCAAACAGGCCGCTTTCTTCATCATAGCTCAATATCTCGAGACTGAATATTGTGATTCGTCTTTCAGCGAGTTTTACCTCCTTCCCGCTTCTGGCTATATCAGAAGCCCTCTTTCCAGATATCTTGAGGGCGGAATATATCGGCGGTGACTGAAGGATTTCTCCCCGGAATGCCGAAGCAGCGGCTCTGACATCGTTCAAAGTCACTCCAGCGAATGGTGCCTCTGAAATAATGCTGCCCTCTGGATCAAGGGTATCGGTGGTCCGCCCAAGCTGAACTGAAGCAGTGTATTTTTTATCGCTGTCCAGGAAAAATCTGGTGAGCCTCGTTGCCGATCCGGTACAGACAAGCATGAGCCCGGTAGCGAACCGGTCGAGCGTACCTGAGTGACCTGCTTTTTTCTGGCGGGTAATCCGCTTTACCGCGTTGACAACGGCAGCTGATGTTATACCGGCAGGTTTGTCTACGAGAATTACCCTGTCATGACAGGGCAATGAGCCAGAGGCAAAACTTCTCACTATCTCAGTTTTCCTCTTCTTCTCCGGAATCATCGCCGGAATCCTTTACTCCGTCAAGCCCATTAATCAGGCCAACCATCTCAACACCCTCAGCGACGGATGCATCAAGAACAAAATAAATCCTGGGCACATGACGAATACCAAGCGCCTTTCCGACAAGATGCTGGATATAGCCAGCTGATGAGCGCAGTCCCTCGAGACTTTTACGGCGCTCTCTGGGGGTTCCCAAAACGGATATCCCCACCTCGGCAGTTGAAAAATCCTTGCTGATTTTTACGCTTGTTATAGAAGCAAATCCGATTCTGGGGTCTTTAATTTCACGGATCATAATCTCTGAAATTAGACGCCGGATCTGCTCCTGAAGTTTATCTTTTCTGTAAGCCATTATCTACCAATTATAGTGTTTTTGCAAATTCAACAAGTTCGTATGTTTCAAAAACATCGCCTTCTTTGAGGTCATTGAAATTCTCAATAGAGAAGCCGAACTCCTGACCTGCCACCACTTCATTAACGTCATCCTTAAAACGCTTGAGGGACTTTAAAGCTCCGTCCTTTATGACAATCCCTTCCCTTATAATTCTGATTTTTGATTTCCTGTTGATCTTGCCTGAGAGAAGCAATGCACCGGCAATCGTACCGACTTTGGAAACCTTAAATACCTGCTTTATTTCACCGCTTCCGCCTTCAATCTCCCTTATCTCGGGAGCAAGCATTCCTTCCATAGCGGCCCGCACATCATCGGTTGCCTCAAAAATGATGTTATAGAACTTGATGGTGACATTCTCTTTGTCCGCAATATCAGACACCCTTCCGGTAGGTCTGACGTGATATCCAATTATCAAAGCGTTAGATGCCGCTGCAAGCATAACATCCGATTCGTTTATGCCACCCGCACCTGAGTGAACTACATTGACTCTGACTTCATCGGTCGAAAGTTTCTCAAGGGCCTCTTCAAGCGCCTGTGCCGACCCGTCAACGTCGGCTTTTACGATAATATTAAGCTCCTGAATCGCGCCAGCCTTAATCATGTCGTTAAACGATTCAAGTGTGACCTTTTTAACCTTCTTGGCGGATTCGATCCGCTTGTACTCAAGCCTTTTGTTTGAAATCTGCTTGGCTGTCTTCGAAGTTTCAACGCATTCGAACGGATCACCGGCTCCAGGAACTCCCGAAATTCCAAGAATCTCAACAGGAGTAGAAGGCCCGGCCGATTGTATTTCCTTACCCTGATCATCAAGCAGGGCCCTTACACGGCCTGAGTACATCCCGACAACGAAATAATCACCCACATGGAGCGTTCCTTTCTGAACCAGAACAGTACACAGAGGTCCCCGGCCGGGATCAAGTTTTGATTCAATAACTACACCTCTTGCCGCTATCTGGGGGTTTTCCTTGAGCTCAAGCATTTCAGCCTGGAGAAGTATCACCTCAAGAAGGCCTTCTATGTTTATCTTCTGCTTCGCGCTTATCTCAACAAAGAGTGTGTTACCGCCCCACTCCTCCTGAGTCAGCCCGTGATTGGCAAGATCATATTTAACCTTCTTAACATTAGCGTCCTCAAGATCAATCTTGTTTATTGCCACAATAATAGGAACGTTCGCGGCCTTGGCATGACTTATCGCCTCAATAGTCTGAGGCATAACTCCGTCATTGGCTGCAACAACCAGAACAACAATATCAGTTATGTTTGCACCCCTCGCCCGCATAGTTGTAAAAGCTGCGTGGCCCGGTGTATCAAGGAATGTAATCTTTTTCCCGTGAATATCGACCATATACGCGCCGATATGCTGTGTGATTCCGCCGAACTCGCTTTCTGCAACCTTTGTTGTTCTAATAGCGTCGAGCAGCTTTGTCTTTCCATGGTCAACATGACCCATTACGGTAACAACTGGAGAACGGCTTACATAGTCGTCCGGATTTTCAGGTTCATCATGTTTAATAACAGTCTCATCGTATAGAGAGATTACTTTGACCTCAGTACCATATTCATCGGCAAGAATAGAAACAGTGTCGGCATCAATGACCTGATTGATGGTTACCATCTCTCCGAGCTTCATCAGTTTAGCAATAACCTCGCTTGCCTTTACATTCAGCTTTTTAGCCAGGTCTCCAACCGTTACTGTTTCGGTTATCGATATACTCGAAGGAGTCACAATCTCCCGCTTCTGGAATCCGCCTGCTTTTTTTCTTATGTCTATGTTCTTCTCAGAGAACTTGTCACGGGTATATTTTTTCTTATCACGATCCTTGGTTGTATTCTTTTTCCTCTTCTTTGCCGGATCACTGAATTCGGTTATTGAAGGCCTGTCATCTCCACCGCCTCTGCCGGCCGGCCCCGATGATCTTCGCTGTGGAGCCCCGTCTTTGTTGAAAGGAGATGAGGGTCTGGACTGATCAAAAGGCCTGTGCGTACTACCTCCCGGACCTCCTCCGGGTCTGCCGGGTCCTGTGCGGGGTCGTTGAGAATCGCCACCCGGTCTCGGCGGCCTTCCTCCTGTATCGTTCCGTCGGGGAGGCCTGTCTCCTGTGCCTGTACGGGGCCTCTGTTCAGTCGGCCGCGGTGGTCTCGGTCTGTCAGGGCGATCTGTCCGCCTTTGCTGATTGGCTCCACTCCGATCGGCTTGCGGAGCAACTTTTTCCTGCGAAGGAGCCTTAACCTCAGTGTCAGGAGCGGCTTTCGCGGCGGCAGATTCAGATACGGCTGTTTCAGATTGAGGCTTATCCGTATCAACTTTCTGCTGAGTAGAGGAGTCGCTTGCCTGAATCTCCTTAATCTCTTTGGATACGTGAACCTTTCTTTTCAGCTTAATCTTTTTACCATGTTTCACGTCTTCGGCTTTCTGAGCTTTTTTTGTCTTGATAGACTGTATCATCTTTTCAATAAGAAAAGATTCCTGATCATTAACTTCCGAATCAGGACCCTCAAATTTAATGCCCAGCTCCCTGCAAACTCCCTTCAGGTCATCTTCGGAAACATGGTTGCGCATCGCGATATCAATTGCCTTCATTTATACTTTTATAATCCTCTGTAATATTTGACGATCAGGATTCTTCCTCATCATCATCTTCTTCATCCCCGAAATCAACTACCTCAGCAACGATGTCAAGAATCTTCTGAGCGGTTTTCCCGCCGATACCATCTATTCCCATCAGGTCATCCAAAGACTTCTCAACCAGGTCTTCAACAGAAAAGATTCCGCCATTTTCAAGCAGAGCCCTGGTTCTGGCATCAATACCCGGCAGCTCCTCAAGCGGGGTCTCGTCGTCGGCAGCATTGCTGAAAAGCTGCTCAATCATTGACCTTGATTCGGTTGAAGACAGGAACTCTCTGTACTGTTCTTCTGTTTTTATATCAATATCGAAACCGCACAACCTCGAAGCCAGTCTGACATTATGACCGCTTTTACCTACCGCAAATGAGTAGTGATCTGAGTCCACAACTGCGATTACTCCACCTTGAGCGGTTGTGACGATTTCCTTTATTTTTGCCGGGACAAGAGCATTCTGGGCCATAATCCTTTTATCATCGAACCATTCGACAACATCTATCTTTTCCCCTTCAAGCTCTCTGACAATTGACTGGATTCTTATTCCCCGCATTCCAACACATGCACCCACAGAGTCAACATCGTCTCTTTCGCTGGCAACTGCAACCTTAGTTCTGAGACCCGGCTCTCTTACAACTTTTACTATTCTTACGATACCGTCATATATCTCAGGAATCTCCATCTCGAAAAGCTTTTCAATAAATCTTGGATGCGCCCTTGAAAGAATGATACCCGGCCCTTTATTCGCCTTCTGCACCTTCAGAATGAGCGCCTTTACCCGGTCACCTGTTTTATAATGCTCAAGAGGCGACTGCTCTCTCAGAGGAAGAACGCCTTCAGTTCTTCCCAATTCGATATACATAGCATCTCTGGCTCTTCGCTGAAGATATCCGTTTATCAGCTCTCCTTCTTTTTCTTTAAACTCATCAAAGATAATATTTTTTTCAGCTTCCTTGATCTTCTGAATAATGACCTGTTTAGCTGTCTGAGCCGCGATCCTGCCAAATGACTCAAGAGGATTTTCCTCTATAGGGATAACGTCTCCCACATTCACATCCGGCATTGAGTCTTTTACCGCTGTATAGGCTATTTCCTCAGCCGGGCTGGTCGGGGTTTTTACGACCATTTTTCTGGAAAGCAATGACACGGTGTTTCCGTCTCTGTTAAATACCACTTTCACGTTGTCAGTGTTGCCGTACTGTTTCTTGTATGCTGACAACATTGCCGACTCAACTATTTCCTCGATTTCTTCTCTCGGAATCCCCTTATCCGTGGCTATTTGATGCAGCGCCTCGAAAAAATTATTGCTCATTTTAGCTACCATTTTAGTAATCAAGATTTGCTTGTATTATATCATCAAAAGAGAGAGAAATCTCTTTTTTTTCAGACTTTATAATCAATTCCCCGGAACTGGAGACATGGAAGATGCCTTTAATAGTCTTCCGTCCTGCGCCTTCTCTAACGAGAACCCTTACCGGAGCGCCTTCAAAACGTTTGAATTCATCCGTTGATCTAAGCTTTCTGTTTATTCCAGGCGAAGACACTTCAAGGGTAAAATCCGGTAGATTGCCCTCCGCTTCGAGCAACTCCGTTAGGACGGTGCTGTATTTCTGGCAATCGGCGAGAGAAATACCATTCTCACTGTCTATCCGTATCACCAGCTTTGCCGAGGCTCCTCCAAGCTGAACCGACGAATCGTATACCAGAAAACCCGTCTCAGCAGCAGCTGACTGGATTAAATTTATTATTACGTCTTTTACCATTTACTTCCTGAGTTTATCGACGGGCATAAAAACGATACAAAAAAAGAGCGGTTCCCCACTCACCTTGTCAAGTTGATATATGTTCCTATTAATTTCAAGTGTTTTTTAATATTATAAAATTCAAACCCACTGAATTCATGTTTATATCCCCCTAATCAGTCTCATAACCCCCAACTGCAGTCTTTTTTCATAAAACACTTGTCACAGCAAGATGCATTAAAATAATCATACACTTCAGGGTATGATATCCAAAAGAGTTAAAAAAAACAGACCTTATCCGTTTATCCCTGTAAGCGTTTTTACAGGACAATCTGTATGTATATTCTGCTATATCAAGAAATTAAACCTACCATAAACTCTATTATAAACACTTATGGTATAAAATAGAATTCAAATTTATTTCACTTCAGGGTTAAGTTGCGAATATGAACGATATGCTAAAGAATCTAAATGAAAACCAGCGAGCGGCAGTGCTTCACACCGAAGGACCGCTCCTTATTCTTGCCGGTGCCGGGTCCGGCAAAACGCGGGTTATCACAAACCGCATAATGCACCTTATTAGAGAGAAAGGAGTGCCCCCTTACAGAATCTTTGCGGTTACGTTTACCAATAAAGCCGCTGAAGAAATGAGAAACAGAATTACCGACCTGACAGGCCCGGAAGGCAAAAGCGTTTTTATTAAAACCTTCCACTCGGCGTCGGTTTATATGCTGAGGCGATTTGGCGAAACAATCGGCATTCCATCAAACTTTTCAATTTATGACGGTGCCGACCAGGCCGCTGTAATCAAAGAAATCCTGTTAAACCTGAAACTTGATCCGAAAAAGATAAAGCCTGCAATGCTTGCTTCAAAGATTTCAGAGGTTAAGGATAAAACCTCAGCTGAGGGGGGCGATCCATCCCTCCACATGCAAGATTCATTCGCGTTTGACTTTACTGAGATATACACAAAATATCATGAAAAGCTTGCCTCAAACAATGCCCTCGATTTTAACGACCTTCTTATAAAAACCGTCGAATTGCTTAAAACAAGGCAGGATGTTCTTCAAAGCCTTCAAAGGCAATGGCAGTATTTCATGATTGATGAGTATCAGGACACTAATCACTCTCAGTATCTAATTGCGGGTTATCTGGCTTCTGCGGGTAAAAACATCTGTGTTGTGGGCGACGATGACCAGTCTATTTATTCCTGGCGCGGAGCCGACATAAGAAACATCCTCGACTTCGAAAAGGATTATCCCGGAGCTAAAGTGATAACGCTGAGCCATAATTACAGGTCTACCGAGCCGATTCTCAGGGCCGCCTCAAGCGTCATTTCCAACAACAGCCTCAGGAAAAAAAAGGAGATTATCGCAGCAAGGGGCGACGGAGAGCCTGTTGTCTGCTGTACCGCCGGCAATGAATATGCTGAGGCTGATTTTGTAGTCAATACAATAGTAACACTGAAATACAGGGAAAAATTCACCAATTCTGATTTCGCGGTTTTTTACCGCACAAACGCACAGTCAAGGATTTTTGAGGAGATGCTCCGCAAACAAAACCTTCCTTACAAGGTGATTGGCGGTTTAAAGTTCTATGACCGCAAAGAGATAAAGGACATAGTCAGCTACCTGAGATTCATTCAAAATACCAGCGATGAAGTGGCTCTTCAGAGGATTATCAACACACCGGCGAGAGGCATAGGAAAAGCGACTCTTGACAGAATACTTGAGACCGCCGCGTCTTCAAGACAGTCGGCATGGCAGGTCATAAAGTCGGGCTCGCTTACGGGCAGAATCCCTGCCGGCCTTGAATCATTCAGGAAGCTGATTGTAAACACAGAGGAGATGCTGAAGGATGTCCCCGGCTCGTTAAAGCTTTCTGCCTTCGTAAACGAACTTATTAACCAGAGCGGCTATAGACAATCTCTCCTTAACGAAAACTCTGATGAAAGCGGAGCGAGAATTGACAACATCGACGAGTTTATCAACAGCGTTTTTGAATACGAAAACGCAAATCCGGAAGCTGATCTCTCAAGTTTTCTTCAGGATATTTCTCTTCTGACTTCCGAGGACATACCGGATATAGAAGGCAGCGAAGCCAACGACAACACCGTAACACTTATGACAGTACACAACGCCAAAGGGCTTGAATTTCCCGTAGTTTTTCTGACAGGTATGGAAGAGGAAGTGTTCCCTCACAGGTTTTCCATTGACACTGAAGAAGGCATTGAGGAGGAACGCCGGCTCTGCTATGTTGGAATAACGAGAGCTATGGAGAGGCTGTATATAACTACTGCAGAAATACGCCGCTCATTTCTCGGAGTAGAATACCGCCAGCCCTCACGATTTATCGGAGAGCTCCCTGAAGAATGCCTCGAATGGAAAAGGCATCAGTCAGACTCCTTTCGCGGCACCTTTACCAGGATGCAGTCCGGTTCGGGATCAAGCAGATCTTTCCGCCGGGAGGCACCTGTCCAGCCCACAGCACAGCAGCCGGCCCACGCCCCTGCCCGGATCCACGCTGAATCCGCATCAAGCGATTCCAGCTACAGGCTCAGCGACAGGCTCATACACCCAAAATTCGGTATCGGAACTTTAATAAAAATCGAAGGCAGCGGTGATAATATAAAATTAACCATAATGTTCGGGACGACCAGGAAGGTTTTTCTTGAAAAATACACCCCGCTTGAAAGGGCTCATTAGACAAAATAATGAATTTTTTCACCGAATTTGCTCATCCAGGGAAAATTCTCTTCGATTAATTTGATTTTCCTCCGCGTTATTATTACTATCTCCCGCTGGGTTTACGGGATTAGTAATTTCCAGCGGAGGAAGAATCATGAAGCAGATACAATCCGTAAGGGACCGCAGTTCGTTCGGAAGAATATTCGACCGGGCTTTTTCCGACCGCAAGGTATTCATAAAGTGCCTGGACAGGAATGTTGAAGCAGGCTACTGCGGCTACAGTAAAGGCCTCATCTCGCTGACATCTCCGCTTGATATTCCCGTTCCGCTCAGGACAGTAATCTTCACAAGGTCCGGCGACAGCCTCATTTTTGCCCACGCGTCGCTATGTATGTCAAAGGGAAACCGGCATTGCCTTAATCCCTCCCTTATTCAGATAATTACTTCGCCAAGGAGTGGCAAAAGAGAATATATCGAACATCAGAATGGGCGTACAGCCTTCGCGACAAATATACTTTCGTACAATGAGATTATCAGCAACATTGAAAACAGACGGGATATCATAGACGGCATAAGAAAACGAATATCATCAAGCTCAACATGCCCGTTTAAGTACATGAAGCTTTATTTTGCAGAGCAAAATGATACTGACCCGAGGATGAACTTCTTCCAAACCGCTTCATCCCCAATCCACATCAGAGACATTCGGACTGTCTTCAGCGACAATAATGGAAGCGACACTGCTTACTATCTCTCGCAGGTACACCCTTACGATCAGCTTCTCTCTTCTGACAGGCGTTATGTATCGGAGATATCCTATCCAATAACATTCAGAGGCTTTTTCGCGTACGGCTACATTCAGGCAAACGACATTCACCCGATTGAAGCGGACAGAATTAAACTCATAGCAAAACTTGCAGAATTCATCGAAAGCGCATTCCAGGAACATGGCATAGTCAAACAGCTGCCCGACATGATACCCCTGACTGACGTCTCAAAACTCGGAATCGGAATCAGCTTTCCGGAGATATCAAAGACAAACCACTGCAAAGAAAACACATCAGCGGCCCTTGAAGTGATTCTTCCAAAAAACAGACGAATTGCCCTCTCAGGCAGCATTAAGCACATTGACATTCTCGGAAACAGCCGTGTCAATGTAGGACTTCAAATAACCCGAATGAACAGATCAAGCCGGGATGTTTACGACCGGTTCCTTCGTTTTATGCGTATCGAGTAAAAGCACTCTCCTTTCTTTGCTAAAGTCCGCATTAATTTGACACGACAATTAATTGATGTGAGATGATTACAGGTCCGCAATATCGGCAGATTAATATTCCACCCCCGGAGAAAGAAATGCATTCCCGTTCCATTCTATTTATATCAGCAGCGCTTATTCTGTCGTGCTCATCCGTATCAAAACCGGTAGTGAAGGACAAACCGCTTCCTCCAAAAGCCCTTGCCGGACTCGATGCCTTTTTTGAAAGATCGCGCAAGGACCTGGCTTCCGCGATACAGGTTGTCGTTACAGAAGACATGGTCAAAAACCTGAGCCACCTGCAAAGGATGGATTCGGGAGGCAAAAAGTTCTACCTGCTTGAAAGAGAAAACATATCAAGAATGATTAAGTCTGTTACCAGGGAGATATACTCCGACTTCATATTAATCAACAAACATGGTACAATTATATACACGAGACAAAATGACGATATTTTTTCTAAAAACGTGAGGACTTCTCTCAAGGAAACAAAGCTCAAGAACTGTTATGACGCTAAAGACCTTGATGTATATTACTCCGACATAACCGAGCTTGAAAGCTTTTCGGGGAAACCAGTACTTCTGATTTCATCAAAAGCCTCCGGCGGGCAGACTTTCCCAGGTATTTTTGCTCTTCAGATCGATATTGACAGTATAAGGGAATACCTTAAACCCGGCGAGGAAATCGTTGGGATGGACGGGAATTACCGCCTTCCTCTTGACAGCAAGCTGAGAAACAGTCCCTATCCTCATTTCAGTCTGCTTGACATTGAAGGATGCAGAGACGGAGAAGCGCACCGCGTCTTAACCCCTGAAGACGTATCAATAGACTATCAATGCCGCAGGGACTCAAATCTTGAATGGATTGTGGTTAAGCACTCCCGATAGTTTTCCACATAGATAAATCTCCAGACTATACGATAATATTAAAATCGACCAGATCCGCAATTATTGAATGAATATCGCTGAAAAGTCCAGGCAGTTTGTATTCATCATCCATTAAAGCCGCAACCTTCTGGCCGAGGTGCACAAGGACCTTCTCGTCAAGGGGCAAAGAGCCTCTGCTTATCATCCCGGAAAGCATGCCCGGGAATATCTGTGACAGCTCATGTCCATCGGCTATCACCGACTCTCTGACTCCTCTTGAAGCATAAACATCAGAATTGTCATCTCCTTCAGCGAAGGATATAATGTACTGGCCGGGGCGTATTCTCTCGTACTCAGAAGGATCGGACAACGGAGTTCTTATAATTACGATGTCTGAATTTGCAAGTATGTTGCCTGAGCTGGTCGCCATTCCCCCGGCGTTTTCAAAGGACAACATCTCCCTGCTGCTCTGGTCAAAGCCAAGAGTCTTTCCGAATCCCGCTTTTTCAAGGAGCGATGTCAGCTTCACCGCGGGAGTATCAAGCCCCAAAATCCCCACAGTGGCGGTTGACTGTTCAATCCTGTTTTTCTGCGACATTTTAATGACCATGGCAAGGATGTACACGGGCAGATCGTCCACATCTTTAATGAGTACAGGCTTGTTAAAATCACTCGCAAGCTGTTTAATTGTAAACAGATCGGTCTCATCAATATGAATCAGGCGTAGAGCGGAAAAATTTCCAGCCACAGCCCTGACTGAACGAACCAGATCTTCCGGATGGGTGTAGCTGAAGACAAGCGGAAAAGGCCTGAGTCCGGTAAATCGGCTTATAACAGCTGATTCTCTCTCCGCGATTGTATAATATCTGGCGATATCATATTCAGCTTTCTCTCTGCTGGCTTCGAGAGCGGCTACTACTGCTACATTACGCGAAATTCCGGTTACTGCCGCACCGCCTGTTTTAATTTTTGATAGCAGCAGTTCCGTTCCTCCGACCAGATTTATCTCATAATCAGATTCATGTTCTATAATGACGCCGGATTGTATTCGGAGAAGTCCTCCTTTAACTACATCTTCAAGAACGTTGGTAATCTGAAGAGCAGTACATTCTCCTGTCTTTTCAAGATTATCAAGAAACACGTGAATATCGTCCGCGCCACTGTGAAGAAGCTCCATTTTGTAAATGAAAGCTTCGGAGTCCTCCATGACACATACAAGGTTTTTCAGACGTATATCCTTCTCCTGCATTTTCTGAATAAAACGCAGCATCGAATTGGGGTTTCTCTTTATACTTACTTTCACATTGCTTATAAACTTCATAACGAACCGCCAATTAACCTTGAATAGCGGGCACCGGTATTTTCCGCTTTACTCAATAATTCTAAAGGAACTTCGTTCAAACTGTCGGTATCAGGCAGAAGAATAAAATCTTCCAAACTGTATTCCGCATTGACGGTGTTAAAAAAATGCCTGACGGTCCGAACCGTTCCATCGAAAGCTCCACCATAAGATGAACCCGCTGTCGAGAACAAAATTCCTTTCTTTTTGGAGATAGCATTTCCATCACGCCTGGCCAGGTGCCACAACGGCTGTGTGCGGTCAATAATTGCTTTAAGGTGAGATGGGAGCCCTGAAAAATACACCGGGCTCGACAATGATATTAACTTTGACGATTTGAGTAATGGATAAAGCTCATCCATCACGTCACTGTTTGTGCAGCCGAATTCTGTTTCACAAAAACGGCAGTCGGAACACGGCTCCGCCCGGTTGATGTATGGATAAACTCTCGCGATAGAAATGCCGCATGATTCAAGCTTGTCCAAAAAACGGCTGTGTATTTCGGACGAAAAGCTTTCTTTAACGGGACTCCCAAACAGAGCTAAGACTTCTGGATTGGTCATTCAAGCTGAACCCGCTATTTAAGCCTCGTGAAAATCATCCTGCCTGCTGTGGTCTGCAGCACTGATGTCACGACAACATCGACATCTTCATTAAGACGCCTTCTACCGTTTTCTACTACGACCATTGTCCCGTCATCAAGATAGCCGATAGCCTGATTCTGGTCCTTGCCCTCTTTTATCAGAGACACCTTCATATCTTCGCCCGGCAGTACTACCGGCTTGAGGGAGTTGGAAAGCTGATTGATATTGAGCACTTCGACTCCATGAAATTCGGCGACCTTGTTCAGGTTGAAATCGTTTGTGATAACTTTTGCGTTCATCATCTTTCCGAGGCGTACCAGCTTTGCGTCAACCTCCTGGACCTCCGGAAAATCAATGTCGGAAATTTTCACCATTATAGATTGGTCTTTCTGCATTTTATTAAGTATGTCCAAACCCCGCCTGCCCCTGTTGCGGCGTATTGAATCGGCTGAATCGGCTATCATCTGGAGTTCATGAAGCACAAAGTTAGGTATCACAAGTATCCCTTCCAGAAATCCCGTGTCGCAGATGTCGGCAATCCTTCCATCAATGATTACACTCGTATCAAGTATCTTATAGGAAAGCTGCCCGCTCTTTTCATCCACACGAACACCCGCGATACGGTCAAGGAAAACCAGCTCTTCTGAATTTATGAGAAAAAATAGCAGAAAAAAAGTAACGGCTGTCACGTATATTGAAAACACTGCAAGAGAAGAATACTCCGAGGCAAGCTGAGTAAATAAAGGAACAACTGCGAGATTTGAAAGATATCCGGCTGCCAGTCCGGCTACAAGGCCGATAACGCCGGCGAGGGTTTTTCGCGCGGGGAAAGCGTGAGATATGTACTCAAAAAGTACAAGCAGCGAAAGCGATATAACCGACGCAGCCGCCGCTGCGACCACAGCTTTAATGGAACTATCTGAAAAGAACAGAGCGAATGCCGCCCCCATGCTCAGAATAAACAGAATCCTCAGAATAATAATCATAAGTTGAATCTCCAGGATTATTTTTGAGCTCACATAATTCCAGACAAGGCCGCTCGCTTCTGCCTGGGAACAGACGATGCCCCGTCCTTCGTTCAGTACGCGGGTCTTATTCTGCTGTCTCTAATGTTGCGGAAAGGATTTCTGAAACGTAATTGCCGGCTTCTTCTATGTCAATGTCTTTTACAAGCGCCACCTCATGTACAATAAGCTGGTAGGCATTTTCGTAAAGCTTCCTCTCCATTATCGAGAGCTCCTTTACACAACCTCTTCTAAAGAGATCCCTTGCAACCTCAGCCACGACAAATATCGATCCGCTTTTTACTTTATCTATGTTATTCTGATAACGAAGCTTCCAGTCATCTTCCTGAACAACGTTCTCCAGCTGCAGAATCTCGGTCACTTTCTTGAGATCACGTTTTGAGATGATGCCCCTTACTCCAATTTCATCAGCCTTTGTTACCGGGATCATGACCTTCATTCCGCTGTTGTTTATGGTAACTACGTAATATTCAGTTCTTTTACCAAGAATAACTTTTTTCTCTATAGCTGATATTAATCCAACTCCATGCATTGGATAGACGATCTTGTCGCCAACATTGTACATTTTTTTCTCCGTTTTCTTTGTTGTTGCCATGCAAATCACCGCTATTATGTAATATTATCCGTACAGGCACATGAACACAAAATTACTAATGCTTTAGTGCATCACAGTTTTTTCAATTTTTCAAGAATAATATAAGACGTATTTAAAAACCTTGTATATAAAAGATATTAGTCTGATTTAAGCCCCTCTTTTTCCAGATACCTATCCAGAACAGATTTCATTTTGAAGTGCTTGCCGTCACAGACTCCCCGGAAATATCCGCTGCTCGGCAGTGCGAGGTCGCAGTTCAGCTCCTTGCAGTCAGGTCCCGGGATTTTGCCAGTGTATTTACAGACACAGCTTGATGAAACACCTGAAGGCTTCGGGGAAAAAACAGGGTCTTTCATTGAGTTGTACACTTCTTTCATATAATCGGCCCATATCGGCGCCGCAACTCCTGCACCGGCCTGATGTCTGCCCAGCGACATAAACTGACGGTCATATCCAACCCAGACAACAGCTGCGACATCCGGGGTGAATCCGCAAAACCAGGCGTCTGTCCAGTTAGAAGTGGTCCCAGTCTTTCCAGCGGCGGGTTTAGTGAATCCGGACTTAATCCTGATCGACTCGGCAGCGGTGCCCCTGTCAACGACATCGCGCATCATCGACGTCATAATGAAGGCTACCTCCGGGGAAATAACCTGAATTGTGCCTTCGGCTTCCTTAACGGCTATGATACGCCCGACTTCTTCTTCGATGTTGGCAAGCTCATTTCCGTCCCGGTCAGTAACATACCTGACCGCGAAAGGAATAACATCACGCCCCCTGTTGGCATATACTGCGTAACCACCGGCCATCTCAAGGGGTGTAACCTCAGTGGTTCCGAGGGCAAGAGCAGGCCCCGGGCTGAAGCGCTCCGGTGGAACCTTGAGCATTTTTGCGGCAAAGTCAATTATTATGTCCGCTCCAATTATGTCGAATATTCGGACGGATATTATATTGATTGAAGACGCGAGGGCTCTTCTGAGAGACACCATGCCGGAGAACTCGCCTTCATAGTTTCCGGGAGCCCATGTGTCGCCCTGTGAATCAATATCGACTATCGGAGCATCCGGCAAAGTAGTAGCAACGTTTATTCTCTTTGATTCTATTCCCGCCCCGTAGACAAAGGGCTTAAATGATGAGCCGGGCTGACGTCTCGCCTGGACTGCCCGGTTAAACTGATTTGAAACGCTGTATTCTGAACCGCCAATCATGGTGGTAATATATCCTGTGGAAGGTTCAACGGCAACCATGGCTCCCTCAACGTTCAGAGAAGTCGATATTCCCGAAACAGCAGACCTGAAGCTCTCAATTGATTCGGATGCGCCTGAATTATCCGTCAGCAGGGCCAATATATCTATGGAATCAAGGTAGCTGTCCACCATCTGCTTTTTGAAAACTGTTTCAATGTCGTTTCTGACGATGATGCCGGGCAGACTGAAAATCATTCTGAGATAGCTGTATGCAGAGAAGAGTCCCCGATTCAGCCCGCTATTATACATAGCATTCGCCTTTGAAGAAACCTCATTTTGCTTTTTTACACCCTCGGTGAAAACCTTTTCGGCTATCTGCTGCCGTTTCAGATCAAGCGTTGTGTATACACTCAGTCCTTCATTATAGACGGTGTCATGACCAAACTGTGATATCAGTATCTGACGGACATAGTCAGTAAAGAATGGAGCCTTATCAGTTACCTGTGAGGCTGCTGTTCTGGTCGGATACTGGGTTTTCAGCGAATCAAGAAACGCGGGCCAGAACTCCTCGAAGACCTTTTCCCTCTGTTTTTCGGTGATAAATCCTGCATCAACCATTCTCGCCAGGGTGTCCTGGTTCTTATAAAATGCTTCGCGTGGATATCTGAGAGGAGAATAGCCATTGGGCTTAGAGGGCAAAGACGCCAGTATGGAACTTTCAGCAACGGTAAGATGCCTTACGTCCTTTTCGAAGAAGAACTCCGCGGCCGACGCGATACCGTGACATCCATGTCCGAGATATATCTGGTTGAAGTACATCTCAAGGATTTGTTCCTTGGAGAACCTCTTTTCTATCTGCAAAGCGAGAACAAATTCAAGTATCTTGCGGCCGATTGTCCTTTCACCGGTAGTGAAAAGCCGCTTCGCGAGCTGCTGCGTAATAGTTGATCCGCCCTGAACTACCGTTATTCTTCCAGACTTGACGCTTGCGACAAGGTTCTTCCCCATCGCTCGGATTATTGAGAGCGGCGATATACCGAAATGATTGAAGAAATCCCTGTCTTCTGCCGCGAGAAAAGCATTTATAAGGCATTGAGGCAGGGCATCATAGGGAACAAGGTCGCGTTTTTCCTGAAAGAGTTCAGCTATTAACTCTCCGTGAACATCGTAAATTCGGGTGGGAACACTCGGCTGAAATTGTTTTAGATTGTCAATGCCGGCAAAGTTTTTTACCTGTGCGTTAATATAGCCGGAGACAACACCGCCGGCTATTGACAGAATGATAATGGCTGCGATCATTCCTTTTTCAAGGGTGAAGTTCTTAAGTTTATTCATGCAGGCTTCTCTTACGCAGGGAAATATTCATGTTCAATGATGACAGAATAAAAAATGCCGTTATTAATCAACTATATTTTTCCGTTATTTCCCTCCCAGCAGCAGAGAATGGCGCTACCCTGGAATTATTCTGACGGCCGGCCGGTTATTTCAACCGCAACTGTCTTTTCCGAGCCGTTTCTCCACAGAACAAGCCTGATCATGCTGCCTATTTTCGTCTCGCCGATAACGCGTAGAAGATCCTTGTAGTTCTCAATCCTTTCGCCGCTTACTTCAAGTATCACATCGCCAACACGTATGCCGGCCTTATCCGCGGGACTCCCGGAAATCACCTCGCTAATAAAAGTACCCCTGACACTCTTCAGTCCAAGCTCTGCGGCTGTGCGCTCATTCAGCTCCATAATCCCCACTCCGAGGTATCCTCTCTTTACTTCCCTGTGGGTCTTAAGCTGGGCAAGAATTGAGCGGGCCGTGTTTACGGGAATGGCGAACCCTATCCCCATGTAACCTCCACTCTTTGAGTAAATCATCCTGTTAATACCGATCACTTCGCCATAGATGTTAATCAAGGGACCGCCTGAATTACCGGGATTTATGGACGCGTCTGTCTGGAGATGTGATGTCCCAAGCAGATCAACATCGCTGCGGCCCACCGCGCTTATAACGCCAACGGTGAAAGTCCGGTCCAGTCCGAAGGGATTTCCTATTGCTATAGCCCAATCCCCCACATTAACCGTATCTGAGTCGCCAAAATAGACCGGTTTAAAGCTTTCATTCGAGGTAATCTTCAGCAAAGCAAGATCTGTACGCTTGTCGCCGCCTATGATTTTCGCCTCGTGATTTTTCTCATTGACCTTAACGAAAACCCTGTCAACTCCGTCTATAACGTGGTAGTTGGTACAGATATATCCATCCCTGGATATGACAAAGCCGGTGCCAAGACCGGTTTTTTTCTGAACGCGGGATGGAGCGGAAAAATTCCCGAACCATGGATCGTTAAAAAACGGATGAGGCCTCACCCTTACAGTCTGCTCAGTCGTAATAAAGACAACACTTTCCCGGTACATCTCGAAAATCTGCCTGAATGCTGTCTGAAGTTCCACCGCCTGAGATGTCTTCAGCTGTGACTTCATCGGAGATTCATCGGAGTTACCAAAGACACTCACTCCTCCGGAATCGTTTTTCTGGCAGGAGAACTGATTGAAAAACAGAAATCCAATAACAACTCCGGTAATCACTGGAAATATAAACCTGTATCTGTACCTGGAAAATGACATTATCAACTCCGAAAAATAAGTTAAAAATTATTCCTGAAAAACACTCTTCCTGTAACGCTTCTTTTCTCTGTCTTCTCCGCCGATTTTGTCCCTGAACTGCCTTCTGTCGTTGATAGAACCGTCTATCTCCACAAGGTCAATGTCAATTGACGCCGGCTCCCTCTTTTCTCCACAGGACGCTACAGGCAGAATCGCAAGAGCAATCATTATTGAGACCATTGATTGAAGATGTTGCCTCTTCATGATTACTGAAGCTTCTTTTTAAGAACTTCCTCAGGCTGAACACCAACCATTCGCTCAATCTCCTTTCCGTCTTTAAAAATAATCAATGTCGGAATGGAAGATATTCCCAGTTTCTGGGCGAGAGATGGAGATTCATCTGTATTGAGCTTGGCAATCTTTGCTGAAACAGCGCCGTCAGAAGCGAGTTTTTCAAGGATTGGAGTCTGCATTCGGCACGGGCCGCACCAGGGAGCCCAGAAATCGACCAATACAGTCCCGGAGTGCTTAAGCACCTCAGCTTCGTAGTTATTTTCGTTTATCTCTAGTAAAGCCATCACATCACCTCAGAATAATATTCCTGCCGGAAACAGTTCCCACAGTTTGCCAATCTTCACTCCTTCCGCCGGTATATTTCAACAATTTTTTCCTATAAATGTTCTTAAAAAGCTGCATCTATCCTGCGATATCATATATAACACCCGGGTAAAAACAGCAACCCGGCAAAACGAAACGTCATTTTATCGCTTCTTTACTCCTTTATGAATTTTAAGAATATGGACTTAATGCCGATAATAGTAACAGTTTAATCCGAGGTAACTAAATGAAACTGGTCAACTCAGTATTTTTAATCTGCATAATATCAGCCGCAGCGTACGGACAGGCAACCGGCCCCCGCACACCTGCTGCTATCCCCGATGGTTACGGGAGCATAAAATGGGGCACCCCGCTCAGCAAGGCAAGGGAGGCTATTTCCGGGAAGCTGTACTACACGGACGACAAAACAGTAATCGTTTCAAAGGACGACGCGCTTGAGTACTATTACGGCTTTTTCTATACCGACCCGGCAAATACAGAAAAAGCTGTAGAAACAGCTGATGCCGGACAGGAGGCTGTCGATGAAGGCACGCTATACTACGTTGCCCTCAAGTTCCCGTATCTTCGCCTTAATCAGGTCAGAGAAAAAATTGAGTCCAAATACGGCAAATCATCGCTCGAAAACATCAAAAAAAACCGGGGTGCTGCAGCCTGGATGTCAGACAGTACTATTATTATCATGTGGGCAGATGAATACGAGGGAGAGCCTTTCTGCAGGCGGATCACCTATCTCTCGAGAGAAACAGCTAAAAAAGTCAACACCAACCAGGAGCGGGTATTCAACAAAACAGAAATAGATATTCTGAAAAAGCTGAATCCCTGACCCCCCCTTCACTTTTTTATAGATGTGTGATAAAAACCGGAATTAGTCCAATGCCCTCATCAATCCTGTCGAGGGCTTTTCCAATCACAGTGCCTATTTTATCAAACGAGTCAATCTTTCCCCTGATGCCGCAGCCGGGAGTATCAGACGTCACAATGAGATCTCCTGGATTTACTGGTCCCTTCCTCGCGTCCACCTTGCACATGACCCTCCCCGCAAGAGCCACAGGATATGCCTTCTGCTCATCACCGGAGTTGTTGATTACAAGCATGGGATTTCCGGCTACAATACCGACAACAGACTGTGAGTAGGGCGCCGAAGAGCGCTTTAACGCCGATTTCCCTGAATCCGAAACGACAAGCAGGTCGCCCGGTGATATATACTCAGTTTCTTCAACAACGAACATCTCTACTATGCTTGCCGGATATTGCCCCTTTCCGTCTCCTGTTATTTTTACCTGCCCATCGAAGACAGATCTTCCATTAACAAGAAGGGCATCGCCGTTACCCGCAAGATTAACGCTTTTATCGTAGTCGGAAAGCCTTCCGAAGCCGTCGGCAACCAGGGAAAAACCGTGCTCACTGGAAAAAACTCCGCCCGCACCGAACCTTGACAGACCGAGAACGCCGCAGCCGGAAACACCGTTTTCTCCACCAGCAGACTGCCCCCTTACACCAACAAAACCTCCGTGCCCCACTACACCGTAGCTCTGAACAGTTTTCGTGCTGAGAATGCCTGCCACACCGGCTACCCCGATAGAACCTGCTTCTTTAGAGGCATTTTGCCCATATATTACGGCTGAGCCGTCAGACGGCGGCGTAATATCCGGAAATGCTTCATTCCTTTCCTGCTTGATGCTGATTGTTCCCGAATGGCTTTTAAACTCATGAAGCAGGGGAGCATAGTCATGGGTATGTTCGAGTGGTTCCCTCCGGTCATAAAGCCTGGGGTCATTCCCCTGGACGGCGGTTCCCTCCTTGTTTTCACCCTGCTGTGCAAGCCTTACAATTCCGGGCGTTTTTTCCGTCGCGGGTTTCAGTCTTCTGTCGCTACCCTGAACAGCAACTCCTTTCTTCTCCTCGCCATCCTCGCCGAGTTCAACTATCCCCCTTGAAATAGTAGTAGCCTCTTTCAGACGGCGGTCATTTCCCTGTACGACAACACCGGCCGCGTCCTCTCCGTCCTCTGCAAGCTCAACTATTCCCGGCGACAGAGTTGAGGCTTTACGAAGCCTTTTGTCGCTTCCCTGAACAGCTGCAAATGGTGAAGAATCCCCATCAGAAGCGAATCTCATTATACCGGCAGAATCTTCTGTTGCGTCCTTAAGTCTTTTATCATTGCCCTGGACAACCACTCCCGGTCTGTCCTCTCCATCCTCTGCCAGTTCCACAATCCCTCTGGAACCAGTCGTAGCATCCCTCAATCGGCGGTCATTGCCCTGTACAACAACACCGGCCGCGTCCTCTCCGTCCTCGGCAAGCTCGACTATTCCGGGAGATAATGTGGTTGAGGGCCTGAGTCTTTTGTCGCTTGCCTGAACTGCTGTTAAGGGCTTTTCGGTCCCGTCAGGGGCAAACTGCATAATTCCCTTAAAGGTCTCTGACGCGTCCTTTAATCGACGATCGTTTCCCTGAACAACAACGCCGGCCGCGTCTTCACCGTCCTCAGCAAGCTCGACTATTCCCCTGGAACCCGTAGTAGCGTCCTTCAATCGGCGGTCATTGCCCTGTACAACAACGCCGGCCGCGTCCTCTCCGTCCTCAGCAAGCTCGACTATTCCCCTGGAACCCGTCGTGGCGTCTTTCAATCGGCGGTCATTGCCCTGTACAACAACGCCGGCCGCGTCCTCTCCGTCCTCAGCAAGCTCGACAATTCCCCTGGAACCCGTCGTGGCGTCTTTCAATCGGCGGTCATTGCCCTGTATAGCTACACCTTCAGAGCTTTCTCCATCTTCAGCGAGCTCAACAATTCCCTTGAAAGCTGTTGACGCATCGCGAAGTCTCCTGTCATCGGCCTGTACAACACATCCTATTGTGTTTTCACCGTTTTTCGCGAGTTTTACAATACCGAAGCTGCTGTCCGTTGCCTTTTGAATCCTGCTGTCATTTCCGGTGATGACAGCGCTCCCGGTATACAGGCCGTCCGGGCAGAGCTTTACGATTCCAAAAGTCGAATCGGTCGCTTCAGAAAGCCTTGAATCAGAGCCCTGTACAGCGGTTCCGGGCTGGGTCTCTCTGTCATAGGCAAGCCTTACAATGCCATTCTTTTCCTCAGTTGCGGGCTTGAGCCTTGAATCCGAACCCTGTACGGCTATACCGGCTGAGTTATCTCCGTCCTCTGCGAGCTGTACTATTCCCTTAAATATCGTTGTAGCATCACAAAGCCTTCTGTCGCTTCCCTGCACTGCCGTTCCCGGCGAATCTCCCCCATCGGCCGCCAGCTTAACGATGCCGGCCTGAAAGGTTGAAGCATATTGCGGCATTCCTGAAGCGTTGTGAGCGTGCGAATAGTCAAACAAAGCAGCGAATATTTCTAAGGACGCCAGTTCAATCGAGAAACCACCAGCGGTATCCTTAGCTCCTCTTCCCTCAAACCTTATGTATCGGACAGGGCATATTTCCATATTCCAGGAATATCTCTTCATCGGCTCCGCTTTGAATGATTTTTCCTCAAAAAGCGGAAGGAACAATTCCCCGTCTGTGCTGATATCGACGTTGAATTTTTCTGGGAAAAGCCCCGAAGAAGCCCCAATAATTATTCTGTTAACGTGATACACCGCGCCAAGATCAATGAGCAGTGTTTCCAGGCCGCTTTTACCTCTTGAGGGCGACCGCCAGACAAGGTCATGCGCTCCCCTGAACAGATTTTCAGCAGAAGTTTCGGCCGAGGCCGAATCAGCGGTCACTGCCGCAACCCCCGATATCCCCCCCGAAAAAGATGCAATTTTACAAACAGCCTTTCCGTCTTCACGGGCATTGAGCCCCGTCACGTATAGCTTATAAAACCTGTACTGCACCGGCGGAAGCGGAAGAATATAGGGACTTCCGCTGCATCTGTATGCAGACTCTGATTTAAGAACATGCCACAGACTGCCATCGGTACTCGCTTCTATTCTGAAGTCGCGCGGAAAAGACTTCTCTTCGGATGGGACCGGAGCGATCTCTATGCTGTCTATTACAGGCGAATCCTTAAGATCAATAACCACGTATTCAGGCCTGCCGTCAAAGCCCTCTGAAGTCTGCCAGAATCCGCCCTCTTTCAACAGATTGCCCGCGGAATGAGCCGCATCCGACTCGGACGAGAAGGAGTGTATTGATGACTGATACTTCTGAGCTCTGCTTATGTTTATAAATTTCATTTTTACTCCAGATTCTGAAAATAATTTGCGGCAGCTGTGCTATTGCGCCTTTAGCCGTATTCTCGGTTCAAAATAGCCGTCAGAGTTGTTTCCGTCTATTACAATCCTTGTTGGACTGACAATCAGGGTTCTTTGTCCATTTTTCTGCTTCACCAGCCTTCCCTTGAACAGAAAATAGGATGACTTTGTCTTAACGTACCCGGAAGTTATGTTTATGTATCTTGTCTGTGGAACCTTTTTCATCTCTGAAAGATTGACCCTTATCGTCTGGTCATCTTCAAGCGTATAGATACCTCTAAAAACGAGAGCGTGAGTATTCAGCCTCAGCGTTATAACAGCCCTGTAATTTTTGTAGAACCTGAACTCGTAGCCGTATCCGTCCGGATAAAAAAGCTGCCACACACCCCTTATTCCCTCAAAATCCAGTGGGATATTGTCTCCCTTATCCTCCGGTGCTTCTTCAACCAGAGGCTCAGTTTCAACTTCTTCAGCGGGCTTTTCCTTTATGCATGATGAAGCCGCAACAAAAATAAACAGAATTCCTGTTATTACAGCAAAGATATTCATTCGTCTTTTTAACATGATTCCACCTTTGACAGGGCTGTTTCCAGCCGGGAAAGATTTATTTTACCGGGTAGACAGTCTGCTGCAGTTTTTTTTAATTTACTGATATGTCAATAATCATTTACAGCAGGTCATAACTTCAGGCAAATTTTCTGCCGAGACATCAATATGTTGACAAAATAGCGGTCTTTTATTAAATTGTATGTGCAGGGGACGATTTTGGTTTCGACTGCAATTGCTGGTCTTCAGTGGCATGCCGAGTATCCTGTCTTCTCGTAAAAAATGGCAGGAATGATTTAACTGCAAACGACAACTTTGCACTAGCGGCTTAATCCCCGCTACGTCTCCGAAGGCTCCTGTCCTCTGGGATCTTCACGAGGCGTCATAATCAGAGGATAGCCAATGAACAGTCTCCCGGGTTCAGAGGTGAAATTTAAGGGAGAACGGCATGCAGGACGGTGCCTTTCCCGGCCCGCATACTGTAACAAAAGAACAGGCTAAGCATGTAGAAGCTGTGGATTTGGATTGTAGGACGCGGGTTCGACTCCCGCCGTCTCCAAGACTTAACTCCCTATTCCTCAAGAAATCCGGCTATATCCATAGTATCGGCAAACCTTCCGCCAACACGGCTAAGCAGGATTTTTTTTACTGAATCAGGAATGATTTCCTGGACATCCCTTGTTTCATTTTGTCTGTCCATGTAGATAATGTTGAGCTCAGAGTCAACTGCTACAAACATGCTGTACATATCAATGTATTGAAGTTCGGGAGAATAGAAACCGTCCACCTCATAGATGACAAGAGCGTCGAGACCGCTGTCTGCCATGACTTTCATAAGAGCTTCGCGGTTCATTCTTAAAAAAAGATTAATAACACCTGTTGTTTTAAATTTCAAAAAGGATTTATTCTCAGAGTACTGGCAGAATTTTCCAAAAACAGCGTCGTACGAATAAACCGCTTCGGTCAGATTTTTGTCCTCAAGAAAGACAAAGGGCCTGCTCTCGCGGTATGCTCCCGCCCACTTCTGAAGCGAAAGCATTAGCTCCTCGCGCGGAAGCATTGTGCTTGCGGGGGTTCTCAATATTACACCGGCCTTGCTCACTGAAGAGAGCTTTGCCGAATCAGACAGCTCCTTCTTCACCCCGTAAGACGAACAACCGGCAGCAACCGAGAAAAGCACCGATACTATAAATAATCGAAATAATGTTTTCATTGTTTATTCCCTCTAATTTTCAATCAAGGAGGCCGAACACCTGTGGCGCTGCGTCCGTAAGGGCCCATGCGACAGGCTCACTGGAAACACCGCCGTAATAATCGACCATGTTAAAATGCCCGAGCCAGGTTAAAAGATAAAAATCGATAAATGACGCAAAGAACAGGTCATTTTTTCTTGCAACGCCAGTCAACTCACTGAAATCGTTAGCTACCTCCTGAACCTGCGCTTTTTTTCTTCTGAGAAGCACATCCCTGAATATTGAGCGGTCCCGCTGCAGAAGTTCAGCCAGCTCATGGTCTGAAGGGAACAGCTCTTTCCATTCAACATCATTCCAGAAGGTTCTCATCAGTCTGCAATAGAGCAGACGCCGGTCGCCTTCAACACCGGAAACCTTCACTCGCCCCTTCGATTTCTCAATCAGGCCGCAGACCTTCATTATCATTGCCATCTGCCTGAGATATATATCGGCGAGGCAATGGTCGATTTTTTCATGAGAAGAACACTGGCTGATAAAACTGTCGGCTGAAATACTGTAGTATTCATCCGGCAGAAGACATCCCCTGTCATGCGAACACTCCCTGCCGTCAGCAGTTGCCGCAATAAAACTACAGAGCCTTACGGCCAAGCAGTTCTCCGCTTCCGCCGGAGCCGAGTCCCGGTCTGAAACGATATAGGCGTGGTAGGAGGAAGCTGCGTCAAAACGCTCCATCACTGACGGCACAGCCGACTGCGACGGATAACAGGCAGAAAAATCCACTCCCGCGGTAAAAAAAGACATTTTTTTTCTTTTTGCTGTGATGTAGCCGTTATCTGACATTCAACCTTCCGCCGTTAAAAACCGAACATAATTATACAATGCGACAGGGAAGCGTCCGCCCTGCTATCGTGCAAGTCTGAAGCTTTCGCAACACTATACGAATTAATTAATTTAGTAAATTAATTTTTTATTTCTGACAAAATAATTTGCATATTTACTATTAATCCTATTAATTCGATTACCATTAAACTTCCGGCGCTGCCTTTCCACTGCTGTGGATTAATAAAAAAAATTCAGACATCCCTAACAGCCTTGATCGCATGCGGTACAGGCTGAACGATATCTGAATCCGATTTACTTCAAACAGTACTATCACTGCACGTCTTAACTGTCTTGTTGATCAACGCCTATGAGTCAACCAAATTTCTCCGCTTAACCCAACAATGCTGAAACCGCATCTCGCTGTATGTTCCCCTGCGTGGCAAGTGCGTTTGCAGGTGAACCGCCGATTGCAGCGCCTACAGCAGAAGCGGCCTCATAGGGGTTCTCAACATCTACGTTATAGGTCTCAACAGCTGAGGTCATAACAGCGGCCGCCTCTCCAGCCGCTGCCTCATAGGCGGAGTAGGTATCACCCAGACTGGACTCCAGATCAGCAAAAAACTCCGGGTTTGGCCTTTCGCCTGCCGCAAGTCCCGATGCCCCGAAACGCAGCGACACAATGGCTGCTTCAGGTGAAGGTATATCGAAGCTCACCGATGCTGCCGCCGGCGACAAAGCAGGTATAACTATGGAGGTTCTTAACTCCGGAAGGTTCTCGGGAAGCTGGCTCGACGCCTCAGCAACCGCAGCAGAATCAAGCCTGCCCGTTCTTACAGCGTCAGCGGCTGCATTCTTCAGCTGTGAAGAAACCACTATAGCCCTCTGTACAATGCTCATGGAGGCCTGCGCGACACTGAGCGCCTCGCCTAAAGCCCTCTCAACAGAAAGCCTTGAAAGGATTGCCTGATTATAATCCCGCCCATTACCAGCCGAATCAGGCCCGACTGCAGCTGAAGCCGCGCTGGAACGTACAGGAGTTCTCGGACTGTTCAAAGCCCTCCGGGCAGAAACATCGCCAATATCCGTATTGATCTTCATGTTACCCTCCCTGTGCCCGTAATAATAATAAGAACTGAAAATGCCAATGTCAAACTGAAATTTTCAGCTTTTTCGATTGCTCAGAAATTACAGCTTGCGCCGGCGTCAAAACGCCTGTCGTAAACACCTTTGCTGCTGTAAACCAGCTCTGCCCTGAGATTGCATGACAGAGAAGAATTGGCTTCGAGCACTATAAGGATTGCATTGATATTAAGAGCTTTTCTGAACATGCTTCCAGTGCTGACTGACCCGGCAAAGGGCGCCGGATTGAGAAATACAGGGTTATGGGCAGATGCTTCGACTCTGATATAGTCAAACCTCATTCGGACAAGCTCCGGTTCCGTCCACTTGAGCGCGCACCCTGCTGACCAGGCTGCCTCCGCCCCTCTCCTCTTCTGAAGGGATGAGCTCATTAACACGGACAGCCCCCGGCGGAAAAGCGCCGATCCTGAGAGCTTGAACTGATGTGAGACTGCCAGCCCATCCCCGTCAGTCACCAGGTGAACATATTTCATCTTCGCTGAAAATGATTCAGATTTGCGCTCAAGGAATGCCTCTTCCCGATGAGCAGAACGCAGATATGCTGATTGCCCTGATGCGGAATTGTTTACTTCAGCTGAAGAACTCAGCCCGGCATTGAGTTTTCTCGAAAGCTTAAGAAGCAATGCCCCTTCATATCTCGCTGAGGGGGCGCCCGGATCGCTGCTGACGGGAGCGAAAAAGCCCTGCCTCATCCCTTCACCAGAGACGGACAACGTATAAAAGCCCGGGCTGATTACAAGTCCCCCGGAAAACCCCAGGCTGTCCGAGCGTCCGGCGGCGCCTGACTCCTGCAGACGAAAGGCACATCCGGCCTCAAACCATGCGGTAAATGTTTTGTCGCTGTACCCGGCAAAGAGGCTTTCTCCTCCATAGCCCCAGTGAGCAGCGCTGCCGTCTCCGCTCCCGACTTGCATTTTTCTCATCGTGTAATCGAAAACGCCTCCTCTCAGAAAGCACAGCTGAATAGAAAAGTTTTTTAAATACAACAGGGCCAGAACTATACCTGAGTCCAACAGCATGACCGGCTCAGTGTACTTTTCTGAGGGATTAAGCTTCGTATTGATACCCGATATTGATACGGTGGTACGCCCGCTGTCAAAGTCACCGCCGGGGAAATAGCGCCTCCTGCATGAAATAAATGGGTACAGGGCTATTCTGTTCTCATCTGTCCCGAACGAGATCCCGGCGGCAGCCCCGGCCATCAAATAGAGAGGATTAGCGGTGGCCGGGGCTGCGATCACTGCAGAGCGGCCCGCCCTCCTGCGGGGCGAAAAAGCGTCAGCGCTGAAAAAGCTGCGTTTCCCGAGGATGAGCCCTGTTCCGGAGGAAACCGTGTATCCGCCAAGAGCGATCTCAAAGCCGGGCAGCGCATCCCCCAGATAGAGGCTCCCCGCCCATGTCCTGTCAGCTTCTGAAGGGACATCGGCATAACCCGCGCTGAAATGCGAATCCTCCGATAGATTGAGCTTTACCAGAGACCTGAAATACTCCTTCTCTGACGCATCGTAATCTACATAGTCTCTCCTGAACTCCGTTTTAATGAGATACTCGGGATACCGCTCAGCCTCAGCACCTGCGGCTGCCAGAATAAGCGCTGCTGTTACAGATAGGAGGAACACAGATTTAACACCTTCTCCTTGACAGCTCCTTTGAGCCCGAGCTCATTCAGGCCGTTCCTCCTCTGCACCCGGGTTTTCCTCTGAAGTATATCAATAACCTCAAGCGCGTTGACAGGGTTAAGCCCGGCATTGAGCAGACCGGAAAAGAGCGAGCTCTTCTGATGCCCTGTCATCTCGCTTCGCCCGCTTTTTCTAAAGCTGCGACGCTTTTCACGCTCCGGCTTACGCTCCTTCTCAAAACCATAAGCATGGTTATAGAGAACGCCGATATCCCCCCCGTCCATGCCAAGCTGAATGAGAGCATCTTCACTGACAGGGCCTATCAGCCGCCTGTATTTGATTAGCCTCTCCCTGAAAAGCACCGGAACCGCTTCCATCCCCATTATCTCTTCATCGGAGCATGTCCGTATATCAACCTTCCGGGGCAGCTCTGCGTCCAGCTCTGTATTGAGCCCTGAATAGCTTAGTGAATCAAAGCTCCCGCCGCCGAAGCGGAGTGAAACACCGGCCGTATGCGTGCTTCCAAGATAGGGGTGCCTGAGCAGTGAATATGTAAAGGAAAGACTCGAGACGTTAACCTCAACTCCCAGGCCGTAGGACAATGTCTCCCTGGAATATCCGGCCCTGAGCAGTATGTACTGCTGAATACGTACTGAGACTGTAAAGGTGTTGATATAGCCGTAAGCTGACGATGTGATGTTATACGAGGCGGCGAGGCCCTTAACCGGAACAAATGACGCGCCCGCGCTCCATTCCGGGGAGAGCAGAGAGCTTCCCTGGAAGGAACGAATGTTCTCACATGCCCCGGCAAGCACCAGCCTTCTTGACAGCGGGATATTGACGTAAGCGCTCAGGTCAGCCTCTCCCTCCAGGCCTCCATCCTCAAATTTCACCCAGGAATACCCCGCGCTTAGCCCGGCCGCCAAAAAACCGGCCGGCCGGAATCCCGCGCCGATGGAAATCTCATTTTCACGGTACCCTTCGGCTCCGAAGTTTTCCCACGAAAACAGAAAACCCGCTCCGGAAACCGGAAAGAGCGCCTGCATGTTTCCGCATAAAAGCCCTGTGCCGGTGTAAGGGCGCCCCCCTGCCATGCTGATGCGGGGCCCGGGCAGTCCCGCGCTGTACGAGGTATTGAGCACCGCTGATCCCGAGAATCCCTCTGAGGCGGCTACGGTATACGGGAACATGCCTTCAAAACAGGCAGGCCTGTACTCAAAGGCCGTCACGAGTGCGGCCGCCAGAACAAGCATGGAGACACTCATCTTTTCCGCCCGAGTACGATGAGAAACTTCTTCCTCTGGGCCCTTTTCCGCTCCCGGGATACAGCCTCTACCAGCACGGGATATATCCCGGCCGGCAGGGTCGCCACCGAAGGGCTCTCCCAGTAGAGACTGAAATATCCGGGGGCAATATCCCTGGCAAGGTCCGTGGAATAGAGCATCACTCCAGTCGATGAAAACACCCTCAATCTGAGGCTGCATTCCTCATTCACGAAGAGAGGCACCTCGACAGATGCGGTTGCCGCGTCCCTTCGCACGTTGATTCTGCCTTTTCTAAGCTTAAAAACATCTCCAGCTGGTTCTCCGGAGCTGATTATGTTTTCCCTGCCCGGTGTCTGAAACCTGGTTACGGCAAAATCAGCAGAGCTGTTGCAATCGGGAACCGGCAGGCGTGAAACAGAAAAGTGCCCCTTCAGGCCGTTAGCCCCTATATCAATGCTGCTCTTCTGGACATCATCCGCTGCAGTCCATTGACCCGCGGCCGAGGCGCAGCGGATATAGCCTGTAACTGCTTTATTGGGAGTTCCGTCCATGTTTGAATACGCCGCAAAATCAATGATTCCGCCGTTTTCCGGATCGTCATCAGTATCTATAGAAACAACACCTTCCGAATTCCATAGAGCAGCAGAGTAGTTGGAACAGCTGACTTCCAGAATACCGTTTCCATTAATGTCGCCGCTCAGATCCGATTCAGTCGCTGAGGCGCCCTCGTGCATATAAACTACTATGAACCTGTCGTCCCAGGGTGTGTCCGGGCTGTCCTCACTGCGGATAGTGACTGGTTCCAGCGACAGCCGCATATTGCTGCCGTAGTAGCAGGTCACGAAGAGCGGAGAAACATCCATGCTCTCCCCCGGCCCGCCGGAAAAGCAAAGTTCAACCCAGTCGTTTTCCGTATTTGTTACGAACTCGTTGATTGACAGACCCGCCAGCGCTTCTTCACTGAAACAGACACACAGGACAAGGGCGATAAGGAGCAGTTTTGTTTTCATGACGCCTCCGTCAGTTAAACGGCCGGCGGAAGGCAGGAATAAAATTTAAAAAAATAACTCGACATACTTCATGCCGGGTTTCTTCTGGTGCAAACGCCTAAAAAGTGTAATGGGATGAGCGGAAAGACAAAGACATTCATGGGTTCGAAGATTAGTCCGAGATATCTCGGCGCATTTGCTTCAGGAATCAGGGATATTATCGCGTCGTCAGACGACCGAAACCAGGCCCTGGCCCGCGTGTCCTCAGTCTCAGTTGAGGCCTTCGGACGCGAAATCAGCCCCACAGTTCTTGAAAAGCCGGACAGGCTTTCCATATCGTTCCTTGAACTGCTTGACCAGATCGTTTTTGAGATCAACGAAAATCAAAGCGATTCCGAAACAATAAAGGACTACATCGCCGAGAACCTCTTCAAAAGAGTGACTATCTTCAGCGAAGCGATGACGGAAATCTCCGCTTACAGCAGGAGCCTGCAGTCCAGGCCGCTCAGCGTTGATGACACCCTCATAATATCACACTTCCGAATGAATGAATTTGTGCCGGAGCTGATTAACGAGTTTGCCGAAAACCCCGCGCTTCAGAAACACATTCTCAGAGCGCTGCTCCGTTTTAATCCTGATGAAACTGTATCCTTCATGTCAGAAATAGCCTCAGGACCCTACTGCCCTGAGGCCCGGGCGACCGCGCTTGCTTCGCTGAAAAAGTCCTCCGCTGGAACGGAGATTCTCGCGTCCCTCGAAGAAAACGGGAAGTCCTCGCTGCTCCGTTACGCTTCCCTTTTTAATGCCGCCAATATCCCCGGGAATATAAAGCCGTACACTCCTGAAACCTGCGCGTTCGCGTCATATCTGATTGAAGCCGACAGCGCACTCATAAATGACATTCCGTCTCTCATCTGGTTTTGCGGGATTTTCGAGTCGTTCCCGGACGCGCCGGGAAACAGCGAGAACCCGAAATACTCGGGAATTTTCCGGGCCCTGACTCATGTCCTCGTTGAGCTTCCCCGAACGCTCCTCAAGGACGCAGTCAAGTCAGACATCGCGCTAACCGCGCTCACCTCCTTTATTGACTCGCTTCCGAGATCAGTATTCAGCAGAATAGCCGTAGCCCTTGACCCGCTGGGCAGCTCCTTTCATGACCCGGTAGGCGCTCTTGTCGAAAGCGGCAAAATAGTTTTGGACGGCCCGTCTTCCAACACGCTCAGCTACCTCATGCGTGACACCGCTTCCGCTTTTTAATTCTTAATCCCTTATATCAGCTTCGCCGCCGGCGCCCTCAACCTGGTCAACCCTGACCTTGACGAACCAGACCGGAGGCTTGCCCGCGCCGTGTGACATGTAGTAGCTTCTTTTCTTTACAGCCCTTGTAAAATCCGTTTTTATTATTCCGGGGATATCGGCTGCAGGAACATCAACGATCACCGGAACGGGGGCAATGCCGTACATACCCGCGGGATCATCTCTGAAATAGAACCCTGCGTAGATGTAGGCGCCTTCCCTTGCCCTCAGTGACGACAGCATCTTCGGTGTAGGAATCATTACCCGGAACGAAACCCTGCCGTCCGTAAGAAGCGCGCTTCCGGCTGCAGCCTGGCCCCTGCCGGCCTGTCCAAAGGCCCCGGTCACAATTTCCTTCAGATTGGTAAGCAATGGCCCCTTTTTTATAACCCGCCGGCCGGTCTGCTTCTCAAAGAGCTCCGGAAGGCTGTAAGGCCCGGCCGCCTCAGACCTCATCTCGCTCAGCGGCTCGAGCGCCTTTCCCATAGACGGATTGTATCTGTCGGGAACATATACTCCCCCTCTCCAGGAGGATGCAGGCCTTTCCGATCTGAATGCCCTGCCGTTCTGGAAGTATAGATACACCGGGCTTCCTGTTTCGGTGAAGGCCTTCTGGCTGTAGACGGCATAGATGTTTTTGCCGCGCGCTGACGCTGCAACCCTTTCGGGTATCTCGGCCCTGCTTCCAGTAAGGCTGCCCAGTGAAACTGCCCGCAGAGCGATGCCCTTCCCGGCGGCGCGGGCGGCCTCCTGTTCCGGGAAGCGGGCAGAGGGCATCTCCGAGTTTGTTATCAGAACAATGTGCTTAGCTGAACCTTTCCGCCATCGTACATTTCCGACCGCGTACCTGAGAGCAGAGACAAACGAAGAGGCGTCTGGCTTTCCGGATGGCTTCATGCCGGCAAGGGCCTGTCTGAGGGCGTGAAGAGTCGTATATGTCTTCACACCCGTGATATTTATGTTTTTCCCGGAAAAGGGAATCAACGTTACGCGGCAATCCATTCTGCGGGCATCTATTAAATCCGAAGCTGACGCAATCACAGCGGCCCTGACATCGCCCCACTCGCAGGAGATGTTCCATGAAAGATCAAGCAGAAAGGCAACGTCCGCGCTTCCGGCGTCATACCCTCGTTTTACAGCTGGATATGCCGTGAAGGCTTCGCGCACCTCGTTTTCGGCCAGCTCGAAGATATCTGAACCCGCTGAACTGATTCTGCTGAGCACACGCTTTTCTGGCACCGAATAGAGCACGCTCACAGACTCATATCCGCCGCGGGTTTTGTAGAGAGTTCCTGCGAGAACTGTGTCGATATATTTCCCCGCTGTCAATGCCTGAAGGTCATCAGAGGACAGCTTCTTTGCCGGATCAATCTTCAGTCTCTCCATGTCGAGTTCAATATCGCGTGAGGAGGTTACTCTGACATCGCGTGAAAGTAAAGCAGTAAGAGCAACCAGCCTTGCGAAATCCCGGGCTGTTTCTGCCGTAAGCTTTTCTGACGGATTCCCCGCCCTGTAGGGCAGCACAGCAGTCTCGGCAAAAAGGGCATGTGAGCCTAACACAAGAATCAAAGCTAATAAAACTGTTAGTCTCTTCATATTACTTAACATCACCTGGTTTTATTGGATAAATTTTTAATAGGCTATTATGCAGCAAATATCCCTGTCAAACACCTTTCAGGCGGTTTCCATAGACGGCCGAAAAATGGAATCAATCCATTGCAAATGCCCGGGGCGGCTAAATATCCTCAATAAATTTTCTTGACACCCGGCCTAAAAGCACTATTCTGCTGGAATAAAACTCTTCAAAGGAGATATGATATGAGACGCATTCTCGCAATAATGACAGCCTGCGCGCTTGCCTTTGCAGTTGCAGCGTGCACAAAAAAACAAAAGGACATGACAATTGAAGATTTCGCTAAAATCGATCTCGAAGTAGCTGTTTCCGACCAGAAACCTGAAACAATCGAGACAATTGCGAAAAAACACGGATACACAGCAGAACAGTACGAAGAATTCTCAAAGATAATCGAAAAGAGCTCTACTCTCCAGGAAAAGCTTGGAGATATTCGTCTCGGAGAGCAAAAGTCCGAGTAACCTTGAGCGGCTGCAGCCGCTACACAGTTTCAATATCCATGAAAGCCGCGGCGTTTTTTCCGAAAATCATCGCGGCTGTCTCTTTTCCACACTGCTCAATTCCCTGTACATATCGTCCGGCGCGCAGAAGCGGGAAGTCGCTTCCGAAAAGCACCCTGTCAGAACCAGCCGTCTCAGCGGCCAGCATATAAATATTTTCGCTGTAAATATATGGGGTCGCGGCCGTATCGTAGACGCATGACTGAAGCGCCTCTTTCACCTCGGGCATCAGCTCGTAGAACACAAGCCCTCCGCCCCAGTGCGAAAGCATTATTCTGACGCCGGGGTATTTCCCGATTATCCTTATCGTTTCATTAAGGGCCGGATAATACTTTCCCGGATAGCTGTGGCCCACCGGTTCGTTGACATGGAGACACAGAGGAATATCAGCCTCGCCTGCTGACTCAATAAGCGTTTCCAGGCATTTCAGCACCTTCTCATCCATTCCAGCAGAGTACCAGGCTGCTTCTCCTACACCTGAAAGCCCCAGGTCTTTTGCCGCCCTTACGGCCTTTCTGACCACGCCCGAATCACTGGAAGACGGAACAGCTCCAAAAGGAATAAGGCGCCCGTCTTTATCCGCCATGGCGGCAAAGAACTCGTTCTGCTCCATACATACATTTAAGTCTGCCCAGGGGAAGCCCATCACGAAAGCCCTGCTTATTCCCGAATCGTTCAGATAACCTGATGCCTCATCGGCTGACGCCGTCTTTGCTGCCGGGTTTGAGTACAAAATTGAGAAACCCGGATCGGACAGGTAATTATCCCGCCGCTCAATAACACCGCTTTGAAAAACATGAATGTGAGAATCAATTACCATATGTTCACTTCCCGAATTTTTCATAAACCGTAATACATAGTACACTCTCTACAGCCTCACGGCAACACGATTTCCAGACCAGACAGCCTTTTTCGTTGACAACGCGCCGGGAAACAGCTAAGATCTGCCTGTGTGACAGCATGAGTCAGGAGGCTGAAGGTGAATCCTATATTTCGAATTGAATGGCCCAGGGCGACACCTAAAGAGGTGATATTTATCGCGGTGCTGCTTCTGCTGCTCGTAATCATCTACTTCTTTGTTAAATACCTTCAGCTGCAGAACCGGAAGAAAGCAAGGGAAGACTCGCTTTTCCTGATAAAGACGCGTCAGTTGGGGCTTTCAAGCTTTCAGATAAAGCTGCTTAACAACATGATTGAGATGCTTCAGCTTACCAGGCCTGACCGCATTCTCGCGGAGCCAGCTCTCTTCGAAAATTCGGCAGGCAAACTGCTAAGCTTTCTCAAGCAAAAACAGGAAGGGAGCTTTTCAATATCTTCGGTGTGCCGCGACCTGACCATCGCCTACGAGAAGCTTTATCATCCGTCAAGCGCCAAAAAACCTCTGGAAAGGATACAGGACATTGAAGCTGATCGCCTTCTCTACTTTGTCGCCGATGACAACAATGTCTACTTCGGCAAGATCATTGACACCGCCGAAGACAGCATCGTAGTAAGGATGTTCAGGTCCGCGAAGGAGCTTCAATTCCTTGAAACGGAATCCACAATGAAGGTTACAATCTGGCGGCTCGGCGACGCTGAATACTACTTCACCACAACAGGCATTCTCCGGGGTGACAGGCTTATAATGAAGGCCCCCGATGAGTTCACACGCGAGCAGGAATTCCGATATCCATATGTCGACACTATTCTGCTCTGCGAAATCAGCACGGAAGCCGACGACGGAGAAACACCTGAGAAGATCAGGGCAACCATTTTCAAGATCAACGAAAAGGAGTCTGTTATCAGGCTTAAGCAGACACTTGATTACAGCAGCGAATACATTCTTGAGTTTGAGCTCAGCGACTTTAAATTCACTATAAAGTCAAAAATCATCGCCAACCGATCAATATCGGAAGCGCATATTAATTACTACACTTTGAAGTTCGGTGAGATATCGCCGGCTGCGGTAAACGTTCTCAAAAACTATCTGATTGAGCACCTCTGAAACAACGCCGGCAACCGCGTTCAATCAGGCAGAATTTTCCCCGGATTCAAGATTCCGTTCGGGTCAAAGGCGAGCTTGATCCGCCTCTGCAGCTCAATCTCGGCTTCAGTCATCATTATTGCCAGGTACTCCCTGCGGAGAGCCCCGATTCCGTGTTCACCGGTAATGCTTCCGCCAAGTTCAACAGCCCTTCTGTATATCTCCCGCTTGAGCTCTGGAATCATTAAGCTCCATTCGCTGTCGCCGATTGTATCCTTCAGGATATCGATGTGCACATTGCCGTCGCCCGCGTGTCCGAACATTATTGAGCTGAGCCCTCTTGAAACAAGGTGCCTTTTCAGAGACTTCAAAAATACCGCTATTGACGCCCTCGGAACAGAACAGTCCTCGGCAAGGAATATGGGACTCCTGCTTTCAATCGCGTCCCTCGTGGAGCGCCTCGCCTTCCAGAGCCGGGCCTTATCCTCCTCTGTGCGGGCAATAAAGACGCTGTCCGGCTCGGCGCCGGCCGCCCTGACTATGCGGGCAATGTCGCTGTCAACTGCATCCTCTGTCGCGCCGTCCGCCTGAATCAACAGATGAGCCCCCGCGTCAGGGAAAAGGATATTCCCCCCGAGATACGAAGAAACCAGCCTGATGGCGTCATGTTCCATAAACTCGACGGCGCATGGAACCACCCTGCTCCGGAGGATTGAGGTAACAGCGTCAACAGCCAGATCAAGCGATTGGAATGGAATAAGGACGTCATACACAACAAGAGGCGCCGGAATCAGCCTCAGGTATATCTTTGTGACAACACCGAGCACACCTTCAGAGCCGACCAGCATGGCGGTCAGATTAAGGCCTGCCGCGTTTTTGACAATCTTGCCTCCTGTCCTTATTATATCCCCGCCCGGCAGAACAAATTCATGCCCGAGGATATAGGCTCCCGTAATACCGTACTTGACGGCGCGCGGCCCGCCGGCGTTCTCAGCCAGGTTGCCTCCAATGGAACACTTGTCAAGGCTAGCCGGATCAGGCGGATACATGAGCCCGTGCTTTAGCGCCTCTTTCTGAATATCGCCTGTTATCGCCCCGGGCTCAACCACAGCGACCATGTTCTCGCCGTCAATCTCGAGAATACGGCTCATTCTCTCAAGAGAAAGCACTATCCCGCCATTAACCGCCACGGCCCCGCCCGTGACTCCGCTGCCGCCGCCTCTCGGAATGACCGGCACTTTGAAATCATTGCATATCTTCATCACAAGCGAAACATCATCTGAATTGCGAGCAGCGACAACGGCATCGGGGGCCGAACTCAGGTTTGACGTCTTATCAGTACAGTAAGGCTCAATACCCGCCTCATCCGTAAACAGGACATCTGCGTGAAGGGATTTCCTGAGCAGCTCTATGGCTTCTTTGACTCTATTCATTTATATCATCTCCGTAACAGGGACATGAAGCGCTATCGGGTTTATTTTTCAAGGGGAAAACATGGGAGCCCACTCGATCTTCCGCAATGATATTACGTGATTTATAATTCAGATTGTCAGATTTTATAACATCAATTGCGAATAATATTTGATATTTTTTGCTTTTACTGCTGGAATGTTAGATGTATTTACTTCTTCGATTTATTGTTTACCTCGTTATACATATTACCGGCTTTAAATTTAAACGAGTGTCCGGTTTTCTGAGCTATGCTCAGTTCACATCGTTAGACGAACTTAAAACATCCATAGTCAAAAAAACACTTGAGGGGGAGTTGTGAACCTGTACAAAAACAAATACCGAGCAGAATCAGCGCGCCTGAAGGCATGGGACTATTCATCTAACGGTAGATATTATATTACGATTTGCGTGAATAATCACGAATGTGTCTTCGGATATATTACAGCCAGAAAAATGGTCCTCTCGAATCTCGGAAAAAATGCAGAATCTTGTTGGCGTGAGATTCCTCATCATTTCCCATTTGTGAAATTGGATGAATATGTTGTCATGCCAAATCATATACACGGCATCATCGTTATTGAAAAAACCGTGAAACACCGGAAACACGGGGAATCCGCGAAACACGGGGAATCCGTAGAGACGCAAAATCTTGCGTCTCTACAATCGAACGTGTCGGAATCAAACGTGCCACCGTCGAACGTGTCGGTATCGAACATGCCACCGTCGAATTTCGGCCCCCAATCAAAAAATATTGCATCGATCATACGCGGTTTTAAAATCGGTGTTACAAAATATGCGGTGAATAACAACATTCCATTTAAATGGCAACCCCGGTTTCATGATCACATCATACGCGATGAAAATGATTTAAACCGCATCCGCAAGTATATAATGAATAATCCATTAAATTGGGGACCACCCTCACGGCAGGGGAATATTTTCTCTTGACTTTACACATAGCATTGTGTAATCTTATTGCAGAGGTAAATTATATGGCAACTAATTTAAATATCGATATGAAACTGTTAGATGAAGTTTATGAAATGGGAAATTTCAAAACTAAAAAGGAAGCAGTAAACGTTGCGCTTAAGGAGTATATCCAGAAGCATCGACAAAAAGAATTGTTGAAATTTCTAAACAAAGTTGATTTTGATAAAGCCTATGATTACAAAAAAGCACGAAATAGATGACAAAATTCATCATAGACACCTCGGTATGGTCTGAAGCGCTCCGCCGAAAAAAGAATACTGTAAATTCTTCTGAAACTGTTGTCAGAAAGATTATAGAAAATGATGATGAGATTGTTATTTTAGGTATAATTCTTCAGGAAATTCTAACCGGCATCTCAAATGAAAAATTATATAGAGAGATAAAAAACATTTTGGATGATTTTGTGTACTTAGATATTACAAAAAGTGACTACATTTACGCCTCTGAGTTAAGCAATAAATGCAGATCAAAAGGTATTATTGCTGGATCAATTGATTTTTTAATTGCAAGCGCTGCAATCAGAAACGAAATACAACTGGTAACTTTCGACAAAGACTTTTTCAACATAGGTAAACATTCCGATTTAAAAATTGTAGACTTAGATCGTTTTCTTGAAAATTAAGGTAATTTACAAGGCTTACCCGCGTCGTTCGGAGAACATCGCCTGGGACTTCGTCGATGTTGCGGCACCAGGCCGCCGCAACTTAAAAGAGCGCTATTGTCACAACCTCAGAAGGAGTATTTAACAAAACTTCAATACAATCAGGCGATGACAATACCGCTTCACGGATAACATCCCCCCGCCGCAAACGAAGAACAGTATATTTTGGAGACAGAGTACAATTATAACCCAAAGCTATTTACACAAAAGATCTGATACTCTCAAGTATTTCTTGACATGGGCGATTCTACATATAAATAAAATCTTATAAATCAATTGTAATTTTCAACTTTCGTTCTGCGGGTCGACATTAAAAACAAACATTGGAGTTTTTTATGAAAATACTTAATTTTATTTCTTTAACATTATTACTTTTTTCATTATCTCATTGTGATATTAATGACGATGCAAACGATGTATGTTTTTCTCCAACACAAAATATTGATATTGCATATAAAGAGGGTTCAATTGGATGTTCGTGTGATAAAAATGTTGATGAGGACATTTGTGTCGATGGAGCAGCATTAATGTGTAAAGTGGATAGATGGGTTGCAGTTGAAGATGGACCTTGCATGCCCTTACCTCCACAGCTTGAATAACAATATCATAAAACTTTTTATAATAGCTTTAATATAATTGCCTCAGTCCGTATTATCGAGGAGCCCCAACCGCTTAACTGGAAGTGCCCCTCCGCCGACGAAGAACAGCTCTTCCGAGCAAAAGGACATTACCACCTCCCCGCCCATACAATTTCTTGAAACTTTTAAAAATCTTTATATACATATTAAGTAATTTAAGATATAATAAACCTTAAATACCAAATCAGTCATATCTGCTTCTGTACAAAAAGCAAACAGCTGATTTTTAACAAAAACCAATATGGAGGAAACTATGCCTGAATTTGCCAATCCTTTCAGTGTAAAAAAAAGCGACAGAAAGCTGACTGACCAGGAACTGGTGAGGTCAATCAGACTCATGATAGCAGCAGAATACGAGGCCATTCAGCTCTATCAGCAGCTTGCCGAATCTACGGACAACAAGCTCGCTCAGCAGGTACTCATTGACATCGCCGACGAAGAGAAGGTGCACGCTGGAGAGTTCCTGCGTCTGCTTAAAGAATTAGACCCTCAGGAAGAGGAATTCTATAGGGAAGGCGCGCAGGAAGTCGAAGAGGAATTCCTCTCCGGCGGTGGACAATCCGGACAGAGCGGAACAGAGGACCTGGGAATAGGAAGCCTTAAAAACACATGACATTGAGGAGGAAAAGATGAATCTGCTAAGACAAAGCTTTGCCCCCATCAGTGAAAGCGGATGGGATGAAATAAACGGTCTCGCAAAAGAGACGCTGACTGCCAACCTTTCAGCGAGAAGATTCTGCGATGTTGAAGGCCCGTTTGGAATCAACTATACCGGCGTCAACCTCGGAAGGCTTGAAGTCCCTCAGGGCCAGAAGAAGGACGCTGTCCAGTATGGAATCAACAGGGTGCTTCCTCTTGTAGAAGCCAGGGTGAGCTTCTCAGTAAATATCTGGGAACTCGACAATGTGGAACGCGGAGCGAAGGACATTGAACTTGATGCCGTAGTTGAAGCGGCAAAGAAGATGGCCGCCTTTGAGGAAAGCGCCGTATACAACGGCCTTCCTGAAGCCGGCATTGAAGGACTTAACGGCTCAGCTGACGCTTCAAGGACAGTTGAGATGTCCCTCGAGAAGGACAGCGTCATTGACTCCATCAGCGAAGGACTCAGAATTATGCGAAGCAGCGGAATTGACTCCGAGGCTAACCTTATTGTTAACCCGGAACTGTGGAAGTTTCAGGCGCGGATGTTCCCAGGCGGGAACCTCGGTGCTTCAATTAAAAAGCAAATTGGCGGTTCGATAATCTATTCCGATACTGTTAAGGGCGCGCTGCTTGTTTCAAACCGCGATGGCGACTTTGAACTCACAATCGGACAGGACTTTTCAGTAGGCTACCACAGCCACGATTCAGAGAAGGTCAACCTCTTCCTGAGCGAATCCTTCACTTTCAGAATAATAACGCCCGAAGCGCTTGTGGCATTTAAAATCAAGTAAGACTCGCCAAAGACTAAATATAAGAAAAAGCCCACGGTCTGAAAACCGCGGGCTTTTTTAATCGGATGTAAGCCGTCAGGCCGTAACCCCGGCATCCGTGTAATTACTCTTTGTCCATGTGAGGGCACTTCTTATGTCCCTTTCCGTCACGGGCAGGCATTTTGTCTCCCATTCTCTCATTCCAGCAGAAAAGGGCTTCGCTCTTTTCGCCGCGCCCCTCATGCTTCTTGCAGACTCCCTCTACGGTCTCTCCGTCTCTGTCCTTAAAAGAGCAGGCATCTCCCGCTTTTTTTGACTCGCACGCCACAAAGGGATTGCCGTCAGAGCTCATTCCCTTCCCTTTCTTCGCTTCAGCGGGTGACCCGGTCAAATAGACAGCGGCAGCCGAAAACACGAAAGCCAGTACCAACAGCTTTTTCATAAAGCACACTCCTTGTTTTTATCCCAAACAGCCGTACAGCTGAATTCGGTCCGGCATATGACCTCGCGAACAGAAAAAGGTTCCATTTTTTGCTCTGTTTAAAGTATAAAACATTCAGCTGTATTTTTCCATTTTTTTAGGCATGATGGAGCCGCGGCTGCGACAATGTTTAACCGTGAACACAAAGAAAAGGGCCGGGATTACCCTTTAACAGACATTCCGTCATAGAGGTACTTTTTCGTGGAAAAATACTCTTCTCCCTTGCCCGGGGCGACATAGCATGCGCCTCCGATATTCGACCTTTCGGGAATGCGGCTGTCCCTCCCGACAAGGGTAATCCCTGAGAAAAGCGCTTTGGGATAATCGCTGTTTTTCAGAGAAACCACATCTGACCCTATATTCGCGTAGCTCCCGACATTGAAGTAGTCTTCCACATCCCCGTTTTCGTCGGGAACAGGAAAATTAGTCTTCTCATCAACAATGGCCCTTGTAATTCTGGCTCCGGGGGCTATACGGGCAAAAGGCAATACTATTGAATCCTTTATAACGGACCTGGCGCCTATTTCAGCTCCCGGATAGATGATTGAATTCTCAATCCGTCCGTCAATATGGCAGTTATCGGTTATGAAAGAGCTCGCTATCTCTGCATTCTCGCCAATAAAAGAGAAACCCTCTCTGTGAATCTTGCCTTCAAGCAGGTTCTGTTCAAACAGAAGCGAGGCAATCTCTCTGTTGTATATCACTTCACGGCTTGCTTCGTAGTACTCGGGAATATTTCTAAGTGGCCAGTACAGCGCGTCAAACTTTTCCTTCTTTATACCGCTATTAATAATAACATTGATAACCATCTCAAATATGTTTGGAGAATGGAGCTTATCGTCTATGGCTTTTTTGATAACTTTCAATAAGGTCTTCTGTTTTGTCACAAGCATCTTGTAGGCCATTGACGCCTTTCCGTCAACGTTCAGAAGAAAGAGCGCAGAGTCGGCCTTTTTCTTCTTGAAACGTTCAATGATTCTTGAGAAGTCGATAACCGAAGGGCTGTCGCCATTGTAGATTATATAATATGGCGTATTGGTATCCATTATAAGGCGGTAGCAGAAATTAATGTCGGAAAACTTCTGGGCAACAACCCTGATTGAGGGAAAGCGTCCGCCCCCCGCGGTATACCTTTTGGTGTAGTCTGACAGTCCGTCCACAACATTACTGTAGATAATTGTACTCTGAGCATGGGACGCCGCCGAATTTCTGACGGTAAAATCTACAACCCGAAACCTTCCGCCAAACGGAATCATATAGCGGGACCTGCCCTCGGTCAGGGAGAGAAGAGAATCGTCCCGGGCCCCCGGGTAGGAAATAATGGTAAAGTAATCCATGAACCAGTCCTGTCAGCAAGAAATTTGCCCCCCATTGGTACAGCGGGCAGACCTGTACGAATTAAAATTATTCTTGCAGTAAAAATGCAATTAAAAAACAATACAGCATGAACAATAGAGTATTAACCATCATGCCCGCCTCTATCAGGGTGGAATTCGCGAAAGGTTCAATCCTTTCAGAAGTGATGAATGACGCCGGTTTTCCGGTCAACACGCCGTGCGGCGGGCGTGGAACCTGCGGAAAATGCGGAGTTCTTCTGAGCGGAACATTCGCGGACGTCTCCAGCCCGAACAATATTATGACAACTACTGATGCCGAAACGCGGCTCTCCTGCAGAACCATTCTGCTGGGAGACTCCACGGTAACCGTAAAGACACCGTCAGCGCTTACGACAGGCCCGTCAAGCCGCACCGCAATTTCACACGCAGGCATTGCCGCAGATATAGGCACAACCGGCATACAGATTTCTTTTGTTGACCTCGATACCGGACAAATCCTTCAAACCCATTCATTTCTCAATCCCCAGCGCCGCTATGGGCACGATGTCATATCAAGGGCAGCGGCTTCACAAGATCCCGAGGTATCATCAAGGCTGTCCACACTGCTTCTTGATTCGTTAAAAAACACTCTTAACATGTTCGAACGCGGAAATTTTTTTTCAGGGGAGGATATAGCCGCAGCCGTGTTTTCAGGCAACACGTCCATGACAGCTTCGCTTGCAGGAATCAGCTTTTCAGGTATTGGGACATATCCCTACCACGCTCCGGCGCTTGACTTCCAGCTGCTGTCAAAGAGCTCAGCAGGGCTGCCGGAATCCTGCGAAGTCAGCTTACACCCCGCAGCTTCCGCGTTCATTGGCGGCGACATAACAGGCGGCATCGCATATCTCGAGAAGATTGGGCTGCCGGACAAATCATTCTTCTTCGACATCGGCACCAATGGAGAGATGGTGCTCTTCAGCAGCGGTGAATTCTACGCTGCCTCATGCGCCATGGGGCCCGCCCTCGAGGGAATGAACATATCATCGGGAATGACAGCCTCCGATGGAGCAATAACCAGAGTCACCCTCGCCGACGGCAAACTCAACTTCAGCGTAATCGGCGGCGGGGCGGCCTCGGGCATCGCAGGGAGCGGAATAATAGACCTTATGGCCATACTGCTGCAAGCCGGCATCATCAGCCGGGACGGGGCCTTTGCCCGACAGGCACCGGCCGGGGCCGAAGAGATGTTCAGCAGGCTTAACGCGGGGAAATTCACTCTGACAGAGAATACAGGGCTTACACAGAAAGACATCCGCGCTGTTCAGCTTGCTAAAGGCGCAAGCCTTGCTTCGGCGGAAATGCTCCTTGCTGAATGCGGTATCTCCGCCGAAGAAATCAGTTCTGTATTCGTTGCCGGGGCATTCGGGGAGAACATCGACATGGAAAGCTTCCGGACCCTCAAGCTGCTGCCGGATTTCAGAAATGCAGAATACATTACCGCAGGAAACACCAGCCTAAAATCCGCGGTGGAGTCACTGAAAGACAGAGCATTCCGGCACAGGGTTAAAGACATAGCTTCGCGCATGACGGTGATCGAGCTTTCTGCAAAGGCAGAATTCAACGACCTTTTCCTCAAATCTCTGAGCTTCTGACGCAGTTCCCCCTCAAAACACAGCAGAATGAAACACGGCCCTTCACTTCCTTTGATTTGCCTGAGCCAATGGCACTAATTATTTACCAGATAATTAATATTTAATTGACATTAACAATATATGAGTGCATTGTTTCAGGCCGCAAACCTGTTAAACAGTTTCACGATTCATTGATGACAGCCGCTCAGCCGGACTAAAGACTCTGCTCTTCTCAACTGGAGTATAACGATGAAGCCTCTCGAAAAATTAACGCAGGTTGTAACCCCCCTCCCAAGAGGAGGGTTCCTTGTAGACACCCCGCGTGGATATATTCAGTTTGGGATTCCGCCAGAAACCATTAAAGACACAATGATGCTGCCGCAGGGAACCCCGGGTGTTTTTGTCCTTCCTGTACACTTCTTCAACTGGATGAAGGGAATAAGCGTAGCTGAGCTTGAATTTCCGATATATTACAACTTTTTCATCCGAAAGAAAAAAACAGTGATAATCTGCCTGAAAAAAGAGACAGACAGGCTTATAAGCGTCCTGTCAGAGGCCCTCTTCGGACCCGACGAACCCGAGCTCAAAGATGATTACATTCCAGATTACACAGAAGTCCCTGACATAAAGCCGGAGATGGATTATTTCCGCACAATGGAGCTGAATGACGTGGTCGAATTTCGTCATTTCACCGACGGAAAATGCGATATTGACAATGTGAGTATCAGTATCGACAGCGCGGACAACTTCACTGTATCTATTGACGGTAATGTTATAGCCTTTGTGCCAGGAATTATCGAGTACAAACCAAGATATCTCATTGGAGAAAGGCTTGCCGAGCCATTCAAGCCGCCCCTGTTCGCGGTAACCTGTCTCGGTTCCAGCTCCGGATTCGATCCGTCGGCAAACACTTCCGGTTTTATTATATGGCTGAATCACCGTGGAATAATGATCGATCCTCCTGTTAATTCAACTGAATGGCTTCTTGATTCTAACGTCAGCCCGAAACACATTGATTCAATTATTCTCACACACTGCCACGCCGATCACGACGCCGGCACATTCCAGAAGATACTTCAGGAAGAAAAGGTGACGGTGTATACGACAAAGACAATATTGAACAGCTTTCTCAGAAAGTACTCGGCGCTGACAGGAGTGGACAGTTCATTCCTCCTTAGACTTTTTACATTCGTCCCTCTTGAACTGGGTAAGCCTTTTTTCATCAATGACGGATGTTTCGACTTTTTTTACACGCTTCACTCAATCCCGACCATCGGTTTCCGGCTGTCGTTTCAAAAAGACTCGCTCACCTACTCCTCCGATCACAATGCCGACCCCGAGCTTCACAAAAAGCTCCTCGATGAAGGCCGCATTTCGCGCAAGCGCTATGACGAGCTTCAGGCTTTCCCCTGGGATTCAACTATCGTCTATCACGAATCAGGGGTTGCCCCCCTTCATACGCCTGTTGAGTACCTCAGTTCGCTCTCCGATGAAAAGAAAAAGAAAATCACTGTTTACCATATACCCGAGTCTTCTATTCCTGAAAAAGCAAAGTTGACTCCCGCCCGATTCGGAATTGAAAACACCTACTATTTTAAAACAGAGACCTCTGACTTTGACGGAGCGTACCAGCTGCTGAACATTCTCAGGCATATTGACTTTGCCGAAGACATGCCTATCAGCAAGGCGCAGGACTTCCTTAATCTCGGGTTTACTGAGAATTTCAGCAAAGGGGCAAAGATCATTGAGAGCGGCACCGTAGGATCACGCTTTTTTATCATCCATTCGGGCAATGTCCTTATAAAAAGCAAAGACGGCAAATACACAAAGGTGTTGGGACCCTATGACTATTTTGGCGAAACTGCCCTTCTCATCAACGAGGAGAGAACAGCTGACGTAACAGCGCTAACCGAGGTGGCCACCTATTCCATCAGAAAAGATAAATTTCTGTCCTTCATCAAAGGCACTGACTTTGAAAAGACATTGAGAAACCTTGCCAGAATACGAGACCTTGAAGCCTGGGAGACATTATCCTCAAGCCGCGCAATAACCTACTGCACCCCCACGCAGAGGAACCACCTTGAATCCATTCTTGAACCGGCAGCCTTTCAGGCAGGACACTGCCTTATTGCAGAGGGTACTCTTATTGATTCAATCTACATTATCAGAGAGGGCCGAATAGCCATGCTCGAACAGGGAACACTTTCGCTGATGCTGCGCAAAGGCGACCTTGCTGGCTCCACGGCGGATTTCTACGAGCGCCGTCCGTCAAATGCAAGCTTCTACTGTGAAGACGATGTCAAACTCTACAGGATTCAGAGCGAGCACCTGTTTCCGTTTCTTGAAAAAAATCCGGGCCTCTATATGAAATTCAGATATTACTCTTAATCGGGGACCTTTTCAGGAAAGCAGACCATCCTCTACTACAACGAGGACGCCCCGTTCCATCAAACGCCGTACCGGCCCGTAGTCGGTCACTGGATTTCCTATTATGCTGACGTACTCCAGAAACGGCATGTTTTCCAGAACAGAAATATCTTCTATCATATTAAAACTGATATCAAGCTCCTTGAGATTCTTTAACCCGCCGAGCGGATCAATATTTTCAATCCTGTTATCTGAAATATACAGAGACTCGAGTTCAATCAATTCCGCGATTGGACCTGTTCGTATGATCCCGTTGCCGGATAAATTCAGGGCCGAAATATACGGGCACTTTTCCAAACCCTCCAGAGAGTTTATTCCATAATCAGACAGGTCGATTTCGCCGTCAAGGTTCAGCAAGTCCGCATCAGAGAGATCAATATCCAATCCGCCTACAAAGTACCTGTGCAGGGCCTCAAAAAAGCTGATTCCGTCATCTTCTTCATCCTCTTCAAAATACAAATCGTCATCTTTAATATCTGAAGCTGCCTGCTCTGCATAGCCGAAGTCAGAGGCGGAATAGCTGAACGATTCCTCAAAAACTACCGGCTCGGCCTGGCTTTCACCTGGCGAACCGGAAGGCAGATATAACGCTGCAAGCCTCGCCAGACCCTCCGAATCCGATTTTTCCATCAGCTCATCAGCTTTTTTATGAATAAATACATATCTGTCAGGATGGAAACGCCTTACAGCGAGGCTGAAGAGCTTTTGAGCGCTGATATCATGACTGCTTTCATCCCCGGGAAGATAATATCGAAGCCTTCTAAAATCTTTTCGCTTGTAAGAAGCAATAATATCTATCGTGGTTTTCTTAAGGTATTCCGGTGTTACTCTGTTTTTAAGCTCTTTATAATAAAAATCGCCTGATTCTGAGAATTCAGCCATTAAGGACATCCTCCATAAAAAAAACAGTAAAACCGGGAAGCCGGTTACTTTCGGGATTTTTTAAAAAAATCTTCGAACAGGTTCCTGTCAATTTTAATGAGCCTTGTCCGTATTTCAGTAAGATTTTCAAAGGAGTAGCTCTGAAACTCGAAGTAGTCAATGAGCCACAGGTACTTGTTTATAAGGCGGGGCACAACATTTGATTCCTCAATCTGGTCTCTGTTCATTCGCTGATAGTTCATTTCCAGCCTGTAAATATCGTCCTTAATGGATTCGACCTGCCTCTCCTGAAGGTTTTTTCTCACATAGAACACATCCTCAATAAATCCGTAGACAGGAATCCATTCCCTGACATCTCCCTGACCGGGACAACGGGCGAGGACAATCTCCTTAAGGCGGACTACCGGCTCGGCGGTTATCATGCTTAAATCAATATCAGAAGGATTTACAAAGAATGCTTCCTTAAAAAGCCACAGACTTTTGGGGATATCGCCTGTATGGAAAAAAGCTTCGCCAAGAATTGAAAGAAGCCTGGCATTGCTGTTATACGACCTGCCGGCATATTCGAGGGTCTCTATTGCCTTCTCATAATCGCCCAGCTTAAGAAAGCACTCGCCCAGGTTGAGAAGTAAATCAAAGTTGTCTGCGGTCTCTTCCTGATTCAGAAAAGCCTTTCGGTAATTTTCAGAGGCTCTGTAAAAAACATGTTTCATCGCGGCCCGATAGGCTGAAGAGTTATACATGCGGGATTCGGCCGCGTACTCTTCAAAAGCCTTCCACTCCGCCATCAGGAAGTCAGCTGTTTTTTTTCCCTCAGGTAATGACTCAAACTCCGGCACCCGGTTCTGCCAGAAGCGGGACGTCCTGTAAGACTCTATCAGGCCCGGATAGTCAGGATTGGCGGACATCAGCCTGTCCAGCAGAAGCACGGCCTGCCCGAATCTGCCTTCCTCAATAAGCGAATAGACCTCTCCGGCTGAATTCAGCACCGGATCATCCGAAAATGTCATCTGACCATTATTATCCATATTACGATTTAAGCCTGATTAAGTTTCCCCAGCCTTCATTCACTTCCTGATGTGTAAATACTATAACCTGTCTTTCGCCGGACACCCTTGCAATTTCCTCCCTGAGGCGCTCCGCCCTTTCTCCATCCATATACAGAAAAGGTTCATCCAGAATCAGAGGAAGGGGACATCCCGAGGAAGAGAGAAATTCCGTAAGTGCAATTTTCACAGAAAGCACCAGATTGTATGTCGCTGCAGGGTTTAACCTGTTAATAAAACCGCTGCTTGCAAGCAGAGCGTCAACTGTTTTTTCATCTATTGAATCTTCGAGCGAACGCCCTGTTAACCCGTTATATATTTTGAAAGCACTCCCGACAAGACGGTCCAGATTCATCTTTTCCCTTGCATGAACCGTCTCAGCAAGACTGTCCAGAACAACCCTGAAAGCCCGTCGTCTCCTTATTGAGCTTTCAAGCCGATTCTCCAGGTATTCTTTTCTTTCTGTCAGAATACCCAGTTCGTCCGTCTTTTCATCTTCCGAGGCAATTTCCGCATCAATGCTGTCAACCAGTTTGCCCTTTTCGCGAACTGACCTTTCGGCTTCCGCAAGTTCTGACCGGACATCCCTTATACGCTGCTCAATCGCCGACGAATCAACTTCAGCGGACATACCCTCGTTGACAGCAGAAAGGCCAGCCCGGATGTCAGCTGACAGCTTCCTGATTGAAGAGGTCAGCTTCCTGATTTCATTTACCATGCCATCCGCTTTCTCTTCAGCATCCAGAGCCTTCCTTGCCTTTTCAAGCTCGTTCATTCTTTCAGAATACTCTATAAAGTCTTCAAAATAGTGAACCAGAACTTCATAGAGCCCTCCCGGCCCGATATTATCTGAAGGCATGTCCTTTTTATCCAGCAGTTGACTGGCAAATTCAGCTTCAATCTCCCTGCCTCTTCTGCGAAGCCCCTCAATCCCCGGAGGCCCCGAACCGTTTTTCCACAGAAACCAGATAGCCGGGAAGAGCAAGACCGGAACCGCACCCATGACGGCTGTATGAAGTACATCAATTTTACCGAGAAGAAAACCCGAAAGAGCAAATCCCCCGGCTGCGAGAAAGATGAATGCTAAAAGTCCCGAAAAAAGACGTTTCTTAAGTAAGGCTCTTGAAGTCATTTCCTCAACGAGCTCATTATTTTCCCTGTATTCGTTAAACAGACCCTGCAGGTTATCAAGGCCTGTAACATCCCTGCCGCGGAACTGGCTGAAATTTTCATCAATATCTTTTTCAATTTTTTTTGCAGTCGCCGCCCTGTCTTTCACAACCGCCAGCCTTTCCTCAACCGCCTTTAACTCTTTTTTCTGGTTTTCAACTTTTACCGCTTCATTATGAAAAGCTCGCAGCCGATCAATCACCTCATTAAGCCTTGAGATATCATCGTTGAGTCCGGCAATCTCCTGTTGAAGGACAGCCTTTTCTTTTTCAAGCTTTGTTGTTTTAAGCTGTTTGATACGAATGAGCTCACAATCTCTCTGAACGAGCTTGAGTTCCGACGCAAGCTCATCGTTAGCCTTATCAATTCTTTTTTCACCTTTACCGCCAGAGGTAAACGAATCTAACAGCTTCTGATACAGCGATGAATAGCCATGATACTCCCCGGAGACGAGCGACCGGACAGCATTGTAGTCAAGAATACCGGGCATGTTGAGTTCGGAAGCCGAAGGCATGAAACATGCGGTTGTATAGCTCCACCTGTCAATGCCGGCATCAAAAACAGCGCCATAGGCAGTGCACTCTGAAGGCAATGAAGCTTCAGACAAACAATCACCATCCTTCCAGCGCATCTTGAGGGCTGCCCCGTTCTCCTCTTTTTCATGCATAAGTTCGATGTCCAGGCCAAGTGACTTCCAAACAGCTTCATCAAGCAGCCCGTCCCGGTCACGCCGCCAGATTGAGTCAATTAAGGACATTGCAATGAGCGTCTTGCCGGAGCCGTTCCCGCCCTTTATTACGGAAAGCCCCCTGTCAGGTTCAAGTACGGCGTCTTCCGAAAGAAATTTACTTTTTATCACGCATCTGCCGTACCGCAAAGCCAGTCCTCCAAATATATTTCATCGGATTTGATCAGTTTTAACGCTGAACAAACCTCTTCTTCCAGATTTACGTCCTCAGCAAGCCTTCTATCAACTGCAGCATAGAGGTCTCTTTCAATACAGTCCCGGCTGCCTGTTTCAGCAAGAAGAGCTCCAATCATCGGGATAGTCCTGTCTTCAAGCCTGAAGCCGCGGCAGAACTCCCCGATTTTTTTAAAAGTTTCTTCGCTTATCGGAAACTGCCTCACGCCTTCCAATATCACTGTGATTAAATCTTTTTCCGAGGATGAAGCCGCAAGTGACTCAATGATCTCCGTCGCGTTAAAAAGCCCGCTGCAGTTAAAAACCTCCTCCCTCAGCCTGACGCTGTTTACCGGCAGCCTCTTGAGCGCGGTCACTCCGCGCTCAGCGTTTATACAAAACGATACGACATATCTGTCGCCTCTTTCATCAGGCTTAACCGCCTCAGGACTCCCGGGATATACAGCCACTATTGAGTCAAACACCTTGAACATTTTAAAACTGTGATTCGACCCGAGGGCGTAAAATTCCATATCTGAAAGTCTGAACCCTGCCCGGGTTCTCTCCCTCTGGAAGTCGAAATTAAACAAACCCAGATGAAACCCGTCTGCCCCATTATCCCTCGGGGCGCACGCCGGGTTGTACTCGTCTGCCGAAGGAACGCCGTAAATATTCAGAATCTGCCCCTGCTTCTCAAATCTGAACGGCCTTGGACAGACAGAATTTGCAAAGACGCATCCAGCGTTAAGGCTGTAAACAAAGGGTGCCGGCCGGCCGTCCGCCCCCTTCTCTCTTTTTCCCGGACAGTACGCGACAAGGACACCTTCTCCTGCAAGTTTTCCGAAAGCGGCCCTTACCTCATCCTGCAGAGAACCGGCCGGGTCAGCGCTGTCAAACAGATCTCCAGCAAGGAGTAACACGTCATATTCTTCAGCAAGATGAGCGATGCGTTGAAAGGTTTCCATTCTCACTTCAGCGCTTATACCCGTCTGAGTGCAGTCAAGCCCCAGATGAAGGTCTGACGCAAGCATAATCCTGATATCTTCGGACTGTCCGTTCAATACGGGAACCTCCATATATATATTTATATTAACAGGGGCATTCACAGCTCCGGCAATATTTTTATTGACAAATACCCCTGAAAACAGGCCTCTACTCAAAGAGCAGATAATACACACAAAAACCGAGATATTAACAACATGGAACAAAATAGCAGAAACAAAAATAGATATCAATTCAAATACTTTAATACAGCCGGCAGAATAGCACTTATTTTTTTAGCCGGCTTCTCTCTTTACCTTTTCATATCAACCGCAATGATAATATTCCTGACCAGACCCGCGAAGGAAGTGAAAATACCTGATATAATCGGAGAACAGTTCACTGATATTTACAACAGCCTCCAGAGAAAAGGGCTTAAAGCCGATGTCAGCTTTTCAGATGTACATGATATTGACAACGGAATAATTCTCAATCAAAATCCGCAGGCCGGCAAAATAGTTCCAGAAGGCTCATCAATAAATCTGCTCGTCAGCAGAAGCTCTTTCCGGATTGACGTGCCCAACCTGGTCGGCGCTGAACTGCCGGTTGCTGTCAACAGGCTTCAGAACCTTCACTATCACGACAAGAGCATATCAATCTGTACGGGCGCCGTTTCGTATATACCCAGCGATAAAAGCGCTGAAAATATCGTAATTGCTCAAAGTCCGGCTGCTGGAGAGAAAATAACGCCGGACAGAAAGGTAAACCTTCTTGTTTCAGCCGGCAAAACAGGTAACGATATGACCATGCCGGAAGTAACAGGCCAGTCGATTCACCTGTGTTACAATTTGCTCGCGGCAAAGGGCGTTTCAGTGCTTCAGGAAATAGTTCCCGTCTACAACATCGCCCAAAGCGGACAGGTTGCCTACCAGAAACCCGCTGCGGGAGCCCGGCTTACTGAAGGATACAATGTTGTCCTGGGAGTCAGCCTTTACGCATTAAAGGGGCACCCCTATACCGCTTATGAGAACTTCACATTTACACTGCCGGCCAATTCAGGCGAAGGAACATATCAGGTTGTCGTTGAAGACAACAGTTCGACAAGGACTATTTATTCCGCAAAGTTGACGTCAGGCGGCAAAATATCTGCTGTGTTCAAAAGGACAGGCAACGCAAAAATCACAGTAATGAAAGACAAAAAGAGCATACAGGTAATCGGAATCAATGTTGATGAATACAAATAAACAGAATCCAGTAAAGATATCTCCTTCCATAATCGCGTCTGATCTAACCGTAATGGGAGAAACAGTCCGAAGCATGGATCCGGGAATAATTGACCTGCTTCACATGGATGTCATGGATGGAGTTTTTGTTCCGAACCTGACTTTCGGTCCGTCATATATCCATTCGCTTTCCGGTAAAACATCTATTCCTCTGGATGTGCATCTTATGATAGAAAAGCCCGAAAACAGCATTGATGAATATATCGCCCTCAGCCCCTGGTGCATAACGATACACTACGAAAGCACGAGATTTCCGGCCAGAATTATGCAGAAAGTACGCGAAAATGGTATAAAGAGCGCTGTATCAATCAACCCGGCTACCCCTGTAGAAGCTATTTTTGATATCATTCCATTTGCAGACATGGTCCTCATAATGTCAGTCGATCCTGGGTTTTATGGACAGAAGTTCATGCTTCCGGCTCTTAAGCGTATCAAAACCCTTAAAGCTCACATCGCGGCCAACAAACCGGAAACACTCATCCAGGTAGACGGCGGTATAAACCTTGATAATATCAAAAAAGTAACAGAAGCCGGCGCTGATATAGTTGTTGCCGGTGGTTCAGCCTTTTCCGGCGGTGATGTAAATACTAACGTCAGGGCCCTCAAGGAAGCAGCGCAATCTTAATAATTTGAGCAACACTCACATTAATGTTGACAAAATAAACACCTTAAAAATACTTTACTCCCTAAATATACTTGGAGGTACAGACGTGGCGGTTAAAATACGCTTGCAGCGATTTGGAACAAAGAAAAGACCGTTCTACCGCGTAGTTGCAGTAGACAGCAGACAGAAGCGGGACGGCGGAGTAATAGAGTACATCGGAAAGTATCAGCCGATTGTCAGCGGACAGCAGTTTGATATAGATGAAGAAAAAGTGCTGAAATGGCTCGGCGTCGGAGCTCAGCCAACAGATACAATGCTCGACCTTCTGAAAAAAAACGGGATCTGGAAAAAGCACACGGCTTCTAACTAATCTATCAGGGGGCGGTAATGGACTGCAAAGAGCTTGTTTTATTCATGGTTAAGTCTCTTGTTGACAACCCGGATCAGGTTGAAATTAATGAAATAGAGGGCGAAAAGTCCACTATTCTTGAATTGAAAGTCACCCGGGAAGATATAGGAAAGGTTATTGGAAAGCACGGGCGGATTGCCAGAGCAATTAGAACGATAATTAATGCCTCGGCCACTAAAACAGGTAAAAGGGTAGTTTTGGAAATCCTGGATTGAACGGTAATAACGAATATCTCAGAATAGCGAGAATCACAGGCGCCCATTCCCTGAAGGGTGCACTTAAGATTCAGTTACATACTGACAATCCGGAAAGATTCAGTCCTGGTGAAGTTATTTTTCTTGAAATAGGCGGCAGCTTTACCAGGTATCAGATTGAGGGTTTCAACCTTAATCCCGGCAGCAATTCAATTTTGAAGCTTGAAGGATTGAATAACCGGACAGATGCCGAACAGCTGAAGGGAATTGAGATTTTTATCACCAGAGAGCAGGCTGAAGCGACAAGAAACCTGCTGGGTGATGATTCATTCTACTATTACGACCTCATTGATTGCGAGGTCATGATCAACGGAAAGCTTTTCGGCAGGGTACTCGACCTGATGGAAGCTGGATCCGGACAGATACTGATTGTCAAGGGTATTCAGGGAAGACGCTTTATGATTCCCTTTGTTAAAGAGATTGTAAATACAGACCTGATTAACAGCAGGAGGCTGATTGTAACACCTCCAGAGGGACTGCTTGAAGTTTAACATTTTGACCCTGTTCCCGGATTTTTTTGATTCGCCGTTAAAGTCCAGTCTTATCGGGAAGGCGGCAGAGTCCGGCATAATTGAGTTCAATATTGTTGATATCCGAAACTATTCGGAAGATAAACACCGCAGATGTGATGATTATCCCTACGGGGGCGGTTGCGGAATGGTAATGACACCCGGGCCTGTATTCGGTGCAATGGAAGCGCTGAGTGGGCCTTCGAGGGTGATACTGGCTTCAGCAAGCGGGAAGCCTTTGAACCAGTCTCTTGTAAGAGAGCTCTGTACAGAAGAGGCGATCACGGTTATATGCGGGCATTACGAGGGTATTGATCAGCGTGTAATCGAAAAATATGTGGACGACGAGATATCCATAGGCGATTATGTACTGTCGGGCGGTGAATATGCTGCTCTTGTAATAGCGGATTCTGTGAGCAGGTTTGTACCGGGATTTATGTCCAACACCGCCTCTCTCGAAGATGAAAGCTATGAGAATGGCCTTCTCGAGTACCCGCAGTACACAAGGCCGGAGGAAATTAACGGCCTCAAAGTGCCCGAAGTGCTGCTTAGCGGGCATCACGAGAAGATTGAGAAGTGGCGAAGCACTAAGAGACTTGATAAAACAAGGGATGTTAGGCCCGATTTATATAAAAATTTCATACTGAAACAAATAACAGGAGATTAAAGAAAATGGACATCATCCAGGCAATAGAAAAGGAACTGACCATCAATGACAGGCAGGTAAATTTTGAAATTGGCGATACCGTTAAGGTTCACTACAAAATCATTGAGGGAAACCGTGAGCGTATTCAGATATTCGAAGGAATAGTAATAGCTATTGATGGGAAAGGAACAAACAAGACCTTTACCGTCAGAAAGATTTCCTTTGATGTAGGTGTTGAAAGAATTTTCCCGCTCAATTCCACCAAGATTGCCGATCTTGAAGTTGTCCGAAAAGGCAAAGTCAGGCGAGCTAAGCTTTATTTCCTCCGTGAAAGAACCGGTAAATCTGCCAAGCTCAAGGAAAGAAGAATGGCTTCTCCGGCGAAAAAAAGCGTCGAGAAAGCTGAGCCTGTACAATCTGAAGCGGCTGAGGCTTCAACGGATCAGGCATAATTAACGGGTGATGTCTTCATCATCGAGTCTACTAAAAAAGGCGGTAACCGAAGGTTCCGCCTTTTCTCTTATTCCTGATTTCTCTATTGAGTTAGAACTCGCTAATGCCGGATATTCGCGGATTGCGGGCATAGACGAAGCAGGCAGAGGGGCGCTTGCCGGCCCTCTCGCGGTAGGAATATGCATGTTCCCGGCAGAAATGTTTATATCCCCCCCCCATGAATTAAATCAGGTAGACGACTCAAAAAAGCTTACTCCAACGCAGAGAGAGTTTTGTTTCAAAACTGTCGCTAATATGGCTGAATACTACAGGACTGAATTCATTTGCCATGGAGAGGTTGACCGCTTTAATGTTAACGGCGCTACAGGTGAAGCGATCAGGCGTATAGTTGATTCGATGAAGATTAAACCCGACATTTTGTTAATTGACGGAAATATGAAATTTGACCTGCCCGTCCATTCTATCTCTATTAAGTCAGGAGATAAAAAATCACTGTCTATTGCAGCCGCTTCGATTGCCGCAAAATTCCAGAGAGATCTGACAATGGAAAGGCTTGATACACTTTTCCCATGCTATGGATTTTCAAAACACAAGGGTTACGGAACCTCCAGTCATTTCAAAGCGATTTGCGAAATGGGCGCTTCGGCGATTCACCGCAGGTCATATGAACCAATAAAAAGCATGAATACGCGGGGTGAATAGTCTGCAATGGATTTAACCGGGCGAATCAGCGCTTCTTCCAGTGACATAACTTTCAGCCGCCTTAACACAGGTGACATTCTGAGTGCAAAAATTATCGCCAGGAATTCGTCCACTGACGTTACTCTTGAGATCGGAGGTCAGCGCATAAGGGCAAACTTTCCGGAAGGCGTGCCGTCAGGAAACAGCTTAACACTGATACTAAAGGAAAAAACTTCCGGCTATTACCATTTCGGCGTTTACAGGCAAAACATATCTTCAGCTTTCTCAGAAGCATTTGGGATTAATGGCGGGAACCCACTTTTTTCAGCGCCCTACTCCTCAATCCAGCAGCTTGCACAATACGTTTCCAGTGGAGCAATATCACCCTTTTATGTTTTTTCAATTCTTTCGGGTAAGAAACCAAACCACTCGGCCTGCAGAGAGATTGCTAAACTGTTAAATGTCCTGCTTAATGCCGGTTTTCCGTCTAAAAGCCTGGCACCACTTGCCGGAGCTGTCAATACCCGGACATTGACAGCTTTAAAAAACCGGACCGGTTTCCCCGATTTTTCTCATTCGGTGACTGATAATATCTTCGATATCGATGATATTATCAGTGATATCGAGTCCATTGAGAGCGAGAAGCACAGAAAACGTCTTATTTCCCTTTTTCTTCAACTTACACAAGAAAACAGCGAAGATGCCCTGTTGATCCGGAACGCCGATGAGTTTATCCCGGTCAAACTGTTGAGTAACAATGCTGAGTCCATATTACTGTCTGTCGAGTTCAGCGCTATTGGAGAAATAGACATACTTGCGGTCAAAACCTCGACAGGTATTTCCGCATCAATTATTTGCGACTGCGGAGAAGATATACTTTCAGATCTAAAAAAAATTGCTGTTGCTTTTCCTTTTAAGAATTGCAAAATAGACACTAAAATAGTTAATAGACAGCTATTTAAGGATAAATTGATTGAAATTATTTCTGATATAAGAACAAATAGCCTTGTTAACATAAAGGTCTGATAGCGGAGATTATTTCTTGAAAACAGGTTTTGCCTTAACGTATGACGGGATCGTACCGCGGATAGCCGCATCAGCTGAGGGTGAGCTTGTTTCGCGCATGCTTGAGCTCGCTCGAACCCATGACATCCCTGTATTAGAAGATCCGGATCTGGCTGAGTCGCTTTCAGTGCTCAACACAGGCGAAAGCATTCCTGAGGAGCTTTATATAGCTGTATCAGAGATACTCGCACAGTGCTATCAGATAAACAAAAAATTCAGAGACAAAATGAACCTCATAGGACTGCATAATAATGCCTGAGTTTAGAAAAATTCCAGTTGAAGAGCTTAAACCCGGTATGATCTACGATCAGCCGCTTTATGTCGACAAAAGCAATGTTCTTGTCGCCGCCAACGTGGCTGTCCGCGAAAGCGATATAAAAAAGCTGATGACCTGGGGTGTCTCTGAGATTGAGACAGAAGGTTCACTCATCACCAACACGTCAGGACAGTCATCATCTGACAGAGAAAGACGTATTATTCAGGATTACAACGAATTAATCAAAAAACGCAAACAGCTTATAAGCGTCCATCTTAAGGCCAGAAAGGCGGTTGAGGATGCCCATAGTGCCATCAGAAAACAGTCGCGCATCTCACTTACCGATATTGAGTCAGCCGTTGAAGATATTATTGCCCTTCTCAAGGAAAACAGCAACGTTTTCCTTTTTCTGTACGGCCTTGATGAAGGAAAGGATTATATCATTACACACTCGGTAAACGTAACCTTTTACTCCCTGATAATGGGAATCGCGCTTAAATACTCCGATTCCTCGCTAAAAACACTCGGGATTGGAACTATGCTTATTGATGCCGGCATGATAAAGATGCCGGTCTATATTACTCACAAGCAGTCCAATCTCTCAGAGCAGGAATACAAACAGATAAAAACACATCCTCTTCACGGCTACAAGTCCATAAGGGACCTCGGAGACATACCTGAAAAAGCAGCGGAGATATCTCTTCAGCACCATGAGCAATTTGACGGCAAGGGTTATCCCCGTGGCCTTAAGGGAAATGAAATAAGCGAATATGCTCGCATAGCCGCGATAGCAGACAGCTACGAAGCACAGATTTCCAAAAGAAGCTACCGACAGAAGGTCTATTTTTACCAGGCTATGCGCAATCTCCTTTCAAGCGGAGTGAACAAGTTTGACCCGGTCATTCTAAGAATCTTCCTTTCATGCCTGTCTGTGTATCCTATCGGATCGCTTGTAGAGCTCAGTGATTCTACAATTGGAATAGTTATCGGTTCAGCTCCGGAGAAACCGCTTCGTCCAATTATTAAGCTGGTCTTTGACGCTCAGCGGGACAGGGTCTCCGGCACACTCATTGTCAACCTTATTGACAACACTTCACTCTATATCGTCCGTGCTCTTGACGAGACAGAAGCTGGAATAAACATCTTCGACGTACTTTAATTTTAACCAGAATCAGCCCCCGTTCGTTTAACTTCTATACTTTTTTAGCGGGGGATAATGGTGCGTAGCAATTCAAGAGCCGCAGGCGCCGCAGGCGAAAATGCCGCGGCAGATTTCCTTAGAACAGCCGGCTGCATAATTCTTGAGCAGAATTTCCGCAATGGGAAACACGGAGAGATTGATATTATTGCTTCACTGGGCAATCTGATTATCTTCGTAGAGGTAAAGTCAAGAAACAGCGGACACTACGGCGGCGCTCTCTATTCTATAGGAGCCGGCAAACGCCGCTCTCTGGTCAAAACCGCGACAGCCTATCTTGTCAACAAACGCCCGTCCCTGCCGCCCGATATTGTATTCAGATTTGATCTGATATCAGTAAACGGCAACGAAATTCTTTGGATAGAAGATATTATCAGAAACAGGTAGGCGTTGTTTAATTATCGTCTGAGCTGTATTCACGAATAATTCGGGAAGCCTCTGAAATCAGAGTCTCATTTACATTTACAGACGGGTCGTCAAGAACAAGCTCCAGAAGTTCATGCAGAACTTTACCGATAACAGGGCCGGGCTTCAAGCCGAAAAGCTCCATGATTTCATTGCCATTGATATTAAGATCACGGACAGTTATTGCGTTTGCCTCATCTATGGCCCTTCCGATACGCTGTTGCAGCTTTAGAATAGGGAAAGGCATACCCTCTCTTGAGCCGTTTCCTTTCCTGTCAGCAAGCCTTAGTTGAAAAAGTTCGTCAAGATTCTCCACTCCGACTTTGCGCATAAATCGCCTGACGGCGCCATCAGTCCATTCGTCAGTATAATGGAACATGTGATTAAACACGAGATTTACGACTTTTTCTACCTCGTCATTGGAATACTTAAGACACCTCATAATCTTCTTAACCATTTTGGCTCCTACAACCTCATGGTTATAGAAAGTTGCCTCACCGTCCGGGCCCTGTCTTCTTGTAGGGACCTTTCCTATATCGTGCAGAAGTGCAGCCAGCCTGATCAACGGATTGTCCTTTGGCGCTGCATCGCACGAATATACGCTGTGATGGTATATATCATATATATGAAAGCGGTTCTGTCCAACTTCATAAGCATGATATAGCTCCGGCAGGAATATCTCCATGAGTCCGGAACGCCTCATGTACTCAAGCCCTCTTGAGGGCTTTTCAGTCGTTAAAAGCTTATTAAGTTCATCACGTACACGCTCTGCTGAAACCCTTCGTGATACATCAAGGGCACCGGAGATAGCCTTGAAAGTCTCATCCTCAATTTTGAAATTAAGCTTTGAAGCAAACCTGCAGGCTCTGTAAGGCCTTAGGCCGTCTTCATTAAAGCGCTCAGCCGGATTTCCGATTGTCCTGATAATTCCGCTTCTCAGGTCATCCATCCCTCCGACATGGTCGATAATCTCCGATTTTAGAACATCATACGCGAGCCCATTAATGGTGAAATCTCTTCGTGAAACATCGACCTCAAGAGAGTCCGAGAAAGAAACGGTATCAGGCCTTCTGCCGTCGGCATAATTCCCGTCCGACCTGTATGTTGTCACTTCGTATGAGCTTCCATCCTGGAGTATTGAAACCGTTCCGTGTTTAATGCCTGTCGGTGCAACACGCTTGAAAAGCCTTGTAATCTGCTCAGGCCTTGCGTTGGTTGCGAAATCGTAGTCGTAGCATTCGATTCCAAGCAGCAGATCCCTGACAGAGCCTCCGACAAGGTAACACTGAAATCCTGCACCACTGAAACGGTCCGCAATCGATACGACTGTATTTCTGATGGAGTCCGGTATATTTGAAATTATATCATTCATTTGTTCTGGTCCCTTAATGCCTTCTCCGAAGATTCAGCCTCATCGTGATTAGCAAGCGCTGTTATAAGAGTCTGCTGAGCAGAGGCTGCCGGAAAAGTCCTGAAGCGCGGTCATGTCCATACGGCATTTTCGTTTTTCAGATAATAGACTTTCCCCGAAGGAGCAGCCTGGCGTCAAGGAGCTTTTGCACTATTTTCTGATATGATTTCAGTGCCAGCATATGGCCTTGCTGATTTCCTGTCAGAGAGTTTTGACTCGTGATTATACGGTGTTCCGGGTCGATATGTGTCGTAGGCGCTGACAGCAAAATAATAAAGCACTGTGTTCCTGAGCAATGGATAGGCCAGTAAACCCCGACTGTCTGCCCTTAGATTCTCTTCAATAACACGGTTGTCAAGCGACAGGTAGATATAATCTCCCTTTTGATAGGTATTATCAATCTTCTTTCCGTTTGCGAATGTGATAATCCCCTCATATCTGTCCGTTGATGTGCTGTAGTAAAGCCTGTAGCCCCCGATATCATAGTCAGTATTCTTTTTCCAGCGCAGTAAAACATTTTCATCACCGGCGGAAACAACCTCAAAAAACATCGGCGCCCCCGGCGGTAAATCCGGCTGGTACTTAAGCCTTATGTTTGACAGCTCGGGCGCACTTTTTCCGTCGGGTGAAACAGCAAGATTTGCTCTCCACTGATAATATCGTCCCCTCAGAGGTTTTTTATCCTCCCCAACCGTTTTAAAAATCTCTTTCTGACTGTTGGAGATACGGTACCACCTGGGTTGATTGTCTTTCTCAGCGAACAGGCTGTCTGATGTGCGAAATTCCATCCAGATAAAGGTTCCATCCGGTAATTTCTCATCCCAATCAAAAGAGACGACCCTGGTTCCAAAGTCATTAAATGAATATACCGGGCTTGTTACGGTTCCGCCGGCATTTTTGGGCTCCCTGCCATTTAGTTTCCGTGGAGCAAAAGCTGTTGTTTTTATCTGATATCTTTCTGCTGAAACAGCAAGAGGCTGAAGGCTTATTTTCAACTCATCAATAAGACCGCAAAACCCCCTGCCGATTATAGCCGGAGGAAAATCTCTGTTGATAACAGCCTGATCTGATACAACTCCAAATCTCGGCGTGTAAGGCGCGGTGTCAGGTGTGCCGTCCGCAGTTAAATATTGAGTTTCCTGTTCTTTCCCGTCAAGGTACGAAGACAGCCTTCCGTCAGACCGGTCAAAACTCAAAACATAATGGTACCATTTATCCGCATGAATCGAAGTGACTCCGTGATGCTCTACATTCTTTTTAAATCCGCTTTTATCCTCAAATATACCATAAAAACCGCTAAATACTCTACCTCTGTGGAGCTTAATTTCTATCCCCTGAATACTTCCGTTTAGTGATCCAAGACGTGAAAAGATAACCGCGCCATCCCGGATAGTACTCGGATTAATTCTAAATTCTACAGTGAAAGACCCAAGATCGCCTGAATTGCCAAGCCACAGGCTTGCCTCGGGCTTTAGTACAACTTCATGATCGTCTCTATAGAAAAGTGCACATCCGCTGCCATGGGCCCCCTTTGCCTTCGTAAAACTGTATTCCGCCGATAGTACCTGATATCGTGATGTATCATCATGATGCAACGTGACAGGCTCCCCGTCAAAGGACAGTGACATATCAAGAACGCCCGATTCATACTGCTTTCCATAAGATATATCAGAAACAGTATATCGGACAGAATCGCTTTGGCCTCCTGCAGCCTGAATCCCGTTGAGACCGCTCTGAGGGACCCGGGCGAAGTGAACTGTGCAGGCTTTCCCATCCTCCGCAGCAGGATAAAGGGGAGACGCGAAAGGCATACCCCATAGTATAATAAGTATTAAAACCCTGCGCATTTTATCTCCTGAATCATTCGAGTTCCATAATTTTGTTAACTCTTTTCTCGTGCCTGCCTCCATCAAAGGGAGTATCAAGCCACCTTCTGACTATGCTGAAAGCGAGATCTTCTCCGATAACCCTTGCTCCCAGGGCAAGAACGTTTGAATTGTTATGCCGTTTAGCCATTTCAGCCATAAACTCATTAAAGCACAGGGCAGCCCTGATGCCCTTTACCTTGTTGGCAGCTATTGATATTCCTATTCCCGTACCGCAGATTACAATTCCACAATCCGCCTTGCCTTCCGTTACAAGCCTCCCAACCTCGGCTGCATAATCTGGATAATCACATGATTCATTTGAATATGTACCGGCATCAAGAAACTCACATTCATCAAAGTTCTCCACAATCCTGGTTTTTAAATGGATACCGGCATGATCTGATCCGATGGCTATCTTCATTTTTAACTCCTATACTTGAAATCAGACTACTTAAGCACCAGATTTTCATTTTCATATCTATTATTCAAACAGTTTATACGCCATATAATCATAATCCCGGAATTTTGCTATTTATAAATGATTTCCGCATCTCATATTTGATTTTTTAAATGACCTGATGTGGAAAGTATAAACAAAAACCTACGATATAATTCGATATTTTTTTTGTTTTTTTATAACCTGCGCTATAAAGTTATCAACAGATTACCAAAGTGAACATATTTAGTTTTTTGCACTGTATTTTCAACTTAGGTATCGATAGCATTATTAGAAACAGTATCGGCACTATTCACAAATATTCCAACGACTTATCTTCTGATTGGATGAGCAGTTAAATGCTTATGTCTCATTCGTTTTCTTTCTGGATTCATCTTCAAATCAGTCTGATTCAAATGAAATGAAATTAATTAACTCAATTAATTAACTGAAAATTTTTGATTGTTGATAATGTTGATAACTTTGTTGATAAGTTGATAAGTAGGTATTGACAAATATTGCGATGAACTTACGTGGTCAAATTTCTATTACATTTTATCTGTTATTGAATATCCGCAAAGATCCCTTTAAAACGAGATCCGGCTCATTGATTACTTTAAAGGACATTGACGCAGCCAAAAAAAGGCCGTATCCACCTGTGACTACAATTTTCATTTCACTTCCGTATAAAAGCCTTATTTTCGAACAAACCCCCTCCATCATAGCGCCCCATCCATAAAAAATTCCTGCTCTAATCCCACTATAAGTGTTTTTTCCGATCAAATCAACAACCTCGGTGAGTTCTATGTCAGTGGGTAGATTTGCATCTATACAAAGGACCTTTAATGATGTACCTATTCCGGGTATTATCAGGCCCCCCGGGTAAAAACCGCTCTTTTCAACAACATCCACCGTAATGGCTGTTCCAGCATCAATTATTATTGCAGAACCATGAGTACTATAGCATTCTTCAACAGCAGCAAGACGGTCATTCCCCAGTTTTTCCGGATTATCGTAACCATTTATTATGCTTGTTTTGCTGTCATGTGTGATTTCATATATAAGACCGCGATTCAGTCCAAGTTCGTTTTTGACATATTGCAAGAAATTCTTTTTTACGCTGCAAACAACAATACCGTGGATTCCACTTAGATCTGATCCATAATTTAATTTAAGCTCATTAACAAAAAGGGAAACAGCTTTCCCAGGACTGTCATTGAAGTAATATACATTTTTCCTGGAGATGGTTCCGTCTACAGTAAATTCCCCTGCTTTTAAAGAGGTATTCCCGGCATCAAGGACTACAATCATATTACCCACCTCGATATTTTTGCAACTTTCTGATTCATCCCTGTGTCGTTAATAGTGACATTACAGTTAGGGATATTTATATGTTAATTACTTCAATCGTTCTTTTATCAATTGTTTTGTGCGGCATTTTTGGATTCATGTTGCTAAGGTCGATCGCGGCCTGTAAATAATTATTTGCGTTTATTTGAAAACACTGATTGACTCATTTAATATTTTATTTTACTTTAAGCTATTATTTTTACTGGTGAATTAAATGCAAAATGTTACCACTATAGCCTCAGCCGCTGCTCAAGTTCTTATGACTGTAATCCCTATTGTTGGGATTGTAATGGGATCACTCGTTGTTTTTTTCTATTTGCTCTGGCATCACAGGCAAAAGATGTTCATGATTGAAAAGGGAATATACAGAAAAATCGAGTTTGACATATCGACCTTCAGCCTTTTCACAGGGCTGCTGCTCATGAGTATTGGCGGCAGTCTGGTTGTATTTTTTATAATTAAATCTGGTTTTTCATATGGAGTTTTAAGCGGATTGATTCCATTTGCGATCGGATTAAGTCAGATAGTTTTTTTTGTGGTCAGATTAAGGGTACATCATAAATAAAACAATGATTGTTGACAGCCTTTCTGATGAAAGCATTATCCGAAAAATATTACTGGGAGAGACAGCCCTTTTTAAGCTGATTGTAGAAAGATATCAGCAGAGAATCTTCCGGATGGGTATGAGGTTTTTTAAAAATCAGGATGAAGCCATGGATTTTACCCAGGACACCCTGATTCTCTGTTACAGGAAACTTGATACTTACAGGGGGCTTTCACCGTTCAAATACTGGATTTTGAAGGTTGCCTACAATGCAGGAATTAACAAGTTGAAATCAACAGTGATTGACACCAGCCTGCCAGAGCAAAACGAACCTGTTGACATTTCAATGAAAGATCCTCAAAAGGAATACGCTGCCTCTGAATCGAGACGTATTATCCACGAGGCTATTAACACATTGCCGGAAAAATACCGTTTGTGTATAACCATGTTCTTCTTTGACGGCTTGAAGTTCAGGGAGATCAGTAAAATTACAGGCTATCCGGTAAATACGATCAAATCGCATGTTTCAAGAGCCAAGCAACAGTTAAGAGCTTATCTGAAGGGTGCTGACATGGAGGAAACAGATGAGATGTAGAACGGCAATGACTATTTATGACAATCTCGACAATCACCGGGAGATACCCTTATCACTGAGCCATCATTTAAAAAATTGCCTGAACTGTAGTCAGGAAATATACTTAACTCAGACAGTGATTGAGGACGGTGTACGGGAAGAGTCAATCGCATGCGAAGTTGATGTAACACGATCTGTCATGAATATAATTGAATTGAGTGAAAATCATGCAAAATGCGGAATCTCCGGTTTAAAATGGATGTCTACGGGCATTCTGATACTGGGAAGCATCGTTTTCATTTCTTTTTCCAAGAACTTCACAATTTTACAGGATATTTTCAGCTTCAACATTGAATTACCGCTATACATCGTGCTTGGCGTGGCGATTTCTCTCTATACTTCCTTTTTCGCCGGAACACATTTAAACTACATCAATACCGACAAAATATCAAAATTTATAGAACGATGAGGACGGCCTTTGCCGTCCCCACTATACTTTATTATTCAAAATATTCAGGCTTGATTACGCCCATTCCAAAATGAAGTTTCGCTGAAATAAGACGATCCTTAACTTCTTTTAGAATTATATAAAACTTATCCGGTATAGATTTTTCAATAATGTACGCAGCTTCAATTCTATCCATCTTTGCGATATAACTGTCTGCTCTTATAGAGAACTGTCTGTCATATTCCTCTCTTGAGTATTTTTTCCCGAGAAGAACATCGAATAATGTCTCCACATCGTCGTATTTGGGTATATACCCAAGGGGTGTCTCAAGTGCAGTATACTCCCCATGTACACGTCCTTCCATCCACATGAGCCATACCTTTTTGTCCAGCTTGCCGTTTAAAAACTTTCCTGATTCCTGAAGAAAATAGTTCGTTGCGAATATAAGAGGGCGACTTGAGAGCATCTGGCCGAATTTGAAATGGCTATTAATATACTGGCCAAGAGGCACTGAAAGAAAATCCAGGTTGGCCATTGGCGACAGCTCCCTTACTCCAGCCTTTCCAATTGTCGCTGCGGTTGTCTCAGATTCAATGGTAGCTCCAATAAAGACACCATGATCCCAATCAAAACTCTGACAAACTGGAACTGATGTATCGGAATCTCTACCGCCATAGATTATTGCCTGAAGCGGCACACCCTGCGGATTATTGAGCATTGAATCACAATTTTCGAGTTCCTCTATCCTGACAGTATATCTGGCATTTTTATGGGCTGGTGGAATTTCAGCACCCGCGTGATTTTTCTTCCCTTTTTCCCAGATACCGCTAAAATTTACGCCTTTGTCCGGGATGTCCTTCCCCATTCCGAGCCAGTAAGGACTTCCGTCGTTTACAAGGATGTTGGAAAAAATCAACTCTCTCGGTGAAGTTAATGTTTTATAGATTACCGGATCATCCTGTGGATTAACATCCTCAATAATTCCAAAAATTCCGTGCTCGACATTTGCGGCAAATGCATTTCCATCAGCGCCTTTTCTTATGTACGCAATATCATCACCAACAATAAGCTGACCGGGAATCATCGCGGTAGAAGTTTTTCCGCAGGCACTTGGGTAGGCACCGGCAAAATATGTTGTTCGGTCTTTCCCTTCCGGTCTTGCACCCATTATAAACATGTGTTCAGCAAGCCAGTCTTCATGGTTTGATTTGTATATTGCCAGTCTAAGTGCAAGTTTTTTCAGCCCGAGACTGTTTCCTGCATATTGATTGTTTATTGTATATACAATACCGCCTTCTGTATCAATATAAATCCGCCGCTTGTCCAGATTAGCTGAATTGCCATTTTCATCAAGCTTCCCCGAGGAATGAACAAAGGTGAAAAAAGAGTTGGAACCGTTAAGGTTTTTGAACTGTTGATATCCGGTTCTATAAAGCAAATCTTCACTATGAGCCACATAAAAAGAATCAGTCAGCTGAAGAGCACATAAGGAAAAGGGAGAATTAACAGGACCAAGGCAAAAAAATCTGATTATGCACTCTTTTCCTTCCATCATGCCGTCCATTATATCATGGACCTCTTTGTTGCCAGTTTCAACATCAACGGTTTTAATTCCGCTGGCAAGAATTGTACCAGGCTTTACCATAATACAGGTATTGTTTTTATCACGTCCTTGATCGTTAATTCCGTCAAAGTGGACAGTATGCCCCTCAATATTGAGATTCTTTTCCTCTCCTGCTCTAATTGCCCCATCTCTCACATACGCAATATCTTCAGCACTATCCGAAATCACAGTAACCTTGTCAGGCCTTAAAAGTCTGACATACTTATCGATGATCCTTTCAATCTCCGGATTTTTCAGATACTTAATCTTTTGTAAATCTCCGTCCCAAATAAACCCCTTGCCTATATTCAACGCAGTTACCCCCTGTATTTTGTATTCAAGCAAAGACTGACGGTACAACCGTATTTAGTATTTTCTGGAATGAACAAAGCGCACGAGAAAAAAAGATGTAAAGAGCAGGAATTATTTAATAACTTTTACTTCATGATTTTTTATTATCAAGCATAAAATAAATTTTAAACCTTTTTATTGAGCTTGTGTGATTTTGTTATTTCAATTCTATATATTATTTTTATGACTTTACACATCAATTGTATTTATGAACTTATGAATATTAAGTATATTACAGATTAAAACTTATTCATTCTACTACAGGTGCTGCCATGGAAGAATTGTTAGATTATATAATTGAAATACTGATGCCTCAAAGTGATTTTGTTCTTTATATGTTTCTGCTTGTTTCAGCAATTCTTGAAAACATTATACCTCCAATCCCGGGTGATACGATTACGGCATTCGGCGCATTTCTTGCCGGTTCAGGGCGCCTGGGTTATGTTCAGGTTTTTTTAATTACAACTGCCGGAAGTGTTATCGGTTTTATGACGCTATTCTACTTTGGTAGAAAGCTCGAAAGACAGCATTTTATTGAACGTGACTACCGTTTTTTTTCAGCGGCAAGTATAGTCAAGGCTGAGAATTGGTTCAGACGATACGGATACTTTGTTGTACTGATAAATAGATTCATTCCTGGCATTAGATCCGTTGTTTCTCTCGTCTCTGGAATTTCCGGCTTAAAACCCGCTTATGTCCTTATCGTAAGTACAATCAGCGCTTCTATATGGAATCTGATATGGATACAGGGTGGTTTTTTAATTGGAAGCGAGTGGAAATTGATCAAACAGAAAGTTAATAGCGTGCTTGAAAGCTACAGTTATTTTTTTATTATTTTCGCGGCCTCTTTGTTTGCACTATTCGTTGTCTACAGAATGATAAGATTTTTTCTAAATAGAAATTTTTCCAGGAAGAACAAATAGAGCATTAACTACAATTTTATACATTAGAACAAATCTCATTTACCCCTTCTGGAGATTATCCCATTTTTCCCGAAGAGAAGTAGATATTTTTTTAAATTCTTCCCTGTTATTGATTCCGAATGAAGCCAGTATGTCTTCATCCAGATAGTCATAATGATACTTTCTTGTTTCAATTCCGCAAATCATATTTGCCAGATAAACGGCATTGACAACATCGCGATAATCCGGTCTACTTCTAAGCGGATCGTGATGACATTTAATTACCTCAACAAGGTATTCAGGGAAATTCCATCTTGACGCTATAAGTTCGCCTATTGCGCTATGGCTTATACCAATGGAAATTTCCTCCATAACCGTAGATGTAACGATTTTTCTATTTTTTACGGTTTCAGCTATTCTCTCAACCAGTTTAATATCTGTAGAAAGCAGCACTATCTTACCAAGATCATGAAGCAATCCGCCTATATAGGCGTTATCGCTTAGGCTGCTCTTTTTTTTAATCGAAGCTATTATTCGTGCATAGAAGGCTGTTTTATTGCAATGTCCCCAGATCTCTTCGAAATTATCGTACCTCTGAGATAGTATCCTGCGGGAATTGCTTGCGAGGAGTATAGAATACAGATTTTTCAAACCTATCGTCTTTACAGCATCAATCACCGTTTCCATTCGCCTTGATGAAACGAAACCGGCTGTATTTGAAAGCTTTATCACATCAGCAACCAGAGCCGGATCCATCATAACCTTCTCGCAGATAATTTCAATGCTCGAATCAGGATCAAAACACATTTCCATTAAATCCAGTATATGTTCCGGAAATGTCGGAATTCCCTCAATACTGCTAATTATATCATTCTTAATTTGGCCAGTCCATTCTGGCGGTCTTAGATTTGAGGGAATTGTTAAAGCCGTCACGGTGATTTTACCATCTGATGATATTGAGAAAAGGTCGGGATGAATACCCATATTCTTCAGGAACAGGATCGTGAGAACAATTCCAAGCCCGGCCCCCTCGCTGTCATCCTCTATCTCATCATAAGCCTCTGTAAAATCACTGAATTGTTTAGCCTTTTGTATTCTAAAGTTAATCCTGTTGAGTTCTTCAGGAATTATCGGGCAATTGTTTTCTATATGAACTTTGAGGTCATTGTTATTAAACTCAAAAAAGACTTTAACATAATAGTCGCTGTTAGTTAAATCATCCTTTAATAACTCAAACTCTCCTATAACTTCTTTTTTAAATCGCGCCATCCCGTTGAAGTAATCTTCCGGATTTCTTATATCAAGAGAATTTCTTGCAAAGAACACCCTCTTGCCATTTGCTTTGATTGCGTTTACTACCAATTCACGCAATATAGTCACAACTGAATTCAGAAGGAAAATATGATCCATTCTGGACAAACATTTAGCCACAATACTGCCAATCGCCATTAAAATAGATGCGTCAGCGAACCTGAAGGACAGTGTCACTGGAATAGCTGCATCGATACGGCTAAATATTTCTCGTTTCTTTTCTTTATCCATAGTCACACTATCACAAATAAGTCTTAATATGAGCGTATTACCGCAGCGAGTTTACCCAGAATTATGAGGTTTTCGACTATAATCGGGCTATAATATCGGTTCATGGGCAGCAGAACAGGTTTTTCACCGCTCAAATCAATCTCTTTTAGCGTGGCCTCTTCATCAATCAAAGCAGCAACAATTTCCCCATCGTCAGCAGTATTCTGTTTCCTTATCACTGCGATATCACCATCAAGGATTCCGCCTTCAATCATGGAATCTCCCCTGACATGAAGGGCAAACAAATCTCCGCCAGGCAAAAACGACCGGGAAAGTTTTATATAATCCTCAATATTTTCGTCTGCAATAACAGGCGCACCTGCTGCAATCCTACCCAGAAGCGGTATATTAACAATCGAATCCTCACCGGCGTCAGAATCAGAGCTTCCGTTCTCAACTATCACAATAGCCCTGGACTTCCCCTGCTCTGTCTTAATACAACCTTTCTTTTCAATCGCTTTAATATGATCATAAGCGCCTTTAACAGTTATGCCAAAATGATCACCGATCTCTCTAACAGTTGGCGGGAATCCGCAGTCTTTAATTGACTGCCTGATATAGTCAAATATGGCTTCCTGTTTTGCAGTTAACGCTCGAGCTTTTAACCTGCACTCTGTGGCTTTATTCATTTGTTCACTCCTGAATATAAATACTCCTCCTATAATACCCAACGCATTAGTAGATGTCAACATATATTAAGTACTCATTAAAGCTCAGGAGATATATTTAGAAATTATTATTTGAATAAAATCATTATCGATGTTTATTCAGAAATTGGCCTGCGGGTTAAGTAAAGCATTAATTGCTCTATTTTTTTATCCTGTTATTTTTTTTCAATATTTTCTGTTTTGTATTCTTTATATAGAATATGTAATTTTGTTTATTTTCAACTTTTTTAACTGTAATTTTTTTTTATATAAATTCAAAGTGACATTTCTTTAATATTATTTATTTTAAGTCAATGCCCTTGAGTCGTTGAGGTATCACACATTTTTTGGAGACCAATTTTTTTTACACCATGACCAATGAACAAATAATTGCCAGTTATTACAGATTTCTGAGTGTATCTCCCGACTCTACTGACAGGGCAATAACTGTTGCATACAAGAAACTTGCTTTAAAATATCACCCAGACAAGAATCCCGAAAGGGTCGACTGGGCTAACAAGGTTATGTCAGAATTAAACACGGCATACTCTGCAATAATGACACATAGATTTACATCCGAATCCGGGAAAACTGACCTCCCAAAAAAGGAAAGCGCTCAGACTGTAAAGAAAGAATCAGTTAAAAAACAAATGCTTCATCCAGATGAAGCGCTCAGGCTCTTCGTTAAGTACAGAGAGTCAGTTAACGAATCTCTTTACAGATATTTTCAATATAGCCTTTACAATCTACCAAGAAGAGAATCAATATCTAATCAGGCTATTTTCTCACGGATTGTTTTTAACCTCAGGAAATGCTATCATAACGTAAAGCGCCTTATAGAGTTAACCACAGATCAGGAGATATCCGATCACTGTCATGTTTTTATTAAAATGATATTTCTTTTTTATAAAGCCTCAGAATGTCTCAATATCAACGATTCATACAGAAATATTCTTGATGTAAAGGCTTTCAGGGAATACCGATCAGCAGATGAATTTTTACATCACGCACAGAAGGAGTTGTTCTATGACCGCCACAATCGCGGGGTTCTCAAAAGACAGAATGTAGCAACTAATCTGACAAAGGCACTAACTGGATTTAACTCTGTTCTGACAGGGCATCCTCAGTCTAGCTGGACAGTGGAAGCAGATATCAAATTCGAATATACTAAAACTTTGACCGCATACTACGATCTGTTCTTCCCCATATAATTTGTTTACTAACCGACTAATTTAACCGAAAATGAAATTATTATGAAATACAAATATAAATTTACAGCACTCTGCACATTAATCCTGGTAACGTTAATCGGAACTTTCTCTTTTTCCGAAGATTATAATTACGACTATTTTTCTGATCGAGACGAAAGTTACTTACCTTTTTCTGATTATATCCCCAGGGTACGCCTGCATTACAAAACAACCCCCCACTACGTTGAAGATTTTTATGAACTATACGGGAAAAAACTATATTATAATGAAAACACACTACGAAAAAACATTGAAAGACTTAAAACGGCCTTAATGTGCCGTTTCAGACATCCATCACAATCTCTTGTTAAAACTCATTCAAAGGAAGAGTACCTGAAATATCGAAGACTTCTTTCGATGCACATCAATCTGCTAATAATGAGGAATCACATGAGAATTGCATCACGGTACGACATGAATAATATCTACTTCCACAGCGGTTCTTTTGCCGAAGAGATTCTTGAAAGTTTTAAAACTGCTGAAAAAATATACAGGGAAGCACTACCTTACTGGAATAAAGCCAGAGAGCTTGCAGAGAAGGCATCTGAAATTAGAATATCAACTGATTTGAGCCAGATGGAATCAGAGCGCTATTCAATTATCAGGAAAGAACTTGACTACGGGCAGATTATCAGCAAACATATAGACAAACTAGTAGAAAAAAAGGCTAAATTAACCGAATTAAAAAACGCAGACTCTACCCGATAGATTAACCATTTTCAACTGGAGGTGTTTATGTTAAACAACCTGGCGCTAAAGACAATTAAAGAAAGGCGTTCCCGACGAAAGTTTAACAATATAAAAATCAATGATGAACAGATAAAAGAAATCTTGGACTCTGGGATATGGGCGCCCTCCGGCCTCAACAACCAGCCATGGCGCTTTGCAGTCATTAATGATCCAATAATAAAATCAACCCTCGCTAAGCTAACCAAATACTCAAGAGTTATTGATCAATCTGATAAATGCATTTGTATTTTTTACCATATACCATCAGGCTATAATAGAGATAAAGACTTAATGAGTATAGGTGCCTGTGTTGAAAATATGCTTATTGCAGCAGAAGCTATGCGATTAGGCGCTGTCTGGCTTGGCGAAATACTAAACAACAGCGAAAAAGTTAATGAACTCCTTGACGTTCCCCTTGAGAATGAATTATGTGCAGTTATTGCGCTTGGTCATTCAGACGAAGTTCCGGAATCTACTCGAAAATCCTATGAAACATTTATTCTGAAGAAATTATGAAAAAGCTAATAATTATTATAGTTATTACTACTTTTTTTATTCTGCCAATTTTTGGAGCATTAAATTCAGTTAAGTTTTTATTTGCTGTTAACGAATTCACTATAAAATATATTTCTGAAACTGATAGAAAAATAAGCTTTGTTCTTTCGTGGAAAGATTTTCCATCTTTCAATGAAAAGGAAGCTGTTTTCATCATTCCCGATACAATGGAAGTCTCGGGCGATATCCATGATTTAATTTCAGAAAATAATTTTCTTAATGCTGGAATACGGGTAGATATTGACGGGGATGAATTATACACTCGTTCTTTTAAAACTTCGTTCAAATCAGGTACACTTAATATAGCTGGCGTATCAATAAAACCTTCGTCAACCTCATACAACTACGACGGTTACAACGTAATCAAATATGCTGGTAGGGACTATGGAATTCATAGACTATCAGAGGCTGGAAAACCTTTCATTCTGAAATTTTACAACAGCTCGACTGCAAAAGGAACTTTTCTATTTCCGGCTCAATGGACTAGTAATAATGAGGTCAGTTTCCTCAAACAGTATGGTGTTAACATGCAAGTATCAGTTATCAGACAGGTACATCAACTAAAGACAAAACCCACAGAAGTATTTACCGGGTATGAGAATTTCCACACTTTATCAAATGAAAAATATCTTGAATCCCAGACAGATGATTTCATATCCAGGACTTCCGTCCTGTTGCCTTTAAGCGATAATCCAGAGAAAAACAAAGTAATAACTCTTGCTCTAAAAAATATCAGCAAACCTTACATGTTGTTAATTAATGTTCTGATTCCGCAAGGATCAGGAATTGTCCTAAGTTCAACCCCTCGAAAATTCTGGATTAAATAGAAATCTCACAATGTCAAGGATTGCGTTTTTTATTGCAGCTATAGATTTATATAATTTCCTCCATAGACTTTCCTGACACTTTTCCAAGAAACAGACCTCTCTCTGTCATATAAATTAAGTTGACATTATTCAGAGAAATATCAACTTAATTGCAAGAGAGATAATCATGCATATTCAATCCATTCCACCCTCAATTTTTTATTTAATATTTTATTACAACCTGGCAATTATTATTTTCTCAATTATATTGATTCGTCACACACTTTCGCGTTTCATTTTTCTTTCTTCTCTGACATGTTTATTATCTATGATACCCATGTATTTCACCTTATCGGTTGAAATCAAAATGGGATATTTCTTATTAGGCATTTTTCCAATATTTCTTTACCCATATATCTTGACTAAGACAATCTTTTACAGTCTCACAATCCGTTATAGTTATTTTACAAATATCCTTCTTTTTTCTACGGCTTTAGTATTAAGTATTTATATACTTTCAGATAATACTGACTTATTGGTTTTATTCTATTTATCCGTTATAATTTCAGTTTCTTACAAAATATTTCGCACTCAAATTACCATGCATTCTTTATCGATAGCAATCATATTAATTCTTTGTTCTGCATTATTAATTGCTTCTTTATCTTTTGGGTTCAAAATAGACATATCCTTATTTATTACAGTACTAAATATAATTATATCTTCCCTGATAGTCTATCAGTATCAACTTAAATATTTCAGAAGATTAAGACAGTTGTTTTTATCTCATGAACAAAACAAACGTTTAACACACCTTGTTTCAAGACTTAAAACCAACATTGAACAATACAATAAAATTATTCTCGAGAAGGATACTGAACTTTTTCAACTTTCAAGACATTCAAGCCTTGCCGAAATTACAGCAGGAATAGCACATGAACTTTCACAGCCTTTGACAGGAATAAAATGTATATCACAAAATCTAATAGATGATATCAAATACGAAGAGATCAGTAAATCTGTTTTTTGTAAAGAGCTGGAAAAGATATGCTCGCTAGTAGACAAATCATCAGTAATTATTGATCATATCAGAAGTTTTTCCAGAAAATCAGTTTTTTCTCCAAGACTAATTCAGATTAATGATTCCATCAATAACGCTGTTTTCTTATTAATCAATCAGCTTGAAAAGAATAATATTGAATTAGAAGTGCTACTAAGTGATTCTATACCAGAGATGTTTGGGGACTCAATATATTTTGAACAACTTTTAATAAATCTCCTTATAAATGGACGAGACTCAATCCTTGACAAACAGCAAATTAATAATAATTATCAGGGCCGTATCACTGTCTCAACAAAATTGTTCAACAACGCTATACGATTGGTAGTTCAAGACAATGGGACAGGTATACCAAGAGAAATTATGCCTAAAATCTGGTCACCCTTCTTTACAAGCAAAAATAAATCCAGAGGTACTGGGATAGGGTTATCAATCAGCAACCGTATTATCAAAGAACACAAAGGCAGGGTTTTTATAAAATCAGACAGTGAAGGCACACAATTTACAATAGATTTTCCTTGCAGTCAAGAAGCCCATTCTCCAACAACATAAGTGCGGTATAACTCTCAAATTTTTACTTCTGAATAAACAAAAACGCCCGAAGCATAAGCTTCGGGCGTTTAATAATATGGTCAAGCCTCACGACTGATTAGTACTGGTCAGCTGAGCCCATTACTGAGCTTACACCTCCAACCTATCGACCTCGTAGTCTAC